>NZ_FQWT01000004.1 GCF_900129755.1 Chryseobacterium oranimense
GGCTCATATTTTTAGTGTGTAGTAAAACTAAAATATGAAAAAAGGAGCTACCTGAACAGATGGCTCCTTATATTTTTTTTGTCGGTTAGTAGTGATTTAATTTTATTATTAATGTATCCCATTGTAGCATTGGTATTGCTACTGATGCTTGCGGGATTGCCGATAACCACAGAATGATCAGGAATATCGAAATTCACATAAGCGTTCGGTGCGATCAGAACATTGTTGCCAATTGATATTTTTCCCACCAACACCGCGTTTGGACCAATCCACACTTCGTCACCAATCACAGGAACGCCCTCATTTTTTCTACGGTTGGCTTGGGCAATCGATACGCCTTGTGCGATGTTGCAGTTTTTTCCAATTTTCGCTTTTGGGTTGATCACCACGTTTCCCCAATGTCCCAAATAAAAACCCTCTCCAATTTGTGTTTCCGGATAGATTTGGAAGCCGTATTTAATTTGATGATGCCTTAAAACTAATCGCCAAAACATTCCTAATACAGAGTTTTTCCTATAATGCTGGGTTTTCCGTAAGATATAGATAAAATGCAAGTTGGGATTGATGCATTTTGCCCAAATTTGCAAAGGAGACAGCCAATTTCCGCTTTCCCTATAAAAATCCTTCTGGATACTAGTGTGATTACTTTGCATAAGACAAAATTAAAGATTATCGATGATTTTTTGAATGTGTTGCACAGATTTTTCGAGGGTAAATGGCATTTGGTAACCTTTCATATTTTCCAGGTATTTGTCGAAAGATTCTGGATTTTCAAGTGCTTTTTTCATTCCATCATAAATTCCCTGTTCGGAATTTTCTACAATAAGTCCTAATTTTCCGTTTTCCAGCATTTCGCTAACTCCCGAAACTTCGGTGGCGATAATTTTCTTTTTTAAAGTAATTGCTTCAAATAAAACCGTCGGAAAACCTTCATATCTCGAGCTCAGAACAAAGAAATCCGCATTCCGAAAGTGCGGATAAGGATTGCTTTTACCGGAATATCCTGAAGCCGGTTGGTGGTAATCATCTCGCCTTTGTTCAGGTAAATAACATTAATCCAATCTGGGATTTCACTCAGATATTTTCCGGAATACAAATTCAGTAGAAGATCAATTTCGTATTTATCGTCCGGAAGTTTTTTAAGAAAAGTCGCCAAAACTTTTTCTGCGCCGCCATGACGCAGAGAACCGATTCGGACGAGGATTTTCTTTTTTTTCATGCTAAGGAAACCGTCTTTGCAAACTTAATTTTCATCAAATATACGTTTAGTCTTTTTTAAATTTTTATTTTTGAAGCAAATTTTAATGGAAATGGAAATTGATCTTGAAAGAATCACCGAGATGGAAAATGCCTTGAACCAAACCGACCAGTTGATCAAGGAAATGGAAAATCTATTGAAAAAATGGGAAGAGAACCTACCCAATTACCAAAAACTTTATAATTATTACTACAGCGAAGAATGGAGCAAAGATTTCGAAGCGGCGAACGAAAATAAATTTCCAGTCGGTTTCCCACACGGTGTTTTGAGTGAAGATGCGGCTTACAATACGTTGGGAGATTTCCGCGAACTGTCGCTAAGAATGTTGAAAATTGGCGTTAAGGGCGTGGAGTAGAATTTTTCACAGGTTTGTAGGTGTGCGGAAGATTTTTTTGGAGATAATCTTCGAGTGCTTTTCGGTTTTGTTCCAATTCTCGCGGATACATCACATTGTTCGTCAGCAATCGTTCGCCATATTCATCAATAGTACAAATGAATTTCGCGGGACTTCCAACATAATCCGAATTATCTGGAACAGAAGAACTTACTACGCTTAAAGAACCGATAATACAGTTGTTTCCTATGGAAACTCCCGGCATGATAACACTTCATATTTTTAGTGTGTAGTAAAACTAAAATATGAAAAAAGAAGCTACCTGAACAGATGGCTCCTTATATTTTTTTGTCGGTTAGTAGTGATTTTTTTTATGTAAATAGTTTGGCTTGTTTGAGGATAGCTTCTATAAATACTTTTTAACTATTTGTATTTCAAAATACTTCATATGAAAAAAACTAACAAATAGTAGTTTACTAAATGACATCTTCACTAAATCATATCATATCGGAGATACAGCGAAAAGAAAATGCTATTTCGCTGTCTGCACCTAATACTATTGATGAAGCATATCAAATGACTATATACCTAAAAGAATATTTATGGTCAATAAGAGAAGACATTACAAAGCAAGGTTTTAAAAACCATTGGGAGGAGATCAATTTCTTTCGCAATATCAAGCCATATATTCTCTCCAAGCTTATTTACCACAATAAGATATTTCGCATACAGACAGCTTGCCCTGTTGATGGAGGGAAAATGTATGCGAGTTATTTTTTGGAACAGTTGAAGGAATTAAAACAGGAATACAGGGAGCATATCTACAATTCAGATTTTTACAGATATTACCGTTCAGGAAGAACCGACCGTGATGAAACCTACTTTAGATTAGGTAATATTAATTTCCACGATGGTTTGAATAGTTTTGTATTTGAAATTGACCCCCTGTTTTCAACTTATTATGATAACAAAGTGGCTCGGATAATAGCCAATGAACTACTCTATACCTACATTCTCCAAAAAATCAATGATGATGAAATGGCAGATTTTTCTGCGAGGGATATATCTGATAGCATCCTTTGGACGGATACCAAAAATGCCTTGATAGAACTGATTTATGCTCTTTACGCAAATAGCTCTCTTTCTGATGGTAAAATAGGAATACGCAAAATCAGTTTGGCTTTAGAAAGAATGTTTCAGATTTCTTTAGGAGATTTGCATCATTCTTTCCATCGAATGAAATATCGTGCAGGTTCCCGAACCGCATTTTTAGACCAACTGAAATCTTCTTTAGAAGAATATATGGATAAAGATTTGTAAACGAATACTTCTAAGATAGCCTTGTCAAAAACAGATGAATAAAATGAAAGAAAAAAAAGTTCTTTAAATTATTATAGAAAGAAATAGATGACTTCTCCTAGTATTACTTGTAATAAACGAATTTTTAAAATTTTCTAGACCAAATTTATCTATTCAAACAACCACCTTTTTTACAGCCTACATAATGTTTAGTAGCTAAAAGTTTACTATTTTAGTGGATTCTTAAGGATTAAAAATCCCTAATCAAATAACGCTTATTTCAATGTCAGAAGAACAGAAGAAAATATTAGAGCAACAGCTCTGGAATATAGCCAATACGTTACGTGGAAAAATGAATGCAGATGAATTCCGAGATTATATTTTGGGATTTATTTTTTATAAGTATTTGGCTGAAAAAATGGAAATCTATGCGAATTCCATTTTGGAAGAAGATCAAATCCAATTCAGAGATATCAAAGAAGATACGCCTAAAGGTTTAGAATATATTGGAGCTATTCGAGAAGAAGCTCTGGAAACATTGGGTTATTTTTTAAAGCCTTCTGAACTATTTAGCGAAATTACCAAAAGAGGTGATAACAATTTCATCCTTGAAGATTTACAAAAAATCCTGACCAATATCCAGCTCAGTACAATGGGAACACAAAGTGAAGAAGACTTTGAGGACTTGTTCTCTGATATGGATTTGAATAGTAATAATCTGGGTAGAACTGCTGATGCTAGAAATACACTTATTGTAAAAGTTCTAAAGCATCTCGATGAAATTGACTTCAAATTGAATGATACAGAATTGGATGTTTTAGGAGATGCTTATGAGTATTTGATCGGTCAGTTTGCCAGCGGTGCAGGAAAAAAAGCGGGAGAGTTTTATACGCCTCAAGAAGTATCCAAAATTCTTGCAAAAATTGTTACAACAGGTAAAAATCGTTTAAAATCGGTATATGACCCAACTTGTGGTTCAGGATCATTACTATTACGTGTTGCAAGAGAAGTAAAAGATGTCAATAATTTCTACGGACAAGAAATGAACCGTACAACGTACAATCTTGCTCGCATGAATATGATCTTGCATGGAGTGCATTATCGTCAGTTCGATATAAAACAAGAGGATACACTAGAACATCCACAGCATTTAAACGATATGCCATTTGAAGCAATTGTCGCAAATCCTCCTTTTTCAGCGAAATGGAGTGCCAATCCATTATTTTTAAATGATGACCGTTTTAGCCAATATGGAAAATTAGCTCCTTCAAGCAAAGCTGACTTTGCATTTGTGCAACACATGATTTATCATTTGGCAGAGAATGGAACAATGGCTATTGTTCTGCCTCATGGTGTGTTGTTCCGTGGAGCATCAGAACTGCATATTCGTAAATACCTGATTGAACAGAAAAATTATTTGGATGCGGTCATAGGCTTACCTGCCAATATTTTCTACGGAACAAGTATACCAACTTGTATTCTGGTATTTAAAAAGTGTAAGGAAGATCCTGACAATATCTTATTTATTGATGCCAGTAAAGAATTCGAGAAAGTTAAGAACCAAAATATGTTACGGGAAGAACATATCGATAAGATTGTTGAAACCTACCGTAACAGAACGACTATTGAAAAATACAGTCACTTAGCTACCCTAAAAGAAGTTGAAGAGAATGACTATAACCTCAACATTCCTCGCTACGTAGATACATTTGAAGCCGAAGAAGAAATCGATATTCAATCCGTAATGCAGGAAATCAAATCTTTAGAAGCAAAACGAGCGCAACTGGACAAAGAGATTGATGTGTACTTCAAAGAATTGGGACTTGTTTTTTAATTTTTTACATCCTTAATGTTTTTACTAACGAAAATTGAATCATCGAGATGATAAATAAAAAATTAAAAGTAGGTAACGTTCCTAATTTGAGATTTCCTGAATTTACTGAGGAATGGGAAACTAAGAAGTTGGGGGAAGTGATGCACTTTAAAGTAACCAACTCCTTTTCTCGTGAAAATTTAAATTACGAAGTCGGTACGGTAAAAAATATCCATTACGGAGATATTCACACTAAATTTCAAACCTTATTTGACACTACTAAGGAAGTAGTCCCTTTCATAAATGAAGAAATAAATCTTGACAGGATTTCTGATGAAAATTATTGCAAAGAAGGAGATGTAATTTTTGCTGATGCTTCAGAAGATTTGAATGATGTGGGAAAAAGTATCGAAATTATAAATGTCAATAGCGAAAAATTATTATCAGGTTTACACACCTTATTAGGAAGACCAAAATCAAGTATTTTCCACTTGGGCTTTAATGGTTATTTATTCAAATCCAATTCTGTCAGAACCCAAATTCAAAAAGAATCCCAAGGGTCGAAGGTTTTAAGTATCAATACTGGAAGGATTTCAAAAATAGAATTATCATTTCCCTCCGTAAATGAGCAAGAAAGAATCACTATTTTATTGAGTTTGATGGATGAACGTATTCAAACCCAAAACAAAATAATTGAGGAGCTGAAGTTATTAAAGATTACGCTTCGCAATCAACTATACGAACAAATTCTTAATCAAGAAAATGAATATGTTCAAGTTAAGGATACTTTAAACTATGAACAGCCAACTAAATATTTGGTTACAAATACAGATTATTCATCTGATATTTCGCTAATTCCAGTTCTAACTGCAAATAAAGCTTTTGTATTAGGATATACCGATGAAGAATTTGGTATTTATGACAAAGGTCAATGTATCATTTTCGATGATTTTACAATGGATATAAAGTTTGTTAATTTTATATTCAAAGTAAAATCTTCAGCAATTAAAATACTGACAGCGAAACCAAATGTTAACCTAAAATTTATATTTGAGTATTTGTCATTTTTAAATCTATCATCAAATGAACACAAACGGCATTATATATCAGAAATTGAGCCTATGGAAATGCAATTACCAAATTATGTTCAACAAACATATGTTGCAGATTTTCTATCAAGTATTGACGATAAAATAAAAACTGAATTTGAAATTCATACGCTATTACTTAAGCAGAAACAATACTTGTTAGCTAATTTATTTATATAAATAAATTAGCTAACAAGTATCTCTTTTGTTCTTCAAATTTATGCAATAGTTGGCTTTCAATATCAATCTTTGAATCTATAGATGAAAGGTAATCAGCAATCTTTTTTTGCTCTTCAATACAAGGTAAATCAAATTTAATTCTCGCAAAATTGTCATAGAAAAGATAATCTCTTACTCCTCCTTCAACATTTTTTAAAACTTCTCTATTAAAAAAATCTGTCTTTAGATATTGATATAGAAAGTTATCATTTACGATGTTATCTGTTTTAAAACAAACATACAATGAACTGATAATAATATTCTCTAAGTTTTCACTATAGCCAATAGATCCCACATTAATTCTTGCTGGATTATAGGCAAAGGTGTTCTTGTCAATTATTTTGTATAATTTAATATCGTAGCCTCTATCTTCGCTATCAACTCCCTCGAATTGCTCACTTTGCGGAACGAATCCTAATTTGTTATTTATAGAATAAACAGGAAGCTTTTCGTTATTTTTATTTCTCTTATTTATAAGAGTTGTAACCTCTCCCAACTTTTTAGTATTCCAATCTATATAATTTTTATTGTTTCCATTTTTAAATCTCAATTGACGTGAGAATAATTTCTTACTAATCGTAATCACATAGGAAATAAAATCCCTAATTAAAGGGCTTTGTCAGAAACTAATTCTAAATCAAGTACCAAATAAGAAAATAAATAATTGTGTTTCTTGCTATTCATCATCATTAACAGAATCTGATGTAATTGATAAAAATGGAATTTACCCAGTTTATGGAGCTACAGGTGTTATTGCATTTACGGAAAATTCTCAAATTAATGAAGATGCGATTTTAATAATAAAAGATGGTTCTGGAGTTGGAAAGGTTCAATACGCATCGGATAAGTTTTCGGTTATTGGTACTTTGAACTATCTAACTGTAAAACCAGATGTTAATTTGAAGTATATTTTTTTCTGTTTAAAATTCTTCAACTTTGAGAAATACAAAGTTGGCTCTGGGATTCCGCATATCTATTTCAAAGATTATGGAGAATCATTAATTTTTTGCCCATCACTTGATGAACAAGGTAATATTGAGAAATTACTATCATCACTTGATGAGAAAATAAATATTGAAAAGACGTTATTAAAAAAATATGAAATACAAAAAAAGAACCTTTTACAGAACTTGTTTATATAAATAGGCTCTGTAACAGATATTGTTTTTGACAATGGTATTTATCTAAAATATTTTTTTCTGTTTGAATTTTTGTTTCAATAACAGAAAGAAAATTGGCAATGGTAGTTTGCTCATCTAAACAAGGAGATTTGATAGGCATAGATTGAAACATTGGCAATCGTAATGACTTTACAGTAGAACCAACTGCTTTTGATTGTAAATATTTATCATCATTAAGTAAATGGTAATATAAATATTTTCCATTTATTCCTCTGAAATCAAAAATCGCATATGTTCGTTGATGAAGATCAAATTTTCCTATAAAATATTTAGGGATAAATTCTTGCCCTTCTCCTGGAACAATTACTGCTTCTTTATCAAACAAAAATCTACTACTTGTTCTAATATCTTGTGACCTGTCAAAAAACGTATATTCTCCATTTAAAATAGAATCTTCTCGATTAGAAGAACCAGTTGTAATGGTTGATATTTCGCCTAACTTCTTCACCTCCCATTTCTCTGTGAATTTCTTAAACCTAATTTTCTGCGAATATATTTTTTCACTTAGCCCTTTAATTAAGGTTTCTAATTGTTCAATTATTTTGTTTTGGGTTTGGATTCTTTCGTCAAGTAAAGCCAAAAATGAAGAAATTCTATTTTGCTCATTAAGCTTTGGTAGACTTAAAGAAAGAGAAGCTAGTTGACTTGAATATAAATGTACTACGGAAATACCTTGTGCTAAATTAGCTATTTCCATTTTCTTTTTACTGTTTAGATAATAAGACAAAAAGATTCCATTATTCTTAGTCTTAATGATATTCAAATCACCTCCTAGTGCAATCCCAGATTTCAAGACACAGGAAGCTGTTGCAATATCGATTGTTGTTTCGCCAGAAGCAGGAATTATGACGTCATTCATTTCACTTAAGACTAAAGTCGATGTATTTACATTAGTCTTGGATTTTATTTCATTGATAACTTCTCTGTAATGTGTATAGAGTTCGCCATATCTTATACATTCAATAATTCCATTTTCTTCTATATCACTTTTAGAAATTCCCTTTCCCTTTGAAAACGTAGCAATATCTCCCAACTTCTTAGTTTCCCATTCCTCAGTAAATTCAGGAAATCTCAAATTAGGAACCTTAGTTCCAAATCCATCTGGGGGATAAAGTGTCCTTAATTTCTTTCCTTTGAGATTTTAAAAAATTAAATTATAATGAATGAACAAAAACAACTCTCAGAAGTTATCGATCTATGGAAAATAGACAAAAAACAGTATGTAAAAAAGTCAAGTTTCTCAGCTTATACGCTATTGATTGAAAATCATCTACTGCCTAATTTCGGTAATAAAATTGCGATTGAAGAAGCTGATGTCCAAAGCTTTGTTTTTCAAAAGTTGGAAACAGGCTTAAGTCATAAAACAATTAAGGATATTTTAATTGTTCTGAAAATGATTTTGAAATTTGGAGCTAAAAACAAATGGTTGAAATATACCCCTTTTGATATTCAGTTTCCTACTGAACGAGAAAAGCACAATATTGAAGTGCTTACCAAGACTGATCAGAAAAAAATAATGAACTATATACAAGAGCATTTTACATTTAGGAATTTAGGTGTATATATATGTTTAAGTGCAGGAATGCGTATTGGGGAAGTATGTGCATTAACTTGGGAAGATATTGATACCGATAACGGAATTATCAGTGTTAACAGAACCATCCAGCGTATTTATATGATAGAAGATGGAACTCGTAGAACGGAATTGATTCTGGATACCCCTAAAACTAAAAATTCTATTCGTGAAATTCCGATAAGTAAGGATTTATTAAGAATATTGAAACCATTTAAAAAGATTGTGAATCCTTTATTTTTTGTATTGACAAACGATGCTAAACCAACTGAACCCAGAACCTACAGAAGCTATTACAAAAATTTAATGAAAGAATTAAAAATGCCTGAACTTAAATTTCACGGGTTAAGACATAGTTTCGCAACCCGATGTATTGAAAGTAATTGCGATTATAAAACGGTAAGTGTACTATTAGGGCATTCCAACATCAGCACTACGTTAAATCTTTATGTACATCCTAATATGGAACAAAAGAAGAAAGCTATTGAGCAGATGTTTAAGGCTCTTAGATAAGTTTTAGATTATGGATTAGGAGAACATTATATTTTGTTAAATTTGTACATAGGTAAAAAAAATAAGATAAACTCCTAATTCATAATTATTTTGAGCAAACAGTCCGAACAAATTCTAGAAGAGCAACTCATTGACCAATTACAGAAATTGGGATATAAATACGCTTTTATTGTTGATGAAATAGCTTTACTGGCAAACCTGAAAATACAATTAGAAAAGCATAATCATATACAATTTAGCGATAGTGAATTTGAAAAAGTATTGAATATACTTAATAAAGGTTCTGTATTCGAAAAAGCCAAAGTATTGCGTGAAAAAAAACATCACATTATTCGGGATAATGGTGATAACCTGTATTTTGAATTTCTCAATGTAGAACATTGGTGTCAGAACGAATATCAGGTAACCAATCAAATTACACAAGAAGGGAAATATGAAAATCGTTATGATGTTACCTTACTGGTGAATGGATTGCCTTTAGTGCAAATCGAGCTGAAACGAAGAGGTTTGGAAATGAAAGAAGCATTCAACCAAATCAACCGTTATCAAAAACATAGCTTTGGTGCTGGAAAGGGTTTGTTTCATTTTGTACAATTATTCGTTATAAGTAACGGTGTAAATACCAAATATTTCAGTAATTTTGGAACACATAAGCAGGAATATCTTCAGACGTTTCATTGGACAGACGAACAAAATAATCCATTAAATAATATTTTAAACGGCTTTACCGATTCTTTTTTAGAACCTTGTCATATCAGTAAAATGATCTGTAAGTATATCGTTCTGAATGAAACTGATAAACGTCTGATGGTACTTCGTCCATATCAGTATTATGCGGTAGAAAGTATTATCAAAAAGGTAAAAGAAAACGAAATTCTGAATGGCTATAACATCGAAAAAAATGGCTACATCTGGCATACAACTGGAAGTGGAAAAACCTTAACCAGTTTCAAAGCCAGTCAGATTCTATCCAAAATTCCAGCTATCAAAAAAGTGGTTTTTGTGGTAGATAGAAAAGATCTGGATTATCAAACCAACCAAGAGTATGATAAATTTAGTAAGGGCTCGGTAAGTTCTGCTACTAATACGGATGACCTCATTCGTAAATTAAACGACCCGAATGTTCGCATCATCGTTACCACCATTCAAAAGCTAAATAATGCAATTTCAGGAAGAAACTTATCAAAAATGAAATCCATTCAGCACGAAAGGATGGTTTTTATCTTTGACGAATGCCATCGTTCGCAATTTGGTGATACCCACAAAAACATCGTCAATTATTTTACCAATATTCAATTATTTGGCTTTACAGGCACTCCCATTTTGGCAGAGAATGCAGATGGAGAAAAAACAACCGCAAGCTTGTTTGGAAAATGTCTGCATAAATATGTAATTACAGATGCCATACGTGATGAGAATGTACTGAAGTTTTCTGTAGAATACATTCAGACTTTCAAACAGAAAGAACATATCATTGATTTAAAAGTAGAGCAAATCAATGAAACTGAAGTTTTTGAAGCTCCTGAACGAAAGGAAGCCATTGTAGATTACATCATTCAATACCACGATCAGAAAACCCAAAACAGGAAATTTTGTGCAATGATGTGTGTACAGGATATTGATTCGGTCATTCAATACTATGAAATTTTCAAGCGTAAAAAACAAGAGGAACAGCACGATTTAAAAATAGCGACTATTTTTAGCTTTGCTCAGAATGAAGAGGAAATGGAAGATGCTGTTTATTCCCAATTAGGAATGGTTGCTGAACCACAAGCAGTTTACGGCTACAAACCTCATCGTAGAGAATTATTAGAAACGTATGTACAAGACTTTAATGAATTATTTGGAGAGAAACAGAACGTAAAAGATACCGAAGGATTTTACAACTATTACAATGCGGTAGCCAAAAAATCAAAGCAAAACGAGACGGATATTTTGTTGGTAGCCAATATGTTTTTGACAGGATTTGATAGTAAGTATTTAAACACCTTATACGTTGATAAAAATCTGAAATATCATGGATTGATACAAGCATTTAGCCGTACCAATCGTATTCTGGATAAGAATAAAACACAGGGAAATATTGTATGTTTCCGAAACCTAAAAGACAAGACAGACGAAGCCATCGCTTTATTCAGCAACAAAGAAGCAATTGATGAGATTATTGTAGAACCATACGAAGCGTATGTAGAAAAGTTTAACGAAGCCACGCAGAAATTATTAGAAATCGTTCCACAAGTAGTATCTGTTGACGGTTTATATTCGGAAGAAGATCAGCTACAATTTATTTTGGCTTTCCGTGCCATGATGCGTTTGCACAAAAAAATGAGCCATTACACAGAATTTACTTGGGATGATTTACAGATGGAGGAACAACTTTTTGCCGATTATACCAGTAAATATCTGGATTTAAAGGAAAAACTCGATCCTACTGATCCGTCTAAAAAAGCGTCTATTCTTAATGATATAGATTTTGAATTGGAATTGATTAGGCGTGATACAATCAATGTAACTTACATACTTCAGTTATTGATTAAATTCAAGTCGAAACATAGTGCGAAAGACAAAGAAAGTATTGAAAAAGATATATTCAATTTACTGAACACCGAGGTCTCATTAAGAAGTAAAAGAGAATTGATTGAAAAATTTATTCAGGAAAGTTTACCACATATCGAAGATACGGATGCCATTCCAGAAGAGTTTGAAAAATTCTGGAATGTAGAGCAAGAAAAAGCACTTCAGGAACTAGTCAAAACAGAAAATCTTTCCGAAGAAAAAACAGAAAGACTGATAGAAAATTATTTGTTTACAGAACGTGAACCTTTGCGAAAAGAAATTTTAGATTTACGGAAAGAAGGAAGACCAAGTGTATTAAAATCTAAGGAAATCGGAGATCGTATTCTAAATAAAATCATTGGATTCGTAGATACTTTTGTTAATGGGATATCAGGAAATTAATGTTTTATTCTAGTAGGATTCATAAGAATCAAAAATATTTAAGAGCGATAAATAAAGGATAGGTTTTAATTTTCCTATCCTTCTATTTTTGTATATTTGCCTTGAGCTAACGGAAAGACGTTGAAAAGCAAAGCAGTAAGCACTGTTACCAAATCGTTACCTGACTATCTTTGATAATCTTTATAAAAGCTTAGTATTCAACCTATACAGCTTTTTCCTGAAAACTTTAAAATAAAAAACCCCGTCCTGGGACGAGGTTTAAGTTATGTTCATAAGAATCCTAGCCCAGATCTGAGTTAAAAATTCTGTAATAATATGTTGCGTTATTGAAATTCACAGAGCGAAGGTATAAAATATTTTTTAAACTCAGAATATTTTTGATTTTAATTCTCATCTTCATTCCGGTTTTATTAATCGGCACTGTGGATAATTATTCTTTTTACATCCTTATCAAGCTGTTCCAGACTTAAAGTTGTTACGCCGCCTTCAAACTGGAATTCAATGTCTGTCTTTTTAGGAGCAACGGTGTAGGTTATAGAGATAAGGCCGTCATTATTTATGTCTTTTGTAGCGCTTTTTTCCGGCAGATCGGCCAGTAGAAGCTCTGCCTTTTCAATGTCCTTATCTTTTATTGTTCTTTGATACACCTTGTCAATACTGATGTTTTTAAAGATACATTCCTGTTCAGTTTCGTATTCAATCTGTTTTTCTGTACATTCTTTCAGGACAGGAATTTCTTTGGTTTCAGCTGCAGGTCTATTTTCTGTAGTAGTGATTTGGACAGGAACACTGTCTTTTTTAGTAATTACAGTTTCATGCCCTGTTTTTTTTGATTCATTTTTACACGCCGTAAAAATGAAAAGACCAAGGCATACCAGACTTATTTTTTTCATATAAAATTAGATTCAATTACTTTTTTCCGGAAATAATGCTTAAAAGTAGTGAATATTCTTTATTGGGCAGCAATACGCAGGCGTTCTTCTATTTCATGGATTCTTTTGATCCAGTAATCTATTCCTTCAAGGTTGCTTACCCCTTCCTTTTTAGCCTTATTGCTGACAGCTGATAGTTTTTGCCAGTTTCTCTGATAATCTTTTTCGCGCTCTATCTTATTTTCGGGTTCTGTACGGTTTCTCCAGAATGTAAGAGATTCCTGGTAATCGGAGCGGACCTGTTCCAGATAAGAAATCAGAGTTTCTTTGTCCTCAGGAATATATCCGGGCCCGGAACATCCGCAGGAATGAAAGGTAATTCCCACACGGTACAGGCTTTTGATATGCTGCCACTGTTTGTCATCATTTTTTGCGGGAGATTTAAAATCAAGCCCCATATTGGCCATTAATTCTCCGCATTGCGGGCATTTGGCATCAACAGAAATGTCTGCATTCCTGTCAATATCTTTTAAAAGATAGCGCTTAAAGGTTTTTTGGCAGCTGAAACAGGCATAATGGGGCTTGTAAGCTACCATAGCATATCGGCACATACTGAATGTTTCTATAAATATACTGCTTTAGTGCTGTAATGTCCAAAATACAGTGGGAAAGGCCATGTCATCAGGGATTAGAGATAATTAAGGTTGAAGGAATATCAGACAGCCAGAGACTTTTGGTATCGATCAGGTTTTTCCAGCTTTTGCTGCTGACCAGCATCAGATCCTGGGAGTTAAGAAAGTCTTTTTCAATCTTTTTTTCGTTATATAAAGTAATATGATTGGGTGCTACCTGCTCAATACTTCTGATTAATTCTTTTACTTCGATATTGTTACGGATCTGTCCGGCTGCATCTAGAATGATAATCTGCGAATTGTTATTATTAATCAGTCTTTTGGCATACTCAAGAAGGTAAAAATCGCTCAGGTTAAAGATAGGAATAAACACCCTGTCCGCCGATTTGAAATCTTTTTCCACAAGAACCCCTACCGGAATATTGGTCTTGTCCAGAATCTGCAGAGTAAAGTCGTCAAAAGGAGAATTATTGAAAATATTTCCTTTCCCTTTTACTGTATTCAGGAGTTTCTCGGGGTTGATGATCTTTGTGGTGAATCCCAGGAGCCTGCCCAGTAAGCTTCCTTCGTACATCGATTTGCCAAGCATGATCAGCAGAAGATCGTAATTTCCTTTATTCGAAATGCTCGTAAGATCGTTTTCAATATCTGTGGAAGCTTTGAAAAGGGTGGTTATTTCCAGATTCAGATCACGGGATGTTTCAATGATATCTTTGAACTGCTCTTTTTCATAATGGTTGATATCAAAAGTGTGAAGTTCATCAACAGGGGCAATATGCATGGCGGTTACACTTTTATTCCCGTTCATTTTATGAGTGAGATTATCTGCAAGATGAATGAGGGTACTTCCTGATTTTGCCGTTTCAAAAGATAGAAGGACTCGGTATTTGGCATCATTTTCCTCTTCTTCATCCTCTTCTATCATTGATTTTTTACCTTTAAAAAGATAATTGATCAGATCAAGACAAGGCCCGGTCATAAAAGTGGTAAAAAGTGCCATAATCACAAGCATGGCAAACAGCTCAGGGCCTAAAACCCCCAGATCATACCCGATATTCAGAACAATCAGCTCTGTAAGTCCTCTGGTATTCATCAACGCGCCAATGGTGAGGCTGTCTTTCCAGCTCATATTCAGAAATTTTGCGGTCAGTGCACTTCCTACAAATTTACCGACTACCGCAGTGAGAATGATCAATCCTCCGATTTTCCATAAATGAGGATCATTCAGCAGTCCGATCTGGGTTCTCAATCCGGTAAATACAAAGAAAAGAGGGAGTAATAAAACCAAAGCAATATCTTCTACTTTCTCTATGAAAAGATTTCTGAATTTTACATTTTCGGGCATGATAGCGCCAGCCATGAATGCTCCAAAAAGTGCGTGGATACCAATAACTTCCGTTGCATAAGATGATATGATCAGTACCAGGAAAAAGATGGCAACCAGCCCTTTGCTGATGAAACCTTTTCCTTTCTGAGACTCTGCGATTCTGTTCAGGAACGGTCTTACCGCCTTGATCATGATGAAAACATACAGAATGGCCATCAGGATCACAAATACTGATCCTGAAAAAGATCCGGCTTTTACAATGGCAATAACGGCTGCCAGGATGCACCATGCCGTAATATCATCTGCCGCTGCACAGGTAATTACAACGGTTCCTATTTTTGTCTTGTGAAGGTTTCTTTCCTGTACAATCCTTGCCAGTACAGGAAAAGCTGTAATACTCATGGCAATAGCTATAAATAAGGCAAAGGAACTGAACTGGATACCTTCCGGAGCAAATTCCTTATAAATCAGGTAAGAGAGCCCGACTCCCAGCGCAAAAGGGATAATGATACTTGCATGGCTTATCACCACGGCATCATGCGCTTTTTTTCTAAGCACACTTAGATCAAGTTCCATTCCTACGATGTACATAAAAAGGATCAAACCGATCTGGCTTAGGAACTGTAGATTGGGTAATGATTCTTTTGGAAAAATAAAAGCTGAAAGTTCAGGGAAATAAAGTCCGAAAAGGGATGGACCGAGTACGATACCGGCAATCATTTCTCCGATTACTGAAGGCTGTTTTAACTTCACACAGATCCATCCGAAAAGTTTGGCTACCAGAATAATGGTAACGATCTGAGCTAGAAGCAGTGCGAGAGGATGATGAAGATTTGTCAGAAAAGAATCCGAGAAGTTTTCCCACATTGTAGTGCCAGTGGACTTACCGGGGGTAATGTTTTCTCCTATTTCCAACGTCTTACCTTCAATAAAAAACCAGTACATCAGGCATGAAAAGAATGCAATGGTACTGATGTAAAAGATAATGTTTCTGTATTTTCCCCAATTCATGATTCCGATATTTTAATGCAAAGTTGATAAGAATATATTGATGTTAACAACTTCTCTTTTTAAAATGTAATAAATGTTCTGAAAAATGTAATAAAATGGATTTTAATAAACACAGCTTTTTAAAATCATCCCGTTAAAAAGGGTGATATGAGAGAAATGAAGCCTGCAAATTATCAAATACTAATCATGCGAAGTGAAGTTACTTTCCAAACAGTTCCATTAATGAATGCTTATAAGCTTCGCCAATCTGTAACTTCAGGGAATTATTTTCTATCTGAACAGTGGTAATGATTTCGTTGGTAGAAAAAGCTTTGATGGAAGACAGGGCAATGATCTCTTTTTTATTTACCTGTGCAAAGTCTTTAGGAGGAAGCATTTCAAGAAGATTCTTAAAAGTCAGGTTTTTCAGGACGATGGTAGTGCCGTCGTTCAGGATTATGTCTTTGTCGCGGCTGTCGATCTCAGAGGTTTTAATATAAGTGATCTGTTCCGTGAAAATCACGGTTCTGCCGATATTGGTGTTCCACTCAATTAAATCTTTTTTATGAGGAACATCTACCAGCTCTTTTGCTTTTTCGAAGGCCTGGATCAGTCTTTCTTTTTTGATGGGTTTTCTCACGTAATCTACCACATTAAGGTCGAAAGCTTCTGCCGCATATTCTTTGTAGGCGGTGGTAAATATGATTTTTTTAGACCCGGAAATGCGCTCTGCTACCTGGAGGCCTGTCATACCCGGCATTTCAATGTCAAGGATGCAGAGATTGCAGTCGAGGCTGTCTATTTCATTCAGAAAAATTTTAGGATCATTAAATGCTTTTACCACTTCTACATTTTCGATCTGCTCACATAGAAGTTTTAAATAGCTGATGGCCAGTAATTCATCATCAAGAATAACGCATTTTATCATAGAATTCTCCTAAATTGATTTTTAATTCTGCTGTGAATATACCGTTTTTCGAACTTTTTTCCATATGGTAATGGTTGTTGTAGATCATTTTAAGCCTCTGGTCCAGAGACTGGCTTCCAAAACCGCTGTTTTCTTTTGCAAGACTGTTTTTTAACGAAGCCTTGTTGCTCACTTTCATCATAAAAATCCTGTTTTCAAGCTCCATATGGATTGAAATGAAAGAATCCTGGGCCAGAAAATCGGTATGCTTGAAGGCATTTTCAATAAGGTCAACGGATATCAGAGGAGCAAAAACCTTTTCTTCGTAGAGGGCATCAGATTTATCGATCCTGGATTTGATCCTGAAATCAAAAAGAGGATTGATCTTTATTTTATTGATTTCAATAAGGCTTAAGGCAAAATCCAGTTCCTCTTTGGGACTTACAAATTTGTTATTGCTCTCGTAGAGGATATAATCCAGGACGTTGGCGAGCTTATCCAGGGACATATACGTCTGGTAGGCATGCGACTGTACGGAGTTCAGGATATTTTTAAACAGGTGCGGATTCAGCTTTGTACCGATATGTTCCAGCTGAACTTCATTCAGCTTCTGTTCGATGAGTTTGTTGGTCTCGGAAAGACGGGTATTTCTCTGTTTGATCCTGTTGTTTTGACTGAACAGGTAAATACTGACGGTAAGCAGAAAGAAAATAGCAAAAACTCCAATGAATATCAGATAATCGTGGATCATGTAGTAATTGCCTTCCATAAAAATAGCTTTAATGATCTTTCAGCAAAATTAACTAAAAGATCAGGATTATTTAAGTTTTTTCAGGCTGTTTAAAGTCGCTGTTTCCTCACATTTTTCAAATGTAATTTCGTAAACAGGATTCTTTTCAGGATAGGTGAGAACGTAGTCGGGGCAAGGTTTTTTCTGTGCATGACTTCTGTCGAAATCCACTTTTCCTTTGGTAATGATACTGTCTTTTACAAATTTTTCATCAATTTTATACGTGCTCATTCCGTTTTTGAAATCTTCAGAATAGGTGAACTCTTTAGACAGGGTTTCTGCAATTACACGACTGTTGGGAAGGTATCCGCTGCAGCTTGCCCCTTTTTTGTTCAAAATAAAAAATACGAGGATCAGCCCCGGAATAAGACCTATTAAATAGAATTTAAGTTTTTTCATTAGAAAATTAAAAGATTGATATCATGATAGGTAAGCCCGAAACGGTCGCAGATCACTTTTTTGGTATGTCTTCCTTTGTACATATACAGGCTCTGCTTCATTTCGTTTTTGCGGATCAGCATGTTTTCAAAACCGCCTTCTTCATCATAGTTAAGAATATAGGAAAGGAAGAAATTAGAGATCGCTTTTGTTGTAGTTCTCGGCATTCTGGACGTAAGGTTCGGAAGTCCGCAGTGGATCACGCCGTGTTTGATGACGTAAGGATTATCCATCGTCGTAAGCTCGGAAGTTTCGATCACCTTGCCATTGTCTATCGTAATATCAATAATAACGCTGCCTTTTTTCATTCTTGTGACCATTTCTTCTGTAACGATCGGGGTCATATTCAATCTTGGAAGGGCACCGATAACAACATCTGCACGTCTTAATGCTTTGCTTAATTCTTTCGGATCGATAATGGAAGTCGGAACTCGGCTGTCTACAAGGGTATGAAGCCTTCTCAGCTTTGAAAGTGAATTGTCAAAAACCCTTACACTTGCTCCAAGTCCTATCGCTGCTTTTGTGGCGAATTCACCCACAATACCTGCTCCTAAAATAACAACTTCTGCAGGTCTTACTCCTGTGATGCCTCCCAGCATTAAACCATTTGACAAAGCAAGGAGCTCTGACGCATATAAAATAGAGACCGTTCCTGCAATTTCGCCAACCAGCCTTACCAAAGCAAGCTGCTTGTACTCGTCTACAATAAATTCAAATGCAATGGCGTTGATTTTTCTTTCCGCCAGCTTTAAAAAGTAATCTTTATCCCTGAGATTGATCTGAAGTGCTGAAACCAGATAAGTATTCGGCTTCATGTATTCAATTTCTTCTTCCGTAGGAGGATTGATCTTTAAGATAAGATCCTGCCCGAAAGCCTCTTTAGGATCATTGGTGATCTTTGCTCCGGATTCGGAATACTGAAGATCTGTAAAAAAAGAACCTTCCCCGGCACCTGCTTCTATAATAAGTTCATGGCCATGTTCTACCAGTACCTGTACAGCGTCGGGAGTAATGCACGTTCTCCTTTCGTTAAGACAGGTTTCCTTAGGAATCCCAATGCTGAATTGTTTTCCTTTCTTGATAACTTCCAACTTTTCTTCCTTCGGCATCAATTCTTCTTCAGTAAAAGGAGTAAAAATGTTTGTAGTACTCATTCTTTAATTAAATTAGATCTTACAGGTTGTTATTTTACTATGAATTAGTAAGCAAAGATACATAATATTTACTCGAATAAAACTTCTCTTTCATCACCCGTATTCACAATGCTCATAGTGTGGTAGTTAAGCCCGTAGAGCTCTTCTTCATACACTTCAGGCCATTCTATAATGCATAGAAAAGCATTGTCCAGGTACTCTTCAATACCGATGTCATACACCTCTTCGATATTTTTTAAACGGTAAAGATCAAAATGGTAAACCTTCCCCTTTGGGGTATTATATTCGTTGACAATGGAGTAAGTAGGAGAGTTCACTTCATCGCTGCTTTCCAGTTTTTTAAGAAGAAACTGGGTAAATGTGGTTTTGCCTGCCCCCAGATTCCCTTTTAAAAGGAGAATGTTATGTTTTAATTGCGGAATGATGCTGTCAACAACTTCCTGCCAGTCTTCAATTTTATTAATAGTGAACTGCATAGTATACCTAATTTGTTTTGCAAAAATAATGATAAAACCTACTAAATGTAATGCACATATATTATATAATTGTAAGGTTTTTTTTTATGTGTATTTTTGTATTATGATTTCCAAACAGACCATAGACAAAATTTTCTCAACGATACGGGTAGAAGAAATTGTAGGAGAGTACGTTCAGCTGAAAAGAGCGGGGTCTAATTTCAAAGGGCTCAGTCCTTTTCATGAGGAAAAATCACCAAGTTTTGTTGTTTCACCCAGCAAGCAGATCTGGAAGGATTTCTCAACAGGTAAAGGGGGAACTGCCATCTCTTTCCTGATGGAGATCGAAAACTTTACTTATCCCGAAGCTCTTCGCCATGCAGCTAAGAAATACGGGATCGAAGTTGAGGAAGATCAGCGCGAGTTTTCTGAAGAAGCAAAACATGCACAAACCGAGAAAGACCAGCTGTATAAAATTCATGAAGTGGCAAACAGCTATTATCAGGAAGTTCTTTGGGATTCTGAAGAAGGGAAAAGTATTGGTTTGGCCTACTTCAGAGAACGTGAGCTGAAAGACGATATCATTAAGAAATTCCAGCTTGGTTATTCACCCGAGAAGAAAAATGCTTTCACAGCGTATGCCGAAGAAAAAGGATATACAAAAGAAATCCTTGAAAAATCCGGACTGTCTATATTTCCTGAAAACACACCTTCAGGAATCGACCGTTTCCGGGAAAGGGTTATTTTCCCGATTCACAGTTTTTCGGGCCGGGTTTTAGGTTTCGGAGCGAGAATTCTTAAGAATAATGTAAAAACAGCCAAATATCTCAATTCTCCGGAGACAGAAATTTATCACAAATCCAATGTACTTTATGGATTAAACCAGAGTAAGCAGGCAATTTCAAGAAAAAACGTATGTCTTCTTGTAGAAGGATATATGGATGTCATTGCGCTTCATATGTCCGGGATAGAGAATGTTGTGGCCAGTTCGGGAACATCCCTGACAACAGAGCAGATCAAACTCATCAAAAGGCTTACAGAAAATGTGACTATTCTTTTTGACGGTGATAATGCAGGAATCAAGGCCAGTTTCAGGAGTATTGATATGCTTCTGACCGAAGGGATGAATATCCGTGTTCTCCTGTTCCCGGATGGGGACGATCCTGATTCCTTTTCCAGAAAACATTCGCAGGAATATGTAGAAAAATTCATCGAAAATGAGGCGATGGATTTTATTGATTTTAAAGCTGAAATTCTTTTAAAGGAAGTCGGAAATGATCCGATCAAAAAAGCTGAAGCCATCAGGGATATTGTAAAATCTGTCGGCTTTGTTCAGAACGCTTTGAAAAGAGAAGTTTATCTGAAAGAGGTTTCCAATAAATTCGGACTTTCCGAGCAGAGCCTTTTCAATGAGCTGGATGTCCAGAAGCAGATCACCCAGAACCAGAATCAGCATGTTCAGCAGCAGAAGGAAAAAGTTCAGCCCAAACTGGAAATTGTTCCTTTAGATGAAGAGAAGGAAGATCCCTATTTATATGATGTCCTGTTTATGGAAAGCAAACTGGTTGATCATATGCTGATGTTTGGAGATATTGTTTTGAAAAGAAGAAATGAAAAGAATGAAGAGTATCAGATTACGGTTATTGAAGAAATCCTGATGCATTTTGAAGAAGAACAGTATAATTTTCTGGTAAAAGGAAATGAAATTATCATCAACCAGGTAAAAGAAGGTATCCAGAAAGATGAACTGAGGAGCGGTAATTTTTTTGTGACATTTATGGATGAAGAAATTACTTCCAAGGTGGTTGATGCCTTAATGCCTCTGGATGAACTTGAAAACTGGGGCTCCAGAAATATCTACCCACCCAATTACGGAGACAAAATAGCCGAACAGGTACAAGGCGACGTCCTGCTGCATAAATACAGGTATATTGATTACCTGATCAAAGAAACAGCCCGCCAGCTGGATGAATACAGAGGCACGGATGAGGCAAAATATTACGAACTCATTAAAAAGATCACCCTGTTGAAACAAGCTTCAATCAGATTGAGCAATATTATCGAATATTCGCCCATCAAAGGCATCTACGTTGATAGGAAAAGATAGATTACAGACATTCTGCTGATCATCAGGCAGATATTCTGTGACAAAAAGTCCTATAAAATTTTAGGAATAAAAGTTGTAATTTAAACTTTGAAAAAAATAGTTAATAATACATAATAGAAATATGGACATTAAAAAAGACTTCAGAGATTTCTCTGTAAAGCATTTAGGAAACAGCGGTCTGGCTACCGATCAGTATATGGGAATGTACGGCCCAACGAACCTTACGCCGTATATCATGGAAGAAAGAAGATTAAACGTTGCACAGATGGACGTATTTTCACGTCTGATGATGGACAGAATCATCTTTTTAGGAACAGGAATCGACGACCAGGTTGCCAATATTGTAACCGCACAGCTTTTATTCTTGGAAAGTGCAGATCCATCGAAGGATATCCAGATCTACATCAACTCTCCGGGGGGTAGCGTGTATGCAGGTTTGGGAATTTATGACACTATGCAGATCATTAAGCCGGATGTAGCAACCATCTGTACAGGTATTGCAGCTTCAATGGGAGCGGTTTTACTTGTGGCAGGAGAAAAAGGAAAACGTTCAGCGCTTAAGCATTCAAGAGTAATGATTCACCAGCCTTCAGGAGGTGCTCAAGGGGTGGCTTCCGATATGGAGATCAACCTGAGAGAGATGTTAAAACTTAAAAAAGAGCTTTATGACATTATTGCTCAGCACTCAGGCCAAACATACGACTGGGTTGAAAAAGCTTCAGACAGAGATTACTGGATGACTTCCGAGGAAGCAAAAGGCTACGGAATGGTAGACGAAGTTTTACAGAGATCTACAGAGAAAAAATAATTCCTTTTTCAGGAATATTGAAAAACGCACCCGATGAGGTGCGTTTTTTTATTTTAACCATGAAAGATCCAAAAAACCTTTTTACACTTTAGTTATTTTGAAGTTTGAGCCTTTTGAAAAAGAAGATCACTTAAGTTCTATGAAATCTCGAATTTTCATAATGACAATGACACAATTCGTCGGATCAAAATTCCCCTCCCGTGGAGGGGTGGCAAAAATTCAAAGAAATTTTGACGGGTGGTTTTCAAAAACATATTCTTAAAATATAATTATCATTAAGTTCAGGCTGAGTTTACAATCAATGTATATTTTCGCGGCATAAAAGTAATTATGAAAAAACTGCTGTTATCTGCTATACTGTTCACAGCGCTCGTATCATGTAAAGATGACGACAAGATGAACAGCCAGGATATCAATTATGCCAAACTTCCCCAGGAATTTCCTTTTTCAAACCTGGTGACCGTTAATGGAGTAAACATCATTAACGGTGGATTCGGTTCCGGTGCAGCTGCACATCCAACTAGAAAAGGAGAATTTTACGCGATCACCGACCGGGGTCCGAATACAGACTATCTGAACGGAAAGAAATTTTCGGTTCCTGATTTTACCCCAACCATTATGCATTTTAAGATCAATGCAGAGGGTAATATTGAAGTCATTAAGTATATTAAACTGAAAAACCCTTCCGGAAAACCGATCACCGGCCTTCCAAACCCTGCAGGAATGGGAAGTACAGGAGAAACAGCCTATGATTCATCAGGAAATGTTTTAGGAACGGATAATTACGGACTGGACAGTGAGAGTATTGTAGCAGCGGCAGACGGAACTTTTTGGGTGTCTGATGAATACGGTCCGCACATCGTCCATTATAATGCAGATGGGGTAGAGCTGGAAAGAATAAGCCCGATAGGAGTGAATACCGGCCCAAGAAAACTGCCGGCTGTTCTGGCAAAAAGGAGAGCCAACAGAGGAATGGAAGGATTATGCATTACTCCTGACGGAAAAACATTGGTAGGAACCATGCAGTCTACTATGTATGTGCCGACTAAAGCCTTAGCCACAAACACAACCTTAACAAGAATCGTCACTTTCGATATTGCAACCGGACAAACCAAGCAGTATCTGTATAAGCAAAACGGAAATGGTTCAGATTCAGTATGTGACATTACAGCGATCAGCAATACGGAATTCCTGGTCATCGAAAGAGACGGAAACTTCGGATCGCAGGGCGGGACCAAAAAAGTATACAGGATCAATATAGCCGGTGCTTCGGATGTAACCGGAACCGATATTGCAGCTGTGGACGGAATGAAAATCAATAATAAAACGCTGGAACAATCCACCTGGGATGAAATTGCCAATGCAGGGATAAAACCGGTATCCAAAGTTTTAGCCGTAGATCTGGTTGCAAAATTAGGCTATGAGCATGATAAATTTGAAGGCATTGTTTATTTGGGAAATAATAAACTGGCAGTTTTCAATGATGACGATTTTGGGATTTTAGATGACGGCAACGGCAATCCGAAAGCCAAAATCCTTCCTAAAACTGGGAAAGTAGACAAAGGAACAATGTATGTAGTCGATATTCAATAATTAGATTTTTTTTAGAAAACGGCGGCATCTTCGATGCCGCCGTTTTTGATTTTATATAGTTTGTAAAAACATTCAATAGGAATGGGCTAAAGCCCATTGAATGAAAAATTATAATCCCATCGGCTTTAGCCGAAATCTACGAATTAAATCCCTCAATAATTTTAGAGAAATCCTCCAATTTTAAAGCAGCACCTCCGATCAGTCCACCATCGATATCAGGCTGGGAGAAAATTTCTTTAGCATTATCCGGCTTTACAGAACCTCCGTAAAGGATAGAAACTTCATCAGCTACTTCCTGACCATATTTTGCAGCAATAATGCTTCTGATGTGCGCATGAATCTCCTGAGCCTGCTCCGGAGTAGCTGTCTCACCGGTACCGATTGCCCAAACAGGTTCGTAAGCAATCACTACTTTTTTGATCTCTTCGGCAGTAAGGGTGAAAAGAGCAACTTCAGTCTGGTTTTTTACCACATCAAAATGCTGTCCCGCTTTTCTCTGTTCAAGCGTTTCACCGTTACAATATACAGGGATCAGTCCTTTATCAAGAGCTAATTTGATCTTTCTGTTGCAGTGAGAATCCGTTTCACCGTGATACTGTCTTCTTTCCGAATGTCCGATCAGTGAACCGGTTACATCGATAGATTCCAGCATATCTGCCGATATCTCGCCTGTGTAAGCACCACTTTCATGCTCGCTCATATCCTGAGAAAATACACCGATCTCGTCTTTTTCGAAGATATCTTTGGCCATCATTAAATATAAAGAAGGTGGCGCAATCCATACCTCGCAGTTCGTTGTATTATTATTTTTATAGCTCAGTAATTGAATCATTAACTGTTGGGCGTCAATGACATTTTTGTTCATTTTCCAGTTTCCTGCAACTATTTTTCTTCTCATAGTCTTATTAAAGTTATTTATTGGTATTGTTGGCAGATTCATTAAATGCTATGACGATCTGCTTGGATATTATTTGTTAATTTTTTCCAGGTGATCACACCTTCTCTGATTTTCTACGCTAAATTTTTTCTACGCTAAATTCCACAGATTTTTCAAAAGCTTGTAGAACGTATGCTCCTCATCAGTTACCTTATTGTCAGCTTTGATCAGTGTTTTGGCAAATTCGGCAAACTTTACACGCTCCTCTTCCGTAGAATCATCATGGAAGCATCTGGCATGGAATTCAAAGTGATCTTTCCATTCCTCAGGCTGTAGAAGAGCCAGTACTTCCAGTTCATTGTCAAGATTCATCCTGAATGGAAACTCTTCCGCCAGATACTGCTGAACCAGCATTCCTTCTTCAGGAGCAAACTCCCCGTCTACAGAAGAAAGGATCATTAAAAGGTGATAACCGGCGATTGATTTATTTGATTTTTGCATTGTTAAATGTATGTTTAAGTTTAGTGTTTAAATTTGATATTTGATGATCCAGATTTTATAGTCAAATGAAATTTTTGAATTAATAATTTACTCATTAGTCTTTCACTCCGAAACAGTCTGTTTTAAAATTCACTTATTGACGATTCACCATTCCCCGTCAACATCCTACTTCACGTAGTCTTTCGCAGGCTGCTTATCTACAATTTTCCCCTTTTCCAGTGTCAGGACGAATGGGTTGCTTCTCGCAATCGTTTTGATTGCAGTTCCGTCCATCATAGCATTTTTAATGGTTTTAAAAGTATTATGATCTGTGGAAATACCATAGATAACAGCTCCTTTCTGAGCATTCACTTTGGCTTCAACCTTTCGTAAAAGATCCGCAGAAACCTCTTTAGGGTGATAAGAAAACACAAGCACAGCTTTTGGAGCATTGATGATCTCATCCGTAAGCTCCATACCCGTAGGATCTTCTATTTTGAACTTACCGATTTCAGATTTATAGCCCTCTTTCGTCAGAACGGATTCGTTTTTCCCTTCTTCAATTTTCCATGGAGAACCTTCCGACCAGTATTTTGTTTCTTTGATATAGTCATCCTGATTTACCTTCAGAACCTCTCCGGTTTTTTGATTTTTAAGTGAATAAAAAGTTTTGTATTCAGAAGGATTCTTATTGATTTTTCCCTTTTCAGCTTTAATATCGGTGCCAACCTTATAATCACGGAAATCAATAACCGGCTCATGCATAATTCCCTGAGCCATAATATAAATCATGACCACTGAAAAAAGGCCTAAAAGAATATATTTGAACTTACCTGAAGATTCCTTTGCAGTACTTCCGTAGGCATCCTTTTTAGTAAAATCTTTTCTGTAAAGAATAAACAGAATAATAAGGCCTGCAAGAAGCACAATATCCTTAATAAAACTCTGCCATGGGGTAAACTTTATGGCATCGCCGAAACACCCGCAGTCCGTCACCACATTGAAATAGGCAGAATAGAATGTAAGAAATCCAAAGAAAATACAAAGCGCAATTAATGCTGAAAGAGTAAACTTAAGTTTCAGTTTCAGAAGCAGCATAAATCCTAACAATAGCTCCAGTACCACCATAATAACCGAAAACAGAAGTGCAAATTTTTCCAGGAACGGCATATTGAAAACCGGCGGTGCAAAGTATTCCTCCATCTTGAAAGAAAAACCTACCAGATCCACCGCTTTTACGAAGCCTGAAAGAATGAATATAACAGCAATAATAAAACGTAATAAACCTTTGATCATATTAATTATTTTTTGATTCGGAAATTTGCTCTTTTTCAGAGAACTTGATCAGGCAGAAAACGGCATAGTTCAGCATATCGAAATAGTTGGCATCCAGTCCCTCGGAAACGATAGTTTTCCCTTGGTTGTCCTCGATCTGCTTCGTTCTCAATACCTTCTGATAAATAAGATCGGTAATGGATGAAATTCTCATATCCCTCCATGCTTCACCGTAATCATGATTTTTTCTTTCCATTAAAGCCCGGGCTTCATCAGCATATTGATCATAGAGGTTTAAAATTTCCTCCTTATTTTCATTGAAATCATTGGAAAGCCCTTTTTCAAGTTGAATAAGTCCGATGATAGAATAATTCACAATCGCAATGAACTCATCCTCTTCGCTTTCATCCACCATTTTTTTATCCGTCATCTGCAGCGTACGGATCCTGTTCACTTTAATGTAAATCTGATCTGTAATGGAGCTGGGCCTCAAAACCCTCCATGCTGCCCCGTAATCCTGTAATTTTTTACTAAAAAGATCACGGCACTGACTGATAACTTTCCCGAACTGTACTGATGTTTCTGACATAAATTTTCTTAATCTCCCAAATATACGAATTAGGTTTTAGGTAGCAGGAATCATGGGTTGATTTTTGTCAGCGTTTGGTTTTTGGGTACGGGTTTCGGGGTGAGAGGGTTTGAGAGTTGCTGGTTTCTGGTTGTCAGTTTAAAGAAGTTGTATTTTCAGTTGTAATGTTCAAAATTTAAAGTTTGATGTTTAAGGTTTAAAATCTGACGTTTTAATTTTTCACAACTTTAAAGCATTTAAACGAAAAGCTTTTTAACAACTAATAACCAGCAACTAAAAAACCAGCAACAGCCAACATTCCCCAATAAGTAGTAATTTTGCAGAATACAGATCAATCATAAATCATCATTTATCACTCATAAACATGCTCCCAAACTCTCAAACCCTCAAACCCTCAAACTCTCCCACGCAATATCACTCCATCAACTGCAATGGAAGACTGGTAGAACTGGATACTCCAAAAATTATGGGAATCCTGAATCTGACACCGGATTCTTTCTCCGACGGCGGGAAGTTTAACAGTGAAAAAGCAGCATTGGAGCACACTGAAAAACTTTTGAAAGACGGGGCAGACATCATTGATATCGGGCCGCAATCTACACGTCCGCATGCTGAATTTCTGAGTAGCAAAGAAGAAATTGAGAGAATAGGAAATATCATTTCTCAGATTAAAAAAAATTTTCCACAAGCATTGATTTCACTTGATACCTTCTATTCAGAAACCGTAAAATTCGGTTTTAATGAAGGAATTGATATGATCAATGATATTTCCGGCGGACAGTTTGACCCTGAAATGTTTCATACAGCAGCTAAAACAAAACTTCCCTACATTCTGATGCATGTAAACCCTTCGTATGAAGCCATGCATGATAAAATAAAATTTGAAGATATTACCCTCGAGGTCAACCGCTATTTTTTTAAAAAAGCTAACGAACTTCTTGAAAAAGGAGTCAAGGATATTATCCTTGATCCGGGCTTTGGCTTTGGGAAAACGGTAGAAGATCAGATGAAAATGATCGGTGAAACTGAGTATCTGGGATTTGAAAAATTTTCTTTATTAATCGGTATTTCAAGAAAATCATTCATCTATAAACCGTTAGGGAAATCTCCTCTGGACATCAATGAAGAAACCCAGAAACTTCATATGAAAGTTTTGGAAAAGGGAGCCCGGATTTTAAGAGTTCATGATGTCGCCGAAGCTGCACTTACGATCAGGCAATTTTGTGAAAAAAATAAAAAGTGTTAAAAAAGCTTGCGTAATACTTAAAAGTTTATACATTTGCAGTATGAATTTTACGAATCAGAAAAATATTATGGTCATTTCTACTATTATTGTTGTAATTAGCAGCAGTAAAGAAACGGCCTTGTAAAATATTTTAATTTAAATTATATAGAAGCCGTTTCATATTGAAACGGCTTTTTTTATTTCAGAAATTATGAATCAGCTATTAGCAGTAATTATTATCGTCATTATTATTCCCTTGCGTATGTGAGAAGGATAGAATATGACTGTACATATCTGGGCCCTCTCACATCGTGAGAGGGCCTTTTTTATTCCCTTTTGTTAATTTTTTAAAACTCTATACAATGTATTACAGCGACAACACTATCGTGTATTTTAACGGAAACTTTCTCAAGGCAAGCGAAGCCGGAACGAATCTTTATGGGCAATCTCTGCATTACGGTTACTCCGTTTTTGAAGGTATAAAGTCCTACCGGACTGATCAGGGAACCAGGATCTTTAAGGCAGAAGAGCACTATGAAAGACTTAAAAGATCGGCAGAGCTCATGCATATTCCATTTCATTATTCAGTCTCTCAGCTTACAGACCTTACCTATGAACTTTTAGAACGCAACGGATTCAGTGATGCTTATATCCGTCCGCTTGTAACCTGTTCTCCCAATATGTCACTTTCGAAAGGAAAAGAATCTTACCTCTCCCTGCTTGCCTGGGAATGGAGCAACGGCTATCTCGCAGACAAAATGAAAATCATGACCTCAGGTTTTCAGCGCCCAAATCCTAAAGCCTTTAAGGTGGAGGCCAAAGTAGGAGGGCATTATGTTAATTCCATTCTGGCCTGCCAGGATGCCAAAGATAAAGGCTATGACGAAGCCCTGTTACTCGACGAAAACGGAAATGTCGCCGAAAGTTCTGGAGCCAATATATTCTACGAAAAAGATGGAACATTATTTACCCCTGCAAAAGGAAACATATTGCCTGGAATTACAAGACAGACGGTATTTGAAATATGCAGTGAACTTAATATCCCCGTGAAAGAAACCTTCTTTAAACCTGAAGAAATGAGAGGTGCAGATGCTGCTTTCTTCTGTGGTACGGCAGCTGAAATTGTAGCACTGGATTCTTTGGATGATGTCCCCTTTACCAAGAACTGGAAAGATACGGCAAGTGACAAAGTACAGCAGGCCTATATGAAACGGGTAAGACTTCTGTCATTGTAAATTTTTATATTATAAAATATTGATTATCAGTTAAATGTGTTCAGTTATTAAACCGTTGAATATTGTAATTTTCTTAAAAGTGAAAATGAAAAAAATATTACAAGCTATAGCTTTGGACCAAAATTAAGCAAAAAACTTCCTTTATGAATTCCGGAAAAATTAGAATTTTTCATTCTACACTCAGATATGATAAAACAGTAAATGCAGGATTATATGTTAAATAAATATTCAAAAACATTCACACAAAACAGCGAACAGCCTGCTGCAAAAGCCATGCTTTATGGAATAGGCTTTACAGAAGAAGATATGCATAAGGCCCAGATCGGGATTGCCAGTATGGGGTACGATGGGAACACCTGCAATATGCATCTCAATGATCTTGCCAAAGTAGTCAAAAAAGGGACCTGGGATCATGGCCTTGCCGGTTTGATCTTCAACACGATAGGGGTAAGCGATGGAATGAGCAATGGTACAGACGGCATGAGGTATTCACTGGTGAGCCGTGATGTTATTGCAGACAGTATTGAAGCGATCTGCGGGGCACAATACTACGACGGAATTATTGCATTACCGGGTTGTGACAAAAATATGCCGGGAACCATTATCGCAATGGGCAGGCTGGACAGACCTTCAATTATGGTGTACGGCGGAACGATCGCTCCGGGATGTTATAAAAACGAACCGCTTAATATTGTTTCTGCTTTTGAAGCCTTAGGAAAAAAAATAGCAGGGGAAATTTCAGAAGAAGATTTTAACGGAGTGATTAAAAATTCCTGTCCCGGGGCAGGAGCTTGCGGAGGAATGTATACCGCCAATACCATGTCTTCTGCCATTGAGGCATTGGGAATGAGCCTTCCTTATTCATCATCCAACCCTGCATTGAGCAAAGAAAAACAAAATGAGTGCCTTGAAGCAGGCAGGTATATCAAATTACTGCTGGAGAAAGACATCAAACCGTCAGATATAATGACCCGTAAGGCCTTTGAAAATGCACTTCGTCTTATTGTTATTTTAGGCGGAAGCACCAATGCCGTTCTTCATTTTATAGCTATGGCAAAAAGTGTCGGAGTTACAATAACCCAGGATGATTTCCAGAAAATGAGTGACTGTACTCCCGTACTCGCTGATCTTAAACCAAGTGGAAAATATCTGATGCAGGACCTTCATGAGCATGGCGGAACACCTGCCGTAATGAAATACCTGCTGGAAGAAGGGCTGTTACATGGCGACTGCCTGACAGTTACCGGAAAAACCATCGCTGAAAACCTTGAAAATGTTCCAGGTCTGGACTTTGCAAAGCAAAAAATTATCAGACCCTTATCAGATCCCATCAAAGAAACAGGACATCTCAGAATACTGTATGGAAACCTTGCAGAGAAAGGAAGTGTAGCAAAAATAACAGGAAAAGAAGGCGAAAAGTTTTCAGGTAAAGCCAGGGTATTTGACGGAGAAAAAGACCTGATCAAAGGAATTGAAAATGGAAGAGTACAGCACGGAGACGTCATTGTAATCCGGCATGAAGGTCCAAAAGGAGCGCCCGGAATGCCTGAAATGCTGAAACCTACAAGTGCCCTGATCGGAGCAGGTTTGGGTGGAAGTGTTGCTTTAATTACCGATGGACGGTTCAGCGGCGGGACCCATGGCTTTGTAGTGGGGCATATTACTCCCGAAGCATACGAAGGTGGCCTCATTGCTTTTGTAAAAGATGACGACCTGATTGAAATAGACGCCATAAACAATACCATACAGCTGAAAGTTTCCGAAGAAGAAATACTGGAGAGAAAAAAGGGATGGCAAAAACCTGAGCTCAAAGTAAAAAAAGGATTGCTTTACAAATATGCACTTACCGTATCATCAGCTGCTGAAGGCTGTGTAACAGACGAAATCACTTAATAAAATAGAATGAAGAATCTAAATGTATCCAGAGAAAAAGAAATCAGCGGAAGCCGGATCATCCTTGAAGCATTTCTTCAGGAAGGGGTAAAAACGATATTCGGATATCCGGGAGGAGCTATTATTCCAATTTATGATGCCCTTTACGATTATAAAGATCAGTTGGAACATATTCTGGTCCGCCACGAACAGGGAGCTGTACATGCAGCGCAGGGATTTGCAAGAGTTTCAGGAGAAGTGGGTGTGGTGCTGGCTACCAGCGGCCCTGGAGCAACCAATCTTGTGACAGGTCTGGCCGATGCTTTACTTGATAATACTCCTATAGTATGCATTACAGGGCAGGTTTTCGAACATCTTTTGGGAACCGATGCCTTCCAGGAAATTGATGTGATGAACGTTACCAGCCCTGTTACGAAATGGAGCTACCAGATTACCGATGCAGATGAACTTTCCGAAGTGTTGGCAAAAGCATTTTACATTGCAAGGTCAGGAAGACCAGGTCCGGTATTGATAGATATTACAAAAAACGCTCAGCTGCAAAAGGTTTTATATAGAGAGTATACACCTTGTCACGCTTTGCGGAGTTACAAACCTAATCCCGTTCCTCAGATAGAAAATATTGAAAAAGCCAGTATGCTGATCAATAATGCAGAAAAACCGTTCATTATTGCTGGTCAGGGAATTATGCTCGGAAATGCAGAAAAGGAATTCTTACAGTTTGCTGAAAAATCAGGGATTCCTGTAGCATGGACAGTTCTGGGAATGAGCGCTATTCCAACCGATCATCCACAGGCAGTAGGAATGGTAGGCATGCACGGAAATTACGGACCTAATATTCTTACCAATGAATGCGATGTTTTGGTTGCAGTAGGAATGCGTTTTGATGACCGCGTAACCGGGAAACTGGATCAGTATGCCAGGCAGGCCAGAATTATTCATTTAGATATTGACAAAGCGGAAATCAATAAAAATGTAAAAGTTGAAGTACCCGTTCTGGGAAATTGTAAAGAAACCTTACCCATTCTTACCCAGCTCATAAACCAAAGAGAGCATGCAGACTGGCATCAGAAATTTAAAGATTGCTATGAAATAGAGCATGACCAACTGATCAGTCACGAACTGCATCCTTCAGAAGGTGAAATTACAATGGGAGAAGTGATCCGTCACCTTAACGAGATGACAAAAGGCGAAGCTGTAATTGTCAGCGATGTTGGACAGCATCAGATGGCCACCTGCAGATATTCAAGTTTCAGGCATTCCAGAAGTAATATTACCAGCGGCGGATTGGGAACTATGGGATTTTGCCTTCCTGCTGCAATAGGAGCAGCTTATGGAGAAACCAAACGTCCGGTTATCGCAGTGATGGGAGACGGAGGAGCCCAGATGAATATTCAGGAGCTTGGAACGCTGATGCAGTACAAGCCTGATGTCAAGATCTTAATTCTTAATAACTGCTACCTGGGAATGGTAAGGCAATGGCAGGAATTGTTTCATGAAGAAAGATACTCTTCAGTAGATATTCAGAGCCCGGATTTTGTACAGGTGGCCAAAGGCTATCATATTCCAGGGAAAAGAGTTTCAGAAAGGGAAGAACTGGAAGCCGGCCTTAAGGAAATGCTTCAGCATGAAGGAGCTTTTCTTCTGGAAGTGATGACGGGAAAGGAGCATAATGTTTTCCCAATGATTCCTCAGGGAAAAAGTGTTTCGGAGATCGTACTGACCAACAATAAAGCATAACATTTAATATAGAAAAAGATGAAATCAGAAAACAAGGAATATACCATAACAGCCTACACAGAAGACTACCTTGGGCTGATCGGCAGGATCAATGCTATTTTTTCAAGGAGAAGAATCCCCATTGTGAATTTTAATGCAGGGCCTTCTGATATTGAAAAGGTTAAAAAATTTGTAATCGTTATCCGGGAAACAGAAGAATCTGTACAGAAGATCACCCGGCAGATGGAAAAACAGGTAGATGTACTGGAAGTGCATTACCATAAAAACCCATACCTGACAGCTATTGTACATGCAAGCTGATCAGAAAATTAAACTAAAAAATTATTAACAACAATAAAAAATTTAAAGAAATGGCAAAATTGAATTTTGGCGGAGTAGAAGAAAATGTAGTAACAAGAGAGGAATTTCCATTGCAGAAAGCCCAGGAAGTACTGAAAGATGAAGTAGTAGCTGTGATCGGTTACGGAGTACAGGGGCCGGGGCAGGCGCTTAATCAAAAAGACAATGGCATTAATGTAATTGTTGGCCAGAGGAAAAACTCAAAATCCTGGGATAAGGCATTGGCGGACGGATTTGTTCCCGGAGAAACATTATTCGAAATAGAAGAAGCTCTGCAAAAAGGAACCATTATCTGCTATCTCTTAAGTGATGCAGCCCAGATTGAATACTGGCCGAAAGTGAAGCAGCATCTTACCCCCGGAAAAGCTTTATATTTTTCCCACGGTTTCGGAATTACCTTTAATGAACGTACAGGAATTGTTCCTCCTGCTGAGGTTGATGTGTTTCTGGTTGCTCCAAAAGGATCAGGAACTTCATTAAGAAGAATGTTCTTACAAAATCGCGGACTGAACAGTAGTTTTGCCGTATATCAGGATGCTACAGGAAAGGCTAGGGAAAGGGTAACCGCATTAGGAATAGCCATAGGAAGCGGTTATTTATTTGAAACCGACTTTAAAAAAGAAGTATTCAGTGATCTCGCAGGAGAAAGGGGAACATTAATGGGAGCCGTACAGGGAATATTTGCAGCACAATATGATGTTTTAAGGAAAAATGGGCACAGCCCTTCTGAAGCCTTTAACGAAACAGTAGAGGAACTTACACAGTCATTAATGCCTTTGGTTGCAGAAAACGGAATGGACTGGATGTATGCCAACTGCAGTACCACAGCCCAAAGAGGAGCTCTGGACTGGTGGAAACGTTTTAGGGATGCTACCTCTCCGTTATTTGAAGAACTGTATGACAGTGTGGCAAAAGGTGACGAAGCCCAGCGATCTATCGACAGCAACAGTAAATCTGACTACAGGGAAAAACTTGAAGTTGAGCTTACAGAGCTTAGAGAAAGTGAAATGTGGAGAGCAGGGAAGACCGTCCGCAGTCTCAGACCTGAGAACAATTAATTATCACCAACTATGATAAAAGAAGAAACGTATCCTTCTGTGTTGGACAATGTTTATCAGGCAGCCCGGAGACTTAAAAATGTAGTGGTGAGGACGCCTTTGGTCATTAATAACAATCTGTCGGGTATTTATGGCGCAAAAATTAGCTTTAAAAGGGAAGATCTGCAGCAGGTGAGATCCTACAAAATCAGGGGAGCTTACAATAAAATGGCAGTGATGCCCTCTGAAGATCTTGCGAAAGGTGTGGTTTGCGCCAGTGCAGGAAACCATGCCCAGGGAGTGGCTTTTGCCTGCAATACCATGAAGGTGAAAGGAACTATTTTTATGCCTTTACCTACTCCGGGACAGAAGCTGGAACAGGTAAAAATGTTTGGAGGCGATTATATAGATGTTGTTCTTTTTGGAGATACTTTTGATGAGGCCAAAGATGCGGCACTGGAGTTTTGCTGTGATAAGCAGGGAATATTTATTCATCCGTTTGATGATCAGGATATTATTGACGGTCAGGCTACAGCTGCTTTGGAAATTCTTGAACAGTCGGGCGAACCTGTTGATTATCTTTTTGTTCCTGTAGGCGGCGGCGGTCTGGCTGCCGGAATTTGTACAGTGTTCCGGGAATTGTCTCCACAGACGAAAATTATCGGAGTTGAACCTTCTGCAGCGGCCAGCATGAAAAAAGCCCTGGAAAACGGAAAGCCGGTGCTTCTTGAAAAAATCAGCCGTTTTGTGGATGGGGCAGCGGTACAAAAAGTAGGTAATCTTAATTTTGAACATTGTAAAAATGTACTCCATGAAATGGCTGTTGTGGATGAAGGATTAGTATGTGAAACTATTCTCTCACTTTACAACAAGGATGCTGTGGTGGTAGAACCCGCCGGAGCTCTTTCTGTGGCTGCTTTGAAAAAATATCAGGATCAGATTAAAGGGAAAAATGTGGTGTGCATTATCAGTGGAAGCAATAATGATATCACCCGGATGGAAGAAATCAAAGAAAAGGCTCTGCTGTATGCGGGCTTGAAACATTATTTTCTGGTGAGGTTTGCCCAGCGCCCGGGAGCTCTGAAGAACTTTGTTCTGAATGTTCTGGGACCAAATGATGATATTACTTTCTTTGAATACACTCAAAAGAATTCAAAAGAAAAGGGAATTGCTGTAGTGGGAATCGGATTGAAACAAAGTGAAGATTTTACACCATTGCTCAATAATATGAAGAAGTATGACTTTTTTGTCAATTATCTGAATAATGATCCGTCTTTGATGAATCTGCTTATTTAAAAAATTGAATTGATTTAATTATTATTGCTCACAGATTTTGCAGATTACTTAGATTTTGAGCTAAAGATTTTAAGGATTGATAGAGATGTTTTTTAGGGTAGTCAATATCGACATTAGAAAATGGAGCGTTAAGAAAATGAATCCTGTGAACGTTAAGAAAATTCTACTGTCCGAAGCGCGGGACTTTATTTGATTCTTAACATAGATTGTTACCGCGCAAGTTTTAGAATTTTTAGAGAACAGGATTTATTTTTAGCGGAAGTTTCCCAGTCTTGAACTTTTGATTCTTTTGTTTCAAGACAAAAGAGTATAGGTCTCTCGCAGATTTTGCAGATTACGCAGATTTTTGAGCTATGGGTTTAAGGATTGATCCAGATATTTTGAGGATAATCTTTATAACAGCGGCAATCTCGACATAGGAAAATGGAGCGTTAAGAAAATGAATCCTGTGAACGTTAAGAAAATTCTACTGTCCGAAGCGCGGGACTTTATTTGATTCTTAACATAGATTGCTACCGCGCAAGTTTTAGAATTTTTAGAGAACAGGATTTATTTTTAGCGAAAGTTTCCCGGTCTTGAATTTTTGATTCTTTTGTTTCAATACAAAAGAATAATATTAAATCTCTACATCATTGTGAACCCGGAGGAGATTGCTTCGTCGCTATGCTCCTCGCAATGACAAAAATAAGCTTCGGCGGCCCATCCGGGCCGCCGAAGCTTTATCTCTCAAGCGTAAAATTTGAAATAACTTTTGGACGTTCCGCCTCATTGGCTACTTTCCAGGATGTTCTGTACATCCATTCCGTCATTTTATAAAGCTTTTTGTAGTTGATATTCTCAGATTCATCCTGCGGCGTATGATACTGATCGTGCAGCACGCTGGTGAAAAATATAGCAGGAATACCGTTTTTTGCGTAGGGTAAATGATCACTTCTGAAATAGAAATACTCTGCATGATTCGGAGAATCCCAATCTTTTAAGTATTTGAATTTTGTGCTTTCGTTGTTGGCTTCCTCTGCCATTTGTACCAGTTCTTCAGAATTTTTGTGTGGTGAATTTCCACCCAGAAGGGCAGCTTCATTATTGTCATTTCTTCCGATCATATCGCCGTTCAGCACTGCAACAATTTTTTCCTTCGGAACTACCGGATGGGCGGCATGCCATCTGGATCCCAGCAATCCTCTTTCTTCTGCACCATGGAAAACAAACAGAATACTTCTTTTTCCGGGCTGTTTTTTGTAGGCTCTGGCCATTGCCAGCATGGCAACACAAGTGCTGGCGTTATCATCTGCGCCGTTGTATATTGTATCATTTTTTACGGGATGTCTGATTCCGTCATGGTCCTGATGTCCGCTCAACAGAACATATTCCTCTTTAAGCTTGGGATCTGTGCCTTCAATTTTCCCGATGATGTTTACTGAAGGGTATTTATAGGTTTCTGTGATGAGGTTAAGAGAGATTTTAGGATTATTTTTTACCCAGTCTGCATGTTCTCTTTTAATCCATAAAACAGGGATGTTATTGGTGATTTTTTCTCTCAGGCCTTCTACGCCATAGGTTCCTCTTGTCATCTGTGGAAGGACTTCAACCCAGCTTTTTTCGGAAATATCATCGGTGATGAAAATAATTGCTTTAGCTCCCAGCTCATAGGCTTTATTGTAATATTTAGTCCGTACAAATCCGGGATATCTTCTTACAAAAAGAGTCATTTCCTTATCTATATTTTTATCGGAAGCATTTACAGCAAGGACTTTTCCTTTGATATTCAATTGGGAAAGGCCTTCAGGTTCTGTATTTCCGGCATAGACTATTTCAGAATCAACGGAGGAGTTTACAGGTTCTGCCACCAGAAAATCTTTCCATAGCTTAAGGCTGTTGTCTCCGATTTTTAAACTGCTTTGAGGAATCACCTGATGCCTGTACATATCAAAAAACTGGAAAAATGTACCATTATCGCCGGCTGGTTTCATCCCGGCTTCTTTAGCTTTATCAGCAAGCCACATGGATACTTTTAATTCATCTAAAGTTCCTGCCTCGCGTCCCCAGAACTGATCTGCAGCAAGCTCATACATGTCTTGTCGAAGATCAGCTTCTTTGATCGCGGAAACCAACGGCTTTTTATAATTCTGGGCATTTCCGAAACTAAAGAGAAGAAAACCCAGAATAGAGAATATATAATTTTTATTCATCTAAAATTTTTAATTGAAGTTAGCCAATTTATCTGAAAACTGTTTTGAAAATTCTTTTCTGTCTTCCTCCAGTTTTTCCTGTTCAGAAGGAAGGATATAGTTGAAAAGGATTTTGCTTTCATTGTCCAGAAATATAATTTCCTTTTCATTGCCGTCGATCATTTGTGAAAAAATTTCCCACATCGAGGTATCTTTTAATTTTAATAATTCAAAAAACTGTTCTGCTTTTATTTCTATTCTCTGCATATTTTGATTTATGTATTTATGTATTTATGTATTTATGATGTTGACTAAAGTCGAAGGAAATTTTAAAGTTTGGCAGGCTTTAAAATTCCAGAAGTTTCAGTTTAAACTGGATGGCAAAATTCTGTTTAAAATTGGGAGTGGTATAGTAACCGACCCTGTAAAATAATCCTAAATTGAAATAACTGGAAAGGAAATTGTTCCATTCGAGGCCGACTTCCTGGTAAAGGTGGTCCAGTTTTCTGAATTTAAAATCATGGTATTCCGGATGCTTCATATCTCCGATAGTTCCTCTTAATACGAAGTCAAAGCTGGAAATATTCTGCCCGAAACTTTTGAAATACAGAGGAAGCTTGTGGGTGAAATAATAGGCAATGAATTTATCATTATAATATTTTCCGCCTTCCAGCGTAGCAAAGCCCAGGTAAGAGGTAAGGTTGAAATTAAAATCCTTTTTCGGAGAAGCCAGCCCGTTCATGGTAAAATGCTTCCATATCGGTGCTTCACCAAATACTATTCCTCCATACAGCCTGAATCCTGTAGTTCCCAGCATGGTTTTGAAGTTATGGACGAACAGTGCATCAAAACGGGTATAATTGAAATCTCCACCCAACATTTTGTAACTCTGTTCATAATTGAAATACAGCTCAGGATATTTTTGATCAATGATCGATTTTCCCTGAGGCGTCATGATATTGGTAGAGTTCGGTGAATATTTTAAGGTGAACAGGGTATTGAAATTATCAAATTCTCCGCCTCTTCCTCTGAAGGCATAATCAAACTTAGCTTCTTCAATGTTTCTTTTTGCGGCAAAAACCAATGTCAGTCCATTGGTGACATCGTTCAGGTAGGATAGGGAAGCACCTCTGAAATGATAGTATTTATCATTATTAATGTTATTTCCGTAATTCATTGTCCTCATCTTGAAATTCCAGAGCCTTCTGTAGAACTCTCCCGATGCTGTTACATCGTTGTAATATTCAATCCTGAAAAATGAATTTTTGTCCAGGGTAGTTTTCATATCCAGCCCGATTCCGTACTTCCACTTATCATCCTTAAAACCATACGCAAAATAATAATCGGGTGAAAAATAGGGATTGAAAGTCTCATTCAGTTTAGCTTTTAAACCTACTCTGAAACCTTCATACAAGTTGTAGTTTACAATTTCGTCTACTGCAAAATCTACGATACCCATCCTGATCTGCCCGTTGATAAGGCCGGTCAGTACTTTAGCTTTGCTGTCGATATTATACTTTTTGCCCAGGCTGTCGATGGTGGTGTAGGTGTTTTTTTCCCTTTCCGTAAGGGGTTCGGTCCTGTACTGGTCCAGCAGACGTCCATCTGCATTTTTTACAGAAAAAGTATAGCCTTTAAAATCACTTTTGGTTTCTTCAATAGGTGACTTGAAATCAAAGTAAGTAGAGGTAAGGAAAGCATAGGTTCCGAAGCTGGTCTTGTCTTTCTTTTCAGGATGTTCCTCCGTTTTCTTTTTGCTATCCTCTTCCATAGCCACCCTGCTCATCCTGAGTTTTACCTTTTCCTGGGCCAGGAACCATTTGTTATTATAGAAAACCCAGGTACTGGTAATGATGCCGTCGTTTTTATTCTTGCTGAAATTTTCAATCTTCTGGATTCCGTAGGTTTCCGTATCTATATAAATGGCGCCGTTGTATTTTCTTTTTTTGTCCTGTTTTTTGTAATTCACTTCACGGAAGCGGATCACAAACGTTTTTCTTCCGTTCACTTCAATGGTATCGGAAAGGAAAAAGCGGTAAAGGCCTCTGTTTTCCTGCTTGATCTGGTTTGGAATTTTATCCCTGTTGCTTTGCTGCACAGCGATCATTTCATAAATAGGCTGCTTAAGGCCTGAAATTCTGTTGTCCAGAATATTGATTTTTTCACCATACTGTTTGGCATACAGAAACTCCTGGGCCCTTTCCCATAAGAAGAGCTTGCTCTTTGAAAAGATTTGTTTTGCCGAGATATTGCTTATAGAATCTTTCTCTCTCTTTTTCTTAAAAAAATCAGTATCGTTGAAGAATTTATTAAACTGGCTGATGCTGTCCTGATCTATATCCAGAGAGACTTTTTCGTAGGATTTAAAAGAATAGGAATCTAAACTTTTAGGTGAATTTTCCTTAAATAACCGGTTGACTTTTTTCAGGATTTCCAAAGCTCTTGGATCACTACGGTCTTCAATGACTACTGTTTCAATATCAGTAGTTTTTGATGTTTTTCTCAATAGGGAAACTTCCATATCAGCCTCTACGGAAGCCGTTTCTTTCTGGTAACGTTCCGCCTGGATTTCAATGGTGCCGCACGATGCCTTAAATTCCAATGAACCCTGGATGTCGGTAAATCCTAAAATTTTTCCGTCGCAGGATATTTTAGCATTGGATATTGGTTTCTGGTCAGTTTCGTCAATGACCCTGATCTTTGATTGGGAATAACCAAAGAAGGACATTAAAAAAAACAGTAAGAGTAAAAACCTTTTCATGCAAAAACTAGATCAAAAGTAATGATATTTCTTGTTGTGAGAAAGTTTTTATGATGAGTTAATAGATGATTTAATCTAAATTTTTAATAGAAAAAAAGAAAAACTCCCGGAGATTTTCCGGGAGTTTAGTATTTGTTATTAAAGAATATAATCCTAAACAGTTAAAGCCTTTTGGTAAGCATTTTCCAAACCGTCAATGTTTTTACCTCCAGCAGTTGCGAAGCCAGGATTTCCGCCGCCGCCGCCCTGGATCTCTTTTGCAAGATCTTTAACGATAGCTCCGGCCTGGTACTCTGCAGCAAGGTCATCAGACACCCCGACAGTAATCATTGGTTTTCCGTCGGCATTGGAAAGAATAATGGTTACGGATGAAGGAATCTCTTTTTTCAGCTGGAATACAATATCTTTTACAGAACCTGCATCAAGGGAAGTTTTCTTCACCAGCAGCTGTTTGTTTCCTTTCTGCTCGTAAGCATTCTTCCAGTCTCCGATTTCTCCTTTTGCCTTTTCCTTTTTGAAGGCTTCAACTTCAGCCTTTAATGAAGCATTTTCCTCCATCAGCTTTTCGATGGATTTTACAACATCTTTGGATTTCAATAATTGGGAAAGCTCAGTGATTTGTTTTTCCAGATTGCTGAAGTATTCCTCAGATTTATCTCCGGAAATGGCTTCAATTCTTCTGATTCCCGCAGCAGCTGAACTTTCAGAAACAATTTTGAAATGGCCGATCTCGATGGTATTTTTTACGTGGGTTCCCCCGCAAAGCTCTTTTGAGCTTCCGAACTGGATCATTCTCACATTGTCGCCGTACTTTTCACCGAACAAAGCCATAGCTCCTTTATCCAAAGCCTCCTGAATAGGGATGCTTCTGAATTCCTGTAAGGCAATACTTTCCTTGATCTTATGGTTTACTTTTTCTTCTACCAAAGCCAGTTCCTCTTCCGTCATTTTATTGAAATGGGAGAAGTCGAAACGAAGGTAATCCGGGCCTACGTAAGAACCTTTCTGTTCCACGTGAGTTCCCAGAACCTCTCTCAGAGCTTCATGTAAAAGGTGGGTTACAGAGTGGTTGGCCTGAGAATTTTTTCTGTCAGCAGCATTTACTTTGGCATAGAAAACAGCTCCTGCATCTTTCGGAAGACCGTTGATTAAAGAGATAATCAATCCGTTTTCTTTCTTAGTTTCTAAAACCTCAAAGCTTTCAACAGCATTTTCCAGAACTCCTTTATCGCCAACCTGGCCTCCGCCTTCCGGATAGAAAGGAGAATTGCTTAATACCACCTGGTAAAATTCCCCGTCTTTATTTTCTACTTTTCTGTATCTTGTAATATAGGTTTCAGCTTCAATCTGGTCGTAACCTACAAAGTTTTCACTTCTTTCCTCCAGTGTTACCCAATCGTACACTTTCTGGGCAGAATCAGCTTTTGAACGAAGTTTCTGTTTCTCCATTTCAGCTTTGAATCCGGCTTCATCAATCGTCAAACCTTTTTCTTCCGCAATAATTCTCGTTAGATCATCAGGAAATCCGTAAGTATCGTACAATTCAAAAACTTCTACACTTGGTAATACTTTTGAACTGTCTGCAATCGTTTGCTGAATTAATTTTTCAACTCTGATCAAACCGTTTTCAATCGTTTTTAAGAATGAATCTTCTTCACTTTTTATTACTTCAGCAACCAGTTTTCCCTGTTTTTCAATTTCAGGGAAGAAAGATCCCATCTGCTCCTGAAGCACGGCAACAAGTTTGTAAAGGAAAGGTTCTTTTATATCCAAAAACCGGTAAGAATAAGAAATTGCTCTTCTTAAAATTCTTCTGATCACATATCCGGCACCTCCGTTTGAAGGCAATTGTCCGTCTGCAATAGCAAAAGCAACAGCTCTGATGTGATCCACCACAACGCGGATGGCAATATCTTTTTCGTCCTCTAAAATTCCGGTGTATTTTTTACCTGAAAGTTCTTCCACTTTAGCAATAAGCGGTGTGAAAACATCGGTGTCATAGTTGGAAGATTTTCCCTGAAGTGCCATACAAAGACGTTCGAAGCCCATTCCTGTATCCACATGCTGTGCAGGAAGTTTTTCCAGAGATTTGTCTGCCTTTCTGTTGAATTCCATGAAAACCAGGTTCCATACTTCCACTACCTGAGGATGGTCATTATTAACTAATTCAAGTCCTGAAATTTTAGCTTTTTCTTCTTCACTTCTTAAATCAACATGGATTTCCGAGCATGGTCCGCAAGGTCCGCTTTCACCCATTTCCCAGAAATTATCTTTTTTGTTTCCGTTGATAATCCTGTCTTCAGAAATGTGTGATTTCCAGAAATCGTAAGCGTCCTGGTCTCTTTCAAGATTTTCGGAGGCATCCCCTTCGAAAATAGTTACATATAAATTCTCTTTTGGAATTCCGAATACTTCAGTCAGTAATTCCCAGGCAAAAGCAATAGCATCTTTTTTGAAATAATCACCGAAAGACCAGTTCCCCAGCATTTCGAACATGGTGTGGTGATACGTATCTCTACCTACATCATCCAGGTCGTTGTGTTTTCCGGAAACTCTTAGACATTTCTGTGTGTCGGCAATTCTTGGGGCGGTAGGTGTTTTGTAGCCTAAGAAAAAATCCTTGAACTGCGTCATTCCTGAGTTGGAAAACATAAGGGTAGGGTCGTCTTTCAGCACGATAGGAGCTGAAGGAACGATCAGGTGGTCTTTACTTTTAAAATAATCTAAAAATTTTTGACGTATCTCTTGTGATGTCATAGTATTGCTTTGCTTTTAAAACTATCAGATTTTTGATAAGATGCAAATTTAATGTTTTTAGGCGATTTGTAATAATTTTATGCTATGTTTTGAATGGTGTGGTGTATGGTTACTATTTAATGGATTTTAATGCATATGAAGAGTTTCATATTTAATAAACCCAATGATGCGGAATAAAATTTTGTATGGTATCATTTAACTTTTTATATTCGTTTTAATATTAAATAAAGACTTTTAAGATTCAGGTCTGCCGGGGTTATAAAATAATATCAAAGGATAAAAAATGACGAAAAACGAAGTGCTGAAAAGCTGGGTAGAACATTATTCCGGACCTCTCCTGAAAAGAGCGGTCTATTTACTTTCAAACAAAGAGGAAGCTGAAGATCTGGTACAGGAAGTTTTTTTGGCTGCATTTTCGTCTTACGGATCTTTTGAAGGGAAAAGCCAGCCGCTGACCTGGCTGAATGCTATTTTAAACAGGAAAGCTGCAGATTTTTACCGGAAAAAATATAAATCCGAACCTCAGATCAATCTGGATCATTTTTTTGATGAGACTGGTTCATGGAAAAGTGACAGTGTTTTAAATGACTGGAATGTCTCAGAAAAAGAAACCGAGCTGCTGGATAATGATGATTTTAATAAAACCCTGGAAGATTGCATTGAGGATTTGCCCGCCAGATGGAAGATTCCACTGAAAATGTATTACCTTCAGGAGAAAAAAGCACCCGAAGTAAGTCAGGAATTGCAGATTTCTGCGACTAACCTGTGGAAGGTTCTTCAGCGAAGCAGAATGCAGCTGAGGGAATGCCTTGATAATAACTGGTTTGCCAAACTATAACCATACCATAACATGTTGAGAAAATTAATTCATATTCTGTTCCTGCCATGCAGCAAAGCAACCTTACTGATGGAAAAGAGGAATGCACAGCTCATCTCCCGAAAGGAAGACCGGCAGCTTTCCATGCATTTAAAAATCTGCAAGTGGTGCCGGGCTTATGAAGAAAAGCTGAAAATCCTGGATGATATTTTAAAAAGAAAACGTTCTCACAAAGAAAATATTGAAATAAATGATTCTGATATTCAGTATTTTAAAAATAAAATTTTAAATAAACTGGATATTTAAATAAAATACTGTCAGGATTTTGAAATGGTTCCGACTATACTTTTGAAAATAATAAAGTATCATTCAAAATCTAAAAGACATGAACGGAACATCAACCATTAACGTTGAATCTGCAACGTACAAATCAGGGTATTATATTTCGCTTTTCGGGGCCGCTTTGATTCTGCTCTGGATCGGGATATTCAAATTTACACCCACAGAGGCTGCTGCCATCAAACCTTTGGTAGAAAACCATTTTCTTACTTTTTTCGTATATAAAATAGCAGGGATTCAAGCGGTGTCAAATGCTATCGGAGCGATAGAAATTATCATTGCATTACTACTGATATTTAGTGTGAAATTTGCATCTCTAAGGAAGTATGCCGCGATCGGGATGATAGTCACCTTTCTGGTAACGCTGAGCTATCTTTTTACAACCCCCGGAGTCTGGAAAGTTGTAGATGGAGTTCCTGTCACAGATTTCTTTATACTGAAGGATGTGATGCTGTTAGGATTTGGTTTAATGATCTTACAAAACAATAAAAAGTAATGGATAAAAAGAAAAAAATGAAAAATATATTTATCGTGCTCGGAATTATTCTGGGTGTCGCAGTTTTTGCTGCAGGATCGGGACTTTTTAAGAATTCTAAGTCCAAGGAATTAACAAAAGAAAAGGAAAATGAGGAAATTATGGATAATAAAAATGTAAGAGAAATTTATTTTGCAGGGGGATGTTTTTGGGGTACGGAACACTTTTTTCAGCAGATTCGAGGGGTTGTAGGAACTGAAGTAGGCTATGCCAACGGAAATACCCAGAATCCTACTTATGAACAGGTGGTGAGCCATACCACAGGTTTTGCGGAAACAGTGAAAGTAAAATATGATCCTGACCAGGTTGATCTGAAGTTGCTGATTGATCTTTATTTTAAAACAATTGATCCTACAAGTCTTAACAAACAAGGAAACGACAGGGGAGATCAGTACAGAACGGGAATTTATTTCACAAATAAAAGAGATGAAACCGTAGTGAAAAATGAAGTGTCGAAATTGTCTGCCAATTATTCCCAGCCTGTAGTGGTAGAGACTGTTGAACTGAAAAACTTCTATAAAGCAGAAGATTATCATCAGGATTACCTGGATAAAAATCCGGGAGGTTACTGCCATATTGAACCGGGACTTTTTGAAATGGCTAAAAATGCCAACCCGCTTCCTGAAACAAAATACAAGAAGCAGGACAAAAAAGTGTTAAAAGAAAAACTGACAGCAGAACAGTATAACGTGACTCAGGAAAACGCAACGGAAAGACCTTTCCAAAATGAATACTGGGATGAAACACGTGAAGGAATTTATGTAGATATCACAACAGGGGAACCTTTATTTATTTCTACCGATAAATTCGAATCTGGTTGCGGATGGCCAAGCTTCTCAAAACCGATCACCAAAAAACTGATCGAAGAGAAAATGGATAAATCTGCAGGAATGGTAAGAGTTGAAGTAAGAAGCAAAACCGGAGACGCCCACCTTGGACATGTTTTCACAGACGGTCCTGCTGATAAAGGAGGACTTAGATATTGTATCAACAGTGCATCGCTGAAGTTTATACCGAAAGCAGAAATGGAGAAAAAAGGCTACGGAGATTATATCTCTTTGCTGGATAAAAAGTAATATGAAGGAAGACCGCTGAAAAGCGGTCTTTGTTTTGCCTAGGATAAAATAAATATAAAACTCTCCCGCAGATTTGTAGATGAAGCAGTTGTTTGTGTTTTATTAATTAAACCTTATAGGTTTCTAAAACCTATAAGGTTTATTGTATAATTAATAACCAAGACAGGCTCCAAAATAAAAGACCTTTTAGTACTGAATTTGAAATCTTTCTTTTATACTGAGCATTGAAAAATTCAAAAGGAACAGAAATCCAAAGATAACATAAAATGACTGTTTGGGAAGGTTCTTTACAAGGTTTTCAAGATCAGAAAAATTGATGTGATCTCTTATTTCATGATATTCGCCTCCAACCGTACATCCAGCACTGGAATAAATATCTTTATTAGGATCTTTATAAAAATGAACGGCAAAAAAATGACCGGTTTTTCCTACATCAACACCAAAGGTTTCCTGTTGGGCAAGTTCCATAGTACTCATTAATGATATGAAATCCTGGTAACTGTTATGATCATTAATAATAAATTCAATTCCCGTCTCTTTTTCATTTCTAGCCTGGAGTTTTTTCAATTCTAAAACATAATATTGCTGGTTTTGAATAGCTGTATTAGGTTTTACTACAATTTTTTTGTAGTTCCAATTCCTGTAAGGCTCAAGCGTATTGTCTAAAGTATCATTGTATTTATGTTTTGCCGGAATTCCCAAATCCATCACCGTATATTGTGGATGAACTCTCTTATTTCCATAATACCAGAACAGCAGCGGAATGAGTACAGCGCTGATCAGTCCCGGCAAATAATAAATTTTTTTCATTTCTGTCCTTTTGATAAAATTAACGAAAAATCGAATACCTGAACAAGGAAGAATTCATTTTTAACATGATGTATCTGTTAAAAACAAAAAAGTGATCCTATGGACCACTTAATCTTTAAATTTTTTAATCTTTGAATATTTAAATTAAATTGTAAATCTACCAATCCCTTTTTCTCAATATCCAGTAAGAGCCCGCAATAAAGATCACAGACCAGATGATACAGGCGATCATACTTTCTGTAGGATAGTGAGCTTCATACTTTACGCCCATTACTTTAACAAGATTCAGACGCATTAAAGGATTGGGGATTAGATTAGACATGCTTTCCAAAGGTAAAAGGTTGGTAATGAAAAAATCATTTTCAAGGACTGCTTTTCTCTGCTCTCCCTGCATTCCGCTTAGTTTCTGGTAAGCCTCAATCCCTGTTAAAATCTTTTCAGCCACCCAATAAGCAAAGAAACCAAGGAATACAAACATGGATTTTCTCAGCAATACCGAAAGGAACATCAGAAAAGAGAAGAATGTAAATAGTTTCACAAAATAATTTACGATATAATAAACCTCCTCATACGTTTTTGCAGGATCGGTTACTTTGGAATATTGATGGCCCAAAAACATCGTGATGATAAACACAATCAGTGTAGAAACAGTCGTAAAAATGGTGATCGTTAAAAGTTTTGATCCTATAAATTCCTTCCTGCTCAGTCCGTCGATGGTGTTTTGCTTAAACATCCTGTTGGTGAATTCCTGGGAGATTGAAAAAACAATGATCAGCCCCAGGAAAATTTTCAGCAGGGCAACAATCCATGTGGTGAAGTTCCATATTTCAGGGAAATTATAAATTCCCTGTTCCTTCAGATTGATGGTTCCTCCGAAAACATCCAGATCTACCAGCCCGATAAACAAAAGAGCAATCAGAATAGCAAAATAAAGGATGGTGAAAATCTTGAACGGTCTGTAGTTCAGATTTTTATAATATTCTAGTTTGAGTAATTTAAGCATGGGTATTCGTGTTTTTTACAAGTTCAAGGAATTGGGTCTCTAAGGACAGCTTTTTCTTTGTTAAATGAGAAAGATAGATTCCCTTTTCGGCAAGTTTCTGGTTTAATGTCGAAGCAGATACCGAAGCATCCTCACGAATCTGGGCTTTAATGATCTCACCTTCGGTTTTCACGGCGCTGAACCACTGAAGTTCTTGCAGAGCATTTAAAAGCAGCGTGTTGTTATCGGCTTTTAATTCAAAATACCCGTTATTGGCAGTCATCTCATCCACTCTTCCGCTGTAGATGGCATTTCCTTCTTTCAAAACAATAACGTGGCTGCAGATCTTTTCAATTTCGTCCAGAAGGTGGCTGGCAATGATAATCGTAATGCCCTGTCTGGCAATATTGCTGATAATATCCCGGATCTGGATAATTCCTTCCGGATCCAGACCATTGGTAGGCTCATCAAGGATCATCACCTCCGGATTGTTCAGCATGGCAGATGCGATGGACAGACGTTGCTTCATTCCCAGAGAATAGGTTTTGAAAGCATCTTTTTTTCTTTCCAGCAGGCCGACTGTTTTTAGAACTTCGTCAATCCTTGTATAAGGAGTTCCTTTAATCTCAGCTACTATCTTAAGATTGGTTTCGGCATCCAGATAAGGATAAAAATTGGGCTGCTCAATAATAGCTCCTATTTTTTTCAGGGTTTCCGGATCCGTCCCTTTTTTACCAAACCAGTACCAGTCTCCGCTGGTTGGGTTGATCGTGGACAGCAGCATTCCGAATGTCGTTGACTTCCCGCTTCCGTTGGGACCTAATAAACCATACACATTTCCTCTTTCTACATCAAAGGAAATATTATTTACCACAGTCCTTTTGAATTTTTTGGTTAAATTCTTTACTGACAAAATTTTTTCCATGTAATTTGTTTTACATAGTAGTAGTCTGTATAACTGAAGAATTGTTACAACCCCTGTTTTATTCTGATTCATTAAAATACAGTGGAATGTAATAATGATCAGCCTGTTATTGTCTTAAGGGTGTAACTATTTCCCCGGAACAGAGACCCATTAAAAAACAATTACTTAAAAAATAACTATGAATACCCTTAAATGGATAAAAAGAATACTGATGGCCTTGCTATTAATCATCTTCCTTTTGTTGATGGCCGGATTTGTTTTTGAAAGAATATCCCGTTCAATAGCTGAAAAAATAAAGCCTGACGGACAGTTCGCAGAAGTTGAAAACCATAAGATGCATTACCTGCAACAAGGGAAAGGAGGTCCTACAGTAGTTTTTGAAACCGCTTTCGATCCTGCGGGGCATTTACAGTGGTATCATATTCAGCAGAATCTTCCGAAATCCTATACCACATTTTCCTATGACAGGTCAGGAATTTTATGGAGTGAAAGAGGAGCAAATCCCAAAACAGGCGAGAAAATGGCCGAAGAACTTCATACACTTCTGGAAAAATCCAAAGCTCCCAAACCTTACATCCTGGTTGGGCATTCTTTCGGAGGAATGCTTACCCGTTTTTTTGTTCAGAAATATCCAAAAGACGTTGCTGGAGTGATCCTGGTAGACAGCCAGTATCCTGCTGATGAAAAATACCTGTCCCCGCAATTATATAAAATGGTGAATCAGGGCCTGCCGGGCGGGTTTTTAAAATTTGCCAATACATTCGGGGCAGCAAGGCTGATGTTTAAAAATATGTTTCCCGAAAATAATCAATATCAATATCAGAATTCTGTGATGCCGGCCCTGCTTTACAAAAGTGCCGATGCTACCCTGGAAGAGCAGGATCACATGAAATCTGTTAAAACAGAGGCAGCGGCCATCAATACCTTTGGCTCTGTTCCTTTGTATGTTATTACGGCAGGAGATAAAACAAAATATGACAGTTTCATTAAAGATCAGAAAATAAAAAATGAAATGCTGGGGGCATGGGACAAAATGCAGAAAGATTTGCTGAATTTATCCACCGACAGCAAACAGATTATAGCTGAAAAAAGTGGTCATTACATCAATCAGGACCAGCCGGAAGTGATAGAAAAAGCGGTAAATGATATGGTTGAAAAAGTTTCCGTTCAATAAAGAACTCCCGGCATAGACTTCTGTTTTTTGACAGCTTTGGTGGAATATGAATATTTATTTTACCATATTTTCAATAGATTTATAAGATTAAAATATTAAATTTGATTGAATTAATCGGTAGTTTATGAAGTTAATTGAGTTAGCCAAAGAGCTGAATGTTTCCGCAGAAGCCATCAAGCAGTTTATCCAGGATTTTGACCTTGAGCTTGGTGAGTGTATCAGTACCAATTTTGAAGTAAAAGAAGATTTTGAAAAATTTGCCCGCGAGAATATGGATTTTTTAAAGCTTTATGAAGAGGATCTGGACAAAAATAAAACCGTGGAGCAGATTGCAGAAGTGATCAATCAGCCTAAGGATAAAGTGGAAAAAGCCATCAAGGAAACCAATCCCAATATTTTTGATAACGGATTTTTCCGCTCATCGATCTCAAGCTATGGTATCGATAATAAACTAGGTGGAAATTATCAGTTTGTCTATGATTATTTCGGACAGAAAACCAGCCTGAAGTATAGAGACTTTATTGGCTACAGGGATTTGTTCTTTTACATATCAGGCGTTTTGGAGCCCTTCCTGAACCCTCAGCAGATCAAAGACTGGGGAATTCACAAACCTGCGGGAATTGTCCTGTATGGACCTCCGGGAAGCGGGAAAATCTTCTGGGCAACAAAAATTGCAGAGATTATCGGGTATCAATTTAAAGAAGTCAAAAAACATTATCTGGGAACCTCTTTCATAGACGGCAATAAAACCAATTTCAATGATTTTCTGCTTACTATGATGAAAGAAGAGAAAGTGCTGCTTTTCCTTGATGATTTTGATGAGATCATGATGGAAAGAAGGGCAGAAACAGACCTTGCTTCCTGCAATCTGGAAACCCAGGAACTGATTCTTCATTACATCGGCAAATTTGAAAAAGAAGAATTGCTGATGGTAGGTTCCGCCAATTCTGTTTCGGAGATAGATGAAGAAATTCTTGCTCCGGGAAGATTTGATGTGATGATCCCGATATTCCCACCCAATGCAGCAGAACGTTCTGAAATTATTCTGTACGCGATGACCAAAGAGCTTGAAGAAGATTCCCTGCTTTATAAAATTCTTAAAAAGAACAAAGCTGATAAGGTTCCGTTCTGGCATGAAGTATCGTCTAAAATGAAGGCATTCAGCAATACAATGCTGATTGATTTTACACAGAGCCTTAAAAAACGTCTTAAAAATCAGTACCAGCGAACCCGAAATGAAAATATTAAGATTGATCAGCAACTTTTAGATGCAGCGTTAAGAGACGCAGCCGGAAAACTTACCGAAGAATACCTGGATCAGGTTGCAAGATTCCTGGCAGATACAATCATCAATAATTTCGATGAATTTAAATTCAGAATCCAGGCCCTGAAAAAAGAACTGGATACTTACAAAGCCGTTGAAGAGCCGCGAAGAGCAATCGGATTCCAGCATAATGAGGAAGAGGACGGTAAGTCACAAGGGTAACGTAGTGGCTGGTTACGAGATTCGAGATGCGGGGTTTGTATGGAGAGTTAGAGTATTTTAATGTATGAATGAAACTTTGTAACACTATAAATAACTTTTATAATGACCAAGTTTAAACTTGTACCTGCATCTTACATCTACTATCTAAAAACCTCCAGTCTGAAATCTGATATCTAGCATCTGACATCTACATCATCATCAATACATCAATACCTTTTACATTTTACAAAAAAATGAACAGCATTTGGGAACTGGAAACCTTTTACAGGAAAAGAGATATTGTTATTATCGGTGCCGGATTTTCCGGGCTTTGGACAGCCATATCCATTAAAGAAAAATATCCGCAAAAGACTGTTCTGATCATTGAAAGAAATACCATTCCGTTAGGCGCTTCAACCAGGAATGCGGGTTTTGCATGTTTTGGAAGCCTGACAGAAGTAATTGCTGATTCCCAGAAAATGGGATGGGAAAAGACACTCGAATTGGTTAAAATGAGATTCGAAGGACTTCAAAAAATCAGAACCTGTTTCAAGAGTAACGAAATAGATTTTGAATTAAGTGGCGGATACGAAATTTTAAATAACAGTGAACCCCTGCAACATTTAGATGCTGTAAATGAAAAGCTGAGAACCATAACAGGCCTTGAGCGAACCTATGTCCTTAACCAGAAAAAAATAACAGAATTCGGTCTCGGAAAATCTGAATTTTTGATTGAAAATCCCTGTGAGGGAAGTCTGCATTCAGGGAAACTGCTTCAGAAACTCCTTGAAAAATGCCATTAGCTGAAAATCGAATTTCTTTTTGGAACCGATGTGAAAACGATTGATGAAAATCCGGATGAAATAAAGATCCATATTTCAGAAAATCTTGCTGTGGAGGCTGATAAAATAATTTACTGCACGAACGCATTCAGTTCAAAATTTCTTGAAAAAGAGGAAATTATTCCTGCACGCGGACAGATTCTCCTGACAGAACCTATTGACGGACTGAAACTCAGAGGAACCTTCCATTATGATGAAGGATTTTATTATTTCAGGAATCTGGACAACAGAGTTCTCCTGGGTGGCGGACGAAATCAGGATTTTAAAACTGAAGAAACAACGGATTTCGAAACCACAGAATTTCTGCAGAAACATTTGGAAAATTTTTTACGGGAAGTCATTTTGCCCGGACAGGACTTTAAGATTGCGCTTCGCTGGTCAGGAATAATGGCAATAGGTTCAGAAAAAACGCCGATTGTAAAACAAATTTCGGAAAGACAGTTTTGTGCCGTAAGACTTTCAGGAATGGGCGTTGCTTTAGCTCCGAAGATTGGTGAAATGATGGCTGAAATGATATCGATACTTATCTAATACCCATGAAATACTTGCCATTTGAGCGTATTACGTACAAAACGAACTTATCTGAACAGGAAGTTTTAACAAGACTTTCCGGCTTTGTTGAACCTAAAAAATTTGGTTTAGGAAGGAATCCAATAAAGGAATATGAAGGATCTGTGAATAGTAACAGTTTTGAAATAAGCAGAGTTATTCAATACAGAAATTCCTTTCTCCCTAAAATAAATGGAATCATTCAAAAAAATAACTATGAGACAGAAATACAGGTAACCATGAAGTTGGATTTGTTTGTATTAATTTTTCTAATATTTTGGTGTTCAATCACAGCTAGTGTTTTTATCATGATAAGTTTAACGGAGAAAAAAATATCGATAGAATTTTTCATGTCTTTGTTAATGCTGGTATTTGTTTATATCATGACAATGCTCTGCTTCAAATTTGAAAGTAAAAAATCTAAAGAATTTCTGAAGAAAAGCTTTGAAGCTGAGATAATAAAAAATAGTTAGATTTTTCATTAAACCCGAAACCTGAAAACTCGAAACTCAAAACACTTCACTCTAAAAGAATTCCGTATTTTTGTATAAAATAAAAATTCGTGATCAACAACGACCAGATAAAAGAAGTACAGGCCAGAATCGGCGACTTATATAAATACCTTCAGATCGAAAAAAAGAAGATAGAAATAGCCAATGATGATGAAAAAACCGCTGCTCCGGAATTTTGGGATAATCCAAAAGAAGCAGAGGTATTTCTGAAGCAGCTCCGTTCCAAAAAGAAATGGGTAGAAGATTATGAAGAAATCAGTACCCAGTTTGAAGATCTGCAGGTGCTGGCAGAATTTGCCAAAGAAGATCCCGACTCTGAAAAAGAGCTGGATGAAACATTCCCACAGCTTGTAGAGAAAATAGAAGACCTTGAATTTAAAAACATGCTTTCCAATGAGGGCGACGAACTTTCTGCGGTGCTTCAGATCACTGCGGGAGCAGGAGGTACGGAAAGCTGCGACTGGGCATCCATGTTAATGAGAATGTATACCATGTGGGCGGAAAAACAAGGGTATAAAATTCGTGAGCTCAACTATCAGGAGGGCGATGTAGCCGGAGTAAAAACCGTTACCCTGGAAATTGATGGTGAATATGCTTTCGGATATCTGAAAGGAGAGAACGGAGTACACAGGCTGGTGAGAATTTCACCTTTTGACAGTAATGCCAAACGACATACCAGCTTCGTTTCAGTATATGTTTATCCGTTGGTGGATGATACTATTGAAATCAACATCAATCCTGCCGACATTTCATTTGAAACCATGAGATCTTCCGGAGCCGGTGGACAGAACGTTAACAAGGTAGAAACCGCCGTACGTCTTCGCCACGCACCGACCGGAATTATCATTGAAAACTCCGAATCCCGTTCTCAGCTTCAAAATAAAGAGAAAGCCATGCAGCTTCTTCGTTCAAGACTCTATGAAATGGAGCTTGAAGCCCGTATGAAAGCCAGAAACGAGATAGAAGCCAACAAAATGAAAATAGAGTGGGGAAGCCAGATCAGAAACTATGTGATGCATCCTTATAAACTGGTAAAAGACGTCCGCTCTGCTTACGAAACTTCAGATGTGGATTCTGTGATGAACGGAAATATCACACCATTCCTGAAAGCCTTTCTGATGGCCGATGGAACTGCAGTTTCAGACGATGATATGGACTTGTAAAATATCATGCCCGGATTTTAGTTAAAAACTTATAATTAATTTTTGTTTCAGACTTTTTACGCTTATTTTTGTTGTTAATCGTTATATATGGAAGATTTCAATAGCTGGAAGGATTTACTGAATCCCGAGTTTTATATTAAAATGGGTGGGTTCTGGCTTATTTTATTTATTATTTTTGCAGAAACAGGCCTTTTTGTAGGATTTTTCCTGCCGGGTGACTCATTATTGTTTGTGTCGGGTATTTACGCCGTTGAAATCATCAAAGAGACTTTTGGCTCCACCGGGAGCGATTTCTTAGATACCACTATTCTTGCTTCGTGTGTAGCGCTTGCTGCCATTATAGGAAACGAAATAGGTTATTATTTTGGAGTGAAAACAGGTCCTGCTTTATACAAGAAGCAAGACACAATGCTTTTCAAGAAAAAATATCTTTATCAGGCTCATGATTTTTTTGAAAAACATGGGGCGTTGGCCATCATTATGGCCAGATTTTTACCGGTGGTAAGAACATTTACTCCTATTGTTGCCGGGATTGTAAAAATGGATAAAAAAGAGTTTTTAAGAGATAACATTATCGGAGCAGTGCTTTGGTCATTTATCCTGATCTTTGCAGGGCATTATCTGGACAAACTTTTCCAGGAGCAGTTCGGCATCAATTTAAAAGAAAAGCTGGAACTGATTATCATTGTAATTGTTCTGATCACAACACTTCCTGTAATTATCAAATTTGTTTTTGGTAAAAAAGAAGATTTTTCAAAATACGAGGACAAAGATTCTGAATAAGAAAAATACTGAAAAATATAGATAACCTGCTTTCCTGCAGGTTATTTTTTTACCCATTCAAGAATATTCGGGTAGATGATGCTGTCTCTTTTTTTCTTGCTGAAAAACCGTGGAGCATGACCCGTTCTTTTCATAAACACGAGTTTGTGAGGTACATTCTGCTTTGTAAGTGCAGAATCCATAGAAAGGCCCTGATGCTGGTTGACAAGAAAATCATTATTTCCCTGAAACAGTAACGTGGGAACATTGGATATATTGGCGATCGGACTTGCTTCTTTAAAGGCTTCAGATACATTTTTACGGTTAAATTTCGTTCCTACCACTTTCTGGAATGTTGGAGAAGTATATTTTGAATAAAATGAATTCAGGTATTCCGGGCTGTAAAAATCTGTAGGGCCGCTCATGGAAACAATCTTTTTGATCTGTTCGGGATGTTTGTAGCCGTAGAGCAGGGCTAAATGCCCGCCTGCACTTTCTCCCAGAAGAATATAATTGTCCGGCTGAAGTTCTGCTTTTTCGGCCAGAGAATTAAATTTATTAATTGCCAATCCGATATCTTCCAGCTGCTGTTTATAAGTGATGCCTTTCCGTTTAGATACCAGTCTGTAATTCATATTGATACTGGGAATCTTATTTTCAAACAGCATTTTCTGGACCTTGATCATATGTTCCTTTTTTCCGAGAGTCCAGGCGCCTCCGTGTACGATAAGAACTACAGGAGCGTCTTGTGCATAATCCAGCGGAAGAAAAACATCCATTTTCTGTCTTTTATGTTCCCCGTATTTTAAATTGTATATTTTCTGCTGGCCGCCGGTACCTACCCAGACCCTGAACTTTGTATTGCATGACTGCATCAGGAAACTGAGGCATCCTACAACAAAAAAATGGTATCTGAGAATTAGCTTTTTCATTAATTAAATGTAAATAAAAATTACAGCATAAAAGATTTTTGAAGAATGATGTTTGACAGTTTCAAGGTCTTTATTACAGCTTTTCAGCTGTTTGGGATGAAAGTCCTTTTTTTATCGTAACGATATTTTTTTCTCCTTTTTTCAGAGTAAAAGTGATCTCAGCATCATCATCGGCAACGAAAAAGACATCCTCCTTTTCAGCCAGCATCCTCACTTTAGGATCATTATTATTCTGAATAAAAAGTTGTCCGTTTTCATATAGAATATGGATGATTTTATTTTCCGGCAGGGCATAGTCGCCTGCGTACCTTTTAAGCAATGAAGCGTCAAGCGTTACTTCTTTTTTAGGCTTTGGAAGATCGAAAGGCTGATCTAAAAGTGCGGCTAAAATTGTATTGCCGGCCTTCTCAAGCTTTTTGCTGGTAATATTGTTGAGTAATATAATGCAGATGTCATCTTCTGGAAGCATTGCCAGGTAACTTGTTGCTCCTTCAATATTCCCTCCGTGATTGATCACTTTTTTTCCGTAAAGATCATCAATAAACCAGCCGTAACCATAACCGCTCAGAAAAGGTGTGGTCATTTTTCTGAATGATTCTTTCGAAACAATTTTATAGTTTTTGAGCCCCTGATAATATTTGTACAGGTCTTCAGCAGTAGTGTAGATCTGTCCGGCCGGGCCGGTTAATTCAGGATTCCATATCTCCGTTTTTTCATGCTTTGTTTTTGACAGGTATGAATAAGGAACTGTTTTATATGGACTTTTCAGTGCTAAATAATCAAAGCCTGTATGACTCATTTTTAACGGATCTAAAATAATTTTTCTTACAGCATCTTCATAAGAAAGTCCTGTAACTTTTTCAATAATGATCCCAAGCAAGATGTATCCGGAATTGGTATAGGAAAACTGGGTGCTTGGCTCGAAATCTAAAGGTTCATCTTTAAAAAAGGAGAGTTCCCTGCTTTCGGTAATGCTTTCTTTGGTATGAAGCAGCCGGAAGTATTCTTTATTGCGTAATGGTTCATAAATTCCTGATGTATGGGTAAGCAGGTTCTCAATGGTAATTTCATTTCCCCTGGGATAATCTGCAATGAATTTGGAGACAGGATCTTTTACAGAGAGTTTTCCTTCTTCGCTAAGCTTTACAATAACCAATGCAGTGAAAGATTTGGTTAAAGAAGCAATCTGATAAATACTTTCATTTCTGCTTGGGATCTTATTTTCTGCATCTTGCCAGCCATAAGACTTTTCGAATAAGGTTGTATTGTGATAGTGAATCAAAGCGGTTCCGTTGAACTTATTCACATTTGCATATGCCCTGATGATGCTGTCTGTTTCCTTTTTTTTCCTTTCTACACTCTCTCTTTCTGTAGTCGGTTTATTTTGTGCTTTGAAAGGAGAACAGAATGCACAGAATATAAAAGTTATACCTAAAATTAGTACATGGGACTTATTGAGCATGATTATTGTTTTAAAACAGAGTAAAAGTAAGCAGAGTTTTTACAAATAGTACGTTCATTGGCAGAAAATATTTAAAATTAATATACAGAATCAAATAAAAACAGATTTTAATAATTATTTTTGCCCGACTTAACATATATTAAAAAAATATTAAAATAATATGGCATCTGGTTTTTTTGCAATTTTAGATGATATCGCAGCACTGATGGATGATGTGGCTGTTACAAGTAAAATAGCGACACAGAAAACAGCAGGTATCCTTGGCGATGATCTGGCAGTAAATGCAGAGAAGGCTACAGGTTTTCTTTCTTCAAGGGAAATCCCGGTCTTATGGGCCATTACAAAAGGATCTTTTATCAATAAACTCATTATTCTTCCTGTCGTATTTCTTCTCAACTGGCTCTATGCTCCGGCGATCAACTATGTCTTGATTCTGGGAGGGTTATATCTGTCTTTTGAAGGGGTTGAAAAAATCATAGAATTTCTTTTCCACCGTGACAAAGAAGGTCATGAAGTAGTGGAAGAAATTATAGAAGATGAAAGAAGTGATGAGGAAATAGAAAAAGCGAAGGTAAAATCAGCCATTACCACAGATTTTATTTTATCCATTGAGATCGTCATCATTGCCTTAGGAACAGTTTTGGAAGAAAGCCACCCTTTCATTACACAGATTTTGGTAACGAGTCTTGTTGCCTTTATAGCCACAGTGGGAGTTTACGGTATAGTTGCTTTGATCGTAAGAATGGATGATGCAGGTTTTAAATTAATCAAAAAAAGTAACGACAAAGGCTTCTTTGGAAAGCTCGGCCATTTATTGGTAAAAGCATTGCCTATTGTAATTAAGGCTTTGGGAGTTATCGGCACGATTGCTCTAATTATGGTTGCCGGTGGTATTTTTGCTCACAGAGTAGAATTTCTTCACCATGTTTTGCCTTCCTGGTCTTCTAACGAAATCCTTACTATTTTAAAAGAAATCATTCTTGGACTTGCAGGAGGTTTATTTGCTGTTGCCCTTTTTACAATGGGAAAAGGTGTTGTTTCTTTGGTAAAAAAGAAATAGAACTAGAATATATATTTTAAAAGTTTCGGCGCGGCTTCGTAGAAGCCGCGCCGAAACTTTTAAAAACAAAAAAGAGGCTTTTTTAAGCCTCTAAATATTTTAATTGAATAAATCCTTTACTTTATCAAAAAAAGTTTTTTCTTTTCCGGAAGGTTCTGCAACCATTTCTCCGCTTGACATCTGCTTTTCAAAGAAATCTTTTTGTTCTTTAGTCAGCTTCTGAGGAGTCCATACATTAATGTGGATGAACATATCACCTTTTCCATAGCTGTCGATGCTTGGAAGACCCTTTCCTGCCAGTCTGAGGATCTTTCCGGACTGAGTTCCCGGGTCAACGGTAATTTTCACTTTTCCGCCTACTGTAGGAACTTCTTTTTTAGTTCCTAAAGCTGCTTCTGCAAAAGAAACATATAATTCCTGGTGAAGATTATCGCCTTCTCTCTTGATCGTTTTATCTACTTCCTCTTCAATGATCACCAATAAATCTCCCGGAATTCCGCCGAAAGGTGCATCATTTCCTTTTCCTCTTACATTAAGCTGGATGCCGTCCCTTGCTCCTGCCGGAATATTGATGGAAATTTCTTCCTCATCCTTGATTAGTCCCTGTGCATTAGCGCCTGCAGGAATTTTATCTGCAACTTTCCCGATTCCCTGGCAGGTACCGCAGGTAGTCTGAGTCTGCATCTGTCCGAACATTGTGTTCATCACTTTAAGCTGAACACCAGAACCGTTACATGTAGGACACACTTTTGAGGTGGCACCTTCTGCCATTTTCATTTTCTTAACTTTGATGGTTTTCTGGGTTCCGTTCACCATTTCTTCAAGATTCAGCTTAATTCTGATTCTCAAATTGGAGCCCTTCACCTGCTGGCGTCCTCCGCCATTTCCACCAAAGCCTCCGAAGCCTCCGCCAAAAATATCTCCAAACTGGCTGAAAATATCTTCCATGTTCATTCCTCCGCCGAAGCCTCCGCCTCCGAAACCTCCGTTACCACCCATTCCGGCATGGCCAAACTGGTCGTATCTTGCACGTTTCTGATCGTCGCTCAGTACTTCATAGGCTTCTGCAGCTTCCTTGAATTTTTCCTCAGCATCCTTATCTCCCGGGTTTTTATCCGGGTGATATTTGATGGCCATTTTACGGTATGCTTTTTTTATCTCGTCGGAAGATGCAGATTTACTGATCTCAAGAACTTCGTAATAATCTCTTTTTGACATATTGATTATAATTGATTATTGATAAATGATAATTGAAGCCTATTGCTTATGGTTTGAAACCTGCTGTCAATCAATTATCTCTCATCATTTATCATTTATTTACTATTAGTTTCCTGTTACTACTTTTGCAAAACGGATCACTTTATCGTTCAAAGTGTATCCTGTTTCAATAACATCTACGATTTTGCCTTTCAGATCTTCAGATGGCGCAGGAATCTGGGTAATAGCTTCATGATAATCTACATTGAATGCATCACCTGCATTTACCTCCATCGCTTTTAACCCTTTTTCAGTAAGTCTGTTCTTGAATTTCTGATAGATAAGCTCTACTCCCTGAAGGTCCGATGCATTGCCGTTTTTAGCAATTTCTTTTAAAGCTCTTTCAAAATCATCTAAAATTCCAAGCATAGAGATCATCAGATCCTGGTTGGCATATTGGAAGAATTCCATCTTCTCTTTTGCCGTTCTTTTTTTATAATTTTCGAATTCAGCGTATAATCTGATGTAACGGTCTTTTTCTTCTGCCAAAAGTTCCTCTGCAGAAGGTTTTGCTGTCACACTTTCTTCAGATGCCGCTTCGTTCTGAATGTTGTTTTCTTCCTGATTATTGATGCTTTCTTCGTTAATATCCTGATTTTCCATAATTCAATATTTATTTAAAGAATTGTTTGACAAAGAACCTGCCAAATACAAAAAATGGACATTAAGGCAGAAAAAGGAATAGAGAATGAGCTGTGAACGGTCAATTTTGCTATGAAGCAAATAGTGAATTGTTGGGCTTAGAAATTAAACTTTGACGATTCACTATTGACATTATTTTTTCTCACATTTCTATCCTGTAAATGTTTGGTAAAGCAGGTAAAGGTTTAGAATAATGATAATAACAGAAATAATCCAGACTGCTATTTTTAGCAAGGGTTTGTTCACAAATTCTCCCATTTTGGCCTTGTCGTTGGTAAACATAACTAAAGGCACAACTGCAAAACTCAGCTGCATGGATAAAATGACCTGACTTAAAACCAATAAATCAGTTGTTCCCTTTTCGCCATAGAGGATCGTAACTATTAAAGCGGGAATTACGGCAATCAGTCTTGTAATTAATCTTCTGAGCCATGGTTTTAGCCGTATATTAAGGAAGCCTTCCATCACAATCTGTCCCGCAAGGGTTCCTGTAAGTGTGGAATTTTGTCCTGATGCCAATAAAGCAATGGCAAAAGCAATACTTGCCATAGAAGCTCCCAATATGGGGGTAAGCATTTTGTAGGCATCGTGAATATCTGCCACATTTTTATTCCCGGTAGTATGGAAGGTTGCCGCCGCCAGAATAAGAATAGCTGCATTAATAAAGAAAGCCAGCATTAGCGATACTGTGCTGTCGATCGTTGCAAATTTTATGGCTTCTTTTTTCCCTTCTTTGTCTCTTGGATAATCCCTTGTCTGAACTATGCTGCTGTGGAGGTATAAATTATGAGGCATAACGGTAGCGCCCAGAATTCCGATCGCAATATAAAGCATTGCCGGATTTTGAATGATTTCTTTTTGAGGTACCAGCCCGCCAATAATTTCATTAAAGGCCGGCTGTGAAATGACAATTTCATAGATAAAGCATGCAAGAATGATAAAAATAAGTCCGCCGACAATACTTTCTATCCACCTGAAGCCCTTGGCCTGAAGTAAGAGAATGATCAGAACATCTACAGTCGTTATCACAATTCCCCAGGTTAAAGGAATATGAAAAAGAAGATTCAATGCTATGGCAGAACCAATTACCTCGGCGAGGTCACAGGCTGCAATGGCTATTTCACAGAATATCCATAAAATAAAATTGGTGGTAGGACTAAAATGGTCACGGCAGGCCTGTGCAAGATCCCTTTCCGCAACAACACCTAACTTTACAGATAAATGCTGTAAAACCATCGCAAAAATATTTGAAATAAGGATTACCGAAAGGAGGGTATACCCAAACTGTGCTCCACCCGCAATATCCGTTGCCCAGTTTCCCGGATCCATGTATCCAACGGCAATCATCAGCCCCGGCCCTGCAAAGGCTAGGTATTTTCTCCAAAATGGAGCATTTCGGGGAACTTTTATAGAGGAATATACCTCAGAGAGGGAATGGGATGTTTTATCTTTACGCCAGGCGTTATTTAATTTTAAATTCATAAATGTTAGAAATGACTAACAAATTTAATTAAATAAATATAAATATGAAAGTCAGGAAATAAAAAAATCCCGGAAACTAGTTTCCGGGATCGTATTTTTAAAGATTCTAAAGATCTATTTTGCAAATCTAACAGACATTTTTCTGTCAGCTGCTCTTTCTGCATCAGAAGCTTTAGCATCTACTGTAGCAAATTTACTTCCGTAGCCTTCAGCTCCTAAAACCTGAGCACCAACTCCTGCTTTTCCTAAAGCATTCTTGATGAAATCAGCTCTTGCCTGAGACAATTTTACGTTGGAAGCTTCGTTTCCTGTTTTATCAGTATAACCTCCGATTTTGATTTTTGCATCCGGGAAAGCCTTCAAGATAGCTACCAGGTTGTCAAGCTGCCCCTGGGAACCTGCTTCCAGTTCACTAGAACTTCCCATTTTGAAGTTTACATGGTCAAAATCATACCACTTATCTTTTAATGCTGCATCATCAGCTGCATTTTTATAATTTCCTGATTTCAGGAAAGTAATCATCTGATCTTCCATACCTCCTTTGTAACCTTTCAGCATAACACCGTTAAGATCAATATTTTCATCTGTTCTTGTTACCGGTGCGGCAGCTGTTGTTGAAGCCGTATCTGTAGTTGTAACAGTAGCAGCTGTATCAGTAGGCGTTGCTGTCGAGTCTGCGGTAGTGGTCGTTGTAGTCGTCTGTTTTTTATCACACTGTTTCCAGATGAAATAAGCAGCAGCAATTAAAAGTAAAAGCGGAAGCAACCATTTCCAGATTGAACCTCCGCCATCATTATTGTTTCTGTCAGGATTGGTTCCTGCAGATGTAGTACTTCTTGTAACTTCTACTTTGGGTGCCTCACTGGCTGCTGGTCTGATAGCATCATTATCATTATCAAATTTATAGCCTTTTGCCCAGTCACCTATATTAAGAGAGGCAAGAGAAAGTCCTGCAGGCAAAAGTGAAGAAATAATTCCTTTTTGCTCACCCAACAGGTTAGAAATACCAGTCTTACCTAAATTATTATCAGCAGCATATTTACCGATAGAACCTACCGTAGCTCCTGTTACTAAATTCAGCAGTGAACTGGAAGAGTTATTGCTGATTCCTGCATAGGTAGCAATAGCATTCACAATTCCACTGATCTTATCTCCAAAAATAGAGGTCAACAGATTGGAAATTACGGGGTTGCTTGATGAACCTCCTAATAAATTTCCTAAAATTCCGCTTGACGAGGCATTGGTAATAGCATCCAAAACTCCGGGATTATCAGAGTTGTTTGCTAATCCTCCAACAACGGCAGGCAGTAAGCCTCCAATTGCTTTTGAAATACCGGACTCACTTTCTCCAAACTGAGAAGCTGCTTGCGAAACTAAAGCGGGACCTAACTGTCCTTTAATTAAATCAATGACATTTAAAGACATAATAAATTATTTTTTTAGATTAATGTTGCATAAATTTAAACAAAAATCTGTCCAAATGTCATTTTTTTTTGAATATTTATTTAATTTCCCGGCAAACTTTTGGAAATAAGCAAAAAAAATTAGTAAGCTTTTGCGAATAATACACGTCTTTTAGACGGTTTTCCGGTTACCATGGAAATACCTTCCTCAACGTCGTCATCCAAAGGAATACATCTTATGGTAGCCTTTGTTTCGTCTTTGATCTGCTCTTCTTCTTCTGCCGTTCCGTCCCAGTGAGCATATATGAAGCCTCCTTTTTCTTCAAGAACTTTTTTGAACTCTTCATAAGTGTCCACTCTGGTAATGTTGTCTTTTCTGAAGTTTAAAGCTTTCTCATAAATGTCCTTCTGGATAGTCTGCAATAGTTCTTCGATATAAGAATCCAAACCGTCTATGGAACGAACTTCTTTCGTTAAATTATCTCTTCTTGCAATTTCAACAGATCTGTTTTCAAGATCTCTTGGTCCCATTGCAATTCTCACAGGAACACCTTTCAATTCGTATTCTGCAAATTTCCAGCCCGGTTTGTTGTGTGTATCGTCATCGAATTTCACTGAAATTCCTTTTGCCTTTAATTTAGCCTGGATATCAAGAGCCACTTCACTGATCTGTGCCAGCTGCTCGTCTCCTTTGAAAATCGGAACAATAACCACCTGGATTGGCGCAAGGGTAGGAGGAAGCACGAGTCCGAAATCATCAGAGTGCGTCATGATAAGAGCTCCCATCAAACGGGTAGAAGTTCCCCATGATGTTGCCCATGCATGTTCTATCTTTCCTTCCTTATTGGTGAATTTTACATCAAAAGCTTTCGCAAAGTTCTGGCCTAAGAAGTGTGATGTTCCTGCCTGAAGCGCTTTCCCATCCTGCATTAATGCTTCGATACAGTACGTTTCATCGGCTCCTGCGAATCTTTCAGATGGTGTTTTCAATCCTTTGATAACAGGCATTGCCATGAACCTTTCTGCAAAATCTGCATATACATCATTCATCTTTTCAGCTTCTTCCACAGCCTCATCTTTGGTTGCATGCGCTGTGTGCCCTTCCTGCCATAGGAATTCTGCTGTTCTAAGGAACAGGCGGGTTCTCATTTCCCAACGGACAACATTTGCCCACTGGTTGATTAATATTGGAAGGTCTCTGTAAGACTGGATCCAGTTTTTATAAGTATTCCAGATAATTGCTTCAGAAGTAGGACGTACGATAAGTTCTTCTTCTAATTTGGCATCCGGGTCTACAATAAGCTTGTGAGGATTGTCCGGATCTGTTTTTAATCTATAATGGGTAACTACTGCACATTCTTTAGCAAAACCTTCTGCATTTTTCTCTTCAGCCTCAAACAGGCTTTTGGGCACAAAAAGCGGGAAATAAGCATTAACGTGACCTGTTTCTTTGAATCTCTTATCCATTTCATCACGCATTTTTTCCCAGATTGCATAGCCGTATGGTTTAATTACCATGCATCCTCGCACTCCAGAGTTTTCAGCTAAGTCAGCTTTTACCACCAACTCATTATACCATTTGCTGTAATCTTCGCTTCTTGAGGTTAATTTTGCCATTATTTTTTAAAATTTTTTTAACTTTTGTTCATTATTGTAATCTAAAAATAAAAATCTATTTTTGATAGATTTTTTTACCAGTGTTTTGGTACATTTTTGGTACAGATTGCAAATATAATTTAAATTAAAAATCTTTACGTTATCATGAAAAGAAATATACATAAAAATTTGCTTGGTATGTTAAAATCCAAAGGGGTCTTAACAATAGCAGGTGGATTACTGCTTGTCTCCTGTGGCGCCCAAATGGGTGGATACACAGAGACTGACGGGGTATACTACGACCCCAACAAAGATACACTGCCGGAAGGCGTGATCATCAATGATGGCGGTAACAGGGTAGGCGAAAATTATGACTACTACCAGGATTCCAATGTCATCCAGAATGCAGAAGCCAATTCCAGAGAGCAGGAAAACAGATATAATGAATGGAGCGGGACTAATGCTAACTGGAATACAAATGCTACGGATTCCGACTGGGGTGCATTTGCCGGATCTCAGACCAACTATTATGACAATTCCTGGGGTTATTATCCTTGGGGATGGTATGGTTACAGCCCGTATTGGGGCATGAACCGCGGCTGGGGCTGGGGTATGAATTTATCCTGGGGCTGGGGCGGATCGTTTGGCTGGGGCTGGGGTGGCTCATTCGGCTGGGGCTGGGGAAGTCCTTACTGGGGTTATTCTCCTTATTGGGGTGGATATTATGACCCTTTCTGGGGTGGCGGTTACGGATACCCATATTGGGGCGGCGGCTACTGGGGTAACGGGTACAGACCTGTTTACAGAAGAAGCGGTGGCGGAGGATTCAGTAATCCGGGTTTAACCAATGCAGTTTACAGAACCAATACTTACAGAAACAGTGGAAACGGTTTCAGAAATACATCAAGTAACGGGTACAGAAACGGAAGTACTAACGGAGGCTTTAGAAATAGCGGTTCCTATAATAACGGAGGATTCAGACAAGGAAACGGTGGTTACAGAACACAGCCACAGTCAGGAGGATTCCGTAATTCAAATTCTCAACCGAGACCTAATTACAACTCACAGCCAAACTATAATAATGGAGGTTTCAGATCTAATGATGGAGGTTTCCGCTCAAGTGGAGGTTTTAACAGTGGCGGTGGTTTTAGAGGCGGCTCTTCAGGAGGCGGCGGTATGAGATCTGGCGGCGGAGGCGGTGGCTTCAGAGGCGGCAGATAATTTTGAACTTAATAACTATTAAAAAAATAATGTTAAAAAAATCTTTAGTATTAATGAGTGTTTCTGCTGCATTTTTTGCACAGGCACAGGATGTTTCCATATTGAGAAATACTGTAGATGTTTATTCCAGTACTCCTATGGTGGGTTCTTCAAAGTTTAATGCAATGGCAGGAGCTAACGGAGCATTAGGAGGGGATGCCAACTCACTGCTTACCAACCCCGCAGGTTTAGGGGTAGCTATTTCCGGAGAAGTTTCGGGAACGCTGTCTATTGCAGGAAATAAAAATAAAAGCACCTGGGCAGGATCAACAATTGATTACAGTAAAACCAATACGGATCTTGGAAATGCAGGAGCTGTAATGGCTTTTCCTCTGATGACTGAAACAGGATGGAAGTTTATCAATATCGGGATCAATTTTTCCAATCAATCATTGGATAATTATGTAGAATCTCCCGGAAGCAGTAATGTGATCAAAGATTTTACTGATAAAAGCGCATCATTGGCGGGCCATGCCTATAACAGATATGGAAACCTTTCCAGAACAAGTTTTGGGGTAGGTGCCAATTATAATCATAATTTATACATCGGTGCAGGATTCAATTTTTTAAGTGCATCCATAGACCAGTATGATACGGCAGCTTTCCAGTCATTGGATAATGGTTCCATAGAGTATTTTAACAGACAGAATACGCCTATGAGTGAAAGATCTTCAGGTTTTTCGGCTTCCTTAGGAGTAATAGGAAAGCTTAGTCCTAATTTCAGAATTGGTGGTTCCATAGAAACTCCGACTTTCTGGCGTATCGACAGGGCTTATAATTTCTATAATGATCCTGATTATGGAGATGGTACAGGCGGTGAATCCAGAGATCTTACAACACCGCTTAAAGCAACAGTAAGTGCTGCTTTTGTTGCCAGCAAAAACTTTTCATTGAATGTAGACTATACACTTGGACTTACAAAACCTAAATACAAAGTAGTTACAGGGGTTGAAACTGAAATAAATGATTTCTTCAAAGACAATTATAAGAATCTGTCTGAAGTAAGAATAGGTGCAGAATACAGAATTAAGCAGTTCAGGCTGAGAGGAGGTTATTCTTATGTATCCAACCCTTTCGATGCTTTAACGGTGAGCCAGGTAAATCCGGACGCTTCCACATCTGACCAGTCGTATAGCAATATGATGCTGAATAACAGAAACCTTGCCTCTGTTGGTTTGGGATATGATTTCAAATCATTTTATATTGATGCGTCATACCAATATGTAACGTCTACATACAGCAATCCTTTCTTGAGAGGTATTGAAACAGGTAATCCTTCTACTGACACAGCTTATTATTCTGATACAAGAATTATGTCATCAGATTACTTTGCCGTTTCAGAAGTTAAAAATAACAGGAATAACTTCTTTATTACATTAGGCTGGAAGTTCTAATTCCAGATTGTGTAATGAGTGATTAAATTGAAAGGCTCCGGATTTAATCCGGGGCTTTTTTATTATTGCTATCGGATAAAAAAAGATTAATGTGAATGGCCGGCTGCAGGATGATGATGGAACAAATGCATAATCAGGGCTAAAGAAACACCAATAATGACAAGCCCGATCTTTACCCAGTCGATATTGTGATTTTTATTGCTTTCGAAAATAATTACCGATGAAATGTGAAGGAAAATCCCCCCTACAATAGCCAGGAAATAAGGCTGCAGATCAGGATTGAAATAATTTCCAAGCAGCATCCCCATTGGAGAAGCAAGAGCGAATAACGCTACAATCAGCAATGAAGGATAAGGCGAGGTTTTAGATTCGTTTTTGCGGTTGAACAAAAAAGCTCCGAGTATAAAGGAAATCGGAAGATTATGAAACACAATTCCCAGCAGATACGGGGATAAATGTTCTTTTTCATTAGCCAAAGGAATTCCCTCTATGAAAGCATGGATAAATAATCCTACCATCAAGGCTACAGGAAGAATATTATGCTCGTTATGATGGTGAAAATGCCCATGTTCAAAACCTTTTGTAAGAGCTTCCAGGATCATCTGAAGCAAGACACCTGCTATGACAAAAATTCCCAGACTGCTTCCCGCTTCAGAACTATATACCTGCGGGAAAACCTCGTTCAGGCAGATCGTAATCAGGAAGCCGGCGCTCAGTACCAGCAGATTTTTAGCCAGCTTTTCCTTTTTTCCGAAATGCTTGCCTAGAAAAACGCCTGTAATGACGCTTAATATCAGTAAAACGACAGTTATCATGCCTTTTTCTTAAATAAATTGATGCATCGTGGTGAAACTTCACGGTCAAATTCATTCAACTGGTAATCACCCCAGATTTTAATTCTTTCGAAACCACAGTCGGCTGCATAAGAATTGATGGCTTCCAGGGTATGAAGCTTTACTTTTTCAAAGAAATGAAAGGGCTTTCCGTCCGCTTCAAAACGGATATCTTTGATGATATGTCTTCCTTCGATCTTTTTCAGGATCTTAAAATCAATATTACCGCGGGTTATGGTGGTTTCAGGAACTAGATTTCTTCTTACGTATTCTTCATTCAGGTAATCAAGAACAAAATAGCCTCCCGGTTTTAAAACATCATAAACCGACTGAAAAACTTTTTTGTCATCGTTTTCATTGTCGAAATATCCGAAGCTGGTAAACAGGTTGAATACTGCATCCATTGGATCTGCATCAATAGGATTCCGCATATCGTGAACATTGAAAATAAGAGTCTGTGTTTCAAACTGCTTATCAAATTCAATGCTTTGTCTGGAAAGATCCAGCCCGAGAACATCGTAGCCTAATTTGTTAAGGAAAACAGAATGCCTGCCCTTTCCGCATGCCAGATCAATAATCTTGGATGATTGCGGTAACTGAAGGTCTTCAGTAAGCTTTGTAATGAAATTTTCTGCTTCCGTATAGTCTCTGTTGCTATAAAGAAGATGATAATAAGGCGTATCAAACCAAGATTCAAACCATTCCATAATGCAAAAATAACTAAATTTGTGCGGTTAAAAGCAAAGTATTTAAATATTGGAAGATCGAAAAATTCAATGTCTAGTAAAATTGAACCCGTAATCTTTTAATTATTAAATCATTAAATCTTTTAATATATATTTATGGACACAGAAAATCTAAAGATTCAGATAAAGACATTCTTCGGACTGGAGCAGATTCTTGCTGAAGAAATCAAAAAATTGGGAGGAAAAAATGTAGAAATTAAAAACCGGGCGGTTAACTGTGAGGGAGATCTGGGTTTCCTTTATAAAATTAACTATTCTGCAAGAACTGCATTAAAAATTCTGATTCCTGTATTTGAATTTAAGGCATTTAACCAGCATCAGTTTTACAGTAAGCTTTCTGCGATTGCCTGGGAAGAATATATGGATGTCAATCAGTCTTTCGCCATTGATTCCACCGTAAACTCCGAAACATTCAAGCATTCCCAGTTTGTTACTCTGAAAATGAAGGATGCTATTGTAGATTATTTTCAGGATAAATTCAATAGACGTCCTGATGTAGAAACAAAAAGTCCTGACATCAAATTCCACCTGCACATCGACCGGGAACTGGTAACGGTTTCTTTGGATTCTTCAGGAGATCCTTTGTTTAAAAGAGGATATAGAAAAGAACAGGGAGAAGCTCCTATCAACGAAGTGCTGGCCAGCGGAATGCTGCAGCTGGCAGGCTGGGACGGAAAAGGGAACTTTTTAGACCCGATGTGTGGTTCAGGTACTCTTCTTATTGAAGCTGCCATGATTGCTATGGATCTTCCTGCACAGATTTTCAGAAGAAGATTTGCCTTCCAGAACTGGAATAATTACGATGCGGATCTATTTGCTAAAATTAAAGAAGTAAGAGTTAACAGAGTAAAAGAGTTTACAGGAAAGATCGTAGGTTATGATATTGATGCCAGAATGCTGAATGCAGCCAGAATCAATATTGAAGCGGCTGAAATGGAAGATGTGATTGAAGTAAGAAAACAGAATTTCTTTGACTCTAAAAAAGAACTTTTCCCATTACTGATGGTTTTCAACCCGCCTTACGATGAGAGAATTTCTATTAACGATGATAATTTCTACAAGAAAATAGGAGATACCTTCAAAACAAGCTATCCTAATACTTTAGCATGGCTGATTTCTTCTGACCTGGAAGCCGTGAAAAAAATAGGGCTCCGTCCTTCAAGGAAGATCAAACTTTTCAACGGAAAACTGGAAACAAGATTCCTTCAGTACGAAATGTATGAGGGCACAAAGAAACTTCATAAACTTGAAAAAGAGTAATAGACTTTAAAATACAAACCAAACCTTCCATGTCGGAAGGTTTTTTCTGTTATATTTAAAAAAGAAATATTTTTACTTAAACTAAAATTAATATGTGGAATTTTTTTGATGGATTGGGAGATATATTAAACGGGCTGGATTTACTCCTTAATAGTTCATCATCTTTAAATACGAATTATAATGAAAAGCCCGCAAAAAAGAAAAAATCAAAGTATTTCACTGAGAAAGTAAGTATATGTCTTATAGCATTGGCTGGAGTTTTATTTTTCTTTGTATTTAAAGATTCTTTGCCAGATAAAAATTATACCCAGACTTTAATTGTCGTTTCATTGTTAGGAACTGCGGTTTCAGGACTTTTGTTTTTTATTCTTTATGTTATGGAACTTTATTATTTTAAAAATCTTTTTAAACTGTTGCTTTTTAGTGGCTCTGTGATTCTGTTTTTTATTTCACTGGGATTGTTCATATACTTCAGGAGTGGTTTAATTTTATAAAAAGTTAACAATTGTATCTACTGCAAATCTTAATCAGTTTAATGCAGAAGACAACAGCCCAAGTTTTTTTTAAAGGCATACGAGAAAGGGAGAATTCTCAAAACCAATCTCCAGAAATACATCCGAAGGTCATTTATTCTTGATAATAAGCCAGCTCAAGTCGTTTTCGGTAAGCCGGCGCTGAGGCGTAATCTGAAAAATCTTTCTAAAATTTCTGTTGAAAGTGGATAAACTTCTGCCCGTCAGGTATCAAAACCGCTCCAAAGGCATATTGAACATATAATTTTTTCCATAAATCCGACCAGGTCAATTTCCCCGGTTCTTCAGGATCTGTTAAAACAGCGTCTGTATCCGGATCAATTTCCCGTAAAATACTGATGGCTTCAGTGACCTTTAAAGAGGTAATATTTTGCTGAAAAGGCTGTTTACCGGTAAGGTCAGTTCCTTTTATGATTTCCTGAGCTGTGGTCTTTTCGTTGAATCCTGACTGGATAGGATGCTGTTGTGTATTGATGTTGTATGTCATTTTTTTAATTTTAAATTTCTAACAAAGCTACAGGCTCTTCATTCTAATGATTTTGTTTAAAATCTCAAATAATTGTGTTAAGAATTTCATGGGATGGATGTCCTAAGTTGGCATAAAAGTAAATTTCTTCCAATAACCTGTTAAACTGTTTGTAGGTTCCTCGGCGAATAAGTAATTTTGAAAAATTTTCAATTTGAGACCTACCATTTCCATTGTTGTTGCTATTTTCAACCGAAAAGACGAACTTTTTGAACTGCTGAATTCTTTGACTTTTCAGACAGATAAAGAGTTTGAAGTAATTATTGTGGATGACGGATCCTTTATCGACCTTAAACCAACCATTCACAACTTCGAAGGAATACTGGATATCAAATATTTCAGAAAGGATAATTCCGGTCCCGGTCTTACCCGGAATTATGGGGCGAAAAGAGCTCAGAATGATTGGCTTCTGTTTGTCGACAGCGACGTGATTGTAGAAAAAGACTATATCGAAAATATTAAAAAAGATATTGAAACTATTCCGTGTGATGCTTTCGGCGGAGCGGATAAAGCCCATAAAGGATTTAACCTGATGCAGAAAGCTATTTCATACTCGATGACCTCTGTTTTTACGACAGGAGGAATCAGGGGAAGTAAAAAAGCGGTTTCCAGATTTCAGCCGAGAAGCTTTAATATGGGGGTAAAGAAAGAAGTCTTTGAAAAAGTAGGCGGTTTTTCCGAAATGAGGATCGGGGAAGATCCGGATCTGTCGATGACCCTTTGGGAAAACGGTTTTACTACCGCATTTTTTGATGATATTGCCGTGTATCATAAGCGCAGGGTAGATTTAGGCAAATTTTCCAAGCAGGTTTACCAGTTTGGATGTGCGAGACCTATTCTTAACCAGAGACATCCCAATTATGTCAAAATTTCATTTGCATTTCCTACGCTTTTCATGCTGGGCTACATTTTGGGTTTTATAGAATATTTTATTTTAGGCAGGGGAATTATCCTTGCATTTTATGGACTGTATACATTCCTGGTACTGTTCCATGCCCTGATCGTAACTAAAAACATTAGCATCGCCGGAATGGCGGTGATTTCCACTTATATCCAGATGTTTTCCTATGGTTATGGTTTTCTGAAATCATGGGTATTGCTGAATGTTTTCAGAATGAAGCCCGAAGAAGCCTTTCCCAGGCATTTCCACCTTAAATAAAAAATAAAAGCTGCCGGAAATTCCAACAGCTTTTATAACAATAAATTAGGATATGAATAAAGTTTCATGGTTGAGAACGCCTGTTTTCAGCATGCATTCCCGCATTTTTTCGTAAGTTCTTGCGATGTCGTGATCCAGCCCGATCGAGAATCTGATCAATCCGTCCGATATGCCCATTGCTTCACGCTCTTCTTCCGGAATCTCAGATGATGTGGAGCTTCCCGAGCATGAAAATAAAGTTTTGTAGAATCCTAAGCTTACAGCCAGGTATCCCAGATTTTCCTGCTGCATCATTTCCATCAGTTCATTTGCTTTTTCAGTGGTTCCCGCATCTACAGTTAGCAGCCCTCCAAATCCGTATTCCCCGTGCATCATGCTTTTCATCAATTCGTGATCCTTGTGGGACTTCAGACCGGGATAAGATACTTTCAGACCGTCCTTTTCAAATCTTTCAGCAAGATACATGGCATTGTGGCTGTGCTGTTTCATCCTGATGTGAAGAGTTCGCAGGTTTTTAAGGATACTTGCAGAGCGGAAGCTGTCCATGGTAGGGCCCAACAGCATGCATGCTCCGTTATTTACGTTTTTGGTATCATTAATGAATTCCTGGCTTCCACAGTAAACACCGCCTACCGTATCGCTGCTTCCGTTGATGAACTTCGTTAAACTGTGAATAACGATATCTGCTCCCAGTAACGTTGGTGAAACTGAAAGAGGGGAGAAAGTATTGTCTACGATCAGTTTTAAATTATATTTTTTACAGATTTCAGAAAGCTTTCGGAGATCTGCTACTTCCAGAAGCGGATTACTTACACTTTCACAGTAAATCACTTTTGTATTGGGAGTTATGGCATTTTCTATAGATTCAAAATTGCTGATATCTACAAAAGTGGTATCAATATGAAAAGGAGGCAGGAAATTTTTAAGGAAAGCATAGGTTCCTCCATAGATCGTTCTGCTGGAAATAATATGGTCGCCGCTTTTGCATATCTGCATAAGGACAGAGGTAATAGCTCCCATTCCGGATGCCGTAACATTAGCAGCTTCCGTATTTTCCATTTTTGCGAGTGCCTGCGCAAGATAAAGATTCATCGGGGATGAGTGTCTTGAATATAAATAACATCCTTCCGCATTTCCTTCAAAAGTATCAAACATGGTTTTGGCAGAAAGGAATGTATAGGTAGAACTGTCAGAAATTGACGGATTTACCCCTCCGAATTCACCAAAATACTGCAGATCCTGAATCTCATTAGCCGCATTAAAATTTTCCATAAGCTTTAGGTTTTATTTATCGGCTTAAATATGCTCTGTTTTAATAATTATTACAAGATAAATTTATAATTGTAGAATATAAAACTGTGTTTTTTGAATTATCTAGAAAAAATGTTTATTATATTTGAATTTATTAAACTTTATCCAAAAAAACATCTATGAATTTTGACGAGACTGATAAAAAACTGCTGCTGTTTCTCCAGGAAGACTGCAAGCAAACAACCAAAGAGCTGGCTTACAAGCTTAATCTATCCGTAACAGCTGTTTATGAACGTATAAAAAAGCTTGAAAACTTTGGCGTCATTTCAAAATATGTGGCACTATTGGACCGTCATAAAGTAAACCGGGATTTTATTGTATTGTGCCACATCAAATTGACACAGCACAAAAAGGAATTTGTCCTGCAGTTTGAAAGAGAAGTGATGGATCTCCAGGAAGTCACGGAATGCTTTCATGTGAGTGGAGATTACGATTATATCCTTAAAATAGGCGTCAAGGATATGGTAGATTACCGTAATTTTATGCTCAGCAAATTAACGGCACTTCAGCATATAGCAAGCACCCACAGCTCTTTTATGATCTCTGAAGTGAAGAATACAACGGCAATTGTACTTTAAAGTTATACCAGAACTCCGTTTTTGGATGAAATGGCTTCCGGGAGCTCAGTTTCACCTCCCATCTGTAAAAGATCAATTTCTATTGCCCTGCATATAGAGAGCATCGGGATGTCAAACATTAATCCGCCAAAAGGGTTTTCAGAGTAGTCTCCTACCAGTTCCATGATGATATAGATCCATCCGATGATAATACAGAATGGAATAGAGGTCCAGATCCCCCAATCACCTAATTTGGCAAATTCATTGACCAAACCTAGGGGCAGCAAAAGGATGAAAAGGATATTAAAAACGAAAGCGGTACTTGCAAACTGCCTTGGTGAAGGGAATTTTTTAATTCTTTCGGCCTGTCCCTGATAATTGTAAAACTCATTCAAAGAGCTTTGCAGCTGCATCTGGTTGAATTCGGAAATGATTTTTTTGTTCTTTAATTCATTGATTTCTTTAGCCTGCTTTGAAATCAGATACGTAGCGAAATTTTTATACTCGGACTGCAGTTCGAATTCTTCTTCAGAAAGATATTTATGCAAAAAGATAGGAGTTCTGCCGTAATCAGGGAACCCGGCTTTGATCAGTCTGTGACGCTTGAGGTCAATATTTTTAAAACTATCCTCTTCGTTGCTGATGTGCTCCCATTCTGCAGGAACCAAAAGTTGCTCCCGGAACGTATAAAGCCACGCAATATGGCGGTAAATAATTCTTTTTCTGCGGTCTTCCAGATCAAAAGCGCCGGTTTCTTCATTTTCAGTATCAAAAGCATAGACCATAGCAGCAAATGAGCGGCTTGAATTGACAATTCCTCCCCATATTTTCCGGGCTTCCCACAACCTGTCATAGGCCTGGTTATTTTTAAAACCTACCAGGAAAGCTTCTGCCGTACCAATCAATGCCACCGGTACCCAGGGAATGATCATCCAATGCCAGTTGAAAAAATAAAACAGTGCTGTAATCAGGGTGCACCAGACAGAAATCCAGATCAGATGGATGCCGGAAAGGTTTAAAACCTGTTTGTAATTGACGTATTTTGTGGTGATCATAATGCTGTACGAAATTTGGTGTGCATATAAACAAAAGAAATACCAAACAGGGTTTTCTAATGCTTATTAAATGTAATAAAAAAAACCTCTAAAAAATTAGAGGTTCTGTATAATTTATAAAGCTGACTAATATCGCAGCATTTCTTCAATCTTTTTGCTCAGCTTTTCAGCATTGGGAAGCATTTCTTTTTCCAGTACCAGATTAATCGGAACTGCCGGAACATCCAGTGATCCCATAGTTTCTACAGGGGCATCAAGATATTTGAAACAGTTTTTCGAAATACGGTGTGCAAATGCTTCAGCAAATGAATTGTTAAGCTGCTCTTCGGTAAGTACAATACATTTTCCATGGGTTTTTACTCTTTCGAAAACAAGCTCTTCATCAAGAGGAATGATTGTTCTCAGGTCAATTACTTCAACTCTTCCGCCAAAGTTCTTCACCGCTTCTTTAGCCCAGTAAACCCCCATTCCGTAAGTTACAACCAGTAAAGTTCTGCCTTTTTCAGTTTCATTCTGATCCGCTTCAATGATCACTTTACCTTTTCCGAAAGGAAGGATATAATCTTCTGCCGGTTCAATGGTTTTGGCATCTTCAGTTCCCGGAACCTTGCTCCAGTACAAACCTTTATGCTCCAGCATAATAACAGGGTTTGGATCGTAGTAAGCGGCTTTTAACAAACCTTTAAAATCGGCTGCATTGCTTGGATAGGCTATTTTAATTCCTTTGATATTGGCTAAAATACTTTCAACGCTTCCGCTGTGATAAGGTCCGCCACCACCGTATGCACCAATTGGTACACGGATAATATTGCTTACAGGAAATTTCCCCTGGCTTAAATAACTTGATTTTGAGATTTCGGTAATCAGCTGATTGATACCCGGATAAATATAATCCGCAAACTGAACTTCCACGATAGGTTTTAATCCCACAGCACTCATTCCAGCCGTTGATCCGATGATGTATGCTTCCTGGATAGCCGTATTGAAGACTCTTTTGCTTCCGAATTTTTTCCCCAAAGTTACAGTCTCTCTGAAAACCCCTCCGATTCTTTCTCCTACATCCTGTCCGTAAAGCAAAGCTTCAGGATGCTTCCACATTAATTCCTGAACCGCATGGATAGCGGCATCCACCATAACGATTTTTTCACCGCCTGCAGGTTCACGGGTTCCTGTTTCTTCCGTGATGGGAGTAGGGGCAAAAACGTGTTGCATCACAGTTTCAGGTTTAGGATCTTCTGCATTTTTTGCTCTTTCAAAAGCTTCTTCTGCCTCAAGACGGGCTTTTTTGGTGATCTGCTTTAAAAGATCTTCATCCACTCCTGATTCAAGAAGCTGTTTTCTGAGGATTTCTCCCGGATCTTTAGCTCTATGTTTTGTTAAATCTTCTTCATCTCTGTAAAATTCTCTTCTTACACCGGAAGTATGGTGACCGATAAGAACGGTTTTGGCACAGACAACTAAAGGCTTTCTTTCATTTCTTACAAAATCTACAGCCTTTTTCATCGCTTCAAAACTTTCCACGAAATCTGTTCCGTCCACACGCATTCTGCTAAGTCCTGTAAAACCGGCTACAAAATCGTAGGCATCAGAGGTTCTTGCTTCTTCTTTAGTTACAGAAATTCCCCATTCATTATCCTGTACAAGGAATATAATAGGGAGCTGGTGAAGGGCTGCAAACTGCAAAGCTTCACTTACTTCACCTTCCGTTACGGAATTGTCTCCAAGGCTGCAAACCACAACCGGATTATTATCGAATTGCTGTAAGTTAAAATCCTGGATATATTTTATTCCCTGTGCCACACCAGTTGTAGGAATAGTCTGCATTCCTGTGGCAGAACTCTGGTGAATGATTTTGGGTTTGTTTTCGTCTCTGCTGGAAGGATGGGAATAATAAGATCTTCCCCCTGAAAACGGATCTTCCGCTTTTGCTAACAGTTGCAGCATGAGCTGATAGGGTTCAAAACCAATTCCTAAAAGAATACTTTCATCACGGTAATAAGGCGATACCCAGTCTTCTTTTTTTAACTGATAAGCAGTAGCCAGCTGAATGGCTTCATGACCTCTTGAAGTACTATGAACATATTTACAGATATTTCTGTTTTCCTCATAGATATCCGCCATTGCCTTAGCCAGCATCATATGATTATACGCTTTAAGCAAAATATCCTGAGAAACCTTTTCGTGAAGTGTATTTTCCATAGAAAGCAAATATACACAAAAAAATAAAATACTAACAAGCGTTAGTATTTTGTGGAAATTTTGTTTCTGCCAAGATCATTTCTTTGCCGATTTTATCGAAACTGTCCTTTTCTTGCAGAAGATCAATAACGATGTTGACTTATAACTTTATAAGACAGAAATCTGGAAAAAATGAAGTAACTTTACATTCTCTTTTTTAAAAAAGTTAGAAACTTATATGTATTTAATTTTTGACACAGAAACAACCGGATTACCTAAAAATTTCAATGCTCCGCTTTCGGATTCCGACAACTGGCCAAGAATGGTCCAGATTGCATGGCAGGTGCATGATGATAATGGGAACTTAATTGAAAATCAGGATTATATAATAAAACCTGAAGGGTATGATATTCCCTTCAATGCCGCAAGGATTCACGGGATTACCACCAAAATTGCCAACGAAGAAGGAAGGGACCTGCAGGAGGTCCTGGAAGAGTTTTCTAAGGTTCTGGACAGGGTAAGAGTAGTGTCCGGGCACAATGTAGAATTCGATTACAATATTGTAGGAGCTGAATTCTACAGGAAAAGTATAAAAGACAACCTTCAGGATAAGCCTAAAGCCGATACCATGGTTTTGGGGACAGATTACTGTAAGCTTGGCGGTGGAAAAGGAGGGAGATACAAATCTCCTAAACTGGAAGAGCTGTATGAAAAGCTGTACGGTCACAAATTTGACGAAGCCCACAATGCGGCTGCCGACGTAAATGCAACAGCCCGGGTATTCTTTGAAATGATGAGGATTGGAGTGATTCCTGCTGAAGTGTTGAAAATTTCAGAAGACCAGCTGAGCTACTTTAAAACGCTTTATCCGGATCCGATACAACCGTTTAATATTGTTATCAGAAGGCAGGTTGCTGATTTTAACAATAAGAAAAAGCAACAGGATTTTGGAAGTATTGATGAGGTCGATATCGGTAAATATTTCAATTTTAACAGTCACAGTGTTTTTTCTACGCTGATGGCCACTTCAAGCATTAATGACCTGATCAAAAAGGCCTCCGATGACAACTTCCCGGCAGTAGGAATAGTTGACATCGGGAATATGATGGGAGCTTTTAAGTTTGTTTCAGCCGTTGAAGCAGCCAATGGAGACCGCGCGAAGAAGCATAAAGAATACCTTGCAAAAAAGCAGGAAGCAGAAGAAAACGGGACAGAATTTACGGAACAGGAACCAGTTTCAGAACCGCTTATTCCAGTTGTGGGCTGTGAATTTTATATTTCAGACAGGTATGAGCAAAAGCAGTTTACCAAAGATGACCCGGACAGGAGAACCCAGGTTGTTCTTTTGGCAAAAGATTTCAATGGCTACAAAAATCTGGCAAAACTTTCAAGTATAGGATTTTTAAAAGGTTTTTATTTTGGGGTGCCAAGGATCAGCAGGGAATTGATTGCTGAATATAAGGAGGGTCTTATAGCATTAACCTCCGGAATTTTGGGAGATATCCCGGATGCTATCCTTAACACCGGGGAACAGAAAGGAGAAGAGCTTTTTAAATGGTGGAAAGATACTTTTGGAGATGATTTTTATGTACAGCTTCAGAATCACCAGCTGCCGGAAGAAGAACATTTAAATGAAGTTTTGCTATATCTGGCAGATAAATATAATACGAAGATTCTTGCTCAGAACGAAACTTTCTACACCAACAAAGAGGATGCAAACATCCAGGATATCGTAAGCTGCATCAAAGATGGTGAAAAACTAACAACACCGGTAGGGAAAGGCTTCGGAAAACGAAGAGGATTAACTACAGGAGAGTACTATATTAAAAACAGTGACGAGATCAAAGAAGCGTTTCTGGCTTATCCGGACGCTTTTGAAGCATATGATGAATTCCTCGCAAAATTCACTCCGTATACCTTAAAAAGAGATGTACTTCTTCCCAAATTCGATATTCCGCAGGAATTTATTCATGCTGAAGATGAAGTAGATGGAGGAAAAAGAGGAGAGATGGCCTATCTTACTCACTTAACTTATGAAGGAGCAAGAAAAAGGTATGCTGAAACTGGTATTACAGATGAAATCAAGGAACGTCTTGATTTCGAACTTGACGTAATTGCCAATACAGGTTATCCGGGGTACTTCCTTATTGTGCAGGATTTCTGTAATGAAGCCCGTAATATGGGCGTTTGGGTAGGTCCGGGAAGGGGTTCTGCAGCAGGTTCTGCAGTAGCTTATTGTATCGGAATTACCAATGTTGACCCTATTAAGTACGATCTCCTTTTTGAGAGATTCCTGAATCCGGAAAGGGTTTCCATGCCCGATATTGATATCGATTTTGATGATGAAGGGCGTGACAGGATCATCAAATGGGTGATTGAGAAATATGGTCAGAGCCAGGTGGCGCAGATCATTACCTACTCAGTTCTGGGTGGAAAATCTGCTATTAAAGATGCCGGAAGGGTTCTGGATCTTCCTATTCCTGATACCAATAATATTGCAAAGCTCATCCCTCCAAGCCCGGGAATGAATATTGCCAAAGCTTTGGCTAAATATGATAAGCTGAAACCTGAGGAACAGATGCTGGTGGATGAAATGAGAATGGTCCTGGATAATCCCGAGGATCCCCGTTTCGATGTCCTTGCCAGTGCTAAAAAAATGGAAGGGTGCATCAGGAATACAGGAATCCATGCCTGCGGGGTAATTATCACCCCGGAAGATGTAAGCAACCTTGTTCCGATTACCATTGCGGCAAAAGATGCCGATATCCTGGTTTCCCAGTTTGATAACTCAGTTGCTGAAAGTGCCGGACTCCTGAAAATGGACTTCCTTGGTCTGCGTACCCTGACGATCATTAAGGATGCCATGAAACTGGTTAAACAGAGACATAATATAGATCTTGATCCGGACCAAATTCCGCTTGATGATGCAAAAACATATCAGCTTTTTAAAGAAGGAAGAACCGTTGGGATTTTCCAGTACGAAAGTCCGGGGATGCAGAAGTATATGAGAGAGCTTAAACCTACTGTTTTTGCCGATCTTATTGCCATGAATGCGCTTTACCGTCCGGGTCCTATCAAATATATCCCGAACTTTATCAACAGAAAGCATGGAATCGAGGAGATTGTTTATGACCTACCGGAAACTGAAGAATATTTAAAAGAAACTTACGGAATTACCGTTTATCAGGAGCAGGTAATGCTTTTATCCCAGAAGCTGGCCAATTTTACCAAAGGTGAAGCTGATACGCTGAGAAAAGCTATGGGTAAAAAACAGATTGATGTCCTGAATAAAATGTACCCGAAATTCATTGAAGGTGGCAAGAAAAACAACCTTGATGAAGACCGCTTAAATAAAATCTGGAACGACTGGAAGGCTTTCGCGGAATATGCCTTCAACAAATCCCACTCGACCTGCTACGCATTAATTGCTTATCATACCGCTTACCTGAAAGCCAATTATCCGGCTGAATATATGGCAAGTGTAATGAGTAATAACATCAACAATACAGATTCTATTACCATGTTCATGGAAGACTGTAAGAGTATTGGAGTGGATGTTTTAGGACCGGATGTCAATGAATCCCAGTACAAATTCTCAGTAAACGAAAAAGGGCAGATTCGTTTTGGTCTTGGAGCGATTAAAGGAATCGGAGAAGGGCCAAGTGAAGCTATAACGAGGGAAAGAGCCAACGGCAGATTTAAAAATATCTATGACTTCTTTGAGAGAATCCTGCCTTCCCAGATGAATAAAAGAGTGGCGGAAAGCTTAGTGCTGGCCGGAGCTTTCGACGAATTGGGCTCTTATCACCGGGGTCAGTATTTTGACGTTGATATGTCAGGGAAAACAAACCTGGAGAGACTCATCAGATACGGGCAGAGTTTCCAGGAAAGTAAAAACGAAATGGAACACTCTCTTTTTGCAGATTTTGCCGATGAGGTACAGATTGAGCAGCCTAAACTGCTTCCGTGCCCGGAATGGCCTAATATGCACAAGCTTAATAAAGAGAAAGAAATTATCGGATTCTATCTGTCTGCACACCCGTTGGATGAATTCAAATACCAGTTCCAGTTTATGCAGGGCAGGCTTTCTAAAAAAAGTGTGCTGGAAAAAGATGAAGAAAAACCAGTAACGGATGAAGTCCCAATTCTAGAAAAAGATTCTCAGGATGAAACAGTAGATCTTATTGAGATTGTTTCTGACGATATGTCAGTAGGGGAAGGGGATGAGGAAATCATAGAAGAGGTCATTAAAAAGGCCGAGCCTAAAGGGAATTTTCTGTTTTTGAACCTGGATGAGGTGGATGCTTATAAAGAGCAGGCTTTTTCCAATAAACAGGAGGAGCTTTTTGAAGAAAAGAAGAAAGACTGGAAAACTGTCCAGAAAGAGAGAGAGAATGGAGGTAGTGGAAAAGAGTATACGGTAGCCGGATTAATTACAGAGTATCGCGTGCAGGACGGTTTCAGAAGTGGTGAAAAAGTAGCTTTTGTAACCTTGGAAGATTATTCCGGGTCTTATTCCTTCAGATTGGGTGACAGGGATTATATGCGCCTGAAAGAGAAGCTGGAAGTCCAGAGATTTGTCATTTTTAAAATAAAATTTGCTCAGGTGAAGGACGGAAGGGTTTTTGTGAATGTAGTTGATGTTATAGAGCTTCAGGAAGCATTTGAACGGTTTGCAAAAAGTATTTCCCTGGTAATGGACGTGATGGATGTCCGTCCGGAAGACCTTGATTTTTTCAGGACGGTTCTTGAAAGAAATAAAGGGAATCAGAAGCTTAAGTTCTTTATTAAAAATATTGAGGATGATTCACAGATTGAAGTTCAGTCCATGAAACATTCCGTAGATCTGAACGGAGATTTAATTAAGGAAATTCAGCTTCTCAATAAGTATGAATTTTATCTGAATTAATAATTGGTAAAAATTAGAGTTATTAAGCGGCATTTTGCCGCTTTTTTAGTTTAATGATAAAAATAAAGTGTAATTGTTGATAAAAATTTACCAAAAAATATTTTATGTTAAATTGGAATTTGTCTAATATTTGTGACTTTTTATTTTGATATAATTTATTGTATATCAGTAAGTTAATCCAATGTCTAGTATTAGTGATTTAACAGTAAAATTAAACGTTTATTTGATTTGTGGTATTATTTTCTATATTTCGTGATATTGTGTTTAATGTTTTAAGATAATTTTTGATTTTTTATGAAATATTTGTTTACTTTTACCCTCTAATTTTTATTTTACTACATATGAAAAAACTTTTACTAATGTGCTTGCTCTTCCTCACCATGGGAATAGCAGCGCAAACTACTGTCACCATAGGCGCGGGAGCTAGTACAGCTACTGCTGGTACTAATGGTGATCCTATTTACCGTTCGAGTGGTACCAGCACGTATCATTATTCGAAATCTGTACAACTGCTTACTGCTGCTGATTTAGCAGGTGCATCTGTTATTTCAGGATCATCAATCAATAGCATTGGATACTATAAGACAACAGCCTTTAATGTATCTGGTTCTAATGCATGGACTTTAAATGTTTATCTTAAAAATAGTTCTGCCACTGCCTTAGCCAGTGGTACGGCTTGGGATACAATGACTGGTGGGGCTACCTTGTTTTACAGTGCTACGATTAATAGTACTAACAACTTCCCTGCAGCTGCAGGTTGGGTAACCTTTACAAATAATACGGCAAACACTTTCAGTTATACAGGAGGTGCTATTGAAGTATACATTGACTGGGTTCCTTCAGGAACTCTTGCAAGCCCTTATACCGGAGGAGCTTTCCAATGGAAATATGATACTACTACATCTGTTCAGGCTATAGGTACAAGTAATTCGTCAGCTATTGCTGGAACAAATACTTCTTATACTACTCAGACCAGAAGATATCAAACTCAACTGACTTATACTGCAACAGCATGTTCCGGTGCTCCTAATCCTGGAAATACTCTTGCAACAGCCACAAGTACAACTTGTGCTGCTCCTTACTCAACTACATTAAGCTTACAAAACTTTACGGTAGGAACAGGGGTTTCTTATCAATGGTATAATAATGCAGGGGCAATTGCTGGAGCAACAAGCTCAACATATACTGCAACAGTAAGCGCTGCTGATTCTTTCTATTGTGCTGTTACATGTTCAGGTTCAGGTATAACAACCAATTCAGCTCCTGTTTCAGTATCAGGTCCTGCTGCTGCAATATCAACGCTTCCTTGGACTGAAAACTTTGACAGTATGTCTAATATCGGTTCAGGAATTGTGCCTTCTTGCTGGACCAATGTTACAGGTACAAAAGCGTGGGCTTCTATGAATGCGGCTTCGGTTTCCTATAATGTGCCGAAATCAACGCCGAACTATATGACAATAGCATATAGCAATACTACTGCAAGCCAGCTTTGGACACCTGCTTTCCAGTTAACTGCAGGAACTTCATATGACCTTTCTTTCTATTATAATACAGGAGGAACGAGCTCCTCTTATGTAGGGTATACAGGAAATGTTTTAGTAAATAATTCTATTTCTACTACTGGTGCAACCGATTTAGGAACTTTCATAACAGCAACTCAGGGTACAACAGCCGGAGCGGCAGGATATGTAAAGGTTACTAAAACATTTGTGCCTGCTACTTCAGGCGTATATATGTTTGCTTTAAATGTATCTTCTACAGGTGCTCCTTGGTATTTGGGGGTTGATGACTTTACATTAGAAACTACACCGTCTTGTGTAGCACCTACTGCTTTAACTTCAGCTTCTGTTACTGCTTCTGGAGCAACAGTTTCATGGACTGCACCTGCTACTGCACCTGCTAATGGATATGATATCTATTACAGCACAAGTAATACTGCTCCTACTGCCGGTACAATACCAAATGCAACAAGTACTACGACTTCAGCACCACTAACTAATTTGACAGCCACAACAACCTACTACGTTTGGGTGCGTTCTAACTGTGGTGCAGGATCTACAAGCTCTTGGTCAGGACCAACAAGTTTTACAACAGCTTGTTCTGTTATCACACCTAATTATACTAATGATTTTGCAACATTTCCTGGAACATGTTGGTCACTGGCCAACGGAGGAACACCAGCTACAGGGCCTGGTACAGGTACTACAAACTATTGGGTTGCTGATGGTTTCTTAAACGCAGGATCTACAGGTGCTGCCAGAATGAATCTTTATTCAACCGGAAGACAAGGATGGTTAAAATCTCCTGCATTTAATCTATCTGCAGGTGGATATAGAGTTAAGTTTGATTATGGTGTTACTGGTTATAATGTTACAACAGCCAGTGCTATGGGTTCTGATGATGTAGTACAGTTCCTTGTTTCTACTGATGGTGGAACTACATGGACAATACTGAAAACTTGGGATACATCCAATACACCGACTAATACTTCTAATACATACATTTTTGATTTAGCTAATTATATAGGAACTAATACTGTATTTGCTGTGTATGGAAATGATGGGACAGTTGATGATACTCAAGATTATGACTTCTTTGTAGATAATTTTGTAGTAGAATCTATTCCTGCTTGTGATATTCCTACAGCTTTAACCAGTTCATTAATTACTGACACTTCTGCCACCATTTCCTGGACGGCTCCAGGTACTGCTCCGGCAAATGGATACCAGTATTATTACTCAACAACTAATACGGCTCCTACATCCGGAACTGCTACTACAGCTGTTTCTCAGAACCTTACTTCCCTATTGCCACAAACTACTTACTATTATTGGGTAAGATCTATGTGTGCAGGAACACAAAGTGCTTGGGTATCTGGAACTTTCACAACGTTGGCTACTCCACCTGCAAATGATAATTGTTCTTCTGCAGTAAGTTTAACAGTTGGAGGAGCGTTCGCTCAGCATGTAGTAACAGGAACGACTGTTGGATCTACAAATACAACAGCTTTATCAGCCAGCTGTCTTTCAACACCAACAAATGTTGCTGGAAATGTTTGGTATAAAGTAGTGGTACCTGCTTCAGGTAGTGTTACTGTTGAAACAGATGCAACTACAGGTACAGCATTAACAGATACTGTAATCTCAGTTTTTGCAGATTGTACTAGTACTACTTCTATTGCATGTGATGATGATAGTGGTAATGCGAACTTCTCTAAAGTTTCTTTAACAGGTCAAACACCAGGTGCCACATTATATGTAAGTGTATGGAGATTTTCCAATGCAGGAGGAGGAACAGACGGTACATTCCAGGTTTCTGCTTACGATGCATCATTACTGGCAACATCTGAAGTTTCACAAGCTAAGAATGATCTTAAAGCATACCCGAATCCTTTTGCAGATGTTCTGAATATTTCAGATATCTCTAAAGTGAAATCAGTATCAATTGTTGATGTTGCGGGAAGAGTTGTAAAAACTATTGAAAACCCTTCTTCAGCTCTTCAGTTGGGAGATTTAAAACAAGGATTATATCTTGTAACTCTTAATATGAAAGACGGATCAAAACAAACGATCAAAGCGATTAAGAAATAATTTTATTGATCATAATTAACTCAATAGCAGCCAAAAATGGCTGCTATTTTTTATGATTTTTATCTCCTGTTGTGGCTGTAAATATTGAAAATATATTTTAAGTCTTCATTTATGGAATTTTAAGTTAAAATATTAATAAAAAGACAGTAAAAACTGTGTTTTTTCTGTTCTAAATCAAAGGATTGTTGTATTTTTTTTATTAAATTTGTTTAAACCATAAAATAATTGTATATGAAAAAGATTTTACTTGTGAATTTAATAACGATCAGCACGTGTGCCTTTGCGCAGACCTATTGCACGCCGGAATTTTCCAGTGGGTGCAATGGCGGAGATATGATAGACAGTTTTACCATTCCTTCAGCAGGGTTTAGCCATCTTGATACAGGATGCTCCCAGGCAGCATATGCAGATTATACATCGCAGACCATCAATTTGAATGCTGGCGTTAATTATGCCTTCAACATTACTCATGACTATGAGGATCAGAATGTGCGGGTCTGGATCGATTTTGATAATAACGGAACCTTTGATGATGCTGCACCTGAGCTGGTAGCTGAAGCGTCCAGTGGAACTGACCTATTTACCAACGGAGTTATAGCGATTCCTTCCACAGTTACACCCGGAACTTACAGAATGAGAGTGGGAGACCGGTACTCAAGCCAGCCTGAGCCTTGTAATACAGCCGGTTATGGAGAAGCCCATGACTATACGGTCATAATAGGAGCTGCTCCAAGCTGCCTGTCACCGAGTAACTTATCTTCCGGCAGTGTTACCTCAAATTCAGCTTCTATTTCCTGGACAGCCCCAACAAGTACTGTCGGAGTAGGATACGAATATTATTATTCTACCACCAACACCGCTCCGGTAAGTACTACTGCTGCAACAGGAAGTGTAGGAGCCTCAACTTTGTCCACTCCTTTAAATTCGTTAACTCCTGCAACCACTTATTATGTATGGGTAAGATCCGTATGCAGTGCTGCTGACAGAAGTGGATGGTCCTTAGGAACAACATTTACCACCGATTGTGCTGTTATAGTGCCTACAACGGCATACACCAATGATTTCTCTACATTCCCGGGAAGTTGCTGGGAACAGGCTTCGGGCGGAGATGCAACCACAGGACCTAATGATACGGAAGAATTATGGTATGACGGAGATTTCCTTAATGCCGGAGACGGTAACAACTCCGCTAAAATAAACCTTTACTTTACCGGAACTGCAGCCTGGCTGAAAACCGTACCTTTCAATTTGTCAGCGGGAGGCTATAGAGTTAAATTTGATTATGGAGTTACAGAATTTTTCGAGACTACACCTTCTGCCATGGGATCTGATGATGTGGTTCAGTTTTTAGTATCCGGTGACGGAGGAACTACATGGACGGTTCTGCAGACATGGGATGCAGCTAATACACCATCCAATGCCTCTACTACTTATTCTTATAATTTAACATCTTACACGGGAGCCAATACAGTTTTTGCATTTTATGCTTCCGACGGAACTGTGAATGATACTGAAGATTACGAATTCTTTATCGATAACTTTAAAGTAGAATCTGCAACACTGGCAACATCTGAAGTTACCAAAGACAAAGAAGATATTAAAGCCTATCCGAATCCGTTTACTGATGTGTTGAATATTTCAAAAGCAGCTCTGGTAAAATCAGTATCCGTTTCCGATGTTTCCGGACGACTGGTGAAAACCATTGAAAACCCATCTTCTGCTCTTCACTTAGGAGATCTGAAGCAAGGATTGTATTTTGTTACTTTAAATATGAAAGACGGATCCAAACAGATGATCAAAGCAATCAAAAAATAATCAGAATAAATAATATAATATTTAATAAAAAAGACGGCACCAGCCGTCTTTTTATATTACTCATTGCTTATCGCTCATCACTTATCAGGTACCGGTTGTATATCACCTGTGGTCATATGCTCAAAAACAGTTGGGAAAAACATTACGAGTATAAAATAAATAATGATCATTAGTACAATTAAAGAGAAAAGGATAATGACCAGGCTGTTAGGCTTATTTTTCTTTTTTGGTTCCATGATTTTTGTGGTATTTGGTTAATAGATTAATATTGATATCAAATACTAAGCTAATTTCTTGCCACACTGTTTGCAGTATCTTGCATCATCATCTATATCTTCATTACCGCATTGCTCGCACACCTTCTCCAGATTTTGTCTTTTGTTGCGCATTTCTGCGGTTACAATTCCTGTAGGAACAGCAATAATAGAGTAACCGGCTAGCATTAAAATAACGGCAAAAAATTTACCCATCGGGGTGATGGGAGATACATCTCCGTAACCTACTGTAGTTACTGTTACCACGGCCCAGTAAATAGACTGCGGAATTGTTTCAAAACCTGGTCTTCCGCCTTCCACCATAAACATCAGTGAGCCTACGATTACCGAAAAAATAATGAGGAACAGAAGGAAAATATAGATTTTTCTGGAACTGTTCTTTAAAGCCCGCACAATCAGGTAACCGTCATTCATAAAATCCAGAAGATTGAAAATCCTGAAAATTCTTAGCATTCTTAGCATTCTGAAGATCAGGAAATATTTCGTCACAGGAAAAAAGAAACTCAGGTAGAAAGGAACAAGTGCCAGAAAATCGATGATTCCGAAAAAGCTGAAAATATAATGCTTCTTATTTTTAAGTACACTGATACGCATCCAGTATTCAATTGTGAAAAAAATCGAGATTATCCATTCCAGGACCAGAAATGTGTAATGAAATCTTTTGTCCAGTTTGGGAACACTTTCCATCATGATAATGGCAGTGCTTATCAGGATAAGAGATAATAAGGTAATGTCGAATAACTTTCCAAGCCTCGTATCGGCACGGTAAATAACCCTGTAAAGAAATCTTTTCCAAAGCTTGTCTTCAGGAACAAGATTATGCTCTCTTTCCATTTTTAATGTTTTTTAAAATTAACAAATTATCGTTATTTTCGTAGCAAACATACAGAATAAAATGACAATAAGCGAAGTAATTTCAAAAATAGAAACGCGTATTCCCCTGCATCAGGCAGAAGATTTTGACAATGTAGGATTGCTGTGCGGAGTTCCGGCCCGGAATGTCAGCGGAATACTTGTATGCCACGATGCCCTGGAAAATGTTGTGGATGAGGCTATTCAGAGAAACTGTAATCTGATTGTATGTTTTCATCCCATTATTTTCTCCGGTTTAAAATCTCTTACCGGAAAAAATTATGTGGAAAGGGCAGTACTGAAGGCTATTGAAAACAAAATCGCTATTTATGCCATCCATACGGCATTGGATAATGACTTTTTTGGGGTGAATCATGAAATCTGCCGCCAGTTGGGATTAGAAAACCTGAAAATTCTTCAGCCTAAAAAGAATAGCTTGAAACAGTTAACCGTTTTTGTTCCGAAAGATCACTCTGAAAATGTAAAAGAAGCACTTTTTGCAGCAGGAGCCGGAAACATAGGCTTTTATGATGAGTGCAGTTTTACGTTGAACGGGAAAGGAACATTCAGGCCGGTTGAAGGTTCAAATCCTTTCTCAGGACAGCAGGATATTCGTGAAAATGCGGACGAAGATATGATCTCCGTTATTTTTGAAGACTATAAAAAAGGAAAAATTGTTTCTGCCATGAAGGCTGCACACCCGTATGAAGAAGTGGCTTATCAGATTTACCAGCTGGATAACGAAAACCAGTATTCCGGCCTGGGAATGTACGGGGAACTTGAGGCGGAAATGGATGAAGAGGATTTTTTAAGAATGGTAAAAGAAAAGTTTGGTCTTGAGATCATTAAGCACTCCAATTTTATTCATAAAAAAATAAAGAGAGTAGGAGTTCTGGGCGGATCGGGAGCCAGTGGTATCAAAGCCGCTTTATCTCAAAAATGCGATGCCTACCTGACAGGAGATATTAAATACCACGACTATTTTCAGGCAGAATCCAAAATGTTGATCTGTGACATAGGTCATTATGAATCAGAACAATTTGTAACTCAACAATTATTTGAAATTTTGTCACAAAAATTTAGTACATTTGCAATTTCAAAATCTATTGAAAAAACAAACCCAGTAAATTATTTCATTTAAATATGGCAAAAACCAACGATATTTCAGTTGAAGAAAAATTAAGAGCTTTATACGATTTGCAGATCATTGATTCAAGATTGGATGAAATCCGAAATACCAGAGGAGAATTGCCAATTGAAGTTGAAGATCTTGAAATCGAGATTGAAGGACTTGAGAAGAGAGCTGAAAAATTTCATGCAGACATTAAAGATCAGGAAGATCAGATCAAAACAAAGCATGAAGTGATTAACCATGCAAAAACTTTAATTGAAAAATACAAATCTCAGCAGGATAATGTAAGAAACAATAAAGAGTTTGAAGCATTAGGAAAAGAAATAGAATTCCAGGATCTGGAAATTCAGCTTGCTGAAAAAAGAATTAAAGAATTCGGGGCTAAAATTGCTCACAAAAATGAAACATTAAGCGAGCTTAATGAAAAAATCGGTAATCTGAAAAACCATTTAAAATTCAAAAAAGAAGAATTGGATGGTCTGATCTCTGAAACGCAGAAAGAAGAAGAATACTTAATAGAGCAGTCTAAAGAGTTTGCCGGTAAAATTGATGAAAGATTGCTTTCTTCATACAACAGAATCAGAAAAAGCTCTATCAACGGTTTAGCTGTTGTAGGGCTGGAAAGAGGTGCGCCGAAAGGATCATTCTTCACCATTCCTCCTCAAAAGCAGATGGAGATCGCTCAAAGAAAGAAAATCATTATTGATGAGCACTCAGGAAAAATCCTTGTTGATGATGAGCTGGTAATGGAAGAAAACGAAAAAATGAAATCTGTAATTAAATTCTAATTTCAGACTTAATTAAAATATAAAGACCGGAAGAAACTCTTCCGGTCTTTTTTATGAAGGGTTATTATCAATACTATTCTTGATTATTCTCTCTCCGTAATGAAATTTTATCTTTTTACACAGATCGATGATGGCAGACTTTCCTGAAGGGGTAAATCCGGTATAGGAATACTCATTATCTCTACCCTTATTAAATACTTTATGCGTTCTTGCAGGAATATCAATCTCTGTAATAGAAGAATTACAGCTTAAACAGATGCTGATCTGATTTATTTTTCTGTTACCTTTAAAAAATACCAATCCAAGATGAGGTTGGAAGCAGGCAGCAGAGCTTTCCCCATAGCTTGAATTTTTTGATAGAGCAGATAAAATGTCATCAGCCTGCTTTTGGGTAAGAAACTGTTGCTCCAAGATAACAGGAACGAATTTTCCTTTTTTATCAATGACGCTAGGATACATTTCCTCATCGCCTACAAAATTGTAAGCAATAATTTTATCATAATCAAGCTGGCTAAAAGGAATTCCGTTTCTGATGTTAGATTTTATGATATCTGCAGTTTTAATGTAATCCAATAGTGCTTTTTCTTTTAAAGCATTAGGAATAGTATTATATAAAGGTGTTGATATTTCTGTTTTTTCCTCTGAGGAATCCATCTTTTTCTGGCAGGAAAACATAAAAAATACCAACCCAGCAAGAGTGGATTGGTAAATTAATGTATAGTTAAATAATTTCATATAATAATTTAATCCTGATGATCATACATCTTATTATACAAAGCAATGAACTTCTCTTTTATCGCTTTTCTCTTAAGCTTTAAAGTTGGAGTAAGAAGTCCAGTATCAATTGCCCATACTTCAGGAGTAAGCTCAATTTTTTTGATCTTTTCCCAGTTTCCGAGATGTTCATTAATACCTTCGATCTCTTTTTCTATTCTTTCCTTTAGTTCAGGGCTTTTTGCAATTTCTGCAGGGGTGGAACCTATATTCAGGTTGTTTCTCATGGCCCAGTTTTTAGCAAATTCAAAATCGGGCTGTACCAATGCGCACGGCATTTTTTCGCCGTCACCTACCACCATGATCTGCTCAATGAATTTTGAAGCTTTTGCCTGATTTTCTATGGTCTGAGGAGCAATGTATTTTCCACCTGAGGTTTTAAACATTTCTTTTTTACGGTCGGTGATCTGAAGGAATCCTTCACTGTCCACATGTCCGATGTCTCCCGTTTTGAAAAAGCCATCCTCGGTAAAAGCCTCTTTGGTCATTTCTTCATTTTTGAAATAACCCTTGAAGACAGACGGTCCTTTTACTGTGATTTCGCCATCTTCCTGGATCTTTACCTGTAGATTATCCAGCGGTCTGCCCACTGTACCGATCTTCATTTTTTCAAAGCTGTTGACGGAAATAACCGGAGAGGTTTCGGTTAAGCCATAACCTTCTAAAATAGGAATACCGGCATTCTGAAACATCAGATTTAATCTTGTGGACAGTGCAGCAGAACCGGAAACCAAAGTGATGATTTCCCCTCCCAGACCTTCTCTCCATTTAGAAAACACCAGTTTATCTGCAATAATTCCCTGTAGCCCGGAAGGCTTGGAAATTTCTTTTTTCTTGCTGATTAAATTTAAAGCCCAAAAGAATATCTTTGATTTAAGTCCGCCAGCTGAAGAACCTGTGTTGTAAATTTTATCATATACCTTTTCCACCAGTCTGGGTACAACACTCATATAATGCGGCTTTACTTCTTTCACATTTTCACCCATTTTATCAATGCTTTCAGCAAAATAAACCGAAAAGCCATTGTATTGGAAAAGATAGAAAAGCATCCTTTCAAAAATATGACATATAGGAAGGAAGCTCAGAACCCTTGTATCCTTGTAATCCAGGCTTTTTTTCTTAGGAATTCTCGGAACAGAACCTAACACGTTGGAAACAATATTATGATGGGTCAGCATTACTCCTTTCGGTCTTCCTGTGGTGCCTGAAGTATAAATAATGGTAGCCAGATCCTCAGAATTGATGGCATTAGAAAGGTCTTCCACCTCAATCTGGGTAGAATCATCTTCGCCAAGATCAAGGATCTCCTTCCAGTTAGCAGCTCCGCTTATATTGTCAAAAGTAAAAATTCCCTGAAGCGAAGGGATATTATGCTTTACTTTCATCACTTTGGCAAGAAGCTCCTTATCGGATACGAAGCAATACTGTATTTCAGCATTATTAAATATAAATTCATAATCTTCAGCAGAAATACTCGGATATACAGGAACTGAAACTACACCGATCTGGGATAGCCCGAAATCCATAACCGCCCATTCCGTACGGGAATTGGTAGTGATAAGAGCAATCTTGTCGCCGGGTTTTATACCCAGTTTCAATAACCCTCTGGATATTTTATTTCCCTGGTTGATAAATTCCAGTGTTGAGGTTTTCTTCCATTCACCCTGGTATTTAGTTACAAACATATCCGCTTTAGGAAATTTTTCTAAAGCGTAGTTTGGAATATCGAATAATCTTTTGATTGTCATGATTTTTTAAGCAATTTTTAAAGAATTTTAAATATAAGCATTTTTTTTAATTGTAGATATCAGAAATCATCAATTGGGAATTAATTGAATGCCTGCCATAATAAACGAAGAATTCATGATCATTATTTCAAAAATATCAAGATAAGCATATCATTTGATTTTACTCTGAATTTTAGTCTGTATCACCTTCTGGCCCTAATTTCCAATTCTATTTTCAGGTTTCGTTAAAAAGTGTAAATTTACGGCTATCTAATTATTATTTTTTATGGACTTTAATTTATCGGAAGAACAGCTGATGATTCAGCAGGCTGCAAGAGATTTTGCACAAAATGAACTATTACCTGAAGTTATTGAAAGAGATCGTGATCAGAAATTCCCTACGGAACAAGTAAAGAAAATGGGTGAAATGGGACTTCTGGGAATGATGGTAGATCCTAAATATGGAGGAGCAGGAATGGACAGTGTTTCTTACGTTCTGGCAATGGAGGAGATCGCAAAAGTAGATGCTTCCGCTGCGGTTGTAATGTCCGTAAATAACTCTCTGGTTTGTGCTGGTCTTGAAAAATTTGCTTCCGAAGAACAAAAAGTAAAATACCTTACCCCTCTTGCTAGCGGGAAAGTAATAGGCGCTTTTGCATTATCTGAGCCTGAAGCAGGTTCTGATGCTACTTCCCAAAAAACAACGGCAGAAGATAAAGGAGACTATTACCTTCTGAACGGGATTAAAAACTGGATTACCAATGGAGGTACTGCTACTTACTATATTGTAATCGCACAGACGGATCCTGAGAAAAAGCATAAAGGAATCAATGCCTTCATCGTTGAAAGAGGATGGGAAGGTTTTGAAGTAGGGGTGAAAGAAGACAAACTGGGAATCAGAGGAAGTGATACACACTCTTTGATCTTCAACAACGTAAAAGTACCGAAAGAAAACAGAATCGGGGAAGACGGTTTCGGATTCAACTTTGCCATGGCAGTATTGAATGGAGGAAGAATCGGTATCGCTTCTCAGGCATTGGGTATTGCTTCAGGTGCTTATGAACTGGCTCTGAAATATGCTAAGACAAGAAAAGCATTCAAAACAGAGATCATTAACCACCAGGCAATTGCCTTTAAATTAGCGGATATGGCTACTCAGATCACGGCTGCAAGAATGTTGTGTTTCAAAGCTGCATGTGAGAAAGATGCCGGTAAAGACATCTCTGAAAGCGGTGCAATGGCTAAATTATATGCTTCTCAGGTGGCTATGGATACTACTATTGAAGCCGTACAGATCCATGGCGGGTATGGATATGTTAAAGAGTATCACGTAGAAAGAATGATGAGAGATGCGAAAATCACGCAAATCTATGAAGGTACTTCTGAGATTCAGAAAATTGTGATCTCCAGAAGCATTGCTAAATAATAACATCAAAAAACACTGCTTATGAAAAAAACTTTGTGGATCAGCCTCGGTGTAATTCTTCTTCTGATAGGAGTAACGGTATGGTATAAATACTATTTCGTCTTTGGGGAAGGAGTAAAATCCGGCTATCTGAATTATGCCATGAAAAAAGGCTATGTTTTCAAAACCTATGAAGGAAAATTAATCCAGGAAGGTTTTGGAAAGGGAAAAACCGGAACCATTACAAGCTATGAATTTGAATTTTCTGTAGAAGATCCTGAAATTTTTAAGCAGCTGGAAACCAACAGCGGCAAAACTTTCGATCTTCATTACAAGGAATACAATGGTGCGCTTCCGTGGAGAGGAAATACAAAGTTTATTGTAGACAAAGTAGTGAACATGAAATAATGAAAGGCTCCCATCGGGAGCCTTTCCATTTACAAACCACTTTTATAATATACATTTAACCAAGTTCAATACTGATGATTAAATTACATACTTATCTTAAATCAAATATTCTGAAAGGCCGTCATATAGCCTCAATTGTGAATACTTAAAGATACAAAGAAACCATTCTACATGGATTTGATTTTTATTAAAATAATATTAAAATCCAATTATTCAGGAGAGTTCCCGGGCAATTTTTTATTTCTCTTCTTGAAAAAGTAATATCCTGTTCCACCGATCAGAAATAAAGGCCATAGCGGAAGAATGAAAAGAAATATAGAGGTGATCACCTCCCAGCCGGAGGAAACTGCTGCCAGGGATTTTTCCCCGAAAGTTTCAGGAGCTTTTTCATGCTGTGATCGATCTGTAAGGGTCAGGGTTATGGTACATAGCATATTTCCTGTATAATTGTCTCCGGAAGTCTGTACGCTTTTAGTCTCAATATCACCGATATCACTCAGGTCATTCATTAAGCTGTCAAAATTCTGCATCGGAACTTTGATATCCATATAGTATACCTTTTGGGAGTTTCCGGAATAAGAAGAATTGCTGTTGGCCGGTTCTGCTGCAATGTAGGAAAGTTCCTCGCTTTTTATAAAACCGTTATTTTTTACCGTTTCTTCCTTTACATGCTCTTTTACGGTTTCCGCATTGTCAGCTTTCATGGAAAGAATACCTGTTTTCACCATCTTATTTTTAAGCTCGTAAGCATCATTCTTAGGTTTTTCTCTGTAGACAATTTTGGTTTCTTTAATAACCTTTGGAGCCGGAACATTCACTACAATTTTTTCGGCTTTTTTCTGCGCAGAATCTTTTTTCTCAATCTTTGACTCCAGTTTTATTGAAGAAATTTTATCCGATAAGGAATCAACCATTTTAGAGGTGTTTTCTATTTTCTGCTGAATTTCGTCTTTGGTATCATCAAAGTCTTTTATTCTGATATTTGCCGAATCTAAAACTTTATCAGCAGTATTGCTTATGGAATTGATAGCCTCATTCACTACAACAGCTGTACTGTCTGCCGCATGAATGGTATCTTCTATCTGGGATTTGGCAGCATCCGCTTTTTTACACATAATGAAAGTGCTGGATACAGCCACCAGTAATAGGTACTTTTTCATAACATTAATTTTTGATGAAGTAAAATTAGTGTTGGAACGGAAGCATACTTTTGTAAATAGAAAGTATTGTTCTGGTAAAATTTTAAGGAGTTGAAAATCATTTGATTGAACTTATTTTACAAAAGATTTACAAAAACAGAATAGATGAAAGTTATTTTCAACAATAAATTAAATGATTAAATTTTTATCATCATCAGGTTGAAAAAATAAATCTTTATAGAAAATAAGTAGAATAATGTTCTGTTTTTTTTATTATTAATTAGTGTTTTTCCTAATGGATAGTGGTAACGGTTTATTATGTTTTGGGATTGTTTTATAATAAATTAACATTTTTTTTGAAAAATAACATTCAAATGCTGATTATGAATATTATAATATTTACTTTTGCTTTTTAAGATTTTATAATGAAAGACGTGCATTTTGTTCTCGTTTTTAATAGTGCAATCATCCACATTTGTTGATGATGGAATTATATTATTTAATATTAAAAAGGTCAGCACACTAATAATTAAGTTTAAAAAAGAAAAAACTATATGAAAAAACAAATACTTTTGATGGGGATATTTCTTATTTCCAATGTTTTTTTAGCACAAACAAACCGACTTTGGAAGGAAGTGACTCAAAAAAATACTTCTGAAATCTTTGAAAATAAGACCAGTATTCTTCACCCCAAAATTTATAATCTTGATTTTGATAATTTGAAGAATGTTTTAGCGAAGGCACCCAAAAGATTTGCTGCTAAAGGAAAGTCTGATATTATTATTTCTTTCCCAAATTCTAATGGGCAGTTTGAAAGTTTCAAAGTAAGAGAAAACTCAAATTTCGATCCTGAATTGGCAGCAAAATATCCGGACATTAAATCTTATGTTGGGGTAGGTGAAGATGACCCGAGTTCTACTGTTTATTTCAGTATTTCACCATTGGGATTATCTTCAATGGAGATTTATGGAAACAAATCAGCGGTTTTTATCGAGCCCTATACTAAAGACCTTTCAACCTATGTCGTTTATAAAAAATCAGACAAAAAAGAGAGTTTAGATAAGTTTGAATGTACTGTGCTTGATGTTGCTCAAAAAGGTCTAGATAATTCTGATCTTACCGCAAGACCCAATGCTGATGATGGAAAATTAAGAACTTTCAGATTAGCCTTATCCTGTACAGGTGAATATACCACCTATTTCGGAGGAACGGTAGCGGGTGCACTGGCAGCGATGAACAATACAATGACTCGTGTAAACGGGGTTTTTGAAAAAGACTTCTCTGCAAGAATGGTCATTATTGCGAACAATAATGCTGTAATTTATACGAATGCAGCTACAGATCCTTATTCTCCTGCAGCCCAAATGAATAACTGGAATGCTGAGTTACAGAGTAATTTAACGGCAACGATTGGAGAAGCAAACTACGATATCGGCCATTTATTCGGAGCAACCGGTGGTGGTGGAAATGCTGGTTGTATTGGTTGCGTTTGTACCAATGGTTCAAAAGGAAGTGGATATACTTCGCCGGCCGATGCTATTCCCTCTGGTGATAATTTTGATATTGATTATGTTGCCCATGAAATGGGACATCAGTTTGGAGGAAATCATACTTTTTCTCACAATATTGAATCAGCAGGGGTAAATATGGAGCCCGGTTCAGGATCTACAATCATGGGATATGCAGGGATTACCAACCAGGATGTACAACAACATTCAGATCCGTTTTTCCATGCTATAAGTATTCAGCAGATTACCAATAATATTAAAACAAAAACCTGCCCTGTAGTTACCAATACCGGAAATGCTATTCCTACAGCTGATGCAGGATCAGATTATACCATTCCGAAAGGTACTCCATTTGTTCTTACAGGAACGGGTACTGACGCAAATGGAGATGCTTTAACCTATATCTGGGAGCAAATGGATAAAGCTGTTTCCGGGCAAACCGGAGCAAATTCTGCGGCAACTGCATCAAAAGCTTCAGGTCCTACTTTCAGATCCTGGACCCCGCAAACTACTCCTGTCAGATATTTTCCAACAATGAGCTCAGTATTAGCAGGAAGTACGACCACTCAAGGTTCAGAAATTGCTGTAGAAGCTTTATCGAATGTTGCGAGAACCTATAACTTCAGGTTTACCACTCGTGACAATAGAGCAGGAGGTTCTGGAAACAATTCTGATGATATGGTCGTTACAGTGAATGCAGCTGCAGGTCCGTTTACCGTAACTTCACAAAATACTACGGGAGTTGTTTGGACTCAAGGCCAGTCATATCCAATTACATGGGATGTAGCCAATACTACAGCGGCACCGATAAGCGCACCTAATGTAACCATCCTGTTGTCAAAAGACGGCGGTCTCACGTTCTCAACTGTTTTGATGGCAAGCACTCCTAATACAGGTTCTTATAACTATACTGTTCCGGGCGGTCTTGGTACCATTACCAATAATGCCAGAATTATGGTGAAAGCTGCTAATAATATATTCTTTAACGTCAATTTAAAGAACTTTACAATTAATTCATCAGCGGTAGTAGATCCGGGACCAGATCCAAGAAATCCGGTAATACCTACAAGAGTATACCAGGGGCTGATGATATATCCAGTGCCTTCCAATGACGGGTATGTTTATATCAAAGCAGATTTCCCAAGACAAGTTCCCCTTCGTCCTTATGTTATCACTTATGAATTATTCTCAATGGATGGAAAGCTGATTGTTCCTAAAAAGACCAAATATATATTTGATGAACTTCTGGAACAGATTAACTTAAAACATTTGCCTAGCGAATCCTATATGATTCATGTTACCGTGGATGGAGAAAAGATTGTTAAGAAACTGATGATGATACCTAAATAACAGATCATCAAAATAAATAAAAAAACCGTTCGGAAGAACGGTTTTTTTATTTATTACAATTTAGCTTTGTTGAAATTCACTTATAAAATGCAGCTTCACATTCGGGAACTTTTCCTGGGTCATATGAATAGTGAACGAAGAATCTGCCAGGAATACAAGCTGGTTATACTTATCTCTTGCAAGGAAACGCTGCTTTAATCTTGCAAATTCCTTAAATTCTTCAGACTTTTCATCAGCCTCCACCCAGCATGCTTTATGCATAGAAAGAGGTTCGTATGTACATTTGGCGCCATACTCATGCTCCAGACGGTATTGGATAACCTCATACTGAAGCGCACCAACCGTTCCGATGATTTTTCTGTTGTTCATTTCCAGGGTAAACAATTGGGCAACCCCTTCATCCATAAGCTGATCAATACCTTTTGCCAGCTGCTTGGCTTTAAGAGGATCATTGTTGTTGATATAACGGAAATGTTCAGGTGAGAAACTTGGAACCCCTTTGAAGCTCAGTTTTTCCCCTCCTGTCAATGTATCACCAATCCTGAAGCTTCCTGTATCATGAAGTCCTACGATGTCTCCCGGAAAACTTTCATCTACTACCTCTTTTTTGTCGGCAAAGAAAGCATTGGGAGAAGAGAATTTCATTTTTTTACCTTCTCTTACCAGCAGATAGTTTTCATTTCTTTTGAATGTTCCGGAAACGATTTTTACGAAGGCAAGTCGGTCTCTGTGTTTCGGATCCATATTCGCGTGAATTTTGAAAACGAATCCGGTAAAACTGCTTTCTTCAGGTTTTACAATACGCACATCACTTTCTTTTGGCTGAGGCATCGGAGCAATTTCAATGAATGCATCCAAGAGCTCACGGACTCCAAAATTATTTAAAGCTGAACCAAAGAAAACCGGCTGCAGATCTCCATTCATATAATCCTCACGGCTGAATTCAGGATATACAGACTGGACAAGCTCAAGTTCGTCTCTCAGATTCTGCGCAGCTTTTTCGCCGATTACCTCATCTATTGAAGGATCATTGATATCATTAAATTTAATAGATTCACCTACTTTTTGTTTCTTTTCCTCCAAAAACAGCTGGATATTGTTCTCCCAGATATTGTAAATTCCCTGGAAATCACTTCCCATACCGATTGGGATAGATAACGGAACTACTCTTAATCCTAATTTCTGCTCAACCTCATCCAGGAGATCAAACGCGTCTTTACCTTCACGGTCAAGCTTATTGATGAATACAAGCATCGGGATGTTTCTCATCCTGCACACCTTCACCAGTTTTTCGGTCTGTTCCTCAACCCCTTTTGCAACGTCAATCACAACGATTACGGAATCTACAGCCGTTAAGGTTCTGTAAGTATCTTCTGCAAAATCTTTGTGACCCGGGGTATCCAGGATATTGATCTTGTGGTCTTTATATTCAAAAGCCAATACGGAAGTCGCCACCGAGATTCCTCTCTGTCTTTCGATTTCCATAAAGTCGGAAGTAGCTCCTTTTTTTATTTTATTGGACTTTACTGCACCGGCTTCCTGGATGGCACCCCCGAAAAGCAGCAGCTTTTCCGTAAGGGTTGTTTTTCCGGCATCCGGGTGGGAAATAATCCCGAAAGTCTTTCTTCTTTGTATTTCTTTGATTAAGTCTGACATAGTGTATTTTGAAGTTGCAAAAATCGGGATTTTTTACGAGGTTTCAAATAATTTGGCAGAATAAGTTGTGGATTCGGGTTACGGGTTGCGAGTTGCGGGTTTCGAGTTTTGGGGTGTGGGTAATTTGTTACGGGTTCGTTTATGTGTTATGGGTTGCGGGATTTTATACGAAATTATGAGACAACAATATATAATGATGACTTTAATATATTATTCTAAATAAATATTCAAACCCAAAAACTCAAACCTTTAAAACTTATAACAGTAAAACCCAAACACCAAAACTCGAAACTCGAAACTCGAAACCCGCAACCCGCACCTCGTACCCCGTAAGAATTTCCCTTTTTAGTTGTTTAAGCCTTTCAAAAAAATTACCTTTGTTTTTATAAACTTTTTACAGAGAAAAAGTATGGAAAATAGCAGGTATCCGAAGTTTACCTTCACATGGATCGGCGGTCTTGTTTTATTGGCAGGGTTATTTATAGGAACAATGGCTGTTTCTTTTTTCGGCAGTTTCTGGAAAATAGCATTCAGGGAAAACCTCGAACTGAAAGACTGGTTTCTGATGGTGACTAATGCAGCCGGATTTCTGACTGCTATTGCTTTTTTCGATTTTTTTATCGTAAGGCCTTCCACCGGGAAAAAGCTGAACTTCAATTTTTCCCCAACCAATTTTTATACTTATCTCCTGATATTTCCTATGATGATCGGGATGATGTTTATTTCAGAATTTATCACCTCTCTCATACCAACTACAGGCCCGTTCTGGGGAAAATATTATGAATTTTTCTCACAGCTGATGGAACAGCTGACTTTTGAGCCGGTGATCATGATTATCATGACTGTGATTATGGCGCCTATTTTTGAAGAAATTATCTTTAGGGGAATTATTCAGAAAGGATTAATAAATAAAGGGGTAAATCCCCGGAGAGCTATTGTATATGCCTCCATTATTTTTGGGCTGGTTCATGCCAATCCATGGCAGTTTGTAGGGGCGGTATTGCTTGGATGTGTATTGGGACTGGTATATTATAAAACAAAATCCCTGCTGCTTCCGATGCTGCTTCATGGATTCAATAACCTTTGTTCTTCACTGCTGGTCACTTATACCAAAAGTGAAAGCTTTGCAGATGCTTTTAAAATTTCCGAATGGGTAGTTTTGGCGATCGGAATTGTACTTTTTTCTTTATTTTTCTATCTTTTTACGGTAAGGAATAAAGTACACTATACTGAAATGTAACTTTTCATGACAAAGCAGATCGGTAACTTTTCAATTGAAGAAAATGAAGAAACAGTTTCATTGCATTATTCTCTCTCGAAAAAAGACTGGATTGATTTTGCTGTTAAACTTACCATAGCCATACTACCTCTATCAATAGGTTCCCTTTTTCTATATGGGGCTGTTTATAAAAATACAATATTGGAACTGGTTGTCGGTTCAGGATTTCTTATTGCAGGATGCATTTTTTTTATTGATGCTGTTTCTATGATTATCAGAGTCAGAAGAAATATTGTCAGGATTTTAAAAAAAGAGAGTAAACTTGTTCACAGAAAAACATTACTTACATCGGATACCTATGAACTTCAGGATATTAAAGAATTCATCATATCCGGCAAAGATGAACAGGCTTATATTAGAAGAAAATCGATACGGAGGATGTATGGAACCATCGAAATAAAATTGAGGAATAATATAATAAAACCGATTTTGATTATCAATCCAACAAGGGTTTTCCGAACCTTTAATGATAGTTCAGATAAGGCGGATCTGCAAAAAGAAGCTAAAGATATAATTAAGGAATTAAACAGATATATTAAAGCAGAGTATAAGATAAAAAACTTCAAAATAGAAAATTTTTAGAAATAATGGAATTATTAGTTGCCACGCATAACGAACACAAGAAAGAAGAAATACAACAGATTTTAGGGAATAATTTTACGGTTAAAAGCCTTACAGATTATGACATTCATGAGGAGATTGTAGAAGACGGCGATTCTTTCAATGCCAATGCCCTGATCAAAGCTAAATATTGTTTCGAAAAAACCGGAATTCCCAGTTTAGGAGACGATAGCGGCCTTGTTGTAGAAGCTCTGGATGGCAGACCGGGAATTTTCTCTGCCCGTTATGCAGGAGACCATGATTTCGCAAAAAATATAGAAAAAGTTTTAAGCGAGCTGGAAGGTAAGGAGAATAGAAAAGCTTATTTCATTACTGTTCTTTGTTATTATGACGAAAATGGTGCCCGTTACTTTGAAGGAAGGGTTCACGGAAATTTACTCACAGAAAATAAAGGACACAAAGGGTTCGGCTACGACCCTATTTTCGTTCCTGAAGGTTACGAAAGAACTTTTGCGGAAATGAATCCCGAAGACAAAAATAAGATCAGCCACCGCAAACAGGCATTAGACCTCTTTCTGGATTTCTTAAAAGTAAAAGAATAATATTCTATGCTTTTCAGCATTTAAACCTGAATCTGAAATTTATGTTTAGATTTTCTGTCGTACATTTGTTACAATAAACTATTGATTTGAGTACTTATTTAACGATATTAGGCTTTAATTCAGCGATTCCGACCATTAATTCTTCACCTACGGCACAGCTGCTGGAAATGGAAGAAAGGCACTTCCTGATCGATTGTGGGGAAGGAACCCAGGTACAGCTGAGAAAAGCGAAAGCGAGATTTTCAAAGATCAATCATATCTTTATATCACATCTTCACGGGGATCACTGCTTTGGTCTTCCCGGTCTTATTGCTTCTTTCCGTTTGCTGGGAAGAGATAATCCCCTGCATGTTTATGGTCCGAAAGGAATTAAGAAAATGCTGGAAACCATCTTTACCATTACAGAGACGCACCGTGGCTTTGAAGTGATTTATCACGAGCTTGATAAGGATTATTCTGAAAAGATCTATGAAGACAGCAGGGTAGAGGTATATACCATTCCATTGGATCACAGGATATATTGCAACGGGTATCTTTTTAAAGAAAAGCCCAAAGACAGGCACCTGAATATGAAGGAAATTGCCAAATACAGCGAAATAGAAACCTGCGATTATCACAATATAAAAGCAGGAAAAGATTTTGTTTTGAGTGACGGATATGTCCTTAAAAATGAAGTCTTGACCCTGGATCCTGTGCCTCCTGTTTCCTATGCCTTCTGCAGCGATACCCGGTATCTTGAAACAGTGATCCCGATCATTAAAAACGTAACCGCCCTTTACCATGAATCCACTTTCCTTCATGATCTGAAAGAAATGGCAGACTATACCGGGCATTCTACTGCTTTGGAAGCAGCAATGATCGCTCAGAAAGCTGAAGTGGGAAAACTGATCCTGGGACATTTTTCGAACCGGTATGCAGACCTGACGGTATTTACCGATGAGGCCAGAAATGTTTTTCCCAATACCTTTTTGCCGAAAGCATTGGAAAGCGTAAAAATTTAAGAACGGTATGCTCAGTTTTGAAGAATTAAAAAGCTTTTTGAATGAAAAGGCAGATCAGTACAACAGTCCTGATTTTATTGAGGATGATCCTATACAGATTCCGCACCGTTTCAGTGTAAAACAGGATATTGAGATTGCAGGCTTTCTGGCAGCCACTATTTCATGGGGGAACCGGAAATCCATCATCCGGTCAGCAGATAAGATGCTTGATATCATGGGGAATTCACCGTATGATTTCGTGTTGAACCATTCTGAAAAAGACCTGGAAATCCTTCGGGAAAAAAGTATTCACAGGACGTTTAACGGCGAAGATTTTGCTTACTTCATCAGGCAGTTCAATAAGATCTATAAAGAAAATGAAAGCCTGGAAAATTTGTTCCTCGTAAAAGATCAGGAAACGAATTTTCAGCATGCTATTGAAAGATTCAGAAGCAGTTTTCTGGAAACAGAGAAACACAGGAGCCATAAACATATCAGCTCACCTTATAAGAACTCTTCCTCCAAAAGAATCATTATGTTTCTGCGATGGATGGTTAGAAAGGACAAACGTGGCGTGGATTTTGGTATCTGGGAGAATATAAATCAGAAACATCTTTCGATTCCGTTAGATGTACATACCGGAAATATTTCCAGAAAGCTCGGGCTGGTTTTCAGAACCCAGAACGACTGGAAAACCGTGGAAGAACTTGATGCCGCCATCAGGAAATTTGATGAAAACGATCCTGCCAAATATGATTTTGCCCTGTTTGGCCTTGGGGTGACCAAAGAACTTTTATAACACAGAAAAGATGAAAAAGGAAAAAGAAAAAACAGAAGCTTTAGAGAAAATAGCGAATGGTATTACGTGGTGGGTAGGGTCTATCCCTTCACTTATTGTTCATACCTTATTTTTTATCATATCATTTCTTCTGCCCATGCTCAATATTGTTGAGTTTGACAAAATGCTTCTGATCCTTACAACAGTAGTCTCTTTGGAAGCGATTTACCTTGCTATTTTCATTCAGATGTCTGTCAACAAGAGTCATGAGAAGATTGAAGATATCCAGGAAGATATTGAGGAGATCAGCGAAGATATTGAAGACATTCAGGAAGATATCGAAGAAATCAGCGAAGACATTGAAGAGATCAGTGAAGATATCGAGGAGATCAACGAGGATATTGAAGACATCCAGGAAGACATTGAGGAAATTAATGAAGACGAAGATGATGAAGACCATAATGAAAGAGCCAAAAACGTAATGCTGAAGAGTAATGTGAGTTCCAACAAAAATGAAATCAAGGCTTTAAAAGATATTATCAGCCAGCTTCAGACAGAGATAGAGCAGCTGAAAAAAGACAATGAATAAAAAAGAAATAGCTTTCTTAAAACAAAAGCAGACCGGATATATCAACGGTCTGCTTTTGTTTTTAAGATGAAAAAATAAATCCTACTAATTTTGTGGAATATATAATTATAAAATAAATTTATTGTGAATGCATGTGGTGAATTGTTTGTATCTTGTGTTAAAAAGATGTTTTTTACTGATATTTTTGCTACATTTGAACAAACAATTATAAAATGTTAGGTTATAGATTAAACAAATACTTTTTATTTCTGGTATTACTGTTTACTTCTGCAGCAGTATTTTCCCAGAATGTCAGAAGGAAATCTCCTCCCAAAAAAGCCACAGAGGCTACCATGAAAGCTGGTGCATTCATAGATGTGAATGTTCCGACTTACCCCCAGTCTGCTTATACCATTGAACAGCTTGTAAAAAACGTACTGATATCCGGAGGATCTGTATGTGCTGCTCCCAATGTGACCAACGTTACTGTATCTCCCAATCAGCTTTCGACGGATACAGAAAGAGCTTGGGGATATTTTAATAAAGGTACTACCAATTTTCCTTTCAATGATGGTATAGTGTTAGTCGCCGGTAAAGCGAGAAGAGCCGGAAACGGTTACGAAGGAACCAATCCGCTTTCAGACGAAGTTCCGGGTTCCGGGATTAATGATCCTGATCTGGTAGCTGCCGTTAATCCGCCGGTTACCCTGAAGGATGTAGTAGCCGTTGAATTTGATTTCGTTCCGAATAGCAACCAGGTGAAATTCAATTATTTATTCGCATCAGAAGAATATACAAGCGGATTCCCATGTGGTGATTTTGCCGACAGTTTTGCCCTTCTTCTAAAAAAAGTAGGCGATCCTAATTACACCAATCTTGCGATACTTCCCGGAGGCGCAGGCCCTGTAAGTGTTACGAATATTATACCGCATGGAGTAGGATGTGATGGAGAGACTATTAATGAACAGTACTTCGCCGGACTGAATACCACCAATATTGAAACCAATTTTATAGGAAGAACAGTTCCCCTTACAGCAGTGGCAACGGTTATTCCGGGCCAGACATACCATTTTAAGCTTGTTCTTGCAGATGCTTTGGACCAGCGTTATGACTCTGCCGTATTTCTGCAGGGAGGATCTTTTGATATCGGAATGACCATTGTTGACGGTAACGGAAATCCTCTGGGAGACACCATCAACATGTGTGATAATACACCCCAGATATTAAAAGCGCAGGTATCTACCGTTCCGGGAATGACCTACAAATGGTACAAAAACGGAGTAGTGATTCCTAATGCAACCAGTGCCACATACATAGCGACCTCCCCGGGCGTATATCAGGTGAAGACCTTCGTAGGTGGAACAGAATGCCAGCAGGCAAGCATTACCATTATAGGAGGAACCTCTCCGACGGCTCAGAATGCAACACTGAAGCTTTGTGCCACTCCAGCCCTCAGTACTTTCAATTTGGAAGATGCAAAACCGCAGATCAGTACAACGGCAGGTGCAGTATTTCGTTTTTATGCCAATCAGGCAGATGCACAGGCTCAAAACAATAACTTTATTACAAACCTTACCAACTATAACGGTACCGATGGACAGGTACTCTATGTAGTTGTTTCCAACGGTGCATTCTGCAGCAAACTTGTGACCCTGACTTTAAGGAGAGAAGAAACACCTGTTGCTCAGCTTAATGCCCCAAGACTAAGAATCTGTGAAGGAGAATCTCTGGTACTGACTGCTTCCGGCGGTGTCACCTATCAATGGGGAGATAGTTCCGCAACCGGAGGCGTAAGAACGGTAAGCCCGACTCAGACTACTACTTATACCGTGTATGCTATCGGTGCACAGGGATGTAAATCTTTACAGCCTGCCACTATTACTATTGATGTAGTTCCTGCCATTGTTTCCTCACTGAAAGGAGGCCAGATCTGTGAAGGAGATATGATCCTTTTGGATGCCGGATCCGGACCGGGATATACCTATGAATGGAATACCGGAGAAACCACTCAGGGTATTACAGTAGGAGTACCGGGTGAATATACCGTAACGATCAGCAACGGAGTATGTTCCAAAGAATTTAAAACCCTGGTAATACAGGCTGGGATTCCGGAAATTATAAAAGTTGATTATAATGACAACGGAACAATGGTGCTTACAACCACTAATCCTAGCAACGGAATCTTAGAATATTCTGTAGACAACGGTTTTACCTGGCAATCTTCCAATGTATTTTCCAATGTACCTAAAAATACAGTCATATCCATCCGTGTTAAAGTGAAGGATACCAGCTGTGTAGGCTTTTTGGAGTACTTTACATTCGTCATGAAAAATGTGATTACCCCTAACGGAGATAATGTGAATGATATTATTGATTTCAGCGGAGTAAGCAGCTACAAAGACTTTAAAGGACTGGTTTTCGACCGGTACGGAAAAGAAGTGTTCAGGGCCGGAAAAACCAGACCTTACTGGGATGGTTATTTCCAGGGGAAACGCCTGCCTACCGCATCTTACTGGTATCAGGTAACCTATCAGGATCCTGCCAGTAAACAGATGGCAGTGAAAACTGGATGGATTCTTCTTAAAAACTTGGAATAATCATTTATATAATTTATAGAAAGGCTGGCATTTTTGTCAGCCTTTCTTATTATTTTTCAAATAAAGCAAATTTATATTGCAGAATAAGTAAGCTTGTATTAATGATAATGTAAATTGTGTTAAATTAACTTTCAATCAAAAAAAATAGTATTTTTGTTTAAAATACTATAAAATGTTAAACAGGAGGATTGGAAATTTATTTTTGGCGTTATTTTTTGCATTAATCGGAAACTTTGTTTTTGCTCAGAACATAGACAGAGCAACGATCCCTGCAAAAAAAGCCAATGCAACCTCTATGAAAGCCGGTGCTTTTATAGATGTAAATACACCCAATTACACAGAGTCCGGATACAGCATTACACAGCTGGTAAAAGAAGTGCTGATCTCCGGAGGAGCCTGTTCTACGTCCAATGTGAGCAACGTAAGTGTTTCTCCCAATTTAACAGTGAGCGATCCTGGCCGTAGTTGGGGATTCTTTAATAAAGGTACTACAGCTTTTCCATTTGCGAAAGGTATCGTTCTTTCTACAGGATATGCTGCAAAAGCAGGAAATACTTATCAGGGTATTTTGAATGATGGTATAAATACTCTTGGAGATACAGATCTGGCTTCAGCTCTGGGAATCAATAATGCTGAACTGAGAGATGCTACCTACATTGAATTCGACTTTGTACCGGCTTCTACAGAAATTTCATTCAGATACTTGTTTGCCTCCAAAGAATATGCGCCCGGGTTCCAGTTCGCATGTACCAAATCAGATGGATTTGCTTTATTGCTGAAAAAGGCAACAGATCCTACCTATACCAATCTGGCCGTACTTCCCGGAGGTGCCGGACCTGTAAGTGTTACCAATATCCACCCGGCAATTCCCGGAGGTTGTGGCGCCGTTAACGCTTCCTATTTTGCCGGAATAAATAATCCGGTTGTTGAAACCAATTTTGACGGGCGTACAATACCTTTAACCGCAAAAGCTACGGTAACTCCAGGTGTAACTTATCACTTTAAAATGGTTTTGGCAGATTTCAGCGACAGAAATTACGATTCAGCAGTATTTCTGGAAGCAGGATCATTCGATATCGGGGTAAAAATTTTAGACCCTGCCGGAGTTCAGCTTCCTGATACGGTTTATATGTGCGATAATACTCCCCAGACATTTACAGCCTCTGTACAGGCTCCTAATGTTACCTATCAGTGGTTTTTAAATAATAATCCTATTGCTGGCCAGACAGGTCCGAGCTATACCGCTACACAGCCTGGAGTATACAGTGTTCAGGTATTCATCCAGGGAAATACCTGTCCCGGAACGGGAACCATTACAGTAGTGGGAGGAACTTCCCCCACCGTACAGAATGCTACCCTGACAGCCTGTTATGCCGCCGGAAATGCAACTTTTAATCTGCCTTCCGCAAATGCTTCGATCAGTACGACGCCCGGTGCAACGTTTTCATACTACGTAAACCAGGCAGATGCCAATGCCGGAAATACAAATACTATTCCCAGCCCTGCCACTTATTCGAGTCCGGGTGGGCAAACAGTCTATGTTCTTGTTAAAAACGGTTTCTGCTCCAAAGTAGCTGAGCTGCAGCTGGTAAAAGCTCCTCAGATGACGGCATCAATTCTGCCGCCGGCGGTATTGACCTGTGCCAGCTCACAGACAACTTTAGATGCTTCAGCTTCTGTTTATCCTGCAGGATCTACTTTTAACTGGACAACCACAGGAGGAAATATAGTTTCAGGAGGAACGACTTTAACCCCGGTTATCAATGCTCCCGGAACCTATACTTTAACCATATCCAAAACTTATCAGCCAGGAGGGGTGATCTGTACCGCTACTGCTAGTGTTACAGTTACCGGAGACAGTGCTCCACCGGTTACAGGACTTACAGCAAGTAAAATACAGATATGCAGCGGTGAATCCGTAACCTTAACGGCATCAGGAGGTACTACCTATAACTGGACAGGCCTTCCGGGAACAGGAAATACCCAGACCGTATCACCTACCGCAACTACAACTTATACAGTAACTGCAGTAGGAGCCAATGGATGCGTTTCTCAAAATCCTGCAACAATCACGATTGAAGTTTCACAGCCTATTACTGTGCAGAATGCCGTATTGCATAAATGCTATGCTCCGGGACTTACCTATGACCTGACAACTGCTCAGAGCCAGATTACTTCAGCAGGAGCTGGGGTTACTTTTACTTACTATATCAACCAGGCTGATGCTCTTGCAGGCAATACTAATTTTATTACAACGCCTACAACTTATTCTCCTCCGGGAAATCAGACCATATACGTATTGGTAAAGAATGGAGGATGTCAGTATGTGGTTTCCCTTCAGTTACTAAGAACAGCTGAAACAACACTTACCATAGCAGCACCGCAGGAAATAACCTGTACTACACCTCAGACTACATTAAATGCTTCGGCATCTGTAGTGCCTGCAGGATCTACCATTGCATGGACAGCAGCAGGAGGAGGAAATATTGTATCAGGTGCAAATACCCTTACCCCTGTAGTTAACGCAGGAGGAACCTATACACTTACGGTTACCAATGTATCACAGCCTGGAAATCTAAGCTGTACTTATACGGCAACCGTAACCGTAACTCAAAATACAACATTACCAACAGCTACTGTAGTGTCTTCACAACCCCGAATATGTCTGGGAGAATCTGTAACCCTGACAGCTTCCGGTGGAGTTACCTATAACTGGGTAGGACTTCCAGGAAACGGAAATACACAGGTAGTTTCTCCGACTTTAACTACAGTATATACGGTATATGCAGTATCTGCTAATGGCTGTGTTTCAGCAACCCCGGCAACGGTTACTGTTACCGTAGGACCACCAACAGCAGGTTTATCGGCATCTAAAATAAAAATCTGTGCCGGAGAATCTGTAACACTTACCGCTACAGGTGGAGTTACCTATAATTGGGTAGGGCTTCCGGGTAACGGAAATACACAGGTAGTTACCCCGACAATTACTACGGAATACTCAGTGTATGCACTTGGAGGTAATGGCTGTAGCTCAATAAATCCAGCGAAAGTAACGATTGAAGTAGTTCCTGCTATTGTATCAACCTTGGAAGATGTATATGTATGTGAAGGAGATACAGGAGTTTTAGACGCCGGCCCAGGTACGAATTATACCTATTTATGGAATACCGGAGCAACCACTCAAACCATATCTACCAATGTTCCCGGAACTTATACTGTTACCATCAGTAACGGAACGTGTTCCAAAACATTTACTGGGAAACTGTTAAATCCGGATCTGCCTAAATTTACGAATATCGTATACGATAACCATGTGCTTACCCTTACGGCAAGTAATCCTACAGGAGGTGCTTTAGAATACTCCATAGACGGAGGAGTAGTATGGCAGTCATCCAATATATTCTATAATGTATTGAACAATACCAACTACCATCTGATGGTAAGGGTAGTAGATGCAAAATGTGGTACAACGTTGGATTACTTCACCTTTGTAATCAGCAACGCTATTACACCTAATATGGATGGAGTGAATGATACGATTGATTTCTCCGGAATCAGTGGCTATAATAATTTTGCAGCATCAATTTTTGACCGCTATGGTGCAGAACTCTTCAGGGCTACTAAAACCGATGCAGTCTGGAGAGGCTCTTTAAAAGGTCTGAACCTTGCTACAGGCACTTACTGGTATAAGGTACAATGGGAAAATCCGGCAAGTAAAAAGCTCGAACTCCGCTCAGGCTGGATATTGCTAAAAAATAGAAACTAACATGCAAACCTTCCATATTTGGAAGGTTTGTTTTTTTTATATTAAAAAATAGATAAAAAATATAGGATATATTTAGAAATAAATTAAATTTGTTGAAACAAAAGTATTATGCGAAGAAATCTACTATTCCTTTTATTTTTCTTGGTCGTATCGACATTTTTATATTCTCAAACAGACGGGCCCCGCAAGCCTCCCAAAAATCAACCTTCAGGATCAGCTACTCAGAAAGCGGGCACTTTTATTGATGTGAATGCTCCGGGATATACGGAATCCAGCTATTCCATTACACAACTGGTAAAAGATGTCCTGATCTCTTCAGGTACAAATACCTGCGTAACACCTGCGGTATCCAATGTGAAAATTACTCCGAACCATGCCGTATCTGATGCTGACAGATCATGGGGATATTTCCACAAAGGAACAACCAATTTTCCTTTTAAGGATGGGATTGTACTTTCTACAGGGAAAGCCAGAAGAGCCGGTAACGGACCGGAAGGAAACCTGAGTGACAATAACGGGGGAGGAACGGATTCCGATCTTGCACAGGCCATTGGATCTACCGGGACACTGACGGATGCTGTTCTTCTGGAATTTGACTTTGTTCCTACTACTTCACAGATTAAATTTAATTATATCCTGGCATCCGAAGAGTACTCCGGTTCATTTCCATGTCAGTACGCAGATGCCTTTGCTATTTTGCTTAGACCTACATCGGGTGGGCCTTACCAGAATATGGCAATACTTCCCGGTGGTGCCGGTCCTGTAAGCATTACCAATATTCACCCGTTAATTACTGGTGGCGGGGGATGCCCTGCTGTTAACGAACAGTTTTTTGGAGGTTATAATACCGGTAATGTTGAAACAAATTTTGAAGGAAGAACAATTCCTCTTACTGCAACTGCGACTGTAATGGCAGGGCAGCAATATCACTTTAAAATGGTCGTTGCAGATTATTCACCGGGAAGTTATGAAGATCATGGCTGGGATTCTGCCGTATTTTTAGAAGGAGGATCATTTAATATTGGTGTTGAGCTTTTAGACCCTAGCGGTGCCACTTTACCTTCTGATATTAATGTTTGTGATAACGAACCTCAGTTAATTACTGCTTCGGTAAGCGACCCTAACCTATTATACCAGTGGTATCTGAATGGGGCCCCTATAACTGGTGCAACGACTAATACCATTACGGCTGTTCAACCGGGAACTTATACTATTGAGGTAAGTGTTCCGGGGAATCCTTGTCCGGGTAAAGCGACTATACAGATTCATGGAGGAACTACTCCGCAGGCACAGGATGCTACGCTTCTGCTATGTTCCACACCGGATATTACCACTTTTGACCTGACTGAGGCTATGCCTTCAATAAGCCCGACTCCGGGAGCAGTATTCAAGTTTTATGTTGATCAGGCTGATGCTTTGGCTCAGAATGGTAATTATATTCAGAATATTTTAAACTATAACGGGACGGACGGACAGATCCTGTATGTTGTAGTGTCCAACGGAGGTTTCTGCAGCAAAATGATAGAACTGACCCTGCAAAAAGAAACCACACCAAAGGCGGGTATTAAATCTTCCCGTATCAAGATATGTCCGGGAGAAACAGTAACACTGACTGCTGATGGTGGAGTAACCTACCAGTGGGGTAATTTCCCTGGTACCGGCAATACCCAAACGGTAACTTTATACCAGACTACAACATTTACAGTGTATGCAGTCGGGACAAAAGGATGCCGTTCATTAAACCCGGCTTCCATTACAGTGGAGGTTACTCCTGAAATTACCTCACCTTTAAAAGATGTAGAAATGTGTCTGGGTGACCGTATTACTTTAGACGCAGGTGCCGGGCCGAACTACAAATATTTATGGAGCACGGGAGCAACTACTCAGACTATTACTGCAGACAGCTGGGGTATTTACACTGTAGAAGTTGATAACGGATTCTGTAAAAAGATTTTCACGGCGAAAGTGGGAGGTGCGGCCACTCCTTTCGTAACAGCCGTTCAGTATGAAAGTGCCAAAAAAACAGTGACGATTATTGCTGAAAATCCTATGATGAACAATACTCCAAGCACTTTGGAATATTCCCTGGATAATGGAATTACATGGCAGCAGTCCAATATTTTCACTAATCTTCTAGACAATACCAACTATACCATATTGATCAGAAGAGTAGGAACTCACTGTGTCGGAACTTTTGATTTCTATACCCTTCAGATCAATAATATCATTACACCGAATAATGATGGTGTGAATGATGTACTGGATCTTACAGCATTGGGTGAATTCAAAAATTTCACAGGATCTATCTTTGACAGATATGGAGTGGAAATGTTCAGGTTCTCTAAAGAAAAACCGGTCTGGGATGGAACGGTAGGAGGAAAGAAACTTCCTACAGCGACTTATTGGTATAAATTTAATTTTGAGTACCCTAAGTCAAAAGCTCAGATGAACTGGTCCGGATGGATCATGCTTAAGAACCGCGAATAAAAGATAAAGCATACAGAAAAGCCTTTCAAGAAAACTTGAAAGGCTTTTTTATTTTTGAACTGATCCTTATTGATTCTGTTTCCAGAGATTGGCAAAACCGATAAAATCTGTAACACTGAGTTCTTCCGCTCTTTTATCTAAAAATTCATGAGTTTTTAAAGCTTCAGGAATATTTAATATTTTCAGGGAATTCGAAAGTTTTTTTCTTCTCTGGTTAAATCCGGCTTTTACGATCTGTTTAAACAGAACTTCATTTCCCGCCAGGCCTTCTTTTGGATTTCTCGTCAGCCTGATCACACCCGATTTTACTTTAGGAGGTGGATTAAATACATTTTCATGAACTGTGAACAGGTAAGATACATCGTAATATGCCTGGATCAGGACAGAAAGAATCCCGTAATCTTTAGTTCTGGGTACAGCTGCCGTTCTCTCAGCCACTTCTTTTTGGAACATTCCTACCATTTCAGGGATCTGCTGGTAATAATCAACGATCTTGAAAAGAATCTGGGATGAAATGTTGTAAGGGAAATTACCAATGATGGCAATCTGTTGTCCATCGATAAAATGGAAGTCCTGCTTCAGGAAATCTCCTACAAAAGTGTTTTCCGTAATCTTCGGATAATTGTTTTTCAGGTATTCTATAGATTCGGTATCAATCTCTGCCAGGTAGACTGTCTGATCTTTTTCTAGCAGGTATTTGGTAAGAACGCCCATTCCCGGACCAACTTCCATGACGTTTTTATAGTCTTCAAAACTAAGACCTTCCACGATTTTTCTCGCGATATTTTCATCTGTCAGAAAGTGCTGTCCAAGATGTTTTTTTGCTTTTACACTCAAAGTTTTTTATGATTTTATTAACAATGATTTTCTTTATTTCGTCCCAAATTTCGGAAGATTTTTTCTATTTTAGCCAAAAATTTTAATATTAATGGCTAAATCTGTAGATGAGTTTAATAAGAAAAGGCTTCGGTCAAGCAATATTACAGTAGTAATAAGTATCGCATTAGTGTTATTTTTGTTAGGATTAATGGGGCTTATCTTAATCAATGCCCAGAAGTATTCTGACTATATAAAAGAACAGTTGGTGGTAAATGCTTATTTTGATGAAAATTTTGATGTAAAAGATTCTGTAAAAATTGCAAAACTGGAAGAAGAAACTTTTAAAAAGGTACAGACATTAGCTCCTGTAAAAAAAGCGACCTATATTTCAAGGGATATGGCGGCTAAAGAAGCCAAAAAAACAATGGGGATAGACAGTGATGCGCTTTTTGAAGAAAACATTTTCCCTTCGTCTATCGAGGTGGCATTAAAGCCTGAATATGTGGATCCGGCAAAAATTGATGAAGCAATTAAAGTCATTAAAGCCGTTCCGGGAATTGTAGATGTTAAAAATGACAGTACTTTGATGGTGGATGTTTACAATAACCTGAGCAGAATCCTGAAATGGATCTTAGGTTTTTCCGTTTTATTCCTGATCCTGGCTGTTGTTTTAATTAACAATTCGATCCGTCTGAAAATATTCTCCAAGAGATTTATTATTAAAACCATGCAGCTGGTAGGGGCAAAAAGAAGGTTCATCCTTAAGCCGTTTATCATTGAAGCAGTTATTCTGGGTGCTATAGGATCTGTAATCGGACTTCTGGCACTGGGTGGGGTATGGTATTACTTTACAAGCCAGATCGGTTCAGCCTTCGTGCAGGATACCAACCAATATTTCTGGCTGGTTATCTTAGTGCTTGGAGTAGGAATTTTTATATCTGTTTTAAGTACTATCTTCGCTACATGGAGATTCTTAAAATCAAACGTTGACGACTTATATTACTCTTAATAATGAGCAAAAAAACAAATAAACTGGCCGCTTCAGAGTTTGGCAGAGAAACCGAAGCACCACAGGAAAATGCCTTTTATTTCGGGCAGCAGAACTTCAAGTGGATGCTGATAGGGCTGGCCTTTATCGTAGTAGGTTTTCTACTGATGATGGGACCGGATGCTAACACAGTAGACGGTAAATTTGATCCCAATGCATGGAATGACGGTATTTTTTCCGTCCGCAGGATCAGAATTGCGCCGCTGTTTGTAGTGATAGGCTTTGTAATAGAAGTTTACGCTATTTTAAAAAGAAAATAAATTATACATTCTTTATTTGGAGATTAAAAGGTGAACGGATTTGGATAAACTTCTAAATTCAGAATCTTTTAATCTTTAAATTTTTTATATACACAAAATATGGATTTAATTAAAGCAATCATTATTGCTATTATTGAAGGGCTTACAGAGTATCTACCAATTTCTTCTACGGCGCACATGGGATTTGCAGCCAACATTATGGGACTGCAGGAAGACGAGTTCCTGAAAATGTTTCAGGTGTCTATTCAGTTTGGGGCTATATTATCCGTTGTAGTAGCGTACTGGAAAAAGTTTTTTGATCTGAAGAATCTTCAGTTTTATTATAAGCTTGCTTTTGCCGTAGTTCCGGCATTGGTTCTCGGTTATTTATTTGATGATAAAATTGAAGCCGTTCTGGGAAACCAGATCGCTATTTCTTCAGTTTTGGTACTGGGAGGGGTGGTTCTGCTTTTTGCAGACAAATGGTTCAAAAATCCTGTAATTGATGATGAAAAAGGAATTACCGTCAGAAAAGCAATTACCATTGGTTTTTGGCAGTGTCTGGCCATGATGCCGGGAACCAGCCGCAGTGCTGCTTCTATCATCGGAGGAATGTCACAAGGACTGACGAGAAAAGCTGCGGCGGAATTTTCATTTTTCCTGGCAGTTCCAACCATGCTGGCAGTAACCGTATATTCCGTTTTCCTGAAAACCTGGGGTAAAGAAACCGGAAATCCTCAAAAGGGATATGAAATGATCATGGCGTCTCAGGATCATATTATGGTTTTTGTGATAGGAAATATTGTTGCATTTATTGTAGCATTAATTGCTATTAAGGCGTTTATCGGGGTATTGAACAAATATGGTTTCAGACCTTGGGGCTGGTACCGTATCTTTGTGGGAATTGCCCTGCTAATCTATTTCTATTTCTTTAAATAAATCCATGAAGATTAGTAATATTGTCAAGCTATTGGCATTTTCCGGTTTAATTGTTTCCTGTACGCCTGCCCACACGCTGTTCGTAAAGAATAATACCGGAGAAAGAATAGAATTCTTTGTTGAGCTTAAAGAAAAAAGCACAGATGAAGATTTATTGATCTGCAAAGAGCTTGTACCTGATGAAAAGCTGGACCACAAACCTTTTATGGAATACAGCAAAGAGGGAAAATGTTACCGTCAGAAAATTACATCCGTCAGTAAAACCAGTTATAAATTCAATTTACCTGAACATTATACAGTGAATATTACACCCAATAATTCTGTGTATCCTTTTAAGAATATATATTACTTCATTGGCGATAAAAAATGTTTTGTCAATGTAGAAAACGGCCCTGAATGCAGGCAGAAAGTTAATAAGCTGCCAAGTTTAGTAAGTATCACCGAAATTTTAGAATAATGACCGCCGAAGAACTGCAATCAGGATATGTTTTTTTATTGGACAAACCTTTGGACTGGACTTCTTTCCAGGCTGTCAATAAAATGAAATACAAACTCAAAAGAGAGTTTAATCTTCCCAAGAAATTCAAAATAGGCCACGCCGGAACTTTAGATCCGAGAGCAACTGGTCTGCTTATTGTCTGCTGCGGGAAATTCACAAAGAAAATTCCTGAAATTCAGGATGCCCCTAAAGAATACTGGACCGAAATTAAAATAGGTGTCCAGACAGAATCTTATGATACGGAAAAGCCTGAAATACTTCACCAGGATTTTGCCCATATTACAGAAGAACAGATAAAGGAGGTTCTTGAAAAGTTTGTGGGAGAAATAGAACAGAAACCGCCGGTATATTCAGCAATAAAAGTAGACGGACAAAGAGCCTATAACCTGGCCAGAGCAGGAGAGGAAGTAAAGATGAAATCCAGGAAAACAACTATTTTTTACATTAACGATATTAAAATTGATCTTCCTTTGCTCAGCTTTACAGTTGGCTGTTCAAAAGGGACCTATATCAGAAGCTTGGCTCATGATATCGGGCAGGAATTGGGAGTTGGCGCTTACCTTACACAACTCAGACGTACAAAAATAGGGGATTACACCATCGAAAATGCCACAGCAGATTTCTTGGAGAACGAATACAGATTTGAAAATTTATAATTAAAAGTTGTATTTTTACTTATACCCGGAAATTAAAATTATACAGGTTACGGAGAAGACTAATGGAAAAAACACGTATCAATAAATATTTATCAGAAGTTGGTTATTGTTCAAGAAGAGCCGCAGATAAGCTCTTGGAGGAAGGCAGGATAACAATTAACGGGAAAGTTCCGGAAATGGGGACCAAAGTTTCGGATGAAGATCTTGTAGAAGTAGATGGGAAACCGATCCGTGAACCTCAGGATAAACATGTATATATTGCTTTTAATAAACCTGTGGGCATCGTCTGCACTACAGACACGAAACGGGAGAAGAATAATATCGTAGATTATATTAACCACCCGAAAAGGATTTTCCCGATCGGAAGGCTGGATAAACCCAGTGAAGGTCTTATCCTGCTTACCAGCGACGGAGATATAGTTAATAAAATCCTGAGGGCAAGAAACAACCATGAGAAAGAATATATTGTTCGTGTAGACAAGCCCATTTCGCCTAAGTTTCTTGAAAAGATGAGAAACGGAGTCCCGATTCTTGATACGGTCACTAAAAAATGTGAAGTAGAGAAGATTGATGATATGACCTTCCGGATTATCCTTACCCAGGGACTGAACAGACAGATTAGAAGAATGTGCGAATTCCTAGGTTATGAAGTAAAAAAGCTGAAACGTATCCGGATTATGAATATCAAGCTGGATCTTCCGGTGGGAAAATGGCGTGACCTTACAGAAGAAGAATTTAATACGCTCAGCAACCTCCTTTCTGATTCTGTCAAAACAATCGATTAGGATTATAACATTAATAATAAAAAATAAGCAGGAAATATTTTTCCTGCTTATTTTTTTCCTGTCATAGTTTTTAAGCAATTTAGCATGTCTATTTTCAAAAAATCTGTTTGAAGAAAATCAAAAAAAAATATTTAAAATGTATCTGTTTTATAATATTCACACATTGGTGTAATATTTTTAGTTTGTAAGTGAAATTATGTTATATTTATAAAAGTAACTATTAAAGCTAAAAACCATGAAATTAAAATTTAACCTACTTTCCCTTATTATTTTATTGACATTTTCTAATTGTCAAAATGACAACCATAATCAGGATCTTCCGCACGATACTTCTTTTTATATTGATTATAGAAGTCTGAAAGGTTTGCCAGATGGAATAGCGGTAATTGAGCTCGATCCTGAAGCCCCAAATTTTGGACATATCAGCAGCAAACTTGAATTGGGCGTTGGTGTTCTGCCTCATCATCTTTACTATAACCAGGGTGCAAATAAATTGTATACCACTGCTTTAGGAGGTAATTATCTTTACCAGATAAAAACGGAAAAAGACAAAACCGGACAGCCCAAATTAGTTGATGCCACCCCTATTGATACAGGTGAGAATACAGTAGGGGAAAATTTGTTCTTTACCAATGATGGAAGATATTTTATGACTTTTATGGGAGGGGCAGGAGGACCAAGAGATGGAAGCATAGGTGTTTTTAATGCAAACAATAACCAGCTTATCAAAACTATTAAGGCGCCAATTCAAACCAACCCCAATCAATTTATTATGTATCCGCATGGTATTTCTGTAAATGAGGAAAAAGGAATAATGATGGTGACCTCAACCATTCACCCCGATCTTACTACCGGAATGGGAAATACCTGTACTTTACTGGATATGAATACCTATGAATTAAAAGAAACCTATCTGGTAGCAGACTCACAAACGGATATGTCCAGTCCTGTGGAAGTTCTGTTACTGCGAGGGAAATTTCCGCAGTATGCCCTTGCAACGACAATGCTGGGCGGCGATATCTGGATTGCTCCATACAATGCTACAACCAAGAAGTATGATGCTTTCAGTAAAATATTTGACGGAAGTACACAGGGATTAGGCTGGACACTCGAAATGTACATCGATGATAACAGCAGGCTCTATGTAAGTTTTGCAGATCCCGGCAAAGTTTTGGTATTTGATATCAGTAATCTTCCTCAGCTAAAGCTTTTAAAGACTCTTACCGCAGATAAAGGAGCACATCATATGGTTTTCTTTAAAACCAAAAAAGGAAAAGAAGTTGTTGCGGTGCAAAATAACCTGCTGGATATTCCTAACTTAAATTCCGGTACCATTAGTGTCATTGAAATCGAGACCGGGAAAACATTGGGCACTGTCGATTTAAGAGCCAAATATGGAATACTGCCTGAGTCAATTGAAGGAACCAATGGTCCCAGCAGCTACATGCACCATTAACATTTAAAATAATACACCAGATCAGAAACTACCCGGAATAACAGATGTTCTTATGGGTAGTTTTTAGTATATAGTTTCAGTTATTTTAAATATAATTTCATTCTTTCTTCATATTCAGGTTTTAATTTTAAAAGCTTCAGAATTTTCTTGTCATCCTTGTATGTAGTCCGGTAGAATATGATCTTATCAGCAGAATATTTGAAGTAGGGATGGTCTTTCAGCCATTCTTCCGGAGCTTCTGTTAAAGTATATTTAGGAACATTTGAAACATCCAGCGGAGCAATGGAAATTAATTTTTGAACCAAATTTTTATCAATATTATAGGTGTCTAAAATTTGTTGTTTACTGACAAAACCTCTCAGTTTTTTTCTAAAGCCAATCATCGATCCGGCATTTTTTTCATCCAAACCAAATTCCAGCAATTGCTTGAATGTGATCATATTTAAATCAACCTTTGAAAAATCAGTTTCCTGCTTTTTTTCCACGGCAGGGCTGAGTTTAATATATGGCTTTAATTCCTGGAATTTCTGAGCAGAGATCACAAAGCACTTCTGAATATCTTCCAGTGTTTTAAAACTTCCCCTGAGATTTCTGTCCCGGTAATTAACGATAGCATTGGCCTGTTTTTCTGAAAAACCCAAAGCTTTCCATTCCTCCGGATTCAAAATATTAGGATCAAAAGGATGATACGAAATGTTGGACTTTACAGCATAATTTTGACCTGAATTTTTAAAATCAGTGGGAGTCTTGGCAGGAAGCATTAAATAGGGCTCAAGCTTGCTGTAGTTTTCGGAAGAAATGATAAAGCATTCTTTGAATTTCTGCTTACTTACAAAACTTCCGCCCAAATAATTTTTGTATTTTAAAATAGCTTCAGCCTGTTTTTCACTGAAACCTATTTTCATCCATTCGGAAGAAGAAAGTTTATCAGGATTGAATTTTCTGGAAACAATAATCTCTTTCTTGTCATCATTTCTAAATTTCTCAAAACGTTCGCCTTTTGCAGTTTCAGGAAGAAGGATGAAAGACTCCAGTTCGGTGAATTTTTCGGCAGAAATTGCATAGCATTTTTTCAGCTGTTCTTTTGATGTGAATTCACCGCCTACAATTTTTTTGTAATTAAGAATAGTGGAAGCCTGCTTTTCGGAAAATCCTAAATGCTCCCATTGCTTTTCATCCAGATCATTAGGATTGAAATCTGTAAGGTTGGGAGAAACAGAATGTTCCGTAATAAATTTGATCTCCGGGAAATTTTCTTTTTCCCTGCTGGTATACTTTTGAAAAGCCAGCAGCACGATCAGCAGTATCGCCATGAATGCCAGTTTGTGGTAATAGTTTTTTCTCATCATAAAGTAAACTTATCAATAAAAATAAGTTGAAGCAATGAGGAGATACAAAAAGGATGTTTTTGTACAATAAATTCATTTAAATGATTTTTAAATTACACCTCTGTACATATTGTATAGAATTATTTGAAGAAATAAGAGTGTAAATATTCCATGAATATCTTTAAAATGATTTGAAATAAGCCATTGATCTATACAAATTTATACTCATTAAGATGAAAAACTTAATTAAGAATGATTAGTACAATAAAGGTAGAATGATTTTAATAGGGAAGTATAGGTAGAATTTTAATCACATATTTGTATAAGTGGACGACCCATAAATATTAACAATTTGTATAAATTCTAACAAAAGAATTCGTGCAAATCTGTGAAATTAGTGGCAAATAAAATATTCCTTTATAGAAAAAATGACAGCATGAAATTATTCCGAATCTCTCTCTGCTAGTGAAGCTTTCAGTTTTTGGAGCTCAGCTTTTATAAATTCAAGACGGTCAATGATGGTTACCGTTTCAGAAATTTTACTGTTGGTGGTTAAGGCAATCCTTGCCCCATCCAGTGTGTACCCTTTTTCTTTTACCAGATGGTAGATCATCTGCAGGTTCTTAATGTCTTCAGGAGTAAAGTAGCGGTTACCTTTTTTATTCTTTTTAGGTTTAATGATGGGAAATTCCTGCTCCCAATACCGTATCAGCGAAGTGTTTACATCAAAAGCTTTGGCCACTTCTCCTATGGAATAGTACAGTTTGTCAGGTAAATTTATTTTCATTTTACAAATCCTAAAAGCCAAAGATAAAAATTTTTTAAACTCGGATGCAAATATGCACCGGTATTATCTCTGTAAATGTTCTGTATTGGGATATTCTTTTTCATTGGCTATTCTTTTTCAGTTGTGTTTTGTGTCTTTTTACTGTAATTTTACCATCAATCTACCATCGTTTATAAACAGCATGAATCCCATCTCCGTTCTTCATATTGAACTTTTCCAGTCCGGCAGGAATACCTCGGATTTTTATTTCAATACCATGAAGGAGCATCTGGTGGTGGGACACCGGCACATTGAAAAGCCGCACCGGCATGATTTCTATGCCGCTGTTCTTTTTACCAAAGGAAAAGGCATTCATGAGATTGATTTTCAGAGGTATGATGTTTCAGAAGGAAGTCTGTTTTTCCTTTCTCCGGGACAAATCCACAGCTGGGAGCTTTCGGAAGATATCGACGGGTATATTTTCTTTTGTTCACAGGAATTTTATGAAATGCATTATGTGAACCAGAAGCTGAGAAATTTTCCGTTTTTTGGTTCCGTATCATTCCCCAGGAAATTACAGCTGGAGATTGATGAATTGGAAAAAATAAACCGCCTGTTTCAGGAATTGGGTGAAGAGTTTCATTCTCCAAATTTTATGAAGGAAGGCTTTATCCTTTCCCTGATGTCTCAGATTTTCATCAATGCAGCAAGGCTGTTTTCAAAAGACCATGATATACATGCTTCTTCTGCCAGTCTTTCTTATTTTAAACATTACCAGGACTTTGAAAGCCTGATAGAACAGTATTTTACCGGGCAAAAATCAATTTCCTACTATGCATCCTTGCTGGGAATTACTCCGAAACACCTTAACCGGATTACCCAATCCGTTGTTCAGAAAACAGCCACCGACATCATTACCGAAAGGGTAGTGCTGGAAGCCAAAAGAATGCTGATGTACCTCGATGAAAGCCTTGTGGAAATTGCTTTCAGGCTTGGCTATGAAGAATATTCCTACTTTGTAAGAGTATTCCGGAAAAGCTCCGGAATGACTCCTACGCAGTTTATGAGGAAATATAAGGTTTGAAAGTTTAAAGAAAACTCAATGATTTAGACAAGAAAAAATGTAATCCAATTATTTTTTTTAGTTTTGAAAAAAATACAAATACCCGAATGTTTCAAAAAGTTATATCCCTCGAAAAAAATAAAAAAGAATTCTATTTTTTACTTTTATATAAAGCGCTTTTATTGCTGATTTTATTTTATAGCGTTTACAAGTTGTATCTAAAATCCAAACTTTCACTACAAGAATGGACGGTTTCTGATTGGCTTATCAATTATGAAGATGGTGGTTTTAAAAGAAGAGGAATTGGTGGGCAGTTATTGTTTTTTTTACAGGATATAACTCATTTCTCTCTGCCCTTCATTGTTTTTTTGTTACAAGCCCTTTTTTATGGATTCATCTATTATTTTTTCATTAAATTAATTAGCCAGAAGAAAATAGATTGGAATATTTTATTAATTTTATTATCACCACTTTGTCTCAGTTATATTTGTATAAATGTAGGATACTCGGGTAGGAAAGAGATTATTTTGTATGCATTAATGGGTTATTTGGCAACAGGCGGTGTTTCAAGATTAAAATTCATCTTTGTCATTGCAGGGTATTGTATAGGATTGTTTTTTCACGAAATGTTTATCTTTTATCTGCCGTTGGTTATATCGATATTCTATTTGAAAACCAAGAAAATTAATTCTTTAGAAGTTTATACTCTTATTATACTCTCCTTTATTATTATTGCTGTTATTTATTATTTCGGAGGAGAAGTTAATCAAGGTAAAAGTATTGAAATTCTTAAAAATAGAGGGGTTGAGTTTGCCTATTTTAATATTTTTAATTATGATAAAATAGAAGATCCTACTTTTATAGGGAGAGTATATATATCTTTTTCATTATTTATCACTGAATTATTTTTTGTTATTTTTCAATTGGGCTATTATGTTTATAAATTTCATAAAAAATATTTTAAGTATTTTTTATTTATTAATATTCTTTCTTTGATTTTTGTAGCTCCTTTATTTTATTTAGGGGTAGACTGGTTTAGATGGATCAATATCTATTGTGTACTTTTGTCTTTAACTGTCCTTTTAATGCTTCCGGATAGAAAGAAAACTGAGGAATTATTTAATCATAATGCTACAATAAAAAGTTTTATACTTATAACACCTGTTTTTTTTATTCTTTTTTTTATTCATATACAGTATGATGCATCCGGATCTAGTTTGCATGGTACCATTATGTATTTCAAAACTAAATTTGATTACCTCATGGGACATTAGCTAATTGATTCCTACGTAGTTGATTAGAAAATACAAGGCTTAATAATTCAAAGTTAAATGTTTATGGATGATAGAGGAAATTTATTAGAGCCTTAGGATGTACTTTCTCCAATTCTATACCTGGTAACTCCAATCCCGGCACCGCGAATCCCGTAACTCGCACCCTGCATCACAACAAAAGCTTGAAAGGACCCTCAAATGTAGTCTCAAACGAATCCAGCATTTCTCCTTTTTCGTCAAATACGCCAATAACCATATTCTGCTTGGAAAATTTAATGTCTTGTTCAGGGAACGTAATATTGATATTTCCCTTTAAGATCTGGTCGCCTTTCAGGATAATTTTTTCCGAACCGAAATAGGTGATTTCCGCATTGGCCGGAGTCATTACTTTAATGTTAAGGACCTTTTTTTCATTAGATTTATTTAAAAGAGTGTAAATAAAAGTATTCGTGATCTTACCGTCTTTAATGAAATATGTGGAACCTGCCGGCTTGATGAATTTAGCTTCCATGGAACCCCGGTCATACATCAAAAATCCTAAAAATCCGATTAACAGAGCCAGAAATACTGTAGTCGCCTTCATTCTTGAAGTGAATCTGAATGACTCCTGGTTTTCAATTTCTGCTTCTGTGGCGTAGCGGATTAATCCTTTAGGAAGCCCAACCTTATCCATTACCTCATCACAGGCATCTATGCAGGCTGTACAGTTGACGCATTCCAGCTGCTGTCCGTTTCTGATGTCAATACCCGTAGGACATACAACCACACACTGATGGCAGTCGATGCAGTCTCCTTTTCCTGTAGCTTTTCTGTCTTCATTATTACGCCATTTTGAACGGTTTTCCCCTCTTTTAAAATCATAATACACATTGATGGTTTGTTTGTCGATCAATACTCCCTGAAGCCTTCCGTATGGACAAACTAAGGTACAAACCTGTTCTCGGAGCCATGCAAAGACGAAATAAAATGTCATGGTGAAGAATATCATGGCAAGGAATTTTACCGAATTGGCTTCCGGCCCTTCTTTCATAATCCGGAATACTTCTTCATATCCTACAATATACATGAACATGAAATGGGAAATAAGTAATGAGATGAAGGCAAAGGCAGACCATTTCAGTACTCTTTTTCTGATTTTTTCGGCGTCCCATTCCTGTCTGTCCAGTTTCATCTGCTTATTTCTGTCCCCTTCTATCCAGTATTCTATTTTACGGAATACCATTTCCATAAAAAGTGTTTGAGGACACAGCCATCCGCAGAATATTCTTCCGAAAACTACTGTAAACAGCATGACAAATATTACTGAAGTTACTGCTCCCAAAGCAAGAATAAAGAAATCCTGGAGGTAAAAAGGCTGTCCAAGGATAAAGAACTTTCTGTCGATTACATTGATCAGCAGAAACGGATTACCATTGATTTTTACAAACGGCAATCCAAAAAATAAGGCGAGCATGAGATAGCTTGCGTAGTTTCTGTAGTTGGTATACTTTCCTTTTGGCTTTCGGGGAAAGACCCATTTCCGTTTTCCCGTTTCATCCATAGTTCCTACCGAATTTCTAAACGCTTCATTTTCGGTTCCTATGAATTTGTCACTGCTTGATTCTGCACTCATTGTGGTACTTTTGTTAAGTTGAAAAAGTATTAAGGTGATATTTGAGGCTGGATCAAACGGTCTTTCAGTCAGTTTTAAAAAAGGAAAAAGAATGTTGATCTTACCGTAGCAAAGGTCCCAATAAAACTATTTTTTAACTAATACCATCTGCTTCAAAAATAGGATAATTAGGACATTTTATATTTGAATTTTTATTGTATCAAAATGAGTAAATGTGTTTGAATCTTATGACTGATATTGTAACTTGCAGTTTTTTAAATAAAGAAAGAATGAAAAAGATACAGAGCCTGGGTATAATTGGTTTGGTTTTCGCATTGATAAACTGTCAATCAGTAAATTATAACAAAATGTTTTATGGAGATGTACAACCGGAAAAGGTTTCCGATCAATTCAGTTTTACGGAAGGACCGTCTTCAGATAAGCATGGGAATGTTTATTTCACTGACCAGCCTAATGACAAAATATATTACTGGGACTGGAAAACCAATAAAATTATAGAGTTTTTAGGGAAAACTGGCAGGGCAAACGGAACTCATTTTGATAAGGACGGAAATCTCATCACTTGTTCTGATGATCAGGGTGAAATCTGGAAAATTTCAAAGGATAAAAAAATAGAAGTGATCCTGAAAGGTTTTCAGGGGAAAAGGCTGAACGGACCTAATGATATCTGGAATGATGCACATGGAGGGATGTATTTTACGGACCCTTTATATGAAAGGGATTACTGGGTAGGTTTTAAGCAGGAAATCCCTCATAAAAGCCTTTATTACAGGACAAAAGAAGGTCAAACCATTAAACTGGAAACTTTTGTGCAGCCTAACGGGATTGTAGGAAGTGAAAAGTTTAAAAAACTTTATATTTCAGATATTGATGCAGGAAAAACTTATGTTTACGATATCCTGGGAGAAGGAAAATTATCAGAGAAAAGGCTCTTCTGTGAAATGGGCTCAGACGGTATGACGCTGGACAAACACGGCAACCTTTATTTAACAGGAAAAGGAGTACATGTTTTCGATCGTCACGGAAAGAAAATCTATCATATTCCTATTGAAGAGGACTGGACTTCCAATGTGACTTTTGGTGGTGAGAACCATGATATCCTCTTCATTACAGCCTCAAAATCTGTCTATACTCTTCCGACGAAGGTAAAAGGAGTAAAATAAAATTATTACATACTATAAAAAGCTGATGAAAGGAACTGTACTACTTCTTTTCATCAGCTTTTTTAATTTATAACCTGTAAAAAAGGTTTATCTTAATGATAGTTTTGATAATTATAAGATCTTAATCAGCTGGTTGATTCATTTCACCGGCTAAAAATATCACTGCATTGCTTCTTATTATCGTTTGATCCCCTTTTAATTCTACCTGCATGCTTCCTGTACGTTCAGAACATTGGAAAGCATTGAGGATGTTTTTATCAAGCTTCACAGACCAGTATTTACATAAAAAGCTTTGTACGCCTCCTGTCACGGGATCTTCATTGGAACCTGACCATGGCCAGAAGTAACGGTATTCAAAGTCGTATCCGGTTCTTGCAGACGGTGCAGTTACCAGAACCCCGCTGATTGTGGTTTTGATCTGTTTTAATGTAGCGAAATCCGGGCTTAACTCTTCCAGCTGTTTACTGCTTTCTATTTCCACCATCAGGATATTGTGATCCTTATTGTATTCGCAATTGATAATGTTTTGTATTCCTATTGCATTTTTTATATCAACAGGAAACGGGGATTTCTCGGTTTCATGTACAGGAAACACCATTTCGATCTGGTTATTGTTGCTTCTCAGTTCAAGAATATGCCCAAACTGTGTTTTAAATGTTAAGGTATCAAGATCCGGATATTCCGAAAACAAAACTTTCGCAGATGCCATCGTAGCATGTCCGCATAATGGAATTTCAGTTACCGGAGAAAAGTAACGTATCGAAAAATCGGCAGGCCCTTTTTGAATGACGAATGCCGATTCCGAAAAACCGAATTCTTTAGCAATCTGAATCATATTTTCTTCAGGAATAGCCTCCTTTAAAATACACACGGCTGCAGGATTTCCTTTAAATAATTTATCGGTAAAAGCATCTGCAATGAATGTTTTAATTTTCATATCTGAATTTTGTATGTTTTTAATTGGGTGTTTTTTAATTAATAAGCAATTTCCATTTTCACTTTCTTGCCCTTCAGCTTTTCATTACTTAATTTCTTTAAAACAGCAACGGTTTTATTTCTGGCAACCGCCACATAAGAAGTTGTATCCTTCACTTCAATAATGCCGATGTCTTCTTTCTGCAGTTCTCCCTTTTTGATGAGATAGCCTACAATATCCACCTTATTTACCTTATCCTTTTTCCCGGCACTGATGTAGATCGTCTGGAAAGGAGTTCTCTCCGGAACTTTATTGAAACCTGCTACACTTTCTTCAGGAGTATTGCTTTTAATGAAGGGGAAATTTTCATCTTCGGTCATGATGAGGTAAGCAAAACCTTTGGCATTCATCCTTGCGGTACGGCCGTTTCTGTGGATAAAGGCGTCTTCTTTCGGAGGGAGCTGGTAATGAACAATGGATTCTACCTCAGGAACGTCAAGGCCGCGGGAGGCGAGATCTGTAGTTATTAGAATCCTTGCGGAATCATTTCTGAATTTCAGAAGGGCACGTTCCCTTTCATCCTGTTCCATTCCTCCGTGGAAAGTTTCCCTTGCGATTCCTTTTTCTCTTAAAAGCTCGGAAATGCGATCTACGGCTTCGCGGTGGTTACAGAAGATCAATGTTCTTTTGTTTCCTATCTTACATATTAAGTTAAAAAGAGTATCCAGTTTTTCCTCAGGAATAGTCATTACCTTTCGCAGCTGGATGTCCGGTTTTACTTCATTTAATTTCAGGAAGTTGATGATTTTTTCATCTTTCAGACCTGTAAACGAAGGAATTTCATCCATTGCTGTTGCTGAGGTTAAAATTCTCTGTGAAAGGCTTTTTAGTGATCCGGTAATGAATTCCATGTCTTCATGAAAACCCAGTTCCAAAGCCTTGTCGAATTCGTCCAGAACCAATGTCTGAATGGTTTTAGGATCAAAATTGTTGTTTCTTAAATGATAAACCACACGTCCCGGGGTTCCGATCAGAACCGCAGGGGCTTCAATTAAATTATTGACCTCAATTTTTTTATCATGGCCGCCATAGCATACGGAAACCTTAAAATCCGTTCCCATCGACTTGAAAACCTGCTCGATCTGCAACGCCAGTTCTCTTGCCGGAACTAAAATCAGAGCCTGGATTCCGGAAGCCCCTTTTTTAAGGTTGCGAAGAACGGGAAGTAAAAAAGCGAGTGTTTTACCTGAGCCTGTAGGGGAGAGCAAAACCACATCTGTATTGTTTTCTGTCGTTTTATAGGTGGATTTCTGCATCTGATTCATGTCCTGAATCTGCAGTTTCTGATAAATTGATTGTAGTTCCATGGTGCAAAGGTAGTGAATTTGGGTGGAGAGTTTGAGGTGTCGGTAAGGTTGGAGTGATGAATTCAGAAATATTGAATGAAGGCTAAATATCTGGTGGCTGAAGCTTCCTGGGCCGCCTCAAACATCTAAACTTACCCTTAAATTTACCATCGCCTTGCAAAGTAGAATTCACTATTCACTACTAATATTGCAACTTCAGTAATGTCTGAAATCTGCAATCTACTTCAGCCTGCTCAGCATTTCTTTTCCACGCAATAAAGTAACAGGATATGTTTCATCAGGATTGGAAACAGCCTTTTCGTAAAACTCTTTAGCAGTGCTGGTATTTCCCAAGGTGAAATTGATGAAGCCGTTTATTTCGTACATAAAATTGCGGAGCTTGAGATCTTTTTCTTCTTTGGTGCTGAGGTATGTTAAAAGTTTTTCAGCGGAATTCAGGCGGGAATCTTTGTAGGGTTGGTAGTCGTATCCGTTAGGTTTACTGAACCAATAATCCCACATAGCACCGTTATGATGTTCGTTCCAGGAGTATTTAATAAGCTGTAAAGCGATTTCCAGTAAGGCAGGATCCAGATTTTTATTTTTTGGATCCGATTTCCTGCTTTCCGCAATATAATGGTCGATTGTAGTTTCTAAACCTTTCTCCAGCATTTCCCGGAAAATAGATTCTTTAAAGTATAAAGCATGATTTTTGAAGAAGTTCTCATAGGCAAATGAAACAGGAAAATGCTCAGCCAGATTTTCTATGTGATATCCTTTTTTCAGTTCAGATTTTAAATCGATCTTATATACATTATTATAATCATGAAAAAGATACACGTATATGATTCCTTTTTTGAGATCACAGATGGTAGAATATAAAGTGTTTAGTTCTCCTTCCTGATGGGTCTTGTCTAAAATGGTTTTTAGAAAATCAATATTGTTTGCCTTAGAACCGGCGAGCATTTCATTGGCCAGATCAGGTCTTCTGCAAGACAGTTTCCCATTGATCATATTACAGTTGGAATTGACCTGAAAATCACCGGTTTTTTCTATAATTCCTCCGGGAGTAATCACAATAGAATTTCCTTCCTTGTCCGCTAATAAAGCTTTGGCAGAGATGGCAAAATCGTATTTTTTCAGCAGGACCATTGCTTCTTTTACCGTTTTACATTTTCCTAATATTTCCCACATCAGATCTCCTTTATAGGGATTTTTCAGAGTCAGTTTACTCAGGTCATAATTGGCTGCTGCAAAATCATAAAACAATCCGTACTCATTCATGGCTGCTGCGGCCTGCATGTCCGGGGCCCCAAAGCTGACGGAGCCGTAACGGTCGTTAGTGGCGGGGTTATACCAGATTCTTGTAAAAGGAGTCATATCGTCTTCATTGGCTGCAACAAAGGTTTCTCCACCTCTTGAACAGGAAAATATGGTACAGGCTTTTACCATATTTAAATTGTAAGAAACTAAGCTGATTAGCAACAGAAGAATTTTTTTTTGCATGACTATTAGATTGGTTAATGAAAATAATAAATATAGGGTCTTTTATTAAAACACTTCATAGAACGAATGCATTACATTAACCTTAAGTTTTCGGCTTGATTTCTAATAAGAAAGACAAGATAATCCGTTGGTAATGTAAAATAAAATTCCTATCTTTGCACCCACTTTTGTGGCAAAAGGTTTGAAGAGTAAATTACTTATAATTAATTACTTCCGTATTTTTTAATCCGCATTTATTCAGACCGTTAAAAAAGAAGGAATACAAATTTTATTAGAAAATGTCAAAAGAGACAAATTCAGCAGAGGTTTTATTAAACCAAAACGTAGCACCAGAACAATTTGATTGGGATTCATTCGAATCGGGTCTTGATGCAGATGCGAGAAAAGAAAAAAGCGATTTAGAAGAAATCTACAACGGATCTCTAAGCAGCCTGAACGATAACGACGTTATCATCGGTAAAGTTGTAAGATTAACTGATAAAGAAGCTATCGTTGACATCGACTTCAAATCTGAAGGTGTTATTTCTCTTAACGAATTCCGTTACAACCCAGGATTGAAAGTAGGTGATGATGTAGAAGTAATGGTTGACAGAAGAGAAGACAAAACTGGTCAGTTACAATTATCTCACAGAAAAGCAAGAACGCTTAAAGCTTGGGATAGAGTAAACGAGCTTCACGAAACTGGAGAAATCGTTAACGGTTTTGTTAAATCCAGAACTAAAGGAGGTATGATCGTTGACGTACACGGAATCGAAGCATTCTTACCAGGTTCTCAGATTGATGTTAAGCCAATCAAAGATTACGATCAGTTTGTAGGTAAAACTATGGAGTTCAAAGTTGTGAAAATCAACCCGGAATTCAAAAACGTAGTAGTATCTCACAAAGCATTGATCGAAGCAGATATCGAAGGTCAGAAAAAAGAAATCATTGCTCAGCTTGAAAAAGGTCAGGTTCTTGAAGGTACTGTTAAGAATATTACTTCTTACGGTGTATTCATCGACTTAGGAGGTGTAGACGGATTGATCCACATTACAGACCTTTCTTGGTCTAGAGTGAACCACCCATCTGAAATCCTTGAAGACGGACAGACTGTAAAAGTTGTTATCCTTGATTTCGATGATGAGAAAACAAGAATCCAGTTAGGTATGAAGCAATTAGAGGCTCATCCTTGGGATGCTCTTTCTGCTGACCTGAAAGTTGGTGACAAAGTAAAAGGAAAAGTAGTAGTTCTTGCTGACTATGGTGCATTCGTAGAAATTGCTCCAGGTGTAGAAGGATTAATCCACGTTTCTGAAATGTCTTGGTCTACTCACTTAAGATCTGCAGGAGACTTCGTGAAGGTAGGTGATGAAGTAGAAGCTGAAGTATTAACACTAGACAGAGAAGAAAGAAAAATTTCTCTTGGTATCAAGCAATTGTCTAAAGATCCATGGGAAAATATCGAAGCTAAGTATCCGGTAGGATCTCAGCATGTAGGAACTGTAAGAAACTTCACTAACTTTGGTGTATTCGTAGAGTTAGAAGAAGGTATCGACGGATTAATCTACATCTCTGATCTTTCTTGGACTAAGAAAATCAAGCACCCATCTGAGTTCTGTGCAGTTGGTGATAAATTAGATGTTGTAGTTCTGGAACTAGACATCCAGGCTAGAAGATTATCTCTAGGTCACAAACAACTTCAGGAAAACCCTTGGGATAAATTCGAAACTAAATATGCTGAAGGTACTATCCACGCTGGTAAGGCTGTAGAAGTTCACGATAAAGGAGCTTCAGTACAGTTTGAAGACGTAGAAGTAGAAGCTTTCTGCCCATCAAGATTATTAGAGAAAGAAGATGGATCTAAAATCAAGAAAGGTGAAGAGGCTGACTTCAAAGTAATCGAGTTCAATAAAGAATTCAAGAGAGTAGTAGTATCTCATACTGGTATTTTTAGAGATGAAGAGAAGAAAAACGTAAGAGAATCTTCTAACAGATCTAATAATACATCATCTTCTTCAAACAACGAGGAAAGATCAACTCTTGGAGATATCGATGCATTAGCAGAATTGAAAAGAAAAATGGAAGAAGGTAAATAATCTTTGAACCATTGATGATATGAAGCCGCTCATTTGAGCGGCTTTTTTTTATGGCTTTATTCTGAATTTATTATTGCTGTATACAATTATAGATAATTGATTAACATTATTTTCAAAATGATGATATTGATGAAAAAGCCTGTCATAGCTTGATTGCAGAAACGATAAAAATATTCATAATGAGAGTTTTTACATTGAAATAATTTATTTTTTAAAATAATGATTAAAAAAATATATTAATTGTGAATTATTTGTAAATTAGCGGCTTTATAAGTAAAAATGAAGAAAATAACTCTACCTCTTTTATTTGCTGCATTTGCAGTATTTCCTTCCTCTTTATTTTCACAAGATAACGAGAAGCTAGTTAAAGATTATATTTCTCAAAACAAAACAAGAGAATATAAGAAAAATGACCTTGCCGGTTTTGCTATTGACAATGTTGATCATTCTACGTCAATGAACGGGCAAGTTGTGAAATTCCAGCAGATGTATAACGGATTACCGGTGTATGGTACCGCAGGAACAGCACTTGTAAAGGATAATAAAGTAGTTTATTATACTGATAACTTTGTAAAAGATTACAACGGGGTTACTTCTGCTACTGCAGGGATAACGAAAGAAGCCGCATTACAGAAAATTGCTGAAGATTTAGGCAGTGAAGAAGTTTCAAGGCTTCAAATCATGAATTTTTTCGAAAAAGGACCTAACAAATTAACTGCAGCCAAGCAGCGACTGATGTACGCCACAGATGAATCTCAGAACCTAAGGCTGGTTTATGAATATCTGGTTCACGTGCCTAAGACAACCAACCACTGGAATATCCTGGTTGATGCAAATACCGGTAAAATCCTGAGTAAGCTTGACCTTAATCTATCATGTGATTTTCATGATGGAGCATATGCTCATGATGAAAACCATATGGCATCATTACCGCAGAATGAAAGTTCATATCCTGTAAACAACAATAACCTGATTACCTTAGCTCCGGATAATGCTTCATATAATGTTTTTCCTTTACCGGTAGAATCACCTACATTTGGTTCCAGAGCCGTAGTTACAAACCCATGGATTTTAGCCTCTTCACCTGAGGGATGGCATTCTAATGTAACTACACATTACACTACCACGAGAGGAAACAATGTATATGCGTACGATGATAAAGATGCTAATGAACAAACTTTTGGAGTTTCTCCGGACGGTGGAGCAACAAGAAACTTTAATTTTCCTTATGATCCTAACGCGTTAACGTATGTAAATTTACCTGCTGCCACTACCAACTTATTCTATATAAGTAATATGGTACACGATATTTTTTATAAATTCGGATTTACAGAACCTGCAAGAAACTTCCAAAGTAATAATTTTGGAAACGGTGGTCTTGATGACGATGAGGTTTTTGCACAGTCTCAAGACGGTGGTGGTTTCAATAATGCCAATTTTGCTCCTTATCCGGATAATTATAACCCAATTATGCAGATGTATTTGTGGTTGGGCTCAAACCGCAAACTATTCTATAAGGCTCCATCCGATGCTGTTGCACGTGTGGTAAATGCAGGTACAGCCCAGTTTGGACCAGCTTTAAATGATGTCGGAATAAATGGCGATGTGAAGCTTGCAAGTGTTATTGACGCATGTACTGCATTACCTGCTGGTGAACTGACAGGGAAAATCGGACTGATAGAAAGAGGAGGTGGTACAAACTGTAGTTTCGCTTTAAAAGTAAAAAATGCACAGAATGCAGGAGCTATAGCAACAATTATCTATAACAATACTGCTAATGGCTCTACCTTAATCAATATGGGTGGTACCGATGCTACAATTACTATACCTTCAATATTGATTACTAATTCGGAAGGAGAATATATTAAAAGCAAGTTAGCTTCAGCTATACCTGTAAATGTAGATCTGAGAGCAGATACAAAATATGATGGAAGCTTTGATAATGGTATCGTTACCCACGAATATGGTCATGGAATTTCCAACAGATTAACAGGGACAGGATATAACTGTTTAAATTCAAATGCAGATAAAGAGCAGATGGGCGAAGGATGGTCAGATTTCTTTGCAATAATGCTGACAAATAAACCGGGCGACAATGCTTCAGTTCCAAGAGGTATGGGAACTTATCCTATAGGACAGCCTACTACAGGTTTGGGTATCAGGCCTGCCAAGTATTCTCCTGATTTTGCTATAAACGATTATACTTATGGTGATACCAACGGAATGGAATTTACCAACCAAAACAATGTTCTTGTTCCGGATGTACACTCTATAGGATTTGTATGGGCAACCATGCTTTGGGATCTGCACTGGAAATACGTTGAAAAATACGGATATGCATCTGATGTAACGGCTAATGCCAACAGTGGAAGTGCCAGAGTACTTCAGCTGGTAACCAATGCATTGAAACTACAGGGATGTAATCCTACTTTCATTAACGGAAGAGATGCTATTCTTCAGGCTGAGCTTGCTACAACAGGAGGAGTTGATAAATGTATGATCTGGAGAGTATTTGCAAAAAGAGGTTTGGGAGCAGGAGCTTCTGCAGGTCTTGCAAACGACATCAACGACCAGACTGAGAGCTTTACCCTTCCTGAAGGTTGTTCCGCTCTTTCAACAGAAGAAGTAAATATTGCTAAAAACAAAATTTCGATCTATCCGAATCCTGCTAAAGATGAATTCTTCATCAATTTCCCAAGCAATACTGTTGGAAAGGTAAGTTTAGAAATCTATGATATGTCCGGAAAACTGGTTTCTTCGGAAGATAAAATTTCACCGGATGCTAAAAAAGCAGTTTCTACAAGTAACCTTGTCAACGGAACCTATATGGTAAAAGTTAAAGGTCTTGGTATTGATGCTACTTCCAAAGTAATCGTTAAGAAATAATAATTTACATAATCTCTATCAGGGAGTCGCCGCAAGCAAAGCTTGCGGCGATTTTATTTATCTATCATATTGACGTCTCCGGTAATTTCAATTATTATGTTGTAAATTTGCAGGCTGTTAAAAAAATTATGAAGAAGAAAAATATACTCAAGGGAGTTTTATTCGTAGGGATCGGGGCCAGTATATACGGAATGCTGGCAACATTTGTGAAAATGGCTTATCATGATGGTTTTACTACATCGGAAGTTACTACTTCGCAGTTTTTGCTGGGACTTGTAGGTCTATTAATCCTGAATTTTATCCAGACCATTACATCAAAGCAGAAGCTTTCATCGCCAAGTGCTAAAGAAGTAAGAATGCTGCTTCTTGCCGGAACATCTTTAGGCTGTACCAGCTTGTTCTATTATATTGCCGTTCAGTATATTAATGTTTCTATAGCTATTGTGCTGCTGATGCAGTCTGTTTGGTTCAGTGTTGTGGTGGAAAGTATCAAAGAAAAAAAACTGCCAAATGCGAGAAAAGTAATTTCTGTAATTATTGTGCTTGCAGGTACCATACTTGCTACGAACCTTGTTAATATGGATATTGAGCTCGACTGGCACGGCGTTTTCTGGGGATTAATGGCGGCTGCATCTTATACGATGACTATGTTTACATCCAATACGCTGGCTACACATCTTCCTGTGTTCAGGAAAAGTATTATTATGCTTTGCGGGGGAGCGGTTGTGGTTATGGCATTTCTGTTTTTTGCCCAGATCGGACCTTTATATTCAGAAGGATTAAAATCTGTATACCTTAATTTCACAGAAAATACAGAGCATATTCACTCATTTAATTACTCCATATTCTGGACATACGGATTTGTTCTAGCTTTGTTTGGAACTATTATTCCTCCTATTTTGTTTAATATTGGCTTCCCTAATGCGGGACTTGGATTGGGAAGTATTGTTTCATCTTTAGAACTTCCGGTGTCTGTAACGATGGCTTTTGTTTTATTAGGTGAGAAAGTTTTACTGATACAATGGGTGGGGATTATTCTTATTCTTTTTGCTATCGTATTGATGAATCTGCCTTCCAGAAGTGAAGTGAAATCTGTGGAATTTTCTTAACAATATAAATTTAAACTAAAAAAATACTCGGAAACCGTTTCTTTTGAAGCGGTTTTTTTAATTTTATTACTTTAAATAAAGCGTCAATGAAATATTTCAGAAAGATAACATCAGGCATTATGCTAGTGGCGGTGCCGGCTTTTTTATTTTCACAGATAAAACCTCTGGACGCCATGCTGACCGAGTATAAATATCCTTACGAAGTTCATTTTATCGATCTTAAATCGCAGGACAATGTACTTAAAATGGCTTATATGGATGTTCAGCCGCAACAGTCGAATGGGAAAACGATCATGCTTCTTCACGGAAAGAACTTTAACGGAGCCTATTGGGAAAAGACCGCAAAAGACCTTTCTGATAAAGGATTCAGAGTGATCATTCCGGATCAGATCGGGTTTGGTAAGTCTTCAAAACCTAAAAGTTATCAGTTTTCTTTCTCCCAGCTTGCTGAAAATACAAAAGCAATATTGGATAAGCTTGGCATTGATAAAACAATAGTTTTAGGGCATTCAATGGGTGGAATGGTAGCCTCAAGATTTACCCTTCTTTATCCTGAAAAGGTTCAGAAGCTGATTCTCGAGAATCCCATTGGTTTGGAAGATTATAAAACGTTTGCGGCTTATCAGACTATAGACCAGGCGTATCAGTCCGAGTTGAAAAATACTGCCGAAACCTATAAAGCCTATCAGCTAAAATTCTATTATGATAATAAATGGAAAGAAGAATATCAGCCGTGGCTTGATCTTATTGCAGGATGGACCTTGCATAAAGACTATCCACAGGTTGCTTGGGATGCGGCACTTACTTCAGATATGATTTATAATCAGCCCGTTTGTTATGAGTTTAAAAATATCAAAGTTCCTACATTGCTTATCATTGGCACAAGAGACAGAACCGCAATAGGAAAGGACAGGGCACCTAAAGATCTGCAGCCTAAAATGGGACAGTATCAGGAATTAGGGAAAAAGACCCAGAAGGAAATTGCCGGTTCTAAACTTATTGAACTTGAAAATGTGGGGCATCTTCCGCATATAGAAGTGTATCCAAAATTTTTCAGTGCGTTGTATGATTTTATAAAATAGAGATCAATAAAAAAGAGACTACCTGAAGCAGATAGTCTCTTTTTGTATGTATTGTTGTCTGAATTACTTTTTCTTGTAAGCAGCGTCTTTGATTCTAGCTTTTTTACCTCTAAGGTCTCTGAAGTAGTAAATTCTAGATCTTCTAACTCTACCTCTTCTGTCAACTTCAATTTTCTGAAGTGCAGGCATGTTGATAGGGAATACTCTTTCTACACCTACATCACCACTCATTTTTCTGATGGTAAATGTTTTTGTAGCGCCAGTACCTCTTAATTGGATAACGGTACCTTTGAAGAACTGAGTTCTTGTTTTCTGTCCTTCTTTAATTTCGTAATACACAGTAATAGTGTCTCCTGCTTTGAATTCAGGGAAATCTTTTTTAGTAATGTACTGATCTTGTACGTACTTTAATAAATCCATTTCTAATAAAATAAAATGTTAAAGCTAAGCAACTTACACGGTCTTCGTCAGAGGTTGAATAACAGGTTGCAAAGATACAAAATAGTTTTTGATTCCACCAAATATTTAATGTGCTAAAAACTATAATTTTTTCACTCAAAATTTGCCTCAGAATTAACAGTTATTTTAAATTCTCATCTGACGCAGTTTATATAGGAAATCTACTTTTGCCCGAAGTTAAAAAACAGATCAGATCATTTCTTAAAAATCTGATTTGCAAATCTATAAAAAGTAAATAACTATGAAACACTATTTCTTCTTTTTCTGTTTTGCTGTCCAGATGGCATTCGGGCAGGCATTGTTTCCTTACCTGCAGAACCCTACGCCGAGCTCAATGATTGTCAACTGGAAAACGTCTTCCAATAATGAAACAACTGTAATTTACGGAACGTCTCCAACCAATCTTAATGTAACTGTCACCGGAACTACCAATATTTTCTCCGATACCGGCTATAACAACAACTATTATTATCACACGGCAAAGATCACCAGCCTGCAGCCGAATACCAAATACTATTATAAAATAAAAACAGGAACCAGTGAGTCGGCAATTTATAATTTCAGAACTCTGCCTTTGCCGGGACAGGCTGCTACTGCAGACGGGAAAATACGTTTCCTGATTATGGGAGACAACCAGATCAAAGCAGAACCAAGATATGATTCACTTACTTTAAATGCATTCAAAAAACTGAAACAGAAATTCGGGGCCGGTTCCGATCCTTCGGATAATGTAGCACTTACCTTTATGGTAGGAGACCAGGTGGATGTGGGAACACTGGATCATTATGAGAATGTTCATTTTAAAAAGAATATTAAGCTGTCACCTTATCTTCCTATCCAGACAACGGTAGGAAATCACGAAACTTACGGAACGCTTGGAATGAATTCCTACTATGCCCATTTCTATATTGATGAAATCAAATATAAAAATATCAGTTCAGGGAACGAGAATTATTATGCACAGCAGGCAGGAAATGTCCTGTTTATAAGTTTAAGTTCAGAGCATACAGGAACGGCACAGCAGACATGGCTGTCACAAATTTTAAATGAAGCCAATGCTGATCCTACAGTAGACTGGATCATCTCTTTAAGCCACAGACCTTATCAGGCAGAGCAGTATGTAGGAGATATTTCTACCTGGGTGAGAAACAATGCCGTACCGTTACTGACAACTTCAAATAAGTACTTGATGCACGTGGGAGCCCACCATCATTTATACCACAGAGGACAGCTGAAAGACACCCCGAATTACCAGATCATTTCCGGAGGAACAGCATGGGACCAGTACTGGGGCATGTCTAATGAACAGGATTTTGATGATGTACAGAAAACATTGACAGACTGGACTTACCAGATTGTGGAAGTAAATGTGCAGACCGGAAAGGTAGATATTGAATGTTACTCTATAGGAGGAGTGTATAACAGAAAATACAATGAGTTGGTAGATACTTTCCACAGATATAAAAATCAGCCAAAACCTTCAAAACCATCGGTTACCAATACTTTTTCTGCACCGGTAACTTTACCTTTGACATTGGATGGAAGCGCATTTGCCTCTTCAAATGGAGAATTGCTGAATACCACACAGTTTTTAATTAGCAAAGCATCTAATTTTTCAGTAATTGAAAAGGAATTTTACCGGGATTACGAAAACTGGTTCGGAAAAGATGGAAACGGAACACCGGACAGAACAAAAAACTTGAATGCCGGAATTGATATCACAAAGGCAACCATTGCCGCGAACTCTATTTCAAACGGACTCTATTACGTAAAGGTTCGTTACAGGGACAGAAACCTGGAATGGAGCGACTGGAGTGATGTAAAACAGTTTGAAGTGTCAGGAAGTGTGGTTTCCAATCCTACATTTGCACTAGATAAAACCGAATACATTCAAAATGAAGCAATAACAGCTAATTATACGGGAGGCCCTGGAAATCAGCAGGACTGGGTAGGCATTTATAAAAAAGGACAGACACCTGCAACGACGACTTCCCAGGGTTTCCTTTACACAAACGGACAAACGGCAGGAACGGCAGCATTCCCGAATGGCCTTGCTAATAAAGGTCAGTATTTTGCAGGATTTTTTGCCAACAACGGCTATACTGAAATTACTCCAAGAAAAAGTTTCTATGTAGGACCGAAAGTAGTATTGCAGACCACAGCTGATACCTATCCTGTAGGCGGAACAGTTGTTATCAATTACAGCAACGGACCGAATCTGGTAAAAGACTGGATCGGGATTTACAAAATGGGGCAGACGCCCGGAACCAATGCTTCTATTAAATGGAGCTATGTTTCTACCGCTTCAGGAACACTCAATTTCACAGGTCTTCCGAAAGGATATTATTATGCCCAGTATCTGCTTGAAGACGGATATACAGGAATCGGAGACAAAGTATTCTTTAAAGTAGGGGATATTGTCACGGAACTGTGGATCAACAAGCCTGTTTATACATTAGGTGAAAACATCACGGCTTCATGGACGGATTCTCCCGGAATCATCAAAGACTGGCTGGGAATTTATCCTCAGAGTATCCAGACACCGGATGATAACTTCGTTTCTTATACCTACTTTGATGGGGTTACCCAGGGAACAAAAACAATCCAGGGAACTGCACTGCCTGCAACACCGGGCAACTATTACATGGTAATGTTTACCAATGATTCGTATACCGAAGTATCCAACAGAAAGGAATTTCAGGTGATAGCCGGAACTCTGGGAACAGAAGAGGTAAAAAGTACAGAAAAAAATGTAGTTCTGTACCCGAATCCTACCAGGCCGGGCGAACCTACATTCATCAAAAGTGATTATCCTATTGATAAAATTGAATTAGTTTCCGCATCAGGACAACTTTTGTATGAATCAAAAAACATCAACAACCAGCGATTTTCTCTGGTGAACGAAAATCTTCCGAAAGGAGTATATTTTGTAAAAGTTCATTCAAGAAAATTATTTACTTTGAAACTGATTATACAATAAAAATATTACAGACAAAAAGAAAAGCGGGAAACTATATTTCTCGCTTTTTATATTATTTTAAAAGGACTTCTACAGAGAATCATCAAGCAGAGCTTTTTCCCGTATGGTGGTCGAAGTAAAATCATGAGGATCCGGAGTAATATCCTCTGCCAGGATTTTAGAGTCCTGGACAAGTTTTCCTTTATCGTTATAAAGTTTTAATAAAATCCATTTTCCGCTACGTTCCAGCTCTCTTGCTTCAGACACGTCCTGAAGCCTAATTTTTCCGCTGATAAGAATACCATCTTTTACACTGGATGTATTGGTCGGTTTGCCATTAATATATTGTACAATTTCAGCTGTAAAATCTAAAGTTTCCTCTCTAGGCTGGGTATAAGTGTAAATAAGGTTTCCTTTTTTATCATAAACAAAGCATTCATAAGTATTCTGTTTTGTGTTAAGCTTTTTCTCTGACTTTAGTTTGCCGCTATCACTAAAAAACTTAGAATATACAACCACGCCGTCTGCATAAGTTAATTCACTGTAATTGTCATATAAAATACCATTATAAGGCATATCATCTTTGTAAGTTAATATGGATTTTAAGCTTTCGTTTGGATTATAAAATTTAATTTCCTGAACGACTTTGTCTTTCAATGTTTTTTCTGTAGCTAATTTCCCGTTTTCATCAAAAGATTTGCACAGTATAACCGAACCGTTTTTATAAACATCGATAGTCGAAATATGAGTGTAATCCATATTGTATTCATAATCTTCACCATCCTGAGGCTTTAACAAATGGGAATTTTTGTCAGTCTGATAGATCAGAGTTCCGATTTTTTTTCCGGATTCATCATATGTTATTTTATAGCCATCATTTTTATTTCTTTTCTCCTCTTGCATTATCTTTCCGTTTTCTCTGAAAATAGTACCTTCTTTGATGGAACCATCACTTTTATATTTTAAAATTTGAAAAACCCTCATAGGATTGGAGTAGTATCCTACTTGTATGGAATCTGTAGTTTCATACTCTTTTGCAAAATCGTTATTGGTACCAATATATTTTCCTTTGTCACCATAGTATTCTGTCTTGGAATTTCCCTCCTGATCAACACTTATTTCGTATCTGATTCCTTTAATATCCTCATCATACACTACTTTCTTATAAACTGAAGGAGTTTCATAGGTTATAATTGTGTTGTAATAGAGTTTATTTTGCGGGTCTTTATATTCATATGATTTTCCACGGTAATCACCGTTTGTACTATAGACGAAATCATTAATAAGTCTTCCCTTTTTATCGAAAGATTGGGAAGGCCCTGCCGGATGTACTTTGGGGTACTCTATAAAAGTAGCAACTTTGCCTTCCGGCGTATACCAGGTAACTTTTCCTTCAAAAACTTCATTGCCCAGGGTAGAATCTGAAGCAAGACCTTCCATCTGAAGCGTTCCGTTTTTATAATAATCTTTGATTAAAGTAAGTTTGCCTTTAGGTTCGATTACACGGTAAAACTCCATTTTATCAGGAGTTGTTTTTTCCCAGTTTTTATCAAAATAAATTTTTTCCTGGGCATCTCCAGTGATATAGATTACCAATGCAAAAAGTACAGATGTAAGTATTTTTTTCATGGTTTAATTGTGCTTATTATTTTATTGAATTCAAATATAAATCAATTTGTGGTACGGATATAAAAAACTTTGAATAGGTTTTCAGAACCTTATTCATAGTGATTTGCATGAGCATTTTAAAGCAAAAAAATAGAAGATTCAACCAGAAAATCCTTATTACGGATATATGAGAAAATTTATTAAATTTAACGGACAGAAAAATCTAATATTTCATGATAGATAAAAGAGTAAAAAATGCAAAGGAAGCCATAGAAGGTATTCAGGACGGAATGACTTTAATGCTGGGCGGATTCGGCCTTTGCGGTATCCCTGAAAACTCCATTAATGCTTTGGTAGAAAGCGATGTAAAAGATTTAACGTGTATTTCCAACAATGCAGGTGTCGATGATTTCGGGCTTGGATTGCTGCTTCATAAAAGACAGATCAAAAAAATGATCTCCTCCTATGTGGGAGAAAATGCAGAATTCGAAAGACAGATGCTTTCCGGGGAACTAGATGTTGAGCTTACCCCACAGGGAACTCTTGCAGAAAAATGCAGGGCTGCCCAGGCTGGAATTCCTGCTTTCTATACTCCTGCCGGATATGGAACTGAGATTGCAGAAGGAAAAGAAGTGAAAGACTTTAACGGTAAACCTCACATTCTCGAGCATGCTTATCAGGCAGATTTTTCAATCGTAAAAGCCTGGAAAGGGGACCATGCCGGAAACCTTATTTTTAAAGGTTCTGCAAGGAATTTTAATCATCCGATGGCGGGAGCGGCAAAAATTACCATTGCCGAGGTAGAAGAACTGGTAGAACCGGGAGAATTGGATCCTAACCAGGTTCATATTCCGGGAATTATGATCCAGAGAATATTTCAGGGTGAAAAATTTGAAAAAAGAATCGAACAGAGAACAGTCAGAAGCAAAGAATAATTTGATAATAACTTGTTTAAACTTTTATTTTGAACCATTAAAATATAATAAGTATAAAGCTTAAAATCAGAATGAGTCATCTTAACTATACTTCATTCCTTAAATTACTTAAAAAATAATATTTACAAAAATAAAGCGCTGAATGAATTCAGCGCTTTATTTTTATGCTTGGGGGTTGAGCATTTTCCTTTCCCCGATCTGCTGTCGCCACATGGCATAATATAATCCCTTTTCAGCAATTAAATTATCATGAGATCCCATTTCCACAACCTGTCCGCGTTCAAGTACGTAAATCCTGTCCGCATGCATGATCGTACTAAGGCGGTGGGCAATAAGAACCGTAATTTGCTCCCTTTCCTTCGAAATGCTTTTTATAGTAGAAGTGATTTCCTCTTCGGTAATACTGTCCAATGCAGAAGTAGCTTCATCAAAAATCAGTAAATGAGGTTTTCTTAAAAGTGCTCTTGCAATGGCAATTCTTTGCTTTTCCCCTCCACTCAGCTTCAGACCACCTTCACCAATAACCGTTTCGATGCCTTTTTCTGCCCTTTCCAGCAAGGCGGTACAGCTCGATTTCTCTAAAGCAACGGCCAGTTCAGATTCCGTAGCCTTTGGATTCACAAAAAGAAGGTTTTCTTTGATCGTTCCTGCAAAAAGTTGCGTATCCTGCGTTACAAAGCCAATCTGATTTCTCAGTTCGTCAAAATCAAACTCTTTTCCATTAATGGTATTATAAAAAATATTCCCTTCCTGAGGTCTGTAAAGTCCGACCAGCAATTTTACTAAAGTACTTTTGCCAGAACCACTCGGTCCCACAAAAGCAATGGTTTCCCCGTTTTTAACATCGAAAGAAATATTATTTAAAGCTTTATACTGAGCAGATTGGTGCTTGAAAGAAACATGCTTGAATTCCAGTTCCTCGATTGCTCCGATCTGTTTTGGATGTGATGGCTTTTCCTCCACGTCTTTTTTCATTAAACGGTCAAAATTCTGCAGCGAAGCTTCGGCTTCACGGTAAGAGATAATGATGTTCCCGATTTCCTGCATCGGCCCGAAAATAAAGAACCCATAAAACATAAGGGACAGATATTGTCCCGGAGTCACAATATTTTTAAAAATCAAATAGAGAAGAGTCAGCGTGATCATCTGTTGAAGAAAATTCACCATCGTTCCCTGGATAAAGCTTAAAGAACGGATGCTTTTAACCTTTCTGAGCTCAAGACCGAGAATTTTGTAGGTATTATTGTTCAGACGGATGACTTCCTGATTGGTTAACCCCAGACTTTTCACAATTTCGATATTTCTAAGACTTTCCGTCGTACTTCCCGCTAAAGCGGTAGTTTCAGAAACAATGTTTTTCTGGATACTCTTTATCCTTTTGCTCAGCAAATTGGTCACAAATGCAATCAGGAAAATACCACAGATATACACCGGCATGATTGACCAATGCAAACGGATGGCGTACACCGAAACGAAAATAATGCTAACCAGGATTCCGAAGAAAATATTAATAAAATTATTGATGAATTTTACCGAATCCTCCCTTACTTTCGTTAAAATGGACAAGGTTTCCCCACTTCTTTGATCTTCAAATTCCTGATAAGGCAAAGCCATTGAATGCTTTAAACCATCTGTAAAAATCTTTGCACCGAATTTTTGTGTGATTACACTTACTGCATAATCCTGAAAAGCTTTGGCAATTCTGCTCACCATCGCTGTTCCGATCAGTAATCCTAAAAAGTAAAAGGCACCGTGATAGGCTTCACTTCCATATAAATACTCATTCAGGTTCCTTGGTAATAGCTTTTCTTTGTCAAAAAAATTAGGATGCGTTACCAGCTGGTCCAGAATATTCCCTGTAATCGCCGGTGCAAACAAAGAAAAAACCTGGTTAATGGCTGCCAGCAGCAAAGAAATGACAATTAACCATTTGTAGGGCTTAAGGTATCTTAAAAGTATTTTCATTTTAATAAATAATGCTGCAAAATTAGAGATATTATTTTGACTTATGGTATTAATAATTTTGAATAATAAAGACCTTTTGTATTCAAGTGAAAAGAATTAAATTGCAGTCTAAGTTTTTACTATGCTTACAAAAGAACAAATTGCCAAAAGAATTTCAAAAGAACTCAAAGATCGTTATTATGTAAACCTGGGAATAGGAATCCCTACTTTAGTTGCCAACTATGTCCCTGAAGGTATTTCCGTAGAGTTTCAGAGCGAAAACGGGGTTCTGGGAATGGGACCTTTTCCTTTCGAGGGAGAAGAAGATGCCGATATCATCAATGCCGGAAAACAAACCATTACCATACTGCCGGGAGGCTCATTTTTCGATTCTGCATTCAGTTTCGGGATGATCCGTGGCCAGAAAGTGGATCTCACTATCCTTGGAGCGATGGAAGTTTCAGAGAACGGAGATATCGCCAACTGGAAAATTCCTGGAAAAATGGTGAAAGGAATGGGAGGTGCCATGGATCTTGTGGCTTCTGCAGAAAATATTATTGTTGCGATGATGCACGTTAATAAAGCCGGAGAAAGCAAAATCCTTAAAAAATGTACCCTTCCGCTTACAGGCGTGAACTGTGTAAAAAGAGTGGTAACCGAATTAGCTGTACTTGACGTTACACCAGCCGGTTTCAAGCTGGTAGAAAGAGCGCCGGGCGTTTCAGTAGAACATATTATACAATCAACAGAAGCAGATTTGATCATTGAAGGCGAAATTCCTGAAATGCAATTCTAATAAAATAAAAACCTTGTCACCGACAAGGTTTTTTTATTTCTTCCCGGACTTGAATTTTTGTTTAAAGAAAAGGAAGGTTATTAAGATTTTCTCTCGCAGATTAAGCCGATTTTAACACTGGAATTTAGATAATTTCAAGTATTTCAAAAAGTGACCTAGAACACTATAACCCGACTTAGGAAAATGGAGCGTTAAGAAAATAAATGCTGTGAACGTTAAAAAAATTCTACTGTCCGAAGCGCGACACAAGAACAAAACTGAAGAACAAACACAGAATTCGCGCAAGTTTCAGAATTTTTAGAGAACAGCATTTATTTTTAGCGGAATTTTCCAGGTCTTGAATTTTTGTTTCTTTTGTTTCAAGACAAAAGAAAAGCCATTAAACCTTCCCATCCCATAACACAAGACAAAAGAAAAACTGCCTCAAAAATGAAGCAGTTTATATATTTTAAAGCTTTACAAAAAAACGGAATTACTTCCCATCCTGTGCCCCAAAAACCTTCTGTAAAATAGAAGTAGTCCTCATGGCCGGAGTATTTCTGATACCACTTTCTTTGTCAGCCACCATTTTGAAAACACCATTAATAGTTTCAGTGGTAACATACTCATTAAGATCAGTTGTTACAGACTGCCCTGTGAAGGTATTGTATTTAGAAATCAGATTTTTCCATACCGTATCTGCACCTACTTTACCCAATGATGCTTTTACTTTGGGCTGGAAGGCTGTAAACAGCTGGCTCTGTGTTTTGGTCTGTAAATAATTGGTTGCTGCATTATCACTGCCCAATAAAATATTTTTAGCATCTGTGATGGTCATGGAGGTGATGGCTTTTGTGAAAATTGGAGCAGCTTCTGTTACGGCATCCTCAGCAGCCCTGTTTAATAATTTCACGCCTTCATCAGCAAGACTTCCCATTCCCAGGGAGCGTAGTGTGGTGTCGATCTTTCTTAACTTTTCAGGCATTAAAATTTTTACGGCCTCATTCTTTAAAAACCCATCAGTTACAGCCAGTTTCTTCACACCGTCAGTTACCCCAAGACTTAAAGCTTCTTTTAATCCAGAGGATATTTGTGAAGAAGTCAGACTTCCCAGATTGATAGGGGAAGTACTTGCAGAAGTAGTGGAAGTGGAAGTTGTGGTAGGAGTAGCTATTGTAGTGCTTTTTGCTTTTGTGGGATTATCAAGATCAACACCGGTTTTGTTTTTGACGGTGGATTTAATAATATCTAAAAGTTGAGCCTGCGCAGAAACTGAAAATAATAATACTGCGGCGAATAGAATGTTTTTTCTCATTGTATTTTTTTTGCAAATTTAGATGATTTATTATTTAATAAGTTAAATGGCCAAAGAGTTTTGGAAAATAATTATCTTAGCTAAAACCTTAATCATACTTAAATGCGACGTTTCCTTTTTATGTGTTCCGTTATTTTTTCCACAGTTTTTCATGCTCAGAAGAGGCCGGATTTAATTCCTTATCCCCAAAGCGTAACCATGCAGGAAGGAAAGTTCATCATTCCTGAAACATTGATCCTGAATGATAAACTTCCAAAAGAAGAAACGGAGTATTTCAAAAAACGGCTTGGTTCCGGTGTGAAATTCCGGAATAGCAGTAAGACAGAAGGAATTCATCTGATGTACATGCCTTTTCCACAGCCAAAAATTCCTATTCATCCCGAAGAAGATAAAGAAAAGTATACTATTGATATTTCTCCCCAAAGGATTTTCATTACTTCCAATACCAGACAGGGGTATTTTCTGGCTCTACAAACCCTGGCTCAGCTTTTTGAAGAACATAAGGAAGACAGGGAAATTCCTGCTTTAAGGATTGAAGATCAGCCTAAATTTGCATGGCGCGGAATGCATTTGGACGTCTGCCGTCATTTCTTTAATGTGGATGAGGTTAAACAGTATATTGATTATTTAGCCATGTACAAGCTGAATACCTTTCACTGGCACCTTACAGATGATCAGGGCTGGAGAATTGAAATTAAAAAATACCCAAAACTCACCCAGATCGGTTCAAAGCGTAAAGAATCGATGGTTGGAGCTTACGTTGACAATACTTTTGACCGGAAGCCCTATGGTCCCTATTTTTATACCCAGGAGCAGATTAAAGACGTTATTAAATATGCTCAGCAAAGACATATTACCATTGTTCCGGAAATTGAAATGCCCGGCCATGCTTTAGCTGCTCTGTCAGCCTATCCCGAACTCGCCTGTACAAAGGGGCCGTTTGAAGCAGCGACGAAATGGGGTGTTTTCGATGATGTTTTCTGCCCGAAAGAAGAAACTTTCACCTTTCTTGAAAATGTTCTGGATGAAGTTATTGCACTGTTTCCATCACAATACATCCATATCGGTGGTGACGAATGTCCGAAAACGAGATGGAAAGAATGTGCCCATTGCCAGGAACTGATCAAAAAGAATAATCTGAAGGATGAACATGGCTTGCAAAGCTATTTTATTCAGAGGATTGAAAAATATGTCAACAGCAAAGGAAGAAAAATCATCGGCTGGGACGAAATTCTTGAAGGAGGCCTGGCTCCAAATGCTGCCGTTATGAGCTGGACAGGCGTAAACGGAGGGATAGAAGCTGCAAAATCTTCCCATTTTGCGGTAATGACCCCGGGAGCTTATTGTTATTTTGATCATTATCAGGGTGATCCTCAAACGGAGCCGAATGCTTTCGGAGGTTTTACCCCTTTGGATAAAGTTTATTCCTATGATCCCATTCCTTCAGAGCTGAATGCTGAACAGGCGAAATATATCTTAGGAGTACAGGCCAATTTATGGACAGAATACATTACGGATTTTAAGCAGGTGCAGTACATGATATTTCCAAGGCTGATGGCCCTTTCCGAAGTAGGATGGGGAACGTCAGATCCTAAAAACTATAAAGAATTTGAAGGAAGGGTAATCAGCCAGTTCAAAATTCTTGATAAAATGAAGGTGAACTATGCCAGAAGTATTTATAATATTACCGGAAAAGTATTTCCTGCCGGGAATGGTATTTCTTATGAGCTGAATGTATCCCAGGACCCTAAAGGAATACGATATACAACAGACGGGACAGAACCTTCCATAAACTCGCAGGTTTATCAGGGACCCATTGCCGTTTCAAAATCTTTAACCGTTAAATCTGCCTATTTTGAGGACGCACAACTGAAAAGCGCCATTTCTTTCCAGGAATTCAAAATTTCAAAAACAACGGGAAAAAAAATTACTCTGGAACAGCAGCCCAGCGAAAATTATTCTTTTGGGGGAGCTTTCACCCTGGTGGATGGAATTATCGGAAATACCAGACAATTAGGCAAGACATGGTTAGGTTTTCAGGGAAAAGATGTGGTGGCAACCATTGATCTGGGACAAAAAACCAACTTTTCCGAAGTTTATTTTAATACCCTGGAAAATAAAGGAAGCTGGATCCATCTGGCTAAATCTGCACAGATCTTTGTTTCTGATGATGGTAATAGCTTCAAGATGATTAAAGAAATCGGAAAAGAAGAAATTAAGAATTCACAAGGAAAAATAAAGCTGAATGTAGGAAATCAGACGGCAAAATACATTAAACTTAAAATAGAAAATGCAGGTATTATTCCTGCCGGAAATCCCGGTGCAGATTCCAAAGCATGGCTGTTCGTTGACGAAATTGGTGCCAATTAGGAATCAGTTTCTGAACAGATAGCATACAATCTGTTACAACAGCCGTCAGCACTTGTATTGATGCTATTGAAGAAGTAAATAACCCTAGTGTTAATAAAAACTGAAAGACCATAGTACTCTGTGGTCTTTTTCCTTTCCTGCTAGCGGGAAAATTCCTAATTTGGAAGCCAAATATATCTGAATATGCAAAGTAGACGAAACTTCATTAAAAAAACAGCTGCTGCTTCGCTGGCACTTGCTGTAAACCCACTGGATCTGATGGCCGGGGAACTGTCTGAGAACCCTGTAAATGCAGGAAAACCCATCGTTCTTTCCACCTGGAATTTTGGACTCAAGGCAAACGAAGAAGCCTGGACTATCCTGGGAAAAGGAGGAAAAGCCCTCGATGCAGTGGAAAAAGGAGTTCGTCTCGTGGAATTAGACCCGACTGAAAGAAGTGTAGGCTATGGAGGACGGCCGGATAGAGACGGAAGAGTTACCCTCGATGCTTGTATTATGGACGAAAACTATAATATTGGCTCCGTTGCCTGTCTGGAAAATATCAAGAATCCTATTTCTGTGGCCAGAGCAGTGATGGAAAAAACGCCGCATGTTATGCTGGTTGGTGATGGAGCATTACAGTTTGCATTATCCCAGGGTTTTAAAAAAGAAAACCTTCTCACTCCCGATTCGGAAAAAGAATGGAAAGAATGGTTGAAAACCAGTGAGTACAAGCCAGTCGCCAATATAGAAAACCATGATACCATCGGAATGATTGCTCTGGATGCACAAGGGAACCTTTCTGGTGCCTGTACTACCAGTGGCATGGCCTTTAAGATGCACGGAAGAGTAGGAGATTCCCCTATCATTGGAGCAGGATTATTTGTAGACAATGAAGTTGGGGCGGCTACGGCTACCGGCCACGGCGAAGAAGTGATCCGTACTGTAGGGACGCACCTGGTGGTTGAATTGATGAGGCAAGGTAGAACTCCTCAGCAGGCCTGCAAAGAAGCCGTAGAAAGAATTGTGAAAATTGCTCAAAGAAGAAATAAAAACCTGAAAGATATCCAGGTTGGATTCATTGCCTTAAATAAAAAAGGCGAATATGGTTCTTACTGCATCCAGGACGGATTTAATTTTGCTGTTTATGATCAGAAAGGCAACCGTCTGGAAAAACCGGAATTTGCTCTGAAATAATTATGTTTTCTTTAGATTCAATAGGAGCGGGCTTTAGCCCGCTTGCAAAAATAAAAAACACCAAACGGCTTTAGCCAAAACTTAGAATATCAAAAATAATATGAAAAGAATGATCATTACATCCTTGTTTCTGATCACAGCATGCAAAGAAGAAAAGAAAGAAATTCAGCCTCAGGCACCGCAGGAATCTGTTTCCCAAAAAACTGAAACCGGAATTTCAGAAAATAAACGTGATGAATCCGGAGAAGCAAAAAAATGGCTGGAAAAAAGCATTGAAAACTACTTTAAAGCAGATCTTGGAAATCTCGATGAAGAAATGCAGAAAATAACGACAAAGGAATATTACGATTATAAAACGGATGCAATGAACGTCGATATGGATGTTGACGGAAGCCTTACCTTAAAAGAGTTTCAGAACAAATGGAAAAATAAATTTGACGTCAGGAAAGCAGGAATCAACAGCGGCTTTTTAATAAGCGGTCAGGATTGGGAAGAAATTAAAGTTTCAAAGTGTGAACAAGTTTTAGAATCCATTCCCTTTTCAAAACCGGATCCTGTTATGTTCATATTTGATGTAATTCTTTCCGATAAAAAGTTAAAATCAGAATATCCTGTTGAAATAGAGGTTATAAAACAAAACGATTCTTTTCTGATTGCAAATGTGTCTCAGGAATAATCTGAAAATATAAAATAAAAATGTCAAAAATAGAAATAGCATGCTTTAATCCGGAATCAGCAATGATTGCATTTGAAAACGGAGCTGACAGAATTGAGTTGTGCGATGGATTAAGTGAAGGCGGAACAACCCCCAGTTTTGAAACAACAAGAGACCTCAGAGCAAAAATAAGCATCCCGCTTTTTGTAATGATCCGCCCAAGAGGAGGAGATTTTACCTATTCGGAAGCTGAATTTGAACAAATGCAAAAAGATCTGCTCCAGCTGAAATCTCTGAAAGTAGACGGTTTTGTTTTTGGGATCCTGGACGAAAATGATCAGGTGAATGTAGAACACAACAAGATTTTGGTTGAGATGGCTTATCCTCTTCCATGCACTTTTCATCGTGCTTTTGACAGAGCAAAAGGTCTTGAAGATTCTTTAGAAAAAGTCATTGGCTGTGGTTTTAAAACAATCCTTACTTCGGGCCAGAAACCCAATGTTTCAGAAGGTAAGGAAAACCTTAAAAAATTGGTTGAGCTTTCCAATGGCAGAATTGAAATTCTGGTGGGTGGCGGACTTCGTTCTACCAATATTGCAGAGATCAGAGAATTTACAAACGCAGGTTATTTTCATTCCTCAGCAATCACGGATGGCGGAGCTTTTGCCAATGCAGATGAGGTTATTGCTTTGAAAAATAGTTAATTTCAGATCTGATATCAATAATCTTTGTCATTCTGAACAGAGCGGAGTGAAGTGAAAGAATCTCAATTATAGTATAAAGATTCCTTCGTTCCTCGGAATGACAAATACAGTTTAAAATCCATATAATACATTTACTCGATCTCTTAATGAATAAATCTATCCTTTTTGCTTTCCTTTTTATTCAAAGTATGATGAATGCACAGCTTACGGAACGAAGCCTGTCTTCAGAGAAATGGCAGTTCAGAAATACACAGGAACAGAAATGGCTGCCTGCAAAAATTCCAGGCACTGTGCATCTTGATCTGATGGACAACAAAATCATTCCCGATCCCTTCAAAGATGAGAATGAAAAAAAAGTACAGTGGATAGAAAATGAAGACTGGGAATATCAGACCCGTTTTAATGTATCATCAAAAGAACTTCAAAATGACCATGTAGATCTTATTTTTAATGGTCTTGACACTTTTTCAGAAATATATCTGAACGGAAAACTGCTGAAAAAAACAGATAATATGTTCAGGAAATGGGAAATTCCTGTAAAAGAGCTTCTGAAAGAAGGAAATAACGACCTGAAGATAAAATTTACATCCGCTGTAAAAGAAGGAAAAGAACGGGCAAAGAAAGTTCCGTTTACAATGCCGGAATCGCCGAGGAGCTTTGTAAGAAAAGCCCAATATCAATTTGGCTGGGACTGGGGCCCGAGACTGGTGACCACCGGAATATGGAAAGATATACAATTGAAATGCTGGAATTTTGCTGAAATCCAAAATATTAAATATGATCAGAATTTTTCAGGGAATATTTTTAATTTAAAATTTGAAATAGAAATTAATGCAGAGAATGCCGGAGATTATGTGTTGAATATTAATAAGCAGATCCAAAAAGTTTCTCTGAAAAAAGGGATCAATAAAATAAGTGTCCCGTACAAAACAGACGGTATGAAACTGTGGCAGCCTAATGGTTGGGGAGATGCTAATCTTTATGATTTTAAAATTGCGCTTTCTAAAAATAATTTATCCTTACATCAGAAAAATATAAAAATTGGGCTCAGAACTGTAGAACTCGTACAGGAAAAAGATGCAGCAGGAAAATCCTTTTATTTTAAAGTGAATGGAAAGCCCTTGTACGCAAAAGGAACTAACTGGATTCCCGGAGACAGTTTTTCACCCAGAATGACTAAAGAAAAATACCGGAAGCTCATCAAAGATGCCAAAGATGCCAATATGAATATGATCCGCGTCTGGGGTGGCGGGATCTATGAAGATGATGAGTTTTATAAAGCCTGTGACGAAAATGGAATCTTAGTCTGGCAGGATTTCATGTTTGCCGGCAGCTTTTATCCGGCCGATGAAGATTTTTTAAACAATGTAAAAGAAGAAGTGAAAGACCAGGTCAGCAGACTTCAAAACCACCCATCCATTGCTTTATGGTGCGGAAATAATGAAATTGATGAAGCGATTGTCAACTGGGGTTATCAGAAACAGTTTAATTACTCAAAAGAAGATTCCCTCCAGATTTGGAAAGATTATAAAAAACTGTTCCACGAATTTATTCCAAATATTTTAAAAGAAAGTCTTACGCCCGATAAAAACATCTATTGGCCAAGCTCACCGTCTATTGGTTGGGGGCATAAGGAAAGCCTTACAGAAGGAGATTCCCACTATTGGGGAGTATGGTGGGGAGAGCAGCCATTTGAGATATATAATGAAAAAGTGGGCCGTTTCATGTCAGAATACGGTTTTCAGGGAATGCCAAGCATTGATGCTGTAAAATCCATGTTTTCCGGAACGCCTGATCTCAGCCTTCAGAATCCTGTGGTTAAGGCCCATGAAAAGAATACCAGAGGCTGGGAGATCATCAGTGAGTACATAAAAAGAGATTATAAAGTTCCAACAGATTTTATACAATACAATTACATTTCCCAGCTTCTTCAGGCCCGAGGAATGAAAATCGCTGTTGAAGCCCATCGCCGTTCTAAGCCGTATAATATGGGAACCTTATACTGGCAGCTTAATGACTGCTGGCCTGTAGTGTCCTGGTCTTCGATAGATTATTCAGGAAACTGGAAAGCATTGCACTATGAAATGAAAAGAAGTTTTGAAAGTCATATGATTTCGACAGAAGAAAAAGATGAGATACTTACTTTTTACGTAATCAATGATGATTGGAAAAAATTTGAAGATTTATCATTAGATTTTGATATCATGAAATTTAATGGAGAAAAACTTGGTTCAGCGGGTACTGCGGATTATGAAACTTTGGAGCCCAATGGTATATTAAAATTTCCTTTTTCACTTGAAGAAATTATTGGAAATTCAGACAAAAATGAAATTTTTCTCGCAATCACAGCTAAAGATAAAAATGAAAAAATATTTGCTAAAACTCATTATTTTTTTTCAAAACCAAAAGATTTAAAATTGACAAAACCAACTATTAAAATCAAGAAAATATCTTCAACAGAAATTGAAATTTCCACTGATGTCCTGGCAAAAGATATTTATCTGATGGGAGACACTCATTTCAGTGATAATTTCTTTGACCTGCTTCCCAATACCTCAAAAAAGATCAAACTTTCAAAACCTGTGGAAAACATCAAATTAATGAGTCTTTGGGATACATTCCAAAATTAAATGGAAAAAGATCTGCTCAATCTGCAAATCTGAGAAAGAAAAAATAACCTTATGCATACCATGAAAATTGAATGTATATTATTGTGTTTTTAAAGCTGTAACTAAAAAATCCACCGTAACTTTACATTCAATTTTTTAAATATTATGGTAAATTTTGTTCTGATTGCGGTGTGCATTATTGCAGGAATGGTATTCAAAGCGACAAAATCTATCCATCCCGATGCCCACAAAGGCATTAATACCTGGATTCTTTACCTTGCTCTGCCCGCGGTTTCTTTCAAATATCTGCCAAAAGTGAAATGGACCACAGAAATGCTGTTTCCGATTGCTGCCACCTTCCTGATTTCCGTTTTTTGCTTTTTCTTTATGATGTTTTACAGCAAAAGTAAAGGCTATTCCAGACGGTCCAGAAGCACATTGGAACTCACAAGTGGCTACAGCAATACATCTTTCATCGGTTTTCCCCTGATCAGTGCATTTTACGGCGAAAGCCTTTTAAGTATTGCCATTATTTGCGATCAGACCATGTTCTTTGCCCTTTCCACAATGGGAATTATAGCGGCAGTGAAGGGGGGAAGCAGATCAGGAAAAGTAAGTGCCAAATTTATTTTAAAGAGATTGATTACTTTCCCTCCATTGATAGGATGTGTTGCAGCATTGGTATTGTCGCAGTTTATTGATTTTACCGCTGCAGAAACGTTTTTTGATAAACTTGCAGCAACAGTAAGTCCGCTGGCCTTATTTTCAGTAGGACTTCAATTAAAGTTTAGCGGATGGAAAAAACTGATTCCTCAAATGTCAGCTTCTATGCTCTACAAGCTGATCCTTGCTCCGGCTATCGTTTTGGGACTGGCTTTACTTCTCAATGTAAAAGGAGATGTGGCCAAAATCACTGTATTTGAAGCTGCTATGCCAACTGTCGTCACCTCAAGTATTATTGCAGAACAATTCAGGCTGAATACCAAGCTTACCAATCTCATTATTGGGTTCAGTATCATTGTCGGGTTCCTTACTTCTGCGGTCTGGTATTATATCACAGAAATTCTTTTCTAAAATTGTCATACTGATCTTGTGTACAAAACAAAGCTGTTGAATGTTTAGAATATTTTCTCGCAGATTGAGCAGATGTGTATGGATATTGTGATTTATAATCATGAATTAAATAGGCTCAATACTACTCTTATATCTTAAATAACAGCACGATTATAACGCAAACATCTGCTAAATCTGCTCAATCTGCGAGAGTAAAAAATACAACCAGTTTAACAGAACAACAGCATAAGATTGCTTTACTGTCTGATCTCAAGAAAAAATTGCAGTTCTCTCAAGAAAAATCTAATTTTACACTTTAAAAATTTCCCTTGCAGTACGCCCAGATAGTTTTACCGCTTAACTTAAAAGGATCTTTCACCTACAAAGTCCCTGAAGAACTAACGCCTATGATTCAGCCGGGAATGCGGGTTCTCGTACCTTTTGGGGGGAAGAAAATTTATACTGGAATTGTTTTTGAGCTTCATGATAACGCACCGGAAAGTTTTGTGGCGAAAGAGGTCATCAGTATTTTGGATGATAAACCTATTCTTCCCAAGGAGCAGATCAACTTCTGGAACTGGCTTTCCGAATATTATCTGTGCGGTCTGGGAGAGATCTACCGTTTTGCATTTCCGTCTTCTTTAAAGCTTGAAAGTGAAACTTATTTAAAACTAAAACCCAATATAACGGTTGATTTTGAAAACCTCGATGTTAATGAAATGTACCTTATCCAGGCACTCGAAGTACGTCAGCTCATCAATCTCACCGATATTGAAGCCTTTATTCCTAAAAAAGAAATCATCAAAACGATCAATTCCCTGATTGATCTGCAGTATATTGAAATTGACGAGAAAATAGCTGAAAAATATAAAGCGAAAGAAGTAGCCTATGTGAAAATCAGTGATGAGGTTTTAGGTAACCAAAACCTGACGGATATCCTTTTAAAACTCAACAAAGCTCCGAAGCAGAAAGACCTTTTCCTGGCAATCCTGGAAAAGCAAACCGAGCATCCGGATGTGGCGATTAAGAAGTCGGAATTATTTGAAGATGGATATTTTGGAAGCTCACACTTTAAAGCACTTGCGGATAAAGGTCTTGTAGAAGAATATCACATGCAGAAAGACAGGATCGAAAGTTATGAAGGCGAAATTGAAGAGCTGGAAGAGCTTTCCGAACTGCAGAAAGAAGCTAAAACAGAGATTGACGAAGCCTTTGAAGAAGGAAAAAATTTACTGCTTCATGGCGTTACTTCCTCAGGGAAAACCCACATTTATCTGGAGAAAATTGAAGAATGTATTCAGGAAGGAAAAAATGTGCTGTTCCTGCTTCCCGAAATTTCCCTGACCAAGCAAATCACTCAGCGACTGGAAAAAAAATACGGCAGGCAGCTTGGTTTTTATCATCAGAAATTAACCGATTTTGAGAGGGTAGAAGTTTGGAGGAAAATCAGGCAGAACGATATTAAAATTCTTATAGGAACGCGGAATGCCCTATTTCTGCCTTTTCAGGATTTAGGACTCGTGATTGTAGATGAGGAACATGATTCTGCATACAGGCCTAGGGAAGCTTCTCCCTATTTCAACGCAAAGGATGCGGCAATGGTTTTAGGTAATTTGTATGGAGCCGGAGTTATTCTGGGTTCTGCAACCCCTTCTGTAGAAAGCTATTATAACGCCAGAAAAGATAAAATAAAATATGTTTTCCTGAATGAAAGATTCGGGAACGTCAATCTTCCGGAATATGAGCTCATCAATTTTAAAGAAGCCCAGGAATCCAAAAAAGTTTCCGGGAACTTTTCCTTACACCTGATAGATGAGATCAAAAAGACGCTGGACGAAAAAAATCAGGTCATAGTACTTCACAACCGCCGCGGTTATGCTAATGTTGTAGAATGCGAAACCTGCGGATATGTCAATTACTGTTCGAATTGTGATGTGGTAATGACTTATCATAAGGCAGCCAATGAAATGAAATGCCATTACTGCGGCCAGAGAGCCTCAAAGCCGAGAACCTGTCCGAAATGCCATTCCGAAAACCTGAACGAAAGAGGAGTAGGGGTAGAACAGATTCATGAGGAAGTATCGAAAATATTTCCTGATAGTGAAGTAGACAGGATGGATGTAGATTCCATGCGTAAGAAGTTTGCCTACGAAAAGCTGTATGAAAAAATAGAGGAAGGCGAAACAGATATTGTTGTAGGGACACAGATGATCTCAAAAGGCCTTGATTTTGACCATATTGAGCTTGTGGTTATTCCCAAAGCAGACTCCTTATTGTATGTACAGGATTTCAGGGCGGAAGAAAGGGCCTACCAGCTAATCACCCAGGTTTCCGGAAGAGCCGGAAGAGTTTCAGGGAAAGGAAAAATTTTAATCCAGACGTATAATCCGGAACATTCTGTTTTTCAGCTGATCAAGATGAATAATCCGGCAAAAATCTATAAATATATCCTTACCGAACGACAGAAATTCCACTATCCGCCGTTCACCAAGCTGATTATGATTGAGCTGAAGCACAGAAAAGAAGATAAAGTAAACCGGGCTTCCCAGTTTCTGGGATCTGTCTTAAGGAAATACCTTCCGGAAGAATGTGTTCTGGGACCGGAAAGAGCTCAGATTGCAAGGCTTAATAATTTATACCAGTTCCAGATTATGCTTAAACTTCCGCGCGGGAAAAAGTATGATGAATTTAAAAAAATGGTTTTATTAAGTTTGAATGAATTCGATGAAATCACTGCATATCAAAGTATTAAAAAAGATATATTTGTGGATTTTTAACAACTTTTAACAAACTTTAGGCTCTTTTATAAGACCTCCGTAACCCTTTTTAAGACAATAATTTCTACTTTTGGACGTTGATTAAGTGTTTGACTCTTTAACTTTATGATTTAACTTATCATTTTTTACAGTGTCAAACTATGGAAACAAAAAAAGATAGATGGTAAATTACAGAAAATATATTTCAGGTGTAGCGGTATTGGCTTCTGGGTTTTTCCTTGCTCAATCTACCGTTTCTACAGTTCTTTACTCACAGGCTTACGAAAATCAAAAAAATACTTTGAACCTCCCTTCTCCCGTTACCTCTGTAGCGGAAAGAACGGTTTTGTCTGCCAAAGAGCTCGTAGATATTAATGTAAACACAATGATGGCGGATCCTGTGCTGAAAAATGCAGACTGGGGATTCGTAGTGTACGACCCGAAAACGAAGAAAGTAATCTCTTCGTACAACGAAAATACTCCTTTAGTTCCGGCTTCTACCACAAAATTGCTCACCACGGAAACAGCAATGAACCTTTTAGGTGAAAACTACCGTTGGATGACTCAGCTGGAATATTCAGGAACTATTGACGAAAACGGAACTTTAAACGGAAATCTCTATCTGATAGGCAGCGGTGATCCTTCTTTAGGAACCAACAAAGCCGGTGCGTGGTCTTACAGAGACATTATTTCAGACTTTATGGGTGGACTTTCCCGCGAAGGTATCCGAAAGGTAAACGGTGATATTATCATCCAGACAGCGCTTTTCAAAGGCAATATTACAAGGCTTCCGGAAAATGTTGTATGGCTTGAAAACAATAATTATTACCTGCCTGTAGGAACGACACGCGAGATTAATCCGGCCAACGAAAAACTGATCATGAAAAAATCAGGACTGGTTGCTGAAAAAAAATACTTCTATATGTCACCTTACGCCAACCAGATGGTATACGCGGATAAATATGAAGGAGACGGTTTTTTAACGACAAAACTTCCTGATGCTCCGGCTTATCTTGCCAATACTTTAAGAACAACTTTGGTAAAAAGCGGAATTGGAGTAACTGGAAAAGTAACTCCGAGAATGACGGATCCGGCTCCGGAAAGCAGAAAATTGGTTTCAGCCTATAAATCCCCTACACTAGGTGATATTATATTCTATACCAACCAGCACAGTGACAATTCCCTGGCAGAAGCTTTACTGAAAACAGTAGGATTCCAGAAACTGGGTGATCAGACTTCGGAATCCGGAAGAATCGTAGTTACCAGCCATCTTAAAGATGAAAACTTCGACATGATGGGCTTAAATTATATAGACGGAAGCGGACTTTCCAGAAGTAATAATGTAACGCCTATTGCCCAGGCCAAGTTTCTAACCTCTTTAATGGATGAGAAATATTATAAAACCTATTTCACTTCACTGCCGGTAGGCGGACAGTCCGGAACGCTGAAAAGAATGTTCATCGGTACCGGAAACGGACAGGTTTTTGCCAAAACAGGAACTCTGAATAAAGTAAAAACACTGGCCGGCTACCTGAAGACCAATTCAGGAAAAACCCTGGTGTTTTCTTTAATGGTAAACAACTATTCAGGATCTGTAGATATGGTAAAGAAAAGAATGGAAAAAATTCTTGAGCCGGCTCTGGATCTTTAAAAGATATTATTTTAATATTATAAAAACCTTTTAATCAATGATTAGAAGGTTTTTTTTTATCTTTGGTTACAATCTAATATTCTGAGTATGAGAAAATTTTACCTTCTGATCCTGGGCCTTTTGCTATCCCAGCCAGCCTATGGACAGATCCAGGACCAAAATATTGAAATGAAAGGGCTCATTGCAAAAGAAATGAATTCTTTTACCCAAAAAATGACCGCCTACAACATTAATCCCAATACTTTAAACTACGATCTACAGTATCAAAGGATGAATGTTACTTTAGATCCGGCGGTATACAACATTGCAGGGTCCGTTACTTCTCATTTCAAACCTAATCTGAATATGAGCAGCATTTATTTCGATCTTACGGATAATATGGTTGTTTCCCAGGTACAGTATCACGGAAGCAATCTTACCTTCCAGCAGCTGCCGACAAAAGAAATAAAAATAGATTTCCCGGCTTCTATTCCTGCCAATACGCTGGATTCACTCACCATTCATTATTCAGGAGCACCAACTCCCGGAAATGCTTTTTCAACTACCCTGCAAAGCGGAACACCTATTTTATGTACCCTGAGCGAGCCTTATGGTGCACAGGACTGGTTCCCGACAAAGCAAAGCATGAATGACAAAATTGAAAGGTTTGATTTTAAGATCACAACACCTTCTCAATATAATGTGGCAGCCAACGGAAAATTAATGTCCGAAACCATACTTCCCGGCAACCAGAAACTTACTTTCTGGAGAACAGCTTACCCTACGGCAGCTTATCTGATTGCGCTTTCCATTACCAATTTCGTTAAAATTAACGATACGATGGGAAATCCGCCCTTTCCATTTGTTAATTATGTGTACCCATCCACCAATGCAGACCCTGTAAGCATGGCTAATATTGAATGGACCAAGCAGATAATGAGTACTTTCGAAACGTATTTCGGGCCTTATCCGTTCCGTAATGAAAAATACGGGCATATGCAGTTTAAGTTCGGGGGAGGAATGGAGCATCAGACCATGTCGTCTATGGGAAGCTGGAGCAAGGGACTTATTGCTCATGAGCTGGCCCATCAGTGGTTTGGAGATAAAGTAACCTGCGGGGCCTGGAATGATATCTGGCTGAATGAAGGTTTCGCCACTTTCGGAGCTGTTCTGGCCAACGAAAAGTTGTTGATGACCAATACCGAATTCAAGAATTTTCTATTAGGAGAAATCAATAATATTACCTCTGCTCCCAATGGTTCTACCTATGTTCCCGATGCAGATCTTTCCAATGTAAGCAGGATATTCAATAACAGGTTGACATACGCAAAAGGAGCTTATATTTTAAGAATGATCAAATGGATTCTGGGTGATGCTGTTTTTTATCAGGCACTTAAAGATTACCACGCAAGACCGAATCTGGCTTATAATTATGTGAAAACGGTAGATTTTAATACTTCTCTGCTTCAGTCTACAGGAAAAGACTTTACAGGCTTTTTTAACGACTGGTTATATGGCGAAGGCTATCCGAGTTACACTATAAAATGGAAGCAAACAGGAAACCAGATCCTGTTTAAAGCATCTCAGGTACAGAGCAGTCCCACGGTAAGCTTTTTTGATATCCCGTTACCGATCAAAGTGAACGGAACCGGCGGGCAGACTGCTTATTTTGCTCTGAATAACACTTCTAACAACCAGGGATTCCTGGAAACGGTTTCTTTCCCTGTAGCCAGTGTCGAATTCAATTATGAATACCAGATTCTGGAGAAAAATTCTACGGTAATTCAGGATAATACCTTAAGCGTATCATCTGTGGAGAAGGAAGAATTTGCTTTATATCCAAATCCGGCAAAAAATGAGCTGTTTATAAAAGGAATTAATAAGCCTGCCGCTTATTCAATCTATAGTTTAGACGGAAAATTAATAAGAAAATCCGTTTACCAGCCAGGAAAGGCAGTTGGAATTTCAGAACTGGTTCCGGGATCTTATATTTTCTCGGTTGATGATAAAAATATTAAGTTTTTAAAACAGTAAGAATAGCTCTTAGATATACAAAAACCTTCAGCAATGAAGGTTTTTTCATTTAAAAAAGAGGATAGAAAGTGTAAAGAGGACGCTCGGCGGATAATAGGGCATATATAAATTCCATTGTAAAATTATTTAATGGTTAAACTGTAAATGAGGGTTTTCAGATGAGAAAGATTCTTTGTTTTCGGGATGCTTTTGCAGCTCTTTTTCTGGCTATTCTTACTTTATAACGGAACCATTTCTCTTTGAAGAGCCTGCGCATTATATTGTCAAAATTTCTGGTTACGACCATGTTTTTAAACCCCCGCCATTTTTCCAGAAGGCTGGAAGGAAGCGCCCTTACAGATACAGAGTAGCCTTCCGTTTCGTACTGTATATAATGCCACCATCCTGATGGAATATAAAGTGTTTCACCAGGTTCTAATAATGCTTCGTAACCGTCTAAATAGAGCAGGGCAGGGAATTCCCTGTAATTCGGTTCTTTAATATTCGGTAAGCTGTGAAAATTATAGGGAAGCTTGTACATAAGGTCCGACTGTTCCCACGGAAAAAGCCAGATTCTTTTAACGCCGTGAAACTGGGTAATAAAAACATGGGACATATCGATATCAATATGGTTTCTGGTAATGGAACCTTCACCTCCGAAAAACATAAAAGGAAGCCATTTTAATATTTTTCCGTCGGTAACATCATTATAATGTAGATCATCTTTAAGCTCCGGCCTGATCGTAAGCAGGTTGAATAAGAAAAGCCTGTGCTCCGTAGGAGTTGTACTTATCAGATCGAGATATTCTGCAAAAGTGGTCTGGCCTATCGGGCTGCTTGCCACTTTATCCAGGGATTCAAGCTCGCTTCCGTAAATATTGACTTTCTGATCTCCGGCTATTTCCTTGAAATACTCATAATTCCATTTCTTGAATGCTGGACTTTCAGGGTCGATAAAATCCTCCATGATAACCGGAAAACGAGGCTTCATGTGATTATTTTTAAAGCTTTCAGAATCTATTTTCTTTACTTTTTTTATGGGAGTCAGTCTCATATTCCTGAATTTTAAAAAGCAAATATAGTTATTATCCTACTAAATTAGTAGACTAATAATGTTAAAAATGAAATTGAGCCCTGTTTTTAGAATTAAACGTATAAAAGCTGATACTTTAAAGGCTTTTTATTAAATTAGCACATCTAAAAAATTACTAAAAAATGATCTCTGAAAAATATCTTCAACATTTACAGAACGAACTGCAAAACATTGAAAATGATGGTCTTTACAAAAGAGAAAGAATCATCACTTCCCAGCAGAGTGCGGAAATTGAAGCCAATGGAAAAAAACTTTTAAACTTCTGTGCCAATAATTACCTGGGGCTGTCCAATAATCCGGAAGTAATGAAAGCATCCCAGGACATGATAGAATCTCACGGTTACGGAATGTCTTCTGTACGTTTTATCTGCGGAACACAGGATATTCACAAGCAACTGGAGAAAAAGATTGCAGATTTCTTAGGTCTTGAAGATACTATTCTGTATGCTGCCTGTTTTGATGCAAACGGAGGAGTTTTTGAACCGTTGTTCACAGAAGAGGATGCTATTATTTCAGATGAATTGAACCATGCTTCCATCATTGACGGGGTACGTTTATGTAAAGCGGCAAGATACCGTTATAAAAACAATAATATGGAAGATCTGGAAGCCCAGTTAATTGCTGCTTCCGAAAAAGATCACCGTTTTAAAATTATTGTTACAGACGGTGTTTTCTCCATGGATGGTATTGTAGCCGACCTTAAGGGAGTATGTGATCTTGCAGATAAATATAACGCCCTTGTAATGGTTGATGACTCTCACGCAACAGGTTTCATTGGAAAAACGGGCCGTGGAACCCACGAAGCGAATGAAGTGATGGGAAGAGTAGATATTATCACTTCTACCTTAGGAAAAGCTTTAGGAGGTGCTTTGGGAGGATTTACTTCCGGTAAAAAAGAGATTATCGACATGCTGAGACAGCGTTCCCGTCCTTATTTATTCTCGAACTCACTGGCGCCTGGAATCGTTGGAGCTGCTCTTAAAGTTCTGGATATGATCTCGGAGGATACTTCACTTCGTGATAAAGTAATGGAAAATGCATCCTATTTCAGAACCCAGATGGTGGCCAAAGGATTTGATATTCCTGACGGTGATGCCGCTATTGTTCCGGTAATGCTGTATGATGCGCCTCTTGCCCAGAAAATGGCTGAAAAGCTTATGGACGAGGGAATTTACGTGATCGGATTCTTTTATCCTGTGGTTCCAAAGGGAAAAGCGAGAATCAGAGTACAGCTTTCTGCCGCCCATACAAAAGAACATTTGGATAAAGCCATTGCAGGTTTTGAGAAAGTGGGGAAAGAACTGGGAGTTATTTCTTAATTAAAATTAACGATACAGATGCTTCGACTTTGCTCAGCATGACCGTTTTTATTATTGTGTTTAATTTTTGATAAAATTTAGAGCAGTTAGTATAAATAATGTCATGATGAACAGGGTCGAAGTGTTTTTTTATATTATTTCTACCAAATATTTTTGTTATTAACATTATATTTGCCATTATTTTAAAAAATGCTTTATACTATAATCAAAGCACTGCATATTATCTTCATGGTAAGTTATTTTGCGGGAATTTTTTATCTCGTAAGAATTTTTGTTTACTATAAGGATACGGACGAGTTTGCTGACGAAAAAAAGAAAATCCTCAGAGAGCAGTATACTTTCATGGCCAGAAGGCTGTGGAATATCATTACGGTTCCTGCGGGTATCATTATGGCAGTTTGTGGAATAATTATGATTTTCCTGAATACCGGGCTGATGAAAATGCCGTGGTTTCATTTAAAGCTTACCTTTCTGGTCGGTCTCGCCGTTTACCATTACTGGTGCTGGAAAAAAGTGCTGAAACTGAAAGAACTCAACGGGCAGGCCATCGAAACGCCTAATATCAAATTACGGCAGGCCAATGAAATTGCTACGTTTATTCTCTTCCTGGTAGTTTTCACTGTGATCCTGAAATCTGCGGTGATTGAATACTGGTGGCAATTAATCGCCGGATTTTTCGTTCTTGTATTTCTGATCATGATGACCGTTAAACTCATTAATAAGAATAAAAAAAACAAATAATAGTTTAAGCCGGATGTATACATCAATACATCTGCTTTTACATTGTACAAAAAACTATGATTGCAATTTTAAAAAAGGAACTCTGGAGTTACTTTGGAAACTGGAGCGCATGGGTAATCATTGCCGCATTCAGCCTCATAACGGCTCTTTTCCTGTTTTTTTTCGAGAATGATTCCAATATTTTCGATATCGGGATGGCCTCTTTACAGAGCTATTTCGTACTCGTACCATGGCTGCTGATGTTCATCATCCCTGCACTTTCTATGAAAACCTTTGCAGAAGAACAGCAGACGGGAACGCTGAACTGGTTGTTTTCCCAGCCTTTAAAAGTTTCCGATCTGGTAACAGGGAAATTTCTTTCAGTATGGATTGTTGGGGTTCTTTGCCTTATTCCATCACTGATTTATCTTTATACAGTTTATGTTCTTGGGGTTCCTGAAGGAAATATTGACCTTGGAATGACCTTTGGAAGTTACATCGGGCTGATTATTTTAATTGCTGCTTTTGCAGGAGTGGGTATATTGGCTTCTTCACTGTCACAGAACCAGATCATGGCGTATCTTTTAGGAGTTTTCATGTGTTTTATTATGTATTTCGGGATAGAGCAGCTTGCCAGCTACAAACTGTTGGGCGGCGCAGATTTTATTCTTCAGAATATAGGGTTTTATCAGCACTTCTTAGGATTTACCAGAGGTCTTATTGATCTTAAAGATGTTGCCTACTTTATTCTGATCATCGGTGCTACGTTATTACTGTCCAACCATTTTATCTCTAAAAAGAAGTAGCATTATGAAGAAGTTCAATATTAAATCTCCATTAGGAATTTTCTTGATTGCAGTGGTACCTTTGGTTATCCTGCTTATGTATTCAGGAATCAGATTAGACTTAACCAAAGAAAAAAGATATACACTCTCGGAAAATACGGTAAAAGTATTGGAATCCGTGAAAAAGCCGCTTACAGTAGATGTTTACCTTGAAGGAGATTTTCCGGCAAGCTTTAAACAGCTTCAGAGTGAGACGAAATTTATGCTGGAAGAGTTCAGAAAGATCAATCCGAAAATTGATTTTAAATTTATCGATCCCATCAAAACAAAAATGTCGCAGGACACTTTGATGGCAATGGGAATGCAGCCTTCCGTTCTTCCGGATGTAAAAGACGGCAAAATTTCGCAGATTACGCTTTTTCCTTATGCTGTCCTAAAATATGATAAAAGGGGAGTATCTATTCCGCTGGTAGTACAGCAGGCCGGGATAGATGCAGATCAGCAGCTGACAAGATCTATAGAAGGACTGGAGTACAGCCTTGTTTCCAATATCAAGAATATTGCAGCCAATAAGAGAAAGAAAGTCGGTATTCTGGTCAATCAGGATGAATTGGGGCCTGAAGAGTTTCACAGCTTTATGCAGCTGGCACTGGAAAATTATGATGCGGGTCCTGTCATTCCAAAAAACCAGACAGAACTTACCCTTGAAGATCTTCCTTTGCTGAGACAGATGAGCGCCCTGGTAATTGCAAAGCCAAGGAAAGCATTTACAGATAATGAAAAAGTGATCCTTGACCAGTTTATTATGAACGGAGGAAAAACACTTTGGATGATTGATGCCGTTAATGCTGAAATGGATACGCTGACAAGATCCAAAAAGCTGATGCCTTTCCCTGTAGATATCAATATGACAGATTTCTTCTTCAACTATGGAGTAAGGATCAATCCTGCCTTGGTAAAGGATGTAAAGAAATTTGCATTGTTGAAGCTGGTCACCGGAGAAGTGGGAGGGAATCCCCAGTATACAAGCCTTCCATGGCCTTATTTTCCACTTGGAATTGCTGAAAATGATAATCCGATCACGAAAAATATCAATCCGGTAAAATTTGAGTTCCCGACTTCCATCGATACGCTGGGCGGAAGAAAAAATATTAAAACAAAGGTTCTTTTCGAATCCAGTGAAAGAACGCTCCTGAAGCAGGTTCCTAATTATGTAGATTTGAAGGAAATTGCAAGTGTTGACAGTCTTGGACAAATGGAAAAGCCAAGCACACCAAAGATATTTGCCGTTGCATTGGAAGGAAAATTCAATTCTGCCTATGCTTCAAGAATTGAAAGAAAAGGTTATCCGGGTTTTAAAAGTCAGAGCCCTGAAAATAAAATGATCGTGATTGCAGACGGAGATGTCGGAAGAAACAAAATGCACAAAGGTGAGCCGCTTCCGATGGGAATTGACCGCCTGACGAACCAGGAGTTCGGTAACGAGCAGTTCCTGAGAAATGCTCTGGATTATCTTCTGGACGACAGCAACCTGATGGCTCTCAGAAACAGAAACATTGAAGAAAGACTTCTGGACAGAAACCGCATCACGGAAGAAAAAACAAACTGGCAATGGCTGAATTTATTGCTGCCTTTGGTAGTCATCGGCCTGTTGGGAGGATTATTCTTTTGGATGAGAAAGAAGAAGTTTGGATAAATAATCATAAAGCCACTGCAATTGATAGCAGTGGCTTATTTTTTAGTATAAAAAGCTCTTTTGAAATTAAAAAAGAGAGACCTAAAAGCCCTCTTTAAAATTTACCATGGGCTGATCCCGGTTTCATCCTCTATATCATTACTGTAGAATTGTCCTGTAGGCGCATCTTCACCGGTCAGCGTATGTTTCACGATAAAAGAAGCTGCACTTTCTACAGAGCCCGGACCGCTGTGGCCATTGAAATCTGTGGCAGTATATCCCGGATCAATAACATTGACTTTAAAAGGTGAGTCTTTCAGTTCGTAAGCTAAAACAGTAGTATAAGCATTTAAGGCTGATTTGGAAGGTCCATATGCCGCTCCTTTTACATGGTAATACTTCCAGCTTGGATCGTTATGTAATGTCAATGATCCGAGTCCCGAAGTAATATTGCTGATCCTCGGGCTCTCCGATTTTTTAAGCAGTTCTAAAAATGCCTGGGTTACACTGATCACTCCAAAAAAGTTGGTATCAAATACCGTCTGAATATCTGCGATAGGTGTTTCAGCTGCAGTCTGGGGATTTACTCCCAGAATACCTGCATTATTGATCAGAATGTCCAGTTTTCCCTGTTCTTTCTCTATCAGATCTTTGGCGGCTGAGATTGAACCCGGTTGGGTTACGTCAATCTCAATGGCTTTTATATTTTGAAAACCTTTTTCATTCAGCTCTTTTACAATGGCTTCACCTTTTTGGAGATCGCGGCTTCCTAAATAGACGAATAATCCTTTTTCTGAAAGTTGTTTTGCGGTTTCAAGGCCAATACTTCTGTTGGCTCCTGTTATTAATACTGATTTCATTTTTTTTGTTTTAATTGATGATGTAAAATTCCATCAAATAAATTGAATTCCGTTTGCCAAATGACAAAAAGCAAAAAAAATGAATTTAAAATTTATGGTAAAAGGACAGAAAGTGAAAATCTAATATTTGGCAATGTTTTTCCTGATCCTGCTGAGCGAAGACTGGGTAATCCCAAGATAGGACGCAATATAGGAAAGGGGAATCTTATTGACTACAGTAGGATAGATCTCCAGAAATTTAAGATAACGGGTGGTTGCATCTTCCGAAACCAGCGGACTTCTTCTTTCCACTTTCTGGATCAGCGCCCTTGAAATAATTTTATGGACGATGGCTTCCCATCCCACAATAGTCTGCAAAAGTTCCAGCCAGTCTTTTCTTTCAAAAACAATAAGCTTACAGTCGGTAACAGCCTGAACGTAAGTGCTGGAACAGATCTCATTATCAAAGCTTTCCAGATCTACAACAAGATTGTTTTCTTCAATAAAATATTTGGTGATTTCTTCGCCCTTATTATCGTAATAGCAAACCCTCAAAATTCCGCTGACGACGAATGCAACCTGACGTGCGATTTTTCCGGCTTCTGAAAAATATTCGTCATTCGGCAGGTCTGTTTCTTTTGCCTTGCTGGCTATAAAGTCAATCTGCTGTTGGTTCAGATTTCCAAATCTTAAAATAAAATCAAACAGTTCTTTCATGAATGCAAGGTAGCTAAAGTTATTTTTTCTGCGTTTGCCATTTGACAAAAAAGTATCTGAAAATAAAAAATGGTCTGTTATTTTTTTAATTAAATAATTTCCTGAATTCCAGAGGTGACAGATTGGTCTTTTGCTTAAACAGTTTGCTGAAAGACTGCGGATGCTCGAACCCCAATTCATAAGCAATTTCACTTACCGAAAGGTGAGTGGTGCTGAGTCGTTCTTTGGCTAGATCGATGAGTTTATTCTGGATATGCTGCTGGGTATTTTGCTGGGTATGAATCCTTAGCAAAGATCCTAAATAATTGGGTGAAATGTTCATTTCTGCGGCTATGGTCTTTACAGAGGGAATCCCGTGTTCTATAAGATTTCCGCTGTCAATATACTTGGAAAGTACCTCCTCAAATCTTTCCAGAAGCTCGTGGCTGGATTTTTTCCGGGTAAAAAACTGCCGTTCATAAAAACGTTCCGAATAAATAAGCAGGAGCTCAATCTGGGCAACAATAAGTTCCTGAGAGAATTTATCGATATTCGACTGGTATTCCCGCTCTATATTTTTCAGAATGTCTACAACAACTTTTTCCTCCCTGTCTGAAAGGAAAAGGGCTTCGTTAACATTATACCTGAAAAAGTCGTAAGATTTTATCTTTTTTGCGAGTGTGGTATTCCAGAGGAAATCAGGGTGAATGACCAACAGCCAGCCAGTGGGTTCCACCACCACATCAGGTTTTATTTCCAGTTTCAGAAACTGAAGCGGAGAAACAAAACATAAAACTCCGGAATCAAAGTCATATTCCTGCTGGCCGTAGTTAAACTTAGCGTTCACATTACGCTTCAGGCCGATGGAGTAAAAATTCTGGATCCATTTCAGCTCACTGTCATCCGTAGGGTAGTTCACCTGGCTGTAATCAATCAGGCTGATCATGGGATGTTCAGGACCGGGAAGATTACAGAAGGCATGAAATTCAGAAATTGTATTAAAGCGGAATGGAGATTTCATAATGCTAATTTAGTAAATTGTATAATGTCTAATGCTTCGACTACGCTCAGCATGACATTGTTATAACATCTATGTCCGGAACGCAGTCGAAGAATTGTAATTTTAATGGGCAAAAAGTGAATTTATATCACAGTAGACACTGTCAGAGCTTCCCATTGTTTTGCATCACCGGTAATGGTTTTGATTTTTGTATCCAGAAATTCGGAAGTACCGCTTCCCAAAAGAAAATGAACCGGTGGATTCTCTACTTCACTAAGGGCAATCAGGGCTTCTGCACCTTTTTCAGGATCATTAGGCTGATTTCCGTTGATCTCGTTAAGATGGGCCTGTTCGGAATTTCTGGCTGTTTCATACACCTGGATTGGATTTGCCGGTGTTTTCACAGAATTTTTACTTAGGAAATCCGTTCGGAAATAGCCGGGATAGACTACTGTTGCATGAACCCCGAATTCTTTAATTTCTTCAGCCAGAGATTCGGTAAGTCCTGCTACTGCAAACTTTGTGGCACAATAAATTCCCCAACCCGGAAAATTCCCGGAATAGCCTCCAATAGAAGAAATATTAAACAGGTGACCTGACTTTTGCTCCCGCAGATAAGGAACGGTATTCCTGATCACATTCAGGGTGCCGAATACATTAACGTCAAAATTGGCTCTTGCTTCTTCATCTGTCAGTTCTTCCAGGGTACCGATCTGTCCGTATCCGGCATTGTTCACCACCACATCGATCTGTCCGAAATGCTCAACTGTTTTTAAAATTGCTGTCCGTACATCTTCGTTATCTGTTAAATTCAGTTCGAGAGGCAGAAATGCTTCGGATTTTTCTCCTATTTCTGAGATTAAAGACTGTGTGTTTCTTGTGGCTGCGGCTACACGGTAGTTTTTTGCCAATAATTTTTTCACCAGGGCCAGTCCAAGACCTTTTGAGGCTCCTGTTACGAACCATACTTTTTTTGTTTCCATTTTTACTCGGTTTAAATAATGATACAAAGATCATAGAAGCAGAAAAAGTAAACGTAGCCCAATCGACGAATCATGTAATCAGATCGTGGATCGTCATAAAAAAAGAAGCCTGGAAGCTTCTTTAGTCTGATATTTAAGTGATTTTTAATCTTTTAATACCGGAATAATATGTTCCCAGTTCAGCTGTTCGGCATAATCCAGGGCTGTTTTCCCGTTATTTGATTTTATATTTTTATCTGCTCCGGCTTTTAAAATAACCTTAACAGAGGTTAGGTTTCCTGCTATTGTTTCTTTGTGAAGAAGTGTAAGACCGTTTTCATCACTGTAGCCGATCTCATCGGGATATTCCTGGAGAAATTTCACTAATTCTTCTTCCATATTTTTGCTCATAGGATGCTCTACAAGATTTTCAGGTTTTTCTTTCTGTTCGTTCACTACAAGTATTTCATTAAAATCTCCGAAGTCAAGCTGCCACGCATCATCATGCTCTTTTCTTTCATCTTCGGACATATCAGCCCTCATTTTGTGAATGGTAAACCCACCATAAGTTTTGGGTAAATTTTCCTCTTCTGTAATTAGAAGTTTAGCAAGATCTGTAGGGGTTTTTGCAGCCGGAGTAATGGCAAAAAGCCAATCGCTGATTTCATTCAGAGGGATTTCAAAATAATCTCCTGCCTGGATATTGGTAAGGTTGTTTGGTTCATTAATCAGAAAACCACTTACGGTATCTCCATCGAATTCAATTTCATTGATCCACATATGTTCCACTGTATCTTCTCCTGTTTCCGGATCCTCCTCCCGGAATACAGCTTTTACACAGGCAAGATCTAGAGCCGGGATAATTCTTCTGTTTTCCCAGGATTGCTCCCTCCAGAAATATTTAAAGGTTTTCCTTGCTTTTTCATACGCTGCGATCATTTTGGGGTCTTTCCCGTCAGTAAATATAAACGAATTCTCTTCCATTGTGACTGGTCTTTAAAATTTAATAATTATAATAGTATCGGGTTTCAGAAATGTCCTGCAACATTCTGAAACCCGGTATTCTTTATTTTGATTAAAAATATGAAAAATATAAACAATTGTTTGAATTTTTCAATAAAATTTCAATGGTTTAACATTCCTGGTTCACAGTCTCCGGAAGAAGAACTGCTGTTTTGTAATAACTTATATCGGTTGTCATCCGGTTTTGAAGTTCGTTAAAGGTTGAATATTCGTAATGCTGCCAGTCCAGGTCATTTTCCGGGTTTGGGGTCTTGTCTATAGCAAGTTCCAGTTTTCCGTCTTCCTGGTAGCTGAATTCTATGGCGGCATATTTTTCACCGTTTTCATCCAAAGTATACCAGCATTTCGTGGTTCTTTCCAGTATTGGCTTCAGGGTTTCGTTGTCCAGGATCTGAGAGCAGATAAAGTTTTCCGGGTCATCATAATGAAAAACGGTTTTGGAGATGAGAGGTTTTTCGTCCACAGCCAGTGAGTACATTTTGTTGGTGGCAATGATGAAATCCCCTGCAGCTTCTCTTTTTTCAATATCGAAAAGATCAGATTTTTCTTTCAGATAGTTTACAACCTGTTCCTCATCTTCATCATGGCTCATAAAATAACTGATGCTGTATATTTCATCTTCGGTAAGAAATTCTATTTCTTTCAGCACTTCGGAATCTTTTTCGTAATAATATAAATGATAGTCGTCCAGTTTCTCAGCCTTAGCCTTCGAAATCACTTCTCCAAAAATGTTTTTATATACCTTTTTCATGTTTAGTAGTTTAATCTGTTGTTATTAGTGTATCGGCCGTCAGTGTATTTTATGTATACAGCATATTTAAGACCATGTTTTTATATTTTATAGATCTTGGCCTATAATTGTGGCAAAAATTCATTATTTACATACCATGCCCGCATTTTTGGCAGAATTTTCATCCGCTGCATAAGCTGTTCTGCCTGTATGCCAATAATTCCTCTTTCCAGATCCTGGGAATCGGTATCTATGCCTTGGGGAAAATATTCAATATCTGTAAATCTTCCTGAATGAAAACGAGAGTCAAAATATTCTCCGTTCAGGTAGCTGTCGGTATTGTAATAACTTTTTAACAGCTGGTAATGGAATGTATCGGTTTCAGGAAGGGCAGGGTCAGTACATTCCCAGGCAATAGGAAAATTTCGGTCATCATATAGTTCGCGGATGATAAGATTTGAGAAAGTATTGCTGTCGAAATCATAATATTTCACTGTTTCTACCCAAAGATCACCATACGCATTCCTTGTTCTGAAGCTCAGTATTTCCAAGGCTGGTATGTCTCTGTATTTTTCCAGAAGTTCCGTTTCGTTGTCTTCAGGATCTAAGTAATAATGTAAGGCAAAGAGAGCATCAGAATGATATTGTTCTCTTATTTTTAGTTTTCCGTGAGCTAAAAAATGCTTGTACCATCTGGATTTTTTCTTATAGGTTTCCGGGTCATTTATGTATTTAAAATCCTCATCCCTGTATTCAATTTTCATGGTTTAGTTTTCTGACCCCAAATATATTTAAAATCAAAGAATTAAGGAATTATATCTGCATTTTTATAACAATGATTTTTTGCTAAGAAGCCAGGATATATGATTTCAGAAGCGTAAATAATATTTTGCCACCATTAATGAAACATGCGGAAAGTATCAATGTAAAAATAATTGGAAAGTGTTTTTATTTTCAGCAATTAGAATTAAACATCCTTGATGAAATCCTCATATTCATAATAAAACCTTTCAAAGCCATCCATTTTATCCCGGAAAAATTCGAAAACTTCCTGCCAAGTATTTTTGTTGAATATGGAAACTCCGTATTTTTCAACCCAGATTTTGCTGATCACTTTGCCGTTGTCCAGGGTAAAATATTCCTCTTTCTGAAAGTCTCCGATGAAGTCTTTCAAAATATCTTCCAGTGACCAGATCTTCTCATAATAAGCATTCCGGAAGAGTTCATCTTTCATTTCGATATCTAAGGATACCTCCGCCTTTTTATTATCAGCATTAAATTTAAATGACATATCCTTGATCTTCGTATCATAAAGGAGCCATTTTCTGGGAAAAGACTTTCCGAAAGCCGTCCAAAATTCCTTTTTTAATTGTTGTGCTTCTTGTTTACTGAACATATACAAACATAAGGATTTAATAGCGAAAAGGCAAAAGGGTGAAGATTAATAGTGATAATGAAGATGAGAAACAAAAAATAAGGAATGTATAGGAACCAATTAACAAATTTGATATTTAGCCTTTTGCATTTTCACCTCATTAATATGCATTTATATAATTCAAACTATTTTCTTATTTTTGCTGTAATGCTTTCAAAAAAATCTCAATATGCTTTTAAAGCGCTTTCATACCTGGTAGAGAAAAGGAATGATGGCCCGGTCCTTATTTCCGAAATTGCGGAACATAAAAAGATCCCTTTGAAGTTTTTAGAAAATATTCTGCTGGAATTGAAAAAAGCGGATATCCTCGACAGTAAAAAAGGGAAAGGGGGAGGATACTTTTTAAAAGGAAATCCTGAAACCGTGAAACTGGCAAAAATTATCCGTCTGGTAAATGGTCCTATTGCGATGCTTCCCTGCGTCAGTTTAAATTTCTATGAAAAATGTGAAGACTGCAATGAAGATCACTGCGGACTGCACGATGTACTTATAGAAGTCCGTGATGCTTCCCTGAACATTCTTGAGAGTAAAACTTTAATGGATCTGGTCGACTGACCCGGTCCTTTTTTTTGAATAACTAGTCTACTTATTTGGTAGGATAATATTTTTAATTGATATTTGCAGTAGCTCAAATGCTTCAGCCACACTGAAAGCAGCCTTTTCGGTTTTTATAGGCGTAAAAACTCAGGACGTGAGCTGTAATGATATTGCATATGATAATTTCAAGAAAAATCCAGATAAGACTCAATGTATTTCTGATTACAGCTGTAGTACTGCTGATTACTGTTTTAACCATGTACGAACTGGGGTATACAGATGAGCTTCTGGCCGTTTTAGCTAAAGATAACTATATTTTTTACTGGATGCTTCTGGTAGGCGTATTTGCAGAGATTGTAGCCGGATCAATGGGAATGGGCTATGGTGTGATCTGTACGACAACTCTCTTGTTCCTGAATATCCCGCCTCATGTTGTAAGTGCCAGTATACACTCTGCAGAAAGCTTTACCACGGCAGCCGGAAGCTTTAGCCATATCAGGCTTAAAAATGTAAGTAAAAGCTTGGTGAAAAAACTGGCTGTTCCCGCTGTTATAGGGGCCATTATAGGAGCTGTAAGCCTTACTTATCTGGGAGAATATTATGCCAAGATCACGAAAACGCTTATTGCTTTCTACACTCTCTATCTGGGAATTCAGATCCTGTCCAATGCTTTTAAAGATAAGCAGAATAAGGCGATGAAAAGAAAAACCAATCTTACAAGACTTGGGGTAATAGGAGGTTTTATAGATTCTTTTGCAGGTGGTGGTTGGGGCCCGCTGGTAACCGGAACGCTTATTAAAAATGCGTTCACTCCTAGGTTTGCCGTGGGAAGCTCTACTGTTGCCAAATTTATATTAACGATTACTGCTGCCGTTACGTTTTTCCTGACGCTTGGGGTTCAGCACTGGAATATTATCCTTGGCCTTTTGATCGGAGGAATTATTACTGCCCCGTTTTCTGCTATGCTTACGGCTAAACTTCCTGTTAAGAAAATGTTTTTGGTGATTGGGATTCTTGTTATTGTGATGAGTTCCATAACTATTTATAAATCAGTTTTCAAGTAAAATTTATTAGTGCTGAAGAAAAATAAATGCCTGAAAAAGAGTTTCGGCTTTGAAAATATTCTACTTTTACACCACTAAATAATAGAACATGAATTTGCATATCGTAGCGCTTTTTAAGTTTAACGAAAACTATTTAATGGACGCTGTAGAACTGTTTCAGAATCTTGTAAAAGAGACCAGGAAAGAAGAAGGCTGTCTTCAGTACGACCTTATTGAAGATAAAGATAATAAAGGAACTTTTTTCCTGATCGAGCTTTGGGAAAGTGTAGACCACCACAACAGGCATAACGGACAGGATCATCTTCTGAATTTCCGTAAAGATGCCTCTAAAATTATGGAAAGCTCTGCGGAAGTATATAAAGGATTTAAAATTTATTGATTCAATTGATTAATTAAATATTGAATAAAATAAAATATAAAAGGCGGTTTCAGATCTGAAACCGCCTTTTGATTAGAAAAAAATAGAAAGTATTAAAATTGAGGTTATTTTACGATGAGTTTTTTCGTTTCCGTACTGCCTCCGAAGCTGATTTTTACCAGATAATTTCCGGCACTAAGATGTGCTAAATTCAAGTCCTGTTTGTAGAATCCGGTTTTATTAGTCAGTTCAGCAGTGTATACTTTTTTTCCGGTAAGATCATAAACTTCGATGTTTCCTTTGTTGTCTGTTTTTTCCTTCACATCGAAAAGGACAGTTACTTTTTTATCAGCTGTTGTAGGGTTAGGGTAGATCCCGAAAGAGGCTTTTTTACTTACTTCGGTAATTCCTAAGGTGGCTGTAATTTTTTTGTATTTGAAATACATATCTCCTGTAGTAGCTCCGCCATTGGTGGTGAAATACATTCTGTAGTAATCACTTCCTTTTTTGACATAATACACCACATCATTATTAACCGTTCCGATCCCTTTCCATGAATGTCCTATAGTGGTGATGTTGGAAGAAAAATTACTGTCAGCAGGGGTAGTGAATGCAGCTGTTTCCTGAGTTTCAGGCTGCACTTTGGCTACCTTTACACTCGGTCCCTGGATGGCTCCGGTAAGTGGATACATCATCATGTTGTTGTAGAAAGTGTAATATTTGGTAAACATAAAGTCCCATGCACTTCTGGAGGGCTCCATATTGGGTACTTTTGCTCCTGTAGTGAACGAGAAATAATTGAAATAGGCATCATCTGATCCATTTGCCAGAGTTCTCGTTTCAGTAGCTCCCCATGAAGTTCCGTTCCATTTGGAATATTTAAACGTATATCCTCCAAATGCGTCTACGATGGCAAATTTAATGTAGGAATTAGAGCCTGTATATTTAAGAACAAAAATTGCTTTTCCTTCAATGTGATGCGTCAGGGAATTATATGTTCCCCAGCCTGTTGACGGAATATTGGGGTTGGATGAGGTAATAGGACCCTGCTCAAAAGCTCCCTGACTGATATCAGTAGTCTGGTCCGGATTGTAAAGAGGTTCGCCCCAGCTTGCTATATTATCGAGATTAATATTATCCCATTCTGCAAGGTTGGTAGAAGCTGCATACACCTCAATATTCAAAGCATCATTAATTCTTGTTCCGAATGCAAAATTGGAGTTTCTGTAAAAAGCAACATCCCAGGTATTGGCCGGCTGAGAAACCATATTACCATTGGCAAGATTGAAAAACACCCTGTTCTGGTAAGAAGGTCCCATCGTCATATTTGCCTGTGTGTATCCCAGTGCATCAGTTTGTGCCAATACAGTCTGCTGAACAGAAAGTGCCAATACCGAAGCCAATAATAGTTTTGTTTTCATAATTGATTGTTTAAATTCTTATTTAGAATGATTCTACAAAAATAGATAATTATTTTTAACGATTCTAAATAAAAATATGATTTTTATCTTGTTTTGCCGATAAATAGTGGAATGTACTGCAAAAAAGAACCGGCCGGAAAGAATTTCCGGCCGGTTTCAAAGGCATAATACTAGTCTAATAATAATAAAACCTTATTTTTTGATGAATTTGGATTTCACTACAGAACCCTCTGCAGTTTCTACCAGGATATAGTAAACACCGGCCTGAAGTCCGCTGATATCAAATCTCTGTCCTTTTAATTGTCCTTCGGCTGTTTTTTGACCTGCAGCAGAATAAATCTCAATCTTTTTCAGTTCTGTTTTGGTAACAAACTCCAATGCAGTTTGGTCAGCATTAACGGCAAACCTGAAGTTTTCTTTAGATTGGGCAGTATCGCTAACCCCCAGAGTAGTAGAAGAGTTGTAGACCACATCATCTATTTGTATGGCAACATGGGTAGCACTCGGAGTGAATTTAAATACAATATAAGAACCTGTAGTTGAAGGAATATTGATACTTATATTTTGAACCACTCCAACTGTAGTTACGTTGATCGGATTTCCTACCCCTACAAAAGTCGACATATCGCTGGCGCTTGTCGCTAATCCTATCTGGATTGTTCCAGGTCCTGGCGATGGGGATACTAACGTTGTTTTAAATTTTAAAACTCGATCTCCTGTAAGATTTTCAACCATAGGGGTAATAAGATATGAAGGAGCGGTTGCATTGTTACCTGCATAAGACTGGATAAACCTTTGCGTATTGTCGTTTTCAAGAGCTGCTACAATCATTCTTGGTGGTGCAGGAGGAAATGCGCCAGTTATAGGAGCAACCACAGCAGACCAGCCATTTTGAGGGAAAGTAGTCGTCCCAATCGTAAAGTTGTTGAAATTTTCATTAAGCGTTGCTACTTGTGCATGCGCTGTAATAGCCGTAAACATTAATGTTCCTAGAAGTAGTTTTAATTTCATAACGTTATTTTTATTTAGAATTGTTCTACAAAAATAAGTATTTATTTTTAACTATTCTAAATAAAGCATTATATTTGCGAAAATTTTTGCTCTATGAAGAAGAAAGTGCTTTCCGTTCTGTCATTATCCATTGCCTTCTGGATGAACGCACAAGAAAAAGATTCTCTTAATAAAAATAAAATAGAGGAAGTTGTCATTACAGGACAGTACACGCAGCAGTCCATCAATAAATCAATATATAAAGTTGAGGTGATCGATGCCCAGCAAATCAAAAATATGGCTGCAACCAATGTTGCCGATGTTCTCAACCAAAGCCTTAATATCCAGATCACGCCGGATACCCGCTCCGGAAATTCTACAGCCAATATGATGGGCCTTGACGGCAATTACGTGAAAGTACTCATAGACAATATCCCTGTAGTGGGCGATACAGGATTGGGAAGCAATATAGACCTTACCAAACTGTCCCTGAATAATGTAGAAAGAATAGAAGTTGTAAAGGGAAGCATGGGGGTAGAATACGGTAATGGCGCAGTAGCAGGAGTTATTAATATTATCACCAAGAAAAGCAATACAAGAAAGGTAAGTGTAAGAGCCTCTCTGCAGGAAGAAACCGTAAGAGACAATTACGACCTGAAGAAAAAAGGAAACGGAAGACATATTCAGAATCTTAATGTAGACTATAATATTGATACGAACTGGTTTGCCAATGTAAGTTTAAATCATAACCAGTTCATGGGGTATGAAGGTGAAAGTAAAGGCTATAAATATTTTGAAAGGGATAATAAAAGAGGCTTCGAATGGAATCCCAAAGATCAGTATGATGCCTCGGCATTGATCCGCTATTCAAAAAACAAAACATCTTTCTATTATAAGCTGTCTTATTTATATGAAAAATTCAATTTTTATAATCCCGAAGTCAACAGGATCCCGTTGAATGACGGAATGGGAGGGGCTCTGTATGAGAGTATAGATAGGGAATATAATACCAAACGATGGGGACATCAGTTCAATATCCAGACCCATATTGGAAATATCCGCTATATGGGAGATTTTTCTTACCAAAACCAAGACAGGAAATACCATGATTATAATTACGATATTCCGAACAGAGCTGTGAGAATAAGCAGGGAAGACAGATCCTACTACAAAACGGATGTCATCTATTCAAGAGGGATGTTCAGTAATTTCCTCAATAACAAAACTTTCGACTTCCAGCTTGGCTATGAACTGGATTATACTGACGGATATGCGGCACTTATTGCCGGAGACTTCTTTGGTGAAGCAGTGAAAAGAAAAATCTTTACCTATTCCAATTTCCTGTCCGGGGAATGGAATATTTCAGACAGGCTTTCTGTAAGACCGGGTGCCAGACTTTCCGTAAGCGAGAATTTTGACAATCAGTTCAATTATTCCCTTTCGGCAAGGTATAAAGCTTCTGAAAATTCCAACATACGCGCGGTAGCAGGAACTGCCAACCGTTTTCCTACTTATGATGAACTCTATACCTATTTCGTTAATATCAATCATGATGTACAGGGAAACCCAGACCTGAACCCTGAAAAAGGATTTTCAGCAGGTGCTTTCTGGGATCAGAACTTTACAGCAAACGATTGGAAAATTGCCTACAGTATTAATGCCTTATACCTCGACGTTCGCGACAGGATAGAAATGGTGCTTGTAAAAGACCCCTCTACTTACAAATATATGAATATGGATAAGTACAGGAATATGCTGTTCTCCGCTAATGTAGACTTTAGAAAAGACCAAATCTCTTTATCCCTGAGAAGCTCTGTAAGCGGAACTTCCGTATCGATGAACGGACTTTATCATGCATCCCCCACAGATTACCAGTATCTTGTTCAGGCAGGAGCATCGGCAAATTATAAACTGAAAAGTGCTAAAACAGCTTTCGCTCTTTACTACAAATATACAGGTCCCGGAAGAAATTATGTACTGGAAAGTGAAGCCACAGGTTTCAGACTTGGAAAAACAGATGATTTTCATATGATGGATTTTATCGTAAGCCAGCCATTCTGGAAAGATCATATGGAACTTTCTGTGGGAGTGAAAAACATATTCGATGTCACCAGTATCAATACCACTGCTACTGCCGGAACGGCCCATACAGGCGCAACAGACCGCCTCAATCTGTATTACGGAAGAAGCTATTTCGCGAGATTAATTTATCAATTCTAAACCAAAAGCTACCCTTATGAACTATTTAAAAATATTTGCTCTTTTTTCAGCTATTGCTTTACAGTCCTGTCTTTCAGCTGATGAAGATCCTGTTCCTGCACCTCCGATTACCGGATCTGTAGTAGAAGTAAAATCAGGAGGAGCTACAGAACCGAATCAGGTCTGGATAGATTTAAGTGATGATGAAAAACCCTCTGTTAATAAAAGAACAGACTGGGATCTTGGTTTCTACAGCGGAGATGGGTTCCATGTATTGATTAATGGCTCTATTGCCATGACAGTGGCAAAAATTCCTAATAAAACGGACATAAAAACAGTAACAGAAGCAGATGTTTCAGCCCTTAAAGGAAGCGCAGCGGTAGGGACATTTGATCCGGCCAATATGCAGTTTATCGATCATCCTGACGGCAATTTCCTTACCCAGACTTCAGGAATTGAACCGGTTAAAGAAAATGATGATGAAAACCCTGTTTACCTTTTGAATCTGGGAAGAGATATTCCTTCACCTGATAATATCGGACCAGGTTCCGTGAGTTTGTCAGGTGCTGCCAGGGGCTGGAAAAAGATCCAGATTTTAAGAGCATTGAACGGATATAAAATACGTTATGCAGAGATAGGAAATACAACAAGCTACACTGAATATTTTATCCCGAAAGATACAGATTACAATTTTACTTACTTCAGCTTTAATACAGGGACCACGGTAAAAATTCAGCCTAAGAAAAAAGATTGGGACTTAGGCTTTACCACATTTACCAATGAGGTGTTTACAGCACCCGGAGTCAGTGCCGGAAGTTATTTTTTTGCTGATTTTATCGTTACAAATACCCTTAATGGAGTAGGCGTATATCAGGTCACTCCGGCAGGGAATCTTGATCAGGCTTACAACTCCTTTAAATTAGGAGATATAGACCAGTCGAAATTTGTATTTAATGACCAGAGAGCTCTTGGTGACAAGTGGAGAACCACCACGGGAACCACAGACAATCCGCAACCGCATGTATATGCTGACCGTTTTTTTGTTCTGAAAGATGCTGAAGGATTTTACTTTAAGCTGAGATTCAATACTATGAAAAGCGAAGACGGACACCGCGGTACCACCAATTTTGAATTTGCCCCTTTATAATAATCAAATAATAGTATATCATGAAAAAATTAATCCTTGCAGCTTCCATTCTGATGGCAGTTTACTCTTGCAAAAAAGCAGAAGGAGCTAAAACAGAAAATAAAACAGAAACATCTTCTGAAGCCCCTAAATCCAATAACAAAATCGTTACCCTGAGCGGTGGCATTACAGAAATTGTAAGTGCCCTGGGCCACGAAAAAGAAATTGTAGGAACAGATGTTACCAGTACCTATCCTGCAACATTAAAAGCGACGGCTAAAGATCTCGGACACGTAAGATCAATGACGATTGAGCCGATCATGGCGGTTAGCCCAACTTTGATTCTGGCTTCAGATAAGGATATTAATCCGGATTTATTGGGTAAGATCAAGTCTTCAGGCATTCAGGCTGAGATTTTCAAACAGGAATATACAGTAGAAGGAACTAAAAAACTGATTGCCGACGTAGCCAAAGCTATTGGAAATACAGATTATCAGAAGCTAAATGATAAAATTGATGCTGATCTGAAACAAATTCAGCCGATCGCTAAAAAACCAAAAGTATTGTTCATCTACGCAAGAGGAAATATGCTGATGGTTTCTGGTAAAAATACCCCTATGGCTGCATTAATTGGCCTTGCAGGCGGTGAAAATGCCGTAAACGATTTCGAAGATTTCAAACCATTGACACCTGAAGCCGTTGTGAAAGCCAATCCGGACATCCTGTTTTTCTTTGAAACGGGCCTTCAGGGTGCCGGCGGAAACGAAGGAGCACTTAAAATGCCGGGCGTGGCCCAAACCAATGCCGGGAAAAATAAAAAGATCATCGCGATGGACGGAGGATTGGTCTCAGGTTTCGGACCGAGACTGGGAGAGGCTGCAGTTGAACTAAACAAACTTTTAATTGAGAACACAAAGTAAACTTTACTTGTATCTTATCATAAGTGCCCTGCTGCTGGTCATTCTGGCAGTGGTGGCACTATATACCGGTGTTTACGATTTTAACGGGGCATCGCCGTTCAGTGTTTTAGGAAAGTTCATCAAAGGAGATTCCGGTTTGGCCTTAAACGATAAGTATGTAATCTGGGACGTAAGAGCTTCGAGAATTATCATGGCCATACTGATAGGGAGCATGCTGGCCGTTTCCGGGACAAGCCTGCAGGGATTATTTAAAAATCCTCTGGCAACGGGTGAAGCGATCGGCTTAACTTCAGGAGCAACCTTGCTGGCAGCCATTGCCATTGTTTTGGGAGGCCATTTTAAGCAGTATCTTCCCGAAGTAGTCCAGTTTTCGTTAGTGGGAATATCAGCATTTTTAGGAGCTTTGCTGGCTATGATGCTGGTTTACAGGATTTCTACCAGTGCAGGGAAAACCAATGTTGTCATGATGCTGTTAAGTGGTGTTGCCATTACATCAATAGGCTTTTCCATCACCGGATTCCTTATCTATATTTCAAAAGATGAGCAGTTAAGAGATCTTACCTTCTGGAATATGGGAAGCCTTGCCGCTGCTACCTGGACCAAGAATATTGTTTTAACGGTTGTTTTAATCATTTCATATGCTGTTCTACTTCCAAAAGGAAAAGCCCTGAATGCAATGATGCTGGGGGAAAAAGATGCAGAACATTTAGGAATCAATGTTGAAAAACTGAAAAAGCAGATTGTGATCATTACCTCGCTGATGGTAGGGACCTGCGTTGCGTTTTCAGGGACAATTGGCTTTGTAGGACTTATTGTTCCTTATATTTTAAGGCTTTTATTCAAGTCCAATTATGTTTTCATTCTGCCGTTGTCAGCAGTTTTGGGAAGTATTTTACTTTTAACTGCCGATACCATCAGCAGAAGCATTGTAGCCCCTTCGGAACTGCCGATCGGAATTTTGACCTCCCTGATCGGAGGGCCTGTTTTTATTGCTATTTTAATTAAATTTAAAAAATCACTCTAATGATAAAAGCACATCAGATCAACTATCTCCACAGGAATTTCCATATTCTTGACGGTGTTGATGTCTCTTTGGATTACGGAGAGTTTTTAGCGATTGTAGGACCGAACGGAGCCGGCAAATCCAGTCTTCTGAGTGTTTTGGCCAATGAAGTTAAAGGAAAACAGAAAATTGTATTTAAGGACAAACCCATTACCGATTGGGAAGTAAGGGAATTATCCAGGCATAAATCCAAATTTTCCCAGCATAATTCCAATGAAATCCCTTTGCAGGTAAAAGATGTTGTTATGATGGGCAGATATCCTTATTTCGATACCCAGCCCGCAAAAGAAGACCTTGAAGCCATGAACAATATGATGTACGAAACAGATATTTTTCATTTGAAAGACAGGGATTACAATACTTTATCCGGCGGAGAGAAACAGCGTGTACACCTTTCAAGAGTAATGGCGCAGCTGCAAAATGAAATTGTCCACAAACTAGTTTTTCTGGATGAACCCCTGAATAATTTAGACATAAAACACCAGTATAAAGCGCTGGAAATTATTAAAAATTTTACCGGAAAAGCCAACAGCGCTATTGTCGTGATGCATGACCTTAACCTTGCAGCCCAATTCGCGGACAAAATTTTGTTAATGAAATCAGGAAAGGTTTCTGCATACGGAACACCGGAAGAAGTATTTACGGCTCACAATATCAGCCAGGCGTACAATTTCCCGTGCACCATCTGCGGACACCCGATTACCAATAACCCAATGATCATTTTTGGATAACCATGGAAAAAGATGAATTAAAAATCCTCGCTCAGAACCTTGCCAATCCGCAGGGAGAAAAAGGAATAGAGATCGGCGAAATGATGCATGCCACCAACATCAGCATGACATTGGAAAGTATCAAAACGCTTTTAATAGAAGATAATGAACATATTCTTGAAATAGGGCACGGAAATGCTGGGCACCTGAAAAATATTTTAAGCAGGGCTCAAAATCTGAAATATACAGGAGTTGATATTTCTGAAACCATGCACAATGAAGCCGGAAAACTTAATAATAACTTTCAAAATCAGGCAGAATTCATCTTGTATGAAGGTAAAAAGCTCCCTTTTGAGGATAAAACCTTTGATAAGATATTTACCGTTAATACCGTATATTTCTGGGAAGAACCTGTTGAATTTCTCAATGAAATCCACAGGGTTTTAAAGAAAGACGGGACTTTTGTTCTCACTTTCGGACAGAGAAAATTCATGGAAACACTTCCTTTCACGGAATACGATTTTACACTATACAGCAACAGCGAAATGGAACAGCTTGTTTCCCAAAGCCATTTCAAGAGAATGAAAATTTCCGAAAAAGAAGAAGACATACCAAGCAAATCGGGAAACGAGACTATACACAGAATTTATACAATTTTAACCATAAAAAAATAAAATAATGAGCACATTAGTTAATGATTTAAAGGAAAAATGGGAAGCTCTGAAAACAGAAAATCCACACATCAGAATAAGAAATGCCGCAGCACAGCTTGGAGTGAGTGAAGCTGAACTATTGGCAACAAGTATAGGCGAAGGAGTAACAGTACTTAAGCCGGAATTTCCTGCCCTCCTTTCCGAAGCAGAAAAATTAGGCAAAGTAATGGCTCTTACCCGTAACGACGAATGCGTTCATGAAAGAAAAGGCACTTACCAGAACGGCGATTTCAGCAGTCCGCATGCCCAGCTTTTCGTAGGTGAAGATATTGACCTCAGGATATTTCTTAACCACTGGATATCTGCTTTTGCAGTTGTGGAAGGCGATAAAAAGAGTCTTCAGTTCTTCGGAAAAGATGGTTTGGCCCTTCATAAAATATATCTGACAAAAGACAGTGATGAAGCTGCATTCAATGCTATTGTGGAAAAATTTAAAGCTGAAGATCAAAACCAGCCTTTAACAATTGAAACTGTAACTCCTAAAGCTCCTGAAAAGGCGGATTCTGAAATTGATGCGGAAGGATTCAAAAAAGCATGGACAGAATTAAAAGATACCCACGATTTCTTTATGATGACGAGAAAATTCGGGGTAAGCAGAACCCAGGCATTGAGACTGGCTCCTGAAGGATTTGCTAAAAAAATTGACAATTCCAAAGTAGTAAATGTTCTGGAAGATGCCTCAGAAAAGAATATCCCGATCATGGTGTTCGTAGGAAACAGGGGAATTATCCAGATTCACACCGGGAATGTGAAGAAAACCCTTTGGCACCAGCAATGGTTCAATGTAATGGACCCGGATTTCAACTTACACCTGGATGTTACGAAAATTGCCGAAGCATGGATCGTTAAAAAACCTACGGAAGACGGAGAAGTGACGGCTATTGAGGTATTCAATAAAGAAGGAGACTTCATCGTTCAGTTCTTCGGAAAAAGAAAACCAGGAATTCCTGAGCTGCAGGAGTGGAAAGACCTTGTGGCAGAATTAGAGAAATAAATAGTTAGATGATTTTAAGCGGACCGTTTTGTTTTTTTATTCAAGGCGGTATTTTGTTTTTTGAAGTGAAAAGGCGAAATTACTGAAAGGCTAAAAAGCTGAGAAAGCAAAGAAGGGTTGGTTTTAATTGTGATAATACTCAAAATAAAAACTTTCTGAGACAGGAAAATGCAGTTTTGCAATTCTGCCCATTTGCCTTTTTGCTAAATTTGAAATAAATTAATATAATGAAGAATATTTTCATCGCCATTTTACTGGCAGGCTTCTGCTCATTAAGCGGGCAGGATCTTAAAGCTTACCAGTTTTATGATAAAAAAGGAAAAGAAATAAAAACCGATAAACTGGTTAAAGAGCTGGCTGAGTATGATGTGGTTTTCTTTGGCGAAAATCATAACAGCTCTATCAATCACTGGCTTCAGCTGAAGGTGACCGAAGGTTTGTTTGAAAAAAAGAACGGGCAGATCATTCTGGGAGCGGAAATGTTCGAAAGGGATAATCAGGAGCAGCTGAATCAGTATTTAAATGGAAAGTTTGATGCCAAAACGTTGAAAGACTCAGCCCGTTTATGGAACAATTATGGGACAGACTACAAACCTCTGGTTGATTTTGCCAAAACCAAAAAGCTGAACTTCATTGCAACCAATATTCCAAGAAGATATGCCTCCCAAACTGCAAAAGAGGGTCTTGAATCTCTGAATACACTAAGTGCCCGAGAGAAAACCTATATTGCCCAGCTTCCTATTAAAGTAACCCTGGATACCCCAGGTTATCAGGAGATGAAAGCTATGATGGGCGACCATGCAGAAGGAACCAAAGTGATGAACTTCATTTCAGCACAGGCCACAAAAGATGCTACCATGGCCGAATCGATTCTGAAAAATATTCAGGCCGGAAAAACTTTCATTCACTACAATGGAAACTATCACAGCAAAGAATTCGGAGGAATTTACTGGTACATCAAACAGAAAAACCCGAACCTTAAAATGGCAGTGATTTCTGTCTTTGAATCGGAAGATCCGGAGCTTAAAGTTCCTGCAAAAGACTATATCCCGACGGATTTCAACCTGATAATTCCGGCGGATATGACGAAGACATTTTAAATTCTGAAAGTCTTTTTTCAGCAAAGAATTTTGTAATTATAAAAAAGGCTTCGACTCCGCTCAGCCTGACAATGATAATACTATCCGTAATATTTTCCACTGTCAGGCTGAGCGGAGTCGAAGCCTTCTCTCCATTCTTTTCTTTAGAAAGTTGTTATTTCTGCCTGACCAACAGAGATACCATTATACCCGCTAGCACAGAATGCAGGTTGATGTGTTAAATCTCCTGCCCAATTAGAGCATTTTACACATAGTTTTCCACCCTCGGATCCGTAAAATTCTTGTCCTTGATCTACTGCTCCTCTAAATATGACAGTCATTTGATCATAAGACAGACCAGTATTAGCTGATTCTCTTACTTCAACGTTAGAATAGCTTTGATTTGCTTTTAGTACAGGATAGCTCATATGTTATAGTTTTTAGTTACTTTAAATATAAAAATTATTATAAATATAATCATCAGTTTTTCCGAGTATATTTTGATAATATGAATTTTAATGTATTTATATTTATGAAAAATATTAAAAAATTAAACAGAACATAACAAAGTCGATTGTAGGTGTTTGTTTAGGTCTCACTCCCAATTATGCGGACCTGTTGGTGGCTACGCAGAAATGTATATGCTTTTGTAATTTTGAATTGAAAAAAACTATTTTTAATTCATAAAAAACGATTATACTCTTTTTTATAAAATCCAGATTCCTTATTTTCCTTTCTCACTACAGAAGATTTTTCAACAAAAAAAGTTATTCTAAGCTTAGGCATTCAAACTTAGAATGCGTGGCTCATGAAAAATTGCAGCACAATATTTATCTTTACACTACAAATAATAAAAATGAAAAAAATATCTTTTCTGCTCATCTTATTTATCGGCCTTATCAATGCTCAGAAACTTACATCAAACGAAATTTCACTGATCAATCAGGGAGAAATCAGCACGGCATTGCCCATTTACCAGACCACAGATGCACATCAGCACAAAACTTTACTCAACCTTTCTACAGAAATAGATCCGGTTGACCCCAATACGGCAACTTTAGTGAAAAGAATGAAAGAATCTCTTCTTTCAACGGATGGCGGAGTAGGAATTGCAGCGCCACAGGTCGGGATCAACAGGAAAGTGATCTGGGTTCAGCGTTTTGATAAAGAAGGAAGTCCTTTGGAATATTTCATCAATCCCGTGATTGTCTGGAAATCGGAACTACAGAATCTTGGTCCGGAAGGTGATTTATCCATTCCTGAATTCAGGGATCAGTTCTACAGAAGTAAAGTGATTCAGCTGGAATATGTTGATCTGAAAGGGCAGAAGTATTCCGAAATTGTAGAGGGCTTTACTGCAGTTATCTTTCAGCATGAAATCGATCATCTCTTCGGTATTCTGATTTCAGATAAAAAGGAAAAAGAAAAGAATGATTCTTATAAAAGGGTAGATGCCTTTAAAAGAAGCGATTCAACGACGAGATAACCGGGGCATTTATCAAATACAGATATCAAATAGAAAAAGCAAGGATTTTGACTGAAAATCCTTGCTTTTTTATCTTTAGAATCTAGAATGAAGTATTTATTATTTATGATCAGGAGTCAAATTCTACCATCCATTCAATTCCATATTTGTCTCTGAACATACCGAAATAAGAACCCCATGGACTGTCGGAAATAGGCATTTCAATCTGCCCGCCTGCGGAAAGTCCGTTGAATATTTTATCTGCTTCCTCTTTGCTTTCTGCATTAATGACAATTTTGCTTCTGTTCTCATTTTCGTTAGTGCGTCCCAGTATTTCAGGTACATCATTCGCCATTAAAACCGTGTGGCCGATTGGTAAAGCAATGTGCATTATTTTATCTGCTTCCTTTTCTGATACCGGAAATTCAGCATTAGCCAGATCTTTAAACCGAACGATTTTTGTAAACTCTCCACCAAATACTGATCTGTAAAAGTTGAATGCTTCTTCTGCATTACCATTGAAATTAACGTGTGGATTAATATTCGCCATAATTTTTGTTTTAATTGTTATTTAAAATTTTTAAATCATCTAATTTTTTACGCTCGTAATCAAAGTCTTCATATTGCCAGGCGACGTTACCAGTTGCTGTTCTCACCGTTCATTTATTATGTCAAACGGTATTCTAAACGAACCTTTATTTTTTATAAATTCTTTTTCTTCTTCTGTTAGTTCGTTTGTCCCGAGTCCAATGTCTTCCCATACTCTTCCGTCTTGTCGTTTAAGGGCAAATTCAATTGCTTCAATTTTTGGCTTTTTGTTTATGCCTAATATTGTTAAGTCCATAAATTGTCCTTGTTTAATTTCCCCTTTTGTAATTTGTCCTAATAGAAAAAATGGTCGGCCTGTTATTTGAACCGAGTTTTCAAGTTTAAACTGTGCAACGGTTAAGCTGTGCCAATTATTTCCACAATATCTGCACTGCCTTGCGAATGGTGTCCTTGCGAGTTTGTTACATTTTGGACAATTATTCAGAAAAACTTTTTCAGGAACTTCATTCATTATCCGCTTGGCAACATTTAATTCAAATTCTTCATATCCGTCTTTGAGAAATTCTTTTATATTGGGTTGTTCGCTAATCCAACCTTTGTCAACCATCATTTTTCTCATTTTCGGGTTGCTCTCAGTTTTATACGTGTACATATGATATTTCAATGCCAGTTTTTCATCGTCTGTCATTAAGTTGCTGAAATAATTTCTAATGTAATTCGCTGTTTCTTTGTTCACGTATATCCTATTACGGTTGTTACTTGCAGTCAGCTTAATGCATTATGCCATCCAAATTATAAGATAAAAATAAATAATTTTTAAATTGAAAATAGTTTTTTAATTCCGCGCTATTTTCAGTTAAAAAAATGGATATTTTTAAAATGAGCGATTCAACGACGAGATAATCTGTCGTTTTTATGATATCTTATCCTATATAATAAGCCACAAATTCTCTCAGTAACGAATAGAGGTCTCTCAATTCAAAATATTGGGGACTTACACTGCTCACATTTTCAAAATGTTGCTTTCTGAATAACATTTTAGTTCTTGTCAAATGAAAATATTGGGAAACAACAATTAAACTTTGAAAATGTAAACTGTCTTTTAATTTAAGCGTATTATTCACGGTTGCAAGTGTGTTATTGCCAAAATTGTCGACAATGATAACGCTGTCAGGTACTTTGTTTTTAATTAAATACTCTTTCATTTTGTCCCCTTCGTAAAATCCTTCTTTTCCAAGTCCGCCACTCACTACTATTTTTTTCACCCGTCCGGAACGATAAAGGTTAAGTCCACATTCCATACGTTTTTCGAGTCTCTTTGAAAGGGTTCCATCTTCATTTACAGTATTGCCTAAAACTACAGCGATGTCTGCGTGCTTATTTTTGTCTGTCAAACCGTCAATAGTTATATAAATCAAGTGTCCACACAGCCATAAAAGCAGGATGGTAATAAATATTTTGAAAGCTTGTTTACGATTTTTCATAAGATGATGACAATAAAAATAAACATTTTTTGCAGGGAAAATAGTTTTTACTCCCGTGTACTAATAAAAGTTATTGCTTTTTATTCCTTGTGTATTTGCAACCCGGATAATTACTGCAGCCCAGAAAGCTTCCATATTTACCGCTTCTCTCGATAAGGTTTCCGCCACAATTCGGGCATACAATATTTTTATTGATGTTATAATTAGTCTGGAGTTTTTTATCTTTATTCCGGCCGTTTGTTTTTGCCGTCAGAATTAGGGCAACAATTTCACTTTTGGTCCGTTCGTTAATGTAAAACGAATCATATTTTTTTATTGTTTTAACTAATCTGTTGATGTAAACAACATCAGTATATGTTTTGGTTTTAAGGGTTGCTCTTTTTGTAAATGCAACTATCGAGTAGTACCTCAGATACTTATAGTTTCTCAGTACATGTTTTAATGCATAGATATGACCTTGATTTTGCAAAACAGGATTGTAAAACTTGCGTCTGTATTTATAAATAGCCTGGGTCCAGAATTTATCATTTTCATAGCCTAAAATCCAGCCTTTGTAATTCTTGGTTTCGATAACAAAGATTCCATAATCTGAAACAATAATATGATCTATCTGTGAAGTGGAGCCCTTAATGTTCAACTCAATATTATTCAGGACAATGTATTTTTCTTTATTGAGCCTTTTTAAAGCTTTTGAAACTTTATTTTCGCCAATTAATCCCTTTATTTTTGGAGTATAGTATTTAATTAATAAAATAAACAAAGCCAACAGAAAAACAATAAAAAAATTACTATTCATACTATGGGTGTACTATTTCTGTTAATCTGCTTCTATACTTTGACGATAAAATGGCAATGATTGGACTGAGTGTCATTTGTAAATAAAAAATCTGCCTCCAAAGAAACAGATTTTTTTATAAAAAAGGAACAGATTTTAGTTATTTGTCACCGAAAGCTTCACCTCGATATTACCTCTCGTCGCATTGGAATATGGACAGATCTGGTGGGCTTTTTCCGTTAATTCCTGTGCTTCTTCAATAGAAACTCCTGGGATATTTACATCAAGCTCTGCAGCCAGGCCAAACCCTCCGTTTTCCAGCTGGCCTATACTAACCTTTGCTGTAACGGTTGTTTCACCGGTTTTTACTTTGGATAAACTGATCACTCGGTTAAGGGCACTGTCAAAACACGCTGAGTATCCGGCTGCAAAAAGCATTTCAGGATTAGCAAAATCGTCATTGGCGCCGCCTAAAGCTTTAGGCATTCTTACATCAAGGTCAAGAACTCCGTTTTCACTTTTTACATGACCGTTTCTTCCTCCCTGTGCAGTTACTTGTGTTGTATATAATGTTTTCATTTATTTTCTATTTTGTTTAATATTTTTAAGACCGTTTCTTTGAGATGGAGCAGGTCTTCTGTTTCTATTCCAATGGTTGTCTGTATTTTTCCAGGAATTTCACAGGCTTTCTTTTGCAGCTGTTTTCCGGCTTCGGTTAGAAATACTTCAACCACTCTTTCATCTTCTTTTTTTCTCTTTCTGGAAATAATTCCTTTAGATTCAAGCCTTTTCAGGAGTGGTGTTAAAGTTCCGCTGTCCAGAAACAGTTTTTCACCGATATGGTTCACCGGAAGACCATCATTTTCCCATAATACCATCATCACAAGATACTGCGGATAGGTAATGCCAATCTCATCAAGAAACGGGCGGTAAAGACCTGTGATCTCTTTTGCGATCACATAAAGCGGAAAGCAAATCTGGTTTTCCAGCTGTAATGATTTTGAATTTTCCATAAAGATGAAACATGAAAGTTGGAGTTATCTATTATTTTTTGATGATGAATTCTTCCATAGGAATCCTTACTTTTTTCATCGTTGAAAGCCAGTCATTTTTTTCATCTCTATACCCAAGATACAGAAGGCTTACACTTTTTAATCCCAGTTCTTTTAATCCCAGAATTTCATCCACAACTTCATTACTGAATCCTTCCGCAGGGGTGCTGTCGATCTTTAATTCTGCAGCCTGGGCCATAGCTAAGCCTAATGCAATATAAGTCTGGCGTGCTGTATGGGCAAAATGCTCTTCAGGAGTCTGAGCTCCGTATATTTCTTTGAGTTTATCCGTATAACTGTTGAAACGTCCTCTTGGTAAATCCCTTACATCGGTATGATAATCGTATACTTTATCGATTTTTTCATTGGAATAACTGTCCCAGGCAGCGAATACCAGGACATGGGAAGAATCTCTCATCACTTCAGGATTCAAAGCTCCGGCCATCATTTTTTCCTTTAATTCCTGATTTTCCACAACAATGATGCGGAATGGCTGAAGTCCTGAAGAAGTAGGAGCCAGCCTTGCTGCTTCTAAAATGGTATTAAGATTTTCCTCTGTTACTTTTTTTGAAGGATCATATGCTTTTACGGCATGTCTCCATTGTAAGTTTTCTATTAATGACATTTTTCTAATTTTAAATTAAATTTTTTTTTAATTAATCATGAAACTCTATTCATTGATTAAAATAACGATGCAAATATAGAGCCAATTAAATTGTATGCAATTTAATTTTGATAGATTTAATTGATTTTCTTTTTAGAAAAAGTTGATCAAGTAATGAACTCCGCAAGAATCGGATTTTTTATACAACACTTTATCTGAAACTTTGCAGCAAACTTTAAAACAAAAAATAATGCAGAGATTTAAAGACAAAACAGCCCTGATCACAGGGGGAACTAATGGAATGGGATTCGCAACGGCACAGCAGTTCATCCTGGAAGGAGGCAAAGCAATCATTACGGGCAGAAGTGAAGAAACGGTGCATCATGCATTGGGAAAATTAGGCAAAAATGCTTCCGGAATTGTATCTGATGCAGGAAACGTGAAAGATCTTATGAACCTTCAGGAGCAGGTGAGAAAACATACAGAATATGTTGATATGGTATTTGCCAATGCCGGGTTCGGAAAGTTTTCACCGATTGAAAATGTAGATGAAAATCATTTTGACCAACTCTTCAATACCCTGGTAAAAGGCCCGTTTTTTACTGTTCAGCAGGTATTGCCATTAATGAAGAAAGGGAGCTCGGTTATTTTTAATACTTCTGTAGCGACCGAGATTGCAATGCCAAGTTTTTCCGTTTATTCTGCTGCAAAATCAGCCGTACAGTCTTTTATTAAAACTTTCGCTGTAGAGCTTACGGAAAGAGGAATAAGGGTAAACGGAATCAGTCCCGGGCATATTAAAACCAATATATTTAACAATACAGGATTGAATCCCGAGCAGATTGAAACTGCGGTTAGCGGTATTATTCCTACCATTCCTCTTAAAAGGCAAGGTGAGCCGTCTGAAATTGCCAGTACCGTATTGTTCCTGGCTTCCGAAGAGGCTTCTTATATTCATGGGGCAGAGATCAGGGTGGATGCAGGAATTTCAGTTATAAGATAATAAAATCCCCATCATCAGATGGGGATTTTAAGGAAGTTATTTAAACTCCTTATTCAGTCTGCTTCTAAGTGTAAAATGCTGATAAAAACGAAAGCCAGATCAGGGAATTTCGTTGATCTGCTTTATAATATTGGTGTTGTTTTCAATACCGATATTATAGGCTTTCCCTTTTTTATGGCTTTGTCCTGCTTTTTCAAGGAGTGATTTATAGTCCGGTCCTTTTTTAAACAGGTAAAAAATCTGCGGACTTATTCCGATGGACACCCGGGTGAATTCTTCCGGTTTTTCAGGATCTTCAGACACATTGGTGATAACCGATTTATTATACCAGGTCAGGTTTTGTGAGCCTGAACTTCCGGAACAGGATGTGATCATAAATAGTATTAAAAGTATATAAGTCCAGATTTTCATAAAAAAATATTTGGTAAAACAGCTTCTGCAATTAAGTTATGAAAAAGCGGCAGAAGCTGTTTAAATTAATTAAAATCCACAGCTTGCCACACTTGGAGCCGGTGAAGGAGAGCATCCTGAAAGGGAAGAGAAAATATTCAGTACACAGTTGGTGTTCACCAGATTATCATCATAAAGATAAGACGCTCCAGGGCTTCTGTAGTAAACATTCCCGGCGGTATTGGCATAAGATGACACAGAGGCAGATCCGCAGCTTGTATTGATGCAGGCATTTCTCCAGGCTGTATCCGTAACGGGTCCGCTTGGGAACAGGGAAGGGTCAATAATTCTTTTTTCAGTGACACCTGAAGCGTTTTTATAGCTTACGAGGATGGCAACGTGATAGCTCCATGCTACACAGCAGGTACCGGTAGATGCTTTTAAATTTCCGTATACAAACTGTTTCTCACAGTCGTAGCCATTATTGATCAGGATTTGTCTCATTTTATGAGCTCTTGCGTAGCATCCGTCTACAGGATATCTGAAGGTAATGCAGGGTGAAGATGCCGTAGAAGTACCACAAGCCTGGTTTTTGATCAGGGCAAACATGCTGTTTAATGTGGCGACATTGGGAAGAACACTAGTTAGTTTGCTGGTCTCATTTTTAACCTCTTTGGTGTAAGCCGATTTGAAAAAGCGGATGTCTTCTTCGTTCCCTTTTTCCACTTTGGCAATTTCATGAGTATTAGGTTTAATGAAAACCTGGATAGGAGATTCGTTCTTTACCGCTTCTCTGATGAGATTGATGTACGCTTCATTTTCTTTTGTAGGCGTTATGGTATAGAACTGAGCGGTAACAATGAAAGATACTTTCAGAGTACCGTTTTCATTTTCTATCCCTACCGGAACTGTTTTCCCCAGATCCGTTAAAGTTTTGCTGTTGGTTTCGTTCTGACTCATCTGCTGTTCTGCATTGGAGTCTGTACAGGAATTAAATGACATGGCTGCCACAAATACCATCATTGATAACAAAAATTTTCTCATAATTCTCATAATTTGGTGGTTAGTAATGAATATATTGCTTTAAGTTTTTGGTGTGTATCGTTTTTAGCAGAGCTGGCGGTGAAAATAGTTCACTTTATTGTGATATTAAAAGTAAATAAAAATAAAATACCGGCAAATTATTTTTTATAAAAATTCAATTATTTTAATAATTATTCATTGAAAACCTTTGTTTTAAATGGTTTTAAAGAGCTTTTGTTTTATATCAATAAAATTTATGGAATTGTAAAATATAGAAAAATCCCGCTCATTAGGATGGCGGGATATGTTATTATCTGAAAATAATTATGGTTTGTTCTTTATCAGGCTGCTTTGTAAGACAATATCTCGGATGAGCGCTTCCTGATAATAATATAAATTACTGTCTTCACTCATTTGGTTTTCCAGAACAATAATGCTTACATCGGAACCAGGTACATAAACATTCAGAGATGCAAAACCATCACCCAAACCGGTGTGACCCAAATAAGGAATACCATTATATTTCACGATACGCATATTATAGCCGTAACCTGATTTCTCCTTTCCAAATACATCATGCTGTGACAATGTGGATGCTGTGGTCATGAGCTTATAACTTTTAGAGGTCAGAATTTTCCCTTTATGAAGGAGTGAATTCCAAAGTACCATATCTTCTGCTGTAGTAATCACACCGTCAGCAGGCAAATTTTCATCGGAAATAAATGAGTTTTCAACAAGGGTAAAATTGTTGTCTTTGTTCATATGTCCATATACCAGGTTTCTGCGGCTATCTTTAGAATAGCAGAAGGTGTTTTTCAGATGAAGTTTTTTGAACAGATCAGTAGCCTGCTGGATATATGGTTTACCGGAAGTTTTTTCAACAATCTTTCCTAAAAGGATATTCGAGAGATTTCCATACTTGAATTCTGTACCCGGTTTAAACAGTAAAGGTTTCTCCGCGTCAACGATTCCATGAGTATGATTTAAGAGCTGATGAACAGTAACCGAATCTGCCCAGGGCTGAGTCAGGGAAGGAAGGTATTTTTTAATTGGAGCCTGCAGATCTAATCTTCCTTTTTCAAATTGTTTTAATATTAGTACAGAAGTAATCTGTTTGGTGTTGGACATAATCTCGAACTGATTGTCCATTTTCAAAGGAGCTTTCGTTCGGCTGTCCTGAAAACCATATGCTTTCGAATACTTTATTTTTCCGTTTTGAGTGATCAGGACAACTCCGTTAAAAGGTCTGGGGGATGTTGGAGATTGTATTAAGCTGTCGATCCTGGTTGTATAATCATTTTTATTTTGTGCGAACGATTGAGATGCTGTGAAAAGCAATCCCGCAGTGCAGAGGATTCTGATAAATGGTTTCATGTATTTTTTCAACTTAAAAATTAAAAGTGATTTGAAGTTTACAGAGAGATCAAAAATAAGTTTTAAAATAACACGGTAGCAAGAAAGTTTTGAAATTTAAGCTTTAAAGAATGTGTTCTGCACATATTTATCTGAAACAATCAGGATATGGAAAATGCCGGATGCTTTTGTTGAAAGAAAAACTTTTTACATCTTATCTATGAATAGACTTTTAAAATTTTTCCGTTTACACCGCCTTCTGTACTTAAAATATAAGCATTAACAACTTTATTCATTGGGGCAAGATTATATCCGGGAAACAAACCTTTATACCTTTCAAAACTGTCCTCAACAAGCCCCGGGCTTACTGCATTAATTCTTAAATCATTTTTGAGTTCCTGTGCTGATGCAAGAACGAAACTGTTAATAGCACCGTTTATCATGGCTACTGCAGTTCCGTTTTTAGCCGGATGTTCTGCAGCAATGCCCGAGGTAAGGGTAAATGAGCCTTCTCTGGACAGAAAATCTTTACCGATGAGTACAAGATTCATCTGGCCTATTAATTTCCCTTTTATTCCGGGAAGCATATCTTCCTCGGTCATTGAATAATAATCACCATAAAAACCGGTTCCCGCCGTACAGATGCAGGCATCAACGGTTTTCAGCTGTTCAAACATTTTCCGGATAGAGTTTTTATCAGAAATATCCACATGGATATCTCCGCTGTTTCTCCCGGCAGTAATTATTTCGTGATGGTCCTGTAAAGATTCTTTTACTTTTTTTCCAATGGTCCCGTTGCCTCCTACAATTAATATTTTCATATCTTTTTTTATTCAAAATTAATGATAGGAGCAGTCAGCGGGTTAGTACAAAAAGTTCATTATGTATAACAATTCGTCCGGAAATCGGAAGGCGTAAGCCCATATGTTTTTTTAAATAATCTGGTGAAATAGGAAGAATTATCAAATCCGCACTGGTCTGATATCTGGGAAATGGTATCTTTTGAATTATTCAGGAGAAGCTTTGCATGTTCCAGGCGTTTCTGGTTGATCCATTTCTTGGGAGGAGAGCCATATATGGTATTGAATTCTCTTTTAAAGGTGGAAACGCTTCTGTTGGTAAGCCTGGCAAGATCTTCCACCGATAAATTCCGGAAGAGGTATTTTTCTACAGTATACATCATACTTTCCGTTGAGGTGGAAACTACAGAGCTCCAGAAAGCCATGGTCTGCGGGAGCGGCATTGTTTTAAGAATATAAAAGAGAATTTCTTTCTGCTTAAGAAGCAAAATGCCCTTGTCTTTTAAACTGTTGTTGGCAAAATACTCCTGAAGCTGTTCTTTATATATTTCAATGACTTTATTAGTGGACAGTTTCAAAAACTGAACATCAGGGACTGCATGATTGATATTGAGCCCATACTCAGAGATCACTTCCTGTACGGTTTGAGGATTCAGAAACAATAAGATCGCTTCAAAATTGAGTCCTTCCTCAAAATATTCCGCCATCGCATAAATTCCTTTCCTGAGGAAAATGATCTCATTGGAGTTCACTGTTATAGTTTCATTGTCTATATGCAGATGCTTATTTCCTTTTAATATAAATACCAATGTATCCTGTGTGAGAAATACGGTTTTGGTGGTTGTTGTATTTTCCCGTTTGAATTTTGCAAAAAAAGTATTTTCAACAACCAGGAAAGTAGGGTCATTGATATCCGCTTTTTTAGGAGGAAAATGAAAAAACATCGTTGATGGAAATTTTGCAGCTGTTATTATCACACTACTTTAGTGACAAGCTCGGCTTCAAAAACATCTTCAAAGTGTTTTCTGATCTTTGCTTTCAGGTCTTCCATTTCTTCAGGGGGAAGTTCTCTTTCAAGCTCTCTTTTTAAAGAAGTTACCTGCTTGTCTTTGATCCCGCACGGAATGATGTATTCGAAATAACGCATATCGGTATTCACATTCAAAGCAAAACCGTGAAGGGTTACCCATCGGGAAGCTTTTACTCCCATTGCACAGATCTTTCTGGCATAAGGTTTTCCCACATCCAGCCAGACTCCTGTTTCTCCTTCGGAACGTTCTCCTTTAAGACCATATTCACCAATCGTCCTGATGATCACTTCTTCCAGGTTCCGCATATACTTATGAATATCTGTAAAGAAATTTTCAAGATCAAGGACGGGATACCCGACAACCTGACCATAACCGTGGTAAGTAATATCACCGCCACGGTTTACTTTTACGAAAGTGGCATCTATTTCCTTCAGTTTGTCGATGCCGGCCAGCATATTTTCTTCATGGCCGCTTTTTCCCAGGGTATACACATGAGGATGTTCCACCAACAAAAAATGATTGGGAGTGATCACATGCTGTTCTGCAGGTAAATCGCGGTTTTTGATCTTGGTATCGATAATACTTTTCATCAGGCTTTCCTGATAATCCCAGGCTGGCTGGTATTCTTTTATACCCAGATCTTCAAATTCTACTGATTTATTTTGATGTGTATTCATATGCTGATGTCTGTTTCTTTTAATGGCCGTAACGGATCGTAATTCCGTGCCATTTTTCTGACATACAAATTTAGTGAATTTTAACCTTTTACAGCATGGATAAAATCTATGGCAGCATTCTTCCAGTCTTTATGGTTCAGAAGGGTATTGACAAAGGCGGTTCCTATAATTCCGCCGGCTGCTTTTTCCGTTACATTCTCAAAATCTTCTTTGGATTTGATGCCGAACCCTATCATCACGGGGTTTTTTAAAGTGAGTGATGCAAGGCGGGAAAGATAGTTTTCATTTTTAAGAACGGCATTATCGTTTCCTGTGGTAGATGAGGAACTTACGGCATACAGGAATCCTGAGCTTAAGGAATCTAAATACAGAATTCTTTCATCGGAAGTTTCAGGAGTAACGAGGAATGTAAAATTAAGATTGTACTTTTTTAAAATCTGCTGATAATTGTTTTCAAATTCAATAGGCGGAAGATCGGGAATAATAAGCCCTGAAACTCCGCTTTCCGAACACTCACGACAGAATTTCTCAAAACCGAAGCTTAAAACAGGGTTGATATATCCCATCAGGATAACCGGAATATGAATATCATTTTTCACGGTTTTCAATTGGGAGAACAGTTTTTCAATGGTCATTCCGTTTTTTAGTGCCAGTTCGTGGGCCTGCTGAATGACCGGCCCGTCTGCTACCGGATCAGAATAAGGCATTCCAATTTCCATCATATTGGCACCGGAATTCTGGATGAGTTTTATAATATCAGCGGTATCTTCCAGTTGGGGAATTCCTGCTGTGAAGTATATATTTAGTTTTTTCATTTTTTTTCTACTATGTTAGATATTTGTATTGATGTAAAATGTATTTATGTAGAATGTATTCATGATTTTTTATCGGCTTTGGTTATTTTCATGTATTGGAAATCATTTTACATGAATACATTTTACATTTATACATATAATTACAGATTTTTCAAATACGTTTCCATATCCTTATCGCCGCGGCCGCTCAGGCAGATCACAACGATGTCTTCTTCACGGAATTTCTTTTTATCCAGAACCGCCAGCGCATGTGAGCTTTCAAGTGCGGGAATGATTCCTTCCAGTTTAGTCAGTTCAAAAGCAGATTGTAAAGCTTCCTCATCATTGATGCTGAAGAATTCCGCTCTTTTTTCTTTGAAAAGATGAGCATGGAAGGGCCCGATTCCCGGATAATCCAGACCTGCAGAAATAGAGTGGGGCTCAATCACCTGGCCGTCTTCAGTCTGCATGACAAGACTTTTGCTTCCGTGAAGAACACCAAGTGTTCCCAGGAAAGTAGTGGCGGCAGATTTTCCTGAATCTACGCCAAGACCGCCGGCTTCTGCGGCAATGATCTTCACCTCTTTTTCTTCTACAAAATGGTAAAAAGTTCCTGCGGCATTGCTTCCTCCGCCTACACACGCAATTACATAATCCGGATTTTCTCTTCCGGTTTTTTCTTTCAGCTGTTCCCTGATTTCTTTTGAAATAATACTCTGGAATCTGGCCACCAGGTCGGGAAAAGGATGAGGCCCCACCACGCTTCCGATTACATAATGAGTGGTCACAGGATTGTTGATCCAGTCTCTTAGCGCTTCATTTACAGCATCTTTCAGGGTTTTTGAGCCTGATGTTGCCGGAATAACTTCCGCCCCAAGCATTTTCATCCTTGCTACGTTCGGGGCCTGGCGCTGGATGTCGATTTCACCCATATAAACGATGCATTCCAGTCCAAGCAGGGCGCAGGCCGTAGCTGTGGCCACACCATGCTGTCCGGCTCCTGTTTCTGCAATGATTCTTGTTTTTCCAAGGCGTTTTGCAAGAAGAACCTGTCCCAAAGCATTGTTGATTTTATGGGCTCCGGTATGGTTGAGGTCTTCTCTTTTTAAATAAATCCGGGTATTGTATTTCTGGCTTAAATTTTTAGCAAAATAGAGCGGAGTAGCCCGTCCTACATAATTTTTAAGCAGGTCCTGGTACTCATTCTGAAATTCTTCAGATTCTATGATCTCAAGATAGTTTTTCTGAAGTTCCTCTACATTCGGATACAGCATTTCGGGGATAAAAGCGCCTCCGAATTCACCATAATATCCATTTTCATCAGGGTTTCTATAATTCATTGTATTGTTTTTTAGTCAATTAAAATAAGCGTTTTTTCCCGGTCCGAGCTCTCTGAGAAGCTCTTTGGTTTCACCGGAAGCGTTAAAAATCAAAATATCATCATCTTCAGAACTGATCCAGCCGTCTTTAGTGTTTTCAAGAATGGCTTTAGCACTGTTTTCCAGGATTTCAATATTACATTTTTGATAAAAGGGCCGAAGACCGGTAGCACAGAACCCTATGGCTTCTGTATTCCTTTCAATCAGGTTTTCTTGAAAAAGCTGAACGAGCTGAGAGCCGTAGCCTTTTTTCTCCCGGGCAGAAACAAGTCCGACTGCCTCAGCAAAAGTGTACTGTTTTCCGGATATTTCCAGAGTAAAATTAAGGTTGAGCCGTATTACTGCCAGTATTTCATTTCCGAAACCTGATAGCATGTGAAATTCCGAATCTTTAAAAAAATTACGAAAGTAAGCAGGCGTCATTTCTTTCCATTCAGGGACTTCCCAAAGGTTCAGAATATGTTCTGTTTCGTAATCTGTGAGCTCATCCGGCACTTTAATTTGATAATTCATCGGTTAAACTGTTGATAAATTGAATGTTATGATTTCTTTGCTGTCTGGTGATCAGTTTTTTATGATGAAGCAGTTCAATTTTGCTGATCAGATCGATTAAGGTGGCAATATCTATTTTCGAATCGTACATGGTTACGGCAATTTCCAGGTTGTCGATCAAAAAATAAGGATCAGAATCTTCATAAAGCAGAAAAATTTTAGCATAAATATTTCCAAGATCATACCTGATATTTGCCTTAACGTGGCTGTCTAAAAATTTATCAGAAATAATTACAAGATAATAACTGTTCCAAAGTCCGATTCTTTCAAAAAAATACTGAATGTCGGCCCCGTCAAAGTTTTTGATAATCTCGATAAATTCCTGCAACTGCCCGTCTATAGTCCAGTATTCCGCATCGCTGTCGTTCTGGGAAACAAAATTGTACAGATCCTGTATTTTTTTATTTCCAAACCTGGGCGGAAACAGGGTTTTATAAAATGTTTTTTTTAGCAGGTGTATGTTCATCATCTTGTGTATTTTTTTTAGCCGTTTTTTTAAAACGTTTTCGAAATGAATTTTCTTATTTTTTCAAGGTCTTTAATTCCCGGTTCCAGTTCAAATTTTGAATTGATATCTATTGTAAAAGGTTTTTGGTTCAAAAGGCTGATGTTTTCAATATTTTGTTCCGAAATACCACCACTCAGAAAATAAGGAAGCGGGATTTCAAATTCGTTCAGTATCATCCAGTCAAACTGTTTTCCTGTTCCTCCGAAGGCTTTATTATCCGTATCGAAGAGGAAATAATCTGCCGTTGAAACATAGGAGTTTATCATTTTTTTTATTTTTTCTATCGTTTCCGGATCATTATTCCCGATTCTGATGGCCTTTATCATTTTAATCTCCGGACTCAGGCTTTGCTTTAATCGGTTCACAAAATCTTTAGTTTCGTCACCGTGAAGCTGGATCAGATTCAATCCTGCTTTTTCTGCGGTCTCTATTATGGTATCTATCTCTTCATTCACAAAAACCCCTGTTTTCGCCGGATGATTAATTTTCAGAATATCTTCCGGACTTAAATGATTTAGAACATATCTCGGTGACTTTTCATAGAAAATAAAGCCAAGAAAATCTGTTTTCATGGAAATCAGTTCATGAATCTGATCCAACTGGGTCATTCCGCATACTTTCAGTTTAGATAGCTGATCTTTATTCATTGTTAAATTGATTAACTGTTATTTGTTACATCAGAAATAAATTCAGCAAATTGGTTGGCAGGATTTTCATTCTTCATGAAATATTCCCCCATCAGGAAACCGTCGAATCCTTTTTCCTTTAAATATTTAAAATCTTCCTTACTATAAATGCCGCTTTCTGCGACAGACAGTACATTCTTCGGAAGCTGGTCTTTTAAAAGAACGGAATGCTGAAGATCAACTTTAAAGTCTTTTAAATTCCTGTTATTGATTCCAACGAGATCAATTTCAGGATTGAAATGTTTCAGCTCACCTTCTGTATGGATCTCAAGCAGAACTTCCAGACCGAGCTGATGTGCCAGTTCAGTGAATTCCAGCACCTGAGCAGGGGACAGGCAGGCTGCAATGAGTAAAACAGCATCGGCACCGATACTTTTTGCCTCGTAAAACTGGTATTCATCTACCATAAAATCTTTTCTGAGAATGGAAATACCGATATGTTTTCTTACTTTTAAAATGTCATCAAAGCTTCCTCCGAAAAAGTCGTTGTCAGTAAGGATAGAAATTCCGGATGCTCCGAAATTCTCATAGGCTGAAACTACTTCCAAAGGCTGAATCTTGTCATTGATAATCCCTTTTGAAGGAGATTTTCTCTTAAATTCAGCAATAATCCCGCTTTTATTTTTAATGGATTCTTTGAGTGAAAAGTTTTGTCTTCCAAAAAATTCAGAACTCTTCAGGCCTTCCATTGAAATTTTCGTTTTTGAAACTGCAATTTCTTCTTTTTTTCTCTCAATAATTTTATCCAGTATTGTCATGTTCTTTTTTTAGTTGCCGGCAACTTTATTAGCCATTAATTAATAATTCCAGACTGTTTAATGCTTTACCGCTTTCCAGACTTTCTTTTGCAAGGGCAACACAATCTTCGTATGTCCCGAATTTCTGAGTGTGGAAAAGGGCGGTTGCTGCATTGGCAAGCACTACGGAATTCTGCTGTATTGTACCTTTTCCTTCCAGAATGTTCCTGAAAATCTTTGCAGACTCCTGAGGGGTTTCACCTCCTTTGATGCTTTCCGGGCTTACAGAACCAAATCCGAGATCTTCAGCAGAATAAATCTCTTCACCACTTTTTGTAATGATCTTGCTGTCCTGGGTAAGGCTTATTTCATCATATCCATCCAGGCCATGAACGAGGATAAATTCCCGCTCTTCTTTCTGTAAAAGGTATTGATAAATCCTTGCAATTTCAAGATTGTAAACCCCGATTACTGAATATTTTGGCTTTGCGGGATTGACTAACGGACCAAGAAGATTAAAAAATGTTCTCAATCCTAACGACTTTCTTAAAGCTCCGACAGACTGAAGGGCCGGATGAAAATAAGGGGCATGAAGAAAACATATATTGGCTTTTTCAAGATCTTTATTCAACTGATCTGAGCTGCTTTTGAATTGGTATCCAAGCTCTTCCATCACATTGGATGAGCCTGTCGTGGCAGAAGCTCCATAATTTCCATGCTTTGCTACTTTCTGGCCTGCGCCGGCCACTACAAAGCTGGCAAGGGTTGATATATTGATTGTATTTTTTCCGTCACCTCCGGTTCCTACAATATCCAGGGTATCCGCAGTATCAAGAAGTACAGGAACTGCCATTTGCAGCAACGCTTCCCTGAAGCCTTCCAGTTCTTTCAGGGTAATATTCCGCATCAGAAAAACACTGATGAATGCAGTGACTTCTGCAGAGTTGAATTTATTCTGTGCGATCTCGATCATCGTGGCCTTTGCTTCCGATTTGGACAAAGTCTGGTGATTGAAGAGGTATTGTAATATTTCTTTCATCTGAGGTGCTTTTATGGTTGTTGAGGTAGGTGTCATTATATTCTTTTGTGAATTCTCAATAGTTCTTCAGCGGAACCGTAATTTAAATTTTTCGCAAGTTTTTCTATAATTTCTCGTTCAGCAAGTTCTAAATTGATATAAAGACGGTCATAAAAAATATTATGCAGATCACAGTCAGGTTTCAGGGTTTCAAATAATTCTAGATAAAATTCTAATCTTTCGTTTACTTTAAAATCACGAAGGTGATTTGAAATTAATGTCTGGGCAAATAATTCTGCCTGGGAACTTGTCCAGTTGGGAATATCTTGTTTTATTTTTTCTAAAATATCCTTTTTCCCATTTTTGATCATGTACATAATATCCGTAGTTCCATGATCTTCGTTCCACCAGTCACTATCTTTATTTTCATATTCCAAAATATAGGCATAGATCTGAAGAACGTCTTCGCCAGCACTTTTTGTTCTGCTGTTTTGACTATAGATTTCTTTTATGTTTAGAAATTGCTCAAAATCTTCTTTAGTCATTTCAGTTCAGTAAAAAATTTCTGATAATAACTTCCCCGTCAGGAGTTAAAATGCTTTCAGGATGAAATTGTACGCCATGCACATCATAGGTTTTATGCTGCAGTGCCATGATCATTCCGTCCTTGTCTACGGCAGTAATTTCCAGTTCTTCCGGGAAACCTTCAGGGTTCACGGCCCAACTGTGATATCTTCCGACTTCTATTCCGGAAGCCAGATTTCTGAAAATTTTGGTATTTTCTTTCACCAGTTCAGCAGAGGTTGCTACTCCATGGAAAATTTCAGAAAGATTGATCAGGTTTCCTCCAAAAGCTTCTGCAATGGCCTGCTGTCCGAGACAAACGCCTAAAATACTTTTAGTAGGTGCATATTCCCTGATCAGATCCAGTAAAATTCCTGCCTCTTCCGGAATCCCTGGACCAGGTGAAAGGATAATTTTGTCATATTTTCCGATCTCTTCCAAACTGATCTGGTCATTTCTTACGACATCTACTTTCTCCCCCAGAATCCTTTCAATGATCTGGACCAGATTATAGGTGAAACTATCGTAGTTATCAAAAACCAGAACTTTAGGTTGCCCGTTAGTTATATTATTGTTCATTTTTTGTTTTTTTAATTTTTTTTGTTGGTGGTTACTAGTTTCGGGGTCCGTGTTCCGCGCTTCGGGTTTGGGTGAAAATTTTTTAGTTGCCAGTTGCCCGTCAACTCCGAATCAAACCTCAAAACCAGTATCCCGTATCTTTAATTCATCACGATTTTCCCTGCTTTATCCACTGCTTTTTTCAAGGCATTCAATTTATTATTCACTTCCTGCAGTTCGTTCTCGGGGATAGATTTTGCTACCAATCCGGCTCCGGCCTGGTAATAAAGGGTATTATTCCTGCTCAAAAAGGTACGGATCATAATGGCCTGGTTACAGGTTCCGTTTAACCCGATCATACCGATGCATCCGCCGTAGTAGCCACGGGAGTCTTTTTCATACTGATTGATTAGCTGAAGGGCCTTATGTTTTGGGGCACCGCTTAAAGTTCCCTGCGGAAAAGTGGCAGAAACCATATCAAGGGGATTGATGTTTTCAGGAAGATCAGCAGTAACTTCGCTTACCATATGGATCACGTGTGAAAAAAGCTGGATTTCTTTCAGTTTTGTTACCGTCACATTTTTACCGAGCTTTCCAAGATCATTTCTGGCCAGGTCGACCAGCATTGTGTGTTCTGCATTTTCTTTCGGATCATTTTTTAAAGCTTCAATAGACTGGAGATCGGTTTCAAGATGTCCGGTTCTTTTGAAAGTTCCTGCGATGGGGTGAATAACGGCTTTATGATCTTTGATGATCAGCTGGCTTTCGGGACTTGAACCGAATAATTTATAATTTCCATAGTCGAAAAAGAAAAGGTATGGTGAAGGATTGATATTCCTAAGGGCACGGTATACATTGAATTCATCTCCTTTGAATTTCTGTTCAAATCTTCTGCTCAGCACCAGCTGGAAAACATCACCTCTCATGCAGTGTTTCTGGGCTATTTTTACCAGTTCGATATATTCTTCATCGGTAAGGTTGGAAGTTTCGTTATCGATTTTTTCGAAAGGGTAGACGGGGGTATTCTGGTTTCTGATCAGATTTTCCAGCAGATAAAGTTCTGATTTTAAGCCGGGGATCTGGTTTTCGATAATGTGCATCTCATCATTATAATGGTTGATGGCAATAACGTATTGATATAATCTGTAGCGGAGAATAGGAATTTCTACTTCCTGACTTTGGGGTTTTAAGCTGATATCTTCAAAAAACTGTACTGCCTCAAAGCTGGTATAACCGAAAAGGCTCTGTGCTGTCTGTTCAATAGGATCATTTGTAGTTTCACATTCAAAAACGCTTTGGAATTCTTCAAAAATGTCTGTGATATTCCGTTCGCCTATCAATTGCTTTACAGGATCTGAACCCGGCAGCTTGATTTCGAATTCGGTAAGGTTTTTCACTTCAATTCCTGCCACAGCATTCACCGCGATGAATGAGAAGTTATTATCAATATTCTTAGAATCTGAACTTTCCAGAAGGATGGTATCCCGGAACCTGTCTCTGATCTGGAGGTAGATATTCATTGGAGTATAAAGGTCTCCCAATGTTTTTTTAGAACCGGTCTTTATTTTTATTCTTTGAGTGGTCATCTGACTTGTATTTTTTTTGTTTTAATGAAATAAAAAAGGCTTCAACGGAATCCGTCAAAGCCTATATATTGTTTGTTTTAATTACCTGCTATCCTTTAGCAACATGACAATACCTTCAGACCCGACGAAGAGTTTGAAAGCCACCACCAATTATTGTTGCTCATATTAATCATGGTACAAATGTAGAAATTTTTTTAATATAAAAATAAAAAACGTCCAAAAAATAAAAAAACTTAATATTGAAATTCTTTATTTAAGCTGCCTCAGTTCCTTTTTTAACTCTTCAATTTTTGCTTTATATTCGTCATTGTTATAGGAGCTTACATAATCCTCTAAAGCTGAAATGTATTCTTCAATAAACTCTTTATTCATTCTGTCTGCTTCATATTTGATCTTTGCGGAATTGACCGGAGCCATCTTCTCATACTTCAGCAAAGCGTTGCCCTCTTCAGACTGATAATACAGAATTACTATATTTTTTTCATATCCCGGAATGTATTTTACCGGGAAATGCTGTTCCGTTCTCGGGATCCTGATGGCATTTTCAATCGGATAAATAGCAGCACTTGTTGTTGAAAAGTAAGTGGACACATATTTTCCGTCCTGTTTTTTTACAATAGCTTCATAATCATGAATGTACATTTCGTTCAGTGTAGAGTTGGTTTCTACATCGGAAGTGATAATGGCTGTACTTTCTACCCCGTATTTGTTTAAAAACCATGCGTTCAGATACTGTCCGGCCACACCATTCAGAATAGCCAGAGGGATGATAGGGATCAGAAACCATGCTTTTTTGGTCACATATGAAAGCAGACCGAAGAATACGAGAATGATAATCACAGTATAAAAACCATGATGACTGGTGAAAAACAGGATTTTGGATATAAAAATCATAGTTTAAATTTAAAATTATTAGCGCACATAATCATTATCCAATCATGAATTTTATTGAAAAAATAAGTAATGTGGACATAAGTCATGAGTTTAAAAGCTTATTTTTTATACTTTTGTCTAAATTTTAGAAAAATAATGAGAAAAGTATTTGCAATTGCATTCATCGGAAGTTTATTCGTGGTAAACTGTTCTAAGCAACCAGAACACCCATTACAAGACAGCAACACGATGTTGCCTGAACCAGAAGTTACAACAGTGGTAGATTCTACAGCTAAATCAACTCCGGTTGCTCCTGCTGCAACAGCTACTCCTACAACACCGGATCCTGCTGCTAAAACTGATTCTACCGCTGCAAAAAAATAATGAAAAAATTGCTTTTGACAGGAATGGTGGGGTTACTTATCCTTTCCTGTTCTAAAAAAGAAAACACGGAGGTACCAGAGGTGTCTTCTGAAACAGCCGCTGTTTCGGAACCGGCAAAAGCTAATCTTTCAGGTGACCAGATCATTGAAACTTTAGACTGCTCAGGATGCCATTCCGTGAATGAGAGAATGATAGGACCTTCTTATAAGGAAATCGCAGAGAAATATTCTGAAAAAGATATTGAACTGCTGGCTTCCAAAATCATAGAGGGAGGAAGCGGAGTTTGGGGAGGCGTTCCGATGGCTGCCCATCCACAGGTATCTAAAGAAGATGCCAAAAAAATGGTAGAATATATTCTGAGTCAGAAAAAATAAGTATGACTACCCAAAAATCCAGTCTGCACATAAGAAATCTGCATCGCAATCCTTATGATTTTGATCAGCTTATTTCTTGTGTGCCGGAACTGAAACACTATGTTTTCGTTAATGCTTACGGAACAAACACCATTAATTTTAGTCTTCCCAAAGCGGTTAAACTTCTTAACCGGGCATTACTTTTACATTTTTACCGTATTAAAAAATGGGATATTCCTGAAACCAACCTGTGTCCTCCTATTCCTGGCCGTGCGGATTATATCCATTATATTGCCGACCTGTTAGCTGAAGAAAATTCTGAAATACCGACGGGAATTTCTGTATCTGGGTTGGATATCGGAACAGGGGCAAATCTTGTGTATCCTTTATTGGCCCATAGATCTTACGGATGGGAAATGCTGGGAACTGATATTAACCTGGATTCTTTGGAAAATGCACAGCATATTTTAGATCAAAATCCGGATTTATTATCTGCCATTCATTTAAAACAACAGCCTGATTCCCATCATATTTTCAAAAATATCATTCAGGCAGGAGACCGTTTTACGTTTTCTATGTGTAATCCTCCGTTTCACGATTCTGAAGAATCTGCATTGAAAGGAAATCTTAGAAAAACAAAAAATGTTATTCAATCAAAATCTAAAAAGCCTTTACTGAATTTTGGCGGACAGCAGTCGGAATTATGGTGTGAAGGCGGCGAAATATCTTTTATTTCAAAAATGATTGAAGAAAGCAGTCAATATTCTTCGCAAGTTCTTTGGTTTACATGTCTCGTATCTAAAAAAGATAATCTTCATAAATTAACCACACTTTTAAAGAAAGTCAAAGCCTTAGATATCAAAACTATTGATATGGCGCAGGGCCAGAAAATCAGCAGGATACTGGCTTGGACATTTATTCCTCAAAAGGAGAGAACAAGTTGGTTTTAAATGTCAACGGTTAATTATCAGTTGTCAATCTAAATCTGCACAGGAAAATTCGCTGTGAAGCAGTTTCACCATTGACCATTCACAATTAAAAAAATCATCATTGACAACTCACCAAAAATGCCTAAATTTGTACGCTTTTAGAAAAATAAGAAATGCAATTATCAGAACAAGAAATCATTAGAAGAGAAAAGCTGAACAAGCTTACTGAAATGGGAATTAATGCATTCCCTGCGGAGGAGTATACGATTACAGATACTACAGAATCTATAAAACAGGATTTTTCTGAGAATAAACAGGTGAAGATCGCTGGTAGATTAATGTCCCGCAGAATTCAGGGGAAGGCTTCTTTTGCTGAATTGCAGGACTCTAAAGGTAAGATCCAGGTTTATTTCAACAGGGATGAGATCTGTCCGGGTGAAGATAAGGAATTGTATAACGAAGTATACAAGCATCTTTTGGATATCGGTGATATTATCGGTATTGAAGGAACTTTATTCACCACTCAGGTAGGTGAAATGACTATTTTGGTTAAGAACTTTACCCTTCTTACCAAAGCTTTACGTCCGCTTCCTCAGGCTAAAACTGATGAAAATGGAGTAGTGCACGACGGATTTACAGATCCTGAGCTCAGATACAGACAGCGTTATGTAGATTTAACGGTTAATCCGCAGGTGAAAGAGATTTTTGTAAAGAGAACAAAAATGTTCAGTGCAATGAGAACTTTCTTTAACGATGCCGGATATTTTGAGGTAGAAACTCCTATTTTACAGTCAATTCCTGGTGGAGCAGCAGCAAAACCTTTCATTACCCATCATAATGCTTTAGATATTCCATTATATTTAAGAATTGCCAACGAATTATACCTGAAAAGGCTGATCGTAGGTGGTTTTGACGGTGTTTATGAGTTCTCTAAAAACTTCAGAAATGAAGGGATGGACAGAACCCATAACCCGGAATTTACAGCCATGGAGATCTATGTAGCTTACAAAGATTACAACTGGATGATGGATTTCACGGAAAAACTTCTGGAATTCTGTGCTACACAGGTTAACGGAAGCCCGGAATCTACTTTCGGAGAGCATACCATCAACTGGAAAGCGCCTTATCCAAGAGTTTCCATGACGGAAGCAATCCAAAAATATACAGGTTTCGATATCACCGGGAAAACTGAACAGGAATTGTTTGATTTTGCCAAATCTATCGGAATTGAGGTGAATGAAACTATGGGTAAAGGAAAACTGATTGATGAAATCTTTGGTGAAAAATGTGAAGGAAACTTCATTCAGCCGACTTTCATTACAGATTACCCGATTGAAATGTCTCCACTGACTAAGAAACACAGAAGCAAAGAAGGCTTAACGGAGCGTTTTGAACTAATGGTTTGCGGAAAAGAAATCGCAAACGCTTATTCAGAGCTTAATGACCCAATCGATCAGAGAGAACGTTTTGAATCCCAAATGGCCTTATCAGAAAGAGGAGACGATGAAGCAATGTTTATCGATCAGGACTTCTTAAGAGCACTGGAATACGGTATGCCGCCAACTTCCGGATTAGGAATCGGTATGGACAGACTGATTATGTTCTTAACTAATAATGCGTCTATCCAGGAAGTATTATTCTTCCCTCAGATGAGACCTGAGAAAGCAGCCCCACAGATTGAATTGGGTGAAGACGAAAAAGTAATTCTTGAAATCCTTAATTCCCAGGAAGAGGCGATGTCTTTGGCTGAAGTAAAAGAGAGAAGTCAGCTATCCGGTAAAAAGTGGGATAAAGCATCTAAAACCTTGACTAAAAATAATCTGGTGAAAGTGGAGAAGATTGATGAGAATCTTTTGATGAAGTTAGCATAACTTTACTGTTATATCAAATAAAAAAAAGACTACTTTTGGGTAGTCTTTTTTATTTGAATTTACTTTCTCTGCCTGCTAAATGAAGCCATCAGATAAAATAAGAACGGAAGAATAAACACAGATCCTAATACCAATGCCCATCCCAAAGCCGATATCGTTTTCGGAGGAGCCATATGTTCCAGTAATGAAAGGTGCTGTCCGTTTCCAAGAAGTATAATATCCGGATTATGCTGATAAGTTGCTGCCACAAGAATCATCACCATCTGGAAACCTGCCAGTGCGCGGACGGGAAGCAGTTTTCTTTGATTCATAGCCCGAAGGATAAGAAGAAGAGCAATTGTAGCAAAAGATATGGCCATAATTCCTAACGGCTTTGAAAATACCCACATCAAAAGAGGAATATCCGAAATGTAAGCTGTTAAAAATACCAATATCCCGGTAATTACAACAAAAACCATTGTTTGTTTAGATTTTTTGATCATTAACGTAAGATCGGCTTTATCACGGGTTTCTCTTAAAGAAAATATGGATGCCAGATAAGCACAAAGTGCTACGGTAAAAAGCCCTACCGAAACCCCAAACCAGTTCAGCCAGCTGAAAATATATAAGTCTAAGAATCCAACTGCATCAGGATTGATAGAGTGCGAAACAGTTGCAGCTGCAATCAGACCCAGGAAAAATGGAGTCAAAAGGCTTGCGTAATAAAAAATCTGGGTGTATAAACCCTGCCAGTTATCTTTCACAGCATCGTAATGTCTGAATGTAAAGGCCGTCCCCCTTGCAATAATCCCCAAAAGCATAAGAACCAAAGGAATATGAAGGTAAGTTGACATCGTTGTATAAATATCAGGAAAGCCCACAAAAAGAATCACAATGGCGATGATAAGCCACATATGATTGGCTTCCCAAACCGGGGCGATGGATTCATACATAATCTCTTTTGTCTTGTGACGGGCCTTTTTATGAGTAAAAAGCTCCACAATTCCGGCTCCGAAATCAGCACCGCCCAAAATAATATAAAGACAGATGGAAAGCCATAAAAAACCTATAACAACGTAGATCATGATTTTTTGTTTTTATCGTTAAACTGAGCGTCTGTAGGATCATAAAGTTTCGGTACCATCTGGATCTGTCTTCTCAGAAGAAAGATAATAATCAATGATAATGATACGAAAATAGCTGTGAAGAAATAGAAAGAATACTGTATGCCCGGCATCGGTGTTACCGCATCTGCCGTTCTCATGATTCCATAGATGATCCAGGGTTGTCTTCCCACCTCGGTAACCGTCCATCCCGCTTCCAGAGCGATATATCCGAAAGGAGTGGCGATTAAAAATGTTTTTAAAAGCCAGTTTTTGGTCAGCCATTCCTTTTTGAAGAAAAAAGAGTAAAGGTATACAGCTCCAATACAGATCATCACAACTCCGAAGAAAATCATGATCTGGAAAGCGTAATGAACAACAGCTACAGGGGGCCATTCATCACGCGGAAAGTCTTTCAAACCTTTAACCTCGGAATTAAAGTCATTACTTACCAGAAAGCTTAATACTTTAGGGATTTTAACAGCATATTTTACTTCACCTTTTTCCTCATCAGGAATTCCTCCGAGTACGAAGGAAGCACCCTTTTCAGTTTCAAAATGCGCTTCCATTGCGGCCAGTTTAATGGGTTGTCTCTCTGCAACGGACTTTGCTGCTATATCACCGCTTAAAGGTGCCCCAAACGCTCCGATTAAAGCAAATCCGGCAGCAATCCTGAACGCTTTTGTATGAAATTCTACATTCTTTCCTTTCATAATTAAAAAAGCATGAACTCCGGCTACTGCAAATCCTGTTGCACAGAATGCCGCTACCGTCATATGGAGGGCCTGTGGAAACCATGCATCATTAAACATGGCCTTAATAGGATCTATATTTATATACTGTCCATTGATATAATCAAAGCCTGCAGGCGAATTCATCCAGGCGTTGGCAGCAACCACAAGGATTCCTGATGCCAGTCCGCTTAGACCTACTAAAAATCCACAGAACCAGTGGAACCATTTATTAAATTTTTCCCAGCCATATAAAAAGAATCCAATGGCAATAGCTTCAATAAAAAATGCTGTTCCTTCAAGAGAAAACGGCATTCCGAAGATCGGTCCGGCGTGTTTCATAAACCCCGGCCATAAAAGACCAAGCTCAAAGGAAAGCATGGTTCCGGACACGGCCCCGGTGGCAAAAAGAATGGCAACTCCTTTGCTCCAGGCTTTTGTAAGCCCTTTGTATACTTCATTACCGGTCTTCAGGTATTTCCAGTGGGCGAAAGCCATAAGAAAAGGCATTACCATTCCCACGCATGCAAAAATGATATGAAAACCCAGCGAGAGAGCCATCTGCGCGCGGGCTGCAATAAAATCATCCATATGATCAACTTTTGAGTATTAAATTTAAGAATAAATTAGGTATGTATAATATGATTTAATACAGCTGATGTTTGGGAAATAGATGATAACTTTAAACTTTTTTAAGCAAAATCATGCCCTAGGTTTTCATAAAAACTCCACTATTTTTTGACATATTTTAACTTTCATAAGTCGAAAAAAATCACGATATTTGTGGGTCTTTGCATTTGGCAGGATTTTAATAATTTATATGAGTCAGAAACAATATACAGCTAGTAGTATTCAGGCATTGGAAGGAATGGAGCACGTACGTATGCGTCCTTCAATGTACATTGGTGATGTGGGAGTAAGAGGTCTCCATCATTTGGTTTATGAAGTAGTAGATAACTCTATTGATGAAGCGTTGGCAGGATACTGCGACACCATCTTCGTCAGCATTAAAGAAGGAAACGGAATCGAAGTTAGTGATAACGGTAGAGGTATTCCGGTGGACTTCCATGAAAAAGAGCAAAAATCCGCCCTTGAGGTTGTAATGACGAAAATCGGGGCTGGAGGTAAATTTGATAAAGATTCTTACAAAGTTTCCGGAGGTCTTCACGGAGTTGGGGTTTCGTGTGTAAATGCACTTTCCAATGAAATGATCACTACTGTTTACAGAGACGGAAATGTGTATCAGCAAATATATTCCAGAGGAAAAGCACAAACAGGAGTTGAAGAAATTGGTCACAGTGACAAAAGAGGAACAAAACAGTTCTTCCAGCCTGATGATACTATCTTTACAGAACTGATTTACAATTATGATACTTTAGCAAGCCGTTTAAGAGAGCTTTCTTACCTTAATAAAGGGATTACCATTACGCTTACCGATGAAAGAGAAACGCTGGAAGACGGATCTTTCAAAACAGAAGTTTTCCATTCCGAAGGAGGTTTAAAGGAGTTCGTTGCCCATATTGACGGAAACCGTGAATCTATTATGGAGAATGTAATCTTCATGGAAGGGGAAAGAGATGATATTCCTGTAGAAGTGGCGATGCGCTATAATACTTCATTCAGCGAAAACCTTCACTCTTATGTTAATAACATCAATACTCATGAAGGAGGTACCCACCTTGCCGGTTTCAGACGTGCTTTAACGAGAACGTTGAAGAAATATGCCGATGATCTGGGAATTCCACAGAAAGAAAAAGTTGAAATTACCGGTGACGACTTCCGTGAAGGACTTACTGCTGTAATTTCTGTAAAAGTAATGGAGCCTCAGTTTGAAGGGCAGACCAAAACAAAACTAGGAAACTCCGAAGTTTCGGGTGCTGTAGATAAAATTGTAGGGGAAATGCTTACGAATTTCCTGGAAGAAAACCCTAATGAGGCGAAAATTATCGTTCAGAAAGTGGTTTTGGCCGCAAAAGCCAGGCAGGCAGCGAAAAAAGCCCGTGAAATGGTTCAGAGAAAATCACCGATGGGTGGTTCCGGACTTCCAGGGAAATTATCTGACTGTTCATCCAAAGATCCGGCAGAATCTGAACTGTTCCTGGTAGAGGGAGATTCCGCGGGTGGAACAGCTAAACAAGGTAGAGACAGACATTTTCAGGCCATTTTACCTTTAAGAGGTAAGATTTTGAATGTTGAAAAATCAATGCTTCATAAAGTATATGATAATGAGGAGATCAAGAATATCTATACAGCTCTTGGGGTTTCTGTAGGAACAGAAGAAGACAGCAAAGCATTGAATATGGCCAAGTTAAGATATCATAAAATAGTTATCATGACCGATGCCGATATCGATGGATCCCACATTTCTACTTTGATTCTTACATTCTTCTTCAGATTTATGAAGGAACTTATTGAGAACGGATATATTTATATTGCTCAGCCGCCTTTATATTTATTGAAAAAAGGAAATAAAAAGACATATGCCTATAACGAGAAAGAGCGTGAAGAGTTTACTCTGGAAATGGCTCCGGACGGAAAAGGGGTAGAAGTACAGCGTTATAAAGGTCTTGGAGAAATGAACCCTGAACAGCTTTGGGAAACTACTCTTAATCCTGAACACAGGATTTTAAAACAGGTAACCATTGATAATGCAGTAGAAGCCGACAGTATTTTTTCAATGCTGATGGGTGATGAAGTGCCACCAAGAAGAGAATTCATCGAAAAAAATGCAAAATATGCCAAAATTGATGCATAATCGCTCTTAAAAAAATAAGCAAAAAGACTCCAGAAATGGAGTCTTTTTTTGTTCCCAATATAAAGTTGATCTGTCAAAAATGATTATTTTAAAATCTGATATCCTTGTTTGGAGATATAAAATGCTTAACCTGTAAATTTAAATTGTTGGTTTACAGTCTTATGAGTTGTATTTTAATTAATATTAAAATAAAAATTTAACATTTATTAAGATTTTGTTATTTTTGCTCAATTTTAATAACCATGATGAAAATTTTTATAAGAACTGTAACTGCAATTTTTATATCCTGCAAAAAGATTATAGTATTTATTCTTGATGATAAACTTTTTATTAAAGTATAATATCAAGGTCAATAAAAGATTTTCGATCAGAGAATATTGTATGTGTTAATCTTACTTTCAACATTTATTATCCCCAATTAATAACAACAAATGATAAAAAATATTATGGCAACTCGTTATAAATACCTTATCGCAATTTGCGGTTTAGCCTTTAATTTATTTTTTGGACAACACAAATTTCTTTCCCCGCCGGCCTTTAATGAAGATGATCTAAGGAAAACTAGTTCGCAGATAGAGAAGAATGCACCGGCGGAAATCCTTTATAATTCTGTAAGGTATAGTTTTCTGCCTGATAATACTATAGAAAAAGAATATTATTCCAAGATCAAAATATATGATAAAAAGAATGCAGAACAGTGGTTGAATATAGAGATTCCCCTGTTTTTTGAAGACAGGCTGGATAAATATGATGTAAAAATATATAATCTTGCAAATAACAAGGTAGAAAAGATATCAATTGATAAAAAAGAACAGCTTAAAGAAAATTTTACAAAAGGGCTGAAAATTTATAAACTCGCTGTACCAAATGTTCTGGACGGGTCCATCATTGAATATAAATATAAAGTGGTAACCAGTAATGCTGCAAATCTTACCTATTTTCTTGAATATGATATACCTGTAGTTTATCAGGAATATAACTTAGAATATCCGGATGAGCGTATTGTTTATCATTTTAACAATACCGGAAATATTATTAATCCCAAATACTCTGTTTCTAGTACAGAAGACCGGTTAGGTGCATTATACAATATATTCCGTTTCGGTTATGAAAATATGAAACCTCTCCAGAAGGAGAAATTTGTAAAGGAAATGGATCGTTATCGGGGGAAAATAAAACCGCAGCTAAAAAAATACAAAGGAAATTATTTCATTTATTCTGAGGTGAAAGATTGGAACGAAGTAGCATTACGGCTTGATAATAATGATGATTTCGGTGGTTTCTTAAAAGGTGATATCGGGGATATACTCCCAGATAAGATAAGAGGCAGTTATAACTCTTTAGAAAAAGCAAATAAAATTTTCAGTTTTGTAAAAGAAAATTATAAGTGGAATAGGAAAGATGCTATTTTAACTTCGCAAAGCCTCAGACAGCTTCTTAAAACAAAATCAGGAAACAGTGCAGAAATTAATCTTTTCCTGATCAAGCTTTTAAGAAGCGTAGGAATAGAAGCTAATCCTTTGCTGATCTCTACAGTAGATAATGGAATATTAAATATCGTATCTCCCAGTCTTGGAAATTTGAATACTGTACTGGCATCAGTAAAAATCGATGGACAGGTCTATTTTTATGATGCAACATCATTTAGTTCAAAAGCAAATATTCTTCCGCAAAGAGATTGGAATGATTTCGGAATACTGATAGAAAAAAATAAGGGAACAAGTTTCTCCTATTCTAATACAGATGTCAGCAAGAAAGAACAGGTGATTAAAGCAAATCTTGATGTGGAAAACTCTCTTGTAAAAGGAACATTTCTGCAGAGAGACAATGGAATGTATGCTATAGAATCCTATGATGAATTTGATATTAATAAAGATAAATATAATCAATCTTTTACTACCGGGTATAATGCAGATATTAAAGAAGTGGAATCAAAACTCCTTGAGAATGGTGATTTTGAATCGCGCATGCAATTTTCAGGAAATACTTTAATGGATATTGTAGGAAGCAAAGTAATTATCAACCCAATTTTATTTCTGAATAAGAAGAATGAACCATTCGATCAGACTGATGAAAGGAAATTTCAGATCGATTTTATTTCTGCCTTTGAAAAAGAAAAGAAAATTGAGTTGGAAATACCACAAGGCTATAAGGTTTCAAGTCTTCCGAAAGGGAAAAAAATTTCAACTGATGACAAGGAAATATCTTATGAGTATAAAGTTGAGACTTCAGGTAATAAATTGATAGTTACGTCAAAAGTGAATATTGCAAGTCAGAATTATCCTAAAGAATATTATCCTTTCTTTAAACAGATATGGAAAGTAATATCCGATTCTGAAAACCAGGTAATTACTTTAGAAAAAAATAATAATTAAAAACCAATAACCAATCCTACAATACATCGCAATGATAAAAATATTATTTTTGGGAGCTTTATCTACGGCTTCTGTATATTTCGCACAAACCTATCCGGTTTCCGCTATTCCGGAAAACTTAAAGAAAAATGCAAATGTTGTTATCAGAAAAGACATTACAACCGTTCAGATCAATAAGATTGATGAAATTAAATACCAGTATAATACGGTAACTACTGTTTTAAATAAAGACGGAGATTCTAAAGCCCAGATTTATATTCCTTATCAAAAAGGAGATAATATATCAGATGTTAAAGTGACTATTTATGATGAATCGGGGAAAAAAGTAAAAAGCTTTTCAAAGTCTGATTTCGGAGATTTTGCCAATAATAATCAGGGAGTTTTTTATTCAGACAGCAGAGTTTTGGCTTTACCCTATACTTCGGCCTATTATCCTTACACAATAGATTTCTCTTATCAGATTACAGATGAAAACACCATTTTCATCCCTAGTTTTGTGCCATTTTCAGCACCCAATACATCTTTGGAAGAAGCTCAGTACAAAATAATCAATAAATCAGGAATCGATCTTAAGACCAAAACTTATCCATCAAAATACAATTATGCTGAAGTTACTGCAGTTGATAATGGTAATGAAAAAACGTATTCTTATAAAAATGTCCCGGCCATTGACGATATTCAGATGCTGCCTCAACCGGTGAAAATTTTACCAAAGGTAAGTTTTGCTTTAACAAAGTTCAATCTGGAAGGAAAACAGGGAACCTTAAACAGCTGGACCGATTTCGGAACCTGGTATTATGCTAACCTTGTAGAACCTGTTTCTGCGTCTACTCCAGCCATTAAGGCCGAGGTAGCTGCACTGAAATTAGAAGGCTCAACAGAAGAAAAAGTAAAAAAACTTTACCAGTATATGCAGTCGAAAACCAGATATATATTTGTAGGGTTGGGTATTGGAGGCTGGCTTCCGATGCTTCCCGATGAAGTTCAGAAAAAAGGATACGGCGACTGTAAAGGGCTTACCAATTATATGAAAACTTTATTGAACGAAGCCGGTATTCCATCTCATTATTGTGTGATCAATTCCAGCTCATCGCAGGTTTCTTTTGATCCCGATTTTCCATCTATGGGAGGAAACCATGCTATTCTTATGGTGCCTACAGAAAAAGGGAATATCTGGTTGGAAAATACCTCACAGCAGATTGCTTATAATCATTTAAGTTACAGCACTACAGACAGAAACGTTCTAGCTGTAACTAAAAAAGGGATTGACCTTATCAATACTCCATCATATCCTGCGGAGCAGAATAAAGAAAAGCAAATTCTTAAAGTTAATATTACGGAAGATAACAGTATAAACGGAGAAATTCAGTTTGCTTATACCGGCAGTCAATACGATAATAATTTGGTATATACTTATTTATCACCAAAAGAAAGAATTGATGCTCTAAAAAAGAGTTTTGATGTGCTTAACTTTGAAAAGGTTGAAATGAAAGACCTTATTAATGATAAAGACAATGCGGTCATAAAATTCAATGTAGATTTTAAAGCAAATAATTATTCCAAAACCGCCGGGACTAATTTACTTTTCAGAGCTGTACCTATTTTTAGCAATAATTTCTATAAATCTGACGAGAACAGAGAGCTTCCGTTTGAAATAGGGCAGTCTTTCCAGGATGAGTACGAAATTGATTATGTCCTTCCTAAAAATTATAAAATAGATGAGGTTCCCGAAAATGTTACCATTAATTCCGAATTCGGAACCTATAAGCTTACTCTTGTAAAAAACGGTGAATCACTGAAAGTAACACGGTTTATTAAAATTAACAAAGGGATATTTCCAAAAGAAAAATACAATGACTATGTAAGTTTCAGAAAGAAAACCCTGAATATGGATAACTCTAAAATACTACTGACTAAAATTTAACCATGAAAAAAATACTATTAACTGCCTTCTGTTTCGGAATTATAATTTCTGTAAACGGCCAGAAGCATGAGTTTCTGGATCCTCCTAAATTTGACAATGCGGATCTGTCTAAAACAAAATCTACATTGGATGAAAACGCACCTGCAGAAATTTTATACAAATCGGTACACTTTAATGTAGATCCTGCTACAGGAACTCTTAGAAAAAATGTTTTTTACAGAGTAAAGATCTATAATAAAGATAAAGCAGAAGACTGGTTGAATCTCGAGATTCCGTTATATAGAAATTCCAGTAATGACGAAGAAACTTTAAGCAAAGTAAAAGCTTTCGTTTATAATCTCGAAAATGGAACTGCGGTACCTACTAAAGTAGATAAAAGCTCAAAATATAAAAGTAAAGAAAGTAAATATACAACCATAACCAAGTTTGCTTTCCCTAATGTGAAAAATGGTTCTGTAATAGAATATCAGTACGAAGTTTTATCTCCGTTTCTATACTCGGTCCCCCAAATTCTGATAGAATCGGATGCGCCTTCTCTTTACACGGAATATGTTCTGGACAGTCCTTCACATATATCCTATAATGTGAATTATACAGGTTCTCTTGGTCCAAAGTACAGAGTAGTAGAAGAAAAAACGATGTATGGAATGCCGTTTAAAACCTATAGATTCGGATACGAAAACCTGAAAGGATTCAAAACTGAGAAATTTGTTAAAAACGATAGAAATTTCCGTACGAAAATAAGTGCCGAGCTTCATTCCACTAATTTCGGACAGTTGAAAATGTACTCCTCTTCCTGGGAAGAAATCAAGGATAAGCTCTATAAAGATGAAGATTTTGGGGAAGAACTGAAAAAAACAAAGCTTGCTAAAGAAAAGGTAACCTCTGTTATTTCAGGCTTAAATTCCGATGCTGAAAAAGCCGATGCTATTTTTAATTATGTGAAAAATACATTTACCTGGAACAAGGACCGCGGGATTTATACAGAAGACGGAATAAAAAAACTTTTAGAAACCAAAACAGGAAATGCAGCGGAAATTAATCTTTTCCTTGTCATGATGTTTAGGGAAGCTGGATTGAAAGCTGATCCACTTGTTATTTCCACAGTGGACAACGGTTTGATTAACCTGGTTTCTCCCAGTATAGTCGGGATGAATTTTGTGATTGCAGTCGTAAAAATGAAAGATGGCTTCATGATGTATGATGCCACTTCAAAACAGGCATCTGTGAATAACCTTCCGCCAAGAGACTGGAACCAGTATGGTGTTTTAATAGCTAAAGAAAAGGCTTCTCTGATGGAAATGGGAAATACCACCACCAGCTACAATTATCTCACTACAGAAGCGAAGATTAATGAAGACGGCAGTATTTCAGGAACCTATTCCGATAAAGATACCGGTTCATATGCCATGTTTGTTAAAGAAAGCTACGATGAGAATGCCGAAAAATATAAGAAGCAGTACAAAGAAAATTTTTCAATAGACTTTACAGGAATTGAATCGAAAATACTGGATAACGGAGATTTTGAAAGTACTATGAAATTCTCTTCAGACAACCTTATCGATAAAGTAGGGAAGAAAATGATCATCAATCCGATGTTGTTTTTAAGCAAAAATTCCAATGAATTTGACCAGGCTGAAGAAAGAAAATATCCGATCGACTTTATTTCTTCATTTACTAAAGTGAAGAAAGTAACCCTGGAAATACCGGAAGGTTATGTAATAGAAGCAATGCCTAAAAGTAAAAGGATCGTTACAGAAGATAAAGAAATTGAATACAGCTATATAGCCGAACAGAAAGGGAACAAGCTTGAAATCATTTCTACCACAAAAATCGCCAGCCCGGATTATCCTAAAGAATATTATCCTGCATTCAAGCAGATCTGGGAGACTGCCTCAAAAAGTGAAAATCAGGTGATAAGCCTTGTCAAAAAATCATAAAAAACAATTCTTTCAGAATAATTTTGCAAAACCATTCATTTTTGAATGGTTTTTGCATTAGGATAGGAAAAATAATTATGAAAAATACCATTGCCGTTCTGGCTGTTTCTTCACTTCTTGCGTTTTCAGCCTGTAAAAAAACAGAAAATACAGCCGTAGCCGATAAAACAGAAGCTTCTCAGCCGGAAAAATTTACTGTAGACTCTGTGAAAGTAAGCGATTCATCGAAAATTGCGGATTCACTTACGGTAAGCTTTACCTCCAAACTGCTCGTTTTTCCGGCTTTGAAAGACAGAAAGCTGTTGGACAGTATTTATTTCCAGAATAAAGGCATCAAGGATTTTTCTAAAAATGGACTTCAGGCTTATCTGGAAAGCGATAAGAATAAGTATTTCAAATCTGTAAAAAACGACAGCAAAGACTGGATTTCAGGCTCCTATGCACAGGATTGGTATACCAATTCTCATATGAATCTGGTTTCCAATGAAAATGATTATATGCACATAAGCTATCTTTGGAGCTCTTATGAAGGAGGTGCCCACGATAATTACGGGTTTTCAGAAAGAGTATTTGATCTTAAAAAGAATAAAAAATTAGAGCTTAAAGACATTACTTCAATGCCTAAAGCTAAGCTTGAAAGTATTTTGATGAAGAATATCAATACAATTCACAGTGGGACAAGTGACAATGAAGGGGATGTGAAAAATTCAGATATGCTGCTGGTAGAAGTGATTCCTGCTACAGATAATTTCTATTTTGATCAGAAAAACCTCTATTTCCACTACAGTCCCTATGAAATTACAGCTTTTGCTGCCGGAGATATTGTAATTCCGGTGTCATGGGAAGAATTGAAAGGAACTCTTAATACAGAATTTAAAGAAAGAATGAAAATAAAGTAAATTAATGCTTCCTGATGTGGAAGCATTTTTTATTTTTGCGGTAATGGAAAGAACAGCTTTTATCATTAATCCCTTTTCGGCCAAAAAAAATTATCAGCCGTTTCTTGACGAGCTCAAAAAAAAAGTGGGCAATCCTTTATATTATGTCTCCGAATCTATTCCGGGGACAGATGATTTTATCAGGGAAAATTTTGACAATGTTGATATCTTTGTCGCCATCGGAGGAGATGGAACCATCTCTACGGTAGCAAGAAATCTTATCAATACAGATAAAATTCTGGCCATCTTTCCGGCTGGATCAGGGAATGGATTTTCCAATGAGACCAAATTCAGCAAAAATCTGGATGAACTTTTAAACAAGATTAAAGCTAAAGCCTCCAGAAAGATTGATACCTTTACCGTTAACGGCAGATTATCTATCAACGTTTCAGGAACAGGATTTGACGGAAAAGTTGTTAAAGAATTCGAAAAAACCACCCGCGGATTCAAAAATTACATCAAAGTATCTCTGAAGACGTTTTTTAATTACAAACCTATCAAGGTGAAATTCCTTGATGAAGCCTATCAGCAGTACAACGGCCGGTATCTGATGCTTAATATCGCCAATACGCGCCAGTTTGGTAACAATGCTTACATTGCCCCGAATGCCAGTAAAAGTGACGGATTGGTCGATATGGTGCTGGTAAAAAAATTTCCGCTGACCTATTCAGCACTTTTCGCTTTCAGAATGTTTACTAAAAGGCTGAAAGATGATGAGTACGTAACCTATCTTCCCGTTTCGGAAATTTCATTTAAAGTAAATACCAAAAACTGGCATCTTGATGGTGAGTTTAATAAAATAAAATCACCGGTTCATGTAAAAGTACAGCCGGCAAGTTTAAATATTTTAATATAGTTTTCTGCGGACTATTTCCAGTAGTTTTTCATAAGATCCGCCACCCATTCAGGCTGTTTGATCCCTGTTTTAGGCTGGAATTCCTTGAATACAGGTTTAATATCAAGTACCGGAGTTCCGTCAATAGCATCGAGAAACTTTACTTTGATGGTTCTGCCATTGTGTTCCAGTAATTCTACCGTTGCAAGTCCTATGGTGTTCGGTCTGTCTTTTTTACGCTGCCCGAAAATACCTGTTATCGGATAGTTTACATTTCCTCTCGGATGACCTGAAAAAACGACATCCTCATTTTTTACCTTGTCAAAATAATAAATGATTTCCAGATGAGAAAAGCTTGAAATACTGTTAAATGCTTCCGTAGGAATATGGTCTGCCAGTTCAATTTCTGCAATGATGGTTTCCCAGTTGTCATCAATGGGTTCCGTCCTGGAATTTTTTACTGTTGCTACAGGTTGAAGTTTTATTTCCATTTATGTTTTGATTATAAGTGTTTTTATTGATTTTAAATTTCCAGTTTTTTCTCTATTTCAGTCGGATGATCAAGACAGTACTGAAGCTGGGTCTTATCCAGCTGTTTTTCCCAGTTGGCAACTACTACTGTTGCTACAGAATTTCCAATAACATTTGTCAGTGCTCTGCATTCACTCATAAATTTATCAATTCCTAGGATCAAAGTCATTCCTGCAATGGGAATTTCCGGAACTACGGCTAAAGTTGCCGCCAGAGTAACAAATCCTGCTCCTGTAACTCCCGCAGCACCTTTTGAGCTGAGCATAGCTACCAAAAGCAGCATTAATTGTTTTTCCAGCGGAAGATGAATATTCAGGGCCTGAGCGATAAAAAGAGAAGCCAGCGTCATATAAATATTAGTTCCATCCAGGTTAAAAGAATATCCTGTAGGAACTACAAGACCTACAATAGCTCTTGAGCAGCCTGCTTTTTCCAGTTTTTCCATAATCCCCGGAAGTGCCGATTCAGAAGAGCTGGTTCCTAAAACCAACAGCAGTTCTTCTTTCAGGTAAAACATCAGCTTAAAAATATTGAACCCGTTATACCAGGCTACGGCACCCAAAACCAATACGACAAAAAGAATAGAAGTAATATAAAATGTTCCCACTAGATATATAAGATTCAGTACCGAATGAAGACCATATTTTCCAATGGTGAATGCCATGGCGCCAAAAGCTCCGATCGGGGCCAGCTTCATCAGCAGGTGGACAATTTTGAAAACCGGAGTCGATAAATCCTGTAAAAAATCCGTTACTTTCTGGCTTTTCTCTTTGGTCAAAACCAGTGCAACACCCATTAAAATGGCAACAAGCAATACCTGAAGTATGTTTTCACCAACCAGCGGGCTAAAAAGAGTGTCAGGAATAATATTCATGATAAAACCGGTCAGCGTAGTATCGTGGGCTTTTTGCTGGTACTGCGAAACATCTCCGGACAGGGTAGCAGGATCAACGTTTAAACCGTGTCCCGGTTGTAAAAGGTTTCCGACAATCAGTCCGATGATCAGCGCTAAGGTTGAAAAGGTAAAGAAATAGATCATAGCTTTTACGGCAATCCGTCCGACTTTTTTAAGGTCAGTCATGTGCGCGATTCCAAGTGTTAAAGTGATGAATATCACTGGGGCTATAATCATTTTCACCAGCTTGATGAACCCATCACCCAGTGGTTTCATTTTTTCGCCCAGTTCAGGATAAAATCTGCCTAAAAGTATACCTGCTGCTATAGCAATAATGACTTGAAAATAAAGCTGTTGATGAATTTGTTTCGCTTTCAAAGGATTCTTTTTATTTTGGATGCGGAAAATTAAGAATTTTTATCTTAAACATGACAAAAGTCAGTTGAAATAATCCCGGGAGTTTTTTTGAAGGAAAAGAGTAAAGCTGAAGCTTGAAATTCTGAAAGGTTATATAAAAAATGCTTCGACTCCGCTCAGCATGACATCTCTAATAAGTAAGTCTAGAGTTTGTAAACTGTCATGCTGGGCGGAGTCGAAGCATATATGCTAGAACTGATAAATCGAATCCTGATTATAATTATTCCACAGCAACCGAATCATCCCCGCGGCCATCTGCCACAGCATGGATGTTTCCATTGTCATCCATCAGGATCAGTTCAGTTTTTCCGATGTATTTTATTTTTTCGATTACATAATTTTTGCTTTTAAGGGCTTCAATCGTGCTTTCAGGAAAATTGTTTTCTACCGTAATTTTCTCAGGCAGCCACTGGTGATGAAACTTTGGGGCATTCACAGAAATGTTCGCATTCAGTTTAAAATCTACCACATTCACAATAGACTGATAAACGGAAGTAGGAATAGTGGTCCCTCCCGGTGTTCCCACTACCATGTAAGGTTTTCCGTTTTTAAGCAGGATAGTAGGAGTCATTGAAGAAAGCATTCTTTTATTAGGCTGTATGGAATTGGCCTCTCCGCCTACGGCTCCAAACATATTCGGGACACCGGGTTTGATGGAGAAGTCGTCCATTTCATTATTCAAGAAGAATCCTGCTCCGGAAACCACGACTTTACTTCCATAGTATCCGTTAAGGGTGGTCGTTACAGAAGCTGCATTTCCGTCTTTGTCAATAACGGAAATATGTGTGGTCTGTATCGATTCTTTTGGCTGTTCGATGATTTTTCCCACTTCTGAGCTTGGAGTAGCTTTACTGAAGCTGAAGCTTTTCCATCTGTTTTTTAAATAAGCATCAGAAGTCAGGTAAGCGGTTTTATCCTCAATGAAATCGGGGTCGCCCATGTATTCTGCTCTGTCTGCATAAGCCCTTCTTTCGGCTTCCGTCATGATCTGAACAGCTTCTGTTGAGTTCTGCTGATATTTTTCAAGGTTTTCGTAACCGGCCATTGTCAGCATCTGGGCAAGCAGTACACCACCACTCGAAGGAAGAGGCATTGTGACTACGCGGTTTCCTTTATAATCAAATTCTAAAGGTTTCCTTTCTGCTGTTTTGTAGTTTTTAAGATCTTCCAAAGTAATGATTCCGTTACCTTTCTTCATTTCGGAAACCATAAGCTCAGCCGTTTTTCCTTCATAGAAACCTTTTGCACCCAGCTTCTGAATTAATCTCAGCGTGGCAGCCAATTCTTTCTGAACCAGAAGATCACCGGCTTTCCATGGATTGTCTTTTACAAAAGCGATAGAAGATTTATTGTGTTTTAAAAAGTTTTCTTTGTGGGTATTCAGCATATTGGCCTCCATTTCCGTGATGGTAAACCCTTTTTCCGCCAGATCAATAGCTGGCTGGATGATTTTGTCCATCGGGAGCTTACAGTATTTTAAAGTCGCAAAAAATCCGGCTATACTTCCGGGGATTCCTACTGCGAGTCTTCCGTTTTGGGACAAGTCTGTATTGGCTTTTCCGGATTTGTCAACATACATATCTCTGGAAGCTTTTTTGGGAGCTGTTTCTCTGTAGTCCAGGGTGAATTTTTCACCATTGTTTTTCACACCGACCAGAAAGCCGCCGCCACCGATATTTCCAGCCTGAGGGTAAACTACAGCAAGGGCATATTGTGTTGCTACAATAGCATCATAAGCGTTTCCTCCCATCTTCATGATATCCGCTCCTGCCTGGCTTGCAAGAGGATGGGCAGAAACCACTACACCTTTATTCTTGACTTTTACCTCTTTTATAATGTTGAAATCGGTATACTGAGCCCAATATACATTACCTGCCAACAATATTGCTGCAATTAAAAACTTCTTCATATGATTTTGTTTGAAAACAAAAGTAGAGAATTTTTGAAGAAATTATAAGTCTTTAACAGGAGTTTATATCTGTAAAAATCATCGGAAAATAAATTATCCATTAAATTATTTATTTGTATGTAAAAAATAAATCACATTGATTAATTTGTTTGATTTATTAATATTATTTTATTTATTTTCATTAAATGAATTGTTTTATTGAATTAAATTTAGTTTTTTACTGATTTAATTGTTATTTTTGATAAAACGAACCATATGATAAAAAATTACCAGAAAATTGCTTTGCTTGGAGTATTGTTTTTTATTTCAGCAAATGCCAGTGCCCAAACCAACGATTCTATAAAGACAAATCAGGTAGATGAAGTAAAGATCTCCATCGGCTCAAGAAATAAAGCCAGGGTTGCTACCGATACTCCCGTTCCTGTAGATGTTATTAATATTGGATCTCAATCGGTTTTAAGTCCGCAGATGGATCTCAATCAGATTTTGAATTATGCGGCGCCTTCTTTTACTTCTAACTCAACAACTGTAGCCGATGGAACAGACCATGTGGACCCAGCTCAATTAAGAGGACTCGGACCTGACCAGGTATTGGTTCTTCTCAATGGAAAAAGAAGGCATACCTCTTCTCTGGTCAACATCAATGGTTCACCGGGCAGAGGATCAGTAGGCACCGATCTCAATGCGATTCCCGCATTTGCTATTGAAAGATTAGAGGTGTTGAGAGACGGAGCTTCTGCACAATATGGTTCTGATGCCATTGCAGGGGTTATCAACGTCATTATGAAGAAAAATACCAATGCTTTTACAGCAGCTGTTACAGCGGGAGCTTTTAATTCAAAAGGATCGAATGACCATCATGGAGGCTGGGACGGCGGAAAATATCAGGTAGATCTTAATTATGGTACTAAACTCGGAACAGGCGGATTTATCAATTTCACGGCAAGTTTATTAAGCCGAGATGATACCAGAAGAGCTATGGCTGCTACCGGAGATATTTTTAATGCCTATAATGCTATTGAGCAGAGAGCATTGGAAAACGGAGTAAATATTTCTTCGCTTTTTGGTAATATCAGCAATACTCCAAATACACAGCAGATCATAGATTATATCCATCAGTTTGCTCCGCAGGTCGGCTATTTTACAGCCCAGCAGCAAGCTGATATTCAGTCTGCTAACACAATTACTCAATTGCAGAACCTGTTGAAAGTTAATGTAACTGAAAATGAACTGGCTTACAGGAAATTAACAAGAGATGATTTTAATATGCGGGTAGGGCAGTCGAAACTGACATCCGGCCAGTTTTTTATGAATTCGGAATTTGATCTTTCTCCATCAGTGAAGGGATATGCCTTTGGGGGAATTTCTTACAGAGACGGTAATGCAGCAGGCTTTTTCAGAAGACCCAACCAGAACAGGACTTCCACTTCATTATACCCGAATGGCTTTTTGCCTGAAATAGCCTCTGATGTGATTGATCTTTCTTTTGCAGGTGGATTTAAAGGAAAATTGGGAAATATCAATTATGACATCAGTAATACTTTCGGTCAGAATACCTTCGATTATACCATTAAAAATACTGCCAATGCATCCATGTCTTACCCTGGTAAAACGGAATTTGATGCCGGAGGATTAAGCTTTATGCAGAATACCATCAATGCAGACTTTGATACAAAAGTTGACTGGCTGAAAGGCTTTAACATAGCTTTCGGAGCGGAAGCAAGGTTTGAACGGTATAAGATAAAAAATGGAGAAGAGGCATCATGGGCACTTTATGATATCAACGGAAGGATTCAGACACCAACAACTGATGCTTCTTTAAAACCAACCGACTTCTTTGGGGCAACCAGACCGGGTGGAGCACAGGTATTTCCAGGTTTCAGGCCTGAAAATGCTTTAAATAAAGGAAGGCAGTCTGTCGCAGCTTATGTGGATACCGAACTGGATGTTACGGATAAGTGGCTTTTGAGTGCGGCTTTGCGCTATGAAAACTATTCAGATTTTGGATCTACGTTCAATTATAAAATTGCAACAAGATATAAACTGACGGATCAGATTAATTTAAGAGCAGCTCATTCTACAGGCTTCAGAGCACCTTCTTTGCAGCAGATTTATTTCAATGCTACTGCGACTCAGTTTGTTGGCGGTACTGCGTTTGAAGTGGGTACGTTTTCAAATGATTCGGAAGCGGCCAGGCTCCTGGGTATTCCACAGTTAAAACAGGAAGAATCAACAAGTTATTCAGCCGGGTTTACTGCCAAAATTCCTCAAGCCAACCTTACCTTTACGGTTGACGGGTATTATATTAAAATTAAAAACAGAGTGGTTCTTACCGATCAGTTTTCAAGGCCATCCGGAACTTTTCCTGACGGAAGCCCGCAGAAAAATCTGCAGGTTCTATTTGATCAGGCTAATGCCAATGCAGCGACATTTTTCGCTAATGCCATTGATACCCAGACTAAAGGACTGGAAGGCGTGATTTCCCACAGAGGAAGATTTTCCGAAAAGTTTTCATTGAACTCTGACCTCGCAGTAACTGTGTCCAAAACTAACAGAGTAGGAGAGATTCATGGTTCGGATGCTTTGATTAATGCCGGGCAGATCAACAGGTATTACTCTGAATCCAGCAGGATTTACCTGCAGGAGGCTGTTCCGAGATTTAAGGCTTCTCTTAATAACTCTTTTGAGATCAGCAGGTTCAATGTGCTTCTCAGAAACGTATATTTCGGAAAAGTTACTGACCCGAATGCGATGGATGCTAACGGAGATGGTATTATAAGTGGTGAGATTATCAACGGGCAGGCTGTTGCCACAGAGCATCCTGTATGGGGAGGTAAGGTGATTACCGATCTGTCTGTAGGTTATAAATTCAGCAACCAGTTCAGGCTGACTATCGGGGCAAATAACTTGTTTGATGTTTATCCGGATAAAAATTACGGACCAGCTATTGTGAAAACACCAGCTCTGGACAGTTCCGGAAATCTGGTGTATGTTGCTAATGCTGCGCCTGTAGATCTTACCAACCAGAATCAGTTTGTGTATTCAAGAAACACATCACAGTTCGGAATGAACGGAAGATTTCTTTTTGCCAGGGTCAACCTGAGCTTTTAAAGGCTTCTTTTAAGGGATAATGAAAAAGGTATGTTTTTGCATACCTTTTTTATTTTGGATGGTATGATTTTTTTACTTTTGTACAATTCTAAAAAATATGTAAAATGGAATCCTATACGGAAAGAATACTCATTACAGGTGCTTTGGGACAGATCGGCACCGAACTGACAAACAGGCTTGTTGAAATTCACGGAGCTGACAACGTTGTAGCATCAGGACTGGACAGGTGGCAAAAAGGAATTACTGCCGCAGGACATTACGAAAGAATGGATGTTACCAATACGCAGCTGGTAAGACAGGTAATCAAGGATTACGAGATCACTACAGTGTATCACCTGGCTTCTCTTTTGTCCGGAACTTCAGAAAAGCAGCCAATTTTCGCCTGGAAACTGAATCTGGAACCTCTTCTTCATTTTTGCGAAATGGCAAAGGAAGGACTTCTTAAAAAGATCTTCTGGCCGAGTTCGATTGCTGTATTTGGGAAAGGAATTCCAAAACAGAATGTTGGGCAGGATGTTGTTTTGAATCCTACTACCGTATATGGGATCTCTAAAATGGCCGGAGAAAAATGGTGTGAATATTATTTTGATAAATATGGAGTAGATGTAAGAAGTATCAGATATCCTGGACTTATTTCATGGAAGACTCCTGCGGGTGGTGGTACTACCGATTATGCCGTAGAGATTTTTTATGAAGCGATAGAAGAGGGGAAATATACGAGCTTCATTTCTGAAGACACCGGAATGCCTATGTTGTATATGGATGATGCTATTAATGCTACTTTGAAATTAATGGAAGCTCCGAAAGAAAGTCTTACCGTTCGTTCTTCTTATAATTTGGGTGGAATGTCATTTACCCCTAAAGAACTGGCAGAAGAAATCAAGAAAGAAATACCGGATTTTTCGATCGATTACCAGCCGGATTTCAGACAGGCAATTGCAGATTCATGGCCGGCATCTATTGACGATTCCGTTGCGAAAAAAGACTGGGGACTTACTTATGATTTCGGAATTTCTGAAATGACAAAAGACATGATTAAGAATCTCAGAGTGAAATTGAACAAAAATTAATCAGTTAAAGTTAATGTTTAAATAAAAATTTATTTAACATTTGATTTTTAATTATTTATGAATATTATCTAAAATTTAATTTAAATGATTTTATTGACTTTTAACATCTTAAATATTGAAGCTGAGGCAAAAAAGAGTTCGGAAATTTCGGATGTGGGAAGACTGAAAATTGCAGAAGACAATACAAAAGCTATTCTGCGGATTTTAGATATTCATGATATTAAAGCCAGTTTTTTTGTGGAGATTTCCATCGCAGAAAAGCTGCAGAATTTAATAAAAGCAATTTCATCCAAAGGGCATGAAATTGCTTTTTATAATAAGAGTTCCAATCTGCAGGAAATTGAAAATGTCAAGAAAAATATCCAGGATCTTTTAGAAAAACAGATCAGGGGAATCAGGCAGAAAGATGTTAAACTGCCTCAGGAAAATCTGAAATCTTTGGAGTTCAATTATGTTTCCAATATCGATAATGCAGATATTCTTTTCCCGTTCAAAAGGCTGAAAAGAGATACGGAAATTATTGAAGAGGACGGACTGAGTATTGTGCCTGAAAGCATCTCCCCATACAGCCAGCTGCCGTATAATGATTTTGTATTTCAGATCCTGCCGATGAAGTATTACCAGAATATGGTTTTCGAAACTCTGAAGAAGGATGATTTTGTCCTGATCTATCTTAATTCCTGGCAGTTCACCGACTTTAAAAAGTATAAATTTGACATTCCGTTTTACAGAAGCCTGTTTTCGGGTAAAAAAATGGAGGATAAGCTGGAAGCACTTCTTACTTGGATCGATGAGAACGATATGGCTACTTCGCGTATGAAGGATTATATTTTTTAATTTCTTTTTCGCGGAATTTTATGCTCTCGCAGATTTAGCAGATTAAGCAGATGTTTGCGTACAATTATGTTTTATATAATTAAGATATAAGAATATTGGCTGAGCTTGTCATCCGTAATTATACATCATAATATCCATAATCATCTGCTTAATCTGCTAAATCTGCGAGAGACTAATTAAGACAGCTCAAAAAGTGTTATTTCCGGCAAAACTCCAACTCTCCCCGGATAACCCAGAACTCCAAATCCTCTGTTTACATACAGCATTTTCCCTTCACTTTCATACAGATCGGCCCATTTTGGATAACGGTACTGTACCGGAGACCATTTGATGTTTTTCAGATCTAAGCCGAACTGCATACCATGAGTATGTCCTGAAAGGGTTAAATAAATGTTTCCTGGGTGTTTTTTGACCACATAATCAAAATGCGTAGGGTCATGGCTCATCAGAATTTTCGGAGCGGATTCCGGCACTCCTTTTAAAGCATCATCAATTTTACCGAATTGAGGGAAAGGTTTTAGTCCCCAGTTTTCAACCCCGAGAATGTAAAGTTTTTCTCCGTTACGGTCTATTACCCTGTTCTCGTTTCTCAGCATGTCAAAACCGGCCTGTCTTTCGTATTCGATAAGCGCATCAAGATTCTTCTTCTTGGCATCGGCAGAAGTCCATGTTACGTAATCTCCGTAATCGTGGTTTCCAAGGACTGCAAACTTTCCGTCTTTTGCTTTGATTTTTGAAAATAAAGGAATAAAAGGTTTGAATTCTTCCGAAACATTATTCACCATATCCCCGGTAAAAAGGACAAGATCCGGATCCTGCTCATTAATCAGATCAATTGCATGCTGCAGTTTGGACGGATCGGAAAAACTACCGCTGTGCACATCAGAAATCTGGATCACTTTATAACCCTCGAAGCTTTTTGAGAGTCCCGGGATTTTTATCTTTATTTTTCTTACCGTATGCCTGTACTTCCCGAACGTAATTCCGTCGATGAAAAGGGCCGAAAGGACACCGCCAAGACCTAAACCTACAAGACTCAGGAACTTTCTTCTTTCTGGGAAGAAGTTCTCCTTGGATTGGGTTAATCCTATCAGGTATCCGCCGGTTCTGAAGATGTCATCAATCAGCAAAAACAGGACTACAAAAATTTTAGGCAGAATAAAGATCAGAAATAATGAAATCAAGATCTGGAATCTGACTGTACTTCTGTCTGATTTCTGGAATTGGGTAATTTCATAGGCAAAGATGCCATAAACAGCCAGTGAGACGATCCAGTATCCCAGTCTGATCCAGAAATTATCAGTTAATGTTCTTATAGCCTGATAGATATAGACCTCAAGGAACAGGAAGACGGAGGCAATGATTAAAAAATTTCTTTGCATGATAATTTAAAAAAGCACAAAGAATAGTTTCCCTGTGCTTTATATTTTTTTATTAATTAAATATGTTTAAGGAAATCTGTAAACGATAGCATTGATGTTCATTCCGGCACCTACCGAAGTCATCACAATGTTACCTTTATCTTTAAACGTTTGACCTTCCATTTTTCCTTTAATTATTAAATCATACATGGTAGGAATGGTTGCTACAGAAGTATTTCCAAAGTCCTGGATGGTCATAGGGGAGATGGCATGGTCGTATTCTTTCACATCATACAGCTTGTGAAGTCTTTCAATCATGGCATAATCCATTTTTGCATTGGCCTGGTGAATCAGGATCTTGTCGATATCTTCAAGGGAAAGCCCGGCCTCATCAATAGTTTCTTTGATGGCTACAGGGACATTTTTCAGGGCGTATTCATAAATTTTTCTTCCCTGCATTCTGACGAATAAACGTGTCTGGTCTGCATCTTTGTTGATGGAAGGGCCGTTAGCCAGGTAATTTAATTCCGGGCCGTTGTCACAGATTGTATTGTGGGCAATAATTCCTACATTTTCATCATCCGTAGCTTTTACCACTACAGCGCCTGCACCGTCTGCAAAGATCATTCTGTTTCTGTCATGCGGGTCTGTAACGCGGCTCAGGGTTTCTCCTCCAATGACAAGTATGGTTTTTGCGACTTTGGCTTTGATTAGATTATCGGCCAGAATCATCGCTTCCACCCATCCCGGGCATCCGAAAAGCATATCGTAGGTAACGCACTTTCTGTTTTTAATACCCAGTTTGTTTTTTACTCTTGCCGCCATAGTAGGCATGAAATCAGCATATCCGTTTTGGGTAACTTCACCGAAGTTGCTGGCGTAAATAATATAATCCAGCTCTTCTCCATCTACTTGAGCGTCCTCAAGGGCTGCTTTTGCAGCTTCAAAGCCAATCTTCGAGTTGGAAAGATCGTCTTCAATAAATCTTCTGTTTTCTATTTCTGTGATTTCTACAAACTTCGCGATAGTTTCTTCAGCAGGTTTCTCAATCTTTACTCCATCTTCAGTGTAGAACTCAGAATCCATGAAATAATCTCTACCAATAACTCTGTTAGGAATATAGGACCCGGAACCAATAATGATCGTATTCGGCATTCGTTTATATGATTTTTTAAAGATGCAAAGTTAATAATTAATATTAATAACGGAGAATTAAAAATATTATTAAATTTGCAAAAATTGTACTTTACAATCGTATGAAAAACAACTCGTCCTTAAAAGGCTTACTTATTGCAGCTGTGGTGTTTATCCTCGCCTTTGGGATCTACTTCTTTTTTTTAGCAAAGAAAAATTATTTTGTCGTAGACAACCCTACTTCCAATACTTATTATTTTAAGATCAATAACGGTTCCGAAGGAATTATTTCTGCGGGACAGTATGTACATATAGACCTGAATAAGGGAAAAAATTCTATTAAGGTTTTTGACCAGAATAGGAAAATGCTCTATGATTCTGCCTTTGAAGTGAATAAAATTCGTGGGCTGATTAACATCGCACATCAGGATTATTATATTAATGATCAGTATTATGGATACAATCTTAAAAAAGATTCACTACTTTTGGCCCTTGACAAGATCACAATAGACGGAAAAGAATATCTCGGAGGGGCAAGGCATTTCAATAAGCTTTACACCGAAGATTTTTATTATAATGTAGATGAAGATTACGATAAAGTGATCAAGAACATCCAGAAAGTGGAATCAAGATCAAAGATCTTCAGAAAGCAGGATTTCCTAAATTATTACAAAGAATATTACAAGTTTTAAGTTTTGACAAAAGATATTACCAAAGTTACTCCCTACAATTCCGAGGCTACCAAAAAAAGCCAGGTAGAGGATATGTTCGACAATATTGCACCGAAGTATGACCTTCTGAATCATGTTTTATCTATGAAAATTGATGTTTTATGGAGAAATACACTGGTGAAAATGATGAAAAAAGACAACCCGCAGGAAGTGCTGGATGTGGCTACAGGAACGGGAGATTTAGCAATCACGATAGAAAAAGGAACCGGTGCAAAAGTAATTGGTTTAGATTTATCACAACAAATGCTGAATGTTGGCGTTATTAAAATAAAAAAACTTAAATTAGACGGCAAAATTTCCATGCAAAAAGGGGATGCAGAAAATTTACCTTTCGAGGACAATAGATTCGATGCGGTTTCCGTTGCATTTGGAGTAAGGAATTTTGAAAACCTTACCAAAGGTTTGGCAGAATTAAGAAGAGTTGTTAAAGATAACAAGAGTGTTTATATACTGGAGTTTTCAAAGGTTGAGGGGTTCTTAGGTCCATTTTATATGTTTTACTTCAAAAACATATTACCTGCCATCGGCAGACTGGTTTCCAAAGATAATAGGGCATATACATACCTTCCGGATTCTGTAAATGCTTTTCCTTTCGGGGAGAAGATGAAGCAAATTCTTTTAGATACAGGATTTAAGAACGTAGAATATAAAAAGCTAAGTTTAGGTATAGCCACAATTTATAAAGCAACAAAGTAACCTATGAATAAATTTCTATTAAGAGCACTGGTTTTAGCCTCAGTCAATATTGCAGTTTTTGCAGATGCACAATTCAGAACCCGAAACAGAATGGATAAGTTGGAAGACTTTGACGAGCAGAAATTCAGTTGGGGTTTTTATTTGAACGGCAACAGGCTGGACTACCGTATCGTCCTTCATCCGAGATACGGTTCAGAAGGCAATCAGAATCTTGTTAAATCCAAAGAAAGCTACAGCTTCGGGGCCGGATTGATCGCCAAATGGAGACTGAATGACTATCTGGATTTAAGATTGGAACCAGGCTTGCAATTTGCTCAGAGACAGTTGATTTTCAATACCCAGTCCAATGACCAGTATGCTGCCGGAACATTGACGAATCCTCCTTTTACTCCAATCCCGTTAACAGATAAAGATAAAACAAGAGATATCAAATCTACACTCGTGGATGTTCCTGTATTGTTGGAACTTCATGGTAACAGATGGTACAACTCCAGACCATACATTGCAGCAGGGGTGAACTATGTGGTAAACCTTCAGTCCAATTCAGATTCTGAAGATGACAACATGCAGCAGGTTTTCAGATCTACCACGCATAATTTTGCATGGTCGGCCGAAATGGGAATCCAGTTTTATTTCAATAAATTTAAACTTACTCCGGCTATCAGAGGAACGTTCTTCATGAACAACGAGAAAGTAGCGGATAATGCAACTACACCTCCGTACTGGGCAACAGCGATGTCTACCCTTCAGACAAGAGCGGTAATGTTTGTCCTTAAATTTGAATAAGTAAAATAATACAGCAAAAAATACGGAAGGAGGTGCTTATGCATCTCCTTTTTTTCGTACCTGATCAAAATATAGGGACTTTTATTTTTGTTACTGTTATTATTTTTTTACTTTTGCTATTAGTTAGAATATAGAAAACCTGAAATGCTTCAAGATTTAGAAAATAATTTTTCAGAATTAGAGAAAAAGATTTTGCTTTTACAAAAGAACTATAAAAATCTTACTGAGACATTATCTGAATTAACGGTTGAGCATGAAGATCTGAAGAAGAAATATGATGAGGAAAGAAGAAAAAATCAGGTATTAGCAGAAGAACAAAAAAATATAAAACTTTATTCAGCAATATCAGGGAATCCTGAACACAACAGATTAATGAAAAACCATATCAACAGATTGGTGAAAGAAATTGATTTCTGTATTGCACAGCTTCAAAACAGTGGATTATAATGGATGTAAGAAGAATAACCATCAACATTGCAGGAAGGGTATATCCGCTGAACGTACCGGCCGCAGAGGAAGAGACTCTGCGTAAAGTAGGAAAGCAGATTGAAAATATGATTAAAGATTTTGAACAGAACTTCGATGTAAGAGACAAACAGGATGCTTTGGCTATGTGTGCCCTTAAACTGGGAACTAATGCTGAAGTGGTTTCTCTTAACTACGAAAAAAATATAAATTCTACCAACGAAAGATTAGTGAAAATTAATCAGTTGTTGAATGAAACTGGGAAATAGATTTTTTTCCCATAAGACTGCCTACAATAATTCTAACACATTTAAGGTAAACTCAACGCTAAACAATTACCGAACGAATGTCCGCTGAATGGCGTGCCGGGTCTCCCGGATTACAGACAGTGGAACTTAGTTCAAATCGTGTTGATTAGGAGTTTACTCTCAATCCCTGAATTGTTGTAGGTTTTTTTTATTTAGATAAGTGTAAGACAATTAAAACTCAATATATATTATGACAACAGCCATTATAGTCGGCATTATTTGCTTAGTTGTAGGTGCAGTGATAGGGATTCTTTTCTCTAAGAGCTCACTCAATACCAAAGCAAAATTTATTGTAGATGATGCAAAGAAAAATGCCGAAAACCTTATAGAAAAAGCAAATGTTCAAGCTGAATCCATAAAGAAAGAAAAGAATCTGCAGGCCAAAGAAAAATTTTTGGAACTGAAATCTCAGCATGATGCGGACATCCAGTCCCGTGAGAAAAAAATGCAGGAGATCGAAAAAAGAATCAAAGACAAGGAACACAAGCTTAATGACGAGCTTAGCAAGACCGGAAAACTTGAAAAAGACCTTGACAAGCAGATTGCAGATTACGCTAAGAAAAACGAAATCTTAGAAAGAAAGCAGCAGGAGCTGGATGTAGCTACCGCCAAAAAAGTAGAAATCCTGGAGAAAATTGCTAACTATACGGCAGAAGAAGCAAAAGCAGAATTGGTGGAAACCATGAAGGCAGAAGCAAAAACAAGAGCCCAGGCACACGTTCAGGGGATCATGGAAGAAGCGCAGCTTAATGCTAAAAACGAAGCAAGAAAAATCGTTATCCAGACCATCCAGAGAATCGGAACAGAACAGGCTATCGAAAACTCAGTATCTGTTTTCAATATTGAATCTGATGAGGTAAAAGGAAGAATCATTGGTAGAGAAGGTAGAAATATCCGTGCTTTAGAAGCGGTGACCGGAGTAGAAATCATTGTTGATGATACCCCTGAAGCGATCCTTCTTTCATGTTTTGACCCGGTGAGAAGAGAAATTGCAAGATTATCCCTTCACAGACTGGTAACCGATGGAAGAATCCACCCGGCAAGAATTGAAGAAGTAGTAGAAAAGACAAGAAAACAGATCGAAGAAGAGATCATTGAAGTAGGAAAAAGAACTATCATTGATCTTGGAATCCACGGACTGCACCCTGAACTGATCAAAATTGTAGGTAGAATGAAGTACCGTTCTTCTTACGGACAGAACCTTTTACAGCATTCAAGAGAAGTTGCGAATATTGCCGCGACAATGGCCGCTGAATTAGGACTTAATGTAAAGCTAGCTAAAAGAGCAGGACTTTTACATGATATCGGTAAAGTTCCTGAGCAGGAATCAGAACTTCCTCACGCTTTATTAGGAATGCAGTGGGCTGAAAAATATGGTGAAAATGCAGAAGTGGTTAATGCCATCGGAGCTCACCACGACGAAATTGAAATGAAGTCATTATTATCACCGATCATCCAGGTAGCCGATGCGATCTCAGGAGCAAGACCGGGAGCAAGAAGACAGGTACTTGAATCATACATCCAGAGACTGAAAGACCTTGAATCTGCAGCATTAAGCTTCGACGGAGTATCAAGCGCATATGCAATCCAGGCCGGTAGAGAGCTGAGGGTAATGGTAGAAAGCGGGAAAGTAAATGATGAGGTAGCCAATCAGCTGTCTTATGACATCTCTGAAAAGATCCAGAATGAACTGACTTATCCGGGGCAGGTAAAAGTAACGGTAATCAGAGAAACAAGAGCCGTGAATATTGCAAGATAATAACACGATCAAGATATTTAATAAAAACCTTTCAAGAAATTGAAAGGTTTTTTATTTTATGAATCTTTGATAGTAACTTTTTTGACAACTTATATTAATTAAATATTTGTTATTCAATTGTTTATCTTGATGAAGTTCTGGCCCAACCATTGAAGATAAATGTTTTTTTCCTAGTTTTGTTATAATCATGTTTAGTAATGAAAACAAAACTAAAATACATTTTGCTGATTCTTGTTTTTTTTGAATGTAAGAAAGCAGAAAAAAAAGATTCATATTCTGAAGTAAGAAAAACTTTGGAAAAGGTTTTAGAAAATGATCAGAAGTATAGGCAGAAAGCTATTATTGATTGGCAAAAACAGGGATCATTGGATAAAGAAAACTTAGAAATAGTAACTAAAATTATTGACAGTTTAGGATGGTTAGGAGAAAATAAGATTGGGCACGATGCTAATTTAGCTTTGTTCTTAGTAATTCAACATGCTTATAGACTGGAAACAATGGAAAAATATCTACCTATATTAAAAGAAGCTGCTAAAAAAGGGAACGCTGAAAAAGGACAAGCAGCATACCTCATTGATAGAGTTGAATTATTAAATAATAGAAAACAAATCTACGGAACACAATATTCAATAAGAGAAAACGGAACAGCCTTTATAGAAAACCTTATTGATTCTGCAAATGTAAATTCTAGAAGAAAATCCATGGATTTGTATCCATTAGAAGATTATTTAAGAAAAATTGATTCTTCAAATAATGCAAAGTAATATTGATAATGTTTTGACAGATTGATTTGATGGTAATACATGGAAACAAATAAGATATTTAATAAAAACCTTTCAAGAAATTGAAAGGTTTTTTATTTTTATCAAAACTTAAAAATGCAAGAACTATCCTTGTCTTCAAAACTGAAGTACATCTTTTCAATCCCCGTTATTATTTCAGCCCTGGGCTATTTCGTAGACATTTATGACCTCCTTTTATTCGGGATCGTAAGAATTCCGAGCCTGAAGGCTTTAGGCCTGAATCCTGATACCGATGGAACCTTTATTCTTAACTGCCAGATGGTAGGCCTTCTTATCGGCGGTGTTTTCTGGGGAATTTTTGGAGATAAAAAAGGAAGATTATCTGTACTCTTCGGTTCCATCTTAGTATATTCCTTAGCCAATATTGCCTGTGGATTTTTGCCTTATTTTCCAAAAGAGCATCTGGTGTACCAATACGCGGGATTAAGGTTTATCGCAGGGATAGGGCTGGCCGGAGAGCTTGGAGCCGGAATTACCCTCGTTTCCGAAAGCCTGCCGAAGAATCTCAGAGCCATCGGGACATCTGTTGTGGCAGGTTTCGGACTGATGGGAGCTGTTGTGGCACAACTTACCGTAGAACTGGCCGGTGGGTGGAATATCTCCTACATCATCGGCGGAGTTATGGGAATCATGCTGCTGATTCTCAGGGTAAGTGTTTCAGAATCCGGAATTTATAAAAATCTGGAGCATAAAAGTGTCTCCAAAGGGAATTTTCTTTCCTTCTTTACCAATAAAGAACGCCTCGTGAGATATCTTAAATGTATAGCAGTAGGATTGCCTACATGGTATTGTATAGGCATTCTGGCTGTTTTAGCCAACCAATTTGCCCCTGAATTGGGAATCAGGGATCTCAACCCCGGGAAAGCCATTATGTGGGCTTATGTAGGCATTTCTGTCGGTGATTTGATGAGCGGTTTTATTTCCCATGCTCTTAAATCCCGTAAAATGGCCATTTTTTACATGCTGCTCTTTACCATAATAGGAGTGGCAATCATGCTGTTCGGAAATACCGATTCAGAAACAAAATATTATATTTTCTGCGTATGGCTGGGGCTGGGGACCGGTTATTGGGCCATGTTCGTAACCCTGGCGGCAGAGCAATTCGGAACCAATATCAGGAATACGGCCACTACTACAGTACCCAATATGGTAAGAGGGCTTGTTCCCGTTATGATTCTGGCATTTGATCTGTTAAAAAATAATTTCACGGTCATTATAAGTGCGGCAATTGTGGGAATTATCGTTTTTGGGCTGGCCTTTTATTCTTCCCTTACCATCTCGGAGACCCACGATAAAGATCTGGAATTTACAGAATAATTAAAACTGTTTAAGAAATATTATGATTGTGTTTTACGTTTATAATATAATAAAAGTAGTTAAATCAAGGTGTTATTAAAATTTTAATTAATTATGTTGCGAATAATTAATATTTGTTTAACTTTGAAAAGTAACTAAACTATATTGTTTAATCTCTAAATCAAATCACATGAAAAATGCTAAAAAGCTAAAAAAAGAAGATCTTAAAAACATTACAGGAGGCGTAAGCGGACCTGTTGACTTATCTAAATGCGGATGCAGCTGCTCAGGTTCCGTTACAGGACCATATTACTGTGTACAGTATATAGCATGCCCGCAGGTTTATAACTGTCTTGATTAAGCCGGTTTTAAGATTTATTTCAGTAAGAAATAAACATTTCCACATTTAATACGCAAAAGCCTTTTGGATCTTCCAAAAGGTTTTTGTCTTTGAATAAGCTTAAAAATAATCTTAACTGATAATATAAAAAAGGCTTCCTGCACTTATTGTAATCCATAAAATAACAGCTACAGCCAGCGGTTTGATCCCTATTGTTTTTAAAGTTTGAACAGAAAGAGTAGTCCCAATAAAGAATAATGTAAGATTTAATCCGGATTTGGCCAGCGTCGTTACAGAACTGCTGAAGCTATCAAAAACAGGAAAATAGGTATTCATTAAAATAGCCAGGACAAACCAGCCGATAAACCATGGAATTTTAATCTTAGATTCTTTATTTTTAAAAATAAACATAGTGATCACAGAAACCGGGATGATCCATAAAGCGCGGGCTAATTTTACGGTTGTAGCGATCTTTAAAGCCTCATTTCCGTACTTTCCGGCAGCCCCAACCACAGAACTGGTATCGTGGATTCCAACTGCGCACCACAGCCCGAACTGTTCCTGTGAAAGCTGCAACAGATGTCCAATAGCCGGATAAACAAACAGGGCTATAGAATTCAGGGTAAAAATAATGGCTAATCCTAAAGAAATTTCCTTTGTACCGGGCTTTATGATAGGAGAGACGGCAGCAATGGCACTTCCGCCGCAAATCGCGGTTCCGGCCGAAATCAGATAAGCGAGTTTTTTCTCAAGTTTGAATACTTTTCCTAAAACATATCCGAGAATCATCACCGTTACAATACTTGCAACCGTTAAAAAGAACCCGGTTTTCCCTGCCTGCAATGCTTCATCTAGCTTAAGTCCGAAACCCAATCCTACAATGGAAATCTGAAGCAGCAGATGAATATATTTGTGAAGATGTTGCTCAAACGGATTTCCTACGAGCACAGCAAGGCCAAAGCCCAGAAGCAGTGCTATTGGAGAAGATATGAATGGAGTAAGGCATACCACAGCTAGTATAACAAAAATAATTTTTCGGATCGTTTCATTTTGGATGAAGTCTTTCATAAATAAGTTTTAAATCAGACTCCAAAATTCCGGAAATTAGTATTACAAAGTAAATTGTATTTTATTATGGTGGATAACTTTTGGTTATATTTCTCGCGTTACATGGGGGAGGTGATAAAATGAAGAATTTTACCATTTGTAAATTTCAGACTACTATCTGCGACCTAACTTCTCACAAACCTCAGGAAAAGCTTAATCATTTCAGACTGATCTCCTTTGGGAAGAATAAAGTGGAAATTTCTTTCAATGCTGAAGTTTTTAATATCCACGATGGTTAGGGTATTGTTTTTCAGTTCATTCAGAATGGTGCTGATCGACAGGAATGCCATGCAATCCGAATGTAAAAGATAGTTTTTAATGCTTTCGCTGCTTCCCAGCTGCATTATGGTATTCAAATCTTCAATATTAATTCCTTTTTCCTTCAGACGGTTCTGGATAAATTCCTGCGTACCGGAACCCTGTTCGCGGAAGATCAGATTTAAATGATAAAGATCTTTCAGAGCTAAAGTTTTATTCGCTAGCGCATGATCTGCTTTTGCCGTGAGAACGATTTCATCAGGTCTGAAAATCTTATAATCGAAAAAAGAAGACTGGGATTCGCCTTCAATAATTCCGAGGTCAATTTTTCCCTCTTTCAGAAGTTCGGAAACAATTTCAGTATTATGCGTTATCAGTTCAATTTTAATATCCTTGTAATAAGAGTTGAATTTGGCCAGAATTTCGGGTAAAATATACTGGGCAACACTGGTGCTGGCTCCAATTATCAGTTTTCCTTTATGCTGCTCATTCACTTGGCTGATCTCAAATTCAAGGTCACGGTAGATGTTGCGGATCTTTTCTGCATACTCGTACAAAATTTTTCCGCTTTGCGTAAGCTGTACAGAAGTTCCTTTCCTGTCAAACAGTTTGGTACCCAGTTGGTTTTCAATTTCTTTAATATGCTTGGTGACTGCCGGCTGGGAAATGTGAAGTTCTTCAGAGGCTTTTGTAAAACTCAGTCTGGTGGCGGCTGTATGAAAAACTTTTAATCTGTAGTCAAACATTGTGGTAGCTTATGGTTTACGAGTTTCGAGTTCTGGGTTTCGGGTTAAAAAGGTACAACTATTAGGATTAAGTAGAAATATATGTGATAAATTTTAATTGGTATTTTATTTAAACTCTAAAACTTTCTAATCTCAAACTGAATCACATCATCCAAATCCCGAACCTATATTTCTCACCTTGTAACCCGAAACACGAAACCCAGAACACGAAACTCGTACCCCGTTACAAATCCGAAACAGACCTGTCCCGGTCGCTTTCATACCTTCTGTTTTTTGCTTCTCCTATCCTTTGCTTTGTATAAATGCTGTTGTGGCCGGAAAGGAGATAAGAAACTACACAGGCAATAGCTATATAAACCCCGCTTTCCGTTCCGAACAGTTCAATGCCCATCAGCATACAGGCGAGCGGCGTATTGGTGGCTCCAGCAAATACAGCAACAAAGCCCATTCCTGCAAGCAATCCGAATGGCAAAGGAATGAATAGTGATAATGCGCTGCCGAGCGTCGCCCCAATGAAAAATAAAGGAGTGACTTCGCCGCCCTTGAATCCTGCCGAAAGGGTTACAATGGTAAAGATCATTTTTAAGGCAAAATCATAGAAGGGAAGCTGTTTTTCAAACGACTCCAGGATCACAGGAATACCAAGTCCGATATATCGGGTTGTTCCCATTACAAAAACGGCAACCGCAATGATAATTCCGCCAATCACCGGACGAAGTGGTGGATATTTTATGTTGGATTTCAAAACGGAACCCATCCAGTGAAGAATTCTGCTGAAAGATGCCGCGCAGATCCCAAAAATAATTCCTGCCAGAACACTGTATAAAACAGGTAAAAATTCTAATTTAGGAACTAGATCTATGTGATAGTGGGTATGTTTTACATTCCAGAGACTGGTAACCAGATTTGCAAAAACTGCTGAGGCAAATGCCGGAAAAATAGCATTGTAACGTATCCTGCCGATCAGGAAAACCTCAAGTCCAAAAACTGCACCGGCCAGCGGTGTACCGAAAACCGACCCGAAACCGGCCGCAACCGCCGCGATCAGCAATGTTTTTCTTTCCTCTTTATCAAGCTTAAAAGGCTTGCTGAGCTGGTCAGCAATAGCTCCTGCCATTTGGAGCGCTGTACCTTCACGGCCTGCCGAACCCCCGAAAAGATGAGTGACTATAGTTCCCAGGTAGACAAAAGGGGCCATTTTAAATGGAATAATCTCTTTCGGGTCATGGATATTGCTGATGAGCAGATTATTTCCAGCTTCCACATCTTTTCCGAAATGATGGTATAAAAGTCCGATAAGAAACCCGGCAGCAGGAAGCAAAGCAATCAGCCATAGATGATTTTCCCTAAAGTTGGTCGCCCATTCCAGAGATGTAAGGAACCCTGCAGAAGCAGTGCCTGCCAATGCTCCGATGATGATACTGATGCACAGCCATTTTAAAATATACGGGAATGCCGGATATTTCCTGAAGAAAAACCGGGTATGAAAAGTTGTTTTTCTGCGTATTGTTCTTTGATTTTCTGACATAATAATCCTGATAAGTTATTGGTTAATAATCTCTTAATCAGGCGTCATCAGCTTCTGTAAAGCGGTTGGGTAAGGAAGAGCACCATTTCCTTTTATGAGGCAAATATAGTTATTATTTTAAAATGATTTAATTTTTATAATGAACGGCTTTATCAATTTCAACCGGGTTATTATATTTTCTTATAATATCCTGCATACTTTTTACCTGTGCATTCAGCTCATCAATAGAATGTATTTCTTTTCCTCCGATGTTGATATTTAAATTGCTGTTTGCGGATTTGCTGAAATTGGTTCTTTCAAATGAAAAAGGATCATTATAAAACTCCAGCAGAAGTTTTTGTTTTTGCTTTTCGTTTACAGGAATGGCTTTGTTTCCGAAATTAGATTCCAGAAAATCACCGGTAGGATAGAGGTCCGGGAGTTCCTGGCTTTTTATAAGTTGATAGATGAAATTCTTTTTGGAATCGGATATTTCAAAAACTAATCCCGGAAGTCCGGAAAACTTAAAGGGACCTTCATTGAAAGGAATATCTTTATTAAACCAAGCAGTCCAGTTTCTTCCGCCGAATGTTGCCGTTGCTTTTTGCAAGGTATATTGCTGAACCTGTTTGGTTTCACTGGAAATATTCCAGTTGATTTTATCTGTGGTTTTAAAAGAATAATACCCGAATTTAATGTTGATAAAGTTCTCATTATCAAAAGTATTGATCTTTCTTTTGACAATCTGTCCCGTCATATCCACATGCCTGTTATCCATATTCCCGAATTTTTTGTTCAGGGAATCTGCGATCAGAAGATTGCGTCCGTAGAATTTCACTTCTTTGGAATTGATATCAAGATTCATGTTAAACTTTTGATAATCAGATTCAGTGGAGTCCATTTTTAATTGAAGTTCATAAACGAACCTATGAGTTTGAGAGCTTAAAGAAACTATGATCAGCAAACAAATGAGGGATGAAATTTTTTTCATGATGGGCAATCTTCGATAGGAGTTTATTTAAAATAAGAATGATCGAGAATATATTTTTTGCTGATGGCAATGCTTTCGAAAATATCCTTATTACTTGAATCCTGTTCTAAAAACCAGTATTTGAGACCTGCTTTTTCTCTGGCTTCAAAAATTCTTTTAAAATTGATGGTTCCGTTCCCGACTTCAGCAAAATCTTTTGTTCCGGCTTCCATATCTTTTACATGCCACAGGGGAAAACGCCCGGGATACTTTTCAAAATAATCCAACGGATCAAGTCCTGCCTTTGAAATCCAGTATAAATCCAGCTCCATTTTTACGAGGTCTGATGAAGTATTGTTTAAAATAAAATCATAGATATTTTTATCGGCTTCAAATTTTTCAAACTCAAAATCATGGTTGTGATAGGCAAACTGAATTCCTGCTTTCCGGGTAATTTCACCGGATTTTTCAAATAATTCAGGAAGCTTTTTATAATGCTCTGCGGTTCTTTCTTCAGGAAATAGATAGGAGCAGACCATATATTCCGAGCCGATAAAATGCAGGTCTTCTACAGATTTTTCCCAATTATACAATAAAGTGCCCGGATCTTTATGCATCAATCCTGTTGTATGGTGCGAACTGAGAACTTTCAGGCCGTTCTGCTTAAGAATAGATTGAAACTCGGTTCTGCTTTTTCCGAAGAATGTCCCGTTATATCCATAGATTTCCAATTCTGTGAAACCTAAAGCTGCCAGTTTTTCCAGAGCTTTTTCAAGGTTATCCGAAACAGCATCCCGGATGGTGTAAAGCTGTATGGCCAGAGGCTTTTTACTCCCCGGTTTAGAAATCCCACAGGAATATAAACCCAGAAGTCCCAGGGAAGAAAGTCTGATGAAATCTTTTCTGTACATTGGCTATAAAAAAGGCTTCATTTCATCCTCAATCTGTGTTCTCAGGTTCATCAGTCTTTTTGCATACTCTTCCTGCTGTTTTTCCTCTTCCGTTTCAGGAACCCAGGTCGGGACCGGAAGCTTCTTACCGTTTTCATCTACCGCCACAAATACAATAATACAGTGTGTTTTCTTATCAAAAGTAGGCTGCTTAAGGTTTCTTGAAAAAACATTGATGGAAATATGCATGCTGGATTTCCCGGTATAAATGACCTGAGCATCCACTTTTACCACTTCACCGATCTTAATCGGCTCATAGAAACGGATACCTCCCACATAAACGGTTACAGAATAGTTGCCGCTCCATGTTGTTGCACAGGCATAACCTGCCTGATCAATCCATTTCATAACGCTTCCTCCATGTACATTTCCTCCATAATTCACATCCGAAGGCTCTGAAATAAACTGAAAAGTAATAGGTTTGTTCTGCATCTTTATAAAATTTGAATAAAGTTATTTAATAATTTCCAGAATTTTGGATTAAATCCTACTTTTGAAAGACAAAACTTCAATGAAGAAGGAAATTTAATAATAACAGATTTAAAAGTAACAATGAAGAAAGTATTTTATCTCAATACATGCGATACCTGCAGAAAGATTTTGGCACAGTTTGACCTTACAGACTGGGAACTCCGGGAAATCAAAAAAGAGCCTGTTACCAAAGAAGAGCTGGCTGCCATGCATAAAAAAACAAAGTCATATGAAGCTCTGTTCAGTAAAAAATCTACTCAGATCAAATTAAGAGGACTGGATGTGAAATCCCTTGGAGAAAAGGATTTTAAAGAACTGCTGCTTGATCATTATACATTTTTAAAACGTCCTGTTTTTCTTACCGACAATGAAATTTTTGTGGGTAATGACAAGAAAAATGTAGAGGCTTTACAAGAATTCTTTGGAGTGAATGAATGAAATATTTGATTTCCATATTGCTTTTTACTTCTTTAAGTTTCTATGGACAAACAGTTTATAGAACACCTTCAGGAACGAAATATCATTTATCATCATGCAGAATGGTAAAAAATGTTTCCTCAGGCCTTGAAGTAAGAGATGCGTTGGAAACCGGGCTGCAACCCTGCAAAATTTGTAATCCTCCAAGGGCTGCCATATATGGAATTGCTTCCGGATCTAAAAAAGTAAACGGGACAAATAAAGGAAACCAATGTCTGGGCACAACAAAAGCAGGAACAAGGTGCAAACATTATACCCGAATCGGAAATGATTACTGCTTTCAGCATGTTCCTAAGTAATGATTTATTTTAAAATTACAGGCTATGATTAAATGACGTCTGTAACCCCAAAAGAACTATTTGCTGTGTGCAATAAAAAAACAGGCTGTAATTTTACAGCCTGTTTTTTTAATATTTTTTTGGACCATTATACGAAAGGAGCTTTCACCACTTTTGCAGGAATGTTCTTGTTTCTTACCTGAATAAATATTTCAGAACCCAGTTTGAAATGAGGCTTGTCTACATAAGCCAGTCCTAAACCGATCTTTTTCATTGGAGACTGTGTTCCGGATGTTACTTTCCCGATTACGTTTCCTTCTGCATCCACTACAGGATAGTCATGTCTTGGAACTCCTTTATCCTGAAGCTCAAAACCTACTAATTTTCTTGTAACGCCTTCTTCTTTTTGCTTGGCAAATGTATCTTTGGAAACAAAATCTTTATCGAATTTGGTGATCCATCCTAAACCTGCTTCAATAGGAGAGGTAGTATCGTCAATATCGTTTCCGTAAAGGCAGAAACCTTTTTCAAGTCTTAAGGTATCTCTCGCGGCAAGTCCGGCAGGAATAATTCCTTCTGCTTCTCCTGCTTTGATGATGGCATCCCAAAGCTGTTCTGCATTTTCGTTTTTGAAATAGATCTCAAAACCTCCGCTTCCGGTATACCCTGTGTTCGAAATAATAACATTTTTCACTCCGTCAACGCTTCCTACTGCAAAATGATAGTAAGGAATCTCGGAAAGATTGGTTTCTGTAAGTTTCTGAAGGATTTCTGTAGCTTTCGGACCCTGAACAGCCAATAAAGACATCTCATCAGAAGCATTGGTCATTTTAGCTCCAAAAGTGTTGTATTTTGATATATGATTCCAGTCCTTGTCAATATTTGATGCGTTGACCACCACAAAGTATTTGTCATCCTCCATTTTGTAAACGATAAGATCATCCACGATTCCGCCGTTTTCGTTAGGAAGGCAAGAGTACTGAGCTTTTCCGTTTTCCAGAGCATCTACATTGTTTGTTGTTACAAACTGTAAAAGGTCTTTGGATCCGGGTCCTTCAATGAAAAACTGTCCCATGTGGGAAACGTCAAACAATCCTGCCTTTTCTCTTACTGCAAAATGTTCTTCCGTTACACCAGAATATTGTACAGGCATTTCAAAACCTGCAAAAGGTACGATTTTAGCGCCCAAAGAAACGTGTTTATCGTATAAGGCTGTTTTCTTCATATTTAATTTTTATTTCTTTATTTTAAAGCTGTTGAAAGTTTCGTTGAAAAGGCTCATATAATTTCCGTTCCAGAATTTCTGGCCACAGTTGATAGAGATCAGATATAGATCTTTATTCTTCTGAAAAGCCTTGGTGATCCAGAACGTTTTTTCTTTTTCATCAAAATATTCGTAAAAATATTCTGTGTATCCTTTTTTGCCTTTGTTTTCTTTTATTTTGTTTTCCGGATCCTGAGATTTATAAAGAGCCAGGATAAATTTTTTCATCTCTGCCTTTGGAAGGTCCAGATCATGGTATTCCGAAATAGTAATTGCCCCGATTTCATTGGCCGGGAAAACATTTACAATGCCGCTGTCGTCGGTGGATCTCCAGCCTTCAGGGACATTGATAGAGTAGCCGGGGGTCTCATAAATTTTTACTTTTTGGGCAAAGAACAGGCTTGCCGATAAAAAAGCGGAGATCAATAATATTCTTTTCATCAGTTAAAAATGGTGTTTATATTCTTCAAGGATGATTTTGAACCATTCAGTAAAATTTTCCGGGGATTCAATCATTTCCTGATCAAGGTCTTTCATGGAAATAAACCTTACTTCCTCTACTTCCTGCGGATTTAAATTGAAGTCTGCTTCATAATGGCCTACAAAAACATGGTCAAGCTCATGTTCCCAAAGCCCGTTTCCTACATCTGCTTTATAGATAAAACTGAATTTTTCCGAAAGCTCCGTTTCAATCCCGAGTTCTTCCTTTATCCTGCGTTTGGCGCCATCAAGATAAGTTTCATTTTCTCTTGGATGAGAGCATACCGCGTTAGTCCACTGATTGGGAGAATGGTATTTTCCCTGCGCTCTTTTCTGAAGAAGCATTTCACCCTTGGCGTTGAACAGGAATACAGAAAATGCACGGTGCAAAAGACCGTTGATGTGAGCCTGCTGCTTTTCCATAAGGCCCAAAATTTCATCTTCAGGATTTACTAAAACTACAAATTCTTCCATTTCTACAAATGTAAGCCTAATAAATGTATTTTGAAAATTTTTGGAGAAACATCATATTTTTGGGGATTGAAAGAGAATAGAAGATTATTATAGATTATAGATTATAGATTATAGATTATAGATTATAGATTATAGATTATAGATTCCGGTAAAAACTCCGGGCTGAATATTCCCCTCCTCCGGAGGGGTGGATTTCAAAATTTAATTTTGAAAGACGGGGTGGTTTTAAACAATAGATTTCTTTTTTCTTAATACCGATGACGTTATTCCAATATGTTTTTTCAAAGATTTATTTAAATGGCTGCCATCTGTAAAACCTAAACTCCATGCAATTTCCTGGAGAGGCGAATCGGTGTATTTTATTCTGTTAACCGCTATCTGGAGTTTTGTTTTTTGAATGTATTCTTTTAATGATTCGTGCGCGTTTCTTTTAAAATACTCGCTGAAATATTTTTTAGAAACGTTAAACTTCTCCGAAAGAAACAAAATGGACAGTTTATTTTCATCAATGATATTTTGATTGATGTGTTTAATGATTTCTGAAAATTTATGATCATTATTTTTGTATAGATCACTGGCTCCTGTTAATTTTGAGCTTATGACCGTTAATATTGATGCTAAGGTATTGGCAATTAATGTTTCTGAATACTCCGATGTCTGTTCTTTTTCAAGCAGCAGGATTTCAAAGAGTTTTTTTACCTGGCTTTTGTCTTTTTCATCATTAAAATAAAGGCCTGTGTTAAAATCATAAAACCCGATGATATAATTAAGCTTGCTGTACCATTGCAAATAATCTATCGCTGTATTTTTAAGATTCCTGAAATAATGTTCTGTAAACCGGATAAACAGAAAGGTTGTGGGTTCTGAAATTTCGTAGGCATGGCATTTAGAGTAGGGTAAAAGAAAAAAATCGTTTTTTTCATAAGTCCGGGTCCGGTATTCTATGCTTTGAATTCCTTTTCCTTTAAGAATAAATACCAGTTCAAAGAAACTGTTTTTGCGGAACCTGTCTTTCCATTCACTGAGTTCGGTTATCTCTATCTCAATAAGCTCTTGTATATGATCCATTGCTTTTGCCCGGCTAGATGATGCAAAGTTAAATCTTTTATTTTTACTTTATTATCCGGTTTTCATACTCTTTTGCAGACTGCTGTTCAATTTAACTTTGTCAAAAAAAGAAATGGATTATAAAGAGATTTCAAGAAAAACAGTAGGGCATTTATACCAGGCCCATTCTAGCATCAGGAATTCCGGGATTGATAATAAACTCATTGCGTTGGTAGAATTAAGAATATCGCAGCTGAACGGATGCTCGTATTGCTGCAGTTTTCATGCTAATGAATTGCGGGAAATGGGAATGGAATTATCCTTAATCGATAAAATACCTGGGTATAAACATTCTGTTTCATTCGATAATAGACAGGTTTTAGTATTAAAATGGGCAGATGCGGTAACTGGCCTGACTGATGATATAGACTCCCTTCTTAAAGAATTAAAGCAGGAATTTTCAGAAAAAGAGATTGTGGAACTTACTTCCAGTATCTCCCTGATGAATGCTCTGAATCGGTTACGGATCAGCTTGGGAGATAAGTATTAAATGATGAATCGTGACTATTAATTGAAATTTTACCAGCAAAATTCAAAATATGAACATCATTATTGATAAAATAACATAAATAAGAAAAATTTTAACCATAAAGTTTAAAATAGAGGATAAAATATTTATACTATTCATTAAATATGATTTTTTGTAGTATTTTTTTAACTTAAACACGATTTAATACTCCGGATACCTATAAAAAGTGTAACTTTGCAGCTCAAATTTTAATGATGGAATTAGAATACAAAGAGCATATAAGTCCTATTCTTAAGGACGGGGTAAAAAATTATTTGATAGACATAGACGGTACGATTACAGATGATGTTCCGAATGAAGAGCCTGAAAGAATGGTTACCTGTGAGCCTTATCCTGATGCACTTGAAACCATCAATAAATGGTATGACGAAGGACATCAGATCTGCTTCTTCACTTCAAGAACAGAAAATCTGAAGCAGATTACCATCGACTGGCTGGATAAGCATGGCTTCAAATACCACAGTGTACTCTGCGGAAAGCCGAGAGGAGGAAACTACCACTGGATAGATAACCACCTGGTAAGAGCAACAAGATACAAAGGCAAGTTTACAGACCTTGTAGAAAAGCAGGTTACCATTGAAGTTTTCAAAGAAGATTAAGAAAACATATACAGAGATTTAAAAATTAAATGATAAAGTGTACGCACTCAAAATTCTTTAATTTTTAAATCTTTTCACTTTTAATATCAAATTGTATTTATGAAAGTTTTAGCAAACGACGGTCTGGATCAATCTGGAATTGATGCTCTGGCTGAGAAAGGTTTTGAAGTGATCACTACAAAAGTTCCTCAGGAATTTCTGGTGGATTACATTAATGAACATAAGATCCGTGCCCTGTTGGTAAGAAGTGCCACGCAGGTAAGAAAAGATATTATTGACGGATGCCCGTCTATCGAGATTATCGGAAGAGGAGGTGTAGGAATGGATAATATTGATGTAGATTATGCAAGAGAAAAAGGAATTCACGTGATCAATACCCCTTCAGCTTCTTCAGAATCGGTTGCTGAGCTTGTTTTTGCTCACCTGTTTTCGGGAGCAAGATTTCTTCAGGACTCAAACAGAAAAATGCCTTTGGTAGGAGATACGGAATTTGCGGCTCTTAAAAAAGCCTATACTGCCGGGATTGAACTAAGAGGAAAGACGATCGGAATTGTCGGAATGGGCAGAATAGGACAGGAAGTTGCCAGAATTGCTTTGGGATTGGGAATGAGAGTAGTTGCTGCGGATAATAATGTAGGAAGAGCAAGTATCAAAGTAAAATTCTACAACAACCAGTTCATTAATGTAGATATTGAAACTGAGCCGCTTCAGGATGTTTTGAAGCATTCAGATTTTATTACGCTGCATGTCCCGGCTCAGAAAGACGGATATATGATCGGAAAGAATGAATTTGATATTATGAAAGACGGCGTTGCGATCGTAAACTGTTCAAGAGGGGGTGTTATTGATGAAACAGCTTTGATTGCTGCATTGGATTCAGGAAAGGTGAAGTTTGCAGGGCTTGATGTGTTCATCAATGAGCCTACGCCTTCCAAAGAAATCCTGAATCATTCAAAGATTTCCCTGACTCCCCACACCGGTGCTTCCACTTTAGAAGCTCAGGACAGAATCGGGCTTTCTTTAGCTGAGCAGATCTCAAGCATTTTACAGATTCAGTAATAGCTGAAAAGGATAAAATAAAAGCACCTCTGTTTTGCAGAGGTGCTTTGTTTTTATATATTGTTTTTACTTTTAAGAAGGTCTCTGATTTCTGTCAGTAATTGCTGATCTGCAGTTGGTGCGGCAGGAGCTTCAGCTTCGGTCTTTTTCATCTTGTTAATCATTTTTACCATAATGAAAACCACCATAGCGAGCAATAAAAAATTAATACCCACAGTCAGGAAATTTCCGTAGGCAAAAATACTTGCTCCATCTACTTTTTTTGCGTTTTCCAATACCATACCCGGTTTTACACCGTTATTAGGGTCAGAAAGTACAAGGTATAAACTGCTGAAATCCGGCTTACCTATCACAGCTCCTACCAAAGGCATAATAAGGTCATCTACAACACTCGTGACTATTTTTCCGAATGCTCCTCCAATGATCACCCCTACGGCCAGATCGAAAGCATTGCCCTTAATGGCAAACTCTTTAAATTCTTTAACAAATCCCATAATTTATATTTTTTTAATTAGTATACAGACAAAAATATAATTAAAAAATGTAAAAACATTATTTTTTAGAGTTTTTACTCCTTTAATTGTTGAATTAATTGTTGTAATTCATTAGCTTTTTATAGTGAATTTATTCTTTTAGCTAATATTTTATTGTTATCCTTATTGAGAGTAAGATGTCAAAGAAAACTTTCGTAATTTGGTTAAAAGTTTACACCATCTTATGAAAATATTCACTGCAGAACAAATACGCGATTGGGACCGGTTTACCATTTCTAATGAACCTGTTTCTTCCATCCAGCTTATGGAAAGAGCTTCCGAAGCATTAGCGGGCTGGATTTCTGAAAACTGTAAAAATCACAGGAAATTTGCCATTTTCTGTGGAAACGGAAACAACGGAGGCGATGGTTTTGCTGTTGCCAGGATACTTTATCTGAAAGGCTTCGATGTAGATGTATTTATTAAAGATTCCCGATCAAAATTCTCAGAAGACGGAACAGTGAACTTTAAAAAACTCAGGGATTTTTCAGGAATATCCATAAAAGAATTCAAAGATATAGAACAGAATCATTTTGATTCTAAAACAATTATTATTGACGCACTCTTTGGAACCGGATTGTCCAGGAATATAGAAGGTGACTATAAAGAGATCATAGATCGGTTAAATGAAAGAAATAATATCAAAATCTCAGTGGACATTCCCTCCGGCCTTTTTACGGACAGGATTTCTCAGAAAGACGCGACTGTCTTTAAGGCGGATTATACCTTGAGCTTCCAATCCTGGAAAAAAGCTTTTCTACATCCCGAAACAGGACCTTACGCCGGAAAAGTAATTATTCTGGATATAGATTTAAGTAAGGAATATATTTCCCATACAGAAACTGATGACTTTGTTATTGATGATACCATTATTGCAAATATTTTTAAGCCGAGATCTGATTTTTCCCATAAAGGGACTTACGGTAAGGTTACCATAGCTGCCGGAAGCTATGGGAAAATAGGAGCTGCAGTACTTTCCACAAAGTCTGCTTTGAAAACAGGCGCTGGTCTTACCTTTACTCTTGCTCCCAACTGCGGATATGAAATTCTCCAGACTTCCTGCCCGGAGGCCATGTTTATCAAGGGAGGTGAAAATTATATTGAACATTTTGATATTGAAAAAGATACTGTTGCCGGAATAGGGCCGGGCTTGGGAACCGATCCTGAAACACAGAAAGCATTTCTGAAATTTTTAAAAGAATATTCAAAACCCTTGGTTCTGGATGCCGATGCCTTGAATAGTATTGCCCTGAATGAATCGAACTTAAAATTAATTCCTGAAAACTCCATCATAACCCCACATCCTAAAGAATTTGAACGGCTTTTTGGGAAGTCAGAAGACTCTTATCAAAGACTGGATCTGGCAAAAAGCAAGGCAAAAGAACTCCGGATATATATCGTTTTAAAAGATCATCATACCCAGGTTATTACCCCTGAAGGGAAAGTTTATTATAATATTACAGGGAATTCAGGGTTGGCAAAAGGAGGGAGCGGTGATATTCTTACCGGTATTCTTACATCACTTGCAGCCCAGCAGTATTCCGAAGAACAGGCAGCAATCCTGGGAATCTGGCTTCACGGAAGAGCCGCTGATTTTGCAGCCGAAAAACACTCCAGGGAATCGATGCTTCCAACGGACGTTATCAATGAGCTAGGAAATGTATTTAAGCTTTTGGAAAGATAGCCTTACAGAAAATAAATAAAAAAGCTTTTCAGAATGACTCTGAAAAGCTTTAATTTTTTTGTTATTAATCTAATTATTCAGGTTTCTCGTTTTCCGCCTGTGTAATTTTGAATTTTTTTGAAATAATCATGATAACCACTCCGGCAATCATAAAAGGAATGGAAAGGACCTGACCCGTATTCAATCCGCCAATCTGGATAAACTCATCTCCCTGAGGCTCTTTCAGGAATTCAACAAAGAATCTGATGGCCCAAAGGATGATAAAGAAAAGCCCGAACAGCCATCCCTGCTGATACTTTTTATTGGTTTTTCTATATAATATCCATAATAAAACAAAAAGGCATACATAACCAATGGCTTCTAGGAGCTGGCCCGGATAGCGTGGAACCGTTGGTCCATATTCACTGCTTTGCTGTGGGAAAAGGATCGCCAAAGGAGAATCAGGAGCAGCAGCTTTTCCAACAATTTCAGAATTGAAAAAATTTCCCAATCTTACAAATGCACCGCCAAGGGCAACCACAATACCCAATCTGTCGTACACCCAGAAAGGATTTTTCTTGATAATTTTAAATGAATAATATAATGTGGTGAAAATCAATGCAATTGTGGCACCATGGCTGGCAAGCCCGGAAAATCCTGTGAATTTAATTCCGTTTTTAGTGCTTATCGGCAAAAATACGCTCCAGAAATCTTCTTTAAACAATTCTGGCTGATAGAAGATAACATGCCCTAATCTTGCTCCCAAAATAGTTCCGATCAGCGTCCATGTGAAAAGCGGTTCAAGATATTTCTGGTTTACATTGTCGATCTTGAAGATCCTTAACATCAAAACATAGCCGAAACCAAAGGCAAAAACGAACATCAGGCTATAAAAATGCAAAGTAGCCGAAAATATGTGAATACCTTTTGATGGATCCCATATTTTGAAGGGAGTTTCCAGTGCCACACTTTCGGATCCGTTGATCGGTTTGGCCGTTTTTACAGCATATTTGAAATTGGTGATATTTTCTTTTGTAGCGGGACTGTCGATCAGTTTAAAATTCTTATCAAAAAACTGGTAACGTGCAGCTTTATATTTTTCTAAAGTTGTTACGCTATAATTAAAGTAAGCAGGTTCAAAATTGGATTCGTTCAGAATAACCAAAATATCATTGCCCGTATTTTTTTCCGGAAAGGCATTAAGGTCACCTATTTCTGTGGTGGAAAAAATCTTTACCGGGACATTGTTCCCGTTTACTTTCAGAGTTCCGTCCGATAAGCCTCCGGGGTAATTCTGGGCAAACATAGACTGGGTAATGATTGCAAATGCGATGAGGTAAATTCTGAAAATTAGATTACTCATTTCTATCGGTTTAATAATTTATTGCTGATTTAATTTTTTCGGGGGGACGGGGTCGTAGCCGCTGCCTCCCCACGGATGACATTTTGAAATCCTTCTGATGCCCATCCACAATCCTCTGAATATACCATGTACCTGAAGGGCTTCCACCATATAGTGGGAGCAGGTAGGTTCATACCGGCAGTTTTTGGGAAGTAAGGGCGAAATAAACCATTGGTAAAATTTTATTAAAATTACCAAAGGAAAACTAATGACTTTATTGAATGTAAGTTTCAAAACAATACAAAAATAGGGTAAATAAATTAAAATTGGTTTAATTTTGTTAGAAGTTTCAGGGATCAGAAACCTCTGGAGCCGTTGATCAAAAAAATAAAATATCTTGAGCCAGAATATACCATTAGCCGAAAAATTAAGACCTAAAACCCTTGATGAAGTTCTTGGGCAGGAGCATCTTACCGGTGAAAAAGGGACGATCAGAAAAATGATCGAAAATAATACATTGAATTCCCTGATTCTTTGGGGCCCTCCGGGAACAGGAAAAACAACCCTGGCTGAAATTATTTCAGAGAAATCAGGAAGGAAGTTTTATAAGCTTTCAGCAGTTTCTTCAGGGGTTAAAGACGTACGTGATGTAATTGAGGATGCAAAAAAACAGAATCTTTTCTCCGGAAAGTCTCCCATTTTATTCATCGATGAAATCCACCGGTTCAACAAATCCCAGCAGGATTCATTACTGCATGCTGTGGAGAAAGGCTGGATCGTGTTAATTGGTGCCACCACAGAAAATCCAAGCTTTGAAGTAGTATCGGCACTTTTGTCTAGAAGCCAGGTGTATATTTTAAAGGCATTGAGCTACGAAAAGCTGGAAGATCTTATAGATACAGCTTCCCAGAGATACAATAAAGATGAAGGGACCGATTTTAAAATCCTGGAGAAAGAAGCATTCATCCAGTATTCCGGCGGAGATGCCAGAAAGCTGATCAATTCCGTTGAGCTGGTCCTTAACCAATACCGGAATTCAGACACAAAAGAGATCACGAATGAAGATGTTCTGAGTGTTTTGCAGGAAACGATGGCGCTTTATGATAAAAACGGTGAACAGCATTACGATATTATTTCCGCTTTTATAAAGTCTATGCGTGGAGGAGACCCGAATGGGGCGGTGTACTGGCTGGCAAGAATGATTGCAGGGGGTGAAGATATCAAGTTTATTGCCCGGAGAATGCTTATTCTTGCCGCAGAAGATATCGGTCTCGCCAATCCCAATGCTTTGGTGATGGCAAACAACTGCTTTCAGGCCATTAATGTGATAGGAAACCCGGAATCAAGGATTATTTTAAGTGAAACGGCAGTTTATCTTGCTGTTTCTCCTAAAAGCAATTCTACATATATGGCTATCAATGACGCGTTGGCTCTTGTCAAGAAAACTGGAAACCTGCCTGTTCCTCTGCATCTGCGAAACGCACCGACCAAACTGATGAAAGACCTGGATTACGGTAAAGAATATAAATATGCCCATTCCTATGAAGGGAATTTTGTAGAACAGGATTTTCTGCCCGAAGAAATTAAAAGTGAGAAGCTTTACCAGCCGGGAAACAATGCTACAGAAAAGAAGATCTATGAAGAGCTGAAGAAAAAATGGAGCGACAGATATTAAAAACAAAAAGGATACTCTCAAGGTATCCTTTCATTATATAATTGGTAAGTAGTACTATTATTTTATACCATTTGTACTTAGGAAAACGGTTTTTCTTCCGTCATGGTCCTTTACTTCCACATTGCCCATGATGTCACCATAGATCCTTGTGCTGCTGTCAGTGAATTCGTAGCCTTCAATAAAAACCGGTGTATTTTCAGGCACTCCGTATTGTGAGTTCAGCTGAGCCAGAGAGATGATATCCAAACCTTCTTGCCCGTTCTTGATTTTAAATTCCGTAAGACCTTTTTCTGCAATGAAGCTGTATTTTTTTAAACCCTGAGGCAGGCCGGCGGGAGTTTTATAAGCGCTTGAGCTCTGAACAATAGCTTTTCTTGCGTTAAACATGCCTACTGTTCCTACTATATCATTGGCAACCGCAAATTTTACAGAAGGATTTTTCTGGGCAGATAATGCTACAGATGATAATATTAAAAAAGAATAGAGTATTTTTTTCATAACCGGATATGTAACTGTTAAAAACTGGATAAATATAATTAATTTTTATAAAATGTGAATGAATTTTTAAATATTGTTTAGAAATAAAAACATTTATTAGGAATTTTTAATTTTCAGAAGAGCATATTGCAATCTGTTTCATGGAAAAGGTTAACTATATGTAACTTTTCGTTAGCTTTCTTTTTCCTCTTCTTTTTTATCAACCATATTTTTGATAATGTTTTTCAGTCTTTGAAAGGTGAAAGAACTTAGTAATAAAATGATTCCCAGTATGATAAAAGCAGTAATTCTTGAAATATTGTCCATTTGCCATACATCATAGCTGTAAAGTTTCAGAACCATAATCCCTATAAGGGCGAAGCCAATCCTGCTGTATTCCGGAATGTTCTTTTTTAAGCTTATGTAGATAAAAATACTGGCCAGTACCGTCCATATGATCGGAAGGTAAAGGATATTGAAATGTTCCTTTGCCTTATATACAAGGGAAATATTATTTACTGAGCTGAGAATGTAAATGTGGTAGAACCCGCAGCTTATGGCAATAATAAGCGTCACTGAAACCATCCAGTAAGAAATCCTGGTTTTGTAGAAATCTGAGCTGGAATTCGTATTCCACAAAACATATACAAAAGGGATCCAATGCAGAAGATGGATCATATAAAAACCGGTTGTAAGTTTTTTCTGTAAAACTGCATTAACAACTGCTGAAGCCGCAAATGAAGCATTCAAAACAATCAGAACAAGAAACAGGTAGATAAGACCTGTTTGAATCATACTGCCTATATCCAGCTTTTTCCTGAATATCATCAGCGTAAAGATATAATAGATGCTGAACAGAAGGGCAATACTTGTAATAGCCGGCCAGGGCATATCTGAAATATGATAAGTGATCTCCAGAAGAAGCGCAATGTAGATAATACTGTAGCTTACAACGGCAAAAACGTTTTCAAAAAAACTGTCTTCCTGTTTATGGGATTCATTGATCTTTTTTAACAGGAAAAGATTGATGATCGTAGTTGTAACAGTGACAAGACTGGTTAAAAAGACAGGATTAAATACAATATCCATATGGTCTTTGTTCAGATATTCCGACCAAGTTATGATCTGTGCAACAATAACAAGCGGAAACAGAACATAAAAACATCTTTTGAAAATAGTATGACCGCTTTTTTTCCAGATATAAAGCAGCAGCGAGGCTTCTATTGCCCAAACACTCGTAATGAGATGGCTCTTGAACTGAAGAGCAACTGCCACCGTGATCAGGCTAATTGTAAGTGCTGCAAAAATTGAATAGCTGAATCCAAAATTCTTTTTTCCGTATTCCCTTAAAAGAACTACGCCATTTAATGCTGCAAAAAGAAGCGGGAAGATAATTACCGGTTCATATTTTAATGTATTGAATATGTAAATTAACCCGATAATGCTGGAAAAATTAATTAAAACCAGCATCAAAGTGTCCCATGGTGAAAGTATATCCTTTTTGAAATGATTCCGAAGAGCAAAAATGTAAAAAATAACATAGTTGATCATATAAAAGACAATACTCAGAAGTTCAGGTTGCTTTATAGTCCAGAAGAAAAGATAGATGCTGGTAAAAATATAAGACGTCCACCCCACACTTTTCCATTCTTTTAAAAATGCAGTGACGAGCATACCGATATTCAGGAGCGTAAGGTAAGTGAAAAGAAAAAGATAATTGCTTTCACCGGTACTGATCATCAAAGGAGCTGAAAATCCACCCAGTAAGGCAAAAATAATCAGAACTTCACTCTTGTAATAATGAGCCAGAGCAATGGAAATTACAGTAACCAAGGTGGTAATAATAAAAGCAGTATTCTGGGTAAACAAATGGTATTCCCGGAATGCAATGGTGGTCGTAAAATAAAGTACGGCAATTCCGCCTCCGGTAATGATGGATGCAAAAACTGCATAATTCTTCCTCAGAAAATGTCCTGTGAGCATTATTCCTGCTCCAACGGCCAGACCTATTCCGGCTCTTGCGCTTTCTCCGATCCAGTCTTTATCAATTGCATATTTTACAAAATAACCGATTCCCAGAACCAGTGTGAAAATTCCGATAATGGTAAGGATATTTTGCTTTAAAAAGTTAAAAACAGGTTCCAGCCAGTCTTTTTCCGGAGATGCAGGTGGTTCGTCAGGAAGTGTTTGTATTGGAGTAATAATATCCTGCGGTTCATGAATTACAGTTGCTTCTTCATTCAATGCTGATTGGCTATGCATTTCTGCATTTCGCTGTGGCTGATTGATTTTCAGATTCAGATCAAAAACCTCCTTTTCAAGCTTCCTGATCCTGTTATTAAGATGGAAGATAAAAAAGATGACTACTATGATTAATATCGTCAGAAGCATTCCGCTCATTCTTTAGTTTTTATCAAATATAAACTAATTGTAACAGCATAAAAAATTAATCCACCACATATTCCGTGATGGATTAACCGTGCAGAGTGATTAAATTTATCTTTTAATTTGATACTTTGTAAATGTAGAATGAGGCAACACTCGCCCCAAGTAAGCTTACATCCAATGCCGTTGAGCCTGTAAGTCCAAAAGAAATTTTATCTCCAGCCTGGAAAGAATAAATTGAGCTAAGGCTGGTTTCAGAAATCGTTAAACTCAATAAAATAAGGTTAGCTCCACTGAATGGTCGGTTGTCTATTATTGTTGCGACACCGGCTCTTGTTCTTAGAATTCCCACGCCGGGTGAGTTGGCAAGGATAGAGGCTTGTAGTCCGGTACCATATTTAAAGGTAAATCCTACTGCATATATTCCTGCAGATGGAATCGTGTATGTATTATCAGTGTCTGAGAATAAAGCTGCACTTCCTATTGATCTTTCAGCAGCAAGAAAGTTGACTGCTCTGAATCCTGAAGGAAATAATCCTAAACTTAATAAGCTAATTCCTGAAGTTTTTTTGGCTGCATATACAGTAGTATTGGTGCCAGCTGAGGTTGTGGCAGCATCGATGAGAACTTGAGGGTCAACTTTGGCAACTTGGAATGTTCCGTCATTAACCACCATAAGGGTATATCCAGGCAAAGAGGGTATCATTTGGGTATCCCTAACTTTCAAGGTTCCGTTTACATCCAGTGTAGCGGATGGAGTAGCAGTGTTGATTCCGACTTGAGAAAATGCTGAAGCTGCAGATAGAGCTAGAAGCAAGCTGTAAATTTTAGTTTTCATAAGTAAGTTTTTTAGTTAGTTTTCTTAAAAAACAATGCAAAAATCGTGCCTTGTATTATGATTTTTTCAATTAAATATTTGTTATGGTGTGAATTTTTTAATTATATTTTAATACTAAAACGTATGTTGTGCCGTAATATGGTTATGCGTTATTATTTTTAAAATTGTGTAGAGTAAAAATAGATATTTATTTTCATATATCTCTATTTTATGAATTATTTTTTTATATATTTAAATTGATACTTTTTGTGACAGGGAAAACTGCTGATGTGACAGGATTTCAATATGTCAATCTGTCACAAATTGTAATAGCAAAAAAAAACACTGCCGTAAAAGCAGTGTCAAATTATTATATGTTATTATTTTTAACTTTCGAGGAGGTATTCTTTATAGGTTCCAAGGAAATCCACGTCAGCATGAATTGATTCAAGTTCCAGAAGAGCATTGCCATGAAGTACCTCTTCCCATTTTCCTACTACATTAATAAAGAAGAAATAGTTGCCAAGACCTGTTTTCAATGTCCGGGATTCAATCTTGCTGAGGTTCATCTTTCTCCAGGCAAAAACAGAAAGGACCTGGTGAAGTCCGCCGGCATGATCCTCCGGAAGATTGATCAGCATGCCCGATTTTTCACCTAAGACTTCAAGATCTGTATTGTGATACTCAGATTGCTGCTTGGTAATTACAATAAAACGGGTATGATTCTGCTCAAAATCCTGAATATTCCTCTGAACGATTTTCAATCCGTATAAATTGGCAGCAAACTGGTTGGCTACGGCGGCTATTTTTAAATCCTTATTCTCAGAAACATATTTTGCTGCTGCTGCAGTAGATGAAAAATCCTGTCTTGCTATTTCTTTATAATGACTGTCAAGAAAATGGAAACTTTGGGCCAGAGCCTGTGGGTGTGAATATATTTTTTCTATATCCTCCATATTGTGATCAGGATGGATCATCAGATGGTGAGCAATAGGCATTACCCCTTCCGCTTCTATTTTGATGGACGGCGTTTTATACAAGTAGTCCAGAGTCATAGAAACTGTGCCTTCAATAGAATTTTCCAAAGGGACAACTGCCTTTTCAGCATCTCCGTTATTCACAGCGTTAAAACAGTCCAGGATATTAGCCTGTGGCAAAAGTTCTTCCCCTGGAAAAAGTTGGGTGGCTGCAAGCTGGGTGAAGCTGGCATGAGGTCCCAAAAATGCAATCTTCATAAGTAAATATAAGGTGTTGTTATGATTAAAAGACAAAGGTGCGAATTATAGTTCAAAGTTTTAAAGAAGAGTGTCTAAAGTTCGAGGTTTAAAGTTTAAGGTTACGGAATATAAAGATCCACACCTTAAATTTTCACTTTTTATATCTCCTCTCTTAAACCTTTATCATATTTCATCTGTAGTCTCTTTCCAGTTAGCTTCAATCATCTTCATCAGAAAATCCGGGCACCTTATAATTTTGCTGGTCTTCGCATCCAGAAAGAAAAGAGTAGTGGATGCTTCTGTGATCTTTACCTTTTCTTCATTATAAATTTCATATTCGAATTCAATTCTTACACCAGGTATTTTTTTTACATAGGTATGGATTTCTAATTTTTGGTCATAGAGGGCTGGGCGGATGTATTTAATTTTATAATCCGAAACGGGAAGCCAAATTCCTTGGTTTTCAATTTCATCGTATGATATTCCTATGCTTCTGAAAAGTTCCACTCTGCCAATTTCGAAGTACTGTGCATAGTTTCCGTAGTACACATATTTCATAGGGTCGGTTTCTCCGTAACGTACTCGTATTGAGTGAGTTGTATGTATCATTTTTAGTCGTTATTAACACATACAAATATATTTTTAAATAATCAATACCTGCAATATTTTTTTTTAAAAAGAAAAAATTGGACCTTTGTCTTCCTTCTAAAAAAAGTACTAACAAAGATTTAATCGGGGCATAAATATGGATGAAAATTTAATGATGATATGGCAGAAGTGCCTTCAGTTTATGCGGGATAATTTGAACGCTGCTGAGGACAATTCTGACCTTAAGAAGCTTGAAAAATCCTTCGACATGCTATTCGATAAGGTACAGCCACTTTCGTTGGTTGCCAATAACCTTACGCTTATAGTGCCGAGTGATTTTTACAAGGAATATATTGAGGATAATTACCTGTCCCTGCTTTCTGCTGCCCTGAAGAAAAATCTTGGAAAAGGAGTGAAATTATGGTACTCAGTTATGGAAAACAGGCCTACCGGTGAGGAAAAGCCAGTAACCATGAATATGAAGGGGAAAAGTGTTCCCACCCCAAAAATGCAGGAAACAATGCCGCAGGGATTCTCTGCCAATATTGTAAACCCTTTTGTGGTTCCGGGAATAAGAAAAGTAAACATTGATTCCAACCTGAAATCTGATTATTCATTTGATAATTACATTGAAGGAGAAAGTAATAAATTTGCTGCTACGGTAGCAAGATCAATAGCCAAAAGACCGGGAGCAACCGCCTTCAATCCGTTATTCCTTCACGGAGGATATGGAGTGGGGAAGACTCACCTGGGGCAGGCTGTAGGACTTGAAGTAAAAAATCAGTTTCCGGATAAAGTAGTTCTTTATCTTTCATCTGAAAAATTCATTCAGCAGTTCATCTCTGCTGCGAAAGCACATAAGCAGACAGAATTTGCCAACTTCTACCAAATGGTGGATGTTTTAATCATCGATGATATTCAGTTCCTGTCCGGTAAATCTGCCACACAGGACAGTTTCTTCCACATCTTTGACCACCTTCACCAGAACGGAAAGCAGATCATCCTTACTTCAGATAAGGCTCCTGCAGATATCATGGATATTCAGGAAAGAATTGTTTCCCGTTTTAAATGGGGACTTTCTGCCGAAATCAAATCTCCGGATCTTTCCACAAGAAGACAGATCATTGTAGACAAGCTAAGCAGAGACGGAATCGTTCTTCCTGGTGATATGCTTGATTTCCTTGCAGCGGAAGCAAAAACCAATGTAAGAGAACTTATCGGTGTAATTAACTCGGTAATTGCTTATTCTACTGTTTACAGAACAGATTTAAGTCTTGAATTACTGAAAGATACGATCAATAAAATTGCTGCAAACCAAAAGAAAGTCATCAACATTCCTTACATTCAGGAAGTGGTGTGCGATTATTTCGGAATCAAAAAAGAACAGCTTCTTTCTAAAACCAGAAAAAGAGAAATTGCCCTTCCGAGACAGCTGGCAATGTATTTCTCAAAAGAATTAACAAATGCTACCTTTACAAAAATTGGTGAAGAAATGGGCGGAAAAGACCATTCAACGGTAATGTATGCCTGTGATACCATTAAAGATGTTTCGAAAATTGACAAAGAAGTAAAGAAGTACGTTAAAGATCTTGCTGAAAGAATCAAGAAATAGAAAATAATTTAATCTGAATAAATTGAAATGGAGAATAGCTGTATTCTTCATTTTTTATTTAGTTTTGTTGAGGTTAACAGAATCTTTTAATAATTAAAATCATTTAAACTTTTATGAAAATATTGATGGTCTGTCTGGGAAATATCTGCAGAAGCCCTTTGGCAGAAGGGATTATGAAGACAAAACTTCCTGAAGGTTTTTTTGTAGACTCTGTAGGAACCATTTCTATGCATGAAGGTGAACATCCTGATAAACGGGCTATAAAAACAGCGGCAAACCATAATATTGATATTTCCAGGCAAAAGTCCAGGCCCATTACAAAAAAAGATCTTGAAACCTTTGATAAAATCTACTGCATGGATATAGATGTGTATGAAGATGTGGTTTCAAAGGCTGAAAATGAAGAACAGCGTCAGAAAATCTCATTATTTCTTGAGCCTTTAGGAGATCACAAAAATGCTGAGGTTCCCGATCCGTACTGGGGAGATATGAAGGATTTTGAAGATGTTTTTCAGCTGCTGGATAGAGGTTGTGATGCTATTAAAAACCAAATCCTGTCCCAGACCAAATAAATACCCCCGCAAAATAAAATAACCAAAAACGATACAATGCTTTTTTTACTCCCAGCCTATTTATCAGAAAATACTTCTATCAATCATTTTTCGCCCGTTCTGAAAGATTATATCATGCAGACGGACTATTTTTTTGTAGAAAATGAAAAAACAGCCAGAAAGGTTATTAAATTCTTTGCTCCTGAAAAGAAACAGGCTGATCTGAAATTGTTCCTATTAGACAAATACACAGAAAATGCAGACATCAAGGAAGCTCAGAACCTGATGTTGCAGGGACAGGATTTCGGTCTTCTTTCTGAAGCCGGTCTTCCATGCATTGCAGATCCCGGAAACCTGATCGTAAAATGGTGCCATGAGAAAAACATCAGGGTGATTCCTGTTTCAGGGCCATCATCCATCATTCTGGCCTTGATTTCAAGCGGTTTTAATGGTCAGGAATTTACTTTTCATGGGTATTTACCGATAGATAAAGGTGAAAAAAAGAAACAGATCCAGCGTTTGGAAAGTTTGGTTCAGCAGACCGGCTATTCTCAGATCTTTATGGAAACTCCATATAGGAACAATCCGCTTTTTGAAGACCTTACGAAATTTCTTTCTCCCAATACAAAACTATGTATTGCTGCCAATATCAACGACCCGGAGCACGAATTTATCAAGACAAAAACCATTAATGACTGGAAAAAAGCAAAGCCGGAGCTTCACAAAATTCCCGCAGTCTTCGTACTGGGAAAATAATGCTTCTTGTCATTGCGAACCGTAGGTGAAGCAATCTCTATACTACGTATTTGGTTTATGGTGTTGTATTGTTGTTTGGAATTTTTTTGTTCTCGCAGATTTGGCAGATTGCGCAGATGTTTGCTTTCTAATTATGCTTTTATTATTAATTAAAGAGCATTATTAGAAAATGTTATCCATGATTATAAATCTTACATAATATCCATAAACATCTGCGCAATCTGCTAAATCTGCGGGAGATTATTTATTTATAAATTATTAACCACCCTTTTTATTCCATCTAAAATATTGGTAGTATTAAAGTTAATCAACAATCCCAACTTCTTATTCGAAAGCTTCAGATAAGTTGTGAGCTGTTTAAAATAAATGTCTTCTAAGTTTTTCACCGATTTAAGTTCCAGAATTACCTTATCCTCAACCAGAATGTCTATCCTGAAATTAAAGTCAAATTCTTTACCATCATAAACGATTGGAATGGCAGATTCAGCTTTTACATCAAGGCCGTTTTCCTGTAATTCGTAGATAAGAATTTTCTGATAAACAATTTCTAAAAGGCCTGGTCCCAGTTTGTTGTATACATTGAAGATGCATTTTCTTACCATATAAGAAATCTCGTTTTCGTCCATTTATTTGTGTTTTTATATTCTTCCAATTTAATATTTTAAATAATTCTATTGCCGAATATTTTTTGACTATTTATCGAACTATATAAAAATCTGCGCAATCTGCTAAATCTCCGAGAGTTAAAAATTTAACAAACTATCATTTTCCACTTAGTCCTTCACAAAAAAACATTTAACAGCCCTTAACGTTCCCTTTGCACCATTCTTGTTTTATACTCATCAAATCACAAAAAAATAAATTATGTCAGACAAGAAATTAGCAGGAATCTGGATTGATTCTGAAAAAGCAATTGTAGTAAAAAATCACGATGTTCAGAATGCATTCAAATTTTTCCTTTGTAGTCCTGTAAAAGCAGAAATACAGCATGGGAACTCAAGTGAAAATGCAGCCAACAATGCCGAACGTACCAATAGAGTGAAATTCTTCAAGGAAGTAGAGCATCTCCTTACCAATTCACAGGAAGTGTATATTACAGGCCCTGGAACTATTCAGGAAGAGCTTAAAAACTATCTTCATGATACGGCTCAGTTCAAAAACCTTCAAATAACATTGGATACCGCACAGAAAATGTCGGACGAACAGGTGCTTGAAACGGTTAAAGAATATTTCAATGCTTAAATTATTGATAATGCAATAAAAAATCCGGATACCACTGCTGGTATCCGGATTTTTATTATGTGAAAAACAGCTTTAGTTTTTTGTTCTGCCTGCCTTCCACTTTCTCCATAAGAAGATAATGACAGGAATGATCAGCAGGAACGGCCAGAATGAAATAATTCCCAATAGAAAACTCACAAAGCTGTTCCACCCTTCAGTCACAGAATCTGCAAGGCGGCTTCCGAAACCAATTTTTGAAGTTGAAGAACTTCTCACTTTTTCTTTATACAAGCTCAGTTTCAGGGTGCTGTATTTCACCCGGTCATCAATAAAACGGAGCCTGCCTTCTGCTATATCAATTTCATCTTCCAGTTCACGGATGGTCTCCTGGATCTCGATCATATCTTTAGTGGTAGAGGCATTTTTAAGCATGTCCCGGTACTTTTCCAGATAGATTTTTTTATTGGCCAGTTTGATCGAAACATTGGTGTATTCTTCAGTTACATCATTAGAGGATATGTTTTTGGACAGTACAGAGCCAACTCCATCAGAAAATGAATTGACCAACGCATCAAAATTCTTATGAGGAACACGGATAATCAGCTCCAGATTATCATCCATATCAGTATTCTGAAACTGCTCATTTTGAATGTAAGCATCGTTTTTCTTTAGAATTTCTCCAACCTGAGTCTGAGCTTTTTTTATATCTCCGACCTGGATTTTCATGTTGCCATTTTTAATGATCTTTTTGGAGATAGTATCTATTTTCTTCGGTGCTACAGGAGATTGAGAGGATTGATCTTCATCAGGAAGCAGCTTTTCAGAAATTGCCTTGGGAGGAGCCATTTGTTGAACTTCTTTTGGGGGTGGTGGGGCTTCTACATCATATGCGGCCACAGCCGGAGAAGAGTTTACGGATTCCAGTTCAGATTTTTTACATCCCAACATTAAAAGAGTTATGAATAAAAGCAGAAATGTCTTTTTCATGGTATTTTTTTTTAATGAACTTATCAAAAATTATGCTTAAATATTTATTTTATTTCAAATTCATATGTATTGTTATAAAATTGATTAAGATTTGTTGTTTTTAATTATTTTGAAAGCCAATTGAAAATCTAAATTATTTTTTATTTTTAGTGAATGAAAAAAAGTCTTTTAGCATTCGTGTTTTCTCCGTTTCTGATCTATGCACAGGAAATCCCTAAACTGACCAATGAAATGGCAGCTAAGTTATTGGAAAAACCACTTCATTGCATCAATCAGGAGTATCCTAATAAAACGGCACATATCATCAACAACGCAGGGGAAGTCACTTTAACTCCGAAAGACCTGCATCCAAGCTTTTATGGCTGTTTCGACTGGCACAGTTCTGTTCACGGACACTGGATGCTGGTAAGACTACTGAAGACAAAGCCTGATCTGGCCAATGCAAAAGACCTTGAAAAAATTCTTGACAATTCATTAAGCAAAGAAAATTTACAGGCTGAAGCTGACTATTTTACCAAATATGAGCTGACAGCCACCTTTGAAAGAACATATGGCTGGGCCTGGCTTCTAAAACTTGACGAAGAACTGACTACCTGGAACCATCCGAAAGCTAAAATCTGGCACGAGAATTTAAAACCTCTTACCGGGCAGATCTTAAAATCATGGAAGGCTTACCTTCCGAAGCAAACCTATCCGAACAGAACCGGAGTCCATCCGAATACTGCATTTGGACTGGCCTTCGCGATTGATTGGGCAGTTGCCAATAATGACAAGGAATTTGAGACCCAGCTGAAAGAAAAGGCAAAATACTTTTATGGGAAAGACCAGAAAACTCCTGCTTACCTGGAGCCGGACGGATCTGATTTTTTCTCGCCAAGCCTTGAAATTGCCGATCTGATGAGAAGGGTACTGCCTCAAAAAGAATTCGTGCTTTGGCTGAACAGTTTCTATGAAAAAAGAAGCCTGGAAAATATTGAAAAAATCCCTGTAGTAAGTGATCTTAGTGATTACCAAACCGTTCACCTTGTAGGATTGTCTTTCTCCAAAGCATGGTGCATGAAAGGGATATCAAAAGCGCTTCCAAACGGGCATCCTTTAAAAAAAGATTTTAAGAAAACTGCTGATGTATTCTTAGCGAACGGACTTCCTCTTTTATTTCAGGGGAATTATGGTGGAGATCACTGGCTGGCAAGTTTTGCCGTTTATTCCCTGGAAGACTAAAACATTGTAAGCACGGAATATATTGGCTACATTTGTCTTATGTCAGCCTTAGAAAAATTCGGTGTTGAGATTTTTACCCAGCACAATATTTTCGAGAGAATTTCTGCGGATAAGCCTTTCCGTCCGGATAATCCTGCTTTTATTTTTATTAAATCAGGGACTATAAAGCTCCGCCAGCATTTCAGCGATCTGGAACTTTCTGCCAATATGTTTATGGTCACAGATCCGCAGACTATTTATGAAATGGTTTCTGTGAGCGGCGACTTCCAGTCAAGAATGGTTTCTTATAAAAGAGAGTTTATTTCTGCTTTGTCTCTTAAATTCAACAGGCTTATCACTTACCGCTATTTCCGCCAGCAGATGAATAAAGGGGTTCCTTTTCCTGAAAATGAAATGGAGGTGGTATGGAAAAGCGTAAATTTTTTGAAATTTATTCTCGATTCAGAAACGGAAATGCTGTATAAGAAAGAAATGGTAGAGCATCTTTTCTCTGTTTTCTGCTATCAGATGGCAGGAATTATTTCTAAGGAAGATACCAATTCTATGAACCAGATGTCTAGGCAGGAAGAAATTGTTTTTGTATTTCTCACGGACCTTGCGGAGCATCATCTTACGGAAAGAACTGTTGAGTTCTATGCCGAACGCCAATCCATTACAACCAGACATCTTTCCTCAGTCGTGAAATCCATTACCGGGAAATCTGCCAGCCAGATTATTGCCTTAATTGTAATGAATGAAGCAAAAGTGCTTTTAAACTCTTCCAATAAACCGGTTTCAGAGATTTCTTCAATTCTGGGTTTTAGTGATCAGTATGCGTTTTCCCACTTTTTCAAAAAGCACCTTGAAATAAGCCCAAGACAGTACAGGCATCAGTTCGAAAACTAGAATCTTACATTTGAACATCTTTTTCCAAAATTCAAACATTTGATTGACTTTCTTGCTGCCGTAACTTTGCCTTCGTAAAACAAGGTAAAATGATAAATAACATAAAAACAGCACTGTCATTTGTGATAGGTGTATTCCCCGCGCTGTTTTTTTCTCAGCAGATCAAAGAGATGACTGCAGGTGAAGCTGCTGATCTGGCAGTGAAAAATCACCAGCAGTTAAAAGTGGCTGCACAGAATATTGACATCGCAAAACAGAATACCGACGTTGCAAAACTTCAAAAACTTCCTAATATTACAGCTTCTACAAGCCAGTTTTATTTAGGGGATGCCGTAGCAATTGATAAAGATTTCTCAAATTCGACCAATATTCCGATGCCTCATTACGGGAGCTCCTATGCTGTACAGGCAACCCAGTTGATTTTCAAAGGAGGTTTGGTGAATAAATCTATCGAGTTGGCCGGACTTCGTGAACAGCTTTCTGAGCTGGATCTGGAAAAAAACAAACAGGATGTAAAATTTCTGGTGATTTCCAATTATCTCGATGTCTATAAGATGCTCAATCAGGAAACTGTTTTTCAGAATAATAAAAAGCTCGCTCAGGAACGTCTGAAAAATATTCAGAAGTTTTATCAGCAGGGAATGGTGACCCGTAATGAAGTGATCCGTGGAGAGCTGGCTATTAAAAACCTTGATCAGGGAATCCTGACCCTGGCGAACAATAAAAAAATCCTTAATTATAATTTAAATATTGCTTTGGGACTTCCTTCCGGGACAGAAATTGTTCCTGTGGAAAGCTTGGATAATAAAGAATCCGGGATCGGAATAGATTACTATATGGATCTTGCCCATAACAGCAACCCGCAGCTGAAATCGGCAAAGAAAAACATTGATGTAGCTGATAAAAATATCGAAATCATTAAAACAGACCAGCTGCCGACACTTTCCGGGTTTGGAGGATATACTCTGCAACGCCCCATCACAACAAGAAACCCGGTTTTGGATATGTATTCCGGAGGATGGCAGGCAGGCGTTTCCTTGAGCTATAACATTGATAATTTATACAAAACAAAAGAAAAGGTAAAGCTTGGTGAACTGCAGAAAACACAGGCAGGAGATGCCGTAACCCTGGTACAGCAGAATGTAGATATGGCAGTGAATGCCGCTTATGTAAAATACCAGGAATCGATCCAGCAGGCAGACATTCTGAATGATTCAAAAAGGCTGGCAGAGGAAAACTACAAGATCACGGAAGCTAAATATTTAAACCAATTGGCCGTACAGGCTGAAATGATTGATGCCCAGAACCAGAAGCTTCAGGCTGAGCTGGATTTTGCCAACGCGGAAATCAATGTATTATACCAATATTATAACCTGCTTAAGGCTGCAGGAACACTTTAATTTTAAAACTGAAAATCAAGATAATGGAAAACAAGGAACAAACCACTCAAAATACACAGGCCACTCCCGCACAGTCAGGAGCAGCAGTGAAAAAGAAACAGAATAAAAAAAATAAGATCAGAGCGATCATCTCCAATATTGTGGTATTTCTGCTGATCGGATTCGGGCTTTTCTGGCTGGTCCGCGAATATTTCCATATCGGGGACAAAACCTATACAGAAGCAGCCCAGGTAGAGGAATTCATTAACCCAATCAATACGAGGGTTTCAGCTTATATCAAAGAAATAAAATTCATCGAGCATCAGCACGTTAAAAAAGGAGATACATTGGTGATTCTGGATAAAAATGAATTATTAACCCAATTGGGCCAGGCGGAAGCTGCTTATCAGAATGCTTTAGCCCAAAGATCGGCAACAAGTTCATCCGTCAATACAGTTTCCAATAATGTAAGCGTCATGGAATCCAATATCGCAGGAGCCAAAGCAAGATTATGGAATGCCGAGCAGAATTTAAACAGGTATAAAAACCTTCTTGCAGCAGAAGCCGTTACCAGACAGCAGTACGACCAGATCAAAACCGAATATGATGCCCAGAAGGCGGCGTATGAGACTCTGGTAAACCAAAAACAGTCGGCAAACCTTTCCACTACAGAGGTTAAAAGTAAACTGGGAATTAATGATGCAGAGATTAAAAGAACGAAATCGGCATTGGATATGGCAAGAATCAATCTTTCTTATACAGTTATTACCGCTCCGTATGACGGAATTATGGGCCGCAGAACCATCTCCGAAGGACAGCTGATCCAACCGGGACAGCAGGTGGCAACGATCGTTCTGAATGGCCAGAAATGGGTGACGGCTAATTTTCTGGAAAGCCAGATGCCGAATATTAAAATAGGACAGAAAATAGCGATGACTGCCGATGCTTTGGGCGGAAAGAAATTTGAAGGGGTAGTTACTGCAATTTCCGCTGCAACGGGCTCAAGATATTCCAGTGTTCCTACAGATAATTCCACAGGTAACTTTATCAAGGTTCAGCAGAGAATTCCTGTAAGAATAGAATTCAGTGCTTCCAACAGAAAAGAAGACCTGGATAAGCTGAGCGCGGGAATGAATATGAATGTGAATATTAACTAAGACTAAAAAGACATCAGATTTCAGATTTCAGACTTTAAGGGCTGAGTGAAGAATGAGGAAAGAATAAGTCTGAAATCTGACATCTGAAATCTATCTAATAAAATGTACAACAAAGGATTATATAGTGACTGGGTACCCAAACCCTTACAGCTGCTGCTCATCGTGCTGCTGTTGGCTGTAGTGATGCCGCTTGGCGGGGTATATACGGGAAACATCAGTTATCTGGTGAGCGGTACCGGAGCTATGACAGAATATTTTATGTGGGCCAATTACGCGACCACCATAGGAATGGGAGCCTGTATGCCCATTGTTCTCAGATTGAAGATGAGATTCAAGGTTAGGGATAAAATGACGGTTTTACTGGTGCTTTTAGGATTGCTGAGCTACATCAACGGCACTACCATGCAGCCGATGATCTTTGTGTTTACTGCGCTGTTTATAGGGTTCCTAAAAATGATGGTGACGATTGAACTCTTCCTTCCTTTAATGATGATGATCGGAAACCGGGGAATGTTTTATGGACTGTTTTATACCTTTGTTTTGGTAATGAATCAGGTGGCAGCCTATTATGCAGTGGTGGTTTCTATTCATTACAACTGGCAACAATTTTACATTATTGCCGCCGTACTATGTTTCATCCTCGCTTTGATCCACTGGATCTTCATGCACGATAAGTATTTTGCCTTAAAAGTTCCGTTACACTATATCGACTGGATGAGTATTATGCTTTTCGTTTCGACGTTTATGTTTTCCGCTTATGTTTTTTCCTTCGGGAAACAGCAGGATTGGTGGAATTCAAAGAATATACTGAATGCAAGTATCGCTGCTTTTGTAAGCTTTGCTTTGCTGGTGGTCCGCCAGTTTACTTTAAAAAGACCTTATTTGTCTTTCAAGATATTTAAGCAAAATAATGTACAGCATGGCCTTTTTATGTTACTGTGGCTGGGGATGTTCCTGGGAACAACCTCGCTTCAGAATACTTTTGCGGTAGGGGTACTGGGATATGATCAAAAAACAAATGCCGGTTTGAGTATACTGATGATTCCCGGAATTATTCTGGCAGGAACCGTTGCCGTATTCTGGTTTAAAAGGGAAATACCGTTGAAAATGTTTATTTTTTCCGGATTCTCGGCAATGATGGGATATGCGTTGATCATGTACTTTTCCATGGTTTTGGAATTCAATTATGAGAACTGGTACCTGCCAATGTTTTTAAAAGGATATGGAATGTGCTCACTCTTCATTTCGGTGTGGTTCTATACCCTTGATAAACTTGAAATGGATGATATGCTGGCAGCAATCGGTCTGGTACTGGTATGGAGAACGTTTCTCGCAGTAGGTTTTTTCTCCGCACTGTATTCGTGGTTCCAGTACCGTTTTCAGGTAACGGCTGTGGGAGATCTTGCGGTTTATATTGACGGGATGACGGTCACTCCTCAAACGCTGGCAGCCAATATGAAGACACTTCAGCTGAATGCTATAATTGTATCCGGCAAAAAGATTTTCGGCTATATTATTCTAACTGGTTTTGGAGTGTTGCTGTATATAATTACCCATCATTTCGGAAGAGAAAGATTCCAGTATTTAAGATTCATAAGGGTTCTTGGCGGTAAGTCTGTCATAGCAAGAAGAAGGCTTCGCGAAAGAAAAAAAATATTAGAAGAAATAAAAGACGCAGCAGGACCTGCGGTTTAAAGATACCTTGTTTTTCACTGGTAAAGCTCTGCTATATTTTATAGTGGGGCTTTACTTTTTTTTAATATTATTGTTTTTATTTAGACAAAATAAAATTAAATTTGTAAGAATAAAAAATTAAAATAGATGTCAAGGATTTCAACAGGCCGGATTGTTGCCGAAATGATACGAAAAGAATATATTACTGACCATTATATCAGAGTTTATCTATATTCACCGGAGACTCATTTATTTAAAAATACCACCGTTGGCGATAATAATAAAATTGCCGTCCCTCCAACGGGACTGGATGAGGTCCATTTTCCCACCCTGGATGAAAACCGGCAATGGGTTTATCCGCCAAAGGAGGTCGCTCCGGCAGTGCGAACCTATACCCACAGGGGAATTGATCCTGAAAAAAATATACTGATCATTGATTTTGTAGACCATGGAGATGGTGGCCCTGCATCAAAATGGGCAAGAGAGTCTGAAGCAGGTGCTAAATTAGGAATTATGATGCGGACAGAACCTAAGGAATTGTACCCTGAAGCTGAATGGTATCTGTTCGCCGGAGATGCCACAGCAATTCCTGTTCTGGGTGCCATGCTGGAAACACTTCCTGAGACCGCAAAAGGAGTCTGCATTATCGAAGTTCATGGAAAAGAAGATGAACAGCCTCTCAAAACGAAAGCTGATATTGAATTCATATGGCTGCATAATGCTACCCCTCATATCAGCAGTGAAATGGCTGATACCGTAAAAAGTATTGTTATCCCGGAAACCACTAAGTTCGGATATATTGCAGCAGAATTTTCAAGCGTTAAAGAAATCCGTACCTATCTCAGAAAAGAAAAAAACTGGATAGCAAAGGAACTGAACGCCTACTCATACTGGAAAGCCGGTGTGGCGGAAAATGAATCGGAAAAGGATAGACATAAGGAGAAGGATTCGATGGGGTAGAGGATTCGAGTGGCGTGATTCGGGTTTCGGGTTTGTCACAGTTTTAATGATGATTGTGAATTTAGTTTTTAGTCATGTATTAAGTGAATAATGAATTTGCTTTGCAAGTGAATGGTGAATCCAATCATAATCGTTATAAATATAAAAAAAATGGTAATAACTTATACGCAACTCGCACCCAGCATCTCAAACCACGGATCACGTAACTCGAAACCCACATCCCGGAACCCGAAACCCACACCTCTTGACCTTTCACCCGGAAACTCCTATCTTTGCAGCTTTTAAAGACAGCAATGAAAGATTTAATGGGTAAAGCAATCTGGGATTATTTTCATAACGAAAATCCTGAGGATCTGCAAACGGAAACTTCGATTTCAGAACTTGATGAACTTCCGGTAAATTATCTTTTCAGGGAATTTGAAGAGATGAATGATATTGAACAGAAAGCACTGGACCTGGCACAGGGAAAAACTCTGGATATCGGGGCAGGGGCAGGTTCCCATGCTTTATATCTTCAGGATGAAAGGAATCTCGATGTATGGGCATTGGATATTTCACCTAGATCTATTGAAGTCTGCAAGCTTAGAGGAATCAAAAAAGCTGTATGCGAAAATATGCTGGATTTTTCAGGAGAAACTTTTGATACTATTCTGCTCCTGATGAACGGCACAGGAATTTTTCAAAGCCTGGGAAAAATTGATATTTACCTTAAAAAACTGCATTCTTTACTGAATGATAATGGACAAATCCTGATCGACAGTACCGATATTCTTTATATGTTCGACCGTGATGACGATGGCGGCGTTTATATTCCTGCCGGAGGCTATTATGGTGAACTGGATTATGTAGTTCATTATAAAGGAGAATCTGAAAATCCAATCAAATGGCTATATCTCGATTTTACTACTTTGAAGAATGCTGCAGAGAATAATGGTTTTAAAATAGAAAAGGTGATGCAGGATGAAGATTCTTATCTTGCAAAACTGAGTAAAAAGTAACAGCTTAATTGTCATTGCTTTGCTCACAATGACAGTGAAAATAAAAAGACACATGAGAAATCATGTGTCTTTTACTTTATCTTTAAAAATATATTATCCTATCTCAATACCGTTTTCTACATTACTATCATCCGGTGTTACGAAAGATAGTTTTCCGTCCGGTTTTGTCGTTAATAAGAACATTCCCTGGGATTCAATTCCTCTGATCTTTCTTGGGGCAAGATTCAGCAGGATCATTACCTGCTTTCCGATCAGTTCTTCCGGTGTGAAGCTTTCTGCAACACCTGAAACCACAGTTCTGATATCTACGCCAGTATCTACTTTAAATTTCAATAGTTTATCTGCTTTTTCCACTTTTTCAGCTTCTAAAATAGTAGCTGTTCTAAGGTCTATTTTAGCAAAGTCATCAAAAGAAATTTCCTCTTTCATAGGGTTGGCGTTAGGGTTTGTTTTTTTATTGTTTTGTTTGGTTTGTTCCAGTTTCTCAATCTGGGCATCAATTACACTGTCTTCAATTTTTGAATAAATTAAAGGAGCTTTTTCGACAATTTTATGTCCTGCTTCAATTAAAACTTTTGAATTTTCAATACTAGTCCAGTCTAATTGATTAACATTGAAAATTTCATAAATCTTTTCAGCAGTAAAAGGAAGGAATGGTTCTGCTAAATTTCCTAATGCAACAGCGATCTGAGCTCCGATAAACAATGTATTTTTAGTTTTCTCTACATCATTTTCAAAAGTTTTCCAAGGTTCTTCATTTTGAAGATATCCATTTCCAAATCTTGCTAAATTCATAAAGGCAGTTAAAGCATTTCTGAATTCATAATTGTCCAAATAATTTCTTATTTCAATAGCGCTTTTACTTATTTGTTCAAGCTCAGGAGCATTTATATCTCCTTCAGGAACTTCCCCATTAAAATATTTATTAATTAAAACAGCAACGCGATTTATGAAATTTCCAAAAATATTTACCAGTTCAGAATTATTCTTAGTCTGGAAATCTTTCCATGTAAAATTGTTATCCTTAGTTTCCGGAGCAGAGGAAAGAAGTGCATATCTTAAAACATCCTGCTGTCCCGGGAATTCTTCTACATATTCGTGAGCCCATACTGCCCAGTTTCTTGACGTTGAGATTTTATCGTTCTCAAGGTTCAGGAATTCAAACGCAGGAACATTTTTCGGCATAATGTAATCGCCGTGAGCCTTCATCATTGCTGGGAAAATAATACAGTGGAATACAATATTATCCTTGCCGATAAAGTGAATCAGATCACTGTTTTCATTTTGCCAGTAATCTTTCCAGTCTTTGCCGTTTTTCTCTGCCCATTCTTTGGTAAAGGAAATATACCCGATAGGTGCATCGAACCATACATAAAGAACTTTTCCTTCAGCATTCGGAAGCGGAACCGGAACTCCCCAGTTCAGGTCTCTCGTCATGGCACGCGGCTTCAAACCATCATTCAGCCATGATTTAACCTGTCCGTATACGTTCGGTTTCCAGTCGTCTTTATGACCTTCAATAATCCATTCGTTTAAAAAATCCTCATATTCATTTAAAGGAAGATACCAGTTTTTGGTTTCTTTAAGAACGGGTACATTACCGCTCAACATGGATTTCGGATTGATCAGCTCTGAAGGGGATAGGGTAGTCCCGCATTTTTCGCACTGGTCTCCGTAAGCATTCTCATTTCCACAGTTTGGACAGGTACCTACAATATAACGGTCTGCAAGGAATTCTCCTGCCTGTTCATCAAAATATTGTTCAGAAACCTCTTCCGTAAATTTTCCTTTTTCATAAAGAACCTTAAAGAAATCCTGGCTTGTTTCATAATGCTTTTTGGAAGTCGTTCTGGAATACTCATCAAAAGAAATTCCCAGATCTGAAAAAGACTTTTTGATAATCTCATGATATTTGTCTACAATATCCTGAGGCGTTACTCCTTCTTTTTTAGCTCTGATGGTAATAGGAATTCCGTGCTCATCCGACCCGCAGATAAACGCTACATCTTTTCCTAATCTTCTCTGAAATCTTGCGTAGACATCCGCAGGAATATATACACCTGCCAAATGTCCTATATGAACCGGTCCGTTTGCATAAGGCAAAGCTGCCGTAATCATCTTTCTGTTTGACATTTATAGTAAAGTTTAACTGCAAAGATAATGATTATCTCACGAAACCGCCTAATATTCGGTTATAATAAGTTTTTAAGCCCAATCGGCAGGGAGGAATATTACATTTAGTTAAACAAATGTTTAACTTTATGTTAATTATGGGTATGTATTATGCTATGCATATATTAACGTAATGTTATGAAAAACAGATGCTTGGTTTTTGAATAGACAAGCAATTTACATAAAATTATCTAAATTTTCAATAATCTTATGATAATTCTAATTTTTTTATAAATTGCAAGGCTGGTTATACAGCCTTATTAGAAAACGAAACTAAAAAAACGATATTGTGAAAAATTTTACAACGGTATTAAAAATAGCTCCTGCTTTTTTATTGGCCAGTTCAATAATGCATGCGCAGGACTCTTTAACCAAGGAAAAAAAGATTGAAGAAGTTGTATTGATCGGATACGGAAAGCAGAAGAAATCTGACCTTACAGGATCCATAACTTCAGTTACAGCCAAAGACTTCAACGGTGGAGCAACTTCCGCAGGTCAGCTTATCCAGGGAAAAACGCCTGGGGTACAGATTACTAACAACAGTGGTGCTCCGGGGTCGGGAACAGCAATTAGAATCAGAGGTACAGCATCCTTGAATGGAAATAACTCTCCCCTTATTGTAATTGATGGTGTACCACAGGACTTTACAGGAGTAAATGGTGCAGCAGATCCATTGTCTTTAATCAACCCAAATGACATTGAAACATTTGATATTTTAAAAGATGCCTCTGCAACAGCTATTTATGGTAACCGTGCTACGAATGGGGTAATTTTAATTACCACAAAGAAAGGAACTTCCGGAAAGCTTAAAGTTAACTTTTCAACAGTAGCATCTCTATCTACTAAAATGGGTAACGTAGATGTTCTGAATGGAGATGAATTTAGAAGTTTTGTTAATACATATGCTTCTGATGCCTATAAAGCAAAACTGGGTACAGCAAATACAAACTGGCAGGATCTGATTTACCAGACTGCCTGGGGAACAGATAATAATGTTGCTATTTCGGGAGGAATTAAAGGTTTGCCATACAGATTATCAGTTGGATATAATGAACAAAATGGTATTGTAAGAACAAACTCATTTAAAAGGACTTCATTAGGATTAAATTTAAATCCTAAGTTTTTTGATAATCATTTATCCGTTAATGTAAGTGCTAAAGGAACATTTACTGATAACAGATTTGCAGATGGAGGAGTAATTAAATCTGCTACTTATTTTGATCCTACTCAACCAGTATATTCGGGTAATTCAAACTATGGCGGATATTATGAATGGTTACTAAACGGGGGGCTGAACGTAAACGCAAATGCTAATCCACTGGCTACTTTGATGGCTATTCGTGATGTTTCATCAGTTACGAGAGGTTTAGGAAATGTGCAGCTGGATTATAAATTTCACTTCCTTCCGGACTTGCATTTTAATGTAAATGCCGGATATGACTATACTAAAAGTGAAGGACAAAAGCAGGTTGATGCCCGATATAAATCAGGATTCAATGATAAAGGAAGTTCGAGTATTTACAGTATGGAAAAAAAGAATAAGTTGTTAGAAACTTATTTTAACTATGTCAAAAATATTTCTGCTATTAATACCGGAGTGGATATTACAGCCGGATATTCTTACCAGGACTTTTTAACATCTATTCCTGGATCTATCAATTATAAAGGAAATGCTCCTACTCAGATTAATAATGATTTTGAAACAAGAAATACATTAATATCTTTCTATGGAAGAGCAATATTCACAATTGCTAATAAATATATTATTTCCGGATCATTAAGAAGAGATGGTTCTTCTCGTTTCTTTAACGGTACAAGAGATAATCTTTGGGGGAACTTCCCTGGGGTTTCTGTTGCCTGGAAACTAAATGAAGAAAATTTCATTAAAAATATCTCATCCATAAGTACATTGAAATTAAGAGCCGGATGGGGGAAAACAGGACAGCAGGAGCTTCCTGGGCTTGATGCTAACAAACCTAATAACTATCCTGCTTTTGCAGCTTATAATCCTAGTGGAGCGGGTGCTTACTACCAATTTGGAGAACAATATTATTATATGTTCCGTCCCAATATCTATAACCCATACCTTACATGGGAAACAACTACTACCAAAAATATAGGATTAGATTATGGCTTCCTTAACAACAGAATAACAGGTTCCATTGATTTATTTAGAAAGGATACTGAAAAACTTCTTGTAGATTCTCCTATTGCTGCAGGTGATTTAAGTAATCACAACCTGCTGAATGTAGGAAACATGGAGAACAAGGGAATTGAAGGAAGCATTACTGTAGTTCCTATTAAAAATGAAAAAACAACCTGGGAAGTAAGCTTCAACGCAACCCATTACAAGCCGGTTATTACCAATTTGCTGGCAAGGGCTGATGCAAGCTTTAATATTCCTGTAGGAGGAATTGAAGGAGGGGCTGGAAACACCATACAGGCTCATGCTGTAGGTTATGCTCCGAATGCATTCTGGGTATACCAGCAGGTGTATGATAATTCAGGAAAACCTATTGACGGAGCATTTGTAGATAGAAATAATGACGGTAAAATAGATGTTTATGACAAATATTATTACAAGTCTACCACTCCTGATGCCCTTTTAGGATTCTCTACTAAATTATCTGTGAAAAACTGGGATTTTGGTTTAAGTGCAAGAGCCGTATTAGGTAATTATGTTTATAACAATGCTTCATCTAACAGTTCTTTACAATCTGCATCAACTAACGAATATTTACAAAACGTTTTTTATACCGCACCTGAATATCAGTTTAAAGATGCGAACAGAGCTTTTTCAGACATATTTGTAGAAAATGCTTCATTCTTTAGATTAGATAATGTAAATATCGGATATAATTTCGGAGAGTTATTTACAAAAGGGAGTAACCTGAAAGTGTATGCAATGGCTCAGAATGTTTTTGTAATTACAAAATATTCTGGTGTAGATCCTGAAGTTTTTGGAGGAATTGATAATGGTTATTATCAGAGTCCAAGAGTATATTCTTTAGGTTTTAATTTTCAATTTTAATAATTAAAAAAGATGAAATCAAATAAAATAAAATTCAAAAGTATAGTTTTATCGGCTTCTGTTGTAATGTTGCTTTCAGCAACATCCTGTGTGAAAGATCTTGAAAGAGAGCCTATTACCGATGTTACATCTGCCAGTGTTTTTTCCGATTTTGCAAACTATCCTAATGCTTTGGCCAAATTATATGGAGGTCTTGCTATGGGAGGACAGGTAAGTGGTGATGGAGATCCGCCAAACAGTGATATTAATGGGGTAAACGGAGGGTTTTCTCAATACACAAGATTGATGTATACTCTGAATGTAATTTCTACCGATGAAGCTGTAATTGGCTGGAACGATGGAAACTTGCATACTATCCATAAAATGACCTGGGATTCTTCCAATGAATTTGTGGCTGCAATGTATTACCGAATTTTTACAGAAATTGCTTTCTGTAATGAATTCCTTAGAAACGTGACAGATGAAAAGCTGACATCTAACAATATCACCGGAGATAACCTGGCAGAAGCTAAGCGTATGCGTGCTGAAGCAAGATTTTTAAGAGCACAATCATACTATCATGCTTTAGATCTTTTTGGAAACGTTCCATTTGTGGACGAAAATTATCTTCCGGGATCAGTTAATCCGCCTCAAAGAATAGAAAGAGGAGCTTTATTTAATTATGTTGAAAAGGAGTTATTAGCTTGTGAAAGTGATTTAAGAGATCCAAAAACAAATACATATGGAAGAGCTGATAAAGCAGCTGCATGGTCATTGCTGGCAAGATTATATTTAAATGCAGGAGTATATACAGGTACACAAAGAAACAATGATGTTATCACATACTGTAATAAAATTATTGGTGCAGGATATTCATTGAAATCTAATTATGGTTCTTTATTCTTAGCAGATAATAATGTCAATAATCCGGAAGCAATTCTTACAGTGAATTTTGATGGAATTAATACTCAGACAAATGGTGGAACAACCTATTTGGTACATGCTTCAGTAGGAGGAACAATGCCAGCTTCAGATTTTGGGATAAATGGTGGATGGAGTGGTATCAGGACAACAAAAGCGTTCGTAAATAAGTTTCCGACAAATGGAAGTGATAAAAGAGGTAATTTCTATACAAGCGGACAAAACTTAGAAATAAATGATTTAGGATCATTTAATGATGGATATGCATTCATCAAATTTAAGAATGTTAAAAGCGATGGAACTCCGGGAGCTAATAATAACTGGGTTGAAGCAGATATTCCTTTATACCGATTAGCAGATATTTACTTAATGTATGCAGAGGCAACACTTAGAGGAGGAAACGGAAATATGGCCACTGCAATTAGCTATGTTAACCAATTAAGACAGAGAGCTTACGGAAATACAAGCGGAAATGTAGCTTCAATTTCTTTGGATTTCATTTTGGATGAAAGAGCAAGAGAATTATCTTGGGAAATGACGAGACGTACTGACTTGATCAGATTCGGGAAATTTACAACAGGAGATTATCTATGGCCTTGGAAAGGAAATATAAAAGATGGAAAAGCAGTAGAAAATTACAGAAATCTTTATCCGATTCCTGCTAAAGATATCATTGCGAATCCTAATTTGATTCAGAATCCTGGATATTAATTAAAAACACTATAAAATGAAACAAATATTTAGATTTTTAACCATAGCCTTGATTGGTTTTCTGGTTATTTCCTGCGAGAAAGATGAAGATCAGGCAGTCATTAATGAAACAACTACAGGCAAGCTATCTGCTGATAAAAGTGCTGTAATTCTTAATGAGCTTACTGCCAATGATGCGGCAATCAGTTTTACATGGACAAAACCCACATTTAATATTGCTGTAGTTTCCACTCAGCAGATTGAGTTTGGAATCAAAGGAGACAATTTTAAAAAAAGTGCTACTGTTGATTTCGCCAATGATGCTACATCAGGTGCTATTACCCACGCTGCAATGAATGCTGCGATGTTCAGTATTGGTGCAACAGCAGATGCTGTAAATGATATTGAGGCAAGATTAAAAACATCTGTAGGAGCAGCAGCTTTCTATTCAAATGTTTTAGCTCTTAAAGTAACGCCTTATACTCCGAACCCGGATTTGGTATATCCTAAGATCAATGTACCTGGCGGATATGCCGGAGCAGCAGGATATGCAACTTGGAATCCTGCTAATTCTCCTAACTTATTCTCGCCTGAGAAAAATGACAAATACAGAGGATTTATTCTAATTAGTAGTCTTACAGGTGAAAACGGGCAGTATAAATTTGCTATAAACCAGGATTGGCCAGGAAATAAGGGTGATGATGGAACTAATACAGGAAAACTAGTTGGGGACGGAGCAAATATAAAAGCACCTGCAATAGGGACATATTATATTAAAGTTGACTGGGCTGCGAATACCTATTCTTCCGTATTGGCAAACTTCGGAGTGATCGGAGATGCTACACCTACGGGATGGGGTTCAGATACAGATTTTGTATATAATCCAGCTACTAAAACTTATGTAATTAACTCCATTGCTTTAAATAATACTGGAGTATTCAAATTTAGAGCAAATGACGACTGGGCAATGAAGTTCCAGCCCAAAAAAGATGATCAAACTCTGGTTTCAGGAAAGGCTGTACAATCTTATTTCAGTGCTGAAAATACAGTAGACGGTGATCCTAATTATAAAGTATCCGAAGCAGGAAACTATAAAATAGAACTGGATTTACATAATTCAGCGTTTTATAAGCTAACTGTTACAAAATTGTAAAACATACAAATAATTTGATAAAGTGTTGCTTTACCGCAGCACTTTATCTATTTTTAAGGTTATAAATAATCATTATGAAGAAAATTACAGTTGGAGCGATGTTGCTCACAATGATGTTCGCAGGTGTTAATGCACAGTCTTTGAAATCACCGGATGGAAAGTTCGAAATGAATTTTCAGTTGAAGCAAGGGGTACCTTATTACAATCTGAAATATAATGGTGCCGTAGTGGTAGAAGATTCTAAATTGGGATTGAGATTATTTAAGGATACTTCCATAAAATTCGCATCAGAAATTGCGAAACCCGAAGATGTAAAGTTTGACCTTAACAACGGTTTCACTAAAACGGACGAAAAAAGAGATTCTAAAAATGAAACCTGGCAGCCTGTTTTAGGTGAAAAGAAAAATTATATCAACAATTATAACGAATTGGCTGTTACCCTTAATCAGGCTTCAACAGAAAGAAATATCGTTGTAAAATTCAGATTGTTCAATGATGGGTTGGGATTCAGGTATGAATTTCCACAGCAGAAAAACCTGAACTATTTCACCATCCGTGAAGAAGATTCTGAAATCGATTTCCCGACAGATATGAAGTCTTGGTGGATTGTAGCGGACTACGATTCTCAGGAATACAAATATCAGGAAACAAAGATTTCTGAAATTCCGGCAAGATGGCCGCAGGCGGCAGATGCAAATGCTTCTCAGACTTTAATTAAAAATGCGGTTCAGTCACCTTTAATGCTTAAAAAAGAAGGAAAAGAGCCATTATATATCAACGTAGCTGAGGCAGCAGTGCTGGATTATCCTGCTTCACATTTAGAAGTAGACGCTCAGAATTTTAAGCTTAAAACACATCTTACTGCTGACAGACAAGGAGCGAAAGGTTATATTCAGACCCCTTCCGTAACGCCGTGGAGAACGATAATCGTAGCACCGAAAGCGGAAACGGTAATGGATTCGAAAATGATTTTCAATCTTAATGAGCCTACAAAATACAAAGACACTTCTTACATTCACCCTACGAAATACATGGGAGTTTGGTGGGAAATGATCATTGGAAAATCTCAATGGGCATACGGTCAGCCTGAATCTAACGTTCGTCTTGGGGTAACAGATTTCTCCAAATTAACGCCGAACGGAAAACATGCAGCCAACAATACAAAAGTTAAAGAATACATCGATTTCGCTGCAGAAAACGGTTTCCAGGGTCTGTTGATTGAAGGCTGGAATGTTGGTTGGGAAGACTGGTTCGGTCACTCCAAAGAATTTGTTTTCGATTTCATTACGCCTTACCCGGATTTTGATATTAAAATGTTAAATGAATATGCTCATTCTAAAGGAATTAAATTAATCATGCACCACGAAACTTCAGGTTCGGCAACGAACTACGAAAGATGGGCAGATAAAGCATTCCAGTTGATGAACAAATATGGTTATGATGCGGTGAAAACAGGTTATGTGGGAGACATCATTCCAAGAGGAGAGCACCATTATTCTCAGTGGACGATCAACCATTTCTACAGAATTGCGGAGAAAGCCAATGAATACAAGATCATGGTCAATTCTCACGAATCTGTACGTCCGACAGGGGAAAGCCGTACCTATCCGAACTATATTTCTGCAGAAGCAGCTCGTGGAACGGAGTACGAAGCATTCGGAGGTAACAACCCCGATCACCAGACTATTCTTCCTTTCACTAGATGGATGGGAGGATCTATGGACTATACACCGGGAATCTTCCAGACAAAACTGGATTATTACTTCCCGGGTGATAAGCGTTTCGTAAAAACAACACTTGCAAAACAGCTTGCTTTATATGTAACCATGTACATGCCACTTCAGATGGCGGCAGATCTTCCTGAAAATTACAAAAAGCACATGGATGCATTCCAGTTCATCAAAGATGTTGCAGCAGACTGGGACGATACTAAAATCTTAGCTGCAGAACCGGGAGATTATGTAGTGACAGCCAGAAAAGCAAAAGGTACAGATAACTGGTTTGTAGGAGGGATCACTGACGAAAATAAACGCGATTACACCGTAGATTTCTCTTTCCTGGACAAAGGGAAAAAATATGAGGTAACCGTTTATGAAGATGGAAAAGATGCAGATTATATTGATAATCCTCAAAGTTATAACATCTATAAAAAACAGATCACCAGCAAATCCAAATTGAATTTCAAAATGGCGAGAAGCGGCGGTTTTGCAGTTTCTGTCAAGCCTGTCAATTAAGATTTAATTTAATAAGTTTGTTATGCCCCGGTTCATTATATTCGGAAAAATGGGCCGGGGCATTACTTTTAACCAAAACACTGAGAAATATAAGATACAGAACAGAATTAACCTTGTTGATCAAAATACATCCATAAATGAAAAAAATATACACAATTTTTGCTCTTTCAGCAGCTTCAGTGGCTTTTTCCCAGATTCAGAAAGTAGAACCTGCTTTTTGGTGGAAAGGAATGAAAAATCCTGAACTTCAGATTTTAGTGTACGGAAAAAATATTGCCAATAACGAAATTGAGCTTTCGGATCATATTCAGATTAAGGATATTCAGAAGGTAGAAAACCCTAATTATGTTTTCATTACGGTAAATACAAATGAAATTAACGTCCCGGCCTTTAAAATCAACCTGAAAAAAGGAAAGAAAAATATAAATTCTTATTCGTATGAATTGAAACAGAGACTTCCCGGATCTGCAGAACGTGAATCTTTTACCTCAAAAGATGTCATGTATCTCATCATGCCGGACCGTTTTGCCAATGGCGACGAAAAGAACGATTCAAGACCGGATCTTACTGAAAAAGCAGATAGAAAGCTGCCCAACGGAAGGCATGGCGGTGATCTTCGCGGAATTATCAATAATCTTGATTATATTCAGAATCTCGGTGCCACATCTGTATGGCTTACTCCTGTTAATGAAGACAATGAAAAAGTATACTCCTATCACGGATATGCACAGACCGATCTTTATAAAATCGACGGACGATTTGGTACCAATGAAGAATACCGTGAGCTTTCGCAGAAGCTGAACAAACGCAATATGAAGCTGGTTATGGATTATGTGACCAATCACTGGGGTGTTTCCCACTGGATGATCAAAGATCTCCCTTCCAAAGACTGGATTCACTGGTTTGATGAAGGAAAGAACGGCTTTTACCGTTCCAATTACAAAACGACCACCCAGTTTGACACCAATGCTTCAGAAATTGATAAAAAGTATGCCCTGAACGGATGGTTTGATACTACAATGCCCGATATCAACCAAAAGAATCCTTTAGTTCTGAAATACCTTACCCAAAATGCAATCTGGTGGATAGAATATGCAGAATTGGGAGGATTCCGTGTAGATACTTATCCGTACAATGATAAAGAAGCTATGGCCAAGTGGGCAAAAGCCATCACCGACGAATATCCGAAATTCAATATCGTAGGAGAAACATGGCTTAATACGGCAGGACAGATCTCTGCGTGGCAGAAAGGCTCCAAAACCGGGGAAGCGGCAGGCTACAATTCAAATCTGCCTTCTGTCATGGATTTTATGCTGTATGGCGATATGCCGAAAGCGATTAAAGAAAAAGAAAGCTGGGACACCGGAATGGTTAAGCTGTACAACGTTTTTACCAGCGATTTCCTGTATCCCGATATCAATAACGTTTTAGTCTTCTTTGAAAATCATGACACCGAAAGATGGAACGAAATCTTCAATGCGGATCCTAAAGCTTACAAACTTGGACTTACCTTAATCTCCACCGTTCGTGGAATTCCACAGATCTATTACGGCTCAGAAATTGGTATGAAAGGAGACAAAAACAAAGGAGGAGATGCAGATATCAGAAGGGATTTTCCGGGCGGTTGGAAATCAGATGTTCAGAATGCCTTAAACCCTTCGTCTCAGACTCCTGAACAAAAGGATTTTTATCAGTTTACCCAAAAGCTGTTGAACTGGAGAAAAGGAAAAGAGGTGATCCATACCGGGAAAACTAAAAATTACGTTCCGCAGGATGGCGTTTTTGTATATTTCAGATACGATGGTAAAGAAAGTGTAATGGTAGTCCTTAATAATAACGAAAAAGACCAGACACTGGATTTAAAACGTTTTGCAGAATCTCTGGGGAACATCACAAAAGGGAAAGATATCATTTCAGGAAAAGAACTTTCTGTTCAGAATACCTTAACAGTTCCGGCAAAGACTTCGATGGTTATTGAATTACAGAACTAAATAAACAAACTATGAAAAATATAACACTTATCTGCGCGATGGTACTGCTCATATCTGGTATTACAGGAATGTATGCACAGTCCGGTAATACCAGATTTGAAAAAGATAAAACAGAAATAGGAACAATGCTCGATGGTTTCAATATTGCAGCAGCAAAAGCTGACTTCAATACTTATTTCAACTATTTTGCAGACGAATCTACATTTATCGGAACCGATGCTACAGAAGTTTGGGACAAAAAAGCCTTCATGATCTGGGCAAAACCTCATTTCGACAAAAAGAAAACCTGGAACTTCACTTCACTTAAAAGAAATATTTATTTCAGCAAAGATGGAAAGCTGGCCTGGTTCGATGAGCTGCTCGATACCCAGATGAAAATCTGCCGCGGTTCAGGCGTTGTAGAAAAAATAAACGGAAGCTGGAAAGTGAAGCAATATGTACTTTCTGTAACCGTTCCCAATGATGTTGTAGATAAAGTGGTTGTAGAAAAAGCTCCAATAGAAGATGTATTAATTCAAGAATTAAAAACTAAAAAATAAACACAATGGCAGAAATGGCAGGCAAGTATGATGCCGGTAAATCAGTTAGAAAGAAAAAGCCGAATTTATCGATGCTTCAGATTATTAATATGAGTATGGGATTTTTAGGAATCCAGATGGCTTTCGGTTTGCAGAATGGTAACGCAAGCAGGATTCTTGCCAATTTCGGGGCAGATGTCCACGAATTATCATGGTTCTGGCTCGTTGCACCCATTACTGGACTGATCGTTCAGCCGATTATCGGGCACATGGGAGACAATACCTGGAGTCCGCTTGGCAGGAGAAAACCTTACTTTTTAATCGGTGCCGTTTTATGTGCAATCGGTCTGGTGATGCTTCCTAATGCAGCTTCTGCAACACAGATGATGGCCGCCAATGTTTTACTGATGGCCGTGATTTTCCTTGCTATGATGGATGCTTCAATCAATGTAGCGATGGAACCTTTCCGTGCATTGGTAGGAGATATGCTTCCTAAACATCAGGCAACGGTCGGCTTTTCTGTTCAGACTATTTTAATCGGAATAGGTGCTGTTATTGGCTCCGATTTACCGAATTGGTTAACAAAATTAGGGGTTTCGAATGCTGCCCCAAAAGGTTTTGTGGCAGATAATGTGATCTATGCATTCTATATAGGAGCAGCCGTTTTGATCCTTTCAATTTTATATACGATTGTTACCACCAAGGAATATTCTCCGGAGGAATTTGCATCATTTGAAGGTGGAAAACCTATAGCAGAGCATAAGTCGAAACTTTCGGACATTTTTAAAGACTTCAGGAATGCTCCTTCTCAAATGAAAAAGCTGGGAGTTGTACAGTTTTTTTCATGGTTTGCGTTATTTACCATGTGGGTTTTCACAACCAGCGCTTTGGCCACCCATCATTTCGGTCTTTCCCCTGAAGATACCCATTCTGTAGAGTTTAACAAGGCAGGGGACCTTACGGGAAGTTTATTTGGCAGCTATAATTTTTATGCGATTTTCTTTGCGTTTGCCTTAACCCCGATTGCAAAATTTATAGGTAAGAAGCAAACTCACGCTTTAGCTCTTGCTTGTGGCGGATTGGGCTTGATTTCCATGTATTTTATTAAAGACATCCACAGCCTATGGATTTCAATGGTAGGATTAGGGTTTGCATGGGCAAGTATTCTGGCAATGCCTTATGCCATGCTGATCGATTCAATCCCGCAAAAGAAAATGGGAGTGTATATGGGAATTTTCAACTTCTTTATTGTCATTCCGCAAATTATCAACGGGGTTTTCGGAGGGCCTATTGTAAGCGGTATTTTTGGAAAACAGGCCATCGATTATATCGTAGTGGGAGGTGTCTGCATGCTGATTGGAGCTGTCGTTACCATGGTCTTTATAAAATCAGAGGACGAAACTCCAAAGGAAATAGAAGAAGAGATCCAGCAGGTACATTTTTAATCATCGATCTTGAAATTGGATATCAGAGAATGAAAATCTGAATATCTCTTACAAATTATTATAATAAAAATTCAATAGGAGCGGGCTTTAGCCCGCTTTTATATTTTAACGACAATACAAAACGGCTTTAGCCAAAACATAAAAAATAAACCAAGGTTTTGACCCTTTACACATCGTTTTATAAAGACAATCGTATATAATGTATCCATTTTCCATTTATATAATCAATTGAAATTTAATTTTTTATTAAGCTACCCAGTATTTTAATTTTTTACCTTACATAGATTAAAATAGTAAAAAATGTACGACATCATTATTATAGGAAGTGGGGCAGGAGGAGCAACCATGGCATATAAGCTTGCAGACAGTGGGAAAAAAATCCTGATCGTGGAAAGAGGAGATTATGTACCTGTAGAAAAAGAAAACTGGGATTCTGTAGAAGTCTTTGAAAAAAATAAATACACTACCACTGATCTGTGGCTGGATAAAGACGGGAGGCAGTTTCGTCCCGGAATGCATTATAACGTAGGCGGAAACACTAAATTTTACGGAGCAGCTCTGTTCCGTTTGAGAAAAGAAGATTTTAAGGAAATAAAACATTACGGAGGTGTTTCACCTGCATGGCCTATTCAGTATGAAGATTTAAAAGATTATTACCTGGAAGCCGAGAAACTTTTCCATGTACACGGAAAAAGAGGTTCGGATCCTACAGAGCCTTTCGACTCAGAACCCTATCCCTATCCGCCTTTACCCCATGAACCCAGAATTCAGGAAATTGTTGATGAGTTGCGGGATTATGGTCTGCATCCTTTCGAATTACCGATAGGAGTCAATTTTAAGCCTCATGAAACAGCTAACGCTTCCTATATCCTGAACCGTTTCGACGGATTTCCCGATGCTGCTGAAAGAAAGGCTGATGCCCACCTTTGTGCTCTGGCAAAAGCTTTGGAGCATCCTAACGTTGAGCTGATGACCAATACAAAAGTGATAAAGATCAATACCAATGATTCAGGAACAAGAGTTTCAGAAATTGTGGTAGAACAACAGAATGGTAATACACAAACATTAATCTGTGATCTGCTGATTCTTTCTGCAGGCGCCATCAATTCTGCTGCGCTGTTACTGCAAAGTAAAAATGAAAAATTTCCTGATGGCCTGGCCAATACTTCAGATCAGGTCGGGAGAAACTATATGTTTCATCAGAATACCGCGTTAGTAGCTTTATATACCCAACCGAATCCCACCAAATTCGGGAAGACATTCGGCATTAATGATTTCTACCATGCAGGCAGAGATTACGATTTTCCTTTGGGGCATATCCAGATGCTGGGGAAATCAGATGAATATCAGATCAGGGCTGATAGTCCTGTGGCAGCACCGGGTTTCACTTTTGAACTCATGGCTGAACACGCCGTTGATTTCTGGCTTACTTCAGAAGACCTTCCCGATCCGGAAAACCGGGTAACTTTAGAAAACGGACAGATTAAAATAAGTTACAGCTCCAATAACGAAGAAGGACATCAGCACCTTAAATCCGAACTGATAAAAGCGCTCAAAGCATCAGGTAAATTTGAAAGCTTCCTGTTTAAAGGTATTTATTTCAGCAAAGGAATGGATATCGCCTCTCCGGCCCATCAGAACGGAACCACAAAGATGGGACTGGACCCTAAAACTTCAGTGGTGGATACCCATTGTAAGGCACACGACCTGGAAAATTTATACATCGTGGACGGCGGCTTTTTCGTTTCCAGCGGAGCGGTAAACCCTGCTCTTACTATTATCGCGATGGCCCTGAGAGTGGGAGAGCATCTTAAAAAGAATATTCTGACATGAATTCCAAACCGGTCAAAATTATAATCATCTTTTTATTAGCTTTTCTTACAGGAGTTAATTTTGTTGTATTTCCTGCATTGGGAACTGCTTTTACAGATTCTTCACTCTTTGGGCTTTCCTCCTCTCAATTTGGAAATTTATTTATCCCACAGGTCATCTGTATTATTATTTCCTGCCTTGCTGCCCCGTTTTTAGTTAATAAATGGGGTCCGAAGATCATTTTGGCTATTGGATTATTACTGATGATTATTTCCACCGGAACTTTATGGATACTTCAGTATCATATGAAGGATGCATCCTTATTATTCCCGGTATTAATGATTCTGGTGGCATTTACAGGCTCAGGTTTCGGCCTTTCGATAACGACTTTGAATCCTTTGGCGGCAAGTCTGTTTGAAGATAAAAAATCTTCTGCAATCCTGATTCTGCAATTCCTTGTAGGCCTGGGAACATCTGCCGCTCCGCTGATGATGAACCTGATAGGAAATGTAAAAAACTGGATGTATGTTCCGGGATGCATATTTGTTTTGGTAAGTACAGCATTCATAGCTTTTTTGCTTTTAAAATTAGAAAAAGGAACTTTTTTCGAGCTTCCGGGGCATTTTAAGATTCCCCCGAAACTGTGGGGCTTTTTTCTGGCAATTGTTCTCTATGGCTTTGTTGAAGGAACTTTCGGAAGCTTTGGAGCTATCATTCTTACCAATCAGGGGATAGACAGCAGTAAAGCCAGTCTGGGACTTTCCTTATTTTGGGGCGGGATTGCCTTGAACCGTCTGCTTTTTGGAATATTTTCAGAAAAGAATAACCTGTCCGGTGTGTTCCTTATTTCTCCTTTAATAGTAGCGGGATTATTGCTTTTACTCATATATGCCAATCCGTACATCATTCTGCTTATAATGTTTTTGATCGGTTTTTTTATGGGAAGCATATTTCCGGGGTCTATTGGTTGGGGAACTGTAGAATTTCCTACACTTTCAGTATTGGTTTCCGGATTTTTAATGGCAGCCAATCAGGTTGGAACGGGCAGTATAACCAATATTCTGGGGCATTTTTCCAATGAGAATACCACTGTTTTCCGGTTTCTAATTCTTTGTCTGCTTATCATCTTCGGTTTATTTTTCTACCTGAAAAGAAATTCTAAAATAAAAGAGGCTTTTTAAAATAATGCGAGGAACATTTATACGGCTGCCGGAAGCAATTTGTCCCTTTAATAAACCCTGAAATCCTTTCTTAACCTACATCAACACTTTCAGACGCCGGTTTCCCTACTTTTGTACCATAAATAATCACAATATGAAAACAGTATATCATAAAGCAGATTCAAGAGGCCATGCGGATCATGGATGGTTAAACAGCTACCATACCTTCAGCTTTGCCAACTATCAGAATAAAGACAGAACGAACTTCGGGGTATTAAGAGTTTTAAATGATGATACCGTTTCTCAGGGAATGGGATTTGGTACCCACCCGCACAGGGATATGGAAATCATTTCTATTCCTCTGGAAGGAGACCTGGAGCATAAAGATTCAATGGGAACCACTGCCGTGATCAAAAAAGGAGAGATCCAGGTAATGAGTGCGGGAACAGGTGTAATGCATAGCGAATACAACAAAAATAAAGATGAAGCGGTAAAATTTCTTCAGATCTGGATATTTCCCAAAGAACTGAATGTTGAGCCGAGGTATGACCAGAAAAGCATCAAAGAAGGTGAAAAAATTAACGGGTTCCAGCAGATTTTGTCTCCCAATAAAAACGATGACGGCGTTTGGATTCATCAGGATGCCTGGTTTAATCTGGCGAATTTTAAAGCCGGAAACGGTAAAAACTATATGCTGAACAAAAAAGGAAACGGTGTTTATGCATTTGTTTTAAAGGGAAGCGCCAAAGTAGGAGACAGAATCATGAACGAAAGAGACGGTCTTGGAATCTGGGATACCCAGAGCTTCAACATTGAAGCCGTGGAAGATACAGAAATCCTGTTAATGGAAGTCCCAATGGAACTGCCGGCATATTTAAAATAATAAAAAATAATGATTGTCCTGTTTTTGAATGTCAATACCTTTGTGATCTTTAAAAATAGGACATTCATTAAAAAAACTTAGCGATCTTTGCAGTAAAAACAGAACACAATATAAATTAAAATAGACAATACATGAAAGTTTTAGCAATAGCAGGAAGCAACTCGGAAGTTTCCATGAACAGACAGCTGGTAGCCTACGCATCATCACTTTTCGAAAATGCAGAAGTAGAAGTAATAGACCTGAACCCTTTTGAAATGCCTATCTATAAGCATGAAAGAGAACTTACGGGTGGAGTTCCGCAGCAGGCCCATGATTTTGCATCAAAAATTGATGGAGCTAATATTCTTTTGGTTTCATTGCCTGAGCATAACGGAACTTATTCTACAGCATTTAAAAATGTTTTTGACTGGGTGTCCAGAATTAAAGACAGAACCGTATGGAATGAAGTGCCTATGTTGCTGATGTCTGCTGCCCCGGGAGGTAGAGGCGGAGCAGGAGTTTTGGAAGCTGCAACCAAGCGTTTTCCTTTCCACGGGGGAAATATTGTAGAAACTTTTTCACTTCCTTTCTTTAATGACAACTTTGATAAAGCTGAGCAAAAAATCTCTAATGAAGAGAAAAACAGCGAATTAAAGGAAAAAATAAAGAAGATGGCGGCCCTTGAAACGATCCTTGAAAAATAGAGTTTGAATATTAATTTAAAATTACTATTTTTGCAAAAAGAAAAAAGATGAAAATTCAGACCACTTTTAAAGAATGTTTTTCAAAGAAAGGGAAAACTATGGGCTCTGAAATTCTGAGATAAAATAACGGCCGATAATCTACCAAGATTGTCGGCTTTTTTATTTTCTAAATTTGAATAAAAAGTAAATAGAAATAAATGTACCAGTATATCAATGTATCAATATATCAGTTTTTGGGTTTCCCAAACAATATGATTGTTACATTGTTAGACTGATAAATTGCTACATTATAAAATTATTAAGCATGAGCAACACTTACAAATCAGCAGGCGTAGACAAAGAAGAAGGATACAAAACGGTTGACAAGATCAAGAAAGCAGTGGGAGAAACCCATAATTCAAACGTATTGAACCACCTGGGAAGTTTTGGTGCTTTCTATGAAATCGGAGGATACAAAAATCCTGTACTGGTTTCCGGAACAGACGGTGTGGGAACAAAGCTGAAAGTAGCCCTGGATACCAAACAATACGACTCTATCGGTATCGATTGCTTTGCCATGTGTGCCAATGATATCCTGTGCCACGGTGCAAAACCTTTATTCTTTTTAGATTATCTTGCTTGCGGAAAGCTTGATTCTGAAATCGCTGCCGAAATCGTTCTTGGAATGGTAAAAGCATGTAAAGATAACAACTGTGCACTGATTGGTGGAGAAACTGCCGAAATGCCCGGAATGTATCAGGCCGGAGATTATGATGTAGCTGGATTCTGTGTAGGAATCGTTGAAAAAGACCAGATCATTGACGGTTCTGCGATCAAAGCCGGAAATAAGATTATAGCTCTGCCAAGTTCAGGATTCCACTCCAATGGGTTTTCACTGGTAAGAAAAGTATTCCCGAATTTCGAAGAAGAATTTGAAGGAAAACCTTTATACGAAACCCTTTTGGTACCTACAAGACTTTATTACCAGGACATTCACAAAGTTTTGGAAGAAGTTAAAGTTTCAGGGATTGCCCATATTACAGGAGGCGGTCTTTATGAGAATGTACCAAGAATTATCCCGGAAGGATTATGTGCTTCCATCGATGCAGCTAAGATTAAAATTCCTAGTATCATGACCGAGCTTGAGAAAAGAGGTGGAGTATCCCGTGAAGAAATGTTCGGAACCTTCAATATGGGAGTAGGGATGATCATCGTTTTAGATGCCGATCATGCTGAAAAAGTATTACACCTTTTAGATGATGCTTACGAAATAGGAGAGATCACGGAAGGAAACGAAAAGATTAATTTAGCAATATAACAATTGATCAATGTACCGGCGTACCAATTAAATTTATTGTTACATTGTTAGACTGATACATTGTTACATTAACAATATGAAGAACATTGTTGTACTCGTTTCAGGTTCCGGAACCAATCTGCAAAGGATCATAGATACTATTGATAACGGAGAGATCCAGAATGCAAAAGTAACTTTGGTGGTGGCAGACAGAGAATGTTACGGACTTGAAAGAGCAAAAAACCATAAAATAGAAAACATCCTGATCCCAAGAGGGAAGAATTTCAGCAGTGAATTGGCGAATGTGATCCCAACAGATACGGACCTGATCGTATTGGCCGGGTTCTTATCCATTCTGAAGCCTGAATTCTGTGAGAAATGGAACGGTAAAATTATCAATATCCATCCGGCTTTGCTTCCGAAATTCGGAGGAAAAGGAATGTGGGGGCATCATGTTCATCATGCGGTGATTGAAGCCAGAGAAAAAGAAAGCGGAGCAACAGTACATTTTGTAACCTCCGGAATTGATGAAGGTGAAGTTATTCTTCAGAAAGCATTTGAAGTTACAGAAGAAGATACTCCGGAAACCATAGCAGAAAAAGTACACCATATTGAATACGAAATATTTCCAAAAGCGATCAACAAAGTATTGGGAAACAATTCGTAGGATCATATTCCCCTCCCTCGGAAGGGCAAAAATTCAAAGAATTTTTGACGGGGTGGTCATATACCAAAGTATAAAAAAAACACATTAGATTTTTAAAAATATTTCGAAAAAGCTAAAAAATCTAAGTAAAATAAAGTAAACCGGAGGTGAAAGACCCGGCTACAGTTTGAAATAACTGTAAAAAGTAAAAAATTGAAAGTAATGAGTAAAAAGAGAGTTTTAATCAGTGTTTCTGACAAAAGCGGATTGATCGAATTCGCCCGGTTCTTGGAAGCCCAGAATTATGAGTTGATTTCTACGGGAGGAACGTTCAAACATTTGAAAGATGCTGGTTTAAATCCGATTCAGATCGATGAAGTGACCAATTTCCCTGAAATGCTGGATGGAAGAGTAAAAACCCTTCACCCGAAAGTTCACGGAGGCCTTTTGGCTGTACGTGCCAACGAAGAGCATATGAAAACCGTTCAGGAACACGGAATAGAGCTGATCGATATGGTTATTGTGAACCTTTATCCTTTCTTTGAAAATGTAAACAAAGACATTTCTTTACATGAAAAAGTAGAGTTTATCGATATCGGAGGCCCTTCAATGCTTCGTTCTGCAGCTAAGAATTTCGATTCTGTTACCGTAATTACCGATGTGGAAGATTACGCAACCGTAAGACTGGAAATGGAACAGAACGGTGATTCGTACATCGAAACCCGTAAAAAACTTGCCGGAAAAGTATTCAACCTGACTTCAGCGTATGATGCTGCTATCTCCAGAATGCTTTTAGATGAAGAATATCCGACTTATCTTAATGCATCTTACAAAAAAGTATCCGACCTAAGATACGGCGAAAACCCTCACCAGACTGCTGCTTATTACGTTTCAACATTCGAGAACGGAGCAATGAAAGATTTCGAACAGCTTGGCGGTAAAGAGCTTTCCTTCAATAACCTTCGTGATATGGACCTTTGCTGGAAAGTAGTCACTGAGTTTAAAGAAGAAATGGCTTGCTGCGCTGTGAAACATTCCACTCCTTGTGGTGTAGCCATCGGAACTTCAGCTCTGGAAACTTACCAGAAGACTTTCGAATGTGATCCGGTTTCCATCTTTGGCGGAATTGTTGCAATGAACTACAAAATCGATGCAGCAACAGCTGAAGAGCTGAACAAAACGTTCCTTGAGATCGTAGTGGCTCCGGATTTTGATGAAGAAGCTCTTGAAGTTTTAAGAAAAAAGAAAAACCTTAGAATCATAAAGATTATAAACCCTGTTTCCGACAAGCAGACGTGGGTGAAGATCGATGGTGGTATCCTGGTACAGGATAACGATACCCATTTTTCTGACGACATTAAAGTGGTAACCAATGTACAGCCTTCAGAAGAGCAGAAAAAAGCCCTTCTATTCTCCCAGAGAGTTGTGAAGTATGTAAAATCAAACGCCATTGTGGTTTCCAACGGTATTCAGGCCTTCGGAATCGGTGGCGGACAGGTGAACAGAATCTGGGCAACCGAACAGGCCATTGAAAGAGCAAAAGAGAAATTCTCAGGAGATCTTGTTTTGGCTTCCGATGCATTTTTCCCTTTCCGTGATGTAGTAGATTTCTGCGCCAAAGAAGGGATCAAAGCCATCATCCAGCCGGGTGGAAGTGTAAAAGACCAGGACAGTATAGATGCTGCCAACGAGCACGGTATCCCAATGATGTTTACCGGAGTAAGACATTTTTTACACTAATTAAAATAGAATTAAAAAATAATTTGGGATTGTATTTATAGCATTCAAAATTATATATTTGTAAAATAGACTAGATAATAAATAAAGTATGAGAATATTAATCATAGGTGAAGGCGGTAGAGAATCTGCTTTAGCGGCAAAGCTTCAGAATGACCCGAGAATTTCTAAAATGTTTTTTGCTAATGGTAATGCTACCACCGATGTAATAGGGAAAAATGTTCATTTGTCAGAGATCAAGGAATTAAGAGATTTTGCGATCAAAGAAAAGGTAGACCTTACAATCGTAGGTCCTGAAGCCCCTCTTGTAGCAGGACTTAAGGATGAATTCAAAAAACACGATCTTAAAGTTTTCGGTCCGAACCAAAAAGTAGCAAGCCTGGAAGGAAGTAAGGCTTTCTCTAAGAAATTTATGCAGACCTATGATATCAAAACAGCTAAAGCTGTAGTATTTGATTCATACAACGACGCTAAAGAATATGTTCAGACACAGCAGTATCCTTTAGTGATTAAGGCAAGCGGTCTGGCAGGCGGAAAAGGGGTGGTAATCTGTGACAACCTTGAAGAAGCTGAAGCTACGATCCACGACTTCATGATCAGAAGAATCTATGGAGATGCCGGAATCCGTCTGGTTATTGAAGAATATTTAGAAGGTTTTGAGGCTTCAATCATTGCATTCTCAAACGGTGAAAAAATCTTCCCTTGTATTGCGGCAAAAGATTACAAAAAAGCCGGAAACGGTGATACGGGACCTAATACAGGAGGTATGGGATCTGTAGCTCCAAGCCCTGATTTTACACAGGAACATTATGCAGATTTTGAACAGAATATCTTACAGCCTACCATCAACGGTCTTAAAGGAGAAGGGTTCAGCTTCAAAGGAATCATTTTCTTCGGATTGATGGTTACTAAGAACGGAACTTACCTTCTTGAATACAACATGAGATTCGGAGATCCTGAAACTCAGGTACTGATGGCATTGATGGAGAACAATCTTCTTGATGTGATCCAGGACTGCATGGAAGGAAAAGACATCCAGCTTAAGTTTAAAGACGAAAAAGCAGTATGCCTTGTGATGTGTTCGGGAGGTTATCCTAGAAATATCGAAACAGGGTACGAAATTGTAGGGGAGGACAAAATGAAACATGCTAAACTTCTGTATGCCGGCGCTGTAAGAAAAGGCGACAAAGTGGTTTCCAACGGCGGAAGAGTTCTGAATATCGTGGCTACGGGGGCTACTTACGACGATGCCCGCAAAAAAGTTTACGAAGACGCAAGTCATATACATTTCGATTACGGTTTCTACAGAGAAGACATCGGAAAGTTTTAAAATAAATCACGAAAAAAGATTTGGAAAATTTCCAAGTCTTTTTTTGTAAAACAATTAAGTAAGCAATAGGCTTTAGACCTATTATAATAAAAAGCTTACTGCCTCGGGCTTATTGCCTGAAGCTTTTAACATCATTTATCAATCATCAATTATCATTTATAAAATGAACAACGGTATTATCATATTAGATTTCGGATCACAGTACAACCAGCTTATCGGAAGAAGAATCCGTGAAATGGGTGTATATTCTGAAATTCTCCCTTTTAACACGCCTTTACAGGATATTTTAGCCAGACAGCCAAAAGGAATCATCCTTTCCGGAGGACCAAGCTCTGTGAATGCAGAAAATGCTCACCTTGTTGAAAAAGAACTGTATGAACAGGGAGTTCCTGTTCTGGGAATTTGCTACGGAATGCAGCTTACAGCACACCTTTTAGGAGGAAAAGTAAACAAAGGAGAAAAAGGGGAGTATGGAAAAGCTCACTTGGATATCATTAAAGAAAGTTCTTTACTAAAAGGAGTTACCCAGAATTCTATCGTATGGATGAGCCACTTTGACGAAGTAGGAGAGATGCCTGCAGGTTTTGAATTGAATGCAAAATCAGGGGTAATGGCTTCCATGTCCAATGAAGACAGAAAAATTTATTGCGTTCAGTTCCACCCGGAAGTTTCCCATACAGAAGAAGGCGGGAAAATGCTTGAAAACTTTGTTTTCGCAATCTGTAATGCTGAAAAAAACTGGAAACTGACGAACTATATCGATAAAACAGTTGAAGAGATCCGTGAAAAGGTAGGAGATAATAAAGTTATCCTCGGACTTTCAGGAGGGGTTGATTCTTCTGTAGCTGCGGTTTTAATTCACAAAGCTATCGGTGATCAGCTGACATGTATCTTTGTAGACACCGGATTATTAAGAAAAGATGAAGGCAAAAAAGTAATGGATAACTATGGAGAACATTTCCATATGAACATTAAAATGGTGGATGCTAAAGAAAGATTCCTTTCAAAATTAACTGGAGTAGACGATCCGGAGGCGAAGAGAAAAATCATCGGAAACGAATTTATTCATGTTTTTGATGAAGAATCCCATAAAATTGAAGGCGCTAAATTCTTAGCTCAGGGAACCATTTATCCTGACGTTATCGAAAGCCAGTCTGTTAACGGACCATCTGCCGTGATCAAATCACACCACAATGTAGGAGGGCTTCCTGAAGACATGGAATTCGAATTGTTAGAGCCATTGAGAGAGCTTTTCAAGGATGAAGTAAGAAAAGTAGGTGAGGAGTTAGGTATTCCACATCATTTGGTACACAGACATCCATTCCCTGGCCCTGGATTAGGAATCAGGGTATTGGGAGCTGTAGATGCAGAAAAAGTAAGAATCCTTCAGGAAGCAGATGATATTTTCATCGAAGAATTATATAAAAACGATCTTTACGAAAAAGTATCTCAGGCTTTCGTTGTCCTTCTTCCTGTAAAATCTGTAGGAGTAATGGGTGATGAAAGAACTTACGAATATACAGCAGTAGTTCGTTCTGCCAACACGATCGACTTTATGACCGCAACATGGAGCAGACTTCCTTACGAGTTCTTAGATACTGTTTCAAGCAGAATTATCAATGAAGTAAGAGGAATTAACAGAGTCGCTTACGATATTTCAAGCAAACCGCCTGCGACTATTGAGTGGGAGTAATTTTTGACTTGAATTAATAATATAAATCCTGCCCGTTTGGGTGGGATTTTTTGTTAAAACTGTTTTAATGAAAAAATGATCAGTAAAATATTTAAAGCAATTAATAAGCAATACACCAGTTTGAAGAGTATATGCTTATGGAAAATAGTATAATTTATTAACATTGTGATCATTAAATAAAAGTAAATAAAACTTTTTGCTTCCTGTGGTTTTATTTCAGATGCTGAAAACAAGTTAAGATTGTGTGAAACATTGATAGATGTGTCAGCATAAAAAATTCTTAAAATAAAAATAATGGTGATACTTATAGCTAGGATTAATGCATAGAATTTCCTTTATAAAAGAGTAATTATAGGATTTTAATGATATCCATTGTTAAGTTTATTTAAATGATTTGAAAAGTACTTCCTTCAAGAATTTAAGTAAAATATTTTCCCTAAATTTAAGTAAAATTACGTCAAATGCAAATAGAAACGAGACCCCTGACGGTTCAGGATTATGATGAACTGGTCATTACAATGAAGCGTGCTTACCCCCAGATGTCAGAATCGATATGGTCTAAAAAAAGCATCGAAAAACTTACCAAAATATTTCCTAAAGGACAGATCTGCATTACGGTAGACGGAAAACTCGCTGCTGTAGCCCTTTCCATTATTGTCAATTATGATGATTTTGGGGATGATCATACTTATGTGGATATTACCGGAAATTATACATTCAATACCCATTCATCAACCGGAAATGTACTTTATGGAATAGAGGTTTTTGTAGATCCTGAGTTTCGTGAACTGCGTTTAGGAAGAAGACTCTACGATGCCAGAAAAGAATTATGTGAGCTGCTTAATCTCAAATCCATTATTCTGGGCGGGAGAATTCCGAACTATCATAAATACAGCAACGAATTGTCCCCAAGGGAATACATCCGCAGGGTAAGAGACAAGGAAATCTATGATCCCGTACTGTCTTTCCAGCTTTCCAATAATTTTTTACCGATAAAGATTCTCAAAAAATACCTTCCTGAGGATGAATCATCACTGGAAAATGCCGTTTTGCTCCAGTGGAACAATATTTATTACAGCAAAAAGCCCAACACTATGCAGGACAGTATCATCCGTCTCGGACTGGTACAGTGGCAGATGAGGCATTTTAAAAATATCGATGCTTTTTATGAGCAGGTAGAGTTTTTTGTGAATGTAATGGGAGATTATAAATCCGACTTTGTTCTTTTTCCAGAGCTTTTCAATACACCGCTGTTGGCTCCGTTCAATAAACTTTCGGAAAGAGACAGCATGATAGAGCTGGCTAAACTCAGTGAAGAGATCAAGAACAGGATTTCCGAACTCGCCATCAGCTACAATGTCAATATTATTTCTGGAAGTATGCCCGTTTTTGAAACTGAGACCAATGACCTTTATAATGTAAGCTATTTACTCCATCGTGATGGCCGTATCGATGAATACCGTAAAATTCATATCACGCCGAACGAAAGAAAATATTACGGAATGAAAGGTGGAAACGAAATCCGTGTCTTTGATACCGACTGCGGGAAAATAGGCCTTGTCATATGTTACGACGTCGAATTTCCCGAGCTTCCTAGAATTCTGGCAGATCAGGGAATGAAAATTCTCTTTGTTCCTTACCTTACCGATACTCAGAATGCCTATATCAGGGTACGTCACTGCGCCGCAGCAAGAGCGATTGAAAATGAATGTTATGTTGCTATTGCAGGCTGTGTAGGGAACCTTCCGGGTGTGAATAATATGGATATCCAGTTCGGGCAGGCCGCTGTGTTCACTCCTTCGGATTTTGCCTTCCCATCCAATGCTGTGAAAGGAGAAGCGACTCCTAATACGGAAATGACCCTTATTGTAGACGTTGACCTTAATCTTTTGAAAGACCTTCACCACCACGGCTCCGTCCAGGTAATGAATGACCGCAGAAAAGATCTCTATGAAACCTACCTTAAATAACCTTTAAAGAAATATCCTGTCCGTTTGGGCAGGATATTTTAAAATAAAAAAGAGCAGATCGATGCCTGCTCTATGTTGAAATTGAATTCAGATTTTTACAAATACTGAGGGCAAACTACGGCCGGGCATATCAGTCTTGGACATCTAGGTCTTCCGTCGGTAGGGCAGCATTCGTTTGAACAGTTGCCGATAATAATACCGCTTCCGTTAATTCCTTTTAATTGCTCTCTTGAAAGTTTGTTGTTACGTAAATTTTTCATTTTTTAATATTTATAGGTTAGTTTGGAATTTGTAGCTATAAAGATAAAAAAATCCTGTAAATAATATAATTTTTTCTTTGAATTTAAAATAAAATATCTGGCGATTAGCGAAAAATAATTGAAGAATATATGTTTTTTTTCAACATGTTCTTAAAAATTTATTATCTTCACTAATCAATTTAAATAAAATATAATGACAGGAACAGTAAAATGGTTTAACGAAACAAAAGGTTTTGGTTTTATTACACCAGACGGAGGCGGAAATGATATTTTTTGCCATCATACAGCCATTCAGGCATCAGGCCTTAGATCTTTAAAAGAAGGACAAGCTGTAGAGTTTGACCTTAAGGATGGTAAAAAAGGACCTGAAGCAGACAATGTTAAAGTAGTAGGATAATAGCCTTATTAAGATATTGTTAAAGAAAGCTGCCCTTTAAGGCAGCTTTTTTCATAAACGCATAGATCATTACTTTTCAGTCAGGTTTTTATTACAGAAAGTGAGTTCGGTTACTGTGAACCAATTTCAAATAAAATAGCAATAGGAACAATTTTTGGAGTAATTTGCAGCAACTATTTAGAAATATATGTTTGATAAGCAGCAAAGAAAACTGAAAAGATCGGCCAGACTTATTTCCGTACTCAGTAAATACGGGTTTAAAGATATGCTGGCGAGGATGAATACAGGGAATAAACAGGAACCGGTTTCTGTTGATCCGGATGAGGTTATTTCTAAAGGAACAGTATATGAAAGGATCAGGCTTGTCCTGGAAGAGCTTGGACCTACATTTGTAAAGCTGGGACAGACGTTCAGCAACAGGGAAGACCTTCTTCCGCCAGAGCTTATTCAGGAACTGCAGAAACTTCAGGATAAAGTAGATACCGTGGATATGGACGTTGAAGAAATCCTGGAAAATGAGTTCAACATATCCGTTAAAGATCATTTTCAGGAAATTCAGAAACAGCCTTTAGCCACTGCCTCGATCGCTCAGGTTTATAAAGCGGTTTTGCTGGATGGAAGTCCTGTGATCCTTAAACTAAAAAAATCCGATGTACAGGCGGTAATTGAAGATGATTTACTCCTTATAAAAGATCTTGAGAAAATTGTTTCCGCCTATTCTGAAATTGGAGAAAAACTTAATCTGAAACAGGCTATTTCCACTTTCGAAAAATCTTTGCTGGAAGAAGTTTCCTTAGTCAATGAAAAAGAAAATATCCTGCATTTTGCCCGGAATTTTAAAAATAATAAAGAAACCTATGTTCCCAAAATCTATGAAGAATATTCCAACAACAATATTCTCTGCATGGAATTTATCGACGGGATCAAAGTAACTGATAAAACTGCTCTTTTAGCCCATAATATTGACCCTGTAAAAGTGTCCGAAGTAGGATTAAGGCTGTTTGTGTCCCAGATCCTGGACTATGGATTTTTCCATGCTGATCCGCATGCCGGTAATATTCTGGTAAAAAAAGACGGGAAAATAGTTTTCATTGATTTTGGTGCCGTAGGAAAGATCCAGCCGAACGATAAGGAAATCCTTGAAAGTCTTATTGTAAGCTTTGTGGCTAAAAATTCACATAAGATTGTACGCTATCTTAAAAAAATGGCAGTCAGTTACGAAATTCCTGATGAAAGAAGATTTGAAAACGATGTGGAAGACATTCTGAACTTCGTACACAGTTCATCTCTGCAGGATATCAACGTTCAGGTCATCATCAATAAAATGAAAGATATTCTGAAGGACAACAGGCTCCATATGCCGGATTATTTTTATCTTTTATTTAAAGGAATAAGCCTTATAGAAGGCGTTGGAAGAACGATCAACCCGGATCTGGATATCGTGAAGAGTCTTCATCCTTACACCAGGAAAATCCTGACCAAAAAGATCAAACCCAAAAATCTTTTAAAAACAGGAATGGACAGGATGATGAATTTCACAGATAATGTAGATGAAATTCCCAAAGAGCTCAGATCCGTACTTCAGAAACTGGATGACAACAAATTCACGGTTTCCAGCGAGATTAAAAATATTGAAAAAACCAACCAGCTGATCAAATCAAGTGTGGTCAATTTAATTCTGGCTATGATTTTGGGAGCCAATATCATTGCTACAGCCATTGTTTTTGTTTCAGAATCCGGCCCAAGGATCGGGGAATTGTCTTTGGTTGCGGTTTTAGGCTTTGTATTTTCCGTTATATTGGTTTTAGTGCTTTTACTGAGAGTGACGAGGAAATAAGAAGTGGTTTCGGGTTTTGGGTTACGAGTTCCGAGTTTCGGGTATTGAGTTCCGGGATAAAGGATACAGAACTTAGTTTAGGCTAATGAAATGAAGAATTGTAATTTTCACAACTAATTCTATCTCGCACCTCGCACCTTGAACCTCGTAATTCGAAACCCGAAACTCGAAACTCGAAACCAAATTTAAATACCTATCTTTGCACCATGGAAAAACTCACTTTTGCGGATTTTGACCTGCCGGTTAAAATTCTTGATGTTTTAGCGGATCTGGAATTGTTCGAACCTACACCGATTCAGGAAAAAAGCCTTGGGCCTATACTTTCCGGAAGAGATGTGATGGGCATTGCGCAAACCGGAACCGGAAAAACATTAGCCTATCTTCTGCCCGTTCTTAAAACATGGAAATACAACAAAACAGGGAATCCTACTGTCTTGATCCTTGTTCCTACAAGAGAACTGGTGGTACAGGTTGCTGAAATTGTTGAGAAGCTGACAGAAAATATAACCGCAAGGGTGATCGGAATATATGGCGGGAAAAATATCAATACCCAGAAACTCTTATTTAATGACGGATGCGATATCCTGGTAGGAACTCCGGGAAGGGTAATGGACCTTGCCATTGATAATGCGATTTCATTGAAAGAAGTGCAGAAGCTGATCATTGATGAGTTTGATGAAATGCTGAACCTTGGTTTCAGGCCGCAGCTTACCCACATTTTCGAAATGATGAAGCCGAAGAGACAGAATATTCTTTTCTCTGCTACCATGACGGAAGCTGTGGATGAGATGCTGGACCAATACTTTGCCAGTCCCGTGGAAATTTCCTTGGCAAAATCCGGAACACCTCTTGAAAAAATAGAACAGACCGGTTATAAAGTTGAAAACTTTAATACCAAGATCAATCTTCTTGAACATTTACTGAAGAACAACGAAGACATGTCCAAGGTGCTGATCTTCACCAATAATAAAAAGAATTCTGATCTTCTGTTTGCTAAAATTGATGAGCTTTTCCCTGAACAGTTTGATGTGATTCACTCAAACAAATCTCAGAATTACAGGCTTAAAGCCATGAAAAGATTTGAAAATGAAGAGATCAGAGGACTGATTACTACCGACGTAATGGCCAGAGGTCTTGATATTTCAAATATTACCCACGTCATCAATTTTGAGACTCCTGAAATCCCTGAACAGTACATCCACAGAATAGGAAGAACGGGTAGAGCGGATAAAGATGGTAAAGCGGTTACTTTCGTGACTAAAAAAGAAGAAGCTTCCATTCTTGATATCGAGCTGTTAATGGACAAAGACCTTAAGTTTGCCGATTTCCCTGCAGAAGTGAAAATTAACCCTAAAAAGATCGCTTCTGAAGAGGATGTGGTGATCATGAAAAATCCTGCACAGGTAAAGCTGAATGAAGGAGGAGCTGCATTTCATGAGAAGAAGGACAAGAATAAAAAAGAAAACTGGGGCGGACCATCCAAAAGAAAAGCTCCCAAAAAATTCGGAGCGAACAGGGCCCAGCAGAAAGCCATATCGAAATCTAAAAGAAAGAAATAAAAAAATCCCGTTAAGGGATTTTTTTGTTATAAATATTATTTCATATAAGGTTTCATTACCTTCGCCCAGACGGCATATCCTTCCGGAGTCAGGTGAAGCATATCTTCCACAAAAAGGTCTCTTCTTACATTTCCGCTGGCATCCTCCATCGCTTTTGTAATATCAATGAATTCGGCATTAGGCTCTTTTTTCATGAAAGCGGCAATTTTTTTATTCGTTTCCTTCATCTTTGGCCAAAGAATTTCGCGGCTTGGCGAATATTTTATGGAAATAAAATCGACCTCGATATTGGGGAATCTTTCACGGATCTTTTTATAGAATGTTTTAAATCTGTTGACCACTACCTTGGCTTTCAGGTCATGATTATCCGCAAAATCATTATCACCACAGTAGATAATGATCTGTTTAGGCTGGTAGGGGCTTAAAAGATCATCTGAAAAGTAATTCAGGTCTGTTAATCTTGATCCTCCGAAACCTCTGTTGATGATTGTTTTTCCGGGGAAATAGCTGGCGACATCCGTCCATTTGGTGAAGGAGGAGCTTCCAATCAATAAGATAGCATCTTTAGGCGGTGGATTGTCCTGATCAGCTTTTTTGAAATTCTGAATGTCCTGCCAGAACATCGGTTTTTTGTCCTGTGAAAAGGATAGGGTGAAATACAGCAACAGGAATGCTGAAAGAATCTTCTTCATTGTAATCAATTTTAAATATCTTATAAATGTAATAAAAAACTCCCGATAAAATCGAGAGTCTGTATTTATCTTTTGTAGCTAACGTAGGTCAGATCGGCAACACCATCACCATCCTCATCAAAAGAACTGAATAACTGTGCCAGTTTCAGATCATGGCTGGTAAGCACTTCCACTCTGTACCATCTTTCAGTATCATTGTCATTTTTTATACTTAGCAGTTTAGACTCTTCAGTGTAAGTATACTTACCTTCAGTTTTTCCTGCCAGCTGGCACTCAAGACCAACTTCGGAATAGTAGGTAAAGCTTGTATAATAATCACTTCTGAAATGCAGAATGTTTTTAGCCTCACAGTCAGAAGGTGTTTGGGTCTTAATTACTGTTTTATTGTCCTTTCCGGAAATAGTTTCTATTTTGCTCACCTTCCAGTCTCCGCTCATCATTTCTAATTCATAAGCTTCGATATTGTCATCTTTACAGGAAGTTAGGGTCAAAGCAGAAAAGGCAAATAAAAGTAGCTGTTTTTTCATTTTCACAAATTTAAGAATATGCTAAAATATAAATAAATTTGAAATATCTGCAATGAAATCCAGCTTTTTTAAACGAATGTTTATAAATAAAAGAATTTTATAGGGATTGGGATGCGAGGTTCAGGTTTCGTATTGCAAATTTCAGGTTTTGAAAACCGAATAATAAACTTTCAGGCCCGGAAATTAAACTTTCATACTCGAATCTCGAATCTCGAATTTCGAAACCCGTACCCCGCATCCCGAAACTCTAATAACTCATCTCCACAATTTTATAAGCATCCTGAGGCGTCAGTTTTTTGTATTCACCAAGGCCTGACCAGTTTCTGTCCGTAAATGCTTTTTCCACTCTTTCTGCAGTTCCTTTATAGTCTTCCGTATATTCCGAAAGTTTGGTTTTAATGTTGAGACTATGGAAAAATTCCTCCATCTTTTTAATTCCTTGTTCTGCTTTTTCTTCTACTGTTCCGTCTTTAATTCCCCATACTCTTTCAGCATACTGGGCCAGTTTTCCTTTCTTTGTCTCAAAATTATAACGGTAATGGGACGGGGCTATAACAGCTAAAGTCCTTGCGTGGTCAATTCCGAAATAAGCGGTCAGTTCATGGCCCATGGCATGTACGGCCCAGTCTGTGATCACTCCTTTCTGGATAAGCCCGTTAAGAGCCATTGTACAGCACCACATGAAATTCCCGGCAGCATCATAATCAAAATCATCAGCCAAAACCTTAGGAGCTGTTTCCTGGAGGCTGATCAGAATACTTTCTGCAATTCTTTCCTGAAGATCGGCAGAAGAGGGAGCGGTCATATACTGTTCCAGAACGTGGGTGTAAGCATCGGTAATCCCGTTCACAATCTGGTTTTTAGGAATCGTTCTGATCACTTCCGGATCCAGAACAGAAAACTGTGGAAAAAGCCCCGGACCGCCGGAAGAAAGCTTTTCATTGGTTTCTCTTCTTGATATTACATAACCTGAATTCATTTCAGAGCCGGTTGCAGGCAAAGTCAGGATACTTCCGAAAGGCATTCCTTCACCTTCAAACGTTCTTACTGAATTTCTAAGGATATCCCATGGTTCACCTTCATAATGAGCAGCTGCTGAAAGAAATTTGGTTCCGTCAATAACAGATCCTCCGCCTACAGCCAGAAGGTAATTGATGTTTTTTTCTTTGATAAAGCTTAGGGCATCCAGCAGTACTTCATATTCAGGATTGGCAGGAACACCACCAAATTCATATAATTCATGATCTTTCAGAGCTTCTTTTACCTGATCGTAAACACCATTGTTTTTGATGCTTCCGCCCCCGTAGATCATTAATATTCTGGCATCTTTTGGGACTTCACGGGAAATTTTAGCGATTTCACCTTTTCCAAAAAGTATTTTTGTAGGATTTTTGAATTCGAAATTAAGCATTGTTCTAAATTTATTTGATTCAAATTTACGCAATGCCATACAAAAACTGAGTTAATGAAATTTTAAAATTCCTATCAAAGTGTTTTATAATAACAATATAAATTTCATTAGCTTGTCTTGATAATATTTTTGTATAAAGAGCTTTAGGAATTATTTTAGGCTAGAGAATTTTTTTAAACGCAAAGATGATGTTTCATCCTATACATTTTAAGAAAGCAAAGAGGAGAATCAACAAAGTTGATTCGATGAAGCAGTTTATTAAAAATACTACAAAAAATCTGCGTAATCTGCCCAATCAGCGAGAGAATTAAATAGAAAATAAAGATATACTTTCTGTTTTTTTTAATAAAACAACTCCCTCTTACTGAGAAACAGCTTCATTACAATTTTCACCTTTAAAGTAAATACCATTGTTTTTTGATTCAAGCTTTCCGTTTTTCCTGTTGATCTTTATAAAATAAGATTCTTTAATTTCCGGACAGCCTTTAGACTTTGAGAGGTACAGATCAATATGTTTGTCTTCAATTTTATAGGATCCGCTGAGTTTATTACCGGTATCCACTGAAAAGCCATAGGTTTTAGCCAGCAGAATAGCTTCCGGAAGATTATCTACGGTTCCGATGAAATCCCTCAATTGCTGCTCATTCACAAAATAAATAGCTCTGTCTTTTTTGCAGGCCAGAATATAGGTGAAACATTTTTCACCAACGCATTTCTGGAAAAAACCTTTCTCGGGAAAAGGTTCATTAATGGTCATGAAATCCGGCATTTGGCTTTCGTATACCACCGCTTTATCCGGATCGGGATCATTAGTCAGTACTCTCCAGTAGCCATATTCTTTATCAGGAACAATGAACGGGTAGAGTAGTTCAATATTGTCGAGGATTTCCGGGATTTTTTTGAAATCGGCGGGGACTGCATTTTGAGAAAGCAGCAAACCCGGGATCAGAAAAGAGATGATCGAAATAATTTTCATAATTATTATTTTCTTAAACAGCATAAATACTGACTCAATTATTTCAGTATAATTTTATAATATCCTTTTTCATCAGTTACATCAATCCCTATGCCTGTAAATGTTAATTTATTAATCTGATATCCATCGCAGCCTCCTTTAAACTCGGACGACTGTATTGAAAAATCAAAAGTTTTGATATTAGACTGGAAATTGTACTTTTTTGTTCCATTATAGGCCCCAACATTTTCTAATATAATCATGTCGTCGGATGTTTTGGTTAATTGTACTCCATTCTGGTTTTCATCCTTGATGGAATAGGCAGTGAGGGTTCCGTTTGTGATCAGATTTTCATCGTCAGAATTAACGAATTTAAAAGCTATCGTCTGAGGAGCATTATAACAATCTTCACCGCATGCTGTGAAAATAAAACTCATTAAAAGGAATATGAATATATTTTTCATGGAATACTGATTAATTTGTGTGAAAAGTAAAATTAATCATTAAACTGCTGTATTCAAAAAATAATTTTGTTCCTGCGGCTGTATTTTTTGTCATTTATCAATTAATTTAATTTCAAAATCTATTACATTTGTTATATGATACACGACCAACGAGCAGAAAAATTCAGGCAGATCGTGGAGAATAAGTTCCAGATCTACAATTCATTATTTATGAGCCTGCCTTATGATAAAATGACCAATATCGGGATGCTTCTCCCGTTCCTTTACGAGGAAAGCAGAAACGGATATGAAGAAGGCAAAACCCCTGAGGAAATTATCGAAGAATTCTTTAAAAATCATACCGATCTTCAAAAGGAGGAGCAGAAAGTAGAGCTGCTTTTCAAGATTATCCAATATATTGAAAGACAGGTAGTTTTGTTTGATAGTATTGAAGATGCAGCTTTTCCAAGCCTCCATTCCGAAAGCGACAACGGAACGGTTACCAATCTTTTCGAACGTTCTTACCAGGATCACAAACTTGAAAAAGTTCGTGAAAAGCTGAAGGATTTTACGGTAAAAGTAGTGTTTACGGCACACCCGACGCAATTTTATCCAAGCTCGGTACAGAGGATTATCCAGGATCTGAGGGGAGCTATTACCAGCGATTCCGTTACCCAGATTGATATGCTTCTGCAGCAGTTGGGGAAAACACCCTTTGTCAATAAAGAAAAGCCAACGCCAATTGATGAAGCGCTGAGCATCATTTCTTATTTAAGATATGTTTATTACGATACAATCGGAGAGCTGTTTACCAAGATCAAAAAGACCTTTGGAAACGGTCATTTCCATCTTCACGAAGATATTATTCAGCTTGGTTTCTGGCCGGGTGGAGACAGAGACGGAAATCCGTTTGTGACTGCGGATGTTACCAAAAGAGTGGCAGAAGAACTCCGTTCCGCCATTCTGAAATCTTACTACAGCCATTTGAAATTTATCAGAAGGAGGTTAAGTTTCAGAGGCGTATCTGAAGTGCTGACCCAGCTGAGCGATGAGCTTTACAGTGCCATTTTCAACGGAAAAATGATCACGGCAGATGATATTCTGAAAAAAGCTGAGGAAGCAGAAAAAATACTGGTGAATGAGCATAATTCTCTGTTTTTAGATCTTCTGGTAAATTTCAGAGACCGTGTGAAAATTTTCGGAACTCATTTTGCGACATTGGACGTCCGCCAGGACAGCAGAATCCATCAGAAAGTAATTGATGACGTTTTTGCAAAAGTTTATGGTAATGCCGAGGCCGGGGAAGAAGAAAAATTCAATAAGCTGATCCAGCTTGGTAATAAAGTTGATGCAGATCAGTTTGAAGATATCGTTAAAGATACTTTATTAACTGTTTGCCAGATTTCTGAAATTCAGGATCTCAACGGGCAGAGAGGGATGAACCGTTATATTATTTCCAATTCCGATGCTGTAAAAGATGTGATGAATGTGTATGCATTCTTTAAAATCTGCGGCTATAAGGATGAAGAGATCAAAATGGATATTGTTCCTCTTTTTGAAACAATGGAAGGCCTTGCCAATGCTGAAAATGTAATGAGTGAGCTTTACCGGAATCCTGTCTATAAAAAACATCTTGAAAGAAGAGGAAATCAGCAGACGATTATGCTTGGTTTTTCAGACGGGACAAAAGATGGGGGCTATCTTAAAGCCAACTGGGAGATTTATAAAGCCAAAGAAGTCTTAACTAAACTTTCCGTCCAGAATGGTATAAAAGTAGTGTTCTTTGATGGCAGAGGCGGCCCGCCGGCAAGAGGAGGAGGTAAAACCCATGATTTCTATGCATCACAGGGAAATACCATCGCGAACAATAAAATCGAACTGACCATACAGGGACAGACGATCACCAGTATTTTTGGAAATAAAGAACAGGCCAAATACAACTTTGAGCAGCTTCTGACCGCCGGAGTTGAAAATGATGTTTTCAAAAATTCCAAAAAAGACCTTACGGAAAAAGAAAGAAAGCTCATCATTGAACTGGCAGAGATCAGCTATAAAAAATACTCGGATCTGAAAGCACATCCAATGTTTGTTCCTTATCTTCAGGAAATGAGTACCCTTGAATATTACGGTAAGACCAACATCGGAAGCCGCCCGTCCAAAAGAGGAAACGGAAGCGAGCTGAAATTCGAAGATTTAAGAGCCATTCCTTTTGTAGGCTCCTGGTCTCAGCTGAAGCAGAATGTCCCAGGGTTTTTCGGGTTCGGATTTGCCATGCAGCAGATGAAAGAGAAGGGAAGGCTGGATGAGGTGAAAGAACTGTATAAAGGTTCGGATTTCTTTAAAACTTTAGTCCTGAATTCTATGATGAGTATGAACAAGTCTTATTTTCCGCTGACGTATTACATCAAAAATAATCCTAAATTCGGAGCATTCTGGAATGTCCTTTATGATGAATATGTCCTTTCAAGAGATATCATGCTGGAACTTACCGGCTTCAAGATGCTGCAGGAAGAAGATCCGTTATCCAGAAAATCTGTGAAAATAAGGGAAAAGATTGTTTTGCCGCTATTGAGTATTCAGCAATATGCCTTAATGAAAATCCAGAAAGGAGAAGGAAACAGAGAAGCTTATGAAAAGCTGGTAACAAGGTCATTATTTGGAAACATCAATGCGAGCAGAAATTCAGCTTAACTGATATATAAACGCCTCTCAATTGAGAGGCGTTATTTTTTTGATTTAAATTTTGGCTAAAGCCTTTGGTAAAATGTTTAGATTATTGAACGAATGAACGGGCTGAAGCCCGTCCTAATTCAATATTTGTTATTACCAATCTGAGTGATCTGAGCAATCTGTGCGAAATAAAAATTACCGATCTGCACCAGTTTAACCGTTATTTAATTACTCTTTTAAGAACTTTTCATAAAAAGTGTCATTCTTCATCTTAATTTTCAGGTAGTACGTTCCTTTCGGAAAGTCCTCAACTTTTACAGATTTTTGCCCGCTATTTTTCCTGATCAGCTTCCCTAAATTATCATAGATTTCCAATGATATAACTTCACCTTCAGAAGCCACATTCAGAATGTTTTTTACAGGATTGGGAAATAGGGCAAACTTTTCTTTCTTCACTATTTCAGAGGTATTCAGCACTTGATTGTAAACGCTTCCAAAATTGAGAATTCCATACCCCATCTGGTCTGTGTGGACAGGGTATAGCGAAGCGGTCTGGCGGAGTTTTGTTCTGATCTGTTCCCTGTTCATCGATGGGAAAGCCTGAATAAGACATGCGACACCACCTGCGGCGATGGGAGTTGCAATAGATGTTCCGCTGACTGAGGTTAATGTACCGTTGGTAACGGTTGCCGCAGCACTTCCTCTTGAACTTCCGTCAGGTTTTACCACACCCAAGGAATTAGGCCCATAAGATGAAAATCCTGAAGAGCTTCCTGCTGCATCCACAGATCCTATGCTGAATACCTTGGCGTTATCTGCCGGGGTCATAATGTAATGCCAGGGCTGGGCTCCTGAATTTCCTGCTGCCGCGAGAACAAAAATCCCTTTATTGGCAGCTATTTCAGCAGCTCTGGCAATAAAAGAAGTAGTTCCGTTCATGTCCGAGTATGTGTAGTTGTACCTGGAGTCGTCAAAAACATTGTAACCAAGTGAGGCTGTGATGATATCAACACCTTTTCTGTCTGCTTCTTCAGCTGCTTCTATCCAGTATAATTCTTCTTCGGGAATTTCACCGACAGCATTTTCGCTGCGGTAAAGGTAAAAATCGGCATCCGGGGCAGATCCTACAAAAGTATTTTCAATATATCCGCCAATAGCTCCTAAGACAGCAGATCCGTGATTGCTGATGGAAGTATTGTATACATTGGGAGTTTTGGTGACAAAGTCGTAAACGGCTTTGATTTGGTTATTGTTGCGCAGTCTTTCAAATGCAGATCCGGTATCCACATAAGGAAAACCGGCATCAATAACCGCAATAGAGATCCCCGTACCTGTAAACCCGGTAAGGTGAAGGGGCCTTAAATTAATCTGGTCGATCTGTGCGGATCCAGAGCCATAATCAAAAACAGTCAGTGTCTTTTGCGTTTCAGAAACCGGATTCCATTTATTCTGAACTGCTGTTTTAGGGGCCGAAGTGTTATTTTTTGCAAACCGTCCCACCGACTGTACATAAGGCTGTGTCTGCAAAACTGTTATTTGTGCCGGAGTTGCGTTTACAGCTGCTCCGTTAAGCCATTTGGAATAGTCGGTGACGGTAAAGCCTAGGTTCTGAAGATTCTGGATGTAAGACTGCTCAATAGGAGCATCCTGGTCGTTCAGAACAATACCCAGCGAAGTACGTCTGTTGAGGGATTTCTGGCTCAGTTCAGAAAGCGGATTGGCATAAAAAGCAGCTTTATTCGGTTTGTCCGTAAAATAAACAAAAACAAGCTCTGTTTGCGCATTTACAGTAGAGTAACCCACTAAAAGACAAAAGAGTAAAAGTTTTTTCATAAAGTTATTTTCCATAAAGATAAAACAAAATCAATAAAATTTTTGATAGGATTTTAAATTCCTTATTTTTACACAAATATTTATTTATGAAAAAAATTCAGATGGTTGACTTGCAAAGTCAGTATTACAAAATAAAGAATGATGTAGACAATGCGGTTTTAAATGTAATGGATTCTGCGGCTTTCATCAACGGCCCGGAAGTAAAGTCTTTCCAGAATGAATTGGAATCTTATTTAGATGTAAAGCATGTGATCCCGTGTGCTAACGGAACGGATGCTTTGCAGATCGCACTGATGGCTTTGGACCTGAAAGAAGGGGATGAGGTGATCACTGCAGATTTTACTTTTGCCGCTACAGTAGAAGTTATTCATCTGCTTAAGCTGAAATCAGTACTGGTAGATGTAGATTACGATACATTCACAATTTCTACGGAAGAAATTAAAAAAGCAATCACTCCAAGAACAAAAGCAATTATTCCGGTCCATATCTTTGGACAGTGTGCGAATATGGAAGAGATCTTAAAAATTGCGGAAGAACATAACCTGTATGTTATTGAAGATAATGCACAGGCCATAGGAGCACAGTATACATTCTCTGACGGAACTCAGAAATATGCGGGAACAATGGCAACGGTAGGAACTACTTCATTTTTTCCTTCCAAAAATCTAGGATGCTATGGAGATGGCGGGGCTCTTTTCACAAATAATGATGAACTGGCACACCGTCTGAGAGGAATCGTTAACCACGGAATGTACGAGAGGTATTATCATGATGAAGTAGGTGTGAATTCCAGATTAGACAGTATTCAGGCGGCAGTTTTAAGAAAGAAACTTCCTCATTTGGATACTTACAATGAAGCAAGAAGAAAAGCAGCCGATTATTATGATGAGGCATTTGCAGGACATGCAGATATTCTTACTCCACAAAGATCAGAAAACTCAACGCATGTATTCCACCAATATACTTTAAGAATCCTGAACGGAAAGCGTAATGAGCTTCAGAAATTCCTTGCAGAAAAGGAAATTCCTGCAATGATCTATTATCCGGTAGCGTTGAGAAAGCAGAAAGCCTATTTCCAGGAAAGCAATGATGAAGATTTTGTGAACACAGACAAGCTTCTGGATCAGGTGATCTCTCTGCCCATGCATACGGAACTGGATGAAGAGCAGCTGAAGTATATTACGGATGCGGTGCTTGAGTTTATGAAGTAGATGAAAAAAAGAATTTTTAAATATAAAATATTTAAAGTACTTGTTGTTTTAACGAGTTCAATAATGTTGTCTCTATTAGGAATTGGCTTATTTGACTTAATCAATAGAGAAGATTTTTCTTTACAATCATATGGTGATAAACTGACAATAATTGTTGTGGCTATTTTATTTTTATTAAAATTAATAAGCTTGATATTTATTTTATTTAAACTTTCAAAAAGTATTTTGTTGCTTAATATTTATTATATTTCTTCTCTTAGTATTCTAGTTGTAAGTACTGCAATAAATGAATTATATTCTGCAATAAATTTATTTTTAATTTTTTGTTTATCAATTCTAATTTTTTTGGTAAATAAATTTAAATATAAGAAGGTACATTACGAAAACATAGAACTTATAGGAACACAAAACGATTAAAAATATTAATAAAAAATGGCAATATTAGTCACAGGAGGACTTGGATATATTGGTTCTCATACAGTTGTGGAACTTTTGAATAATGGCTTTGATGTTGTCATTGTTGATGATCTATCCAATTCTGAAAAATTTATTTTAAAAAATATTGAGGAGGTTGCAGGGAAGAAACCTGTTTTTTATCCTTTTGATTTAAAGAGAAGGGAGCTTCTTACTCAGGTTTTTGATGCCCATCAGATCGACGGATGCATCAATTTTGCAGCTTCCAAAGCGGTTGGAGAAAGCCAGGTAAAGCCGATAGATTATTACGAAAATAATTTATTTACGCTGATCAATATTCTTCAGGAATTTAAGGAAAGAGGGATTTCAAACTTTATTTTCAGTTCTTCATGTACGGTGTACGGGCAGGCAGAGAAAATGCCGATTGATGAGAATACACCACTGAAAATGCCTGAAAGTGTTTATGGCAAAACAAAACAGATGGGCGAAGAAATTTTGATTGATTTTGCAAAAGCTTATAACAGAAAAATTTCTCTTTTAAGATATTTTAATCCTATCGGTGCTCACCCGTCCGGAAAATTAGGCGAACTTCCATTGGGAATTCCCAATAATTTAATTCCTTATGTTACTCAAACTGCTGCCGGAATTCGCGAAAAACTGAGTATCTGGGGTGATGATTACGATACGGAAGACGGAACTGCGGTTCGTGATTATATTTACGTTGTTGATTTGGCGAAGGCGCACGTAAGTGCCCTTAAGAACTTGTTACATAGCAACGAAGAGACAGTCATTGATATATTTAACCTTGGAACAGGAAAGGGCTCATCCGTACTGGAAGTTGTGAAAGCTTTTGAAACGGCTAATGATGTGAAAGTTCCTTATCAGATCTGTGCGAGAAGAGAGGGGGATATTACCATTGCTTATGCTAATGCAGATAAGGCTGAAAAAGAACTTCACTGGAAGTCTGAGACTTCATTGGAGGAATCTTTAAGAACGGTTTGGAAATGGCAGCAGTATCTTGACTCAAGAGCTGTTTAAAAAAGAATTAAAAAAACAATTATATAACAATCTTTTCCTGCAATAGGAGCTTTTTAACGATTTAAAATAGCTGATATGCCGGAATTTTAATTGACACTGTTATGAAAACACAAAAAATAGGTATTACGTTTTCCTCATTCGATCTGCTGCATGCAGGACACATCAAAATGCTTGAAGAAGCTAAAACGGTATGTGATTATTTAATTGTAGGACTTCAGGTTGATCCTTCGCATGACCGCCCGAATAAAAATAAACCCAGCCAGAGTATTGTTGAGAGGTATATTCAGCTGAAGGCAGTAAATGCCGTAGATGAAATTATCCCTTACTATACGGAAGAAGATCTTCTTGATATTTTAAAGTCTTTTGTGATCGATGTAAGGATCATTGGGGACGATTATATGAACAGAGACTTTACAGGGAAACAATATTGTGAAGAGAAAGGAATTGAGATCTTTTACAATAAAAGAGACCATAGGTTTTCCACGAGCGACCTCCGAAGAAGAATCTATGAAGCGGAGAAAGAAAAAATAGAAAGAGCAGAAGCTGCAAAATAAAAAAATCCCGAAAAATATTTTCGGGATTTTTTGTGTATTACATCGGGGCTTGCTGGTCGTCGCCCGTCGCATTGGAGTTGATATCTTTTTTCTTTTTAGGCTGTTCTACCTTCTCGCCTTGCTTGAATCTGTAAGTCAGAGAAACAGAGAACTGTCTTGGCTGCCATTGCATATAAGAATCTCTTATACTGTTTGCTGTATACGTCGTAGATCTCATTGCTCTGGTATTGAAAATATCCTGAATATTGAATGCTAAAGTTCCGTCACCCTTCCAGATTGTTTTAGAAGCACCTAGACTGATGGCATACATGTCTTTTCTATCCTGGTAAGCTGTTTTCTGCCCTCCTCTGTAGAATCCTTGTAGTTGGAAGCTGAATGTTTTATCCACCTTAATCGTTGAAGAAAGCCTTGCTCTCGTTGAAAAACCTTTACCGTTAAAATCAGCAACAGCCTGAACAGGATTTCCATCTTTATCAAAGGTGTCATATAGAGTGCTGCCTTTTGTATTGTAACCAAACATATCTACATTTCCTAAGAATTTCAGCCAGCTTGTTGCATCCCAGTTGAAGTTTAAATCTAAACCGAAACGATCATCCGTACCAAGGTTAATTGGTTTTGTATGAGATTCTATACGCTTTGGATCAATAATAGCTCCGTTTTCATCTGTAGCCAGAATATTATACACTAACATTTTTGTATCATCAGTCTGATGTCTGTAATACAATGTAGGGTTGATTGTGAATTTCTTTTTTGAAATGCTGTATCCGAATTCAAAAGAGTCTACATATGATGGATTAAGATCAATGTTTCCGTCAAAAATATTCTGGTTATCATTATAACTCGGGTTAGGAATCATAAAGAATGATCTTGGGCGGTCTATTCTTCTTGTGTAGTTTAACAGCAACTGATTATCCTTGGCGAATTCATAGCTTAAATAAACGCTTGGGAATAAGTTATTGTAATTTTTAGTCGTTGCAGGTACATTTTTCTTAGGATCAAGGCTTATGTAATTAATATCTACATTGGACAATTCATCCCTCACTCCTAACTGATAACCTAATTTTCCGATTTTACTTTTGAATTGCAAATAAAAAGCATTGAAAGTCTCCTTGTAGGTTGCATCATAAGTGTATGGCTTAAGGAAATCTAACGGTTTTGTTGTTGTGCTCTCACGAACATCATTACTATAATCATTGGTATTGATATCAATTCTGTATCCTGCTTCTAATTTTGAAGATTCACCAATAGGCAACTCATAATCAGCCTTAGCAATAACAGATCTGTTAATGGTATTCTGATTAATGACATTTTTCAGATTATCAATAGTATCATCGATATTGGTATCGTTGTATGACCGGCTTCTCTGTAAACTTAATGATAATGATAAATTCTGCCCTTTATCATCAAATTTATGATCTAACCCAAAATCACCTTGAAAAGCCAGGTTATTGTTTGTTCCGAAAGTACTTCTGTTTGATGTATAAAAAGGATTTGTAAGAGGAGTGTAGCGATAATCAATATTACCAAAGTTTTCACTGTCAAAAGTTCTTACGGTTCCGGATGCATTTACTGAGGTTTTTTCGGAAATGTCATAAACGATACCTACGGAAGCGTTATAGTTGTTATTTTTACTTTTGGTTTCAGAGTCGGTATTTCTTTGTACCAAATCATCAGCTAATTTGGCATTGTTAAAATAATCATCATTTCTACTGGTATTTTTGGATTCCCTGTAGCCTCCGCCACCATTTAGAAACCATGTAAAGTTTCCTTTTCTCCAGTTAAGATTCGCATTAAGGTTGGTTTGGGGAAGATAGCCTAAAGTTCCGATAACACTACCGTTAAAACCGGTCTTCTTGCTTTTCTTTAAAATAATATTCAAAATACCGGCAGTACCGCTAGCCTCAAATTTAGAAGAAGGGTTGGTAATTACTTCAATCTTCTCGATCTGGTCAGCAGGAATACTCTGAAGGGCGTTGGCACCATCATCTATCCCAAGAAGGGCAGAAGGTTTCCCATTGATCAGGAACTTCACATTGGAGCTTCCTCTCATCGAAACAGTACCGTCAGTATCCACAGAAACGGAAGGAACATTGGAAAGCACATCCTGAAGATTTCCTCCCTTGCTTACAATATCCTGGGAAGGGTCGTAAGTCCTTTTGTCAAGCTCCACTTTATACGGTTTTGTTGCCGCTGCAGTGATCACCACACCTTGTATTTCCTGGGTCTTGCCGTCCAGAGTGCTTGTAGCTTCCGGCTGTATGGATAATGCACCGATATTTCCCGGGCCTGCAATACTTTTATTGACTACACTTTTTTTGTAGTCGATTGCTTCTACTGTAATGTCGTAATTTCCAGGTGCCAGCTCCAGTTTGTACTGTCCTTTTTCGTCGGTCAATACAGCGTCACTTAAGGTCTTGTTCGCTTTATTGCTGAACGTCACAGAGGCATAAGGAACCGGTTGATTGTTTTTGTTGACGATCATTCCCGTAACTCCTGCTTTCTCCTGGGCAAATGCCATTGCTGCTGCCGAAAGTACAAAAGTAAGTGCTAGCGTTTTTTTTGTGAAAATGTTGACAATTTCCGTCTGATTCATAAGGTATTTTTTGTGTAAAATCGTAAAGGTATAAGTCTTAATATTGTGAAATCTTTAATTGGGTTTGATTTCAGATATTACGATTTATGTATTATTTATAGATGTATAAGTCGTATAGAAGTGTTAAAAGTTAATTATCATATTGTTAATAAAAGTTAAATTTATCTTTTATTTTATATTTTTGGAATTCAGCCAGTCCTGATAAGCTTTTGCATTGATGGCATGCTCTTCTGCACTTGCTGTAAATTTATGATAGCCAAATCTTTTAGGATCAGCACACATAAAGATATAATTATTGTTTTCTGCATTCAAAACCGCATCTACAGAGTTTTTATCTACGATACAGATAGGTCCCGGAGGAATTCCTGCATTCGCATAGGTGTTGTAGGGCGATGGTGTTGACAAATGTTTGTACAATACTCTTTTAATAGGCTCCTTAAAATTAGTCTGCTTATTGATTGCATAAATTACCGTAGGATCCGACTGAAGTTTCATGCCTTTTCTGTAACGGTTCAGGTACAATCCTGCAATGGTTTTCATTTCATCCTTTTTTCCTCCGGATTCTTTGTAGACAATAGAGGCCAGTGCATAGATCTGGTCCCTGGTCAGTCCGGATTGCTGTTCGCGGTTCTTCCTTTCGCTTGTCCAGAATTCATTATACTGTTCATCAAACTTTTTAAAGAATTCTTTCGGGCTTACCGTCCAGAAAAAATTATAAGTGTCTATGAAAAAATATTTTTTTAAATCTTCTGCATTGTTATATCCTTTTTCTACCGCCACTTTATTCAGGTCATTCACAAACTGTAAGGAATCCAGCTCCGTTTTTTTGGTAACCTTTCCTATCATCTGGTACATGTCTCCGAAATCTCCTATTCTGAAAGTATTTTCAGATTGGTTTCCGGCTTTAATCATATTCACAAGGTTGGTGTTTCCTGCTCCCGGTTGGAAATGATAGCGGCCCGGCTTAAAGAACCTGTCCAGATTCTTATCCTTTGCCACTGCTTCAAAAGCTTCCTTATCTTTTACATATGGAGCCACGGAATCAAGAATCTGCTTGAAATCCGCTTTATGCGGAATCAGAACATAGCCATCCTTTTCCACGTTATTTCCATAATATTTATTATAAAATCTCAAACCAAAAAATCCTGCCGCTCCAACAATAATGAGAGCGATAATAAGAACAGTTTTTTTCATTATTAAAATGTTGATTAAAAGTTTAGTTTTTAAATAAGATCTATTTTACCTCTAAAAACTTGCTTTGCAGGACCTTCAAGCCAAATGTTTTGGAAAGAATTTCCGTTTTTTTCAGCATGAACTTTAAGATTTCCTCCTAAAGTTTTAACTTTTACAGAAATTAGATTGTTTTTTTGCAGAAAAGTTAAAGCAGAAGCAGTAACTCCTGTTCCGCAGCTGTAAGTTTCATCCTCAACGCCTCGTTCATAGGTTCTTACAAAAATTTCATCATCCGTAATTTTTTCAACAAAATTCACATTGATGCCATTTTCCTTATAATTTTCCGAGTTTCTGATGCCGTGACCTTCTGCAAAAACATTGTAGTTCACCAGATCTTCCACATATTTTACATAGTGAGGCGATCCCGTATTCATGACAGTGTCTTCTCCGTCACCGGAAATAGTATCCACGTCAATCATCTTTAATTTGATGATCCCATTATGGATTTCTGCTTCATGCTCACCGTCTATGGCAATGAATTTACATCTGTCTTCAAAAATATCCAGAAAGAAGGCAAATGCGACAAGACATCTTCCACCGTTTCCGCACATGGTACTTTCGCCGCCGTCAGAATTGTAGTATACCATTTTGAAATCGTAATCCTTATCATTTTCAAGAAGGATCAGTCCGTCTGCGCCGATTCCGAAACGTCTGTCACATAATTTTTCAATAATATCTTTATTCTTGGGAAACTGCAGGTCACGGTTGTCTATCATTACAAAATCATTTCCGGTTCCCTGATATTTATAAAATTCCATATTTTTAGTCTAAAATTAACGAGCAAAATTAATATATTTAAAATGAAAAACGAACAGTGTTAGCTGCCCGTTTTCTTATTTATAATTGTTTTATCTAAATCCGCCTCCGCTGGACTGCTGTCTTGAAGAGCTAGTGCTTTGCTGAGTGCTTGAACTTCCCCTGAAACCGCCGCCGGAAGATTCCGTCCTGTTGCTGTTCTGGTTTTGCTGCTGCGTATTTCTGAAACCTCCGCTGTTCTGGTTGTTCTGGTTTCCCTGATTGTTCTGGTAGCTTCCGCTATTTCTGAATCCTCCGCTGTTTTGATTACTTTGTGGTCTCTGGTTGTTATTGTTATAGTTTCCGCTGTTCGAATTTCTGAATCCGCCATTCGTACTGCTGTTTCTTGTGCCGGTTCTGTTATTATTGAATCCGCCGTTATTATAACTTCCGTTGTTACCTGTATTACGGAATCCGTTACTTGGTCTTGAAGAGGTAGTAGTTCTTCTCTCTATATATACTTTTCTTCGGTCGTTTCCATTGTTATAGTAATAATAAGGAACACCGTTGTCGTAATAATAATTAACGTCGTTTCTGTAATAATAGCCATCATTTCCGTAGTAACCTCCGCTTCCGTAATATCCGGAAGGAGCATAGTAATATCCGTTGTTATAATATGGGTCACCGTAGCCGTTGTTTGCATACCCGTCGGAGTATGCCAAACATGATGTTAAACTACTGATAGCTACGATACTGAAAGCTATTTTAAATAAATTTTTCATGACTTTATTGTACTTTTTTCTTTTAAACTTTTTTTCCAATTGACATATCCTGAGATAGCCATAATAGTAAATACCAAATATTGAACCGAAGTGATACCAAGTTCCTTAAAAATCATCATAGGGATACAAATAAAATCTCCGATGATCCAGAAAATCCAGTTCTCAATGCGCTGTTTCGCCATAAACCACATTCCTACTAAAAATATAGAAGTGGTGATCACATCAAGCCAGTTGGCCCAATCAAGATGATATAATCCTAAGTTTGTACCTTCCATAGAAAATTGATTATCTATATAAGGTTTGTAATAATATATAAGCGTAACCAATGCCAGGCTTAAAATAAACAGGCCGCCGGCATATAACCTTTCCCTGTTGGTAGCCCAGCTTACCTCTACATGAACATGGTCTTCAGAATTTTTTGACCATAAGATCCAGCCGTAAATACTCATTGCTGTATAATATACGTTAATCATACAGTCGCCAAGCAGTCCGAAATTAAAGAGAATATACACATAGATCAGGGTAGAAATGATGCCGGTAGGGTAAACCCAGATATTCTTTTTAATTGAAAAATAGACGCTCAAAATTCCGAAAAATGCACCGCTGGCTTCCAGTAGAATTTGTATGCTACTGTAGTTTTCATACGGCTTTACGAAAAGATCATATAAATTCATGCGATCAAAAATACGCAAAAATTAGCAGTTTTGAAAATAAATTAAATAATGTGGATGTCAGATTTTTAAAGACTTTTATTTAAAATAAATTAGGAAAGTTTATCAATAAACGTTAAGGTTTGTAAAATTTTTATATTTTCGTAAATCTTTAATTAAATAATAAAACATGTCTAAAATTTGGGTTAAGAAACCAATGAGCGCTTATGAAGCTGATATCAAAAAAAGTCAGCTGAAACGCGTTCTGGGAAAATGGAGCCTTACTGCTATCGGAATCGGAGCAATCATTGGAGGAGGAATATTTGTACTTACGGGAACGGGTGCTTATTATAATGCAGGGCCGGCTTTGGCGCTTTCATTCGTAATTGCGGGGATTGCCTGTGTATTTGCAGCACTTTGCTATGCAGAATTTGCTTCCATACTCCCCGTAGAAGGTTCAGCATATGCTTACGCGTATGGAACAGTGGGGGAGATCTTTGCCTGGATCATAGGCTGGGGACTGATACTGGAATACGCCATGGGATCTATGACCGTTGCCGTATCCTGGTCGGGATATTTTGGAAAACTTCTCAAAATGTTCGGGCTGCATCTTCCTGCTTATCTTACCACAGATCCGCAGACTTATATTGCGGCAGGAAATTCAGGTTTTTCGATGAATTTACCTGCATTTTTAATTGTTTTCTTCGTTATTTCTATTCTTGTACGGGGAACCAAGGGTGCTGCAAAAGCCAATAACTTTATCGTAATTCTTAAAGTTTCAGCTATTATTTTTGTAATTATTGCGGGGGCTTTTATTATTTTCGGTTCTGCTGATCCTTTTAAAAACTGGATTCCTTTCATTCCTGAAGCTGCAACCATTACAGAAAATGGGGTCTCGCATTCCGCATACGGTATTGCCGGAGTAGTGGCCGGAGCATCAGCCATCTTCTTTGCTTATGTAGGTTTCGATGCTGTTTCCACGCAGGCAGGAGAAGCTATTAATCCTAAAAAAGATGTACCATTTGCCATCATCGCTTCGCTGATTATCTGTACACTTTTATATATCCTTGTATCTCTGGTATTAACAGGAATGATGCATTATACAGACTTTAATCCATTGGGTAAATATCCGGATGCCATTAAAGCTCCTGTAGCGTATGCATTTGATATTGCCGGCTATGCATGGGCAGGATACATTATTACTATCGCCGCTACTGTTGGATTGATCTCTGTACTGATGGTAATGATCATGGGACAGTCAAGAATCTTCTTGGGAATGTCTAAGGACGGATTGATCCCTGCTACTTTCTCAAAAGTAAACCCTGAAACAGGTGTACCTACGAAAAACCTTGTTATTTTAGGAATCGTAATTGCTACTATTGCATCTCTTACCCCAATCAATGACCTTGCGCATATGACCAGTTTCGGGACATTATTTGCATTCACCATGGTATGTGTGGCGGTTTGGGTATTAAGAGTAAAAGAGCCTAATTTACAGAGAAACTTTAAAGTTCCTGCTTTGCCTCTTATTGCCTGTTTAGGTATCGCGATCAACGTTTACCTGATCTTTAACCTGAGCAAAGAGGCACAGATGTATTCTTTTGCATGGTTGATCATTGGATTCTTTGTTTACTTCCTGTACAGTAAAAAACACTCAAAACTTCAGAACGGAGAATTTGGGGAAACTTTCAAAGCAGAACAGGAGCCATTGGAAAAACCTGACTTAGATTAAAAAATATAAACCACAAATCCGCAGAATATCTGCGGATTTTTTATTTTTGTTACTTATGAAAAAAACATTTTCTATCCTGTTTTTCTGTTTGGGAGTAATAGCCTTTTCCCAGCAGATCGAGAGCTTTACTACTATTTTGAATGATAAAATCAGTATAAGAGCTCTCGAATTGTATGATAACAAAGTCTGGTACAGCGGAACGGATTCAAAATTTGGTTTTGTGGACCTTAAAAATCATGAAAATCAGAAACAGATAAGTCTTTCTGATAAAAAATTACAGTTCAGGACACTGGCGCAGGATAATAATGCTTTTTATGCTATCAATATTGAAAGTCCCGCTAATTTTTTTAAAATCAATAAGAAAGACCTGAAATCGGAAATCGTTTTTGCAGATACTGCGAAAACTGCTTTTTATGATGCCCTTCATTTTGTGAATGATAAACTGGCTTTCACTTTCAGCGATGCAGACAAAGATAATTTGTTGAAGCTGGCTGTTTACCGTAATGGAAAATGGGTAATGTTCAAGAATAACGTACAACTGAACAGCGGTGAAGCCGCATTTGCAGCAAGCAACACCAATATTGCTTCTTCCAAAAATTTCTTATGGATTGCAACAGGCGGCAAAGCATCAAGAATTTTAAGAATGGATCTGAAAAAAGAAAATCTGGAAGTTATTGAAACCCCTTTCATCCAGGGAGAATCTTCACAGGGAATGTATTCCATAGATTTTTATGATGATAAATTTGGGATTGCAGTTGGTGGAGATTATACCAAGCAGGATGAAAACATCAACAATATTGCAACAACCCATGATGCCGGGAAAACATGGCAGATACAGGCTTCCGGGAAAAATGCAGGTTATACGACCTGTGTGAAGATCAAGCCGGGTTCAAAAGGAAAAGAAATCATTGCAGTAGGGGATAAACATATAAGTTATTCCTCTGATTTCGGGAAAACCTGGAAGAAAATTTCTGATGAAAAAGGATTTTTTGTCTGCAGCTGGGTGAATGGAAACACCATAGTTTTTGCAGGAAACAGCAGAATCTCTGTAATGAAATTAAAATTTTAAATTTTAGGTATAGAATTTATCATTATTCGAAAGATTTCAGTAACCATCGTATTTAGACTCATTATAAAATACAGGCTAATATATTTCATGGTTTAAAATTCATTCGTAATGGTTAATTTTGCAGGATGAAACTGATTTAGGCTCAGTTTCGATAATATTTTAATTTTTGAAATGAATTCTCTAATAGATAAGTATAATATTCCCGGACCCCGTTACACGTCTTACCCTACTGTTCCTTATTGGGACGAAACTACGTTTTCGGCTGAAAAATGGAAAGAAACCGTGATCCGGTCATTCCATGAAAGTAATTCAGAGGAGGGAATTTCTATTTATATTCACCTGCCTTTCTGCGAGGCCCTGTGTACGTTTTGTGCATGCCACAAACGTATAACCAAACAGCATAGCGTTGAAATTCCTTATCTGGAAAGTGTTTTAAAGGAATGGAAACTCTATCTTGAACTGTTTGAAGAGAAACCGAAGCTGAAAGAGCTTCATCTTGGTGGTGGTACACCTACCTTTTTTTCGCCGAAAAATTTAAAGACCTTATTGGAAGGTGTTTTTGAAACGGTAGAAATTGCAGAACACCCTGAATTCTCTTTTGAAGGACATCCTAACAATACCACCAGAGATCATCTTCAGACTTTATATGATCTTGGCTTCAGAAGAGTAAGCTTTGGAGTTCAGGATTATGATCCTAAGGTTCAGAAGGCAATCAACAGGATACAGCCTTTTGAAAATGTAAAAAATGTGACGGAATGGGCTAAGGAAATCGGTTACAGAGGGATCAGTCATGATCTGGTATTCGGACTTCCGCACCAGACCTGGGAGGCAATGGAATATACGATCCGAAAAACAATGGAACTGAAGCCGGACAGGCTTGCCTTCTATTCTTATGCCCACGTTCCATGGGTAAAAGGAGTGGGACAGAGAGGATTTGATGAAAATGACCTTCCGAGCGGTGAAGAAAAACGCCGTTTGTACGAAGACGGGAAAAAACTGCTGGAGAAGTTAGGATATATTGAAGTGGGAATGGACCATTTTTCCCTGGAACATGATGATCTGTACCAATCTTTAATCCATAAAAAACTTCACAGAAACTTTATGGGGTATACTTCAAGCAATACCCAACTGATGATAGGTCTTGGAATGTCTGCTATTTCAGATTCCTGGTATGCTTTCGCCCAGAATGTAAAAACGGTGGAGGAATATCAGAAAATGGTGGAAGAAGGCAAAATTCCTGTAGTAAAGGGACATATCCTTAATGAAGAAGATCTTATCGTGAGAAGACATATTCTGAACCTCATGTGCCAGCTTGAAACTACCTTTACCGATAAAAATTCTTTCCCTGAACTTGAAAATGCATTTGAAATGCTGGAAGAAATGGAAAGGGACGAATTGGTGGAAATCTTCAATAATCAGATCAAAATTACCGAAAAAGGACGGGCATTTACAAGAAACGTTGCGATGGTTTTTGACCTCAGAATGATGAGGAACAAACCGGAAACAAGGATTTTCTCTATGACGATATAAAACAAAAGCGACTCAGATTTTGAGTCGCTTTTGTTTTATTTAAAAGGTTTTAAAAGAATCAAAATAGGTCATATTATTTAATAATTAATTTCTGGCTGTAAGATTTCACGTCTCCTGATTTTATAATAAGATAATACGCTCCGGGAGGGATTCCTGTGATATCAACGCTGCCGTCATTTTCAATCTTGACTTTTTCAAGCACTATTTTTCCTTCTGTACTGATGAGATCAATGGTATTATTCATGTCCGGAAGTCCCTCAATGAAAACTTTCTCTGAAGCCGGATTAGGATGGATGCTTACAGAAGGCAGGTTTGAAATTTCGTCCGTTGCCAGAGATCCTGTTGTAATTTTAAATATTTTTCCGCTGTTTACGGCTGCTACAAACAGCTCTTTTTGAGAATTCTCCCCGAAAGTGGAAAAATTATTGCCTGAACTTGCCGGTCCCCATACAATGGAATTGTCCGGATTCATAAACCCTATCTGGGTAGAGCAATAATCTGCGAAGAAATATTTCCCCTGAAGTGCCGGATACTGGCTTCCTCTGTAAACATAGCCTCCGGTGATCGAGCATTTCCCGCCGGAATGATCATAGACAGCAGCCGGAAAAGTCATAGAAGCCATATTGCCGCATCCGGCCGTATTGTAAGCATTGTTCCCTTCGTAGCAACGCCATCCGTAATTGATTCCGGCTTGTGTAATGGGCATTTTGTTGATTTCCTCAATTGCTCCCTGACCCACATCAGCAATCATCACATTTCCTGTGGTGGTGTCAAATGAAAATTTCCATGCGTTTCTAAGTCCGTATGACCAGATTTCGTCCGCACCGGTTACTAAATTTCCTGCAAAAGGATTTCCTGGTGGAATATTATATGGTCCTGTGGCATTCACGTCGATCCTTAACATTTTTCCCAGAAGTGAATTGATGTTTTGAGCGTTGTTGTTGGGGTCGCCACCGCTTCCGCCATCTCCTGTAACGATCCAGAGGTTTCCGTCGGGAGCAAAATGGATACTTCCTCCGTTGTGATTGTCAAACGGCTTGGGAATATTCAGAATGATCTTTTCGGAAGCAGGGTCTGCAATATCCGGATTGGTAGCGTTTACAGAATATCTTGCTACTGTAATATTTCCGTTCGAGGCATTGTTGTAATACACGAAGAAATATCCGTTGGCAGAATACTGGGGATGAAATGCAAGCCCGAGAAGGCCTCTTTCTCCGCCATAAAGAACTTTAGAGCTGATATTCAGAAAATCAGCACCATTGACTGTTCCGGTGGGCTGGACAATTTTGATGATTCCGTTCTGCTGTACGACGAAGAGACGGGTATCATTGGCGTTCGTAATTTCAACGGGACTGGTAAGCCCGGACGCAAATTCTACTAAATTAATGCTTTGAGCATTAACAATTAAAGAAGAAAAAACGCAGAGGGTAAAAAATAGTTTTTTCATAATATTTTGATATTTAGTGTATTGATAAATGAATGAAAATTTTATACCAATCGAAATTTGAAAATTTCATTACAATAAGGAAGAAAAATTATTAAATCTTAAATAGAAGTTAAAACTCGGATATATCTGAAAATAAACCATTTCTGCTGTTAAAAAATTCATAAAATAATAATAAAATCATTATATTTGCCGACTTAATTTAACGTAGTTATAACAAAATGCAAGGAAAAGGACTTATTACAATTGTTGCTATTGTACTAGGGTTAATTTGCTTAAATGAGCTATTACCAACTTGGTACGCCAGCAAAATTGAAAGGCAGGCGACTGCTGTTGCAGGAGACAATCCGGAAAAGTATCAGAAAGAAATTGCAAGACTTTCTAAGGATACTTTGAACCTGGGATTCACAAAACTTTATTACACAAAAGCCAAAGACAAGGAAATGAAACTTGGTCTTGACTTGAAAGGAGGGATCAACGTTCTTTTGGAAATCAACCAGAGAGACCTGGTGAATGATTTAACCAATTATTCTACGAACCCTGTTCTTATTGAGGCTTTAAACAAAACTGATGAAGTTCAGAAGAATTCCACAAAATCTTATATTGATAATTTCTTCGACCAGTTTGAAGCGATCAACAAGGCAAAAGGAACTAACCTTAAGCTGGCAGATCCTGAACTTTTCGGGAATACCAATTTATCAGAAATCAAGTACAACACTTCTGATGATCAGGTAAAAAGTATTATCAAAAGAAGAATTGATCTTTCTGTAGGGACAGCTTTCGAGGTAATCAGAACCAGAATCGATAAAATGGGTGCGGTGCAGCCTAACGTTCAGAGAGTACCTGGTACAGCAAGAATTTCTGTTGAAATGCCTGGTATGAAAGACATCGACAAGGTGAAGAAAATGCTTCAGACTTCTGCAAAACTTCAGTTCTGGGAAGTACAGCAGGTTCCGGAAATGGCGCCATATTTCCAGACATTGACTACAATGGTGGCTATAAAAGGAGATTCTATGGGAGTTGCGAAGAATATCAACTTCATGAACCTTTTAAACCTTGACAAATTAAGATCAAATGGTGTTGCCAGCGTAAAGCTTTCTGATACTGCTGTTGTAAACAAAATCTTAAATAGCAAAGTTGGTCAGTCATTACGTCCTGCCAACATTAAATATACCCAGTTCATGTGGGGGTACAAACCTGAAGCTACAGATACTGAAAGTTTAGTATTGTACGCAATCAGAGGGAATATCAACCAGAAAGCTCCGGTAGACGGTGCTGTTGAAAGCGCAAGCATTGGCTATGATGAGCTGAGCAGAGTGGTAGTAGATATGCAGATGGACTCCAAAGGAGCTAAAGAATGGAAAACATTAACTGAGAAAAACGTAGGTAAACCAGTTGCTGTAACGCTTGACGGAAGAGTATATACTGCACCGAACGTTGTGGGTGCTATTCCTAACGGTAGAACTCAGATCTCTGGTAACTTCTCTCAGGAAGAAGCTAAGGAACTGGTAGATGTTTTGGGAGCAGGTAAATTACCGGCAGGTGCAAAAGTAGTTCAGGCTACGGTAGTGGGACCTTCATTAGGACAGGAATCTATTAACGCAGGGGTTATCTCATTTGCTATCGCATTTTTAATTATTATTGTTTACATCATTTTCTATTACGGTGGTGCAGGAGTGTACGCGGTAATTGCAATGATTGTTAACTTATTCTATATTTTCGGAATTATGGATTCCGGAGACTTTACCCTTACACTTCCTGGTATCGCTGGTATCGTTCTTACAATGGCCATGGCCGTGGATACGAACGTAATCATCTACGAAAGAACCAAAGAAGAACTATTCGCAGGTAAAAGCATTCTTGAAGCTTATAAAGACGGTTTCAAACATGCATTAAGTGCGATTGTTGATGGTCACTTAACGACATTATTAACGGCTGGTGTACTTTTCTTATTCGGAACGGGACCTATTAAAGGATTCGCTTTGACTTTAGGAATTGGTATCTTAATGACATTCTTTACTTCTGTACTGCTTTCAAGAGTAATGATCTTCTCAAGACTGAATAAAGGAAAACACCTTTCTGTATGGACACCTCCTACAAAAAATCTATTCAGAAATACATGGATCGATTTCATCGGAAAGAGAAAATATGCTTATATCGTTTCTGCTGTTTTAACGGTTGTTTGTATTGCATCTATTGCTATTCACGGATTCAAATACGGAATCGATTTTACAGGAGGTAGAAACTACGTGGTAAGATTTGACAAAGCAGTTAATGCTGAAGACGTTGAACAGAACCTAATAAAAGTATTCAAAACTGAAGACGGTAAAAACTCTTCTGTTGAAGCAAAAACTTTCGGAAACGACAAGCAGTTGAAGATCTCTACAGATTACCTTATTGAAGATGAATCTTTAAAAGCTGACCAGACAATAGAGCAAAAACTATATGAAGGGTTAAAAACACATTTACCTGTCAATGTAACATTGAGCGATTTCAAATCTGCGGATAAAGACCATGCGGGAATTATTTCTTCTGAGAAAGTAGGACCTACGGTAGCAGACGATATCAAAACTCATGGTGTGCTTGCAGTAGTAGCTGCTTTGGCCGGTATCTTTATCTACATTTTGTTAAGATTCAGAAAATGGCAATTCTCACTAGGAGCTGTTGTAGCATTATTCCACGATGCGGTAATTATTTTAGGAGCTTATTCATTGCTTCATAAATTTATGCCGTTCAATATGGAGATCAATCAGGATTTCGTTGCAGCAATCCTTACTGTATTGGGATATTCAATTAATGACACCGTTATTATCTTCGACAGAATCAGGGAGTATCTGAGAGAAAAGAAATCTTTAACATTAGCCGGATTATTTGATGACTCTATTTCAAGTACATTGGGTAGAACATTCAACACTTCATTCACAACGATCCTTGTAATTTTAGCCATCTTCATTTTTGGAGGTGATAACCTTAGAGGATTTATGTTTGCTATGTTGATCGGTATCGGATTCGGTACGTATTCATCTATCTTTATTGCATCAGCTATCGCTTATGACTTCCTTAAGAAAGGAAAAGAAGAAGGTGTGCATGGTAAAACAACGACCAGCAAAGAAGTGCTTGCTTCAAAGTAATATATACTACAATAAATAAGTAAGGCCGCTTCTTTCGAAGCGGCCTTTTTTTGTGCGGGATGTGGGTTTTGAGTTTCGGGTTTCAGAGTGTAGCCGATTTGGGTTACAGTTTTTTTAAAGTTTAGATTCTAAATTGAAATTTGATATCCGGGCCTGCATCCCCGCATCCCGAAACCCAAAACCCAAAACTCGAAACCGGGAACCCGAAACTCTTCAAAATTCGCAATTTAGAACCATTATATTTCGGATTTCATTAATTTTGCAGCATTATGGAAAACTCAAAGAAAAAAGCGGCCATTGGCTTTATATTTATTACCTTACTGATTGATATTACAGGCTGGGGGATTATTATCCCTGTGGTTCCCAAATTAATTGAGGAACTGATCCATGCCGATATCAGCGAAGCAGCAAAATATGGCGGCTGGTTGGGTTTTGCCTATGCATTTACTCAGTTTATCTTTTCTCCTGTGGTAGGAAATCTGAGTGATAAATATGGAAGAAGACCCATTATCCTGATTTCCCTTTTTGGATTTGCAGTAGATTATATTTTGCTGGCGCTTGCACCAACTATATGGTGGCTTTTCGTGGGAAGGATTATTGCCGGGCTTACGGGAGCAAGTATAACAACTGCAAGTGCTTATATTGCCGATATTTCTACAGATGAAGACAGAGCCAAAAACTTTGGGCTTATTGGGGCTGCATTTGGTCTCGGATTTATTATAGGACCGGTATTGGGAGGAATCTTGGGAGAATATGGTGCCAGAGTACCTTTCTATGCGGCAGCAGGCTTATGTCTTTTAAATTTCCTTTACGGCTATTTCGTCCTTCCTGAAAGCTTAGATAAAAAGAAAAGAAGAGAATTCGACTGGAAACGTGCCAATCCTGTTGGCTCATTTAAATTTTTAGGAAAGCACCCGGAAATTTCAGGACTGATCTTTGCCCTGATCTTAATTTATATAGCCGGCCATGCCGTACAGAGTAACTGGAGCTTTTTCACCATGTATAAATTCAACTGGACCGAAAAAATGGTAGGAATTTCTTTAGGTGTGGTAGGATTACTGGTAGGTTTGGTCCAGGGCGGATTAATACGTTGGACGACTCCAAGGCTTGGTGAGCAGAAAAGTATATATTACGGACTTGCTCTGTATGCAGTGGGGATGCTTCTTTTTGCTTTTGCTTCCGAGGGCTGGATGATGTTTGTATTTCTGGTACCATACTGTCTGGGAGGGATCTGCGGACCTGCACTGCAGTCGGTGATTACGAAAAGTGTTCCTTCCAACGAGCAAGGAGAGCTCCAGGGAGCTTTAACCAGTTTAATGAGTGCCACTTCCATCATAGGACCGCCGCTGATGACCAATCTGTTTTACTTTTTTACCCATGATGAAGCCCCATTTAAATTTTCAGGAGCCCCGTTCTTCCTGGCATTTATTTTAATGGCGGTAAGTGTGGTAATGACTTACTCGACTTTTCAGAAAAAAGACAAAAAACCGATTAAAAATGATTTCTAAATCAAAAGAGAGTAAATTATAAAAAAACAGGGAAGCCCTTAAGCTTCCCTGTTTCTATTGAAATATAGTGTTTGAGATTTTTACGGATAAAGTGATTTTGTACCGTTGCTTACGATATTACTTCCCAATCCTGAAAAAGATACAGAAAAGTTACTGCTGTTGAAACTTAATGAACCGGTTGGAGTACACAGCCCAAGCGCATACCTGCACTGGCCGTAAGCTCCGGTTCTTTTGGTCACTTTACTTTCACTTTTCGCTTTCCCAAGGCTGATATTTCCCCAGTCGCTTACATCCACATTGGAAACTGTAGAACCGGAATAATAAATAGTAATCTGGTAGCCGATTTCACCTCTTTTAGAACCCCAAAGCCAGTTGGCGGTCCACCATTGCTTGTACCATTTTGAAGCTACTTTGGCCTGTGAATTGATAGGAGAAGTTTCAGAATTTCCTCTTGTATCCATCATGACAAGGCCTGCAAATACATTGTCCCAGATAATTCCTGATTCATTGTAAAAGCATAGTGAGGTAAACTCTTCTCCCTTATAGTTCCAGGAAATTTCAAGAACCTCAGTTCCTGTTTTGATCTGCTCTGAAGCTGCTTCTTTCAAGCCTTTCTGAGCTTCAGATAATTGGTCACCTGAAAATAATGATCCAATTTTACTTACTTTTACCGTTTCTGGTTCAAGAATGTTTCCTTCTGCCGTAAACTGGTTTCTGTCTGAAATGAGGTCCTGGGAGATTTCAATGCCTTTCTGTGTAGAAAGCTTCCCTAAAATAGTAATTCCAGTGATCTGAAGATCGTTTTTCAAATACTGTTCAAGATTTTTCTTTGAATCATTAATCTGAGCCTGAACATGATCCGGAACGGCCTTTAAGCCCGGAGTGATTTCCTTTTTCAAGTCAGAGGCTGAAACTTTGGCAGCAGGAGATTCCTGCGGCATTTCACTGGTTTCATCCTGACAGGCGGTAAGCGTTAATACCGATATAACGGCAAAAAGCTTAAAAGTGGTTACAAGTTTTTTCATAATAAAAATATTAAATGGTTTTGTCTAATAAATATAGTAAAATTAATTATAAATCTCTATTTATTGAATTAAATATTTGTTAATTGAAAATTGTGAAAATTTAATAGATGAATAAATAATCGAAGGATAAAATGTATTATGAATGTCAGTTATGAATTTTTCTTTGCAAATGAAAAGTGAATTTTTAAAGGTGAAATCAAGAATATTTAAGATCAAATAATGACTCTGCTTGCCGGTTTCCATTCTATAAAAACGCTCAAACCTTATAACTCGTAACTCGAATCCCGGGACACCCAGTACTCAAAATTCTTAAAATTTGTTTAAAATTTTAGTTTACGGTAAATAAATGTATAAACTTTCGTAATTTTACCAAATGGAATTAAGCATTGGAGAAATGGCACTGATCGCGGTAGCGATTGTTGTATTATTCGGTCCGGATAAACTCCCTCAGATAGCGCGTGACTTAGGTGCAGGCGTTAGGAAAATGCGTGGAGCAGTGGAAGACATTAAAACTGAGATCATGAAGGAAACGGATAACCCTGTTTCTGAGATCAAGCGCGAAATTGAGAAGGTGAAGGATGCAGCAAAAGATTTCAATCCCATGAAAGATATTGAAAAAGATATCGTAAAGGAACCTTTAGCTACCAATGAACCTCCAAAACTTAAGCCTGCCGATGACGAAACTTACGAAGGGCCTATAAGCAGATAATTCATGGAGGAGATTATTCAGGAAGATAAAAAGGTTTTTCTATATCTTAATAATTTGGGCGATTCCTCTTTCGACCAGTTTTGGATGCTGATTTCCAGTACCTGGATCTGGGTACCGCTTTATGTCATATTCCTTTACTTTTTATACAAAAATTATAAGCTAAGGTCTTTAGTTTTCATTCTTATATTTATAGGATTGGGAGTTACGGTTTCCGATCAGCTGGCAAGTGTTTTCAAATTCGGGGTAGCAAGGCTAAGGCCCTGTCACGATCCGAGTCTGGAACCTTTTATGCGGATTGTAAAATGTGGCGGACAGTACGGTTTTTATTCTGCCCACGCATCCAATACTTTCTTTCTGGCAGCTTATTTAAGTATTTTATTGAAAAAGAAACTTAATTGGTTTCCATATGCTATATTTGCATGGGCTGTGGTAGTTTCTTATAGTCGTATATATTTAGGAGTGCATTTCCCGATAGATATTTTGGTGGGGGCGTTTGTTGGATCTTTATTGGGAGTAATATTTGGAGTACTCGCCAAAAAAGTCATCAACAAACAAAATATACCTTCATGAAAAAAACTTTATTACTTACAGCATTCATATGCTCCTCATTCACCCTTTGCGCCCAAGACAAAACTAAAGCGGAAGAATGCTTTAAAAAAGCCGATTACAAATGTGCGGAAGAGCAATATACCAAACTTGCAGAAAAAGAGCAGATTCAGAAATACCAGTCTGAATACTACAATAATCTGGGAACGGCTCAAAGAAGGCTTGGAAAAACAGCATTAGCTATGAAATCCTACGAATCCGCTATGAAAGCCAATCCTTTATCGGCTCCTGTATATGCCAACCTTGCTTCTCTGAACAGCCAGAAAGGGAATAAAGCTAAAGCCCTGGAATATATCGCTACCGGCCTTAAGATCGATGCCGAAAATCCGGAATTTTACCTTACCCGTTCCAAAATCTATGACAGCCAGGGAAAAAAGGACCTTGCGTTGGGTGATCTGAAACAAATTCTGAGCTTTGCACCGGATAATATCTATGCCAAAACAGGATTAGCCAATCTGAAGAAAAATAATGGTGATCTGGATGGAGCCCTTAAAGATTACAACCAGCTTATCTCCGAAAAACCGGAATCGCTTCTTTATAACGGAAGAGCAGATGTTTACCTTAAAATGAAAAAGCCCAAAGAGGCTCTTACAGACGTCAATAAGGCCATTTCCATAGATCCGAAATTTTCTAATTCTTATGTAACCAAGGCATTGGTTCTGTTTGATACGGCAAAGCCTAAAGAAGCTTGTGAAAATCTGGATAAGGCCGTAAGCTTAGGTTATGAAAAAGCTATTCTGGCCGATTATTATGCCAGGTGTGTGAAAAAATAATTTTTTTAATTATAAGTTTCGGGCCCGGCATGAAATGCCGGGCCCGAAACTGTTTTATCAGAAAGAAACAGCTGTCAATTCTTGCTAGCTGTTCCTAACTGAACATTTAAATTTTTAAATTGATAAAGATATAGACATATTAAACATTGTTCTTGTAGAACCCGAAATACCCAATAATACAGGCAACATAGGAAGGTTATGCGTAGGTACGGAAAGCAGATTGCATCTTGTTCATCCGTTTGGATTTGTAATTAATGACAAGAACCTGAAAAGGTCAGGATTGGATTACTGGGTGCATCTTGATGTTACGGAGTACGCCAATGTTGAAGAATGGATCAAAAATATCCCCGATCCCTCACGTGTTTTCCTGATGAGTTCACATGCGGAAAAATCCTATCTGGAAACTGAATTCCAGGATGATGACTGGCTGGTTTTCGGTAAAGAAAGTGTGGGATTGAGTAAGGAAGTTCTGGATCAGTTTGAAAACCATTTAACGATTCCGATGTCAAAATTAATCCGCAGCTTTAATATTGCCAATTCCGTTGCTTTTGTAGTAGGCGAGGCAAAAAGACAGATTGGCTTAAAGGTTAAATAAGAGTAAAATTTTGCAGATCGTAAATTGGGCAGTGATTTAATCATTATGGTAGGGTTTGCCCTGTAAAATCTGGTCGGCACGGTATAGCTGCTCCACAATAAATAAACGGATCATCTGATGGGTAAATGTCATTTTTGAAAGGGACATTTTCTCATTGGCCCGACTGTAAATCTCTTCAGAAAAGCCATATGCTCCTCCGATAAGAATGTGAACTTTTTTTATTGAGGAATTCATCCAGTTGTCAATTTTCTGAGCAAATTCGCGGCTGGTAAACTGTTTTCCTTTTTCGTCCAGAATAACCACCAGGTCATTTTTATCGATATAATTGAGGAATAGCTTGGATTCTTCCTTTTTCAGAAGCTCCGGAGAAAGGTTTTTGGCATTTTTCACGTCAGGAATTTCGGTAATTTCAAAATTCCAGTGCTTGGGAAGCCGGGTAAGGTAATAGCTGATTAAAGAAGTAATCTCCTTATCATCTGTTTTACCGATACAAAGTAAGCTGATTCTCATGTATAGAGGATTTCAAAAGGCAAAGATACCATTTTATGCCGAAAAACTGCTGAAGGCTGAAAATGTTAAAAATAGAAAAACCAGTAATTTCTGGTATTTTCAATGTTTCCGGTATTTAATTTTAAAATCCTTTTCTTGTTCATCATTTCTGTTTCTCTGCATAAGCGAATCCGTTGAACTATTAAAAAATTGCTATTTATTCGGTCCCGTAGTATTGAAATAAGGAAAAGGAAAATGTTTATATTTGTATAAAGACTTATTAAAAACAGTCCGTATTGCTCTGCTTGAAGAGGCAAACAGGATCAATTATTAAGTAAAAATACACCAAATAGATGAATATAAAAGTTCCCAGATTTATCCTGAAGATTCAAGAATTTTTTGACAGCATACATATTCCTGTTTTAGGAATATCGCTCTGGCAGATGTTTCAGATCTATATTTCCGGGATTTTTAAAGGTAAAATAGGAAGAAAGGCTGCTGCCATTTCCTGGAGCTTTACCATAAGTTTGTTTCCTTTCCTTCTTTTCCTACTTTCCGTTTTGCCTTACATGCCTCATTATGATAAGCTGCAGTTTTATATTTTTGAAGTACTGATGCACAACGTATTCCCCTCCAATATGGAAGGCGATGTAAGAGGATATATTGAAACCAATATTATTCCCAACATGAAAGGAATCAGTAATCTGACTATCGTTCTGGCGCTTGTTTTTGCTACCAACGGAACCTTCTCGCTTATCAATGGATTCAATGAAAATTCAGATGAAAAATTGACTGATGTAAAAGAGTTCATTCTTTCTTTTTTTATAACAATAGGCTTTATTACCATCGTCTTTCTGGCACTTTTCGGAGTGTATTATGTGGAGGTTGTAATGAAACTCTTTACACCGGCGTATGATATCTCCTGGCTGGTGAATAACCTTTCCAAAATTATTGGGTTTGTATCCTTTCCACTTTTCTATTTCATTCTTTTAACGCTTTTTTACTGGCTGGGAACGGTAAAGATTGCCCGGTTCAGGCAGGCGGTTCCCGGAGCTATTTTAACGACGGTTCTGTTTGTCCTGACCACTTATATCTTTGCAATCTATGTAAAAGACATCGCAAGATATAACGTTCTGTATGGATCCATCGGAAGTATGATCCTATTAATGGTGTGGGTGAATGTGAATGTATACCTTCTGCTGTTCGGTAACGAGCTTAATATGGCTCTCAGAAAACTGAGGATCGAAAAACTGCTTTCTGATGAAATCAAGAAAGAAGCAGTTCATTATCATGCACCGGTCACAGAACCTAATCTGGAAAGTGATGAAGAACACAAAAGAAAGCTTGATGAGAAGAAATAATTAGTTTTCTACTTCGTTTACATCTTTTTTAGAGCTCATGCTTAAAATCACAAATCCTAAAACGGCAGCCAGGAAAGAAGCAATCAGAATGGCAAACTTAGCTTCATCCTGAATGGAAATACTCTCTTTAAAGGAAAGAAGGGCAATAAAAATAGACATTGTGAAGCCTATTCCTGCTAATAATCCAACACCCACCATTTGCAGCCATGTACTGTTTTGAGGAAGAGTGCTGAGTTTTAGCCGGATAGCAAGAAAAGAAAACAGATTGATCCCTATTAGTTTTCCTAAAACCAGTCCGCAGATAATTCCCAGACCTAATGTACTTGTTACACCTGCTACCATTTCACTGGTAAAAGCAATATTGGTATTCGTTAAAGCAAATATGGGCATAATCAGAAAGCTCACAGGAAAATGAAGCTTATGCTCCAGTTTTTCAAGAGGGGAGATCTCTACATCAGATACATTTGTTGGAATGGAAAATGCCAGCAGAACGCCTGCTATTGTAGCATGAATCCCCGAATGATGCAGAAAATACCATAAAAACAGACCAGGAATAATATAGAAAATAATACGGGTAACCTTCAGGAAGTTCAAAAGAAACAGCAGGGCAGCAGTTCCAAATGAGAGCAGGAGATACGTCCAGTGAATCTGTTCGGTATAAAAAACAGCAATTACCAGAATGGCTCCTAAATCATCCACGATTGCCAGTGCCGCCAGAAATATTTTGATGGAATTAGGGATCTTTTTTCCCAGCATTGAAATAATGGCGAGTGAGAAAGCAATATCTGTAGCCATAGGAATTCCCCAGCCGTTGCCATATTCCGTTCCGCTATTGAAAAGAGTATAAATTACCGCAGGAACCAACATTCCGCCCACGGCTGCAAATATGGGAAGAGAAGCGTTTTTGAAAGAGGACAGTTCGCCTTCTATCATTTCCCTTTTGATTTCCAGCCCGACCAAAAGAAAAAAAACGGCCATGAGACCGTCGTTGATCCAGATGCTGACAGGGTAGGTAAGGTGAAAGAGGTCAGTTCCCACTTCCTGGTCTAAAAGATGCTGAAAACTTTCGCCCGCAGATGAATTGGCAATTAGTAATGAAACCATCACACAGAGAATAAGAATAATCCCTGATGCCTGATTGCTGCTGAAAAATTTTTTAAAATAGAGAGATAAATTCATATTTAGGATTGCAGTCGTCTCACTCTTGAAACGCCGTCAATATCTTTAAGTTTTTTAAATGTTTCTTCCAGCTGGCCTTTGTTCTTAACTTCAAGGTTGATATTGCCCATAAAGACGCCGTCATTGGATTCTATAGACATACTTTTCATATCCATTCCCATGCTTCCGCTGATTACCGTGGTAATGTCGTTAATCATTCCCATTCTGTCAAGCCCTTCGATTTCGATCTTAACTCTGTTCTTAAAGCTTTCCGCATTCACCCACTTGGCCGGGATTACACGGTAATCGTACTGTGCTCTCAGGTTGATTGCGTTAGGACAATTGTCGCTGTGGACCTTGATACCGTCTGAAATAGTAATAAACCCGAAAATTTTATCACCGGGTATTACCGTACAACATTTGGCATAACTGTAGTTCAGCTTTTCCTCGTCTTTCCCGAAAACGATCATATCCAGATTCTGTTCTTTCGGTTCTTCAAAATGTACGTTTTTCGTCGGGGATTTTCTGAACCTTGAAAGTAAATTATTAAATACGTTTTTACTTTCAATATATTTTCTCAGGCTGCTGACATCCAGTTCGTTGCTCTGGAATTTAAGGAAAAGCTCCTGTGAAGATTTAAGGTTAAAGAATTTTTGAAGTTTGTTGATCTCCTCATCGTTAAAGCTGATCTTCGCATGGCGAAGTTTTCTCTGAAGAATCTCCTTTCCATCTTCTACCAGTTGGTTTTTCTGGGAATTCAGGTAGCTTTTGATCTTGGACTTGGCTTTGGACGTTACTACGAATTCCAGCCAGTCAGATTTAGGCTTCTGATTCTGGGAAGATAAAATGTCAACCTGGTCGCCATTCTGGAGAACATAAGAAATAGGAACCAGTTTCCCGTTGATTTTTGCTCCCAAACATTTCATTCCAAGATCGGAATGGACGGCAAAAGCAAAATCCAGAGCCGTAGCATTGGTTGGAAGAATCTTGATTTCTCCTTTGGGAGTAAAGACAAATACTTCCTTGGAATATAAATTCAGTTTAATATTATCTAAAAGCTCAGAAGTGGAAAGGTTCTGCTGCTGCTCAAGAATATCACGGATTTCAGTAACCCATCTTTCAAAATTCCGGTCATCCGAACTCTGTTTGTAGCCTTCTTTGTATTTATAGTGGGCTGCAACTCCTTTTTCTGCGATTTCGTCCATTCTTTCGGAACGGATCTGTACCTCAATCCATTTTTTGTCCGGTCCCAGTACAGTCAAATGGAGACTTTCGTACCCTGTAGAACGCGGCTGTGTGATCCAGTCCCTCATTCTTGAAGGATTACTGTGATAAACATCCGTCACAATGGAATAGATTTTCCAGGCCAGGAATTTTTCGTTCTTTGCATCGGATTTATAAATAATCCTGATGGCATAGTTGTCGAATACTTCTTCAAAAGAAACCCCTTGTTTCAGCATTTTCCTGTAAATGGAAGAAATTGCTTTCGCACGGCCCTTGATCGTGAAGTTCAAACCTTCCTCTTTTAATCTTTCCGAAACTTCTTTCTTAAACTCTTCGATATATCTTTCCCGGCTTTCTTTTGCCAGTTCCAATTTTTCCGTGATTTCATTATAGACTTCCGGGTTATTGTATTTCAGTGAAAGATCCTCAAGCTCGGACTTGATATTGTAAAGACCCAGACGGTGGGCCATAGGGGCATAGATATAGACGGTCTCGGAAGCAATCTTTTTCTGCTTGTCCGGGGCCATACTTTCCAGGGTCCGCATATTGTGAAGGCGGTCTGCGATTTTAATCAGGATCACCCTGAAATCTTCAGACAGTGTCAGTAACAGCTTCCTGTAATTTTCAGACTGTACGGAAATGTTCTGGTGATTCATGATGGAGATCTTGGTAAGCCCGTTTACAATATTGGCTATTTTTTCTCCAAAAATCTTTTTGATATCCTCATAAGTATAGTCCGAATCCTCTATAACATCGTGCAGCAGGGCACAGGCAATAGAAGTTGCCCCCAAACCGATTTCCGTTGCCACAATTTTTGCAACGGCAATAGGGTGATAGATATAGGGTTCACCGGATTTTCTCCTTTGATCCTTATGGGCATCCAATGCAATATCGAATGCTTTCCGGATGAGTTTGTTATTTTCCTCGTCCAGAGTTCTGTATGTATTCGAAATCAGATCCTTATATCGGGCAAGGATCTCTTTATTCTCCTGTTCTAAATCGTAACTCATTTGTGCTAATGCCTATATTTAAACGAAAATACGAAATTTTTTAAACTTTTCAACCAAAAAAAATCCGCAGAACGCTCTGCGGATTTCCGGTTATTAGATTTTATGTTTTCTGTCAGAATTTTACTTCTGAATCCATGCCACTGCTTGATGCCTTTATTTTCACATCGGGGCTGTTATGGATTTCGGCTCTGTTTCTGGCATCGATAAATCGTTTGATATTATCATAATTGGCATCCCCAATACCCATATTCTCCAATAAGTAGGTTTTCAGTACTGAATTCTGGCTGAAAATATTCCGGACGCCATCAGTTTGGTTATTATCTTTTACCGCAACGCTCGCAAGGTATTGAGAGGTGTCAGAGCCGTTATGAAGGTATACTATATAATCTGAACTTTCAAATCCTGAATTTTCCAGATCGGCTTCAAGCTTTTTGTAATCGCTGTGATGTGCAAATAATCCAGCTAATATATTTGACATAAGCAATAGTTTTAAAATTGTACTTAAAGGTAGTAAATATTTTTTAATATTGTTAATAAAAATATAATAAATTTAATATTTTAATATGTTATCTATAATATAATGTTAAAATGTTTGAAAACATCTATTGAACATGTGTTTAATTTTGTTAATAAATAAATGATGATTAAAATAAAAAAACGGGTTAAAGCCCGTTCTGTAGTATTATTGGATGAATATAAATTTATATCCTTTCATTCTTGATCTCTTCCACAATTTCAGGATTTAATAATGTAGAAATATCTCCGAAATTGCTGAAATCTCCTTCCGCGATTTTTCTCAGAATCCTACGCATAATTTTTCCTGACCGCGTTTTTGGAAGGCCGGAAACAAACTGTATTTTATCGAGTTTGGCAATCGGTCCTATCTGATCCGAAATAAGCTGATTGATCTCCTTTTTAAGGTTTTCCTTGTCACGGCCTTCTCCGGTTTCTTTTAAGATCACAAACCCGTAGAGAGCGTTTCCTTTGATATCATGAGGGTAACCCACAATTGCAGATTCTGCAACGGCTGGATGTTCGTTGATGCTGTCTTCAATAGGGGCTGTTCCAAGATTGTGACCGGAAACAATAATCACATCGTCCACACGTCCTGTAATCCTGTAATATCCCACTTCATCCCTTAATGCACCGTCACCTGTAAAATATTTTCCCGGAAAGGCACTGAAATATGTTTCTTTATACCGCTGATGGTCTCCCCAGATGGTTCTTGCGATTCCCGGCCACGGAAAACGGATACAAAGGTTTCCTGTTACCTGATTTCCTGTAATTTCATTACGTTTATCATCCATCAGTACCGGTTGAATGCCAGGAAGCGGAAGAGTGGCATAGGTAGGCTTGGTTGGAGTAACGAAGGGTAGTGGAGAGATCATGATCCCTCCTGTTTCCGTCTGCCACCATGTATCTACGATAGGGCACTTTTTATTTCCTACATGATCGTTGAACCAATGCCAGGCTTCATCATTGATAGGCTCACCTACGGAACCGATCACTTTCAATGAGCTTAAGTCGTGTTTATCTACCCACTCCGTGCTTTCTTTCGCTAATGAACGGATGGCAGTAGGAGCGGTGTAAAACTGGGTGATTTTATGTTTTTCAATCACTTCCCAGAAACGGTCCGGTTCAGGATAAGTAGGAACTCCTTCGAAAATGACTGTAGTAGCACCGTTAAGAAGCGGTCCGTACAAAATATATGAATGCCCAGTGATCCATCCGATATCTGCAGTACACCAGTAAATATCATTTTCTTTATAGTTGAATACATTTTTAAAAGTATAGGCTGTATACACCATGTATCCGGCAGAAGTATGAAGCATTCCTTTCGGTTTTCCGGTAGATCCTGAGGTATACAGGATGAAAAGAGGGTCTTCGGCATCCATGATTACCGTAACGAAATCTGCGGAAGCTTTTTCATACAGGTCAGCCATCCAGTGATCTCTTCCTTCCTTCATTTTAATTTCGTTGTTTGTTCTTTTCACAACAAGGACAGATTCTACGCTTGGTGTTTTTTCCAGAGCTTCGTCTACAATGCTTTTCAGGTCAAGGACTTTGTTCCCTCTGTAGCTTCCGTCTGAAGTGATGATCATTTTGGCGTTACAGTCATTAACCCTTGAAGCCACAGCAGATGCGGAAAACCCGGCAAATATTACAGAATGTATGGCTCCCAATTTGGCACAGGCCAGCATCGTAACAGCAAGTTCAGGGATCATCGGAAGGTAAATGCAGACCCTGTCACCTTTTTCGATGCCCATTTCGCGAAGAACATTGGCGGTCTTATTGACCCTCTGATACAGTTCATTGTAGGAAATATGCTGTGCTTGTTCTTTTGGGTCGTTCGGCTCCCAGATGATGGCGGTTTTTTCTCCTCTTACGGCAAGATGCCTGTCGATGCAGTTTTTGGTGATATTTAATTTGGCATTTTTAAACCATGTGATTTTGGCTTCATTCATATCATACTTAACCACCTTGCTCCATCTCTGGTACCATACAAAATTTTGGTCGGCTATCTTATCCCAGAATTTTTTAGGATTTTTGATAGATTTTTTATACTCTTCAAAATAATGTGGTAAATCTTCAATTAAGTAATTTCTCATATCCCTTCGTTTTTTTGAAATTTGAATTTTATTAATATTAAATATATGTTTAATTTATGGCTTAAGCCCTATAATCATTGATTTTTTCCTGAATTTCTTCAATGATTTTTTCATCATCTATGGTGGACGGAACCTGGAAATCTTTTCCGTCAAGCAGTGTTCTTATTAATTTTCTCAATGTTTTTCCTGAACGTGTTTTTGGTAACCGTTTGACGACCATAGCGTTCTTTAAAAAAGCTACAGCTCCGATCTTTTCACGGACCATTCTGATGATGTCTTTTTCAACTTCCTCTTCGGTAATTGCAGAACCGTTCTTTAAAACAACCGTAGCAAAGGGGATCTGACCTTTCAGTTCGTCGTCAATTCCCACAACAGCACATTCTGCAACATCAGGATGGGAAGAAACAATCTCTTCCATTTCTGATGTGGAAAGGCGGTGCCCGGCTACATTAATCACATCATCCACTCTTCCTGTAATGAAGATATAACCGTCCTCGTCCTGAATGGCTCCGTCTCCCGAAAAATAATATCCGCTGTATTGTGAAAGATAGCTGCTCTGGAAGCGTTCATAGTCGTTCCAGATTCCCAGGAGGGCTCCCGGCGGAAGCGGAAGCTTGATGATCAGATATCCTTCCTGGTGGGCATCAAGTTCATACCCGTTTTCATCAAAAATTTTAATATCGTATCCCGGAATCGGTTTTCCGGCAGAAGCCCTTTTGATTTTATACTGATCATCATATGTCATTAATCCCAACATAGGCCATCCGGATTCCGTCTGCCACCAATGATCGATAGCGGGAACCCCAATATGCTCTGCAAACCAATCCAAGGTGGCTACATCACATCGTTCGCCGGCCAGAAACTGTTTTTTGAAATGGGACAGATCGTATTTTTTAACCAATTCCCCGTCCGGATCTTCTTTTTTGATTGCTCTGATGGCGGTAGGGGCTGTAAACATCACGGAAACTTTATATTCTGAAATAATCCGCCAGAATGTACCTGCATCAGGGGTCATAATGGGTTTTCCTTCAAAAATAATGGTGGTATTACGGTTGATTAAGGGTCCGTATACACTGAAGCTGTGGCCTACTGCCCAGCCGAAATCGGAAGCGGCCCAATAGGTTTCTCCGGGTTCAACGCCGTAAATATATTTCATGGAGAATTTTAAAGCCGTTGCGTAGCCTCCGGTATCACGGGTAATTCCTTTGGGTTTTCCTGTAGTTCCTGAAGTGTAAAGCAGGTACAACGGATGGGTGGATTCCACTGAAATACAGTCTGCAGGTTCTGATTGCTGGACCAGCTCTTCATAATCAATAAGCCCTTCGAACATTTCATGTTGGTTGTCGGCCAGTTTCCTGTTGTAAACGATAATGTTTTCGACTTTATCCTGTGTCAGCTCAATAGCTTTTTCAACGAGCGGCAGATAAGGGATTCTCCTTGCTATTTCTATTCCCGCTGTGGCTGTAATTAAGGCTTTTGGCTTACAGTCGTCTATTCTTACCACCAGCTCATGAGGGGCAAAGCCTCCGAAAACCACATTGTGAATCACCCCAATCCTTGCGCAGGCCAGCATTGCAAAGAGCGTCTGTGGAATCATCGGCATATAAATAACAGCGGTATCGCCTTTTTTTAAGCCCAGGGAAGTAAGTCCTCCTGCAAATTTTGAAATTTCCTCTTTTGCCTGATTAAAAGTGTACGTTTTTTTCTGGCTGGTGACGGGGGAATCATAAATAACGGCAGTTTTCTCCCCAAAACCATCCTCAATATGTTTGTCGATGCACAGGTAGCACATGTTGAGCTTTCCGTCGGAATACCATTGCGGATAATCGTTTTGATCTGTAGAAAGGATCTTTTGGGGAAATTCAAACCATTGGATTTCTTTAGCTTGTTCTTTCCAGAAGTTTTCTTTGTCTTCTATGCTTTGTTTAAAAAGTATATCGGTGTCCATATCAATTTTTGTGTTTCATGTTTTGTCATTGTAGGTGAAATGGTATCTTAAAGCTGAGTAAGTTTAATGCTCTTAAAAACTTAATAAAACCTTAATGGTTTACAAATTGAAAGATTAAGGTAATTCAGCATTTAAGATGATTAAAAGATTGCTTCGCTTCGCTCGCAATGACAGTGTGTTTATTTTTTTATTTAATATCAATATCAAATTATCCATAGCCTATTATCTGATATTTGATGTCTGAAATCTCGCATCTTGCATCTTGATTCTTGGTTCTTGATTCTTGATTCTTGATTCTTTCTCCCATTTACTCAAACATCTCTTCAATCTGCTGTTGCAGTTTCTTTATGGAATAGGGTTTAGTTACATAGGCATCAGCTCCCATTTCCAGTCCTTTTTCAATGTCTTTCGGGTTGTTTTTTGCACTCAGGAAAATAACTTTTGTCTCTTTCAGTTTATCATCTTTTTTGATGGCTTCCAGGGTGCTGTATCCGTCCAGGTTAGGCATCATGATATCCAGAAGGATTACATCTGGGATCATGGTTTTCAGAAAATCCAGGACTTCCGTTCCGTCTCTTGCGATATAAACGTCGTAGCCGTTTTTTTTAAAGCTGTATTCCAGCGACATTAATATTTTGTGTTCGTCATCGGCAATAATAATCTTTCTCATAGATGGTTATTGGTTTTGTTCAACTTCATTTCTGATCTCTTTTGTTATGTTGTAAGGAATGCTTATCGTAAAGGTTACGCCCAGCCCGCTGTTTTCTGCTTTTATTCTTCCGCTGTGTGCCTGTACTATCTTTTTGGAAATAGCCAGTCCGAGTCCGCTTCCTGTAGGTTTTAAAATATTCTGGTTTTTCGACTGATAAAATTTATCAAAAATCATATCAAGGTCCTCTTCCGGGATGTGTCTTCCTGTATTGAAAACCGTAATCACGAGGTAATCTTCTTTTTCAGCCAGTTTGGTTTGTATGGTTCCCTGGTCGTCCGTAAACTTTAAGGCGTTGCCAAGGATATTCTGGAAAAGCTGTATCATTCTGGCTTCATCGTATTCCAGTAAGGGTTGGTTCAGGAGGTTGACTTCACTTAAATGAATGTTTTTCTGCTGTATCAGGTGAAGTAGCGGATTTACAGCTTTTTTATAGGTTTCAAGAATATTGTTTTCTTTGATGTGTAAAGTGATCTCACCATGTTCCAGCTTATCGAGATAAAGAATATCGTTGATAATTTCGCTCAGTCTGTCAGATTCCGTGATGATATTGTTCAGAAACTCCTGTTTGATATCAAACGGAATATCGTCGTCATCTGCCAGAATTTCTCCCGCAGAGCGAATTGCTGTAATGGGAGTTCTTAATTCATGAGCTACGGAATCCAGGAAGTCATCTTTCTGGCGGTCTTTAATGATCAGATTTTGATTGGCTGTTCTCAGGTCATCAGATAGCTTTTGCAGCTCTTCAGATTGTTCTGTCAGCTTTTTATTAAGGGTAATATTCTCTTTTGATTCTTCCAGGATATTTAATACCTCTTTTAAAGATATTTTATCTTCTTTCGTTACCCCTTCGATAAGGATTTTGGCCGATGCTGTTCCTATTCTTCCTGCCAGAAGGTTTTCTGAGAATTTAATGAACCTTGAATCTGCTGTTTCAGTTTGAGAATCAATGTTATACTTTAAATTGAAGATTCTTAAAGCCTGCTCCGTTTTATTTCTACCTAAAAATCTTTCTAAAATATTCCTGATATCCGAAACATAAGCCGTTCCACGCCAGATAAAAGCGTTTTCATGGTTTTGTATGTGTTTATCGATATCTACATACAATTCTGCAAAATTTCTTTCCCGGTAATTTCCCTTAACGCTTACGGAAATAATGGTAAAAAATGCGGTATTCACTAAAATAGACCAGAAAAATATTTGTGAAATCCTGCTTAAAAAAGGGATGTTGAAAAATGCGAAAACGTCATACATATCACGGATCACCCCTTTGAATTCCTGATTGTACGAGAAATAATACTGTGGAATAATCAGGCCGAAATAACAGATCGCCAACCCGGCAAGAAGCCCGGCTACAGCCCCTTTGTAACTTCCTCTTCGCCAGAAAATGGCTCCGAAAAAAGATGGGGCTAACTGTGCAATCACAACAAAAGAGATCAGACCTACGGAATCGAGGGATGTTTTCAGGATAAAATATTTGTAGAATACGAAAGCCATGATGATCAGGGCAAAAATGCTGAATTTCCTGATGTTTGTGATGTTTCTTGTATTCTGCACCTCATTATCGGATTTGAATTTTCCCAATAAACCGTAAGGAATGATGAGGTTGTTGGAAAGCATGATGGATAAGGTAATGGCCGAAATGATAATCATGGAAATACATGAGCTTAATCCACCAAGAAATACAAAAACCGTAATTAAAGTATTGTCAAAATGCTGCGGAATCAGAATAGAGTAGAACTCAGGATTTACCTTCTCGCCTTCAAAAATAAGCCTTCCTCCCCAGGCGATAGGGAATATAAATATAGTGAAAATCAATAAATAAAGCGGAAAAAACCAGATTGCCGTTTTAATGTGTTTTTCCTGTCTGTTTTCGATAATTGCCGTATGAAACTGTCTCGGAAGAATACAAATTGCAGTGGCAGAGATCATGCACAGAACCATCCAGTTCATAGCGCCCTCAATACTGTTGAAAGTGTTTTTTTCTTTAAAGTCTTCAAAATGGCTTGCTTTCTCATAAATATCTGAGAAACCATCAAATACAAAATAAATGACAAATATTCCCAGGATAATGATAAAGAAAAGCTTCAGAAAACTTTCGAGGGCGATGGCGGAAATAATTCCAAGGCGTTTTTCCGAAGCATCCACATACCTTGTTCCGTAATAAGAGGAGAATAAAGCAATTAAAACAACCACAAACGTTGCATTGTCCGTCAGTATATTATTGGACATAGAAGTTTCGGTAACCAGATGGAAGGTTTCAGAAATTGCTTTGATCTGAAGCCCGATATAAGGAATGATGGCCAGCAGGCATACAATAGTGATTATCGCACTAAAGCTTCTGCTGTTCCCGTATCTTAAAGAAATAAAGTCGGCAAGGCTGCTTATTTTATTGATTCTGGAAATTCTTACGATCCTGGTATTGATGTAGATCCAGGCAGGAATAATCATGATGGGGCCAATGTAGATGGGCAGATAATTCAGTCCGCTTGTAGCGGCAACACCGATACTTCCGTAATAAGTCCACGCTGTGCAGTATACTGCCAGGGATAATGCATAAATGTAGGGATTGTTGATCCACAGCTTGCTTTTCTTCTTTTCTGCCAAATGGGCAACTAAGAATAGAAGAGCAAGATAGATTAAAACAACTACAAATAACGCCAGGCTACTCATCATACTTTTTTACAATTACAAAAGAAATAATGATAGAGATCATCCAGACCACAAACAGATAAATGAGGATCATCGGATAGCCGAAAACCTCTTTCTCACTATTGAAAAGCAGTGAAATAGGGATACTGAAGGCCAGCATTAGTCCGATGCTCAGAATAATCAGTTTTTGTTCGTGCCTTTTTTTCATAAATGATGATTGATAAATGATAATTGATGAGCGAAAGGTTACTCATCAATTATCATTTATCGTATATAAATTAAATTTTGTCGTCCGAATATTCCCCCTTTAGCGAATAGTATCCGAAAATGGCCATTCCGCCTGAGATAATAGGCATCAGCACAAATAATATGATGATCCCGAATACCAGATCCTCCTGCTTTCCGGAAGTAATTTTCGGAATTCCTAAAACTGTGATTCCGAAATATCCCACCACCAGGGCAACAGCGATCCAGAGTATACCTAATATTTTTTTTAGTCCGTTCATTTTAGTAGTTTTAAAATTAATAAAAAATTAAGTGATTCCGTGCTTAATCGTGGATATTATTGTTCTTATTTTTAAGATAAAACAATCCGATGATTAAACAGACCGCTGCAACACCGATAGGATACCAGAGCCCCTCAAGGTACCATGTAGGGTGTCCTGCGTCTTTGCCTACTGTCACCAGATAAGTGGCAACTGCCGGAAGAAGCCCTCCGAAGACCCCGTTTCCGATATGATAAGGCAGTGACATTGAGGTGTAACGGATTCTTACAGGGAACATTTCCACAAGGAAAGCTGCGATCGGGCCGTAAACCATCGTCACAAATATTACCTGAATGAATACTAAGAAAACAAGATACCATTTCGTGTTATCAGCCAGCTTTACAGTTTGTGAAACTTTAGGTTCTTCTGCTTTTCCGTCCTTCATTACGGGCCCTGACGGCGACCAATGGGTAATGCTGTCTTTCTTAATCAGAGTGCCGTCCGTATAAAGCGTTTCTTTATGGAAAGTTACTAAGCTGTCTGTAGCAATGTCTGCATGGATTTTTGCTGTTCTTTTTTCTGTAATTCCGTTGGTGGCAATGGTTTTGTTTTCAAGGTTGACACTTTTGAACATACTGTCATAGATGGGTCTGTACGCTAAAATTGCCACCAGCATTCCAGTCATCATAACTGCTTTTCGACCGATTTTATCTGAAAGCCATCCGAAAAACACAAAGAAAGGCGTTCCTAAAAAGAGAGCAGTGGCCATCAGGGAGTCAACCTGTGCGGATTCCACGTTCATTACCTTTTGAAGGAAGCTCATGGCATAGAATTGTCCGGTGTACCAGATAACTCCCTGTCCCATCGCAGCTCCGAATAAAGCTAAAAGAACGAATTTGAAGTTGTATTTATTTCCAAAACTTTCTTTCAAAGGATTTTTTGAAGTTTTTCCTTCACTTTTAGCCTTAGCAAAAAGAGGAGATTCTTTCATGTTTTTTCTGATAATGTAAGAAACTCCTACCATCAGGATTGAAATCCAGAACGGAACCCTCCATCCCCAGTTATCAAATTCTTCTGCCGAAAGAGTAGATTTGGTCACCAGGATCACAATTAATGAAATGAAAAGGCCTGCCGTTGCGGTTGTCTGGATCCATGAGGTCCAGTATCCCCGTCTGTGCGGCTGCGCGTATTCCGCAACATAGGTTGCTGCGCCTCCGTATTCGCCTCCAAGTGCCAATCCCTGTAATAATCTCAGGATTAAAACTAAAACCGGTGCTAAAAAGCCAATAGTTTTATAACTGGGAATACAGCCGATCAGGAAAGTAGAGAATCCCATGATCAGTAGCGTAACAAGGAATGTGTATTTTCTTCCGATAATATCGCCGAGCCTTCCGAAGAATAATGCCCCGAACGGTCTTACCACAAATCCGGCAGCGAAAGTAGCCAGGGTAGATAAAAATGCTGCGGTAGGATTATCTGCAGGGAAAAATTTGGTAGCCAAAACGATGGCTAAGCTTCCGAAAATATAAAAGTCGTACCATTCTATCAGAGTACCGAGTGATGAGGCTGTGATCACGCTCCAGATGGTGCGGTTCTTCTGCCGGTCGGTCATATTCTCGTAGTTTTCGTGGTGATTTTCGCTCATGTTGTTTGGTTTTGATGTTAATGGATTAAGATATTATTTTCATCCTGGTCTTAAAGATAAATATGGAACTGTACAATGAATTCCCCTTTTGAAGAAGGGCTTTCTGTAGGGCTGGTGTATACAGGTCTTGTGGAATACTGTGTGGTGATCTTTGCATGATGCCCGTCTATAAACCAGTTGGCACCTACGTCGAACTGGGAAGAAGGCTTATTGAATGCTTCAAAGTCTTTATAGGTATAGGCGGCAAAAGGCTGTATCCTGATTTTTGGTTTTTCTGCCTCGTTGGGAAGAAGCAAACCTGCCTGTGCATAAACGATATTACCCGTTCCGATCACGGGTTGTAAATTTCCGGGACCTGCAATGGCTTTATTTCCTGTAAAATTGGGATCGGATGCTGCAATATTCATGGTTCCCAGATTTCTTACATAGTTAGGACCGAAATTGTAGTTATAATATCCGGCATAAGCAGAAACGGCCATCTTGTGTTTTGCATTTCCCAGAGGAATATCTGCAAAAGCATCTACTGCTACAAGGGTAATGTCGTGTTTTTCAATATTGGAATTTACGGAAGTTCTTGTTCCGTCTGCCTGGTGGTAAAAACCTGCTCCTACATTGAAGACTTTTTTTGTTCCCAGATAAGAACCCACCTTGAAAGGAAGCGTATTCGATTCCTCATCAAGAAATTGGTATTCAACATAACCGGCTTTTGAGAAGCTTGGGTTTCCGTTATTGTCTACAGCTACTGCTCGTGCAGGATCTGTCACATTAACAGGAACAAGGTCTGTTGCAAAAGGCTTGTTTAAGCTGAAACGGTATTCGAGTTTGCCATATTTTCCTTTGGCAAACATTCCGAGTTGTCTCGCAAACTGGTCAGAATTGTCAATCAGAGGCCATGTGAAAATAGGGGAGTCAACAGTAAGGAAATTCAGGGTTGAAGCCATCGTCATACGGGAGAGGCCCATATAATAATGAAGTCCCGCCCCTAAAGATAAACTGAATTTTCCCGCTTCTCCAGGTAAAATAACTGCATACTCATTCCATGCATCATGGAAAAACAATTGTGGTTTCTTACCGTTTCCGTAACCTCCTGTGCCTGTGGAGCCTGTAGCCCCGCCGTTAATGAATGTCTGATTATTAATCCCAAAATGAACAAGGATCATATATCTTTTAGAAATCTGCGCATAAGCCAAAGCACGTAATCTTCTGTTTCCCAGACTCCAGGAGTTGTCGGTAGGTTCGTTGGCTACCATACTTCCCGGGTTCATTTGGGTATTTCTGAGCCAGAACTGGTCCCATAAAATAAATCTGATGAATTTATCCCCATCAGGATTCAGGTTTAATTTCAATCCGCCTCCGTAATCAGGAGATCCCTGTGAATATAAAGAACCGCTTATTAAGGCTAATCCAATAAATGAAAGTAATTTCTTCATAAATTATCAATTTTTGGCGTTGTTTTTTGTGAAAGCCAAATTGTAATTAATAATTTATTTACGAAAATTTAATATATATTAGTGGTAATGGTATAGTTATTTTATATGATGCTGATTAAATATAGGTTACGAGATTCGAGATTCGAGTTCCGGATTGTAGGGTTGAGGGTTTAGAATGGATGGGTTGTAGATTATTAGTTGCTGTGCTTAAGAAGTTCACTATTCATTTATGAAGCAAATTTATATTAATTTTTTTCACTTATTTCTTGAATCTTTCCCATTTAATCAGCATATATTTATCCGCAAACTGGGTAATAATAAGGCCGGAATTCTTAATATTGTCTTCCTGAGACATATATTCGATCAGTTCATTCTGTTTTAAAATTTTATAAACAGGATGAAACTCCGAATGAGGTGGTCTTGTAATGTTATATTTCTTGATCCAGGAGCTTATGGTTACATGCGAAACCCCGATAATTCTTTCTATTTCACGAAAACTTAGCCCTTCCAGATAGAGCTGGAGCGCCTTGGTTACATAGTAATCGTCGATCTGTTTTCCTATTTTTTTTACGGTAAAATAATAATTGCAGTCCTTGCAGAGAAAGCGTTGTTTCTCATTAATGATACCGCTTTTTACAATCTTAATTCCACTGCATTTAGGACATTTGTTTTCCATAGCTATATGTTTTTAGCAAATATATAATAATTTAGCAAAATTATATTTACTTGTAAAGATAAAATTACCTGTGTATTTTATTTAAACAAAAAAAATATCTTTTTAATTTGGTTTTTAAAGTTATTATGTTTTAAATTTGCCAAAAAATTCAGATAAATAAATGGAAATAGAAATTTCCTCAGACAAACATTTGATGTATGTGAGTGAAATACAGCAGGAAATGTATGATTCTGCACAGCGTAGAGGAACGGGGATCGCCAAACGTTCCATCGAATATTTAACGAAAAAAATTTCGGAAGGCAATGCTGTGGTTGCTACTGAAAATGGGGAATGGGTAGGATTCTGTTATATAGAAACCTGGTCGCATGGTCAGTTTGTGGCCAACTCGGGACTTATTGTATCCCCGGATTACAGGAACAGAGGGGTAGCTACCTTAATTAAAAATAAAGTTTTCCAGCTATCCAGGGAAAAATATCCGAATGCAAAAGTATTTGGTTTAACAACAGGGCTTGCCGTAATGAAGATCAACAGTGATCTTGGTTACAAGCCAGTAATTTACTCTGAACTCACTCAGGATGAAGAGTTCTGGAATGGCTGTAAGAACTGTGTGAATTATGAAATTTTAATGAAAAAGGAGCGTAAAAACTGTCTGTGTACAGCTATGCTTTTCGTTCCTGAAAATAATGATAAAGTGAACGGGACTGAAATTCAGCAGTCCGAAATTGATTACAATGGAGAAAAAGAAAGTCGTCTTAGCGTTTAGCGGAGGTTTGGATACCTCTTACTGTGCCAAATATCTTAGTGAAACACTGGGGTATGAAGTGTATGCAGTTACTGTAAATACCGGAGGTTTTTCTAAAGAAGAAGAAAAAGAACTGGAGAAAAAAGCCTTCAATCTTGGAGTGAAAGAATACAGGTGCGTGGATGCTCAGGAAGATTATTATAACTCTTGCGTAAAATATCTGATCTTCGGCAATGTACTGAAAAACAATACCTACCCATTATCTGTAAGTGCGGAACGTACAGTTCAGGCACAGGAAATTGCAAAATATGCCATTGAAACCGGTGCTGATGCCATTGCCCATGGAAGTACCGGAGCGGGTAATGACCAGGTCCGTTTCGATTTGATTTTTCAGGTAATGTGCCCGGAAAAAGAGATCATCACGCCAATCCGGGATATGAGCCTTTCCCGTGAAGAAGAAATTGAATTTTTGAAAAGCCACGGCTACGAAATGGAATTCCATAAAGCTCAGTATTCAGTCAATAAAGGGCTTTGGGGAACATCGGTAGGAGGAAAAGAAACACTGACATCAAGAAACTATCTTCCTGAAGAAGCTTTTCCGTCGCAGATTAAAGAAACTCAACCCTCAGAACTGGAAATTGAATTTAAAAACGGTGAAGTTGTAGCAGTAAACGGAGAATATTTTAAACATCCGGTTTATGCTATCCAGAAGATTGAAGAGCTGGCTTCTGCTTATGGAATCGGCCGTGATATCCATGTAGGAGATACCATTGTTGGAATTAAAGGAAGAGTAGGTTTTGAAGCGGCAGCAGCATCAGTGATTATCAAAGCGCATCATTTACTGGAAAAACATACCCTTTCCAAATATCAGCAGATGATGAAATCCCAGCTGTCCGATTGGTACGGAAACTGGCTTCATGAAGCACTCTTCTTAGATCCGGTGATGAGAAATATTGAATCTTTTTTAAATGATTCTCAGCAGACAGTCAGCGGAAAAGTATTTGTAACCCTTCATCCATACAGGTTTGTTTTAAACGGGATTGAATCCGCTCACGATCTCATGTCTGATAAATTCGGGAGTTATGGTGAAGCCAACAGGGCGTGGACAGGGGAAGATGTGAAAGGATATACAAAAATTGTGAGCAATTCTTTAAACATCTACCACCAGATCAATTCAAAATAAAGAGTTCTAAAAGAACAATTTAACCTGAGATGGGAGTGAAATTCCATCACCCAAAAAATTAAAAATGAAAAAAGTAGGAATTGTAGGCGCTAACGGCTACACAGGAAGCGAACTGGTCCGTGTGCTGGCTTTTCATCCCAATGTGACATTGAGTTTTTTATATAGCCGTTCCAATTCGGGGACAAAAATTTCAGATTTGTACCCGGATTTAACGGCGGTTTGCGAGCAGGTTTTAACGGATAAAGCCGAAGAGGTGGATATCCTTTTCCTTTGCCTTCCTCATAAAGAAAGCCAAAACTGGCTTACTCAAAATCCTGTGAAGGATGAAACTTTAGTGATTGATCTTGGTAATGATTTCCGCCTGGATGGAAATTTTGGAAACAGAAATTTTATCTACGGACTTCCTGAAATCAATAAAAAAAATCTGGCGGGAGCAAAAAGCATTGCCAATCCCGGATGTTTTGCAACAGCAATTCAGCTGGCATTGCTTCCATTGGCCGGAAAAGGTTTACTGGATGAGGTTTATACGACGGGGATCACAGGTTCAACGGGGGCAGGGCAGTCTTTACAGCCAACGACCCATTTTACCTGGAGGAACGATAATATTTCGGCCTATAAGACTCTGACGCATCAGCATGTGGATGAAATTTTACAGCAGCTGGTTTCATTCAACCATAAAGATGTCAGTCTAAATTTTGTTCCATGGAGAGGAGATTTTACAAGAGGAATTTTTACAAGTTCAACCATAAAAACGGATTTAATTTTTTCAAATATCCATCAGTTGTATCAGGATTTTTATGAAAATGAGCCTTTTGTAAAGGTAAGCGAGAATGCAATTGATTTAAAACAGGTTGTCAATACCAATCGCTGTGTGATTCATATAGAAAAGAATGGAAATGTAGTAGTCATTCACTCAGCGATTGACAATTTGTTGAAAGGAGCCTCCGGGCAGGCAGTGCAGAACATGAATATTGCGATGGGCTGGGAAGAAAACCTGGGACTGAATCTGAAACCGGTAGCATTTTAAAAGTGAATGATTAAAAAGTGAATCGTCAATAAGGCAATAGTGAATTTTATAATCTGAATTATTTTGACATAGGAAAATGGAGCGTTAAGAAAATTAATTCTGTGAACGTTAAGAAAATTCTATTGTTTGAAGCGCGAGACAATTATTGAATCGAAGAAGTCATACTGAAATCGCGCAAGTTTTAGAATTTTTAGAGAACAGAAATAATTTTTAGCGAAAGTTTCCAGGTCTTGAACTTTTGTTTCTTTTGTTTCAAGACAAAAGAAAAATAAAAAAATAAAAAAATGAATTTATTCAACGTATATCCATTATTCAACATAAATCCTGTGAAAGCACAGGGATCTTTCCTTTGGGATGATAAAGGAGAAAAATATCTTGATTTTTATGGCGGTCACGCAGTGATTTCCATTGGACATAATCATCCGTACTATCAAAATAAATTGAAAGATCAGTTAGAAAAAATTTCTTTCTACTCCAATTCTGTGCAGAATGAATTGCAGACAGAACTGGCTGAAAAATTAGGAAAAATATCAGGATACGAAGATTATAACCTTTTCCTGTGTAATTCCGGCGCTGAAGCCAATGAAAATGCATTGAAGCTGGCATCTTTTCACAACGGAAAAAATAAAGTGCTGTATTTCTCAGGATCATTTCACGGGAGAACTTCTGCGGCTGTTTCTGTAACGGACAATCCAAAAATTGTAGCTCCGGTAAACTTTTCTGAAAGATTTATTAAATCTGAGTGGAATAATATCCAGCAACTTGAAGAAATATTTGAAACGCTGGGAAGTGAAATTTCATCCGTCATCATCGAAGGAATTCAGGGAGTAGGCGGAATTATGATTCCTACGGCAGAATTTTTATCTAAGATTAAAGAACTGTGTGAAAAATATGACACTGCTTTAATTCTTGATGAAGTGCAGTCAGGGTATGGAAGAAGCGGATATTTCTTTGCCCATCAGGAATTCGGTATCGAGCCGGATATGATTACGATTGCCAAAGGGATGGGAAATGGTTTCCCGATTGGCGGTGTGCTGATCCATCCGAAGTTCCAGGCAAGCAATGGTTTGCTGGGAACCACTTTCGGAGGAAATCATTTGGCCTGTGCTGCGGCAATTGCTGTTCTGGATGTGATGAAAGAAGAAAATCTTACCGAAAATGCTCAGAAAATGGGTGATTATATTGAAGATGAAATTAAAGATTTTCCTCATATCAAAACCATCCGAAGGAAAGGGTTGATGATCGGGATTGAACTTGATCAGGATTGTGCAGAAGTGAGGAAAAACCTGTTGTACAATCATCACATTTTTACAGGAAACTCCAATGATAAGAATGTTTTAAGGATTCTTCCTGCCCTTAATATCGGAAAAGAAGAAACAGATCTTTTTATAGGGGCTTTAAAAACGGTATTGGAAAGTATTTAACAGCAAAAGTCACAAGAAATCTGAACACCTTAATAATCTTACACGAATTTAAGGTTCTCAAAAAAATAAACTTTTAAAACTTAAGTGTTCTGAAGTGTTAAAAAATAAAAAGTTGTGCCTTTTGTGGTTGAAATTCATCACAATTAATTAGAAAAAAATCATTAAATGAAAAAATTCACCTCTGTAAGCGATGTAGAAAACTTACAGGAAATCATAAAAAAAGCTTTACAAATTAAAGAAAACCCTCATTCCGAAACAGAAAAAGGAAAGGGAAAAACAATAGGTCTTGTGTTTTTGAATTCAAGTTTAAGAACACGCTTAAGCAGCCAGATCGCAGCACAGAATCTAGGTTTAAATGTTCTGACATTAAATGCAGCACAGGAAGCCTGGAATCTGGAATTTGCAGACGGAGCTGTAATGAATGGCGATACCGTTGAACATATTAAAGATGCCATCGAAGTATTGAATCAATACTGTGATATCATCGCGGTACGTTGCTTCGCAGGAATGAAATCTAAAGAAGACGATGTGAACGAAAGTATCCTGAACCAGTTTGAACAGCATGCAAAAGTACCTGTAATTTCTCTGGAATCAGCTACGCGCCATCCGCTGCAAAGTCTGGCAGACTGTATTACCATCACAGAAAACTGGAAAGAAGAGCGCAAACCAAAAGTAGTTCTGACATGGGCGCCACATATCAAGCCAATTGCCCAGGCTGTTGGAAATTCTTTTGCAGAGTGGATGCAGGAAATGGATGTGGATTTTGTAATCGCCAATCCCGAAGGGTATGATCTGGACAAAAACTTTACAAAAGACGTAAAAGTAATTCATAATCAGGATGAAGCGTTGAAAGATGCAGATTTTATTTATGTGAAAAACTGGTCTTCTTTTGATGATTATGCAAAAATGCCGGAAGTAAAAGAAAACTGGATGCTGACAACCCAAAAACTGGAAAATACCAATGCTGCAAAAGTAATGCATTGCCTTCCGGTGCGCCGTAATGTAGAATTGAGTGATGAAGTGATGGATGGCGACCATTCTATTATCTATCAGCAGGCCAAAAACCGGATTTTCTCTGCTCAGGCTGTATTCAGCGAAATTCTGGACGAAATCAATTCAAAATAATAACCTATGGAGAAGCTTTTTGTTGTTAAAATAGGAGGAGCTTTAATCGATGATGAGGAATTATTGAACAAGTTTCTGGAACAGTTTTCTGAAATCAATGAAAAGAAAATTCTTGTTCATGGTGGCGGAAAACTGGCTACTACGTTGGCTGACAAGCTGGGAATTGAACAGAAATTAATTAACGGAAGAAGGATTACGGATAAAGATACTCTCGATATTGTATCCATGGTGTATGCAGGAAGCATCAATAAAAATATAGTAGCTAAACTGCAGGCAAAAAACTGTAATGCTATTGGATTTTCCGGTGCTGACGGAAATATGATCCAGGCTAAGAAAAGAGTACACCCGGAAATAGATTTCGGATTTGTAGGTGATATTGACAAGCAGAGCATTAATGAAAAATTGCTTTCACAACTGATTGATCTTGATCTTGTACCGGTTTTTTCAGCAATAACCCATGACAAAAAAGGCAATCTTTTAAACACCAATGCAGATACTATTGCTTCTGTAATTGCACAATCCCTGTCAGATGTTTATGATGTGGAGTTGTTGTTCTGTTTTGATAAGGAAGGCGTTCTCGAAAATATTGAAGACCCGGGATCCGTTATAAAAAAGGTGTCAGAAGAAGAATTTTCTCTTTTAAAAGAAGCGGGAAAACTCCACAAAGGTATTCTTCCCAAGCTTGAAAATGCTCTCGGAGCAGTAAAAAATAATGTAAGCAAGGTATTCTTAATCAAAGAAACCCAATTGAAAAACCATATAGAAAACCATCATGGAGGAACTGAAATCTGTTTATAGTAAAGACGAACTACTGAATAACGCGGTTGAATTGCTTAAAAAACTGATTGCAATTCCTTCATTCAGCAAAGATGAATACAATACGTCTGTGGAAATTGAGAATTTTTTCAAGAAACATCATATTCCTACGAAACGGTTTAAAAATAACATCTGGGCAGTTAATAAGAACTTTGATGTATTTAAGCCGTCGGTTTTGCTAAATACCCATCATGATACCGTAAAACCCAATAAAGCTTACACATTGGACCCTTTTCTTCCGGTTGAAAAAGATGGAAAACTATACGGTTTGGGAAGTAATGATGCGGGAGCTTCACTGGTGGCTATGGCGCAGGTTTTTTTGCATTTTTATGAAAAAGAAAATTTAAACTACAATCTGATCATTGCCCTGACAGCCGAAGAAGAAATCTCAGGACTTGACGGCATTGAAGCTTTATTTCCACAGCTTCCCAATATAGAGCTCGCCATAGTGGGAGAACCTACACAAATGAATCTGGCGATCGCAGAAAAAGGACTTTTGGTGATAGATGGGGAAATGAAAGGAACTCCTTCCCATGCTGCCCATCCGAACGATGATAATTCCATTGTAAAATGTATGGAAGACCTGCAGAATATCCTGGCTTTTAAATTCCCTAAAGTTTCAGATTATCTGGAAGAAGTGAAAATTACCCTGTCTGGAATTCATGCCGGAGTTCAGCATAATGTGGTTCCGGAATCCTGCACTTTTACTCTGGATGTAAGGGTTACGGATGAATATTCAAATAAAGAAGCATTCGAAATTATTCAGAAGCAGATGAAATCTACACTGACGGCGAGGTCTTTAAGGTTGAATTCATCAAAAATAGAAATGGATCATCCGTTTGTGCAGGCAGGTTTGGAAATCGGAAGGACAACGTACGGTTCGCCAACATCGTCCGATCAGGCCATTATTCCCTGCACATCAGTAAAGATCGGCCCCGGCGACAGCAGGCGCTCTCATACCGCAGATGAATACATCTATATAAAAGAGATTGAAGAAGGAATTGAGATTTATATAAAGATCTTAGAAAAAGTTTTATAAAGAACTCGGATCTCAGAATCCAGACACCAGACTTTCAAAATTCTGATATAGGACCTCTGAAACCGATTAATCTAAAATAATGTTTTGACCATGCTCAGCAGATAATGAAGTTTGAATATTTTTAATAAAGATTTATGCAAAAAATTAAATTAAAAATGAAAGACTTTAATGTGGAGATGTTTTTTTATAGTTAATAATAAGGACTGCTGGGCTGGTTGAAACGAATCAATATTTAAAGAAAAGAATATGAAAAAAATATGGCAGAAGGATGACCTGGCCACCAATATATTAGTCAACAAATTTACAGTCGGGAAAGACCTTGACTTCGATGAACGTTTGGCAAAATACGATGTTAAAGGCTCCATGGCCCATTGTAAAATGCTGGCAGAAACGGGGATTATCTCCGTTGGAGAATCAGAACAGATGCTTTCCGTTTTGGCAGACATTTTAAATGACATAGACAGCGGAAACTTTGTGATCGACAAAGAAGCAGAAGATATCCATTCCCAGGTGGAAGCTATTTTAATTGAAAAATTAGGAGATACCGGGAAGAAAATTCATACCGCAAGATCCCGTAATGATCAGGTTTTACTGGATATTAAGCTTTATTTATTAGATGAAATTCGAGAAATTACAGCTTTAACTGATGAATTTTTCCAAATCCTGATTAAACTGGCAGATCAGCATAAAAACAAATTGCTTCCGGGTTACACTCATTTTCAGATAGCCATGCCGTCTTCCTTTGGATTGTGGCTTGGAGCCTATGCTGAAGCATTGCTGGATGATGTGGAACTGCTGTTTTCGGTGAAGAATATCATCAATAAAAACCCGCTTGGTTCAGCAGCAGGATACGGTTCTTCCTTTCCGATAGACCGTGAAAGCACGACCTATAACCTGGGCTTTCAGTCGATGAACTATAACTCTGTGTATGCCCAGATGACCCGCGGAAAATCTGAAAAAATGCTGTCCATGGCTATGGCCACTTTAGCAGGAACCCTTGGGAAATTCTCGTATGATGTCTGTTTATATTTAAGTCAGAACTTCGATTTTATAAGCTTTCCAAAGGAATTTACCACGGGAAGCAGCATCATGCCGCACAAAAAGAACCCGGATATTTTCGAGCTGGTACGCGCACGATGTAACAGAATCCAGGCTCTGCCGAATGAATTGATCCTATTGACAAATAATTTGCCTTCGGGTTATCACAGAGATGTACAGCTTACGAAGGAAATTCTTTTTCCGGCAATTGATTCATTGAAAGAATGTCTGGAGATTTTAAATTACACTCTTCCGAATATCCAGGTAAAAGACGGAATTCTGGAAGACGAAAAATATAAATACCTGTTCAGCGTAGAGAAAATCAATGAAGAAGTGAAAAAAGGAAGCTCATTCCGTGATGCTTACGTAAAAGTAGGGCAGGAGATTGAAAACAATGAATTTGAATTTGAGACCGGTAATCTTAATCACACCCATCAGGGGAGCATAGGAAACCTTTGTCTTGATAAAATAGAATATCAGTTTAATAAACTGAAAAACAAACTATTGGGTTGATAATTTTTAATCACTGGATTGATTAAAAATTTATCAGATGCTTCGGCCTCACTCCGTATGACAATATTGCAATGATGTTTAGTATTAGAAATGTCGTGCTGAGCGAAGTCGAAGCATCTTTTAATAAGGCTATGATTGGGAAAGGTAGCTTATCAAAATTCGCTTGCGAATCCTTAACTATCCTTAATCACTTAAAGAAATCTTAATGGTTTAATTAAGCTAATTATTCCAGATCAATTTTAAACTTAGTAGATTTCTTCACCTCGTGAAGGACAATAGAACTGTGATACTGGCCAATATTAGGTATGTTTGAGATCACATTCACCGCAAAGTCATTATAAGAGTTAATATCCTTTGCAATGATCTTCAGCATATAGTCATATTCTCCCGAAAGACTGATGATTTCCTGCACTTCATCATATTTCATAATGTTTTTCTCAAAGGTTTCCAGTACTTTCTGGGATTGTTCCTTAAGACGGACGTTACAATAGACGACAATATTCAGACCCAGTTTTTCACGGTTTAAAAGGCCAACATATTTCTCAATAATGCCCTGTTTCTCCAGCTGTTTGATACGTTCATAAGTAGGAGTAAACGTAAGACCTATCTTTTCTGAAATTTCTTTCACCGATAAAGTAGAGTCTTCCTGAATAATACTGAGAATCATTTTGTCCTTTAAATCCATAGAATAGGTTTGAGTTTTAACAAAAATATCAATTATAAATGAAAATAAGGAAAGAATAAGAGGTTTTTAATTTATTTAAAACTTTGGTTTTGTAGGTTCACGAAATTTTTGTATCTTTGCACCTAATGAATAAAAGAGTGTTTATATCATTAGATTTACCGGGCGAAAGCGCCCTTTACGATATTTATTATTATTAAGCGAAGATGTTGTCTTCGCTTTTTTTATGCTCAAAAATTAAGAATTATGTTTACGATTACAGAACTTAGCACCGAGAGAATCAACAGTATACTGACCGAAGCAATGGCTTTTGCCAACGGTAAAACTGCAAAAATTGAAGGAGAAGTTTTCTGCTCAAATCTTTTCTTTGAAGACAGTACAAGAACAAAGACAAGTTTTGATATTGCAGAAAGAAAACTGGGGCTGCAGGTAGTGCCGTTTGATGCTTCACACAGCTCTGTAAACAAAGGAGAAAGTCTTTATGACACCGTGAAAACCATTGAAAGCCTTGGGGTAAATCTGGTGGTGATCAGAGATAAAAAAGACAGGTATTTCGAAGAACTGAATAATATCAGTATTCCGGTGATCAACGGAGGAGACGGAACCGGAAACCATCCTTCCCAGTGTATGCTGGATCTGTTGACAATCTATCAGGAATTCGGGAAATTTGAAGGACTGAAAATAGGAATCGTAGGCGACGTAAAGCACAGCCGTGTTGCCAATTCCAATGCAGAAGCATTAAGAAGATTAGGAGCTAAAGTATATTTCTCCGGACCGGAAGACTGGTTTGATGAAGGAGCCCTAATTAACGGAACTTACTTACCGGTTGATCAGTTAATAACCGAAGTAGATGTTTTAATGCTGCTGAGAATCCAGCACGAAAGACATGATTCAAAAATGAGCTACTCCGCTTCCGAATACCATAAAAAATACGGTCTAACGAAAGAAAGAGAAAAAGCAATGAAAAGCGGAGCCATTATCATGCATCCTGCTCCTATCAACAGGGGAGTGGAGATTGATACTGACCTTGTAGAATGTGAACGTTCAAGAGTATTCAAACAAATGCAGAATGGTGTTTTCGCGAGAATGGCAATTCTGAAAAAAACTTTGGAAAAAGAAGGCTATACCTTCAAATAATAATAAGGTTCGGGATTCCGGTTTTGAGTTCCGGATCTTGAGCTGACAAAAAATTCCCCTCCTCTGGAGGGGTGGCAAAAATTCAAAGAATTTTTGACGGGGTGGTTAAAAATAAAATAAAAAGTAAAAGAAAATCTAAATAAATAAAATGAAGAAAAAATTAATACTGGAGTCCGGTGAAGTGTTTCATGGAGAAGGTTTCGGAGCAGAATTGGAAACTGCCGGAGAAGTAGTTTTCAATACCGGAATGACAGGGTATCAGGAATTGATCTCTGACCCGTCATACTGCGGTCAGATTGTTTGCATGACCTATCCGCTTATCGGAAATTATGGTATTAACCGTGATGATTATGAAAGCATTGAGCCGGCTATTAAAGGACTTATCGTAAAAGAACTTTGCGATCTTCCATCTAATTTCCGTACCCAGATGACTTTAGATGAATTATTTAAAAAGAAAAACCTTTCAGGGATTTCAGGAATCGATACCAGAAGACTAACCAGAATTCTGCGTAATTACGGAGTGGTAAAAGGAAAGATCGTAAATGCGGATGCTGACGAAAATGCAGTAACAGCAGAACTGAAATCTACAAATTTCCCTACCAACCAGGTAGAAACAGTTTCTACAAAGACTCCTTACGCCAACCCGGGAAGAGGTTTTAAAGTAGTATTAGTGGATTTCGGATCCAAATTGGGAATTATCAGAGAATTATCTCAAAGAAACTGCGATATCACAGTAGTTTCCCAGGATGTAACCGCGGAAGAAATCTTACTGATGGATCCTGATGGAGTTATGTTGTCAAACGGTCCTGGTGACCCTGAAGACAATCAGCATGCTCTTGAAATGATCCGTGGAATCTTAGGCAAAGTTCCGATTTTCGGAATCTGCTTAGGACATCAATTGATCGGACTGGCTTGCGGAGCAAAAACATTCAAGTTAAAATTCGGTCACAGAGGTGGAAATCACCCGGTATTGGATCTGGAGAAAAACAAAGTGGCCATCACTTCCCAAAATCACGGTTACGCAGTAGATCAGGAAAGTTTGAAAGGAACAGATTTAATTGAAACACACATCGCATTGAATGACAGAACAAACGAAGGTCTGAAACACAAAATTCATCCTTGTTTCTCCGTTCAATATCACCCGGAAGCAAGCCCGGGCCCTGAAGATGCGAATTACTTATTTGATGAGTTCATTGATTTGATGGAAGGATTTAAGAAATAGAACCAGGTATCAAGATACAAGAACCAGGACGCGAAGATTAAGATTAAAAGATTACAGATGCACAATTTTGAGAAATTACTTTTCTGGAAGAAATCTATTATACTGGCAAAAAATGTTTACATTATTTGTCAGGAGATTAGTGACGATGAAAAGTATGGCTTAATCTCTCAAATTAAAAGATCTGCAGTTTCTATTCCCTCGAATATTGCAGAAGGTTCTGGTAGAAATGGAAATAAAGAATTCAATCATTTTCTGGCAGTTTCCCTGGGATCAGCATTTGAATTGCAGACACAGCTGATTCTCGTTAGAGAACTAAATCTTTTACCTGAAGAAAAAATAATGACTTTACTAAATGAGGTTTCTGAAATTCAGAGAATGATTTATTCATTTAAAAATAATTTAAAATAAAAAGTCCGGAATCTTGGCTCTTGGCTCTAGAATCTTGACTCTACAATAAAAAGAAAAATGGCAAAACGTACAGATATAAAAACAATTTTAGTAATCGGTTCAGGACCCATCATCATCGGTCAGGCAGCTGAATTCGATTACGCAGGAACACAGGCTTGCCTGTCTTTGAGAGAAGAAGGTTACAAAGTGATTTTGATCAACTCAAACCCGGCAACCATTATGACGGATGTGGAAATCGCAGATAAATTATACATCGAGCCGATTTCACTTCAGTTTGTAAGCCACATCATCAGAAAAGAACGTCCGGATGCGCTTTTACCGACCCTTGGAGGTCAGACAGGTCTGAATATGGCGGTAGAACTGGAAAAATCGGGTATCCTTGAAGAATGCAAAGTAGAAGTATTGGGAACCAAGCTTTCTGCGATCAACAGAGCGGAAGACAGAGACCTTTTCCGTGAGCTGATGAGAGAGCTGAACGAGCCCGTTCCGGAATCCGATATTGTGAATACGGTAGAAGGAGCACTTCGTTTCGCGGATGAGATTGGTTATCCGGTAATTGTTCGTCCTGCCTTTACGATGGGAGGAACAGGGGGAGGTATTGCCTCTACCGAAGCGGAACTGAAGGAAATTGCAGAGTTAGGATTGAAATATAGCCCTGTTACACAGTGTCTTATCGAGAAATCCATTGCAGGATTCAAAGAAATTGAATATGAAGTAATGCGTGATGCAAACGACAACGCGATTGTGGTTTGTAACATGGAAAATATAGACCCGGTGGGAGTTCACACAGGGGATTCAATTGTAGTGGCGCCTTCTCAGACACTTTCAGATAGAGAGTATCAGTTGCTGAGAAATGCTTCGCTAAAAATCATCAGAGCTTTGGGAATTGAAGGAGGTTGTAACGTGCAGTTAGCACTGGACCCACATTCTTTCAACTACTACATCATCGAGGTGAACCCTAGAGTTTCCCGCTCATCAGCTTTAGCATCAAAAGCAACAGGTTACCCGATTGCAAAAATCGCGGCAAAAATTGCTGTAGGCTTAACACTTGATGAAATCATGAATCCGGTGACAGGGAAGACATATGCGTGTTTTGAACCTGCCCTTGACTATGTGGTAACAAAATTCCCGAGATTCCCATTCGATAAATTCGAAACGGCAGACAGAAGATTATCTACCCAGATGAAAGCGACAGGAGAAGTAATGGCCATCGGAAGAAACTTTGAAGAATCTTTACAGAAAGCTATCCGTTCTCTTGAAACGGGAATCAGGCATTTAGGGTTAAAAACAAAACAGGCTGAAGCCCTTACTGCCGAAGAAATCGAAAGAAGAATCAGAGTTTGTGATGATGAAAGACTCTTTATCATTGGAGATGCTTTAAGAAGAGGTTACGACTGGGAGCAGATCGTAGAATGGAGCAAAATTGATAAATTCTTCATCTGGAAACTGAAAAAGCTGGTAGATTTCGAAAAAGTAATCGCTGCCCATAAATTTGATAAAGAAACTTTAATACAGGCTAAAAAATTAGGCTTCGCAGATATGAATATCGCTCACCTTTGGGAAGTTTCTCAGCGTGAAGTGTTCAATTTCAGAAAAGAAAACGGAGTAATGCCGGTGTATAAAATGGTAGACACCTGTGCCGCTGAATTTGAAAGTGAAACCCCATATTTCTACGGAACTTACGAAGAAGAAAACGAAAGCGTTGTTTCCAATAAAGAAAAAATCATCGTTTTAGGTTCAGGGCCTATCAGAATCGGGCAGGGAGTGGAATTTGACTATGCCACGGTTCACTCAGTTTGGGCGATCAAAGAGATGGGATACGAGGCGATCATCATCAACAACAACCCGGAAACAGTTTCTACAGACTTCTCAATCTCAGATAAATTATACTTCGAACCACTTACGGAAGAAGATGTAATGAACATTATCGAGCTTGAAAAACCAAAAGGAGTAGTTGTTCAGTTCGGAGGGCAAACGGCAATCAATCTTGCGGATAAGTTGGCTTCTCACGGTGTACAGATCCTTGGAACTTCACTGGAAGATCTTGACAGAGCTGAAAACAGAGATAAATTCGAAAAAGCACTTCAGGAAATGGGAATTCCTCAGCCTTTAGGAAAAACTTCCACTTCAAAAGAAGAAGCAATAAAAATTGCCAACGAGATCGGTTATCCTGTTCTGGTACGTCCAAGCTACGTACTGGGAGGACGCGCGATGGAAATCGTATACGGTGAAGCTGAACTTGCTTACTATATGGAAAATGCAGTAGAGGCAAGCCCTAAACACCCTGTTCTGGTCGACAAATACATGGTCGGAAAAGAAATAGAGATCGATGCAATCTGCGATGGTGAAACCGTAGTGATTCCGGGAATCATGGAGCATATCGAAAGAGCAGGAGTACACTCAGGAGATTCTATCGCGGTATATCCTACACAGAATGTTTCACAGAAAGAGATCGACACTCTTGTAGACTATACACAAAGACTTGCCAAAGGACTGAATGTAATAGGATTAATGAATATCCAGTACGTTCTTTTCGAAGGAAATGTCTATGTGATTGAAGTAAACCCACGTTCATCGAGAACAGTTCCTTTCCTGTCTAAAATTACTGAAGTTCCAATGGCTAACCTGGCAACGAAGGCAATTTTAGGTCAGAAACTGAAAGATTTAGGCTACAAAAACGGCTTGGTTCCGAATAAAGAAGGAGTTTTTGTAAAAGTTCCTGTATTCTCTTTCTCAAAACTGACAAAAGTAGATATCTCCTTAGGCCCTGAAATGAAATCTACAGGAGAAGTAATGGGGAAAGATACAACATTGGAAAAAGCCCTTTACAAAGGACTGATCGCAGCCGGAAGAAAAGTTCCTATGCACGGTTCTATTTTGTTCACAGTTGCAGATAAGCACAAGCAGGAAGCAGCAGACCTGGCAGCAAGATTCCACGAAGTTGGTTTCAGAATCTGGGCTACAGAAGGAACAGCCAAATTCTTTGAAGAAAAAGGAATTCCTTGTAAAATAGGGTACAAAATCGGGGAAGATGATGTGAATCTTATCGATCTGATCCAGAAAGGTAAAGTACAGTATGTGGTGAATACCATGACAAAAGGAAAACAGGTGGAAAGAGACGGATTCCAGATCAGAAGAATGAGTGTGGAGAACGGTGTTCCTTGTTTAACGTCTATGGACACGGTGGAAGCCATCCTGAAAGTAATTGAAAGCATGAGCTTCAAAATGGAGACCATGTAATTCCGTAACCGGATAATATATTAAAACCCTGCAAGTTTTCTTGCAGGGTTTTTTATTCATGAACTTTTAATTTTGTTTTCTATTTCTTTCTTCTGCTGAATATGGTGCCTGATATGCATTTCTGCAAACTGATACCATTCCATAGGGGACAGGTAACTGAATCCGGGATGCTCTGCTTTTCCGGAAATATTTTCGTTATTGATCCTTTTCCACAGCACACGGCTTCTTTCTAAAAGCAATATCAGATCTTTTTTAGTAGCATTGATGAAAATAGAATCATTCACAGGAATGTAAGAATTACCCTTTATTTTTATATCAGGAAAACTATTTTGAAGCAGCATTTTTTTCGCCTTATCTTCCATGCTCTTATCAAGGTTCAAAACATTCCCAAAACATGACTCCAACTGATCAAAATACCAGTTGGTATCAATGATAATGTGGGCATATAACTGGGCCAGAGACCAGCTGTTAGGGTTGTCTTGCCTTCTGAATCCATTTTCATCATAATTCTCAAGGCCTTCAATGAAGACATTCAAAGTATTTTCAAATGTGGTATCCGTTACCATTCAGATCCATTTGAGATAAGGTTGTATTCCATATAATCTGCTGTTTCTTTTACGGTATGGCTGCCATAAAGAAGTGATACTATATGAAAAGACAGGTCTATTCCTGCACTAATACCTCCGGAAGTAAAAATTTTGCCTTCCTGAACAAATCTTTTTTCTTTTTGTGGTAAGCCCGAGGGTACAATTTCTGCCATATGTTCATAGACACCCTGATGGGTGCAGTACTTTTTGTTGTCCAGCAGGCCCAAAGCCCCAAGGATCCGGGACCCGGAGCAAATGCTAACTGTATACAGTGTGTTTTGGTGAATTTGCTCAACCCAGTTTAACGTCTCTTTATCCACCATTGCCTGCCTGGTCCCTACACCACCCGAAATAATAAGGATATCAACAGGCGGGCAATCCTGAAAATTATATTTCGGATTAACGGAAAGCCCATTAACAGCAGAAATTGCTTTACTATCCCTTGCAACAGTAAACACGTTAAAAAGTTCAAAATTCTTTAATTCTGAAGCTACAGAAAACACTTCGAACGGGCCTGCAAAATCAAGTACTTCAGCATTATCGAAAAGGAGAATGGCGACATTTTTTTTCATAATTAATTAATCTTATAATAAGGTTCAGAAAAATATTTACTCGGTTTGATGTAAGCTGTTTTTCTATCCGCATCAAAGATCCAGTTGAACCTTCTCAGCATATCCGCTCCGAAATAATTGACCGTCTGGGTTTTCAGGTCACCGGCAAAAAATCCTGCCGAAACATCTTTCAAAACGGCATTGCCTAATTTGAAGTTAGGAAGGACTCCCTGTTTGGTTACTACACTTTTTCCGCTTGAATTTTTCAGAGTTTTTTCACCAGTGATCTTTAGCTTTTTGTCCAGACCTTTTGCATCAGCAAATTCATTGCTGTACAGAAGTCCGCCAGCGTATCCGGATTGGAGCAGAAAATAAGCTTCTTCCTGTTGATCACCGATCACATTATCTCCGGCAATGAAAAACTGTTCATGATCATAAAGCAGCGTAATAGGCTGGTAGCCTTCCAGATCAGGTTGTTTATCATAAATTACAAACCGGTTGTTGTCATAATCGATCTTAAAAGCTTTCCCTGAGAACATGGCCGTTCCTATTTTTCCATCCGCTTCATGTCCTGTCAGTTCATGATCAAAAAACTGTACATTATTCAGGGTGAATTTTCCAATCTGTACTGTATTATTTTCACTGATCCCGTCTTTATTGAAAACAATATGATCTGTTTTGCGCTGTCTGTCAGGAGAAATAGAGGCATCTTTCATGGCAATCTGAAACATCAGATCAAGAGAATCTTTCTTATTGACCAATGTTTTTACAATGATATTGTTATATTTTGTAATTCGGAAAGGAATATTCTGCTGTGCATAGACGCTGGAAAAACCAACAGTGATGATAAAAAAAAGACTTATTTTTTTAAACATTATAAAGTGATTAGTGATTAAAATAAGAGATTTAAAATTACCCTTTATTTTTGTGTTGCAAAAGGTATAAAAAAAATACTTGTCCATTTTTCGGTTGCAGGGTAAGCAGTACGTTATTAATTTTATCAAAAAGAAAGAAATGACGGATATTCAGATTTTTAAACAATTGCATCATCAGGATGAGCCTTTATTATTGGGAAATGTATGGAATGTACAAAGCGCTAAGATATATCAGAAATTAGGATATAAAGCATTAGCTACTTCCAGTTCAGCATTAGCACATAGTTTGGGGTATGAAGACGGAGAAGAGATGAGTTTCGGAGAATATTTCTATATGGTGGAAAGAATATTGAAATCTGTAGATATTCCTTTGTCTGTAGACCTGGAAGGAGGATATGGGAAAACAGCTGATGAAATAGTTTCGAATATTTTAAAACTGGCAGCAATTGGGGTTGCCGGGATTAATATTGAAGACAGCGTTGTTATTAATGGAACCAGAAAGCTGTTATCCCAGGAAGAACTTCACAAAAAATTAAAGCCAATTTTTTCAGAGCTCAAAAAGAATGCTGTGGAAATTTTCATCAATTTAAGAACAGACCCGTTTTTATTAGGAATTGAAAACCCTGTTGATGAAACAGTACAGAGGATTAAGATTTTTGAAGAATTAGGGGTAGACGGTATTTTTGTTCCCTGCATTATCTCAGAAGATGATATTAAAGCCATTGTGAATGCTTCTGAGATTCCTGTAAATGTAATGTGTATGCCCGGGCTTCCTGATTTTGAAGCTTTAAAAAAGTTAGGGGTCAAAAGAATTTCTTCAGGTAATTTTTTAAATGAGTATATTTATAATCAATTGGAAGATACGGGTCGCAGGATCCTTTCAGAACAAAGTTTTTTATCCATTTTTGTTTAGTGATGATACTTACAGAAGAAAGAATGTACCAGGCCTCTTTGGATAAGGATTCTACCTTTGAAGGAACATATTGGATGGCTGTAAAAACGACAGGGATATTTTGCCGGCCAACCTGTACTGCCCGCAAGCCTAAAAGAGAAAATGTAGAATTTTTCCTCGATACCAATGAAGCCATAAAAAATGGGTACAGGCCTTGTAAAGTATGCAAGCCTCTTGAGAAACTCAATGAAACCCCATCGTATATCAGGGAACTGCTCAATGAACTGATGAACGATGAATCTTTGAAGATCAGAGATGCAGACCTGCTTCAAAGGAATATTGAACCGGTAACAGTTCGGCGGTGGTTCCTGAAAAATCACGGAATTACTTTTCACGCATTCCAGAGAAAACTAAGGATGAATAAAGCTTTTAAAAAAATAAAAAACGGAGAAAGTATCATGGGAGCCGCAATAGAATCCGGATACGAAAGCCTGAGCGGCTTTACTGAACGTTTCAAAAACATTGTAGGAGTTTCACCCGGAAATACAAAAGTACAGAGGATCATTGATCTTAAAAGGATCGAAACCCCACTGGGAACTATGTTCGCCTGTGCGGTAGATGAAGGAATCTGCCTCCTTGAATTTACAGACCGGAAAAATATGGATAAGCAATTCTCTTCATTATCCAAAGCTTTACAGGCAGAGATTGTTCAGGGAGAGAATAAACATTTTCCGCAACTGGAAACAGAACTGCAGGAATATTTCGAAGGCAAAAGACAAACCTTTGAAGTTCCCCTTTACATCACCGGAACCCAATTTCAGGAAAAGGTCTGGCAGCTTCTTCGTGAAATTCCGATAGGAGAGACCAGAACGTACAAACAGCAGTCCGAATTTCTGGGAAATCCCAAAGCAATACGTGCGGTAGGAACTGCAAACGGGATCAATAAAATTGCCATTCTGATCCCCTGTCACCGCGTTATCGGATCAAACGGAGAGCTGGTGGGGTATGCGGGGGGAATCTGGAGAAAGCAAAAATTATTGGAATTAGAGAAGGCTATTTTATTTTGATTTTTGTAATTTTAGGCAAAAATTTACACGTGAAAAAGTTACTATTTGCACTTTGCCTATCAGCTTCGGCTTTAAGTTTTGCCCAGGATTACTCAGTACCTGCAGTAAGTCCACGCCAGAAGGTGGAACAACAGTTTTCTATGTCTAAAATTACCATCGATTATGGAAGACCGGGAGTAAAGGGGCGTAAGATTTTCGGGGAATTAGTACCTTACGGACAGGTTTGGAGAGCAGGAGCCAATTCATCTACCAAAATCACATTCGGGCAGTCCGTTAATTTCGGAGGGAAAATTGTTCAGGCAGGAACATACGGGCTTTTCATCGTTCCTACAGAAAAAGAATGGAAAGTAATATTAAATAAAGATTTCCAGCAGTGGGGCGCTTATACCTATGATCCTAAACAGGATGTGGTAGATGTAACTGTACCGGTAAACAAGCTGGCTGACAAACAGGAATGGTTTGAAATTACCCTGAACCCAACTGATGAAAATTCAGGAAACCTGGTGATCAAGTGGGATATGGCTCAGGCGGAAGTTGCTTTGAAACCTGCTGCTCCGGATGCTGTCATCAAAATTTCAGATAAACTGAAAGAAATTAAGAAAATAGAGTCTGACGCTGCAAAAACCAAAAGCTAAGCAATGAAATTTTCAATTCAAACTGTTCTAGAAAATCAGGACTACAAATTAATCCCCTTACAGCAAGGGGATTTTGAATCTTTATATGAAGTGGCATCTGATCCCAGAGTTTGGGAGCAGCACCCGAATCCGGACCGTTATAAAAAAGAAGTTTTTGAATCTTTTTTCAGAGGCGCTATGGAAAGTGAAGGAGCCTTTAAAATTATTGAAAAATCATCCGGTGACGTTTTGGGAAGCACTCGTTTTTACAATTATGATGAAGCCGACAACCATATTTTCATAGGATATACTTTCTACGGAACAAAATCATGGGGAAAAGGTATTAACCCTCAGGTAAAAAAAATAATGCTTGATTATATCTTTCAGTTTGTAGATAAGGTACATTTTCATGTAGGAAAAGAAAATCTCCGTTCCCAGATTGCCATGGAAAGAATCGGCGGCAAAAAGATCGCGGAAGAAGAAGTATCATATTATGCAGAACCTTCAAGAACCAATTTCGTCTATGAAATTAAAAAGGAAGATCGATCATGAAAAAATATAAAATCCAGAAATCACCGTTTGTAGTGCCTACTACAGACGGTAAACTTATAGAAGAGCATTGGGGAAATTCTACCGGAAATTCAAATGTTTCCATTGCCCACATGGTAGCACCGCCGGATTGGAGTGAACCGCATCAGACTCCGGATTTTGATGAGTTTACCCTGATCATTTCTGGAAAAAAGCAATTTGAAATAGACGGAGAAGTCATTATCCTCGAAAAAGGGCAGAGTATTTTAATAGAAAAGGGAGCCAGAGTACGCTACAGTAATCCGTTTTCAGAATCGTGCGAGTACATCGCTATTTGTCTTCCGGCATTTTCTATGGATTTAGTCAATAGGGAAGAAGCTTAATAATGTAACAATACAACAGTGTAACAATTTATTAATTTCCGGTTAAAGTACTGTTACACTGTTATATTGCTACAATAAAAAATTATTTCAAAATTTCTTTCAGAAACATCAGTGTATGATTCCATGCCCTCTTCGCCATTACTTCATTATAATCAGGCGATTTCGGATCTGTGAAAGTGTGCTTTGAATGGGCATAGGTAATGATCTGCCAATCCGCATTCCCCTCGTTCATTTCTTTGATGAGGTTATTGTAATCTTCCGGAGTGACACCCTGGTCATCCGCCGGATTTTCAACTAATATTTTAGTAGAAATAGGTCCGTTTTTTCTCGTCTGATCTTTTCCGATGCTTCCATGAATGGAAACCACTCCCACAACAGGAAGACTTCCTCTTGCAGATTCCAAAGCTCCTGTTCCCCCGAAACAATATCCGATCACGGCAATTTTATCAGAAACCGCTCCGTTTTTCTTCAACTGTTCTAAGGCCAGGGAAATACGTTTCTGGTACGCATCATAATTCTGTTTGTAATATCCTGCAGTTTTGCCCGCAGAAGCATTGTCGGCAGGGATATTTCCTTCACCGTAAATATCGGCAATAAAGGCAATATATCCTTGCTTTTCAAGTTCAGCTGCGGCAGTTTTAGCTTCGTCATCTATCCCTTTCCATGCCGGAAGGATCAGAACTCCCGGAAGCTTTTTTCCTGCGTTGGAGGTTACCAGGCCATTCAGTTTTTGTGAACCGTCCTGATAGGAAACGCTCTTAAGTTTCTGGCTGAAAACAGTTCCCGTGCTCATCAGGAATGCTGCTAGTAAAAAGGTACGTATCATATTTTGTAATTTTTTGGATTTAAATAAAATTTCCAACTAAATTACTGAAAAATAACTTGTATTGACGCATAAAAGTATGCTTTGGGGCAGAAGTTATTCAGACTTTAATTCCCATGCCGGCCAGTTCCTGTTCCAGATCTGTATCAGGGTTAATTTTAATGGTCTTGAAACCCAAAGACGCTGCCATTTCAATATTTTTAGGATTATCATCAATAAAAAGAGATTCCGATGCCTGAATGTTGTATCTTTCCAACAGTACATGCCAGATCTTTGGGTCCGGCTTTATAAGTTTCTCCGTTCCTGAAACCACAATTTTGCCATCGAAAATCTGGAAGAAATCATAATTTTCCAGCGCATATGGAAAAGTCTCCTCAGACCAGTTTGTAAGTCCGAATAAATGATAATCGGTAGTTGCCAGACGTCTTAGGATATCTACATTCTGCGGGATATCACTTTTCAGCATAACTGTCCAGTTATCGTAATAGGCTCTGAGCTCCTTTTCCCATTCCGGAAATTTTTTAACCTGAAGCTCGGTGCCCTCTGCCAGGCTTCTTCCTCGGTCCTGTTCTTCATTCCATTCGGATTGGGCGATATGCTGTAGAAAATATTCCATTTTTTCATCATCATTGAAATAGTCTTTGAAAAAATATCTCGGATTCCAATCCACTAATACCCCGCCAAAATCGAAGATGATATTTTTAATTTCCATATGTATTTGTAATTTTTTTTAAATGTATTATTTTCTTTCTTATTGACCCAAAAAAGGAATAAAAGTTTTCAATTTCTTAAAGCATGATAACAAAGAAGTTTTCAGTTCAAAAAAATCTGCGTAATCTGCTAAATCTGCGAGAGATAAAAAAGCCTCTCGCAGATTTAGCAGATTACGCAGATCTCTTATAATGATTTTTTATAGTAATGAAAGTTACTCAGGTTTATAAAACTGATATTGCCCGTTTTCGTAGTAGGCATTGATATGCTGCAGCCCATTGGTAAGGATAATTTCTTTGGCTCCGATGATGGAGTTGTACCTGGCAGTCTGTTCAAAGGTTTTTTCAGTCAGTTTGATCTGTGGGGCTTTACACTCTATCAGGATAATGGGTTCCGTTTTCTCGGTTACCAGCAGATCAATTCTTTTGGTAAGCCCGTTCAGAAGGATCTTTTTTTCGGTAATGAGCGCAGAAGGGGAATAGGCTTTTACGGTAAGATAATAGTGTACCCAGTGCTGCCTCACCCATTCTTCAGGAGTAAGGAGAAGGTAAGTTTTGCGGACCAAGTCATAAATAAAAAACTTATCTTTGTCTTTCTTGAATTTAAAATCAAAAGTTTCCTGAAAGTTCAGTTTTGGAAGTTCCATTTATAAGATGAAAGAATTAGATTTAATCCTCAAAAATATTAAAAATAAAGAAGTTTTACCTATTTATTTTTTTCACGGAGAAGAACCTTACTTTATTGATGCTGCTGTAAAAGCACTTGAGCACGATTTTCTGGAAGAAGATGAAAAAGCTTTCAACCAGACGGTAGTGTATGGTAAAGATACTTCCTATCAGGAGATTCTTTCCCTGGCAAGGCAGTTCCCGATGATGGGCGATAAGCAGGTGATTATTGTAAAGGAAGCCCAGGATCTGAAATTTAATGAAGAGGAAAACCGTATTCTGGAAACCTATGTAGATAATCCTGTTCCTTCTACGGTGCTGGTTTTTGCCCACAAACATAAAAAACTGGACAGCCGTAAAAAAGCTACCAAGGCACTGGATAAGGCAAAGGCCCTTTTCTTAAGCGAATCTGTAAGGGACAGCAACCTTCCCAAGTGGATCGCGGATGAGTGTGCACAGCTGAAGATCAAAACAGCCCCTAATATTTCCCATCTGCTTGCAGAATACCTTGGGAACGATCTTTCAAGAATTGCCAACGAGCTGAATAAATTAAAGATCATCCTTAAAGAAGGCGAAATTCTGGATGGAACAATTGTAGAAAATCACATCGGCATCAGTAAGGAATATAATGTTTTTGAACTTCAGAAGGCTTTGGGAACCAAAAATGCGGATGCAGCATTCAGGATTGCGCATTTCATGGGTAAAAATCCTAAGAATAATCCTTTTGTGATGATGCTTGCCAATTTGTACAGCTATTTTTCCAATGTGATCATCTACCAAACGATGGCCGGACAGCCACCACAGGTGATTGCATCACAGATGGGAGTGAATCCTTATTTCATTAAAGATTATGCAGAAAGTGCAAGGCTGTATCCACTGAAACACGCCACCAGAGTCATTTCTATTTTAAGGGAATTTGATATGAAAGGGAAGGGGCTTGGTGCTGTAAATATGGGAGAAGCTGAACTGATCAAAGAGCTGGTTTATAAAATCATCAACGTAGATAAGATTAAGATGAAGGTATAATGAGTTTGAGAGTGGGAGAGTTTAAGTGTAGGAGGGTTTGAGAATGTAGAATGAAAAATAAAAAATGAAAAAATTCTATTGCAGCCACGTACCCATCATTTAGCCCGTAACAAATACCCCGTATCCCGTACCCAGAAACACCCATCAGGAACTCATAACCTACAATTGACAATTCGCATATCTGATATTGACAAGTATCATCAAAAATACTTTAATAAAACAGTAAAAATTACGAAATTAGCGGACTGAATTAAAATTCTTTGAACAAGTAAATTTATGGAGCAAAATATTTTAGATTGTGTGATCGTCGGATCCGGGCCTTCTGGCTTTACAGCAGCAATTTATGCGGCAAGAGCAGATTTAAAACCCGAACTGTATACAGGTTTGGAACCGGGAGGACAATTGACAACAACTACGGAGGTAGATAACTTTCCAGGGTATCCGGCAGGAATTACAGGGCCTGAAATGATGATGGATCTGCAGAAGCAGGCAGAAAGGTTCGATACCAAAGTTCATTACGAAATGATCACCAAAGCAGAATTCTCCAAAGAAAACGGCGGTGTTCACAAACTATACGCAGGAAACAAAGAGATCCTTGCCAAAACAGTAATTATCTCTACAGGTGCTACAGCAAAATACCTTGGCCTTGAAGATGAAAAGAAATATGCAGGAGGCGGTGTTTCGGCTTGTGCTACGTGTGACGGATTTTTCTACAGAGGAAAAGACGTTGTGGTAGTAGGAGCAGGGGATACGGCAGCTGAAGAGGCTACTTATCTTGCAAAACTGACCAGAAAGGTAACGATGCTGGTAAGAAAAGATGTGTTCAGAGCTTCCAAAGCAATGATCCACAGGGTAGAAAATACCCCGAACATTGAAGTGAAATTCAACCATGAACTGATCGGTATTGAAGGAGAAAACAGTCTTGTAGAAAGAGCTGTGATCATCAACAACCAGACTCAGGAAACATCTACAGTTGATGTTGAAGGGATTTTCATTGCTATCGGACACAAACCGAACACAGATATTTTCGTAGGCCAGATCGATCTTGATGAGAACGGATACATTCTTACGGAAAAAGGTTCTACAAGAACCAATCTTCCGGGGGTATTCGCCGCAGGAGACGTTCAGGACCATATCTACAGACAGGCTATTACAGCAGCAGGAAGCGGTTGTATGGCGGCTATGGATGCAGAGAAATACCTTGCTGAGTTACATTAATATCAGTTTAATTTATAATACAGAGCGTACCCATGGGTACGCTTTTTTTATCTAGGAACCAGTGATTTATGTTTTTTTACATTCTTTTGTCCTGAAACAAAAAGAATCATAAGTTCAAGACCTGGAAAATTCCGCTAAAAATAAATCCTGTCTCTAAAAATTCTAAACTTGCGCGGATCCATTCTTTCTTCTTCGTTTCAATTTTTGCTCCCGCACTTCGGGCAATAGAATTTTCTTAACGTTCACAGGATTCATTTTCTTAATGCCCATTTTCCTTGGTTATCGGAAAAAAAGCTTAAAATATAGACTAAAAAACCACGAATAATAACCTCATGTGAGTATGTAAAATGTATTTTACAGTATTTTTAATCCAGCTAAAAGCAAAATTCCTAAATTTACGCTCAATCAAAAATAACATGGAAACAAAAGTTATAAAAATCACACACATTACCGGAACCTATACTATAGAAGTTGCGGAAGGAAAGCTCAACGAAATGAAAACCCAGCTGGACAAATGCCTTAACGATGAACAGGGGGCTATTGTGGTAAAGTGTGAAGGCGGAGACCAGTTCGTATATCCGGCAGATCTTTTAAAAAACAGTTTCATTGCCATAGTAGATCGGGAATAGGCATGGAGTCAGGAAAAAATAATTCCCCTGATTTTAAGTCTATTATTAAGCTTTGTTAAAATTTATCCCGTAAAAGTTTTGCAGAAAAATAAAATCCTTCTATATTTGCACCACTGAAAACGACGGTACAGCCGTTATTCAGGAGAGTTGGCAGAGTGGTCGATTGCGGCAGTCTTGAAAACTGTTGACTGTAACAGGTCCGGGGGTTCGAATCCCTCACTCTCCGCAAAAAAATGACACTATTGATAAACAATAGTGTCATTTTTTATAAGGCATCTTTTATGAAAGCCAGATCCTGGTCAGGAATTGGATAAGATCACAAAGTAAATAATCAATTTTAGTGTCTTTTCTTGAAAGCGATTACAAAATATAATTATTTTTGTAATGATAAGAGCATTTCATATACCTGAAAATTGCTGATAATTTTAGGATGAAGATACAAGATATTAGATCGTTCAATCAATATGTTAAGGCTGATCCGCCAAAGCATGAATGGATAGACATTGGTTCTTATCCGGAGACCTTCATATTGGCTACACCACCTGTTTATCCTAACTTTTACCGCATCTCAATTAAATTTGGCCTGGAAGGAGAAGGAAATAAAAGTCTTATGTTTTTTTCGAGTCCCAATCAGCCCATTGAATGGAAAACCGGTACACCATTTGAAGGATATTATATTCAAATTACGGAGGATATTATTTCTAATCATCAGCATTTAGAGTATTCTTTTCTCGCATATGGGCTTCATGAGCCGCTTTACCTGGAAAAAGAAGAGGAGGTCGTTATAATCCGGCTGTTTAAAGATGCATTAATGGAATATAAAAGAGAGAATTTTTCAATGAATTTGCTGCTGGCCTACTGCAATCTCATGTTTGCCCATATTTCAAAATTTTATGAAAGGCAATTTGGGGAAAGAAAAGAGAAGTATAACAGATTGGTTAATGATTTCTTCGAACTTTTAAATACATATTACAACAGCAATAATGAAAATATTGCTCAACCTACTGTAAGCTATTTTGCCAAAAGACTAAACATAACTCCAAATTATTTGAGTGACCTGATAAGATTTCATACAGGTAAGCCTGTTTTAGAGCATATCCATCTAAAAATAATTGAGGTATCTAAAAATCTTTTGAAAAATAATCAATATACTGTTTCCGAGGTTGCCTATAAATTGGGTTTTGAGTATCCAAACTATTTCTCACGCCTGTTTAAGAAGGTAACCGGAAACTCACCTTCCTATTTCCGAAATAAGTGATTTGTATCTGAGTAACCCTTATTTGTCTTCACAGCTGTCATAATTTTTAAGTGAAATTTGTAATGTTAATTCATTATAAAATCTTTATGCATAAAAATGTTTTTACAGCTGAATTAACTTTATTTATAAAGAAAGTAAAGGAATGATACAAAAAATAGGAAGAGAATATTTTGCAGGAAACGGGGTAATCCAAACCTTGTATCCGGGTTTAGCATTGAGCAATGGAGATACCGGAATAGGGAGTATTGGCAGAATAGACCATGCAATGTCCAATCGCAATGGAACTATACCCATGCATCCGCATATTAATGATGAAATATTGTCTTATTTCAGAAGCGGTAAGATACTGCACAAAGACAGCGAGGGAAATGAGGTAATGATTGGTAAAGATAGAATGATGCTAATGCAGGCAGGCAAACTATTTTATCATGAAGAAACAGGCAAAAGTGAGGATGAAATTTTTGAAGGGCTTCAGATTTTCATCAGACCTGCAGTAAAAGATTTAACACCAAAAGTAACATTTTGGGATTTGGACCAACTGCACAGTGAAAACAAATGGCGTTTGGTTGCATCCCACAATGATAATAATCAATTCCAATTCAGCAGCGAGACCTGGATTTATGATATAAAACTAACCAAAGGCTCAAGTATTGGACTGCCTTCGCTTCCAAAGATGGGACTAACTTGTTTGCTCTATGTATTCAAAGGAGAAATTGAAATAAATGATATGAACTTACAGAAAAAAGAAGCTGTCATTATAAAAGATGAAGACATAGAAATCAGTACCAATGAAGGTGCTGAATTAGTATTATTTGTGACTAATGAAGAGGCAACCATTTATAAAGATGGAATGTTCAGTGGCAATAAATATTAAACTTAAAAATCAAGCAAGTAGAAAATAATCCGTAATCATTTTAAAAATTCTGAAATAAGTAATTTGTATCCGAACTTCCCTTTTTTGTTTTCTTGACAATTCGTGTATTTCAATGAAATTTGAAGTATTAATTCAATTAAAATAATAGTACAATGGCATTTGAAAAAAAATTAGACTACCAAATAGACAGTACTCTAGGAGGAAGATTGGGCAAAGAAGTTTATGATAAAGCAATCGAACAACAAAAAACTATTTCCGAGCAGGATTATGCTACCCTTAAATTTTTGGCGGAAAGGGCTATCCGGCCACCATTTAGAACGCCGGTTCATAAAACCCCTGCCGATCATGGGATGGAGAATTGGGAAGATGTTTATTTTCCTGCAAGCGATGGAGTTCCGCTTGAAGGCTGGTATATTCCTTCTATAAAAGGAGAATCCGACAAACTTATTATTATCAATCACCCATTGCCGATGAGCCGTTCCGGATTTACAGGACATTTTGGGGAGCCGTTTGCAAGTGTAGATACTTTGGAAATTGACTTTGTTATTCACATGAAGTACTTGTCAGACGCCGGATATAACGTATTGGCCTATGATTTAAGAAATCATGGAAACAGCGGAACTGCAAATAATAACATTTGTGGAATTGGGCGCTATGAATGGCGGGATGTAGTAGGGGCACAAAATTATGTAAACAATCATCCCAAGTTAAGTAAGATGAAGTGTGCATTATACAATCGTTGTACAGGCGGAAATGCTGCCTACGAAGCCATGTACAGGCATCCTGAATTATTCGAGAATATTCTTTGTTTCTTTGGGCCAATGACATTGTGTATGACCGCTATGATGAAAAAATTTGCGGGCTATGCGGGAGTAGATAAATATATGGAACTAATGGCATTTGAACAGTTGAAATTAGGAGGATTTACCCATTACGAAATGGATCCTAAACCATTTGCTCATGCTGTTAAAGTACCTTATTTCATGGCAGAAGTATTGGATGATGCATGGACAGACAATCCTCGTGATGCTCAGGAAATTTTTGATAAAATAGGTTCAAAGGAAAAAGAATTGTTTTGGATAGAGGGCACTACCAGAAGGTTTGATGCATATAATTATTTTGGGATACACCCTGAAAAGATGATTGCCTTTTTTGATAAGTATATGAAATAGAAATTTCAAAAATATCAGCTTAATTGGACTGAAAAGCTAAAAGAAGTATCAAGTGTTCAATCGGGATCTCTTAAAACCCGCCAGGTTAGAAACCAAAAGCCTTTAAATCTTAGTATTTAAAGGTTTTTTTGTTGAAAGATCAGCAATAACAGGACGATTATCCGTTCTGGGATAAAAATGGACTGGATAAAATACATGTTCATTTTTTACCGGCAATCCTGTCGATAGGTATAACATCTTAAGATAAATTTATACATAATAAGGAAGAAGGATAACTATACTTTATAAAGTATTGTTTTAGCCACTATATTTAATGTTTTATTAATTCATCATTTTCAGTATTCTTGCTTAAAAATATTACTTTTCCGGAAATTTTTTACTGATTCATTATGGAAATTTCCGGGGCTTTTTTGGCTGTAATTTTAGAAGCCGTTCTGTCATTTTTTTTGATTAAAAAAGAAAATTCAAAGAAAAATATTTTCTTAATACTTTATATAGTTACGGTAATTTTAGACCTCCTCTGTGAATATTTCATCTTCAACTTAGGGAACAGAAGCACTTTTCTGATCGATCAGTATCCGTCGAGTTTTCGGCTCGTAAAAGGGCCGTTGTTGTTTCTCGTTGGCAGGCATTTGCTGAAGTATAATTTTAACTGGAAAAATTACTTTCACTTCCTTCCTTTTTTTGTTGTATTCATCTGTAACATTATTGTTGTGTTCATCGGTTCCGAATCCCAGAGCTTTCACCGGTTTTACTTGTGGATTTTTAAGATTTATCCTTTTTATTGGTTAGGTTATCTGGCTGTGACGCTTACCGAGCAGATCAGGCACAGAAATAAAGAAAATGCATTTCAGAAGCTGTTTATTCAGTTTTTATGTTTTGTAATGACTTTGTTAGTTGCCTATTTGATATGCGGATACGGGAGATTGGTGGACAGGGAGCTTTTGAGAATTATTTATACCTTTTCCTTCTTTGTACAATTTATTTTTCTTATTCGTCTGACTCAAATAGACAAGCCGCTTCCTGTGGTGAATTTGATAAATAACGACATAAATGCAAATAAAGTCACTGAAACTTTACAAGAACATAAAAAAAACAGAAAATACAAAAGTTCTGTCCTGAGTAAAGACTATATAGCCAATACCAACAACAGATTGATTGAGCTTTTAAAAAACAAAAAAATATACACCAAAGAAGACCTGAGTATGGATGATATTTCCAGTATGATCCATATTTCCAAAAATCATTTATCCCAATGTATTTCCGAAGGTCTTGAGACCACTTTCTACGATCTCATCAACAAGTACAGGATTGAGGAATTTATAGCGCAGATCAATCAGAATCCGGATCAGCAGATAAGTGAACTTTATTACCAGTGCGGGTTCAGGTCCAAAGCCACTTTTTATAAATATTTCAAACAGGAAACCGGGATAAATCCCAACGATTACCGCAGGAAAATTCTCAGGGAAAAAGAATTCCATCACGATTATTAACTTTTGGTTTTTATTCGTTAATAAATAATTAAAACAATATAAGGTATTGATATTTAATTATTTAAAAGTCTGTTTTGTAAAAATAAGTTCATCTTAATCCAGATGAACTTTTCAAAATGAAAGTCAGAATAGTTTTGCAGCAGATAAAAGAATCTGTAAAAATGAAAAAACTAACATCGACTTTAGCCGTTGCCCTCTTCTTCGTTTCAATACAATCTTATGCACAGATCCAGGTAAGCGGGAAGATCGAAGATTCACAAGGGAAACTTCCACAGGCAAAAGTTCTGACTCACGACAAGAAAACCTTTGTTCTGACAGATAATCAGGGGAATTTCAGTATTACCATTCCTGAAGGTTCTGCTTCTATTATTGTATCCTACGAAGGATATACCGATAAAACGATTGACATTGATGCCTCCGCGAATTCAAAGGTTGCAGATTTAGGAGTCATTGTCCTGGAAAATAGAGAACAAACAAAAAGCATTGAAGGCGTTGTTATTACATCTGCTTACAAACCTTCCCAGGCCAGGGCTTTGAATATTAAAAAGAATTCCGAAACAATCTCTGATGTTCTGGCTTCCGATGCCATTGGAAAACTTCCGGACAGAAATGCAGCAGAAGCCATTCAGAGATTACCTGCCGTTACCATTGAAAGAGACATGGGAGAAGGCCGTTTTGCAGCCGTAAGAGGAACACCCATTCAGTGGAGCTCATCCACCCTTAACGGCAACAGGATGCCAAGTGCCAGCGGAGATTATGCCAATCGAGGACTGCAGATGGATATTTTTCCTTCGGAACTGATCCAGTTTGTAAAGTTATCAAAAACACTTACCCCAGATATGGACGGGGACGCCATTGGAGGAACCATAGATTTTATTACAAAAACAGCTGTAAATAAAGAAACACTGTCTGTAAATGTGGCAGGAGGTTTTGTTAATCAATCCAAATCTCCCAGCTACAATGCTTCCGTAGTATATGGAAACAAAATCACAGATAAGCTGAGGTTCATTACTTCTGCTGTGATATGGAACAGAGACACCGGAATAGATAACTTCCAGATGGTGTATGATTTTAATAATAAAGACAGGATTAAATCTTTTGCGATCAATCAGTTACAGATTAGGGATTATATTGCGCAGAGAAGAACGTTAGGCTTCAATGGGGCTTTGGATTATCAGGTCAATAAAAATAATAAGCTTTATTTCAAAGGGTTGTACAGCCAGTATATTGACGGACAGAACGTTCGAGAAACCTATTTTAACTTCAATACCAAGAATGTTCAGCTGCAGGCCAGGCATTCGGATTACGTTACAGATCTGTATTCCTTTGATCTTGGAGGTGAGCACAAATTATCAGATAAGTTAAAACTCGACTGGTCTTTGGTAAAAGCAAGATCAAGCTTTGAATTCAATTCCCCAAAAAATCTGAGTAAAGAAGAAAGGGGATACCCGATTGTTCTGTTCAGGCAGAATATGACTTATGGAAACCTTTCAGGCAACGGATTAAAATACCTGGCAATGGATTCTCCCGACGGTATCGGGGACGCTTCCGATCTTGTCCTGCCGCATAACCTGAGTGCATTGGATCCGGCGCAGATCTACCTTTATCAGACCATTATCAGCAGGAATAAAAACAGTGAAAGAGATTACAGGGGACAGTTTAATTTCAGCTACAGGCTTAATGACAAAATCAATTTAAAAGCCGGAGGAAAATTAGTTGATAAAGATAAAAATTTTGTTTCTAGCGTGTACGTTTGGATGCCTTCAAAGCTCATGGGAATACCGGGATCAGCACCCCTTGTCTATCTGAATCAGCTTCAGACAGAAGATTTCGCTTATCATGGTGGCTTTCTAAATCCTTTAGGCCAGCCTTACAACAATGTAATTATCAACCAGATTAACAACGGGCAGATCGATCAGATGTACACCCCGGAATTTATGGCAGCCAATACCATGTTCAATGTGCAGGGAGCGAATACTGCAAGTAATCTTGCCGCTTCATATTCGGGAAAGGAAAATGTATACTCGGCCTATGTGATGGGAAATTTCAGGCTGACTGAGAAATTAACCATGATCGGTGGGTTCAGGAATGAGTATAATGTGACCAATTTCAAAGGTAACAGTGTTGTGATAAAAGGAAATACGACAGTCGCAGAACCGGTTGAAAAAGAGAATACATACAATGCCTTCCTGCCGATGGTGAATATGAAGTATAACCTGGATGAAAATACTATCCTCAGGGCTTCGTACACCAGATCATTTGCAAGGCCGGACTTCAGTGACCTTAACCCCGGATTACAAATCAACGATGCCCTCCAGACCATTACAGAAGGTAATGCAGGGCTGAAACCTACGTATGCCAACAGTTTTGACCTGATGTTTGAAAAATATTTTTCCAACTTGGGAATCATTTCCGTGGGAAGCTTCTATAAAAGTTTAAACAGTATTATCTACCAGGACCAGACGACGGAACAGAGAAACGGGCTGGTGTATCTTAAAAGCTCACCCCGGAATCTGGAGAAAGGCTGGCTGTTCGGTCTGGAAGCCAATTTCAGCAAACGTTTTACAGAATTGCCGGGCTTCTTGCAGCATTTCGGATTCGAAGGAAATTACACTTTTGTGGATTCAAAAACCGAAATACCGGTATATAGCGGAACGTCAGTGGAAAAAATCGAGACTACTTTACCTAAACAGGCAAAACACATCTTCAATGCAAGTATTTTCTATGAAACGGATAAGCTGATGTTAAGGCTGGCCGGAAATTACAAAGGAAAATACCTCAATGCCATCCGTTCTCTGGCCGGCCCGGATCATTATCAATGGTTTGATAAAAACTTTACCCTCGATGCTACAGCTTCTTATGCTCTTTCAAAGAAAATAAGGCTTTTTGCTGAGCTTAATAATCTTTTCAACGAACCCAACAGATTTTATCACGGGAAACAGGACAGGACAGAAAGTGTTTCCTATACAGGCTTCCGTGGACAAATGGGAGTTTCACTCAACTTTTAATTAAATATTTTCAACATGAAAAAAATAATACTATCCACATTCGGATTGTTATCGGCATTCTCTGTGGCGCAGAATAAAAAAGAATTCAGCGGATATCCTAAAGATTTGAAAATTAATCAGATCCAGGTACTGGGAACCCACAACAGCTATGCGAAACCGGTAGATCCTAAGGTTTTAAAAATGGCAGGCAGCATTATGGAGAAATTCAAAGGTTCTTTTTTGAATAATATGTCGCCGGAAGAGAAAGCCAAGTTTCAGGAATATCATCCCAACGGACTCGATTTTGCTGAAGCCTTAAATTACAATCATCCCGATTTTAATGAACAGCTCAATGCCGGTATGAGGAATATTGAAATTGATGTTTATTATGATCCTACAGGAAACAGATTTAATAAACCTGCTTCTTACGAAATGCTTAAAAAGCAGGGAATAACGGATCTTGCCCCTTTTTCTACCGAAGATCTGGATAAGCCGGGTTTCAAAGTAATGCATATTGCAGATCTGGATTTCAGGACACATTACACCACATTTAGAAAAGCGCTTCAGGCGTTGAAAGACTGGTCCGACAAAAATCCTGGTCATATTCCCATTTTCATCCAGGTTGAAGCCAAAGATTCCGGGCTTCCTATTTTTCCTAACGCTGCAGAAGTACTTAAATTTGATCAGAAAGCGTTTGATGATCTGGATCAGGAAGTACTTTCCGTGTTGGGAAGAGATAAAATTATTGCTCCGGATGATGTTAAAGGAAAGTATAAAACACTCAATGAAGCGGTACTTCATCATAACTGGCCGACGGTAAATGATTCAAAAGGAAAATTTGTTTTTATACTGTTACCTTCAAGTGCAGGAATCAGCAATAATGAATCTGCTTACTTGGCGGGGCATCCGAATCTTAAAGGAAGAATGATGTTTGTAGAATCTGCTCCCGGAAAGGATTATTCAGCTTTCGTACTTTATGACAATGCCATCGTAAGACAAAACGAAATCCAGAAGCTGGTAAAAGAAGGCTACCTTGTGAGAACCCGTTCAGACATAGAAACGTATGAAGCAAAGGTAAACGACAGGACAAGAGAAAAAGCAGCGTTCAGCAGCGGAGCACAGGTTGTTTCCACAGATTTTTTCAGGAAGGGGAATGCCTATGGAACAGATTATTATGTAACGGTGCCCAATGGTGAAACCGCAAGATGCAATCCTGTGAATTCCCCTGCAAACTGCCCTAAATAAATACTGAACTTTAAAGCCATAAGCAAAACATTTTCTGCATCAGAAAAAGGCTGCTGGAATAATAAAACGGTTTATCAGTTATTGCTGATAAACCGTTTTGCTTGCCTTAGAACAGAATTATAATATTCAGATTTCAGGTCCCACCTGATTAAAAAACGAGATCATTTGCTCCAATCCGCTTTTCGAGAACATTCTTTCCATATTTTCCAGAGTATCTTGTGTTGCCGCTGCTCCTCTTTCAACCATATCTTTTTCAAAATGGGCGATGGCGGTTTTAATATCAGGGAAGGTATTGCTGGTTAAGCATTCGGCTAATTCAAATGCATCCTGCATTGCTACGTTGGCACCTTCACCTGCAAATGGCGGCATTCTGTGGGCTGCATCGCCGATCATCGTTAAATTTTCCTGAGTTTCCCAGGTTTGATCGAACGGGTAATAATATTGCGGACGTGGAGTAAAATGTACACTTTCATTAGTAAATAATTCCTGCCAGTTTTCGCTCCAGTCTGAAAATTCCTGCTTAAACCAGGCGGTCACCTGTTCTTTATTACTGAAATCAATTTTACTTTCGGAAAGCCAGTTTTCAGAAGTTTTGAAGGCCACTATAAACATAATTGATCCATCACCTTTTGTCCCATAACCTAGCATTTTCTCGTCATCAAAAGCCATTATTTTTCCAAAAGAAAAAAGTCTGGATTCGTTTTTTTCCACTTCGTAAATATCACCCTGAATTAAGGTAATGCCTGAAAAAATTGGTTTAAGACTGCTGAGATAAGGACGGACTTTTGAATTGACTCCGTCGGCAGCGATGACCAAATCTGCATAAGCACTTGTTCCGTTGCGGAAATGCAGAAGCCATCCGTCGTTTTGCTTTTCCATAGAAATAAAACGGCTGTCCCAGACCACGGTGTCGGGCTGTAAAGAATTTAATAGAATATCACGCAATGGCGCACGGTCGATTTCAGGGCGGGTTTCAGAAATGATTTCTGCAAAATTGCGATCGTCAAAATGGATGTTGAGCGACTTGTCCACCAACACCATTTTGCTTGCTTCAGGACGGTGATGCTTGTAAAATTCATCGAGCAGACCTGCACGTTTTAAAGCTTCCAAACCGGTTGTTTCATGAAGATCCAGAGTGGATCCCTGTACGCGGACATTTCGGTTGAAATCTCTTTCGTACACTTTAACATCGGCATTTTGCATTTGTAATAATCGGGCTAGGGTTAATCCAGCCGGTCCGCCGCCAACAATGGCGATTTTTTTATTTTGTATGAGCATAATTTTAAAATTGATGCTGTAAAATTATTTCTTGTCATTCATTAAAAATTGTAAAAATCGGCGGTCTTTGTTCTTGAACAATTCTTTGGGTGAGGCGCCCGAAAGCTTTTTGATTTCTTTGATGAAATGCGACTGGTCGTAATAATTTAGCTGCGGGAAAAGCTTGCCCTCCTTGATATGCGAAAGCGAAGCCTGGAAACGCAGGATACTGCAATATGCCTTTAACGAAAGCCCGAATTGCTGGTTGAAATACTGATTGATCTGTCTTGCGCTCCAGGAAACTTTTTCTGAAAGTTCCTTTACTGAAATTTCGCCATTGGTTGCCATAATCAATTCAAACAGTTTGTGTTTCCGGTCATCCATTTCTATTGGTAAAAGCGATTGTATTTTTCGGGTGGCTTTTTCACAGAACGAATCAAAATCATTCAGATCATTGATGCTGAAATCCCAGAAATTATAAGGCAAAGCTTTTCCTGTATTCAGAATGTCTGCAATAGAGTGGTGTAAAATATATTCTACGGCAAGAGGATTAAAATTAATGGCAAAAAAAGTTGAAATATTTTGTTCAGGTGTGATTTTAGGCTTTGTTTCCAGTCCCAAAAGAGAAATATGAAACTGACCGTCTGGGGTTTTGTAAAAGGACAGATCAATTTTTCCGTTCGGAATAATCACACCTTCGGTAATAGAAGACAGGTTTTGTATCGATGAAAAGCAATAGACGAAATCGGCAATCGACGGATCGGGTTTTACGAGCTTATGTTGAGGAATATCATTCATTTTGTTTTGCTGGCTTGTCTTTTATATGGCTTAAGCGTACCTACATTCTCACATTTAATGTATTGTGAATACCGTGGGTTCCTTTTAACAGTCATATCTATTGTTAAAGATAATTAAAATTCTGTACCCATATTAATTAACAAGCCTTCTCTGATCTGCGAAGTGTTTTTCATAAATTACAGTAAGGCTGATTTTTTAAAATTTTGTGATCACTGAAAATCATTCTATATTTGCACCACTGAAAAACAACATTATTTAGGGGAGTTGCAGAGTGGTCGATTGTGGCAGTCTACAGGTCCGGGAATCCCTCACTCTCTGCAGAAAACAGGTAGTTCCATTAGAGTGCTAATGAAACTATTTTTTTTTGTATTGTTCCATCGGATTAGGGAGCTGAAGTAAAGCAAACGCAAATAAAATATAACATACACTTCATCAGATCAATTGAAAATTGATTTTTCTTTGCAGCCTCAAATATGAGTCTCAATAATAAAGCTTTGCGTCAAAAAAAGGAGGCATCACACCTGGCACATACAAGCAATTAAAATGAAAAAGAATACCAATTAAGTTTAAAAAGTGATCATCGCATTGGATAACAGTGAAAAATGATCCGTAGAAAAAATGAATATCAACTTTAAACATATTCTATCCCGGAAATCTATTTATATAGCCATTGCGTCCGTATGCTTCATTGCGGTGGTGGCGTTTGCAGTGCTCAGTATTCTCATTACCCGTGACAGCCGGAAAAACAATGAAGAATTTGCCCGGAAAACCTTTTTCAGAAAATATGAAACCATAGAAAAAGAGCTCAGAAATATTGAAGATTACCAATATCTGCTCCGTGCCCTTATCAGGAAAGACGGACTGGAAAACTATAAAGAATATTCTTCCGTCCTTAATGAACTGAATAAAAAGCGAAACCTTCTGCCATATAGCTGGTATTCCTATTATCGCGGTAGTTCCGGGAAATCTGAAAACAGCAGTGCTTTATCTGAAATGTTCATCGAGAAAGATAAAGAGGGAAAATATATCAGAATACAAAACAACGGCTCCGGGCATTTCAGTGATTTTTTGATTACCACGCCTAAAGACAGTACCTATTGGGTAAGTTACGATTCGCTCAAACTGCCTCAGAAGGATATCCTGTATTATGGTTCGGCGGTAAGCCTGGATGATCTCCATCAATACTTTATCAATTTAGACAAAACGCCCAACAATTATGCCTATGTTTTCACCAAAGAAGGCATCTGCATTACCCATCCCGACCAGAAATACCTCGGGAAGAATATTTTTGATTTTACAAACATTAAACCGCAGGATACCTTAACTGCCAAAACAAAATCCGGTTATACAGAAGGAAGCACTATTTCCGAATATCTGAACGTAGAAGTCACCCGCTTTATAAAACCTTTAAAAACAGATAACTTTGAGGGATATGCAGTCGTGAACCATGTGAATTTCCTCATCGACGAAAGTGTGAACAAAACAAAAACCTATGCCGTTTACATATTTCTGGCCGCTCTGTTTCTTATTGTAACTGTTTTCATCCTTTTCCAGAGATCTACTGCACTGGCCTACCGGGAAAAAGAAAAAATACAGTCCGAAAAGAATCTGCTCCTTATTGAAAATGAGAAAATGCACCGAGTGGAAGCGCTTAACCAGCTTCAGCAGCTCAAAAACAATATCAATCCGCATTTTCTTTTTAATTCATTGAATTCCCTGTATATGCTGATCGGGATCAATAAGGAAAATGCACAGCGTTTTACCATGAATCTTTCTAAAATCTATCGGTATCTTATCGTTCCTCCCAGGGAAAACATTGTTCCCGTATCACAGGAGATCAGGTTTATTGAGCAGTATATGGAACTCCTGAAAAGCAGGTTTGATGAAGAGCTCACCTTTGATATTATCATTGCTCAGCCTTTAAGTTTAGAAAAGAGAATTCCGTATCTGTCCCTTCAAATGGTAACGGAGAATGCGATAAAGCATAATATAGCCACCATAGATCATCCCCTGGAAATTACCATTACCGTCGAAGATAAAGGAATTGTCATCAGGAATACATGGCAGCCCAAAACCGGTGAAAATGTTCAGGGGGAGAAGTTTGGAATTGACTATTTGAATCAGGTTTATAATTATTTTAATAAAGATTCTGTTAATATATCTATAAATAGTGAATATTTTATATGCTTTTTGCCTCTAATTGAATAAAAATATAATCCATTCACTCCCGAAAATACACCTCTCACTCCTTATTAATATATATATTATCCCTTTACCTCTAGTTTTGTAGCTGAAACTGAGATATGTAATAATTTGGAATGAATAGGAATATTTTAATGAAGAACTACAGACTGGCATTGTATTTAGGACTCGCCTTAGCCTCTCCGGCAGCATTTGCACAGAAAAAAGATACTTTAAAAACCGATAAAGAAAAACCGGAAAAAACAGAATCTTCCTCAAAAAAAGCAAAAAAGATTGAAGACCTGGTGAAAAAAGGAACCTACAAAAAAGGGCTTTTTAATACCATCCAGGTGAAGACTGATGTTTATTTTGAGATCCCGGACAGCCTTATGGGGCGCCAGTTTCTGGTGGTGAATAAACTGTCGCAGGTACCGATGCAGGTAAATGAAGCCGGACTGAATAAAGGAATGAACTATGAAAACAAAGTCATTTCTTTTTACCGCGATACCGTTGCCAAAAAAGTGTGGGTGAAAACCGTAGTTCCCCGCGTATCATCCCCTGAAAACGATGCCATCACAAGATCCGTAAAAGACAACTTTTCAGAATCTGTGATTGAGGTTTTTGATATTGAGGCCCAGAATAACGATTCCACCTCTGTAGCCATTAAAGTAAACAAGATCTTTGACGGAAACCAGAAAAGCTTTAATGATGTTCTGGCCAATGTTGGGCTTGGAGGATCGGTAAAATCAAATCTTTCCTATATTGAAAAAGTAAAAACTTTCCCTCAGAACCTCGTCGTTAAGTCCCAGCTGACAACTTCAGTAAATGAAGGGGGAGTAGACCTTCCTGTAACACTTGGCGTAACCACAAATCTCGTATTGCTTGCCAAAACACCAATGCAGCCGAGGATAGCAGATTCCAGGGTCGGCTTTTTCAGTGAAAAACACTGGACCTTCAACGACCGTCAGCAGAAAATGGACGAACAGCAGTTTATTACCAGATGGAGGCTGGAACCTAAAGATGAAGACAAAGAAAAATACCTGAGAGGTGAGCTGGTAGAACCCAAAAAACCTATCGTTTATTATATAGATCCCGCAACTCCAATCCAGTGGCGTGAAAAGATTATCGCAGGAGTATATGACTGGCAGGCCGCTTTTGAAAAAGCAGGCTTTAAAAATGCTGTGATTGCTAAGATGCCCGATGATAAAGATGAAGATTTTGATATAGACGATGTACGATATTCAGTAATCACATATGCTGCCTCGCCCAAGGCCAATGCGATGGGGCCTTCGGTAGTGGATCCGAGAAGTGGCGAAATCATAGAATCGGATATCATATGGTGGCATAATGTGATGACTTCCCTTCAGGAATGGATGAGAATCCAGACCGGACCCGTTGATGCCAAAGCCAGGGGAAATGTATTCAGTGACGAGCATATGGGAGAGGCCATCAGGTTTGTATCTTCCCATGAAGTAGGCCACACATTTGGTCTGAAACATAATATGGGAGCTTCTTTTGCATTCCCGGTTGAATCCCTCCGTTCAAAAGAATTTACAGATAAGATGGGCGGAACCGCTCCTTCCATTATGGACTATGCGAGGTATAATTATGTAGCCCAGCCGGGAGACGGTGTTACCGCAATCACTCCAAAAATCGGGGTTTATGATAAATATGCGATTGAGTGGGGCTACCGCTGGTATCCGGATGAAATTTCCGAGAAAAAAGCATTACGGAATTTAATAGAAAAGCATCAGGACGACCCTATGTATTTCTATGGTGAACAACAGAATTATCTGGAAACCATTGACCCGCGTTCGCAGTCTGAAGACCTGGGCGATGATGCTATGAAAGCCGGAGAGTACGGTATGAAGAATCTGAAAATCGTTGTAGATAACCTTTTAAAATGGACCTATGATGACGGAAAAGCATACACAGATGCAGGAAAGCTGTATCTGGGAGCCATAGGGCAGTGGGACCTGTATACAGGACATGTAATGGCCAATGTAGGGGGAATTTACCTGAACAATACGGTATTCGGCAGCGATAAGAAAGCGTATGAAGCAGTACCGGCAGAAACCCAGAAAAGAGCAGTTGATTACCTGATCAGAAATGCAGTGAATCTTCCGGAATGGCTTTTCTTCAATCCCATTACAGAGAAAACCTATCCAGTTAAAAATTCACCGATGGGACCGTTCGAGCAGACTCCGTATACCTTAGCGAGAGGGATGCAGTACGGAAATATTTACTCCCTGTTTATGGATGACCGTTTGCTGCGAATGCTTGAAAATGAATTAAAGCATGAAGTTTCAGGGTCAAAAGAAGAAATCTATACCGTGGAAAATCTGTTTGACCAGATTCGCGGAGCGATTTTCAACAAGAAAGGAAAGCTCACTATTCTTGAAAAAATGACCCAGAAAAACTATGTGGACGCCCTCATTGTTTCTGTGAATAAATTATTTGAAAAAACAGCTGTAAAAGCTTTAAAAGTGGACAATAACCTGAACATTCCAACGATCTGCAATTTCCACGGAGAGGAAGAAAATCTCAGGAATATCAATTATTCATCCATGAAAAGAGTATCCGAAGTTACCACTTATAAAAGAGCGGAACTTCAAAAGGTACTGAATCTATTGTATAAAACTGAATATAAAGGAGATGAAGCTTCCAGGGCTCATTATGCAGACTTGATCATCCGGATAAAAGAGGCTTTAAATAAATAATCGGCTATGAAAAAAACTCTAATACTTTTACCTCTTTTGGCGGCTCAGATAGCATTGGCCCAGGAAAAGAAAACCATTACAGGAAAAATTGAAGACGAAAATACATCTGGTGTTATCGCAGGAGCATCTGTAAAAATAGAAACCCGGTCGGTTTCCACCAAAACGGATCTGAACGGAATTATTGAAAGTGTATCCGTGGGTACAGTAACGGATAAAAACGGGCAGTTCATCCTTGAAATTCCCGCAGAAACCAAGTCCGTATTGGTCAGTTATCCGGGTTATGAGTCCAGGATCATCATGATCAGCGAAGACAAGACCAATTATACCGTGAGACTGATTCCCGAACTTTCAGATAAAAACAAGATTCAGGAAGTTATCATTACCGGGTACCAGAAAATTGAAAAACGCAAGCAGACCTCTGCTGTTTCCACTGTAAAGATGGATAATATCAACCAGGCAGGTGTTGCCAGTGTAGACCAGATGATGATGGGGCAGGTAGCGGGAGTTGTGGTAACGCCTGAAACAGGAGCGCCGGGTGGTCCCGCCAAGATCAGGATCAGGGGAACAGCATCTCTTTCCGGTCCGCAGGATCCCCTGTGGGTTGTAGACGGTCTTCCGTTAGAAGGAAATGATGTACCTAATTTCAGTGATAAGGATAATATAGACCAGCTTCAGAACTTTTCTATTGCAGGGCTGAATCCTAATGATATTGAGGATATTACCATTCTTAAAGATGCGGCGGCAACAGCCATTTACGGAGCGAGAGCAGCCAACGGGGTAATCTCCATCACCACGAAAAAAGGAAAGAAAGGAACTATGAGACTGAACTTTTCGGCAGATACTTTCGTGACAGCACGCCCTGATTTCAGCAGGCTGAATCTTCTGAATGCCTCTGAAAAAGTTGACCTTGAATTAATGCTTGCCAGCCGTGCAGACCTTACTTACCGTGCCGATAAAGGCGAGGTGATGAGAATTTTAATAAAGAACGGCCAGCTTGATGCCTACAGAAACGGAGGATTCGGTGCATTGAATTCTTTTACCCGTCAGCAGATCGATGGTTTAAGAGCCAACAATACAGACTGGGGCAAGCTTCTGTACAGAAATGCCATCAATAAGCAGTATGGAGTGAGCCTTTCAGGAGGAAGCGACCGTTCAGATTATTATTTTTCACTGGGATATTTTGATGAAGAAGGAACAACCATCGGGACCGGTTTTGAAAGATATAACCTTACTTTAAAGAACAATTATAAAATAAGCGATAAACTAAGTGCTGGAATATCTGTTTTTGGTACAAAAAGCGAAAAAGAATCGTTTATGACAGATGCAGATGCATCCGCCAGTCCCGTTAATTATTCAAGAAATGCCAATCCGTATATGAATCCTTTCAATCCGGATGGAAGCTATAGCTATGATAAGGATATAGATGGTTTTGCAGATACCTATATTCCTTTTAACTTCCTTGAAGAGAGGGAGAATACGAACTATACGCTGAAGAACCATTCATTGAAGGCCATATTGGATTTAGAATATAAAGCATCCAAAAACCTGAGGCTTACCTCACAGCTGGGCATCCAGTATGATACCAATATGACGGAGAAATATGCCGGACAGGAAACCTACTTTACCAGAAAGATGAAAGAGGGAACCCGCTATTATAAAGATGGTGCATACCGTTATTTCCTGCCTGCAGGAGACATCAAGCAGAACTGGAGTAATGATTTCTTTCAGTACAACTGGAAATTGCAGGGAACGTACAGCACAAAAATTAATTCGGTACATGAAATTGATTTGATGGCCGGAACTGAAATCCGTAAAACAGAAGATAATACCACCGTTACCAGAGCTTTTGGTTTTAACAGCCTTACCAAAACAGGAACCCCGATCATATTCCCCAACTCTGATTATGCCGGAGATAAAAAATATGAAACCTACCGGGAAATGCCTACTGTGGAGAACGCTTATGCTTCTATGTTTGCTACCGCTTCTTATACTTACGATCAGAAATATACCTTTTTCGGTAGTGTGAGATATGACGGGACCAACCTTTTTGGGGTGAATAAAAAGTACAAATACCTGCCAATCTGGGCTGTTTCCGGTTCATGGCTGGTGACGAAGGAAAATTTTATGCAGAATACGCCCCTTATTTCCAATCTGAGATTAAGAGCTTCCTATGGTTTACAGGGAAATATAGACCGTAATACCTCTCCGTTTTTTATCGGGGAATATGGAGAAGCCAACATTCTTCCGGGGACAAAAGAAGAAATTATTAATGTAATCACTGCTCCGAATGATAAACTTCGCTGGGAAAAAACCACCAATGTGAATGTGGGGCTTGATCTGGGATTGTTTAAAAACCGCATCAATCTTACTGCCGATGTATACAGCAGAAAAGGAACCGATATGATCAGTATGAGAGAAACACCGCTTGAGACAGGATTCAATTATACGATGATGAACTGGGGAAGCTTAACGAACAAAGGTTTTGAACTGGCAGTTTCTACAAGAAATATCGATAATGAAAACTTCAAATGGTCAACTACCATTAATTTTGCCCATAATAAAAGTAACGTTATTACTGAACAGCCCCGCCAGAACTCAATGCTCCCTTCAAGGGAAGGACTTCCTGTAAATGCTGTATTTGCTTTGAAAACAGCAGGGATGGATGAGAACGGGAACCCTATGTTCTGGAAAGGAAATGAAAAGGTGAAAATTGAAGATTTCTTTAAACTCTATGATGTGTATGAAGAATTCCTTCCGGGACAGCTGGTAGGGACAAAGCTTACCGCTGAAGAAATGAGGGGTCTTTTTACCTACGTTGGAGACAGGGATCCTAAATTTACCGGGGGTATTATAAACACCTTCAAAGTACATAATTTCGATCTCACTGTTTCAGCAGCCTTCAACTTTCAGCAGACCGTGATGAGGTCACCTTCTTACAGAGGGATGAATTTAGACAGAGGAAGAAACTATACAAGAGATATCTACGAAGCAGGAATTTCGCTTCCGGCCATAACAAGCCCTGATATGGAGAGCAATCCGGGATGGATGGGGAACAAATGGCTTACCGACAGCCCGAACAACGCATATGGCCTGCTTGATATATGGGCAAAAGAGATCAGTTACCTGAGAATCAGCAGTATCCGTTTAGGATATACACTTCCTAAAGAATTTACAAACCCTATGGGAATCAGCAGCCTGAGGCTGAGTCTGGAAGGCCGTAACCTGTTCGTATTCAGTAACGGGTATAAAGGGTATTTTGATCCCGAAACCTATGGTAATATTTATGCGCAGCCTATTGCCAAATCAGTGACAATCGGCTTTAATGTTTCTTTTTAAAACTTGAAAAAAATGAGAAAAATAACTACATTCATTGCTTTGGCAGCCATCAGTTTTACAAGTATAGGTTGTGACCGTTTTCTGGATATACAGCCTGAAGGAAAAGTGATTCCGGTTACCGTTGAAGATTACAGAAAAATACTGACATCCGCCTATTCAAAATATCCTATTCACAAATCACTTTCTGCACTTCGCACAGATGAGATGGTGATCGATGAAAATAATAGCGATTTTCCGTACTATCGGGAGTTGGCCATGTGGAAGGACAGTAATTATGATGCTGAAACAAAAGAATTCCAGTGGGCAGATTTTTATACGGTCATCTTCTACCTGAACCAGGCGATCAACGAAGGAAGCAAAACCATGAATGATTCTCCTGAAAAAAATCAGATTTTGGCAGAAGCTTATGCATTGCGTGCGTATTCCTATTTTGATCTGATCAATTTATATGCAAAACCTTATAACGCCGCTACAGCCTCAGCGGACAGGGGAGTTCCCATCAGTTTGAAAGCTGACATGGAAGCATTATTAAAGCCCTCTACGGTACAGGAAGTCTATAATCAGATTCATGAAGATATGGAAAAAGCAGAGGGGCTTATGGTGGAACAGCAGCAGGCTGCCGGTGCTAACTATAAATTTTCCAAAAATGCACTCATGGCTTTCAATGCAAGACTTGCTCTTTATCAGGGAGACTGGAATAAAGCATTGCAGTACGCACAGGCAGTATTAAGTGTAAAAGCAGAATTAAGTAATTTAAATACCAGCAATACTGCGCCTAATCATTATACATCCGTGGAATCGATCCTGGCATTAGACAATCCATTGAATACCAATGTGCAGAATGTAATTTTTGCCTCTCCGGAACTGATTTCAAAATATAATTCCGCCACAGACAAAAGATTTGGAATTTATTTTGAAAAAAACAGCAACAGGTATAAAGTCATTAAAGGAGGAAGTAACAATTTCAGAGTCTCTTTCAGAACAGCCGAATTATACTTTATAAAATCTGAAGCATTATTAAAGCTCAACAGGCTTGATGAAGCTAAAGAAGCATTGCTGAAAGTTTTAGCCAACCGGTACACTCCTGCGGGATATACTGCGGTTCAGAACGAGATCAGCCCAATGAATGCTTCACAGTTTATGGCTTATCTTCTGGATGAAAGATTCAGGGAATTTGCGCTGGAAGGCCACAGATGGTTCGATCTGAGAAGAGCAGAACAGAAAAAAATCACTCATGTCGTCAACGGAGTAGAATACATTCTTCAGCAAAATGATCCGAGATATACCATAGAATATCCGATGAGTGCCAAGAAGAATAATCCGAACTTATAGAACATTTATATTAACATCCCCTGAAACCGCTTGAACGTAACAGTTTAAGCGGTTTTTTCGTACTTTTGTAAGGTTATGAAAATCGCCATTATAGAAGACGAACTGCTGGCTGTTAATTATCTTAAAGATCTTTTGGATAAGCAGAACATTGTTCCTGTTACAGAAACCGTGATTCTCCGTTCAAAAAAACAGGCCATCGACTTCTTCGAAAACCATTCTGCAGACCTTATCTTTATGGATATTCACCTCGGCGACGGCATGAGTCTGGAGATTTTTGAGCATGTGGAACTTTTTACTCCGGTCATTTTCATTACCGCGTTTGATGAATATGCTATGAGGGTTTTCAGGCATTTCACCATCGATTACCTTCTGAAGCCTTTTGAGGAAGAAGATTTGCATAAAGCATTACAGAAATTCATTTCCATACGGTCCAATTTTGATCCCGGACCCGTCCTCCAATCTCTTTCCACCTTGCGCCAGCCGGAAAATTCAGGGAAAATGAAACATTTCATGGTGCGTGAAGGAAACAAACTGAAATCCATAGATGAACATCAGACCGCTTATTTCTTTGCTTCAGGGAAATACCTTTTTCTGACCACCAACGATGGAAAAACCTATATTTATGATGATACCATTAAAGATATTATCCATAAACTGAATCCTGAGCTGTTTTTTAAGATCAACCGCAAATTTATCATCAATAAAGCTGCGATCGTTGAAATCACCAAGCATTCCAGCCAGAAAGTGGAACTGAAACTTTCCCCGGCTCCCGAGATCAATTCAGATGTTTTTATCAGCAAAAGACAGATTACAGAATGCTTAAACTGGCTCAAAAATTAACTGCTTTAATATCTGAAGGAAGCTTTGTAGATGTTCAGAAAATAAAAAAGAAATTCCGGAATTATATAAAACCAGTCATGAGTAAAAAAGATCAATACGGCCTTGAATTTTTGAAAGTAACAGCAGGCGGTGATATCGGTTACAATTGTATCCGGAAAGACGGAATTGTGGATGGGAATAATCTGCTTCAGTTTTTGAATTATTTAAATACGTCTGGTACAGAGCTGATTATCAAAGAAATAAACCATTATCTGAACGACGCTGAAAATCCGGATTATACTCCTTATGACTCAATGGTATTGGAGCACATTGATCTGAAAATTGAATATCCCCATCTTGTTATCGACGGGCAGCCTAATGTTTTTCCATTGGCAGACATCAGGGATTTATTACAGGAGTGGTTATTGTTTCTGCAATCTTAAGCCATTTTCAAAATAACTCCACTGATACTGTATCATTTAAGTAGTAGATTAAAGCTTTTTTTGAATATAATAAAATTTTAGTATTATTTTTTTTAAAAATTGATTTATAAGTATATACGTGTGGTATGTAGACGTAAAATGATTAAAAAAATAAATGTTTTTCGGAATTTTGTAAGTATTTTTGGCGGGACTTAAATAAAAATCAACCCACAAGTACTGATTCATCCTATGATTTTAATTGTTGATGACAACCAAAGCAATCTTTACTCTCTAAAGAAACTGCTGGAATCCAAAGATTTTCAAGTAGATACAGCCAATTCAGGAGAAGAGGCATTAGGAAAAGCAATAAAAAATAACTATGCACTGATTATTCTGGACGTGCAGATGCCGGGGATGGACGGATTCGAAGTAGCGGAAACACTGGCCGACTACAGCAAGACCAAAGAAGTTCCCATTATATTTTTATCCGCAGTAAATACCGAAAAAAAATTCATAACCCGCGGATATGCCTCAGGTGGGAAAGACTATGTCACCAAACCCGTAGATCCTGAAATTTTATTGCTTAAAGTTAAAACCTTTTACAGTCTTCAGGAGCAGAATCTTGCCATGAAAAAGACCCAGCAGAGCCTGGAACTGGAAGTCAAAGGAAGAAGAGAATCCCAGGTGACCATGAAGTCCCGCATTGACCATCTGCAGCTGATGCTTGAGTCATTGCCGCAGATAGCTTTTACCCTTAACGAAGACGGAAATATAGAATTTGTCAACCATAAATGGTATCAGTATTCAAATAGTGAAGTAGATTTTCCAGAAGTGCATCCTGATGACCATGATATCAGGGAAGAATTCGAACGCAGCAGAAAAAGGAATAAAGCCCTCGAACTTGAAGTACGGATAAAAAAAGTAGATTCAGGCGACTACAGGTATCATCTTTTGCGGGTAACCCCTGTAAATGATGGAAACGTCATTAAAAACTGGATAGGTACATTTACAGATATTGATGATCAGAAAAAGATTGAAAAAGAAAAAGATGAATTCCTGAGCATTGCCAGCCATGAGCTGAAAACACCTTTAACAAGTATTAAAGCCTACGTTCAGCTGCTGGACCGTAAATTAAAACTGGACAAACAGAGCGCCGAAGCCGGCTTCATGGACAAAGTTCAGGACCAGATTGAAAAACTGAATACCCTGATTACCGACCTGCTTGATGTTTCCAAAATAGAAAACGGAAAACTTAAAATCAACAGAAAACCAACCAGTCTGGAAAACGTGATCAGCAACGCCGTTGAAACCATTATTCAGACCCATGACGAAAATAAAGTCAAGATAAAAAGACACGGCATAAAACCGGAAATCCTGATTCCTTTCGATGAAATACGTATAGAGCAGGTTCTGATTAATTTCCTTACCAATGCCATCAAATACTCTCCCCAAAATAACCAGATCATCGTTACCACTTTTGTAGACGAAGAAAAAGAAGAAGTAAAAGTGAGTGTTACAGATTTCGGAATCGGAATCCCGGATTTTAAACAGGATGCTGTTTTCCGTAAATTTTACAGGGTAGAAGAATCTTCCCTGCAGTTCCAGGGAATGGGAATCGGGCTGTTTATCTGTTCAGAGATCATCAAGCAGCACCACGGAACCATTGGAGTGTCCAGTAAAGTAGAAGAAGGATCAACCTTCTATTTCACCTTACCTTTAAACTAATTCTCATGCCGAAAAAAATAATCAGAAATCTTCAGTTTGGAGTCGGGTTATCTTTATTGATCCTGATTGCAAGTTCAGTAGCTTCCTATCTGAGCATACAAAAGCAGATGGACCATCGGGAAAGCCTCTCCAAAAGCCGCAGATCCATTACAGCAGTAAAAGATGTTCTCGTGGCCTTACTGGATGCCGAAACAGGAAACAGGGGCTACCAGCTTACAGGAAGAGAAAGCTTTTTAGAACCTTATAACCGCAGTCTGAATGAATATGGTAAAGCCATAGAACGTGCAAAGGCGCTGGATATCTCAGATAAAAACCAGCAGGAACGTTTACATGCTTTGGAAGAAAATGTTAAAAATAACGTTGATAATTTAAAGCACTTTGTTCAGGACAGGAAAAACGGCATTGTAATGACCCAGCAGCAGATCTTACAAAGCAAAAGCTACATGGACAAATGCCGCCAGATCGTCCGCGACTTTGTACAGTATGAAGAAAGGCAGCTTGAAATTAAAAACAAAGAACTCAACCGTTCATCCAGTACAACCGTTTTATTTATTATTGTTTCGGCAATAGCAGCGGTAGTGGTTACCATATTCTTTTATGTAAAACTGAGGGCAGATCTTCTCCGAAGAGAAAAACTGGAAAACGAATTAAGAGCAAAAGATCTTGAAATAAAAAGACGCGTAAGTGCTATCCGTCAGATCGCAAACAGGGTGGCCAATGGAGATTACAGCCAGAAAGCAGTAGATCATTCGCAGGATGACCTCGGAGACCTGGTAGATTCTCTGAATCATATGACCGATTCACTGAAAAAATCCTTCGATAAAATTAATAAAAGCGACTGGCGCCAGAAAGGGCTTGCATTGCTCAATGAATCTCTGGTAGGAAACAAATCTGTGAAGGAAGTGTCCGACAAATCTTTAAACCAGCTGATAAGTTATTCGAAATGCATCAATGGGGCCTTGTACCTCTTTGATGATGGAATCCTTAAGCTGAATGCCGCCTTCGGCCTGGAAAGTACAATGAAAAAGACATTCGAACCGGGAGAAGGAATGGTAGGCCAGGCTTTTACCAACGAAAAGACACAGGCTTATAACAACCTGAATGAAGAAGATTTTGCCGTAAGTTTTGCAAGCAGTAAAATAAAAATGAACGCCATACTTCTGCTTCCGGTTCATGCAGACGGGCACTGTATCGGTATTATTGAATTAGGATCCGCTTCCGGTTTCGATGAAGACAGGATCAGTTATTTCGACGAATGCAGCAGGAACATAGGAATTGCTTTAAATGCAGCCAAAGGCCGTGAAAAAGAACAGCAGCTTCTGGAAGAAACACAGGCCCAGTCAGAAGAGCTTCAGGTACAGCATTCCGAACTGGAAAATCTGAACACAGAACTGGAAGCCCAGACCCAAAAACTGCAGGCATCCGAAGAAGAACTGAAAGTACAGCAGGAAGAGCTGATGCAGGCTAATGCCGAACTGGAGGAACGTTCAAGAATGCTGGAAGAAAAAAATCACCTTATTGCAGAAAGAAACAGCGAGATCCAGAAAAAAGTGGAAGAGCTGGCACTCAGCACAAAATACAAATCTGAATTCCTAGCCAACATGTCCCACGAGCTGAGAACGCCGCTGAATTCCATTCTTCTTCTTTCAAGGCTGATGGTTGAAAATCCGGATGAAAACCTTAATGAAGACCAGATAGAATCTGCAAAAGTCATTCAAAGCTCAGGAAGCAGCCTCCTTACCCTTATTGATGAGATCCTGGACCTTGCCAAAATAGAATCAGGTAAAATGTCCCTTGAATATCAGGATGTCCTGATTCATGATGTGGTGACAGATCTGAAAAGTCTCTTTAACCCGGTAATCCAGGAAAAGAAGATAAAATTTGAAGTTCAGATAGACAGCGATGTTGAAAAAACAATTGAAACCGACAGGCTTAGAATAGATCAGGTACTGCGTAATCTTTTGTCCAATGCTTTAAAATTTACAGCAGAAGGAAGCATTCATCTGAACATCACAAAAGACCCTAAAAAGAAAAATTTCATCATTTTCAGCGTTAAAGATACAGGAATAGGCATTCCGGAGGAAAAACAGGCCATTATTTTTGAAGCATTCCAGCAGGCGGACGGCTCCACACGCCGCAAATTCGGAGGAACCGGGCTGGGATTGTCCATAAGCCGTGAAATTGCAAGACTGCTTGGTGGAGAATTAACCCTGAAAAGTAAAGTGAATGAAGGAAGCGAATTCAGCCTGATCATTCCTGTAAATGCCGTTTCTGAAACTGTACAGCCTGAAACTGACCAGCATCTTGTGGAGATCATCCGGGAAGATGTAGAAGAAATTCAGAACATTCTGGATAATACTGAGGCCGAACCAGCTATACCCGCTGAAATATTACCCATTCCCGAAGCTATAGAAGATGACCGTGACGGCATTACCGTAGAGGATAAAGTGATTTTAATTGTTGAAGATGATATCCATTTTGCAAAAGCACTCCTCAAATATGCCCGTATGAACCAGTACAAAGGAGTAGTGGTTGTAAGAGGAGATCATGCATTATCCGCGGCAGTTCAGTACCATCCGCAGGCTATTTTGCTGGATGTTCAGCTCCCTGTGAAAGATGGCTGGCAGGTAATGGACGAGCTAAAATCCAATCCCGCCACCAGACCGATTCCGGTACATATGATGTCCGTACTGCAGCTTGAAAGAGAAAGCCTGATGAAAGGAGCTATTGACTTCATCAACAAGCCGATGGCCCTGGATAAAATGACTGATGTTTTCAGAAAAATTGAAGAAGCACTTCAGAGATCTCCTCAAAAGGTCTTAATTGTAGAACACAATGCTAAACATGCCAGTGCACTTGCTTACTACCTGAGTAATTTCAATATTTCATTATCAGTGGAAAATAATGTTGAAGACAGCGTTAAAGCCCTCACCTCCAATGTGGATTGTGTTATCCTGGAAGCCTCAAAAGGGAATGAATACCAGGTTATTGAATCCATTAAAAGCTATGAAGGATTAGAAAATCTGCCTATCATTATTTTTACAGAGCACAGTTTATCCAAATCAGAAGAACTAAAGATCAAGCAGTATGCAGATTCCATCGTCGTAAAAACAGCCCATTCTTACGAAAGGATTTTAGATGAAGTAGGATTATTCTTACATTTGGTGGAAGAAAAAAACAACTCCGTTGAAACGGCAAGGAATAAAGTTTTAGGATCTCTGACTGAAGTACTGAGCGGTAAGAAAATACTGATCACCGATGATGACGTACGGAATATCTTTTCTCTGACCAAAGCCCTTGAAAAATACAAAGTGGAGGTTGTGGTTGCCATGGATGGGAAACATGCCCTGCAGCAAATAGGGGAGCACAAAGATATAGATGTTATTTTAATGGATATGATGATGCCTGAAATGGATGGCTATGAAACCATCAGGGAAATCAGGAAAATGCCTGCTTTCAAAAAGCTTCCCATCATTGCCATTACAGCAAAATCGATGATCGGGGACCGTGAAAAATGTATCGAGGCAGGTGCTTCAGACTATATTTCGAAGCCTGTGGATATTGATCAGTTATTGTCTTTACTGCGTGTATGGTTATATGAAAGTTAAATGATGAATAAGAAAATTTTAATTGTGGACGATGATCCACGGAACATATTTGCACTTAAGCTGACCCTGAAATCCCGCGGATATCAGATAGAAAGCTGTACCAGCGCTCAGGTAGCCATTCAGATGTTAAAAGAAAATGAAATAGACGTGGTTCTTATGGATATGATGATGCCTGAAATGGATGGGTATGAAGCCATAAAAACGATAAGAAATACTCCGTCTATCAGCCAGATTCCTGTGATCTCTGTCACGGCGCAGGCCATGCCGGAAGACCGCCAGAAATGTCTCGATGCGGGAGCACAGGATTATGTGTCTAAACCGATTGACGTAGACCAGCTGATCACCGCCATAGAAAAACTTTCATAATGCTGGAGCCGAGTATTGTAAAAGATGAAGAAGTAGAATACCTGATAAAAGATGTTTATGAGATGTACGGCTATGATTTCTCAGAATACAGCCGGGCCTCTTTTAAGCGCCGGGTAAACCGCATCTGCCTGATCGACAGGTTTACCAGCTTTGCAGAACTCCGGTATACCATCCTCAACGATCCGGACTACCTGAAACGTTTCGTGGAAGAAATAACGGTGAATGTCACGGAAATGTTCCGCGATCCGCATTTTTTCAAAGCGCTCAGGGAGAAAATTTTGCCGCAGCTGGGAACCTATCCGCTTATAAGGATCTGGGTGGCAGGCTGCTCTACCGGAGAAGAAGCATACTCAATGGCCATATTGCTTAAAGAAACCAATCTGTACCACAAATCACTGATATATGGCACAGACCTGAATCCGTCTGTTCTGGAAACTGCACGCTCAGGAGTTTTTCCATTGCATCAGATGAAAACTTACTCTGAAAACTATATTTTATCAGGGGGTAAAAAGGACTTCTCCGATTATTATACGGCCAATTATGACAGTGTAAGATTTGATAAGAGCCTGCAGGAAAAACTCATCCTGTCTACCCATAATCTGGTTTCGGACAGTTCTTTTAACAGTTTTCAGCTGATTATCTGCAGAAATGTGCTGATCTATTTTGACAGAGGATTACAGGAACGGGTCTTTAAACTTTTTGATAACAGCCTTGAAAATTTAGGTTACCTCGCACTCGGCGCAAAAGAAACCCTCAGGTTTTCCAGGCTGGACAGGAATTATCATCAGGTAGACGACCAGAGAATCTGGAAGAAAGCAGAACATATGTAATACGTTTGATCATGGAAACAGCCAATACAAAGACAGAATTAATTGTGATAGGAGGATCTGCGGGAAGCCTTCAGGTTATTCTTGAAATGCTTAAAAAACTAAAGACCGATCTGGCTTTTCCTATTGTTCTTATCCTGCACCGTAAGGCTTATTCCACCAATATTTTGCAGACATTGCTGCAGCAGTTTATTTCCATCGAGGTGGTTGAAATTGATGATAAAACAGAAATTGAGAACAATAAAGTATATGTGGTTCCCGCAGATTATCACCTGTTGTTCGAAAACAAAAATATGATGTCGCTGGATTTTTCAAAGAAAATGAACTATTCGCGTCCTTCCATTGATGTCACCTTTAAATCCGCCGCAGAAATCTATGGTGAAAATGTGGTGGGAGTTCTCCTTTCAGGGGCCAATGCCGATGGAGTGGAAGGTTTGGGATTTATCAAGAAAAATAAAGGAAAAGTCTGGATCCAGGAACCCGAGACTGCGGAAGTGGATTATATGCCCAGACATGCCCTGCAGGAAGTAGACTATGACTTAATTATTAAGCCGGATAATCTGGCCGACTATATCAATCAGCTATAAAAAAGTATAAAACATTAAGATTTAAATAGAAAGAATATGAGTACAAAGAAGATTTTGATTTTTGATGATGATACAACAATTTTAGAGGTTATTACCATCATTTTTGAAGAGAATGGGTATCAGGTCGAAATTTCAGAAACATCTCATGATATTTTGGAAAAAGTTTCCAAATTTCAGCCCGATGTTATTCTTATGGATAACTGGATTCCAAAAATAGGAGGTGTGCAGGCGACTCAGCTTTTGAAAAGCCATGAAGAATTCCGTTCGATTCCCGTTATTTATGTAACGGCCAATAATGATATTGTCAGGCTGGCAGAAGAAGCGCAGGCGGATGACTACGTGGCAAAGCCGTTTAATCTGGATGATCTGGAGGAAAAGGTTGCTAAATATTTACAGAAATAAACAGGCCGGATAATTGGCGGCCATATGAATTATAAATCCTTACATCAACTGTAGGGATTTTTTATGCTTAAACAATTCTTCGGAAGGACTGCTGCTTTATTCCTTCAAAATACCTGATCCTTTCACGGATAAAATCAACGGTACACTTCCCGTTATTGATTTCGGAAATCAGTGCGGATAAAAATAATTTCAATTCAGGAAAAACCAGTATTTTATTTGTAAACGTAGCCGCTATAATCGTTTTTTTCGATACAATATTCTGTGTAAAGGTATATTCATCTTCCAGGTCAATATTTAGATCAAATTCATTGGCTATGCTGAGAGATAAATACCGGTGTATCAGGTTTATATTTTGTAACATATTTTCCATCTTGGTGTATTTACTTAATATACAATAATATTTATGCCAGAAACTGCTTTTTAGATTTTTTTAACTGATATTCAGAGGAAAAGAAAGACAATTCTGACTCCAAAGCCCAATCTTCCCAATCAATTTTAAAAACTATTTGGCAGATTTCTTTATTTTTGCCCAAAAGCTGCTACCCATGAAAAATGTCCTGAGCTGGATATTAATTGTATTTCTTACCGTTTCTCTTTTGAACAACTGCTTCAGTAACAGTGTCCGGAAAGAAACGAAAGAGAGAATCTCATTTCTTGCCAGATTGAGGGAATTATATTCTTCCGGGGATTCTTCCAAATGGCCAAAACCGGTTCTGGACCCCGAAGCCCGACCTTATTTCTCTGACATAGGTCATCTGCCGGACATTCAGTTTCCAAAAGATAATCCTTATTCAGAAGACAAAGCATTACTGGGAAAGACCCTTTTCTACGATCCCCGGCTTTCCAAATCCGATCAGATTGCATGTGCTTCCTGCCATGATCCTGAACTCGGCTGGTGCGATAACCGGACTTTTTCTTTCGGGCACAACAGGCAGCTGGGCACCAGAAACGCGATGAGCATCCTGAATGTAGCCTATGCACGCACCTTGTTCTGGGATGGCCGCGCTGCATCCCTTGAAGAGCAATCGGAAATGCCGATCCGGGACGAGAGGGAAATGAACGGGCATATTGATCTTGCAGCCGGGAAAATTGCGAAGATCAAAGGATATGAACTTCTATTTGAAAGAGCTTTTGGAGATAAAACCGTTTCAAAGGACCGCATTGCCAAAGCTATAGCTGCTTTTGAAAGAACAGTCAGAAGCGGAACTTCCAGATTTGATCAGTTTATCGACGGGAATGCCGCAGTTTTTTCTGATGATGAGCTGATGGGGCTTCATCTTTTCCGTACCAAAGCGCAATGCATGAACTGCCACAGTTCCGGTTATTTTTCCAATAACCAGTTTGAAAATGTAGGAACCTCTCTTTTGGGATCAAAAGAAGAAGATCCGGGCCGGTATCTGGTGACCAAAAATCCGGCAGATGCCGGGAAATTCCGTGTACCGGGATTGCGTGAAGTAACAAGAACAGGCCCTTGGATGCATAACGGATCTATGAAAACCCTTACGGAAGTAATCCGGTTTTACAGCAGAGGAAATCCTGAGCATTCCCAAAAACGGACAACAATTCACGAGGGAATAACACTGACTTCTGAAAAATCTGGTTTTGTAAGGCTGCTGGAACTTACTGATGAAGAAATTGCACAGCTGGAAGCATTTCTGCATACTCTTTCTTCAAAACCGGAAACAGTAATACCGCCTGCACTGCCCCAATAATCATAAAAGAACATTTAACCGGAATGTAAAGCTTTTTTGCTACATTTATATTCATCAATCAGCAATACACATGACTTATGAATATTGAACTTTTTTCAAAGAATGCTTTGGTAGGAGCAGCTACCCAGGGAATAGGAGCGGGAATAGCTTTAGAACTCGCCAAATGTGGGGCTAATGTAACCGTAATGGCACGCAACGAAGCCAAACTGAAAAATATAGTATCTTCATTGCCTATCGTCGGTCCTCATCAGAAGCATCGGTATCTGGTAGCCGATTTTTCCAATTTTGAAGCCTACAGAACAATTATTTCTGAATATTTCAGCAGTCATTCTATAGATATTCTGATCAACAATACCAATGGTCCGGAACCGGGCCCGGCACTGGATAAAAAGGTGGATGATTACCAAAAAGCATTTGATTTACTTTTTAAAACCGTGTGCGAAACCACATTGCTGGCTCTGCCTCATATGATAAAGCAGAAACACGGACGCATCATCAATGTTTCTTCACTTTCTGTAAAGGAACCGATTCATAATTTATCACTTTCAAATTCTATCCGGTCAGCGGTAATAGCCTGGGCGAAGACCCTGTCCATTGAAGTGGCACAGCATCAGGTTACCGTTAACAATATTCTCACAGGATATTTTGATACTGAACGTATTCAGAATCTTATCCGCCATGAATCCCAGCAGACCGGAAAGTCTCAGGACGAAATAAAAAAGGCAAGAGAAAATAAAATTCCTATGAAAAGATTGGGAAGAACTGAAGAGTATGGTCATCTGGCAGCCTTTTTAGCATCAGATTATTCAGCTTATCTTACCGGAGCGAGTATTCCTTTGGACGGAGGATTGAATAATACGTATTAATTAAGAAATTAAGAAATTAAGAAATTAAGAAATTAGTTGTGGTATAAAACAAGAACAGTAGCAGATTAGCTTTGTTGATTTGGTTAAGCGTCCTTTTATCCATTCAGCTTCATCAGCGATGCAGTCGATACCTTTGCCTTCTTACAATTTAGCACTCTCTAAAAAAGCTTTGCGTTTAAAAAAATACAGAATTTTTCAATAAAAACATCAGGGATACAGGAATAACAGGAAACCGAATCATAATTGATTGGGAACAGGAAATTTAAACTGAAAATGATTTTTGTATACCTATGTAATAATTCCCCGATCTGGGTTGTCTTACTATGTATTGAAATTACATAGTATATGAAAAACTGGTCTTTTAAAAAGTGGAACACCGTTTTAGGATGGGTGATTTTTACCATTGCACTCATTACATACGGCTCCACCATGGAGCATTATCTGAGTTTCTGGGACTGTGGCGAGTATATTTCTTCTGCGGTAAAACTTGAAGTAACGCATGCTCCCGGAGCGGCTTTATTCCAGATTGTGGGTGCTGT
>NZ_FQWT01000005.1 GCF_900129755.1 Chryseobacterium oranimense
AGAGGTGAGTTTTTGTATTCTTATAAAAACATATTGAAAAACAATGTTTTATGAAGGAATATTACTCATTTGTGTGTTTATCCGTTTGATAGTGAAAAAAAATATAGTTTTACCTGTTGATACTTCTTTCTAAAATCACCTCTTTCAGAATATTTGTACCGTTAATTGCTGATGGAAAGCCTGAATATACTGTCATCAAAAGCATTATTTCTTTTATTTCTGTTTCGGTAAGTCCAATATTTAAACCTGCGTTGATGTGGAATTTTAGTTGTGGTTCTGCAGTCCCTAAAGCTGCAAGTGCTGAAATTGTTGCAATTTGGCGATATTTCTCACTTAAATTGTCTCTTGAAAAAATGTCTGCATAACCGTATTCCAATATGAATTTTACTAATTCGGGCGAAAACTCATTGTAAGTATTTTTCAATCTCTCTACTTGTGAACTATCCAATTTTGATAATTCTTTTTCTCCTAATTTTAATCTGTCTGTTTGGTTAGAAATGGTTGCCGATTTTCCGATTTCATCTTTTATTCCTTGCTTTTGTCTTTCTTCCAATACTTCTTTCAAAGCATTCATTCCGTTAATGGCACTCGGAAAGCCAGAATATACTGACATTTGCAAAATGACTTCTTTCAATTCGTTGATGGAACTTCCTGTATTTAAAGCTCCGTTGATGTGGACTTTTAATTGAGGTTTGGCATTTCCCATTGCTATTAATGAAGCCACAACTGCTATTTCTTTGGATTTTAAATCCAATCCTTCTCTGGCATAAATATCTCCGAAAGCGTATTCAATAATATATATTCCTAATTCAGGAGAAATATCTTTCAGGCTTTCAATTACTTTTTCACCTGCTTCTCCATCAATTTCCTTGAGTTTTTTCCAACCTCGCTCATATCTGTTTGATTGCATTTTATTTGTTATTTCGGTTTGACAAAATACTTCTATACTAAAGCCTAATAGTAATATGGAGATAAAGATGTGTTTCATTTCAAAAAATTAATTATTAGACGGTTTAATTCTTTAGGATTTTCTAAAGGGATATGATGTGCAGCATTCGGAATTATAAACATTTCACTATGTTTAATATTTTTCTTGATTTCTGTAGATACTTCCAGTGGGGTTGCAGTATCATCTTGTCCGCATAAGATGAGTGTAGGGCATAAAATATTAGGAAGCAATGCCGATACATTAGTTCTGTTTAAAACGGCGGTTTCAGTAGCAAGAGCCATAGCAACGGGATTTTGTCTCTGCATTATTGCTAATTCTTCTGCTTTATCTAAAGGGAAATGTTTGATAAAATGATTTGAAACAATATTTTTCTGAATCAATTCCATTCGGTTTTTAAAATCTATTACATTCCCGTTTCTGAATGTAATAACCATATCTTGCCAAAAAGGAATTCTATGTGTATATTCTGCTCTGGCACTTGTTCCTATGAGAATTAATTTAGACACTAATTCGGGATATTTAAATGCTAAACGCATAAAAACCATTCCTCCTTGAGATTGACCAATCAATATCACGCTATGCAGATTCTTTTTAAGTATGAATAATCGAAAATCTTCTACTATATCATCTAATGACCAACCATTTTCATCATAAGTTGACTTTCCGTGGGCAGGCATATCAAAGGAATAACAAGTGAATTTTTTATTGAGTTCTTCTATCTGATATTTGAAAATGGTATTATCTACAAAAAGCCCGTGGGCAAATATCACAGGGTTTCCTTTTCCTGATTGTTGATAGTGATATTCTGTTTTGTTAAGTGTAATATGAGGCATATGATTTGATTATTTGAAAGCTAAATAAAGTGCATAAGAGTCTTCTAAAATTTTGTAACTACATATTTTACCATCTTCAACAACGAACTCTATCATAAAATCACTGGAAATTTCTCGTTGTGTCGGAATCACAAAATGGGTAAAGTTTCCTATTGCAAATACTTTGTTTTCTTGCTCAAAATAATAGAGAATATTAAAATCTTTGGGCTGAAAATTTGCCTGAAAATTTTCAATAAACGAATTAATTTCTTCGATACCTTTTCTTTGACCAACGGTTGGAACGTTATCTGAACCTTTTACAGACCAAACAACTTCATTGCTCAACATTTCAAATACTTTTTCTTTGTCGCCTTTAAGAAAGTGGTCAAAGTAGGTTTTGATAATTTCAATGTTTGTTTTTTTCATTCCTTTTTAATTTTTAAGCAAAGGAACAACAACATTGAGGGACAGTGTTAGGACTTCTTTTCGTTTTTGTGGTACTTTTCCCGAAACTCGGCAGGAGAAAAATCGGTTTTCTTTTTGAAAATTCGTGAAAAATAGGAATTATCTTCAAATCCCAATTTAAAAGCAATTTCACTTGAGTTTAAAGAAGAGTATAACAATAATCTTTTTGCTTCGGTGATTTTTACATCTAATTGAAGTTGCTTTGCAGTAAATCCAGTTTCAGCTTTGCAAGTCTGATTGAAAATTTCAATAGTAACCCCTATTTTTTCGGCATATTGTTCGATTGTGAGGTTTTTATCTAAATTTTCACTGACCAATTTTTTAAATTTTGTAATCGTGTTATTTATTCTTGATGCTCTTGAATTGTTCAAAAGTGAAAATAAATAAGGAATTGCTGTTAGTTGATTTTTTCCTGACAACATTCGTTTAAAAATTTCTTCAATAAATTGCAAGTCGTCTTTTTGCAAGTCAACGAACGGAAATGAAAAATCAATATTTAAGTGTTTCGCAAATGGTTCATCAATAAGTAAAGTGTATCCGCAACTATCAGAAGAATAATTCCAATTGTGTACCTGTTTCGGATTGATTGCGAAAATTCTATTTGGCAAAATTTCGTGCTCGTCAAAATCAATTACGTTTATTCCGCTTCCTTTAGTAAACCAAACCAACGAATAAAAAGCGTGTCTGTGAGGCCATTCAATTTCAGGGTCAGGTGTGTCTTCAAAAACTCCAACATAATATTGGGTGAATTGTTTTACTTCTGGAATAATGTCTTTTATGGAATAAACTTTCATATTAAAATATAATAAATTACAATGTCATTTTTAAATCTTTATTCTCCGACAAACTCTTTCGTTGTCAAATGTTCGCCAAAATGATGAATAATCTCACTTAAAAAGTACGATTGTTGCGTTTGATTAAAAGCAGAAGTCGCATCTGAAATTACATACGTATTGTAACTTCTTTCGTGTCCGTCACGCAACGTACTTTCCACGCAAACGTGTGTAGCGTATCCAACCAAATAAATATTTTCTATTTTGTTGTTTCTCAAATAAGCATCCAAATTTGAGCCTGTAAAACCACTTGCACCGACACGACCTGTAACCACAAATTCGCCCTCAATTGGTTTCACGGTTTCATAAAATTGCGAACCAAATTCGTTTATCGGAAAAGTTCCGGCATTCGGAATTGCTTTTCGTAAGCCACTTTTTCCGTTGGCTAACTCGGGATAACCTTTCTCAAAACGCAATCCTACGTGAATGACAGGAATACCGTTTTTTCGAGCAAACGCAACAGCTTTTTCAATATTAGTAATCGAATTGAGCATTATTTTTTCGTCTTTTACCAATAATTTTCTCAATTTTCCGTCTATGTGCATCCATTCGTTTTGGGTTTCAATCAGAATAAGTGCCGATTTTTCTTTTGTTTGTGCTTGTAGAATGTTCATACTTAAAAATGTCAGGAAGATTAAAATTGATGTTCTCATAATTTTTCGCTTTTAAAATTTTAGATTTAATGGATTAGGAATATGTTCGTGCGAGATTTTTCCAACAGCTTTCCAACCATCAGGAAATTTGATAAATGAAAGATAATCGGTAATGACAATTTCTTTGTTTCTGAAAAATTCGGTTTTTACAACCGCTGTTTTTCTTGTAATTTCTAAAACTTTTATCGTGTATTCCAAATTCCGAACACCCGAATTAACTTGTTCTTCCGAATTTTTGTATTGCTCTACAACATTTATCCAATCATTCAGAAACAAACGGTTCAGCTTATCGTCTTTCGCTATCAAAATGGCAAAATCAGGATGAAAACCTTGTCGCATTGCTTCTGTATTCAATTCATTCAAAGCACCGTTTACAAAGGTTTTTTTTACCATATTTTTTAGAATTTCTTCTTCTGACTGAACCCATATTTTTTGTTCTTTCAGCCAACTATCGTGAAGCCATTTTTCTGTAATTCGTTTCTGTTCGCTATTATTCCATTTTATTTTGCGTTCAAAAGTCATTACCGAGCCATCAAATCCGACAATTACCCAAGCATAATCTTTTTGGGAAGGACGATAACATTTGTATTTCATTCCTGCCAAAACAGTTTTTTGACCATTAACCAAAATTTCTTCGTCGTGTCGTTCTATCCAAAGATTTTTCAAATCATTTGCCAATGATTTATCCATTTTTAGAAGAAATTCTTTAGCAATTTTTTCAGTTTCAGCTTTGGAAATCATTTTTGTATCCGAATACTTTTTATTCATATTCGTAAAACCTAAAATTTGCTTGTCTTCTGAAATTAAAAACGAAAAATATTCCCCACCTAAACCTTTGTTTTCCTGTTTTTCAAAACGGAACAAATAAGCTGAAATATTATCTGCTTTCACTTTACTAACGGAATGAAAAAGATACTCTTTAGGAACTTCAACGAACTTTTTAAACTCATCTAAATAGACTTGTGTTTCTGTCAATGAAACGATTTTCAAGTCAGTCTTTTGTGCATTCACTTTTGTTGTCATCATAGAAATTGTTAGTGCGGTTAATACTACCGATAAAATTAAAACTGTCTTTTTCATGCTTTTATTGTTTTTAATTACCAATAATTGTAAATAATTTACAATTGCAAAATAAAGACGAATATTTTATATTTGCAACATTAATTGTAAATAATTTACAAAATGAGCAAATCAGAAAATAGTAAAGACTTGTCTTTTGACTTTGATTTTTTAGATAAATTAGTTGTTGGAATTGGGGAAGTTGCCCAAATAACAGGCATTCCGACAAGGCAAATACGTTATTGGGAAGAGAAAGGAATCATAGAAAGCCTAACCGAAGAAGAAGGTAAAAACAGACGATATAATTACGAGAACATCAAAAAAATGTTGCTCATAAAAGAACTAATGGAAGAAGGCTATACTTTAGATGCTTCTGCGGAAAAAGTAAAAAAACGTATGGAGATGATTGAAGAAACCTTAAATAAGCTTAAAAACAAGTAATTCACATATAGTTTTTGAAAATAAATATTTTACAATCTCCTGCCTTTCTTGGTCTTTTTCTTCATCCGATTGGCAAACTGCTCTTCTTCGTAGTCCTCGCCTTGTGCATCAGGTAACAGGCTGAATAATCCTAAATCAGAATTAGGTGAATGTTCCTGTGAGATAAATTCAAATAGGTCTTTTGTCGGCAGGTTATCCATAGGGTTTGTTTTGGAAACAGAGTTATCCTGTATTTTCAATTCGGGTTTATTTCCGTTATTCCACCAATCATTGAATACATTAGCTGAAAGGTTTCTGTCTAATTGTGAGCCGTTCCAAACGGTTCGACTTTCGTGGTCAATAAAGGTCATACCGTAAATTCGTCCTTCACTATTACGTCTTACAACTGCATTAATACCCTGCTCGGTCAACTGCTTTTTAAAATCTGTTTCGTTGCTTGTGGTATGTATGGCAAGCTCCACCATATTTTTCAGAACAGACCTTACAGGCGTGGTTTTCATTTTCTCTTTGGACTGCTTAAAGTGTTTTTGCAGTTGTGCAACGCCTGTATCTTTCCCGAAAAGCGATGCTTTAAACGGATTACTTGCCTTATTTCCGTTCTCGTCCAATGCCACATACACCAACCCGTTTACAGGTTGTCCGTTCCGCTCGCCCTTGACTTCCTCCGCAGTGATATTGAAAAGTGATAGTAAAGCATTGTAACTACCCAAAGTTGAAAAAGTATAATACTTTGGTAGATGCCGTATTACCGAAGCAATCTGGCTTTTGATGTCGCCATTTTTATGATTTACAGGCTTGAAAACTTTATTCGTTTGTTTCTGCTCCTGGTCGGTAGCCTTTTGCAGATTGTGTTTTGTTTCCAAATCCCGACAAATAGTCATTGAGCGTGAATGGTCGTAATCATCGGAAATTTTCTTGCCGTCAATGCCCACGCAGGTCGAGACGATATGGATATGTGTGCGGTCAATGTCCGTATGCTTGAAAACTATGTAAGGTTGATTGCCGTAGCCCATACGCTCCATATACTCCTGAGCCATTTCGGTAAACTGTTCATCGCTGACCTTATCCGAAGGATCTGGGTTCAGTGAAATATGCCTTACTGTCTTTTCCGTTTTGATATTTGCCGATAAATACGGCTCAAAGCATTTATTAAAATAGGCTACAGAATATTTACCGTCCACCGTATCGGGTATCTTGTTTAGCAACAGAACCGCTCCATTTTCCTTATCTACTTTTTGTTGATTGTACAAAATCGCTCCGTACATATTGCTTCCCTTTCCGATTTTTGCAATCATAACTTTACTCTTTTTTCAAATACTTCTCTTCAAATTCCTGTGTCAAACGGATAACTTCTTTAGTAACTTGTACCAATTCGATGGTTTCTTTTTCCAATTTAAAAAGGTACATTCCTGCTTTTTTCTCTGAAAAATTGCGGTACAATATCTTCACAATCTGATTATAATTTGTTCCGATTGCTCGGAACTGACTAAAAAATCGGGTCAGCTTTTCGTGATATTCTATTGCATCCATATCAATTTTAACGATCTTTACTGTCTTCTGAAAGATGCAAGCCGTAATAAAATGAGCAATTACTTTCATTTCTGACTGGTCAAAGAGGGCAAGAAATTTCGCATTGTCCTCCGCATTCAGGTTGATGGAATACCGATGAACCGCAGGGTCAATCTTTGGTTTTCTTCCTGATTTCATAATCTGTTTTCTGTTTTTCTCTTCCATAATAATCTAATTTTAATTTTACATAAACGAGCGACTTCGGAGCCGTTTCCAGCCCCTGCAAGGGCAAGTGCTCTTGAGATGCTGAAATTTATTTCGAGGACCTCAAGAGATAACTTGCTCTGAACAGGAGTTCAGAAAAATCCGTTTTGCAAACGGATTGGAGTTAGCTGAAAAAGCTAATCGCTTTCGTTACAAAGTTCGATAAGACCATCTGAATAACAACGACTTACAATCACGCCAAACAAAGCCAATAAACGCCAAATAGTACCACCTTTATGAGGATTGGAATTGCTTTTATTTCCTTTGTAACTGGTTAGCTGGCTGATTGGTTATGCCCTAATTAAATAACTGAACAGCATAAATCCCGACAGCAAATCTGCGTGATTGAATGCAGACGAATTATACACTTTTCAGTTAACGAAACAGCTAATTAAGGGTATGCAGGTGCATAGGTAGATAGGTTGTTATATAGGTGCAATCGTACATACAACTGACTGCTTAGCTAGCCAAACAGCTAATTGGATATAATATTAAAATTTAGAGATATGATACACGAAGAAAACAAAAATCAGCAACCCGAAAAAGAGGATTTTTCTATTGAAAATTTCCTAACTGATGAAAAGAAACAACCTTTGACGGAACAACAAGGAGCAACACATCGGGAAGACTTTGCCAAACCCGAAGTAGATGAGGAAGCTATTATGCGTGTAATGGCAGGGGAAGAACCCGAGAAAATAGCAACAGAAATGGAACAAACTAAACCGTCAGCGAACAGCACGAAAAAAAGTACCTCCAAGCCAAAGAAGCTGACCAAACAGGACTACTGCGGACAGTTCTTTAAAATTCCGAACAGTACTGCAAGTAGGGGGAAATCGGTCTATGTACGGCAGGAACACCACGAAACATTTAACAAGCTGACAAGTATTATGGGTATCGACAAGTTGACAATTTATGCCTATCTGGACAACATTATCGAATACCACTTTCAGGAGTTCGCGGATTTGATTAGCGAAATCTACAACGATAAGCACAAACCGTTGTTTTGATTGTGGTGCGGTCTCGGGCGTGGTGCGTTGCTCCCTCTTAAAATTATTTTTCAAAACAAAAAAACAGAAAAAAAAGAAAGCCATTCAATCAAGTCGGACAAGCGGAAAACCAAAAGGAAACGGAATAAATCCCGAAGGGTGGCAGGGCAATCACACAACAACTGGGCGAAGCCACCATATTTGCACTGCCATTATGCCGTAGTCTTTTGGTTGGGTGGTGCGGTGGCTGTCCGACTTACATTTGCTACCTTTTTGTTCATTTTTTAATCCATTCCAATCAAAGAAAGGATACAAAAAACACGTAAAGGTTAAGGACAGGTTGTTTTTGGTATGCTTTCCTTTATCCGTACAAAACTCTTTAAACGAGTGAGGGCTTTGCGAGGAAAATTTAAAGTGTTTTAAGGATTAATTTCCATTCCTATTTGTGCCAACAGAAGCCAAATACTGCCACGTAATGCCAAATGAAAATAATACATTCTCTTGTGTTCTAAATTGTGGGAAATTTTGAACCTATGGCACAAAAAACAATTACCGAAAAAGAGCGTAAAGAAAACGAGCTATCCGAGAAGAAAAAGAACACTCCTTTGATGCAGGTCGATAAGCATAGCGACCCGATTTCCAATTTCATTACCAACTTTAAACGTCAATTCAAAGATACAAAGGGCTTAGGTCTGGACAAGCTGTTCGGTGGCAAGCGTGTTGAACAACAAAAACAGACTACCGAACCTGAAAGTATAATAGGTGCAACAAAAACGATTATGCTTTCGGATTTCAAAAACGATGAAAAAAGTCAGATTGTACAGAAAAACAATAAGCATGCCTTGAAGACAGACAACGCAATCAAACCGCAACAAGCTCTCCAGAAAAACAATAAGCCAAAGTTGGGATTGTAGCCGAGTATTTTACATCTGAACGCCAAACGCTACCTCTGACGGCAACATTGGAACGACCTATGTAAATAGCTTTTATTTTCGAGGTTTAAATGATTCAGATATGGAAATAACAGTTTTAGACATTCAGATTTTAAAAGCATTGCATAGGGAAGTAAAGGAAGTTTCCAATCTAATTGCGGAAATGACCGCACCCTACAAAGCATTGCAACAGGCAACAAAATGGCTCGACCAACAGGAAGCCTGTCAACTACTGAACATTAGCAAAAGAACTTTGCAGACATACAGGGCAAAGGGCATTCTTGGAGCAACGCAAATCAATCGGAAAACATATTTCAGATTATCCGAAGTGGAATTATTTATGCAGGGAGAGCGACCGTTAAAAAAGCAAAAGAAATGAAACAGATTGGAAATTCAAACGAGGATATGCTTGCTTTGCTCGAAGCTGTGGTAGGCATCAAAAATGAACTGCTGTATATCAGAGAATATTTCCACCCACTTTTGAAAGGGGAAATCTATCTGTCAGGCGAACAGGTTTGCGAGATGCTCCACATTAGCAAACGGACGTTGCAACAGTATCGTGATGACGGACTGATACCTTTTATCAAGCTCGAACGAAAAATCCTTTTCCGTGAAAGCGATATTATCAAGGTGTTGGAAGATAACTACCAGAGTTAGCTGATTGTGTGAAATTGTAAGCGTATCGGTCAATTAAAGAAACAGCCCACTGCTTTAGGCAGTGGGCTTTGGTATTATTACATTTCTATCATTCTATTATTTAATATACTACTAAAATAGCAAGTCAAATTTGATGAAATTTTTTCAAAGACATTAGGAATATAGTCTGATATATTTTCAACAGTCAATTCCTTTTCAATAGGATAATTATGATATGTATTAAGATAGTTTTTTATATCATATTTCTCCGTATCATTGAGTTTTTCAAAGGGGTTTTGAGCCGTGTAGTTGTGGAAATCTGACAAATGAATGGAAGCACAACCAAATTTATATACATATTGAATATACCCATAAAATTCATTTGCCTTCTCAACCATATCTTTATCTGTGATTTGTTTCCATTTGTTATTTGATGTTAAAACTGTCCATTTCTCTCCTGACAAAGTCTGGTTCATCATTCTTTCTCGTTCATCGAAATCGGATATTCTACCTAAATACATTACTCTGATAAAAGAGTCCAACTCTTGTCTTAATATAGAAACGCAGTTGCCAAATAATCCTTGTGAAAATAAAAGTGTCAATGCTTTTTTATTTTCTTCACTTCTATTCTGAATTAGTGAAATATATTTTTGTCTTATATCCGCCATTATTTGAAGCATTTTTTCTAATAGCTAAAGTACAAAAAAAGCCAATGTAGATAACATTGACTTTTTTAAATTGCTTTACTGGGTTTTATAATTGAGCCACAAAAGACTGCTCCATCCTCTTAAATTTGTGTGATACTTTTTGCATATCCTTACCTACTTTCTCGTTGAGTATCTTGGCATAAATTTGCGTTGTGGCAATGTTTTTATGCCCTAACATTTTGCTCAAACTCTCTAACGGAACTCCCTCGCTCAAAAACAGCGTGGCAAACGTATGGCGTGCCAAGTGAAAGGTTACTTTCTTTTCTTTCAGGCAGTCAATCAGTTGTGATATTCTCTTTAGGCTATCATTACAGACTGTATTTGATGGTACAGGAAATACCTTTCCGTCTTTTGAAAATCCTGCATATTTTTCGATAATCATTTTGGGAATATCCAACAGCATCACGTTTGACGATGTGGCTGTTTTTTTCCTACGTATGATAATCCACTGGTTACCGTCAAAGAAATCCTGAATATTGCTGTTTCTAAGTCTTTTCATATCTGAATAGGAAAGACCTGTAAAGCAACTGAAAACAAATAGGTCTTTGACCAATTCGTCTTTCTTTTTCTCGCAGTTGAACGTTACAAACTGTTCCAACTCGTTCCGCAACAGATAACCTCTGTCTTTGTCCTTTTTGGTATTCTTGTACTCGCTGAACGGATTAAAAGCAAGATGCTTTCTGCTCATTGCCAATCGGCAAAGCGTGGTAAAGCCAATCATATACAGCCAAATCGTGTTATGTGTCAAGCTTTGTTCGTCACGCAGGTAGTAATCAAAGTCCTGTACAAAATTAGATGTAAGGTCATTGAATGATAAGTCAGAATATCCGTATTTTGTAAGTGCAAAATTTCGCAGATGCTTCAAAAGTGTTTTGTACTTACTGCGTGTGCCATTTACCCTAAGTCCGTTATTGACTTTTTTCTCATAGTCAGATAAGAACTGTTCATAAAACTTGAAAAAGGTCATTTCTCCGCTTTCCATACCGAGAAAAGCATTTTTAAGTTTAGCACTGTTTACAGCTCCTTCGTTCTTCAGAATTTTGGAATAGCATTCCTCAATACCCAAACGGATTTTATCAAGCTTGCCGTTAACATCTTGGGCTTCTCGGCTTTTTCCTAAAACCCTGCCGTACTTCAAATCCCAATTTGATGCAGAAATATCCAGCTTGGTACTGAATGCAGACTGATTACCGTTTACGGTAATTCTACACATAAGCGTAACTTTCCCGTTCTTCTTCGGGGCATTCTTTTTAAGGTAGAAAAGAACCTTAAACGTTGATTTTTTTGTCGTTTCCATACTCACAATTCTTAATGATAAAATTAAACCTATGCGAGCTACGGAACAATATGAAAAACTATGCAGAAAGCTGAATTACAGTATTTTAAAACGATTGTTTCTAATATTTAAAAGTAACGTTTTAGTAACCTTACTTTTGCTAAACCTCGCTTTTTACTGCTTTTTACCTCATTACCAAAAAATCATAAAACGGCTGTAAAGTCTTTATTTACAACCGTTTTTCCTGTTATTAATCTTTGATGTATTTTTACTGAAACTTTATTTTAAAAAATTAAAAAGATGAAAATAAGTATTATTGGTACAGGGTTAATCGGGGGCTCAATGGCTTTAAAGTTAAGGGAAAAAGGCATTGCAGATTTCATCTACGGAATTGATAATAACCAGCAGCATATCAGTGAAGCGTTGAGCCTTAATATTATTGATGCAGGTACAGATCTCGAATACGGCGTTAAAAATGCCGACTTTATTATTATTGCCGTTCCTGTGGATGCAGCCAGAAAGCTACTGCCCGGAGTGCTGGATCTTATATCCGATAAACAGACTGTGATGGATGCCGGATCTACCAAAGCCGGAATTGTAAATGCCGTGAAAGATCATCCTAAGCGTTCAAGGTTCGTAGCCTTCCACCCGATGTGGGGTACAGAAAACAACGGTCCCGGATCTGCCGTTTCCGAAAGTTTTACCGGAAAGGCCGGGGTAATCTGCAATAAGGAAGAATCTGCGGCCGATGCGCTTCAGTTAGCCGAAAAAGTGGCAGAAAGTCTGGATATGCATCTTATCTACATGAATGCTGAGGACCATGACATTCATACGGCTTATATTTCCCATATTTCCCATATTACATCCTATGCTCTGGCCAATACTGTTCTGGAAAAAGAACGTGAGGAGGAAACTATTTTCCAGCTTGCCAGTTCCGGTTTTTCCAGCACCGTTCGTCTTGCCAAATCTCATCCTGAAATGTGGGTCCCGATCTTTAAACAAAACAAAGAAAACGTACTGGATGTTCTGAATGAGCACATCACCCAGCTTAGAAAATTCAAGGCTGCACTGGAAAAGGAAAACTATGAATATCTTGAAGAGCTGATCAGCAATGCCAACAGGATCAGGGGAATTTTAAGGTAATTTTTTGGGCAAAAAGACGAATTTGCTGATTCGATGATTTGATGATCCGCTAAATTATTACAATATTCAAATAAAAAGGGCAAAATCGATTGTATTAACCGGTTTTGCCCTTTTGCTTTTTATTATTTAGCCTTTTCGCTTCTTAACATTCAGGAACGTTTACTGCTATAGCCAAACCTCCTTCTGAAGTTTCCTTAAAACGGTCACTCATGGACAAAGCGGTTTCCCACATCGTCTGAATTACCTCATCCAATGTTACTTTTGCTTTGGCAGGATCACTTTCAAGGGCAATATTGGCTGCTGTGATTGCTTTCATGGCACCCATTGTATTTCTTTCGATGCATGGGATCTGTACAAGTCCTCTGATCGGGTCGCATGTAAGCCCAAGATGGTGCTCCATAGCAATTTCCGCCGCCATTAATACCTGGCCTATGCTTCCTCCTAAAATTTCTGTAAGCCCCGCTGCTGCCATCGCTGAAGAAACTCCTATTTCCGCCTGGCATCCGCCCATTGCAGCAGAAATCGTTGCATTTTTCTTGAATAATGTTCCAATCTCCCCGGCTACAAGCAGAAATCTTACGATATCATCTTCACTTGTGAATTCGGTAAAAGCCTGTGAATACATTAAAACAGCCGGAATTACTCCGCTGGCGCCATTCGTAGGTGCTGTGATGATCCTTCCGAAGCTGGCATTTTCTTCATTGACAGCGAGTGCAAAACAGGCAATCCATTTATTGATATTCGTGAAATTCTCTTCCGCATCCACAACCTGCTGAAACCATTCATCAATATTGGTATAGATCTTATCTCCCAGTAGCTTCCTGTTGATTCCCGCAGCTCTTCTGGTAACATTTAAACCTCCAGGTAAAACGCCTTCTTTATTTACTCCTTTGTAGATGCATTCCTTGATATTTCTCCAGATATTCAGAGCTTCCTTTCTCGTTTCTTCCTGGGATCTCCAGCTTTCTTCATTGACAAGGATCAGATCTGAAAATCTTTCAAAACCTAGCTTTTCACAGTATTTTATAATATCCGAACCGTGATGACATGGATATAAGGTCCGCACACAATGCTTCTGTATAGAGTTTTTTTCCTGACTGGCGATGAATCCACCACCTACGGAATAAAAGTCCTGGACAAGCTCGGTTCCGTCTTCAAAAACAGCCTTAAAAATCATTCCGTTAGGATGAAAATCAAGGGATTTATTCATATTTAAAACCAAATGATGCCCATAAATGAAAGGAATTTCTTTTTCTCCTCCGAGATTAAGGATCTGGTCTTTTTTTATTTTCTCTATTTTTTCATCAATTTTTGAGGTGTTGATGGTTGTAAAATCTTCGCCGTTCAACCCGAGCATTCCGGCAATATCTGTTCCGTGCCCGATCCCCGTTTTGGCTAAAGAACCAAAGAATTCAAGGAAAACTTCCTTTACCTCTTCAATTGATCTTTCTCTTTTTATAATTCTGATGAATGCTGACGCAGCATTCCAAGGCCCCATCGTATGTGAACTGGACGGGCCTATTCCTACTTTAATAATTTCAAAAACCGATATTGATTCCATAAATCACTGTTCATTTCCACTGAAAACAAAGATACATGATAAAATATTAATACCATCAGTCTGAAATTAGGTTTCTTTTTAATTTACCATTTCAGGCTTTCTTCGTGCTGGGAAATATCAAGTCCTTTCTCTTCAGACTCTTCCGAAACCCTGAGGGTAATCATCGCATTGGTTATTTTATACAAAAGCAAGGAACCAAAAAACGTAAAAACCGATACAAGCACCAAAGCGGCCATATGGTGGGCAAAAACCTCAATACCCCCATGAAGAAGGCTGGCATTTTCGCCATGGGCAAAAACAGCGGTAAGGATCATTCCCATAATTCCCCCTACTCCATGGCATGCAAAAACATCCAGGGTATCATCTATCTTCTTTAAAGCTTTCCAGTTTACCATCAGGTTAGAAACAATAGCTGTTGCAAATCCTATAAAAAGACTTTCCGGGATACTTACAAAACCACAGCCGGGAGTAATGGCAACAAGTCCTACAACAGCCCCGATGCAAGCTCCCAATGCGGAAACACTTCTTCCGTTGATCCTGTCAAAGAATATCCAGGTCATCATGGCAGAGGCAGAAGCAATGGTAGTTGTTCCAAAAGCCGTTGCTGCAGAGGCGTTTGCACTTAAGGCAGAACCTGCATTAAAACCGAACCACCCGAACCACAGCATACCGGTTCCAAGAAGGACATAAGGAATATTGGAAGGCTCATGATGCGGGTTTTTCCTGTTTCCAAGCACTAAAGCACCTGCTAAAGCGGCAAAACCGGCACTCATGTGGACAACCGTTCCGCCTGCAAAATCTTTTACTCCAAAATATTTATTCAAAAGGCCGTCGGGATGCCACACCATATGACAGAGCGGTGTATAAATGAATAAGCTGAAAAGCACCATGAACAGCAGATAAGAAATAAAACGTACCCGCTCGGCAAAGGAACCTGTAATAAGAGCCGGAGTAATCACAGCAAATTTCATCTGAAAAAGGGCAAAAAGGACGAAAGGAATAGTGGAAGCCATCATTTTGTGAGGTAATGCCCCAACATGGCTGAAAAACGGATAACTCAGCGGGTTTCCTATGATTCCGTAATGGACTCCATTAATGTCAAAGCCTAAAGAATCACCAAATGACAGGGAGAATCCGACAACTACCCATAAAATGGAAATAACACCAAGGGCAATAAAACTTTGGAGCATTGTAGAAATTACATTTTTCTTTCCTACCATTCCTCCGTAAAAAAATGACAGCCCGGGTGTCATCAGTAATACAAGTCCGGCAGCAGCAAGAATCCAGGCCACATCTGCTCCTACGATCTTGTTTTCGCTAAGAAAGTTTCCTGTGTTGGGAAGATCTGCTACAGGACTCCAGAATAATCCTCCGAATGCCACAAGGGTAATGACAGAGAATGAAACGATCCATTTTAAACCAATTTTCATATAATTTATATTTTACCCCATCAAAATTAAATATAAATTTTATAAAAACATATAATTTTACAAAATACCCCTTAAAAAAAGCATAACAAGCATTCATTTATATATTTTAAACAAACACTTCCTTTAATATTTTAGATACTTCTTTATATTTTGTAGCCGGAAAAAGATGAGTCCCGCCTTTGATGATGTAATCCGGCTTTGAATATTTAATGGGAAAAACAATGTCTTTATCTCCCAATATCTGTATAACCTCCGGTGTTTCCTCAAACTTCCATTCGGAAACCTTTTCTACAGACCATTTCAGATAGTAAGGATCTCTGACCCTGAAATATTCGAGGATCCTGGGATTTTTAGGATCAAATAGTTTTCTGACTACCGAATAGACATTTGCGGCTTTATCATTAAACATTCCTACAGGAAGTATCCTCGGAAGCTTTGTAATCTCGCCGGTCTTTATAAATTTAGATTTTTCCTTATCTGATTTAATGCTTCCCAGGATAACCACCTTTTGTGCAGGTTTCAGTTTATTGATTTCCTGCACCATAATACCGCCAAATGAATATCCCAACAGGCAGAACGGTTCGGAATCGTCTACTTTTTCCGCCATTCTTGCTACATAGGAATGAAAAGGCTCGTTTTTTTCAGGGATAAGCCAGTCTATAAAAACCAATTCGCAGTTTTCGGGAAATTCCAGTCTTTCAAGCACTTTAAAATCTGCTCCGAGACCGCTTACTACATAAATTTTCATAGTACTAATTTAAGAAAAACATGATAAAGAATTTAAAATGATTCGATCAGATTCTTTCCATAAAAAAAGGACGATTTATAAAAACCGTCCAATATATTTTACTTCAGTATATCTTACTTACTTTTTCTTTACAGGAACTCTGTTGTCGTTATCCAGCTTTTCCGTAGAAACTTTGAACTGGATGTCCATTTCGTTCTTGATGAAATAATCTTTCAGTGAAGACTGGTAGAACACTTTGAAATCTCTTCTGTTTAATGAGAATTTCGCAGATTCCACTACTACAGTAAACTGGGTTACATATACGTTTGCAGGGAAAGAAATTGTTTTTCTAACTCCTTTGATGGTAACGTCACCGTATACTGTTGAATTGTACTCACTGTTTGCCAGAGGAATAATTTTAGTCAGATGGAATTTTGCGATCGGGAATTTTTTCACTTCAAAAAAGTTGGTGCTTTTCAGCTCATTGGTAAGCTTTATCTGATCTTCATCAGAAACATCTCCCGCCATCATGCTTCTCATATCTATAATAAACTCTCCGTCCACAAGAACAGTTTTATCAAAATTGAATTTCCCGCTTTTCAGCTTTACCGTCCCTGAATGCGAAGAAGCCTCAGTTTTTACAACTTTATATCCCCACCACCTGATCTCCGATGAAGTCACTTTGGAAACCTTATCAAATTTCTTCTGTGCAGAAACAAATGATATGCTTACACACATCATAGCAAACAATAGTAATCTTTTCATTCTTTTTTATTTACAATTCAACAAAAATAAAAAAAAGTGTAGAACTTCTACACTTTTAACAATCTTTTTTTGATTAAATTATTTAGCAGTCACCTTTACAAGCATATCGATGTCATCTTTCACAAAAACATCCTGCATGGTTGACTTGTAAGCAACATCAAATTTCTGTCTGTCGAAAGAGAATTTATCAGAAACCAGACTTACCACTCCTTTGCTGTAAGCAATTTTTGCAGGGAAAGTAATTGTGTTTGTTTTTCCTTTTACAGTAAGGTTTCCTGTTACTAAAGAATTATAGATCTTATCGCTGTTTTTCTTTACAGAAGTAATCTTGAAAGAAGCAGTCGGGAATTTTTCAACTTCAAAGAAGTCACCGTTCTTAAGGTGTCCGTTTAATTTCTGCTGGTATTCTCCGGTAAGGTCAGTTGAAGTAATAGAAGTCATATCTAAAACAAAGTTTCCTCCTACAAGGTTGTTTCCTTTCATGATCATGTCTCCGGATTTTACTTTCACAGTCCCGTCGTGAGAGCTTGCTTCAGATTTTGCTACTTTGTACCCCCACCAGTGAACATCAGATGCTACTACTTTTTTTGACTGTCCGAATGCAAGGCCACCAGCTAAAACTGCTAATAAGAATATTTTTTTCATTTGAATAAGTTATTTACTTGTTTAATGGTGCAAATGTAGCCAACTTATCCAATAGATTTCATTGATGTATATCAATAAAACCAATTATTTCTATGAATAATATCATCCCATAAAAAAACTCCGAAAGTTTCGGAGTTTTGTATTTTAATTCTGATAGTAAGCGGTATATAATGCAGCACCTTTTAGCGCCGTGTGGTTTTGCTTGATCAAATAGATCGGAGTGTTTTTGAGCAGTCCTTCCATTTTATCACTGATCTTGAATTTATCATAGAATTTATCTTTATCGATATACTCCCTGATTGTTTGCGGAATATCTCCCGAGATCAGTAACCCTCCGGTTGCTTTAAGCTTCAGGACAAGGTTGTTTGCCTCTCTTGCAAGGAATTCAACAAAGGTATCCAAAGCAATTTTACAAATAAGAACATCTTCTTCTACGGCAGCTTTGTAAATTTCTTCTACAAAGTTCCCCTGAGCAAGACGTTCTGCTAGCCATTCAGGCTCCGGATGTCTTTTTACATCTCTCAGGAATCGGTAAATATTGAAGAGACCTGTTTTAGAAAGTACATTTTCCCAGCTCACAATACCATAGATATTGTTTAGGAACTGATAAAACTCAACTTCAACATTGGTTCTCGGTGAGAATTCGGAGTGCCCGCCTTCCGTTGCAAAAGGTCTCAGGTTCTTCCCGTCAAAGAAATAGCCGGCTTCACCCAGCCCGTTTCCGGGCGCCAGGATCGCTACATTTCCTTTTTCAAGATGTCCGCTGGTATAGATCGGATCCAGATCACTGTCCTCAAGAAGTGCCATCCCGTAGGCCGATGCTTCAAGGTCATTCAGCAAATCTCCTTTCTCAAACCCGAAATCTCTGGTATATTCTTCAATATCCAAGTCCCAGCCTAATCTTGCAGGACTACTTTTACCATCAATTACAGGACCGGGAACAGCCACCGTAAGCCTTTTTACATTGGCCAGCTGATTATCCTGAATGAATTTTCTTAATATGTCAGAAAATGAATTATAATCTTTGGTATTATATTCATTCTGAATTTTTACCTCAAGGCCTCCGTTAGCGGAAACAAAATAGCCTAAGATGGTAGTATCTTCACGGAGACTTGCACCAATGATCGTTACATTATCATTATTAGTGTTCTCTACTCCTGGTAAATAAAGCGGAAATTTTGGATTCAAAATCATAACCTCAAATTTTATCAAATATAATAATAGTTTTCGTAAATCCTGCAGGGAAGCAAAAAACCTTTTCATTTTCACGAAAAGGTTTGGCTAATAATTGTTTATATATAAATCTAACTACTTTCCTAATGGAATATTGTATCCGAATCCTACTCCGATGTTCCCCACATTGTAATCCTGACCGGCCAAATCACCTTTGTCACCTACAAAAACTTTCTGATACTGTACGAAGAAGTTCCAATCTCTGTTGTGGTAACCGATTTCCGGCTTGATATAGAAACCTCCGTCCGGTCTGTTTACAGAACTATTGGCAGCCACTTTGTCATCTCCAACAAGGAAACCGTATCCTAAATCCGTTCCAAAATAGAAACCGGTCTGCTTAGGATAAATTCTGATCAAAGCTCCTACAGGGATTACTCCTACATCATTATTATCATAACCATTGTTGCTTTTTCCAAAATAGTGGGTATATCCTGTTGCGATACCTAAACCAAATCCGGGAGTGATCAAATTCTGGTAAGAAACGTCTACACCTACAGCTGCAGAAAGATTATCTGCCGGAACTGCCAAACCAGCGTTTGCTCCTACCTTGATCATATTATTCATTTTTGAGCTCTGTGCACTTGCGATACCTGCTGTTAAAATACCAGCCAGTAATATTGCTTGTTTTACCATTTTCATAACTCTAATTTTAAATTTTACTAATGCAATAAGCTGTAAAAATCGTGCCAAGGAAAGCTTTTTCTTTGATTTTAACACTCAATCCTGTTGTAAAATAATGAATATCAATATGTTAATTTTTATTAAAATTTAAATGATTGTTTAAGTATATTCTTAATAAACACTAATATTACGGATTCTTAACCCTTATCATTTTAACCTTTTTCTTTCTCTCTCATCCAAAAATCAAATCTCTCACCATGCCTGATTCATTACTATATAATAAACACTTACTCTGGCGTGCCGGCTTTGGAATCGGAATCGACCAGATTGAGGATCTGAAAAACAAGAATGTGAAACTGCTGATCAGTGATTTGTTTACACAGAAAAACTTTACAGAAATTGGTTATGACACCCCTGATGCAGATGTTTCAGACTATACAATGGATAACAGGACACCGGCGGAAAAGAAAAAAGAGATGCAGCAGATGATCAGGCAGCAAAACAATGAGCTGAACCTGAATTTTCTGGAAAAAATGGTGAACGGTAAAGATCAGATGAGGGAAAAGATGGCGTTTTTCTGGCATGGCCATTTTGCTACCAGGATCAATAATTCAAAATTTAACAAACAGCTTCTCAATACCATAAGGAAAAATGCACTGGGAAATTTTAAAGATCTTCTTTTTGAGGTGAGCCAATCACCTGCCATGTTGAATTTCCTCAACAACCAGCAAAATAAGAAAGGTCATCCGAACGAAAATTTTGCCCGTGAAGTAATGGAATTGTTTACCATGGGAAGGGGAAATTACAGTGAAAAAGATATCAGGGAAGCAGCCAGAGCTTTTACAGGCTGGGGATATGATAAGGAAGGTTATTTTAAAGAAAGAACAAATCTTCATGATGCAGGTTCTAAAACATTTCTCGGAAAAACCGGAAATTTCACTGGAAGTGATGTTTTAAACATAATCCTTGAACAGAAGGCTACAGCAAGATTTATCACGGCAAAGATATACAGGTTCTTCGTTAATGAAAATGCAGACCGCACTATTGTGGAACAACTGAGTACAAATTTCTACAATTCCGGGTACGATATCCAAAAACTGATGACCGAAATTTTTTCCAGTTCGTGGTTTTATGACAAAAAAAATATCGGAAACCGGATCAAGTCTCCTATAGAACTGATGGCAGGAATGATGCGGATACTTCCTATGAATATTCAGAATCCGGAAAACCTCATCGTTTATCAGAAGCTGCTGGGACAAATGCTTCTCTATCCACCCAATGTAGCAGGCTGGCCAAGCGGCAGATCGTGGATAGACAGTTCAACCCTGATGCTTAGACTTCAGATTCCACAGATCTGGTCCGGATTGCGTCCTTTAGAATATAGTCCCAGACAGGACGATGATATTGATATGGGAATGAAATCCCGTGAAACTGCTTTCAACAAATCATTTAAGAACCCTAATATTACCATCGACTGGGGCAGACTGGAAAAAGTATTTGCTGACAAAAAGTGTGAAGATTATCTGATCCAGAATACCAAAACCCTTGATATGGATTCTGTAAAGAATTTTTCGGATAAAAGTATGAAGATGAATATTATTAATTTGATGTCTACACCGGAATACCAGTTAAGTTAGGATGTAGATGATAGGTTGCAGGTTGCAGATAATAACAGTTGCAGTTTAACCTTACAGCCTTTGATTTCATTGTTGCAACAGAATATGAATAAATAGATCAATCATAAACAAAATGCAGCCCAGTCCTGCAACCTAAAATCTGCCACCTGCCACCCTTAACCTAAAAACAATATTATGCTAATCAAAAGAAGAGAATTCCTTAAAGTAAGTTCATTAGCTGCCGCATCACTCATGATGCCCAATTTCCTGAAAGCAATGACACTGGACGACGCCCTGGAGCCGAATCAGAAAATTCTTGTGGTACTGCAGTTTACAGGGGGAAATGACGGGCTAAATACCATTATTCCTTCAAAAAATGATATTTATTTCAGGGAAAGGAACAGTATAGCGATCAAAGATTCTTTACAGTTGAATGATGAAACGGGGATTAATCCGGCACTGTCCTATTTTAAAGAACTTTTCGATAACGGTGAGCTTTCGGTGATGAATAATGTAGGTTATCCGGATCCTGATAAATCCCATTTCAGAAGTATGGATATCTGGCACTCCGCCAGCCGCAGTGATGAATTCCTGGAAACCGGATGGCTGGGACGTTTTCTTGATGAAGAATGCTACCGGTGCGAGCATCCAACACAGGCTCTGGAGGTTGACGATATGCTGAGCCTGGCACTGAAAGGGGAAAATAATAAAGCATTCGCTTTCAAAGATCCGAAAAGGCTTTACCAAACGAGCCAGGAGAAATACTTTAAATCGCTCTACGATCATCATCATGACGATGAAACCGTTTCCTATTTATATCAGACTTTAGGTTCTACTATTAATAATGCCGATTATATTTTCGAAAAAAGTAAGTCTAAAAAAACGGAACAGACCTACCCAAATTCTCAGCTGGGAAAGGATTTTAAAACCGTAGCTTCCCTGATTAAATCTGACATCAATACGCAGGTTTATTATCTTTCGGTAGGAAGTTTTGATACCCATGTGAATCAGAATGACAGGCAGAAAAAACTATTCAGCGATATTAATGAAGCAATAAAATCTTTTGTAACTGATCTGAAAAGCAATGGAATTTTTGAAAATGTACTGTTAATGACTTTTTCAGAATTTGGAAGGCGGGTTGCCCAAAATGTCAGCAACGGGACAGATCATGGTACAGCCAACCAAATGTTTTTTATAAGCGGCGGGCTTAAAAAGAAAGGGCTCCTGAACGCACTTCCTGATCTGCAAAAGCTGAATGAAGGCGACCTGATCTATACCGAAGATTTCAGAAAGGTTTATGCTACTGTTCTTAAAAACTGGCTTAAAGCGGATTCTTCCAAAGTGCTGGGCTGGAAGAACGGAGTCTATGATTTTATATAATTGGATCTAAATAAAACTGCCACTCTGATTATATTAATCAAAGTGACAGTTGATTAAATTTTACAGGTTTTTGCGCCTGTAAAATTTGGACATCGTAATGTTTTTTATTTATTTTGAAATCTCTCACAGATTTTACAGATGCGCAGATGTTTGCACTTTATTTTACTGTTTGAAGACTTTTGTGAAGCTGTCTTTTTCAAGAGTTTCCAGTGAGAAATCGAAATCAGCTTCTGCTTTTTCCGTTGTAATCTCAGCACCAAGCTCTTTTACAAGCTCGTTGAAAGACATGGCTTCATACCATTGCTGATACAATGCACTTGTTGCCATCATGGAAACCTGGTTATTTCCTGAAACATGAGAATGTCCGGCTCCGAAATTCAATAGTACGAAACATTGTTTTTCGTTTTTGGTGACCAGCATTCCCAGAATTGTTTGCTTCTGAACAGAGTTACATCTGGCTTCTGCAAAGAGATTGTCAGGATTCATCATATAGCTGTAGGAAATATCGTCTCCTTTTCCGATCACGATTTTATAACCGCAATTCGCATCTCCGCTGAAAACGTTATTCATAACAAGCGTTGGCATACACTGCCCTTTGTTGGCATAAAGATATTCAACGGCACCGTGAGGAGCGGAAGTTATATCTCCGGAATACATCAGTTGGCCGTCACCCTGATTATAAGCGGCATTCCAACCTATTTTTCCAGCGATATTCAGTCCTGAAAGATCGAGATCCCAGGCACCCCATTTATCTTCCCAATAAATACCTACAGCCAGTCTTTCGCCATAAAAACGGGTTCCGGTAGGAATATTTCCAACAAACATCTTTTCGGAAGTCGGTAATGCAAATTCTACATTCTCAGGGAAATAGAATTTCTTTCCGGATAAGTTTTCGTATTTCAGTTTCAGATAGTCCAGAATAAAATCATAGTTGAACTGATTCACATAAGTTTCCTTCCCTTTCTTCACCCACGATTTTCCGTTTCTCACTCTGTAAACAAAAGTATCCTGACCATACATTCTTGAATAACATGCTGACAATGCTTTGAACAACGCAAACGGTGTTGCATTTTCCAGCCAGTGCCAATCGCTGTTTTCCAGTAATGTATTTGTAGCGTCATTCAACGGATTTGAAATCAAAGGTTTATGATGTACTTTAGACAGCTTTGATATTTTATTGACTGCTTTTGGAGCTCTGTTTTTATAAGCGAGGAACAACGGTTTGAATCTGTTAAAAATTTCCGCCAGTCTTTCCATTCCGAAGCTTTCAAACAGATAGGCTGGATTGAATTTACTTTGCTTGATTAAATCAATCAGATCATCACTTTTAATCAAAAGCGTAGTACCGGTCGTTTTATAAATAACATAACGGAAAAACTCAACAGGATTTTCAGGATAGACATCGTACAGATCGGCAATTTTTATAACAGCTTCCTTATTTCTGATGTTTTCTTTTCCTGTAAAATCATATTCCAGCTCCGTATGCAAAATAGAAAGCAAATCATCAATAGTTTCTTCTTTTAAAGCAATTCCGGAACTCAAAAGAGACAGACACTTTTCCTTCATTTCTTCTGCAGTATAGGCTTTGATGACTTTAAAAACCAGTTTCGTATCCGGAACATTCAATATTTCAGCAGGAATATAGATTTCGCTCTGGAAATTGCTCCCATACGTTGAAATATAATGCTGGATCTGTTCAAAAAACAAATCGATTCTGGAAGTATTCTTTATTTTCGCCCAGGATTTATGAAAGGTTTTATTCAAATCATTTCCATTTAATTTTTCCTTTGCATAATAAGAGATGATCTCATTTTTTGCCCATAAAGCATCTGGCTGAATGATAAAACCGTCATTGGAAATAAATGGCTCTGCATTCGATTCCTTAGCTAATACCGCATTGAATAATTTTAGTGTTTTCATTGTTTTTAATTTTAAAAATAAGTGAGGAGTAAATTCATTAAAAGTGAAGGGTATAGGAACTCCTTTTACCTATAATTTATAAAAAGCGGGGAGTAATTTACCGAAAATACAGGAACTCCCTTTGCCTTATAATTTGTAAAAAGGCGGAAAGTAATTTTAACCTATAGGAACTTTCTTTGCCTTATTTTTTATTTTGAGGAGCAGACAGGACTCGAACCTGTGACACACAATTGGGATTCATAGGAACTTCATTTGCCTGCAGCGAAAAGTAATTTTGTTGCTCTACCATCTGAGCTACTGCCCCTGCCTTATGAAAAAAGTTTTCATTCACCTTACGGGCGTTTATACCTGTAAGGTTTGGTTATTAGTTCTTGTAAACCTTATAGGTTTTGAAAACCTATAAGGTTTGAATATTGTATTAATAATTATACTTTTCTGAATTTTTTCTTTTTCTTCCATGGAGCATTCTTCTGAACATCTCCGGCCATGATACACCCGTAAGGCATCACCTCATCCAGGACTTCGCAAAGTCCGTATTCTTCAATCTGCGCTCTTACGTTCTTAGCACTTTTATAAGCGCTTGGCAGTTCGGAAATATCAATTTCATTGGAGAAAAAACGGATATCCAGTCCTTCGGTTTCCTCATTAAAGATTTCCTCAGTCGTTTTATGAGCTAAAGATCTCTTATGCTGGCTTCTGCTGAAATTTCTTCCGGCCCCATGCGGTGCAAAACCTAAGTTTCTCTCATTAGTTTTTCCCTGAACGATCAAAACGGGTTCCGACATATTCAGTGGGATCAGTCTTGGTCCGGTGATATCCGGCATAAACTTGTCATCCAGCGGAGTGGCTCCTTTGGCATGATAGAACAAATCACCATCTCTGAAGACAAAATTATGCTCATTCCAGTATCTATCCTGTTTTTCTCTTCCCAACTTATTTAAAACCGCATCATGAATGTTCGAATGATTTTCCTTGGTCCATGCTCTTATTAACTGAAGCGCTTCCCAATAGGCTTGGCCTTCTTCCGTATCGAAAGGAATCCATGCATTCTCTTTTAATGTTTCAGGGGAAATTTCCTGTCTGAAACGGTTGGCTACTTTCATTCCTTTATCATAAAGGGCAGCACCCGGCGCTCTTGAACCGTGATGGGTCACCAGCATTGTATTTCCTGTATTTTTAGACTTTCCTACGAACAGGAAATGGTTTCCGTCTCCCTGGGTTCCCATATGAGAACGGGCAATGCTGATCAGTTTTTCATCATTTAAAAATTCATTTTCTCTGAATGCATCCATCAGTTCCTGAGACATCGGCATCTGCTCCCCTCTCGGTCTTCCTCCATATCCGAAATGCGTTACTGAATGGGCAGCATCCAATACTTCTTTAGGATCCGCATCACCAAAATCTGTCAGCATCACAGAACAGCAGATATCTGCGCTATGAAATCCAGGGTGAATGGCATTTTTGGCAACTACTACTCCACCTACAGGAATTAATCCTTCAGGTCCTGTAGGACAGGCATCAGGCATCAATGCTCCGGCGGTCAGTGTAGGAGTTTTCATCAGAACTTTCATTGTGTTGATCACTTTCTCTACATTATCGTTTTCACTTTCATGTTCAGCTCTGATATTGATGACAAAATCTTTGGCCGTTTCATGAAGGGGAATAATATCTGGCTGTCTGAACTGCTCAAGATATTCTCTGATCTGAGCTTCATCCATATTATTTTCATTAATAAATGTAATAGCATCTTTAAACCATTTACCTGGTCTGTATCCTAATTCAATTAAATTATTTCCGTTAAATTCCATTGTTCTTTCATTTTGATAGTGCAAAGTAAAAACACAAGTACGCAATAATCCTGCGCAGATAAAATTATTTTAATTATTTTTGTAAAAAAAGTGGAAAAGTGAAGAAACCTGAGGAAGAAAAGTTAAATATAGAGGTTAAAACCAGTATATTTATTTGATTTTCAATACAATTCGCTCTCTTCATTTTTATAGTCAATTATTTAAACTAAAAAAGTATGCTATTAGAACAATTAAAAAACAATCCTGAAGCGATTCAGTTCAAAGAGGTTATCAGTTATATTGATGAACATTTTGATTTTACTCCAACCTCATTTAAAAATGGAGATACAGTCAATGAAGCCGGTCAGAATAATGGTTCATGTAAGGTTTTCAGCTTCGCAAAACTTCAGGGACTTCCCAAAGAGCAGACTCTTCCCCTTTTCGGCGAATTTTACAGGGAAGATGTTTTAAAAAATCCTGACGGAGCGGATCACCAGAACATCAGAAACTTCATGAAATATGGATGGGACGGGATTTCTTTTGAAGGAGAAGCGTTGCAACAGAAGTAATTATAAGCCAATGGTGAATTTTGCTTCGCAAGTGAATTATCAGTTTTGAGAAAACTATTGATAAACCAAAAAATTGACTTGCGAAGCAAAAACTGACTTTTCACCATTGGCCACTCATCACTCACCATCCAAAACCAAAAGCCATGTCATCCAATAAAAATGCCCTGATCCGTTACAAAACATTAGACAAATGTCTTAAGAACAAGTACCGGAAGTATACGCTGGACGATCTTATCGATGCCTGCTCGGACGCCCTTTTTGAATTTGAAGGAAAGGAATCCTATGTCAGCAGGCGGACCGTACAGCTCGATCTGCAGAATATGCGCAGCGAAAAATTCGGGTATGAAGCCCCTATTGAAGTATATGACAGAAAATACTACCGCTACAGTGACCCTGAATACAGCATTCATAATATTTCTGTGAACGAAAGCGACCTGAAAGCAATGAATAACGCAGTTCAGATCCTTAAGCAGTTTAAAGATTTCTCTATGTTTAAAGAGATGAACGGGGTTATTCAGAAGCTGGAAGACTCCATCCATTCCACAGGGCAGAAATCCATCATTCACCTGGATAAAAATGAACAGCTGAAGGGTCTTGAACATATTGATATACTGTATGACAGCATTTCCAACAAAAAGGTCCTGAATATTCTGTACCGCAGTTTTACAGCCAGAGAATCCAGCAGCTACACCGTTCATCCGCAGCTTCTGAAGGAATTCAATAACAGATGGTTCCTGATCTGTCTGCATAAAGGCAAAATGTATAATCTGGCACTGGACAGAATGGAAAAGATCGATCTGAAGGAAGATACAGAATATATCGATAAAGACCTGGATGGGGATGAATACTTTAAAGATATTGTAGGCGTCACCGTTTCTGAAACTATGGCTCCCAGAAACGTTATTTTCTTTGTAGACCCATCGAATGCACCTTATGTAAAAACCAAACCGCTCCACAGAAGCCAGGAAATTGTAAGCGAAAATGAGGAAGGAACAGTATTTAAAATCCGCGTACAAATCAATTTTGAGCTGGAAAGGCTCCTGCTTGGCTTTGGAGAATGCCTGATTGTTCATCAGCCTCAAAAACTGAGACTGAAACTTCAGGATAAATTTAAAGCCGGATATAAAAATTATGAGAATTTAATTGTTCCGGATGACAACCGATCCGATTAGGTTAACTTTATAATAGTAAAAAATTATTCAGGTTCTTTAATCAACTCAACTTTAACCGGACTGAAATTCGTCGGATCACAATTCCCTCCCGTGGAGGGGTGGCGAAAATTCGTAAAATTTTTGACGGGGTGGTTAAAAATCCGACGAAACGGTTAAAAAAACAAAAACTCTTCTCCTTCCAAAACACCTTCCAACAGCTAGATTTTCAAAATGGCTTGGAAATTGTAGTAATCTGTTTATTAAAAAATCATACTATGAAATCAAGAATATTTAAAGCATTGATTGCCATTATAGCACCTATTGCGATAGAATACATCGTAAAAAAAATATCTGAGAAATTAGATAAAAAAGAAGAAGATAAGGGAAAAGGACCAAAGCAGATTACTGCTTAAAAGTAGAAGTAGTTAGAATTTAATTTTATTGAAAAGAGGCTGTCATTTATTGTACAGCCTCTTTTTTTTCAGGTTATACGTTCAGATTTTTCACTGAGAAATGGCCTTGATTATATTGAATAATTACTTTTTTTCCGTAATCGATCTGTATTTTGAATATATTTTCCAAAGGAAACTCAAGAATAGATTGCAGAATAAGCCTGATAACACCTCCATGGGTGATGATCAGTACTTTATCTGCCTGATTCTTTACCGTCAGCTCATTCCAGAAGCTCAGTACGCGGGCCTGCATTTCCAAAAGATTTTCACCACCGGAAGTTTTGGTATGGATAAAATCACTGTACCACGGACTGATTTCTTGATCAGGAATATCTGTCCACTTTTTCATTTCCCAATCTCCGAAATTCATTTCCTTTATCCTGTCGTCATTCTTATAATCTAGATTAAAATAATCAGCTAAAAGGGTACATCTTTGGGACGGACTCGATATGACAAGATCAAAATGTTCTTCAAGATGAAGCTTTTTAAAATCTTCAATATACATGTTCCTTAAAGGGATATCTGAAAAACCATAACATAGATTTTCCGGATTTTCTACAGCCGTATGACGGATCAGATGAATTTCCATACGATAATGGTTCCAAGGTAAAACAATACTTCACTCACCTGCTGTACAGATCCAAGGCAGTCTCCTGTATACCCTCCGATATGCTTTTTAAAATACCAGCCCATGCAGATCTTTCCGGAATATGCTAGCACAAAAGCAAAGATCAGCCTCCAGTCCGGTATCAGCAGAAAAGAAACCGCAACACTGATAAAGCTTATCAAAAGTGCTGTTTTGTCTAAAGGCTTATTGGCCAAAGGCTTTGATTTACTTACATCAATATCCGTCACATACCTGTGAGTGTAGATCATTGTCCCCGAGATAAATCTGCTCGCGGTATGTGCCAGAATGACAATGCCTAAGGTGTTGAGTAGATTGATATTTGCCAGAGCCTGGATACTGAAGAATTTCAGCGCAAACAGTAAAATAATTCCGACAGCACCGTATGCTCCTACCCTGCTGTCTTTCATAATGGTAAGGATCTTTTCTTTCCCATAGCCGCCTCCGAAACTGTCGCAGACATCCGTAAAGCCGTCTTCGTGGAAAGCACCGGTGAGTAAAACACTGGAAATCATCATCAGGATAATAGCAATATCCAGGTTGAACAGATGATAAGAAAGATACAGAACGCCGGCATTTACAAGCCCTACCAACAGGCCTATCCATGCAAAATACTTCTGTGATCTGTTCATTATCTCCTTGGAATACGGGACCTGAAAGGGTACCGGAATCCGGGTGAAAAACATTAGTGCGGTTGCAAAGTAAACGAGTTCGTTTTTTATAGCTTTCATTTAATCTTTATTTGAAACATGGGCATCTTCAAAGCTTGACATCTCATTCAGGAAATTAACGGCACTCTGAATCAGCGGATAGGCCAATGCACAGCCGGTTCCCTCTCCCAGACGAAGATTGAGATTAAGCAAGGCTTTTTGTCCCAGCAATTCAAGAAGCTTCTGATGGGCATTTTCATCACTGACATGGCAGAAAATACAGTTTTCCAGGATCTGAGGATTCTTTTTCCAAACTGCTGCAACAGCAATACTGGCTATAAACCCGTCCACCATGATCAGCATATTCTTCTGATAAGCTTCTTCCATTGCCCCCATCATCTGCACAATTTCATGCCCGCCCAAAGTCTGTGCAATTTCATCAGCAGTTACCAAATACGGATATCGGTCAATCACTTCCGACAAAATATGGAGCTTGTGCAAGAGCTGAACATCATCCAGTCCGGTTCCCCTGCCAATACAATCGGCTAGCGGAAGGTCAAACAGTTTACTCATCATCAATGAAGATGCAGAAGTATTTCCAATTCCCATTTCCCCGAAACCTATAATATTACAGCCTGATTCGGCAATTTCCGACACCACAGATCTCCCGTTTTCCAAAGCTTTGGAATATTCATCAAGGGTCATTGCAGGTTCTTCCAGCATATTACGGCTGGATTTCCTTACTTTTTTGCCAATCAGTTCCAAACCTGGGGGAAAATCGAAATTCACTCCGGCATCAACAATTTTTATGTTGATCCCATGCTGTCTGCAAAAAACATTGATTGCAGCTCCTCCTCCCAGAAAATTCATTACCATCTGATAGGTAACCTCCTGTGGATAAGCACTCACTCCCGAAGCGGCAATACCATGATCAGCAGCAAAGACAACCATATGGGGGTTTACTAGTTCCGGTGAAACAGTCTGCTGAACGATTCCTATTTTATAAGCCAGCTGCTCTAAAGATCCTAATGCTCCCAAAGGTTTTGTCTTGAAATCGATCTTGTGCTGTAATTCGTCTGCTAACATTGATGTGTCCGTCATTTTAATGGAATTGTGAAGTTGCAATATTAGTGAAATTAGGGCGTATTTTATTAGACACCAGATATGAGATTTCAGACAGCTGGCTTAATTCAAGCTTTTAAATACGAATCTTAAAACTCGAATCCTGAAACACACAACTCAAACCACAACGCAAAAAGACTGCGCAGCACTTGTTTTACTTTGCCTTAAAATTGAACAAAATGAGAACAAAAATAGTAGAGAAAATAAAGGAAATAGAGGAAACCCGTAACATAAAAGTTCTTTTGGCCGTGGAATCGGGAAGCAGAGCCTGGGGTTTTGCCTCTCCGGACAGTGATTATGATATACGCTTTATCTACCGTCACGAAAAAGACTGGTATCTTTCTCCCTGGGATAAGGATGAAACGATAGAATTTATGACTGAGGACGATCTGGACGGTTCAGGATGGGATCTCCGCAAGACTTTCCACCTGCTGCTGAAATCGAATGCTGCTTTACTGAGCTGGTTCTATTCTCCTATCATATATAAGGAAGACAAAAATTTTGTAGAACTTTTCAGGCCTTTGGCGGATGCCTGCTTTTCCCCGATAGCGGTTTCTTACCACTATCTGAGCATGAGCAAGAAATACCTGGAAGCCTGCAGAAGTGATGAAGTGAAACTGAAAAGTTATTTTTACTGCCTTAGAACAGCACTGACAGGAAAATGGATCATAGAAAAAGGTACAGTTCCGCCGGTTTTGTTCAGTGAACTGCTTATATTGGTTGATGATGATACCCGAAAAAAGATAGAAGATCTTATCGCTTTAAAGGCAACTAAAGGAGAATCCTATTACCACCCGAATGACTGGGAGCTTTTTGGATTTCTGGAAAGAACAGTTGCAGAAAACGAGGAAAAATCTAAAAATCTTGCAGGTGGAAAAGCAGATAAAGCTGAAATGGAAAAGGTTTTCAGGGAAATCATAAAATAAAAAATAATGAAAATATTTAATTTTTTAAGAAAAAAGAATACTCAGGTTCCTGCAGGGAAAATTACGGAACCTGACTTTTCCGATCATCCGTTCATCAAAAGATGTGAGTATCTGAAAGAAGAATACGGATTGATTGTTCCTGATATTTATAAAATATTTTTCACAAAATATAGAGTGGCTGAATCTAATTTTTATTACCGGGTTTTCTGGGAAGAACAGGATAATAGCTATGATGTGATATTTTATACAGAAGAATTTGTCCGGTATGTAATCAGAAGATTTCATGAGACATTTGGGGATCAGGCAGATTATAAACTGCTTCAGGAAATCCTTGAGGAGGGAGAATGTGAATTTGTCCGTAAAGAAAATAAGTTCAGGGCAGAACACATTGACCTGTCATTCCTGGATAGCTGCTATGAAGAACGTGGTAGAAACCAGGACGATCTCATGATTGTTCTTGATGTTTATTCTGACTGCGGAGGAGGAGAATGCTTAATTCTGACCAGCGACAAAAAAGGATATTCCGGAGGATACTACCATGGAATGAAAGAAAAAATAGTTTATAATGAAGTTACAATAAGCTACAGAATATTAAATCATTACCGTCTGGTGAGTGATTATATCTTAAATAAACAATTTAAATAAAAAATGAAAAATATAATAGCACTATCTCCCATGTATACGGAAGATAGCAACAATCTTAAAAAAGCATCTATCAATTCACCTTATGAACTAAACCGTTTCAATGCCAAATGGCATGTCCCCGAAGAATTCCGGGACGATGTTATTGCCGTTTATGGTGAAGATATTTATGCTGAAATCGTTTCTGACCAGTGTGGATTAACACTTATGAAACCTGATGACAACTGGCTTTCTATAGTTTCTGAAGAATTTACAAAACGTAAAATCTCTTACGGACAGTTGAAAGACTTTATTAATCAGGAAAATATTTTCATTAAATGTTCTGATTTTAAAAACTTCAAAGCAGGTGTTTATGAAAAAGTGACAGATATTAAAGGGTTTGATTCTCTGGATCTGAACAGCATGATCTTCACCTCAGAAGTTGTAGAATGGGAACTGGAGGTGAGATGTTTTGTACTAAACAAGGAAATAAAAACGTATTCTTCCTACTGGCGAAACAATGCCTTCGACACAGATTTCCTTTCTGAAGCTGAACAAAAAGATTTATTCGAATTGTTCAATAATTTCATTCAGCAATATTCTGAAACGATTCCCAAAGCTATTGTTCTCGATTTTGGAATCATCAAAGGAAAAGGCTGGGCCTTGATCGAAGCAAATCCCGCATGGTGTTCCGGATTGTATGCATGCGACGCAGAGAAAGCTTTGGAAGTAATTGTGAAAAGCTGCATAAAAAATTAGTAAAATTAAGTTATGACCCTTGAATTTTTAAAAACCAAAAATCTCATCCTCTTCGAAGCCATCTCCGGAAGCCGCGCCTTCGGACTGGCTACAGAAAACTCAGATACAGATATCCGGGGAGTTTATTATGTGCCGAAGGAAGAGTTTTTCGGTCTGAATTATATACCTCAGATCTCCAATGAAACCAATGATATTACTTATTATGAAATCGGGAGATTTGTAGAGCTGCTTCAAAAGAATAATCCCAATATCCTGGAAGTTCTGGCAAGTCCTGAAGACTGTATTATCCATAAAGATCCCCTGATGGATCTTCTTCGGCCGGAAGACTTTCTTTCCAAATTGTGTAAGGATACTTTTGCCGGTTATGCCGTTTCTCAGATTAAAAAAGCAAAGGGACTAAATAAAAAAATCCTCAATCCTGTAGAAAAGGAAAGAAAGTCTATTCTTGATTTCTGCTATATCCTTCAGAACGATACTTCTGTTCCATTGAAAAAGTGGCTTGCAGATAACGGAAAAGTTCAGGAAAAATGTGGGTTGGTAAGTATTGATCATACAAAAGGTGTGTTTGCCGTGTTCTATGATGAATCGGGAAATTCAGGGTACAGAGGGATTATTCAGAATGAAGAAGCCAATCAGGTATCCGTATCTTCAATCCCGAAAGGAGAACAGTCTGTGGTCTATTTATTTTGTAACCTGGATGCCTATTCTACGTACTGTAAAGATTATAGGGAATACTGGAAATGGGTTTCCGAACGCAATGAGGACCGTTACAATGTCAACAGGGAACACGGCCAGAATTATGACAGTAAGAATATGATGCACACCATCCGCTTATTACAGTCCTGCGAACAAATTTTTAAAACTGGTTCTTTACATATCCGGGTAGACAACAGGGAAGAATTGCTCGATATCAAAGCCGGAAACCTGTCTTATGAATCGGTAATGCAAAAAGCGGAAAAACTGATCTCGTCTATTGAGTATTATCATTCGGTTTCACGTCTTCCCGATTACCCGGATATCAAAAAGACAGAGAAAATCCTGATAGATATGCGGGAAAAATTATATGCTTAAATCTTAGCATTCTTACGGCTGGGTGTAGGAATGTTAAGATCTCTTTTTCTTTGAAGCTTTGGCTATCGCATTGTAATCCAGACATATTTTTATCCAGTATTCGAAATCATCCTTTTTTTGAAAACCTGAGGGTTCCACGTAACAGTATCCTTTCAGCTGTTTTCCCTTCATCATCATTGGCAGAAAACCGTTTTTCTCCGAAACTTCTTCTTCCAGATCAGGATGATAACGGCACATGAGATTGTCATGGCTCACATTAATACACATTTTACCATTCACTAAAAATGATAATCCGCTGAACATTTTCTTTTCACTGACCTCAATTCCAGGCACTTCAGAAAGTCTTTCCCGGATTCTGTCTGCAAGATCTGTACTGTAAGCCATAAAATAATTTTAGAATTAAATTTAGCAAAAAACACCTTAATAAAGCTTATTTTCATTGCTGATAAACTTAATCAGAATAGTACAAATAAAATTTTAATTAAAATAATTATTGTTTTACGATAATTAATTATACATTTGCAATAGTTAAATAATTATTGCCATGAATCAGACTAAAATTATTTCGAGGATACTTTACTACATCTGCTCCGTAGTTTCGGCGGGCTATTTTATCATCACCATCTATTCCGTGTTCTGCCTGGCGACGGGTTTTGCAGTAACACCTTATGGTGGCGGCAAGTATCTTCATATCAATTTTCCTTTTACAGAAAAGCCATTTCTGAATATTGATGACAATTATCCGTATATTATCTTTTGTTTTTTTGCTGTTTTACTTTCTTACGGGATATTTTTCTGGGTTTCAGCTTTGGTTTTCAGGGTATTCTTCCAGAAAAAACTATTTACCGCGAACAATATACGCCTGCTAACGATATTTTACAGATATAACATTTTCATTCCGCTGCCATTGGTAATTGTGGCCAGCTTTTTTGTGGAAGTGGAAAGTATTATCTGGGGATTGGTTTTTATCCATTTCATGTTGGGAATTTTCTGTCTGTTTCTTGCAAATATCTTTAAGCAAGGACTACATTTGCAAAACGAACAAGATCTATTTATATAAAATGCCAATTATAGTCAACTTAGATGTCATGCTGGCCAAGCGAAAAATGCAGAGTAAAGAATTGGCAGAAAAACTGGGAATCACCCCCGTTAATCTTTCCATTCTTAAAACCGGCAAGGCAAAGGGAGTCCGTTTCGATACCCTGGAAGCTATCTGCAAAATTCTGGAATGCCAGCCTGGTGATATTCTTGAGTACCGGGAATAGAGTTTCAGGTTCGGGATACGAGTTCCGGGGTTCGGGTTTAAGGTTTAAGGTTTCAAGTTTTTAATTACGAGGTTTAGAATAACAGGATTTAATCGTAAATCTTAAATAATATCTCAATCTTAATTAAAAATCTTGACTCTTGGTTCTTGACTCTTGACTCTCTCTCCGACAACTTCCCTCCTCCATCTTCCTTCTTCCTTTTAGCAACCCTTCACAGGTCTGCTCTACCCTTCTATTATCCAAACCTTAACCTATGAATACCTTAACCATCAACCATCTCAGCCTTATTTACCAAAATGGACATCAGGCAGTTAAAGACCTGTCGCTTGAAATATCAAACGGAATGTTCGGCCTGCTCGGGCCCAATGGTGCCGGAAAATCATCTTTGATGAAAACTATTGTAGGACTGCAAAAACCGACTTCCGGAAATATTATCTTCAATGGAACGGATGTTGTAAAAGACCCTGATCATATTAAACGAAATCTGGGCTTTCTTCCACAGGATTTTGGAGTTTATCCAAAGGTTTCAGCTTATGATCTTCTGGAACATATTGCCGTACTAAAGGGAATTACAAACCGTACAGAACGTAAAAACCAGATCCTGAGCCTGCTTGAAAAAGTTAACCTTGCAGAATTCAGGAAGAAGGAAGTCCATACTTTTTCCGGAGGCATGAAACAGCGTTTCGGAGTGGCACAGGCCCTGTTGGGAAATCCGAAAATCATTATCGTAGATGAGCCTACCGCCGGACTGGATCCTGAGGAACGTAACCGCTTTAATGCTCTTCTTAACGAAATCAGCCAGGATGTTATTGTAATTCTTTCTACCCATTTGGTGGAAGACGTCAGAAATCTCTGCTCGGAAATGGCCGTTATGAACAAAGGTCAGATTCTCAGGAAGGGAAAACCTGCCGTGTTGATCTCTGAGCTGGAAAACAGGATCTGGTCGAAACCCATCAGCAAAGATGAGCTTGAAAGTTACTACTCAAGCCATGAGATCATCAGCAGGCAGCTGATTGAAAGAGAGCTCCACATTACCGTATTTTCAGAAGAAAAACCTGAACATTTCGACCCTGTAAAGCCTCTGCTGGAACACGTTTATTTCCATACCCTTACCCAAAAACCTTAACTATGAATGCCATATTTTTATTTGAAGCCGGACGCATTTCCAAGCACTGGCCAGCCTATCTTATAGCCCTGATCCTCGTAAGTACAGGTCTATTTTGCGGTAATCAATTCAACCTTACCGTTGGAGATGGGATTTACCTGAATTCTCCTTATACCATCGGTTTTATGACAGGAATGCTGAGCCTTTCCGTCCTGTTTATGGCTGTCATTTATGCTGTTCAGTTTCTTTTTAAGGATTCTGATTCAAAATTTGACCTGATCCTATTTTCATTTCCCTTTTCGGGATGGACTTACCTGAGCGGAAAATTTTTTGTCTATTTCCTGCAGACTTTCTTTAGTTTCTGCTTTTTAATGACGGGTTTTCTCATAGGTCAGGTTCTGCGGACCGGAAGTGAAATGCAGACTTATTTTAATATAGGCTATTATCTTTATCCCGTATTGATTTTCGGGTTGATCAATTGTTTTTTTGTATGCAGCTTCCTGTTTTTTGTTTCATTCACAGTTAAGAAAAAACTAATGGTCGTTGTAGGCGGACTGCTTTTATATGTATTGTATATGGTTGTTTTAGTTTTTTCCAATTCGCCGTTTATGGCGGGAAGCTTACCCCAATCAATAGAAACACAGCAGATTTCGTCCATTTTGGATCCGTTCGGATTATCTTCTTATTTTTTTGAAGCAAGAACATTCTCTGTTCATCAGAAAAACACGTTAATTGTTCCTTTTTCGGGATATTTATTGCTTAACAGGGTAATTTACCTTCTCATTTCTGCAGTATTTCTTTTGCTTACCTACCGTTTGTTTTCTTTTTCAGATCATTCAAAACAAAAAGTAAAAAAAGCATTACCGGAATCCGAAATCACAACCAAGCCCATGTTTTCTTATATATCGCAGACAGATTTTGGCTGGAAAGGTACCTTCAGCTCTATATTATCCTTTGCAAAGATGGATCTGTTATATCTTTTCAGAGGCATTATCATTCCTGCGGCTTCCATACTTCTGCTTTTCTTTATCGGGATGGAAATGTATGCGGAGATTGAAAAAGGAATCCGTCTTCCACAGAAATATGCTGGATCAGGTCTTATGGCAACAACCATTTCAGAAAATTTTCCTCTGTTCGGTTTTCTCCTTTCAGCTTATTTTATCAATGATCTGTACTGGAGAAGTCATTCATCTGGTTTTTCACTGATAGAAAACACTACATTTTTTTCGGAAAGCAAACTCATGGGCCATTTTATGTCCATCAGCACCCTTCTTTTTTTCTTTACGGGAATCTTAATAACCGAAGGCATCTTATTCCAGGCAGCCTATCATTATCTTCATATCGATTGGAACGCCTATCTGGGAGTTTTACTTTTTAATACATTTCCTTTAATTCTTTTTTCAGGATTTATCCTTTTGATTAATGCTTGCATCAGAAATAAATTTATTGCTTTAGGAGTTTCCGTTTTAGCTGTATTCGTTCTCACCGGTCCGGCTTCCGGCAAAATACTACCTTATCCTCTTTTCAGGATTTTTTCAGATTTTAAAGGGACTTACAGTGATTTTAACGGATACGGCCCTTACGTTGCCGCTTTTGCGGAAAGACTTTTATTCGGTGCCGGAGTGATTGCCTTTCTCTGGATGATCAATAGAATTTTCAGAATTAAAAAGCGAAGCGGTATTATACTTATTACCAGTGTCTTATTGTTCTCTTCAGGCATTTTTGCCGGTACATTTTTCATGAAAGGCTATGTCCCTAAAAATGAAGAGAAAACAGTTATAGAAGCTATCCGGTACGAAAAAGAGTTTAAGAAATATGAAAACCTGCCACAGCCTGAAATTTCAGATATTACCACCGAGATCAAGCTGTATCCCTCAGAAAATTCATATGAGATCATTGGAAAATATACTTTGACCAACTTTACGGATCAACCGGTCAATAAAATTCTCATTCATTTCAATCCTGATCTCAAATTGGATTCCGCTGTTTTTCAATTCGGCTCCGAATCTTTGAGAATTAACCAAAATATATCTGAAGTTGAATTAAGCCACCCCTTGAAACCCAACGGAACCGCCCATCTTGAATTCAAACTTTCTTATCAATGGTATGCCGTCAACGGGCACCAGTCATTTAATGCAATCATAGGCAACGGTTCCTTTATGAGGATCAGCAGATATTATCCGGCGATAGGATATCAGAAGCAGGGAGAAATTCAGGATGAAAAGCTAAGAAAAGAGAATCATCTCGGAAAACTGGAAGAGATGAAAAAACCTGAGGCCACTGAAGTCTTTAAACAGGATTTTATTAATTTAAATATGATCGTTTCTACAGAAGGAAGCCAGACTGCAATAGGCACCGGTGATCTGGTCAGAAAATGGACAAAATCAGGGCGCAATTATTTTCAGTACAAGGCAGAAAATATTCCGTTCCGGTTTGCAGTTTCTTCGGCAGATTATAACATGAAAAGTGTTTTATACAAAGGAATTACGGTGAATGTATTTTATCATAAAAATCATTTTGAAAATGCGGATCATCTCCTAGAAAATGCAAAGATCACACTGGATTACTGTACGAAGAACTTCGGAAAATATCCGTTCAAAACAGTCAATTTTGCTGAAATTTCATCTTTTACCAGAGGTTTTGCTGCAACTGCTTATCCGTCTGCCATTTTTATGCCTGAAGATATGATTTTCCATGCCAATATCCATTCAGATAAGAAGCAGGATGTGATCAACGAACTTGCCGGGCACGAGCTTTCCCATCTGTGGTGGGGGAATAATCAGATTGATCCTGATGACAGGCAAGGTGCATTAATGCTTACCGAAACACTCGCCATGTACACGGAAATGATGCTGTACAAAAAAATGCACGGTAAAGAAAAAATGATGGAAAGAATAAAAATCCACCAGCAGATCTACGACAGTGAAAAAGGTTTTTCTGAAAATGGTCCTATTTATAAAGTAACGGGAGAGGCCACACACATTTCTTATTCAAAAGGGGCTGTAGCTATGGTAAAATTATGTGAACTGATCGGGGAAGAAAAAGTAAATAAAGCATTGAAGAGTTTTCTACAAAATAATCAGTACCCAAAGAAACCTTCTTCTATGGATCTGCTCAACGAGTTTTATAAAGTATGTCCTAATGAAACTGCAAGAAAGCAGGTTGATCTATTATTTAAAACGATATAAATAATCACTAATAAAATTATTTATACAAAATTATACGCAAACATCTGCTCAATCTGCTTAATTTGCGAGAAAATATTTTAAATCACTCGCAGATTTTGTAGATTGAGCAGATCTATTTTTAGTCATGTTTTATAAATAATAAGTAAGATTATTTTTTACTTCTATTGTATATCATAAAGCAAAAAAATCCCTCAAAAATTGAGGGATTTATTATATCTAAAGATTTAATATTAAGCTTCAGTTGAAGGATTCTGATCTACGGCAGGCTTTTCACCCTCCGGTCTTGAATTTTCTTGTCTGGCCGGTCTCTCAGGTCTTCCCTGTCCTTCCGGTCTTCCTTGTCCTTCTTGTCTTGGTTTTCCTTCCGATTTTGGAGGTCTTGGTAAAAGTACTTTTCTTGAAAGCTTCATTTTCTTACGGTCATCATACCCCATGAACTTCACTTCTACTTCATCACCTTCTGCATAAGGAACTTTGTCCAGACGAGCCCATTCGATTTCAGAAATGTGAAGAAGTCCTTCAGTACCTTTTGCAATCGCTACGAAAGCACCGAAATCCATTACTTTCACAACTTTTCCTTTGTAAACTTCTCCTACTACAGGAACAAAAGTGATTTCATTGATTTTGGCAACAGCAGCATTGATTTTCTCTCTGTCTGTACCGGCAATTTCGATACGTCCGATCTCACCAATCTCTTCGATAGCGATAACCGTATCCGTATCTTTCTGCATCTGCTGAATGATTTTTCCACCAGGCCCGATTACAGCACCAATGAAGTCTTTGGAGATCTCCATTACTACCATTTTCGGAGCGTGCGGCTTCACGTCGGCTCTAGGCGCAGCAATTGTTTCTGTAATTTTATTTAAAATGTGTAGTCTTCCGTCTTTAGCCTGCATTAAAGCTTTTTCCATGATATCCATAGAAAGTCCCTGGATTTTGATATCCATCTGGCAGGCAGTGATACCGTCTTCAGTACCAGTAACTTTAAAGTCCATATCTCCAAGGTGATCTTCATCTCCTAAGATATCGGAAAGTACTGTAAATTTTCCTGATTTTGTATCAGTAATAAGTCCCATTGCAATACCAGAAACAGGTTTTGTAATCTGTACACCGGCATCCATCAGAGCTAATGTTCCTGCGCAAACTGTTGCCATTGAAGACGAACCGTTTGATTCAAGGATATCGGAAACAATTCTGATGGTATATGGGTTTTCTTCAGGGATAACTGCCTGTAATGCTCTCTGAGCAAGGTTTCCGTGTCCTACTTCTCTTCTTGAAGTTCCTCTTAAAGGTCTTGCTTCACCGGTTGAGAACGGAGGGAAGTTATAGTGCAGGAAGAATTTTTCGTCGTGTTGAGAAATAACGCTGTCCACCATGTTGGCATCTTTTACAGAACCTAAGGTTACAGCAGTCAGAGACTGGGTTTCCCCTCTTGTAAACACTGCAGAACCGTGAGCTCCCGGAAGGTAATCGATTTCCGACCAGATCGGACGGATCGTCTGAGGATCACGGCCATCAAGACGGATATTGTCTTCAAGGATCATCTGACGCATTGCTTCTTTCTCTACATCATGATAATATACTTTTACGAAAGGAGTTACTCTCTCAAGTTCTTCCACATTATCTACATATTGTGCCAGGAACTCATCAAGTACCGCTTTGAACTTTTCGTGTCTTTCTTCTTTTCCGGATGGCGTTTTTGCCACTTCATATACTTTATCGTAGCATTCTTTCCAAACTTTTTCACGAATAGCTTCGTCGTGAGTTTCGTGGCTGTATTCTCTTTTAGGGAAAGCTTTACCTACTTTTTCAGCTAATCTTTCCTGAGCTTCAATTTGTTTTTTAATTTCAGCATGACCAAAGATGATTGCTTCAAGCATTTCCTGCTCAGAAATTTCTTTCATCTCTCCTTCCACCATTACGATAGAATCTTTGGTAGCTCCTACCATAATGTCAAGCTCTGAATTTTTCAGTTCTTCATAACTAGGATTGATAGCCAGTTTACCGTCAAATCTTACCACTCTTACTTCAGACATTGGCCCGTTGAAAGGAATATCGGTAATAGCAATGGCTGCAGAAGCTGCCAAACCTGCTAAATCATCAGGAATTGTTTTTCCGTCATAAGAAATTAAAGAGATCATTACCTGAACTTCAGCATGGAAATCTTCAGGGAAAAGCGGACGTAGAACCCTGTCTACCAAACGCATCGTTAAAATTTCCTGATCGGAAGGTCTTGCTTCTCTACGGAAGAAATTTCCAGGAATTCTTCCACCTGCATAGAATTTTTCTCTGTAATCTACCGTTAACGGTAAAAAATCTACACCAGGATTTGCTTCTTTATTGGCTACAACTGTTGCTAAAAGCATCGTTCCACCCATTTTTACTACAACAGATCCATCAGCCTGCTTAGCTAATTTCCCCGTTTCAATAGTGATTTCTCTGCCGTCTGCAAGAGTAATCGTTTCTGTAAACGCTTGAGGTACACTCATAAATTTGTCGTCTTAATACTCCGTATTGAGTATGAATTAATATTTAAACTCTTTAAATTTTCGTCTGCAAAGGTACTATATAATAATGAAATATTAAATTTTCAGCCGGAGAAATAGCATACCGGATCCTCAGATAATTCCCTTTATCTGTTATGATCAATGAATTAAGGTCGTCTTAAAAATTCATAACACATCGGATTAAAGTTTTTTAAGAAAATCAATTAAAGAGTCCGGTCATTTTTCGTATTATTGTCTCAAAATAAGTAAATAATGTTTTTATTATCTTAAAAACAGATTATTTACGGAAAAAGCATCTGAAAAGTTGCAGAAAACAGGCTTCAGCCTTATATTTGCTTTGCTTCTCAAAATATATGCAGCAGACGAAACAACGGAAAGAGCTAACAATTCTTTTTCAAAATAAATAAATGTTTATGATCAATAAAGAAGTAACACAGAGCAGGAATTACACGGTTCCTTTAATCACAATCACTTTGCTCTTTTTTATGTGGGGATTCATCACCTGTATGAATGATATCCTGATCCCCTATCTGAAGCAGCTTTTCAAACTCACTTTTTTCGAATCGATGCTGGTGCAGTTCTGCTTTTTTGGGGCCTATTTTATCGGTTCACTGATTTATTTCCTGATCTCTATTTCAAAAGGAGATCCTATTAATAAAGCAGGTTATAAGAAAGGGATCATCTTCGGGATCTTCCTGGCAGCTTTTGGCTGTGTCCTATTTTATCCTGCCGCCACATTTTCCTATTATCCTTTGTTTTTGGGAGCTCTGTTTATTCTCGGTTTAGGTTTTACAGTACTTCAGATCACAGCAAATGCTTATGTATCCCTGCTGGGAAGTGAAGAATCTGCCTCCAGTCGTCTGAATATGACCCAGGCTTTCAATGCGTTCGGAACAACCATTGCCCCGGTACTTGGCGGACATTTGATCTTTGAGTTTTTCTCATCGCCTGACGGTTCATTCAGTGCCGTGGCAACCAGAATCCCTTATTTAATATTTGCCGGTATCCTCTTATTGGTTGCTTTATTGATTTCCAGAGTAAAACTGCCTTCTTTCCAGACCCAGGAAGAGGAAATTGTAAAAGGCTGGGGAGCTCTTCAGTTCAGCCACCTGAAATTTGGAGTTTTTGCTATGTTTTGCTATGTAGGCGGAGAAGTAGCTGTAGGAAGCTTTATCATCAGCTTTCTGGAACAGCCTCAGATTATGGGTTTTAACGAAATTATCAGCAAAAATTATCTTTCCCTGTATTGGGGTGGTGCCATGATCGGGCGTTTTCTTGGGGCCATTTCTTTAAACCAGTCATTAAGCCAGGGAAAAAAAGCAATATATATGCTGGGAGCAGCAGCTGCTGTTTTTCTTGTGATTTTCAGTATCGTGGATCTAAGCTTTGCCCAGATCAGTTTCTTCTTAGCTTTTATTGTCCTTAATTTTATCGCTTTCTTTATCGGGAAAGCAGCTCCTGCAAGAACCTTATCTATTTTTGCAGCAGTGAATGTGGCACTTCTTATTTCGGCAATGGTCAACCATGGTGAGCTGGCAATGTACAGTATTTTGGGAATCGGAATTTTTAATTCCATTATGTTTTCCAATATTTATACGCTGGCCATTTCAGGATTGGGCAAATATACCAGCCAGGGATCTTCTTTAGTGGTAATGGCCATACTGGGAGGTGCTATTGTTCCTATCTTCCAGGGATACCTTGCAGATAAGGTGGGGGTACAGCATTCATTTATCATTCCTGTATTCTGCTATCTGGTGATCCTGATCTTTGGAGCGTATTGCAGCAAATATTTAGGTCATGTGGAGAATACTGAAGCGAAATCAGGTCACTAAATTTAAAACAATATTTTAATTTTAATCAATTATATAAAGTGAGATGTTCAGAAACGTCTCACTTTTGTTTTAAACCTGAAAAATGTAACTTTTTACTGAACACATATACTTATCGGATAATCAATACCTTTTGCTATGAAGATTCAGTTACAGCTTGAATATTTTGCCTTTTTACTGTTGGGAATATTGGCTTTCGGACAAACGGGGCTTTCATGGTGGTGGTTTGCCGGATTGTTTCTGGCTCCGGATATTTCCATGCTTGGATACACCGTCAATAATAAAACAGGGGCATTTTTCTATAACTTATTCCATCATCTTGGGCTGGCTGTTCTGATCTATGTTGTGGGGACTGCTCTTTCTCTTCCCTATGTTCAGATGGCTGGCGCTATTTTGTTTGGCCATTCGGCATTTGACAGATTACTGGGCTATGGGCTGAAATATCCGGACAGTTTCCAGAATACCCATTTGGGAAAGATTGGAAAAGAAAAGAAGTAAGAAAAAAAAAAAGCAGCTTCTTTCGAAACTGCTTTATCTTGACAATCTTTGTAGATTATTTTCTTAAACCTAGTTCAGCGATGATCGCTCTGTATCTTGCGATATCTTTATTTTTAAGGTAATCTAGTAAACTTTTTCTCTTACCTACCAATTTCACCAGAGATCTCTCTGTGTTGAAATCGTGACGGTTAGCCTTTAAATGCTGAGATAAGTGATTGATTCTGTAAGTGAAAAGAGCAACTTGTCCTTCAGCACTTCCTGTGTCTGTTGCAGATTTTCCGTGTTTTGCGAAAATTTCCTGCTTTTTTTCTGTTGTTAAGTACATTCCAATATTGTTTAATGATTATTATGTAACGGGTGCAAAATTACAACTATTTTTTAATTCAGCCAAACATTATTGATTTCGTGTATCAAAATTAATAGAAAAAATGTTAAAAAATTCTTAATAAATTGTATGCCATCCGATGAAAAGGCAGTAATTTTGCATACGAATTACACAATGAAAAAATTTATATTCTTTACGGCGGTCAGCACTTTTTTATTAGTTGGTGTTATTTCAGTGAAAGCACAGAAAAATGCAGACAATAAAACAAAAAAGATCTTATACTTCAATCCCGAGGTAGAACCTGATATTGAAGAAATTAAAGAGCCTACCAACCTCGCTTTTTTCAGTGCCGTTTCCGATAACTTCAGCGGAAGAAAGAATAAAATACTAAGAGCCGAAGTACAGATTCCTTTCGATCATGTAGAAAAACAAACCATCACTGATTACTGCATAAATAATGATGCGGATTTCGCTGTAGTTCCCAAAGTAAGATATTTCAAGGTCGGGATCGGTAAATATGTATTTTCCAACCAGGTAGTGGTCAGTATGAAACTCTTTGATGCAAGTGGCAATCTGGTAACAGAAACAGATTATGATACCTACCGTAAAAACATGCGTCTTCTGGGTTCCACCGAAAATTCCATTAAAATAGGAACTGACGGGGCAATAAAAGATATTCTGAAAAAACTCAGAAAGCTTAAGGCTTCGGGAGAAGCAGAGTTATAGGGTTAATGATAGTTAGTGGCCAAGGCGTATAGCTGATGGCTAGCTATTCATAAGTAATCAATATTCTGGCTTTGAATGGTCAATTCTGCTACGCGCGTCAATATTCACTTTGAGTCCTCTACAACATTCACCATTTGACTTTCACCATTGACCAATAATCAATTTTCTAAGTGTGAATTGTCTATTTGGCTGGCAGGTCAATTAGGGATCGTTTCATAAAATTCACCATTTCACCATTCACATTGTACCGCTTATTATTTTCTAAATAGAATTAAAAAATCTCAAAACATACTGATTACTAGGTAAATATTTTCATCACACAGTGAATAATTGAATATTTTTTATTATTTTAGTTCTGCAAATTAAAACTTATATGATATGAAAAAATTAAAGAAACTCAACAGAGAGCAGCAAAGACAGATCAACGGTGGAGCCATCGATAAATGCAGCCTTACAAGACCATGTACTATCGGATGGTGCTGTGATGGCATTTGTAAAGAATATGCCTGTATAGAGCCTTAACTTTATAATGATTAAGCTATGAAAAATCTTAAAAAGCTCACCAGAAAAGAACAAAAGACGATCAAAGGAGGAATTATCCAAACATGCAGAGACCATTCCCAATGCGATTTCGGAGAATGCTGTGAGGGAAAAATGTGTGTTCCTTCTCCTTACCCATTATGTGGACCTATTCTCGAATAATATAGGTTTTATGAATTAAAATTTAATTTTTGAACATCCGCTCCGGCGGGTGTTTTTTTGTTTCAAGAGAACATAATAAAATATTTTAAGGTTTAATTAATCCTTAATTTTCCTGCTTTCCTTCATAGTCTTAAATATTTGAATTATTTTTGCATATCCAAAAAATTCACGTTTTGAATTCTAGAGACGAACTTATCTTTAATCCTGCCGATATTGCCGAAACTCTTAGCAACCTTCCTGCTGATGAGAGGCTCCTGGCATTTTTAAAAGTTCCGAAAGAGTACAAAGCAGAAGTTTTTTCCCATCTTGACCCTGATTTCCAGGAAGAAACCATCAGAAGTATCGGAAGTGAGGAAGTTTCTGAGATTCTGAACGGAATGACGCCGGATGACAGGACTTCACTTTTTGAGGATTTTCCGGACGAACTGATCAAATATTCAATCAACCATCTTAACCCGCAGGAAAGAAGGATTGCTCTGAAGCTTTTAGGCTATGATTCGGATTCCATTGCCCGTCTGATGACTCCTTATTACATCCAGATCCGTAAAGAATGGACAGTAAAAAGATGTCTGCAGCAGATCAAGAAAGTAGGTAAAAGAGTGGAAACCATGAACCACCTTTATGTGGTGGACGAAAGAAACCGCCTTATTGATGATATTGCATTGGGAAGCCTACTTTTAGCCGAAGAAGACACACTGATTTCAGACATCACTGACAATCATTTTGTTGCCATTACGACCACCACTTCAAAAGAAGACGCAGTAACCTATTTTGAGAAATATGACAGAACAGCTCTTCCGATCATAACAGAAGCCGGTGTTCTTGTAGGTATCGTAACCATTGACGATATCCTTGACCAGATTGAGCAGCAGAATACAGAAGATATCCAGAAATTCGGGGGTCTTGAAGCACTGGATGATCCTTATACCCAAACGTCTCTGATGGAGATGGTGAAAAAAAGGGGAACATGGCTGATTATTCTTTTCTTTTCCGAAATGCTTACCGCCTCTGCCATGGGTTATTTTGAGGATGAAATTCAAAAAGCAGTAGTTCTGGCTCTGTTTGTGCCTCTTATTATTTCCAGTGGCGGAAATTCCGGTTCGCAGGCAGCCACCCTTATTATCAGGGCTATGGCACTTCAGGAAATTGGCCTTAAAGACTGGTGGTACGTTATGAGAAAAGAAATCTTCACAGGATTGTTCCTGGGTGGTATTCTCGGAGCTATTGGTTTTTTAAGAATCCTGATCTGGCACAAAATAGGTCTTTTCAATTACGGAGTATACTGGCCTTATGTAGGTTTAAGCGTAGCCGTTTCTTTAGTTCTGATCGTCCTTTGGGGAACACTTTCAGGCTCTATGGTTCCTTTTATCCTTAAAAAACTGAACCTTGACCCTGCTACTTCTTCTGCTCCGTTTGTAGCAACTCTGGTAGATGTTACCGGTCTTATTATTTATTTTTCCGTTGCAGGACTTTTCCTGACAGGAAAACTTTTGTAATTTAGGCAGACAAAGTCTGAATATGAAAGTTGTTTCTCTAGTCCCCTCTATTACAGAGGCATTATTTGATCTTGGCCTTACTGAGAATGAAGTAGTCGGAAGGACCAAATTCTGTATCCATCCCGCAGATAAAGTAAAAAATGTCCCTGTTATCGGCGGCACAAAAAACATCAATATTGATAAGATTAAAGCTCTCCAACCGGATCTTATCCTTGCCAATAAGGAAGAAAATATCAAAGAACAGGTGGAGGCCCTGATGGATGACTGTAAAGTTTTGGTAACGAATGTGGAAACCATTGAGGATAATTATTATCTGCTCAAAACCCTTGGAAATATCTTTAATAAAAAAGAAAGGGCACAACAGTTTAATCTCAAGATTTATGATGTTCTGGAACAGGCTAAGCTTGATTCAGCAAATATAAAAGCAGCTTACCTCATCTGGAAGAATCCTTATATGACCATCGGTTCGGATACTTTTATCCATAAAATTCTGGCAGAAACAGGTTTTGAAAATATTTTTAAAGATAAAACCCGCTATCCGGTGATTGAAATGGAAGATCTTGCCGGTGCAGACGTAATTATGCTCTCTTCCGAACCATTCCCCTTCAAAGAAAAACATATTGAGGAAATGAAAGCATTTTACCCGGATAAAAAAATCATGATCGTGGATGGAGAAGCTTTTTCGTGGTACGGAACGCATATTGCGAAATGCGGGAATTATTTCAGAGAATTATTGGCAGAAATCCATGCAATGGAGCGGTAATCATTTAACCGCAAAAGGAGCAAAAGATTTTAAACACTTAAGAGTATTTAAGTTTACTGAAAATCAAACATTTTCATTTTTCTAACGACAGAAATTCGTCGGATCACAATTCCCCTCCTCCGGAGGGATGGCAAAAATTCTTTGAATTTTTGACGGGGTGGTAAAAAACTCACCTTTTGACTGAGGCACTCGAAGTCAACAATTTCCCATCAATTGGTCTGGTGGCTTCAAGTACCTCAGCCGCCAGATGAATTTTAGATATCAGCTGGTTCGCTCCTCAACCCTATACCAATAAAAAGCTCCGATCAAAGATCGGAGTTTTTTATATTTTAACTGAAATTTCAATTACAAAATTTTGGAAACTTCATTACAAAGCCATTCCAGCAATTCGCGGTCCTCTTTTGTAAAAGGATCCACGGTATGAGAATCAATATCAATCTGGCCGATATTCTGACCGTCTTTGAAAATAGGAACTACGATTTCCGCTTTTGTATCAATAGAACAGCTTAGGTAATTACTTTCCTGGTGAACATCCGGAACCACGAATGTCTCATTGGAAACAGCAACCTGGCCGCAAATTCCTTTTCCGTAAGGGATGATGGTATGATCTGTAGGAGCTCCCACGTAAGGACCTAATTTCAGCTCATCCTTATCTCCGTTCTTAAAGTAGAAACCTGTCCAGTTGAAGTAAGAAATTTCCTGATCCAACAGGTGGCAAACTTTCTCAAGCTTTTCTTCTGTATTATGTTTTGGACTTTCAAGAATGGAAGAAAGTCTTTTTTTTATTTCTGACATTTTATTTATTTTTTAGGAGAATTGTTTGAAGGAAAGTTCTTCTTTATAGCCGAACATTCCACGTTCTTTTATCATTTCTGCAACACCTTCAGGAACCTGGTTTTCCCAGCCTTTAATGCAGCATGCAATTTTTCTTAATATTTCTCTTGAATAGATTTCCAGGAACTCCGGGTTATAGTTGGTAATATCTACAATACGGTTATTGTGCTTGAAATATTTGTAAAGCTCCTTTAAGTTCTCTTCCACTTTAAGATTCGAAGAATCCAGCAGCTCATGAGTTTCAGGATCTTTGTACGGATAAAGATATACCCTCATTCCGTTTCTGAAGAATTTTCCGAACGCTTCCAGAATTCCTCCCGAAAGATCTTTATAATATTTTTCGTCAAATACCATCAGAAGATTATTTACTCCCATGGCCACCCCTATATCGCCGGTGGTGTAGGATGCAAAATAATCGATCAGCCTGTAATATTCCGAGAAGTTTGAAATGATAACGGTATATCCCAGCTTCCCAAGAATATCTACCCTGTCCATAAAGTCTCTTTCATCGATATCTCCATCTGCCCTAAGGTTTGAAATCGTAATTTCAATAAGCACTTCTGTTTCTTCGTGGGTACAGGTAGCGTCTTTCTGAAACATTTCAAGACCGTTTTTAAGCATGTCGATGTTCACCTTCGTTACCGGCCTGAAGCTTCCTCTTACCGCAAATATATTTTTCTTGTATAAAACGTCAGCAGGCAGCATATTACTTCCCTGGGAATTGAAAATCACAGCATCTGTCATTCCGTGCTTCACAAGCTGCAAAGACATCAATCTGTTATCCACATAGTCAAATGCAGGTCCGCTGAAATCGATCATATCAATTTCAAGCCCGTCTTTTGCAATGTCGTCGTATAAAGATTCAATTAAAGTTCTGGGATTGTCGTAGTAATGAAAAGCTCCGAATATAAGGTTTACCCCAAGGTTTCCTAAAGTTTCCTGCTGCAGGGTAGCATCATTTTCGTTAAACTTTACGTGGATTACGATCTCATTGTAATCTTCATTTTCTTTTGTCTGGAAACGGATTCCTACCCAACCGTGGCCTTTTAGAGTCTTATCGAAATTAATGGTGGTTACCGTATTGGCATAAGAGAAAAATTTTCTGTTTGGATTGTTTTCCCTTGAAATTCTTTCTTCAATTAATGCGACTTCATAACGGAGCATTTTGCGAAGTCTGTTCTGGGTAACATATCTGTTTTTGACCTCTTTCCCGTAAATGGCATCACTAAAATCTTTGTCGTAAGCAGACATTGCCTTAGCAATTGTACCGGAAGCCCCTCCTGCTCTAAAAAAGTGGCGAACAGTCTCCTGCCCTGCTCCAATCTCTGCGAAAGTACCATAAATAGTAGGATCTAGATTAATTGTTAATGCTTTTTGTTTAGGAGTTAATTTCTGATACATTAGGACGTAAAATTTTTCGTAAATTTACCAAAATTAAACCAACCTCAAAAGAAAATGAAGTTGAAATTTTTAGGAACCGGTACTTCCCAAGGTGTACCCGTTATAGGCTGTACTTGCGAAGTATGTACCTCCGAAAATCCCAAAGACAAACGCTTCCGTTCCTCCGTAATGGTTACTACAGAGGAAAGCAGGAAAATACTGATCGACTGCGGGCCGGATTTCAGGCAACAGATGCTTCTTAATCACGAAAATAACGTAGATGTTACCCTTCTTACCCACGAACACAATGACCATGTGATCGGGCTTGATGATATGCGTCCGCTGATCTTTAAAAGCGGAAAAGATATGCCCATTTATTGCTATCAAAGGGTTGGCCATGAGATCAAAAAACGTTTTCCTTATGCTTTCACCGATGTAAGGTACCCGGGAGCTCCTGCTTTTGAGCTTCATGAAATTGAAAACAAACCTTTTCAGGTTTTGGATACAGAAATTACACCTGTTGAAGTCATTCATTATAAAATTACGGTCTTCGGATATAAGTTTAAAAACATAGCGTATATTACCGATGCCAATTTCATTTCAGATACAGAAAAAGAAAAGCTAAAGAATCTGGATGTACTGATCCTGCCCTGCATCCGGAAATTTGATCCGCATCCTGCCCATTTTATTCTTCCTGATGTCATTGCCCTGTTTAAAGAGCTTCAACCTAAAAAATTATTTTTAACCCACATCAGCCATCATCTTGGCCTGCATGATATTGAAGATAAGGAGCTTCCGGAAGGAATGCATCTGGCCTACGATGGTCTGGAAATAGAATTTTAAAATTTTTCCTTTAAAAAGCTTTTGAACATTAAAAAAAGTTTCTATATTTGCACACCAATTTAACACATGCCCGGATGGCGGAATTGGTAGACGCGCTGGTCTCAAACACCAGTGGGAAACCGTGCCGGTTCGAGCCCGGCTCCGGGTACAGAAAACCTCTGAAATCATTTGATTTTCAGAGGTTTTTATTTTTAAGGTGGTCAAAAGGGTGGCTAATTATTTTATATTTTATAAAATCCACTCCTACTCTTGCAGGATGCCCCTGCGGCTTTTTGACTGTGGCCCATTTGTACTACAGTAAACAAAAAAATTATAGAGTAATATTCCATAATTTTTAAATTATTAAGAGGTGGCGTTCGAACTTTATTCAAGTTTGATTTTGATAAAGACATCAATAATAGCTTATTCGTTACATTCAATCAAAAAATTTTTAACTAACATAATCTAAATATGATTGAAACTCTGATGTTTTAAATTTTACTCGAAACGACAGGCTTCATCAAATGTTAATCTCGGGTCACGCGGATACAATCTGGAATCATCGCCATATCCAATCGTGCAGATAAAGTTTGCTTTCCACGAAGTTCCTTTAAAAAATGTTTCATCAATAATATCATTCTGAAAACCAGACATCGGGCAGACATCCAGTCCCATTCCGCGGGCTGCAATTATCAGATAAGCACCAGTTAAAGAACTGCTTCTGTATGCAATCGATTCTGCAAATGCGGCGTCATTTTCAAACATATCTTTAACATCCATACGGGGAAAAAGCTTTGGCGCTTCTTGCCAGAAAAGTTTGTCCTGAGCAATGATTGCTGTAACAGGAGCCGATTGAACCTGCCCCAAATTACTTCCCATACCTTCCAGAGCCGGATACAATTTTCTTTTACCTTCATCGCTTCGTACGAAAACAATTCTGGCTGGCTGAAGATTGCCGCTGGTTGGTCCGTATTTTATGATTTCATAAAGGGATTTCAAATCTTCATCGCTTACTGGTTTATCTTTCCAGTGATGATGTGACCTTGCGTCTGTAAAAAGCTGATTAAAGACTTCTTTAGAAAGAGATTTTCGCATTGTGATGTTGTTTTATATTGTTTACAATGCAAAATTATGTTCCGCTTTCTTCAGAAATTGTTGACATTTGATAATAACGAATACTTAGAGGTGCCGATTAAGCCACCAATTCCATAGCTTTTTTACGGTAATGAACGGGAGAAATGCCTTCCTTACTTTTAAAAAACCGGCTGAAAGTCTGAATATTGTCATAGCCCAGTTCGTAGGCAATTTCTTTTATCGATAAATTGGAATAATTAATCTGTTTCTTTGCGTGCATCATAATTCTGTCGTGAATGATATTCAGCGGGGCACGTTGCGAAACAATTGAAAATAAATTGGATAATGTTTTGGGAGATTTATTCAGTTGAGATGCGTAAAAAGCCACATCGTGATGTTCTGTAAAATGACTCTCTACCAGATAATTAAACTCACGGATAATATCGCCCTGGCTATTTTCAAGCTTATTGAAATTATTGGACTTCCTTAAAATTCGTACCGATAAAATCAACATTCGTTTAAGTAAAGACTGAAGCATATCACGTTGTAAAATATCGACTTTCTGCATTTCTGAACAGAAAATCTCCCAAGAAATATCAAATTCTCTCACCATAGTTCCATCAATTGTTACAATTGGAATATCCGAGGCTCCAAAGAACAGTAAGCCCTTGCTTCCCACTTCATTATCGTGATTGATGATGCAGAAAAAAGGTTGATTGAACCTTACCATTCTCGCCGTTTCAAATTCGGTAAAATCTATTTTATGAAATTCGGTAAGAAAAATTATTTGATTTTTCTTAAGCTTAAATAAGGTTTTATCAACCATAACCTCCATTTTCTCTCCCGTATTCCAGATAAATGTAAGATCTGTTTTTTTAACATCAAAAATAACATCCGAATTAGAGGGATTCAGATCATAAATCTGTAAAATCTCATTAGAATTATTAGCGAAAACCATATTGATTCTGATTTAATTATAATTGATTTCAATCTAAATAATCAGACGGGAACGTTTTCTGTCCGAACTTTTCATCCAGATTTTGCAGGAACTTTTTTCGTTCTTCCGTCATTTCCGGAACAGGCAAAAACTCGCCTTCGGAAACTGGCTGCCCGATCGCTTCAAAGATTTTTTCCAATCCTGCAGGCATTACGGTACAGAGAAGTTTGGCGAAAGAATCCGACGTATTTTTAAAGCAATGAACAGCCCCACCAAAAGGAATTTCCACAAACCCACCTTTGGATACAACCGTTTTTCCTTTTTCAGTTTTAAACTCAACTTCACCTTCCAAAACATAAAAAGTTTCGTGGGTGTTAGGATGTGAATGCGGTGGCGGACCTCCATTCGGAGGAACAGTCATTTCGATGACAGCAAAACGGTTTTCCGTTTTTTCACCAGAAATAATGATACGGTAATTTCCTCCTGCAACTGCCAATCTTTTACCACTTCCCTCTTCTATAATGTTAATGTTGATATCGGCGTTCATTTTGTTTTCTTAAATTATTAATGAAACAAATTTACATCAGTGTCAAGCTAGAAATCGTTGACATTTGTCACAATAAGTGCAACAGAACTCAATTAACGAAAACTCTGCTTCCTGATTCGGCTGAGCGTTTCCCGGGAAATTCCCAAGTAAGAAGCAATCTGATGCAAAGGAAATCTCTGAATCATATCCGGATGAAGTTGAACAAAACTTTCATAGCGCTCTAAGGCACTGAGACTTATCGCATCATCAACTCGTTTTTGTGAAGCAATATGATTGTTTTCGCTCATCTTCCAGAACATATCTCTCACCGACGGAATTTCCAGAAAAGCATCAAGATTGGGTCTTGGTAAAATCAATAATTCTGTGTTTTCCCAAGCTTCGATATAGTATTTGGATGGCGTCTGATTCATAAAACTCTGGCGGTCGACAATCCACCAGTTTTCTATAGCCAATTGAAGAATATACTCAATTCCGTGACTGTCTACACTGAACTGTCTCGTGGCGCCTTTCAGAATAAAACCTGTGTAAGGACAAACATTTCCTTCTTCAAGAAAATACTGTTTTTTTCTTAATTTTTTTGGCAACAACAGCGACTGAATCTGCTCTTTTTCTTCTGAAGAAAGAACTGAATGGCTGTAACGTTCTATATAATCAAAAAGTTGTTGATACATTTTAGTTTTTACTGGCGATAAAGAAAATCGTTATCCATCAAATTTAAAAATTTTCGCTTAATTGTCATTTATTATATTTAATCTCCAAAATGCAATACTAAAAAATCACCCGTTGATTTCTCAGGACGATTTTTAATGGTAACTAAACTTCTTTTAATCTAAAATAATTAGTTCTGGGAAATGGCTGCCAATTTTGGAAAATCAATATCTGTTTCTGATAAAATATTGGCATAATTGGTAAAGATGCTCAACGAGACCTGAGCTAAAATTTCAAGAATCTGTGCATCATTAAATCCTGCTGCTCTTACATTTTCTAAAGATTCGGTGGAAACAGCTCCTTTTTTATTCAGTATTTCTTTTGAAAAAACTAAAGCTGCGTTTATTTTAGTATCAGGAGAAGTTCCTTTTCTTGCATCATCAATTTCCTGTTCGCTGATTCCCATTTTACCTCCTACAAAACTGTGAGCGGCATTACAATAGTCACAACCGTTTTCATTGGCGACGGTAATTGCAATTAATTCTCCTAATTTCCCACCAAGTGACGAATAGCTCAATCCTGCGTTAAATCCCAGATAGGCATTCAGTACAGCAGGCGAATTTCCCAGGGTTCTCATCATATTGGGAACCATTCCCATTTTAGATTTTACCGTATCAAAAAGTTCTTTTGTTTTTCCGGTAGCTTCTTCCGGATTTAGTGCTTTAATGCGTGCCATAATAATATGTTTTAAAATTGTTTGTCATTATTGACTGTGCAAAGTTGTGGCTTTACAGCATGCAACAGTTAGGCAGCATTTCCCGAAGAGTTGGCAATTTTTCTTACAGATACTTTTTCTTTCATCTAAAAAAATTACATTAAAACACATTATTTTAATTACTTGTTGAAAATCAAATATTTAAATCAATTCATTGACATTTGTCACAGGTTTTTTGTATCAAATATCACCGTTTTTTGTAAGCGGGTCAGCCTAATTTTGTCCTGTACAATAAGCACTTACACAGCCGAAGTACACCATTAAATAATATAACTTAAATACATTTATTATGCACACAAAAGCATTCAACCCGGAAAACGCAGCGATACTTCTTATCGATCACCAAGTAGGAACAATGGCTTGGACACATTCCCACGACATTAATTTGGTAAAACAAAATACCATTAAGCTTGCAAAAATTGCAAAAGCTCTTAATCTTCCTGTGATTTTGACATCCAGTATGGAAGACCAGATTCAGGGTCCGCTGATTCCTGAACTGCAGGAAATATTACCTGAAGCGTATGAAGCTCGGATCAAACGTCCTGGAATTGTAAACGCGATGCATCACGAAGGCTTCAATGAAGCAGTAAAAGCGTTAGGCAGAAAAAAACTTTTCGTAGCTGGCGTTACTACCGAAATTTGTGTTACTTTTCCGGTTTTACAGATGCTGGATGAAGGATATGATGTGCAGGTTTCTGCAGACGCATCAGCTTCATATACCCAATATGGCGACAATCTGGCTTTGGAAAGAATGAGACAGGCAGGGGCAATTATTACGACAGTGGATCAGATCATCTCTGAATTGGCAATTGACTGGACCAGTCCTAACGGACAAAAACTGGTTGGAATTTTAAACTATCATTAAAAATTAGTTTACAAAAGAAACATTCTTTCAGAAGTAAAGCGGTGTTTCTTTTTTTAATATTAAAAACCTACATTATGAAAATCACCAGAGCTTCAGCAAAGCACACGTACGGAAATCAGACATTTCACGTCGAAATATTGTATCCCGGAACCAATCTCGAAAAAAATGATACGGGATTTTTAACCATTGGAAGAATTGATCATGCTTTATTTAAACCTCCAGGCCTGGTTCCGATGCATCCGCATCAGGATGACGAAATATTTTCCTACATCCGTTCCGGAAAGATGATTCATATGGACAGCACCGGCAAAAAAGAACATCTGAATAATTCTTATATGATGTTGATGAATGCAGGAAGCGGAATTTCACACGAAGAAAGTGCCGAAGAAGATGTGGAAATGCTCCAAATATTTATGCGGCCTTCTGAAAATGACTTATCGCCACTGGTTCAGTTTCATCAATTTGAAAATATTTTCAGTGAAAATACCTGGAGATTGGTCGCCGGAAATAGAGCTGATTCACCATTAAAATTAAGAGTTGAAACTAATATTTTCGATATTAGGTTACAAGTGAATAAAGTTATAGAGATTCCCGAATGGAGTGAAAAAATCATCAATTTCATTTACTGTTTCAACGGAGAAATTAAAATCGGAAATGAAAGGATTGCGAAAGGTGATAGTATAATTTTTGAGGAAAGCCTTTCTATTGAAGCGATTGCAGAAAGTGATCTTGTATTATTTCAGATAAAAAAAGACGCTAAATACAGTGAGACGGGAATGTTCAGCGGAAATAAATTCCATTGATTTCATCTACAAATAGAAAAGCCTTTGAGATTCCAAAGGCTTTTCTATTGTTTGCAATTTGTTGCTTTTAAGCTTCTTTTACAAACTGTAATTCACCTGCCAATTTTACCTCATCGCTTACCATTACTCCTCCGCCTTCTAACGCTGCATGCCAAGTAAGTCCGAAATTTTTCCTGTTGATTTTTCCTTCAAAAGAAAATCCCGCTCTTGTATTTCCATAAGGATCAGCTTTGATTCCATTGAAATCTACATCAAGGGTAACTGGTTTTGTAATTCCGTTAATGGTAAGATTTCCTGTCACTTCGTTACTTAATGCTGATGCTTCGAAAATGATTGCAGGATAAACTTCCACGTTAAAAAAGTCAGCAGACTTCAGATGATTATCTCTGTCAGTATTGTACGTAGAGATAGAATCAGTCTGGATGGTTGCCATTGTTTTTACATTTGCAAAAGTATCGTCTTCCGCTTCCAGCTGCACATCAAAATTGGTAAAATTTCCTTTGACATTTGAAATCATCATATGTCTTACTTTGAAAGTCAATTCACTGTGTGTAGGGTCTAAGTTCCATTTTGTTGCCATTGTAATTATATTTAAATGTTATTTACACTGCAAATTTATAGGGACCACTGAAACGAAATTGTTGATATTTGATAATAAATATTGTATGTAAAACTAATTCAATTATTGAATTTAAAAAGCATTTTTAAAGACCAAATAATTTTCATTAAATTCGTAAATCCAGAAATAAGTCTACTTATAAGTATGAATATTAATCAAGACAGTTTTTTAATTCTTTTCAATTATATCGAAGCACACAGCTCTTCACCATTAACTCTTGAAGACAAAGAATTTATAAGAGAGTTGTTTGTTTACAAAAAAATCAGCAGAAAACAGTTTTTTCTGAAGCAGGGAGAAATCTGCAAATACTGTGGCTTTATCATTAACGGTTCAATGAAACAATATTCTGTGGACGACTTAGGCAAAGAAAATGTTATTAATCTTTATCTGGAAAACTGGTGGGTTGCAGACCGTGAAAGTCTGCTAGGTTCAAAACCGACTATTTATAATATTGAAGCCTGTGAGGATACTGAAATATTGATGATTTCACAAGAAGGTATCAATGAAATGACAAAAGTTCCGGCTCTAAACGAACTGACAAAACGCCTGGATATGAATCATGGCATAGCGATGCAAAACCGCATCAATAATGCGATAAGCCTTCCTGCAGCTGAACGTTACAATAATCTTTTTAAGACTCATCCTGCATTTTTGCAAAGATTTCCGCAGCATCTTATTGCATCCTATCTGGGAATTACAAAAGAAACTTTGAGCCGTATCCGGAAACAAAAATAGATTAGGATAAAAATTTCTCATTTATTAATTCTAAGGATAATACTGTCAGAATAAAGACCAACAGAGTATTAGCCAAAATATTATTTTTCCAAATAGAATATCATCGCACGCCACATTGTTTGAAACAAAACTTCATGTCTTACATTAGCAATATAAATGTAGAAGTAAAAAGATATCCCTTACCGAGGATGAAGTGAAAGAGTTAGCTGTTTTCCTGGCATCACAGAAGGCTGTCAAGCACATGCCTGAAGGTGGCAGGATCATCTCAATAGGGAGCAATATGGCAGAGAATGCAATTGGTCCTCAAACAACCTTGTATACTATGAGTAAATCTGCCTTACAAAGGTTTACCCGTGGTCTGGCCCGTGACTGGGTTCAAAAAAAATTACAGTTAATCTTGTGCAGCCAGGCCCAATCAACACGGATATGAATCCTGACAATACAGAATTTGCAGATTTTCTCAGAACCCGAATAGCTCTCGGAGAATATGGTAAAGCAAAGGACATAGCCAATGCGGTTGCATTTTTAGCTGGAGAAGACAGTGGTTTTATTACAGGAGCATTTATTACAGTTGACGGTGGCTTTAACGCTTAAAATATGGAATTTCTTCCAGGTGCTTAAGCCCGGTAAATATCTGTAAGTAATCTAATCTTTAAACAGAAATAAAGAGGGTATCCATATTCATGAGTACCTTCTTTATTATTTCTGTAAATTTATTTTTACCTATTCTCCCACAGGTTCAATAAATGCATACAGATGTTTTACTTTTCCGTTTTCGGTCAGGAAAAAGTCCATACTGTTGAGCATCCCTTTTCCGGTCCGGATGTGTCCAAAAAGCCGGGCACTGTTCTGAAGCTGTTCTATAGGTTTTGCTTCAGAAAATTTATACGAAGGATCCTCGGCTATAAGTTTTCCTATAAAATCAGAAACAGCTTTCAAGCCATCAAGGATAATCTCCTTATCATACATTTTAATATCATCTGCATAAACTTTTTTAAGAAGCTCTTCACGTTTTTTTTCGTCTTTTTCATTCCAGGCGGCAACGTGTATTTCTTGTAATTGGTCAAATAATTTTTCCATTATATTTTATTTTTGTTTAAAAATTCTCCTATTGCTATTAGATCTGATGTTCTCTAAATAAGCCTTTGTCCTCCGTCCACATGCACAGTTTCTCCAGTCATTATTTCATTGGTCATAAAAAATAAAATAGCCAATGCCACCTGGTCTGTCGTTGCTACGCGTTTCAATGGGAGCTTTTCTTTCATCGAATTTATAAATGCTTCCCTGCCTGATCCCAGAGACTTGGACAAAAGAGGTGAATCAGTAGTCCCGGGTGAGACCGTGTTTACACGACGTGGTGCAAGCTCAAGGGCAAGACCACGGGCCAGAGATTCTACTGCAGAAGATGCAGCGGCCAATATTGCAGTTCCCGGTCCTGGACGGTCTGCCAGCACACCGGAAGTGAAAGTGATTGATGCATCCTGTGAGAGCATTTCATCAAGCGAACGGATGATATACAATGCTCCCCAAATACGTTCATCGAAAGCTTTATGCAGATAATCTATATCTGCCTCCAAAACTGTTCCGGCAACGAATGTACCCGCCAGAAGAACCAGGTGATCTACCTGCCTAACATCCGATAATGCAACCTTGATCGTTTCCTGTTTTGTAATATCGGCGGCCCTCCATTCAAATTCATTTTCTTTGGCTATCCGTTCAGTCTGATCAGGATTGAAACCTACAATCGTAACTATTGCTCCTTCCGCTTTTGCCTGTTTTGCCGTCGCAAGTCCGATACCTGAGCTTCCCCCGACAATCATTACATGTTTATCTTTCAAAATTCCGTTTGTTCTGATCATTTTATTTGGTTTAATATTAGTATATAATCCGGTGCTTTCTGATTAACCAAAGATATCCTGAATGAATCCGGCTTTACGATGAGATATGATAAAAAAAATTGTTGATCTACATCAACATTTTCACATTCAATACTTTTCGTTATTTATCCCTCCGAAGACAGATTGTATTGGAGCTCTTACCTTCAAAAAGTACTGCACCAGCCACTAACGGTCGGTTTTCTCAGGCAATATATCCGAATTCTGATATTTCCTGATTACACCCCTTTTGTTTATCTTTACGAAATGCTTACTGCGCTTTTAAATTATCTGGACCAAAACACCACTATCCCACTCTCAGAGGAGGATGTTGAGTTGATGCGTAAGGCATTTATTCCCAGGAAGTTTAGAAAAAAGCAATTCCTGTTACAGGAAGGTGATGTATGTAAGTATATTTCTTTTGTTGTAAAAGGAGCCGTTCGTCAATACACGGTAGATGAGAAAGGGAATGAGCATGTGCTGAATCTTGCCATAGAAAATTGGTGGACCTCAGACAGGGAAAGCTACCATAGGTTAACACCGTCGATATATAATATTGATGCCTGGGAGGAAACCCAAGTACTGATGCTTCCAAAGGCAGATGGCTGGTATGATAAAGTTAACTCTATTCCCGCTTTTTGTCAGTTACGGATAAAACTTGACGATGCCCATCATATGGCCATGCAAAGTAGACTGCATTCCTCCATCAACTATACTGCGGAATATCGATATGAAGAATTGCTGCGAAAGTATCCTGATTTCCTGAAACGGTTCCCACAGCACATCATCGCTTCCTATTTAGGAATTACCAAGGAAACGCTTAGCCGAATCCGTAATCAATCTCTTAAAAAGTAAAATAGCAGCCTTCTATAAAAAACCGTTGATGTCTATCAACGCTTTTTATTGTTTGTCGTTATTGATTTAAGTATTTTGTCACCTGATTTTATTTTTAATACTCTCATTTTCCTGAGGCTCTGAATGCAAAAAAAACTCTGGATTTTTACTATCAGAGGTTTTCCATTAGTATAAAAAATCATCTATTCTGTTATTACCATTTGATTTTCGGCAGTACTTTTTTAATTTCTTTTCCTATATTATTTCCCGCTTTCCCCAGTTCATTTCCTACATTGGTAAATACCTTTACCACTTCATGATTTTTCCCCGGACCATACTGGATATCGTGAACTGTATTATTCCATGTTTTTACAATGTCATTATTAGGACCAAACTGGTTCTGAAGCTCGAGCCCAATTTTACTTAAGCCTTTTACAATATCATTATTTTTGCCAAAGCAGCCGGAATCACCTCCTACTCCATTGGTCAGACATTTATCAAGCTCTCTCGACATCAGCTGCCCGCCTGCACACCCTGCGAAAACATAGGGCTGCCCTCCGGAAGTTACGGCACACTGTACTACAATCTGGGCTTCTGTATTCAGATTAAGTTTGCCGGCCCCATAACACATGGCGGTATTCATAAAGTTCACCTGCCCATACTGCCCTTGCTGCTGTACACATGATAGCAGCCTCTGAAGCTCAGGATCGGAAGATTCTCCGGCTAAGCATAAAGGATATTTGCTGTAATCATTCCCGTACTGTTTATAACATTTGAGCAGAGATGCAGATATTTTTCTTTCATTATTACCTCCCATGGTTCCTACCAGGCATAAAGCCTGTTCTTCCGGGGTTGACGCATTTTTCACACAGTTATAAATTTCGTTTTCTTTCTTTCCGGCCATATTCGCCACCATGCAGTCACCAAATTTCTGCTTGTCCAATGTTCCGTTAAAGTTCATCGACTGTTCATAACACCCTTTTGCGGTCTGTTCATTGGTGATCATCAGATTCCCATACGGGTTATTGGTGTCTACAATCTGTGTGGGCAAAGGCTGAAATCCATTGGCTGTCTGGACACCCACATTCTGGCTGTATACCGGCGGAACATAATTGATCATAGGATTCTGGGGCACCGGAACATCTGCATAGCCTATAACCCTGCTTCCCAGCATATAATCAAGCTCAATCACATTCCTGTTATAGTCCAGAAAAAAAGCTTTCTGGTATGGATTAGCTGCAGGCAGTCTCAGGTACATCATTCCGGAGGGATCACGAAAAGTCATTCCTCTGTTCATGGGATTCCCGTCCTGGATAGTCATTCCGTCACTGTACAGGGCAAAGCTCTGCCCATGCGCCTGATCATAAATCCGGCCCATTAAAACAGGCTGGGAGTAAAGATATGTACACAGAGTGAGTAAGAAAATACTTACAAAAATCCTGAAGCTTTTTAAAGGTAGTGTTTTCATGGCTGTTTTCGTTTTATTAGGAATTATTTATTTCAACTGTAAAACTGGTCATAAGAACGAAACAAGTCAATTACACTTTTGGGTACTATTTTCCCGATATTTGATAATTAATGCAAAAAAAATCCTATCCCAGATATTTCTAAGGATAGGACTCACACCTAAATAATAAACTATGTTATACAATAAACAGCCCTGCGATGGCCTGAGCCTCACTACCTGTTAATATTTCATCATAAGCCGCAGATCCTGCCGCTGCTCCGAAAGCAGTTGCGGTATTGAATCCTGCCTGATTTACATTATCTTCTCCCGCGTACACAGGATCAGTGGCAGAAGGCATACTTCCTCCATTGGCCAATTCTATCCAGCCTTTATTCGCTCTCATTCTTCTTACCTGCGAAGCGTGTCTTGCCTCTACAGAATGAATCTGCAATGCTGCCTGTAAAACAGCACCGTTTGACATAACGTTTCCAGCTTGCCCTTTATAGGCACGGACACCGGTATCTTCAAAAGCCTGTGCAAGAATAAGAAACTGATTATAATCTGTAAAAGGCGTGAAACTTCCGCCAGCTGTGAAATCAAAATTTGGTTTTGCCCCGGGAGTTACTCCTAAAGATGTCAGTGTGCTTTTAAGGAATGATACGTGAGCCGATTCATGCTTTGAGATCTGCATGAAAACAGGCCGGTCTGAATTTGGAATAAGTCCGGCCGCAGCCAGTCCTATAGCATAATATTCATTTTCCAGATATTCCAGCACTAATGCCAGCTGTAAGGCATCGGTAAGAGCATTTTTAAAAACATTTCCGGACGAATGGTCTGGTGTTTCTGCTTTAGCTGGTGTTGTCATCAGTGCTCCCAAACCTAATGGAACCGAAGCGACTGCAGCTTTTTTGCCGAATGCTGAAATATGGGTAAGAGTTTCTAATCTTGTTGCTTCTGTGGTAAAAAATTTATCATTAGAAAGCTTATCGAGTAATTTAAGAATGTTCATAACTGTAGATTTTGAAAATGAATAATTAGCTGATTCCTCTTTCTTTCCATGTGAAAGGAGTTTTGATAAATCCTCCTGCCGCCATAACGATATCTTTGGGCTCTTTGGCAAGATCGAGTCCGTTACTGTCAATCACATCATCACCTGAAAAATCTGTTGATCCGGGATTGATGATATTCCTGATCGCAGACGCATGCCTGGCTTCTACAGAAACGATCTTTCCGGCAATCACCAGATAAGCGGGATTGGTAATATATTTTCCGGCACCGTTGTAAGCTGCAACTCCTGTATCCTCCAAAGCTTTTGCAGTAGCAAGAACTGAGTTTCTGTCGTTAAAATTTACATTGGAATATTGGAATTGAAGGGTTGGCAAGACATTAGAAGTCGCTCCGCTGATAGCAGCCTTAAAAAAATCACGGTGAATGACCTCGTGGTGGTAAAGGTCGGTGAAAATTTCCTTTTCCGCGCTGGAGATTCCCGAATAAAAATTATTAACTACTTTGGTATAAAAATCAGCCTCCAGCTGCTCAAGAGCATAGGCATAATTCAGAACGCCGACATCTCCGGTTCCAAGGTCAAAAACCTTATCACCCATCATTCCGAAGTCAGTATCATCATCGCAACCGATGAGGGTAAGTCCTGCCATAGCCAGTCCTATGCCTCCCAGTTTCAGAAAGTTTCTTCTGCTTGTATCCAGAGTCGCTCCCTGGTTAGAAACATTAATAGTTTTTTTCATAATATTATTGGTTTGAGTGTTGAGAATATGAGAGAGAAAAAACAGCATAAAAAAATTATGCTGCTTAAAAACTAAAACATTACGGCATCAGCACCGTATCAATCACATGGATCACTCCATTTGACTGGTTCACATCAGCTATCGTCACTTTTGCACTATTTCCTTTAGCATCCTGTACATAAAGATCTTTTCCTTTAGTCCAGAAAGTAAGTCCTTCACCTTCTACTGTTTTCATCATACTTTTTCCGTTTCCAGCTTTTACAGCAGCCCAGATATCCTTAGCATTGTATTTTCCTGCAAGAACATGATAGGTTAAAATTTTGGTAAGCATTTCTTTATTCTCAGGCTTTACCAAAGTTTCAACGGTACCTTTCGGAAGTTTAGAAAATGCGGCATCGGTAGGAGCCAGTACGGTAAAAGGTCCCGTCCCCTGTAAGGTTTCTACCAGCCCTGCTGCTTTTACAGCGGCTACTAAAGTTTTGTGATCTTTAGAATGTACAGCATTTTCAATAATATTTTTGGAGGGATACATAGCCGCACCACCTACCATTACTGTTTTTTCTTTCATCGTTTGTGCATTTACCTTCCCGCCGAAAGCAAATGATAAGGCTACCATTGCCAGAACTGCGATTTTTGAGTTTGTGTTCATTTTATTGATTTTTTAAGTTAATATCTGTTTCTGTTGTGTTCTTAGAATCATTTACGACTTTGTTTGTGAATCAGATTTAAAAAGTTTGTTTTTTTATTATTTTTTTTAAATCTTTATTATAATCTCATCAAACAGGAAGTATTTACCGGTGCTGATGATTTAATGATAATCTTAATCGGATGTATAAAATCATTTACGATATAAAAGATTTTTCGGATGTTATTTGTAATATATTTTATTTTATTACATTTGGAATGAAAATTATACACTATTAAAACAACCTATTCGGAAGAAGAGCTTATCGTTTTACTTAGAGAAAAAAACGAATCAGGCTTTCATTATTTATACGATCATTATGCAGGGGCCCTGTATGGTGTGGTTTTCCGAATCGTACAGTCTAAAGAATATACGGAGGAAGTTATTCAGGATGTTTTCGTTAAAATCTGGAATGCTGTTCACCAGTATGATTCATCAAAAGGAAGGTTTTATACCTGGATGATAAATATTGCCAGAAATACGGCAATAGATTATTTAAAATCAAAAGGCTTTCAGAACGAGCTTAAAAACCAGTCACTTCCGGATTTCGTATATAATTCTGCAGAACTTTCAACAACCAACAACTCGTCCGATTTTATTGGATTTAATAATGTGCTTAAAGGTCTGGAAACAGATAAACAGGAACTTATTGACCTGGCCTATTACCAGGGATATACCCAGAACGAAATATCCGAAAAGCTAAAGATTCCCCTTGGAACAGTGAAAACCAAAATGCGGAATGCGCTGATAAAATTAAAGGACTTGTTAAAAGATTATCAATAAATTGAACACAAAAGAATACATATCATCCGGAATTATAGAATCTTATATTCTAGGTCTTGCTTCTCCTGAGGAAGCAGGGATTTTGGAGTGTGTGATGAAGAATAATGCTGAAGTGAAAGCGGCTTTTGAAGAAGCCCAGAAAACTTTGGAAGATCTGGCAACAAGCCAGGCCATAACTCCTCCGTCTGATTTAAAATCCAGAATCTGGAATAAGATCCAGCAACAGGAAGAGACTGCTGAAAAAATACAGCCTGTTGTTACGGATATTCCTGCTGCAAGACCTCAGGAAGAGACTAAAATTCAGGGAAAAAGCAGCTGGAAAGCCTATGCAGTCGCAGCTTCCGTATTATTTCTGATCAGTGCTGCCGGGAATCTTTTCTGGATGAGCAACAATGCGGAAACTAAAAAAGAAATAGCCAAAATGCAGACTGAAAATAAGTCGCAGGAGCTTGCTATGCAGAAAATGAATCAGAAGATGAGCTTATTTTCCAATCCGGATATGCAGATGGTAATGCTGAAAGGAGTAGAAAAGCATACAGACTCTAAAGCAATGGTTTTCTGGGATAAAAAGACCAAAGAAGTATACCTTAACGCTGAAAGTCTTCCAAAAGCTCCGGAAGGAATGCAGTATCAGCTGTGGGCCATCGCCGATGGAAAACCTGTAAGCGCAGGCATGTACAGCGAAGAAAAAGACAGCAAAACTGCACTTGCAAATATCCCAAAAGCACAGGCATTCGCTATAACTCTCGAGAAAAAAGGCGGCAGTGCAGTCCCTACTATGGAAAACATGTATGTAATGGGTGAAATCTAAGCCTATACTTTAGAGTAAAGGCTTTTTGATATTTCCATTCGGATCATAATGTTTAATAATATAATATTTGGGGGACATACAGAAGTTAATTATCCTGTCTTTTATTAATTTTCAGCTCCCGCTCCACCTCATCTATTTCCGGTAAAGGATGATCGTAGCTTTCTTCAATGTATTTCAGAACCTTTTCTTCTGTTTTCTCATTTACTTTCCTGATGAAAAGGTGGTTGGTAGCTTTCAGAAAAAGAATAAGCTCATCTGATGTCTGTTTCTTGCCAAATATCGGCTTTTCTATGATGGCTCTTTTATCAGCATTTACAATAAGATCATTAAAAGAAGTATTCATAAGAACAGTCTGAAAAAATGATTCAGCCGGGAGAAATGTATGGAGATAATAATCCTCAAAATTCATCACTCTTTTATTATTGGCAAGAAAAGCGCAGGTATCCCTTGTAAAAATAACCCATTTTCCACCTATGTAGGGTGTAACTCCCTTCATGAATTCTCTTTTGTAGATTATAGATGAAACCTTATAAGACAGCTCTGTAAAATGATTCTGTATTCTCTTAAGAGTATCCGGACGGTAAAATTTCTGATCATAATAGAAAAGATAATTCCTTCCATTGTTCTCTGTAAGGAATTTCCTGATGATGTTCTGTGATTTCAAAGGGTAATCTTCACCACTCAGATTAACAAAATAATCCCATTCCTGGCTGACATTAAGCAGAAATTCCATCGCATCAAGTTCAGCCTGGATCGTACTAAATCCTCCGGCTACAATATTAATGCTTTCCAGAATATAGACGTTGGGAAACCTGATGAGATACATCTGAATCTCATCGGTAAACTCTTCTTTAGCTTTCCGGTCTATATGAATGAGATAAAACTGATCTCTGGTATAGATCTTCTGGAACATCGCTTTGAATACTTCAGGTTTATGATGAATCATAATGAAGTAAGCAATTCTCACATGCTGATTCGAGTGTGACTCTAAAGTTTGAGGCTGGGGATTGGTTGTAGGAACAGACGTCTGCATAGGTACGGATTTAAAATCATCCGCTTGGTTGCAAACAATTCAGTTAACGTGCGAAAGCTACAAATAAATTTTTGATAATCAATAATTTAAATCAGTCAATATTCATTTTTTTTATTGTAGATTTGCAAAGCACTTATAAAAACAGGCCTCTGCCCCTTGCTACTCTGTAATAGTTTAAAATCTCATTTTTCTCTTTCAGTTTTGCTTTTTCAGCTGCCCGATTAAAATTTATTTTTTAAAATAATTTTTAATATTGCTTTCCTGGCTTCAGGTAAAAAGTAATTATAAAGTTCAAAACAGCATGGGTTTGTAAAAGATCCTGCTTTGAGAATAAGAACGATATTGCAAAGCTCAGCAAATATTTTCCCAACCGAATTTATTGTCCAGGTTAATGCAAAGTAAAATAATAATTTAAAATAAGGATGGTATAAACCAATATTCATTATTCTTATTATATACAAGGACAACAATTCAGATCCTAACCGATTTGGCCACTCAGAACCGGATTTCCGGTAGAATACAATGAGTTTTAAAAGTTTAAATTTAATCGATCCCATAGTCCGGGCTGTTACAGAAGCCGGATATTCCAAACCTACAGAATTACAGTATATGGCTGTTTCACCTATTTTAGCAGGAAGGGATATTATAGGACATGCCCAAACCGGTACAGGAAAAACGGCAGCATTTGCTATGCCCATTCTCCAACTGCTAAAAAGAAATACATCTGACCATAAAGAAATACGAATTTTAATATTAACTCCAACACGGGAACTGGTTTTACAACTCGAGGAACATTTTAAAATTTACAGCAAATATTTACCCTTATCACAACTTTCCATTTTTGATGGCGTGTTATCAGGAAGTCAGCTGGCAGCCCTGGGGAAAAGAGTTGACATTCTTATCGCAACGCCTGAAAGACTACTGGACCTGCTAAGCCAGAGACATATTGATTTTTCTAAAATAGAAATCCTGGTTCTGGATGAAGCAGACAGAATGCTTGACATGGGATTTTCAGACGATGTAAAAAAAATATTAAAACTGATTTCGCCCAAAAGACAAACCTTATTTTTTTCCGCAACTATGCCGTTAAACGTCCGGAAATTTGCAGATACCATGCTCAAAAACCCAATAGAAATAATATAAACAGATTTCTTCCAGAAAATTCAGGAAAAATCTTCAATAATTAATACAATAATTTTTTAATACCCATTACTATGCAAGAAGGCACCGTAAAATTTTTCAATGAAGCAAAAGGCTTCGGATTTATTTCTCCAGTAGACGGAGGAAAAGATATTTTTGTACACTCTTCAGGATTAGATACAAGATCGATCCGCGAAAACGATAAAGTAGTTTTCGAAGTACAAAAAAGCGACAAAGGTTTAAATGCAGTTAACGTAAAGTTGGCATAATTTGAATATACCGTTAACGGGCATTGGCTGATTGGTAGCAATACTCTTTATTCAGTGTCCGTTAAAACCTCTTGCTTAATGTAAGAGGTTTTTTTATTTAAATGCGATACATCATCTGCAAAAACATGATATATTCCCTCAAAATCTTCTAAAGTCTGGCTTCTATTCCTAAAAAACGGCTATATCCTGCTATATTTGCCACTGAAAAATAATTCTACAACTATCATCAATGAATTTATTATACGTTAACTGGGATGTAAGTCCCGAAATTTTCAATATTTCCGGTTTTCCTTTAAAATATTACGGTATGCTGTTTCTTGCCGGCCTTGTTTTATGCTATACCATCTTAAAGACCATCTATAAAAAAGAGAACCTGAGCAGTCAAGCTCATGAAGCCCTTTTTTCTTATGCATTCATCGGAATCCTGGTCGGTGCAAGATTAGGCCACTGCCTGTTTTACGATTTTGATTACTACGCCCAGCACCCGATAGAGATTTTTCTTCCTATTCAAAAAGGAGCTGACGGGGCTTATCATTTTTCAGGATATGCAGGACTGGCAAGCCATGGCGGCGGCATCGGGCTAATTATCATGCTTCTGATCTATGCAAGGAAATTCTCCATTAAATTTATGACTGTTCTGGACGTCATCGCAATCGCAACCCCTTTAGCAGGTGCTTTTATCAGACTTGGAAACCTGATGAATTCTGAAATCATAGGAACTCCTTCCAATGCTCCGTGGGCTTTTATTTTCAGACAGGTTGACAATATTCCAAGACATCCTGCACAGCTGTATGAAGCCATCTGCTATCTGATCATTTTCTTACTGGTATATTCTGTTTACAAGAAAGATATCTTTAAGGTAGGAAAAGGATTTTATTTTGGAATCACTACCCTGCTGATCTTTATTGTACGTTTTTTTGTTGAATTTATAAAAGTGGACCAGGTTGATTTTGAAAAAGGAATGAGCCTGAATATGGGACAAATTTTAAGTATTCCTTTTCTGTTCTTGGGACTGTTTTTTATCATTAAAAGTATCCGGGACAGCAGACCTATAAAAGCTTCATAATTATAAAAAGTATTTTAAGACCTCTGAGATGAATCATTTCGGAGGTTTTTTTATGAAAATCTTCTTTTTTTTCATCCTGCATAAAGAATATATCCCATTACATACCAGACTTATACACTCTTCAAACGCCCTGAAATTCAGCTTTCACACAAAAAAAATCCAAAATTTGTGAGTTTTAGGCATAGCATTTGCTACCTTACGAAACATATTATACACCACTTCATTTTTATAATATATTATTTTCCACAATCCTCAGGTCACTGAGGATTTTTTATTAGGCTTTATATGTTGAAATACATACACAGCTTTGGACAGCAAAATATATTTTTGATAATCAATGATTTAAAATAGGTTTATTCGGTTAATTATCGTATATTTGTATATTAATTAATAGGCCGCTGCCTTTGCCCTCTGTAATAGTATAGAAATTCTTTCTTTCAGTTCCCGCTTTTTCAGACGCCTCATTTTTTAAAAATCACTTCTTTTACTGATGAACGGCCAAAAACAAAACTGCTTTCGACGTTTCGTTTCATAAGGAAGATCAGACGGATGACTGCAACTTACAAGTATTTGGCAGATCAGTAACCAATAACTACAATATAAAATTTAATACTAAAATAATTTATGGCAGACTCTTTTTCTAAAAAAGAAAATTTCAAGAAAAAAATTCAAAAACAAAAAGAAAAAGCGCTGAGACGCGAAGATCGTAAGACGAACAACAACAAAGGGGCAGAAGATGTTTTCATGTATGTAGATGAATTCGGAAGGCTTACCTCTACACCTCCTGAAAACAGAGAAAGACAGGAAATAAACATTGATGATATCCAGCTTGGTGCCGCTCCGATTGTGGAGGAAGACATCAGAAAGACAGGAATCATTACTTTCCACAGTGAGAAAGGCTACGGCTTTATTACTGAGGACAGCAGCAAAGAAAATGTTTTCTTTCACAACAACAGCTGTGCACACCCTGTAAAAAAAGGTAATAAAGTATCTTTTGAGAAAGAAAAATCTCCAAAAGGCTTCTCCGCTGTTAATATCCAGTTAATCAAATAATTAACAGATCTGCTGAAAAACTGCAGGTTTGTAAGACAATAAAAAGCCACCCGAAAAGGTGGCTTTTATCGTAAGAGTTAATTATAATTGGTACTCCTTATTTTTTGTTAAACATCTTCTCCAGCACGGCATACCGGTAGTCGAAAATATATTCCAATTTCTTTTTAACGAAAACCGCATGGGCTATTTCACCCAAGAATCCCAAGGGAAGCTCATAATCTACAGTGTCTTTCATTAATACTCCTTTTTCATTCGGAATAAATTCATGATGATGATGCCAGAGTTTGTACGGTCCTTTTTTCTGAAAGTCTATAAAACTCCTTTGAAAATCTACCTTGATAATTTCTGTCTGCCATTTCATTTTTATCCCAAATAGCGGTGAAACGTAATAATCGATCAACATTCCTTCATAAATTTCGTCATTCTCCATTGCAGTCAGTACAACAAAGTTCATATCTTTTGGGGTAATTTCCGAAAGGTTATTGGCAGAAGAAAAGAACTTCCAGGCCGTTGCCCTGTCACAATTCAGCTGCTGTTCCCGGATAAGTCTGTGCTTCATAATTTCTCTGTATATTATAAATAGATCCACATGAGTACAGGTCTCTCAGAGCCTTTTAGCATGGGATCAATCTCTCTCATAGCGTTATTGGAAACAGTGGGACAACCCCATCCTTCAGGAGAACCTTTTGGAAAAACTTCATCATCATTCATCCTATCCCAGGAATGAAAAACAATGAATCTCTTCAAGGCATTGCTGTTGGTTTCTTCCAGACCATGCATCAGGTATTTTATGTTGATTCCCCATTCGCTGTATCCTCTTTCCTGCAGTTTGTATTTTCCTAATGATGACAGATGGCTTCCGTCTTCATTACTGAACTTCGGATGGTCTTTTGAACCGTCCAAACTCCATGGATTTGTACCACAGCCGTGACCCACAAGGTATTTTTCTATCACCGATTTCTTTTTAAAATCCCAGATAAACATTCTCTTTACCCCGGAATGAAGACTCATATCGATCAGAATACAGAAATCCGTATTGAGCTTTTTTGAAGTACAGAATCTGAGAGCTTCTTCTGCTTTTACTGCCATTTTAGAAAGATCTGCCTCTGGTCTTTTCTCTACCTGAATATCAGGGCTTACTGAAGTCTGATGATTTCTTTTACCGGGTTCATTACTACATGAAAGGAGGCTGTAAAGTGCAAGAATTACTGCAAAAAACTTCATTGAAATTATTTATAATGTCTGAAGATACCAAAATCCGAAGCTGTCCAGAGAGCAGCTTTCTGTCCTGCAGCTTTCAGTGCATTGTTGGTCCAGGTATTGCAGGTATTCAGGAAGCTGTATTTTCCCTTGGCATCATAAAATGCGTCATTTACATCATACACCGCATCGGTAGGAATCAGGATAAAATTTCCGTTCTGATCTCTGTCAAAATTATCCTCTACAAATTTCACCAGTCTCTTGTACTGATCCCTGCTAATCATCATCTTCTTACAGTCGTCCCCTTCTTTCATGGCTGTATAATAAGTGCAGTGCATCGCTGAATCGCTTAGCCAGAACGCTGCTTTAAAAGCTGTGGAGAACTTCAGATCAGCCCAGGTTGGAGTATCCAGGTAAAATCCTTTATCGCCCCAGCCTATTCCTATATAATTGTAATCTGTTCTTTTTGATTTTGTATTGGAAAACGGAACTTTTGCGCTCCAATCCTGAAGATCATTTTTTACAGGCATTACAACATCTGTATGTACTCCGTTGGTGTAAATATAGATGGGAATATCTTTCGGCTGCCCGTCGTTTTCTGCAGAAACTTCTATAAGCGGCAGCAGAAGCGCCATAACGACATACAGGGCAACAATTCCCAGAATAATTCCAAGGGTTTTCAGAATGTATATAATTACAATTTTCAAAGTCATGTTTAATAAAATTTAATCTTCAATTTTCCGTAAAAGTATTTGTTTTAATCGAAAAAATGATTAAATTTAGTTACGAAATATTCACAAATATGCGTAAAAATACAAAATCACAAAAAAGATTTAAAATAAGAGTAAAAACAGCTCCGAAAAGAGTACAAAAAAAACGTTGATTTTCTGTGGGACATTTGTCTCCTGAAAGTCAATTTTTCTTTTTAGGAAAAGTTTTCCGAAGATTCTTAATGAATTAAATCTTATCCTCCTTAAGATGCACAGCTTAGGGATGGCCGGTTACCCTCCTGAGTTTTGGAACCTTACCATTCCAGATAAGGATTCGTTACCAAAAATTTATCCTAATCTTTTTCTGCAGAACGTTCCAAAAACTCGATATTCCGCTTCAGGCCGGCAAATTTGGTTCTTTTTACGGGAGACTTTCTGAAGATTTCGGAAAATATTTCCTGGGTAATCTCTTTCCACTCTCCTTTTTTGAAGTTTTTTAGTGCATGATTCGGAGTAAATCTGCTCTGGAGATTCGGGGAAGAAAACCGGTTCCAGGGACATACATCCTGGCAGATATCGCAACCGAACATCCAGTCTTCCATTTTATTTTTAAAATGATCAGGAATTTCGTTTTTAAGTTCTATGGTTGCATAGGAAATACACCGGCTTCCGTCTATGATCTTTTCCGAAACAATAGCATCTGTAGGACAGGCATCGATGCACTTCCTGCACGTACCGCAATGGTCCGTGGTCGCATGGTCGGGGATCAGTTCAAGATCGCAGATAATTTCAGCCAGAAAATAGAAAGAGCCATTTTGTTTGGTGATCAGGTTGGCATTTTTTCCTACCCATCCTATTCCTGACTTTCTGGCCCAGCTTCTTTCCAAAACAGGTGCAGAATCTACAAAAACCCTGAAGCCGAACTCGCCTATCTCCTGCTGAAGTTCCGAAACCATTTCCCGGAGAATTTCTTTTACTACTTCATGGTAATCTTCTGCGTAGGCATATTTTGAAATTTTATAATTTTCCAGTTCAGAGATCTTTTCTTTCGGGAAGTAATTGTAAGATAGTGAAATAACCGATTTTGAACCTTCTACGAGCAGCCTTGGATCAAGTCTTTTATCGAAATGGTTTTCCATATATTTCATTTCACCATGGAAATTGTTCTTAAGCCATTTTTCGAGATTAGGAGCATCCTCTTCTAGAAATTCCGCTTTTGAGATACCGCAGCTCTGAAACCCAAACTTTTCTGCTTTGGACTTGATGAGTAGTGAATATTTTTCGGCACCGGCATTGAGGATTTCCATTCTGCAAAATTAAGATTAATTTACCAATCTGAAGCTTTCAGGTGAAAGGTGTACCAGGCTTACCTTTTAAGGTTTTTTTGTGAAAATTTAAGTTTCTATAAAGAGTTTTTTAAGCAAAAAATTACGTATTTTCGTTATTATTTTTAATCTAAATTAAATATTATGTCTTTAATAGAAGTTATACAATCAGGAAACTATAAATTAATTGATGTTCGTGAGCCTATGGAGCTTGAAATGGACGGAAATATAGACGGGGCTCAAAATATTCCTTTAGGGGAGGTAGAAGACAGAAAAGAAGAGATTTTATCTGTTGACAAACCTGTGATCTTATTCTGCAGAAGCGGAAACAGAAGCGGAAAAGCATTGGAATATCTTAACGGCCAGGGCTTGAAGGACGGTTACAACGGCGGAGGCTGGGCCGAACTGAAAGCTGTATTGGAAGCAAATCAAGGAACTTTTTAAGTTCCTTTTTTTATACACGGTTCTATTATGAATCTGCAGGAAAAATTTATGGAGCTTTGTCTTCATTACACAAAAGACCGGGATCTTGTTCAAGCGATGTGGCTGGAAATTGAAAAGAAATATTCCGGAAAAGGCCGGCATTACCATAATCTTTTCCATCTGGAAAATATGTTTCTGGAGCTGGAAAATGTAAAAAGCCATATTAAGGATGATCATGCTGTTTCATTTTCTGTATTTTACCACGATGTCATTTATGATGCTTCTTCAAAGTCCAATGAAGAGAAAAGTGCCTCCTGTGCTGTGGAAAGGCTTCAGAAAATAGGGTTGAATCCGGATATGGTTTCAAGGGTTGAGGCTCAGATACTGGCAACAAAATCGCACCACAAGTCTGATGATACGGATACGAATTATCTTCTGGATGCAGATCTTTCCATCCTTGGAAAAGATTCTGCCGACTATTTCGATTACACCCGGAAGATCAGAAAGGAATATGCCTTATACCCCGATATTCTTTACAAGCCGGGAAGGAAAAAGGTGCTGAAACATTTTCTGGAACTGGAAAGTATTTTTAAAACAGAGGACTTCAGGGATAAATATGAACAGCAGGCAAGAGAAAATTTAGCTGCGGAACTTAATCTTTTATAAATGACAAAAGGAGATGCAGCAAAGCCACACCTCCAGAATGGAACCATTCATTCAAACACAACTTATCCATCAACTAAACCAAAGGGGGAAATATTGGAAATTTCCTTATAGGGGATTTTTTTCATCAAATTTGTTTTTAGAATCTCCTGCATCGCTGTTTTGATATTCCAAAAATAGAAAATAAAATATCACACAATAGTGATTTTATTTGTATATTATATGTAAATTTTCAGGAAATTGATACGGCTTTGGAAAGAGAATTTTAAAATCTAAAAAGGTTAATCTTTTTGAAAAAATAGATTTAAAATTTTATCAGAAAAGTAAATTTTCTATTTTCATATTTTTGTCAAAACTTGTACATGGTTAAATAGGCAAACAGCTTAAAAATGAAGTCACAGAGCTGATCATGTGTATTTCCCGTTCTAATTAATGAATTATTTGTACAAGTTGTATTAGCAGATCTTTTCAGATTGATTATAAAGCATAAAAAAGCACCTTGCTGAAAGTCAAGATGCTTCTGTTACAGCTGATTTTGTTTGTAAACAGCTATATTTTTTCTATAAACTCTGATACTTTAGCGAGAACCAGCTCAGGAATTTCTTTATGCGGTGTATGTCCTATTCCGGGAATGATATATTTCTCTGCCATACCACTCACCTGGGACACTGTTTTCTCAACCTGATCCAATGTGCCGTACTCATCAGCTTCTCCCTGAATAAATAATAACGGGCAGTGAATATCTTTTAACAGGTATTCAATATTCCAGCTTCTGTAGTCTTTACGGGTCCAGGTTTCCGTCCAGGCTCTGAAAAGTGCTTCCACCTTATTACCATGGTATTTGGCAAGACGTTCTGCAAGATTGGTTGTTTTGTAAGCATCAACGGCATCATTAATTCCTTTCAAGGTAACGTCTTCCACAAAAATATGTCCTGCCTCACAGATGACGGCCTTTACCTTTTCCGGATATTTTGCCGCTGTGATGAGGGAAATAGTCCCTCCGTCGCTGTGCCCGAATAGGATAGCATTATCAATATTTAGTTTGTTTAACAAATCATTCAGCAAACCGGCTTCAAGTTCCATGTAATTGACCGGCCTTTCGTGAGTAGCCATAAGTCCGGATTTTCCATAGCCTGATCTGTCATACATCAAAACGTTACAGTTTGTCATTTCGGACAGTTTTAAAGGCAGATCCCTCCAAAGCTGCGTACAGCCTAAGGAATCGTGAAGAAAAATAATAACCGGTCTACCTTTGAATTTGTTACTGAAAGCTGTATAAATTTTCTGATCCCTTACTTCAATGATTCTCTCTTCCATCTGTTTAAATTCTATAAAGCCGGTGCCTTGGCTTCTTCAAATTCTTTCAGCAGATTCCTGAACACAGTTTCTACAGGCAATATGTCATTGATCAAAGCAGAAACCTGTCCTATTTCCAGCTCGCCATCTTCCATATCACCTTCAAACATTCCACGCTTGGCCCTTGCTCTTCCCAGTGAGGCTATCAGAGCTTCTTTGTTTCTTCCTGACTGATAAATGTCTTCCAGCTCATTGAAGAACTTGTTTTTCACCATTCTTACGGGTGCCAGCTCTTTCAAAGTAAGATGGGTATCTCCTTCGTTCAGTTCTGTAATTTTCTTTTTCCAGTTTTCGTGGGCGCTTGCTTCAACGGTAGCCGCAAAACGGGAACCGATCTGTACGCCATCTGCCCCCAGAATCATGGCAGCTTTGATTTGTGAACCCAGTGCTATTCCACCGGCGGCGATCAATGGTTTGGAAATGTGTTTTTTCACATTCGGGATCAGACAGAAGGTAGTAGTCTCGTCTCTTCCGTTGTGTCCTCCGGCTTCAAAGCCTTCAGCAACAACAGCATCTACCCCCGCCTCTTCACATTTTACCGCAAATTTGGTAGACGAAACTACGTGAGCGACTTTTATTCCTTCTTTTTGAAGGGTTTCTGTATAAGTTTTGGGATTTCCGGCAGAAGTAAAAACGATCTTTACGCCTTCTTCCAGTATAATCTGAATAATTTCTTCAAGGTTAGGGTATAACATGGGTACATTAACGCCAAAAGGCTTATCTGTTGCCTGCTTGCATTTCTGAATATTTTCTCTTAAAATATCGGGATACATACTTCCTGCACCGATCAGTCCCAGGCCTCCACAATTAGAAACCGCTGAAGCCAGCCTCCATCCTGAATGCCAGATCATTCCGGCCTGGATAATGGGATACTGTATGTTGAAAAGCTCTGTAATTCTATTTTGCTCTGTCCTCATTTCATGAAGTTTTTTTGCTGAGTTGAAATCTATAAAATTGCTCATGCGTAAAAATAATAAAAACCCCGGATTCCAGAGGAAGTATCTTGATTTTTTAATATAAAAAAACCTTCAGAAATTCTGAAGGTTTTGTATTTATTTTTTGATTGATTCTTTTTTCCAGTTGGCTTTGAACTTACAGTCATCGTAACGTCCGTCAATGGATATAAAGGTGGTCGGGAGTTTGGAGTTAACAAACTTCTCAATCATTTCATTTCGTTTTTTATTGAGCGCCATCTGCTTGATCCTGTTATAATCGGTCTCCAGGGTAATCTGGTGGGCAGGAATAACATCTTCTACCTTAATCATCTTAATGACTTTTCTCTTATTATCCTCATCTTCGAACGGGGCAGTGATATCTCCTTTGTTCAATCCGGCTAATTCATAAGTAATTGTTCCTGGAATACTTTCTCTTTCAATTTTGTCCGAACCATCCGCACCGGAAATAATTCCTGCATTGAATTTCGTTTTCTTGTCATCAGAGAATTTATAAGCCGCATCCTTAAATGTTATTTTCCCGGCAATAATAAGACCTTTGATACTGTCTAATTTTGCTTTTGCCGTTTTTATTTCATCATCTGTAGGAGTAGCTTTCAATAAAATATGTCTGGCATCATACACCTTTCCTGATTTTTTGATCAGCTGGATAATATGATATCCGAATTCTGATTCAACAGGATCTGAAATTTCATTTTCCTGAAGGTTCAGGGCAGCCGCTTCAAACGGTTTTACCATCTGTCCTTTGAAAATATTTTTATAAAGTCCTCCATTCGCAGCAGATCCTTCATCTTCGGAATAGATTCTTGCCTGGCTTTCGAAGGTTTCACCAGCTGCAATATCTGCCTTGATTTTCTTTAATCTGTTGATAAGATCTTGTTTGTGGGCTTCAGTCAGCTTAGGATACACCATGATCTGTGCTAAAGAAATCTCATCCTTTACCTCAGGAAGCTGCATTTTATAAAGGTTGTAGAAGTCTGTAACCTCATTCGGTGTTACATCTGCCTTTTCAGTGATACGCTGATATTTTGCCTGCCCGTAATACTGGTCTGTGTCTATCTTTTCGATAGCGTTTTTCATTTCGTATCCGTTTCTGAATTTATATGCTGCAAGCATCGTTTTTTCATCCGGAAACTGGGAAAGCAACTGACGGTATTTTGCATTGGCCTGCTCTTTAATGGCAGCCGAGCGGTTTTCAATTAATGTATCTTTTTTGGCTTCATATACAAGAAGCTTATTGCTGATCAGGTTTTCAAGGAAGTCGCATTTATCTGTTTCGGAGGCTCCCTGTTGTTTGGCATAGTTCATCTGCTCATTCACATCCGATTCCAAAACAATTTCATCCCCGATAACAGCAGCAATACCATCCACTAATTCTCCCGGTTTTAGCTGAGCATTCATGTTTGAAGAGAATATCATCATGAAAATCCCAAGAAGAAAAGTGATTTTTAGTTTATTTGTCATTTTACTATTTTAAACAAGTTGCAAATTTAGAATTCTTAACGAATTTGTCTAAATTTTTTATTATAAATATTTCTTAAAAAGACTTATTTATTGCAGTTCAACATCGAATGTTGTTAATTCTTTGAATTGTCTCAATCTGCTGAATACATCAGATTCGTTTACTTCTTCAATTCTTTCTGTTCCGAATTTCTCCACAGTGAACGAAGCCATAGCAGAACCTACGATCAGGGCAGACTTCATGGTTTCGAAATCAAACCTGCCTTTTTTGGCAAGATAAGCTGCAAAACCTCCTGCGAAAGTATCCCCTGCTCCGGTTGGATCGAAAACTTCTTCCAAAGGAAGTGCCGGAATTGCAAATACTTTATTGTCATGGAAAAGTAAAGCCCCATGCTCTCCTTTTTTAATGATTACATACTCAGGACCCATTGTATGGATCTTTTTAGCTGCTTTTACCAAAGAATATTCTCCGGAAAGCTGTCTTGCCTCTTCATCATTAATGGTAATAACGTCTGTTTTGGCAATCATATCCATCAGGATATCCCAGGCTGAATCCATCCAGAAGTTCATGGTATCAAGGATAACCAGCTTAGGACGGCTGTTCATTTTTTCCAATACGGATAACTGAACACCCGGGTGCAGGTTTCCAAGAAGAAGGATCTCTGCATCCTGCATTGAATCAGGAATTTTAGGATCGAAGTTCTCTAAAACATTCACTTCTGTAGCCAAAGTATCTCTGGTATTCAGATCATTATGATATTTCCCTGACCAGAAGAATGTTTTTCCTTCTTTTACAATCTCAATTCCTTCAATATTTACATCTCTTTGTGTGAACATATCAAGGTGCTCCTGTGGGAAATCTCCTCCAACAACGGAAACAATACCGGATTTAACGCCTAAAATAGAAGAAGTAATGCCAATATAGGTGGCTGCACCTCCTAAAATTTTATCAGTTTTACCAAATGGCGTTTCGATTGCATCAAATGCAACACTTCCTACAACTAAAAGTTTCATATATTTTTCAATGTATTTTAAAAGTCAATTATTTTTTCCATTCAAAAGTGTCCAGCAGGTGTTTCATATCGTTTTTGATATAGTTCACTGCCGGGGCCAGAGAGTCGGGTTTCGGCCTTGTATTAAAGTATAGATAAGCAGTCACAAAGTGTTTTGTGCTGTCTGTAATGTAAAATTGAAGATTGGAAGCGCTCTGCCCTTTCAGTTCATAGAAGTTTCCGTACACTTTTTTGTCCGGATATTCGAATGATTTGGTATCGATGGAACTCGCTTTAATAGTATGCTCATACACCATTTTCTCTGCTTCTTTGATATGGTCTGCAAAATCATTCTGTATCGGATAATAGGTTACAAAAATCTTTGCTTTCATTTTTGGGTAATTGATGTAGTACCAGCACGGCTTTTTAGCATCGGAAATGGATGCAAAATCGGAATATTCAAAAGTATAGGCACAGTTATTCTCAAACTTCTGATAGGTTGGTGCAGGATACTCGAGACGGAGTTCTCCATAAGGTTTCGGAACATGGTCTTTTCCGCACGAAATTAAAAGCAGTGATACAAAAATAAAAATGACGTTTTTTATCATTTTGCAAAAGTACAAATTAGATTTCAGATTTTGGGAGACAAATTTCAGTCTTTCAGTGAGTTTTGGATATAGTTTTCCAATGGCTTGGGAAAGGATTTTTCGTGAGAGGCCTCAAAGTCGGTAATGATATACTCATTTTCGGAAGTAAATCTGTTCCAAACTGCTTCTGAATCAATCTCAACACTTGAAATTTCAATGGTCAGATTCTTATGGGTAAGCTTATGGGTGACTGTTTTAACTCCTTTGATAAACGGTTCAAGCTCTGCAGAAATAGCCGTAGGAAACTCGAATAATTTTTTCCAGATGAAATCATCTTTTCTTTGCCTGATCAGGAACTGCCCGTTTCTATGTACGAAATAGTACTTCAGCGACAGGTCTGATGCTTTAACTTTTTTGGTTTTTACAGGGTAATCCGATGTTTTATCCAGGGAAAAAGCAAGACAGTCATCATTTACAGGACATTCACTACAGAGTGGATTTTTAGGTTTACAGATCTCTGAGCCGAGATCCATCATTGCCTGATTAAAATCGCCTACATTTTCAGGCATGACCAATCCTGCAAGCTGTGAGAAGTAGGAAAAAGCTCTGGAATTGGAAATATCAAAGTCATCAGCAAAAATACGGCTTAAAACTCTGTAAAAATTACCATCTACCGCCGGCATTTTGCCATCAAAACAAATGCTTGAAATGGCAGCCGCCGTATACTTCCCTACTCCTTTTAATTTTAAAATCTCTTCATAATCTGCCGGGAAAACTCCATGATAATCGTTCATGATCTGTTGTGAAGCCTTATGGATATTGATCGCTCTCGAATAGTATCCAAGCCCTTTCCAGTAAAGCAAAACTTCATTTTCTTCTGCTTCGGCCAAAGTTTTTACATCCGGAAACCTTTTAATGAAATTATTATAATGATTAAGTCCCTGACTGATCCTGGTCTGCTGAAAAACAATCTCGCAGATCCAGATTTTGTAAGGATCTTTTGTCTGTCTGAAGGGAAGATCCCGGGCATTTTTCCCGTACCAGCTCAGGAGCTTGTTTCCGATATGAAGAAAATCTGAGGTTTTATTATCTTTTTCCAAAAAGTTTTGTCTGTTTAAAATTATTCCGGAATCTGAACGAGTTTTTTAGATGCTTCGACTCCGCTCAGCATGACATTCTGATGCTACCGTTTTATACAGTATGATTGAGAATTGTCATGCTGAGCGGAGTCAAAGCCTATTTTTACAACTTACATTCTAAAAACTTGGTAGGCTTCAGATTCCCATCCTGCAAAGATAAAACTATTTATCCTTTTTAACGGAGTATACCGGAGCTGCTTTCAGCCACTGATATTTGAGATTTCTTTCTGCTGCAATAAAACGGAAACCTTCCAGTTTTTTCAGATAAAGGTAAATTGAATCGTTTTTAAGCTTAAGCCTTTGATCTGAAAGAAACATGAAAGGATAGTCTGCCACTGAATCTCTTATTGTTTTTAATACTTTTCCGGATCTTACTTTGTAAAGAAAGAAGTTTTTCCCTCTTCCTTTTGAACTGTCAGCAAGTTTCACCTCTGAACTTGCGATAACCAGTTCGCTGCCGTCAAAGCATTCTTCTTCATTCATGATGTAGGCTTTTCCCTGCTGACGTTCGTCTTTAAAAAGATCCACAGCATAATGATCCGGCGCCTGGTATTTTTTTTCACATCCCGATAATACAATCAGAATAAACAAAGGCAGAAAGCCTGCTAAACTTTTTTTGATCACATTAATTTTCATATGAATTGGCAGTAAAAAACCGATGTATAAATGCATCGGTTTTTTTATTTAATTGGAGTTCTTATTATTCCTGAGTGTATTGTGCATCCCATTCGTTGCCATCATCTCCTTTATGTCCGTCTAATTTGATCACGAAACTTTTTGTAGGGAAATAAGGAGTCATACGGATATCAAGCCATACTCTGTCTTTATTGACTCTATCCTGCTCGAAACGAACGATCTTGAATTTTTCGATCAGTTTATCCGGTCCTTTGATATTGTCAAGGAAAGTTACGATCTGTCTTCTTAAATCATCTTCGTTCTTGGCATTCCAGTTTTCGAAAGCTCTTCTGTTCAGGAAGTCAAGTAATACTTTGGTTACATAGTCGAATACACGAACTACTGAATAGGTCTGAAGACCGATATTATCTCCTGTAAACAATGTTTTGGCAGAGAATGCCATGATCTTTCCGTATTCGTTAACCATCGGAACAAGACCCATTTTTTCCAGCTGAGAAATTTCGCTTTTCTTCAGCTCGAATTTTACAGCATCCACTTCGTTGATGTTACCGTGTTTTTTACCGGCTGCTACCTGAGACATCAGTGTTTTGTGGATTTTTCCGGCTAATGAAGTGGAAGGCGGAAGCTCTACGTTTTCCTCTTCTCCTACTTCTTCAGCTCTTCCTCTACCTACAAGCCAGTTACACGTCATAATAACGTTACTTCTGTGAAGCTCCCCTCCTGTAAGGTTGGCAGAATGGAATAAATCTACCACATCATCCGGCTTGTCAAGGTTCGCGAAGTCGGTCACCATCATTACTTTGTTCTCGTTACAGATCTTTGCCCATTTTTCAATGACTTTATTTGAGCCTAAATATCCAGGGATTGCCAGGATAGAATAGTTGTCTCTAAGATCCAGACGGTCGTAATAGTTTTTGAATTCTTCGGAAATAGCATCGATGAATAAAGGGTTATCCAGATCTGAAACCTGCTCAAGGCTTGCATTAACGATGCTTACGTTATCCACTTTATCCAGTTCCGTATTTTTGTAGAACTGGGCTACCGTTCTGTAGTTGGTTTCCAGCAAACGTACTGCGTCCAGTGTATTTTTCAGGTTGGTCTTTAAATTCTGGTCTGCTGCCTGTGCTTTGGCTTTGCAGGTATCTGCCATTTTATCTGCAGATTCGTTTCCTTCCAAAAGACTTACCCAAAGGTTTATTTTTTGAAGAAGTTCTTTTCTTTCGTCTGCTTTATTATTGTCGTTCAGGAAAATTTCTTTCCTGGCTTTTCTCGTTGGGTTCATATTGGCGATACCGTCTACAACGGATTCAACAAAGCCAAAACCTCCTATTTTATTAAGCTCCGCAAGCGGGTTGCCCTTCGGCTGCCCTGAATGTTGCTGCTGACCCTGCTGCTGGCTTTCTTGTGCCTGTAATTTGCTATCCATGATTTGATTTAGTGTAAATAATTATTTTTCAAGTTCTTGTGCCACATCTTTCAGTACTTCGATGAATGCAGCTCTGGTCTGTTCATTCTCAAGCATATTACGCAGAATCTTATTGGTTTTCAGCTGGCGTACGATCTTGTTGTACTGCTCCTGTTCCATGCTAAGCTGCTGCAAATAGTCTGATTTCTGAGTAAGATTTTTGGGTGTGAAGTCTGCAAGGTTCTGAAAACGGAATTCCTCTTCCACTATAGTTCCTTCTTCCGTTTCGTGCTGTACAGCTACGGATGGTTGAAAATGTCTGAAGACGTCTTCCACTGTTTTTAATCCTGTTACAATTTCAGGAGTATACGACTCCTCTGTTGTAAGCTGGCTTACTATCAGCGATTTGTTTTCCTGTATTTCCTGAATCGCTTCATTAGCGTCTACTTTTACCTCGTTGCCGCCAACACCATAATTAAACATTGCCATATTATTGTTATTTTGAGATTTCTGATTTTGGTTCGGATCTGTCTTTGAGTAATTTACCGATGAATCGAATAAATTACCAATCCAATGTTTAAATTTAAAAAAAAACTGTAACATACAAAATTTTGTAAAGATTTTTCTTGAAATATTTAATTTAACCTAATTTATATATAACGTAAAATCATGACTTTACGATATCACTAAACTATGAAAAATAAACAAGATAAGCTACGGAAAATAAAATAAAGTCTTTGTATGCTCTGCATTTATAAAAAAGCATCCAGCACATGTTAAAATAAGAATTCCTCCGATGTGAGGAAAAAAATTCTTTATATTTAAACCAAGTAAACAGTGTCATGAAAGATGTAAAGATCGCGTTTAGAAAACCCATATATCCCGTTTCTGAAGCATTAAACCAGTATTTGGAGAAACATAACAGAACAACCAACATCCAGTTTCTATATGAAGACCTGCTAAGATTCAGCGACAGTATAAGTATTCTGGATAAGGACGGTAAGGATACTTTATGGCTTGGTGTAATGTACTCTGAACATGAATTTACAGAAATAGAGGCTAATTTAAATAAAATTTACACTCTTCTTCATTCCGATGGAGATGAAGCGACTTTACCTTATCTGAAAGTGGATACGATCGACTTCTGTACTTTCGGAAACTCCAGACCTTTCCGGATCCGGGTGAGAAATATTCTCAACGACAATCATACTAATTTTTATATCAAGCAAGCCGATGCTTCCCGTATATACGGGCTGGAAATTGAAGACCTGCTTTCTCCCAACCGGATTAATTTTTTGATCCATAAAAATACTTTGATAGAAGAGCATATCTTAGGAATTCCGGGGGATGTTTTCATCCAAAAGCATTTACTTAACTGTACAGAACTGGAAAAAGCACAGATTTCCAAGGAGTTTGTAAAGTTCAATGAGCGCTGCCTTATCGGGCTACTGGGTGACATGCGCTCTTACAATTATGTGATTATTCCTATTCACGATTTCGATCAGGTGATTTACAGAATCCGTCCTATCGATTTTGATCAGCAAAGCTATGAAGGGAATCTGAAAGTTTATCTTCCCCAATATTTCAAAGAAAACAATGCAATGGTTAAGATGGTTCTGGAAAAACTGAAACCTAATTCTATAGAACAGTACCGTAAAGAAGTCCGTTCGCAGATTGTAAAAAGAGTGACCAGCAGCCAAAGCAGATTCAATGAGCTTATTTCTATTATGAAAAAAGAAGAGATCGCGCCGGAAGCCAATGTCACAGAGCTGAAAACAGCTTTACAAAAACTTACCTACGATGTAAACTTCAAATATTGTAAAACAATGGGAGACATTATTGAAACCGGAATAAATTTTATAATCCGGAATTATAAGAAAGCCCATTAAAAAAAGAGAATCCATCCCAATTAATATGAGATGGATTCTTTGTTTTCTAACAATTTTCGGCTGTTCTACCAAATTTTTATTCTGTCCTGAGGCGCTTTATACATTTTGTCTCCAGGTTTTATATCAAATGCTTTGTTGAATGCATCCTGATTCACCAGCGGACCAAATGCCCTGAACACTCCCGGAGAGTGCGGATCTGTCTTCACCTGATTGATCATATATTGGTCTGTAGATTTTGTTCTCCACACCGTTGCCCAGCTCATAAAGAATCTCTGGTCCTGGGTAAATCCACTGATTTTTCCCGGGTTTCCTTTGTCTTTCAGATACATCTGAAGGGCATCATAAGCTACTGCTACTCCACCAAGGTCCCCGATGTTTTCACCACTTGTAAATTTACCGTTCACAAAGCTTCCTTTTACCGGTTCGTAAGCGCTGTACTGGGCAGCAAGCTGACCTACTTTTGCATCAAAGTTCTTACGGTCTTCCTCGGTCCACCAGTTGTTAAGGTTTCCGTCACCATCGAAACGTGAACCACTGTCATCGAATCCATGAGAAATCTCGTGGCCTATCACCGCTCCGATTCCTCCGAAGTTAACCGCTGCATCAGCTTTAGGGTTATAGAAAGGAGGCTGAAGAATAGCTGCCGGGAAAACGATTTCGTTGTTTGATCCGCTGTAGTATGCGTTTACAGTTTGCGGAGACATTCCCCATTCTGTTTTGTCAACCGGTTTTCCTACTTTGTCCAGGCTTCTCTGATACTGCCATGCCGATACATTCTGAAGGTTGGAATATAGTGTTGCACCCTGTTTCGGAGATTCTACTTTTAACTGTGAATAATCTTTCCATTTGTCCGGATAAGCAATCTTCACCGTGAATTTAGATAATTTTTCCTGGGCTTTTACCTTCGTGGCAGGAGACATCCAGTCGATATCATTGATATGCTGTTTGAATGATTTTAAAAGGTAATCGATATAGGTTTCCATCTGAGCTTTCGCTTCAGGAGTGAAATATTTTTCAACGTATAATTTCCCAAAAGCTTCACCAAGAACTCCGTTTACCAGAGAAAGTCCTCTTTTATTCATCGGACGCTGTTCTTTCTGCCCCTGAAGATATTTTGAATAGAAATCAAATCTGATCTGCTCAAGGCTATCATCAAGATTGCTGGCATTTCCGTTAATCAGGTGATATTTCAGGTAGTCTTTTAACAGCGGAAGATTTTTCTGGGTCAAAAACTGATCCATGTTCTGGTAATATTTCAGTTCCCCAATAATCACTTTATCGGTATTAACTCCTGCATCCAACAGGTATTTTGCCAGATTGATATTTTTAACAACACCTGATAATTCGGATACATTTTTCGGGTTGTATCTTAAATTGGCGTCTCTGTTCTGCTCTAATGTAAGAAGATAATTGGCCAGCTGCTTCTCAAAATCAACCACATTTTTTGCAGCTGCATCAGAATTTTTGTAGCCTAAAACTCCGAATAGCTTACCTACATAAGTCTGGTATTCTGCTAAGGTCTTTGTATTTGCTTCATTTACTTTCTGATAATAATCTCTTCCTAATCCCAGGTCCGGGCCTCCAAGATATACGGCGTTCATTTTGGAATTCTTCATGTCTGCGCCTACTCTCCATCCGTAAAATGAGTTGTCTCCTAATTTTGTAGCTTCAAGAAGGTATTTTTGAAGGTCATTCAGGTTTTTAATGGCATCTATTTTTGCCAGATCCCCTTTGATGGGAGAAAGCCCTTCAGCATTTCTTTTGTTTACATCCATGAAAGAGGCATACAGGTTCTGGATTTTCTGCCCTTCGGATCCTTCGGAATAACTTTCTGATAAAATTTTGTTCAGAATATCCAGGGAAGCATCATCCACATTCTCTCTCAACGCATTGAAAGAGCCCCAACTTGCCTTATCTGAAGGAATCTGAGTGGTTTTTACCCAATTTCCGTTCACATAGCTAAAAAAGTCATCCTGCGGACGAACGCTCTTATCCATATAAGATAAATTGATTCCTTCTTCTTTCACTTCTTCTTTTTTTACTGGTTCTGTAACGGCAACTGTGGTTTCAGTCTTAGTTTCTGTACCGGCAGTCCTGGCCGTTCCGCATGAATTTAAAAATACAATCCCTGAAAGGGCAAGTACTCCAATATTTAGCTTTTTCATTAAAGATAATTTTTGATTTAACACAAACTTACCAAATATACGAACTTTAATGATAGGTGATTAATGATAATTGATAAATGATGAAAGGTTGGTGGTTTGGTGCGGGTTTCGAGTTCCTAGTTTCGAGTTTGAGAGTATTCGTATTATAGTGTTTGGGGTGATTTTTGTCAAAATGATATTTTGATTAAGTATAATTCATCATAATTCGAATCAGAATTCGTAACTCTAAACCTGAAACCCGAAACTAGAAAACAAAAAAACCGCTCATTGCTGAACGGTTTTGATTATTATTATCTGATTATTACCAGATTTTAATTCTGTCTGCAGGCTCTTTATAAAGCTTGTCTCCTTTTTTCACATCGAACGCTTTATAGAAGGAATCAACGTTGATAAGTGGACCGAAGCTTCTGAAATATCCCGGAGAGTGCGGGTCTGTTTTCACCTGGTTGACCATATATTTTTCACTTGATAAAGTTCTCCAAACGGTTGCCCAGCTTAGGAAGAATCTCTGATCTTGAGAGAATCCGCTGATCTTCCCCGGATTACCTTTATCTTTTAAATACATCTGAAGGGCATCGTAAGCAATATTTACTCCTCCTAAGTCAGCGATATTTTCACCGTTTGTGAAAGTACCGTTTACGAAAGTTCCTTTTACAGGCTCATACTTATCGTACTGTGCAGCAAGAGCTTTTGTTGCTTTCTCGAAGTTAGCTTTGTCTTCAGGTGTCCACCAGTCTACAAGATTTCCGTCAGCATCGAACTGAGCTCCTGAATCATCAAATCCGTGGCTCATTTCGTGGCCGATAACAGCTCCGATTCCTCCGAAATTAACTGCAGCATCAGCTTTAGGATTGAAGAACGGCGGCTGAAGGATTGCAGCAGGAAATACGATCTCGTTGTTTACAGGATTGTAGTATGCATTTACCGTTTGTGGCGTCATACCCCATTCTGATTTGTCAACCGGTTTTCCGATTTTTGCAAGATCTTTGTTATACTGCCATTCAGTGATATTCTGAAGGTTTGAATATAATGTTCCGCCTTTAGACTCAGGAACGATATCCAGTTTTGAATAATCTTTCCATTTGTCCGGGTAAGCTACTTTTACAGTGAACTTGTTCAATTTCTGCATTGCCTTTTCCTTTGTAGTAGAAGACATCCATGCTAAATTGTTGATGTGAACGGCGAAGCTTTTCTTTAAATAATCAATCAGTTCTACCATCTGCGCTTTTGCTTCAGCAGGGAAATATTTTTCAACATATAATTTTCCGAAAGCTTCCCCAAGAGTACCGTTGATCAGCTCAAATCCTCTCTTGTTCAATGCTCTCTGCTCCTGCTGGCCTCTTAAATATTTACCATAGAAATTAAATCTCATGTCACCTAATTTCTCACTTAAATAAGAAGCGCTTCCGTGGATCATATGGAATTTTAAATAATCCTTGATCACAGGAAGGTTCTGAGCATTCACCAGTTTATCAAAGTCTTTGTAATACCCGATTTCCCCGATGATCACTTTATCTGTACTTACGCCTACTTTTTTCAGGTAAGCAGGGATATCAACACCTTTTACCAATGTTGAAAGTTCAGCCATGGTTCTTGGGTTGTACTGCAAAGTATTGTCGCGGCTCTGTTCGTTCGTCAGATAAGTCTTTGCAACGCTTTTCTCGAAATCAACGATTCCTTTGGCAGCAGCATCAGCATTTTTATAGCCTAGTTCTTTAAGCATGGAAGCTACATATTTCTGATATTCAGCAATAGCTTCCGTATTTTTTTCATTTACTTTCTGATAGTAATCTCTTCCTAACCCCAGTGAAGCATTTCCTAAATAAACCACATTCATTTTAGAGTCTTTAAGATCTGCATCTACACCCCATCCGTAAAGCGTGTTTTCGCCGTCTTTGGTTACAGAAGTCAGGTAATTCTGAAGATCAGCCATGTTTTTGATGGCATCAATTTTATTCAGGTTTTCCTGGATAGGTTTGATTCCGTCTGCATTTCTTTTCTGCATGTTCATGTAAGTGGCATACAGATCCTGGATTTTTTTCCCCTCGCTTCCGTCTGCAAATTTATCTTTCAGAAGAGAGTTCAGGATGGTCATAGAGTTGTTATCCGTATCTTCAGCCAGCTTATTGAAACTTCCCCAGGTCGGTTTATCGGACGGAATTTTAGCTGTTTTCATCCACGTACCGCTTACGTAGTTGTAAAAGTCATCCTGCGGACGTACGGAAGTATCCATAAGGCTAAGATCCAAGCCGTTATCCGTAGTGTTGTTAGCCATTGTTTTCACAGCCTTAGCCTGTCCGTTCACTGTGTTTAGTGAGCAAACTCCTGCCAGTAAAAACAAAGAAAGTGTTAGTTTTTTCATTATGATAGCAAATTTTTATAATAGGTCTGTTGTTTTTATAATTTGTTACTTTTTATCAATAACAAATTTAAACAAATATCAGGAAGCTGCTATCTCTTTTACATTTCCTGTTCTTTTTAAAAATCCCCAGGACTGCATTTCCCCTTTCAATGCTTTTCTCAGGCTTCTGAATAACACAATATACATCAGCCACCTGTATCCGAACCGCTGCGGAATAACATACAACAGGTTAGATAGTTTCTCCCGTTGCATAATGAAGGCAATCAGAGCCAGAGATGCATCTACCAAAAGGAAAATCAGATAATAGGTGAATATTTTCCCGCCATTTCCGGATAAAATTCCAAAGAACATGATCAGGTCTGCCAGAGGTGAAAAGAACGGAATAATATATTGAAACAGTAAGATATTCGGCATTGCCCAGAGCCCAAGCCCTTTATATTTCGGATTGAGAAATGTCTGGCGCTGTTTCCAGAACATCTGCATAATCCCGTAGGTCCAGCGGAAACGTTGTTTCAAAAACTGTTTCACACTTTCAGGTGCTTCGGTTACCGCAACCGCTCTGTTTTCATTGGCAACAGTATATCCTGCTCTTAAAATTTTCACGGTAATATCACAGTCTTCCGCAAGGGTATCGGTAGAATACCCGCCTGCTTCTATGATGACAGATTTTTTAAATGCCCCGATCGCCCCTGGAATTACAGTTACTGCATTAATGTAAGCGTAGGCTAATCTGTCGAAATTCTGGCTTGTGGTATATTCTATCGACTGCCATCTGGTGAGCCAGTTCACCATATTTCCTACTTTTACGTTCCCTGCCACTGCAGCGATCTTATCATCAGGATCTGAATTTAAAAACCTGGCGATCAGATATTTTACGGCATCATACTGGAGTTTGGTGTCTGCATCAATACAAACCACATATTCCGCATCAGTTTGGGAAATTCCAAAATTCAGTGCGGTGGCTTTTCCACCGTTCGATTTCTTGAAAATTTTCAGTTTCGGATGGTCAGAAAATGCTTCTTTTGCTTTCTGGAAGGTTGAATCCTTACTTCCGTCATCCACCATGATGATATCGAAGTTGGGATAGGTCTGCTTTAATAAATTATCCAGGGAAGAAATAATATTCACTTCCTCATTGTAGGCCGGAACTATAATGGATACTTTGGGATAGGTTTCCAAAACAGGAAAATCGCCCAGCAGTTTTTCTTTTTTTCTTTCTTTATAAGCCCAATACATCATCATTATCAGTCTTATGAGTCCTAAACCGATAAAAATGGTGAAAAGAGCCACCAGAAAATGACTTATTTCATAGATTACCGTAGCGAGGACCAGATTGAGCTGCATGATATAATAAGATCTCGTTTTAGGAACTTCCGGCATCAGTACGTTTTTGTTTTTGTGCAGAATACTGGCAAGGTTGGTAAAATGATACCCTTGTTTCTGAAGTATCGGAATTAAGGTTTTAAGGGCTTTTACCGTTTCTTCTCTGGTATCTCCGCCTGCATCATGCAGAAGAATAATATTTCCCCTCTGCTGTTTAATCCCTGCCATCACCCGTTTTATGATCTCATCTGCCTTGATTCCGGGCTGCCAGTCTTCAGGGTCAATGTTTTCTCCTATATCCAGGTAGTTTTGTTGTCTTGCCAGTGCTACAGGAATAATTTCTTCGGAAGTGGTTGGCTCCGAATCTGCATTATAAGGTGCCCTGAACAAAATGGTACTGTGCCCGGTTACACATTCTATAAGCAGTCTTGTAAGTTTCATTTCCAGCAACGCTCTTTCCGGACTTACTTTTGCAACGTTTTCGTGAGTGAAAGTATGGTTTCCTATTTCGTGGCCTTCACGGTAAATCCGTTTAACCAGCGGAAGGTTTTTTTCAGCATTGAGCCCTACCAGAAAAAATGCAGCCGGAACGTGGTATTTTGACAATACATCTAAAATTTGCGGGGTATATGTCTCATCCGGGCCGTCATCAAAAGTCAATACAAGATCTTTCTGTGGTGCTTCCCCATACTTTTTTACTTCATAAGAGCTTGGATAAGTGATGTAGTTCTCATCGGTAATTATCTTTTCCTTAGAATCAATTTCCAGGGCAATTTTACCATCATGGGGAGTATTCAGAACATCCAGTACTTCTCCGTCGCCGATGTAATCTACCATCGTCTGCCCTTTAACATTTTCCAGTTCTTTCAAATTCAGTTTGGACATGCCGGCAGAGGTAAGATCTTTATCATAAAAATTCCAGATTCTGCTGTCTTCACTGCCCAGCCTCCATACTGCTGTACCTGCCAGCGGATATTCAGAGGAAAAACGCATAGTATTGAAAATAGAGGCGGCATCGTTAAAAAATACGGTATGCGTATTGTTTTTAGAGTCTGTGTAAGAGTAATTTAAATTGAAGGTATTATCATCAAAATTAATAGCGGCTTTACTCGCGCTGGCTTTTGTAATGGCCTGCATATAGGTAACGGATGTATTGTCTTCCTTGTTGGTACTCCAGTCATAGCCATACGCCCCCAAACCAAGGATTATTTTTTCCGGAGAGGTTTCCTTAAGGATTTTTTCCGTTTGGGCTTCTATCCATTTTTGTGAAGATACCGGCCCTGCATCGCTGTCCTGCGCATATTCGTCATAGGCCATCAGGATGAAGTAATCTACATACGGATTCAGTTTCCGGATATTATAATCGTCATTATCCGTCATGATATCCATCGTAACCAAGAGCTTATTCTGTTTGAATGTTTCTGAAAGCTCTTTCATAAAGGCAATGAGGTACTCGTCAGAATCCAGGTTCATATCTTCAAAGTCAATATTGATCCCTTTGAAATGAAATTTCTGGCACTGCTGGGCAAGTTTGCGGATAAGCACTGTTCTTTTTCCCGGATCTTTCAATACTTTCCCAAGTCCTTCAGATCGGAATTCCCTTTCGGAATTGTTGCTTAAGATAGGCATTGCTGCCACTCCGGCTCTTTTAAGGATTTTATATCCTTCCGGATCTATATTGGTCTTTAAATCTCCCGTTTCAGGATCAAGGAAGAACCATTCAGGGAAAACGAGATTGATATGTCTGATATTTCTTTTCAGGGACATCAGCGACTGCGGGTCCCAGGCTACATAGAATGCCGAGCGGATCCCACCCGGAAACTGGGACCAGCTTTTATTCTGATTTTTCAGTCTTTCGGCTCTTGCCTGCTGGATTTTGGCAAGATTGGTATGCATTGTTTTTTCAGAAATAAAGCTTCTGAAACCTTTATATTCTTTGGAAATCTTATTTTCCTGAAGATAAGGCTTGCTGGCCGTCATTACTGCTTTATAATCTTCCTTGAAAGGTATTTTCGGGCTTTTATCGAGCTTCATCATCAGCCCTAAAGCAAGAATAAGCAATACTGCAACGAAAATAAAAATACGGCTGCCCCACTGTACGCTTCTCCAGCGTTTTTTACTGTCAGTCTGAAAAATCTGTTTTGAATCTTCCACTTTATGAAAATTTATAAAGTGGATTTCAAAAAGTGTGAAAAAGGATGGTGATTTTAATTAAAATAAAATTAAAAAATCAACTGGCACCTAAGCATTTATCAGAAGCCCTACCAGATCCTGAAGGATTTTCTGGGAAACAAAATACATGAAGTCCAGCCTGTCCAGATGAGGCATATATAATTTTGAAGTAGATTCTTTGTCTTTTATCCTGATGGTGTAGAAAACGGTTCCCACTTCTTTGCCATCCTCTCCTTTTCCCGGGCCCGCAACTCCTGTAGTGGACAGTGAAATATCGGTATTAAACAATTTTTGGCAGCCTTTGGCCATTTCGCTGGCTACCTGTTCGCTTACCACGGTAAACTGATCTACTGTTTCCTTGGAAACCTTCAAAATTTCAATCTTTTTATCAGTAGCATAAGGTACAATGCCTCCAATAAAATGTTTGGAACTTCCGGAGTTGGAAGTAATCATTTTTGCCAGTTCTCCCCCGGTACAGCTTTCTGCGGTAGAAATGGTCAGTTTTCTTTCATTAAGAATTTCGGCAAGAATTTTTTCTATTTTGTCTTCCGAAACAGCAATGACATGATCTCCCACCAAAAGAAGCAATTTCTGAATTTCATCTTCTGTCTGCTGCTTCAGAGCGGCTTCGTTGTCTCCTGAGGCCGTAATCCTCAGCTTTACACGGGTTCCCACGGGCAGATAAGACAGTGCAAGGTTTTCGGGGAGCGCAAGTTCCCATTCCTCGATCATATCTGCCAGGATACTCTCAGGAATTCCCACAACAGAAACTATCCTTGTATGAATATAATAAAGGTTGAATTTTTCTTTTAAATAAGGAACAATCTGGTCCCTGATCAGCGGTTTTACCTCATAAGGAACACCGGGAAGACTGAAGGATAATTTCCCATCCTGTTCCATCATCATGCATGGCGCTGTTCCGAAATGATTCTGAAAAACAACGGATTTTGTTGGTACAAAGGCCTGTTCCCTGTTTCTTTCAAGGATATCAGCCCGCCCGCGTTTTTCCATATAGTTTTTAAGGTGGTTGAAGGTTACCTCATCCAATGCAATTTCATCATTAAAATATTCTGCCAGCGCCTTTTTGGTCTTGTCGTCCCTTGTCGGGCCAAGGCCGCCTGTTGTTATGACTAAGTCGCCCAGTTCGAAGGCAGCTTTTAAAGTATTTTTAATAGTGTCGACCTCATCTGAAATAGTGAAGATCTGTATCACCGGTATGCCTATATTTTTAAGCTCTGTAGCAATAAAATTAGAATTGGTATCTACGGTATTTCCGGAAAGTATCTCGTCACCGATAGTAATTAGGACAGCTTTTTCCATATGTAAATTCTCGAAAAAAAATCTCCTGCAAATGACGGTAAAAAATGTAGAAGGGCAAAATTGTGAAGGGGATAAAACGCTAAAAGGCAAAATGGTGAATTTGTCCTTTTGCCTTTTTGCTCTTTTGCCTGACTTGACTATTGATTATGTTTCACCCAGATAAGCTCATCAGTATTGTACCCAATTCTTTTAGCTTTTTCAATGAAACGCTGTCTCATGCTTTCGGGAAGGGTTGTTGTACGGGAAAGAATCCACAGATATTTCAGGCTGCTTCCTGCCACTAATGCGTATTGGTAATTTTCATCAATATCAATCACATTATAGCCTGCCCAGATCGGTTTGAAAAAGGATACTTTAAGCCGGGCTTCTGTTTTGTCTTTTACAAATTTTGCTTCTCCCACGGATTCTTTCCATTCTTTTTTTATGTAATCGTAGCCTTTATTGCTGACACGGATTGTGCCGTTGGGGTTTTCGGAGTATTCAGCAGTTACATTGTCCATATTTTTCTCGAACCTGTAATCGAAACGGGCAATTTCGTACCATCTTCCGAGATATTTTTTAGCATCAAAATTATTAACGGCCTTCGCTCCTTTGGGAATTCCCGCTGAACAGGAATTGTAAATTATCAGCCCTAAAACACCTAATGTAACCGGAACAGCAATTTTCTTAAGAGTTTTCATAATGAATATTTTGTGATTGCACTAAAAACTTCAAAAATAATGCCTTTACGGTGTTAAATTCTAGGAAAATACTTTCAGGAAGTTATCTTTAAAGCTGCCTGAAACTTCAATTTCCGTATCATCTGACAGCATAACGGTTCCGCTTTTATGGTAAGATTTTACAAATCGTGTATTAATGATGTGAGAACGGTGAACCCTTACAAACGGGCTTTCAAGAAGGTCATCAAAATGCTTCAGGAATCGGCAGACCATTTTTTTAGAACCGTCGGTAAGGTAAACCTGGGTAAAGTTCCCGTCTGCCTGAAGTCTCAGAATGTCTTCGGTTTTCACCACATCAAATCCCTGTAAGGTAGGAAGGATTAGCTGTTGCTTTTCGGGCTTCAGCTTTAGGTTTTCGAGAAGAATTTTATTACGGTTAAGCTCTTCCTTGCTTTCAATGCTTTCGGCTACTTTATTGACTGCCAGAATAAGTTCCTGGATATCAATCGGTTTTAAAATATAATAACTGGCCGATTTATTGAGTGCCTGCAATGAATACTGGGAAAATGCCGTGATAAAGATGGTTTCGTAGGAGAATTCTTTGGTGGCTTCCAGTACATCAAATGCATTACCGAAAGGCATTTCGACATCCATAAAAACCAACTGAGGCTGTTTATCAGCAATTAACGGAACGGCTTCCCTGATATTTTCCGCCTCGCCTGCAATTTCTACCTGCGGGCAGTATTTTGTGAGATAGTTTCTGAGAACTTCTCTGGCAATGATTTCGTCGTCTACGATTACGGATTTTATTTTCATTTTTTTCAGGTAATAGGTGGCAGTTATTATTAGCCGGCGATAGTTTATAGGTATTTTCCGTTTTTAAATCTTAATATCCGGTAGGTGACTTTTGATGTTTCATGTTCTTTACAGTCACCGTTTATTTCCTGGTTTTTGGTTTCAACAGATATGGTTTTGACCTTCAGATCTGTGAAATTATTAGTCTTCGTTTTATCCATTATAATCACTGAATGATCATCATTGAATTCCCCTGAGCATCTGGTGTCCCATTCTCCGCCGTGGGAGCTTAATTCAAATGTATTCAAAACTTTTTTAAGGGTTCTACCTTCAGGATAGTACAGTGAAATAGTGTCCGAAGAATACGGATTGGGCTGGCTGCCATTGGCAACACTTACCGTTACACCAAAAGCACGGATACCATTACTTATGTTGTATAGCCCTGTGTCTATATTTATACTTCTCAGCATAATAGCATCGGAAGTGATTTCCTCAGGATCGAAATATTGATTCTTCACAACTCCGTTTTCATCCGTGATTACAATATAATTGCGAACTACAAAAAAGTCGTCTTCCTCTTTGCCCTGCAGGACAGGAAGAACAGCGATATATGAATTTTCTGCATTCGGCATTTTCTTTTCCGTACAGAATTCTTCTTTAATCTTGGTTTTGTCAAGCTTTAAGCTTTTCACTACATTTTCAAAACGGACGCTGTTTATTTCCTGTCCGAAAGTCTTTACGAACGAAAACATTATTATCCCTATGAATAAATATTTCTTCATCTTTATTTTTATGTCAGATTTATTTTAATATTGACTAAAACTCCGCTGTTATTTTCTTTGTCTTTGATAGAGCAGGTAATTTCTTTTTTATAGAGGTCGTTCAGCAGGCTGATCCTTTCGAGGGTGTTTTTCATTCCCCGTCCTTCTCTGGTCTTCTGATGCAGGGTTTTCTGCTTTTTACTTTCTTCAATACCAATTCCATTATCTTCGATAGTGATCTTTAAATGCTGATTTTCTTTTTCAAAGACCAGTTTTAAAAATCCTTTCTCAGTTCTGTAGCGCAATCCGTGCCATACCGCGTTTTCAAGGAACGGCTGAACGAGCATTCCCGGTACTTTCAGACTCTGCATATTGAGGCTTTCATCTACTTCAATTTCATAATCGAATTTATCGGCAAAACGGGTCTTTTCAAGAGCGAGGTAATTCTGAAGCAAATCCAGCTCCTGCTGAAAAGGAATGAAGTCTTCGGCGGAATTTTCCATCACGCCACGCATCAGTTTGGAGAATTTTGTAAGGTACTGATTGGCTTCCAGCTCGTTATTGGTCGCAATAAAATGATTGACACTGTTTAAGCTATTAAAAATAAAATGCGGATTCATTTCGCGCCGCAGCGACTGCAATGCAATTTTTTTATTTTTGATCTGAACTTTCTTCAGTGTCCTGAAAATAAAGACAATCAGCCCGGTAAGCAAAACCAAAGCTCCGATCAAACTGTAATTAAATATATTTTTTCTTCGGATCAATGCATCTTTCAGCTCTTTTTCTTTTTCAAGCTGTGAAATTCTCTGTTCGGTATCTTCCAGTATTTTATTATCTACCAGGCTTCTGTCCTTGGAAACCAGATCGGGAAGCCTTCCCAGAAAATCTCTGTACAGGGAGACTGAAGCATTGGTATTTCCTGCTATATTATAAAGGCTGTCCAATTTTTTTACACTTTTCTGTGCTTCCAGGGTATGTCCTTTTTCCAGGGCGATTTCGTAGGCATTTTTCAATAAGGCTACAGCTTCCTCCGGATCATTTTTCTTAATATAAATATCTGCTAATTCCTGAATCTGATTGACTTTTTCCTGTGAATTGTCTTTAACGAAATCTTCTTTCAGTACCTTCTTTTTGGCCTCAATGGCTTTTTCGAAGTTTTTATTTTCCACATAGAAATTGGTCAGCTTCTGATTGATTTCCAAAGCCTGCTGAGGGGCTTCCCTTTTGGAAATGACGTAGGCATTGTTAAGGTTTTCTTCTGCTTTGGGAATATCTTTCTGCTGTATATTGACATCTGCCATCTGGCTGTAACTCGTTGCAAGATCACCTTTATCTTTATCCTTGAGGCTTATATTGATATTATCCTGGATTGCTTCTGCTTTCTGCTCGGCTGTGGGGGAAGAAAGCCTGGCTGCATCATTCGTATTAACAGCTCTGCTTTTTTCACTATAGCTTATCTCAGCTGCCCTGTTGTAATTGCTGATAGCCGGGGTTATTTTGTTCTGCTTTTCCTGGGACTGGGCAATTTTCCGGGTAACGGCTTCAAGGTTTTTCTTATCATTCAGGTTTTTGTAAATATTCCTTGCTTTTACAAGAAATTCTTCGCTTTTGGCATAATTTCCCTGATTGTAGTAGTCGTTGGCAATTCCTACATAGCTGTCGGCAACACCTTTATTATCATTATTATCTACAGCTTTTTTCAGTCTTGCCGCAGATTTATAGGCTTTGGTAACCCGTGTGGAATCCTGCGCGGTACAGAAATTTCCTGCAGCAAGAATGAAGATAAAGAATATTTTAACAGCTAATTTCACGGGTTTCAGATCTTTAATGCAAAGTAAGCAAAACTTTAGATAAACTTTTCAATTCTTTACCAAGTCAAAACTCTGTTTCACCAAGTTTCATAGATAAAAGATTACATTTTTCAGGCCATCCACCAAGTGAAAACCTTATTTCACCAAGTTTCTCCGTTTCGGGTTCCGGATCGTGGTAATTTTACTTCAGAATTTAAAACAAGAAATTATGAAATTAAGACATTTTTTATTAATCGGAATCTTTACTCTGGGAAGTTTTGCCAATGCACAGGAAGTAAAGAAAAATGCCATTGAGGTAACAGGTATTGCAGAAATGGAAGTGGAGCCGGATGAGATTATCTTCAATATCGGCATTAAAGCAGATAACAAGAACGATCTGGCAGATAATGAAAAGAAGCTGTTCGAAACATTAAAAAATAATGGAGTAAAGAATGAAGACATCAAATTCAAATCCATGTACCAGAATATCTATGCAAAAAACGGCAAGTTCACAAAGAGCTATCAGTTTAAAGCAGGTACAAAGGCGAATATCAGCAAAATATTTGAAGACCTGAACCAGAAATGGGTAAGCAACCTGAATGTGGCAGAAGTGAAAAACACTAAAATTGCAGATTTCAAGAAAATAGTGAAGATCAATGCTCTGAAAGCCGCCAAAGAAAAGGCAGACTACCTGCTGGAAAGTATGGGCAAAAAGACCGGCGCTCCACTGGAAGTCATCGAAATTGAAGATTACACCAGCGATACGGTTCTTCCTGTAGCCTACAAAAGCAGCCTGAGAAATGTACAGCTGGAAGCAGCAGATGCCCCGGTAGATTTTTCTTTTGACAATATTGAGAATATCAAGCTGAAATACAGCATCAAAACCAGATACGAAATCCTTTAGAATTAACAGATTTAAAAGACAGCCCGAAAGGGCTGTTTTTTTCTTTTCCACCCCTGGCTTCTGAGTTCACCAAGTGAAAGTGAATGTTCACCAAGTCTTCTGGTTTTCAGCTATAAATACAGATAATTTTACTTCAGGAATTTAAATTAATAAACTGAAATCTGAATCTTGCCAGATCATAAACCATACAAAAGAAAGGACTGAATAAGATCATTTTCTCTTATGAAGTAAAGTATTTGAAAAAGATGCAGATCCAATATTACAACAGATAACCCATAAAAAATAGTATTATGACCGCTTTAAAAATCTTAGCATTGGCTGCAGGTACCGCTTTTTTAAGCTCCGGCAGCTTACCAGACACCCGATGCTCAAACAGTAATACGGCAGATGGAATGGCATTTATTCAAAATGCTTCTGCAAAAGACCTTCCGACCTATTCAAAGGATAATAAAATTCAGGTTGCGCTTCTTCTGGATACATCCAACAGCATGGACGGACTGATTGATCAGGCAAAATCGAGACTATGGAACATTGTGAATACATTAACCACATTGAAATACAACGGACAGGCTCCGCAGATTGAAATTGCCCTTTATGAATATGGGAACGACGGTATCCGGGACGATAACTACATCCGCCAGGTAACCCCTCTTACGCAGGATCTGGATCTGGTTTCCGAGAAATTATTCTCCCTGAGAACCAATGGAGGAAGTGAATATTGCGGTGCTGTAATCCGGGATGCATCCATGAACCTGAACTGGGATGGCAATGAAAAAAGCATGAAACTGATTTACATTGCCGGTAATGAGCCGTTTGACCAAGGAAGGGTGAATTACAAGGAGGTAATTTCCAAAGCCAAAAGTAAAAATATCTATACCAATACTATTTTCTGCGGAAGCAGGGATGAGGGAATTCAGACCTTCTGGCAAAACGGGGCTTCGCTAGGGGACGGAAAATATTTCAATATCGATAGCGACAGAAAGGTCATTTATATTGAAACACCTTATGATGTGAAAATTTCAGAATGTAACACAAAATTAAATGACACTTACATATTCTACGGAAGTCACGGTTCTGAATATAAGCTTAAACAGGCGGCCCAGGACAGAAATGCTGAGGTGCAGTCAGCATCCAGTTATGTAGAAAGAACGGTTGCAAAATCTAAGAAAAATGCTTACAAAAATGATCACTGGGACCTGGTAGATAAGGCTGAAAAAGATGCCGGCTTCATTGCCACAATAAAAGAAGATGCGCTTCCTGCCGAATTGAAAGGAAAAAGTACGGAGGAGATTAAAAAAGCTGTTGCTGTAAAGTCTGCAGAACGTGAAAAGATCCAGAAAGAGATCGAGGAGCTGTCAAGAAAGCGCCAGAACTTCATTGATGCTGAAATGAAGAAACGAGGGACTACGGATACCGACGATCTTGGAAAAGCCATCGAAAGCTCTGTTATAGAATTAGCCAGAAAGAATGGCTACAGCTTGTAATTACTAAAAAAGCCGTTTCAAAACTGAAACGGCTTCTACCAAGTTAAGATATAGTAAAAAGTTTCCTCATACTCCTATTTTATCTGATAAATATTAAAGAGGGATGAACCTCCTGAAACTAAATTTAAAGAAACAAGTGTTGTTTTTACTCCAAAGAACATCTGGTCTCCTGCATTCAAGGCAACCATAGTCTGGGTTTTCCTTACTGGTGGCGACACATTAATGGAAAGGACACTTGCAATTAAGTAGCTTTCTTCCGCCATTAATGTAGGCGCAGCAGTTCCTTTTTTCACAAAAATCCCCACTCCCAAATCGTCAGCAGAAACAAGGTTTGAGGCCTTTATTTGTACAAATACCCCATAAATTCCATCTTTTGGTGCTGTGAATGTATTATTGGATATGTCGAAATCGTTATGCTCATCTATAAGCTCTTTATCAAATGCTATCTTTAACCAATTGGTAAATCCTGCAATAACAACCAGGGGAATGGTGGGATTTACTCCTGTACCTGAAACATAGGATCTCCCGCCTGAATTCAATATCTCATCTTTTGAGACAGTCTGAACATACCCGCCGCTGCTTTTCACCAAAAGAGAATCTGCACAAGATGTTTCTATACATTTTTCTGCCACGCGAAGTCTGAAATTACCATTTACATCCAGCATTGCAGTCGGATTTTCTGTATTGATACCTACCTGGGACCAAACTTTTGCTGTAAACAGAAATAACAGCAAAACTAAAATTTTTCTTATGCTTTTCATGATTTGTATGGTTTGTATTGTAAAGCAAATTTAAATTTTAGAGGTAGAATACACCTACAATCATTTCATGAATTAGTGACTTATTATCCAACGCTAACACACTAATTAACAAATGTTAATTATAGAATTAAATCTACATTCATTGTCTAAATAAATTGAATAATAATTTATAAATTCCTAATTAAAATACACGGTATGGATTACGATGAATTTATAAAAATCTATTTTGAGCAAAACAAATATTTGGACGAAAATGATAAACAGAAACTATTGGGGATGGTAAAAATAATAAATTATCCTGCCAATAAAATAGTATTACATAAAGGTGAACAAACAGAGTATGTAGGCATCATTGAAAGAGGATTAATACGTGCTTATGACAAAAATAACAAAACAGTCTGGTTTTTTCATGAAAATAGTGTGTATGGATCTCTGGAAGTTTTAATGCAGAAACGTCCTTCATCGCTTACCTATGAAACTCTGGAAGAAACAACAGTATTTTTATTTAATTATAATGATTTGGAAAATGTTATTAATGAATATCCCCATATCTCAACACTGCTATTAATGTTTTGGAAGAATACTGCTAAGGAAATCTATCTTAATTTTTCGGCATTTCTTCATTTAACTCCCGAAGAAAGATACCTCCATTTGCTTAGCCAGGATTCCAGATTAATTTTAAGGGTAAAATCTAAAGATCTGGCCACTTACCTGGGCGTGCATCCTGTTTCATTAAGCAGACTGAAAAAAAGATATTTCAATCCCAACAATAAAAAGTAAACCGGTGGCTTCAAGTACCTCAGCCACCTGCCCTATCTGCCTATCTGCCAAACTTAAAATATTCTGACAACAGGTGCTTTTTATTTTTCATAAACCGGGAGGCCATTTCCATTCCGGTTACAGAGAAAGTAATTCCGTTCCCTCCAAATCCCAGGACAAAATAAGAATTCTTAAACTTTTTGTGTTCCCCGATATACGGTAGTCCGTCTTTGGTTTCCCCAAAGGTTCCGGCCCAGACAAAATCTGTATAGAAATGATAATCAGGTTTTATTTTTTTCAGCGTTTTCAGAATTTCCTTTTCCTTTTTGTTCAGAAGAATGTCTCGTTTTTCGGCATCGTAAAAGTCTTCATCACCACCGCCTATGAGGAGTCTTCCGTCATCCGTTGTCCGCATATAAATGTAAGGGTCATCTGTATTCCAGACCAGCGTGCTGTTTATATTCTTGAAGGTATCAGTATCAATTTCCGAAACCATTGCATAGGTACTTTTTAAATTGACGAAATTCTCTTTCAGCAGGTTTTTGCTTTCATAGCCGATACAGTAGATGACTTTTTTTGCTTTTATCTGAAAACCACTGTCTACTGTCACCAGATTAAAACCTTTATGGTATTCTACTTTTTTCATTTCGGTTTTATCGAAGATCCTCAATCCCTTTTTTATATTGTAACCCAATAGCTCATGAGCAAATTTAAAAGCATCAATACTGGCGCCCTGGACGGATACAATACCGCCGTAAGTATTTTCAAATCCGAACTGCTTTACAATTTGATCTGCTTCCAGCCATTTAACTTTAAAACCTGCGTTCTTCCTTGCTTCATATTCCTTTTTAAGCCAATTCACATCTTTCTTCTTTGAAGCAAAATACAAAGATTTCTTACGTTTAAAACCTGCATCGGACCTGATTATTTTTGTAAGTTTTTCAAGAATATCAATGGCATCAGAACAGGCTTTGTAACTTTCTACCGCTCCTTTTTCTCCTATCATTTCTGTAAGTTCATAGAGAGGAATATCTATTTCATACTGCAGCATTGAAGTGGTCGCAGAAGTACTTCCGTTACAAATCTCCCGCTTATCAATCAGCATAGTTTTATAGCCGTCAGTGACCATTTGGTGGGCAATAAGACTTCCGGTAATTCCGCCGCCTATAATTAAAACATCACATTCTTCATTTGATTTCAGAGACGGATATGAAGCTGTTAATCCGTTTTTTAAAAGCCAGAAAGGTTCATTCGATTTTAGATCCATAATTGAAAATTACATTTAAAATAACAACATTTATAAGTACTTTAACGATTTTTTGCCAATTTATGGTGCAATTATTGTACCCAGTTTAAATCCAACCACTAAAATAATTACTATGATAACTATTATTCCAGAAGCTCCGGAAAATGTTGCGGCATTCAATGCGACCGGAGAAGTGACTAAAGAAGATTTTGACAACCTTGTCATTCCTCATGTAAAAGAAAAGGTAGATCAGTTCGGAGAACTGAATTACTTATTGTATTTGGATACTGATCTGGATAATTTTACCATGGGAGCATGGCTTAAAGATGCATTTTTAGGGTTACAAAACCTTACAAAATGGAACCGTACAGCTATTGTTACAGACAAAGAGGGAGTACAGAACTTTACGGATATCTTCAGTGTTCTGATGCCGGGAGAGTTTAAATCTTTCCCTAAAGAAAATTTGTATAATGCGCTTTATTGGTGTAAAAACGGCAATGAAGTAGAAGTTTAGCATTATTCTATAAAGAAAAAGAGACTTTGTTCAATGGTGAACAAAGTCTCTTTTTGTATTTAAACTGTTGATTTTAAACCTTATTTATCACACGGCACGCATTCTACTGCAGTTTCAGCATCAGGAGTTTCTTTACCATACAGATATCTGTATCTTAAACTGATGACAAGACCAATGAACGTCATCCCTACTCCTACCAATGAAGGATATTTGAATGAAAATCCGTATTCCAAAGGAATTCCTCCTAAAAATGCCCCCATCGCATTAGCAATATTAAAAGCTGCCTGCATAAATGCTGCAGCCATCATTTCACTTTTAGGCGCAGCCTTCATCATCATGATGTTGATAGGTGCGGCAACAGACATAGACAAAGCCCCGCATACAAAAGTCAGGATAAGCGCCATATTCTGGTGATCTGCCAATAAAAATACGCCTGCCAGAGAAATCATCATCAGGAAGATTAATAGTACACATGTTTTTTCAGGTCCCAGACGGTCAGAAATAAATCCTCCGGCCAGGTTTCCAACAACCATTCCCGCCCCCGCAAGGATCATCACGTAAGCCATCTGATTGGACTGGATACCTGCAACGATTGTCATTAAAGGCGTAATATAGCTGAGCCATGTGAAAAGTCCTCCGAATCCAATGGCCGTAATTCCTAAAACCAGCCATGACTGTTTGTTTTTAAGAAATTTAAGCTCCTCCAGGAAATGAGTATCCTGGTTGGCCTCTGTCGCAGGAAGCCATAATTTAAGAAACAATATGGCAAAAAGACCGATAAATGCTACAATTGCGAAATACAGCCTCCAGTGATAAGCATGTCCGATATAGGTAACCAGAGGAACCATGATGAGGTTGGCAATCGTAAGTCCTGTAAACATTAAGGATATGTAAAATGCCTCTTTCCCTTTTCCGGCCATTCGTGATGCAACTACCGTTCCTACCCCGAAAAACGCTCCGTGAGGAAGCCCGGACATAAACCTGATGATCAGCATCGTAGTGTAATCGGGAGCTACCGCAGAAAGTCCGTTGAAAAGTGTGAAAAGGATCATCAAAACCATCAGCACTTTCTTAGGCGGAAATTTCACTGAATACCCGATCAGGATCGGGGCTCCAATTACAACTCCCATGGCATAAGCCGAAATCAAGTGACCTGCTTCAGGAATGGTAATCTTCAAGGTATGGGCAATATCGGGAAGCAGCCCCATTACGGTGAACTCTGTAGTTCCTATTCCAAGACCGCCTATAGCCAGCGGTATTATTCTTTTATCAATCTTCATTGTCAATAAACTTCTTTTCGAATTAATTTTTTTAAGTGATTTTTTCTGAAAAATAAAGATAAGATTCTATGATCTTTACTTTGAAAATGCAAAATTCGCCAGAAATATTGTTTTTTACTTCTCTTGAAATGATCATAATTTGCTCCATATTAACCTTTTTACGTATTTTTAAAATTAGAAACAATCAAATGAGAACAAGATGAAGATTCAGAAAGAAATTATTGAGTTTGAAGACGGAAAGTCTTTCAAGCTTTTTTCACCTTCTTTGAAAAACTGCTTTTTCTGGCATCATCACCCGGAAATAGAGCTTGTTTATGTGGAAGCAATCAATGGCATCCGCCATGTAGGCCGGGATATTTCCGTTTTTACAGAAAGCGATCTGGTTCTGATAGGCTCCAATGTGCCTCATCTTAATTTTGATTATGGCATTCAGACAGAATGCAGGCAACTGGTGGTTCAGATGAGAGAAAATTTCCTTCAGAATACCATTCTTCCCGTTCCTGAATTTGAAAACATTAAAAAACTTCTGGAAAGATCATACCTGGGACTTTCATTTTCAGGAGAAACGAAAAGCATCGTTATTGAAAAACTTAATAATATAAAGGATAAGAACTCTTTTGACTCCCTGATAGGATTGATAGAAATCCTTCAGATTCTTGCCGGTTCGGACGAAGTAAAGGAACTCAACAAAGAAGACACGAGGATCAAATGGTTCATGAACGATAAGATCAGAATGGGAACCATTTACGATTATATCCATGAGAATTATGATAAAAAGCCCAATGTCAACGAAATAGCAAAGATCGTAAGCCTCAGTACACCGGCTTTCTGTCGCTATTTTAAAAAGCAGACAAATATGACTTTCACTGATTTTGTTAACAATTACAGGATCAGCCAGGCTAAAATATTTTTACTGAAAGATTATTCTGTAACGGAGGTTTGTTTCCAGGTGGGTTTTGAAAGTCTGTCGTATTTTAATAAATTGTTCAAGCAGCATACGGGAGAAACTCCTTCAGAATTCAGGAAAAAGCATTTGAAAAACATTGAGGTGCGGAATTAAGAGCTATTATTTAACCAGTTCTAAAATCTGTAACATCATTGTAATGGCCATAAAAGCCATTGTTCCAAGATATCCCATATATGATACATGAGTCCCTTTTCTAAAAGAATTAAAATGTTTAATATTAACTATAAGGCCAATAATATTTAAAATAATTAATACAGAAAGTACTATTTCCTTACCTGAAAAATGATTTCCTAATATCCAATAATAAAATGCAATTCCAAGTAAAATAATTAATGCGGAGAAAACTTCAATTTTTCTGATCATATCTTATACTTCTTGAGAATTTATATATAAAATATTAAACTGTTCAATTTTAGCTTTGAATTCGTTTTGCAAATTTTGGTTTTTTACAAATTCAAACTGGTTTAAATAATCATCCAATATAGGAATTTCTTCCTTCCATATGTTAGGGTAATCCGACCAATATCCATCAGGATCAAAATCGGCAACAAAATCAGAATAAAAGCTGACGTAATTGGATCTATGCAAATCTGTCAAAAAAATATTGGATTTTTCTTCTTCTTTTCTGATTAACTCAAAAGCAAGTTGAGTACTTATATGTTTTTTATATTCTAAAACTATGCTTATTCCTAAAACTAAATTTGAAAAATATTTATATTCGACTTTTTTGGTCTCTTCAAAAATATAATCAAGAAAAAAAATAAATTTATTGATAAATTGTTTCTTTTCTGCTTCGCTATTTTCTCTATAATCCATAATTTATCTCAATAATTCATTATGAAATTAAAAAATATTTTAATTTCATAAATGAAAAAACCGCTAAATAAAGCGGTTATATTTTAGTGGATATGTTTTTCAGCGTGATAAGAGCTTCTTACCAATGGAGAGCTTTCCACATGCCTGAAGCCTAAACTTCTTGCAAAGTCTCCCAATTCATCAAATTCTTCCGGTGTAATGAATCTTTTTACCGGCAGATGTTTTTTGGTAGGCTGAAGATACTGTCCAAGCGTAATGACATCTACATTGGCATTTCTGATGTCTTCAATAGTCTGGAAAACCTCGTCTTTTGTTTCACCCAAACCAAGCATTACCCCTGTCTTTGTTCTTCTCTGCCCTGCTTCTTTTAAATATCTCAGAACTTCCAAACTTCTTTCATATTTAGCCTGAATTCTCACTTCTCTTGTCAGACGTTTTACGGTCTCCATATTGTGGGAAATTACTTCCGGAGCTACTTCTACCAGTCTGTCGATATGTTTGGTGATTCCCTGGAAATCGGGAATAAGTGTTTCCATTGTGGTTCCCGGAGAAATTCTTCTTACGGCATTCACGGTTTCTGCCCACAGGATGGATCCCATGTCTTTCAGATCATCGCGGTCTACAGAAGTAAGAACCGCATGCTTGATTTTCATCAATTTAATGGAACGTGCTACTTTTTCTGGCTCATCCCAATTAACATCAAGCGGTTTTCCTGTTTTTACACCGCAGAATCCGCAGCTTCTTGTACAGATATTTCCTAAGATCATGAACGTTGCCGTTCCTTCTCCCCAGCATTCTCCCATATTCGGACAGCTTCCGCTCTGGCATATGGTATTTAATTTATATTTGTCCACCAAAGTCCTAAGTTCTCTGTAGTTTTTTCCGGTAGGAAGTTTTACTCGGATCCACTTTGGCTTTTGAACGGTAGTATCTTGAACTAAATTTTCCATTTCTTAAATTGAAGTTCAAAGTTAAGGAATTTTTAATGGAAACCATCTACCGGAAAAATTGATGAAACAGATAATAAAGAATCAAGAAAACTGTTTATCTTCAATAAGAAGAATTTTTATCCCTCAAAGACGAAAATTTGTCGGATCTAAATTCCCCTCCCCTGGAGGGGTGGCAAAAATTCAGGGAATTTTTGACGGGGTGGTTAAAGTAAATTATTAATGATCATCAAACTCATTATTCTTAAGCAGTTCTGCGAGCACTTTTTTAGCACGCATTACCCTGACTTTAGTATTAGCAACGGAAATTCCAAGTTCTTCCGCAATTTCTTTGATGCTTTTTTCCTCAAAAAATCTTAATCTGATAATATCCTGGTAATTGGCATCCAGCGATTCAATGGTTTTGATGATCTTTTTCTGTTCTTCATTGGAGATCATCAGCTCTTCCGGAGATTTTGCAAACTGATTTTTAACTTCATCAAGATTTTCAGTAGGGTCCTGATTTTCGCGGCTTCTCTTTCTCCAGAAATCAATCACGGTATTCTGTGCAATTGTCAGCACCCAGGTTTTAAACTGAAAATGCGGATCGTACATATCCAGCTTCGACAGTACTTTTGAAAAAACATTCACCGTGATTTCATCTGCATCATTTTCATCTTTCACTTTTTTCATCACAAAAGCAAAAACATCCACCCAAAAAATATTGATGAGTTTGGTCTGGGCCTTCTGGTCCTTTTCTTTTGCCTTTTGAATAAGCAGGAATAGCTGTTCGTCGTTCATTAATAACAAATATAATTTTTTTAAGTGAAAAAGCCAATAGGTGAGCTTCCCTGTTCTTATTATACTTATGAATTTCTTATCTTTGCCCCGTTAAATTTTAAAGAAAATTATAGATGAATTCCTTTATAGAAGAACTGAAATGGCGTGGTCTTTTTGCCGATATGATGCCAGGAACCGATGAACAACTGAATAAAGAGGTAACTACTGCATATATTGGTTTCGACCCGACTGCTGATTCTTTGCATATCGGAAGCCTTATCCAGATTAAAATTCTGGCACATTTCCAACAGCATGGGCACAAGCCGATTGCTCTGGTAGGTGGTGCTACGGGAATGATCGGAGATCCTTCGGGAAAATCTGCAGAAAGAAACCTGCTGGATGAAGCAACACTTCTTCATTATGTAGACTGTTTAAAGAACCAGCTTTCAAGATTTCTGGATTTTGATGCGGACGGTCCAAATAAAGCAGAACTGGTCAATAATTATGACTGGATGAAGAATATCTCTTTCCTTGACTTTGCTAAAAATGTAGGAAAAAACATTACCGTTAATTATATGATGGCGAAAGACTCTGTAAAAAAGAGATTTTCAGGAGATGGCGGAGCAGACGGAATGAGTTTTACGGAATTTACCTACCAGCTTATTCAGGGGTATGATTTCCTTCATTTGTATCAGAATAATAATGTGAAGCTTCAGATGGGAGGTTCTGACCAGTGGGGAAACATCACCACCGGTACTGAACTGATCCGCAGAAAGGCTCAGGGGGAAGCATTTGCTTTAACGGTTCCTTTGATTACAAAAGCAGACGGCTCTAAATTCGGTAAATCGGAAAGCGGTGAAAATTACTGGCTGGATAAAAAGAAAACATCACCATACAAATTTTATCAGTTCTGGTTGAACGCAACCGACGATGACGCCGAAAGATTCATTAAGTTCTATACATTCTTAGGTAAAGAAGAAATTGAAACTTTGATTGAAGAACATAAAACAGCTCCCCACGAAAGAAAGCTTCAGAAGAAATTAGCGGAAGAGGTAACAGTCTGGGTACATGGCAAAGATGAGTACGAAAAAGCGGTTAAAGCTTCAGAAATTCTTTTCGGACGTTCAACCGCTGAAGACCTTGTAAGCCTTGACGAGGAAACATTCCTTGAGGTTTTTGACGGTGTTCCTCAAAAAGAGCTTCCGAAAGCTGATGTTTTGGGAATCAGCATAGTTGATCTTCTTTCTGAAAAATCAGGATTCTTGAAGTCTAAAAGCGAGGCTCAGAGGGAAATCAAAGGAAATGCAGTTTCTGTAAACAAAGAAAAAGTAAATGATACTTATACAGCTAATGAAGGCGATCTTATCGACGGCAAGTTCTTGCTGCTTCAAAAGGGTAAGAAAAGCTACTTTATTGTGAAGGTACAGTAAAAATCTTTAATGATATTATTTGAAAGAACGGCTTTGGAATCAAAGCCGCTCTTTTTTAATACAAAATAACCTGAAAAGTTACTTCATCTTTGAAGAGAGTTAAACATAAAATTATAAAGTCTTACTGTTTGTATATAAATAATCATTTAATTGAATGAATACTGCTTTGTAAAATCGGCCCCGTTGGTTGTTAAATTAATAGTTTCATTAACTACTGCGGTTCCGTTTTTTTCTATTTTATAAGTTCCTGTAATGGAAGAGTTATAATTGATCACCTGAATGGAAGCTGCCAGGCCTGCAATAGGGGAATTGGTCTCAATAATATAGGTTTTGGTAGAACCGGTAAAACTATTGTCGTTTAATCCCACAGCTGTTTGTCCGTTTTGAATGGTCCCATTAATTTTCCATATAGAAGTACTGTTTTGATGATCACTTCCTGAAGCAACTACCGAAACATAATCATCGGTAGAATTTACCCCGTTCAAAGTAACTGTTATTTTATAATTGGCGCCTCCACCTACAACTCCTCCTCCTGCATCAACATCGTCATCATCCTTGCTGCATGAGGATACAAAGCCTAAGAGAAGTGCTGTCATCAAAAAAGCAACTGCATTTCTGAATGTTCCGTGTAAATTGATTTTTTTCATAATTCTCATATTTTATTTTTTAAACTAATTCTTATCTGCATTTATTTCTATTTTTTTCATCAAACCCTTCGTATTTATCATTCTATGTTTTAAAGTTGATTCAGATGTGTATCACAAAACTATTCCGTATGCCTGACAGGGACAATACATAAAAAACAGTATTTACATCTACCTGTTTTTAGGTATTTTATGCCTGTCTCCAAATTGCTACCTTAAAAAAATGAAGCATGCTACAGGAGCATATTATTTTTTTTAATACTTTCATAAAATATTCATAATATAAATCATGATTACACAAAAAGCATGAGAAGAGAATTACTTGCATTATTAATATCACTTTTCGGCATACTCAATATTGAGGCACAGTCTCTTTACTTTTATTCTCTGGAAAAAAAGAATAATAATTTTGACAGTTTGGTTATGGCTGCCAACAATGAAACTGTTGATACGGTAAAAGCCATTAAGTCTTACCAGATTGCCGCAACCTATTTTACCAAACAGGATATTGAAAATTATCAGAAGTATCTGAAACAAGGTCTGGAAAGCTCTTCCAACAGTCCTGTGTACAGAGATATAGGACTTTATTATCAGTCCATTATAAACTATACAAAGCCCGATGCCGTCAATCTTCTTGAAAAAGATTTTACAAACATAGAATTGCTTTTAAAAAAATATAACAGTAATGAAGCTAAAAAAATAAGGATCATCATGTTCCAGAATAAAGCGTTATTCAGGATCATTCAGAATAAGGAAGTAGAGTCTATGAACATCATCACGAATAAAGCAATACCTCTGGCCAAATCCCTGAAAGATTACGAACTTACAGGAGCTTTGTATAAAAGTATAGGGGTCTTGTTCTATAACTCAAAGGACTATCCCAAAGCAGTAGAATATATGAACCTGGCTGAAAATTCTATCAATAAACTGAAAAGGCAGACAGCGCAGTCCAAAGCGATTAAGGGCGAAGCTGTTCTGTTTAAGGCAGATGCTCTGATGAGAGAAAACAAAATGTCTCAGGCCAATGCAGAATTAGAGAAAACCTACGCGATCATCAAAGATTATCCGGAATCCAATTTTTATTCACTCTATTACTGCACTTTAGGATATTATCATATGAAGCAAAAAAATTACCCGGAAGCGGTAAAACTTTTTGCCAAAGGACTGAGCAATGCAGAAAAATATAAAAATACAGTTATTGCAGAAAGAATAAAGCTGTTTGAGGGGCAGCTCAACAGTGAACTGAAAGACTACGGAAAATCCAATAAGATTTTTAAAGAAGTTTATGCCAGCACTCCCTACCAAAAAAACAAGCAGGAAGTTTTAAAAGAGCTTTCTAAAAATTATACCGCACTCAAGGATACAACTAAAGCCAACCTGTATGCTGAACGATATATAGATTCTTTTGACAGCCTGAATACGGTTTCTATCCATAAAAATATTGCCATTCTTGAAGCAAAATACAGAAAATCCGAAAGGGATAAAGAATTAGTGCAAAAGCAGCTGGAAATCAGCAAGAAAAACAAATACATGTGGATTCTGGGGCTTGCCTCCCTGTTATCAGCCGGTTTTATCATTTTAGGTCTTTTAAATTTTAAAAAGAATAAAAAAATTTCGGAACAGCGCGAAATAAATCTTCAGCAGGAAATAAAGGAAATCCAGCAGAGGGAAGAATTAGCTCTTACAAAGGCTATTCTGGAAGGAGAAGAAAGAGAAAGAGCCCGTATTGCCAAAGATCTTCATGACGGCCTTGGAGGAATGCTTGCCGGGGTTAAAATAAATTTTTCTACCTGGTCTTCAACCCATCTTGAAGCAGACCGGAATAAAGATTTCTACAAAATTCTAAACCAACTGGATAACTCCGTTACCGAACTGCGCCACGTGGCCAGAAACCTGATGCCGGAATCCCTTTTAAGCTTCGGACTGGAAACCGCTCTTAAAGACCTGTGTGAGTTCTATATCCGGAAAGATCTTAAGGTGGACTTTCAGGCTATCAACATTAGCAAAAGCACTCCTTTATCCATACAGCTTCATATTTACAGAATTGCACAGGAATTACTGGCCAACTCCGTTAAACATTCGGAAGCTACCAATATACTGCTGCAATGTTCGCAATCCGATGAAAACTTCATGATCACTGTAGAAGATAACGGAAAAGGATTTAAAGAAGAAGATTACAGGAAATCTCAAAGTATGGGCCTTCATAATCTTAAAAACAGAGTGGATTATCTTAAAGGCAAAATGGAGATCAATTCGGATGACGAAGGAACCACTATTAATATTGAATTAAATACCCATGCAGTCTCATAAAATAAATATCGTTATCGTAGATGACCATCCCATCGTTATAGAAGGATTAAAAATGATGCTGAAAAGCCAATCGTTTCTTACTGTTTCAGAAACTTTTACATCCGGTTCGGACCTCATCAGCTTTCTCCGGACCAATGAAACAGATATCGTTCTTCTGGATATCACACTCCCGGATGCCAACGGGACAGAACTTTGCTTGGAAATCAAAAAAATATCCCCACAAACTTCTGTGATTATGTTCAGCAACCGTTCGGAACGAAGCATTATCATGCAGGCAATCCAAAATGGAGCCAGCGGATATATCCTTAAAAACACATCAATAGAGGAACTGGTAATGTGCATCAAAGGGGCTCTTTCGGGAAATATTGTTTTTTGTGAAGAAACAAAGCAGATCATCAGCAGACCTTCACAGAACGATCTTCCTGTGCCAAGGATCACCAAACGGGAAAAACAGATCCTCCGGATGGTAGCGGAAGGGAAAACAAGTGCCATGATTGCTGAAGAACTTTTCCTCAGCCCTCTTACTGTAGATACCCATCGTAAAAATTTATTGCAAAAATTCCAGGCGAGAAATTCTACGGAACTTATTAACCGTGCCATACAGCTCCAATTAATAGAGGAATAAATGCTGATAAATTTTAATGAAAACTTTGAAGCAATAGGATCTGTTTATAAAAACAAAGAACCGCTTAAAAAAAGCGGTTCTTTAATATATAAGTAAAGTTATTCTATAATTCTAAGAAACTGTAATCAATTGAAGCGACCAGCGGTCCTGCTCCCACCATCTTTTTGGTTCTTACAATTTCACCGTCTATCCAAAGATTAACTACCAGTTCTGAGTCTGCATCCGGAAGATCTGCTTTAGCATCAAGGTTTAATTGAGCCTGGCTTGAATTTACAAAAAATTCACCACTTGCCCATGTAGTTCCTACAGGATCAAAAATGTCAGTTTTTGTGGTTCCTACCTGTGTTACGATAGCTCTGATCACTCCTCCGGTAGTTGTTTTTACTTCAAACTGAACAACGTGATCTGTGAATTCGTCTTCATCGTCATCCTTTTTACAAGAATTAACTACAGTAATTACCGAAAATAATAAAACGAATAAAAAAGAAAGTCTAAGTAAACTTTTTGATTTGTAAAATTGCTTCATTTCTCCAAATAGATTTTTAATGTTTCAAATATAGGTTTTTTATTAATATAAAAATAACTTTTATGAAAAATTTCCAATAAAGTTTTCCAAATAATATCAAATCAGCAAAAAAGCATAATAACAGTAACAGCCTATCTTTGAGCAGGCATTCCTCTTGAGTAATCAGGGATAAAACAGAGCATCTGTATTTTGGATTTATAATATGATTTATTAATTATATTTGCTGTATGAATTTAGATTATATAGTAAGAGAACCGGAACATATTACTCCCAATACCACTGTTCTTTTTATGCTTCACGGCTACGGAAGCAATGAGCAGGATCTTTTCAGCTTCAGGGAAACCCTTCCCGCCGACTGGCTTATCGTAAGTTTCAGAGCACCAAGGGATACTCAGTTTGAGGGCTATTCCTGGTTTGATATAGATTTCAATAATCCGGAAAATTTTATCGACATTTCCCAGGCTAAAGAATCCCTGGACAGTGTGCTGGAAAATATATTAAAAATTATTAACCATTACGGACTTACAGAAAGCAAGGTCCATCTGTGCGGTTTCAGCCAGGGCGGAATTTTGTGCTATGCCTTAGCTTTAAAACATCCGGAGCTGTTCAATTATGTAGCCTGCCTCAGCAGCTATCCCGAGGAGAAGCTTCTGGACGGTATCGTAAAAGACAAAAAGAAGCTGGAAAGGCTGCGTTTCTTTGTTTCACACGGAACTGATGATGCTGTTATCCCAATGGAATGGGGAAGAAAAGCCGCAGATCTGCTTTATGATCTGAGCTGCTATTTTACCTTCAGAGAATATATGAGCGGACACGGTGTGAATCAGAAGAACTATATGGATCTGATGGATTTCTTCTCGAAATAACTCTATCCGTTTAAAATAATTTCAACAAATACCACTGCTGCATTGCGGTTTATACAAACATTCCTGTTTTTGGAATGTTTTTTTATGGATAATCAGGATTATTTCAGTAAATTCAGTAAATGAAACTCAAGCTTTTTTTACTGGCCTTATTCTTCGGCATTTTTATAGATGCACAGAATTCTTTTGAGCTGGTTAACGTCAAAAAAGCGGTTATTCCTTTCAAGCTTATCAATAATCTTATTTTCATTCCCATCAATGTAAATGGTGTTGAGCTCACCTTCATGCTTGATACGGGCGTTGCGGAAACCATTCTTTTCAGCCTGGACAATAAAGAGGTTAAACTACAGAACATTGAAAAGATCAAGTTTTCGGGTCTCGGAGGAAATGTAAGTATTGACGGTTTTAAATCTGACCGTAATACCGCCAAAATAGGTGATCATATCATCAATTCTTCTATGCTCCTGTATATTGTTATAGATGAAGAGTTCAATATTTCATCCCATATAGGGATTCCGGTGAACGGCGTTATCGGATATCATTTTTTTAAGAATCATCCGGTTTCGATAGATTATATCTCTAAAAAAATCACCGTCTACCAGGATGATGATGTTTTTAAAAAGAAAATCCGGAAGTTTGAACAGATGCCGATGACCGTGGAAAATGATAAGCCTTACCTCATTGCCGATGTAGAAATGACAAAGGAAAAGAAAAACTCAAAACTGCTGATAGATCTCGGCAACAGCGATGCAATATGGCTCTTCCCTACTCTTATCAAAGATTTTGTATACAACAGGCCGAATATTGATGATTACCTGGGTCGCGGATTCAATGGAGATATTTACGGGAAAAGGAGCCGTATTCACAATTTTTACCTTGGAGATTTTAAATTCGAAATGCCTCTCACTGCTATGCCTGACGAATATTCTATCCAGCATGTAACCCTTGTAAAAGACAGAAAAGGATCTGTGGGGGGCGAAATCATGCGAAGGTTCTCTGTAATTTTCGATTATCCGGGCGGAAAGTTGTATCTTAAAAAAAATAAGAACTTTGATGAGCCTTTTCATTTTAATATGAGCGGGCTGGATTTTAAGCAGGATGGCCTTGAATGGCAGGAAGACCGGGTAAAAATTGAACCTAAAAAATTATCTGAAGCGAATACTGAAGTTTCTGTGATCAATAATTTTCAGTATAAATTCATTTTAAAACCTATCTTTTCCATAGCCGGTGTAAGAAAAGATTCCCCGGGGTTTAAAGCAGGATTGAAGAAAGATGACCGTGTGATCACCATTAACGGAAACCGCACCGCCGATATGACCATGGAAAAGATCATGGAAATGATGAAGTCCGAAGAAGGAAGAACTATCACGATGGTCATCCAGAGAAAGAATAAGGAAATGACTTTTAATTTTGTACTGGAAGACCCTATCCCATACCAAGAATAAATATGAAGACAGAAGAAAGCACAATCGATAAAATAAGAACACGGCCGAGATTCAAAATGTTTACCCATCTTACCAAAGAAGAGTATGCGGAGAACTTAAAGAAATACCTTGCCGACCATAAAGATGAATTTTCCGGAAACATCAATAAGGAAGTAGCCACCATATGCGTGGAAACGAAATATGATAATTACTGGAAACCGAGACTGTCTTTACGGATAGAAATAGAAGACGGGGAAACAGCTATACGGGGAGTTTTCGGTCCCAGCTCTGCGGTGTGGACCTTCTTCATGTTCCTTTATTTTTCCTTCTCCATCTTGTGGATGACTTTTTTTACGATGTATTACGTAGAAAAACAAATTAAAAGCGCTGATTTCCCGTGGGCTCTCAACGCTTCATTTGTTATGTTATTTTTTATTCTTCTTACTTATGCGGCAGCCAGATTCGGGCAGCATAAGGGTAAAGAAGAAATGCTTAAACTTAGACGGTTCGCCGAAGAATCTACTTCGCAGTTCGAAAAGAAAATTAATTAGCCGGAACTTCAGCAGGCTTTTCATCCTGAACAGGTGCCATAGCCTTAGCTGCTTTAATAGAATCTGACACTTTTTCCCTGTTGTCCTGTTCTTTGATCATTTTGTCAATATGAGGTTCTAAAAGCTTCGTCATTTCTTCCACAGAAATATTATTTGCATTGGGATCATCTAAAAGTTTTCTCCATGGTTTTCTGCCGCCCCATTTGTAATCACCAAACACCATTACAGGAGTTCCTTTTGCTTTGGTAGTGGCACCTCCCGGATTCAGAATCCATGTATCTGCATAGGAGTATAGCCACTGGGCGTCTTTCATCAACAGACGCAGGCATGAATGCGAGGCGGGATAACCGGGAAGGTCATACTGATGCCATCCGATACCTCCTGAATTATGAATATTAAAATTATAAGGAAGCTTCCACTCGCTGCTTACCGTTGAAATTGAAAGTTTCTTTTTCCAGTTGGCAAAAGTAAGTCCGCGGGTTGTCTGTGCCGCCTTTTTTCCCATACTTGTTGGTCCCCATTTTACCAGGCTTCCATTGGAGTATACCCCATAAGCCTGTATAGGATAAGAGAAAATCACGAATTTCTTCACTCCGCTCAATATATCAAGCTGCATTGGGAAAGGTGAATATTCCATCAGGGTCGTGTCTATCTTTGCGGGAACTACCAATGTATCGGCATTCCATTTATTTTTAGAATCCAGTCGGTTCAGTGCAAGAATTGCATACCGTTCTTTCTCATTGTATTTTTTACTGAATTCCGCATATACAGAATCCCTGAGTTTTTTATCTTTGGGAAGAACAAAGGCATTATAGAAACCGTTTTCCTGCATTGCAGGCGGGACAGATTCTTTTTTCACAACAGAATCTTTCTTTATGGAATCTTTTTCCACACCGGGAGCTTCTGATGATGAAACCGTATCTTTAAAAGTATCGCTTATTTTTTCTATTTCTTTTTTACACGAAATAAGCATGGCAGCACAAAAAAGTGCATATAAAAATGATTTCTTCACAGATATGTTTTTCATAAATAAAACAGGCTATTTAGTTTGGCTATCTTGTGCAAATATCAGACCTAAAATTGAAACCCGAAAGACATTATAAAAAATACCGTAAAAAAACGGTATGAAAGTATATTGGTTTACAGAAGTTTATTGGTTTTTGCGTAGGTAAGAGCCTCTGCAATATTATTTACTCCAATTTTTTCAAAGAGCTTTTTACGGTGAAATTTTACAGTATCGGCAGAGATAAATAACTTTTCTCCTATTTCGTTAATAGTCTGTCCGCTGGCATACAGGCCCAGGATTTCGTATTCTCTTTGGGAAAGCTTTATTTTCTCTCCCTTTTCCCACCGATCTGCTTCAGGATCATATTTCCAGAGTTCATCGGACCCTTCTTTGCTTACTACAATATTGCCGGCCGAAGTATTGCCGGAAAGTGATACGATACACAGTGATTTCCAGATCTGACCTTTTTCCGTAAGGAACATCGGTGTAAGTTTATGATTAACCAACAACATATTTTTCTTGCCGTTTATGAGGTGAAAGTCGTAAGAAATGGAATAAAGTTTACGTTCATTGACAGGAATTTTTTCATAAAAATCAAAACCGGCTTCATTGATCTTAATTAAAAGCTCCACATCTTCAGGTTTTACATTTTGAAAATAAAAGGCATACCCCATCTCTTTTACTTCTTCTGCAGATTTTCCACACAAAAATAATGGATTATCCGAGACATATTCGAAAGCTCTGGTCTGATAATCTATGACGTACAGGCTCTGATAAGTAAGTCTGGAAAATGCTTTTACAGCCTCAAGATATTCTCCTGCCTGGCTGCGGTCTATTTCAGCATCACTGCGAACCTCATTTTTATCATTAAAAAATCTGTTGATCTCTTCCATATAATTTTATAAATCGATAATGACTACCCAAAAGAGTAGTATTTCTGATCCATAAGCAAATCTACACAAAAGTGTAGCGGATATCAAAATACGGTGGCCTAATTTTGTTAAAATAACCATCAATTCGTATCAAAAAAAGAAATTTAACAATCTGAAGATGAAACACTTTGATTTTATTCGGTTTTAAACCTGCTGTTGATTCATCCTATAGATTTTACTTCAATAATGTAATCAATAACCATGAAATAAAGAAGCTGCATGTAAATGATTCGGTCAAGTTAAATAGATTCATCATCAAGTTTTTATCGTAAATAACTCAACCTGCAAGGTTAATTCTGACTGAAATATAAGCAACAACGGCCGAATTAAAGCAGCACTTATGATCAGCATCCCCCGAATTTCTAAAAAAACACACAAACGATCGAAACATCATACTGCTGATCTTATTACTGTCTTAAGGCAGTAATTTTTGTTTTTATTGTTTTGAACGTGGAGCACTTAAAATACTGCCAGTTTTGTGTAAAGTAAAAGGCTGTCCATTTCGGAAAGCCTTTCGGTTTAATTATTTTATTTTTTAATTAATCCTTTAATTTCATAATGTACTTCACCGTCTCCCAATTCATTGATCAAAAACCAATATCCTGTGGAGGTCTCGTACACAATATTGATTTTACCCATTTGTGCATTTGCTGTATTACCAATAAAAATCTTTGACGTATCATATACTCCGGCATAATAAGTTCCATTTCTAAATACTGTTAAATTTGCATTAAGTGCATACGAGTTTGAAAATGCTTTAATATCGTAAAAGACAAATTTTTCATCTGCACTCCACTTATTTTCAGGATTTTCCGGGTCTGTTGGATGGCTATAGTAAAGTTTTAGCCAAAGTGAATTGTCTGGACTTATCTTTTTTTGGATAAAACTCCTTGAACCGTCAAATTCATTTTTATAGATAACATCAGTTTTTCTTACAATACTTACATCATGATAATTGATTTTGTTTTTATCAGCTGGGATTTTATCATAGTAATGGTGGTCAATAACCATTCCACCGTTATGAATCAGCGGATAGTTTATACTACAGGTTATATTTTTCAATCTAACTTCAAAAGGAGAATTAGGCCCATGGTTGGTATTGATCAAATATTGCAACGGAACATCTACACCACCTGAAACATTCCTAAATTCAATATATCCTCGTTGTGCTCTTACATAAATTCCATTGGAATGACCGGAAACCCTTATGTTTTCAAAAATAAAATTTTCAATAATATCCTGTTCATCAATATAAATACTTGTCGTTCTCATACTACCGTCCGCATTCTTAAGCTCGGTAAGCTGTTCAATTCTTACATTACTGATAGAACAGTGACTAAAGGAAGTCCAGTAATTAGGTTTAACCTTACATGAGTACAAACCGTACATTCCTCTGTTCCAACTTTGAATTCCGTTCATTACCAAATTATAAACATTAGGTGCTCCAAAAAATACATTTGCCAATCCAAATTCATTACAATCCGAGGTAAAATTGTATACAGACGGCCAGTCTACTCCCTGCTCCTGCTTACGAGGGGAATCATTCATTGTTGTATTAAAACCTATACCTACATCTGAAGAGGTTTCTAAGTTATTGATAACACACAGCTCTGAGCAGCCACGGAACTCAAGACCAATATTAGCATCCTTATATCTCTCTTCAATATTTTCCAATATATATTCTAAATCGTTCTTGTCCATCTTCATATTATCCCGGTTCTGAATAATCACATTTTCAATTTTTCCGCCATGGGCATTTCCCATAACAACCCCCGAATAATTTCTTTTTCTTATCTTGGAGGTCGTTATAACTGCCAATTCTCTCAAAGTATTAAAATAAGTTCTGATAGAAGGTCCATCTTGATCGGCCGGGTCTAATATGAGACCTTCATACTTCCCAAGACATAATCCATACCTTACTGTTTGTCCGGAGTCTGTTTCCGGAAGTTCAATTTTAATAATGGAATGATCCTGTGAAGTTCCTTCAAAATATCTTACCGGTATTTCTCCTTTCTTCGAATAATACTCACCTTTTCCAAATTTAATATTCCAGAATGGTTCTAATTTTTCAAGGCTATCTTTTAAGTCAACAGAACCTTCCTCATAAGGTAATGTTCCAAACCATTCCGGATAAGCATAACCATCTGGACCTTTCCATGATCCAGATAAAGAGGTTGTTCCAAGGAAAATAGGATATGGAGCCGCTTGTATCATGGTATGATCACCAAAAAGCTGAGCATTTTTAAGGGTTCCGCCTTCAAATTTCAATATTATTCCTTTTGAAAACCCTTGTAAGTTATTCTCCAGGTCCAGATCACAGGTTTCAGGAAATAACAGGGTCTTGTAATTGGTTTTTGTTGCAAAATCGTGAGCCATATGTAATGCTTCAAAATCACTTGCTGCACCAGATGTTTTCGCCTTAAACCACAATACATTTACTCCATTCTCAAATACTCTTTTATAGTATTCCCCAGTAGGTCTTTTTCTGAAAATAAAACCATCCAGATTACTTCCTGTTGCATCTACAGGTAATCCATCAAGTCCTGTAACCGTTTTTACATAATTAACATTTTCTTTTGTGTAGCTATCTATCAACTGTACCAACTCAGCATCTTGTGAAGGTATATTTGTTGAAAAAAAAATTTCTGTTTCAATAGGCATAATTTCGTTTTTTAATTGTTAATAATCAGTTATAATAGAAATTCCTGCAGGAAATCTTCTGAAGCAAATATAAGAGCGGGTAACGCCAAAAGCTGACGCAACAAAAATCACTGAATAATTAAAAATTTTTATCCGCTGGTAAAGAATTAATAGATCAACCAGATAAAGTACATTGAAAACTTTCTCTAGATTTGTACCAACAGTAAATAACAAAGTTTATGAAAAAGATAGGACTGGTAGGCGGTATAAGCTGGATATCCACATTAGATTATTATCAATTCATCAACGAAGGAGTGAATGCCAGTCTGGGAGGGCTGAATGCTGCCGAATGTATGATATATTCTCTGAATTTCGGAGATATTCAGGCAAAAGGATGGGTTCATTCTTATGAATTGTTATTTAATGCCTGTGAACATTTGAAAAATAGTGGTACAGACTGTATTGTTCTGTGTGCAAACACAGCGCATCTCTTCGCAGATAAACTTGAAGCTGCCTTACAGCTTCCCATTATTCATATCGGAACAGAAACTGCAAAAGCAATCCGTAAAGCTGGCTTAAAAAAGGTCGGATTGCTGGGAACAAAGTTCACCATGGAAATGGATTTTTACAGAAGTAAACTTGAAGAATACGGGCTTGAGGTACTCATCCCGGAAAAGCAGGAAACGAGAGATTACATCCAGCATACTGTTAAGGAAGAATTGGGAGTTGGATTCATTAATCCTGAAACCAAAGCTAATTATATTTCCATTGTGGAAGATCTTGTCGGCCGTGGTGCAGAATGTATTATCCTGGGCTGTACGGAAATTCCTTTACTAATCAGCCAGAATGATTTTACAATCCCTGTTTTTGACACTACAAAAATACACTGTGAAGCTATTGTGGAGTATATTGTTTCATAAGAATGCAATATTTCTTATCTTCTTCAGTTCTTAGGTTAAGCAAATAAAGACAAACAAAAAATCCCCTCAATAACTTGAAGGGATTTAAGATCTTGCGATCCGGACGGGACTCGAACCCGCGACCTCCGCCGTGACAGGGCGGCATTCTAACCAGCTGAACTACCGGATCAATTTTTTTAAAAGAAATTGAGAAAACTTCTGCGATCCGGACGGGACTCGAACCCGCGACCTCCGCCGTGACAGGGCGGCATTCTAACCAGCTGAACTACCGGATCTAATTTTTTTTAAAAGTAAATTATAAACTTTTGCGATCCGGACGGGACTCGAACCCGCGACCTCCGCCGTGACAGGGCGGCATTCTAACCAGCTGAACTACCGGATCATTTTCTGTTGTAATAAAGAACGTTGTTTCTTTTTTGTGATTGCAAAATTACACCTTTTTTAATTCCCTGCAAATTATTTGTTAAAAAAAAGCCTCCCAAAAATGGAAGGCATTCATTATCAAAGTTATTTTTTTTATAAGTGTGCACTTAGTTTTTCTGCGATCACCTCTTTTGGAGCCACACCAACTAATTTATCTACCACTTCACCGTTCTTAAAAATCAGAACAGTAGGAATATTTCTGATACCATACTGCATAGAAATTTCCTGGTTGTTGTCTACATCCACTTTTCCTACTACTGCTTTTCCTTCAAAATCTGATGCTACTTCTTCGATGATTGGTCCCAAAGTTCTGCATGGTCCGCACCATACTGCCCAAAAGTCCACCAATACCGGCTTGTCTGATTTTAAAACCGTTTCCTGAAATGAGCTGTCCGTAATTTCTAAAGCCATTTTGTTTCTTTTATTTAAATTAATATTATATTATTATTTCAATCCTTAATTGGATATTCAAAATTACGCTTTTTAAGCAATAAGACTATCTATGCTCAACATTTGTTTTTTCTATAGCGAAGTCTTTTGAAATTTCAGCTAAAGCCTCTGCCAGAGCATCTATATCTGCTTTTGTTGTCATATGGCTGAAAGAAATACGTAATGGCGTACAATGCTCCATTTCGTCCTCTGTAAGCACCATCATCATGACCATGGATGGTTTCGATGCTCCTGACGAGCACGCACTCCCCTGAGAGATTGCAATTCCCTTCATATCCAGCTGAAGCCCGATCAAAGGATCTTTGTATGGAAGTAATGCACTCAAGACACTGTCAACACTATTCTCCATCTCGCCGCTTCGTCCGTTGAATTTAATATTCGGAACCTTTGCAGATAGTTGTTCAATAGCGTATTTTTTAATTTCTCTTATATGGTCAGCATATGCCTCCATATTGTTGATACAAAGCTCTAAAGCCTTTCCAAGACCTACGATCCCGGCTACATTTTCGGTTCCCGCTCTCAGGCTTCTTTCCTGAGGACCACCGGTAATAATTCCTTTCAATCCGGTTGACTTTCTGATAAAAGCAAAACCTACTCCTTTCGGGCCGTGGAATTTGTGGGCACTGCAGGAAGCAAAATCTACAGGAATATCTGAAAAATCGAATTTCATATGAGCCATAGTCTTCACCGTGTCAGAATGGTAAAGAGCATTGTTTGCTTTGCATAATTCTGCAATTTTTTTAATGTCTACAATATTTCCAATCTCATTATTGGCATGCATTAAGCTTACCAGAGTCTTTTTATCTGAAGATTTTAAAAGTTCTTCCAGCTTATTAAGATCAATATCTCCTTTTTCATTAGGACGGATATAGACTACCTCTACTCCTTTTCTGTTCTTCATATCTAAAATGCTCTCCGAAACACATTTGTGTTCCAGCGGAGAACTGATGATTCTTTCAACTCCAAGGTGTTCTACACTGGATTTGATGATCATATTGTTTGACTCTGTTCCACACGAAGTAAAGATAATCTCCGCAGGAGTTACATGAAGATAATCTGCCAACTGTCTTCTTACATTCTCGATAAGAATCTTCGCTTCCTGACCAAAGCTGTGGGTAGAAGAAGGATTTCCGAAATTCATCTTCATGGTGTTCACCATTGCATCTATGACTTCTTCGGCAAGAGGGGTTGTTGCAGCGTTATCTAAATATATTTTGTTCATTTTAATTGGAATATTTTAATTTTACTGAGGTAAACTGATAATCTGAAGGAACGGCAAAAATAAACCATGGATTAGAAAGCACCTGAATGTCCATCCCGCCCGATGATTCAGCCGGAACTTCCACATAAAGGGTATTATTTTCCACGGAAGCATTTTTGATACTGGTAATTCTATGGCTGCCTGATCTGAAAATTCCCATCTGATACAAAATCACTTTTTTGTTTCGCGGAAATTCCGGATAGTTGACAGACGGCTCTTTTTTTAAACCTATAAGACCGAAACTGCCTTTAATAGCGTTACGGAATTCCTTTTCATTCTTAATAATTGTAAATCCAGCCTCATCTGTACCTCCCTGCGACTCAGAAACAAGCAGTTCTGCATTTCCAGACCTGTCTGATATTTTTTGTGACGGCGCAGCGGTACAGTTCATTAAGATTGCAGTAGATAAAACAAGCAGTCTTTTCATTATTACATTTTTACCACCCAAAATTAGTGAAAAAATTGGTAATGTCCTTCATTTGCCCATTTAAGCATCTGGCGGTCACCGGAAGTATCTCCGAAAGCAATTATTTTATCGTATTTCGAGTCGTGAATTTCGGCTTTTATTCTTAAAAGTTTTTCTTTTCCGTTGCAGTTTTTGCCAATGAAATTTCCTGTAAAAACACCATTTTTAAACTCTGCACGTGTGGATACCAGCTGCATCTGAAGTTTTTCGGCAAAAGGTTTTACCCAGATATCCAGTGATGCAGTCACCAATAAGCTCTGTGTATTATTCCTATCGATATTATTTATAAAGTCGAGGGCATTTTCTCTTACGATTTTAGGGTAATGCTGTTCAAAAAACTGTTTGGATTTCATTTCAATCTTCTCCTGGGTTTGGCCTTTCAGGATGGAACCAATAAAGCTTTTCTTTACTTTTTCAGTTTCGGCAAGCTTTAGCTTCAGCAGGATGAAAAGGGGAACGTGTCTTAAAAATTGTATCCGGAATTTGGTAGAATCATAGAATTTAAGATACATAAACATGGTATCTTTATACGTAATAGTTCCGTCAAAATCAAAACAATACAATTTTTTCATTTTACTAAAGCTTTAATTTTTTAAATATAAATTCAGGGATATTCCTGATGATCATCATAATAATGCCCCAGACCGGCAATACATAGGCTACATTTTTCTGCTTTTTAAAAGCTTTATAAATACAGTCTGCCGCCTGTTTTGGAGTTGCAGTCAGTTTAGGATTTAAAGGGAGTCCTTCCGTCATTTTTGTGGCCATAAAGCCGGGTTTTACGGTAAGAACATGTACTTTTTTATCAAAAAGATAATTACGGAGACCACTCAGATAAGCTGTAAAAGCAGCTTTTGCACTTCCGTAGATAAAGTTACTCTGCCTTCCGCGGTCTCCCGCCACTGATGAAAGCCCGATAATCGTTCCTGATCTTCTGCTTTCAAATTTCTGTGCAAAAAAGTTCATCACGGGAACCAGTTTTGAATAATTGATATTAATAATCTTTTCTGTATTCCTGTTGTCATAAAGACCTTCTTCCGTACCATCTCCCAAATATCCTGCAGCACAAAATAATACATTTGAACTGACATGATCAAATTTATTGTAATCAATCTCTTTCATCAGATCAATTTCAATGACTTCCGACTGCTGCAGAAACTTTACATCAATGTGTCTTGCGAATCTTTCCGTCGTTTCCCTATTTGAAGTAAAGAGATATATTCTTTCAAATTTTTCGCCTTCCTGCAGGGCTTTTTCCACAAATGCCTGTGCCACTTCAGACGTACTTCCCAGAACTATCATTATGAATTGTTGTTTATGATTCTTTTGTGCTGTAAAGACACAAATTTTGAACTTTGAATATTCTTAAGGTAATTGGTGAGTGAAGACCTGCTCATGCTGTCCTTCGTAAGGTAGATCCTCCCTCCGAACTGCTGTACGATATCATCCAATTTATCCACCAGTTTTTTCAGTTTGGAATTCACCTTAAAATCCAGGGCGAGCGTATACCCTTCAAACGGAAATGAATTATAAGCCTCGGGATTGTTTTTGCCAAACAGCTTCAAAACTGCCAGAAAGGATCCGTTTCCGCTTGCCGCAATAGTTTCAAGGATCTGCTTCATTCCTTCCTTGCCTGCTTCTTTCGGAATGACCATCTGATACTGAATGAATCCTGATTTACCGTAGATCTTATTCCAATCGTTGATGGCATCCAGAGGATAGAAAAAGGTCTCATAATCAATGAACGATTTAACTTCTTTTTTAGTCTGTTTTTTATAGTACAGCAGGTTGAAGATTTTCACTGTCAATGCGTTCAAAACAAAGCCGGGAAAATAAAAAGGAACTGTAGGCTGCAGCTTTTTTTTCAGTCTTAGCGGCTGTCTGGCAAGATTTTGCGGAAGCTCATGCTGAAAGGCGTGTTCACCTCTCATTAAAATACTTCTCCCCAGATTTTTACCTTTCTGAAGACAGTCGATCCACGCGACAGTATACGTCCAGTTTTCGCTTTCTTCAAAGAGCCTGAAGATTTCATCCAGATTCTCTGCTTTTATGCTTTCCTGACGGATGTAGGCGGATTGTATATTTTTAAGTTTAAATTTAACAGTAAGGATAATTCCGGTAAGTCCCATTCCTCCAATGGTTGCCCAGAATTTATCTGAATTTTCCTCTCTGGAACAGGTAATGATGTTTCCGTCTTCTGTCATCAGTTTAAATTCTGTGACATATTCGGAAAAACAGCCTTCTGCATGATGATTTTTACCGTGGACATCTGAGGCAATGGCACCTCCTACCGAAATAAATTTGGTCCCGGGCGTTACATACAGAAAATACCCTTGCGGAACCGAGATTTCAAGTACATCTGAAAGCAGAACACCGGATTCGCATTCAATAATCCCGTTGAGACGGTCGAAACTGATAAATTTATTCAGTTTTTTGGTAGAAAATATAGTCTCCCCCAGGGAAGCATCACCATAGCATCTTCCATTCCCTCTTGCAATAATTTCGTTATGACTGAGTACAAATTCTTTTATTTTTTTGAAGCTGTCCTCAGATCTCATTTCTTTTTCTACCACCGGGAAATTGCCCCAGTTGGTAACTTTCTGTATGAAATTCGGCTTCATTTTTTAAAATAAATCTGGATTAAAAATGCGGCTACCCAAAGCACTAAAGTAATCTGAATATATCGGTCTCTGTACACAATTTTAGTGGGAGATTCCGTTCTGTTGTATACTAATGTCTGCTGCAGGTATCTTAAGAATGCAAAAACCACAAAGATTACCGTATAGAAAACTCTTTCATGGAATCTTGCCTGAACTTCCGGAGAAAGGGTAAACATCAGATAACAGACAATAGCTAATGTAACTGAAATAGACAAGGCAATATCTGCAAACTGTACATTATACCCATCCAGCGCTTTTCTGGTTTTACCGGAAACCTGGGCATTGATAAGCTCACCCCTTCTTTTTCCGATAGCTAAAACAAGGGCCAGCACAAAAGTAAGTAAGATTGCCCATTGTGAAATCTCAATTTTTGTGATGTAACCTCCGGCCAAAACCCTGAACACAAAACCTAAGGCAATGATAAAAATATCAATAATCGGTACATGTTTAAGTTTAAAGGTATAAGCCAGATTCATTACAATATAAAGCCCGATAACGGTAGCAAACTTCCATAAAGGCTCATGAAAATAAAGCCGGGCAAGGAATACCAGTGCAACATCAATTATAACAAGCCCCGTAAGAATCCCTATGGCTTTGGATTTTGAAATCGCTCCGCTTGCAAGAGGCCGTCTTCTTTTTTCAGGGTGTTTTCTGTCTGCCTCTATATCATTATAATCATTCAGGATATACACCACACTTGCTGCAAGGGAAAAAATAATAAAAGCAAAAATGCTTTTGGTAAGTAGGTCTAAATTTGTAATGTTTCCGGAAAAGAACAAGGGGACAAAAACAAACAGGTTTTTCACCCATTGCTCCACACGGAGGAGTTTAAGATATTTCTTCATTTATGCTATTTCGGTTACAAAAATAGGGAATTCAAAATTTACACCCATAAAAATACAAAAAAAACCGCCGAAGCGGTCTTTTACGAAAATATTTATATAAAATTAATTACTGCCCTTGCTGAGCATCGTTAATCATTTTCTCATTAGCAGTGATGGCAAATTCCACTCTTCTGTTTTTAGCTCTTCCTTCTTCTGTATCATTGCTAGCCACTGGCATAGCTTCTCCTTCTCCTTTAGTAATCATTCTGCTGGATGCAATTCCTTTTCCTGAAAGATAAGCTTTTACAGCATCTGCTCTTCTTTGTGAAAGAGACAGGTTGTAAGCATCTGTACCTTTGCTGTCTGTGTGACCATAGATATTGATATTGGTATCCGGGTTATCAGCAAGTACTTTGGCCAGCTTATCAAGGTTAGCCTGAGCGGTAGAAGTAAGATTTGAAGAGTCAAAAGCGAAGTTCACAATGCTTTCGTTCATCGTAATCTTAATACCGTCTCCTACTCTTTCTACTTCAGCTCCCGGTAGAGTTTCTTTGATCTCTTTAGCCTGCTTATCCATTTTGTTACCGATCACATTACCTGCAACACCACCGATAATACCTCCAAGCACTGCCCCTAAAGCTGCATTTTTACCTTTACCTACATTATTACCCAAAATACCTCCGATTACAGCTCCTGATGCAACACCTACTGCTGTACCTCTCTGCTGGTGGTTAGAATTCTGAACAGCTTCACAGCTGGTTAATAATAATGCTGACGATAAGAAAAGAGCTCCTATATATGTTTTAGTAAATTTCATTTTTTTAATCTTTATGTATTGATAAATTATTTCATTCCTGTTCTCTGGAAGTTATAAACAACCTGCACTGTGCTTCCGTCGAAAGGAACGTTCTGTACAAGTGAAAACTGGTCTGTAGACTGATTAGTGATCGTTAAAGAGTATCCTACAGTATTTTGCTTAGCTTTTGTTCCCGCAGCGATTTTTTTAAACAGGAAAGTATTGCCGTCTTTTACTTCAAATTTAATTGGCTGTGTAAGGCTTGGACAAGCTCCACCTCCGTTCAAAGTATAGGCACCGGTGTAGTTATTTGGAATTAATCTCCAATGACTTCCTACAAAACACTGAGCATCTGCTCCTTCATCAAAAGGCTTGATCTTAAACCCTTTTTCATAATCTACGCTTACAATTTGCCAGTCACCTTTTAGTTTCAGGTATTCAGCTCTCTGGTTTTGTGATGTTTCTGCTTTTTTCACTGAGGAACAAGACACTGCAAAAAGTGATGTTCCGATCATCCCTGCAAGTAGTAACTTTTTCATTTTGTTGTTTATTATTTTGTTATTTATAAAGTTACAAAAAACCGTGCCAAATTGAATAATAAAAATAAAAAAAGTCCGAAAATTTCGGACTTTAAATGCTTTCTCCTTATATACAGGGAGATATATTATTTTTTAACAGCCTTTTTTACGGATTTCGCAGGCTTAGTTTTGCTTGATGATTTACCACCATCATAAAAGTTGGTATAAGCATATTCTGCAGCTTTCTGAAGATCGATCACTCCTCCCGCCTGAGAATAGTCTGAAAATTTATTCTCAGCATTCGGATTACTGCTTTTCACAAGTGCTTCAATGATCTGGTAAGGCTTCAGATTAGGCATGTAAGCTAATAGCACAGCTGCCGCTCCAGCTACTACCGGCGATGCCATAGAAGTTCCCTGAAGGTATTTGTATTCATTTTTAGGCACTGTAGAATAGATTTCTTCACCTGGTGCAAAAACGTTTACCATTTTCTTGTTGTAGTTGGAGAAACTTGCTCTAAGCTCGTTATTTCTGTTGGTACTTGCTCCTACAACCAATACGTTGTTTACAAATGGTTTTTCATCTGTTGCATTTTTAAAGTTGGTAGGGTAAGCAAGGTGCTCAGCCACATCTTCATTTTCGTTACCGGCTGCTTTTACCAAAAGAACTCCTTTGTCTTCAGCATATTTGAAAGCATCCCATACTACATTTTTACCAGGAGAAACCGGTTTTCCAAAGCTCATGTTTAATACTTTAGCACCGTTATCAACTGCATATCTGATGGCGTTGGCAACGTCTTTATCTCTTTCATCCCCGTTTGGAACGGTTCTTACAGACATTATTTTAGCTACTTTGGAAGCTACCCCGTACTGTATTTCTTTTCCCTGAGGAAGACCGGCAATGATTCCCGCAACGTGTGTCCCATGCTCTGCATCAGGTCCTTCATAATCATTGTTTCCGTAGTTTTTCTCGGAGTAATCATCATAGTTATCGCCTACGATTTCTTTTCTCGGATCATAGCTCAGATCATATTGTTTAGACTGTGGCTCGTAGTGGTCTATAGCCTCCTTCATCTGTTCTTTCATCAGTTTTTCAAAATCTGCTGAAGATTTCCCTTTGAATTCAGGACTTTGGGAAACCTGTCCAAGAACCTGAAGGGCAATAGCATCTTTCTGATCTGTCGGAGTTTTAATAGCTCCAATAGTTTCTGCCGTAACAGGCTTACCACCCAATAGTTTTACCATATTCGGGATGATACTGTTGATCATGGTATAAGTCTGCAAAGCTTGTTTAGCTTCAACACTTTTTTTGGCAAAAAGGTCTTTAGACTTCATGTACATTGCAAATTCTTCCGGCATTTTCGCCTGATTTGCTTTGTTTTTTGCAGAGTCATCGCCTTCGAAAACAGGTTTATATTTGGCAACAACTCTTGTTACCTCCATATTGTCGATATCAATATCACCGTTTTTCCCGCCGATAAAGTTCCAGCCGTGTATATCGTCGATATATCCGTTTCCGTCATCATCTTTTCCGTTTCCGGGAACTTCATTGGGATTTGACCAGATATTTTTCACAAGACCCGGGTGATCTACCTGAACACCACTATCCAGAACCCCTACTACTACAGTTTTTGGCTTAAGGCCTTTGGATTCTAAATATTTATAGGCATTCGCCGTATTTACTCCGTATACTTTAGAGGTAGAAAAATCTTTATGATACCAAGTCATAAGATCTTTATCTTCTTTAGGATCAATGCTCTTCGCTTGAGATTCCTGAGCGTAAGAGAAACTAAAACCTGCCAGAAAAACAGCAGCTAATAATATCTTTTTCATATGTTGATACTTATTTTTTAAGGTCGTATGTAATGCCACTTGATTGGGATATTTTCCGCTTGATGGCAATCCATATTATAATTGTTTAATACTTTTAATATAAGTCAGAGATTCGGGGCCTTTGTTACAAATAAGATCCAAAACCGACAAATCTTCCAAAAATCCCAGTTTATCGGAGAAGGTCTGGTAATATTCTTCCATCTGAAATTCGGAAGGAAGTTTAGCCGAAAATTTCTCTCTGAAATTAATACTTTCAGGATTTTTGATATATTCTTCATTCAAAGACTGTGCCTTTTCTGTTTTAAGGATCTGCTGAATAACTTCCAGTCCTTTGAGGTTGAAATCAAGGAGGAATTTTTCTTTCAGATCATATATCTTCCGGAATTTATCTTCATAATATTCAAAATAAGGGGAACTCTGATAGGCTGTTTTGATGGATTTCCAATGGAGGTTTCTCCAGTCTTCCCGATACGAAATTTCAATGTCCTTCATTTCTCTTTTCCCGTTGTGATTGATGGGAATTATTAAGGAAAGTTTCCCGTTTGCCCCATAGATATTGGTTCTGTTCCTATAGGTCTGTTTTGGAAAGTTTTCAAACTGTTCAAATATAATCTCATTTTCAGGATTTAAAAACACTGAAAACCATGAAATCGGTGGCATATAAAATACCGGCAATAATATTTTTTGCATAATTTTTAATTTTTTGGATAAATAACTCTTCCTTTTATTTCTTCTTCATTTATTAATCCTGTATATCGTGAATCTAAGCTGGCATTACGATTATCCCCAAGAAAAAAAACTTTCCCTTTTGGAATAATTATAGGACCAAAATTATCTGCAGTCCAGTTTTTACCATACATTTTAAAAATATCGCGATCAAAATTAGTATTGATAAATCTTTCATAAGAAAAATTACTATTAAGTTCACTGTCACTTAAGTTAGCAATAAAATGATTTTCATCAATTGCAAAAAAGTCATTTTCTGAAAAGCCTTTCAACATTAGATCATTGACAAAAGCCCGATCTATTTTGTAGGTATGCTTCAAATTGAATTTTTTGTCCACTAAAATATCATTAACATACAACTCACCATTTTTAATATGAATTTTATCATTGTAAACACCCACAAGACGCTGTATGTACATTCCTTTTTCGTATCCTTTATTCTGATAATAAACCAGTAGCTTATTTTTTTCTTTAGGAAGGATATTTGTGATTACAACAAATGATCTTTTTTTAATTGTAGGCTCGCCTCCCGCTTGGGGTACAAAAGCATATTGCAAAACCCCTGAGAGTTTTGCAATAATGAAAAGGCTTACAATGACACTTCCCGTAAGAAGTATACCATTAAATATTTTATTTTTAAACACTATTCCTCTGTATTTTTCTTTCTAAATAGTTTTACGAAATAATCCCAACCGAAGAATAATATAAGGATCATGGCAGCGATCCACCAGTATGAAGTTTTATTGGCTTCACCTGTATTGGTTGCTTTGAACATTCTCTCCCAACGGATCTTGAACGGAGCCTGATAAGAAGAGCTGCTGTCCTTGAATGCTCCCTGAAGACTCATCCAAGTAAACATTGGTTTCCCTACGATATTCTCTTCCGGAACGAAACCAAAGAACCTTGCATCCAATGAAGCGTCTCTGTTATCCCCTACCATCATATAGTAATCCTGTTTGATGGTATATTGGGTGGCTTCTTTACCATTGATGAAAATTTTCCCGTTTTTGTTTTCCAGACTGTTATGTTCATATTCTGAAATAATCCATCTGTATTCCGGTAAAGTTTCCTGATTAAGTGTTACAACATCTCCTTTTTTAGGAATTTTCAAAGGTCCGTACCAATCCTGATTCCAAGGTTTGTTGATCGGGAAAATAGACTGTGTAGTATCTATTTTTGTTTTTGCTTCGTCTTTATAATATACTGCTGCTTCACCTTTTGCCGTAACATCTTCCTTCATGTCAATTACCTGGGGAAGCTGTTTGATTTCCTGAGCGGTTTTATCTGTCAGCCCCTGGAAGGCATAAATATATCCTTTTTCGCCCTGAATCTCCTGTACAGGTAAGAATCCGTAAGTATTGTATAATGCAGGAATATCCAGCTGACTTCCGGTATTAACGATATATCTGTGCTGTACTTCCTGATCACCTAATACTGTTTCTGGTTTTCCATTAACGAAAAGTCTTCCGGCTTTCATTTCAAAGGTATCACCGGCAACAGCTACACATCTTTTAACGTAAGGATCTTTCCTGTCGATTGCTGTATGTACAGAATCCTGAGGATAGTTGAAAACCACCACATCATTTTTCTGAGGTTTATTGAACTGGAAAATTCTTGTATAAGGAAGTTTGATACCATCTACATAGGATTTGGGATCATCTTTTGGATTACCTTTCTGGCCGGTATCCATAATAGTTCCCTGAAGGAAAGGTATGGCTACAGGGCGCATTGGCATTCTGTATCCATAGCTCCATTTGTTCACGAAAAGGAAGTCACCTACAAGAAGTGTTCTTTCCATAGATCCTGTAGGAATCCCGAAAGGCTGCGTTACAAAAACGTGGATGATGGTTGCAAATACAACCGCAAAAGTAATAGACCCGATGAATGTATCTTTCTTTTTTGAATTCTTTTCTTCGTCTGTCATAAACAGATCATCAGCATTCTCATCTTCTATTTCCACATCTTTGGAATAGTTCACTGTAGCCATGTAAATAAATGGCAGGATCACTGTAAGAAGCTGGTTCTGGAAAAGATTTTTTCCGAATTTCTTCATTAAATAAATATGGAAAACAGACATCATGATAGGTCCTACTATCGGAAGGTAAGACAAAATAGCCCACCATTTCGGATGTTTTGTTTCCTTTAATATAATGAAGTAATTATAGAAAGGTATAAATGCAAATAAGGGACTGTACCCCATTTTTTTGAACAGCTTCCAAGTGGAAATCCCCATCAGTAAAGACAAAATGAGAACATATACTGTATAAGTTAAAAAATAATTCATAGTTTTTTGTGCCTATTCTAATATATAAATGATAAATGATGAGTAATAAATGATTACAGCTTTCTGCTATTTATAATTTACTATTCATCATTTTCTTTTATTGGTCTGCAATTTAAAGAATTTGTTACAAATTAAAGCCCCAAAACATCCTTCATTGTGAAGTTTCCTTTTTTGTCTTTGATCCACTCTGCCGCGACTACAGCTCCGAGGGCAAATCCGTTTCTGTTGAATGCCGTATGTTTTAGTTCAATTTCGTCTACTTCGCTTTTATAATAAACGCTGTGGGTACCCGGAACTTCATCTTCACGGATAGCAAAGATTCCAAGCTCATTTCCCTTGGTTTCTTCCAGTTTCCAGGCGTTAAATTTAGGGTTATTTTTGATAATGCCTTCAGCAATAGAAATTGCGGTTCCGCTTGGAGCGTCTTTTTTGTGTATGTGATGAATTTCTTCCAGCTGGCAGGAATATTCATCCACATTTTTCATGATTTCGGCTACTTTTTCGTTCAGTGCAAAAAATAAATTGACACCCAGACTGAAATTTGAGCCGTATAAGAATGCACTGTTATGGTCCACAGCCATTTTTTCAACCTCTTCTTTTTTCTCCAGCCATCCTGTGGTTCCGCAGATTACCGGAATTTTGTTTTCAAGGCATGCTTTGATATTATCATATGCAGCTTCCGGAAGTGAGAACTCGATTGCTACATCAGCATTATTAAGGTTTTCGGCTGTTGGCGTTTCTTTCAGGCGGGCTACTATCTCGTGTCCTCTCTTCTGTGCAATTTCATCAATAATCTTCCCCATTTTACCGTATCCAACTAATGCTATTCTCATATGATATTTTATTTAAATCCATGAACTTTTCAGTTCATATGATATGTATTATTCTGTTTTAAAATCTGTAACTTAAACTTAAACCTGTTTTAGGGGTAGAAAATCCGTACTGATCCTGGATTACTGTAGGATTGAAGCTGAGATCCGGATCATGGCGGCTTTCGTAAAGATGGGCGTCTACTACAGCATCTACAATGTTCAGAATGTAGATGAGACCCGTGATGGCAATGGCGTAATCTCTTTGTCTTTTGTATCTGTCCTGCGCGTTTCCGAAAGCTTTTTTATCCAGCCAGGGATGACTGTCTACAAATTCATTAGGAGTTCCGTTAAGTTTTGCAATATAATATTCACGGTATTTTTTGTATTGGTTGTTACTCCAGATTGTATACCCGATACCGGCTCCTACAGCTCCCCATACAATAGGAATTTTGATGTATTTTTTGTTGTAATACTGTCCCAGACCAGGAAGTACAGCAGAGTACAGCCCGGCTCTTGTAGGATTGAGCTTGATGGTTTTCCTCGTAGGTCCGTTTGCATTTTCAAGATCTTCAACAATCTTAGCTTCCGTTTTTACAGGTTTTGCTGTAGACTTTACTGGTTTAGCAACTACGGCACTATCCTTTGGAAGAGGCTCTACACGAATCGTATCGCCGGGAGTAACCTGCGAATAAGTGAAAGCAAAAATGCATAAAAAGAATGTGAAAAATAATTTATTCATTATTTAATGTGGGATAAAATATACTCCAGTTCTTCTTCATTTTTGAAGTCCAGGAGAATTTTACCTTTTTTTCCGTTTCCGGAGGTTTTGATTTCTACTTTTACATCTAAAATATCAGCAATCGTTTTCTGTGCTCTCTTATAATTGTTGGAAAGCTCAGTTTTCACTTTTTTTGCTGCCGGTGATTTAGGATTCTTCAATGCTGTAGCAGCCTGCTCGGCCTGACGTACATTGAGTTTTTCTTTGATGATCAGATCGAATAAGGTCTGCTGGTGTTCTTCATTTTCAAGACTGATGATGGCTCGTCCGTGTCCTGCAGAAATTTCACCGCTCCTGATGGCATTCTGAATATCAGGATTCAATCTCAGGAGCCTGATGGAATTGGTAATGGTACTTCTGTCCTTTCCTACTCTCTGGCTCAGGTTTTCCTGGGTAAGACCGATCTCGTCCAAAAGTCTCTGATACGTCAGGGCAATCTCAATAGCATCAAGATCTTCTCTCTGAATATTTTCAACAAGAGCCATTTCCAGAAGCTCCTGGTCGTTTACTAAACGGATATAAGCAGGAACTGTAGGAAGACCTGCAATTTTACTGGCACGGTAACGTCTTTCCCCTGATATGATTTCGAATTTCTCACCGTCTTTCCTTAAAGTAATCGGCTGGATTACCCCAAGGTTTTTAATTGACAGGGCAAGTTCGTTTAACGCTTTTTCGTCAAAATAAGTTCTCGGCTGGGTGGGATTCGGATAAATATCTTCAAGGGCTACCTCTACGATATTTCCTACAAATTTGTCTGCTCCTTCATCAGTAGCGGAGTTGACACTCGCTTTGGATTCAGCACTCAAGATGGCGCCCAAACCACGTCCCATAGCTCTTTTTTTGTCCTTCATATATATAATTGATAAATGATGATTGATAAGTGATGGTGCTCATTCACTTATGAGTGCATTTATTATTAAATTAATTTTTTACTAAATTTTCGTTTTTCAATAAAACCTCTTCAGCCAGCTGGATATACTGAATTGCTCCTTTGCTTTCTGCATCGTAATTCAGGATACTTTCCCCGAAGCTAGGTGCTTCGCTCAACCTTACGTTTCTGCTGATGATGGTTTCAAAAACCATGTCAGGGAAGTGAGAGTTCACTTCTTCCACCACCTGGTTGGATAATCTTAACCTGCTGTCATACATGGTAAGAAGCAGACCTTCTATACCAAGATCTTTATTGTGGATCTTCTGTACATTTTTAATGGTATTCAAAAGCTTACCAAGTCCTTCCAGTGCAAAATATTCACATTGAATCGGGATAATCACAGAATCTGCTGCAGTAAGGGCATTCACCGTAATAAGTCCTAAACTCGGTGCACAGTCTATAATGATATAATCATAATCATTTCTCACTTCTGCCAATGCTTTTTTCAGCATATACTCACGGTTTTCTTTGTCCACGAGCTCAATTTCCGCTGCTACCAGGTCAATATGAGACGGAATGATATCCAGATTAGGGCTGGCGGTTCTTTTGATACATGTTCTTGTATCTGCACTGTGCTCCAGAAGATTATATGTAGAGTACTGAACATCTTCCACCCCCAAACCTGAGGTTGCATTAGCCTGAGGATCAGCATCAATGATCAATATTCTTTTTTCCAATACCCCCAATGCAGCTGCAAGGTTTACAGCCGTGGTAGTTTTTCCTACTCCTCCTTTTTGATTAGCGATACCTATGATTTTTGCCATTATTAGAACTTTAGGTTTCAAAAATACACTTTTTTCTTTGCTCCCGATGAGTAGCGAAATCCAAAATTGAGTTAAAGTATTGTTAATAAACGGTTTAACGATTAAAAAAATTATCCACAAAAAAAATTCTTTGTGGATAACTATTTAAGATTGGTTTTAAACCCAATTATTCAAAGTTCATGGTGATCGGAAATTTGAAATAACTTCTTACGGCTTCACCTTGTTTGTTTAAGCCTGGTTTCCATTTCCCTTTAATATTCTTGATCGTTCTGATTGCTTCATTATTAAACTCCGCACTTCCTCCATTTGCTTTTAGTCCGGAAATAGTTCCGTCTATTTCAACTACGAAAGTAACCGTTGTTTTCATCACGCCGGTTTCTCCATCAAAACCTGAACCGTCAAAATTATTCATCACTTTGTTTCTGAAAGAGTTAATTCCTCCTTCATAAGCAGCTTCTACAGCCAAATCTCCCCCACTGACAATTTTACTTTTATCAACAGTGGGTGTTGTTGGAACAGTAGTTACCGGGCCGCTTACTATTGTCGGAGCCGGCGGAAGATATGTTTCATGTTTTACCGGATCTCCTTTAAAGTCGTCTATTAGACCTGGTGTGGCATCCTTAGGTTTAGTTTGCTTAATCGGTTCTATCGCATCCTTGACAGGTGTTGGGACAGAAGTATCAACCTGTTTCGTATGTGGAGGTGTAACGGGCTGAATCGGCTTTACAATTACTACAGGAGGCTTCTCTATCTGGTCAACTTTTTTTAATTTCATTACTAATGGAGGTCCGTCCTTAGGCACATGTACAGAAGGCTCGCTTCTAAATGCTGAAATCACAAAAGGCGTTATAGAAATAGCGGCCAATAAACTAACCCCTACAAAAAGGGCTTTGGTCAGTATTTTATCTGATTCATTTCTTAATACATAGGCACCATATTCTTTGTTACGGTGCTCAAAAAGAACTTCGTTGAAGCGAAATTCCTGGTTTTGATTTAGGTGTTTCATCACTATTAAATATTTAAACTGTTAAAATCAGTGATTATTAGTTTTTGTGTTCTTATCGATAAGTATTGTTTCGATATCAAAATATTTGCCAGAATTTTATCAAAACAACAATATTTTAAAAAATATTATAAGAAAATAAAAACTTTAACATTCTAATCAGGCAGAAATATTTAAAAGGAAACTATATTTCATTTTATTATTCTCAAAAAATCAGTTTTAAATTGTAAAATACGCACCATAAAATTAAAAACAGTGAAAACCCCACCCAAAAACAGGAAAATCACTGATGAATTAATTTAAAAACCAGAATACATTTGTACCATAGAAAATCGGGGATGCTGAAAACCATAAAGAGTAAGCAACTAAAAAAAACTTATAATTATGCCAACTTTAACACAAGAAGCAAAATCAACTTCATTAATGAGCATGCTTTTAAAGCAGGTTTATGACACATTAACCAACGGGGGAAATCCTGAGTACCTGGGAACTAATGATTTTATAGCATTTGATCCGGTAGGGATTACATTATCGGAAGACACTTTCGATTATGCACTGAACGGATTGTTCGGTGATGCCCCTTCGCCAAAACCCATGCTGGACGGAACAGGAAAACCTATCCTGGATGCCAACGGAAATCCTAAAATAGACATGGAAGCCTACCAGACTGCCCTATCCAACAGCAAATTCAAAAAATATCTTCAGATGGAACAATTTGCCGCCATGGTAGATTCAGTACCTTCTCATTTGCCGCCGCTTACTGAAGACGGAAAAGGAAGAGCCATTACCATTATGACCGATTCCGAAAAAAGGGTTTCTAAAGTATATGAGGATCTTTTGCAGTGGTCTGTAGTAGTGGACACAGATTTCGATAAGAAAGTAGAAAAGAAACTGGACTCCCTGAGAGACAAATTATTCAAAATAAAAAAGGTAAAAAATCCTGATTTTGATGAAAATGCTCCGGTAGATGATCTAAACAAGCCGGAACTGATCCATACGTTTGTAGCACCTACTTATGCAAAATATGTAGAGTACCAGATGAAGTATTACGATATTGTGGATGCCAATAATGAAATCCGAACTGCTGCGGACAATGGGGATACCGATGCAATGGCCAAAATATCCATTGACGGAAAAAATATGAAGAAGCGTGAAGATGCTGCTTTAAAGGCTTGGCAATCTTTGGGTTATAAAGAAGCTGTAGAAAGAATTCAGAATTACCTGAGCGAGATTGAAGAAAAGCATATGCTGGTGATCAAGAAAAGAATCCAGGCAGAGTTCAGAAACAGCCAGAGAACAAGAATTTTAGATTACACCAACTATTCCCCATGTATTCCGGTAGCAGCCAATGCATTAAGAGAATCAAAAGGGTGGCCGGAAATCTCCATATCACAGGGAAAATCGAATTACGATTATTCTAAAACCATTCATAACTGGAGTGCCGCAGGAGGTTTCAGCATGGGGCTATTCTCTATCGGAGCAAAAGGAGGAGGAAAAAATGAGAAAACCCAGATCAACTCTGATTATTCCAGTATGAATATCTCTTTCAAAATCGGAAAGGTAAAAGTAGAAAGAGGCTGGTTCAACCAGCAGTTTATAGAATCTAAATACTGGAAGCTTCATGAGCAATCTCCACAGACACTGAACGGTGACATGATCAGCGATGGAAACGGAAAAGGATTAATGCCATCCATCATCACAGAACTGATTATTGCCAAAGACGTTTCCCTGGACTTCAAGGACAGCAGCTCTGCTTATACAGATGTTAAAAATTCCGTATCCGCAGGAGGTGCCGTAGGAATAGGACCTTTCGTCATCGGCGGAAACTACAGCTACGATAATCAGAATGTAAAATCCAGCTACGAGTGGGACGGTAAAAAGCTGGTTTCAAAAGGAATTTACATCATCGGTTACAAGTGCCACATCGTACCTAAGTCTCCGAACCCGAACCCTGAAATTAAAAAGTGGGCAGACGGAAAATCATAGGCAGATAACTTAGATTACTTATATCCTTCTCAATAGAATAACCGGTGGAAGACTTTTCTGCCGGTTATTCACCTAAACTAAAAACAATAACCATGAAATATTTTGTAGCCGTCTACCAGAAGCTGAAGAACATTTATATGTCCCAAAGCTCAATGGAAAATGACCTTCCTATGATCTGCCCTTCCCTGCGCATCTACGACAATGAGGAACTGGAGCTTCTGAAGCCCCAGAGCTTACTGAACGATGAGCAGAAGAAAGCCCTTTCGATCATTAAAAAGCAAAATGTTGCGTATGAGCTGAATTCAGTTCCTATTTCGCCTAACTTCTGGGATTTGAATCCCAATAATTCCCTGTTTGATATTTACAGGGATATCCTGGATAAAAATAACCTGAAGGACCTGGAAGAAAATCTTGATAAAGTCCTTGAAACCAAAAGCACGATCCTTTTTGATGCCAAAAACAGCGACACCAAGGAGTTCAAAGCTTATAAAAAATACAGAATACTGCACGAAGATGCCGTGAATAAAGTGACAGATCACCTGCTTCTGTTCGACAGCCTTGAAACTGATGAGGAAAAAAGCAACTGGAACGACCGGCTGATCACTTTAAATAATCTGAAAGAACTGGCCTTTTCTGAATGGAAGGTGAAAGGCAGCAAGGATAATATTGAAAAAGAACTGGCAAGGATCAATAAATCTTCCGATGCCGACCTGTATCTCGCCATGGCACAAAATGCAAAACAGACTTTTGAAGCCGCAGAAAAAACTGACGTGGTAAGCAATTCTTCCATTCACGACATCAATTTTATTCCGTATGATTTCATGGAAAATGAATCAGGCTGGAACAGCATGCGCATTGAAAAATCCGAACTCGAAGGACTTCACTCCGAGGCAAAAAACAGCAATGAAAACATTCCTTCAGAGATTTTATCGATAGATTATAACGAAAGCATGATCCAGGCCGTGGAAATGGATTATTCATTTGTTCATCTCAAAAGAAACTGGTTCAATAAAAATTTTATGCTGTCTGATTATTTTGAATGGAAAGAACCTAAAAAAATATCGGACGGGCAGACCATTTCCAACGATTTCAAACTTCCTGCGTTCCCGAAAACAATGATCCTGATTAAAAACCTGAAAGTAATCCTGGATCCTTCCATCAACAGCGCCAATGTGAGCAATACCGAACAGCTGATTTATTTCGGGCCCATGGTCATGAAGCAACAGGTTTTTGTGAATAAAAACAATAACCAGAAGTTCCTGAAAGCCATCACCAATGTAAAAACGATCAAATCCGACCAACTGAATTACTTAGCCAAAAAAACAGTTATTGCAGAGACCCAAAAAGCAAATATCATCAATAACTTTTCAGCCAGAACAGCACTTGAGCCTGAACCGGCAGAAAATATAAAGACTGCAGCCAATGCATCATTTGCCGGAAAAACGAATATGGGAAATATTCTGAATAATATTAAGAATTTAAGCCCACTGAATCTAGTGCCACACGGAGCCAGCCCGGTACAGCCTGCTCCTCAGCCTGCCAACCCTATTAAAACACCGTGGGGATCATGGGGTCCGAAGTTTCCGACTATTCCCACTCCTACTCCAACCCCTGTACCTACTCCCGTTCCCACACCAATTCCAGTCCCTGTTCCGCAGCCACCTACAGATGCTGTTGTACAGTTCCGGATCTCTGATAAGATCAATAACGAACCTGTCTATAAATGTGCTATTTCCATTAAGGGAACTAACAATAACAGGATTTTTGAGATTGAAAGCAATGAAGCAGGCATTGTCAGTCAGGCAATCCCAATTGGAGAATACAGCATTGAGCTGAGAATTGATGATTATGCGGTCTTAAATCAGAATTTCAGTGTTAACAGTGCCATGCCTCTTAATCTGGAATACAAACTCCAGAGGGAAGAAGTGAAATTCAAATCATTTTTCCTGATCGGAATGATCTGTGAGAGAATGCCGCAGATACCGGTTAATCAGTAATTGATAAGAGAAAAGAACCAAGAACCAAGAGTAAGACCTCAGATATTAGGCTCAAATGCCAGATAAATACTCATCGTACTTTATTAAAAATATCATTCATCATTTATAAAACTATCGTCATGAAACTTTTAAAATATTACACCAAAGCACCGGAAGTGCTTACATTATGCGAGATCCTTTACAAGCTGGGATATGACCTTAAAATTACAGATTCGTTCACTCAGGAAGTGGATGCAGCCGTGAAAGATTTTCAACGAAAAAATTCTTTGGTCGTAGATGGAATTGTAGGGGTAAAAACCTGGGCTGTTCTTCTTGAAAAGGATGAAAGACCGGAAAGCCAGACTCAAAAATTCCTGCAGGAAGCAGATCTTGTGCAATTCGCGGATGAATACAGCCTTGAATTGGCAGCAGTAAAAGCAGTTAATGAAATTGAAAGCAGCGGAAAGGGATTTTTGATCAATAATAAACCTAAAATATTGTTCGAAGGTCATGTTTTCTGGAATGAGCTTAAAAAAAGAGGGATTGATCCCAATTCTTACTACAATTCGGAAAGCCGGAACGTTCTTTACCCGAAATGGACCAGGGCATACTATGAAGGTGGTGTGAAAGAATACGACAGGCTTAATGAAGCCATCAGCCTGGATACCAATCCTGAATTCAAAGAAGCAGCACTGTCTTCTGCCTCATGGGGAAGTTTCCAGATCATGGGTTATCATGCCAAAAGCTTAGGATATGCTGATGTAGATGAGTTTGTTTCGAAAATGGAACTGAATGAAGCCGAACATTTAAAGGCATTTGGAAAATTCCTGGAGAAAAACGGCTGTCTGGTTCATCTGAGAAGCAAGAACTGGGCGGGCTTTGCCAGACTTTATAACGGCGCTGGCTATAAGGAAAATAAATACGATGAAAAGCTGGCGAAGGCTTATGCAAAATACTCGCAAAACTAAACAAGTTGTTTTTACAATTCCCACAGACAGCATGGATTTGAGAGAATTCTGTGTAGTTTGTGGGATTTTTGTACGCCTATAAAACCACTCCGTCAAAAATTCTTTGAATTTTTGCCACCCCTCCAAAGGAGGGGAATTCCGGACCGACAAATCTTTTCCCGTTTATATTGGCTTCAGGGAGAACTCTTCCGTATGGTAACCATCATATCAATATGCCGGAATTCGGTTTTTCTTAAAAACAGCATTCAAAAGTTATATATTGATAATCAAACGGTTATATTTATTATTTTTTAACATTAGTTTAACATTTTTGTTTATCTTTGCTTTTCGTCAAATACCCAAGAATGTCTTTATATCAAAAAATTGCAGAAAAACTACAATATATAAGTCCGAGTTTTTACAAAAAAAGGTATTTTAAGAATTTAAACAATCTTACTAAGGATAATTTTTCGGCACGTAATGTAGAACCGGAATTGGTATGGATTAAGGAATACCTTCCCAAAAATGCTGTAATACTTGATATAGGAGCTAATGTGGGAACTTTTCTTTATCAGTTGGAGCAAAAGCTGAACCATGAGCATATTTATGGTTTTGAACCTAATAAGAAGCTTTACCGCCGGCTGAAAAGACTTTTCCCGAGAATGAGGATACTTCCCCTGGCTCTATCTGACGAAAACACGACCGCTGAATTTAAGGTCCCGATCATTAATGGCAAACTGATTGCTTCCCGCGGAACTTTAAATACGTCTTATAAAGAAAAAGGCGAAGAGAGAAGCTATACGGAAAAAGTAAAAGTGATCAAGCTGGACGAGTGGGCTGCTATAGAACATTTTGACCGGCTGGATTTTATCAAAATAGATGTGGAAGGCAATGAAATGAAGACTTTATCCGGAGCCCAGAATATCATCAGAAGGTTCCTTCCGACACTGATGGTCGAAATGGAGCAGAGACATCATGAAAGTCCTATCTGGAAAGACATTTCTGAAGTTAAAAGCTGGGGCTACGAAGCAAAATATCTTAACCGCGACAGTTTTAAGCTGGAACTCCTGACGGAAGAGATCTTAGTACATAACACCAACGATGAAAAAAACAAGACCAGCTATATAAACAATATTATTTTTACGCCAAAAAACCATTAAAAGAACAGTATGAGTGTAGTAGCGAGACAGGGCTTCAAATATTCCATCATAGGTTATATTGGTTTTCTGCTGGGTACCATATCCGCCATTTTTATTTTTCCATACAATTTTGAATTTTATGGCAAGCTGCGGTATATCCTTCCTACTGCCGAAATGCTGGTCCCTGCCGTAGTGCTGGGGATCTCCTATTCCAATGTGAAGTTTTTCCATAAAGTGGAAAAGGACGGCAAGAAGCAGAACATGCTGTCGCTGTCTTTACTTACGGTCTTCATTAATTTCATCATTTTTATGGGCGTATTTTTTATACTCCCCTATATTTTCCCTAAATTCAGGTATTCTGAGGCGTGGAAATTAAAGGAAATGATTCTCCCGCTGATCCTTATCCTTTCTTTCTGTGCTATTTTTAATAAATATACCTCCAATTACAAGAGGATTGTAGTTTCCAATATCTTTGACAATCTTTTTCCTAAAATAGCCAACCTGGGGGCATTCTGCCTTTTTGCTTATTTTTTACTTTCCCAGGAGATTGCGTTTGCTTTCTTTTTCGGGATGTTTGCTTTAATGCTTTTCGGATACATTTACTATACGAATAAACTTGAAAGGATAGAACTTGATTTCAATACGGATTATTTCAAAAAGGATGGTTTCTGGAAAGAGTTTTTCAATTACAGCTTTTTTGGATTTCTGGGAACTTTCGGAAATTATTTAGCCATTAACAGCTTCATGATCGGCGAGTTTCTGGGAATGGAGGAAGTGGGAATTTACTCGGTTCTTTATGCTCTGATTTCTCTGATTTCTATTCCGCAGCTGGGGTTGTTCAATATTTCCGCCCCTATCATTAATAAAACACTGGCCGACGGTGATATGGAGGAACTTGACAGGTTTCACAAGAAGACTTCTTTATCTCTATATTTTTTAGGAGCCGTATTATTTTCATGCATCATGGTCGGGTTTCCTTATCTGACTCAGTTTATGCCTAAAAACGGGACCATGCTAAGAGAATATGAGCCTGTTGTATGGATCTGGGGATCTGCAGTTCTTATTGACCTGGCGACCGGATTTAACGGAAATATTATTTCGCTTTCCAAATATTACAGGTTTAATATCCTGATCATGCTTCTCCTGGCCGGGCTTACCATCTGCCTGAATTATTACTTCATTAAAAATACGGATCTTAAACTGATAGGAATTGCTTTATCCACAGCGATTTCACTCACCACTTATAATGTGATCAAGATTGCTTTCAATTACTTTGTCTTTAAAGTTTCTCCATTGACGATTGAAATGATTTTTGTATCTATTATCTGTACTTTAGCGATAACAGTAGCTATCGTACTGCCTAATTTCAACAGTAATTTTATCAACCTGGTGTATAAACCTGCTGTGGTCCTGATACTGATCTATATTGGGAATCATTTCACAAAAGTATTCCCGCTCGAGGATTACCTGAATGTAAAGTTTATTAAAAGTATCTTTAAGTTTAAATAGAAATAACATCAGAAAGAGCGTCTTCCAGCCTTTTGAGGACTGACTTCCTGCCGTAGTCTTTCTGGAAGTCAAAACGGGTGTTTTTAAGCGCTTTAAACTGCTCAAGGATATCTTCTTTCTCAGGAATAATAAATTCTGACTTTGAGGGATAATCTTTGGGAAAAACGGCTGCCTTCCCATATTTCACAGCATCTCCGAAGTTTCCGGTCATTTTTGTAAGGCCATAAATTTCTTCCCTGCTGAAAAATTCTGTTTTCTGCTGAATCGGGCACCACAGCACATCTGCTATCTGCATCCCTTTTTCAAAATCATCATTCGAAACCCTGTCTGAAAAATACTGGATGGAAACATTTTCAGGAAGTTTCTTAGCTAATCTTTCAAGCTGTTTCAGCTCATTATCTTTAGCTTTTCCAAGGAATATGAATTCGCATTTTTCTTCTGTTTTTAAATGCTCAATTGCTTTAAAAACGTGATGATAATCCCTCCTTTTCTGAGAAACACCTCCCGGAATAACGACGGTAAGGCTGTCTTTAGACCGGTTTTCAAAATATTTATTGTAAAACAGAGGCAAAAACTGATATTTTTCTGATGAAATCTCTTCATCCAGCACCCATAGTTTTTGGGCATTCCTATAGACTTTGGAACTGTAAAACAATCCTTCTTTCCACCAAAGTTTTAATCTGTAGATCACATCGCCTTTAAAAACACTCTTCATCAAGGCTCCCTTTGAAGATTTTGAAAAATTGATATTGTGAACAATGACAGATGACTTATATTTCTGAACGACAGCATGAAAAGTATTGAAATACCGGTGAACCGTTCCGATAATAATCAGGTCATATTTCTTTAACTTCAGTTGTTCCAGGAGCATAGAACTATCCGATAAAAACACCGTTTCCCCATTTTCCTGAACCAGATCCTTTATCTTCTTCGAAAAATAATAATCTACACTGAATTCTGAAGAATCCTTCATAATATCCATGAAAGCCTGTGCAATTTCGGCATGGGTATCTATTTCTATGTAGGCGATTTTTTTCAACGGGTTTCGGGTTTCGGGTTTCGGGTTTCGGGTTTCGGGTTTCGGGTTTACAAAGGTAAAGGGTGTGGTTGAATAGAACTGTTTTTTTAGTTTTTTTACTATTCTTTTTTCAGTTTTGTTTTTTGTAATGCCCTTTTCTTTCTACATTTTGAGCCATTTCTTCTTCAGCATTTTCCATCGCTTGTCGTTGATGGCTTTCTGTTCTTCTTTTGAGATTTTAAGCTCAAGTTGATTAGCTTTACAAGCTTCGTAGGCTTTGATGATTTTAAAGAAAAAAGGAATGGATTTGCTTTTTGCCGCTTCTTTGGCAGAGGCAACATAGGCCAGAAAACGGTTCAGACCCAAAAAGTAAAAATACCTGCCGTAGTAATCCGCAGGCCTTATGGTGTAGTCTGCTCCTTTCACTTTGATCAGTTTCACATGCAGTTCAGGAAGAACAATTTCTTTCCAGCCAAGGTTTTCCAGCAGAATGGAATCTATATTATCCCAGCCCAGGGTTTCCCTCAGCCCTCCGATTTGAACAAAACATTCTCTACGGTAAGCCTTCAAAGGTCCCCGTACATGATGTTTGTTTGAATTCCCTTCATACACCCAGCTTCCCTCCTTTTCTACGTACAGCAAGCCTCCAACAAGTCCATATTCAGGGTTGTTTTTAAAAGCATTCCGTACTGTTTCCAGATAATTTTCCGGCAGGATGATATCGGCATCAAATTTACAGATGATATCAAATTCATTTGTATTTTGTGTTCTCAATCCGTTTTTGAAAGCATTTACCACTTTAGATCCCGGCTGGTGGGCAGATTTCTGCAGATCCACCGTTTCAAAACGAGGGTCACTATCTGTATATTTCCTGATAATCTCCTGCGTCTGGTCCGTAGAACCGTCATTAACCACAACGATCTTGAAATCTTTAAAGCTCTGCTGCTGTAAAGAATCCAGGGTGAACGGAAGATTTTCTTCTTCGTTATGGGCAGGAATGATAATTAAAAACCTCAAGCTTTTATTATGAGTAAGATATTAATAGGTAATGAAATGATAAGTGATAAACTATTGATACGAAATCATCATTCATCACTTATCATCTGTCAATTTTGATCTATTTGTTATGCGGTTTCAGCATGTTTTTAGGATCCAGAATTTCATCCAGTTTTTCCTGGGAAAGAACTCCTTTTTCCAGAACAAGATTGTAAACACTGTTTCCGGTTTCTAACGCTTCTTTTGCAATTTCTGTAGACTTTTTGTAGCCGATGTATGGGTTAAGTGCTGTTACAATTCCTATGCTGTGCTTCACCATATTCAGGCAGATCTCTTTGTTGGCCGTGATTCCCACTACACATTTTTCACGAAGGGTATCCAGGGCATTGCAAAGGAAATTGATATTTTCCATGATGGCATGGGAAAGCACAGGTTCCATTACGTTAAGCTGCAACTGTCCGGCTTCTGCTGCAAAAGTTACCGTCAAATCATTTCCGAATACTTTAAAACATACCTGGTTCACCACTTCCGGGATAACAGGATTTACTTTTCCTGGCATAATGGATGATCCCGGCTGCATTGGCGGAAGATTGATCTCGAACAATCCGGCTCTTGGTCCTGAAGAAAGCAGCCTCAGGTCATTACAGATCTTGGAAAGCTTTACAGCAAGACGTTTTGTCGCAGAGGAATAGATCACATAAGAACCTGTATCTGGTGTCGCTTCAACAAGATCCGGTGCGGAAACAACCGGAAAACCTGTAATCTGAGCGAGGTTTTTCGCACAAAGGCTTGCATAGCCTACCGGAGCGTTCAGTCCTGTCCCGATAGCAGTGGCTCCCATATTAACTTCTACGAAAAGACTAGCATTGTTATTCAGTTTGGAAATATCTTCTTCCAAAGTAGCAGCATAAGCTTCAAATTCCTGGCCTAAAGTCATCGGAACCGCATCCTGAAGCTGGGTACGTCCCATTTTGATCACATCGTGAAATTCTCTTCCCTTGGCGCGGAAAGCTTCAACAATTTTCTCAAGCCGGTCAACAAGTCCGGTATTCATCTGCAAAAGTCCCATTTTGATGGCTGTAGGATAGGCATCATTGGTCGATTGGGAAAGATTAACATGATCGTTTGGTGAACAGAATTCGTATTCGCCTTTATTCTTTCCTAATTTTTCCAGGACAATATTGGCAATTACTTCATTTGCATTCATATTGATTGATGTTCCGGCTCCTCCCTGGATCATATCTACAGGAAACTGATCGTGGTATTTTCCTGCTACAATCTCATCACAGGCTTCCGCTATTTTGAAATATAAATTCTCATCAAGCAGTCCCAGTTCATAATTGGTTTTTGCCGCAGCTTTTTTTACAAAGGCAAGGCCTTTAATAAAGTCCGGATATGCTGACAGAAGCTGTCCTGAGATCTTGAAGTTATCGATCGCTCTTTGCGTCTGCACTCCATAATAAGCATCTGCAGGTACATTAAGCTCACCCAGCAGATCACTTTCTTTTCTGAAATTTTCCATTACAGATTGTTTAACTTTTATTTTTTAAATATAGCAAAACGCACCTTTACCGATGCGTTTTAATTTATTATTTCGCTGGATATTTCTGATTTAGAGCCTGAAGGATGGCCCAGGTTTCAGCATCCATGATCCCGTCATAATTCTGCGGACGGAAATGGTACTGTAAGGCTTCGATGGTTCTTTTGGTTCCATCATCCCACTTTCCGCTCAGATCAAGATAGTACCCGAATTTTTGCAATGCTGTCTGAATAGCAAAGATGAAGGAAGGATCATTATATTTTAAAGGTACTTCTTCCTCTGCTAAAGCCTGGAAATTCTGTTTAACTGCCTCATCATACCACATACCCAGCTGGTATTCATCATAAAGCTTTTTCCAGGGAAACATTGGTCCCGGGTCCTGCTTTCTGGTGGGTGCAATATCTGAATGAGCGAGTACATTGGTTGCCGGGATCTGATATCTGTTGACAATATCTTTCGCCAGTGCCGCAACTTTTCTAATCTGCTCATCACTGAAACCTGCAAATATCTTTTTTCCGGTAGCGTCTGATGTATATCCTGCATTAACGATTTCAATACCTATAGAAGTATCGTTAAGGTTTTTATCATTTCTCCAGTTACTTACTCCGGCATGGTAAGAACGTTTGTTCTCGTCCACCAGCTGATAAATCTCGTTATCACCCGTATTATTTACCAGGTAATGGGCACTTACCCCCTGCTGGGTAAGAACAGTGATGGATTTATCGTCCGGAAGTGCTGTATAATGCAGTATAAGATAACGCTGTCTGAAATTCTGCCCTATCGCAGGAAAATAGGTCTTTACCACTTTATATCCTGCCGGTTTTGCTGACACAATAGAACCGTAGCTTACAGTATTATCATTTTTAGTCGCATCAGCTATATTGGTTGTAAAAAACTCCACCCCGTGATCGTTGGTGATTTTAGGTTTCGGAGTTTCGGCTACCGGGGTTTTAACTGCCGGTTTAGCCTGTGATACCGGGATTTTTGGCTTGTAAGTATTTTTCTTTACATTTTGCTGGGAAGTACATGAAAAAACAAAAGTACTTAATCCGATGATATATAATGTCTTACGCATCCGTTTAATTTTTTAATCATTTATCACCTCAAAAATACACAAATTTTTCTTGAATTTTATTTGGTAAATAAAGAAATCTATTCTATATTTGCACTCGCAATAACGGAACAACGATCATTAAAAAATAAGAAAAAAGGAGGGTTGCCAGAGTGGTTAATGGAGCAGTTTGCTAAACTGTCGACGCGAAAGTGTCGCAAGGGTTCGAATCCCTTACCCTCCGCATTTTTTTCTTACATCAAAATATACTTCGGGGCGTAGCGTAGTCCGGTCATCGCGCCTGGTTTGGGACCAGGAGGTCGCAGGTTCGAATCCTGCCGCCCCGACTGTTTTATTAATTTTCTCAAAATTATTTAATGGGTGCGTAGCTCAGCTGGATAGAGCATCTGCCTTCTAAGCAGACGGTCAAAGGTTCGAATCCTTTCGCGCTCACTTAATGACACCATTAGGACAATTTACGCCAAATGGTGTCATTTTTCTTTATAACATTGGGTTATCGGTATTTTTTCATTTTTATTTATTTTATTCTACTCTCCCATAAACAATAATACATTGGTCTGAAATTCAAATATTTATCCAATTTATTAGATTTTTCAAGTAAAAAAAAATTTCGGCAATTAACCTTTTTTATAATTATCTAATTGATGCATTCCAAAGTTTATTAAGTATTTTTCAAACTTCATTCAAATCTAAGTGAAGACTTACCAACATTCAACTATACTAGATTATGCCTTAAAGATCGACAGGAACTGGTGCGTATAGGAATTCGAAATAAAAATTGGAGGAACCAATATAAAATAGTCCACCTAAAAGCATTAATCGTCCAATTTATATTCAAATTAATTGTCAGAATTTTGTATCAATAATTGGTAACTTAATAAGACAATCTTATGGAAATAGCAAAAGGAGTTCATCATTTCGATTGTGGAGCATTCAATTGGTACCTTATTGAAGAAAGCGGTCGCTTAACGCTGGTAGATGCGGGATTTCCCGGACATTACAAAGTTTATAAGGAAGGGCTCAAAACTTTAGGCAAAACGAGCAAGGATCTTGAGGCTATTGTACTTACCCATGGTCACGGAGACCATACCGGGTTTGCGGAGCGCTTAAGAAAAGAAACAGGTGTTCCTGTATTTGTCCATAAAAATGATGCCGAAATGGTCAAAAAGCCGTTGCAGCTACCTTGGTTCGGACTCTTTATAAATGCCTGGCGTCCTAACACATTTGTCAATGTACTAGGGCATGCCATTGTAAACGGAGTATTTACACTGCCACACCTCACCAAAGTAAATTCAGTTGAGCATGGATAAACACTTGATATTCCGGGAAGACCTCAAATCCTTCACACTCCGGGACATACTTCTGGAGAGATATGCTTGTTATTAGAAGATAGAAATATACTGCTGGCCGGAGATACAATTAACACAAGAAATTTGTTAACAGGCGTGTATGGTAAACCGCAGGTCGCCAATCCCTGGCTATCGGAAGATTATCAAGAAAACATCCGTTCACTTGATTTACTTCGTGAAATTGGAAGCGTAACACTGTTGACAGGGCACGGAAAGCCTTGGACCGGTGATATGGAAGATGCAGTAAATCTTGCAATAGAGGGTGCAAAAATTAACAAGTAAGCAAAGCTGGCTGCCGATAAAAATTATATTTTTATATAATGAAAAAAGATAGTGCATATACGCTTATAAACAAGCAGAATGGAAATCTTGCGTTTAAGCTGTTTTATTTTGACGACAATAGTTCTTTCGACCATATTTCGTATAATAACTTCTACACAGTGATCTGGGTAAGGGAGGGAAGGGGATTATTAAGGTCTGATTGCAACGAATACTTGTTCAGTGAAAATGCACTTTTTGCATTTTCACCTTATCAGCCGTTTATGTTTTCTACCGATGAGACTTTTTCCGGTGTAGCCATTCAGTTTCACTCCGATTTCTATTGCATTCATAAAATATCTCAAGAAACGAACTGTGACAAACTGGTCTTTAATAATATTTACGAACAACCTTTCATATATCTGGATGATGTAACATCCAACAAATTGGAACAGCTTATTGAGCAGTTTAAGGATGAGTTTTCCGAAAGTGCCGATGGGGCATATAAACTTTTGGTTCCTACCTTAATTATTTTTCTTGTAACGATCGCACGTAAAAAAGCTAAAATTAAAAACAAAGAACCTATATATACCGAAACAAACACTCCATTTGTTCTGCGCAAGCTAAAAAATGCTATCGAGGAAAATTTCAGAGAAAAACATTCCCCTGGAGATTATGCAGCATTATTAAATATTTCTCCCAATGCACTAGCTAAAATTGTGAAATCTCATTTCAATAAAACGTTGACCAATCTCATCAATGAGCGCATAATTATCGAGGCTAAAAGAGAACTTTACCTGACGAACAAATCAATAAAGGAAATCTCCTGGGAATTAGGATACAGCGATGAGCATTATTTTAGCCGCTTTTTTAAAGCCAATACTGATATATCACCGCAAATGTATAGGGATTCGGTAGGTTTTGGAAAGGCAGAATTAAATTGACAAATTATATTAATATGACACATATTCTAGATAATCCTGTATGGAACGCATTAAATACAGCAAACAAAGAATTGGGAAAAGGGAATGACCAAGTAAAGTATTATTGCCCAAATATTTCTCCCTTCGCAGGTTTTCGCGAAAATAGACAGGAAAACTTAATTGCCTTACATGGATTTCTTGGCAAAGAGTCAGAATCTTTTGCACTAGTTTCTGAAAATAAAATGGATATATCGGAACCGTGGAAAGTCAATCACATAATTCCCCTTTTTCAGATGGTGTTCGATGATGCGATTGTCCCCAAAGAAATCAAGGAGACAATTACTGACCTTACGGAAGAATATATACCGCAAATGATCGAATTGGCAAAGCTGACCAATCCCGGACCGTTTGAAGAAAGAACAATTGATTTTCAGCATTATCAGGGGATATTTTATGAAAATCGACTGGTGGCGATAGCGGGGCAACGCATGCACGTCCCTCCTTACGCCGAAATAAGCGCAGTTTGTACGCATCCCGATTTTAGAGGTCGTGGGTATGCAATACAGCTAATGGCAAGCCAGATTAAACGTATTATTGGAAATGGGGAAATTCCCTTTTTGCATGTGGCTGTTGATAACGTAGGTGCCATAAAGATTTACGAAGCATTAGGTTTCAGGAAAAGGAAAGAAATGTATGTTTATGTAATTAGCAAAACGTAACGATCAATTTCTGCTAAAAGAAAATCCCGGCTATTTTCACAACCGGGATTTTTCGTTTACTAATTCTGCTTATATCAAAACTCCGCCTCCGTCAACTGTAATTATTTGCCCCGTTATAAATTTTTCCTTAAATCTGTTAATAAAAGGTTCGAGTTTTGTATCAGGAGGTTCACAAAACCGACATCTGAAGATTTTTTCTCTGATGTCGGTTTTTTATTCCTAATCCACAGATTCTCATTACATTTAAATTACTCATATGGTTTAATATGTAATGTCTATAAATTATCACCAATACAAATTAATTATTCTTTATTTAAGATTCCAATCAATATAATCTTTAGGGCCCTACGGCTGCCCTTTACCACCGGCTGCTCCGTAGATCTGCCCTGTCGCGAAACTGGCATCGTCAGCTGCTAACTGAACAAATATAGAAGCCAATTCTGCAGGCTGTCCCGGCCGTCCCAGAGGTGTATCACCGCCAAATTTCACCAGGTTTTCCTGTGTTTGCCCTCCGCTTACCTGAAGAGGTGTCCAGACAGGTCCGGGTGCAACTCCGTTGACCCTTATGCCCTTCGGACCCAGTTGCTTGGCAAGAGATTTTACATAGTTGGTGGTTGCTGCTTTGGTTTGCGCATAATCATAAAGATCAGCAGAAGGATCGTAAGCCTGAATGGACGACAGCCCGATAATAGAAGATCCGGGTTTCATATGGGGCAAAGCAGCTTTTGTGATCCAAAAAGGTGCATAAATATTTGTTTTCATGGTCCAGTCGAAGTCTTCGGAGCTAAGATCGAGTATAGATTCATTGGCTTTCTGATGTCCTGCATTATTGATGAGAATATCCAAACCTCCAAGTTGCTGTACAGCCTGACTAACCAGTTTTTTGCAGAAGTCTTCGCTACGGATATCCCCTGGAATGGCAATACCTTTACGACCTTCTTTCCTGATGAGCTCGATCACCTGTCTGGCGTCTTCTTCTTCAGCAGGCAGGTAATTAATGGCTACATCCGCTCCTTCTCTCGCATACGCAATAGCTGCAGCCCGGCCTATACCGGAATCACCGCCGGTGATCAATGCTTTTCTTCCCTGCAGTCTTGCTGAACCTACATAGCTCTTCTCTCCATGATCCGGCACCGGCGTCATTTTGCCTGCCAACCCGGGAAAAGGTTGTGATTGCTTATTAAAGGGCGGTTTTGGATATTTGTTACGCGGATCAGTAAGCTCTGCATTTGCTTTTTTTGTACTGCTGTTCTGTGACTGCGCCAAAGCGCCTGGAGCAACCGCTGCCACGGCAACGGTTGCGGCTATTTTACCGATAGCATCTCTCCTTGTTATTTTACTTTCCATATTCATATGATTTATTTGGTGTTTAAGAATTCTGAAATTATAAAACGATCAACAAGTCTGTGTAAGTGCCGATTACTGAACACATTACTGATTGTTCAAATATTGTAAACCAGGCTATAAGCCGGATCTGTTAATGAGTAACATTTGTAAAGTTACTGGACTGCTCAACAAAAGTTTATGATACAGATCATAATTAACTGTTATGATTTGCCCCTCGCGTTCCTAAAGTTTCATCAGACCAGCTACGAGCCGACAACAAACAAAAAAACGGCAGTAGCCCACGCTCCTGCCGTTCTCATTAAGTCTATTTTGTTACAGTAACTCTCCCATTCCGAACACTGTCAATCCTTTGGCAAATTGTTCGGCTACGGCCTGGTTGGCGGCCTCAATATATTGACCGGTTATAGGGTCTACCACGGTGCGTAAAGGCCGGGTGCCTTTTGGGGTGCCGATAAGTTTTACAATGGCATCGGCAACGTCCTGCGGGTTAGGCTTTTTAGCATGCATCTCTCCACCCAATGCGGTTACCATTTTGTTTGGGATATCGGCAATAGCGCTGTACCCCTCAAATACTCCCTGATCAGATGCAGGGTTATTCTTCTGCTGCATTTCGGTAGGGAAAGCACCCGGCTCCACAATGGCAACATCAATGCCTAAACGCTTGACCTCGTAATGCAGACCCTCACTTATTCCTTCCAGGGCAAACTTGGAGGCTGCATACATGGTAGCAAACGGGAATGATACCCTTCCAAAGCCGCTGGTTACGTTAATAATCAGTCCGTCAGCTTGCTTACGCATGGCGGGTAACACCTGTTTCATCAGTCGCCAAGGGGCATAAACATTGATATCAAAAGTGGTATGAACATCAGCCACGGTAAAGCTTTCCGCTACGCCGGTCATGCCGTAGCCCGCGTTGTTTACCAATACATCAATAGTTCCTTCTTTTTCTACAATGGTGTCAACTGCCTGTTTTACACTTTCATCGTCTGTCAGGGTAACATCCAAAACGGTTATGTTTTCTACAGCCGAAAGCGCTGCAGCTTTATCAGCATTACGCCCCTGAGTGTCGCGCATCGTGGCATATACTTTGTGTCCGAGAGCCGCCACGCTGTGGGCGGTAAGCCAGCCAAAGCCGCTATTTGTTCCGGTTATTAATACGATCTTTTTGCTCATCTTTTTATTATTTAATGAATATGCAAATATTGAAAATGGCAGCAAAAAAACATTTACCAAATGGTAAAAAGTACGTTAACGGATATTACGGCGTATACGGCTCAATGATTGCTGAGTGACTCCAAGATAAGAAGCCACATATGAAAGCGGGATGCGGTTAATAAGGTTAGGGAACGCCTCAATGAACGATAGGTAACGTGTGGTAGCATCTTCTGAAACCAGCGGACTGCGCCGTTCCATAGCCAGCGTAAGGCATTTTTTAACCATTTTTGCCTTCATCATTTCCCAACCTACAATGGTATCAGATATTTCGTCCCAATCTTTTTTGTTAAAAGCAAGAACTTTGCAGTCGGTTACAGCCTGTACATATTCCGAGGCCACGATCTGTGATTCGAACCTCTCGTTATCAACTACAAAATTCCCTTCGTCCACAAAATAATTAGTAATCTCTTCACTCTTGTTGTTATAATAACAAAACCGGAACACACCTTCCAACACAAATGCCACATAGCGGGGTACCTTCCCGGCTTCCGACAGGTAGTCATTTTTTTTGAATTCGAGCATTTCAACCTTGCTCAGCAAAAAATCGATCTGCTGTTTGTTCAGGTCACCAAATTGCAGGATAAAATTTATCAGCGCTTCCATACGTAAATATAGTGTAAAGTGCAAAGCCCTCAATTACCAAATGTTAAAAACAGAAATCTTTCATTTTAATAACATCATGTATCAGTTTTTCTGACATATAACCGCATATAACAAACAAAAAAACCCGGATTAACCGGGATTTAATTTCTAAATTTAAATTTATTTTATCTCCACAGGAACTGAGATTTTATCCCAATCCATTGTGAATCCGTTATTGTTTATTTTATACACTAAATTTTCCTGTCTGGTTGGTAAAGCTTTTGTTTTTACATCAACGCGTAAAGCATCTTTTGCTTCTTCGTATTTAAAAGCACCCCATTGCTTTGGCTCCTTATTAAAAATAGCTGTCCAGGTTCCGGATTCCTTAGGGATCAGGAAAAAGCTGTATTTACCTGCAGGCAGCGGTTTACCCTGAACGGTAATGTCTTTATCCGTTTCAAAAGTAGTGGCTTCATTGGCCCCCGCACGCCAAACTTTATTATAAGCTTCTAAACCGCCCCATATGGTACGCCCTTTTACAGAAGGGCTGCTATAGGCTATTGTAATAGTGGCATCTTTAATTTTTCCTGTAGCAGTGGCCGGAGGACTGGCAGGTTTTTTAGTTTCCTGTGCAAAGGCATTCAGGGAGATCGTCATGGTTGCAACAAGGACGGCAGCAGATTTAATGATGGTTTTCATACTATTTTTGTTTGTTGTTGTTTGTTTACGAATTTACTGCTTTTGACTTATAAAACACTAAACCGGTTACCGAAAATATAATGAATGCCTCTACCCCCCCATCTGAATTGATGTCAGCCCTGTCCTTTTCTTTCTCGGAAGAACAAAATAGATTTATATAAAATCAAAAGGATTTAAAATTGCAACCCCTAATAAATTATAAAGCCATTGCAAAGCAATGGCTTTATATGGTAAAAATGAAACAAAGGATGCATTATCCGCTGTTTGCATTTTTTTCATAAAAAATTACTGTTATACTCTACCCTGCTATTTTATGGCAGCTTTTGCTTTTTCAGATTCCATTAAATGATGTTGTAAAGTTGGTAGCGTACCGCTTGCAAAGGATTTCAATGACGTTTCTTTACCTTCGGCAGCTTCTTTTTTGAACTCTTCAATATCTTTTTTATGATCACTCACCATAAGGTCAGTGTAGCTACGATCAAATTCTGCTTCTTTTTTAGCTTTCAGATCGTCGTATTCTTTCTGTTTTTCAGCGTCTAAACCGGTAGGTAAAGTATAGCCTATGGCAGATGCCCATTTTTTAAGCTCATCGTTGGCTTTGCTATGATCTTTAACCATCATTTCGCCTAGTGCTTTTACTTTGGCATTGGAAGCATTGGTTGCAGCAAGCTGTCCCATCATTACTTCCATCAATCCGCCACGAGCGGCGGCGTCTGCAAATTTTTTATCCTGATCGCTTAAAGAATTTGCTGCATTTGCAGTATTGGACATTGTAGCAGAATCACTGGTTTTCCTGGCAGAATCAACCGGGGTTGCCATTTCAGTACTATCAGTATTCCGATCAACAGCCGTCGTTTCATTTTTTTTGCATGCCACAATAGCAGCAATTGCTAAAAGGGCTAAAATTGAATTTTTCATAAATATAATTTAAATGGTTAATGTAAAATTGCATATATTTTTATCCCCCGCTGTGATTACAACAATTTATTTGCCAAAATTGTAACAGATGTACTTTTGTCTACCCTCTTACCCCTTAACTCAGCTTAATCACTGAATTTTGTATCAGCTGTCTTCTTTTCTCTTTTTCTCTGAAGAATAAGGTGTGCGGCATCCAGCATTTTCACCGTGTGAATGTAAGGCATCACGATATTTCTTTCTGGCAGATTTTCATAGGTGCCCATTGAAAAATAGACGATTCCGGACATAAAATAATCAAACTCTTTGAGGGTGTATTCCCTGAAGGCTTTTCTGAAAACCAGCAGAGGATTCCGGTATTCCTTCTCCGAAAGCAGGCCAAGAACCCACGGGGAAATCTTCTCCGGCCGGGTATCAACCGTCCATTTTCTGTCCTTCAGCATCATGAGATATCCCGCCCGGATCAGCGACCTCATCGATTGATGAAACTGGAAGATAACCGCCTGATCTTCATGAATCCAGCTATTTCTCTTTACCGCATAATTCATCATGTTGCTGAGCCTTTCTTTGGAAACATCCAGCTCATTGAACTGAAAGAAAGTCTCTATCAGCTGCAACCCGGAGCACTTACCTGCCAAAAGCCGGGTATCGAAATCTGTTTTTATCTTTTTCATGCGTTTGTATCTTTTATTGTTGAAATTTTGCTTAAACATTAAGATTTTTTAAGCGATTAAGACACATTAAGATCATAGCTGAAGCTATTTATTCAGCGAACTGCTTAATCCATCTTTGATGGATCTTAACTTTCCTTAAAACCTTCATTTTTCTTAATGGTTTATATTTCTCCTTTATTCACAATAAAGTTTTCAGCATATGAGATATGCTGAGTTTTAATAGAAATAAATCTGTGTTCCCGTGGAAGCCCTGAAGCCGCAATGGATTGTACACTCCATTGTATCGTACATGATACTTTATGTGGTGAAGCGGCTTAGACAAATGATTGTAGAAAGGCAGAACAACATGAAATAAAAACGGCATGAGACTCTACAATATCCGTCATTGAGGCACTGGTATACCTTGCACACAGATAAGAGAGCCCACGCCTAGGTCGTGAGCTTCCTGCTTATCATCTTGTGTGTCTAAAAATTACCAGTTTTCAATGACAAGATTCTAAGCAATAGCTTCTATTATTCTTTGAAGTATCGCAAAGCTACTTTATTTGTAGCTTATTGTACAAATGTAATAATAATTTCATTATTGCGCACAGAAAACCGCATTATTTTTTCCTCTTTCTCGTAATTTGTTTTAATGAACGAAGAAAACGAAGTAACTATTGCCATCTGCAAATACATTTACACAAACTGGGTTTCGAAAGCAAAATCGCAGAGAGACTTTGCATCTAAATGCGAAATAGAAGAAAGTACAGTTAGGAAAATTAAAAATATTGCCTTAGGAACTGCAAAGACGGAGTACAATATGTCTATAAAAACACTGGCGAAAATTTGTCGAAAGAAAGAAATCACTTTAGAAGAATTTTTTGGAAAAATAAAAAAATAAATCCTGACGAGAGTTGGGATTTTTTATGCCGAAATTTTTGAAACCTTTAAGAATGGAATTGTAAAGTTGGGAAAATGAATTTTACCCTAAAATCAATAAGAAAATCTCAAGGCTGTTTTGATTTAGAGTTTTTTAAAGGCAATGAGGGGAAAGTCCAAAAAAAATAAAAGACGAAAGCAGTAGTTGTGACAGCAAATTGCAACATGATAAAAAGTTAAAAAACTTACTAAACAGAATTGTTTTAAAAGGAAAATAAAGGCTCAGATTATAAAATCCAAATCTAACTTTTTAACTTACACACTTCGTGGGCTAGTGTTCTTTATTAAACTAAATATTACCACTCGCTCTTAAAATTCAAACAATTTCCTGTCATCATTACTTAAGAAAATCAAATGCTCCGGCTCAGACATAAACCACGCAAAGCTTCCCCAGGCCAAATCAGGAATCGTTTTCCGGAATGGCTGTACCTGTCGTTCCCTATAAGCGGTAACAAATACTATATGTTTACGATCAAATCCTGCTTTATCACTTATTTCATATAAAGCAGATTTTCTTCTTTCAGAAATAGGACCGTCTGTTGCCACAACCTCAATAAAAATTAAAAGAGGCTCAGGAGTTCCAAGATCAGCTAAAATAACATCCGGCAGGTTTTTATCCGCTTCAATATCTAAACCAATAGCTTTGGCTACCACATCATCGACAAAAGTAACTTTTGCATCGCTGGTACTTAACCACAATACAGCTGGCCTTTTAAGAAACTTATGAGCAAACACTTCCACCACAGCCTTTGAAATTATTGAACTAAGACCTGCACTGAGATTACGTGCTTCCCCGTTCGGAAAGGTTACCAAAACACGTTCAGAATTTTCATCAGCAGTTCTTGATGCAAGGGAAATTCTTGTTCTTGCAGCCGCAGATAAGTTTTTATCCTGCCAGTCTTTAATTGCTTTATCAAGCTCCTCATCCAACAAATCAGGATCAAATAATTTAGCAAAGTCTTTCTGTAATGCATATCTTGGACGGCTTGACGTAGTTGGGAGACCAACTTTTGATATAACAGCTCCCACCTGTATAAGCCCCTCTCTTAAAGTTTCATCTCTGATGGGTTCTCTAGTGTTATCAGCATACCATCTCTTACCTTCAGGCTGAAAACCTTTAGACATTGCTTTTTTTCCATAATCCTTACGACTTTCGTCATCAGCCAAGGTTGACTGTTCAGTTGTCATTCTATAGACATGAACTGGTCCAATAAAAGTTTCTTCCCCTTCAACAGCACCAATATAAAGCATAGTAAAGATGGTACTAGCAGCCATCTCTCTAATAATATAATTTCTATTTGTAGTACCTTCAGGGAATATTATTGGAAGGCGTTCGTGGATTAACTCTCTTGTTACATAGGGAGGCAATTTACTCATGGATTAGTTTTCGTATAAATTTTTGTACACTCCTTCTCAATAAGATCAGGACTTGCATTTTCGTTAATTAATGTTTGTAAACGTTTTAATTTTGATGGCTTGGGTAATGGCAGTGATTCAAGTTCATAAGCTGATACTGCAACACTTCCGCTAATAGTCCTGAATGCATCATTAACTATTTTGCTATTAAGAAAAGTTGAAAGCAGTTCAAGACTTACTTTTGAATTAGTGCTCGTAGGAATAATCATATTCAAATGATTTTCAATAACAGCCGATGTATATTCTTTAAACAATTCGTCAGGAAGTACGGTTGTGATCAGCCTTTTTTTCTGCTCCTTCGAAGTGGTTCGCTGTAATAAGACACAAGGTTTCGTGGTCAATAAAAAATCATTAGCTTCTTTAAATTGGAACCATTTTTTATGATTTTTCTTATCTGCCTTTAATTGAAAAGTACCATCTTTTGAAACAGCTTCAGCCCAGATTATTGGATAAGAATTTCTAGTTCGTTTATCAGAAAGCTGTTCCTTATGTCTATTCCAAACCAACTGCCCAGTACTGATCCTATAGCCATAAGTAATAAGATTATCTTTCATATTCGACATTGATGCTACAATTTTAGCATGCTTAATATCTCGTGGTAATATCCATGGTGAGCTTGTGTCGTCTGCCAATCTATATTTGCCAGCTGAAGAAATTTTTAATTTGCCGTTGGTTAATGTATGAATTTCGTTAATTTCTATTTCATTGTTTTCTGATGATAGCTTATTCTTCTTTTTATAGACTGCCAATAGAGTTTCCTGAAGAACATCTTCAAATACGCCTTTCCTACCGGCAACAAAGTCAATCGTTAAAGGATTTGTTTCTTTTCGGATGAACATTCTCAATTTTTTAAAATATTCACCAGAAAGAAAGCTAGTAGGTGTTAGATAGCCAATAATCCCATCAGATTTAACAAGCTTGATAGCCAAATGAGTAAACAATCCATATAGATTCGCATGCCCAAATAAGCTTTCTTCGTATTCTTCTCTGATTTCTTTAGTTAATGTCAATTTACCATAAGGAGGATTTCCGATGATAACATCAAATTCTCTATGATTCTTTTTATCTGAAAAATATGCGATTGTATCACATATTGTTACCATAGATTTAATACGACGCCCAGCTAAGCTCATAACATCCTTAACTGCGACTTGTAAAAACACTTCTGTTAGCCATGCAGAAAATGGATCAATTTCATACCCCTTCAGATTGTGTTCCAGATGTTGTAATTGTTCTTCAGGTGACAGAAAATGAATTGATGAAATTATTCGATGAGCTATTGGCGCTAAAAAAGCACCTCCTCCACAGGCAGGGTCTGCTACAGAAACAGTAGACCAATCAACTCCAGCATTTTCTACAGAGTTTAGTAATCGATCTGTAAGCGCTGGCGGAGTATAAAATACACCATTATCTGATCTGAGTTTCTCTGGAAGAATGCTGGTATATAAATTTCCTAATTCATATGATGCTGTTATCACATCTAACTCAGCAGCAGCTTTTCCAATAACGCTCGCAACAGCTATGATACTTTCATCTAATTCTATATAAGATAGCTCAATATTATAAGGTTGTAAAGGAAAAGACACAAAAGAAAAAATCTGAGAAGAATTCCAATAAGAACTAATCACACAATGCATAAAATACTGTACTGTATGTAATCTTATTTCATCATTGAATTGTTTTGCCCAAGCTTTTGCCATTATGCGACCACTAAGCAAAGTTTTAGAAGGATCCGTATCTTTGCTATTTAAAACGGCTAAAATCTCTTTTGTTATAGTTGATTTTGCCATCGATCGTTTATGACTTATTGTCGTACTCATAATATATCCCAAATATAATTAAACTATAATTTTTACGCAAAATCTTCGTCACAATTGTTTTTAACAAAGCTATTTCTTATATGCGACAAATCTTGTCGTATTAAATTTTAATGTAATTAATTTTTTGATTTCAATATTGAAATAAAAAGATTTCCCTTAAAGAAGACTCCCAACTTCGGAGCAATTTTAAAGGAAAATAAACCACCTATCTCTTCCAAATTACATTCCCCGTAAGACTAATATAATTAAACATACAAAACGTCGCTGCCGCTCCAAACGTATGCCATAAAAAGTGGGTTCCGAAACTGAACCATCCCCATTGATCAGCGATACGGAAGATCAGTGCAAAAACAAACGACAATAAAGCAAAGCCTACCCATTGGCCGGCTTTCCATTTTGTATAGATTAAATACCTTAGTACCGAGAAAAGGACAAACGAGGCCATGATTGCATAATTGACGTTAATAAAGAGAGAAATGTTATCTGCCAGAATCCAGTTCCTCAAAGCGAACATAAGAACCAGATATCCCAGCACCATTGCAACCGCATAGTACCATCTGGTACTTTGGGCTACAAAATAAAATCCGGCAGACAGGCAGAGTAACATAATGGGCAGCCAATCCATCATGATAAACACCGGCCATTGTCTGAATGCATGGTAAACAGTTCCCCCTATGGCCCCGATATATAATAAAATCAGGCAGTAAGTTAAAAAGGGATATTCTTTAAAATTCCCCTTCAATTTGATAGTCCAGAAAATGGCTATAGCTAAAAAAAATGTGGCAGTAACAGCATTTAACGGCTCAGGGAACAACTGAGCCATATCTGTTTCTTTGTATAACATGCCTCCGTCCGGAGGTATTGGGGGTATCGGCATTGTCTTTTTTATGTTATATACTGATTACTTCTTATTAATATAATTTTTCCTCAACTTACCAGGATCATTTGCAATACAAAAGGTCGCCGGAATTCATCTTCCCTATCACCTGATTGGCATACTCATTTTTAATAAGATAAAGGAAAGCTCTTACATGAGATTCCTTTTCTCCGCTATTACTATTCTTATTTGCCTGCCGGGCTTCAATTTTCAAGGTATTGCTGCCATCGTCGCCTACTATACAATATTTAATGATCCGGTCTCCTAAATGCCAGGTATAGATATCATACGGCTTAATAAAGGTTTCTTTGCTCACTTTGGACTTTCCATATTTTCCATCCAACAGCTCTACAAACTTTTTAGTTTCCTCTAAAGAAATCTTCCCCGCAACCGCATTAAAAACCATCATCCTGCCATCTACAGTGGTGGCGAAATTGATGGCATTAAAATCAAAATCGTCAAATCTCGCCAGAACATCTTCATAAGAAAAAATTTCCTGCCTGTATTCAATCCGTATGGGTTTTTCACTTCCTATAAACTCTCCGTCAGCAATAGTATCAACACCTATAACCTCAGACTTTATCTGATAATAGTTGGCATACGTTTTGTATTTATCTTTATCTGAAAAATAGGCTGACGTTTTATTATTAAAGTTGAAATCCTGCAATTCTATGGCCTTTTCCTTTTCACAGCTTGTCAGAAAAAGCAAACAGATTAAAATAAGGATGATTTTTTCCATGATTAATATTGGCTAAAGTGTATTGCTATATTGAAATGAAGTCCCCTCTAATATATAAATTTATATTGGTGTTCTATTTCTTATTATAAAAATAGGAAATAGTATTGTTAATAATAATGCTCTGCCGCAGTATTACCGTTTTAAAATTTATTAAGAAGCTGGTATATAAACATCTGACAAAATAACCTCTACGCATCTACAGAAATATTGTTCAGTAAATGATAAATCCTGGGAGTAAACGTTATTGTCAATCTATTTAATAGCCGCACTGCATTCATCCACAAATTGCTCAAACTGGCGATCTGTATTTCGCAGGACCGGTCCGTGGCCGAAACAGATAATGGCTGGGTTCAGTTTTGCCAGCTTCTGAAGCGATTGGATGTTGCGCCGCTGATCCGAGGTGAACATATTGGGCGGAAGCCGCAGACCGGTTGCTGTTGTGATCACGTTCATATTTGTTGCCACATCCCCGATGATCAGTACGCCATCCCGCTCACGGAATAAAGAAATATGACCTGCCGAATGTCCCGGCGTCTCTACTACCCTAAAGCTTCCAACCTTATCGTTTTCAACAATGGTACGATCGACTTTATGCCCCTGACCTGCCCAATACTTTTGTTGAAGCTTTGCCACCCAATGTTGCGGCGTTGGATAGTCTTTGGTTACCATTCCCGTTTCGGTCCTGAAAACTTCGTCAGGATGGCAGAGCAAGGGTATTGCGAACTCATCACATACCTGATCGCTGCAGCCCTGGTGATCTGCATGCGCATGCGTAAGTACATGCTGGTAAACAGGGATTTTCCGGAGAGCTTTCTTTATAGTGGTATATGAACTTCTTATTCCGGAATCTACCAAAACACCTTCGATGATATAGCAGTTGATGCTGTTTCGCGGCATCAGTGAAATCTGGAACACTTCGGGAGCAATTTGACGTAGCATAATTTTTTTGTGCAAATCTACCCCGCTGATCCGGACCCCATAAGGACATTTGTCCTATAATACACCGGGTCTATGTATTTGTCCTTTCGCCCGTGTAAGCGACCGCTGTGTGATGCCCAGGTATGATGCCAGATCCTGCGTCGCTATACGCCTGACGAGCATCGGTTCGCTGGATAAGACATGACGGTATTTATCCACAGCCGACTTATTATTATAATTCAGCAGATATTGTTCCTTTTGGCTATATTCCTGCTCCATCACAGATCTGATAACACTGTTCCAAGCAGTTACCTGACCAAGCAGATGCCGATAGTCCGGATAGTTTATCCTATAAATCACAGTATCTTCTATAGTCCTGATACTCCTTCTGGATTTTTCCTGCGCCACAAATTCCGGAAACGAGGTCACAAATTCATTTTCAAACTTGAAACAGGTTACATTTTCCTTTCCTTCTTCATCTATGGCGTAAGCTTTTACACCACCACCAGCGATAAACCCAATATGATCGCACAATTCATCTTCACGAATAAAAAATTCACCTTTTTTTAATTGAACAGGTTTGAAGAACTGCGAAGAAAAATTGATCTCCTCCGTTGTTAGTCCTCCTGTTGAGGACAGGTAATTTTCAAATACATTAGTCATTTCGCAACCTTTTCGTTCTTTAATTTTTTAACCGTCTGTGGACTAAATACCCAATCCAGCGCTCAAATCTAACAATTATTATATATCAAAAAAAGGTAAATAATATTAATCGGGACAAAAACTCAACCGATAAACTATTTCATCATCTAAAACACTGATATCTAAAGGACAATATCCATTGAATCTTAAAATTTTATATTTTATAAGTTCATCATCGCTGATAAGACTCAATAATAATTTAATATTTTTTTCAGTTTTCTCTTTTTTATTAAAAATAAATTTCTATCTTTGCACTCGCAAAAACGAAGTAAAATTCGCTTAGATGACCATCAATCGGGGCGTAGCGTAGTCCGGTCATCGCGCCTGGTTTGGGACCAGGAGGTCGCAGGTTCGAATCCTGCCGCCCCGACTTTTTTAGTAATTTTTCAAAATTATTTAATGGGTGCGTAGCTCAGCTGGATAGAGCATCTGCCTTCTAAGCAGACGGTCAAAGGTTCGAATCCTTTCGCGCTCACTTAAGGAGACACTATTTAATAGTTGTCTCCTTTTTTTATCTCCATAAAAATCTGTAATCCAAACTTTACTATCGGAACATTTAAAGTTGATTTTTTTCTACAAATAGCTGCAAGTTTTTGAGAAAAATCAGAAAATATTCCCATAAAAAAATATAAAATCCATATGGGGTTTGAATAATTTTAGCAAGTTCACGAATTAAGTCTTTACAGCTATTTTTCTGCCCGGTTTTGAAGTTTGGCATTCATATTACCCAATACAGAAAGCGTTTAACATAATAAAATTTTTCCCATTCAATTGATTTATATTTTTATATTAGCTATCCAATTCAAAATATTACAATCATGAAAAAAATCTTATTTATTGCTGCGCTTGGTGTAGCAGGTTTAGCAAGTGCAAATGGAAATGGAAATGTAGAAAAAGAAGTAAATCCTAAAGCAAAAGAAGTTGCAGTTACTAAAAACACTAAAAAGGCTAAGAAAATAGCCAAAATAAAGCAAGTGGAATGTGGAGTGTTTCAGGCAAGCTGCACATCAGCATATACTTGTCAGGACTGGACTCCTTCTCAATGGTATCATTGGATGGAACAAATCCAAGAAAACTATTGTCAACTGTAATTGTTATGTATTGTAACTTAATCATTGCTTTAAGCTAACAGAATAAGCTCTGATTATTATTAATCAACAATAAAGAAATCGTTCAAATAATAATTTTTTGTTTGGACGATTTGCTATTTTATAAAAAAAACAATTATGAATTTCAGAAAAAAACAAACTTTAGCATTTATATTTGTATTCTTTTTCTCTATTTCATTTTCTCAAACAACTTCGAGTGATTCGTTACGGGGTGAATTTACTTATTTACTTCAGTACAGGCCAAATACTCTAAGCCGTGAGAATGTTTCTAAGGAACTTTTTTCCTTGCAGATCAGTGATAAACGTGCCTTTTTTACCAGCGAAAATAAATTGAAATTTGACTCTATTTTTGCAGAACAGTTTAACAGCAAAAGGAATGGTTTTAATATTGATATGAGAGGGCTGCCACCATCAAAATTTAAATTTTTAATAATCCAAACAAATGATAATTCACAATTTTATGAGGCAGTAGGAATGACTCTTCTATCCTATAACAATCCTGTAATTCGTGATTGGAAGCTAATTGATGAGACAAAAGTAATTAATTCTATTAATTGTAAAAAAGCGGTAGTGAGTTATAAAGGAAGAGAATGGACAGCCTGGTATTCAACCGAAATCCCATTTCCTTATGGTCCATACAAATTCAGCGGCCTGCCAGGCTTAATTGTGAAAATAACAGATAAAACAGGAGATTATGATTTTGAATTGGTCAAATCAGTATCAAGTTCCAAATTGAAGGGAAAGGTGGTAAGAATAAATGAAGCCCGCTATCACAATGCTAAATTGGTTACAAAAGAAGAATTAATTCAGGCAACAAAAAATTTCAGAGAAAATGCCAAATATGAGTTAGAAAGGATGGGTACTGTATTTTCAGATGATCAGAACAAGCAAAAAATAAGTGAAACAGAAAAAAAAGGATACAATCCAATAGAATTAGAGTAAAACCAGTAAAAGATAACAGTTAATTAAGGGGGCGCTATAGGATAGTCGTCTCCTTTTTATACCATAAATCCGCAGTTATCTTCCTCTTTAAATTCCAGCCCAGAAACTCCATTTAACTAACAATTACAATAATTATTATTTTACCTGGGTTTAAAATCCAATTTCATTCACATAATATTAAAATTTATAAATAAAAAAGGCTTTTTTGGTCTTATTATTGAATAATATGAATGGTCACCAATACCAATTCATATGAAAAAGCACATTGTAATTGTCGGAGGAGGTTTTGCCGGAATCAATCTGATCAAATCTTTAAAAAACGACAAAAGATTTCGCATTACATTGGTAGATAAAAACAACTATCATTTTTTTCCGCCACTTATTTATCAGGTAGCCACTTCTTTTATCCAGGCTTCCAATATAAGCTATCCGTTCAGAAGATTATTTTCTAATTATAAAAACGTGAATTTCCATATGGGAAGCCTTCTTAAGGTAATTCCGGAAAGCAAAACGATCGAAACAGACACAGGAAGCTTAACTTACGACTATCTGGTAGTTGCTCTGGGAACAGAATCCAATTTCTTCGGAATGGAGAATGTACAAAGGTGTTCATTACCTATGAAGAGTATTGAAGAAGCCCTTTATCTTAGAAATCATATGCTGCTGAATCTTGAAGAAGCTGCCCGTAACAAAGATGTAACCCAGGCACAAAAATTACAGAATATTGTGATTGCCGGAGGTGGCCCAACCGGAGTAGAGCTTGCCGGAATGCTTGCAGAAATGGGAAACTACATAGCTAAAAAGGAATATCCTGAGATCAAGCTAAGCTTTTCGAATCTGTATTTAATTGATGCTATGCCTACTTTGCTGGGTCCTATGAGTGAAACAGCGCAGAAAACAGCTTATGACACTTTAAAGAACTTAGGGGTTAAAATCATTCTGAATGTTTCTGTCAAAGATTATGTAGACAGTAAAGTAATCCTTTCGGACGGAAGTTCTATAGAAACAGAAACGCTGATCTGGACCTCAGGGGTCATTGGCAGAGAAGTTCCCGGCCTTCCGGAGGAGAGCATCGGAAAAGGCAGACGTATTTTGGTAGATGCTTACAATAAAGTAGAAGGAACAAAAAATATATATGCTGTGGGAGATATATGCCTTCAGCTTACGGATGAAAACTTTCCAAAGGGACACCCGCAACTGGCACAGGTCGCGATTCAGCAGGCCAAAAACCTGGCGGAAAACTTCAAACGGATAGAGGATGAAAAAGTTCTGGTTCCGTTCAGCTATAATGACAAAGGAAGCATGGCCATTATTTCCAAGTACAATGCAGTAGTGGATCTGCCTAAATTTTCGTTTAAAGGCTTTACAGCATGGCTTACTTGGCTGTTCATCCACATTATCCCTCTGGTTGGATTCAGAAGTAAAATAAGGCTGGCATTAGACTGGTTCAGATTGTTCATTACCAACAACCCTTCCATACGTCTTATTCTTTACCCGAAACGAAATACCAGCAAGCAATAATTGGTTGAATCAGGTTTATGCACAGGTTTTTATGAATCTATCTTAAGCAGTAGAATCATCTCCTATTTGAACTGAAAATCGTGTATTAGGATCTATGCAGAATGGTTAGACTGAAGGATCAGTCTCTATCCTCTGCAGATCCTTTACCGTAGGTCCGGTCAGCATTTTTCCATTGACATTAAACCTTGAACCATGACATGGGCAATCCCAGCTTATTTCGGCACTGTTCCAACGGACTTCACATTGAGCATGCGGGCACACGCTTTTGAGAATATGCGCCTTACCATTGGATTCTTTATACACAGCATATGAACTTCCGTCGTATTTTACAACTTTTGCTTCCCCGTCTTTAAGTTCAGCCAGAGAGCTGATCTTTTCAACAAATAATTTATCCTTTATAAAATCATAGGCTACACTGGCCTGTTCTTTTACGAAAGTGGTAAATCCGGCCATTGGCTTTATTCTTCCCGGATCAAAAAGCTCCTTATATTTACTTGAACCCGTTAAAATCAGATCCCCAAGGATCTGTGAGGTAATAGTTCCAAATATCATCCCGTTACCCCGGAATCCTGTAGCGGTGTAAATACGTCCGTTACTGCCTGGCAAAACCCCAATATAAGGAAGCCCGTCTACAGGCTCATAATATTGGCTGGACCAGCTGTAAACTGCGGTTTCCACATCAAAATATTCCCGGACATAATTTTCAAGTTTCGAGAAACATTCTCCTGTATCTTCTGCATGGCCAGTTTTGTGATCTTCACCGCCGGCAATGAGCAGAACTTCTCCATTGATTTCCTGAGTCCTGTAATAATGATAAGGATCAATAAGGTCATATCCCAGATCTTTCGGATAATGATCTCCTTTTATACTGAATGCAATGGCATAGCTGCGATAGGGAGCATTCATAAAATGGAGGACATTAACACCGGGAGGGATATGGGTAGCGTAGATAACCCGGGCAGCTTTAATTTCACCTTTTGTTGTTTTTAAAACTACCTGATCTTCCTGTTCATCATGGCTTTCGCAAAGACATTGTTCCACAAGCACTCCTCCCAGATCAATAAAAGCCTGCATCAGAGCCTTAATGTATTTTATAGGATGAAACTGTCCCTGGTCCGGAACTACGGCTGCTTTTTTAAAGGGTATGGGAAAAGGGATATCCTGGGTAAGGATCATCTGATGCCCAACCTGGGCAGATCCTTTCACCATTTCGTCGAGCTGTCTGGCCTGGCTTTCATCCAATGCAAAAATATAAGCTGTTTTTCTTTCAAAATCACAGTCGATATTGTACTCTCTTATATTGTTTTTAATAATATTTTTCGCTTCTATTCCTACATATTTAAGAAGTTTGGCATTATTTAACCCAAAATCTTTGATTGCCTGCGCATACGTCGTATCGAAAAAATCATTTAAATGCGCAGTAGTACCTCCGGTGGTTCCAAAACCAATGTTTGCAGCTTCAAGAATAATACATTTTTTGCCTTCTTTCTGCAGCCTGACTGCCGTGGAAATACCGGTAATCCCACCGCCAACAATGGCTACATCAAACAACTGGTCGAAACCGGCATCTGAAGAAAACGTTTTGATCTCTTCCTGCCATATACTTTTTCTGGCTCCATCCCGATTCATAATTATTTAACTTTTAAGGTATCACTTGCAATTTTGTTTTCAGATTCTTTTTTTGGTTCATCTTCGTCCAAATCACAGGGACCACATGCTGTAAAACTGAGCAGTAATGCTGCTAATAAAAGGGTTGTTTTCATAATATTCTATTTTTTTTGTTATATTATTTGTTTTGAAGATACGTACCGGTTTTACCAGCCGCAATTTCCACAGATATACTATTTTTCGTTGGCCGGCTTCTGCATTTCTGCCATTCGGTGGGCAGCCATACTATCCGTTGACATATTGGACATAGCTACAGTCAGCTTATTCTTTAATCCTGAAATCACCTTATCATCCCCGTTCATAAGGGCATTGTAGCCGTCCAATGCTACTTCTCCGGAGGAAGCCAGACTATCTTTGTCTTCAAGTATTTTACTGTCGTTCATTTCAGCTTTATTAAAGAAATCGGTATCGGTAGGCCCCGGTAAAAGGGCTGTAACGGTAATTCCGGTATCTTTTAATTCTTCCCGGATAGCTTCAGACCAGGATAGAATGAAAGATTTTGTTCCATGATATACGGAATGCCAGGGTCCCGGAACTTTACCCGCCGTGGATGCAAGGTTTAAAATTTTCCCTGATTCCTGCGGCAAACGATCTTTTAAGAATAGCTTTGTCAATATAAGCACTGAAATAATATTCAGTTTAATGATATCAATTTCCTTATGGATATCCGTATCACAGAATTTTCCATAAGCTCCCTGGCCTGCGTTATTGACCAGAATTGCAGGACTTATTCCGTTTAATTTCAGTTCTGCATAAAGGGAATAGGCTTCTTCTTCAAGAAAAAGGTTTTTGGAAATAAATATGACGTGAACGCCATACTGCTTGAATTCGTCTGCTATAGTCTGCAGCTTTTCATGATTCCTGGCCACAATAACAAGGTCGTACCCATTTATTGCAAATAATTTGGCCAGTTCATATCCTATTCCGCTGGTAGCCCCTGTAATCAGGGCATATTGGTTTTTACGATTCATGGGTATTTTTTAAAATTAACTGTTGATTTCTTTTATGATGCTCAAGCTCAGATTTTCCAGGGATCTAATACAACTTTTACACATCCGTCTTCTTTTTTATCAAAAATCTCATATCCTTTTGCGACTTCATCTAACGCGAGGCGGTGGGTAATTATATCATCGAGTTTTACTTCACCATTTTCCACATATTTCATTAGTTTATCTATAATAGGATGTACGGGAGCCTGGCCTGCCTTTAGCGTAATCCCTTTGTCGAAGATCTGACCTAATTTGAAATTGTCATAGTTCACTGGATAAACCCCAAGAATAGAAACTGTTCCACCTCTTCTTACAGCACTCATACAGGCTTCAAGGACTTTTATCGATCCTTTTTCAAAGTTTATAACCGCTTTAGCCCTGTCCAGCAGGTCTCTTTCAGGTTCAAAACCTACTGCATCAATGCACAGATCGGCTCCTCTTCCTTCGGTCATATCCCGGATCTGCTCTATGGTACTTTTTGCATCTTCCCATAGAATGGTTTCGCATCCGGTGAGGTTTTTTATCTGATCAAGCCTGTATTGAAGGGTATCAATTACAATTATTTTTTTGGCATTATGCAGAATTGCACTTTTCACTGACATGGAACCTACGGGACCTGCCCCGAAAATAGCCACTGTTTCTCCTCCTTTGAGCTCTCCCCACATTACACCGGTATACCCGGTCGGGAAGATGTCCGTAAGGAATAGAACCTGCTCATCCGTTAAACCTTCCGCTACTTTCCTGGGTCCAAAATGGGCATAAGGCACTCTTACATATTGCGCCTGTCCGCCGCTATAGCCACCATACAGATCAGTATACCCGAATAATGCACCTCCTTTTTCCGTGAGGATTCCTCCTTCCGGGCCATAATGATCGGGATTACTGTTCTCACAGGCTACGGGAAGGCCGTGCTGGCAAAAGTAGCATCCTCCGCAGGCAATCGGGAAAGGAACCACCACCCTGTCTCCTACCTTCAGATGGGTGATATTTTTACCTGTTTCCTCTACGATTCCCATGAATTCATGGCCCATCACCATAGGCCGCAGCTGTGGCAGCCCTCCGGAATACATATGCAGGTCACTTCCGCAGATCGCTGTGGAAGTCACTTTTAAAATAATATCGTTCTGATCCTGAATAACAGGATCATCTACTGTATCGCAGGTAATTTTACCCGGTGCGTGAAAAACTGCAGCTTTCATAATTTTATATTTAAGTGTGATTTGGTGGTATTGAAGAATAAAGCATACTTCAGGATTCCCTTTTCGGGTTTATCAGAGCTATAATTCTGATGCTACCTGATGTATGATAAAATAGGCCACATAGAACATGTTCTATATGGCCCGGGGGTACTATATGGAGAATCAATCTTCCTGTTCAGCATCAAAATTGATGAAAGTTTCTGCAATCTCGGTAAGATTATAGTCGGTATCTTCTTCTTCCTGAAGTGTTTTTTCAAGTAAGTCTGCCACTTTATCGTGCCCCATGGTAATGGCCAGCTGTGCCAGACCGCCATATGTTGCAATTTCGTAGTGCTCTACTTTTTGTGCAGCAATAATTAAAGCAGCGTCACGGGTCATGGAACCTTCCTGGGTAGACTTGATGATTTCTTCGCCTTCTTTTATGATGCCTTTGATGGCTTCACATTCTTTTTTCTCAGGCTTTTCATCGATTAATTTAAAAACTTTTTCTAACCGGCTTACATGTTTTTTGGTCTGCAGCTGGTGATCTTCAAAAGCTTCTTTGAGCTCCTCAGTAGTTGCTGCCTCTTCCATTTTTGTTAGTGCCTCAATAATTGCATTTTCTGCAAAATAAATATCCTTAAGTGCACTAACGAAAAACTTATGAAGGGAAGAGTTTTTCATATCATTTTTATCTACAGTAGCATTATCCACTGCTAGTTTTTTTCCTGTAGTTCCTGTTTGAGAAGTTTCAGGAGTGGTATTTTCTGTTGTTTTAGTTGCCATAATGCAATGTGGTGTTTAGTATAGAATGAAAAGATTGCCTCAATAATTAAAATTAAAGAGGCAATCATTAAAAATTATGAATTATTACGTCTGCCTCCAAAGCCTGATCTGCCGGAACCGGAAGATCTTCCGCCTCCATGAGAAGCCTGGCCTCCCATACGGGCAATTCTTGTACGTTCCGCTTTACTCATAGAAGCAAAGCCTCTTCTTGAAGTACCGCTTCCTGAGTTAGAACCTCTTCCGCTTCCTGAGCCAGAATTTGAACTTGAGTTTGAGTTTGAACCACGACCGTTTCCTGATCCGGAATTTGAGCCACGTCCTCTTCCTGAACTGCTATTACCGCCGCCGGATCTTGAGCCTGAACTTCTTGAGCTGCTGCCACTGTTTGATCCTGATCCCGATCTTGAGCCTGAACCCGAAGATCTTCCACCACCATGAGAAGCTTCGCCTCCCATACGGGCAATTCTTGTACGTTCAGCTTTACTCATGGAAGCAAAACCTCTTCTTGAAGTACCGCTTCCAGAGGATGACCTTCCTCTTCCTCCCGACCTGGAACCAGAACCGGAGCCTGACCCCGAACCGGAACGTGAGCCACCACGGGAACCTCCTCCTGAATTTCCTCTACCACCAGAAGTAAACCTTCCCTGACTGTCTCTATTCTGATTACCGCCTCTGGAACCGCCTCTGCTGCCTCCTCTTGAGCCACGACCTCTGTTATCATCGTCTTCGTCATCATAATCTTCATCGTCATCATAATCTTCGTCATCATCGTAGTCTTCGTCATCATCATAATCTTCATCATCGTCATACTCATCATCGTCATCATATTCATTATCATAATCATCGAAATAATCCTCATAATCGGAGAAATCATCGTCATAATCCTCATCCTCTGATGCATCGCTATAACCATGGTCATAACCTAATTGGTAAACTTCTTCAAGAGTGGAGTTTTCTTCGTTGGAAGAATTGTTTCCAGATCTGCGGTTGTTTGAATTTCTAGTGTTCATTACTAAAATTTTTTTATTATTAATATTTGGGTGATGTACTGCTGTTCTTAACTAGTATCAGAACAGCAATGGTATTTTTTAAAATTGAATGATATTAAGCTATAAAGCTTTTATATTGCTCTTTATATAAGAGTGAATGGAATATGAGTAAAAATGATGTATCAAATGTACAATTGAATTTACGGCCCGTTTATGATTCGCATCATAATGAGCGATATTAATATAATATTTTTCTGTTTTTAATTTTTAAGACATTTTCCTTTTCCATATTTTTTATCGTTCTGATCACGGTTTCTACCCTGAGACCGGTAAGACTGGCTAACTGCTGGCGGGTAAGCGGGATTTCAAAAGAGAAAATATCCGAACTGCTGTGGAAACTTTTTAAATAACTCATGACTCCTTTAAGGCGCTCTTCAGGATTTTCCAGTGAATTTTTCTGCAGCATGATGTATTTGTAATAAAGACGGTCTGATAAACCTTTACACAGGTCCCGATACAGATAAGGATGATCATCCAGCATGGCAAAAAAATCGTTCTTATTCATTCTAAGGACCGTAGAAGGTGTTACGGAAATTGCATTCATAGGATAACGCTTATCTCCGAACAGCAGGGATTCTCCTACACTTTGTCCTGCGGACAGGATATTCTGAATAAACTCTTTTCCTTCACTGCTGTAGTTATTCAGCTTTACCTCTCCTTCCACTATCTGATAATAGTAAAGAGGTAAATTATCTTCATAAAAAATAGTTTCGTCTGTATCATAATATTTTATTTCCGCCCCTGCTGATTTCAAAAATTCCTGGTCAATAATCATAATATTTTTGTTTTTTTATGTAATTAATTATTATCTCAGTAAAGATTAAAACCGGTAAATATTAATGCAGTTACATACGAATATGAGTGAGTTTTTTTATTTTTAAAAACCTGATATAAAATACAATATTTCGAGCCATGCACATACCCGGCAAGAATGCCCGGCACTGGAAAAGACTAGGAATTACAATTTTAGCAATTACCTCTTTCCGCTAAACCGGAGATAGTGATCATTTCATATATCAGTATACAACTACCCATCATCAATTGACGTCATTAATTTTCCGGCTGTTCCTTTTGTCGATAAGATATGTCCTTGTATTCCTTGAGATGGGATACATTATTCTGAATAAGTCTTTACTCACTGAGGTCTAGGTCCGGGGTCCTGAATCATCAGTATTCCGCATGAGCCGTAGATTCACCCCGTATTTGGGACTCATAAAAATGTAACCTGTAATAATGGTTGGTGAGGTAATTGGTTTCATAATATTAAATTTGTGGTGTAGCTCAAAGGTATAGCCTTATAACACCGAACCTTTATGACATAGGTCATAACAAGTACATTTTATCAGAAAATAAATATTCAATAGTATTTATTGTTAAATATTTTACAATATAAAATCAAATTACATCCGTTATTCACTTATCAAATTTACTTACAGGAAGAGGGTTGCTACATCCTTGCGGGAAGACTCAGTCTTTAAGGAAATTAAAAATAACCTCCATTGTGATTCACATCATAAAACATGCGGATCATTATTCCCTAAGTTTGGAATAAGCTAAAGCACCATCTGTTTTTAAAGCCCATCTTTCATCTTTATAAAACCGAACAACAACATAGTCATATCGGGAGGAGATATAAATGTTTCAAATGAAAGTATTTCATCCTCCTCGTTTATACAGTCCCCGGTTCTGAAAGATGATGCTTATAAAAAGCTGACAGCTCCTTAATATTAATTTAAAAATTTCACCATGATTCCAGCAGGCAGATTATTAATTATCGGCAATACAAAATGTACCCCTCATCTTGATATTACACCCCAGAAAACCGGTTATCCACTATTATCCCCGGATATACTGCATTGTTTGGCTAAAGAAAAAGATGACCGTATTGAGATTATTGTATCAGATGCGCGTTCAGACAGTTTTAAGAAAGAATGCCGTGATGCACTTACAGAAACAGGATTCAGTAATTTCGATTTCCTGCACATCCATGATCTGAATCTGCCGGATGAAGACTATTACCTGAAAAGACTTTCCAAAGCCAAAACCATATTTTTCGTCGGAGACCAGTCCAGAACCTATGATATTTTAAAAAGGTCAGGCATCATCCGTTTTTTATACAGAAAATATATGTTTGACAGTGGTTTTACGATTGCAGGAATGAGCCTGGGTGCCCTCTGTATTCCGGGAATTATGCTGGTTGGCAGGGAAGACAGCAGCAGCGGAATGATCCCCGGATTAGGATTTCTTACCCATTGTATTGTTGACTCGCAATTTGTGCATAAAACAAGATTTGAAAAACTGGCCTCTACCGTTATCCAACATCGTGAATTTTTAGGGCTGGGACTGGGTTCAGACACTGCACTGATTATTGAAAAAGGGTGGTTCGCATCCTGCAGGGGAACAGGAACCATCATGGTCATTAACGCAAGAAATGTAAAAAAAGAAAGCAATGAAAGTTCAGTCTATGTAAAAAATCTCAAAGGCCGCATCTTAATCAACGGATGCACTATTAATTTAATGAATGGTGAAGTAGCTTGATTACAATAAATAATTGAAAATATTAAAAGTTAAAATTTATGACATCAAAAGGAAGATTACTAATTATAGGAGGTAAAGAAGACCGGAAGGACACGAAAGTAGAAATAAAAGATGCCAACAAAGATTTTATACCTCATGAGATTCTTAAACTTCTGGTAAAATCCAACGATGACCGTATTGAAGTGATCACCACTGCAAGCTCGGAGCCGGAAAGTATGAAAGAAATATATCAAAAGACACTTACCGATCTGGGTTATACCAATTTTGATTTCCTTCACATCTGTGATGAATATATCCACAGTGATTATCATTTTAAAAGAATTTCAAATGCGAAAGCAGTTTTCTTTACGGGCGGCGATCAGAACAGAATATGTGAAGAGCTCAGACAATCTGCTATTACCGATTTGCTAAAGGAAAAGTATACCCATGAAGAAAACTTTACCATCGCAGGAACAAGCGCAGGAGCCATGTGCATGTCTGAAATTATTATTTGCGAAGCTTTAAACGGGGAAGCGATCTTAGATCATGACATTCAGCTGGGCCCCGGATTAGGTTTTATTAAAAACTGCATTATAGATACTCATTTTGTCCGCAGAGGCAGATTTGGCAGGTTGGCACACGCATCAATCCTGCATCCGAAGCATCTGGGCATAGGATTAGGAGAAGATACCGCATTACTTATTGAAAATGGCGAGAAAGCAACCTGTAAAGGCTCCGGAATGGTAGTGATCATCAACGCCCAGGAGCTAAAGCAGACGAATAAAGATTTTGCAGAAAAAGGAGATCCCATCTATGCTGAAAATCTTAAAGTACACATTCTGACTGACGGCTGTAGCCTTCAGCTAAACGATGGAACCATGAAAGGCAGCACATAACCTTCATCAATAAGGCCGCCAACCGCAGCCTGATATATAATCCAAAAAAATAGATATGGCCACAAAAAGAAACCTGACCCTGACCCTGAAGATCTGGAGACAGAAAAACAGCAAAACCAAAGGCAAATTCGAAACCTACAAGGTATCTGACATTTCTACAGATGCTTCATTTCTTGAAATGCTTGATATTCTTAATGAAAAACTTATTGAAAACAATCAGGAGCCCGTGGCTTTCGACCATGACTGCCGTGAGGGAATCTGCGGAATGTGCTCACTGTACATCAACGGAAGAGCTCATGGGCCGGATACAGGAATAACCACCTGCCAGCTGCATATGAGAATGTTTAAAGATAATGAAACTATCGTTATAGAGCCATGGCGAAGCATTGCTTTTCCGGTGATCAAGGATCTTATAACAGACAGGAGCGCTTTCGACAGAATTATGGCTGCCGGCGGGTTTATATCCGTCAATACATCAGGGAGTACCCTGGACGCCAATGCGGTCGCAGTTCCCAAGGCTGACGCCGACAAAGCCATGGATGCCGCCGCCTGCATCAGCTGTGGTGCCTGCGTTGCCTGCTGCCCCAATGGAGCCGCTATGTTATTTGTAGGTGCAAAGGTCTCGCATTTCGCCCTACTCCCTCAGGGAAGAGTTGAGGCAAAAAGACGCGTCCTTAATATGGTGAAAGCAATGGATGAGGAAGGATTCGGAAACTGTTCTGTCATCGGAGCCTGTGAAGTGGAGTGCCCAAAACATATATCCCTGGATAATATTGCCAGGATGAACAGGGAATATATCTCATCCTGGATCGATAAAGAATAGGAATTACTTATATTAAAAAACCAGTGCTCTACAATCAGTAGTAAATTTTACGGTCTTTGATCCGTACAATTTGCTGTTTTTCCATTGTTTTAATAGTTCTGATCGTTGTTTCTACGCAAAGTCCGGTAAGGCTGGCCATCTGCTGTCTGGTAAGCGGCACCATGAAAGAATAGGGCTTGCGGTCATTGTGAGAACCTTTTAAATATTCCATCAGGCCGGTAAGTCTCGCTGCTGAGTTCTGAAAGGAAATATTCTGCATCATAACAAATTTATAATACAGCCGCTGGGAAAGAGATTTACACATTTCAAGATAGAGTTTGGGAAATTTCGCCATCAGCTCAAAGAAAGCGGATTTACAAAGCCGGAGAATGCTGCATTCTGTCATAGCCTCCGCATTCATAGGATAAGCCTGATCGATAAAAAGAACTGATTCACCAAAGCTCTCTCCATCCGCAAGAATGTTCTGGATAAATTCTTTCCCATCAGAATCATAATTATTTAATTTTATGTTTCCTGTCATGATCTGATAATAATAATGAGATCCTTCACCTTCATTGAAAATGAATTCCGTTGGCCTATATTTTTTTATGTCTGCCCCTGCAGAATATAAAACTGATTCGCTAATTACCATAATATATAATTTAAATGTTATTACTGTAGTATAAAATTTTCACAGGTAAATAGTAGGAATTAGTGAATACTTTATAGAATCGGTATCAATTATAATGCAAATACCATACCTTTGATTATCAAAATAACGTTAAAAAAGATTAAATTATTATAATTTCGTATTAATAATAAAAAATTAGTACAAATGAAATAAAAATAACATACCACATCACAGAATTCAGCAATAAACAAAATAACCATAGCAAACCAACTACCACTTTATTCTTAAAAAAAGAAAGGGCTTTTCTACTAAGAAAAGCCCTCGGAATATATGGGGTCTAAAAAAGTATTTTAGGTAGGAGAGCATCATTCTACACTGAATAATCTTCAAATCTATTATTATATTTCATCATATATTATGAGCCAAATCATAAAGTAAACATTATCAATAAAAAAAATAATATATCCGTGAAGACCCTTTTTTACTGAAATAAATGCCTATCTTGTTCCTACTTAGAACAACATCAATCCATGTTAATACCCAACGAACTTTTACTTTCATACGGAGCAATAAGCGAGACTTTTTATCCGGGTGATATTATTTTCAAAGAAGACGAAACTCCTAAAAACTACTATCAGATCATTAATGGAAGAATAAAACTCAACCATTACAACGAAGACGGAAAAGAGCTTATCCTTGCGATCCTTAATTCCGGGCTGAGTGTATGCGAGCTTCTGCTTTTTATAGATAAAAAATATCCTGTTAATGCTATAGTGCTTGAGCAAAGCAGCATCTGGAAACTCCCGAAAGCAGATTTCACACGTATGCTTGACGATCATCCGGGGGTATCCCGTGACGTTAACAAATTTTTGTCGGAAAGGCTGTACTTCAAATTCATTATGCTTCAGAACAATTCGTCGATACATGCCAGCGTAAGAATAAAAGGAGCTTTTGATTATTACAAAAGTTTTTTTGCCGATCAAAGCAAATATTCTTTCGAAGTACCGCTTACAAGGCAACAAATTGCCTCTATCACCGGCCTGAGAGTGGAAACAGTGATCAGAACGATAAAAAACCTGGAAAAACAAGAGGAACTCCGGATAGAAAACAGAAAAATCCTTTATTAAATTACTTATTAACAGCCTATCTGCTTAGTAAAAGATCTTACCGTTTCTTATTTCCACTAAATTATCTTTCTCCATCTTTTTTACAGTCCGGATTACCGTTTCAAGCCTTAAGGCAGCAAGAGAAGAGAGCTGCTGTCTGGTGAAGGGAATCTGATAGGAGAAAGCCCCCTTTACAGAGTGAAGTTCTTTCAGTATGGTAAACAGCTCCTTGATTCTCAACATAGAATCATTAATGGACAAGCAATTAAGCATTGCATATCTGAAATACATCCTCTCAGCATTGAATCTGTAAAGCCGCAGCAGGAATTCAGGCTTTTTTGTTACAAAGTCTATAAATTTTTCCCCGGGAACTCTCAGAATAACGCCGTCTTCCATTGCAACGGCGTTGAACGGGTAAGTTTTATCAGCAAAAAGAAAGGTCTCTCCAAAACACTGTCCTTTAAAGAAAACACCGAATATAGATTCTGTTCCGTTTTCCCGGTCTTTGGTTAATTTGACAGCTCCTTTGAAGATCTGGTAATAGTAGTTGGGCAACTGCCCTTCAGAAAATATAGTTTCATTAATTTTATAGTATAATACATCAGCCCCCAGTGAGGACAATATTTCTTCGCTAAATATCAAAATTTATAATAGTTTTTAAATGAAATCGTATAATCTCTTTATAAATGACAAAACTAAATAAAATGACTGCAAAGTATTTATGACGTACATCACAATGCCTACCACACAAATCCCTATTTTATTACATCCGCGGGATTTTTTAAGAAGATTCAGCCTGGCTGTCAATGGATCGGGTTCCTGGAGATCCCGCAGCCTTTTTAGGAAGTTTTCCTATTTTTTCATAGAATTTATGGAGTTCGTCTAGCTCCTCTTCGGTCAAGTCTTCAATATCCACGATGCGGTTGCTGGCATTTTCATGAGCGGCAATAAGCTCGTTTAGCTTGATCTGAATTGCTTTGGAATCCTTGTTCTGCGCTTTCTGAATTAAGAATACCATAAGGAACGTAACAATGGTGGTACCCGTATTAATCACCATCTGCCATACTTCAGAAAATTTAAATAACGGCCCTGTAGCCGCCCAGATAATCACCAGTATGCTGGCTCCGATAAATGCTCCGGGGCTTCCTGTAAAGCAGGCTGCCCAATCCGAGAAAGTATCAAAAAAATTCTTTTTCATAATAAACCTCAATATTTCTTAATACAATATGTTAAACAATAAACTAATTTCATGAATATTATCGGAATAGTTCATGATCCTGATCATAAAGGCCTGAGAGGGCCGTTCCATTGAATAAAGGGCAATAAAAAACCGCTGTAATCTGTACAGCGGTTACTTTATTCTTCAACCAGAATTTTACTTTAGCTTATAGGAATTTCCGTCCCAAAGGTAGGTTTTGGAAGATCGTTTTTTCTTTTCCCTGTCTTTATCATCTCTTTCCATTTCCTCTGTTTTAAAGATGAATGCATTGGGAATTCCGCCTTTATCATTAGGAAAGACAAATTCTTCGGAATGGTAATATACATCGGCATCTCCTACATTCATCAGCTGTGGCAGGGCAACGAGTTTTTTATCTTTAAAAAGAACATACTGGCTGTAGCTTGCAATTCCGCATGCTTCCCCGGAAACCATGGCTTTAAGGGTCAGTTCTACATTCTGCAGTTTATGATTGCTTTCGATAGTGAAGGTGGCATAGCTCATCTCCTCTCCTTTTCCGGTATCGAAGTATACTTCATCAATTAAAGCGCCTCCTTCGATAACTTTTATTCCGGCAATGTTCTGCTTTACAGTTTCATTGTAGTCTTTATTTTTCCGGTCTACGGTTTTAGACAATCCGAAAAGAAAGTCGTAGCCGTTTTTATTACGGTAGCCCACACAAAGATTGCCACCCCAGACGTAACCTTCCGAAACCTGGTCTCCTTTCTGATAAGATATTTTATACCAGTTGGCACCTCTTTCTCCTAATCTCAGAACCGCTTCCTCCTTTTTAAGGATCATTACCTGCCGGTTAGTCTGTAATGAATCGGTTACCTCAGATTTTACATCCGGCTGTTTTCTTACCCGGGTCCAATCCGTAAAGATTTTTTGGGGCTTATTTTCTTCAAAGCCAAAAACTCCGTCAGGATAGGTCATGTTTTCTTCCTGCGCGGAAAAAAATTGCAGCATCATTAAAAACAGAGCGGTGAGTAAAGATTTCATAATACTATTTTGTTTCATTATTTTTCCAGCAGCAGGCTTACCCACTCTTCACGCTGCAGCTTCTTTTTAAGCTCTAAACCGCTTTCCTTGCAAACTTCCAGAATATCATCCACATCGAAGAAGCAAAGACCGGACAACAGCAATTTTCCACCGTCATTCATTACAGAAACATAGGTTGGAATGTCAGAAATCAGGATATTCCTGTTGATATTGGCCAGAATAATATCGAACTTTTCTTTTCCCAGATTTTCTGCGGTTCCCAGTTCAATATCAAGCTCAACATTGTTTCTTGCTGCATTTTCTTTTGAATTTTCCACAGACCATTCATCAATATCAATCGCTTTGGTATCTCCTGCTCCTATCTGCTTTGCATAAATCGCAAGAACCGAAGTTCCGCAACCCATATCCAGTACTTTTTTACCTTTAAAATCAATATCCATCATCTGCTGGATCATCAGGTGTGTGGTAGGATGGTGACCTGTCCCGAATGACATTTTCGGCTGAATAATAATTTCATGCATGCCTGGTACGGATTCATGGAATTCGGCACGGATCATCACTTTATCATCAATATTGATGGGTGAAAAGTTCTTTTCCCATTCTTCATTCCAGTTGATGTTCGGCATTTCCTCGAAAGTATAGCTGATCTGAACATTCTCGTTTTCAAAAATAGGAAGAGACTTCAGATCTTCTTCTTTAAACAGTTCTTTCTGAATATATCCTAAAATTCCGTCAATTTCTTCGGTAAAGCTGTCGAAGCCTATTTCAATAAGCTCTGCCATCAGAATCTCGTTCCATGGCTGCAATGGAGAAATCTTGAAATTGAATTCTAAATAATTTTGCATGTAGTAAATAATTTAGTGCAAAAATAAGGATGTTATTATTGTTAAAAAAATTGAAGTGACATGAGTATTGTTATTTTGAGGATAATCATTTATTTTAATCGCAAGGATGCAAAGTTTTTTAATATGCTTTACATCTTTTAAGACCGCGAAGGCATTACACTTAGCAACGGGTGAAATTTTTTATTTTGGCTAAAGCCTGGTGAATTTATACCCATTAAAAAAGCGGGCTAAAGCCCGCTCCTATTGAAAATATGTTTACCGTTTTTAATTACTTTGTTCAATGATCTTGCATCACGAATCCCGTAACCCGCAACATCTAAGGATTCGTAGAAAAAATAGAACCGTTCGCAATCAGTGCTCTTCTGTTCATCTTTAAAATATCCCTTACCCATTCTGCAAAATCTTCAGGCTGAAGTACTTTATCCGGATTTCCGTCGGTAAGTCCACTCTGGATGCTTAAATCGGAGGCAATTGTGCTTGGTGTTAAAGTGATGACACGGATATTCTGCTTTCTCCATTCCGCCATCATAGACTGCGACAGGGAAACTACGGCTGCTTTTGATGCCGCGTAGGCTGACATGTTGGGACCGCCTTTCAAACCTGCTGTAGAAGCCACATTTACAATATCTCCTTCTCCTTTAGCTTTCATAAACGGATAAGCTGCTTTTGCAGCGTAGTAAACTCCGAACAGGTTGGTTTTAATTACCTGCTCCCAGGTTTCAGAAGGCATTTCCTCGATAGTTCCAAAATCCCCGATCCCTGCGTTGTTGATCAGAATATCAATCCCTCCCAACTGTTCTGCCAAAGATTCTATCCCGGCTTTTACCTGAATTTCATTATCTACAGAAAAAACTGCATAGGTAGAGTTCACTCCCAGCTTTTTGATCTCCTCCACGGTCATTTTAAGGTTTTCCTCATTTCTGCCGGTAATGGCAACGTGCACTCCTTCATTGGCCAAAGCCAGGGCCACTGCTTTTCCAAGTCCTCTTCCGCCACCGGTTACGATGGCATTTTTTCCGCTTATATTCATAATACTATTGTTTCGTTACTGCAAATTTACGAAAGAACATTTTTAAAGAACCGATAGAATCCGGATTTAACCGAATTTTAATAGTAAACTGTGGTTTTCATACAAGCAACAAGGATTTTTAAGACTTAAGTTATTTTAGGGTTTAAGGTTTAATATTTAAAGTTTAAGGTTCAAGGTCCAAGGTCCAAGGTTTAAAGTTTAAGGATAAAATTCACGTAAGTTCTAAGAAACCGGAGGTATCATTCTGCAAAAATTCGTCGGATCAAAATTCCCCTCCCATGGAGGGGTGGCGAAAATTGAAAGAATTTTTGACGGGGTGGTTTACAAGCATAGCCATTTCAAGTTCTCAAAAAAACAAAACCGGCTTATGAAACCGGTTTCTGAATAGAAAGTATAGTAAAAAAAATAAAAAGCTATGGAATAAGAACCGCATTCTGCACCTCGAATTCTTCTGAAGCCGTAAACTGATTTCCGTACATATCATAAGCTCTCACCTCAAGGGTATGTTTTCCTAAAGCTAACTTCTTAGGGAAACCTGCAGTCCATATATGTTTTGATAGTTCAGGATTGGAAGGTCTTTTGCCTGGAAACAACGTTTGTGTTGAATCCCATTTAAATACGGAAAGGGCAAAATTCGGATCTACTGATTCGTCGTACTCCATTTCTTCCCAGTTTCCGTTGTCAATTTTGTATTCTACCTTGTCTTTTTTGCTTCCTATGAAGAAGTTGGCCAGAATTTTCGCAGAAGTTTTTGAAGGAAAAGGAATGACTTTCGGAACATATAAATTGATCTGATAATCTTCCGGTTTTCCGGCTGTTTTGTATTTAACCTTATATTGATTATCGTTAAAGCTGATGAATGAGTATCCTTTTGCAGTTCCGTCTCTCATGGTTGAAGTAGGCAGTCCTATCTCATCGGATGTTCCTGACCACCAGTCGCCGCAAGTGGTTCCCACATTGTATTCATGAAGGTCTTTTGAACCGTTCCAGCCGGCTTGTTTTCCATAGAAAATCTGTTGCTGGATGTGCGTGTGCGCCGATAAAATCAGAGCATTCTTAAAAGGAGTCAGGTAATCGAATAATTTCTGACGGTCTGAGTTTCTGAAATTATCTTCGTTCTTATGTTCCAAAGGAATATGGAAAGAAACAACGATGAGTTTGTTTTTATCAACCAGTTTCAGATCGTTTTCAACAAATTTCAGCTGGTCTTCACGGAATCCGCCCCAGTAACCTTTACCATCTCTCGGGTCCGGATACAGAATATCATCCAGAATAATAAAGTGTACATTTCCATAATTGAAGGAATAATTGGCCGGACCGAAATTGGACTCAAAGGTTTCATCTGAGAAACGGTCTTCTTTGGCATCGTAATTCATATCATGATTTCCCATGACATTATACCACGGAAGTCCAATCTCTTTCATCACATCGGCATAAGGTTTTTGGAGACTCAGATTATCTCCTACCAGGTCCCCTAAACTGATTCCCAATACTGCATTTTTCTTGGTACTTTTTACTTCATTCACTATCGCTCTTTTGAAATAATCAAGCTCTTTTTCCGTGTAAGGCTGCGGGTCCCCGAAAACAAGAATATCAAAGTTTTTGCTTTCGTCTTTTTTATAAAGCGGGAAATTCAGTTCTTTCGGAAGCTCCCCTGTTGGTGCAGTTCCTTTGTATTTAAAATCAGCAGGTGAACCTTTTGGCTTATGATGGTAGTAGAATTGCGGAAGATTATTAGCATTCAAAGCAGTCTGGTATCCTGACGGCTTGATGACAAAGATCGTCTGATCTTCCTGAACCGGCAGGCTGTATCTCCCGTTTTTATCGGTAAGGACCACCTGGATTCCATTGGATACTGAAACGCCTTCAATTCCTTTTTCCCGGTTTTCTTTTTTCTGGTTCTTATTACCATCTTCAAACACATATCCTGAAACGGAATCCTGTGCAAACGCCATTGCCGAAACCAATACGCAAGGCATTAAAAGTTTTATCCTGATACTCATATCTTTTCTTAATTTTTTATTTATTAATTCTTAGCTTATTTATTCCACCACATTTTTACATTGATATCATCGCCGCCCATCTGCTGAACTGCAGCCTGGTAATTGGCTGTATTCAATACCTTAGGATTGGGTGGATACATTAACCTGCTTGGCATAGCACTCCCGTTCAGAAGACCTCCATTATTGGGAAGTACGGGGAATCCGGTTCTTCTTTTTTCAAACCACTGCTGCTGATCCACAAAGAAAAGTGCCACATATTTCTGAATCATGATTCTTTCCATTTCAGGTTTATAAGCTACGTTGGCATTGCTGAAATAATTAGCCGGCATCACCGCTCCCCACTGTTCAATGGCTGCTTTTACTCCATTCTCGTAATACGTCTGTGCACTTCCCTGGATGATTCCTTTGAAGGCAAGCTCTGAAAGAATAAACTGAAGTTCAGCATACGGATAGACAAGAATTTTCAAAGGTGCTTTGGCAAGATTCTGATTAAGGTTTGAAGGCTGATAGTCGAAAGTGGTTCCGAAAGCGTATCCTGAAGGTGCTCCTTTATACCCTATATTGACATTGTTCAAATCTTTTGCCTGCGAGAAAAACATCGCTAAACGCGGATCGTTGTTGGCTTTCAATGTCGTTACAAAAAATTCTGAGGCTGCTCTTCCGGTGGTAAAATCCTGGGGTCTGGCGATAGGCGGCATCAGAGGGGAAACTCCGGTGATATCCAGCTTTGCACCATCGGCATTACTTTGAAAAACAGGATATACGGTAGGATTACTGATAATTTCCTGAATTCTTGCATAAACATTCACTTCACCATTTTTACTTAAGATCCTTGTCAGCAGTCTTAAAGAAAGCGAATTACAAAATTTTTTCCAGTTGGTGATTCCGTTCGCATCCGATTCCGCTTTATAAAACAGGTCATTCCCTGCAAGCACTTTATTGGTAATGAAAAGAGAATTGGCTGTTTTCAGATCATCCAGCAGATGTACATAAATATCTCTTTGTCTGTCAAATTTAGGCTGTAAAATCCCGTCATCCAGTTTGGAAGCTTCAGAGAAAGGAACATCACCATAGGTGTCTGTAAGATTGGAATAGATCCAGGCATTCAGAACCAACGCAATGGCTTCGTAGTTTTTATCCCCTTCTTCAACAGCGGCTCTTCTCAGGTCGTCTACCTGCTTCAGCCAGCGGTAAGAATTATTCCAGAATCCGGCACCTGTATTTTCGGTGATATAGTAACGGCTCAAAGAGTTGCCTTCATTGGGAAAATCCAGAGATACCTGCATCAGGTCGAATGTAAAATCATTGGCCCTGTTATAGCCTACTGAGGCCATATTGTACTGAATAGGAACCAGCAGGGAACTTGCCACCGGCTTATTGATCCTGCTCTGGTCTTTATTGATCTCATCAAGGCTTCTGTCGCACGACACAGCTCCCAAAAGCATGAGAAATGAAGATATATAGATAAGTTTTTTCATTGTTCTGATTTTTAAAATTTAACGTTTAACTGTATACCGACTGTTCTTGAAGAAGGCAGCTGCCCCATTTCTATCCCCGGAGTAATGGTAGAATCATCAAGGGTTGCCGCCTCGGGATCAAACAATGGGAACTTCGTCCACATCCAAAGGTTTCTTCCAAACAGGGCAAGGGTAATATCCGTAACCTTCAAAGGATCAACGATCGATTTAGGGAATGAATAGGAAATCCTGGCATCTCTAAGCTTGATGAATGATGTATCGAATGAATTGGTTTCCACATTCGCTCTTCTGTAATAATCGCCGTAATAAGTGGGCACAGGAACCCCTTTCGTATTGGGTGAAAAGCTTCCGTCAGGGTTCTGAACCACTCCCTGCCCTACAATAAGGCCATTCGGATTATCTCTTCCCCAAAGGGTATGCTCAAGTTTCCCCTGCTCAGACATTTTGTGGTGTGACTGGGAATATGCAATTCCTTTGTACTGCCCGTCAAATGAGAAGCTTAACGTAATATTTTTATATTTAAATTCGTTCTGAAGGCCCGCTCTCCATTTCGGATAGGCATTTCCTATCTTTTTCATTTCCGTTGGCTTTGCCGTCAATCCGTCGCTACCGTAAATTACCTGTCCGTCCGGAGAATACATCAGGCCATAACCGTACATATCTCCCAGTGAACCACCTACTACAGCATTATAATACACTACACCTCCTACACTCCCAATGGTGTAAGGCTCGCCGTGGAATTCTTCAGGAAGGGAAAGAATTTTATTCCTGTTCATAGACCAGTTGGCGCTTACATTCCAGGAGAAGTTTTTATTCTTGACCGGATAAGCATTTAAGGTCATTTCAATTCCTCTGTTTCTGATCTCTCCTGCATTAATAATCCTTTTGTTATAGCCTACTTCATACAATACGGGGATGACAATAGTCTGATTTTTGGAATTGTTCTGATACGCCGTAATGTTAAAGTTTAATCTGTTTTTAAGGATCGTAAAATCCATCCCGCCTTCCATATTGGTGATCATTTCAGGTTTCAGATCAGGATTGGGATACAGCAACGGAGATTCTACGGAACCTGTAAACGAGCTGTTTTCATAGTATTTATCCAACATGTAATTGTAGGTATCGTTTCCTACCTTTGACCATGAAAGTCGCAGTTTCCAGAAATTAAACTGGTCTGATTTCATTTTAAAAATATCAGACAGAACAAAAGATGATGACACGGACGGGTAGAAATAAGACCTGTTGTGCTTAGGAAGTGTACTGCTCCAGTCATTTCTTGCGGTAACATCTACAAAAACAAGGTCTTTATAGCTAAAATTCGCCAGTGCATACATACTGTTCACCTGATTGTCATTAGGCTTCGGAAGCTTATTATCCAGTGCAATGGCATTGGTCAGCTGGTATACTCCTGCTTTATTAAGTCCTATCGCCCTGTAATCGCTCATAGTCTGCTCATAATATCTTATGTTTCCTCCGGCAGAAGCAGTTACGCCAAAGTCTCCGAATTTATTTTTATAGGTAAATAAAATATCGTTATTCAAATCTAAATACTTGATGTACTGCTCCCTGTAATAGCCTTTCAGGTAATTAGCAGAGCTCCAGGGCCTTCTCTGGGTACGGAACTCATTGCTCCATTCCAGACCGGATTTGAAAGCAACATCAAAGTTTTTTGCAAACTGGTAATTCAGGTTAATATTTCCGGTAATGATCTTCTTGTTTGTGGAATTCAGGTTCTCATATGCAATAAGATAGGGATTATCGATATAGGAGCTGAATGGATGGATCTGGTCTACCTGCTCCTGCCCGTTCTTCCAGATAGGTCTGTACCATGCCAGGTCTACGTTTGGATTCTGAAAGATCATGAAATAGGAGATCGACTGGTTGTTATAGCCCGTGGCCGGAAGATTATCACTTTTGGTCTGGCTGAAATTCAACTTGGTCCCCACTCTTAATTTACTGCTCATCTTATGATCAACGGAAACAGCTGCATTTAGCCTGTCGAAGCCTGTATTCGGCATCATCCATTCATTTTTAAGATAAGAAAGGGATGACCTGAAGGCCGTAGTTTCATTAGAATGTTCTAAGGATAAACTGTTTGAATAGGTGCTTCCGGTCTGCCAGAAATCTTTAATATTATTTTTATAAGGTCTCCAGAGCTGTCTTTCTTTGCTTTGTCCTTCTACCGAAGGATCGTACTGAAAGTAATACTGCCCGTCAAATTTTGGCCCGAATGCGCTGCTGGTTGATCCTGTATTTACCCCATCTGCGGAAGCTCCGTATGAGTAGTAATAGTTCCCTGCTTTGTCTTTCTGCATTGTTCCCTGTCCGTATTCATATTGGTAATCCGGCCATTTTAGAACGCTGTCGAAGCTGGTATAGGAGTTTAAGGTGATCTGTATTTTCCCTTTTTTTGTTTTTCCGGATTTGGTGGTGATCATAATGGCTCCCCTGGAACCTCTGGAACCGTACAATGCCGATGCACTCGGTCCTTTCAGAACGGTAACGGATTCGATATCTTCCGGGTTGATGCTGTTGAAACTGTCCCCGTAATCGATAGGAAGGTCACCTCCCGAACCGGCGCCGTAGGCCGAAGTACCGGTTCCTGTTTTCCTGTCACTTAAAGGCACACCGTCTACAACGATCAGCGCCCCGTTATTACCCATGTTCATAGAAACGTCTCCACGAAGTGTAATACGGCTGGTTCCCAAAGGTCCGGCGCCTGCTGTCTGAACTTTCAGCCCGGCTACTTTTCCTTCCAAAGCCTGCGCCCAGTTATTGTTCTGGGTTTTGAGAATTTCTTCTGATTTGATGGTCTGAGTAGAATATCCCAAAGACTTATCATGTCTCTTGATTCCCAGAGCGGTGACCACCACCTCATCAATGCCTTTTACAGTATCTTTTTTTACCTTCTGCTGAGCCGCCAGATTGACGCTGACTAATCCTAACAGCGACAATACCAGCAGTTTTTGTGTCTCTTTACGCATATCCTTTTTGTTTGCGCAAAATTAAAACGACATTACCGGGATGGCTTTAACACGGTTTTAACATTTATTAAAATATTATTAAACAAAATATGAACATAAGTTTAACATATAATATAAGTAATTGATAAATAAACAGTTAAGTAATTAATGATTTTTAATATTATTTTACAGCCTCATTCCTGTATCTTTATTGTCTTTCTCTGAGAAAATAAACAAAACCTCTTTAAACAGGAGAAATATCTACTTCAAGCACTGGATAAAGTTTTGTTTAACGCAAAGGTTTAATTTTTATAACACGGATTGGAAAATGCAAAGAAGGAATCCATCTTCGATTGATTTGACTAAGCGAAAGTATGATCCTATGTTTCTTATATTATAAAAAAGCCTGCCCCTAAAAAGAGACAGGCTGTACATTTGAAGATTTGCTTGATTTTCAGGGCAAATCTGTTATTTATTCTTTAACTGGTCAGGAATATTTGTAGTTACAAAACCTATTCCCTGCTTTTTCAGCTCTTCATACACTGCCGGATCATTCACTGTCCATGAGTTGGTGATAAGACCTAAAGTTTTTGCTTCGGAGATCCATGTAGGATTTTTCTGGAAAACGCTGTAGTGGTAGTCCATTCCGTCAAGACCTTCGTTTTTGATCTGCTCAGGAGAAAGCTCACCGTTCAAATACTGTACTTTGAATTTCGGCTCCAGCTTTTTGATCTGCTTGCAGATGTTTAAGCTGAATGAAATATATTCAGTTTGGTTTTCAAGCTTCATATCCCTGATCATTTTCAGGGTTTTCTGAGTGATCTCATTTTCTATTTCCGGAGTTTTGGCAGGCTTGATCTCAACGATAAGCTTTAATGAAGGATCTTTTTTGCCTTGCTTCAGATAATCTTTTAAGGTGGGAAACTTTTCGCCATTAGACAGTTTCACTGCTTCCAGTTCTTTAAAAGAAGTTTCAGAGATCTCCATGTCGCCATGATGCTCATCATGATTGATGACAAGAACACCGTCTTTGGTCATTCTCACATCAAATTCCGATCCGTATATCTTTAACTTCTGGGCATTTTCCAAAGACTTTACGGAATTTTCCGTGGTAGGCGGCTGGGCCTGGAAAAAGCCTCTGTGTGCAATAATCTGGGTTTGTGCCTTCATTACAACTGTGCTTAAAACTGCTAACCCTAAGATATATTTTTTCATAATATAATTTTGATAAATTAATAAAAAACTTAAAAACGTTTGATAAAGGTAGTGTTTAAATGTTAAAAACTATATTTGGCCCCGATCTGGATCTGGTAAGGATTGCCTGAAAGAGGTGCCAGGCCGCTTGTATTTTTCACATACTCAAACTGTTTGGTCTCCTGATTGAATTTTGTTACCCTGTAAAGAGCCATATTTCCGTAAGATTTATTCACGCCCCATTCTTTGTTAAGAAGGTTGGCTAGGTTGAAAATATCTACTGAAAGCTCGAGGGCTCCGATTTTTTCAAACTTAAATTTCTTCGCAACACGCACATCCCATACTCCGTAGAAGCCATTTTTACCGCCGTTACGCTCTGCAATGGCATTGTTATATTTTGCAACATAATCTTTCAGTGCCTGTCCTACTTCAGGATCATTAAGAAGCGGCTGGGTAATGATTTCCGGGAAAATGTAAGCCAGATCGTTGGAATCTACGAAATCCCCATTGATATTTCCGCCTGCTGTTACCGAGAAACGCGTTCCACCGATTCCTGAATAACGAACTCCCAATGTGAATCCTGCAATGGTAGGTGAGTTACCATAAACTACGATTTTATTTCTGAACTGATTGTCGGAATAGCCCATTCTTAAATCTCTGGGATCGCCCTGAACCGGAGTGGAAAGGGTTGCCGAATTGGCTACGTTCCCGTTGTATGAAGTATTGTCTTTGATATCGGACCAGGTATAACTTGCCGTGATCTCCCCATCTTTCCAGTAACGGTAGCTAGTATCTACCACAAATGAGTACTGGTTGACTTTACCCTCACTTACAAGCTCAAGTACTCTTCCGAATTTTTTGTTGATTCTTCCCTCTTTCCAGTCGATGCTCACACTTTTATTATCGTTATTGATGATGGTACCGGCCGGTACATATACTCCTCTTCCTCCTTCATTAGCTAAAGTAAAAAACGGATTGGCCACCATGTTTCTGTCATAATAGAAGTAATTGTTTCTTCCCAGCGCCATATATCCTGCAATTCCGGCCCTGAATCTTTCATTAAAGAAGTGAGTATAGGAGATATTCGCTTTATAAACGATTGGAATTTTTGCATCTTTTCCGGTGTAATTGATGGTAGGAATCTGATATTGTGAAAGTGAAGGAACCGTTCCGTAATCATTTCTGTACGCTGGAAAATCAGGAGTCAGGCCAATTTTAGTAGGATTCACATCTACTGTTGCCAGATGATTTCCATCGAATACAAGGTTGTTAATGATCATATAGTTGTTGATATCGGAAGAGAAAATTCCTGCCCCGAATTTCACGAAATCTTTATTCCCTTCATTAATATTCCAGTCAAACTGAAATCTCGGCTGAATGACAAAAGATTTGATCTGGTTATCTGTTCTGATTCCCATTTCGTCATACAGTTTCTGATTGAATTCTGCTTTCGGATATCCTCCGTAATCGAATCTTAATCCGGCCATGAAGTCAAGGCCTGTCGCTATTTTGGTTTGGATCTGTCCGTATATTCCTGCATTCCAGATACTGGATTTTACAGCTGGGTCCTCCACTAAAGGAACTTCCCTGTAGAATCTATAAGGGGTAAGGTTGGCGAAATTCGTCATTCCCTGGAACTGGAATCTTCCGTTCACTTCACTTCCGTAGATAGATTTCGATCGGGTGTACATAATGTCTGCCCCAAAAGTATATTTAACCTTATCCGTGTTATAATACAAGTTATCTACAATCTGGAATACATTATTTCTGAAACCTTCCTGACCGAAACGGTGTCCCCCGATCTGGATATTGGTAGATCCAACACTGGAAGCCACTCCTTCTACAACAGCTCTTGGAACCGGATGTCCCAACTCATTGTTCTGGTAACTGTCCTGGAAAGTATATAAATACTGTGCTTTTAATTCATTCGTGATATTCGGTTTAACGTTTGTTCTTAAAGTCAGGAGTAAACTGTTATCCAGATTTTTATCATTCCCGTAAGATTCAAAGAAATTGATTGCAGTATTATCTGCCAATCCGTTTTTATTAAGGTCATAGGTAAAATTATTCCTTAACGTTAATAAGTTCTTTTCGTTGATTTGCCAGTCCAAACGAAGAAATCCTGCATCTGAATTTCTTACTTTGTCGAAACTTCCGAACTGCGGGGTATTTCCTACCCCATATTTTGATCTTGCAATATCCAGAAACTGGTTCAGGGTCTGGGTGGTTGTATTAAATCTCTTCTCATCTTCCGGAGACTTGATATCCGCAATGATCAACGGCCTTGAATCCAGCTGGTGATCCCACGCTACAAAGAAGTGCAGTTTATTTTTAATAATCGGTCCGCCTAATGAAAACCCAAACTGTGAAGTGGAGAAGTCGTTTTCTCTTTTGTTTCCTCTGATATCATACGGGCTGGATAACCAGTTTGTTCTTAAATATTCCCAGGCACTTCCTGAAAATTTATTGGTCCCGGATTTCGTAACGGCACTTACGGTTCCACCACCACTTCTTCCCAGCGTTACATCATACTGGTTGGTGGTAATTTTAAACTCACGGACAGCTTCAATAGAAATAGAAAACGGGGCACCACTTCTGCTGGTTGTAGATCCTGCTGAGGTTGGGTTTTTAGCCGTCATTCCATCAATCGTAAAGTTGGTAGAAGAACCCAGCTGGCCGGAAAGGTTTCCGCCTTTTCCACTTAACGGGGAAAGCTCTGTAAGATTGGTGAAGTTTCTTCCGTTTACCGGCAGCATGCTGATATTCTTTGCTGAAATAGCTGTAGCTGCACCAAGGTTCCCGATCTTGTTTTTCAGGTTTCCGGTAACAATTACCTCGTCTATCTGCTTCTCGCTTCCGCCCAGGCTCATGTTAACAGTCACCTGATCTCCAAAGTTAACGTTATACCCTTCTTTCTTTTCTTCGTTCACAATAACCGTATAAGGCCCGCCCAAAGGAATTTCTTTGAAAATATACTCCCCTTTCGAGTTGGTCTCTGTTTCCGTCCTGAACCCTGTAGACTCGTTCACGATCGTTACTTTCACTTTTTCCTGGGCAGTACTGCCCAGCCCGGTTACTTTTCCCACAATAGAAGCCTGCGTAGTCTGCGCATAAGCCAGTGTTCCAAATCCCAAAAACAATAATCCTAGTACAATCTTTACTTTTCTCATCTCTTCAAATTAGATGTGCAAAGGTATTTTGACTTTCTCCACTACCTGTTTAAGGGAGTTTTAACAAATTTTCAATTAAATCATAACGTTATGTTAAATTAATTTAAACAAGTGTTTTAAAATAAAGATAATCAGCAGCTTATTATATATTACAGTATTTTAATATGCCTATAATATTTAATTATGGTATTTTTTAATGAAATTAGTTTAGCTATTTTTGCTCAAAAGATAGAAAGCAATGCCTGAAAACATACAGCAAAAAATAGAACGGCTCCGGAAAGAGCTTCACCAGCATAACGAAAATTATTACCTTCTGGATGCAGCCACCATCTCTGACTATGATTTTGATATGCTGCTGGAAGAGCTTCGTGATCTGGAGGCAAAGCATCCTGAATTTTATGATGAAAATTCGCCTACTGTACGTGTAGGAGGTGGAATCACCAAGGTTTTCCCTACCATTCAGCATAAGTTCAGAATGTATTCCCTGGATAATTCCTATGATTTCGATGATCTTGAAGACTGGGAGAAAAGAATTATCAAAACGATCAATGATCCGGTGGAATTTGTTGCGGAACTGAAGTATGACGGTGCTTCTATTTCTATCCTGTATGAAAACGGAAAGCTTGCTCAGGCTGTAACGCGTGGTGATGGGTTTCAGGGAGATGAAATTACGGCTAACGTCCGAACTATTTCAGATATTCCTCTTACTTTAAAGGGTGATTTCCCGCCTCATTTTTTCATGAGAGGTGAAATTTATCTGACCCGTAAAAATTTTGACAAGATCAACAAACTGCGTGAAGAAGAAGGCCTGGACCCTTTCATGAATCCGAGGAATACTGCCAGCGGAAGTTTAAAAATGCAGGACAGCGGCGAGGTAAGAAAACGCGGTCTGTCGTCGGTACTTTATCAGTTCATTTCTGAGGATGTACCTGCACAAAGTCACTGGGAACTGCTTCAGCAGGCTCAAAGCTGGGGCTTTAAAACTTCACAGCAGGCAAAGCTCTGCAAAACAATGGATGAGGTGAAGGAGTTCATCAGTTTCTGGGATACGGAAAGGCATAATCTCCCTTTTGAGATTGACGGAATTGTTTTAAAAGTGAATTCTTTGCAGCAACAAAGACAACTTGGTTACACGGCAAAATCACCAAGATGGGCCATGGCTTATAAGTTTAAAGCCGAAAAGGTAGAAACCCAGCTTCAGACGGTAACTTACCAGGTGGGAAGAACCGGCGCGATTACTCCTGTGGCTAATCTGAAACCTGTTTTACTGGCAGGAACAATCGTAAAAAGAGCTTCTCTTCACAATGAAGATATCATCAAAAAACTTGATCTGCACGAACATGATTTTGTGTATGTGGAAAAAGGCGGCGAGATTATTCCAAAAATTGTAGGCGTCAATACGGAAAAAAGAACTGAAGAAAGCAAAGAAATAGAATATATCAAGCATTGCCCTGAATGTGGTACCGAGCTTGTAAAAATAGAAGACCAGGCCATCCATTTCTGTCCTAATGATCTTCACTGTCCGCCTCAGGTTGTAGGAAGAATGATCCATTACGTTTCCAGAAAGGCTTTGAACATCGAAAACTTAGGAAGCGAAACTATCGAACAGCTTTACAGAGAACGTTTGATTGAAAACCCGGCAGATTTTTATGCCTTAACGAAAGAACAGCTTCTTCCGTTGGAAAGAATGGCAGAAAAATCGGCACAGAATATTATTTCAGGGATTGAAAAGTCGAAAGAGATTGCATTTGAAAAGGTTCTGTACGGAATCGGGATCAAGCACGTAGGTGAAACGGTTGCCAAAAAACTGGTGAAAAATTTCGCTACTATTGATGAGCTGAAAGCAGCTACCGTAGAAGAGCTCTGCCAGGTGGAAGATATTGGTTCCAAGATTGCAGTAAGTATCGTGGAATTCTTCAGCAACCCGGAAAACATCCTGATGATCGAACGTCTGAAATCTTACGGAGTGCAGCTTGAAAAGGGAGAAAGCACCAATGAAGTCCTTTCTAATGTTCTGGAAGGAAAAACTTTCCTTTTCACCGGGAAATTATCTTTATTTACCAGGGAACAGGCGGAGGAAATGGTGGAAAAGCATGGCGGAAAGAATATTTCTGCCGTCTCTAAAAACCTCAATTTCCTTGTAGTAGGCGAAAAGGCGGGAAGCAAGCTGAAAAAAGCTCAGGATATCGGAACTATTACCATTCTGGACGAGCAGGAATTCCTGGATCTGATAGAGAAACAATAATACCTTAACAAATAATAAATTAAACCATTGAGATTCAATTTCAATGTTTTTTTTATATATCCAAACCTCATGGTGTTGAGTTGTGATGGCAAAAACAAATAGTTGATACAGATTTATAAAACTTGGAGATGTTTTTATCTCGCAGATAACGCGGATAACGCAGATTTTTATAATGTGGCAAATATTTTCATTATGAACGGGCTTTTAATTGATATTCCTTTTTTATTCTATAATGATTTAAGATTTTTTATTTCGCAGACTGCACAGATAACGCAGATTTTTATAGTGTGGTAAATATATTCAATAGGAACGGGCTTTAGCCCGTTTATTTTTTAAAATTCCGTTCAATGGCTTTAGCCAAAATTTAAATTATTTGGAAAGCAGTAAAGATTATTAAATAACCATATTTTTCTCCATATTTCTACAATTCCGTAACACTTACATAGAATATAAAATTAACACAAAAACAATATTTGAATAAATTATTTAAACAAAAACAAATAAAACAAACATTATATAAAATAATAAAAATCAAAAAGTAATTATTTTTCGTAATATAATTTTTCATATATTTATCAAAACAAATAATCACTCAACCATGAAAAAAATCTACTTTTTTGTGCTCTTTCTGGCACACTTATCTCTCATAGCCCAGATTGTCAATATTCCGGATCCGCAATTTAAGGCCAAACTACTTTCCGGGACGGCTACCAATCATATCACACAGAATCTTGCAGGCAACTGGATATCGATGGACCTCAATAACGATGGCGAAATACAGCTTTCTGAAGCCGCTAATATCAGAAATATAAACATCTACAGCTCCAATGGTAACTCATTCCCGATTTCCTCAATAGAAGGGATAAAATCTTTCACCAACCTGGAATACCTTGATGTATCGGATTGTCCGGGCATCCTTTCTGTAGATATCAGCGGTATGCTGACAGTAAAACTGGCCAGCTTTACCAATAACGTCAATATGACTTCTGCTAATTTTACGGGATGTCCTTTACTGGAAAATATTAATGTATCCAATTCCGCAATTGTTAATCTTGATATTTCCAATCTCCCAAAAATGAATATCCTGACGTGCAACGGAGGAAAACTACAAACCATTAACTATGCCGGAAGTACAACTATGAAATATCTTCTGTGCAGTGATAATGAAATCTCAAGCATTGATGTAAGTTCACTTGTAGATCTGTACAGCTTTAATATTACAGGAAATTTATTAACGAGCCTTGATGTAAGCAATCTGACGAAGCTTGAAACCCTGAACTGTCCGGCCAACCAGCTTACTTCGATCAACCTTCAGAACACCCCTAAATTAAAATACCTTGAAGCCAGCTTCAATAATCTTTCCACTATAAATTTAAGCCAAAGTCCGGCTTTGAATTACCTGAGGATCATCAATAATCAGCTCACCACTATCGATCTTTCCAATGTTCCTTTACTGCAGACGCTTTTCCTCAATAACAACCAGCTTACTTCACTGGATATCAGCCATAATACAATCTTGAATTCATTTAATGCTCCTAATAACAATTTGCAGAGCATATTGATGAAAAACGGCAGGAATACGAGCGGTCTCTATCAGAACAATCCCAATTTAAGCTATATCTGCTGTGATGACTCTGAAATTAATCAGACCATAGCTTACAATAATTCAAATGGTTATAATAACGTAACTGTAAATTCTTACTGCTCATTCACTCCGGGCGGAACTTTTTATACCATTCAAGGGAATACAAAATATGATCTTAACGGAAATGGCTGTGATCCGGCCGATCAGAATAAGGCATTTCAGAAATTTAATGTTACAGGAGGCGGAACTTCAGGAAGTATTGTAAGTAATAATTCAGGAAACTATTCTATTCCGGTGCTGGCAGGAGCTCATACCATCACTCCGGTTCTTGAAAACCCTGCCTACTTCAGCATATCCCCTGCTTCTTTCACTGCTAATTTCCCTGCAATGGCAAATCCTTTGACTCAGAATTTCTGCATTACAGCTAATGGTTCTCATCCGGACCTTGAAATTGTGATTATTCCATTAGATTCCGCAGTGCCTGGATTCAATTCGGATTATAAAATTGTTTACAAAAACAAGGGAACGACCATGCAGTCCGGAACGGTTGGATTCAACTATAATGACAGCATTATGGATTTTGTAAGTTCTACCGTAACTCCTGATGCTCAATCTACCGGAAGCCTTACGTGGAATTTTACCGGTCTCCTTCCTTTTGAAACAAGAGAAGTTAAGATTAAATTTGAACTGAATACTCCAACCGACACTCCTCCTGTAAATGATGGAGATGTTCTGAATTATACGGCACAGATCAACGGAGCTCCGGATGATACCCCATCCGACAATACCTTTACCCTGAACCAGACCGTCGTGAATTCTCTGGATCCGAATGACAAAACCTGTCTTGAAGGAACAATGATTGCACAAACCCTGGTAGGAGATTATGTTCATTACCTGATCCGGTTCGAAAATCAGGGAACCGCCAATGCCAGAAATATTGTTGTGAAAGATGTAATTGATGCTTCAAAATTTGATATCTCTACGCTTACCCCTCTACATGCAAGCCATAGTTTTGTAACGAGAATAACGGGAAATACGGCTGAATTTATTTTTGATAATATACAGCTTCCGTTTGACGATGCCAATAATGACGGCTATATTTCTTTCAAGATCAAAACAAAATCTACGTTGAACATGGGAGATGCATTCAGCAATACGGCCAGTATTTATTTTGATTATAATGCGCCAATCATTACCAACACTTACACCACAACGGTAAGAAATGTACTGGCAGTTTCTGAGACCAAGACAGGCAATGAAAATATAAGCATTTATCCAAATCCGGTAGAGGATACTCTTTACATCAAATCCGGTGAGGAGATCATCAAAGCTGAAATTTATGATGCTTCCGGAAGAATACTGAATACCACAGGTGTAAAAGCCAATTCTGTAAATGTAACCGGACTGGCTAAAGGAAATTACCTCATCAAATTGTTTACAAAAGACAAAACGATGGTTCAGAAGTTCATTAAAAAATAAACTAATAACATGATCTATATCTGCAGGGCTGTGAATTTTTTCATAGCTCTGTTTTTATGAATATCTGGCTGCAATAGAATATTTCAGGTTTATCCAATCTGGCTCGGTTGGATATTGCAATGAAAACAGGAAAATCCGGTATAAGCAGATTGACTATATTGATGAAAAATTTAGTCAAAGGCAGGACGGTATTATAAATATCAGAAAAAAAGTAATATAGTTTTTATCCTTCCGGCAGCCTGAAATAAAAAGTACTCCCCTGGTTTGGAGCGCTTTTCACGCCTATCTCACCATTCTGTTTTTCAATGAAATTTTTAGAAATAGCCAGGCCAAGCCCGGTTCCATTCTGCTGTTCTCCCGGAACCTGAAAATAGCGGTCAAAGATCTGGCGGTGGTATTTCTCATCGATCCCGCTTCCTGTATCGGTAATGCTGAACTGAATCATTGAATCCAGCTTTTCTACCCTGATCTCAATATTTTCATCCTGGAAAGAATGTTTTACTGCATTGGTCAGGAAATTATTAATTACCCAGACCGTTTTGTCAAAATCTGCATTCACCCAATCATTCTCACCTATAAGATATTCGGTATTGATTGGAACGTTTTTCTGTTCTGCCAGCTTTTCAACATTTTTTACGGCAGCCTGAACCATTTCCTTTGGTGAACATTTTTCAATGGTCAGCCTGATATTTCCCGTTTCTACCTGTGAAAGGTTCAGGAGTTCTCCGGTGATGTTCAACAGCCTTTGCCCATCATCATTGATACTTTTAAGCAGTTCTTTCTGCTGGTCATTCAGTGCTCCGAACTTTTGGTTACCGAGTAGCTGAACGCCCATTTTTATAGCTGATATCGGCGTTTTTAATTCATGCGAAATAGTAGCGATGAAATTGGTTTTGGCAAAATCCAGTTCTTTAAAAGGAGTAATATTTCTGAGGAGAATCACTTTCCCGATATACCTGGTTTCTTTTTCACCCGTTTTTACAATATTGATGGGAATAATATCCTGCTCAAAATAGTTTTCCTTATTATCCCGGACAATTTTAATGGGTTCTTTCACCGGATGATCGATATTTTTAAGCAGTTCGCGCATAAGATCATTATTGACAGCCACTTCATGAGCCGTCTTGCCTATGATCTCTTCTTTACGGAGATTGGTGATCTTTAATGCTTCATCATTGATCATGTAAATAAAATGATTTTCATCCAGCCCGATCACTGCATCATGCATATTATTTACCAGCGTTTCAATCCGTTTTTTATCCATCAGCTGCTTGGAAAGGCTGCTGCTTTCATATTCCTGAAGCTTTTCCGCCATGGTGTTAAAGGAATCCGCAAGACCGTTAAATTCTTCACTTCCTTTGAAATGTACTCTTTCGTTATAATTTTTAGCGGCAATCTGCCGGATACTGAATGTAAGCTGACTGATAGGTTCTGCAATGGTCTGAGGCAGATTAAAAAGAAGAATAAAGGCAATCAGAAAACATACAGTCCCCAGGCTGACAATCCAGAAAGTAGCATTTTCAGCAGTAATGATGGCGATATCACTTTTTCTTTCAATCCCCTTCATATTCAGCGACATGATCCTGGCCAGATCTTCACGGATCAGTTTCTCCTTTTCCTGAGAAGGCTGCTTCAGATAGCTGCTGAAGTGAAGGTTCAGGCTTTGGGTAGCTTCTTTTTCTCCGAATTCAGTCAGGTTTTTCTCCTGAAGTTTATTATTTTTCTGAAAATCCGAAACAGCAACCAGGCTGTCTGTAGTAATTTTATCGAGTGCCAAAAGCATGTTTTTGGAAAATTCCAGACTGTTGTAATTGGCGGTAAGGATCTTTTCAGTATCAGATTTCAGTTTATTGATATAGACGGATCCGATCACTGACATAAGGACGATCAGTAAGAATAGAAGACCTACGCCTAAGGTAAGTTTTGTTTTAAGTTTCATTATTTCTAAGATAAAATAATAATATCTATCTGCCTTTCATTCAGCCTGTTCATCAGTGTATAAATCCAGCTGTAACCGGAAAGGCGCTGCCAGAGCTTTGCGTGGGGCTTACCGATGCAGACTGTCGTAATATTATGGGCAATCACGTAGTCCAGAATTCCTTTGTGCACGCTGCTTTCTTTTACCCGGATCACTTTTGCCCCCAATTCCTGTGCTAAATTAAAATTATTAATCAGATATCGCTGCTTGTCGAGGGCAATTTTTTCAGGATTCTCCGATGGCTTCTGTACATACAAAACGGTCCACGGACTATTGTAATAACTTGCCAGACGGGCAGTTTTCCGGATGATATTTTTAGCAATTTTTTCGTTACTGCTGATGCATGCAAGAAATTTGATCGGTTTAAAATTTTCTGTTTTTATTTCCGTTTCCACCTTTCTTTCTACGTGAGTCGCCACTTCTTTCAAAGCAAGCTCCCGAAGCTGAAGGATATGACCGCTCTGAAAAAAGTTGGTAAGTGCCGTCTGGATTTTTTCTTTTTTATAGATCTTTCCTTCTTTCAGACGGGTCAGCAGCTCATCGGCGGTAAGGTCTATATTCACCACCTCATCAGCAAGACCCAATATTTTATCAGGAACACGTTCCGCAACTTCTATTCCTGTGATATTCTTCACTTCTTCATTCAGGCTTTCGATATGCTGAATATTCATCGCGCTGATAACATTAATCCCGCTATCCAGGATTTCCAGCACATCCTGCCATCTTTTTTTGTTTTTTGAACCTTCTACATTGGTATGGGCCAGTTCATCTACCAGCACCACTTCAGGATGCTCGTTAATAATAGCCTGAAGATCCATTTCTTCCAGGCTTTTGCCTTTATAGAAAACAGATCTTCTCGGTATTTCGGGGATTCCTTCTGTAAGGGCTACTGTTTCTTCCCGGCCATGGGTTTCTATATATCCGATTTTAACGTCAATGCCGTTACGCAGCAGAGACTGTGCTTCCTGAAGCATACGGAAAGTTTTTCCTACGCCTGCACTCATCCCGATATAGATCTTGAATTTTCCTTTGCGGGATTTCTGGATCAGTTCTAAAAAATGTTTTGCTGATGACATTGGTTTTTTGCTTTATTTTTTTACCATAAAAGATATATTTCTTCTGAACCACCCCGTCAAAAATTCTTTGAATTTTTGCCACCCCTCCAAAAGAGGGGAATTTGATCCGACGAATTTTTGTCAGTACGAGATCTCTAGTTTCTTAGAAACTTAAGTGAACTTTTATCCTTAGACATTAAACTTTAAATATTAAATCTTAAACTTCAATAACTTAAGTGTTAAAAAAAAATTCATAACCTTTATGGTTAACTTTAATTTATTATTCACTCTTCACTTCTTAAAACCAGGCTGCCAGGCTTGTTGTAATGAAGAAATTCCCCTGTTTCATTTCATCATTTTTCACAAAAATGGCGTCTTTAGAAGTAAATCCTCTTGCTTCTGTACGGAATACTACATTCTTCAGGATGGCGTAATCCACATTCAGGGAATATCCGAAGGTCTGGAAACCATTTTGCGTTTTGGTACTGATGATCACTCCATTTTTATCGTTATAATACTCAAGTCTTCCTGCCAGCGCCCATTTGCTGTCAAACTGATATTTCATTAAGATATTTGGGGTGTACCAGATGTTATAGCTGCTGCTTCCTTTTTCTTTCTGCTCTGCCCCGATATCGAACCCAAACAAAGCGGAAAATTGATCTGTCAGCTGAAAATTTCCGTAAAGATCATGGAAATAGCGCATTCTTTTTTCATCTTTTGCTTTATCGTTTCCTATGAATGAGCTGCTGTTCAGGGTGATTTTTTCATTGGGCTTATAGGTTACCTGATGTCCGAATGAGATGCTTTGGTTCCCTTCCGGCTTTGCGATACGCTGCCAGCCGTTCAGGACCAACCCGCTCAGAAACCATTTGCCATTATCCGAAGTGTATGAAATTTTGGCTCCGGTCTCAAAATAAGGGGAATTTTCAGCAGCAAGACTTCTCATCAGGTTCACATTATCTTTTCCAATGGCACTTTCCCAGCCGATGTGTGAGGGCATAATTCCCGCATCGATCCATAAATTTTTAGTTTTTGAAATTCTCATTCCTACATTCGCTTCATTCACATAGCGTAATGCTTCCTGCTCTGCAGCCATATTGTCCTGCGCATAGGTTCCGGCCATTAAAGCGACATTTGCGCGGAGATTATCACTCTGATAATTGGCTTTTACCAGTCCTAAATTCAGGTTTAGCTCATTATGCCTGTTGTAGGAATATAAAAAACTCTGGCGGAGATGGTTGGCCGGCTCATTAAAATCGTAGGTGTAAAACAGCTCTGCATAGGCAGAAAAAGTCACTTTATTTTCTGTTTTCAAGGAATCTGATGATTGTGCTTTCGGGAAAAAGATCCCGAATAACATGGCACTGGTAATGATATATTTTTTCACGGTAATTTCTATATTATTTTAATTGGTCCAAAGCGATATTAAGCTTCAGTACATTTACTTTTGAAGGTCCTAAAAGTCCTAAAAACGGTTTCTCTGTCTGGTTTTTGACTAAATATTTCAGTTTTTCCTCAGAGATATTTCTTACCTGTGCTATTTTCTTTATTTGATACAGAGCGCCTTCTTCAGAAATATCAGGATCCAGGCCGCTGCCGCTTGCAGTAACCAGTTCTACAGGAACTTTTGTATTTCCCATTCCCGGATGATTCATTTTTAAAGTATCAATCCTTTTCTTCACGGTTTCCAGGTATTCTTCATTGCTTGGTCCTTTATTGCTTCCACCGCTTCCTGCAGCGTTGTAATTAACTGATGAAGGACGTCCGTGAAAGTATTTTTCAGATTTAAATTCCTGTCCGATATTAGCATAGAATTTTTGCCCTTTTTGAGTGATGATCTCTGCATTTCCTTTAGTAGGCAGTACTTTTGAACCTGCATACACAATAAGGAGATAAATTCCGGTGACAGCCAGCATTACCAAAGTTAGTCTGAATGCTGTAACAATATGATTTTTCATTTTTTAAATTTTAATAGAATAAACTGATCAGTAAATCAATGATTTTAATACCTATGAACGGAACAATAACGCCGCCCAACCCATAAATTAAAAGGTTTCTTCTTAATAGTGCACTGGCACCGATCGGCTTATAAGCCACTCCTTTTAAAGCAAGCGGAATAAGGAATGGAATGATCACAGCATTGAAAATAACGGCTGATAATATAGCGGTTTCCGGGCTGTGAAGATTCATGATATTCAGTTTCTGAAGTGAAGGAATGAAGGTAATAAATAGAGCAGGAATAATGGCGAAATATTTGGCAACGTCATTCGCAATACTGAACGTTGTGAGCGTTCCGCGGGTCATCAGGAGCTGTTTTCCGATCTCCACAATCTCGATCAGTTTTGTAGGGTCATTATCAAGATCCACCATGTTTCCTGCTTCTTTTGCAGCTTGTGTTCCGCTGTTCATCGCTACACCTACATCGGCCTGGGCCAAAGCAGGGGCATCATTGGTCCCGTCGCCCATCATAGCAACCAGTTTTCCTTCCTGTTGTTCTTTTTTGATGTAGTTCATTTTGTCCTCAGGTTTGGCTTCGGCAATGAAATCGTCCACGCCTGCCTTTTCAGCAATGAACTTTGCGGTCAGAGGATTATCACCGGTTACCATTACTGTTTTTACTCCCATTTTTCTGAGTCTCTGGAAGCGTTCCTGGATTCCTGTTTTAATGATATCCTGAAGTTCAATGACGCCCCAGACCTTTTCATTAACACTTACCACAAGAGGAGTTCCTCCGTTTTCAGAAATTCTGGTCACAGCATCCTGGGTTTCTTTAGGGAAGATATTCCCGGCTTTTTCAGTCAGTTTTTTTATGGTATCGTACGCTCCTTTTCTGATTCTTGTTTCCTCAAAATCGATTCCTGAAGTTCTTGTTTCTGCTGTAAAGTCTATATAAACCGGATTTGAAACAATAAGATCTTCTGATTTTAATTGGCTTAGCTCTATAATAGATTTTCCTTCCGGTGTTTCATCGGCTACTGAGCTTAATGCTGAAGCTTTAATGAAATCCGGGAGCCTGATTCCGTCCGCAGGGTGAAATTCCGTCGCTTTACGGTTTCCTATAGTAATGGTTCCTGTTTTATCAAGCAAGAGTACGTCAATATCTCCTGCAGTTTCCACTGCTTTACCGCTTTTGGTGATCACGTTGGCTCTCAGGGCCCGATCCATTCCGGCAATTCCGATTGCAGAAAGCAGACCTCCAATGGTTGTGGGAATCAAACAAACGAAAAGTGATATAAATGCCGCAATGGTAATGGGTGTCTGCGCATAGTCTGCAAAAGGTTTTAATGTGAGGGTAACAATGATAAACGTCAGGGTAAAGCCTGCCAGAAGTATGGTTAATGCGATTTCGTTAGGTGTTTTCTGTCTTGATGCCCCTTCTACAAGGGCAATCATTTTATCCAAAAAGGATTCTCCGGGTTTGGTGGTTACTTTTACTTTTATTCTGTCCGAAAGAACTTTTGTACCGCCGGTTACAGAACTTTTATCACCACCGGATTCACGGATCACGGGTGCACTTTCTCCGGTGATCGCGGATTCATCAATGGTAGCAAGCCCTTCGATGATTTCTCCGTCCATAGGGATCTGATCTCCTGTTTCGCAAAGGAAAATATCCCCAAGTTTCATGTCTGCGGATTTTTTCAGGACAGTTTCTACCTGAAACCCGGGTTTGTTTTCCGGAACGACTTTCGCAGGAGTTTCTTCACGGGTTTTTCTGAGTGTATCAGCCTGAGCTTTTCCTCTGGCTTCCGCAATAGCTTCTGCAAAATTGGCAAACAAAACAGTAAAGAATAATATGATGAATACGGTAAAGTTATAGGCAAAGCTTCCCTGTGAACGGTCGCCGGTAAGACTGAAAAGGCTTACGATAAGCATTACCACAGTTCCGACTTCTACCAGGAACATCACGGGATTTTTAAACATAATTTTCGGATTCAGTTTCACGAAGGACTGCTTGATGGCTTCGTTCACCAAATCTTTTTGAAACAATGTCTGGGATTGATTTTTCATTTTATATAATTCTTATGGAATTGAAAATTTAGAAATTAAGTGATTTAGAGATTAAGAAAACTCAGTCATAAATGAGATGCTGCTCCTGTTAAGTACTGAAATTTTCATTCATAATAATTCAAAATACAGGGCTTAAGCCAACGGATTTCCTAATCTCTTAATTTTTCAATCTTTTAATTTTTTAATTTAATTTTTACTTAGAGAAATACTGGATCTGTTCTGCAATAGGTCCCAATGTAAGGGCCGGGAAGAAAGACAGGGCCGCTATAAGAAGGATTACCGCCAATGTCATAAAACCAAAAGTGGCTGTATCTGTTTTCAGGGTTCCCGAGCTTTCAGGAATGAATTTTTTCTGTGCCAATAATCCCGCAATCGCTATGGGCCCTATGATCGGAATAAACCTGGATAAGAGCAATACAATTCCTGTTGAGATATTCCACCATGGAGTATTGTCGCCAAGTCCTTCAAACCCGGAACCGTTGTTGGCTGAAGAAGAAGTGAACTCGTAGAGCATTTCACTGAACCCATGGAAACCTGGATTATTCAGTGTTTTGGCACCGAATTCCGGCAGATAGGCTGTTAAAGCAGTTCCCACAAGTATTAAAAACGGATGGAACAAGGCTACAATCATGGCGATCTTCATTTCTTTAGCTTCAATCTTTTTACCCATGAATTCCGGCGTTCTTCCTACCATCAGCCCACTGATGAATACCGCAAGAATAATGAATATGAAATAGTTCAGAATTCCTACCCCACAGCCTCCGTAGAAGCAGTTGATCATCATGGCCAGCAGCTCGTTCATTCCTGAGAGCGGCATGGTGCTGTCGTGCATAGCATTTACGGAACCGGTTGAAATTACTGTTGTTGCAATGCTCCAATATCCTGAAGATGCGCTTCCGAAACGTATTTCTTTACCTTCCATAGCTCCAAGGCTGCTGTCGGCACCCATTTGGGTAATAAGAGGGTTGCCATTGGTTTCATTCACAATATTCGGAACTGCGAGCGCCAGAAAGCCAACGGTCATTACGGTAAAGATCACCCAAGATAATTTTCTCTTTTTCAGGTAAAATCCTAAGGCGAAAACCAATGCAAACGGAATGATCATCTGAGTGACCATCTCGGTCATATTGGTCACATAGTTCGGGTTTTCAAGAGGATGTGCCGAGTTGGCGCCGAAGAAACCGCCTCCATTTGTTCCCAGGTGCTTGATCGCTACAAAAGCAGCCACAGGTCCTCTGGAAACATCAGACTTTTGGCCTTCCAGCGTTGTGATATGGTCTTTGCCTTCAAATGTCATCGGACTTCCGTTGGAAGAGAGGATCAGGGCAACAAGAATACTTATCGGAACCAATATTCTGACTACAGATTTGGTAAAGAAATCATAGAAATTCCCTAGTTCTGTAGTTGTTTTTTCTTTAAAGGCCTTGAAAAGAACAGCCATTGCTGCCATTCCGGTCGCTGCGGTTACAAACTGCAGGAACATCAGGTAAAGCTGGCTTAAATAACTTACGCCTGTTTCTCCGGAATAATGCTGAAGGTTACAGTTGACCAAAAAGGAAATGGCTGTATTAAAAGCAAGATCCGGAGACATATTGGGATTTCCGTCAGGATTCAGCGGAAGCCTCGACTGGTTCAGCAGGATCAGGAAACCTATAACAAACCAAACCAGGTTAATGGTCAGCATGGCATACATATTCTGTTTCCAGTTCATCTGGCGGGCAGGATTGATTCCCGATATTTTATAAATCATTTTTTCAACAGGTTCAAAGACAGGATCTAAAAAGGTCTTTTTATACCCATACACATTAGCAATGTATTTTCCAAGAAACACTCCGATCACTAATGTTATTATAAACATGGCAATAACGCCTAAAATTTCTGTATTCATGACCGCTTAAAATTTTTCAGGTTTGATCAAAACATAGCAGATGTACACAAAGGCCAGTATTGAAAGGAAAAATAAACTCCACATAGCTTTATATTTTATCAAAAAATTCAACGGATTTGTAAAGAAGCCAGAACATCACTGCAAAAAGCAGGAGTAAACCTATCAGCATCATATCGAAATTATAAGGATTAAAAGGGTAAGAATTACATACGATACCATCAGCCGGCTGAAAACGGCATGCTTACGTTTTTTGGACGTTTTTTTTGAAATTGTCATTTTTAAAATATTTTATTTGAACCCTATAGGCCAAAATAAAGTCCAATTTCAAAAAAAATTCACAACTGTATATTATACAATACCTTACAAAATAACATGTACTCACCGGAAATACAAAAGCCTATCATTTTGATAGGCTCGTTTATTGAAATGATAGGGCTAAGATTTCAGACAGAAACTGTCAATGTGAATTTTTCTTCGCAAGTGAAGAGGAAATGATAAGCTAGAATTCAAAGTAAAAATATTATTACTGATGGCCTCGAGAACCTCAGCCATCAGATATCGGGTATTTATTCAATATTTCCTGAAACATCAAATTCAGACAATAAAAGTATTCATGCCAGCTGTTCCCAACCAGCAACACCCAACAAGTAACTAGCTATACATCAATTATTTTAAACCTGAAACATTAAACTTTCAAACCCGAAACCCGAAACCCGCTACCTCAATCCATACTCTTCAAGCTTGCGGTACAGCGTCGCAACGCCTATCTCCAGTAATCTTGCAGCTTCGGCTTTATTGCCTTTTGTGTACTGAATAACTTTTTGGATGTGAATTTTTTCCAGAGATCTTATGCTTAAAGAATCGCTTTCAGGAATTGTTTTATCTGAATAATGCGGAAGGCTTTCTGCATCAAGAGTGTTATTTTCCATTAAAATAAGGCTTCTCTCTACAGCATTTCTAAGTTCGCGGATATTCCCTTTCCAGTCATTTTTTTCCAGGGTTTTATAGTAATCGGGACTCACCTGAAGGTCGGAAAGATGCAGTTTTCGGGAAAAAATATCAATGAAGTGTTTGGCCAGTACTTTCAGGTCTTCTTTTCTTTCCCGGAGCGGCGGAAGGTGAATTTCAAAAACATTCAGCCTGAAATAAAGATCTTCCCGGAAATGGCCTTGCTTTATTTCATCTTCCAGATCCCTGTTGGTTGCAGCAATAAGCCTGAAATCCGACTTAGAGACTTTTGTTTCCCCCATTTTGATAAACTCGTGTGTTTCCAGTACGCGGAGCAGTTTTGCCTGAAGATCTATAGGCATCTCCCCTATTTCATCCAGGAACAGAGTTCCTCCGTCAGCTTCTTCTATCAGCCCTTTCTTATCTTTTACAGCTCCGGTAAATGCACCCTGTTTATGACCAAAAAGCTCACTTTCCAGGATTTCTTTACTGAAAGCCGAACAGTTAATCGCTACAAAATTATTTTTCTTTCTGTCGCTTCCTTCGTGGATGGCATTAGCAAAAACTTCTTTTCCGGTTCCTGTTTCTCCGGTCAGAAGGACAGCGGCATCCGTTAAAGCCACTTTTTCGGCCAATTTTTTAGACTGCAGAATTGACGGCGAAGTTCCGATGATCTGTCCAAATCCTTTTGATGTATTGGTCTTCTGGACAATTTTAGAGCGGTTATCTTTTACTTTTTCCAAAGCTTTATATACCAGCGGAATGATCTTCTCATTATCATCGCCTTTCACTAAATAGTCATAAGCTCCGTTTCTCATCGCCTGAACAGCATCGGTGATATTCCCGAAAGCGGTCATCAGAATAATTTCCAGATGGGGATATTTTGTTTTGACGGATTTCACCAGCTCTACCCCGAAAGCATCAGGAAGGCGTACATCGCACAAAACGACATCAAAATCATACTGTTCAAGCATCGTCATTGCTGAACGTGCTGTTGAGGCTTCTTTTACATTAAAATCTTCTTGGGAAAGGATCATTCCTAGTAATTTCAGGAGCTTGATCTCGTCATCGATGATCAGAATATTTCCGTGCATGGTGTGGTTTTTCGAAAACTACTGCAAACTTATTGAATTTATTTTGGAAAAGAAGTAAAGAAGGGGAAATCAGCAAATGCCTCCTTAAGGTTTCATGCTTAAAAATATTTCACCTGTACACCTTAGTGTTAACTTATTCTCATAGGATCTGAAATATAAATATACTCTACGGATATATCAATGCTGTTATTTTTTACAATACTGTAGTTCCAGTTTTTTCAGATTTCCATTTTTTATTGCTCTTTTCGCAATATAAGTAAATAATGGTTCTATCATTTTTTGAAAACCTATCATTTGTGAATTATTCAAATAGATAAACAGTGCAAGATCGGATAATTTTTTAGGTGTTCCTGATGTATTTGTCAGTTTATCTTTTGCGAGTCCGTTTAAAATCAGAATTGAATGTTCAAAGTTTTTATTACCTGGGCTTACAGTCACTTTTATTAAACATTCATCATTTGAAGTATTATGAAAATAGTGTTTTTCGTTCGGTTCTATTATGATAAGATCATTTTTTCGCAACTGATGAATCTGATTATTCCGCCCAACTTCCAATGTTCCTTTCAGCACTTCGAAAGTTTCTGAGAAAAGTGTATGATAATGCCACGGAGTCTTTTCTCCCGGGAGAATATTAAATTCAATGATGCTTTCCTTATTTTCATCTGCCGATTGGATAATTTTCGTTAAACCAGAAAAATCATTAACAGGTCTTTTTTTACTCTTTAACAAAATTATTCCGGATAAGAAGCAAACAATAATTGCAACAATATGGGGAATAGCCTGTATTATACCTGTATAATCTTTATTCAGAACAATCAACATATCTACAGTTGGAATAATAGTTCCTAACAATAAAGTTACCGCCAATGCTTTTGTCTGCTTACTCAATACAAAAACACCAATAAGCAAACCTGAAAATAAATCCCGTATTCCTTTAATATAATGGAAAGAATAATCATCCTGCTCATTAAAATGTATTCCATAACTCATTTCTGCTGCTTCCGGACTTATTAAAAATCTTGCTCCGATGAAAATTAATCCTAATCCTGTAAGGAAAGCCACTGCAATTAAAATATTTTTTGTCATAACTGTATGTATTTAAATTATAACGCAAAATTCTACAACCTGGGCTCAAAGTCCGTGCACCCAGGTTAATAAATCACTTCAGATTTGAAATTCTTTTACGGATACGGCTAAGGGATTGAGGTTTTACGCCTACATATGATGCAATGTGATATTGGGAAATTCTCTGCTGCAGATCAGGGTGTTTTTTAATGAATTTCTCATACCGGTATTCAGGTGTATCTGTATAAAATGAACTAAGATCTTGTAATGTCTGGATAAATACCTGTTCGATAACAAGCCTGCCAAAACGTTCTCCCTGCCTGATAGATTTATAGAATATCTGCAAATCATCATAAGAAATTTGCAAAATTTCGCAGTCTTCCAATGCCTGAATAATTTTTGTGGATGGAGTCTGAGGAATAAAACTCTCGTTGTTGCAAATAAAATTATTTTCCTGTGCAAAAGCATAGGTTTTATCTTCTCCGTCATGGTTAATATAGTAACGCATTAATCCTCTTACAATAAAACCCACTTGTTTACAAACCTGTCCTTCTGCTAGGAAAAAGTCTCCCTTTTTGACGGATTTTTCTTTAAACAGTAACCGTATATTATCTATTTCCTTTGAATCTAAGTCTATAAAAGATTGTATGCTGATAATTAACTTTTCTGTCATTTGTCTGTTACGTTAAAAATTATAAACAAGCGATATAAAAAATTTATAAAAAGAGACGATATACTTTAGGGATCAGCTGATCTGAATAATCCTTGTATGATATAAATCAAAACTATAGATGCAATAATACGGAAATTCCGGTTTGTTCTTTTCTGAATCCTTACATTTGTAATGCATTCCGATTTTCAGGAATGAAATGAGTTAGCTTATGATTGACAAAAGATACAAAGAAACAGTTCATACAGATAAAAACAACTACGAATATATCACCATTCCCAATGACGAAAACAAGGTAAGAATTTATATTTTAAAGAATGGCCTAAAGGTTTTTCTTGCCCAGAATTTTGATGCTCCGAGAATCCAGACGTACATCCCTGTGAGAACAGGAAGCAATAATGATCCGGCTGACAATACAGGTTTGGCGCATTATCTTGAACATATGATGTTTAAAGGGACTTCAAAATTAGGCACGCAGAACTGGGAAAAAGAAAAGGTGCTCCTTGACCGGATCTCTGCCTTGTATGAGGAACATAAAGCAGAACAAGACCCTGATAAAAAGAAGGAAATCTATAAAAAAATAGATGAAGTTTCCCAGAAAGCCAGCCAATATGCCATTGCCAACGAGTATGATAAAGCTATTTCTTCACTTGGCGCCAGTGGTACGAATGCGCATACCTGGTTTGATGAAACGGTTTATAAAAACAATATTCCCAATAATGAGCTTGAAAAGTGGCTTAAAATAGAGAAGGAAAGGTTTTCAGAGATCGTACTTCGTCTTTTCCATACGGAACTGGAATCGGTATATGAGGAGTTTAACAGGGCTCAGGACAATGATTCAAGGCTTGTCAGTTATGAACTGATGGCTGCCCTTTTTCCAACCCATCCCAATGGCCAGCAAACGACACTCGGAAAGCCTGAACACCTGAAAAACCCTTCTATGAAGGCTATCCATAAGTATTTTGATGAATATTATGTCCCCAACAATTATGCGATGGTTTTGGTGGGAGACCTGGATTTTGAAGAAACGATTCAGCTTGTCGATCGGTATTTTGGAACCATTCCGTACAGGGAGCTTCCTAAAAAAACGCCTGTTACCGAACAGCCGCTGACAGAAATTGTAAAAAGGACAGTGAAAAGCCCTACCACTCCAAGGGTTCAACTGGCATGGAGAACAGATAGCTTTGGAACAAAAGAGGCTATGCTGGCAGATATCACAGCCAATATTCTCAGCAACAGAGGGGAGGCCGGACTGCTCGATCTGAATATTAATCAAACGCAAAAAATGCTTTGGGCACAGGCTTTCTCTGTAGGATTAAAACAATACGGATATTTTTCTATCGTAGCTGTACCGAAGGAAACGCAAACCCTGGATCAGGCAAAAGATATGGTTCTGGAACAGCTTGAACTGATTAAAAAGGGAGACTTCCCGGACTGGATTCTTCCTGCCATCATCAGTGATTTTAAACTTCAGCGTTTAAAAGGGCTTGAAACAGCGGATGGACTGGCTACAAACCTCTATGACATCTATATCAAAGGAAGATCCTGGGAGCAGGAACTGAATGAGATGGATGAATACCAGGCTTTCACCAAGGAAGATGTGATCAATTTTGCCAATACATTTTTTAAGGAGAATTATGTGGTGGTTTATAAGGAAAAAGGGGTAAACGATCAGCTGGTAAGAGTTGAAAACCCCGGAATTACCCCAATTAAAATCAACCGTGATGCCCAGTCTGAATTTTTAAAGGAAATTACTGCTGAAAAAACGGAGGACATACAGCCGGAATTCATTGATTATAAGAAAGAAATCTTCACAGATACAGTAAAGGATAAAAAGCTGAGCTTTGTCCGCAATAAATACAATGATATTGCCCAGGTGCACTTTATTTTCCCTTTCGGAAGCGATAACGACAGGGATCTTGGAATCTCTACGCAACTTTTACAGTATCTCGGAACTGAAGACCTTTCGCCTGAGGATCTGAAAAAGGAATTCTTTAAGATCGGGATCAGCAACGATTTTAAAACAACAAATGATCAGCTTCTGATTTCACTCAGCGGACTGGAAGAAAATATTGAAAAAGGAATTGCTCTTCTTCAACACTGGATGTATGAGGTAAAACCTGATCAGGAAATCTATAAGCAGTTTGTAGAAACGGTTTTGGAAAACCGTCAGGCCACGAAGAAAGACAAGAACCGTATTATGACGGCACTGACCAATTATACCAAGCTGGGCAGCTTCTCCCGCTACACCGATATTATTTCGAAGGAAGAACTTGAAGCCGCCAATGCAGAAGTATTTACAGACAGGATGAAAAAGCTTTTCAAATATCCTTACCAGGTATTTTTCTATGGAAAGGATCTTGAAAATTTCAAAAATTACATCGGAAAGTATGTAGAGAATGAGATTTTTCAGATCCCGGAACCTAAGCAGTACCCTGAACCGGAGACCAGCGGAAATGTCTATTTCATGAATTATGACATGGTACAGATGGAAATGAGCAAAGTGGGAAGAGGACATGAGGTAAATACTTCAAACTTCGGAAAGATCAATGTTTTCAACGAATATTTCGGAAGAGGTCTTTCCTCCATTGTTTTCCAGGAAATCCGTGAAAGCAAAAGTTTAGCCTATTCCGCTTATGTTTCCTATGCTGCGAATTCCGAACTGGGACATCCTGATTATATTACTACTTACATCGGAACACAGCCGGATAAGCTCCAGATCGCCGTAAATACGATGAGTGAACTGATGAGTGAACTTCCCGAGGTTCCTATCCAGTTTGAAAATGCTAAAAATGCAGCCCTTAAGCAAATTGCATCAACAAGAATCACCCGTAACAATATATTTTTCAATACGCTGCGGTTAAAAAAACTCGGAATCTCCCATGATTTCAGAAAAGATATCTATGCGCAGATCGAAAATCTGAAATTTGAAGATCTGAAGGCATTCTACCAAACAGAGATTAAACCTATCCATTTCAACACTGCTATTATCGGCAAAAAAGAGAATCTGGATATGGAAGCAGTCAATCAGATGGGAACTTTTAAGGAGTTAACATTAAAAGAAATTTTCGGGCATTAAACTAAAAATATATTCAATAAAAAAAATCGAGAACTGTTCTCGATTTTTTTATTGGTATCTGGAAAAAGAGTTCCGAAGAATTTTACGATTATGTCATCATACAATCCCCATCACCATCCTGGTACTGCGGATCGAATCCTTCCGGAAGATGTTGAATGAGAAGTTTATGAAACATATATCTTCTCTCAAAATCACGTTCGTAAATCTTTGGGAATATTTTAGATTCCTCCAGTTTTTTATTCAGCTCTTTCTGGTAGCTGGTTAAAATTTTCACTTTATTTTTGACAATAAAATAACTGAGGAATTCAATAAAACAGTCTAAACCGGAAGCTTCCGAAAACAGATAGGGAATCTTAAGGCTTCCGTCCCTGAGCTGCAACAGAGAACACGTTATCAAAGTATTTTTATCATCATAGATTTTTACCCAAACATATTTAAAAACCTCAGCATAGCTCGAAAACAGGTAATGGTCATCCTTCTTCCTGCCTTCCAGTACCCACGGATTTTTTATAAATACATTGATTTCATCTGCATTCCTTTTGCTCTGGAATTTTGACATTAATTCTGAGCTTTCGGCATCAATATAATCAAGGGTTTCAAATTTGAACTTAGGCTTTTTGACAGTTGAATTTTTTAATGAAATTAAAGAATTGGCAACTGCATCAGCGACCTGGAAAAGAGGTGCCAGCGCCTTTGTTCCGGGCTTTTTCTCGGGAATAACACCTGCTGCATCCGAGCGGAAATAATATCTTTTTCCTGCTTTTGGATAAACATATTCGAAGACGCCAAGCATATTGTAAAGGGCTTCTGCTTCTCTGGTAAATTCTGTCGCGATAATATTGCCGTCATATTCTTCAAACATCTTATTCAGCAATGTTTTTGCAATCCTTTTCCCACGGAATTCTTCGCTCACAAAAAGGGTACTCAGCCAGGCGTAATTGAAGATTTTTCCGTCGATTAAATAATTATCGGGAAAACAGCCTACATATCCCGCCAGTTTACCGTCATAAAAGGCCAGAACCAAAAGCGTCTGGTCGTCCAGAGCCTTCAGATTCCTGATCTGGGATTTTGCCCGGTGTGCTGAAATGGGAAGAAAATCAAAGCTGCTGAAATCTCCTGAAGAAATGAAATCTTCCAGTTGTTTTTTGTTAAATGTCTTCAGCTCCGTCATTTTCTCACTATTTTATTTTTGTTGATTATTTTTTTCAATCTGAAATAAGCAATTTCTTTTTTTAATATTTCTTTTCCGCTTGTTCCCATTTCCATCGGAATCCTGTGAAAAAGCTGCTCAACACTGTCCAATTTTACGCCTGCGCTTCCGAAGCAGCAGAATAGTTCTTCATTTTTAAACAGCTCATCAAAAAAGTCTTTCTTTACTCCAAAATCTGTGAAGGGAAAAGCAAAACTCTCATACATAAAATTGTTTTCTTTCAAATAATTAAAAGTCCGGTCTGTACTTTCCATCTGTTCTTTCAATGAAAGTTCACCATATTTTGGATGGTCCCAGCTGTGGGAGGAAATTCCATAGCCTTTTTGAGTCAATGTTTTTAACTGCTCTGTTGTAAGATAAGGAGTATGCTCTCTTAAATAAGTATCACAGTCGATTCCCATTTTTTCGGTAAGCTGATCCAATAAGTCTCTTTGATGATAGCTGATTTTTAAAACCTGTTGCTTAAAGTCTTCTTTTGATGGATTTTCCATGGAAAGCATCTTATAGATTTCCGGATCTGCTATCTTTTCTTTTTCCGCTTCATCAATGATTAAGCTCGCCTTACATCTGAACATCAGCTCCTGATTATTAATAAAAGCAGGATTTATAAAATTGCAGGCATAGAACCCTTTCCGTTCCAAAACAGGAAGTACGGTATCATAAAACTCTCTGAAGCCGTCATCAAATGTGAGCAGGGCAATTTTTTTCTGAGGCTTAAAATTTCCCTTAACAAAGTCTTTAAATTCTGACCAGCTGACAAACTGGAAATATTTTGAAAGACAATCCAGATCCTCTTCAAACTGTTTGGTGTTTTTATACTGAATGATGTGTTTAATGTGTGGTAAATTGTCATCAGAAACACAGTGATATACAGGCAGGCAGTAGTCCAGCGGAAAAGAGTTCCCGATGTTTTCCGTTTCAAAGGCTGCGAGCAAACTGATGATCTTATCTTTCATCTCTGTTAAATAAAAAAATCTATTCAAATGGAATTTAAATAGATTCTTAAAGGTATTACTTTTATGGATTATTTGATCACCTTCATTTCGTCGATCAGCCATTTGGAATCGGCATATTTATCGATGATGAAAAGGATATATTTCGTATCAACCATGATGTTTCGGCTGAAACGCGGGTCATAATTAATATCACTCATCGTTCCCTCCCACTGTCTGTCGAAATTAAGACCTACAAGGTTTCCGTTGGCATCAAGAGCCGGGCTTCCCGAGTTTCCTCCCGTGGTATGGTTGGTAGCCGTGAATCCTACAGGAACATCTCCTGTTTTGTCTTTATAGATGCCGTAATCTTTCTTGTTGTAAAGATCAATCAGTTTTTTAGGAACATCAAACTCATAATCACCCGGAATATATTTTTCCATCACTCCTGCCAGATGGGTTTGATAGCCATAAGAAACGGCATCTCTCGGTGTAGAACCTTTTACCTTTCCATACGTTACACGAAGTGTAGAGTTGGCATCCGGGAAGAATTTTCTGTCTTTATCGGTAGCCATCTGCTGAGCCATGAATTTCTTTTGAAGCTCATCAATTTTTCCCTGAAGAGAGGTAAACTGAGGATCTGCATTTTTCATATACGTTTCTTTCATGGAAACATACAGCTGATAAATAGGGTCTTTTTTCAACGTTTTGATCAGCTTGTCCTGATTGGAGAATGCTTTTTCAATATCCCCTGTAAGGGTTGCCCCGTTTACCTGAGCTCTTCCTGTGATGATTGAGTTTTTAGACATTTCTTCGATCACCGGAACGTTCTGGTTTTCGTCTTTATATTTGGCAAAACCTATTGGTAAGAACTGAGGAGCTGTTTTATTGGCATATAAGGTCAGTAATTTTGCCGTCACTTTGGCATCAAGTTCTGCACTGTAATCTTTGTAGAAAGACGTTACTTTTGTTTTTAATTTGGTAAGCTCTTTGTCGTCCATCTTACCGGCTTCCACAGAAGCTATATAGTCGTAGTAATCTCCTGCAAGCTTCAATGTTTCAGCATTTCTTACTACTTCTGTGTAATAGGCATTGTTTAATGCGTAGGGTGCCTGATCATTGTAAAGTTTGTTCAGCTGATCCAGAGTAGCTTTGATCTCATGGTTTTTTGCCACCAGAGAACCTTCATACATTACTTTTTTCTCCACTGCATTCGACTTTTTCAAGCCTTCTACCTCACCAATCCATTTTTTCCAGTAATTGGCTACTGAAGCATATTTTGAAGCATATTTAATACGGGTTTCACTATCTGTACGCATTTTCTCGTCCAGTGTTTTCAGGGCCACCTCACGTACGGCAATTCTTGCAGGATCTATATCAGTCATGATCTTTTCTACAGCTACTGCAGGAAGATATTCGGTAGTTTTACCCGGGAAACCGAATACGAATGTAAAATCGTTTTCCGTCTTATCTTTTATAGAAACCGGAAGGTAATGCTTCGGAACATAAGGAACATTGTCTTTTGAATATTCTGCAGGCTTGTTGTCTTTCCCCGCGTAAATTCTGAACATGGAGAAATCTCCGGTATGTCTAGGCCAAACCCAGTTGTCCGTATCACTTCCGAATTTCCCTATGCTTTGAGGCGGTGCTCCAACCAGACGGATATCTTTGTAAGTTTCCGTGGTAAAAGCATAATATTTGTTACCATAATACATTGATTTTACAATGATCGACTGGTAGGATTCTATTTTCTGCGAGTTTTTATAAACTTCGATATTTTTATTGATCTTTTTAGTCAGTTCAGGCTCTACAAGGTTGTCTGTACCTTCCAGGATCTGATCTGTCACTTCTTTGATATCTACAATGAAGTCTACTTTTACTCCCGGATTCGGAAGTTCTCCGTCGGGATTTTTAGCCCAGAATCCATTGGAAAGAAGATCGTTCTGAACCGTGGAATGTGCCTGGATCTGCCCGTAACCACAGTGGTGGTTGGTCAGTAATAATCCTTTAGGTGAAATAATCTCTGCAGTACACCCGCCATTAAACTGTACCACTGCATCCTTTATGCTTGGCTTCTGGGTATTGAAAATATCTTTGGCAGAGATCTTCATTCCCAAATCCTTCATTTCCTTTTCATTCAGCTCTGTAGGAATCCACATTCCTCCATATTGTTGCGCAAATGCCATTGCAGCCGGCAAAAGAAATACAGATAAAAGTATCTTTTTTGTCATAATCAAAATTTTGCCCCAATTTACAAAGAATATTATACATATGCCTTACGCGGGCGAGGAAATATCACGGCAGAGATGAAGAGTCAAGAATCAAGAACCAAGACTTCAGATGTGAGATTTCAGATTTCAGACTGTTTCCTCAATAATTTAACTATTAACCAGAATCTGGCAACATCAATCAAACTCTCAAACCCTAAAACTCCCAAACTCTACACCCCTCCGACTCCCCTCTATGGCTTGGTTTTTGTTTCAAATAAAGCACTTAAATTATTAATATATCTAAATTATCTCATCATGATGAATAGCAAATTGTTCATTCTGGGCATTGCATCGGCTGCATTTTTAGCATCGTGTAACCCTAAAGAAAAAACGACTGAAACTACGGATACCACAACGGATTCAGCAGCTGTACAGACCACACCATCTGACAGCATTGCAAAAGCAACTCCTACAGCTCCGGGTGATACTTCGGAAAATGCCCTTGACTGGCCGGGAACTTATGAAGCCGTTGTTCCATGTGCAGACTGCCCCGGAATTAAGACATCGCTTACCATTAACAATGATAAAACGTTCAGCATTACGGAGGAATATCTTGAAAGAAACTCCAAAAACCAGGATAAAGGAACTTTTGAATGGGATGCTGCAGGAAGTATCATTACTTTAAAAGGAAAAACTGCCGCCTATAAGTATAAAGTAGGTGAAAATGTCCTTATTCAGCTGGATATGGACGGTAAAGAAATAACAGGTCCGAACAAAGACCTGTATGTGTTCAAGAAAAAATAAAGGCTCAGGCCTTTATTTTTTTGTTTTAGCTAAAATTGAAAAGCTGTAATTTTAGAATCGTTAATGAGGCTTTTAATAACCTCATCATGCTTTTCATGCTTCCCGGTGAGCCTCAAGGTAATGGAAAGATTTCCCTGTGTGTACTGCAGTTTCAACATGAAATGCCTGAGGTGATGTTCATCAAATATTTTTTCGCAATGCTTAATATCCTCAGATCCGGCAACAGTTATTCTATATTCCCTGATTTTATGGCTGGTATCTATAAAATTCTGAAGATAAATAAGGGCACTCAGGATCAAAAGGACCAATGTGGTTCCTAACAATGAAAGATAAACGTATCCTGAACCTACAGCCATTCCTATTGAAGCAGTCGCCCAGATGGTAGTAGCAGTGGTAATTCCGTCAATCTTATTATCGCCTTTAAAAATCACTCCCGCTCCCAGAAATCCGATCCCGGTAATGATATTGGCCGCCAGACGGTCCGGGTTTTCCACCCCGATCTTTATGGAAAGAATGGTAAAGAGGCAGGATCCGAAGCATACCAGGATAAAGGTCCGGAGACCGGCAGATTTGTTCCGGTATTCACGTTCTGCGCCGATCAGCAATCCAAGAAGGACGGAGATCAGTATCAGCAGCAGCTCGTTCTGTACCGTGTAGTGATCCTGAAGGAATTCCATTGTGTAGAGTTTTACCTGAATAAAATTACAATAAAAAAGTTTATTTTACTATTTTTTAATACATGCTTTGTATTGTTTAAATCCGGGTGTAAAGGAAAAGTTTTGTAATATTACATTTTAATATCAAATCTGCTCACTTCTAAAAGGTTTTCGATATTCTTAAACCACTAAGAAAGGTAAAGTTTAAATAAATCATCAATAAAGATCCACAATGACGCCTACTTTTTTTGCCACCAAGGAAGAATTCAGAAAGTGGCTGGAAGAAAATCATACAAAGGAAAAAGAAATTCTGGTCGGTTTTTATAAAAAAGGGACCGGAAAACCTTCTATGAACTGGTCCGAGTCTGTGGATCAGGCTTTATGTTTCGGATGGATAGACGGCGTAAGAAGGTCTCTGGACACGGAGAGCTATACCAACCGTTTTACTCCGAGAAAACCGAACAGTACCTGGAGCCTTATCAATATTAAAAAAGTGGAAGAGCTTACAAAAGCCGGCCTGATGACCGAAGAAGGGCAAAAAGCGTTCATGGCAAGAAAAGAAGATAAAACAGGGATCTATTCGCATGAAAATGAGAATATTTTTCTTGATCCGTTATATGAGAAACGGTTCAAAGCCCATGAAAAGGCATGGATTTTTTTCAAAAAACAGGCCCCGTCTTATCAAAGGACGATCATTCACTGGCTGATGAGTGCCAAACAGGAAAAAACAAGTCTTTCTAGACTGGAAAAGGTTATTCAGGAAAGCGGACAATTAAAAAGATTAAAATAACATACAATACATTAAAAAATAATTTATGGAGAAAGAGATTTCACACTTCTGGCTGGGATATTTTAAAAATGAAGATGAGTTTAATGATTTTGCGGAAGAGGACGAAAGATATTACACCGAAGAGGAAAATGAAGACCTGTACGTTTCAAAATTTGCAGAATCACAACATATTCAGTGGTTTGACTATGACTTTATGGAGTATGGCTTTGAGGATGAAAGCTTAGGGATTTATGAAAAATTTTCAGATTATTCTTATGCCGACCAATGGCTTCCGATTGTGGAACAAAAGATCAACCAGCTGGGCCTGGAAACTCCGGTCAACGCTATTATTTTCGCCAATAAACATGTGATTCCCAACCCTGTTTCCGTGAACGATGAAGAATATGCTTTATACTACATCGGCGAGATTGAATATAATGTTTAGCCTTATATGGGAAGAGCTGCAATAAAGGATCATGAAAATCTGCTGAAGGTTTTTGTGATCCTTCTTGAATATGGAGCAATAAAGAGAAGTACTATTAATTCATGGGCTGATTCTATTTTGGCTTCTGAGGATGAATCTGAATATGAATTCATTGAGCTTTCCACTGCTACAAATGGTCATGATACCACTCAAATCTTAAAGAAGAATTCTGCAGAAGCTGATCCGGAAATTACTTACAGAGCTGTATTAGGAATTTTGTATCATATGCTTCAGGATGGAAAAGTGATTTTAAAAACCGTTTTTGAAATCGCTACTTTTATTTCTTATGAAAAATCCCTCACTTCTGACGAGCAGTTTCTTCTCTACCGTTTTGATGAACATGTTGAACTTAACCTGAATGATGTTTATGAAACATCACAACTTTTTAAAACTAATTTTTTGGATCTGCTTAGTATATACAAAAATTTTACACTTAACAATCACAATAAATGGCCGGATATCAATGAGAATACAAAGCAGAATCTGAATATCCGACTTGAAGCAGTTAAAAAGAATTATCCCTATTGAAAATTAGATTATTCAGCAAAATTACTTTATCGGCAATTTAAAATTTTAATTATCTTAGGCTTAATAAAGTACGGATGAAACAGATTCTATTTATTTTGCTGATATTTTGTACATCAACTGCATTTGGACAGAATAAATGTACGTTAAAACTTGAATCCGGCACCACTCATCTGCAGGAAAAAGGAATCATAGAGCTGTCTGTAATGAATGCAGGAAACAAAAAAGTTAAGATCAATAAAATTTTTTCTCCTTACAGATTACAGCTTGTCAAAATCAGGGAAAAGGAAAATAAAATAGACTATACAGCTGATGTAGACTGCTTCACCGACTGTATAAAAAAAACAGTAAAGCTAAAACCGGGAGAAAGTTACAGGTATACAATTCCGATCAGAGAAACCATCCAATATGCCAAGCTTATGAATGGCAGAACGTATAGTTTCCATCTGTTTTTTGACCTTGTTGACCTTACTCCTGAAGATTGTAACGTGTATGGCCTGACGGATAAAGAAGTTGTATATACAAAAGTAAGCCCGCAATAAAAATATTATAATCTTCTTATAAAACACAAACCAATATGTACAAAACACTCATTACTGTTAATATAGCTGTAATTCTTTTAGTTACTGCAGTTTATATCTCAGGGTATTATTTAATCAATTATCCTGTACAGTTTGATTTCTGGTATGTACTTAAAGAATCTCAGTTACAATACCTGCTGGTTGGTTTTGCCATAACAGCTCTTGTTTCTTACCTTATCAGCAGTTTGGATTTCAAGAATTTAAGTTTTAAGGACAAATTTTCACGAATTTTCCCTGTGCTAAACTCTCTGATTCTGGTATTTCTTATTTATACCGCCACAACTGCCTTTGTAAAAAATAAAAGAGAGCTTAGCAACCTGGAAAAAAACTATACCCGGGAAGCTGAAAATGATATTAAAAAAGATCAGATCGTCATGAGATATGGCGGATTTCTTCTTCCTCCCTATGATGAGGAAACCACCCGGAAGATAGATGGAATTTATAAAAAATATGGCATCATTTCAAAAAACACCGGGTGTATTATTGATGCAATGGATATAATAGCCCGGGAAAAGTACACCGAAATCACCAATTCCTACCTTGAAAAAAGGAATGGAAAAGACTGGAAAAAAACAATGGAAAAAGAGATTGACAACCTGAAGAAAAAACAGAACCCGGGAGTTAAATAGGCAATCAATTATTAGAGACTAAAATTTATATAAAAACAAAACCCATTGAAAAAGATCATCCATCTAATCGCTTCATTCCTTCTCCTGCTCTATTCCTGCAAGAAAGAGAAAGGAACGGTTACTGATCAGAAAAAAAACGCTGTAGAAAACGTCATTAAGTCAGATACAGCAACTTATCGGATTTCTGGAGCATCAACTTCCTCTTTTAAAAGTAACAAACCGTCTGATCTTGTTCCTGCAGGATATGAAATCCAGTACGATGCGGAAGGAGACCTTAATCTGGATGGACTTTCTGATAGGGCTCTTGTCATCAGAAAAAAAGAAGATACGCTGGCTGCCAGGAAAATGATGATCCTGATAAAAAATACTGATAAAACATATAGACTGGATAAGATTTCGGATACGGTTCTTCCTGATGAGTATAATGAAGCCGGCTATAAAATGCATGACCCGGAGGATATTTCCATTGAAAACGGAGAACTGAATATCAACCTTTATGATATCGGACCGTATGGAAACCAGTTCAGCAGGTTTAAATACCTGAACGGAGACCTTATTCTTACCTATATCGAGACTTACAATATGGGAGCCGGCTCCCACTCTGCCCTTTATTATGAGCCTGTGAAAGGAAAACTAATCCTTGAAACGGTAAATACCATGAAAGAGGAAATGCCGTCAGAATCCAAAACTTTTCATCTCAAAAAAGAAAGGTACGTATTTGAAAAAACATCTCCCGAAGATATTGTGCAAAAAGTCTACAGATCTGTGCATGCTGAATGATACAGTTATAAAAATAGCGAGAAAGGGTAATTGATAGTCGTTTGTAATCATTCGAAATTTGTAGATACAACAATAGAATTAAAAACAACAATATCATGAAAACTCTACATTTCGGACTCTTAGGTAAGGAAAATACAAGTCCTTTTATCATTACTGCTATCCTGTACAGCATTTTCCTGTGCCTGCCTTTTATTTATTTTTTATATCTGAAGGGCCAGCCCCATTCCTCTAATTTTGAAAACATGGATGAAGAAGGAAAAACCATCGTTGTAAAAAACTGGACAGACAATGCGGAGTCCAGGCAGTTTAAACTGCTTACAAGAGTTTCCATTTTCAGTGCCGCTTTATCTTTCGGGGCTTTGGGTGCAGCAGTAAGCCTTATTACCCGGGCAAGAAGATCGGGTGCTTTTAATCATAAAATAACCATCAGGGAACTGATTTCCATACAAACCATAGGTGCGGTTTTCGCCTTTATCCTTTCGCTGATTTTCATGGGTGAGATGATTGGCGGCACATTGTTTCCCAATGCTGATGAATTTTACTATATCATTTACATTCCCGCGGCTCTGGCAAAGCTTCTCGTCTGGTCATTTCTGGCTGGTTTTGCCGAAAGATTTGTTCCTAATATTCTTGAAAACCTTACAAAACTGAAGGATGTCAATGAAGAATCATGAAAATATTTGAGTCTTTTTCTACAATTAATACAAAAGTAGTATTTCACAGGAAGTTAAAACTTCTTATCTTTATCTGGTATTGAATTGAATGAAGCGTCATTCTTTTGAAATACAGATCTTAAAAAAAACCGAGACGAAGGTAAAATCAATGAGGTGAAAAATGATTACACAAAATTTTCCGCATAGGCAGGAAGTTTTAGAAGGCTAAAGTTTTTAGTCTTCTTTTTGTTTAAAATAATTTATCTGAATAAAATTGAAATCAAAAAAAATAAGGTGAGCCAACAACCCACCTTATTTTAATTATGTACTATTTTATTAATGTGCTTCCAGCCAGTTATTCCCGACTCCCACTTCTACCAGTAAAGGTACCTGTGTTTTCAAAGCACTTTCCATCTCGGTTCTGATCAGTTTTGAAGCTGCTTCAATCTCGTCTGCCGGAGCTTCAAATATAAGTTCGTCATGCACCTGAAGAAGCATTTTAGTCTGCAGCTGCTGTTCTTTAAGCTCTTTATCAATTTTGATCATAGCGAGCTTCACTACATCAGCAGCACTTCCCTGAACCGGTGCATTTACGGCATTTCTTTCTGCATGGCCTCTTACCACAAAATTATTGGAATTGATATCTTTTAAATGACGTTTTCTTCCTAAAATTGTTTCCACATACCCTATCTGGCGGGCTTTGCTTACCTGTTCCGCCATATATTCCTTTAGTTTCGGATAGGTTTCGAAATAGGCTTCGATCATCTGCTTAGCTTCGGTCCTTGAAAGACCGGTCTGTTCTGCCAATGCAAAGGCTCCCTGTCCGTAAATAATTCCAAAATTAACGGTCTTGGCCTGGCTTCTCTGGGTTTTGGAAACTTCTTCCAGAGGAATTTTAAACAATTTAGCAGCCGTTGATGCGTGAATATCTTCTCCATCCTGGAAAGCTTTGATCATATTCTCTTCTCCTGAAATCTCAGCAATCAAACGAAGCTCGATCTGCGAATAATCGGCAGAGATGATCTTTTTGCCTTCGCCGGACACAAAAGCCCCTCTGATCTGCTGTCCGCGCAGTGTTCTGATCGGAATATTCTGGAGATTGGGGTTTACACTCGCAAGACGTCCTGTAGCAGCTGTAGTCTGGGAGAAATTGGTATGTACCCTGCCATCCTGCTTATCGATCTGCGAAGGAAGTGCATCCACGTAGGTAGATTTTAATTTCTGGTAGGTTCTGTATTCCAGGATATGCTTGATGATTTCATGTTTTGAACTCAGCTTTTGAAGAACATCTTCTGAAGTTGCATACTGTCCTGTTTTTGTTTTCTTGGCTTTAGGATCCAGCTGCATTTTTTCAAAAAGGATTTCTCCGAGCTGCTTGGGAGAATTCATATTGAATTCTTCTCCGGAAAGCTCAAAAATTTTAGATTCCAGCTGTCTAAGGTCATTTTCAAGATCTACGCTTTCCTGGGCCAGCCATTTTTCATCGAGTGAAATACCGGCGAGTTCCATTTTTGCCAGAACTTCCATCAACGGCATTTCGATGTTGAAGAAAAGCTCTTCCAGATTTTCTTTTTTCAGCTGCGGAGCAAAGAGCTCGTACAGCTGGAACGTTACGTCGGCATCTTCTGCTGCATAATCGGTTTGTGTTCTCAGGTCTGCATCTCTGAAAGTCCCTTGTTTTTTACCTTTTTTTCCAATAATGGTTTCAATGGAAACCGGTTTATAGTTGAGATAGACTTCGGAAAGGTAATCCATTCCGTGCCTTCCGTCCGGGTTCAGCAGGTAATGGGCAATCATGGTATCAAACATGGCCCCTTTTACTGTGATATCGTACTGCTTTAATATTTTATAATCGAATTTCAGATTATGTGCAATTTTCAAAAGGTCTTCCTTTTCAAAGAAAGGCCTGAAAATTTCCAGGGTCTGAAGCACTTCTCCTTTATCTTCAGATAGCGGAATGTAATAAGCCAGACCTTTTTTGTAGGAAAAACTCATTCCTACGAGTTCTGCTTCCAGCTCATTCAATGAAGTGGTTTCTGTATCAAAGCAAACTGCTTTCTGCTTTAATAAATTGTCTACCAAAACTTTTTGGGCTTTCGGATTGTTAACAAACTGGTAGAGATGGTCATTATGCTCAATAGAACTTTTGGTGGAAGTTGCCTGATCGAGTTCTTCAAAATTGGCAAAAAGATCCAGCTGCATTACCTGTCCTTTTAGTTCTGTAACAGCAGCGGTCTGTTTGATCTCAACTTCACTTACTACCACAGTTTCTACAGAAGCCGAGGCAAAGGCACGGTAAAGGTTTTCGTACAGTCTTCTGAATTCAATTTCATCAAAAACTTCTTTTACTTTTTCAAAATCCGGTGTATCAAGATCATACTGCTCCTGATGGAATTCTATCGGTGCATCGCATATAATCGTTGCTAATTTTTTTGATAAAATTCCTCTTTCTGCAGAAGCTTCCACTTTCTCTTTAAGTTTTCCTTTCAGCTTATCCGTATTCGCCAGCAGGGTTTCTATATTTCCGAATTCTTTTAGGAACTTCATGGCTGTCTTCTCTCCTACACCTTCTAATCCGGGTATATTATCTACGGCATCCCCCATCATGGCAAGAAAATCGATGACCTGTTTGGGATCTTCTATTTCGTATTTTGCTTTTACTTCTTCTACTCCCAGAATTTCTATATCGCCTCCCTTTAAGCCGGGTTTATAGATTTTAATTTTATCTGTCACCAACTGGGCAAAATCTTTGTCCGGTGTAACCATGAAAGTGGTATATCCTTCTTTTTCTGCTTTACAGGCAATGGTTCCTATCACATCATCTGCTTCATACCCTTCAACTCCCAGGATGGGAATATGCATCGCCTCCAGAATTCTGTGAATGTATGGAATAGCAATCTTGATCGCTTCAGGAGTTTCGCTTCTGTTGGCTTTGTAATCCGAATAGTCATCCGTTCTTACACTCGCCTGCCCTACATCAAAAACAACTGCCAGGTGGGTTGGTTTTTCTCTCCTGATCAACTCGATCAGGGAATTGGTAAACCCGAAAATAGCAGAAGTATCCAACCCCTTGCTGGTAAGCCTTGGGTTCCTGATCAGTGCGTAATATCCTCTGAAAATCATCGCATAAGCATCGATGAGAAAGAGTCTTTTATCTTGTGTTGCGTCCATAATGTCTATAATGAACAAATATAAGAAAATAGGAATATTTCTTCGGATTAATAAGTAATGAATTGTGAGTTTTGAGGTGAGGGTAAGAGTTGGAGGATTTTAGAGTCCAACTCAATCTCAACCTTTTTATATCTCATGTTTGATATCTGCTATCCAAAATACTGCAGTTTCCATAAAAAAACAGAACAGCATTTCTGCTGTTCTGTCTGATGTTATTTTTTAATAAAAGACTTGGGTCTTCTTAATGACCGGATGAAGGCCACATTCCACGATACTCAGAAGTACCAAGAGTGATAACTTCTGCACTGATCACGAAGCTGATTAGCATACTGTTGCTGTCAATTGCATCGAAATCCACTTCGTGCTGGATCACGTATCCGTTTTCCCACTTCAGGGTAGTAAGCGTACCTTCTTCATGAGATTTGTTGAAAGTAACTTCTCCAGTTGTAGGCTTATATTTTCCGTTTAATAAACTTTCCAGAATATCAGATTTTTCGGTAGCTTCTACTGTAACTTTGATCAACGCGTTTGAAGGATCTGATGCTACACGTCCTGAAACGTCTGTAGATCTTGATACGCTGTAGTTAAGTTTTAATAGTTTCTGACCTTCTCCTCCGTTGAATTTTAAGATTCCTCTTGAATTTGCTGCCATGTTTGGTGGTTTTAAATGTTATATATTATGTGAATAGTGATTGATTACAGAACAAAGATAGACCCGATCCGGGTAAGGAAAAAGTTTTTGGGTGCAAATCTGAAATATTGTAGTAATACTACGATTTGATGTAGTAATTCTACGACTTTTGAGTTAACATAATACTGTAAATGCCTGTTTAAGGTGGAAATAGTGTTTTTAAGAGGATTTAATCTACCCACATTTTTACACTATAATGGGAAATATTAAAATAAAATCAGACCTTCCGATCTGATTTTTTATATTTGATTATGTGTTGTTCCGGTTTTCTTTATTTTCCTTTTACAATAGCCAAATCTTCCTGATACCGGTTTTCACCGTAATTCTTTTTGAAGTTTACTGATATTTTATCTTTAGGGCTTAAATTTTCATACAACTTTATTCTAAGCTTAGCTTCTGCTATTGTATCTTTTTGGTAAGGGAAGTGAACATTGTATTTTTCAATGAGCTGTTTTTTTAGTGCTAATATTTCATTTAAATTTTCCGTTTTATTAAACTTCCTTTGATTTTCTTCCTCAAACTGAATATAGCTAGCCATCGGACAAATATTCGTTCCAGAAATAACAGGCTGTCCCCCTTTTTCCAAAAAATAAATAGCAATGTTTAGATCATCTCTTGCTGCTGCTTCCATAATATTACTTCCATTAAAAGAGATATTATTAATATCAGCACCATTCTGAATCAAATAATCGATCATTTTTCTTTCAGTATTCTCAAGCCCTCCAATCATCATAGCGTCACATAACGGGGAATCTCCTAAAGCAGGATTAGGATTAGCTTTATACTTAAAAAGCAATTGAAGCATTTCATAGTTATTAAGGGCTACTGCATGGTTTAGAGGAGATTCTAATCCTTCATTAGGAACTATAATATTAGGATCAGCACCCAATTTCAGCAGATCTTCCATTGCATTAAGGTTTTCAATGATAGAAGCATACATAAGCAATGTATATCCTGTTTCTTCCTGTAATTTGTTCAGATCAATGTTTTTTTCCTTAATAACTTGTTTCATACCGGCAAGATCTCCATCAAACATTTTTTGAGCAGCTAATAAACCGTCTCCTTTGAACATTTTTGAAGGAGGATACTGGTTTCTATTTTCTTTTTTACGAGATCTGAGACTAAAATCTGAACAGGAAAAAAATGTCATGGTGTAAAGTATTAGTAAAATAATTGGTTTCATATTATGAATTATTTGCTACAACGTCTGTATTAATATTGGCTACCATAGCCTGAAGTGCATCTGCATACGCACCATGTCCACTTCCTAAGGTTTTAATACCAAGCCCTTCATTATCTTCAATATATCCGAAGATTTCATGTTGTTCTCCTAAGGCTCTTGGTGCCGCTCCAGTAAGACCACCTACTAAAGCAATTTTATTAAGGCCGGGAATTCTTGAAAATGCCAATGTAGCAAGTAATCCTTCCCTGTTATTTTGCAATCCGTTGAGGATATCATTGCTTGTACTATAGTTGATGATATTTGAAGTTGATCCTACAGCTTTCTTTTCATCAAGATACTTCAGGGTATTACTATGTACTCCTCTGGCATTGAAAGTATAACCAGGAAGTCCTGTATAGTAGGAAGCCATAGCACTATTTCCTCCTCCTAATGAGTGCCCCGTAAATTTCACTTTTCCGTTAGTTGCCTCATTCATCTTTTTGGCAAGGTTTCTCGTCTTTTCTATCTGAGGTGTATTAAAGCCAAAGGCTTGTCCTCCATCTTCTATTACCCAGTCTTTTACAAACTGATCACCGGCCTCCGAGCCTCTAAAAGCTACAAAATATTCTCCAGTATCTTTATTGTAGTACAAAGACGAAAAGAAACCGTTATCTTTATTTGTATTAAAATCTTTTTTTGTTAATACTCCAGGTCCGAATAATTTATCCAATTCATTCTGATCATCAGTATTGATTCGGGTATATCCGCCTATAGCAGTATTTTGTCCTTTATTATCTTCGTAAGAATCCTGAGCCATTTTACTGGCAGTAACAGCTTCCTGTAATTGGACAACCGGTAGATGAAAAGTAACCTCTCCTCCTATGAAACAATGTAAACTGGAATTTTGAAGTAAAGGTTTTTTCTTTTCAATTCTAACTTTTGGATGGGTGTTTTTCCAATCACTTCCTTTGCATAGAAATGAACAGATATTCAGGCAGTCATCAATAAGAGCACTTCCAGCCCAGGCCGCGGCGGCTAAAACAAAAAGTCCTCCGGAAAAAGCTGCTGCTACAGCAACTCCGGCTAAAGCTCCGGCGATCATCATTTCAGGACAAATAAAATTGTCTTTAAAACGGTCGTCCTCCGTAGCCATTAGTTTGGCCCCTTTTTTCAAATTTACTGAAGACTGGGAACTGACTCCAATTCCTATAAGCCTTCTGCCTTTACTACAGATAAGCGGAGTACCTTGTGCGATATATAATTGACTCATAGCGATCGTAGATTAATTGTTACTTTTTATTTAACCTTATATGATATCTGCAGACATATATCATTTTTTCATTAAGCTCTTCCTTCACGTGAAATAAGACTTCCGAGAGTACTGAATCCTGATTATAAATATATTCTCCTTCTATTGCATACTTGTACTCCAAAGGATTGACCAGGGTTCTCTGGTATTTTTCCTTGTATACATTTTCAAACCGGGATTGGCTTTCCTTACTTTTTCCTTCCAGCTTTACCGTATATCCTCCTTCTTTGTTTCCGGAAATTCTGTAAGCAGAGCTGTAATTCAACTCTTCTCCGGGAAAAAGCGTAGATAAAGTAGTTCTTACAGGAATCTCATAGGTAAAACTTCCTCCTGCAAATACCGGTAAAGGGTAAAACATAATCTGGTACAATAAATTACGTCCTATATTACGATCTATATTATTAAACTCTTTATCGTAGATCTGAATAAAGGTTTTATAACTTTCTTTTACCAGCTCAAAAAAGTGCAGGTCTTTTTTTATCTCTTCCCACTTCCTTAAAATTTCATCCTTGTTGGTGACTTCATTAATGCTTTTATCTGTATTCAAAGATAATTCTACCACCTCCGTCGCTTTATTTATTTTTTCAAGAATTTCATAAAAAGCCTGCATCTGGCCGTCTGACTGAATATATCTCTGGGCAGAAGACTCAACAGCGATGTGGTTGTATTCTCCCGGTATGATGGTCCAGTCTTGTTCTATTTCTGTCTGGTTTGCTTTTCCAGTTCCTAATGTAAGATAGGACTTTATATTGATTTGATATTCTGCTTTTTTATACCAGGCATATTTAAATCCTGATAAGTCATTGTTTTCTTCATGATTCGGTTCCAATGCCATGCCTTGCTAAGTTTTTTTAGAATAAATTGACCAACACTAGTTAATATCGACTTTACTTCCGGTAATAAACAGATCCCCTGTTGCATTGATGGAAGTGATCGACTGACTGTGAATACTCAGCTTATCCTGCGTTACCAATAAAGCATTCTGCAGCGAATTCAAATCCAGCATTCCTTCTTTGGCAGAAATAGTGATTCCTTCTTTGGTGATGGTAATGCTGTTTTCGCCTACTTTTAATTCAATTTTTGTTTTTCCTTCCACCGATATGTTTCCGCTGGCATCCATTTTTAAAACCGAATTAGCCGCTCCGCCATCTTTTCCACCTACATTAATAGAACTCGTACTTCCGGCATTGACTGTATTATTGTTTCCTACGTTGACTGTTTTGTTATTATTGGCATTGGTCTGCGCATTTCCAGCACCGTCAAATTTCATATTGGCGCCGCCCTGATCAGTCAGAAAAACAGAACCTTCACCATCATTTAATTCTAACTTATTTCCGCTTCGGCTGCTTAAGCTTTTGATGTTATTACCGGTTCCGCCTCCGCCTCCGATTCCACCATGGAACATTCCTCCCATAACAAACGGACGGTCCGGATGCTGATGCACAAAATTGACAATAACCTGATCGCCAACCTCCGGAACAGCCATAAATCCTCTGTTCTTACTTACTTTATCGCTGCTTCCTGCATCAGGAGTCATTACCCGTATAAATTCGGTAGTGTCCGGCCCTCCCTGCCAGTCAAACTGAACTTTCACCCTTCCCTGGTTTAAAGGATCGGTATTGGAAATTACCTTGGCAAATTGCGGTTCTGCTTTCGGGGTATCAAATTCCGGGCGGGGAATAAATCCCGTATCTGCCGCAATAGCCTCAAAAGTACCGTCATAATAACCTCTTGCATTAACTTCATGGATCACTTCCACGATCATTAATTTGGTAAAATAAGAAGTATCGTTGGTATCTGTTTTTCGCATTTCAATATCTGCCGTACATCCGGGATATAAGAACGGAACAGTCGTAGACCCTGAAGTAATGAAAACCTCTGATGCTTTGCTTCCTGCCGTTCCTTTCTGGGAAGCATCAATATCCATAAATGATGTGGCTTTGATGGGAGCTACCCGTAAAGAAGGGGTTTTAAAGGTTTTTTCTGATATTTCGTAAGCCCGTTTGGCAATATCTGAAGTATGATTGATCTTCGAGCTGCCTGTAACAAGTTTCTCATTTTTACTGCTGTTATAGCCATAAAAGCTAGGGCTTACATGTTGCGCCCTCATTTTGATAGCAATATCGCTTACACTGCTTCCATAGGTAAGCTTTACCGGTTTTTCCTGTGGCGGAAGTTTTCCGAAATGAAGGACTTCCCCGTCGTAATAAAACTGCTCACCGTAGGCTTCAGCAATTCTTGCCAGGTAATTATAATGGGTTTCTTCATATTGGGAGCTGTAAGGAACGTTTCCATGCTGGGCATCTACCCTGAAATCGAACTTATTTTGTCCCAACCCTTCTTTAATGACATGATCGGCAATACTGTTCAGGCTCACTTCCTGCCCGCCCCCGAAACTCTGAATGTGAGGTGCGGCATCCAAAAGTACAGTCGGGCTGAATCCTTTAAGAACGATATTTCCAAGGCTTCCTTTTTCCTGACTGAATCCTACTTCTGTAATAACGCCCACAAAGTTACGTTCGGGGCCCTGCTCAATGTCTTTATATTTAAATACTACTGTGATTCTTTTTCCTAAAAAGCTTTGTGCTTCCTGTAAATTATGGTTTTCTGCACTTCCTAAGGTGTCATAAGCAAGAACAAGACTGAATTCGTGATGCTTTGAAGCACTCTGAACCAGCTTAAAATGTTTGAAGTGCCTGATTACCTGCCCTTCCACTACAATATCAAGCATAACCACCCGGTTGATTCCTGCAATAATACTTTCCGGGATAGCCTGTGCGTTATGTATTTTGGAAGTGGGCTGTTTGGACCATACCTTGTTTTCGGTAACGGATGGATCGTTGGGAACCATAGTCTGGTTCATAAACATTTTAGTGCTCTGGGAAGAGCCGGAATAAATGTCCTGTGCTTTTTTTGCAGACTTTTTAATGGCTTCATCCGCTTTGTGAAGCTTATCCTCTGCTTTTTGTACAGCAAGATCTTCAGCATTGTTAAGCTGCTCTGCTGCTATATCTTTTATACCGCCTTTCGGACCCTGTACTTTTATCGATTGATCATCTTTAAACATAATAAGTGTTTTGTTTAAATTATAATAAATTCTGAATAGCTTCCGGCAAATACGGAGGCAGCTTTCAATCCTTACGTAACGCTTATAATAAGATTCCGAAGGACCATTTTGAACGTGATATGTCCAAATATGGCAAAAACAGAATAGTATATTCTTTCGAATACACTATCCTGTACCAATTTATTTTTACTAAGATGATTGTTCAGGATTAATGACCTGATGAAGGCCACATTCCGCGGTACTCGGAGTTACCTAAAGTGATAACTTCTGCACTAACAACGAAACTGATCAGCATACTGTTTTCGTCAACAGCGTCGAAGTCTACTTCATGCTGGATCACATAACCGTTTTCCCACTTCAGGGTAGTAAGCGTACCTTCTTCGTGAGATTTGTTGAAAGTAACTTCACCTGTTGTAGGCTTGTACTTTCCATTCAGTAAGCTTTCAAGGATGTCCGATTTTTCAGTAGCTTCTACTGTAATTTTGATCAGTGCATTGGAGGGATCCGATGCTACACGTCCTGAAACGTCTGTAGATCTGGATACGCTGTAGTTAAGCTTTAATAATTTTTGCTCTTCTCCTCCGTTGAATTTTAAGATTCCTCTTGAATTTGCTGCCATGATTTGTAAATTTTAATCGTTAATATTTTGTGATTTGGTGATTGATTGTATAGCAAAGATAAAACGTCATATTTTAATAAAAAACCTTTTGAATATAAATTTGAAATTTTGTAGTAATTCTACGATTTGATGTAGTAATTCTACGACAATAGATTTAAACAACACACTCAATGTATTGATTATTAATTATTTGAATCAAATTAAAAACTACGATTAATAAGATCATTTTACACTTAAACGAGAAATATTAAGATTTTTTTAAGATTCATTAGCTTGTTTTTAACAAGTTTAAAATTGAAATCATATAAAAAAGCCGTCTCTAAAAATAGGACGGCTGTAGAATATAATCATCTTAGTTTATTGCTGTTGTACATGGGCTCCCTCCCTTATGGAACGGGAAAGGATTTTATTTTTTTTCAGGAGAAAGTCCGGCATAAGATCGGTGGGGAGATATAAAAGACTCTCGCCCTTTTTTTGTAATTCTTCAGTAATTCCGGGATTCCAGGCAAGAATTTCACTCTTATCCACATCCAGTTCATCAGCGATGATATCCAGATTGAATCCTGCATTAATTTCGGTTTCCTGAAGAGGTGCGGCATTGTTTCTGCCACTCCCGCCTTCTGTAAAGAAAACTTTATTAAGCCTTGCAGAATTATAGTTATTCAAAACACTTTCCAGCTCACCGGTTGCATAACAGGCATTCAGGTATTTTTTTACGTGATTGATTGTCTCCGCAGGAAGGTATTTGGAATATATGTGATACTGTGTAGAACCTGCGTTCTGCATTGCTTTGGCAATATTTCCCTCACCGCAGTTATAGGCTGCTACCACTGTGATCCAGTCGCCATACTTTTTATAGAGATTTCCAAGGGAAACTACTGCTGTTTTTGTACTTTTATACACATCGGTACGGTTCTGCTCCGTAAGTCCGTATTGATTGGCGTGCGCAGTCATAAACTGCCATATTCCTACTGCTCCGGCTCCTGAGGTTATATTTCTGTTGAAATGTGACTCTATCAGGGCAAGGTTTCTTAAATGCCTGGGCAGTCCCTTCTGTACCAATGAATATTCGATGAATTCAACGATTTCTTTATTGGCATTGATAATATTGTTATACCTCCTTACACTACTTTCTGAAGTGTCTGAAGGTTCCAGAAACTGTCCGTTCATCATCGCAAAACTTCCTGTCAGCATAAGTGCTGTAAAGATATTTCTGAATGCGGTTTTCATTTTTTAATATGTTTTTATGGCTAAAAGGCAAAAAGGCTAAGAGGCTAAACCACCCATGAGCCTTCTGTGTATTATCCGTCTACTTTCCAGGTTAACTTTTCTTCTTCCGTGTTCCAGTCTACATGAATGGTCTGCCCGGATTTCACTTCTTCTCTTACGATCATTTTGGAGATAGGTCTCGCCAGTTGGGCACGGATCACTCCTGAGATCTGTCTTGCTCCGTATTTGCTGCTGAATCCTCCCAGTGCCAGGTTTTTCACTGCTTCATCACTGATTTTTAAGGTCATTCCCAATCTCGTTAAAGATGTATGAAGTGATTTCAGCTGGATATTGAAAATTCTTTCTGCAATAGATTCGGTGATCGGTGCAAAAGGAATAATCTCTGTAATTCTGGCTAAGAACTCCGGTCTGAATCTTCCTGAATTAGACATAATCTGCATCAGTGAAGAGGATTCCGGAACTTTTCCTTCTTCAAACTGCTTCACAATCTCTTCGCTTCCGATGTTGGAAGTGAAAAGGATCAGAGCATTGCTGAAGTCACCTTCTTTTCCCAGTTTATCGTGAACTTTTCCTTCATCCATGATCTGAAGGAATACATCAAACACGGAATGGTGGGCTTTTTCAATTTCATCAAATAAAACAACGGTATACGGCTGCTGTCTGATCTTATTAACCAGCATTCCCCCTTCTTCGTAACCGACATAGCCCGGAGGCGCCCCGTACAGTAACGCTGCGGAATGTTCTTCTTTAAACTCAGACATATCGAAACGTACCATAGCTTTTTCGTCGTTAAAAAGGAGCTCTGCCATAGATTTTGCCAGCTCGGTTTTCCCTGTTCCGGTAGGTCCCAGAAGGAAGAATGACCCGATAGGCTGTCCCGGTTTGTTCAATCCGCTTCGGTTTTCAACGATGGCGTCTGAAAGGATCTTTAAGGCATGATCCTGTCCTACTACCCTGTTTAACAGCAGGGATTCCATATTCAGAAGTTTTTCCTTTTCCTGAGCCTGGATTTTCCCGATCGGGATATTGGTTTTTGCCGCCATTACTGCTGCCAGCTCCAGACGGTCTACTTTTTCTCTTTTTTTAGCGGCATGCTGTAAAAGTTCAGCATAAGTATCGTCAATGATCTTGTGGATCTGGTCCACAGGCATGGAATTGTCAATAACAGGCTGCTCATTTAGTGAACCCCACAGAATCGGGCTTATTTTGTCTCTCAGAAGGTTATAATTCCAGATCAGTTCATTAGCCTGGTCTTTACTGTCGGTAAATTCTTCTTTTAAAATAGCTTCATAGGTTTCTTTCCAGCTTGCCAGTTCTTTTTCCGAAAGTTCATCAAGCATTTTGATGGCGGCCATAGTACGGTCCAGCAAATCAATGGCTGCATCGGGCAGCTTTTTTCCTTTTGCATATCTTTTGGCAAGACGTACACATTCAGGGATGGCTGTTTTTTCTACTTCGATACCGTGGTGTTTTTTGTAGCCGTCCAGAAGAACGTCAATCATTTTCACACAGGTCTGTTCGTCTGGCTCGTTCACAGTCAATACTTCAAAACGACGGTTAAAGGCCTGCTCCGGTTCGATAATTTTCCTGTATTCTTCCTGGGTTGTGGCCCCGATTACTGTAATCTCGCCTCTTGCCAGTTCCGGTTTAAGAAGATTAGCTACATTTCCGATGCTTCCTTTAGGGTCTAAAAGGGTATGAATTTCATCTATGAAAAGAACTGCCTTTTCTATTTTCTTACATTCATTGATTACTTTTTTCAGGCGGTCTTCGATTTCGCCTTTATAGGAAGTTCCGGCCAATAATGCTCCCGTGTCCAGCTCAAGGAGTGTTGCGTTTTTAAGCATTTCAGGAACATTCCCTTTGGTGATTTCTATGGCAAAGCCTTCTACCAAAGCGGTTTTTCCTACACCCGGCTCACCGATGATGATTACATTCGGTTTGCTTCTTCGGCAAAGGATTTCAACAAGCATTCTCAGCTCCTTGTCTCTTCCTATGATATTTTCAAGGTCTCCTTTTCTGGCTTGTGCAGTTCTGTCTACACAGTAGCTTTTGATTGACGGAAATGAAGAATCCGTATAATCTGACCCGTTTGAAAAAAGTGAAGAAAAATTACCGTCTTCGGATACTGCGAAAGGGGTATCTTTTCTGTATAAATTGAAAATTTCGTGTTCTCTAAGAGGGAGTGATTTCAGCTGTTGCAGGGAAAAAACAACTTCAGGTTTTACAATCGCAGTAAGGATGCAGATCGGTGTGATCTCGTCCAGCCCGAGTTTCAGCCTGATATCGTCTGCTTCTTCTGTAAGGGTATCTACAGCATCATCCGGGCGTACTTCATCCGGAAGATGTGCTGTTTTCGGATATTCTTCAATACGGACATCTGCCCATTCGTAAAAATATCCGGGATCTTTATCAATATTTTTCAGGAATTCATTAAGGCCGATATCTTTATGCATTAATGCCTGCAGGATATGCGGGCCGCCATAGGTGGCATTATAATTTTCCTTTGCTATTGACTGGGCAATATGGAATAGCTGTTTTACTGTTTCGTTGGTTACTAGTACTCCCATTATAATTTTCTAATATTAATATGTTTGTGTTTCTTTTGTATCAGATTATTTGGTGTTATCTGTCAAAACTTACCTTTTTACAAATATATCTTTTTTATGCAAAATGTACGTAAGATAAAGGTAGTTAATTCTTTGATCAGAGAAGTAATAAGTTTTCTTAATGGTAAATCAAAATAGTTTTTTACTTTTTAAACAAAAAGACCGCCTTTGGGGACGATCTTTTTTATGAATGTTGATGTGTAATAGTGTGTCTTCATTAAGTGGCACAATCCGCAGATCATCATTGTATTTCAGTTTCCATAACTTCTGTTATTCCCCGTCATTTATGATTCTTTGAATTCCGTCATGATTGTGCATTTTATCAATGATTAATATTTTGTGATGTGGTGTGATTGTTTAACAAATATAGAACGGTTATTTTTATCTCAAAAGTATTTCTCCATAAATTTCATATTTTGTAGTAATTCTACGACTTTTGATTTAAGAATCTTTGCCAGATGTCACTGTAAAAGGGTTTGCAGTTTTAGGGATATACACCAAAAACAAGACATTTTACACTTCAATGAGAAATACACTGGTTTTTAAATGCAAAATTGAGCTTTAAAATGTCGAATTCCAGATCTGATGTTTAAAAAAGTAAAAGCTTTAAAACTTTTTCTGAATTTGTTCCAATGTATCACTTATCCTTACAAAATAAAAAAGCAGAAGTAATACTCCTGCTTTTGATATGATTCAATGAACGATTAATGTTTGGTGTACTCCGGCTCGTCTACGGTTTGGGTAGTCGGCATAAAGTACTCATTCAGCCAATAGAAGGTTTGTCCGTTCTGCTGGATTTTCACAGCCGGATTGTTTCTGTGGGAAAGCATGTGCTCTGCCAGCTGTTTATAGCTTTTAAAGTATGCTCTGGCTGTCTCTTTTAAAACAATCTTAGATTTTTTCCAGCCTTTCAGTTTGTATTTCGACATCAGCTCATCTTCAGAGTTATCGAATCCGGTACTTAATCCTACTGCATATGACATTGGTTTTTCATACAGCTCGGATTTATCTAAGAATTTTAAAGTCGGATTGTATTTTTTAAGAATCTTGATATATTCTTTAATAGCTCTCGACTGGTTGAAATCTGCTCTTTCCGGCTCTGTTTTAAGGTAAACTTCCGTGTAGAAGTTCTTCAGGTTATCATATTCTGTTTCAGAAATAAGAATTCCTTTTTCTATACCCGGTTTAAAGTCTTTCAGCTCTTTCGGGATATAGCCTTTTACAAGGAACGGGTTCCCGTAGTTGATCAGCTGGGCTGCAATTCCTGCAGAAACCGGATTGGTAAGGCCTGGGAACAGGTATTTATATTTCAGGTCTACATCTGTTCTTCCGGCGCCTACTGAAGAATGGAAATAGTCATTCAGAGACTTGTCAATGGTCTGGTTATCCAAAGTAACCTGTGCTATAAGGCTGTCTACCGATTTTTTCAGGTAACCGGGTGTTGCTACGTCTCCTTTTTTAGGGAAGATTACAAATCCCTGGGACATACTCTGTTTCGGATAATCCAGCGAGAAGAATCCTTCATCGCCCTCTACAAGGTTAAAGTTATTTTTAGTAAGAACATCACTCTGGTTGATAATCTTTTGTTTTTTAAGTTCGGCAATGTTCTTTGCAGTATTAGTGACTACATTTTCTGCCATTAATACGAAATCGTTATAGGTATCGGATGACCTTGCACTGGTCTGGAACATGATCAGCCTGGCCTGAGCCTGGGTAAGAGAGCTGATTACGCTGTACATGTTTCCGCTCTGATTGGCAGAGGTTCCTACCGTGATCACCACATTCGTTTCATCCGGAACATTGGAAAGCAGGTTTCCTGCGGCAGAGAGAGCTTCTCCCACCGGCTGGTATCCGCTGTTGCTTGCACAGTTCATTTCATTGGTTCTTTCGTCAATGAATTTGGTGATTTTACTGTAATCCGAACTTAAGTTGGAAACGAGAACATTTTCCCCGCACGGGTTATTTTTATACAAAACAACACCATATTTTACTCCATTGAAATACGAAGGTTTTTCGAATCTAAGCTGCAGATCCTGAAGAAGAGATTTTACAATCGGTGCATAAGGAGCGTTCGGGCCGCTTACATCCAGAGCAAATACAATATTGATATTTTTATCTCTTTCTGTGATCTCTCTGTAACGGTCAAAGTAGATTTCTTCTCCTAAAACATTGAATACATAGTTCTTGCTGTAATCTAAAATATTGGTGAAATATTTTGTCTTGGAGTCTGGTGTAGGAGCTTCATTCAGAGGCAGACTTACCGGATAAATATTTTCCAGAGGAGTTCTTTTGTTGGTATCTGTAAGGAGAATAGCTGTTCTGCTTTCTGAATCTGCTGCTCCCGGATATCCTTCATGGATTCCTAAGGTTGTTTCCGTTACTTTGGTATCGTTTTTCAGCTTTACTGCTGAACGCTCACCCCACGCAGAGATCACATTGGCATTGACCCACCCGTAAAGGTTGGTACTGATGCTGTCTATATCAATGGAAGGCTTTTTACCTACCAAAAACCGTTTGTTGTTTTCTGCCTGCTTGTAGACATATACCATTTGACCGTTTGGAATCTTCACATTGGCAGCTTCTATAAGACTTGGTGAATTGAACACCATAATGGAATCGTTCTTATAGTATCTTTCTGCGCTCCTGATCACTTCACTGTGATTGGGAACTACAGCTACTCTTACAGGGAAACCTGTTTTTTCGCTTTTTAAAGAATTGTTCCATAAAAGAAGGTCGGTTTCAGGAATCCATCCATAGGTTTTAATGGATTTTGACGAAACTTTTTTCATCAAAGCATCAGGAACGTATTCCGCTACTTTTACCATTCCGTCTCTATGCTTCAGAACCATTAAAGGCTCAAGAAATTTAACTTCTTTGTAAGATTTCTCGTCGCTTTTATCAAGATAGGCTGTATTTCTGGACCTGTCTGAAATAACGATCCATGGAACGGATTTTTTAGGGTATCCGTTTACAACCGGCGAGTTGTCTACCTGCCCGTACTGTGACGGCTCAGGAGTCCTTTTAGATGGCAGCTTCACCTGACAGCTTGCTAACAAAACTGATAATCCTATATAATATACTGCTAGAGGAAATTTATTCTTCATCCTATTTTATTTTTATGATTGGGTGGGTGTATCCGGGAGGCCGGACTTATTATTTGCTTTGGTTGATGTCAACCTTGGTTACACAGTTCTGCTTATCGTCCAGATTTACTTTTACACTCTGGATCACAACATTTTTGTCAAACTGAAGGCCTGCGCAGTACATGTAAAAGTTATTCGCTTTACTGTCGCTTACTTTCACCACCGTGTTTTCGTTGTTACACAGGTAAGTTCTTAGCAGGTAGTTGTAATGCATATTGAAACTGTTTCCGTTGGCAATCTGCTGAAGGTGATATTTGAAATCATCATCAACCTTTTTGTAAGAATCTTCTACCGGAATTTCATCCTCCTGTAAAGCGTTGTAAGCAGGAAGAATCTTGATCAGGTGGTAAATAGGTTCCTGGCTTTCTTCTGTAAACAATGCTACACGGTAGTCACCCGGTCTTTTATAAGAATAGATGGCCATTTTTTCTTTAGCGTCTATATTACCCGTTTCACCAAATTTCCAGGCAAACTGTGTAGCCTCCGAAACTGCACGGAACTGCACATTTTCATTTTGCATCGCCTGTGTGGGTGCATCAATGATGGTACTGATCTTCGCGCTGTCCTTTGGCTTCTGGTATCTTGGCGAAACCATTACAGGAAAGGTCTTGGTATACTTATTATCTATAATCAAACTTACCGAATAATAACCCGGTTTATTGTAAAAGTGAATTCCCGTGCTTTTATCGGAAGTAGTCCCGTCCCCGAAATTCCATCTTTTGGTTTTTGCGAACTGGGTCTTATCCTCAAATAAAAGCGTATCTCCTACCGATAGTGAAGAAGGATAGACTACCCCTACAATATCATCGGCAGAATGGATCACCTTTTTCTGCAGCCATAACGCAACGAGCGCTGCAATGAGCAACGTTGCGATAACACCAATAATAATGTTCTTTTTGTTTTTTTGAAAATAATTCATAGTTAAGTGATTGTGATGTGTTTATTCCTTGAATGTTTATTTTTTTATTACTGGGTCCTGGCCCTTAATGCATTTTGTCTTTCGTAAAGCCGGTTCTGTTTGTCTTTGAATCCGATTCTGCATTCTTCCACCTCTTTTTCAAATCTTTTTACATCTTCAGTGGTTGTGGAAATCACCTTTTTGTCTTCAAAATACATTTTGTAGAATTTGGCGATCTGCGGATAGGCATCCTTGCGGATATCCATGACATCGTTTCCATGAAAATAGCTGGCAAGGCCGTTAATCCCGTTGAAGATATTATTTTCCGCAAAAGGCTCCGGAGACTTGTCTGCAATTCTGCTGATCATGGTATAAGTACTGTCCATTTCAGGCTGTAATACTTTTTGTTCGCGGTCGAATGCCGCTTTCTGTTCCAGGCTTTGTATTCCTCTTACATCTTCTTCCGAGAACGGAGAGTCATAACCTTTTAAAAAGATGATCCCGAAGAATATCATAGCGGCTAAAAGCATCAGTATTAAGTAGAAAAACTGGTAATGCCTTTCTTTTTTAGATAGTGTAATAGATCCCTGCATATGCTTTCTTTTTATATTATCTTCTTTTACCTCCTGTAAAATTCCTTGTAGGATCTTTTCTAAGCTGGCCATTGGCCCTTCCTACTTTTGCAATACAATCTTCAAGGTCCCTGAGGACGATCTTCTTATTGGATTCTACTCCTATAATATCATTCTTTAATTTCAGCATCGGCTCTATCTGCTTCATCAGAACAGCATAATGCTTAAAATTATCCACACTGTCTTTACCCATAATGTTTTTCACTTCTCTCACATCATCCATGATTCTGGTTCTGAGAAAAACATCATTTTCCACCTTATTAATGTTTAGCTGGCTCATCTGTTCATAGATTTTATCTACATGAATCCTGAGGACATCGCCACGCATCATAAGTTCTTTGTATGCATCAGCTTGTCTGACAATTCCTTCCCGCTGTATATTATAGCTTTTAAAAAAGAGGAATAAACACAGAAAAGACACCACCGAGAGAACGGCGAAAGACAGAATAAACTTCCAAATGCCTACTCTGACGTCAGATTTGTTAAGTTTTTTTTCCCTGTTAGAAGACATATTTTTGCGATTTGTTTGGCCTGTGAAAATATAAAAAAAAAAATTTATGCGCAATACGTATTTTCCCTAATGTAGTTTCGTGAAAACCCCTATTTAACGAAGTTTAATTTCAACTTTCATAAGTTTTTCATAAATTAGGCCTCTGAATTTTAAATATCACCACCAAATCGATATTAAAAAGTGAGTAAATTATTATCAAACACAGTGCGATTTTCTATAGCTGACAGTGATTTTTATTTTAAAAAAATCATGATCAAAACCCTTATGGAAAATCCATTCTATATGCTTCTGAATGACTGTAACAATGGCCATGAGCTGGTGAACAGGATTTACAGGAGGCAGGAAGATGTGTTTATTATAGAACTGTTTATGCCCGTATTAAGTGGTATGGAAGCCATTAAATACATCAGGAAAAATAATACGGAAACTCCTATTGTAACCTATTCCAGCACTTACCAGGAGGATATGGCTGAAATTCTTTCAAAAATCCCCAATGTTTATTACTGCCAGAAAAAAAGTACCATCATAAAAGATCTCATCAAAGGAAGTATTGCCTCTGACGGATTCGATTATGAAAAATACTCCAAGGAATGGGAGCAGCAGCCACTCGCCGTACAGAACTATATGGAAAGGCAGAAGAAAGGCCAGGAAGAGCTGAATCCTACCGAAATACAGCTTATGAAATTCTGCTACGAAGGCTACAGCAATAAAGAAATTGCAGAAAAGCTGAACCTTAGTACCCGTACCATAGATACTTATATTAACAGGCTTACGGAAAAGCTGGGACTGAAAACAAAACTCCACCTCATCCGCTTCTGTGTGGAAAACGGCTACTATAATTCCAGCATGTAGAAAGATTTAACGTAATATTAATATAGACTCAACATAAAAACTCCAACTCCTTAAACAAAAATATTTTACCACTAATTTGCTAGTATTCAATTTTTTTAACTAAATTTGCACACCTAAAATTTAAAATTAAAAAAGGAAATGACAAAGGCAGAATTGGTAAACACCATCTCAAATAAGTTGGGAACAGAAAAGAATGAAACACAGAAAGTTGTAGAAGCTTTTATGCAGGAGATCAGAACTTCTATGTATAATGGGGATAACGTTTATCTGAGAGGTTTTGGATCTTTTATCATTAAAACAAGAGCTGCTAAAACAGGAAGAAATATTTCTAAGAACACTGCAATTGAGATTCCTGCTCACAACATTCCTGCTTTCAAGCCTTCAAAATCTTTTGTAGAGAAAGTAAAGACAAAAGTCGCAGTAAAATAAAAATTAACTGAATATTAACTAGTTACTAAAAAATTAAAATTATGCCAAGCGGAAAGAAAAGAAAAAGACACAAGGTTGCAACTCACAAAAGAAAGAAAAGAAGAAGAGCAAACAGACATAAGAAAAAATAATCTCTTTTTTTCGGGATTTACAATATAATAATATAGTTGGTGGTTTTAATTATTTAGAGTTCACCGACTATATTTTTGTTTGCAACGATAAGATTCAAAAGGAAAAATAAAAGGCTTTTGCAGATATTTTTTAAAAATATACAGCAATTTCATTCTAAATTCTTATATTTAAAATTATTTATTTGCTAAAAAATACGCCAGTTTCCTATAATCTTAATAAATTTTTATCTTATACAAAATGAAGAAAGAACTAATAGTTTCGCATGAAGATGATCTTACAAAGATTGCACTGCTGGAAGACGGAAGACTATGTGAACTTCATGAGCAAGAGGACAAAAGCGAATTTATAGTTGGAGATCTGTTTGTAGGAAGAGTAAAAAAACTGGCACCTAACCTGAATGCCGCATTCGTAAACATCGGGTACGATAAGGATGCATTTCTGCATTACCAGGATTTAGGCCCTCAATATCTTACCTACAGAAAGTTTTTAAAAGATACTATTTCTAAAAAACAGAGCACTTCAAGCTTAAAAAATTTCGAGATACAACCCGAAATAGACAAAAACGGAACCGTGGAAAAAGTCATTGCCAAAGATGACCTTGTTCTGCTTCAAATCACTAAAGAGCCCATTTCTACAAAAGGTCCGAGGATCTCTACCCAGGTTTCTTTAACAGGACGTTTTCTGGTCCTGATCCCTTTCGACAACAAAGTTTCCATTTCTAAAAAAATCAGAACTACTGAGGAAAAAGAAAGACTGAGAACGCTTATCGACAGCATCAAGCCTGAAGGTTTCGGTGTCATCATAAGAACCGTAGCGGAAGGCAAAAAAGTAGCAGACCTTCATAATGATATGAATCAGCTGATCCAGAAATGGGAAAGCACGTTCAAAAACATTCAGAAAAGTAAAGTTCCGGCAAGAGTTTTAAGCGAAGAAGACAAAGCTTCAGCTATTTTAAGAGACAATTTCAACCAGGATTTCGTGAGCATCATCTGCGATGATGAACAGATGGTAAACGAAATGACCAACTATGTAGAGGTTATAGCCCCGGAAAAAAAGAATATTGTCCAGTTTTACAATTCACACATCCCTCTTCTCGAATATTACAACGTTGAAAAACAGCTCAAACAGAGTTTTGGAAAACACGTTAATATTCCAAGTTCAAAAGGTGCTTACCTCGTTATTGAGCACACAGAAGCACTTCACGTAATCGATGTTAACTCCGGAAACAACATCACCACCGGAAACTCCGCCAACAAAGAACACGCACTCAACGTGAACAAAATGGCAGCCACCGAGATTGCCAGACAACTTCGTCTCCGTGATATGGGAGGCATCATTGTAATCGACTTCATCGATATGCAGAATCCCGAACACAGAAGGGATCTGTACGAGCATCTGAAAGAAGAAATGAAACGCGACAAAGCACGCCATAAAATTCTTCCCCCGAGCAAATTTGGACTTATCCAGATTACCAGACAAAGGAACCGTCCGGAAAAACAGATCGAAACCAAAGAAGAAAACCCGAACAAAGACGGAGAAATCGTAGCTCCGATCGTGATCGTGGAAAGAATGGGTGAAACGCTCAGAAGCATCCTGCAGAAAGAAAAAGGAAAAGTTTTCCTGCATGTACACCCTTTCGTGGAAGCCTACCTTACCAAAGGCATCAAAAGTATCCAGATGAAATGGTTCATGAAATACAAAAAATGGGTAACCATCATCCCAAGAGATTCTTTTAAATATTTAGAATATAAAATCTACAATTCGAAGAAAGAAGAATTGATAGAATTTTCTAACTAAGACAAAATTTAAACCTCCGGCCTTGTACCGGAGGTTTTTTGTTATATTTGCAATCTTAAAAACACACGTACACAATGATAAAAAATTTATTTTTCGTGCTGCTTCTTGCGGCACAAACTGCTTTTGCACAAATTATTTCTAAAGATCCTTCCTTTGCATCTAATGGAGTATCTAACGTTGCCAACTACACATTGGCCTGGAATATGGCACAAGACTCTAATGGCAGTATTTATTCATCTTATTCTATCCCTAATGGTAACGAAACATTTGTATATAAACTTACCGCTAACGGAGTTCTGGATTCAGCTTTTGGGAACAATGGAAAAATTCAGCTCCCTTATTATACCTATCAATGTCAATTAAAAGTACAGCCTGACGGAAAATTGGTCATTTTTGGTTATGGAAATACCAGTAACGGAGTTTCTGGTTCTTCTGATGTATGGATAGTATATAGAATGCTTCCGAATGGTCAGTTAGATCCCACTTTCGGGAACAATGGTACTTCGACAATTCCTAACGGTATTGGCAGTGATGTAAACGGTCGTTCTTTAGGACTGATCTTACAGAATGGAAAAATAATCGTTCACAGCCCTACTACTATATACAGATTAAATATTAATGGAAGCATTGATACTTCTTTTGGAAACAACGGTTCCTTAACTACTCAGGGGAATTTTAACTATGGTGCGTTTGTACTGATAGATAATCAATCTAATCTTATCTGTATCAGTAAGATCAACTCATCTTATGGTAGCGGTGTGATTGAAAAATTCAATCCGGATGGGCAGCCTGTAACTAGCTTTGGAAATAACGGCATTTTACAATCAAATTTAGAGTTCTCACCTTTAGGTACTGCAATGATTGACAGCAATAATAAAATTGTTATTTCAAAATCAAATTCTACCGCCAATGAAATTTTGAGACTAAACCCGGATGGAACCCTTGATAATACATTTAATTCTGCCTTATCTGCAATATCTCCCAGCGCTTTGGCTAAAAGTATTATTGAAAAAGACGGATATTATTACATTGGAGGAAACCAATCATCTCATCCCTACACTCCTTACTCATCAGATGAATCTCCTGCTTTTTTTACAAAGCTTACTCAAAGTGGTTCAATAGCTCCTGATTTTGGCTACTATCCGGACAGTTCATTTTCCAGTGTTGAAGAAATGGTTGTTAATAACAATAGTATTATTTCAAATGCAAGCGGAGCAATCGTAAAATATTTACTTAATACTGGAACATTATCAACCGTTGACGCTACAAAAACGGGTATGGATATATCTTTTGAAAATCCTATCAGACAAAACCTGGTTTTCAGCACAAATGAAAAAGTAAGCAAAATTGAAATCTATTCTCCGGACGGAAAAATTGTAAAAATACTGAAAGACAATAATACTGATGTTTCAGAATTACTGAAAGGAATTTATATGGCAAAAATTACTTTTGAAAATGGGAAAACCACGATAAAAAAACTTATAAAAAATTAGGAGAAACACCGATTTCTTTTAAAAAGTATTTGCTTATTTTTAGCAGATACTTTTTTTTATTTCCGACTAAAATGAGCAAAGACCACCATTACAAAGCAACAATCCATTGGACAGGAAACAAAGGAACCGGCACCAGCAGTTACAGAAATTATGAAAGAAGCCATACCATCAATATCGAAAACAAAGCGTCTATTGAAGGCTCTTCTGATCCCGCGTTTCGTGGTGATAAGACCAAGCATAATCCGGAGGATCTGTTACTTTCTTCCCTTTCTTCGTGCCATATGCTCTGGTACCTGCATTTCTGCTCGGAAGAAGGCATCATTGTTACCGATTATAAGGATGAAGCCACCGGCATTATGACTGAAACAGCTGACGGCAGCGGACATTTCACTTCTGTAACCTTACATCCTACCGTTACCGTCACAGAAGAATCAATGATTGAAAAAGCGAAAGAACTGCACCATAAAGCAGGTCAGTTTTGCTTTATTGCCAGGTCGGTTAATTTTCCGGTGGAACATATCCCTACTCTGTTAGTTAAATAATTTTTATTTTAACTTAAACATAATCAAAATAAGCTTCAATACTATGTTTTATTTGAAATAACTCTAAAATTATCATTTAAAATTCTACAATAAGAGAATTATTTATCAAATAGTTAATAAAAAATCAATTTCTTAATCATTATCATCGTAATAAATTGCAATTAATTGTTATTTTTTTATATAATGTGAATATTTTTTTATATTTTTATATAAATAAAACTAACCATGATGAAACCAAGATTAACCATTTTTGATGAGCCATTGCTGTATACAGAAGGCTTGTCAAAACTGCTCTCGCAGAGCAAAATTTTTAATACGATTGACATTTGTAATTCTCATGAACACTTATTTGAACAATTAAAACTGGATCCTCCGGAAATTCTGATCATAAGCTCCAATATGCTGATGCTTACAGATATTTTCCGACTTGTAGAAGACATTACCTCCACCAACAAAAAAATCAAGATTATTGTCATAGGCAATAGTTATGATATGATTGACATCCGGAAGCTTTTTAACAAAGGCATAAAAGGCTATCTTGACAAAAACAGCAGATATGATGAATTCCTGAAATCTATAAACATCCTGCTTTTAAACGAGATCTACATCTGCGACAATGCAAAGGAAAGAATGATCAACTTTATCAGCAGCGAGGAAGGAAAACACAATCCACACATTAAAGAACCTCTTACGCGCAGAGAAATGGAGATTCTTAAACTGATATGCGACGGCTGCAGCAGCAAAGATATTTCTGAAAAGCTTTTTATAAGCATTAATACTGTAGAAACCCACCGTAAAAGAATTCTCTTAAAATTAAACGCAAAAAATTCCGTAGGAATTGTAAAATATGCCTTAGAAAACCACATTATCGATTGATGAAAAAAAAATCATTTCAAAAAAAATTCCAAACCTCCGGTTTGGAATTTTTTTTGAAATGAAAAGAAGCCAATCTTGAATTCTGTTTCGTAAACAAATTGACTTTGAAAAAAGTTTAGAGTTAAAAGATAACCCGTCAGACGCGAGAATTCGGATTTCAGAAAATAATAAAGGAGTTTTCATTTAATTATTGTAATATACTGACGTTTCGGGAACTTCAGCCACAAGATATAAGCTTTCCTTTTGAATATTTCAGCATTAAAAAAATTTCAGTTCAAGTTTCTTAAGCAGCAAATCCGTCATTCCAATTTAAAACTATTTTCCATTAAAGCATCCCGATCTCAAAAACCTAAAACTTTAAACTTTAAACCTTAAACTAAACCCTCAAACACTTAAACCTACCTACTCATAATCCGGCATTTCGCCGTTGCTGAAAAGAGAAGCCCTTGAAAGATCGGTCAGTGTACTGTTGAGATCAATAACCATTACATTTTTCTGGGAAATATTGTCATTGGAAGTATTCATGAAGATCACCTGGGCATTATTCGGTGAAAATCTTGGATCGAGATCATTGGTTCCCATTGGTTTTTCGCTTTCCGCAGAAATATCGTAAACGGTATCGTTCGTCAGATTATAGATGAAAATATGGGAATCAAGCTGGCGGTAATTACCGCTTCCGTCCTGGTAACCTGAAATATCGCGGGTAAAGACCAGCATTTGGCCGTCCACCGAGAAATTCAGTCCTCCGGCAGCTCCTGCTGTTCCGGACAGAACAGTTTTCAGTACACTTCCCGTCATATCTATAATATAAATTTTTGTACTGTATCCGCTGTAATCATTTGTTTTTAAGGCGATTCTGCTTCCGTCATAGCTCCAGTCGCATTCAGAGATCATGCTGCCGTCCGGCGTGGTGTACACTAAAGTCAATCCGCTTCCGTCTTTATTTATCCTGTATAATTTATTAAAGTTTGAATAAAGAATTTCCTGGCCGTTTGTACTCCAGGCAAAATCTATTTCATAATTATTAAAGCCTGCAGCAGGTACCGTTGTAACTTTAAAAGGATTAGATCCGTCAGGATTCGCGGTGTAGATATGGGTACTTCCGCCTTCCGTCCGCAGAAAAGCTATCAGTCCGGCATTGTTGTTTTTCCTCGGCCTCCAGCTGTTATAGGATGAATTGGTAAACTGGAAACTGTTACCTGCTCCGTCGCTTGACATAATTACAAAATTTCCGTTCTGTTTCTGTACATAATGATAGCGGTTGGCCGGAACCGTATTGGTGGTAAATTTACTGATGGTACTTAAAACTGGCGGGTGAATGCCGTCCGAAACAGACACCTGCCAGAAGTAACTAACACCAAACTTCAAATTGGACAGCGAATAATGTTTCGCTGCCAAATCATTAACCTGGATCACATTTGTATCAAGGTTATTTTTAATTGTTAAACTGTATCTTAAAACATCAGCCGTATCAGGATCCGTAGCGGTCCATGTCAGCTCAACGTTTAAAGGTTGATTCACCGCATTGTCTACCGGACTTAGCAACTGCGGTGCAGAAGGAGGAGAATTGAGCGATTCATCATCGTCCATTTCGAAAACCACGGTTACCACCTGGTTCTGATTTTGTATATTGACACCCTGAAAATTGGTGAGATAGCCGGAGAGTTCGGCCTTCACAGAATAATTTCCTATCGGCATCGCGGCAATTTCAAATGTGCCGTCCGTTCCGCTGAAAACCGTCTGTGTAGTAGGTGCTGTAAAGATTTTCACATTCGGAATGGGCACATTGGTGCCCCGTTTTACAACTTTTCCTTTCAATGAACCTGTCTGAGCCTGTTCTATAAGATCTTCATTACATGAAAACAGACAAAAGGTAAGGATGAATATGCTGAGTATTTTGATTAAAGTTTTCATAGTTCATGTTTTTATTTGTTTCCAAGGTAAAAATTGATTCCAATGGCGAACCGGAGTGCCTGATCCTTTCTTTTTCCGTTCACCATCCCCTCCCAGTTGTCTTTAAAACCGATGTCATACTGGGAAGAAGCCCGGATTGCGGTATTATTTCCGATCATAAATTCCAGACCTCCGCCAACCTGGCATTTGTACTGAGGTTTGTATTTTGAAAACATCGCTCCTGCTCCTCCATAGATGTATGGACTGAGTCTGTATTTCGGGAACAGGAGAAATTCGAGGTTAAGCTCGGGAACAAGGTAATTTCTTTTAATAATATTTTCATTTTCTAAGGTAAAATAACTGCCGCTGGCTTCAATATTGAAATTGGGACTTATAAAATATTTTACTCCTACTTTTCCACCGACATTCATTTTAGCATTTACATAATCATCCTTGATTTTCTGAGCTTCCACGCTGGCAAAAACGGACATTTTCTGTCTGTAATTTTCCGGAAACTTATTCCCGACTGTCCGGCCTACATTTGCCTCCTGCTCTTTATTGTAATCATTGATGAGAGCCTGGTAGCCGTTTAAGTTTTCTGATGCCTTACCCCATATTTTATCTCTGGTCCCTTCAATGATCAGGGATCTTACCGCTTTTTCTATGGCTTCAGTTACCGCAAGCTGTACAGGTTCGTTTTGGGTAAGTCCAACCTCAGCTTCCAGCAGTCTTTCCGTATCGATATATCTGAAAAAGCTTCCGTTCACACTGGTAGAAAGGATTGTTTTAGAGGTATAAACCGTTTTAAGAATTTCACCGTTAAGAGTAGAAACGGCACGAAGATAAATAGTGATCCTGTCCTGGCGGTATTGTGTGGATGCCCCTATTCCGAAATATCTTGCTCCGAGGCCTCCGGTCATCGTATTGCTGTCGTAAGAGATCACACCACCCTCCAGAAGAATTCCGGCATAGAGAAGCGGGGGAAGAGACTGGCTGTTTTTATCGGCATCTTTCATGTATTCCTGTCTGGTGGACCGGATAATCTGCCTTTCATTCAAAAGATTGGCAATATTTTCTCTTTCAATGGGAATAAACCACCGGCTGTCTTCCAGCGCTTTAATCAGGATGGTTGTAGTTCCCTGAGGTACCGCCGTACTCCAGTTATTTCCGTTTTCTGACGGTTTATACTGGCCGGTCTGGTCCCTGAATTTGTAGACGCCTATGACGATTTTTTCATTGGGAAGAGGAAGATTCCTCAGTTCCGCAGTAGAAGGGGTGAGCTCTCCCATGGTAGATCTTTCCGGATCGGAAGGAAGACCCAGGATCGAACTGCAGGCCTGCATTAGGCATAGCAGGAACGCACAGAAAAAAATTCTGGTGTAAGTATAAGTTCTCATGGTAAGTTTGGTTTTTAGTTATTTTTTATTTTGGAATGACGATCTCGGACTGATCCCCTGTACTGGTATCCAAAATATTGATCAAAAGTCCCTGGGCTGTAGTAGTAATCTGCAGGTAAAGCGATCCGAAAAGATAATTTCCGGGCTTTATACTGCCTTCCCCGAACTGATCCTCAAATAATTTCCTGGACAGCTCACTCAGTATCTGCCTGTTCAGGCTCTGGCTGAAACTGTCAAGGGAATTAACATTATCGAGCAAGCTGCTGAAATCATTTTTTTCATCAAACTGATTCTGAGCGTTTGCTGAGCTCAAAAGCCATTGGTAATTAAAGGTATCACCTCCGAATGCCGGATTGACAGGCTTATAAACGAGCTGCTGAGATTTTCCGGAGAAAATACCCGCAATAAAGATTAAAATAATGATAAAAGTTTTCATGGCGGACGTTTTTAGTAGATAAATTCATTTTTAATAAGGTTTTTCTTGGCATTAAATTCTTTGATATATTTCAGGCTGGCTGCCAGCTGTTCTTTCAGGTAATCTTCGTTTGGATTGGTCATAAAGCTGTAAATCACTTTATCATCGATCTGGATATTAATCTGCCCGCTGGTCCCGCGAAGGGGAAGCTCGGAAATGGTAACCGCACCGTTACTTTTGTCGGGAATCTGACTGTACTGGATATAAAAAAGATCATAGAAATCTTTTCCAACCTTAGTTTTGGTCTCATCAATGGTAAGTCCTTTCAGTTCAAAGACTGCATCTTCTTCTACTTTGGCCGTTTTTTTCCTGAACAGGTCTGTATTAATTTCAAGGCTGTCTTTTGCAACAAGTTTCTGGGTTTCTTCATCTTTGATATAGAGAAAAGCTTTCAGGGCATCCTTTTGTTCAAGATTAACGCTGATCTCAGATAAAACTTTTACTTCATTGGGATTAATGGAAAATTTACCGCTCTGCCGGTTATTGGAAAGATTTCCAGCATTTCCCTTTTTAATGGAAACCAGCAGGTAATTCAGTTCTTTATAAACTGATGTATTATTGGTGACCACTGCTTTAAGCCTGATCTGGTTTTCAAGAATACTCTTCTCAATCTTTGCATTTACTTTTTTATCTTCCTGTCCATTCACTGTGGCGGACAGGAAGATAAGTAAAGTACACAGATTTAAGGAATATAAAAATTTCATCACTTGTGTTTTAATAGTTTCTCATGAAAATGGTTTTGTTATCCCCTTTTACATTGATCCGCATTCCGTCCGACACACTGTTGCTGCCGGTAATATCAATGATATTGTTGTTTCCCTGGGCAGTTACGGCTGTTTTGGTTTCCTGATCTGTAAAAGAATTGATAAAATAAAGTGTATTGAAGTCTCCCGATTGCTGTACCGCAATATTGGTTTTAGGATTAAGAAAAAGTTCTGCATTATTGTAATCTCCTGTCTGGAGAACACTGGAGCCATAAAGCGCCTGCTGCTCCGTCTGCTGCCTGCCCATAAGATCAAGAACCGTATTGCTGTTGACCTTGTCCCAATCCAGCTGTTGTGCATTCACGCACAGCACTGCGAAAAGTGTAAAGGCACCCCATCCCGGTTTAAACATGGTATTAATTTTTAATAAAGGTACATGAATAGAGAATTGAGAAAAACACACCCAGCAGGTACAGATATAAAATCATGGTTTCTGGGTATGTTCATCATGAAAAGCTTAAAAAAGGAGAAAGCCTCAGCTTCTCCTTTTATTTTACATTACAGTACATTATTAATTGGATTGAGTTACAACCATTGAGTTTCCGTTACCCATCTGGGTTCCTACATGGATGTGGGAATCTCCGCTTTGAGCTACCCAGGTAAAGTTATTGTTACCCATCTGAACATCAATTGCTGTATTGGAATCTCCTAACTGAAGTTGATATAACTGGTTGCTGTTTCCAACCTGTACTCCCATAGCTGTATTATCATCACCGATCTGAACGGCTGCAGCAACATTATTGTTACCTACCTGATCGTTTGTGGCACTGTTATCATTTCCGTCCTGATATTGTACTAAAAGGTTGGCATTACCTACCTGAAGACCGCTTGCGTCATTTCTTCTTCCAAGCTGAATCTGATAAGCATCATTTCCGGTACCCACCTGAATGGCTGAAGCATCATTTCTTCTTCCGTCCTGATATTGTACCACAGAGTTTCCTAAGCCTAATTGTGTAGAAGAGGCTTCATTTCTTCTTCCGATCTGAGTCTGTTCTGTAGAGTTGAATGCACCAAGCTGCCAGGTTACTGCAGAGTTTCTGTTTCCCGTTTGGCTTACATCATTGGTATTGGCAAGACCTGTTTGGTCTACGTCAATTGAGTTTCTGTTACCGATACTTTCAGCGGTGTTCACGTTCAGAGCACCTATCTGGTCAATATCTGCCGTGTTACGGTTTCCATCCTGTGTAAGGCTGTTGATATTCAAAAGCCCTGTCTGACTAACAGTAGCGGTATTCAAGTTTCCGATCTGGGCAGTAACATCAATATTTGATTGTGCGAAGCTGAAACTCATGGCCATTAGTGTAAATACACCAGTAATAAAGTTTTTCATTTTGACAAAAATTAATTGGTTAATAGTATGACAAAGGTATAGGCTATACTAAAATGAAAAACCACTGCTAAAGTGTAAATTTTTAAAATCACTGTTTACCGTTTTGAAAGTAACCGTTTACTGTTTTCTTCGTATCACATGTTTCAGTTACGTAAAAATACGGTATATTACAAATTGATTATCATACAGATACAATAAGTAATTCTATTTTTCCAATTCAAAAAATCCCTCTTATTTTTTAATAATTCTATTTTTTATTTTTTTAATCATTCAATCTTTTAATGATGTTTAAATGGTTAATTAATGTTAATGCCTGTTCTTTTCTTCAGTATATATTGCTAAATTTGAAGTATGGAAAGTTTTGGAAAAGATTTATTGAGGAAAATTACAAACGTAGAGCTGCCGGGGATCAATGCCCATGGAGTATTTTCACCTCCTTCCCGGCCGGTATTTACTTATGATGAAGTGCTGGCAAAAAATCCGAAATTTGCAGCCGTTAATATTGTTCTTTATTTAAAAGATAATGAATGGTATTTCCCTCTGATTCAAAGAACCATCAATGAGCATGACAGGCACAGCGGCCAGATCTCTTTACCCGGCGGAAAGCGTGAGGAAATGGATAGAGACTTTGCCGAAACCGCCGTACGCGAAACCTCGGAAGAAATAGGAATAGATAAACATTATATCAGAGTGATCCGGGAAATGTCTCCTATCTATATCCCGCCAAGTAATTTTTATGTATATCCTTATATTTCATATACCAAAAAGAATCCGCTTTTCGTTCTTCAGCAGAGTGAGGCGGTAGAAACTATAGAATTTCCTATCACCTCTTTTCTCAGCCTGCCGGATACTCCCGAGATCATGGCACTTCCCGGTGCTGCCGGACATGAAGTTCCGGTCATTAATTTCAACGGATATATTATCTGGGGTGCTACAGCAATGATATTGAGCGAGTTTAGCCAGTTGCTGAAAAAAATGTAACTTTGCACTACCGTGTTTAATTGAGAGATGGCGAAGAAAAATATTTTCACCGATGCATTCGGGACACCTTATTTTTTAAAAAGGTTTATTATTTTTATTTTAGGGGTTGTATCTTACAGAAGGTTCAACGGCTTTAATAAATTAAAAATAACCGGTACGGAACACCTTGTGGATCTTCCCGATTCCAATGTGCTTTTCGTGTCTAACCATCAAACGTATTTTGCAGACGTGGCAGCAATGTACCATGCATTCTGTGCGGTAAACAATGGTTATCTGAATACGATTAAAAACCCTATTTACCTGCTCAACCCAAAGATCGATTTTTACTATGTGGCAGCAGAAGAAACCATGAATAAAGGGATTCTCCCGAAGATCTTCAAGATCGCCGGTGCTGTAACGGTAAAAAGAACATGGAGAGCAGAAGGTAAAACGGTAAACAGAATGGTAGATCTTACTGAAGTTGACAATATTATGAAGGCTTTGGACAATGGCTGGGTAGCTACCTTCCCTCAGGGTACTACGTCTGCTTTTGCACAAGGAAGAAGAGGTACAGCCAAACTGGTTAAAAACCAGCGCCCGATTGTGATTCCTATCAAGATCAACGGTTTCAGAAGGGCATTTGATAAAAAAGGTCTCCGTGTAAAGGTTACGGGCGTAAAACCTACCATGGAGTTCAAGGCACCCCTTGATATAGATTACGACAACGAAAAAGCGCCTGAAATTTTATTGAAAATTATGACTGCCATAGAGCAGACAGAAGATTTCAATGTACTGCACAATTATGATGAAGAACTTAAAGCTAAAAAATTAGAACAAAAGGATTCAAATAATTAAAGTAAGTAGAAAAATTATGAACAAAATATTAGGGATCTTATTCGCGGTCATAGTATTAGTTTCGTGTAACAGCCAGAAAGTATATTCAGATTTCGATATAAGCTATTCCAGAAGCGGAGGCTATGCTCCTATGTATGAGAATTTGCTCATCAAAGGTAATACTGCCCATTATTCTTTTGACCAAGGGGGAAAAAAGTATAAGCAGGACTTTAAAGTTTCTGATGAAGATTTAAAGAAACTGGATCAGACCCTTTCCCAGAACAACTTCAGAAGAATACAGGAAGATCACAAAAAGCTGTATGATAATGTAACCACTTCCATCAATGTAAAAAAAGGCCCGAATGAAGGCAGCAAGTCCGATGCCAGTACGATCATGCCTAACTTTACAACGAACTGGAACAACATTCTGAATGCTTTTCAGGAGATCATTAATAACAATGTAAAAAAAAGTAAATAAAGTTGAAAACCCACTTCATTGCTATCGGCGGAAGCGCCATGCATAATCTTGCTATTGCATTAAAGGATAAAGGATATCAGGTAACCGGTTCGGATGATGCTATTTTTGAACCTTCACGATCCAGACTGGAAAAGAAAGGTATTCTGCCTCAGGAAATGGGCTGGTTCCCGGAAAAAATAACTGCGGATATAGATGCCGTTATCCTTGGTATGCATGCCCATCAGGATAATCCTGAGCTGGCAAAGGCAAAAGAGCTGGGTTTAAAAATTTATTCATATCCTGAGTTCCTTTACGAACAGTCGAAAAACAAAACAAGAGTGGTAATTGCCGGATCGCACGGTAAAACAACCATTACTTCCATGATACTTCACGTGCTGAACTTTCATCAGAAAGATGTAGATTTCATGGTGGGAGCTCAGCTTGAAGGTTTTGACTGTATGGTAAAACTAACGCAGGAAAACGATTTTATGGTCCTGGAAGGCGATGAATATCTTTCCTCTCCTATTGACCTTCGTTCCAAGTTTCTTCTTTACCAGCCGAATATTGCTTTAATGAGCGGTATTGCCTGGGATCACATCAATGTATTCAAAACATTTGATGATTATATAGATCAGTTCAGAAAATTCGTTGCAAGCATTACCCCGGGCGGTGTTCTGGTATACAATGAAGAAGATGCTGAAGTGGTAAAAGTAGTGGAAGCCGCTGAAAATTATTTCAGAAAAATCCCTTACAAAACTCCTGAATATGAGATCAGCAACGGAAAAGTATATCTGAAAACTGAAATGGGAGATGTTCCACTTTCTGTTTTCGGTTCACACAATCTGCTAAATATGGAAGGAGCAAGACATATCTGCCAGCAGCTGGGGATTATGGATGAAGATTTCTACGAAGCCATTATGAGTTTCAAAGGAGCTTCAAAACGTCTTGAAAAAGTAGAAAGACAGGATCAGGGAGTTTTATACAAAGATTTTGCCCATGCACCGAGTAAAGTAAAAGCAACGGTAAAAGCGTTCTGTGAGCAGTTTAAAAAGGAAAAGAAATACGGTTTCCTTGAGCTTCACACGTATTCGAGTTTAAATCCCCTGTTCCTTGAACAGTATGACCATGCTATGGACGGTTTGGATGAAGCTGTTGTTTTCTATTCGGAGGATGCTTTAAAAATTAAAAGAATGGAACCTATTTCTCCCGAATTCATCAAAGAGAAGTTTAAAAATGATACTTTGAGAGTATTCACCAATGCTGAAGACCTGCACGCCTATTGGGAAACTCTGGACAAAACCAACGGTGTTTTCCTTATGATGAGCTCCGGTAATTTCGGAGGCTTGGATCTTACAAAATAAATAATTTTATTACCCATATCTTAAAAACGTTCTTTGATCAAAGAACGTTTTTTATTTACATTTCCGATGAATTCATCCGGGTTTTAACAGGTGAATTATTCTGCTTCCAGGATAAGTTTTTTCAAAATATCCTCCGTTGAAAGTCTGCTGTAATTATGAACAGACTGCCCTACCCAGATACTTACAAACTCTGCATTGTTTACCGTTTTCGCAACCCTTCTCAGCTCATTGGTCAGCTTATTCTGGTAAGGATACGGCATAATATAGCCGGAATCTTCGATGCTTTCTATGAATTTATTTTTTATCCCTCTTGCATACCGTCCCGAAAAACTTTTTGTCAGAACAATTTCTTTTTCCGTTACATTTTCCAGCCTCTCTTTTTCAAAAGGCTGCAAAGCACTTTCCTGGGATGCCAATAACATACTTCCTACCTGAAAGCCCTGCGCACCCAACTCTTTTGCCGCTCTTAAAGTTTTTCCGTTATAAATTCCGCCCGCATAGATTAAGGGAACTTTTACATAATCATAAACTTGGGAAAACAAGGAAATACCACCGATTTCAGGAATATGATCCGCGACAAATGTTCCTCTGTGCCCACCGGCTTCAATTCCCTGCACACAAATAATATCAATCCCGGATTTTTCCAGGACTAATGCTTCTTGCAGTGAAGTACAGGTTCCGATAAGCGTTACTCGGTTTTCTTTCAGCTTTTCAATGCTTTTATCATCCAGATTCCCGAAAGTAAAGCTTAATACTTTGCAGCCTTCCTCAATAATAGCTTCTACCTGGTCATGGTAACTGTTCAACTTAATCTCTTCGAGATCCGGAAGTTTCACTTCTATATGATTTTCCTTTGCCAGATCGGTGATAAACCGCTTTGCTTTAATAAATTTTTCTCTCAGAGATCCGGTAAGCTCAGGAATATCGTGAACAAAAATATTAACCGCAAAAGATTGATCTGTGAGTTTTCTGGTCTCTCTGATCAGTTCAGCCGATTTGCCCGCAGGAAGATCAGCCAAGGCCAATGATCCTAGACATCCTGCTTTTGCAGCTGCTGCAGCCATTTTGGGAGTACTTACTCCAAACATCGGAGCCTGAATAATGGGATATTTTACCTCTAAAATTTTACTGATGGTATCCGGCCAAAACATAAGAATAATTTTATCTAAAATTTACAAAAATCTGGCGACAGCTTTAGGTTTAGAAGACATGATATTGCTCACAGTATCCAGCAGCCATGTTTTTTTAATTAAAAATCCCGCTAATTAAACTGACTGAACAAATGATTATAAAATCTGCTGTCCGTTTAATTTGCGGGAGGTATTATTAATGTTCGCTTGTTAGATATCCGCTACAGATTTCAGCATCTTTTGCTCCCATTCAGGATCTTTTGGATCAAAGAACAGTCTTTTTCCTGTATCCAGAGAGCGGACGATATTCATTTCATCTTCAGTCAGTTCAAAATCGAAAACGTTAAAATTTTCTTCAATTCTGGAAGGGGTTACGGATTTCGGGATTACAACAAATCCTTCCTGAAGATGCCATCTCAGAATCACCTGGGCTACTGTTTTATTGTATTTTTCTGCAATCGATTTCAGCTGAGAATTGTTCAAAAGATCTGCATTTCCGTTTCCAAGCGGGCTCCAAGGCTGTGTTATGATATTATTTTCCCTGTCATATACCTGAAGTTCTTTCTGCTGGAAAACCGGATGAAGCTCGATCTGATTGATCACAGGAAGAACCGTTGAATTGGCTTTCAGCTCTTCCAATTTCTCTACTGTAAAGTTGCATACCCCGATAGCTTTAATTTTCCCTTCGTGGTAAAGCTCCTCCAGTGCTTTCCAGGCACCCAGAAAATCTCCGAAAGGCCAGTGAAGAAGATACATATCCAGGTAATCCATCTGTAATCTGTCCAAAGTTCTCTGGAATGCACTTTTTGCTTTTTCGTAGCCGTGATCCTGAACCCAGATTTTTGAGGTAATAAACAGCTCGTCTCTGCTTACACCACTTTCTTTTACAGCCTCCCCTACTGCGGTTTCATTTAAATAAATAGCTGCCGTATCAATCATTCTGTAGCCTGTATGAATGGCTTTTACCACTGCTTTTTTACATTCGTCCAGGTTTTCCATCTGCCATACTCCAAAGCCTAAAGCAGGGATATCCACTCCGTTATTTAATGTTACTACAGGCTGTCCTGTGTATGTTTTCTTTTGCATTATTCTTTAATTTAATTTTTTTAATCTGAATCTAAGCTTAACAAATTTGCGATAAAAATTGGAAATTCTGCTTACCAATTTTACAGTTTTTTCATCTATTTTTAACTATCCGAGTTTGTTGCCGGAAGCTTCCGGTAGTTTAAACAATAAGGAGACATCTCTTATTTTCCTTATTTTTGTGGGAAACTAAAACAATGTTACATCAAATCAGGCTGGCAAAAGCCGAAGATTATCCTAAAATCATGGAAATCTGGGAATCTGCTGTTAAAGCAACCCATGATTTTCTTGCGGAAGAAGATTTTAACTATTTTAAAGAAGCCATTCCCGGAGATTATCTTCCGCAACTTGATGTTTATCTGATTTCGGAAGATGGTGAGGCAAAAGGTTTTGCTTCTGTTGCCGGGGACACCCTAGAAATGCTGTTTATTCATGATGATCCACGGGGAAAAGGTTATGGTAAAAAGCTGTATGAATGGATGAAGGAAACCACAGGTCTCACCAAAGTAGATGTGAATGAACAAAACCCTCAGGCCATCGGTTTTTATGAAAAAATGGGATTTAAAAGAGTCGGGAGATCGGAAAAAGACGGCTCAGGAAAAAATTATCCGCTGATCCATATGAGTTTATAAATGGAAAATTTTGTTTTTAAGAAGATCACTTCAGGAATGGATATTCCGTATGAATTGCTGCTGCTTGCTGACGAAACTGTGGAAGCAATCAACAGATATATTTTTGATTCTTCTATTTATGTTTTAAACGATGGCATTCAGGATATCGCCGTAATGGCAATGCATCCGAACAGCAATAAAGAACTGGAAATTAAGAATATTGCAGTTATTGAAAGCTACAGAAGCAGGGGAATCGGCAGTATTCTGATAGATAAGACAAAAGAAATAGCCAGAAAAAACGGGTATACAACATTAACTGTAGGAACTTCGGACACGGGTTTCCAGCAGATTAAATTCTACGAAAAGAACGGTTTTATAAAAAAGGGAATACGTAAAGATTTCTTTACAGATAATTACCCATTCCCTATTTATGAAAACGGATTACAGATGCGCGACATGGTTGTTCTTGCCCATGACCTTTCTGAATAAGCCTTTGATGTGATCAATCTCAGACTGGTAATTTGTTTTTTTCCTGCAGCCGAAATAGAGTGTATTTTCCAGTTTTTTCTCGCCTTCCCAGATCATTTTGACATCCCCGTTCTCTATTTCGTTCTTACACAGAAAATTAGGAATAACAGCTAGTCCGGTTCCGCCTTTCAGACAGCGGATGATGGAGTTTAAATTAGGAACTATATAATTGGGACGGAAATTCGGTTTATGCCCGAAATTCATGATCCAGAACTGAAACAGATGTTCCATGTCTCCTGTGGTGCCGTACCATTTTTCCTGTTTCAGCCATTCTTCGGCATGTTCTATTCCTTTAGTATCGAGTGTTTCCCGGAAACTTTCAGTATCTACATCTTTTCCACCTACAAGAATAATCTGCTCGGAAGAGAATGCTTCATGTTCAATATTGGGAGAAATTCCTTTTTTAGGGGTAATAATCAGGTCGAGAATTCCTTTATCCAGCTGATCCAGCATTTCCGGATATTCCCCGAAGCTGATGATCAGGTTAAAAGGCAAAGTAGAAACATACTGCTCCAGGGTAGTCTGAAAGGTTTCGAAACACATCCCAACACTGATGGTAGGAGTGAGTTTTTCCGTGGATTTCTGAAAATTCTTCTCTACATCTTCAAGCTTTGCAATCGGTTCTGAAACAGCATTAAATAATACTTTTCCCCTTTCTGTAGGGATCATTTTTCTTCCGGTTCTGTCGAATAATTTATATCCTACATATGCTTCCAGTGAGCTTAGATGGAGGCTTACACCAGGCTGTGAAATGAACAGAGAATCTGCTGCTCCTGTGAGCGTTCCAGTTTTATATATCGCTTTAAAAGTGCGGTACCATTCTAAATTGACCATAACTTTAATTATAAATATTCTGATACAAAGTTACAAAATAATTATAATACTGATGATTTTTCATTCTTCAGAAACGAAGCATAATAATCGGGAATTCCGCTTTCTTCGATAGCAAGGGCAGTTTCTTCAACAGGATAAGCAATTTGAATAATCTCTGGTAGTATACGATCCTCTTCCATCGTCAGAATAAGGTAGGAAGCCAGCCGGTTTTCCTCTTTGGAACGGCCTACAGAGCCACAGTTAACAGCCCAGCCTTTAGTCTCAAAATATTTTTTAAATGATAAATGGGTATGTCCCATGACAATGATATCAGACCGGGATTCTTCCAGCATACCTGTAAAAATATGATCACTCTCATTTTCATACCAATAGGTATCATTACTGGATAGACCTGCATGTACCAATTGAATACGCCAGTGCCTATTTCCTACCTTATAGTTTAATTGTATATGAAAAGGTAATTCTGATAAAAACGTTTTATTCTGTTCTGTAATGTATTTTTTGGAATGATCAATAGCTATAAATCTCGCTTCTGTTTCTTCGGGTGAATGTTTAGATAAAGGAACAACAGGGATATCAAAAGCGATTCTTTCATCATGGTTTCCCATAAGACATGGAATGTTCAGATTTCTGATCTTTTCGATCACTTCATTTCCCCAGGGAGCAAAGTCAACCAGATCACCCAGGCAGAACTTCTGCTCAATTCCTCTTTTCTCCATGTCTTCAAGCACTGCATTCAGGGCAGGAAGGTTTCCGTGCACATCACTAAAAATAGCAATCCGTATCATATTCATTCTATTTCATAACAAAATTACAGGAGAAGTCGCACAACAGGATCATCTGCCTGTATGATATTTAACCATGAATAAAATAACTCAACTATCATTATTCTAATAGTTACTTATAATTCATACTATTTTTATTATACAAAACCTGAATGTAACTTTGCATCATAAAATTTAAACAATCATAAAATGAAAAAAGTATTGATCATTAACGCAGGACAAAATTTTGGACATTCCGGAGGAAAATATAATGACACGATTGCAGAAAATACACTTGCAGTACTTAATAAATTTGAAAATATAGAAGTAAAGACCACTCAAATTGCAGACGGCTTCGATAAGGATGAAGAAGTAAAGAAGTTTGTATGGGCAGATTTTATCATCTACCACACTCCCATCTGGTGGTTTCAGCTTCCTAACGGATTCAAGAAATATATTGATGAAGTTTTTACAGCCGGTCATGCCAAAGGAATTTACATGAGTGACGGAAGAAAAGCTGAAAACCCTGAAATCAACTATGGAACCGGAGGAATGCTGGGTGGAAGAAAATATATGGTAACCACAAGCTGGAATGCCCCTGAAACAGCCTTTACGCTTCCCGGAGAATTCTTCAATGAGACCAGTGTAGATAATGGACCGTTATTTGGATTCCATAGAATGAATGCTTTTGTTTCTTTGGAAAAAATGGAAAGCTTTCACTTCCACGACGTAGAGAAAAATGCCAATATAGAACGTGATATGAAACTCTACAGAGACCACCTTGAACAGGTTTTTGAAAAAGAACTTAAACCGCAATTAGCCTGATGAAAAATATACTGATTACTGGAATCACCGGTTATATCGGGGGTTCCGTAGCCAAGAAGCTTACAGAACGTAACTACAATGTTACAGGGCTGGTTCGTAATGCAGAAGCAGCAGAGAAGTTAAAGGAACTAGGAATTGAATCCATTGTAGGCAATATCCATGACGAATCTGTTTTGAATGCTGCTATTTCCAACGCTGATGCCATAATCCATACCGCAGATTCTGCAGATGATGCTTATGCTGCAGACAGTTTCATCAATGCGCTGGAAGGAACCGGTAAAACATTTATTTTCACTTCCGGTTCAGCTATTTTCGGAGGTAAAGAGAACGGAGAAAAAAATGATTTTGTGTACACAGAAGACATTCCCCTGAATCCGAGGCTTGAAATGGCATCAAGAGTGCTGATCAACCAGTATGTTCTTCAATCTGCCAGGAAAAATATAAGAAGCATTGTCATTGTACCTACAATGGTTTATGGTGAAGGTCTGGGTTTAAAAAAAGACAGTATCCAGCTTCCGGCCCTGATTAATTTCTCCAAAGGAAAAGGGTATGGAGCTTACTTTGGAAAAGGCGAAAATATCTGGTCAAATCTCCATATCGAGGACCTTGCCGATCTTTATGTACTTGCATTGGAAAAAGCAAAACCAGGTTCTCTTTATTATGCAGAAAACGGTTCTTCTACCATCAGAAATCTGGCAGAAAATATAAGCAGACAATACAATTTACAGCCGGCACAGTCTGTGAGCGTACAGGAGGCAGTCAATACATTTGGTCCTGCGGGAGGATATTTTGGATTTGCCTCAAACAGTTTGTGTAATTCGGATAAGGCCAAAACAGAACTTGGCTGGAATCCTCAATATCAATCCATCGAAAATTTTATTTAATATGAAAATTTATCTTACAGCAGTTATAAAAGCCAAAGAAGAATATCAGACGGAAGTACTGGAAACCCTTCAGAATATGGTGCAGGAAACAAGAAAAGAAGAAGCTTGCGAACTTTACAGTCTTCATCAGGGAATTGAGGATAAAAACCAGTTCGTTTTCTATGAGATCTGGAAAAGTGAAGAAGGGCTGGCCCAGCATAACCAGCAGCCTTACATTCAGGCTTTCGGAGCTATTGTTGACGAAAAACTACAGGAAAAACCGCAAATTTATACCACCCATATTCTTTAATATGAGAAAACTAACATTTTTATTTTTAGCCTTACTTACTGTGGGGTTTATACAGGCACAACACCAAAAATCTAAACTTATGAAAAAGAAAATTTTGTTTGTCGTAACAAGTCATGACAAAAAAGGAAGCACCGGCGAAGACACCGGATACTATCTTGGCGAAGTTTCCCATCCGTGGGAAGTTCTTCACAAAGCAGGATATGAAATTGATTTTGTAAGTCCGAAAGGCGGAACTCCTCCGGTAGACGGATTCGATTTAAAAGATCCTGTGAATAAAGAATTCTGGGAAAATACAGAATACAAAAACAAGATCGATCATTCTTTACAGCCTTCTCAGATAAATCCGGACAATTACAGTGCAATTTTCTACGCAGGAGGCCACGGCGCTATGTGGGATTTCGCAGATAATACAGAACTGGCGGGTATTGCTTCAAAAATTTATGAGAAAGGCGGCATTGTATCAGCAGTATGTCACGGTCCGGCCGGTCTTGTGAATATTAAACTGAACAATGGAAAATATCTTGTAGATGGCAAAAAAATCAATGCCTTTACCAACGAAGAAGAAGCTGAGGTAAAGCTTACCAATGTAGTTCCTTTCCTTCTGGAGGAAAAGCTAAAAGAAAGAGGGGCAAAATTTGAAAAATCAGGACTTTGGCAGAACCATGTGGTAACAGACCAAAGAGTGATTACCGGACAAAATCCTCAGTCTGCCAAAAGCGTAGGGGAAGCTATTTTAAAAGAACTTAGCAAATAATCAACTCATTAACCACAAAAGAGTAAAGCTTTTGCCTTTTGTGGTTACATTTTAAATATAATTTTACTCAAAACAAAATGGAATACAGAAAATTAGGAAATACAGAACTGGAACTGTCTGCTATTACTCACGGAGCATTTGCCATCGGAGGAAATATGTGGGGCGGAAATGAAAAACAGGATTCCATCAATTCAATTCATGCCTCTCTGGATCATGGCGTAACTTCTATTGATACGGCTCCTTTCTATGGATTCGGGCTCAGCGAAGAAATGATCGGAGAAGCTATTAAAGGAAAAGACCGTACAAAAATCCAGCTGCTGACCAAATTCGGACTGGTATGGGACGGAAGCAACAACGGAAAAGGAGAATTTTTCTTTGATGCCGAGGATGAAGGGAAAACCCTTCCGGTTTATAAATATGCTTCAAAAGCTAATGTAATTAAAGAAGTAGAAGAAAGCTTAAAAAGACTGGGAACAGATTACATCGATCTTTTACAGCTTCACTGGCCGGACAGCACCACCCCGATCTCCGAAACAATGGAAGCTATGGAACTTCTTATCCAGCAGGGAAAAATTCTTGCAGCAGGAGTCAGCAATTATACCGTTTCACAAATGCAGGAAGCTAACAGAACCCTTCATCTGGCGAGCAACCAGGTTTCTTACAGCATGCTGAACAGAGCTATTGAAGGCGATCTGGTTCCCTACTCTTTAGAAAATAATTCGGGAATTATTGTGTACAGCCCGATGGAAAGAGGTCTTTTGACCGGAAAATATTTCAAAGAAGATAAATTAAAGGATAACGACCACAGAAATGGCTATTTTTCGCAATTTGATTTAAATAAAGTGAAAACTTTCCTGGAAAAAATAGAACCTGTTGCAAAGGAAAAAAATGCCTCTCTTTCACAGCTGGTATTACGTTGGACAACCATGCAGCCAGCAATTACCGTTGTACTGGCAGGAGCCAGAAATGCCCAGCAGGCTATCGAAAATGCCCAGGCTATGGCTATTGAACTTTCTCAGGATGAACTGAATTTCATCAATACAGCATTGAGCGAGATATAATATAAAGGCTGGAAGAGGGAGATATGAAGATGAAAAGTCTTTTAGTGTATTGATAATCAACACACTTCTGTTTTACTATTCTGAATGTAAAAGAGATTCATCCTTCGTCGGAAAATCAAATCAATACAATTCCATCCGTTATCTGATCCGATTTCAATAACTCCACTTCCTCTTCCAGCTTCCTTTCTTTTAACTCATAAATCTTTAAAAAATGAAAAAGAACCTGATCAAAATATTTGGGTTAGTAACCCTATTGACTATCAGCAGCATTACATTAAAGGCTCAAACACTCGTCAATCCGGAAGACCAGTCATGGTATCCTTCTGCTTACGGTGCACAAGATGAGATCGGCGCAGCTAATCTGTTAACTCCTGAAGTCGTAAAACAAGCTTTAGGACTGGTAAAACAAGGTAAAACGCTGGCACTTGCTGTCCCTATTGATAAAAATCTTCCGGCTTTCAGACACAGAAGTTTCAACTTATACAATATCCAGCCCGGAGAACAGGGAGGAAAAAGTATAGGTCCCAATAAATTTACCTTCAATGATGAGCTTGTGAACGGATGGACCGGAGTGGGAACCCAGCTCAACGGCATCGGCCACATCGGAATTGATAATATATACTACAATGGAAACAAAGCGACCGACTTTGTAACTGTGGAAGGAGTAAAAAAACTGGGAGTTGAAAAAGTACCGCCTTTCGTTACCCGCGGTGTCGTTCTCGATATGACGGCTCATTATGGAAAATCAATTGTACCCGGAGGAACAGAGTTTACTGTTGAAGACATCAAATCCGTTTTAAAGAAACAGAAATTAACTTTGAGAAAAGGCGATATTGTCCTGTTCAATACCGGATGGCTGGAATTGATAGGTAAAGAAAACAAGAAATTCCTGGAAACCGAACCGGGAATTGGTATGGAAGCCGCACAATGGCTTGCTGAGCAGGGAATTGTTGCCTTTGGAGGAGATACCTGGGCATCTGAAGTTTATCCCAATCCAAAGTCTAAGGAAGAATTTCCTATTAACCAGTTTATGCTGGCCAAGAAAGGAATTTACAACCTTGAACTGATTGACAGCCGCCTATTGGTGAAAGATAAGATCTGGGAATTTCTGTTTGTTCTGGGACAGCCATTGTATGTAGGATCTACACAGGTGAACATCAATCCTGTAGCCATCTATTAGAATCTGATTCATCAAAATAAAATAGCCTTCGAAATTCGAAGGCTATTTTTATAATATTTTAAATATTAATTATTTAATAACTATTTTCTTGGAAACAGTATTCCCTTCAGCATTTATTTTTACAAGGTACACTCCTGACTGTATTCCGCTGCCATTCACCTTATTGATTCCTTTTTCAAGCTTCTCTGCCGGCTTGATCAGCTTGCCTGAAAGATCATAAATTTCATAATCTGCAGCACCTTTAATATTGGATTCAATAGTAAATTGTCCGCTGGTAGCCGGATTAGGATAAATTTTAATATTCTGAAGTTCAGATTTAGCAATTTCATTAACAGCGAGCAATTTTGCACAATTACCAATTCCTACAGCACACCATGCATTTTCTACCTGCTGCAGTTCGTTGGAGTTTGCTCCATAAAGATCAATAGCAGCCTGCTTGGATTGATCATAAGCGTTAATATAACCGCTGTTCGCCGTAAGGTAAGTAGTCAAAGTCCTGAATGCGATTTTTTCCGCTTTCTGGATGGTAAGTCCTGTCACATTGAATGCAGTCCCGTTATCATTAGTCCCTGAACCACCCTGGGAAAGCAGATAAAACCAATAATTTCCTACTCCACTGTTTTTGTGCACGCCTCCGTGATCATTGTTCTGGTTATATGGAGGTGCAGTACTTGCCCAGTTAGTCCCCTGATAAGTATCAGGCTGCTGCCCGCCAATCTGGTTGGAACCGGCATTAGGATTGGCCATATTTCTGAAATAATTAGCTCCTAAACCAGGATTAGGAATTCCCTCTGCAATAGTCCAGTTTGGATTTACATTGGAATAGAATTCTATAGCTGTACCGAACATATCCGCGAAAGATTCATTCAGGGCTCCGGATTCGGCCTGATAGGCAAGGTTAGCTGTTCTGCTCACCATTAAATGTGAATATTCGTGTCCTGCCACATCTATTCCCACAATAGGCCCAAAATATCCTGCCTGCCCCTGATACAAGCCACTGCCATACACCATGGCTACGATTCCCTGCTGGTCAATTGCTGCCGCATTAGTCCCGTCAATTGGCGTTTGGCCTGCACCGGTGGTTGTATTTCTGTTAAAATTAATATTATAATAGTTTCTTATGATAGATCCGCTTCCGTCATAAGAGTTCCGGTTATGTCTGTTTACATAATAATCATGTGCTTTTTCCATTGCCCAATGCACTTCTACAGCGGGTTTAGTTGCCGCTGCCGTGTAGTTGGCCGTACTGCTGGAATATTCATTAATTGTACCTGTTAAACCTGAAGCAGCACTTCCGTTACCATCCCAGCCTGTTCCGTCAAGGGTATGTACGTTTCTTGCATTATCCTTCAGACGGAAAGCTCCGTTGTAAGAATCCACAGTAATTTGCTGATTTCCTTTATAGTAGGTAGCACTCGTGGAAGAAGTATCCAGAAAAGGGCTTACCACAGATGTAATTCCTGCTGAAGGCTTAACGGTTGAAATATTATTAATAACAGGAGTTATATTATGATGATGAATTTTTTCTAATTTCTTTACAATCTGCTTTGTCCCGTTATCGATATAGTACATGTATCCCTGTAACGTTTTCAGAGAAAGGGCATCTATCTGGGAAACCGAGTGCAGCTCTACTCCTTTACCGGCATATACTTTTGTTATTACCTGCTCAAAATCTGCAAAAGTTATATCCGGTGTTCTCAGATCAGCATTGACAATACTTTCAACCTGTGCCTGGGTAAGAGGCTGCTGAACAGTCAGTTTGATATCCGGAGTTAATTCCCCGTTTACATAAGTTACTTTACCATCCTTTTCGTGTACAAGGATTAATTCATCTGCAACTTTCACATTTTTAAAATAATGCTGAAAAACAGTATGCTTAAAACCCAACTCATCCGTTTTGGCACTAACCAGCTCAAAAGTATGGTTATCATCCGTTCCAAGCCATTTTTTAAAATTCGTCGTGAGAAAATCCGTCGGAATATTCTGTCCGTTAAAACTGGCATAAAAATTCCCCATTGCAGAAGAGGTGGAAATTTTTGGCAGATTCCTGATAGAAAGCTCGGTCTCTCTGTCCTGTGCGTGAATTAAAACAAGAGGAGCAGATCCCAAAGATAATGTGATGGCTAAAGTTTTAATAATTGTAGTTGTTCTTTTCATATTTTTTTATTGATTTAGCAGTTAGTAGTAAAATGTCAAAAATGTTACAAATAGCATCACAATTAATGATAAAAAAAATAGAAATCACATTATTTTTAACAAAAAACAGGAATAAAATTTTTAAACATAACAATCGTCAAACACCGATCACAACAATAAAATAGCCTTTCAAAAACTGAAAGGCTATTCTGATAATTTTTTTACAGAAACTATTTTGGAATGTCCATGTGAGTACTTACAGCAATTCTGTTCCATGCATTAATGGTCACAATAGCCATGATGATCTGTGCAATGGCTGCTTCATCAAAATACTGTTTTGCTTTCTGGAATGTTTCTTCTGTAAGGCCTTTATCGCTGATCAGGGTAATTTCCTCTGTCATCGCCAAAAGAACCTGTTCTTCTTCTGTGAAAAAATCTTTCGCTTCTCTCCAGCCGTTAAGGATGAAAATTCTTTGTGTTGTTTCACCATATTTAAGGGCATCTTTTGTGTGCATATCAAGGCAGAAAGCACATTTGTTGATCTGTGAAGCCCTGATCTTAATAAGCTCCTTCTGGATGTGGTTGAGTGAAATGGTCTGAAGATATCCTTCCAGTCCAAGCATAGCTTTGTAAGCCGCTGAATCTACGCTGGCAATATTTAATCTTGCGCTCATACTATTATTATTTATGGGTTAAATGATCTATACTAAAAAAATATTTCGGCTGAACCGCCAGTAAAAATGCTCCGGCACTTCCCACCCAGACGGAATAGTCAAGCGATGCCTTAATTCCCAATGCCATGGTCATGGATAATGCAAATACCAGTAATAAGAAACCTGCTCCATAAGCTGCAATCCTGGTTTTCCAACCCACGAGAAGCATTAAAGGAAAAATTATTTCAAAAAAAGTAGCTGCATAAGCCGAAACAATACTTAAAGTTTCCGGAAGAAAAAAGGTGAGTTTTTTTGTATATGCCTCAAAATTTGACCAGTTTCCCCAGGCTGAACCGGCACCCCAGAAACCGAACCTGTCCGCTACAGCAGAAAGCATGGTTACAGCAAGGGCAAGTCTTAAAAACAGCCGTGGAAACTTGATATTTTTGTCTGTCATGATACTGGTTTTTAATCACATGACAAATCTCCGACTTATAATCGGTAAAAATCTTAAACTGGTTTAAGAACGTAATTTAGCTCTGATTTCGCTCAGGTATTCCGGCGTGAGGTTTAAAAAAGAAGCTATTAAATACTGGGGAATTCGCTGAATAAACCAGGGATACATCGTACTGAAATGGACATATAATTCTTCTCTGGACATTTCATACAAATAACGGATCCGCCTTTCGGAAGCTGCATAAGCTCTTTGATAGATCATTCTGAAGTAGCGTTCCATAACGGGATGTTTTTTCAGCAGAAGCTCCTGCTGCTGATTGTCTATCATAAGAATGGTAGAACGTTCCACCGCCTGGATACAAAAATCTGATTTGATCTGTCTTTCAAAAGCGAAAGTATCCGTGATCCACCAGTTTTCTATGGCAAATTCAGTGGTCTGCTCCGCTCCTTTTTCATTAATAAAAAACTTTCTGAGACAGCCCACAGATACAAAATACATTGATTTACAGATTTCACCATGAAGCATCAGGTTCTGCTTTTTTTTCACTTCCACTTCCTTAAAAAAAGAAAATATGGAAGCAAATTCCTCGTCTGTAATCTTGATAAATTTATTTAAATGTACTTTGAAACTATCCATATTTGCCATTAAGTAACCAAACTTAACTTTATTTTTTTAGTTTTACAATGTCAAAAACATTAAAATAATGGAACTTGTTGCAAAAATTCTGATCGCAGTCGTTGCAATCGAACATCTTTATATCCTTTGGATGGAGATGTTCGCCTGGGAAACTAAAGGGAAAGAAGTGTTCAAAGCTGCATTACCCGCAGAAATGTTTAAACCTACAAAAGGACTGGCTGCCAATCAGGGGCTTTACAATGGTTTCTTAGCTGCCGGACTTATCTGGTCTTTTTTAATTAAAGATCCACAATGGCAGACGAATGTTGCGCTGTTCTTTTTGGGATGTGTTGCTGTAGCCGGAATTTATGGAGCAATTTCTGCTACCAAAAAAATATTCTTCGTTCAGGCTTTGCCTGCCATCCTTGCAATTATTGCTGTTTTATTGAAATAGCCTTATAAGCTAAATTATAGGAGAACTTCCTAAAATAATCTGAGCGTCCATATTCTCTTAACTTTAATGATAAGAGAAAAAAAACCATGCAATTACCACCTTAAAAAATACTGAAAATCAATACTTTACACCTGTAAAAATCCATTTAATATAAAATTCGTAAATTTGCACCGTCATAAAAACTGATATATAGTTTTTTGATGCTGGCAAGCATTTTGATCAAATGTAGCCATTCAAGTTGTTCAGTACACATATCTGTAATTACCTCATCAGTAATTTAATTGTAGAATCTATGTAAAAGACAAGCTTCTTTTACATGATACACTCTTTTTCTAGAGTATAATCTATTGAAATATTTAAAATAAACATAAGGCCACAGCAGGTCTTTATGCTGTTATTTTTTTGTTTAAAGCTTTTATCATTAAAGGCTTCGCAAATTATTTTATCCTATTGCCAACAGCAGGACAACTAAAACTAAATGCATATAATGAATTGGTGTACAATTCTTTATATCAAATTATTAATTGAAAAATTCTGAATATGGAAAAAAATGAAAACACTAGAAAAGTAAAACTTAAAGTGGAAGACCTGACCATCATCTTTGGTAAAAACAAAGAAAAAGCGCAGGAACTTCTGGACAAAGGTTTTTCCAAAAAGGAAATTCTTGAAAAAACAGGCTGTACCATAGGAATCAACAAAGCCAGTTTTGAAATTTATGAAGGAGAATTTTTTGTCATTATGGGACTGTCGGGAAGTGGAAAATCTACCCTGCTGCGCTGTCTAAACAGACTGAATGAGCCCACTTCCGGAAAAGTATACATCAATGACGATGATATTACCGGCAAAAACAACAAAGAACTACTGGAAGTAAGAAGAACGGAAATGAGTATGGTATTCCAGAAATTCGGGTTGCTGCCCCATCATACGGTTTTAGACAATGCCGGTTTCGGGCTGGAAATAAGAGGAGAAGATAAAGCTTCCCGTGATAAAAAAGCACAGAAAGCGCTGGACATTGTAGGATTAAACGGTTTCGAAAATCAATATCCTTCCCAGCTTTCAGGGGGAATGCAGCAGAGAGTAGGATTGGCAAGAGCTTTGGCAAACGATCCCGAAGTTTTACTGATGGATGAAGCCTTCTCCGCACTCGATCCTTTGATAAAATCTGAAATGCAGGACCAGATGCTTGAACTGCAGAATACATTGCAAAAAACCATAGTCTTCATTACCCACGACCTGGATGAAGCCATCAAAATTGGAGACCGTATCGTCATCATGAAAGATGGAGTTATAGAGCAGATAGGAACAGCCGAAGATATTTTAACCAATCCTGCAAGTGATTATGTAAAAGCGTTCGTAGAAAAAGTGGACCGTAAAACCATTATCACCGCAAGATCTCTCATGTTTGATAAAGCGACAGTGGTACGTTTCAGAAAAGACGGACCTGAAGGAGCTTTAAGAAAAATGAGGACTACCGGTCTGGAAAACCTGCCTGTTGTAGATTTTCAGAATAAATTCTTAGGCTTTGTGACGCTAAACGATGTTGTCCGCATTGCCAAAAAGAAAGAACCTACAGTAGAGTCCATTATCAATAGTAATGTGCCTTCGGTTTATCCGGAAGTAACTGTAGAAGAAATGTTACCATTAATTTCCGGAAGCAAATCAGCCATAGCTGTTATCGATGAAGACAATAAATTTTTAGGTCTTGTCACCCAATTATCACTCATCATAGAAGCTACCAAATTTAACGAAGAAGAGATTATAGAATTAAAAGAAATTGCAAACAACCAATAAGATGAATAAAACTATAGATATAGGCCAATATGTAGAAACTGCAATCAATTGGCTCACAGAAAACGGAAAGCCTGTATTTGATGTCATAAAACATCTGGGAAACTCCTCCATTATGGGGATTGAATGGGTTTTAACAAACACTCCTTTTTATGTAATCATTCTCTTTTTTACCCTCCTGGCATTATGGAAAGCAGGAAAAGGTATTGCTGTGGTGACCGCAGCGGGATTAAGCCTGATATTTTTAATGGGACTCTGGAAAGAAACCATGGAAACGCTGGCGCTTATTTTTGTTTCCACCATTACGGCTCTTATTCTTTCTATTCCGCTGGGAATTTTAGCGGCTAAAAGCACAATAGCAGAAAAAATCATCCGTCCTTTACTGGATCTGATGCAGACTATGCCCGCATTTGTCTACCTCATTCCGGCTGTACTGTTTTTCAGCATCGGTAAAGTACCCGGCGCTTTTGCAACGATTATCTTCGCGATGCCGCCTGCTGTTCGGTTAACAACATTGGGAATTGAAGCCGTTCCGAAAGATATTGTAGAAGCGGCAAGGGCTTTTGGGGCCACCAACCGTCAGATTCTGTTCAAAGTAGAGCTTCCTTTAGCAATGAAAACGATTTTAACAGGGATCAATCAAACTATACTTTTATCATTATCCATGGTCGTTATTGCAGGAATGATTGCGGCAGGCGGTTTGGGAGAGAAAGTACTGGAAGGAATTAATAACCTGGATATCGGATTAGGATTTGAAAGTGGTTTATCCGTCGTGATTTTAGCCATTATCCTGGACCGTATTACGCAGGGATTTGTAAAGAAAAAACAATAAGATGAAGCGATTAAAATATCTTTTTTTCCCGGTTTTAATGCTGATATTAACGGTATTGAACTCATGTGAAAATATAAAAAACTCTAAATACATCACCATAGGAATGGTAGATGGGTGGGCAGAAGATGTTGCAATGACCCATGTTGCTAAAGCTATTCTGGACCAACAAGGCTATCACGTTATTATTCAAAAAGCATCTACGGATATGATTCTGGCTTCGATGAATAATGAAGATACAGATCTGTTCCTGGGAGTCTGGCTTCCTTATACCCACGCTAAAAAGCTGGCCAAATTTCCTGGACTTACTCATCTTGGAACCAATTATGATAACGGCCGTATTGGATTGGTTGTGCCGGAATACGTTACCATTAATTCCATTGAGGAGCTCAATCAGCATAAGGAACAATTCAACCACAGAATTATAGGAATTGAAAAGGGGGCCGGGTTAACCACCGGAACTGATAAAGCAATTATTGATTATAATCTTGATTACACACAGATCAACTCCTCAACTATTGCCATGATCACCGAATTACAAAATGCCATCCAGCGTAAAGAATGGATTGTGGTAACCGGATGGCAGCCTCACTGGATGTTTGGTAAAATGAAGCTTAAATTTCTTGATGATCCCAAAAAGATATTTGGTGAAGCGGAGCAGATTAAAACCTATTCCAGAAAAAGTTTTGCGAAAGATCATCCGGAGCTTGCAAAATTCTTTTCTAAACTCCATTTTGATGATGAAAACATGTCTGACCTTTTAATGAAAATGGAACAGAGTAAAAACAAAGAAGCTACTGCCCAACAATGGGTGGAAGATCACTCTGAACTGGTACAGTCGTGGTTAGAAAAAAATTAAAAACAAAATTTCGTATTATTTAAAATCCTCAACTCTACATGGGTATGAGGATTTTTTATCTATAGATCAGAAGAACTCATTGATTCCTTGATTTTCTCCCTATGAATAATCCCCCAGTTCACGAGCGTTTCAGTGACCGGTAAAACTGATTTTCCGTATTCTGTAACCGCATACACTACTGTAATGGGTTTTGTATCCTGGATTGTTCTGGTAATAAGAAGATTCATTTCCAGCTCTTTCAGTTCTTTGCTGAGCATTTTGGCAGAAATTCCATCAATGCCCCGCTGTAATTTTTTAAAATGAATCTGCTGGTCCGGTCTGTTCGTCAGGTAGCGCAAAATCATCAGTTTCCATTTTCCGCCCAAAACATCCAGGCTGTCGCGCATGGCAAACAGTTCTTCTGTGCAGCTTGCTTCCCTTTCTATGCCGTTTTCAATAATTTTTGCCATAATGGTTTCATTAAGGTAACTAGTTACCAATAGTTAACTGGTAGCAAATATAAACTATTCTCACTTTACATTTGTGTATCAAATTTACTGATATGAAAGTTATTGCATTAAATAAAAATTTCCAGCTTGAAAATGCCGTGTTCGAAAAACCAGTTCCAAAAGATCATGAAGTTTTAATTCAGATCAAGGCAAGCGGTTTCAACCCAATTGATTACCAAATGATTGAGAATGAGCTTGAACGAAAGCTGGTCAGTTCACCTGTTTTAGGCCGTGAGCTGTCCGGGATTGTGGTGGAGAAAGGGGTCAGCGCCCATCAGTTCAATATCGGAGATGAAGTATTCTGTGGAAGCGGTTCGATGGGAAGCAACGGTACTTATGCCGAATATATTGCCGTTCCGGAAGCTATCGTTGCATTGAAACCCAAAGGAATTTCTTTTGAACAGGCAGCAGCCATTCCTTCCGCAGGGCTTACTGCGCTACAAACCTTCAACCGTTTGAAATTAAACACTGACGATACAATTTTAGTAACCGGTGCAACGGGAGGAGTCGGTTCTTTTGTGGTTAAATATTTAACGGCAAATCATTTCCGAAATGTTGTGGCAACTGTCGGAAGTGAAGAAAACAGGCAGATTTTATTGAAAATTGGTTTACAAAATCATCAAATCATTAATTATAAAGAAGAAAATCTTGTTGACAATCTATTAAAAGCCAATAACAATAAACCTTTCGATTTTGGAATAGACCTTGTCGGGAATTATATGTCTGAGGTCACTGCAGATGTTTTAAAAATCAATGGAACCTACGCCGATGTTACCGCCCTTATCACAAAAGATGCTCATGAAACCCTTTTCAATAAAGGAACTGTAATTATGAATATTTCCAATTATTCTTATACCATGAGCAAGGATTATCAATATTATAAAGGAAATCTGGAGAAAATCTCTAAGCTTATCGAGACCGGAATTATCAGTCCGCCTCAATACAGAACAGTCGGGAATCTTTCCCTGGAAACTATTTTAAAAGCCCATTCCATTCTTAAAAATAACCAGACCCAAGGTCACAAACTCATCATGAAACATGAATAAAATACCCAGACGCATTGTCACAGGAATCAAAAACGGGAAATCTGTTATTATTGAAGACAAGCAGGCAGAAAACGTAGCGGAACATCTTCCTGGGCTTATTATCTCAGACATCTGGAACACGCAAAAAATGCCGGCAGTACTGAATGTTGAAACGAAAATTCCTAATACAGGATTTCCACAAACACCAAAAAACGGGACTTATTTCCGTTATGTTGTCATCCCTCCCGATAAAGATCTCGGGATGGAATTTAAAGCCGGAGAACCTCATCCCATGATGCATCAGACGCAGACCTTAGATTACATCATCATTCTTTCCGGTGAGCTTTACCTAATTATGGAAGAAGGTGAAACTTTACTTCAACCGGGAGATATTGTCATTCAGAGAGGAACCAATCATGCCTGGAGCAACCGGTCGGAGGAACCATGTATTCAGCTCGCGGTACTTATTGATGCTAATCAAGGATCAAGAATCAAGATTAAAAGATTGAGAGATTGAGAGATTGAAAAAAAAATTACCCCACTAAGAAGTATCAGGCAATTAAAGAAATCTGATCAATCTGCAAAATCTGCGAGAAAAATTATCCATCATTGCAAACCTTTAGGTGAAACAATCTAACAGCTCAAACAAGAGGAATTCTATTGAGATTGCTTCGTCGCTTCGCTCCTCGCAATGACATCAGAATACCATAAACTAAAAAATTACAAAGCAGAAATTTCCAGAAGTTTCTGCTTCATATTTTCCGGTATCCAGAGACCTTCATGATAATATACTAACTTCTGATCCTTATCCAGAACAATCCACAAGGGATAAACAGGGTGATCCTTATTTTTAGACAAAGCCAATGCCAGCTCATGAATTCCTGAATTTCCATTCGGAATATACCCAAACTCTTTTCCCTGAAATTTTATTGTTTCTTTCGTTTTTTCAGCCTCAAAATTGATCAGATAAAAATTTGCATTGATGAGATCTGTAATTTCCCTGTCATTATTCAAAGCAATTTTTTCCATTTTACAAACCGAGCACCAGTATGTATACAAATGGATGATAACCGGTTTAGGATCTTTTTCCATTAAAGTTTCGAGATCAGAAAAAGTGCCTGTCTTCATCTGCGAGAGACAAAAACAGGGCACCAACATTAAAAATAAAATAATCCTTTTCATTTTAGAGTATATTTTACTCCCAGAAAACCCCGGATACTCTGCATAGGGGCATATCCGTAAGCCGTATCAAAGGTATAATGGTTAGGATTATTGACAGGATCATCCACATACTTGTCAAACGGATCGAAAGGCCTCATTAAAGGATCTTTCGGTGTAAAATTGAACAGGTTTTTAATTCCGCAATACACTTCAAAACCGGATTTGAAGCTTTTGGAAACCTGAATATTGGCCAAAGAATAAAAAGGTGAATATTCAGGACGGTAGTCGTTGGGAAGTACCGGAAGCCTCATAGGACCGTAGAACTGCCCTGTGAAATCAATACTAAAATCATTCGGGAACTTATAAGAAAGATTATAGGTTCCGCTCCACTTCGGGGCGTGTAATTGCTGCGATTTTTTATCATCTCCGTCAAATTTCTGGTAAACATCCAGATAGGTCACCCCCAGGCCGACACTTAAAGGAAAGCTGAAGCTGAAATCCACATTCAGTGAAGCGCCTCTTGAAATTCCGTACCCATGGAGATTATCATAGATAATTTTATCCGGATCGGTATCAAAGTCGCCAACAATTTTATTGCTGAAATAGGTATAAAATGCAGAAGCATCGAATTGCAGCATGCGGGTTCCCACGGGAATTTTCCAGATATAGTTCAGGTTTCCGTTGACCGATCTTTCAGGTTTCAGATCAGACTTAATCAGTACTTCACGGGAACCTGTAAGTGCCGCATGATCTTCCGTAAAGAGGTTCACTACACGGAAACCGGTCCCAAAATTGAACCGCAAAGTATGATAAGGATTGGGAGAATACTTCCATGCCAGCCTTGGCGAATGTACTTCATGATGGATCTTATCGTAATCAAACCTGTACCCTAGCAATAGCGTATTTTTTTCGTTAATTTCCCACTGATCCTGTACAAAAGCTCCCCAGATCGGTGATTTCATCGGGGCATTGGTGATTCCGTCCGAAGATAAAGTTCCGGGCGTATTATCATCATAAAACGTTCTTTTGAATGTAATTCCTCCGGTAAGATCGTGGTTTCCTACTTTTTTACTCCAATAGGTCTGTACAAATGTCACTTTTTGCAGGGCATCGTAAGGATTGCTGCCGTAGAAAGAATTCTGGTCATGGTAATTGTAAGAAAACTGGGTTACGATATATTCTTTTAAGGGCCACTGGTAAAGCCCAAACACTTCTGCCCTGTTTGTATAAATGCTTTCACCATACACATCACTGCTTCCCCGGTAAGATTTATTCCATTGCATTTCACCGCCGAAACGGTCTTCATATAAATACCTCAGGGCTATACTTGCCTGGCGGTTTTCTTTTCTTCTAAAATTCCATTTATTAAAGATTGAAATCCTGCTTTGCAAAGCTGCATCCGTGAAATTATCATTATTCTGGTCTATTTTCTCTTTAAAGCTGAAATAATTTAAGCTTAATAAAGAAGCTGCACTCTTTCCAATATTAAATTTTGTTGAAATATCAAGATTATTTTCACTCCATGTACTTGTCATCAGGTCGACACTCAATTTAGGGGCCGTCAGTGCATTCTTGGTAATAATATTGATCACCCCGCCCATGGCTTCGGAACCATAGATAGAGGAAGCCGGGCCCTTTACCACTTCAATTCTGTCCACAAGACTGTTGGGAATTCCGCTTAAACCGTATACTGTGGAAAGAGAGCTTACAATAGGCATTCCGTCAATCAAAATCATTGTATAAGGTCCTTCCAGGCCGTTGATATGGATATCCCCCGTATTACATACTGAGCAATTCAGCTGTGGCTTTACTCCATTCACCATTGCTATGGCTTCAAAAATGCTTGGAGTAGGATTTTTCTGGAAAAATTTTTGACTGTAAACCTCTACAGCTACGGGACTTTTTGATCTGCTGAAAGGCTTTATGGTTCCGGTAATAACAACATCTTCAATAGTACTCGTTTTCACTTTTGTTTTCAAAACTGTTGCAGAATCGGCATTTAAAGTTGGCTGTAAATTCAGGCTGTCTGTCTTCTGGGAAAAACAAAAAGAGGATAAAAGAGTAATAGAAAATAATATTCGCTTCATGAAATTAAAATTGTTAGACAAATCTAACAATTATTTTTGAATTACAAAACACCATGATAAATGTTGTTGGAATCAATTCACGAAAAATGATTAAATTTGAGAAACTACATATAAAAGTAAAATGAGATATCATCAAGCGGGAAATATCCCACAAAAAAGACATACGATTTTCAAATCGCCGGAAGATAAATTTTACTATGAACAGCTTTTCGGAACGGAAGGCTTTCACGGGATTTCCTCATTATTATACCATATACACAGACCTACACAGATCAAATCCATTGGAGTTGCAAAAGACGTAACACCAAAGATCGCAGTAGAAAAAAATGTTGCCCCAAGAATGTTTAAAGGAATGAATGTAAAGCCTGAAGACGATTTTATGGACAGCAGAAAGATCCTTCTGATGAACAACGACCTGAAAATGGGATTGTCGAAGCCGAGAAAGTCCATGGACTATTTCTATAAAAATGCAGAATGTGACGAACTTTTATATGTTCACCAGGGAACAGGAATCCTGAAAACCTTTGTTGGTGACCTGGAATTTGTTACCGGTGATTACCTTATTATTCCCAGAGGAACCATCTACCAGGTGGAACTGAAATCGGATGATACCGTATTTTTTGTACTGGAAAGCCACTCTCCTATTTATACACCGAAACGTTACAGAAATGAATTCGGACAGCTTTTGGAACATTCACCTTTCTGCGAAAGAGACATCATAGCTCCGGTTTTTAAAGAGCCTAAAGATGAAAAAGGCGAGTTTTTAATTAAAGTAAAAAAACAAAACCAGATCACAGATTTCATTTATGCAACACACCCTTTTGATGTGGTAGGATGGGACGGATATTTTTACCCTTATAAATTCAATATAAAAAACTTTGAGCCTATTACCGGAAGAATTCACCAGCCGCCTCCGGTACACCAGAACTTTGAAGGCCATAATTTCGTAGTCTGTTCGTTCTGCGCCAGAATGTATGATTACCATCCTTTAGCTATTCCTGCACCTTATAATCACTCAAACATTGATTCCGATGAGGTTTTATTCTATACAGAGGGCGACTTTATGAGCCGTAACCACATCGACCTGATGGATTTCACACTGCATCCGGGAGGAATCGTACACGGACCTCATCCGGGAGCTATGGAACGTAGTATCGGTAAAAAGTTCACGGAAGAATATGCCGTAATGGTTGATCCTTTCCGTCCATTGAAAATTACAGAAGAAGCTTTGAAAGTAGAAGATCCTTCATACAAAACTTCATGGCTGGAAGAATCGGACAAAACTATGGAAGACCGTTCCCAGGAATAAAAAAAAATCACCCATAAAAAATTTCATTATGTACAATTATATTAGTGCAGAAGAAGCGATATATACTGTAAAAAGCGGAAACCGTGTATTTTTCCACGGAAGCGCATGTACCCCGAATTATTTAATTGATGAATTGGCGAGACAATCTCACCGTCTGCAAAATATAGAAATGGTTTCCATTACCCAGCAGGGAAACGTTGAAATTGCTAAACCGGAATACAAGGACAGTTTCTTTGTCAATTCCTTATTCGTATCAACACCAGTGAGGGACGCGGTGAATTCGGACAGAGGCGACTTTGTTCCTGTGTTTTTAAGTGAAATCCCTATTCTGTTCAGAAAAAACATCCTTCCGCTTGATGTGGCTCTGGTAACCGTTTCTCCACCGGACAAACATGGCTTCTGTACTTTGGGAACTTCCGTAGATGTAGCAAGAGCGGCTGTTGATACCGCTAAAACTATTGTTGCCATCGTTAATCCTTTAATGCCGAGAACGCACGGAGACGGGATGATTCACATCAGCAGGATTCATAAGCTGGTATGGCACGAAGAAGAACTTCCTACCGTGGATTACGGTTCAAAAGTAGGTCCTGAAGAAATGCTAGTAGGGAAAAATGTAGCAGAACTTATTGAGGACAGATCGACATTACAGATGGGTATCGGGACTATTCCGGATGCTGTTCTGAAATGTTTAACCAATCATAAAGATCTTGGCGTTCATACGGAAATGCTGAGTGACGGTGTTATAGACCTGATCCAGAATGATGTGATCAACAACAAATACAAAGGTTACAACGATAATAAAACCATCACAAGCTTCTGCTTTGGAACCAGAAAGCTTTACGATTATGTGGACGACAATACTGTTTTTGCATTCAAAGATGTAAGTGATGTGAACTTCCCCATCAATATCATGAGGAATAAAAAAATGGTGGCCATTAATTCTGCCATTGAAATAGACCTTACCGGACAGGTATGTGCGGACTCCATCGGGACATTGCAGTACAGCGGAATCGGAGGCCAGATGGACTTTATGAGAGGTGCAGCATTGAGCGAGGACGGAAAACCGATTATTGCCATCACCTCAAGGACCAAAAAAGGAGTCTCTAGGATCGTTCCTTTTCTTAAACAGGGGGCCGGTGTGGTAACAACAAGAGGGCATATCCATTACGTAGTGACAGAATACGGCACAGCTTATTTATATGGTAAAAATCTCCGCCAAAGGGCTCAGGAGCTTATCAGTATCGCACATCCCGATGACAGGGAAATGCTGGAAAGGGCTGCTTATGAACGATTTAAACACTAAGAAAATCACAGCTTTATTCTGTTTGAATGTTTTTAAAAAAAATTATGATTGCATATTAATAACTCAACAAAACTGGTCTTAGAAATAATTTAACATTTTGGCAGTGTTTTTGATAAACTCATTCAAAACCAAAGGAAATTGAAAACTATATATAATTCGATAAGAGAAGAAGTTGGAAAGCATGAAAAAGTAAGAAATTCAGTTTTGGGGAATGTGGATGAATGGAAAAGAAGCCATTATATTATTCTTTCTGAAATTATAAAAGATGAATTATCTGAAGCTGAAGAACTAAAAGGGGGAAAAAAATTTGAAATAGGAAATACAATATCACATGTGACCCTGCAGCGTTTTTTTGAAAACGACTACCAGGACAAAACGCATAATGATCTCAGATTTCTGAAAACACTGGATAAAATCTGCATTTTTCTGGGCTATAAAGACCTCAACGACTATATACAGTCCATGAAGTTGAAAAGGCCGGAAAAGGAACCGGTAGAAGGTGACCTTGAATTTCTCACCAAAATGGTATACGATTATTGTGCTACAGCATTTGAATTTTACAAAAAATTCCCGGAACATAATACCGAAGTTTTTAAAGATCTGGTATTTGACGGTTCTCCGTTTCTGGAAAGAGCTTCCGGGTTCAGCAAAGAATTATGTGAAAGAGACTTTCATCTGGTGACTAAAAACAACCGTTCCAACTACGAGGTTTTTGATATTCATCTGGTTACCGATGAGCCAGAAAAAAAAATACTGGAAACCCAGGAATTCTGGAACCTTCTGTTCAAAGTAGGCGAAACCGGAGAGGAACATTTTGTGAATCAGCTAAATACCCAGATTTATTTTATCCGTAAAATAGATAATACATGGAAAATATGGGATAATTATAATCCCGATGCAGGCAGATTAAACAGAAAAGCCTGAATAAAAAAATAGAGAAAGCCGTAGAAATTTCTACGGCTTTCTTCTTTTCGAAAATATTTTTTTTTCACTTATTGGTGTATCAAAGATAAATATCCGATTTTATTATAAAGAAACTTAAATATACTTAAATGAACTCTTCTTTAACATTATGTTAACTATATTTAAGGAATCTACTTCAATACTTTCGCTATTTCTAAGATTTTTGTAATTTGCATTCATTAAAATAAAAGTAAAAATAGAAATATGTCAACACTTACATTTGCCGAAAAAATTGCTCAAGCTGAGAATTTTTTACCTATCAACGGTACAGATTACATTGAGTTTTATGTAGGAAATGCTAAACAGGCTGCCCATTATTACAAAACCGCTTTCGGTTTTCAGTCTGTAGCGTATGCTGGTCCTGAAACAGGAGTAAGAGACCGCGCTTCTTATGTTCTTCAGCAGGGGAAAATAAGACTGGTATTAACAACAGGGCTTAAATCCGACTCACTTATCAGCGAGCACGTAAAAAAACATGGTGATGGAGTGAAAGTTTTGGCACTTTGGGTAGACGACGCTTACAAAGCTTTTGAAGAAACTACCAAAAGAGGTGGAAAACCATATCTGGAGCCAGTAACTTTAACAGATGACAACGGTGAGGTAAGAATGTCCGGAATTTATACTTACGGAGAAACGATCCACATGTTTGTTGAAAGAAAAAACTATAAAGGAGCTTTCATGCCCGGATATGAAAAATGGGAAAGCGATTACAACCCTGAAGAAGCAGGCTTATTATACGTAGACCATTGTGTAGGAAACGTAGACTGGAACAGAATGCTCCCTACCGTAGAATGGTACGAAAAAGTAATGGGATTTGTGAACATCCTTTCTTTTGATGACAAGCAGATCAATACGGAATATTCTGCATTGATGTCTAAAGTGATGTCCAACGGAAACGGATACGCGAAATTCCCGATCAATGAGCCGGCAGAAGGTAAGAAGAAGTCCCAGGTAGAAGAATATCTTGATTTCTATGAAGGGGAAGGCGTACAGCACATTGCAGTAGCGACAAAAGATATCATCCATACAGTAACCGAATTAAAAAAACGCGGAGTAGAGTTTCTTTCTGCTCCACCAGAGGCTTACTACGATATGGTTCCAGAAAGAGTTGGACATATTGATGAAGATCTTAAAAAATTACAGGACTTAGGCATCCTTATTGATCATGATGAAGAAGGCTACCTGCTTCAGATATTTACGAAGCCTGTAGAAGACCGTCCTACTCTATTCTTTGAAATCATTGAAAGACACGGTGCACAGAGTTTTGGTGCCGGAAATTTCAAAGCATTATTCGAAGCATTGGAAAGAGAGCAGGAAAGAAGAGGAAATCTTTAATTTAAATATAGAATTATAAAGTTTTGTCAGGATGAAAAGTCCTGACAAAACTTTTTTTTAAAACACACATTTATGAGAAAATTACTAATCGGGGTTTTATTTTTCGGAACATTAGGGCTTAAAGCTCAGTATGGAACCCTTAATGAAATCCTGAACCGTTTGGAAGAAAGAAAAGGCATTAATCAGCATCTTGAAAAAGTGAATATAGACAATAAAAAATTTGTCTTCATTAAGGATGCAGAGGACCACACGGAAAGAGACTTTATTATTATCAAAGGTAAAGAAGCTACTTATGTAGAAGTTTTTGATGACAAAGCAACCGGAGAAAGCAGTTCAAACATTTTCACGGGGGATATCATCAGGAAAAAAAACATTCTTTCACTTAGAGCAGACAAACTTGAAAATAAAAAAGTTCCGCTGCCTGTTACCAAAACTCTGCTGCTGACAAAGCAGGATGATATCCTGTATCTTATCGATGTCAACACAAAAGACAGATGGATAGATGAAGCCTCTTATTCCAAAAAGAAATAATTCCCGGAAAATCAGGTTAGCAGATCTGGATAGATTTGTTATCTTACCGTTTTAATTTAAATTCCAAAAAATATGAAATCATTTGTAGAATATTCTTCAGATTCAGACTTTTCTATACATAATATTCCTTTCGGGGTAGCCGTTTTTAATAAAGAATATATCGGATGCTGTACAAGGATCGGTGATCAGGTCATTGATCTTGCTACCCTTTACGATCTTGCCTATTTTGAAGATATTGAAGGATTGGCTGATAATGTCTTTGAAGCTTACACCATCAACGAGTTCATTGAACTTGGAAAACCTGTTACCAATGCTGTCCGTACCAGAATTCAGGAGCTTCTTCAGGAAGGTTCTGCCTTGTCAAAAGACGAAAAAACGATTGAGGATGCATTTTACGACCTTGACAAAGTAAAAATGATGATGCCTGTGCACATCCCGAATTATACGGATTTTTACAGCAGCATAGAACATGCAACGAATGTGGGAAAAATGTTCCGCGATCCTGCCAACGCCCTGCTTCCCAACTGGAAACATCTTCCGGTAGGTTATCACGGGAGAGCTTCATCCATCGTAGTTTCAGGAACGGATATTAACCGACCGAAAGGACAGACCAAGCCTGCAGATGTAGAAAAACCGATTTTCGGACCAAGCAAGCAGCTTGATTTTGAACTGGAAATGGCCTTCATTCTTAACAGAAACACGGAAATGGGAGAAAGCATTTCTACAAAAGACGCTGAAGATGCTATTTTCGGAATGGTTGTTTTCAATGACTGGTCTGCAAGAGACATCCAGTCCTGGGAATATGTTCCACTGGGACCTTTTCTGGCTAAAAATTTCGGTTCATCCATTTCTCCATGGGTCGTTACCCTTGAAGCTCTGGAACCGTTCAGAACAGCTTCTCCAAAACAGGATCCTGAAGTTTTAGACTATTTAAAGTTTGAAGGTGACAAAAACTATGATATCAATCTTGAAGTATACCTGAAACCGGAAAATGGCGAAGAAAACCTGATTTCAGAAAGTAATTATAAATACATGTACTGGAATATGACCCAGCAGCTGGCTCACCATACGGTAAACGGGTGTAATGTAGAGGTTGGTGACCTTTATGCAAGCGGAACCATTTCAGGACGCGATCCGAAATCATTCGGGTCTATGCTTGAGCTTACCTGGAGAGGACAAAACCCTTTAAAGCTAAGCAATGGCCAGGAAAGAAAATTCATTGAAGATAACGATACGGTTACCATGAAAGCCTGGGCAGAAAAAGATGGGGTGAGAGTAGGTTTTGGTGAAGTTTCAGGGAAAATTATTCCTTCGATTTAATTCAACTTTAAATAAATAATCCGGATGCTTCGACTCCGCTCAGCATGACATCATTAAATTATTTGCTAATAAAAACAGTTAGTATTAAAAATGTTATGCTGAGCGGAGTTGAAGCATCTTTTACATAATTTGAACACTTAAGTTTAATTGAGTGTTAAAAAACAAAATATGAAAACAGTAATACCCTCCGAATTATCTCCCGTACAGCTCCAGACCATCATGCAGACCGCTGTGTCACCGCGACCGATTGCTTTAGCTTCTACAGTTGATAAAAACGGAACTATCAATTTATCTCCTTTCAGCTTTTTTAATATGTTCAGCACCGTTCCCCCGATTCTGATTTTTTCACCTTCGAGGAGAGTACGGGACAATACCACAAAACATACTTTGGAAAATGTACTGGAAGTTCCTGAAGTAGTAATCGGGACTGTAAATTTTCCGATTGTACAGCAGATTTCTTTAGCTTCCACAGAATATGAAACCGGAGTCAATGAGTTTATTAAGTCCGGTTTGACCATGAAAGAGGCAGATCTGGTACAGCCCAAACTGATTGAAGAATGCCCTGTCAACTTCGAATGTAAAGTTTTAGAGGTAAAATCATTAGGCGATCAGGGAGGTGCAGGAAACCTTGTGATCTGTGAAGTGCAGAAAATCCATATCAGGGAAGAATACCTGAACGAAGAAGGAAATTTGGATCAGCAGAAACTGGATATGGTAGCCCGTCTGGGAAGCAACTGGTATTCCAGAAGCAATGAGAACAGCCTTTTTGAAGTTCCGAAGCCATTGGTAACAAAAGGAATCGGGTTTGATCTTCTGCCGGATGCCATCAAATACAGTAAGGTATTTACAGGAAACGACCTGGGAATGCTTGCCAATGTAGAAGTTCTTCCTTCCGGAGATTTTCATGCAGATGAGAATGTTCATCTGGATGCTCAGAAATTACTTCTGGAAAGCAGAATTGAAGAAGCCTGGGCGCTTTTAACAATACAATAATTCCACAATAGAAAAACCAGCCATCAGGCTGGTTTTTTTCTTTCTACAGATCTGGAACTGCTTACATAGACTTGAGTACATCAGTAATCTTAATTTTTTCTTTCTCAGTAAAATCTGTTATTTTTCCATTTTTGTCAATAGCTACATTTAGATTATCGTTCTTGGAATCATAGAAGATGGACGTTGAATATCCGGGGCAGTCATGTTGCTTACATCCTGTTACCTTATAGATTCCGTTTTCGGATACAATTTGGGATTCTACATTGAAGTTGTTAAAAATTTCATCGTATTGCGCCCCTGTAATTCTCTTAACCCTGTCTGTAAAATCTTTATTTTCAAAAAGTTTGATATCATGAGGGTATTTTCCTATATTGTTCGTAATGATACTACGGGTGGAAGAAGATGCGGAAGAACTCGCTGAGTCTGCTTTTATTGTTACAGAATCTTTAATTGTTGCTGGAGATGGATCAATTTTTGTCTCTTTTTTACAGGAAACTACTGTTAATAACGAAAACGCACAGGCGTTTAAGATCAGTTTTTTCATAATTCATTAATATGTGAAAAACTAACACTCAAATTTTATGCCATATACCAATATTATTTCATGTTTTTATTAATAAAATCAATGCATTTTTCGGTTATGATTTTAAGATGTTCAGGAAGTCTGTTTTCCGTCCAGGGTTCTTTCGCTCCAAAAGTATGATCTGCGCCTTCAACTAAAAACAGTTCCGAGTTAGGGTTAAGGATATGAAGATGTTCCGCATTTTTCACACTTACACTTTCATCATGGGTTCCGTGGACGATCAGCACATAGGCTTTTGCCATTTCCGTCGCTCTTTCCACATCGAAACGGTGAATATTTTTTTCAAAATCTTCATAAAACTGGTAGTAATGCGGCATTTCCTGCTTTGTCCTTCCATTCAGCACATAATATACGCCTTCTTTTTTCCAGTTCTCCAATGCCTCATCTTTTGGAAAGCGTTCCAGAGTATCTACGCTTGCCAGAGTGATCAGGCCGTTGATTCTTTCATCTTCAAATGTTTTGATGATAGAAATCCCTCCTCCCCTGCTGTGCCCGATCAGAATAATCCTCTGGTCGTCTACATTCGGATCTTGCACAAAATGATCGATCACGACACCCAGGTCCGAAAGTTCTTTTGAATAATTATTATTTCCGAAAGCTTCCAGATCACCAAAATTGTAAGGATCTTCAATGGTTGTTCCGTTATGGGACGAATTGAATTTCACAAAGAAAAAACCTGCTTCGGCAAACTTTTCCGCCATCAGATTCCAGGCTCCCCAGTCTTTGTAACCTTTGTATCCGTGTACAAAAATCACCAGAGGCATTTTTTCATTGGTTTCAGAATATAGAGCATCAGCCAGAAAATCTCTGGTTTCTTTGTTTTCAAGTTTTATATTAAGCTTTTTTATCAGTTCCATATGAATATTTAATTACAATTCTTAGTTGTCGGCAAGGCTGAACTATTCACTTTACTCTAAATATATAAAAAAAATTTAACCCGGAAAACTTAATCTTCTGCCCGGCAATTGATTCAATAGTATAAAAAATAACCTTATTTTTGCCGTATGCTGGATTTAAGAACGGTAACCGTCATGCGTTACATCCTGCCGCTGAGAGAAGGCGGATCTCTTCCTGCTTTGGCAGAAGCTGATGATGATTTTAAATATGTACTGAAATTCCGGGGCGCGGGTCACGGAGTCAAAATGCTCATTTCCGAACTTTTGGGCGGTAAGATCACGGAAGCCTTAGGACTGAAGATTCCCGAGCTTGTATTTGTAAATCTGGATGTTGATTTCGGAAGAACAGAAGCTGATGAGGAAATCCAGGATCTGCTGAAATTTTCAGAAGGCCTGAACCTCGGTCTGCATTATCTTTCAGGTTCCATTACCTACGATCCGGGGGTAAAGGTAGACCCGCTTCTCGCATCAAAAATCGTCTGGCTGGATGCATTTATCACCAATATTGACCGTACTTTCAGGAATACGAATCTCCTGATGTGGCACAAAGAGCTTTGGGTGATCGATAACGGCGCATCGTTTTATTTCCATCATTCATGGCAGAATTTTGATGCCGCTGCAAAAACCCCGTTTAAATACGTGAAGGATCATGTACTTCTCCCAAAAGCAAAAATGCTGGATGAAGCAGATCAGTTTGCCCATGAAGTACTGAATGATAAGTTGTTCAGGGAGATTGTCAATTTAATTCCGGAAGCCTGGCTCCATTGGGATGATGCCGATGAAACCCCTGACGAAATCCGTGAAATTTATTTTCAGTTCCTGAAGACCAGGTTGGAAAATTCTCAAATCTTTGTAAACGAAGCCAAAAATGCAAGAGGATAAAATATACGAATACGCTGTTATACGCCTGGTTCCTAAAGTTGAAAGAGAAGAGTTTTTCAATATCGGGCTGGTGATGTTTTCCAAAAAGGAGAAATTTATCCGTGTGGAATTTTACCTGTGTCCGGATAAATTTAAACTGATGCACAGCAAGCTGGACTATGATGATGTGATCCATAATCTTGAGAGTTTCCAGAAAATTGCCAATGGAGATAAAGAAGGAGGGCCTATTGCCCTGATGGATATCCCGGAACGTTTCCGCTGGCTGACGGCTGTAAGGAGTTCTTCCATTCAGACCTCCAGACCTCATCCGGGAAAATCCAAAGACCTGGAAAAAACGTTTGGTAAACTTTTTGAGGAGTTAGTAAAATAACACTCCACTACAAAAAGTATTCTATGAAATCTTCAACCAACAACATATCAATCTACAGGTTTTTTACAAACCTGTTTTTTGTTCTTTTTTTAAGCTTTTTCAATTTAAGTTATTCACAAGGCTCACCTGAGCCTATAATCAAGAAAAGCAGTCTCCTGCCGGAAATATCATCAGCCTCGGAAAATATTGTTTATAAGACCAATGCAAAAGGAAATCCTGTTGCCCTGGATATTTATACTCCTAAAACAGTTTCCGGCGGTAAAATGCCCGTGGTTATTTATGTACATGGCGGTGCGTGGGTAAAAGGCGATAAAACAGTTACGGATAGCAGCTATATTGAGACTTTCATTTCTAAATTGCTCGACAAAAAATATGCAGTCATCAGCATCAACTATACGCTCCTGAACGACAGCATTCACTTTCCCCTTCCTTTAGAAGATACCAAGGATGCGGTAAGATGGGTCAGAAAAAATGCTGCAAAATATAATTTCGACCCGGATAATATTGGACTTTTTGGGACTTCATCAGGGGCACATCTTTCGATGCTTGCGGCATACACACCTGATCATCAGTTTCCCGGAAGCACTGAGCTTTCTTCTTATTCCTCAAAGGTAAATTATGTGATAGATCATTACGGACCTTCTGATATGAATAAACTGCTTCATACCAGACTGGGAAAAGTACCCGTATTCTTTTTCGGCCTGGCAGCAAAGAAAATCGTAGATCTCAGGAGCAATCTCGTAAAAGGACTATCAGGATATGACATTAAAAAAGATAAAAACAAGGCGATAGAATATTTTAAAACTATTTCCCCGATAACGTATGTTTCACAAGGTGTTCCTACGTTAATTGTCCAGGGAAATAAAGATAAGATAGTTCCTATGAAGCAGTCTAAAAAACTCCACAGAAAGCTTAAAAGAGAAAATATTCAAAACTCACTGATTATTGTTGAAGACGGCCTTCATGGCTTCAAAACCACAGATAAAAACTACCTGGACAAACTGACTGATCAGATGGTGGATTTTGTTGATTCTCAACGAAAATAAACAATATACATTCTGATTAAACAAAACAAATAACTAACTATAAATCAAAGTATAACAGTTAAAATCAAGTTCTTAAACTACAAAATTGCTAGATTAATATACATTTCATCATTTTTTATTCATAAAATAATTAACTTGGCTTTTGTTTAAATTATTCTTAACAAAATATCCAATATTTTTAATTATTCATCCTTAAAAAACAGATGACATGGATTTTCTGAATAACACCAATGCGCTTACCCTGATTTTTGTATCGGTACTGATCTTTGCAATCGCCTATCGTTTCTATGGTATTTTTATTGCCAATAAGGTTCTGAGACTTAATGATAAAAACACGACTCCTGCAGTAGAGTTTGCCGATGGTAAAGATTATGTTGCCACCAATAAAAATGTACTTTTCGGGCATCACTTTGCTGCCATTGCAGCAGCCGGTCCTTTGGTAGGACCTGTTCTTGCCGCCCAGTTCGGGTATTTGCCCGGGGCATTATGGATCCTGATCGGATGCGTACTCGGTGGCGGAGTGCACGATATGGTCGTTTTATTTGCCTCAGTAAGGCATAAAGGACAAAGTCTGGCAACCATAGCCTCGAAAGAAATAGGCAAGGCAACCGGAACTGTTGCAGGTTTTGCTATTTTATTCATCCTGATACTTACGCTTGCCGGGTTGTCACTGGCTTGTATCAATGCCATGCATGAAGCTTCATGGTCGCTCTTTACCGTGGTGATCACAATGCCGATCGCAGTGATCATGGGTCTTATTATGAGATACAGAAAAAACAGTGTGCTTTTTGCCAGTATTTTAGGAGGTATACTTTTGGTGGCAGGTATCATCGGTGGTCATAGCCTGATGCAGAACGAAACAATGAATAATCTGTTTTCGTGGGATATCAAAACGATTTCTATTGCCATTCCTTTGTACGGTTTTCTCGCTTCCGTACTACCTGTATGGCTTCTTCTGGTTCCTAGAGATTATCTTTCAACCTATCTTAAAATAGGAACCATCATTATGCTTGCCGTGGGTGTGATTGTCATTCACCCAACCATTCAGATGCCTGCCCTTACAGAGTTTATAAAAGGTGGCGGGCCTGTTATAGGTGGGCCTGTACTGCCTTTTATCTTTATTGTTATCGCATGCGGAGCAATTTCCGGTTTTCATGCTGTAATCGCAACGGGAACGACGCCTAAAATGCTTAATAAAGAAAAGGAAATCCTTTTTGTAGGCTATGGTGCAATGCTGGTGGAAGGTTTTGTTGCTTTAATGGCTTTGATTGCTGCCTGTACATTAATGCCCGGCGATTATTTCGCCATTAACACCCCGAAGGAATCTTATGACGCTTTCCTTGCTGCGCACCCTTCCCTTCATGGGGTAGATATCGATTATTACTCACAGAAAATAGGCATCGAGCTTCACGGAAGAACCGGTGGGGCAGTATCTCTGGCTGTGGGAATGGCTCATATTTTCAACAAGATCCCCTATATGGACCAGCTGACTGCTTATTGGTATAATTTTGCCATTATGTTTGAAGCCGTATTTATTCTTACCGCCATTGATGCAGGAACAAGAGTAGGCCGTTTCTTTTTGCAGGAAATGCTGGGTTCCGTCATTCCTAAATTCAATGATAAAAACTGGGTTCCCGGAATTATTATCAGCAGTCTTTTATTTACTTTCGCCTGGGGATATCTGGTATTTACAGGCAATGTGAGCAGTATCTGGCCGTTGTTCGGGATCAGCAACCAGCTGTTGGCGGCATGTGGCCTGATCGTCTGTACAACGATGCTGATCCGGATGAACAGAGGTAAATATGCCTTATGTTCTGCAGTTCCCGGAGTTTTCATGGCTGGAATTACTTTCTGGGCCGGATATATTCAGGTAACAGCCATTTATCTTCCTAAAGAACAGTATTTGCTGGCCACTTTAGCGGTTACAGCCATGGTATTAATGCTTATTGTGTTCATCGGGGCTTTTATCAAATGGTACCAGCTTCTGCAGATCAAAACCACAGAAATAGATTTCTACGGAGAACCTGTAAAAGAACTTGTAGAAAGATAACCAGAATAAACTAACATAAAAAAAAACAAAACCAGCCCGGAACATCCGGGCTGGTTTTGTTTACTAATTATTATTTATTTAAAAATTGAAGTTGAGCCTTGTAAACACATATCTTCCGTTCTGGCCAAACTGGGATGTTGAACGGGAATAGATAAACTGATCATTGTTGGTAGAGGCTGTAAGGTTTTTATCAGGATAAATATCAAAAAGATTGTTTACTCCCAATGTAAGCCCTACATTTTTTGTAAACTGGTAGGCCAGTGAAAGATCGGTAATGATTTTATGCCCGATCTGCTGGTGTTCATTGAATCCTACAACTCCGTCACCATTCACATCAATTATGTCTGCCCCTGTCACTTTTCCGAAATAGGTATTTCTAAGATAGAAACTTGCATTCTTCCATGTAAGGGTGTGGGATAAACTTGCTTTTACCCTTGGAACCGCTTCTTCCAGGTATACTCTGGATTTTTCGGAGAAATAGATCTTCTCAAGATTCGGTGACTGCAGAAGTCCTGAGGAATGAATATCCCCTACTTTCCTGGTTTCACTGATATTGGCGGCAAAGCTGTTATCCAGTTTCATGCCGGAAAATCTTACGTTATGAGAAATCACAAGGTCTATTCCTTTTGTTTCCGTATCTATAGCATTGGTAAAGAACTGAGCTGCATTGATTCCCTGAGCATCTAAAACAGCCTGTGCAGCAGGAGGTACTTCTGATCTTAAGAACTGATCTGTAAGAATGATCCTGTTGTTAATTCTTGTAAAATAACCGTCTGCTGTAAAAGAAAGGCTTGCAGAAGGAATCCTGTAAGTAAATCCTACACTGGCAGATTTAGAAGTTTCCTGCTTTAGTTTTGGCATTTCCAGCAACCCTGCAATTTCCGAATCATTGCTGAAAGTCCCTACTTCCAGAAGCTGGCTGTTGGTAAACAAAGTAGAAGTCACATTATAGTAAATCTGGTGGATGGATGGCGCTCTGAACCCTGTGGAACCAGCCAGTCTTACATTAAAATTGGGAGCCACTTTGATTCTTGAAGCCAATTTATAGTTAAATGTAGATCCAAAATCTGAATAATTTTCATATCTCGCTGCCACATCTACCAATAACCAGTTGGTAAAATTGAATTCCACATCTGCATAAGCTGCCACTGCCTGTCTGTTTTTATCTACAGCATTAACAGGTTTAAACCCACTGAAAACCTGCGATCCTCCGGGAAGTGCATTTCCAAAGAAATCTGTACCTCTCGGGCTGGTATTATTCCATACATTTCCTGCTGCATCATAAGTGGTGTAAGAAGCTTCATCACCCTGCGTTATTTTAAAATTCTCATACCGGTGTTCTGCACCAAATGCTACGTTAATCCCGTTCCAGACATCATATTTTTTAGAGAAATCCAGATTGATGGTATTCTGTGAAAACCTTAAGCTTCCAGCATCAAACTCATCAGGAGAAGCAAAACGTAAAGAGGTATTCCCTGTATTTCTGATGTTATAGGTAAATGAATTCTGTCCGAATGTATTACTGAAATCAATATTCCAGCCGTCCCAGTTCCCCTTGATTCCTGCTGAAAGCGACAGATCCTGGATATCCGTTCCGATCTGTGGCAGGTAACCGTCTGGGTACAGCCCTGTAAAAGTTCTGCTTTGGTTAGGTTTTCTGTAGAATCCACCTGAACTTCCGTGTCTGAAGCTGTATCCGCCGAACGTATATACTTTCCAGTTGTCATTAACCGGAACCTCAATATTGGCAAAAAGCTGATGATTGTTCAGTTTGGACTGCCCTACCTGCATATTGAAATCTTTCCTGTCCAGTCCTCTGTACGCCAGTTCCTGATCTGTAAAATCTCCTTTTAATAAGCCTTGCAGGGCACCGATCGTATTGGCTGCCTGAATCTGGTTCTGAAACTGAGGAGAGAAATAGCTTACCCCCTGCGCATACTGATGGATATAATTAATAAGTTGCTGCGAATTGGGAACATTGTTGATATTGGAAAAAAGTGACGAAAGATTCACACCGTCATTTAAAGCACGTTTTTCAATAGCATTATATGCATTATAGATTGCCCCGCTTTCCGTGTCGGCTCTGAAGGTCGGATTTCTGAACTGTGAAGACCATGTGATATTATAAAAACCACCTTTATTCCCGATCTTATTTCCATAATTAAGGTCTAACTGAATATTCTGTCCGTCAAAGTTCCCGGTATGGTCATTCGCAGTCGGAGTTAAATTTCCGCCATAACTTACCTGGCCGGTTAATTTTCCGATATCCTTTTTCAGTTCAAGGTTGATTACCCCTGCAATGGCATCTGATCCATACTGGGCTGAAGCACCGTCACGCAGTACCTCAATCCTGTTCAAGGCAAATGAAGGAATAGAGTTCAAATCGGTTCCTACTGTTCCTCTTCCCGGTGTTCCGTTTACATTCACCAAAGCAGAAGTATGCCTTCTTTTTCCGTTCACTAAAACCAGCACCTGATCCGGTCCTAATCCTCTCAGCTGAGCAGGATCAAGATGGTCTGTCCCATCCGAATTGGTTTGAATGGTTGATGTGAAAGACGGAGCTACCGCATTCAGAATCTGTCCTATACTGGATTGTGGAAGTACCACCGAAGTTTCTTTTATATTGAAGACGTCCACAGGAACCGGACTGTCTGTTTTGGATCGTGCACCAGCTCTTGAGCCCAGTACTACAACTTCTTCCACCGCATTGGTTTTTACGCTGTCTTTTTCTTTTTCCTGTCCGAAAGCATACGTTCCGAGGAAAAAAAGTACAGAAGCAGATAAAATAGTCTTTTTATTTTTCATACCCTTACATCAATTAATAGTTTATGCTTTTTTCGAGTGGCAAATGTATAGCAAATTTATTAGTCTACAAAATCAATAGACTTTTGTTTTGCAAAAAATGATAATAGTCTTCTTCTATTGAACATTGAATGGTAAAGTTTTATAATATTTTGATGAATGCTAATTTTAGAAAATGTATTGTTTTAAACATGCATTTTTTTTAACGCAAAGTTTAATTTTAATAGTAAAAATCTTAAGAATGCAAAGAAGAGATCAATCTGCGGTTGATCGATTAAGCGACCGAATTACCCAGCAGCTTAATCAATGGCAGAGCCATTCATCTTTGCTTTCCTTAAGATAACAGGGGCTGAAATTGAAACTTTGCGTTAAAAAACTCTGCAATTAAAAAACGGATCCTAAAAATAGAATCCGTTTTAAATATTATCATCAGTCTATGCAACTGATCGCTTTATATTTTCGTAAGCTTGGCGTATTTTAAGATAAGGTTTTTCTCCCCTTCATGAATGAAAATTACTTTTGCTTTGATGTTCTGCGGATCCGTACCATCCAGGAAAGAAACCTCTCCGATTCCGAAACGGTCATGCCTTACCTTATCACCCACTTCAATATCCTGAGAAGAGGCTCCACTAGGGTTGATAATTTTAGCGGTGCTTACAGGCTTCAGTTTTCTGACTTCCGGTGCCGGTTTTGAAGTATCTCCTCTGTCAATAGTTTTCTTTTCAACCTTTCTGAATGCTTTCTGTTCGGAAGGATGATCATCAAAAATATTGGATTTGATCCCGGCATTATTGATGAACCTCTTTTCCATAGCAGGATTCAGGAATTCAATATACTCGTCATCTATTTCGCTTAAGAATCTTGAAGGTTCTGCATCAGTGATTTTCCCCCACTGGAAACGTGAAACCGCATAAGAGAAAAACACTTTCTTTTCAGCTCTTGTCAGTGCTACGTAGAAAAGACGTCTTTCTTCTTCCAGGTCTTCCCTTGTTGCTGAGCTCATAAAGCTCGGGAAAAGATTTTCCTCAAGACCTACAAGATGTACTACCGGGAATTCAAGACCTTTCGACAGGTGAATGGTCATTAATGAAACCATATCTTCATCTGTATTTTTATCCTGGGTATCCGCAGAAAGTGCAATATTCTCAAGGAAGTTCGGCAGGCTTGGGTCTCCGTCTTCCAACTGCATCTGCTCTTCAATGAACCCCTGCATGGAGTTCATTAATTCCTGGACGTTTTCTACACGGGAAATTCCTTCCGGGGTCTGATCGTCTTTTAAAAATTTAATCAGTCCGCTTCGTTTAGCCACTTCCATCGCAACACTGTATGCTGTATCAGTTTTCAACAATACCTGAAAGGCTTTGATCATAGACCAGAAGTCATTCAGCTTATTTAAAACACCATTATTAAGACCTAGCTGAGGAGCATACATCGGTAAATTGCTGAGTACTTTTGAAACAGCAATATTCTGAGCGTCTGCAAAAACGATCAGCTTATTCTGTGTAGTTTCCCCGATTCCTCTTGCAGGATAATTAATGATTCTCATCAGCGCTTCTGAGTCATTTTCATTGACCAGAAGACGCAGGTAAGCAATGAGGTCCTTCACTTCTTTTCTTTGGTAGAAGGAAAGCCCTCCGTATACTTTATAAGGGATATTTTTACGTCTCAGCGCATCTTCAAATGCCCTGGTCTGTGAGTTTGTCCTGTATAAAATAGCAAAATCACTGTATTTTCTCTGCTCGGTATTCCTAAGCTCCCAGATATTTCCGGCTACGAAATTGGCTTCATCAGCATCGGAAAGGGAACGGTAAATCTTGATTTTATCTCCTTCTTCATTATCACTGAATACATTTTTTTTAAACTGCTGAAGGTTTTTGGCAATAACCACATTGGCAGCATTAACGATATTCTGGGTTGAACGGTAATTCTGCTCCAGAGAAACCGTTAAAGCCTCAGGATAATCTTTCTTGAAGTTTAAGATATTGTAAATATTGGCACCACGGAATGAATAGATAGACTGTGCATCATCTCCCACCACGCATATATTTTCAAATTTTGAAGCCAGAGCTTTAACAATAAGGTACTGAGAATGGTTAGTATCCTGGTACTCATCCACCATGATATACCTGAATCTGTCCTGATATTTGGCCAGCACTTCAGGAAACCGGGTCAGCAACTCATTGGTTTTCAACAGCAAATCATCGAAATCCATCGCTCCGTTTTTGAAACATTCTTCCACATATTTCTGGTAGATCTTGCCGATGAATTTCATGTTTGCCTTTTCATCTGCCTCCATCAGCTCGGGATTGTTGAAATAAGCTTTTACCGTGATCAGGTTATTTTTGTAAGTGGAAATCCTTGCCTGAACTTTTTTAGGTTTGTAAAGATCAGCATCGATATTCATATCCTTGATCACTTTCCTGATAACGTTCAGTGCATCCTGCTGGTCATAGATGGTAAAATTGGAAGGATATCCAAGGTAATGGCCTTCAATCCTCAGGATTCTTGCAAACACCGAGTGGAAGGTTCCCATCCATAAGCTTCTTGCATTGCTCTCTCCTACCACTTTTGCGATACGCTCTTTCATTTCGCGGGCCGCTTTATTGGTAAAGGTTAATGCCAGGATATTGAAAGGATCCACTCCGTTGTGGATCAGGTGGGCAATACGCATGGTAAGCACCCGCGTTTTTCCGGAACCGGCGCCAGCAAGAACCATTAATGGTCCCTGTAGAGAGGTAACGGCTTCATATTGTGATTCATTGAGTCCTTTCAGATAATCCATACTGCAAAAAAATTTGGAAACACAAAATTAATGTATTCGGAGGACAATTCAAATTTTTGGAAATTCATTAATTTATATTCCATTTCTTTCCGTCGTATTCATAGGTCGTATCGGTTGAAAACCTATTGCCATCAGAGAGAAAAATCTTAAGTTTATACGGATCATGAAATTCAATTCTTACTGTAACAACAACTGATTTTTCATCTAAACCTTTAGAAATAGCCAGTCTTGGGTTATCTTTTTTGTAGTATTTCATGATGAACGAATACAGGGAAGGCTCTGCAAATTCTTTAAACTCAGGCATGATATCCGGAACAAATTTGGTGGAAAACAATATGGCATTAATTTCTTTCCGGCTATAAAAATTCTCTAACGCTGTTTTATTCCAAAACTTTGAACTTAAATAATTAGATGGCATATTTTTCCAGTCCGGGCAGCATCCCGGCAAATCACAGTGAATATCCCAGTTGATCAAACTGGTATAAAGCGTAATACTGTTTAGATGATACTTTTTAATAGGATCAAGAATCCTTTTGCTGAGTAAATTATAAATCTTATCAATATTTTTATGGTCAGCTCTGAGGTTTGTCATTTTCAGGCTGTCACTTATTCTCCTCGCATTGCAATCCGGCTTATAAGGTTTAGGACAGCCATTAAATTCTTCAAAACCTTTAATCGTAGGACATTGGTCATCCTTGTCCAATATTCCGTCACCATCTGTATCCGGCCACGGACATCCCTCATTCTCTTCCTGCCCATATTCCTTAGAACATTTATCCAGATAGAAGAGAATTTCATCACCGTCTTCATCAGAAAGACAAAGCCTTTTACTGAATTCTTTTATGCATTTTTTAAATATAGAATCATTTTTGTATTCCTGGGCTGTAAGAGAGGACAAAAAAGACAAATTAAAAAATATAAACAGTATTGTTTTCTTCATTTTAATTGCTATCAGGAGATTTGTTTATAAGCTGCCAAGCTTTATTTTTATACTCATAGGTTTTATAGGTACTTCCTTCATAGTGTTCATTATATATGAATTCTACAGTAATTTTTCTGCCTGGTTCATTGGTAAACAGCAATTCCAAAGTATTAAAATTTTCCATGGTACCCGTATCAGTAGAGGTGGAATTTAATATCAGATTTTCATTTTTGTAAGGAAAATAAAAAAAACTTTCTTCGTCAATATATCTTTTAGTCCCAATAATATTAATTTTTTGATAGGTTCCTTTCTTTTGTTTCCTTGTTGCAACTACTAATTGATTGAGTGCAGGCTGTCTTTCATAGATTGAGGTAGGTTTTAAGTTAGGCAGATCATAGATAAATTTGTTGATCAATCCATTTTTAGGAATGATATTTTTCTTTAATATCCTTGCAATAGCTTCTATATTCTTTTTTGTCCAGAAAACTTTGTCATTGTAAACAGGACTGTCTGAAAGCCGTTCAAAACAGCATTCACAAGGTTCATTATCAAAAGGATTCCTTGTTACCTTATCATGATAATTAATGATCAGGTTATCAAACGGAATTTTACTTACATCTATATCATTTATAATTCTCTGTGTAAGTTTTTTGTAATTAACATCTTCAGATTCTGCCTTAAGTTTCCGGTACAAAACACTGTCCGCTATCTGCATATTATGGCATCTGGCAGTATCTTTGAGACTCTGTGAAAATCCCATGAAAAAGAAAGATGAAAATATAAAAACGCATAAAGGTTTCATTGCGATGCTGCCATTTTGAAATTCCAATTCTATTTGTATTTTTTTCTTCAAAATTACCTTTTAAGTGTAACAATTAACATATTTTCTCTACTAATTGTTCCAAAACAATTTCTACTTTATGAAAAAGCGACTTCTTACTGCTGCAGCGGCCTCTTTCTTCGGAATGATTCTGAATGCACAGCAAATAAAATTCGAAGAATATGACCTTCCAAACGGTCTTCACGTCATTCTTCATCAGGACAATTCTGCACCGGTAGTCACTACCGGAGTTATGTACCACGTAGGTGCCAAAGATGAAGTAAAAGGAAGAACAGGATTTGCCCACTTCTTCGAACACCTTCTTTTTGAAGGCACACCTAATATCAAGAGAGGTGACTGGTTCAAGATCGTATCTTCCAACGGAGGACAAAATAACGCAAACACAACGAATGACAGAACGTATTACTACGAAACTTTCCCTTCCAACAACGAGCAGCTTGGCCTTTGGATGGAATCTGAAAGAATGCGTCATGCGGTGATCAATCAGATAGGAGTAGATACTCAGAGAGAGGTTGTAAAAGAAGAGAAAAGGTTAAGAATGGATAATCAGCCTTACGGAAACCTTTTCCCTACCATTCAGAAAAATTTATTTACGAATCACCCGTACAACTGGCCTACGATCGGTTCTATGGAGGATCTGAATTCGGCAAAGCTGGAAGAATTCCAGGCTTTCTATAAAAAATATTACGTTCCGAACAATGCTACATTAGTGGTTGCAGGAGATATCAAGCCTGAGCAGACTAAAAAATGGATCCAGGAATATTACGGAGCCATTCCGAAAGGAACACTTTATCCTAAAGATTTCCCGAAAGACGCTCCTATCACCCAGGAAAAAGAAGTAACGGCTACAGACCCGAACATTCAGCTTCCTGCCTATATTTTCGCATACAGAACTCCGGCTAATAAAGAAAAGGATGCGTATGTTCTTGACATGCTTTCCTCTTATCTGAGCAACGGTAAGTCTTCGGTTTTATATAAAAAATTAGTAGACCAGGACAAAAAAGCACTGGCTGTACAGGCTTTCAACCAGGGGCTTGAAGATTACAGTATTTTTGCTTTCTTCGCCATCCCGATGGGACAGACTACGAAACAGACTTTACAATCTGACATCGATGCTGAAATAAAAAAACTGCAGACCACTCTGATCTCTGAGGAAGATTATCAGAAGCTTCAGAACCAGAATGAAAACCAGTTTGTCAATGCCAACTCAAGCATCCAGGGAATTGCCGCTTCATTGGCAACGAATCATGTATTGATGGGTGATACTAACCTGATCAATAAGGAAATTGATATCTACAGATCGATCACAAGACAGGATCTGCAGAATGCCGCCAAGAAATATCTGAATTCCAACCAAAGGATCATCATTAATTACGTTCCTGAAAAAAAGTAATCATTTAAAAACTTCAGGTTTAAAAGATGGTTATTAAAAATTAAATTTTTACAAATGAAAAAGCAATTAACATATATAGCTGCAGCGTTTTTATTCGCAGGAACGGTTTCAGCACAAAAAATTGACATTAATGCAATGCCGAAGCCGGGGCCTACCCCTGCGATCAATATTGCAAAACCAAAAACTTTCCAGCTGAGCAACGGCCTTACCGTAATGGTGGTAGAAAATAATAAACTACCAAGAGTAAACACTACCCTTTCGATGGACAGACCTCCTTTTCTTGAAGGAAGTGTAGCCGGAGTAAGCTCTATCATGGCTGAACAGTTCGAAAACGGAACAACCAACCTTAGTAAAGAAGATTTCAACAAAAAAGTGGATTATCTGGGAGCAAATCTTAATTTTTCTTCCAATGGTGCTTTTGCCAACGCTCTTTCAAAATATTTCCCTGAAGTATTAAGCTTAATGGCCGATGCGATCATTAATCCTAAATTCTCTGCTGAAGAAATCCAAAATTCCAAAGAAAGAGCCATAGAAGGATTAAAATCTGAAGAAAAAAATGCTTCTTCTATTGCTTCTAAAGTTTCCAATGCATTAATGTACGGTAAAAACACCGCAAGAGGTGAATTTGAAACCGTGGAAACCATCAACAAGATCCAGTTGGCTGACGTACAAAACGTTTATAAAAAATATTACGCTCCGGACAATGCTTATTTGGTCATTGTGGGTGATGTGAAATTTGACAAGATAAAACCACTGGTAGAAAAAGCTTTCAGCGGATGGAAAAAAGCCAATACTCCTGCTACTGCACTGGAACCTGCTTCCAATCTTGCCAAAACGGAAATTAATATCGTAGATGTTCCTTCGGCTGTACAGTCTGTGGTTTCAGTAAACAACCTGAATAATCTTAAAATGAAAGATCCGAACTATTTTGCTGCTACAATGGCCAACTACATCTTAGGCGGAGGCGGTGAAGCAAGACTTTTCATGAACCTTCGTGAGAAGAACGGGTTTACTTACGGCGCTTATTCCAGTATGAATGCGGGTAAATATTCTTCCGATTTCTCTGCTGATGCCAGTGTAAGAAATGAGGTTACAGATAAAGCGGTTAAGGAATTCATGAATGAGCTTAATGCTATTTCTACTGTAAAACCTGAAGAACTGGAAAATGCCAAGGCTAAACTGAAAGGTTCTTTCATCATGTCCCTGGAAAAGCCGGAAACAATTGCGAAATTTGCTTTAAACCAAAAGGTTCAGGATCTTCCTTCTGATTTCTATACCAATTATTTAAAGTCAATTGATAAAGTAACTGCTGCAGACATTTCCAATGCTGTGAAGACTACTATTTTGCCCAACCAAAGCAGAATTTTCATTGCAGGTAAAGCGTCTGACATTTCTGCAGGACTTGAAAAGCTGGGTTATCCTGTAAAATATTATGACAAGGAAGCCAATCCGGTGGCAAAACCAACGGCACAAAAAGTAGATGCTGCAGTAAGCGTAGCTTCTATTGCTGATAAATACATCAATGCAATCGGAGGAAAAGCAAACGTTGCCAAAATTTCTTCTTACACGATGAATGCTTCCATGTCTATGCAGGGACAGAATATTGATTTTAGAATCATAAAAGCTCAGGGCGGAAAAGAATTAACGTCAGTTACTGCAATGGGACAGGTGGTTCAGAAGCAGGTTTTCGATGGAAAAGACGGATACTCCGAACAAATGGGCCAAAAAACGCCTATGAAACCTGAACAGATTGTTGAAAAGCAGAAAAATACCGAGCTGTTCGAAGAGTTAGGTTTCGCCAAATCTTCAGACTATAAAGTAGCAGGCATCGAGAAAATAGGTGGTGAAGACTCTTATGTTGTAAAAGGGAATAATACTACTTATTATTACAGTGTAGCCACAGGACTGAAAACAGGAGAAACCAGAACGGCAAAAGCACAGGGACAGGAAATAACCATCCCTACCACTTTCTCTGATTATAAAGATGTAAGCGGTGTGAAAATGCCATATACCATCTCTATTACTCAAATGGGAATGGACATGGTAATGAATGTAAAATCATACGAAGTGAACCAGGCTAAAGATTCCGATTTTAAATAAGAATTCTTTTATATAAAAAAACGGTAGCTCACGCTGCCGTTTTTATTTTTAACAACATTTCTTCTATCTTCTTTGTCATTCGATAAAAAAAGATTAAATTTGCCCATTCAAAAAGATATCAGAATTAATGGATACTATATTTACACTATTGATGGTTCTTATTATGATTGCCAGCGTTTTATTGGTAATCATCGTTATGGCTCAAAATCCTAAGGGAGGAGGCCTTTCCAGTACTTTCGGAGGTGCATCATCTGCACAGTTTGGGGTACAGAGAACCAATGATTTCATGGAAAAAGCAACATGGACTCTGGGCGCAGTAATTATCGTCCTTATCCTTATAAGCGTTGTGATCACCGGTAAGCCTGCTACAGCAGCTCCAACGCAACAACAGCCTGTAAAGAAAGAAACTACGGCTCCGGCTAAGCAAACGACTCCGGCAGCAACTACTACTGCTCCGGCTCAGACACCTGTAGCTCCGGCAAAATAATAACAGATTTATTTATATAAACAAAAAGCAGTTCAAATTGAACTGCTTTTTTATTTTAACTTGATCTTCTCTATTTTGTGGCGAAGCTTTAGACCTGCTTTCAAAAATGAATACTGCATGGGCCTGGACTCTTTATAATATTTATCAATAAAGATCTGCATTGCCCCATAGAAACGTTCGAGATAAACTTCATCTTTAACAGTGCTTTCACCTTTATGGTGAAGAAGGGAAGCTTTCCCGTAGTAATAGTTTTTATAGCCGTTTCTTAGCAGCGTATAGCAAAGGTCAATATCTTCCCCGTACATAAAATAGCTCTCATCAAGACCTCCAGCTTTTTCGTAAACCTCTTTTTTTATCAGTAAAAAAGCTCCGGTAACTACATCTACTTCAGCAACTGCATGTTCATCAATATCGCTTCTGTAATAAGATTTTGAATTGCTTCTTTTAAAATTGGTAAACAGCTTCTCAAAAGAATTGAACATATCAGGAACAGAACGTTTGCTTTCCGGCAGGAAATTTCCTTCTGCATCATGCATCATTATCCCGAGACATCCGAAATCCTGCTTTGAATCTGCAAAATCCAGAATATCTTTCATATAGAATCCTTCCAGTTCGGTATCAGGATTTAAAAGAAGAATATATTCTCCCGTTGCTGTTTTTACTGCCTTATTATTGGCAATCGCAAAACCGTCGTTATGTTCCGAAGAGATAAAACGGACTTTAGGAAATTCAGGAATAAGATCACCCCAGGAATCATCCGTAGAAGCATTATCAATCACAATGACTTCATAATCTTCTCCTTCCGTATATTTTTGAATGGACAGGAGGCAGTTTTTCAGCAACCTGGTCACATTATAATTGACAATGATGATGGACAGCTTCATATTAATCCTTTTCGTTGTACGGTAACCTGTTGATAATTGATCTTCCCAAAGACACCTCATCTGCATATTCCAGCTCATCACCTACTGCAATTCCCCTGGCGATACTTGAAAAAGTAACATTAAAATTCTTAAATTTTTTATAGATATAATATGCTGTTGTATCTCCCTCCATTGTGGCACTTAATGCAAAAATAAACTCCTTCACGCCACCTTCATTCAGTTTTCTTTCAATGCTTGGAATATTCAGCTGGTTGGGACCAATTCCTTCCATCGGAGATATTTTCCCGCCCAGGATCAGGTATTTCCCGGTAAACTTTCCTGTATTTTCAATAGCAATGACATCACGTACATCTTCAACAATGCAGATCAGCTCACCGTTTCTTTTCTCATTACTGCAGATTTCACAGACATCAAAATCCGAAAAATTATGACATTCCTTACAATATTTTATTTCGTTAACAAGATTGATTAAAGAGTTTCCAAGAATTACCGCTCTGGAACTCGGCTGTTTCAAAAGATGCAACGCCAGCCTTAAGGCTGTTTTTCTTCCGATGCCCGGCAGCCCCGAAATTTCGTCTACTGCTTTTGCCAAAACTTTACTAGGATAATCCATAGATACAAAAATAAGGAATATTGTTGAGAATTCGTGTGGTAAGACTGGGTTTCGGGTTATGGATTTCGGGATTTGAGTTGCAAGTTTCAGGATGCGGAATACAGGATTCGAAATAAGACTTTGTTATAAGATAAGAAAGTTTGAAGCTGTTCTCAATTCGGAAATTGAATTTGCAATGAACATCTGCTCCCGAAGTCACCATTACCCTCACTCTCATGTATGAAATCTAACAGCTGATATCTAAAATCTTGACTCCTGGCTCCTGGCTCTTGACTCGAGATTCTAAAAAAACCTTTATCTTTGGGGTTCTAATATGAAAAAAATAAACTAAATGGTACTTAAAAATCTAAATTATCCTCTGGATTTCAAATTCAAAATCTCAACTTTAGCAAGTGACTTCAATATTACTGACAGAAACGGAAACTATGTGGCCTACGTTCGTCAGAAAATGTTCAAGCTGAAGGAAGATGTTATTGTTTTCAATGATGAAAGTAAATCTAAGGAACTTTTCAGAATTAAAGCCAACCAATGGATCGATTTCAATGCGTCTTATTCTCTGAATGACCTTACTGACAACAAAAACTACGGTAGATTGGCCAGAAAAGGAATGCGCTCGCTTTGGAAGGCAAGCTATGATATCCTTGATTCGAATGACCAGCCGAAATTCAAAGTTCAGGAAGACAGTGCATGGGTAAGATTCTGGGATAGTTTCGTAGGGGAAATTCCTTTGATCGGAATGTTTACAGGCTATTTCCTGAATCCATCTTACACCGTAACGGGAGTTGACGGAAAAGCTTATTTTAAAATGAAAAAAATGCCTTCATTCTTCGGAAGAAGATTCCAGCTTGACAGAATGATCGATATTGATGACGAAGACGAGAGTTTAGTGATCTTATCTTTATTGATGATGGTCCTTCTGGAAAGAGCCAGAGGCTAAAAAAAATAAAACCACACAGACAATGAAATATTTAATCATTTTCTTTTCAGCGTTTCTTTTAACCGCATGTAAAAAAGATAAGGAAACCATTCAAAGTTCCACTTCTGCAGATTCTTTAACCGTCGTTAAGGATTCAGCAAAAGCAGAAACAGCATCAGGAAAAATACAGGTAGACATTATCCCTTTTCCAAAAGAGATTAAAGAGTGTTCCTGCTATTTTGCCAGAAATAAAGCGGATTTTGAAGCAGAGAAATACATCTATGCCGACGATGCCGGAAAAACTGCCTATATGAAGCTTGACGGCAAAAGATTGGCTATGAACCTTATTTCATCAAGCGACATGGAAGTAGATGAGGAGCTGACAAAAGAAATTGAAAGCAACGACTACAAAATTTCTGTAAAAGGCAAAAAAATAAAAAACGAAGAAGCTTTATTATTTGAAGGTACACTGACGATTGAAAAACCGGATGGTACTGTGGAAACATTGCCTATTTATGGAGAATGCGGATGCTAGAAAAACAAAAGGGTAAAAAAATAAATTACCTTCCTCCTATTTATAAAAAATGCTTCCGGATTCACGGAAGCATTTTTTATTTTGTAATTTTGATAAAAATAAAATTTCATGGAATTATCTAACATAGAACCGCAGATAATCTGGAAGAATTTTTCCAAATTAAATGCAGTTCCAAGACCGTCTAAAAAAGAAGAAAGGGTGATTGCCTTCATCAAAGAATTTGGTGAAAATCTGGGATTGGAAACAACTGTAGATCAGGTAGGAAATGTAATCATCAAGAAACCTGCTACTCCCGGAATGGAAAACCGTAAATCCGTTGTCCTTCAGTCGCATCTGGATATGGTATGCCAGAAGAATAATGATGTAAACTTTGATTTCGAAACCGAAGGAATCAAAATGGAGGTTGACGGAGACTGGGTAAAGGCAAAAGGAACCACTTTGGGGGCCGATAACGGTTTAGGAGTAGCCACCATCATGTCTATCCTTGAAAGTTCAGATATCCCTCATCCGGCTATGGAAGCTCTTTTCACAATAGACGAAGAAACGGGGATGACAGGCGCCTTAGGTTTAAAGCCGGGACAGCTTACGGGAGAAATCTTATTAAATCTTGACACCGAAGAAGACGATGAGATCGATATCGGCTGTGCAGGTGGTGTAGACGTAACCATTACCCAAAATTACGGAACAGAAGATGTAAAAGGACAGATTGTAAGACTTGAGGTAAAAGGCCTTCAGGGAGGACATTCGGGAATGGATATCCATAAAGGCTTCGGAAATGCCAATATTATACTGGGAAGACTTTTCTACAGTGGCTTGGCCAAACAGAATATTCAATTGATCTCTGTAGACAGCGGCGGATTGAGGAATGCTATTCCAAGAGAAGGTGTAGCAATTATCTCTGTGAGAAATTCCCAGGAGTTCATTGAAGAAGTTACTGTTCTGAAAAAAGAAATTCTTGAAGAATTTGCTTCTGTTGAGCCTGGTTTACAGATCAATATCGAAAATTCAACGACTTCTGACAAAGCAATTTCTGAAGAAGACTCAAGAAAGGTTATTCTGACTTTAAAAGCCCTTCATAATGGTGTTTACAGAATGAGTCCCGATGTGAAAGACCTTGTAGAAGCATCCAACAACGTAGCCAGAGTAGAATTGAAGGGCGGTGAGCTTAAAATTTTAAACCTTACCAGATCATCTGTAGATTCATCCAAATATTCTGTTGCGGAACAATTAAAATCCGTTGCAGAACTGGCAGGAATGAACGTTGAATTCAGCGGTTCTTATCCGGGCTGGAAACCAAAACCGGGTTCTGAGATCGTACAGCTGATGGAAAAGATCTACACAGAAAAATTTGGCGAGAAACCTCATGTAGTAGCATGTCATGCAGGCCTGGAATGTGGGATTATCGGAGCTAATTATCCTGCAATGGAGATGGTAAGCTTCGGCCCTACCATCAGAGGGGCACACTCTCCTGATGAGAAAGCTAATATTCCTTCTGCACAGAAGTTCTGGAGCTTTACTAAGGATATTTTAGCGAATATTCCTGTTAAAAATTAAAAATAACACTCAATGGATCCGATAATTTGGAAAGGTATACTCTATCATTCTCTAGAATATTTCAATCTGATTGAAAATAGAGAAAATTATGTGGTTATCTCAAAAATTATCGGTTCTTTTGAAAATACAGCCTATTTTGTTAGTTATCAGATAACGATCGACAAAAACTGGCTTGTTCAAAATTTCACCGTTGAATATGAAGTCAATGGAAAAAAATCCAATCTTAAAGGACTAAAGAACGGGAACAGTTGGAACATTAATGATACCGACCGTCCCGAATTTTCAGATTTCAAATACATTGATATTTCATTAACTCCTTTCACCAATACATTACCTATCAACAATTTAAATTTACCTGAAGGGCAATCCAGTGAAATAAATGTTATCTATATCAACATTTTAGAGGACAAAATCATACCTGTCAAGCAACAATACACCAAAATAGGTAAGTCCGGGTATATCTATGAGAATATTCCCAAAAACTTTAAAGCCCAGATTTCCGTTGATGATTCAGGTTTAGTTGAAAATTATCCCGGTCTTTTTGAAAAAGTATACTATAAATGATGATGAAAAATATTACAGTATTCTGCGGTTCAAGCTTCGGCTCGGACGATATTTATAAAGAGCAGGCAACCTTGCTTGGAAAAACATTAGCCAAACAAAACATTCAGCTTATATATGGCGGCGCAGATGTAGGCTTAATGGGAGCTGTGGCAGATGGAGCTTTAAATGAAGGCGGAAAAGTGACAGGAGTTCTTCCCCACTTTCTGCAATCTAAAGAAATTGCCCATAAAAATCTTACCGAACTTATCATCGTAGAAACCATGCATGAAAGAAAAACAAAAATGAATGATCTCTGTGACGGCGTTATTGTTCTTCCCGGCGGCTACGGAACTCTGGAAGAATTCTTTGAAATGATCACCTGGGCACAGCTTGGACTTCATACAAAACCAATCGGAATTTTAAACATCGATGGATTTTATGATGATCTGATCAATCTGGTTCAAACGATGGTTGATAAAGGATTTCTAAAGCAGATAAATCGTGACATGCTTTTGATAAGTGACAGTATTAACGAACTTTTGGATAAAATGAGAAATTATCAGGCTCCTACTGTTGGGAAATGGATTTCTAAGGAGGAAATATAAAGCGCTGTATTATTGATAATAGAATAGTTAATAAAAAAAACAAACCCGTCCGGATTTCGGACGGGTTTCTTATTACGATTAAAAAATATTTTCTAAGGATAAGGAGCAATCTCCACTTCCAGACCTTCCATTTCATCCATCATATGCAGCTGGCATCCCAGCCTGCTGTTCTCTTGAACATGGAAAGCTTCTCCCAGCATAGCATCTTCTTCATCGCCCATCGGCTCAAGGCCCGGATCATTGATCACATATACCTGGCATGAGGCGCACATCGCCATTCCTCCGCATACCCCGATCGTTCCCTCTTCCGCCAATTCATAAGAACGGATGATCTCCATCAGGTTCATAGACATATCTGTAGGTGCTACAACATCATGGGTTACCCCTTCCCGGTCGGTGATCTTAATATTGATATCTGACATAATAGCGCAAAATTAGTCAATTTTTTTCACAACTGCTTTTTCCGCTTCCTTACGGCTTCCGTCAAATCCGTCTACCCCGCTTACGGTCGTATATTTCAGTACAAATTTCTTCCCTGGATTCAGCCTGTTGTAAACACTCTGACACATTAACGTTGCTTCATGGAAACCACAAAGGATCAGTTTTAATTTTCCGGGATAAGTATTGATATCTCCAATCGCGTAAATTCCGTCAATATTGGTTTGATAATCCAATGCATTGTTCACTACGATGGCATTTTTCTCGATATTTAATCCCCAGTTTCCGATCTCACCCAATTTTGGAGTCAGTCCGAATAAAGGAATAAAATAATCCGTTTCAATATCATAAGCTTCCTGCCCTTCGATCTGTACCGTGATCGCTTCCACTTTTCCGTCACCTTTAATTCCGGTAACTTCAGCAGGGGTAATTAATTTAATTTTACCTTCATTCTTAAGATCCTGAACTTTTTCCACTGAATCCAAAGCACCTCTGAATTCATTTCTTCTGTGGATCAAAGTCACTTCACTTGCAACGTTGGAAAGGAAAACACTCCAGTCCAGTGCAGAATCTCCTCCTCCGGCAATCACTACTTTTTTATTTCTGAAATGTTCAGGTTCTTTTACGAAATATTCAAGACCTTTCTCCTCATAATCAGCAACATTTTCGAAAGTAGGCTTTCTTGGTTCAAAAGTTCCCAGTCCACCGGCAATGGCAATTGCCTTACATCTGTGAACCGTTCCTTTGTTGGTCACTACTTCAAACCACTCATCATCTACTTTTGTGTAAGAAACTGCAGTTTCTCCCAAAGTAAATCCAGGCTGGAACTGCTTAATCTGTTCCATTAAATTATCCACTAATTCTCCGGCATTCACTGAAGGATATCCCGGAATATCGAAAATAGGTTTTTTAGGATAAAGCTCTGCTAACTGTCCTCCCGGCTGTGGAAGCGCATCGATAATATGGCACTTCATTTTCAGTAAACCTGCTTCAAAAACAGCAAAAAGCCCGGTAGGTCCGGCTCCTATGATCAATATATCAGTGGTTATCATAATAAAAAGATAATTTAATTATACATGTAAGTGCAAATTTACTAATTTTAATGCGAAGCATATTTAATTGATTCTAAATAAAAACCTGAGATTTGTCAAATCCTTGTAAATACTTAAGAATCTTAAATTTGGCAATGTTTTTGTTAAATGTCATACCATGAAGAAAATTTTAAATCTTTTTGCAATATTCATGTTCCTTTTAGGCCATGCTCAGATCGACAATATTGCTGACGGTGAATCTATTACATTCAGAATCCATTACGGAATACTGAATGCCGGAACCGCCAATCTTACCGCAAAGAAAACCAATTATATGGGAGCTCCCCATCTGTATGTGAAAGGCACGGGCCAGACTACAGGTGCCGTAAAAGCTTTCTTTAAAGTAGAAGATTTATATGAAAGTTTCATCAATACAGAAACAGGACTGCCGAGTTTTTATGTGAGAAATGTGCGTGAAGGAAGTTACAGGCAGCATTTCGAGACGGTTTTTAACCATAGTAACAATACGCTGATCTTAACTGATAAAAAGACGCCCGCCAACGGTTCAAAGGTCATTAAATCAGTAAAAGGGGTTCAGGATATGCTTTCATGCTTTTATTATTTAAGAAGCAAAAGTACAAGTGAACTGAAGGTGGGAACGGTGATCAATATGAATGTCTGGATTGATGATGAAATGTTTCCGTTTCAGCTGAAAGTGACGGGAACAGAAGATTTAAAGACAAAATTCGGAACCATCAACTGTTTAAAGATTATCCCGTCTGTGAAAAGCGGAAGGGTTTTCAAGGAAAAAGAAGGAGTAACGATGTGGGTGACCAACGACGCCAATCATATTCCTATGCTACTTAAAGCGGAATTGGCCGTAGGCTCCCTGAAAGCAAGTATTGATGATATTAAAAATGTAAAATATCCTTTAAAGTATAAGTAAGACTATCAGTCTTTTTAATGTATAAAAAGCCGGCAAAAAAATTTTTGCCGGCTTTTTTATTTCGAGAATGTAATAGATCATGATTTTTGATTGTCTTATTAATAACAGCAGGCAAGACAATAGTATACAATACTTCAAATCCACTCAGCCTGATAGTAAAATCTAAATATTTATTAAGTACACGTTGTAATTTTCAATACAATCGTTTTTAATTACGTTTTGTTTCTTAGGTCAGTAATTAAAAACAAAAAACCTCCGGAAATTCCGGAGGTTTGATTTTTATAATGTTTTAAACTGTTCCAAAGTTCTGATATCATTTTCGAAGAACATTCTGATATCGCTCATCTGGTAAAGCAGCATGGTAATTCTTTCAATACCCATTCCGAAAGCATATCCTGAATATTTTTCAGAGTCAATGTTTACATTTTTCAGAACGGCAGGATCTACCATTCCGCATCCCATGATCTCCAGCCATCCTGTTCCTTTAGTGATTCTGTAATCGGTTTCAGAGTTTAATCCCCAATAGACATCAATTTCAGCACTAGGTTCTGTGAACGGGAAATAAGAAGGCCTCATTCTGATCTTCGACTTTCCGAAAAGCTCGGTTGTAAAGAACTGGATCGTTTGCTTCAGATCTGCAAAGCTTACATTCTCATCAATATACAATCCTTCAATCTGATGGAAGATACAGTGTGAACGTGAAGAAATAGCCTCATTTCTGAACACTCTTCCCGGGGAAAGAATTCTGATCGGCGGCTGGTTTTCTTCCATATAACGGATCTGTACAGAAGAGGTATGCGTTCTAAGAAGGATATCCGGATTCTGTTCAATAAAGAATGTATCCTGCATATCTCTTGCCGGATGGTATTCAGGAAGATTAAGTGCCGTAAAGTTATGCCAGTCGTCCTCTATTTCCGGACCGTCTGCAACCGCGAAACCTATGGATTTAAAAATTTCAATGATCCTGTTTTTCACCAGATTGATCGGGTGTCTGGACCCAAGATCCAATGGAAAAGCAGGTCTTGTAAGGTCTTCTTTTTCAGTAACAACAGCAGACTGGGAAGCATCTTTCAGATCCTCCAGCTTTATAGCAACAGCCTGTTTTAAAGAATTAATCTTTTGTCCGAATTCTTTCTTCTGGTCGTTTGGAACTTCTTTAAATTTTTCAAAAAAATCATTCAGAACACCTTTTTTACCATTATACTTAATCCGGAAGTTTTCAATTTCCTCTTTAGATGTAGCATGGAAGCTGTTTACTTCGGTAAGTAGTTCTTCTATCTTTTCTATCATTGTTTTACCCTTTCAAAATGTTTTGCAAAAATACGTTTTTTAAGTTTAATAATGAATCCGTGATAAAAAAATCTGCCCCTTTACGGGAGGCAGACTTCAATCACTTATTTCACTTAAATAAAAAAATTATTTCTTTTCCAAAGCTTTAACGTTGATCTGAAGAGTTACCTCATCCTTAATCACACCGTTTTCAGCAGGAGCCTGGAACTTTACGCCAAACTCTTCTCTTTTAATATCCTTAGGTTCAGTAGCCACACTCACTTCACCGTCCTTCACAGAAACATTGGCTTTAAACTGAACCGGCTTTGAGATCCCCTTGATCGTTAAATTTCCATCAAGAAGCGTATTATAATCTCCTTCCGCAGAAGGTGTTACTTTAGTAATTTCAAAAGAAGCTGTAGGGAATTTTTCCACTTCAAAAAAATCACCGCTCTTAAGGTGGCCGTTAAGTTTTCCTAACTGCTCGGCATCATCTTTAAGGTCTACAGACGTCAGAGAGTTCATATCCGCTACAAATTTTCCGCTTTCAAGCTTTCCGTCTTTTACCGTCACATCACCACTTTCGAATTTGATGGTTCCGAAATGGCTTGTACTTTCAGACTTGAATATTTTATATCCCTTCCACTCCACTTTACTGTTCAATGTATCCAGTGTGTACTGGTTCCCGTCTTTTGTAGTCGTCACTTCGTTGCTTTCGCTGGTCACCGGTTTGTCTTTTTTACAAGAAACCATCACAGCTGCTACAAATAAAGCAGGAATAGCTAAAGAAAACAGTTTTTTTCTCATTTTTGATATATTTTTATTACTTCCGCTAATATAATAAAAAATTTTATTTTTTCCTAAAAACCTTACATTTGTATTATGCTTTTAGAAATAAACAATTTATATTTTTCCCACACCAAAGATAAGCCCCTGTTTCAGAACCTTAACCTGAGTTTTGAGGAAGGCAGGATCATTGCACTTGCAGGAGAAAGCGGCTGTGGAAAATCTACATTGCTCAATCTGATTTATGGACTGCTGGACTGGCAAAGCGGTGAAATTATTTTTAACGGAACCCGGCTTTTAGGCCCCAAAGGAAATCTCGTTCCCGGGGAAGCTGAGATGAAACTGGTCGCCCAGAACTTTGATCTGATGCCATATGCCACCGTGGCTGAAAATGTAGGGAAATTCATTTCTAATATTAATCTAGCACAGAAAAAAGCAACCGTTATGGAGCTTCTGGAAGTGGTGGGCCTTCAGGAATTCGCCCACGTGCTGCCCAAATATCTAAGCGGAGGACAGCAGCAGCGCGTTGCCATTGCCCGGGCTCTATCTGTACTTCCTAAACTTCTTATTCTGGATGAACCTTTCAGCAATCTCGATTTTCCCAGAAAAATAGAACTTAGGGAAAGACTCTTCAGATATGTAAAGCAGCACCGGATTTCCCTGATCATTTCTACCCATGAGCTGCAGGACATTATGCCGTGGCTTGACCAGATTGTTATTCTGAAAGAAGGAAGGCTGATCCAGAATGACAGCCCGGAGGAAACCTATAAAAGTCCTTATAATACTTACGTTGCCAAACTTTTTGGAGAAGTGAATATATTCAGTGAAGAGGAAAAAACAAAATTCCAGCTTCCTAAATTTTCCTATTATCCTAAAGATATCAAAATTTCAGACAACGGAACTGAAGCTGAACTTCTGGAAAGCAGGTTTGCCGGAAATCATTACTGGAACAAGATTAAAGTAAGGAATAAAGAACTTGTTGTTTACACAGATGCTAAAGTAGAGGGAAATATTAAAGTATCGTTTGGGTAATGCAAAACAGCAGAAGAACAAAATCGCGATAGAGAAAAAAGACAATTAATTTTCTTAGCTTATTAGCTTTCTTCTCCTTACAGTGACTCTCTCAAGCCATTTTACCTTTTTGCTGTTTCGCCCTTCAGCAACCTGTAACTTATACATTCCCTTATAGTTATTGTTAATATGTGGATAAAAAAAATACAAATCTAAGAAGCGTTTTGAAACTTTTTCTTACATTTGTATTTCCACAGCATAAGGAAATTTTTGGTTAATTCTCTTTCTGCCTTAAAGACGGACATTAGCACCTCCCTGCAATTAAGTCTTTTGAAAGATTACACTGTCCAATTCTTTCCTTTTTTTATTTTCCGGCCTTAAGCTTTCTTCACAAATTCTGATTTTAAAGCCATAGATCCGAAACCATCAATTTTACAGTCGATATTATGGTCGCTCTCCGGTCTCAGACGGATATTTTTAACTTTTGTTCCCGCTTTTACAGGTTTTGGTGCTCCTTTCACAGGAAGATCTTTGATAACCACTACAGAATCTCCATCCTGAAGCTCATTCCCGTTTGAATCCAGTATCTTCCCTTCATTTGCTGTTTCAGCAGCTGTTTCCTCCGGGCTCCATTCATAGAAGCACTGAGAACAGGTCATCATATTATCGGTTGGGTAAGTAAATTCGGAGCCGCATTTCGGACAAAGTACAGTATCACTCATATTTTTGATTTTTGCAAAGGTAAGATTTTTGGATCAGAGTTAGAAGCCTGATGTAGAAACTAAGATTAAAGAGGCAAGAACCAAGAATCAAGACTTCAGATGTGAGATTTCAGATTTCAGACCGTTTCCTCAACAATTTAACTGCCAACCAGCATCTGGCAACATAAATCAAGTCTCTCAAACTCTAAAACCCTCAAACTCTCCCACTTCTAAAACCCGAAACACTAACCTCCTATCCCGAATCCCGAATCCCGAATCCCGATTCAACTCTCAACTATAATTTGTACCTTTGCAGATTCAAACAGCGAAGCAAATTTTATGGAACTTATTCACAGAAACCTGGCAATCGGAATTCACGATGCTTTACAAGAAACATTTTTCGAGAAAAACAAATACGCCGATAAGGTGATCGAAAGACTTTTAAAAGCTCATAAAAAATGGGGAAGCCAGGACAGAGCCGTTGTTTCTGAGATTTTCTATAATATCATCCGCTGGAAAAAACGTCTTGAATATTATATGGGTGAAGGCGTAAAACCTGACAACATTTATAAGCTGATCATCGCCTATCTTCTTTGGAGCAAAACCAATTACAAAAAGTTTGAGGAATTTGACGGAATTAAAATCGCAGATATCCTTACCAAACTTAAAAAGAATACCGTTCCTACGAAAGCTATTGAACACTCCATTCCTGAATGGCTGGCCGAAACTTTGGAAAAAGAATTAGGTCCTGGCTGGGAAAAGGAAATGCACGCTTTAAACGAGCAGGCTCCTACCGTATTAAGAGCCAACAGCCTGAAAACAACACCCAAAGAACTTATTTCTGACCTTTCAGACGAAGGTGTGGTGGCTTACACTGTAAGAAACTATCCGGATGCTGTACAGCTTGAAGAAAAGAAAAACGTGTTTCTTACCACAGCTTTCAAAGAAGGATTATTTGAAGTTCAGGATGCTTCTTCCCAGAAGATCGGATATTTTCTTGACGTAAAAGAAGGTCAGAGAGTAGTGGACGCATGTGCCGGAGCGGGCGGAAAAACACTGCATTTGGCTGCTTTGATGGGAAATAAAGGCCAGATTGTAGCTTTAGATATCTTCGAATGGAAACTTGCCGAACTGAAACGCCGTGCAAAAAGAGCGGGAGCCCACAATATTGAAACCCGTATGATCACGGACAATAAAGTAATCAAACGTCTTCATGATAAAGTAGACCGACTTCTGATTGACGCCCCATGTTCAGGACTTGGTGTTTTGAAAAGAAATCCGGACAGTAAATGGAAGATTGACCAGGATTTTATCGACAGGATAAAGAAAGAACAGCAGCAGATTCTTCAGGATTATTCCAAAATGCTTAAAGTAGGCGGAAAAATGGTGTATGCTACATGTTCTATCCTACCCTCTGAAAACAATTTACAGGTAGAAGAGTTTTTGAAAAACAATACAGGTTTTAAATTCATTAAAGAAGACAAAGTAATGCCAAGTCAAGGCTACGATGGATTCTATATGGCATTGATCGAAAGAGTTTCTTAATGATCTGAAACCACTAAAATATACAGCTGCCTTATTCCAGGGCAGCTTTTTTATTGAATATGAATTTTATCCATATTCATAAATTATTTGTAACATCTGCATCGCAAATCCCTACTTATAGAATAGTGTAAGTCATTTCAGGCATCATCAGGAAATAAATCATCTGCGGAAAACTTTTATTATGTACAAAAGAACTCTTTTTAACTTCATAGCTCTACTCATTTGTTATCTTTCATATGCGCAAACTTATGAAGTTCAGTATACCAGTTCTTATAACGGAAAAGTTCTTACCGAGCAGCCTCCTACTCTGGTATGGGCCGATGCAAAAGAAAATTTTATTCTGAACAATACGATCAGGGAACAGAAAAGTGATTATCCGTTTGAGATCACCAAAGTAGAAAAGCCTTCCAACACCATTGTTTCGTATGCATTTCTGAAACCGGGAGAAATTATTTCCTCTCCGGATGCAGAATCAGTGGGAAAGCAAAACTTTGAGCTAACGAATGAAACGAAAAAAATTCTGGGCTATAATTGTAAAAAAGCGGTTACCAAGATCAATTCAAATACAATTGAGATCTGGTATACCAACGACCTGAAAATTACAGGCGGACCATCTGTTTTAGGACAGAATTTAGGATTTGTCCTGGAAGTAGAAAGAAATAAAAATTCCCTGGTTACTGCAAGCTCAATCAAAAAAATAAAGAAAACGGATATTGACCGTATTTTAACTGGCTCAATACAATCTACAGATTTATTGGGATACAAAGATCTTCTATGGAAAAGCCGTTTCACTACGTTGAAAGTTTTTGAAAATGAAACCATCAATTTTTCAGATGAATCGAAATCGGATGAACACATTAAAAGATTCGCCAACGGAACAATCATCCTTAAGAAAATAAAATTTCCTGCCATAAAAGAAGGCGAAAATATATTTGCTGAAATAAAGCAGCAATCCAACGGTGATGCTTACGACAGAACAGGAACCGTATTTTTTATTCCACAGGATAAAGCTTCGTCTTTCTTTGACGGACTTGAAAAAGGAGCCAAAACACTTCCTGTTTACGAGAACGGAAACGGAAAACAGTATTTTGGAGTAGCAGCCACTGAAAATTATAGTCCTGCGGTAGAAATGATGAGATTTTTTACTGCTTTTGGAATTCAGAAGTTCAATCATATTCAACTGAAGGGAAAAGACTGGCAAACCATAAGTCCGTACCGTCAGGATATCACAGAATTAAAACCTTCTCTCTCTGAAAAAGAGCTATGGATAGGCACTTTTATCGGGAATTATGATAAAGGGGGTCATAAAGTAAGCCTTGAAATCACTATTCATAAAAGTGACCAGACCGTTCATAAAAACAACGTTGCCATTCCTTTATTCAATACTTTGAACATCATGGAAATGGCCGGGCAGGACTACTCTACCATGTTTGATAAGGACAAAGGGCTTTTTGTAGAGTTTACCTTAAAAAAAGATATAAAAAATGCTCAGCTGAGATATATTACTACCGGACACGGAGGCTGGGAAAACGGGGATGAGTTTGTTCCGAAGACCAATTCCATTTTCTTAGACGGAAAAATGACATTTTCTTTTGTTCCGTGGAGATCAGATTGTGGTTCTTACAGACTTTACAATCCTGCATCGGGGAATTTCCCGGACGGACTCTCTTCATCAGACCTCAGCAGATCAAACTGGTGTCCCGGTACCGTTACAAATCCTGACTTTATTCCGCTCGGAGATCTGAAATCCGGAAAGCATACGATACAGATAAAGATCCCTCAGGGAGCATCAGAAGGCACAAGTTTCAGCTCCTGGAATGTTTCAGGCCTTTTGCTTGGGTACCAATAAAACAAAACCTTCTTGCAAAGAGAATTGCAAGAAGGTAAAAACACAAATGATGAAAAAAAATTATTTCGAGCCACAAAGTAAGGGCTAAAATTCATATAATAAATTACCATATATTAATAATTATTTCATTTTAATTTTGTATAGGATATAACATTACTTTTCTTCAGCGAAAAAAATCAATTAAACACAGCCTAATTGATGCAAAAAGTTAATATTTTTCATTTAAATAATTTAATTGATTAAAATTTTTAACTTTTATTTATTTTTTATTGTTATTTTTAAACATCAAAACTAATTTTGCTTCAAATAAGTAACAATATGTGTGGAATCGTATGTTTGTTTGACGCCAAACAAAAGACCGAAATACTAAGACCTCAGGTTTTAGAAATGTCAAAAAAAATCCGTCACCGTGGTCCGGACTGGAGCGGTGTATATCAGGATGACAAAGTTGTATTTTCTCATGAAAGGCTTGCCATTGTAGATCCTACTTCAGGAAAGCAGCCTTTATTTACCAAAGACGGAAAAGTGGTGCTTGCAGTGAACGGAGAAATCTACAATCACAGAGAATTAAAAGAAGAATTTCCGGATTTCGAATTTCAGACCCAGTCGGACTGTGAAGTAATCCTGGCCCTGTATAGAAAATATGGAAAGAATTTCATTGAAAAGCTTAACGGAATTTTCGCATTTGCGCTTTATGATATAGAAAACGGGATCTATCTGATTGCCCGTGACCATATGGGAATCTGCCCTCTTTACCAGGGGTGGGACAAAAACGGCAACTATTATGTTGCTTCCGAACTGAAAGCACTGGAAGGTGTTTGCAAAACCATTGAAACATTCCTTCCCGGACATTTTGTATACAGCCCTGACGGAACAGAACTTCAGCAATGGTACAAAAGAGACTGGGAAAGCTTTGACAACGTAAAAGATAACGACACCGATATATCAAAAATAAGAAAGGGCCTTGAAGATGCTGTTCACAGACAGCTGATGAGCGATGTTCCTTATGGTGTCCTTCTTTCCGGAGGTCTGGATTCATCCGTTATTTCAGCAGTTACGGCAAAATTTGCACGACAGAGAGTGGAAAGCGGTGACACCCAGGAAGCATGGTACCCAAGACTTCACAGTTTTGCAGTGGGTTTGGTAGGATCTCCAGACCTGGCAGCAGCAAGAAAGGCAGCAGACCATATCGGATCTGTACACCATGAAGTTAATTTTACCGTTCAGGAAGGACTGGATGCAGTGAGAGACGTTATTTATCATCTGGAAACTTATGATGTGACGACCATCAGGGCTTCCACTCCTATGTATCTTCTGGCAAGAGTAATCAAATCCATGGGAATCAAAATGGTACTGTCCGGAGAAGGTTCAGATGAATTATTCGGAGGCTATCTGTATTTCCACAAAGCTCCTAGTGCAAAAGAATTCCATGATGAAACGGTAAGAAAACTAAGCAAGTTACACCTTTATGACTGCTTAAGAGCTAACAAGGCACTGATGAGCTGGGGAATTGAAGGCAGAGTTCCTTTCCTGGACAAAGAATTCATGGATATTGCCATGAAGGTAAACCCAAAAGACAAAATGATCAGTGCTTCAGAAGGAAAAATAGAAAAGTGGGTATTAAGAAAAGCTTTTGAGGACATTCTTCCCGAATCCATTGTCTGGAGACAGAAAGAACAATTCTCAGACGGTGTAGGATATTCCTGGATCGATACCTTAAAAGAAGTTGCTGAAAAAGAAGTTACTGACGAAATGATGGCCAATGCAAGATTCAGATTCCCTCTGAACACTCCTCAGAACAAAGAGGAATACAGATACAGAACCATTTTCGAAGAACATTTTCCAAGTGAAACAGCGGCAGCAACCGTTCCTTCAGTTCCTTCAGTAGCCTGCTCCACTCCTATCGCTCTGGAATGGGATGAGGCTTTCAAAAAGATGAATGATCCGAGCGGAAGAGCAGTGAAAGTACATGAGACGAGTTACGAGTAAAGAGTTTCGTGATGCGTGGTTCGGGTTTAAGGTTGAGAGTTAAAGGGTTTTAGGATCTGATCTATGTTGCTGGATGTAGGTTGACAGTTAAATTATTCACCATTACTCATCTCATCTTCTATTTTTAATCATAAAATTATCAATCCTGTAGAAATACAGGATTTTCTTTTGAATAACGTTAATAATATCAATATAATTTAACCGACAATCAAAAATAATATCTAAGAAATAATTATATTTGGACAACGAAAATATCAATTATAAAAAAATGAGAAGAAATCTTACTGTTTTGTTTGCCTTATTATCCATCAGTTTTGCTTTTGGACAGGGAAAATATGGCAAATACTTAAATTCAAAAAAGCTTGCCTTGTCTTACAAAAGTGTGAAAGATGTAGATAAGGACGACTATTATCAGCAGTATTACTGGCTGGTAAAAGCAGAACAGCTTAAAACGTATCCTCACCTGAAAGATGTAAAGCCTGTCGTTTTATATGAGTTTGTGAAAAAAGTAAATCCTCAGAATCCTACCAAAAAACTTGATGAAAGAGGAAAAGAGCTCAGAGCAACTGCAGAATTATCTTTAAATCAGTATTTTAAAAATAAAAAATTCGAGAATAATTCAGTGTTGATGTACAACCTTGAAACCTATGTGGATCCGTCTAAAGGACAGTACTATACTAAAGTAGATCCCGAAAAGATCAAAGAACTGGTTCCAAAAGAATTATTCGCCTTCAATTCTTTAAACAGAAACTTAGGGGAAGAAAAAACCTACTACCTGTGGATCGATAAGAAAAAAGACGATTTCAAAATTGTAGATATCATTCCTGATGAAAAAGAAGACAAAGCTTTTTATACAAGATTAAAACAGTATCTTCCCAACTATAAGTTTTCCAAATATGTTCCTTCTGTAAAAAAAGGAAACAAATCGGACAAAACAGACGTAGATTACTATTACATCATGCCGTTCGAACAAAACACCGATAATATCGAATACAAAACAAAAGATTTCAAAACTTTCATTTTAAGCCAGTACAGAAAAGCCGGTGACGAGTGGAAAGGAGTCGAAAAAACAAAAAAATAATTAAAAAAGTCCTGTGAAAATTCACAGGACTTTTTTAATTTTATATGAAATTCTTTATCTAAGGATTAAAGCGCTTCACACGGAAGCCGATTTCAATAAAAAAAATCTGGAAGCAAAGACACTTCCAGTCTGCATCGAATGATAGAAACAAGCCCGCAACAGACCTCAGTAAAAAAAATACTTCCGCTTATCCTTGCCACTGCTATTTTTATGCAGATGCTGGATTCCACCATCCTGAACACTTCCCTGCCTTCCATTGCAAAGGACCTGAATGAATCTCCGCTCAATATGCAGAATGCCATTATCAGCTACGTTCTTACCCTGGCAGTCTTTATGCCTGCAAGCGGTTTTCTGGCAGACCGGTTTGGAACAAAAAAGGTATTTATTTTTTCACTGGTGCTTTTCAGCATAGGTTCCCTGTTCTGCTCCATGTCACAAAATCTTACCCACCTTGTTATTTCCAGAGTTATTCAAGGGGTTGGAGGAAGTTTAATGACGCCTGTCGGAAAATTGGCACTCATTAAAACTTTTGATAAGAACGAATTGCTTAAAGCTATGAACTTTGCCATTATTCCTGCCCTCATCGGCCCTGTACTTGGTCCGCTGGTCGGAGGATATATGGTGGACTATCTTTCATGGCACTGGATTTTCCTGATTAACATTCCTATTGGTTTTCTAGGAATTATCCTTGGCTTAAAATATATGCCCGATTACAAATCCACCGATGTCGATTTTGACCTGAAAGGATTTTTAATCTTTGCTGCCGCATCACTTCTGCTTTCCATTTCACTGGAACTTTTCGGAGATATTCAGAATATCACCCCGGTCCTTGTTGTATTCATCCTGGGATTTTTATTTCTGTACTATTATTACAAACATGCCAGAAGAGGCGGAAATCCTATTTTCCCCTTAGACCTGTTTCAGGTAAGAACTTTCCGGGTAGGAATCGTCGGGAACCTTGCCACACGTTTAGGAATCAGTTCTGTTCCTTTACTGCTTCCCCTGATGATCCAGATTGCTTATAAGCAGTCGGCAGTGACTTCAGGATGGATCATTGCTCCTATGGCTCTTACCGCGATCTTCGGAAAATCATCCGTTATAAAAATTTTGAATAAATATGGCTACCGTCAAACCTTAATGGTCAATACCTTCATTATCGGAACCCTGATCTGCATGCTTGCTATTCCCGATATCCATACTTCTCTATACTGGTTTGTTCCTATTATTGCCGTATTAGGATTTTTCAACTCTATCCAGTTTACCTCAATGAATACCATTTCCATTGCAGATCTCAGAAACTTTCAAACCAGTAGCGGGAATTCCCTGCTATCAGTCAATCAGCAGCTGGCTATCGGGTTCGGGATTGCTTTCGGACTGATTGTTTTAAAATTGTTTGAAAGCTCTGAACTTATCAAGGGGGAGAGCCACAACGCCTTCCGCTATACTTTTCTTACTGTAGGAATACTGACGATTATATCCGGTTTTGTTTTCAGAAGGCTCCATATTTCGGACGGAAAGAATATGAAATCAAAAGAGGATTAGTCAAAGATGGCTGAAAAAGCGAAGAGGCGAAACAGCAAATTTGCTTCGCCATAGGGTTCACCGTTTAGCCCTTTCGCCTTTTCATCTTTCATCTTTCATCTTTACGAACTTAACACAGATCAATGTCCCCGATTTTCCACTTCAGTATTTTTGTTATATAAAATTCATATTATGACAGCGAAAAAAGTAGAAATCGTGGTATCACCGAAACCTGCACATTTTGTGGGGGACGGTTTTAGAGTTCATAATTTTATCCCGGGCGTGCAAGGTTTGGACATGAAAAGAATGGACCCGTTCATTATGCTTGATTACAATTCGAAATTCCATTTCAATGGTTCAGAAAGGCCGCGTGGTGTAGGAGTACATCCTCACAGAGGTTTTGAAACCGTCACTATAGCTTATCAGGGTAAAGTAGAACATCATGACAGTGCCGGCGGCGGCGGGATCATAGGAGAAGGAGATGTACAGTGGATGACGGCAGCCAAAGGAGTTCTTCATAAAGAATATCATGAAACCGAATGGTCTAAAAAAGGCGGTATTTTCCAGATGGTCCAGTTATGGGTCAACCTTCCTGCAAAAGATAAAATGAGCTGCCCGAAATACCAGGCCATAGAAAATTCAGCTATGAAACGCGTTGATCTTGGTGATAATGGTTTTGTGGAAATCATTGCAGGAGAATATAATGGACAAAAAGGACCTGCATACACTTTTACCCCCCTGAACATGATGAATGCAAAATTAAAAGCCGGCGGAAAAGCTGAATTCAGTTTCCCTGCTCATTTTAATACCGCTGCATTGGTTATTGAAGGGAGCATTACTGTAAATGGGGAACAAAAAGCAGCGTCAGATCATTTCGTCCTATTCAGAAATGAAGGGGAAACTTTCAGTATTGAAGCTCATGAAGATTCAATAGTACTGATCATCAGCGGAGAGCCAATTAACGAACCTATCTATCCTCACGGACCTTTCGTAATGAATACGAGAGAGGAAATTATGCAGGCCTTTGAAGATTTTAATACCGGAAAGTTCGGCTATCTGGAAGATTAAGAGATTTAAATTTATCTTAATCTTAAATTATTCCTTTTTTATTAACTTTATATACTTGTGTTTGGTGAGCTGCAAAGAAATGGATTTAAATTTTGTGTCTTTGCAATCCGCCAGCTAATTGATTATACAGAAAGAATTATGAAACCTGAATTTGAAAATATTCCTCTTGTAAAAACAGGAAAAAGATTTGAAATAGAAATCGACGGACATTTCGCCTTTATTGACTACCGTGAAATGGGCCACCAGATTGCTCTGGTACATACCGAAGCTGCTCCCGAACTGGCAGGTACGGGAGCAGCCGTTGCTGTCGTGGAAAAAACTCTGGCTTATATTGAAGAAAATGAGAAAAAGCTTCTTCCGTTCTGTCCCTATGTCTTTGCTTACATTAAAAGACATCCGGAGTGGAAACGTATCGTTGATGAAAGATTTGAAGGGTACGATAAACTGTAACCACAAACTAAAAATCTATTTTCATTAATCTAAATTTAAACACTTAATTTATTATGTCAAATATCGGACTTATCATAGAGGAAAAAGCAGCAGATATAGGAAATTTCCTGGTGGGTAGACTTCTTCCCTTCCGTGAAAAAAGAGCAGTCGGACCATTTGTATTTATCGACCATATGGGGCCTTCTGAACTGAAAGATTATCAGAACCTTGATGTTCCCCCGCATCCCCATATCGGATTATCAACTCTCACTTACCTTTTAGAAGGATCTATTTTTCACAGAGACAGCATAGGAAGTGCTGTTGAAATAAAACCGGGAGCCGTTAACTGGATGACTGCCGGAAAGGGCGTTGTGCATTCGGAAAGAACTCCTGAATATTTAAGACACAGCGATAAAAGACTCCACGGATTCCAGATCTGGGTAGGTCTTCCAAAGCATCTGGAACAGACTGAGCCTACTTTCCACCATATTGAAGCAGATGAAATTCCGGTGTGGGAAGAAGATGGAATTCAGTATAAACTGATTGCGGGTGAAGCATTCGGAAGACAATCTGCGGTTCCTGTTCACAGCAAATTATTTTTTATTGAGATCAAAACCAAAGAGGCAAAGAAAATAAGCATCGGGAAAGATCTTTATGGAGAAGCAGCCATGTATGTGCTGGACGGTACGGTTTCAACAGAAGGAAATACTTATGGTTCAAAGCAGTTAATGATTGCCAAAGACACAAAACTATGTGAATTCGACATGAGCGAAAATGGTACGGTGTATCTTTTCGGTGGAGAGCCTTTTGACGAGGAGCGTTTTATATTCTGGAATTTTGTAAATTCAGACAAGGAACTGATCGACCAGGCCAAAGTGAACTGGAATGACCAGAACCACGATGCTTTTCCTTTGGTTCCCGGCGACGAAAAAGAATATGTTCCGCTTCCGAAGGCCGTTTTAAATAGAAAATAACCGTTAGCACAGAAAGATAAACCATGAAAATATTAGCATTTGCAGGAAGCACATCTTCTACTTCCATCAACAGGGAACTTGTAAAATTTGTTCTGAAAGATTTCCAGGATGAAGAAATCAACCTGATCGACCTTAATGATTTTACGATGCCAGTTTTCTCTGTAGATCTTGAAAAGAAAGGTTTCCCGGACGAAGCCCATAACTTTTTAAAGCAGATTGAAGAATGTGATGTGATCATATGCTCTCTTGCGGAACACAACAGGTCTTACAGCTCCGCCTTTAAAAATGTCTTCGACTGGTCGTCAAGGATCAATGTGAAAGTTTTTCAAAATAAGCCTATGTTCCTGATGAGCACTTCACCCGGAGGATACGGCGGCGGTAATGTGATGAATACGGCAAAGACTTTTTTCCCGCAGTTTGCGGCAGACGTCAAAGAGACCTTTTCACTGCCTAAATTCTATGAAAATTTTGATCTCGAGGCTGGTGTCATCAATCCTGATATGCTTAAAGATCTTAAAGACAAGATAGAAAATTTTAAAAACGAGGTTAAAACCAATGACTAAGGGGAGACTGGAAGCTTTCAGTGATGGTGTTTTAGCCATCATCATTACCATTATGGTTCTTGAACTGAAGGTTCCGGAAGGAAACAGCTGGGCCAGCCTCAGACCTCTTTTCCCAAAATTCCTCGCTTATATTTTCAGTTTTATCTATGTGGGAATCTATTGGAATAATCATCATCACCTGTTTCAGGCAGTAAAAAAAATAAACGGAAGCATTCTCTGGGCTAACCTCCACCTGCTGTTCTGGCTTTCTTTAATGCCTGTTGCTACAGAATGGATAGGAACAACGCATTTTGCAAGTAATCCGGTGGCAGCCTACGGAATCTGTGTGATTATGTCCGCAGTGGCCTATACCATTTTAGAAAACCTGATTATTAAGTGCGAAGGTGAAAATTCAAAGCTGAAAGAAGCTATACATTCAAAATTTAAAGAATATATCTCGATCGTATTTTATGTCCTTGGAATCGCTATTTCATTTTTTTATCCCTATATTGCCATAGGTTTTTATTATCTCGTGGCTCTCATATGGCTGATTCCGGACAGAAGAATCGAAAAATCCCTAAAAGAAAATTAATATGGAAACACACGAATATCCCAACGGCAATATTACGGTTATCTGGCAGCCACAGAAGTGCATCCACTCGGCTGTTTGCGTAAAAATGCTTCCCAAAGTCTACAATCCTAAAGACAGACCCTGGATAAAAGCCGAAAATGCAAGCCCTGAAGAACTAAAAAACCAGATAGACCAGTGCCCGTCAGGAGCATTAAGTTATAAATTCAATACACAAAAATAATGGCGGTAACCGTAAAAGCAAGCTTAGGAAAAACAAAATATTATACTGAGGTAACAGCCGGCGAAAACAAGCTTATCACCGATGAGCCTATTGATAAAGGCGGTCAGAATAAAGGTTTCAATCCACTGGAAATCCTGGCAACCTCTCTGGCAAGCTGTACTGCAGCCACTTTAAGGATGTATATTGAAAGAAAGGAATGGGATGTGGAAAACATCAACGTAGAAGTTGAGCTTGAAAATTATCCTCTAACCAAAAGAGCTGTTTTTAAAAGAGAAATAAGCTTTGAAGGTCTTCTGGATGATGAGCAGCTGAAAAGGCTCCACACTATTGCAGATGCCTGCCCGGTACACAAAATATTAACCAACGATATAGAAATACTAACCAAATTTTCATAATATGACCGAAGTAAAGCAAAACAACGACGAAAAACACGGAAGTTTTGAAGCTTTCATAGATGGAACACGCGCAGGAATGATGACGTATACCTGGGCCGGAGAAGAAAGATTTATTATAGACCACACGGAGGTGGAAGAAGCCTACAACGGCAAAGGTGTAGGAAAAGAAATGCTTCTGGCAGCAGTGGAATTTGCCAGGAAGAACCATAAAAAAATCATTCCGCTTTGCCCGTTTGCCAAAGCAAGCTTTCAGAAAAGTGAAGAATTACAGGATGTTCTAGTCAACTGATGATGATTTTGCCCTCAAGATACAGGCCTTTCGGATGTTTTATTCTGAAAGGCTTTTTCTTTCTTATCAGAACATAAAAAAACTATATTTGTAAAATTTTAATTGAAAAACTATGTCTCCAGTTATATTACTGTCTATTATTATCGTCTACTTCGCATTACTGCTTTGGGTAGCCTACAGAACAGGAAAAGGAAGTGATAATGAGAGTTTCTTCATCGGAAACCGTAAGAGTAACTGGATGCTGGTAGCTTTCGGAATGATCGGAACCTCGCTTTCGGGGGTAACGTTCGTAAGTGTTCCGGGAGCTGTAGGAAATGACAAATTTGCCTATCTGCAGATCACATTGGGCTATCTTATCGGGTATATTGTGGTGGCATATGTTCTTCTTCCTTTATACTACCGTTTGAAACTGACCTCCATTTACGGTTATCTTCAGCAGAGAATGGGCCAGCTTTCCTATAAATCGGGAGCATGGATTTTCATTGTTTCAAGGTTGGTAGGCGCTACAGCAAGATTATATCTGGTGGTGAATATCCTTCAGATTTCCATTCTGGACAGTCTGGGAGTTCCGTTTATAGTAACTACACTGATTATTTTGGCCATGATCATCCTTTATACCTATGAAGGTGGTGTAAAAACAATTGTATGGACAGATACTTTACAGACTTCGTGTATGCTGTTAGGACTGATCATCTGTACAGTATATATGCTGAATCATTTAGGGTTAAGCTTCGGAGAAAGTTTCACAGCCATGCAGGCAAAAGGCTATACCAAAATTTTTGACTTTGATCCTAACCAGAAGAGTTTCTTCATTAAACAAATCCTGGCAGGAGCTTTTATTACCATTACCATGACGGGAATCGATCAGGAAATGATGCAGAAAAGCTTATCCGTAACCAAACTGAAAGATTCACAGAAAAATATGGTGACTCTGGGCTTCATTCTTCTTGGAGTCATTTCATTATTCCTTTATATGGGAGGACTTCTTCACCTGTACGGGGCTCAGGAACATGTAACAAGCTCAGGAGATCAGCTTTTCCCTGATGTTGCATTAAACCATATGCCGGGCTTTATTTCCATTATCTTCATTATTGCTTTAATATCAGCCTTATTCCCAAGTGCGGACGGTGCCATGACTGCCCTTACCTCTTCCATATGCATTGATATTTTCGGGATGAAGGATAAGAAAGACTGGGACGATTCCAAAAAGGAAAAATTCAGGAAAAGAATACACCTTATCGTGGCCCTTTCTTTCCTGATTATGGTGGTTATTTTTAAGATCATCAATGATAATTCCATGATTGGATTGATCCTTAAGCTTGCCGGATTCACTTACGGGCCATTGCTGGGACTTTTCGCTTTTGGAATTTTCACAAAATACAAAGTCCGCGACAACCTGGTTCCGTATGTATGTATTGCCGCACCTGTGATTTCATTTTTCATTGATAAATACCAGCAAAATTTATTCGGAGATTTTAAAATCGGACTGGAGCTGCTGATCATCAATGGATTACTAACGTTCATAGGACTTTGGCTGATCAGAAAGAAATAATACTCATTTAAACGGGCTTTAGCCCGTTTCTATTGAATGAACATTCCTAAAATATAATCATCTTTACAAAAGTTAATTTATTTTTTGTGAAGGTCATTGGTTTCATTGTATTTTTGCAGAAGCGTGCTTTTCCGGCACCTGTAACCACAAACAATATTTTATATGAAGTTATCCGTTTTCCTTATCATCGGTTTACTTTTCGGTGAATTTGTAAATGCTCAAAGTGCAGTCGATTTTGCTAATCTTGCCAGATACAAAGATGATAATACCGTTATTTTAAATTCAAAGAAAAAAGTGGATGTGGTCTTTATGGGCAATTCCATTACAGAAGGCTGGGTAAAAAGCCATCCGGAATTTTTCTCTGAAAATAACTATACAGGCAGAGGCATCAGCGGGCAAACCACTTCACAGATGCTGCTGCGTTTTCAAAATGATGTTGTCGCTTTAAAACCAAGACTGGTTGTCATCAATGCAGGCACCAACGATATTGCTGAAAATACAGGAATTTATAACCCTGATTTTACTTTTAATAATATCAAGGCAATGGCCGATATCGCCAAAAGTAACGGGATAAAAGTAATCATCGCCTCTGTACTTCCTGCAGCTGCATTCCCGTGGCGTAAAGAAATAACCGATGTCCCTCAGAAAGTGGACGCTTTAAACAGTAAATTAAAACAGTATGCCCAAAGCAACAAACTGATTTTCGTAGATTATAACACAGCTATGCGTGATGCAAAGGGCGGTATGCGTGAAGGTCTTGCCAAGGATGGCATCCACCCTACTCCTGCTGGATATGCGATTATGGAACCATTGATCAAAAATGCTATCAATAAAGCAGCAGGAAAAAAATAAAATCAAACAAATTCAATTCAACTTATTTATTAACCATGAAAAAAATTATTTCACTTTTCGTATTCATTTTGGCGTTCGGTTTTATGAATGCACAGGATTTTGAGGTTTCTACCTTGAGAATCGGGCCCTACAAGATCTTTATGGAAAGGGCTGAGGCTGAAAAAGTAGCAGGTACAAAACTGAAGATAACGGACGGAACCATTAAAAACAACATTAAATATAACGGAGAACTGATCCAGATCGATCTTTATGAAAGCTACATAAGCGAAGCCAAACCCAATGTGGCAAGTGTTATGGGTTTAACCACTACCAGTAAAAAATTCAAAACCAAAAGCGGGATCGGAATCGGGAACACCAAAGATGACCTGATTAATGCTTATAGGAATCATCCAAGTTTTACCGTACATCCGGCGTGGGATGAAAAGGGTGAAAAACGTCTTAAAGATACCGGATATTTTACTCTGGAAGATCTTGATGCAGGAACCCAGCTTTCCTTTAAATTTGTCAACAATATTATTACAGAAATTTCAGTATACCTGAACGAAGGCTGTTAAAATCAGCATTTTTACTAAATAATTCTAAATCCGGACCCATAATCCGGATTTTTACATTTCCATAAGCCGCTAAAAAATTGTAAATTCGCGTGCAAATAAATCAGATATAATGAGTAAAAGTATCGAAGAGCTGAAATCTCTTACTACACAAATCAGAAGAGACATTTTAAGAATGGTCCACGCTGTAAATTCAGGACATCCGGGCGGAAGCTTAGGTTGTACGGAATTTTTTACGGCACTTTACGGAAAAGTAATGAACTACAGTCTTCCTTTCACCATGGAGGGCAAAAATGAAGATCATTTTTATCTTTCAAACGGGCATATTTCGCCGGTTTACTACTCTACTTTAGCAAGATTTAATTTCTTTCCGGTAGACGAGCTGAGAACCTTCCGAAAACTGAATTCAAGACTTCAGGGACACCCAACGACACACGAAGGTCTTCCGGGAATCAGAATCGCTTCAGGATCTTTAGGTCAGGGACTTTCTGTAGCTCTTGGGGTAGCTCAGGGTAAAAAACTGGATGGTGACTCATCTATTGTTTACACGCTTCACGGAGACGGGGAACTTCAGGAAGGTCAGGTTTGGGAAGCCTTCATGTATGCTGCCGCTAAGAAAGTTGACAATATTATTTCAACAATCGACTATAACGGACGCCAGATCGACGGAGATACTGATGATGTATTGAGTTTAGGAAATTTACATGCTAAACTTGAAGCATTCGGATGGACTGTTTTGGAAGAGAAAAACGGTAACGACCTTGAAGCTGTTATTGCCATCCTGGAGAAGGCAAAAACTGAAACAGGAAAAGGAAAGCCTGTGGTAATCCTACTTCATACAGAAATGGGTTATGGTGTAGATTATATGATGGGATCCCACGCATGGCATGGAAAAGCTCCAAATGATGAGCAGCTTGAAACGGCATTCAAACAACTATATCTGGAAGCTCCTGCTGACTATTAATGATGAGTAATCAGTAATTGGTAATCAGTAATTTTAAAATCTTTTAAATCTTTAAGTTAATAATGAAATATACATATACAGAAAAAAAGGATACGCGTTCAGGATTCGGAGCCGGATTAGCAGAACTTGCAGACAAAAATCCTAATGTAGTAGCACTTTGTGCAGACCTTATCGGTTCTTTGAAAATGGAAAAATTCATCGAAAAAGCTCCTGAAAGATTCTTCCAGATTGGTATTGCAGAAGCGAACATGATGGGAATTGCCGCAGGTTTAAGCATCACAGGAAAGATTCCTTTTACAGGAACTTTCGCCAATTTCTCTACTTCAAGAGTATATGACCAAATCCGTCAGTCTATTGCCTATTCAGGGAAAAACGTAAAGATCTGCGCATCTCACGCCGGACTTACTTTAGGGGAAGACGGAGCTACCCACCAGGTACTAGAAGATATCGGGATGATGAAAATGCTTCCTGGAATGACGGTAATCAACCCTTGTGACTATAACCAGACCAAAGCGGCAACTCTTGCTATTGCTGATTTTGAAGGCCCTGTATATTTAAGATTCGGAAGACCTACCGTTCCTGTATTCATACCGGAAGACATGCCTTTCGAGATCGGAAAAGGAATTCTTCTTCAGGAGGGTACCGATGTAACGATTGTTGCAACAGGACACCTTGTATGGGAATCTCTTGTAGCTGCTGACGAGCTTGAAAAAGAAGGAATTTCTTGTGAGGTGATCAATATCCACACCATTAAACCTCTGGATGAAGAGATCATCCTTAAATCTGTTGAAAAAACAGGTAAAATAGTTACTGCTGAAGAGCACAACTATCTTGGCGGTTTAGGTGAATCTGTTGCAGGAATGCTTGCAAGAAAAAGACCTACAAGACAGGAATTTGTAGCCGTAAATGATACTTTCGGAGAATCTGCTACCCCTGCGGAACTGATGAAAAAATACAAGATCGATGCAGCTGCTGTAAAAGAGGCTGTGAAGAGAATTTTAGCGAACTAAGATACACTTTATAATATAGGCTCGGGCGGTTTCTTCGAAACCGCCCGAGTTTTTTAACCACCCCGTTAAAATCTTCGATTTGCCACCCCTCCGAGGAGGAGAATTTCGCAGTACCAATAGTGACGTTTATAACCTATAATAGGCTAAGATTATTCTTGAGATCTATTGATGGGAATATTAATTGCATTAAGAAGCGGGTACAATATGTTCTCCAGGAATCCTTCTTCTTTTATCCGGGATGCTTTAGAACCTGAGAAATAATTACTGATCCTGTAGTTTTTAACAAACTGATTTCTTTTTTTCCCGATCACATAGTAGTATCCTCCACTGTCTTCATTAATGAAATAGGTCATCTCTTCAAAGTCCATAATTTTTTGGGTGAAAAATAACTTTCTGTAAATACACTTTTCCCGCTTGTCAAAAATATATTTTACAGGAACTCTAAAAACTAAGTCTACCAGAAAATATCCCATATACACTACCCATATAGAAAAAATAATGATAAAAGCATTTTCAGAGAGTATATTCCTGAAATAGTAGATTAAGGGAACGGTAAGAATACCAGCGGCAAGCCACCATTTTAAGGTACGCAGAAAGCTGTAATTAGGCATAAAGCTTATTTCGTTGCCATTGTCCTCGAATTTATACTGGTCTGTAGTATTCATCGTATGTTTTCATTTAATCTCATGATATCTTCAGTTTCATTCACCATTTTCTGTATGCCTTTATGAGTAAGAGTTTGTCCTATCATAAATTTTGCTTCTTTCCCATTTACCTCAAAATGAATATTCAGAAATACGTTGGTCGTAATGAAACCAAGATATTTCATCGCCAAAACTTCAAAATTGGTAAAATCCTGAAAAGAATAGGTCTTTGCAGCAACAAAAACACTGGGTTTACATGTAATGGTCTGCTGCTGAGGATCAATAACAAACTTTTTTGCAAAAAAATTAGCGATAATAAGTATTGCCAGAGCCACTAAAAACCACCCCATTAAAGGAAAATTATACTTGTAAGATACTCCGGCAATAACGAGCATAATAATTGCTAATACCGAACTAAATATGGGTTGGTTTTTGAAAATAAAAAGGTTTCCTTCTTCTTTGTAAAATTGATAAGTTTTCATAATAAATAATCTGTAATTTTTTAATGGTATGCAAAAATAGGCGAAAAATAGATACCACTTAATAATGTTTTGAACCACCCCGTCAAATCTTCGATTTGCCACCCCTCCGGAGGAGGGGAATTCTTGCAGTACCACTTGAAACTATTCTTATAAAAGATGGATTTAAAACCTCCGATATTTTTAGTATTTTTTTGAAAAACTCTCTAAACTCTGTTTTTTTTAAGATGAGTGAAGCTTTATTGATTTGTACACTTTTACCCTTTTATTATATTTTTTGCACTATAATTTAAAGTTTCATACACATTATAAAATTGCCCGAAAAGTAGAGATGTAACTGATATTTCAGCCGTTTTGAATTTTGAATTAAAATTTTATTGTACAATAGAAATTTTATATTGTATTATATTTTTGATTGATATTTTACTTTATACGGAGCAATATCTTTTCATGCTTTCTGAACTTATATGATTTAAATTAAATCTTCATTTTACTGTACAAACCCCTACAAAAGCAGAAAAAACTGACAAAAAAATCACAAAATAATTACAAATTTTATCACTATTAAGTGATGTAATTATTTATAGTTTTGAAACCATCAACGTTGATTGAGATTTGGTATTCTGCTTATATGTGTACAGTATGGGATAGAATAAAGAATCCTAAAACCCATGTCAGGGTTTATATGACAACAAATATTTTTAAATAAAAAAATAATCAAATTATGAAAAAACTTCAAGGTATGAAGAAAGACTTTTCTTCATTAGAAAACAAAAAGATGAACAACCCTGCCAATATTATTGGCGGAAGACTTCCTGAAACTAACACCAGAACAACATCAGAATCAGGCCCAAGTGGTGAACCTGGTAATACAGGAGATACGGTTCTGTATGATGATGGTGTAAAAGTAGCCACTTTAAAAATTGACTAATTTGAGGGGGACTTTCCCCCTCTGTTTAATGATAAATTTTATCCCGATGAACTATAGAAATATATTTTTTACCATGCTAATTGTCTTATTTCTATTTTCATGTCAAAGTAAAAAGCTTAACTATATAGACTATTATCATAAAGTATATGCCATTGACAGTACCCATAGGATTGATAAAGATACTTTAGCCACCATTAAACGATATAAAAAGCTGTTCAGAAAATATCCCCCTGTACAGAATGAAAGACTGGAAGAATACGAAACCTACATCAGGTATGCAGACCGGTTCCATAAAAAATTTGGCGGCATAAAAAGTCTGGATAAGCTTATAGTACAGTCCGCACCCAACTGGAAATACAAAAGAGAAGACCGGGATTTCTTCAAACTCTATAAAAAGTATGGAATCGACAGTATCACTGTTGAGCAAAAAGTCATCCAATGGAAAAGAAGCTTAAATAAAACACTGATAGATTCTTTCAGCATTGCTTTTGAACGTGATCAGCAAAATAAACGCTTAGGCTCACAAGTAGTCATTAATGACAGGAAAAATGCCGAATTACTGATCTGGGCGATCAAAAATTATGGTTTCCCTTCAAAACAAAAAATAGGGCTTTATGGAAGTAATGAACAGTTCATGCCTATGCTTATTCTCCTCAATCATATGTCAGGGACAGAACATTATGAGTATTTCAAAACAAAACTGCTGGAATATGTAAAATCCGGTGAATGCCCTCCGAGAGATTATATAGAAATGGTTGACAAATACCAGTACATACATAATCTGGAGCCTGTTTACGGCATACATTCACATTATGATGTGAATTTTGATACTGCTGATTCTGCAAGGATAGATAAAAACCGGAAAGCAGTAGGTTTTCCTTCATTAAAGCTATCTTCTAAAATGATAAAAGACTTTCAGAGAAAAATAAACCACCATTAGCCATGATCCTGATTATCTCTCAAAATAATGAAATCACAACTACTGAAGTGATTAAAGAGTTAATTGCAATGGGAAAGAAATTCCACCGTGTACATGAAGATGAAGTATTTGAAATAAAAGTTCAGCAAAAAAGAATTGTACTCCAAAGCGCCCGCAGTATTTTTTTTCTTGATGAAATAACAAGTGTCTGGTACAGAAGAGGCGGACTGTTCTTTAAACGGCTAAAATATACCCATACAGCCATCAATCTGAACATGAATGAAACCCAGCACTGGCTTGAAGACTACGTGAGAAAAAACCTTGAATCCAGAAGGCACATCAATAAGGAAAGCAATGCCCATATTAACAAACTTCTTGTACTTGACAAAGCAAAAGAGCTCGGATTCGATGTTCCTGATTATTATCTGGCAGAAAATACCTGTGACGTAGAAATCGGAAATACAATTATAAAGACCATCAACGGAAATGTAATGCTGGAGGAAATCAGGAAAAACAAAGGCGGCTTTATGTATACATCGGTGGTTGATGAACATGAAGAAGGAGACTTCTTCATCACTTTCTTTCAGGAGAAGATCGAAAAAGATTTTGAAATAAGAACTTTTTATTTAAACGGCCAATGCTGGTCTATGGCCATATTTTCCCAGAACGACGAACAAACCAAAGTGGATTTCAGAAAATACAACAAGACAAGGCCTAACCGCAACGTCCCATATATCCTTCCACCTCACATTGAGGCAAAAATACAGCAACTGATGAACTGTTTTGATCTGAACTGCGGATCACTTGACTTTATAAAAAAAGGAGATCAATATTATTTCCTGGAAATCAACCCAATCGGGCAATTTCTGGGAATGTCCCATACCTGCAATTATTCGCTGGAACAAAAAATAGCTGAATATCTATGAAAAAGCTATACAAAGAAAAAAACAAGCTGCCGCTTACATTTAAATACATTGAAATCTTCAAAACAAAGAACGTAAGTAAAATCCATAGCAGCATGGTATATTCCGTACCCTCCGAAAAATACCAGACTGAATACCATGTGAGGGAAAAACCTTTAAAACAGCTTACGAGATTAATATGACTTACTTTAATCTGTTCAGTAACATCATGGTTACCAAAGGAGCCAGCCGCATACTGATCTCCGACCTTCAGAGGAATATTTCAGAATTATATTCTTTGGAATTTTATGAAATTATAGAGGAATTGAGGACAAAACCCATCGAAAATATTCTGGAAAATTATGATGCAGAATCCAGGGAATTCATCTATGAATATATAGAGCTGCTGCTTGAAAAAGAATATGGCTTTATTTCCGAAGGAGACTGGGACAGGAATTTTCCGCCAATTTCCTATGAATACCATGAGCCGAATGAAATCACTAATATTTTCATCGAGATCAATAATCTTTCAGTTTTAGACACTATAAAACAGTCTGTGGAACACCTTGGAGTAAAGCACTTAGTGATTTATTCCCATAAAAAACTTAGCCTTAGGGAATTTCAGGATATTGAGTTACAATTTACCGGTTCTGTTTTAAACGGTATTGAAATATTTTCACCTTACCATGATGATGTAGATGAAAACTTCATTAATCATCTTAATCAAACACTAAAAAGAATCTATGGCCTGGTATTCTACAGCTGCGCCAAGACTCCTTTTACATCCGGGGATAAGTTCAGATTTCATGTACAGTTCAGTTCTGAAGATCTGAAAATTTCGTCGTGCGGAAAAGTAAATCTAAAGTATTTCAATACCAATTCCCAGAAAGTTTCAGAAGCTCTTCACCATAATTCCTGTCTCCACAAAAAGATAGGGATAGACGTAAACGGTAATATCAAAAACTGCCCTTTAATGGTTGAAAATTTTGGCAATATCAATAATATCAGCCTTGAAGATGCCTTAACAAATCCGGGATTCAGAAAATACTGGAATCTCACCAAGGATAAAATAGAAATCTGCCGCGACTGTGAATTCAGGTATATCTGCACAGACTGCAGGGCCTTTACAGAGAACAACCATAAAAACAGTGAAGGACTGGATATCTCCAAACCTTTGAAATGCGGCTACAATCCGTATACGGGGAAATGGAAAGCAGGAAGTAAAAATCCTTTACAGCAAAAGCATTAAACTATCTGAAGAACTTCCATTTCGGGATAATGGCCAGCATGCCAAATCCTGTAAAAAGGAAAAGATTGGTTACATCCGTATACAGAAATGTAGACAGATAATAATTGTGCATAAAGAAATGCAGAACCAATAGCGACGGAAACATAAAGATTCCGATTTTCCTGTAGAAAAACATCAGGACCAGCCCGATGATCATCAGGGCATCAATGGAAAAAATAGCGAAGAAATACCATCTCGGGATCTGAAGATACTCGTGCTGAAGATATTCATCAATATCAATTCCCAGCCCCATAATGGTGAAAAGCATCAGTGATGCAAATGCTAAAATAAAGCCCCATCCTTTCTTTGGATCCTCGTCAAAGTAACTGTATTCTTCCATAGGTACAAAAATAAAGAACTTATGAGTAAATTCATAAGTTCTTTAATATAATCTTCGTTTAAAATTTGAATTATATAGAAATAGCGTTGATCAATCTGTTTTTGTCGCTCAAGTACTCCTCCATAGAGATCATACTTTCGGTTCTCATTACATCTTGAATGTCATCTATCTGATAAATAATTCTCTTCGCATCATCCGTATTCTTCGCTCTTACTTTACAGAAAATGTTATATTTCCCTGAAATAACGCTTGCTTCGATTACGTTTGGAAGTGTAGATAGCTCTTTAAGCACTTCCTGAGTACGGTTTGATTTTGTCAAAAGGATCCCAATGAAAGCTGTAAAGTGATAGTCCAGCTTGCCATAATCGATATTAAGAGATGATCCCAAAATAATACCTGCATCCTCCATTTTTTTCACTCTTACGTGAATTGTTCCAGCAGAAACATCCATCTGCTTTGCAATTTCAGTAAAAGGCATTCTTGTGTTTTCGACTAAGAAATCAAGAATCTTCTTGTCTATTTCGTCCAGTTGATAGTTCATATTAGTTAAATTACAATTTTCTTAAAAAATCTATGTATTTGTTGCAAATTTATAAAAAATAATTTAACTAAAAAAATTATATTAAATATTAACAATAATTAACACGGATGATAAAAATCATTAAAATATTACGATTATTTACCTGCTGATTTTGTAGAATCTGTTTTTATTTCTGTCTTGGCTTCAGGCTGCTTTTTATCTTTTTTCCTCTTTTTAAATAGAGAATTAAAGCTTTTACTCCATACTACACCCCCACCATAAGCTTGATTTGCAGAACCATTCGTACTCACCATTCCGATATTGGTAGGTTTGGAGTAACCTCTTAAAATAAGACTTCCGTCGTTCTTTTTAGAAACGTCATATTCAATTGATCCTTCACCGGAAAGATAATTGGTTTGGGTACCTTCAGTTTTCGTCAGCGGAATTCCAAGTCCGGTTTTAATATTCACCCTTGGAGAAAGAGCTACGCTTACCCCTGCATTGGCGCGGTCACCGGTATTGGAGTTCTGATCACCTTTTACATAATTCAAATCGATCTGGAATTCGTTACTCATAGTATTCAACACAGATCCCAGCTGTTTCAGAAGCATATTGTAGCCGGAAGATTCCGCTACTCCCGCCACGTCAAAATCTACCCCTCCGCTATTGGATACATTAAAGGAACTCAATAAGAGTACAGAACCGAACTGAAGGACTTTTTCTCCTTCCTGACTCATTTTGGCGGCCAATGTTTCTCTTACCTGGCTGGAAACATCAAGGGCCGTCACATTAAGATCGATTTTCGGGTCTACCAGTGACTGGGTAATATTGGCCTGCAACAATACACTGATAGGCTGCAGTTTACCCATACTCAGATATTCCCCCGCATTGGATACCATTCTTACATAATTGGCAGTGATATCCAGTGCCGGCTTCATGGCATCCCCATCCCATCTGATGCTGCTGTTTTTTTCAATCTGGAAGGTTTTATTAAGAATGGCTTTGGAAACAAAGGTCCCGCTATCTACCCTATAGGTTCCGTTCATAGCAATTGCACCCTGTCTTCCCATCTGGAACCTCAGCCTGTCCGCTGTTCCTTTTACCGTAATATTTCCTACATCATCCCCTACAAGAACATTTACCGTAGTTCCTTTATCTACATCAAGACTGAAGTCGATATGCATATTGGCCCCTGTCTTTTTCTTTTCTTCCAGAGTGATAAGCCCGTCTTTTCCTTCTTTCAGGAACCTCAGCATTTTAAATTCTTCTACATTGGATGTTGAGCTGGAATTAAAGGTAAAATTACTTCCGTTCAGAGCTTTCATATTAGGTGTGGTGATGCTGAGCCCTGAAACCGGCCCGTCCACATAGAGATCTCCCTGCCCATATACTCTTCCCCAGAACAGGTCGTAATCTTTCTGAGTAGTGTTCAGCATCAGGAGATTATCTGCCCGCATAATCAGGTTGACCCCCATTGAAGAGATCGTCTCAAATTGTATTGCTCCGGAAATCGTTCCTTTGGAATTCGATCTTCCGTCATGAACTTCAATATTATTAAGGAGCGCAAGTCCGCGGGAAAGCGGAACCACCGTATCATCAAATGAATAATCCACCCCGGTAAAAAGAAGCTTCAGACCGAAACCTTTCAGGGCAATATCGCCGCTGTAATCAAGATCGCTTAATTTCCCGTTGATTTTCAGATCGCCGGTCGCTTTTCCTCTGATGTTCCCAAAAATAGCCTGTACAAACTGTTGGGTAAAAGCAAGATCGAAATCACGCATTTCCGCAGTAAGATCAATCGTAGGAGAAGCTGTGTTGTTATTTACCGTACCCGTCAGATGCAGGTTATTATTTCCAAGGACCCCTGCCGAAGCCACTTTTACATCAACATCATAAACATTCAGAGAGAAGCTGTTGGTTGCAGAAATAGTAAGATCTCCCATCTGGTTCCCGTTCATGATGATGTTATCTACGGTAAGATCTACAAGTGGCTGCAGAGTGCTCTTATCCATTTTGATCTTTACACTTCCGTTCGCCAGACCCTTTATACCCATAGGATTTCCTCCGGACTGCATTTCAAGAAGCTTTTCAATGGCAAATTCTTCAATATCCGCATCTACATAAAAATCTTTGGCCGATTTGAACTGTGCTTCTTTGATAAACAAGGCACTTTTATCTGAATATATCCGAAGGTTCCGGATATCAAAATCACCTGCATTTTTCCTGTAGGTAATGGAATGATCCAGTTCAGGACTGGTATCTATAGCCCAGGTCACTTGATTGAATTTAACTTCTGTAGGTTCAAATCTGAAAACATAATCCCCGGCTGCATTGGTAGACTGATCCACATTAATGGCATATGCCTTAAGATTGTCATTCAAGTCATCGTCCGGGCTTCCGTGTTTGAAGGTAGTAGCAAGATGAAGGGCTGTATTGTTTTCGTTTTTCCCTTTCAGCTCAAAATCTTTAATGATATTATTATTGTATTGAAGCTTGCTGATTCTTGCATACAGCTGTTCGTTAAGATTGGCCGTATTAATCCTTACCATAACACTGTCGATCATTGCGCTGTCTCTGGAAACATTATTCCTGTCATTGATTTTATAGTCAGGATTGGCTGCTGCCAAGGCTTTATCCGCATCTGTAATTTCCTCTTTCTTCGTCATAATGTATTTCAAAGAATTGGCATCCAGATTCAGGATCAGGTCATTGGAATCGCCATTATATTCTCCTTCTATAACAGCACCTTGCGGAAGCTTGAGATCAGGAAGAAAATAATTCACAACGCCCTGCTGAACATCAAAGTTCATTTTAAAGCTCTGCCCTCTGTATAATTTTCTCGGCGGAGGTCCTACCAGGATTCTTCCGATTCCGTTCTCCATCATTCCTGCAAGATCAGCAAGGTTATATCTTCCCGATATCTTCCCGCTTGCAGCACCCGGCGCATCGACATCAATGACACGTCCTCCTGCTTCTACAAAAGTTTTCAGCTTCGCATTAGGAATAATATATTTCTGGGTAGCCGTAGCAAAATGCAGGTTATTAGCATCTACATCCAGGGTAAGATCATTGATATTGGACATAGACATTTTGCCTTCTACCTGCCCGCTTACGATCTGGCTTCCCGGTTTATTGGTAAAGTAGTTCAGATTCAGCGAACTGACATCTGCATTCACATTCATATTGACTTTTGAAGTACTGAAATCAATAAGGCCTTTGATCGTAGCTTTCGCCTGTTCATCATTGACGGTGATGAGTCCGTTATATTTTTTATGATCCAATAACCCATCCAGATAGAGGTTATTGATCACTTTATCCATTATTTCGATGCTGCTGATCTGGGATTTGGTGGTGAGACGCATGGTATTAACGTCAAAGCTTTGTCCGTTAAGATCAAATTTACCTGAAATCAGGCCAACACTTTTATTTTTAGTAATTACAGAAGTGTTCAGGTCCTTTACTTCCAGATATCCCGAATATTTGGGTATTGCCGTACTATATTGAGTAAGTGAAAGTTTGGAGATCTTCGCCTGCCCTATTCCTGTCATCAGGTTTCCATTTGAAACATACACCTGCTCAGGAGTCACCCTTGCAGCACCGTTGTATTTCAGCTTTCCAAAATCATCAGCAAAGTTCTTCATCTTTTTGGAAATAAATGATGGCATCATTGCTTTAAGATCTTTGTAGGTAAAATCAGTAGAAAGGTCATTGGTTTCAATAGCGAAATTTCCTTTCAGCAGTCTGTCCACCTTCATTGTTTTGGTTGCAATATTAACATCCGGATTCCTGATGAGGAAGTTTTCCAAATGAAATTTATTCAGAGGACCGGTCATTTTTCCGGCCAGGTTAAATGGCTTAAAATTATCCCAGTTCGTCACAAAGTAACTGATATCATATCCACTCAGCTGGCTTCCCTGCTGAATTTCCATGTCCCAGCGCACACGATCCGCAAAATCCGACCATGATCCGTCATGAAGATTAAATTTGATATTTCCCTGAAGCAGTGAATGATCTGTATTTAAAGTAAGATCTTTTAAAGACAGAAATTCATGGGTTAAAGAAAGTTCCGTAGAAAAAGTATCTACCAAATGAGATTTCCCCCATCTGGTGGTAACGAAGGACATATTATTGATCAGTGCCGATATATTGGCTCCGTTCACCTTTACATTAGGTGCTTTTAAATTAAAATTTGTTGCAGTAAGCCATTTGCCCGGTTCTCCGGGAGAGTTCTGGCTGATGATGGAAACCTTCGAATCAATAATCTGTACCCGGGAATCCAGCTGGAAAGGCGGTTTATTCGGGTCTCTTTTCTTACCGCTGTCGAAGAGCTGTGTAAATCTGATAAAATTGGAAATACTGTCGCCTTTGTAAGTAATTACTTTTACATCGGCATTAACAAGGGTAAGGGAATTAAAGCTCAGGGAATTGCTGTTTCCAGAAATGGCATTATAAGCAAGAGACATCCAGTCTGAATTGGCACGAAACTCTTTAGCTTTGATAAAATCAAGGCCTTTGTAATCCTTAATTTTTAATCCTTTTATAGTTACATCTCCGAAATAATCCACTTCAACGCTTTCGGTAGACATTCCGGATTTAAAGTCTCTGTTGACAATCTGAAGCGCCTGATCTGCCGCCCATTGTTTGGTAGCCGGAAGATTAATGGCGGTCAGTACTCCTCCAACAAGAATAACTCCCAGCCAGAAAAGGATCAGGAGAAGGCGTGCCCACCAGGAATAGCTGGTGACATCTTTTACAGCCTGCTTTCCAAATTCTTCAGCAGTTTCTACGGGATGATGAATGGCATCTGAAGCAAGTTCGGATGCTTCCTTAACTGTCTCCTTTACAGCTCCTTCTACATCTTCAACAGTCTTCTGTACCTGATCACTTAAGTTCTCAGCTACTGATTTTTTATTCTCATTCTCGTTATTATTCTCTAACTTTGCCATTATTATGAGCGACTCTATAATTTTAGGTATTGAATCGTCCTGCGACGACACCTCAGCAGCTATCATCAAGGGAAACTGTATTCTGTCTAACATTGCTGCGAATCAGGCCATCCACAAAGAATATGGCGGTGTGGTTCCGGAACTGGCATCGCGCGCGCATCAGCAAAATATAATCCCCGTTGTTGAAAAATCTCTTACTAAAGCAAATATACAACAAAATGCTATTTCTGCTATAGGATTTACACGTGGTCCCGGACTTTTAGGATCCCTGCTTGTAGGAACGTCATTTGCTAAGTCTTTGGCAATGAGTTTAAATGTTCCGCTAATTGAGGTAAACCATCTCCAGGCCCACATTTTAGCCCATTTCATTGACGATGCAAATCCTATGCCGCCAAAATTCCCTTTTCTGTGTCTTACGGTAAGCGGAGGGCATACAATGATTGTACTGGTCAAAGATTATTTTGATATGGAAATTATCGGGAAAACAATTGATGATGCCGCAGGAGAAGCTTTTGACAAAATAGGAAAAGTATTTGACCTGGACTATCCTGCCGGACCTATTATAGACCGCCTGGCTAAGGAAGGCAATCCTGATGCTTTCAAGTTCAACAAGCCTAAAATGGAGAATTACGACTATTCTTTCAGCGGAATCAAAACTTCCGTTCTTTATTTTATCCAGAAAGAAGTTAAAAAGAATCCGGATTTCATCAAAGAAAACCTGAACGATCTGTGTGCTTCTGTTCAAAAAGCCATCATTGAAATTTTAATGGCCAAACTTGAAAAAGCAGCCGCAGAATTAAACATAAAAGAAGTTGCCATTGCCGGAGGAGTTTCTGCCAATTCTGCTTTGAGAACAGCTATGCAGAATAACCATGAAAAACTGGGATGGAACATTTACATTCCAAAATTCGAATACACAACGGATAATGCTGCAATGATTGCAATGGTGGCTCAGTTAAAGTTTGAAAGAGGTGAATTTACAGATCTGAGAACAACGGCTACGGCGAAATACGATTTATGAAAATATTGTTAGAAGAAAAAATACTAGGCAAACACTCTAAGAAGAATTCAAAATATTACTGGATATTAGAAACAATAACGGGTAAAAATGAATTTTCAGAGCATTCCGCCGATTATTTTCCGGCAAGTTCAGAGATAGGGTATGTTCAGAATATTAAAGAAGAAATTATTGAGAAAATCAACTCAGAGAATGTTTTTAGTTTTGAGTATGAACCGAAAGAAGGAGATTATCTGTCCATCAAAAATAATTTAAGAAAAAACGAATATCTGAATTTAATTTTCTTGAATAACAAATGGATTGAAGAAATTTATACATGTTCATACAGAGATTGTGATGGCGATATTTACAGCACAATAAAAACTGGTGTGGCATTTTTAAGCGAGAATGAAACTTACTTTTAATGCTCACTTATCAATAAGATTCAGGCAGATTCTAAATATTTAAATATGAAACTTTTTTACGGAGAAATTGAGGGAAATCAGGTAACGATCAATGATGAAGAGCAGCAGCATATTGTAAAGGTTCTTCGGATGAAGAATGGTGAGGACATTCATGTAACAGACGGTAAAGGAAATGTTGCTTCCGGAAAATTAATAATTGAAGGAAAGAAAGCCGGTCTGGAAGTTTCTGAAATCAAAAGAAATGCTCCGGATTTTAATCCTAAACTTCATATTGCCATTGCACCTACAAAAAATATAGACAGGATCGAGTTTTTTGTAGAAAAAGCCGTAGAAATGGGTATATCAGAGATCAGTATCATTATTACGGAAAAAACTGAGCGTAAGAATATTAATATTGATAAAATCAGAAAACAGGCTATCGCTGCTTCCAAACAGAGCTTAAGATTTCATTTTCCGGTAATCAATGATATGCTAAAGCTGACTGATTTCTTAAAAAATATTGTGGCAGAACATACTTTTGTAGCCCATTGCCATGAAAATCTTGAAAGGATTGATCTGAATACTATTCCTTCAATGGAACAAATCACTTTTTTAATTGGTCCTGAAGGAGATTTTTCGGAAAAGGAAATCCAGTTTTTATCCGAAAGCCATATAAAGGCTGTTTCTCTTGGAAATCAAAGGCTGAGAACGGAAACGGCCGGTGTATTTGTGGCGGCGTGGAATTATTTTAAGATGATAAAAGGATAGATGCAAGGTCCAGAAAATGGAAGATGAAGCCAGAAACTGAATCAGGAATTATTCTACAACCATTTTCCCATTTTTCCGGTACATATGGATTTCATCTCCTTCTTCAATAATATGGGCGCTCATCATCAGAAGTTTATCCTTTTCCCATTGGTAAGTTTTACTGTAGGTATTAACAGGACCTACATGATAGGATGAAGTGATTTCTTTTCTTTTCCGATCAAACCCAATATTCTGGATGGTGTCCAAAGGTTTGTAGTGATCATATTTCCTGCTTTTCTGATTATATAACCAAAAGCTTGAAGATGAAGCATAATTTCCGGCCCAGTTGATCAGTTCTATATCATTATAGCCGTCAAAATTAGCATCATTATCAATATTAAAAATTACTTCTCTTTCATTCAGAACAGAGATGGTATCTACAATAATTTTCTGATGCAGCTTATTTTTATTGAATATACTGATTGACTTAAAACTGATTTCGCCGTCCGGACTCTTCAATCCTTTAAGTGTATAGGTAAATCCGTTTCCTTTCACAGATTGGGAAAAAGGAACTGATGCCGTGTCCTCAGCCGGTACATTTTCTACCTGTTGTACCGGAGCAGGCTCATTAACAATAGATTCTTCCTTCGGCTCTGTTTTTTTAATGCAGCTGCATAAAACGATCAGGATCAAAGGAAATATTCTGTTCATATGGATAGGTTGTGATCTTTAAGGTATTTGTCGAAAATCTGCTCCCCGCTTCGTATAGAGTTTACAGCCCAGCGGATCTTCATTCTCAATAATTTTTCCTCATCAAGCTTGTAATTGATATCCGATTTTATCAGCTTTTGCTTTAATTCATACATACAGATGGAAGCGGCAACAGATACATTGAAACTCCTTGTAAAGCCATACATAGGAATGGCCAATGTTTCATCTGCAAAATCCAGAATCTCCTGGGAAACGCCTTCCATTTCAGTTCCGAAAACCAAAGCAATCGGCTCGGTAATTTCATATTCAGGCAACATTTTCGCATTGTTTTCTAATGAAACAACGACTATTTTGTAGCCTCTGTCTTTGATTTTCTGAAAAGACTCCATATTTCTGGGAAGTTTTTCTACCTCAACCCATGTATCAGCTCCTTTGGTAACACGAAGATTGGGTTCAAAACTATATTCTTCCTGCAAAGCGACCACTTTATGAAAACCACAAGCCTCCACAGAACGCACAATGGCTGCAGCATTCCTGAACTGATAAATATCTTCTACAACAGGAAGCACAAAATCCGAACTTTCCGGTGCAAAATGCTCAATCTTTGCCAATCTTTCCTCTGTCAGAAACTGCTTTAAATATTCAAAAGTTTGCTCTAAATCTTCCATTCATTTTCAAATCTTTGCAAATTAACGTAATTTTGGATTATGAACCTGAACGAGGCTCAATTTCTTGCTAAAAAATAATTCATGAAACGAAAAGTCCTGCTTATTTATACCGGAGGAACCATTGGTATGGAAAAAGATTATGAAACCGGAAGCCTCCGCGCATTTGATTTTGGAAATATTTTCGAAAAAATGCCCGAGATGAAACTAATGGAATGCGAAGTATTCGTACATCCTTTCGCAAAACCACTGGACTCTTCTGATATGGGACCCGAGGAATGGAAGGTGATCGCCAATTATATCCTGAAAAATTATGAGCTTTACGACGGTTTTCTGATTCTTCACGGGACAGATACAATGTCTTATACCGCTTCTGCTTTAAGCTTTATGCTAAAAGGTTTGAGAAAACCGGTGATCATGACAGGTTCACAGCTGCCGATCGGTGACCTGAGGACGGATGCAAAGGAAAATCTTCTGACAAGCCTTTATTATGCCAGTCTTTATGAAAACGATGAGGCCGTTATCCAGGAAGTGGCCATTTATTTTGAATATAAGCTATTAAGAGGAAACAGAACGCTGAAATATTCTGCCGAGTATTTTGACGCTTACGCCAGTCCCAACTACCCTATACTGGGACAGTCCGGGGTTCACTTAAATATTATCAAGGAAAATCTTTATCGTTGTGATCCGGAAATACAATTTCATGTAGATGAACATATTTCCGAAGATATTCTGTTCTGGAGAATTTTTCCGGGAATGCACCTGAGCCATTTTAAAGAAATCCCAAAAATGAAGGTTCTTATTCTTCAGGTTTTCGGTTCAGGAACCATTTTCAGCAGTGAAAAAACACAGGAAACGCTGCAGGAGATCAGAAACAACGGAACTGAAATCGTAGTGGTAAGTCAGTGTATATCAGGAGGTATCTCGTTCGGAAAGTATGAAAACAGTAATATTTTCTCGAGAATAGGCGCTATCAGCGGGAAAGACATGACGGCAGAAAGTGCGATCAGTAAAGCCATGCACCTGATCGACAATCCGAACTACTCCGGAACCTTTGCCGAGAACTTCACCAAAAGTCTTTGTGGAGAAATAACTGAGTAATTTTAAAGAATAATTTGCAGATTCCAGAAATTAGCCTATTTTTGCAATCTCAAATAGAGAGGTGTCCGAGTGGTTGAAGGAGCTACCCTGGAAAGGTAGTATACGGGTAACTGTATCGAGGGTTCGAATCCCTTCCTCTCTGCAAATTAAAGCGCTGGTTTTCAGCGCTTTTCTTATTTAAACAATTATTCATCTTTGTTCATAAATTATATTTTCATAATTTTATTATATACAAATTAGGTATAAAATAGTGCGTTTTTACATAATTTTTACATAATAAATTTAACCATGAAAATCCGATTCTATTTAGATAAAACTATTACTAAAAAAGAGGGGCATCCTTTGAGACTTTACATCTACGTATCTTCTAAAGACAGGAAATATCCCTTTACTCAATATTCTTCCCTCGCCAAAGATTGGGATTTCATCAAAGAAGAGCCTAAAAAGAGTCATCCGCTTTATACTGCTATATCTGATTTTCTTTATGAAAACAGAAGGAAGATTCTAAAACTTCTAAATTCTCGAGAATCTAAAACAAGCCAACAAATAGAAAATTATCTACTAGGTAATTCTGATAGTATTTATGATTTTTGGGAAGAGCGTATTAAGGAACTTGAAGTACATCGCGAAAACAGGTCAAAAACAGATTTAAACACAGGTGGCACCGCAGGAAAATATAGCAACAATTTGAGTGTATTTAAGGCTTATAAAGAGGAACTGATGTTTTCAGAAATAAATTATAATTTCCTATATCAATTTAAGCTATCCAAAAGTAAAACATGTAGTCCAGGTGGAATTAATTCATATTTAGCTAATTTAAGAGCCGTATATAAGCAGGCGATTAAAAGAGGGCTATATACTCCAGAATCCTTTTCAAACCCATTTGAGGGTATTATGGAGACTACAGGCAAAACAAAGGATAAGTATCTTACTATTGACGAAATGAAAATATTAAAGTCTAATCCTATCGACCATGATTTTTACCGATATTTCATGTTGTGCTTTTATTTAGGAGGATTAGATTTTATAGACATTGCCTCATTAAAGAAAAGTGACATCAAAAATAACAGAATAAAGTTCATTCGGTTTAAGGGCGGAACAAATGAATTAATAGATAACAGCATTTTTGAAGAAGCTAAGGAAATTATCAATTATTTTGAAGATCCTGATTCAGACTACCTTACACCAATACATAAGTTTTCTTACAAACCCTATAGGGATAAATACGTTAGGGAAATCCGGAAGAAATTTAAAAAGTTAGGAATTGAATCTTATGTAGATTCTAAAAGTCCTAGATATACATTTATTAACATTGGCAGTAAGGAGCTTTATTTAAACAGGGATATAGTAAAGGAGCTTACCGGACACTCGCAGAATGACACACATTCTATCTATGAGGGTAAATTTCCCTATCACGTTAAAGACAAAGTGCATAAAGAAATTATTGATTCATTATAGGCGTGACTTAGAACCTCACGCCTTTTTCTTTTAGTTGCTGTATTTTATCTTTTATGATTACTTCAGTTAATTTTTCGTTTTGAGTAAATGGCCAGGCATATTCAAGATACGAGTAAATGTCCTTATCTACTAAGGCAGACAAAAACACATACAAGTCTCTTCGATCTTTATTTTCAAAGTACTCTTCATCAAACTCAAAAACTGTATCTGCGGATATTTCCCACCTTTCACGGAAGTAACCATCAAATTCAATATTCTTATGTGTTGCTGCTCCCCGGATGAGTTCCATTGAATCATCATAAAAGCACTCCAAGTCTTCCGGGTCTGCTTCCAGGTAATTTGAAAGGATTTCAAGTATATTTTCCATTAGAATAAAGTATTTGGTGTTTTATTAGGTTCCAGGTTTTCAAATATTAAATCTACGTTATAGGTAGGATGATAAAAGTGCATATAGTCTTCATTGAATAGCCAGTTTTGATGATCTCTTTCATTTAATACTACCGGCATTCTTTTTTTTGAATTGTGAATTTCTGCCATTAATGTATTAGCTTTTGTTGTGCATATTGAAAAAGTAACAATATCATTCCATACATTGTAAATTCCCGCTAATGCAAATGGTTTATCATTATTGTTCAGACGAATCCTATGTAATTGCTTGATTTTTCCTTCTGGATCTGGATTACCAAACTTATCCAGAGAACGCCATTCATAGAAACCATTTACCAAAACCAAACATCTTTTATTGATGCTATTCTTATAACTATTTTTAATATCCAGCTCTTCAATCACTGCATTAAGGGTTTTAGACTGAAATGATCTATCCTTACTAAATAACGGTAGTAATCCCCAATCTCCAATAACTGCAGCATCTGGATTTTCATCTGTTATTATCGGCAGAGGTTTTTCAACTGTTCCCTTTGCTCTAAATCCTGAAAGTATTTTTTCTCCATTCCAGGTATTGAAATTTGCTTCAACATTAAAGGTGTCCTCTAAATCCTTCTTTGTATATTTTGCGTCAACGTTATAACACATAGTTAATATTTTACATGCAAAAGATACAAAAACTGTACAATTTCATTTATGCACGCAAAATAATTGATTCATTGAAGCTTGAAGTGTATTTTGGCGAAAGATGTTTTTGATCCATTTTCCAGGTTGTCTGCACGTCCATTGAGGCTAGTTTAACCTTTTGTTTTCCGAGTCTACTGTTCATTAAGTCCATAGCATCCATGATTGGAGTATGCTTTTCATGGTAGTCAATATCAAACATACTCGTCATCCTTTCCGTTTCCGGAACAAATGTACCTGTGATCACACCTGCCTTTCTATATTTGGGACCATCAATAAATATTTTATCCAGAGCTATTTTAGCATACTTTGAAATCTCAATGGATGAATTACTTGGATTCGGAAGTGTAACCGTGAATGAATTGCTGTATTGAGGCTGATCTAATTTAAAACGATCTGTCATGACAAAGACGGTCACATGTTTACAGCACGATCTCTGTTCACGTAGTTTCCGGGCACATTCTGAAGCGAATGTTGAAACACGCTCATGCACGTAGCCGTATTCAGCGCGTCCCCGGTCAAACGTCCTGGTTGTTGCTATGTTTTTCTTTGGCTCCGGAATACTCATTTGATATTGTGGTTCACCCAACAGCTCCTTTTTCATCCTGACACCAAGAATTCCCATTTCGTCACGGAGAAAGTCTTCAGGAAGCTGTGCAAAATCCCAAGCGGTATGAGCGCCATAATTTTTAAATCTTTCATAGTACCTTCGGCCAATTCCCCAAATGTCTTCCAAAGGAAACCATTTCAGCGCAGCCTCAATTTTTTTCTGAGAATCGATCATGTAAACCGATCCTGTTTTTTCTGGAAATTTTTTAGCTATTTTATTGGCTACTTTTGCCAGTGTTTTACTTGGAGCCATTCCAATACTTGTTGGAAGGTCAAGCCCATTCAGAACATCTCTTCGCAAATCAACCATTCTCTGGTATTGGTTATTGTACCCATCAAGAAAAAGAAAAGATTCATCAATTGAATACACCTCAATATCATTACAATATCGCCTAACTATATTCACGACCCTATTACTTATGTCTCCATACAGAACAAAATTGGCTGAGCACACGACAAGACCATGCGTTTTTTCAAAATGTTTTAGTTTAAAGTATGGTTCTCCCATTGGAATCCCCAAGGCTTTAGCTTCATTGCTCCGGGCAATTGCGCACCCATCATTATTCGATAGTACAACAACGGGTCGGCCTCTCCATGCATAATTGAAGATGCGTTCACAGGAAGCGTAAAAGTTATTCCCATCTATTAAAGCTATCATAGTTTCCTCCAATTTCTAAATGTCCATGTAACAACACCCCAAAGAAAAAATTCTGTTTCATCGTTAATGTCAAAATCTGAATATTCAACATTCGCTGATTGAAGCTTCAGCTCTTTTAAACTATTATCTTCTTTGTATCTTGGCTTATATCTTTTGATAAAAAATTCATCCTGGATTATAGCAGCCACCAAATCATTAGGTCGGGCTTCAATCCCCTTTTGAATCAAACACCAATCTTCACTTAGAATTCCAATATCCTTTAATGAGTCTCCAGAAATTCTTCCCGGAAATGTCGTATCAGGATCTTTGACCAATAGTTTTAAAAAATCAATCTCTCCATCCGGGAAATCTAAAGCAGCACTCGGAAAAGCTTGATAACCTCCGGCCTTTAATGTCTCTCTAAAAGGCTGTAAAATCAAAGGCTCAATACTTTCCAAATTAAATAACTCTAAATTTCCGATCGTTTTCATATCGCAAAGTTATATACATTTTGAACCAAAAAGTATCAATGTGGTGTTAAATTTTCTCCGGACAAAGCAAAACCCGCATTACGACAGAACTTGACGCATTAAAAAGTTATCCACAAAAAAAATATCCCCAGCTCGTGGGGATAGATAAATACATCTCATTTGTTTAGTTAGACGAATATTTCTCGTAAGCTTTTTTCATGCTTATATTGTAAGGTTCCCGGCCGTACTTTCTGGCGATTTCCATGAATCCGGAACCGTTATAAATTTTAGCGATTGTAAACCAGTCCTTATTTATTATTGCCTGCTTTAAATTCCTGTCAGTGTCAATGAATTTTGCAATCTGCCAAATTTGGTTCTCCAAAGATTCTTTCGCATGATCCCACATTTCCCCAACCGTAGCAAATCCAAGTCGTTTATAATGAAATCCCATAACCTGGCCCAGGCCTATAGATGTACTTTCCATGGCAGCATCCGGATCTTTTGCGAAAGCATCATTGAAAGCTGGCCATTCCTTAGACTGAACTTCAACTTTATTTAAATTCCATTTTCCTGACGGTGCATATGGTGCCTTTTTTCGGAACCAGGCAGGTTCGAATTGTATCATTATTTTACCGGTAATTGGATCAAATCCTTTTCCTCCAGTTTCAACTTCAATAAACGCAAGCATAACCCGGTAGTCAAAATCGAATTCCGACGAAACTTGTTTTGTAAGGTTTATAATTTCTTTAGTCATTTTTAGAATTTTTATTGTTAAATAAATTTAATCTCCAATTAGGAAGATATTTTTTAAGAATTTCCCATAATACAGCGCCGGCAACCAAAGAAACAATGACAATCCAAATAACGCCTCCAAACGTCAATCCTTTACGATCTACATCAACCACTCTATAAATCCTTTGTGTCTCGTATCTAATTTTACGGACGTATTTTGTTTCCGTGACATATGTAGTATGGTTGAAATATTTGTATTTAAATTTTGTTTCCTCTTGCTTATCTTTGAATTCTACATCTGCACTACCTGAAAAAATTAAATTACCATATTGCAATTGATATGGAGAGCCATTTGAGGTTATTTTAAGGCTCTTATCGGAAAGCAACTGAGAAAGATCAGTAAATGATTCAGTTTTACTATTTAAAGTCGTATTTTGAGCTCCAGACTCTTTGCTTTCTAAAGTGGTCGAATTCGACTCCTTTGTCATTTGCTTTTTCCTGGATCCGCAGCTAAAAATAAAAAGGATTATCAAGCTAATCCAGGTAAACTTTTTCATTGTCAATTATTTTATATCTACGTATTACAAAGTCATTTTTATGGAAAAGCCGGTACAGCCATCCCGCCCGGATCGTGTCCTGTCCATCATACACTTCTATTTCTTCAACTGGATCGTTTCTGTTTTCTTCCTTTACTGCTTTTGAATTTGAAGAAACATTATTTCTAAACTCTCCCGGTCCAAAATATTCATTAAAAAAATGCTTTAGTTTTGAGTAAAGAGTTGATCTTTTGCTTTTCAATTGCTCGTTTTCTTTTTCTGCTTCTGAAATTTTTTTATCCAGAGTCTCTGCTTTAATCTTTTCAGCTTCAATTTTTATGATAGTTTCTTTAACTTTTTCAGACAATTTGGAAGTGTCTGGCTTTTGCGGTTCTTGTGCAAAAGCAAAACAACTGACTAATATTAAAATCAAATTTTTCATTGCTTTTGGGTTTTAGGAATTAATTTTTCTAACGTTTTATTCTCATTTCTAATGGCTCTATTTTCATGACTGACACTTTTTAACCTTTGATTCCGAGACTGATTTTCTTTTTCAAAGTATGACTTCATGTTTTCGACATACTCAAAGGCTTTTTTGTTTTCTTCAATACAGTCTATATTTTTTATAGTGTCAATTTTTGATTGCAGCTCTTTCTTATCGAACCTCAATTCTTTATTGACTTCTGAAAGCTGTTTGATATAGATACTGTCAGCTACTTTCTGATTTTTCATGCCTTGGTCATAACCGGTTTGGCTCTTATAATCTCCATAAATAGCAGCACCAATTACAGTGACAAGAACCATCATAATACCTCCCAATGGTTTCATAAAAAATGCAAAGACCTTCTGGATCATTTCCCAGATCCAATTTCCGTATTCTTTTATATTAGTAGGATTTTGCATTTTTTATAAATTCTTTATCATTTTATTTTTATTACTTTTACAAAAACTTTCCTATGAAAAACTTTTTTAAAAACATCATAGAAACCCTAAATCCAACGTCTTCTAAAAACATTAATCGAAATATTCAAAGGTTAAAGAAATTAGCATTGGAAGAAGGTTGTTATACATCTGAGTTAGAGCAAATTGAAATTGATATTGATGGGACAAGTGATGAAAATTTAAAATTAAAATTGAAAATAAAGTTTAAAAACAAGCTTAATTCTATTGTTAATAGTGCAATTATCAAGAATCAATATGATAGAGCTTGGTAATTAGTATATACCAACATCTTGATAAACTTCTGCTATATCTATCAAAGATCTTTCATATATCTTTTGATTTCCTGCTACATTTGGATGTATATAAACCCCCGACTCATTAGCGAAAAGTGCATTATCTTTCGTAACGCCATCAGCGTTAACAGATGTTGCAACATTCATTTTAACCGATAATAATTTTCGAGCGTCAACGACAGTTTGAATCATTGAGTTTTTAGATGCAGTAGAACTATCATATAATGGAATTAAATTCAATATTACTTTACAGTCGTATGATTCACAGAATTCAACTAATTGATTTAATTTAGCGTCTGTATTGCCTCCGTTGGTGCCAATTGTTATAAAAACATATTTTGGTCGTAAGTAGGGTAATTCATTTTGGACCCTTGATAAAACACCATCAATTGTTCCTGCACTACGTCCACTTACATAATAAGACTTATTTAATTTTGAACCTATCAAGTTTGCAAATCGGTCCTTATAGTATGGCGTATTTGCTGATGTACCAACCGTATTTCCTTCTGTTATTGAATCCCCATAAAACCCTATAAACGGGCGTTCTGTAATAATTGATTTTACGGCAATTGAAGAAATTACAGGACTTGCTGTTGAAGATACAAATCCGAATTTATATTTGTCGAATTGCCCTAATTGCGACACTTGTGCTGACGATTTATTTCCAGTGAAAGGATCAATAAACTCAACTTTAGTAAGGTTATTTAATTTATATAATCTTAAAACATACTCTCTGCCATCAATAATATCAAAGGTAAAAGTGGTGGTTGTAGCAACTGATGATGTCGAATCGATATTATAAATTGTTATAGTTTTTGCAACACTATCAATTATTGAAAACGCTTTACCTACATTATTTTCAGAATATTGTGTGCCGATGTAAAATTTTGTATTCGAAGAAAATTTCACTTTTAACTCAATAAACCTTTGCCCTAAATTATATTGCTTGTTAATAATAACACCATTGCCAACCCCAGAGGAAGAAATGGTTAATCCATTCGATCCAATTGAGAATGTACTGGAACCACTTTCAGAAATAATTGAATCGATTTCACCATTAGATCTTTGATAAAGAGTATTATTAAAATCAAAATTTAATTCTCTTAATTCGTTAATTTGATCGATTATTTTCTTGGTAGACTCACCTATAGTTTTTGTTCCTCGAAATATGACACCTATTAACACATCATTAACGGTTCCTAGCGAGCCTGCATATAAGTTTCTTGCAGATGTTGCGCCTGTTAATACGTAATATCCTACACCCGCAGAAATGAATATTAGATATTGACTGGCATCAATTGGTGATGAAAAAGGTACATTCTGCACACCTACAGAAGTCACATTTACCGGGATAGTTTGATACGGTGTATTTAGATCTGTTTTTGAATAGACGTATATATTAATAGTTCCCGTGGTTATAAATTTCACGTCCATTGATGTAAAATATTCAAAATCACTATATAAGTTAGGATCGTATGTAAACCGTGCCGCACCTGGTAAATCTGCTGTATTTGCATTATTAATGTCAAACCCAGCAGGTAAATTCATTACAAGATCTTGCACTGTCCCTCCAAATGTAAATTCTCCTATTACTTCATCAAATAATTGTTTAGGGGAAAAAGATTTATCATCTACTTTATTCCTGAACTCTATATCTGTTGCATTGTTTACACCTGGCAACGCGACTTCTGCTTTAATCCAGTTGGTACCATCAAAGAAAAATAATGTATCAAATCCACTTTTTGATTTAAGATTTCCAGCATTCGGATAGTTTGTACCGGGATCTTCAGAGCTGACCTGTGGTTTATACCACCCCACGGATGTTGGTGTTGAGTCAGCCGGAGAAATAGGCTTTGCAACATTGTTTAACAGCGGATAGAAAACATCTGCTGGTATTTTCCTCAATTTGTCATCATCTCCAGCAAATAAAAAATTGCCTGGATCAAAAGCTGCTGCAATATCTAATTCACTTGGCTTTTTTATTACTAATAAATCTGGATTCACCCCCATTTTAATCTGTTTTAATAATTTCGTAGTCTTTATCTCCCATTATCGTATTTGGACCTTCCCCAAGCACCCTAATTCGTTCATTCGCTTCATCTGGTTTACCATAGCCTATAATCGTTGCGTTAAAAGAAATGAAATCACCTGCTGTATCTGAATCTGATATTGAGGTAACATGTCCTTTTCCAGAATCAACATACCAGCCGGACAGTGTTTTTCTCATCCAGTCTATCAGTATTTTATTCCTTTTGTACGATCTAAGTTCGCGGTATGAGATTATATTATTTCCACTGTCAAGATCATCCTTGATCATAATTCCGGAAAGTTGTATTGAATAACTTTGGTTAGTTGGATAATCAGTATTCCAACCTTCATTATCCCGTGTAGTGGTTTTTATCGTCTCTGATTCTTCAGATATAGGACTAGCTGTAAGGCACGCGACTGGCACCCATGCATTATTTTTTTTAATATAAAAAAGGTTTTCTTCTCCCTTAATCTGCTCCATACAACCCCTTTTCTCTAATATAGTGAAAATCAGCTAAACAATTGTTACTTTTGTCTCATTTCCATAGTTATCTTTGATGTCTACATAGAAATCTGAGCTATCTAAATTCGTACTTGAAAATTCCCTGCTCACTAACCTTATTGTATTGTCTGAAGTATTGAGTGTGTAATTCATCGGAAGGAAATTTCCACTAATATTATCATAGCTTATCAAGCTTAAGTATGGTATGTACCCATAAATATCACCCTCAAAAATAATCATTGGACGAGGGGCTATTCTAATATTGTCTTCGGCATTTATCTCCAATATTTCCTTTGTTTCTACCATGCCTTTACGGTGCCATTTATCTGTTGGGGTTTCTCCATTATCTTTATAAATTGTCCCTACAAACAAATCTGAGACACTATCGCCATTATAAACTGTAATGTCCGATTTTGTCACGGTCGATAATTTCTTTTTGCGTTGAGCTGTGTAAACCCGTCCTTTTACATCACCTTCACTTGTCCCAGTCAAAGAAATACTATGAACTTTAAACCTACCGCCTCCTAATCGGTGAACGTCCCGGTAAATGATAATGTTTAACTTGCCGCTTATAGGGGCTTTTATTGAGGCTTCTACAACCGCTTCACCTTTACCCATGTATTCATGGTATGGAGGGTTGTAAGTGCCAATTGAGTTATTGACAAATATTGAACCACCTGCAGTTGACCAACTACCGTCTTCATTAAGCCACTGATTTCCAACGGCTACAGAGTACCTTATTCCCACAGAATTTTGATTCACGTTGGAATATCTTATCATTAGCTTAAATATTGCCCCTTGGCTAATATCAATGTCTTGAGCCAGCCTCAAAAGGGTTGGTATTTCATCGTTAAACCAATTTGTTTGTGAATCCACTCCAAATCCATCTTCATTTCTTACGACTCGCCCATCCAAATTATCTACAACCCATCCCGGAATGTCTAATCCTGCTCCTTCAAGCTTAAGTTCCGGATTCCTGAATATAGCGTTTGCTCCGCCATATTCATAAGAAATTCTATAGGCCTGTACGCTTGGAGAAATGCTTTTTCTCTGATTTGAATTACAATGAAATACATCAAAATTATTAATTTGGCTTCCTATTGTTATTTCTGGATGCCAAACATTATAATCAGAGAATGCGCCATTCACATATCTTGTAAAAAACATGTTTTCCTTGGTGTCTATGGATCGATAGATAAACCACTCACCATGCATCTGCATTACAGTACAATTAAAGATCTGAATGATAGATTTTAGTACGCTTTCACAATCCATAGGCTCTTTTGCATCCTGGAAATATCTTTCCATATTGAAAAATGCCCCTTCAAATATTGTACTCTCAGCAATATCCCCTATAAATCCATCGTATTCTATTTCGCAATTAACATTTATAGGTAAATCAAGCCCTGTCTTTTTCAAACAATTCTTAATTATACTTAGCCCATTTTGTTTTCCGATAAACGACATTCCGTTTTCATTGGAAAATGACATGTCTTTTAATGTAGATAATCCGTCATAAGCATCAATACTTAATTCCCAGCGATCGTAAACGTAATCTTCCCAAATACCATCGGGTTTAAGAAATCCGACAAAAATTAACTGCTCATTTCTAAAAAGAAATACCTTGTAATTCTTCTCATCTTCTGAATATAGATCTTGTAAGGTTAGGCCAGAATCTGCCAAAAGCTTAAGTTCAATACTTGACGCAACAAGCGGCTGAAAGTGGTCTGTTTTTTCCTGATATTTATGTTCAGCAGTTCCATTAATTTCAGTACTTTGACCTTCATAACCTCTTTCTTTAATTTCACATCTATATTTAACTTCGGGGGAGACTTCGTTTTCAAACCAATATTTTAAATTATAAGGTCTATCTTCCTCAGGAATTGTATTTTCATCTATAACCTTTAAATATAATTTTATATCTTTTGACACGGTATCATCAAAGGCTTTAGCTGTAATAACATATTCATAGTTACCTACCGGCAAAGATACCGCATCAACATAAACGAATACAGTGTCCGAGCTATCAGATGGATTGGGACCAATGATAATAATTGGATCACAATAATAGTCAATTTGAGACGTAACAGGATCAAGTCCATCAATTAAGTATCCTACAAACGTGTTGTCACCAGTTGTGCTTGACGTAAATCGATTATAAGTTAGAGATATAGATGACCTGTTAAATGTGAGTCTCTTATTTGCCATTCTAGTTAGTATTTAGTCTGTTCCCTTTTGCTATTTCCCTATTTAGCACTCCCACTAAATCACTTCCTGCAAGCCTGAAAACTACTTCACCACCGGAAGAACCACCTGTTGTATAATTTGAACTATATGTATTACCTGAATAGTTTGCTCCTGTTGCGGTTGACACTGATCCGCCCGATCCGCTCATGTTTGAATTGGCTTTTGATCCAATAGCACTTCCGGCAATTGACAAGGCAGCACCGACAGCAATTGCTGCTATACCTGCCGCAATAGCCTGATAACCTCCTGTTTTGATAATTTCATCTAGGGTACCTTTCATTATAGCTAAGGTTCCGTATTTAATCAGTAATGCTCCCATATCAGACAGAAATCCTGCAAACATTTTCAACAGTCCGTTACCAACTGCCCCGATTACATTTCCTCCATTTGCAATTGCTTCACCAATTGATGAAAACATATTTGTAAGTCCTGAAGCAAAAGAATTTTGTCCTAGGTTTTTGAATTCATCATTAAAATTCTTAACAATCTCAGTAGCACCATCGGCAATTTCTTTTCCCTTCGCTTTAAGAGCTTCTTTGATGTATCTGGCTTTTTGTTCAATACTTAATGCATTGTCTGAATTTATTTTATCAGTTATATCTGCATACTTCTTTTCTACAAGTACTTTATTATCCTCATAGCTTACCTTATCCTTTAGAAATTCATTATAATAATCTCTCTGTTGTTGTAAAAACTTTTGATTTTGTTCATTAATAAATCGATAACGATCAAGGAAGGCGTTGCTATTTCCTGATTTTGAAAACTCCTTGTTTGAAATATCATTCAAATATGCAAGCTTGTCACCTAAGTCGGGCATTCTTGAAAGAGCATTTTCAATATCTTGTTGAAACTTTTCTAACGGACTTTTTATTCCGGCCAAGCTATTGATTTTGTTTTCTAGGAAAATTATATTGTCCTTGTCTTCATCAGATAATATTCCTACTTCTGATTTTTGAAGTAAAATATCTTTTTCTTTTTGAAGATATTCCAGATAGTTTTTAGAACCTTTAATAAGCTCACCATATTGCTTTTTCCCAATATCATTTCCGAATGATTGGGAAATTTGTTCAAAATCAGCCCATTGTTTGCCAAGTTCATCACTCCTCTCTTGGAAAGATTTATATTGAAGATCCTTTATTTTTTTGTTCAGATCTTGTAAGCGCTTATACGCCTGTTCTGTACTTAATACTTCTCCCGTTAAGTAAGGGTTACCTTTTTTATCAGTTTCACTGCCATATTTATCAGTTGTACGTATTTTAACAAGCCCTTTCGCACCATTATCAATAGCAGTTTGTAGAAGTTGTGCTCTTTTTTCAAGATCATTTATACTACCTATTGGAAATATTTCTGCTAATTGTTTTTCTGATTCTTTTTCAGGGTTGATAGAATCAATTTCTTTTTTAACAGCTGCTATTTGAGCGGCAATTTTAGCAGCTGCAGCTTTAGTTGGTGCCTTATCTAAGGCCGCCTGTAACCCCTTAAGTTTTTCCTCTAAACCTTCTTTCCAACCTTTACCTACTGATTTCCCTGCTACAACACCTTCTTTTTCAAGATTGCTTATGTCATTAGACCCAGCTTTGAATATATCAAGAAGAGGTTTATTTTCTGCAGCGAATTTATTTGAGTTACTTTTTAATTCTTTAACATATTTAAAAACAACTAATGAAGCTGCCTTCTTTATTTCTTCAGGAGAAGCGTACATTTGCTCTAAAATAGACTTGTCGCCAATGACCATATGTTCCGAAACATTTAAGTTACCGACAAGTCTATTAAATTCCTTAAGATTTTTGTAACTGGGGTTTGAATAAACTTTTAATGCTGCATTTATTTTTTCTCTAACGGCTAACTCTTCCTTTAAACGGCCGTCTTCTCTCCTATCTAATTCAGCCTGCGCCGCCCTAGCTGTCGATGCTCTAAAAATAGCTTTTCTAAGCTCATTATATGAACCTGTAGCCTTGCCAGTAAGTATAATTTCATCATTAATATTTTGGAAATAATGTGGGTACTGTTTTTGCAAATCATCAACAGCCTTTTTCCTTTCTTCTATTGAAAGTTTAACATTTTGAGTCTTAGAATAAAGTTGATCAAGAGAGGATATTTCCGCCTGTGCAGATGACTTAGCTTTATCTAGTGATTTCGTCCATTTTTCCTGTCTTTCAGCGGCAGTTTCAGCTGCAGTAGCATATTTATAAATAGCGACCCCTAATGCTGCTAATAAAACTAATTCGGGACCTAAAACAGTGAATAAAACTGTTAATACGGTGCCTAATGCTGAGAACCCAGCAACCAAAACAGGTAGAATGGTCATTATTGATCCAAGAAGCACAATAAGGGGTCCAATAACAGCAATTATTCCCGTAATAATTAAAATTGCTTTTTGCATTCCAGGGCTTAAGTCTTCAAATGCAGAAACTAATTTATCAATAGCATTAGTAACCTTTTCAATAATATTTGAAATATTAAAGTTCTTATTTATCGCATCTCCAATACGAGAAAGATTGATAAATATTGAATCCTTTAAATTTTCAAATGCATTTTTGATACCCCCGGTTACCTTAGGTAGCTTGGCAAATTCAAGAATAAGTTTATTCACAACTTCTGCGCCAGTTGCTCCGGTCTTTGCAATTGCCTCTGAATCTGAAGTTCCAAAAGCTGACTCTAATGCACCTCTTAATTGAGGCAGTTGTTCCATTAGCTGCCTTAGATCTTGGCCAAATCCTGTTGTTTTATTTTGTAGTTGTGTGAGCGCTAGGATAACAAAGTTCATTTCGTTAGCCCCTTTGCCGACTGTTGCTAAAGCATTGCCAAAAGAAAGCAATGCCTGTCTTGCCTTACCTGCTGAAAATCCCGCAGATTGAAGGGCAACAGACCCTTGCGCTGCCTCTTTTAATCCAAGCCCCGGAAGTTTAGCAACTTCTCTTAGTTTAGCAAATTCCCCAGAAGCCCTTGCCGCACTCCCCATTACAGCCTCTAACCCTTTTTGCAAGGCTTCAATATCGCCATAAGCTTTAACGGAAGCTGCAGCTAAACCTGCGATTGGTAGGGTTACGTACATGGTCAACTTCTGACCTAAGTCAGAAATTTTATTACCAATCTCTCCAATCCTTTCAGCCTGCCTTACAAAATTCTGCAGCATTCCCTGGGCCCTATTCAGGTCACTTCCCAGCTGTGAAGGATCCGCGCCAATCTCAATCCTTAATTCGTCCGCCATTTACCGCTTCATTAATCGCCTTCATGTATAACTCCTTCCCTCTTTCTGAAATACCCGCAGATTTTCTAATCCTTAAATCTTCCAAAGGCATAAATTGTTCTTTCGAAACTTTTTTCCCTTTTTCCGGAATATTCAGGTAAACCATATAGGCTACTTCCCGTGTATGTATCCATTTATCTTTATTCCTTCTTTTAAAGCCCAATAATCTTAACTGATATTCTCTCCATGTCATATCTTCTGCATATTCCAAAGAAATACACCCGAGTTCCTCGATGGCAAATGAAAGAATATCTATGTCAAAATTTATTTTTTCTTTACTGGAGCTTTCTTCTGCTTTCCCGGCTCCACATCAACTTTTATGGATGCCGTAAATCCTTCTAGGAATTTTTTTAATTGAGGTGATGCAAGACCTCCATCTTCATCGATCATATCCTCTACTTGTTCTAAAGTAAATTCAACTTCGGGATTGCCTTTTTTAAGTGAGTTAAAAATTAGAACAGGTGCTACCAAAGGTGCATTATTTGCAAATTCATTGAAAAATGAAGTTAAATCAGTATTCAAATCTTTAATTGTCTGTCCAATTACAGTTAACCCGAATTTAGCCTTATATTGAACCTCGTTAAAGGTTAAAACAGTGTGATTCATAATTATACGTGTAAATCTGTATTAGAAATTTCCCCACTACCTTGAATTGTTCCAGAAAATGTAATTTCACCTTCTACAGGGGCCGTCCTGGAAAGATCTGATAAGAAACCTTTTCCAAATTTCGTTTCTTTTGTGCCATCTGATTGAGTGGTTTCAATTTTCCAGAAAATCGGTTTTTTGTTTTCATGAGCATCATCCATTGCATCGGACACCGCGTCATAACTAGCCTTCATTCCATCTGCTTCAATTGCAACTGCCTCAAAAGTAATCTGGTAAGATTTTCTTCCGTAGGTTGGATCGGGAGAAGCGTTACATTTAGTAATGGTTCCGTCCTGCATTTCAACAGTCTTTGTTAATTCATTTGTAGTCAGGCAACCTACCGGGAAGTAATTTGCTGCTACCGTTGTTCCTGCTGCATCTTTGATAGGTCCATAAATGAAAAGAATTTCATTCGCGCCTAATAGTGATTTTTCACCTGCCATCTTCTTTAAGTTTTAATGAATATTTAATTATTTTTCTGTAAATCGTCTCCGTTGCGGTTGATTGATTAATATCTAAAGGAAATGAGATATTAAAATATTGTAACACAAAGTTTTCAATTTTGATTTCTTCGGTCCTTTGTAAGACCTCCTCAACAATATCATCTAATAAAGCTCTACTCCCAACATTACCCTTAAACCTGGTGATGATGTCTATGTTAATGTCTCTCAGTTTATCAACTGAACATTTTGTTTGCCAATTATCCCTTCCGCTTTGCGTGGAAAGTACTATTAAAAAACTGTCATTATTGGGTGTAGTGGTATCGTATAGTTTAACAGTAAATCCGTTAACTACCATATTGGAGAGCCTCTCACTAAAGAATTTTCTAATCCATTTATCAGGATTCTTCATAATCACAACCTCATTATCTCTAATATAATGAATTAAAATGGATTACGTTAATATTTGAAATAAAAAAAGCCTCAAAATTGAAGCTTATCTGGAATTAAATTGTCTAACTAAATTATCTAGCGCATTGTCTAAGTCAGCCTTATATCTTTCTCTTCCCTGATTGAATGCAGGATATAAATAAGGATGTGGATGTAATTGTCCTCGGCCGTTCACATAGAATTGCCAGGCCAAGTCTTTCCATTCATCTGATACTTCTACAAAAGTTCCTGTTCCAAATTCAATATAAGCTCCCATTGGAACTTGATTTACAGATATTACTGATTTATATCCGTTTTCATCTGGAACAGCATTGATAGATTGCGAAATAGTTCCATTTAAATCTACATCTGAATAGCTTGATATATTTTGTGCTGCATTTGTAGCAATTTCTTGTCCGGTAATTGCAGTTATTTGTTTTATTCGGTTCTTCCCTTGCTCTCCAAATTGATTAAGTTTAGCAAGCGTTTCTCTTAAACCCCTAACCCTCATCGCATAATAAATTTAACTCCATTTGTTCGAGTCCTTTATGTTCAATGCCCTTTATAAAGAATTCTTTCCCTTGATATTTTACGAAATGGTTTTCTGTGTAATTAACATCATTCTTTTTGCCCCTTACTGAAAATATAACCGGATTCACAAAATTTTCTATTCCGAAATTAACAAACTTATTACCCGCACTAGTGGTTATTTTAGCATAAACCTTTTTTACAAATACATCTGAAGGTAAATATCCTCCGAATCCGTCAGGAACATGTGTTTTATTCCATATCTCAATCAACCTGTTGTATTCCCTTGCTAACATGCTATAAATCGTCTATTAGTATCTATAATCTGTTTTACATTTTCCGGTAGTAAAGTTGTATTGGTGATCTTTTCTGCTTCATAGTACCAAACCTTGATCATTTGAAGAGCACAATCGATCAATTCAGATGGAGCATTTTCTTTAGATACATACCCAACATTTACTGTGACAGAATCAATTCCGCAAAACCTGACAAAACCAGGATAATACAAAGGAACTTCACTATCTGGAAAATTAGTTGTATTAATTGGATGATCATAGATATTTACGTAATTTGAATAGTCTTTTATATAAGTTTTATCCTGTGGTTTAAAAATGTGCTGTGTTTGCTTTTCGATATACCCAAAAGCTGATGCTATCATTCTTTCAAGATCCTGGTCATCATCAATGAATTCAGGTTCCAGTCTTAAATATCTCTTGACATCATCAACTGACAATATATGATTGTAACTGTTAGCCATTAATTTTGATTTAATTTATCGTAATCTATTGCATTCTTCCAGTCAGGTTCAAAACTTCCTTTTTTACAAGGTATTTCTGCTACCAATTGACCTGTTATTTCCAGATAATGATAGTTTTCTTTATCAATTATTTCCTGAGCAAGTTCCCATGTTGGCGCTTCTATCCTCATGCCATCAATCCAAACTAAATCCTTTGTTTGTTGATTGACAACCTGCATTTGTGTGCAAAATAAAGGCATTATTCAGATTTTTTAGTTTCAATAATCACTGATCCGGCTTTAGATACCTTTTTCTTTTTATCAGTTGGAATTGATACTTTTTCATTCGATTTATTGTCAACCCAAACCGCCACTCTTTTATTCACAGCTGCCTTATTTCTCTCTGCTCCTAAATCAAGTTCCGTTCCCACTTCATACATTTTAGACTGATCATTTCTGTCTGATACAGGCTGAATTATTTTTATCTTCATCTTAATTCTTTTTAGGTTTATATCTAATATAGTGATTTTCAGTTTAATTTCAAATAAAAACCACACCCTTAACAGGTGTGGAAAATTGTAAATATGAAAAAAGCATTAAACTGTTTCCGGTTTATTGATTGCGGTAATCGCTGCAGCAAATGTCCCTTGCAAGAAAGCAGGAATATGATGTTTTTTGATGTAATGCACAGCTCTCATCTCTGCAAGAATTGTCACCAAGTTTTTCGTAAAGTCATCATTCTCATAACCTAAATTAATATTGATTTCTTCACGGATTCGTAGGTTAGATTTTGTAAAATCTCCAACCAGGAATGAACCTTCCTCAATCGCCTCATTTTCGATAACTAAAGTTCCGGCAATTCTTTGCCCGTCAGCGGTAACGAATGGAGGTAAAATATAATGCCCATCTGTTCCTTTTTCAAGGTCCATTAAGGCGGCATCCATAGGACTGATCACAATGTAATTAGGATTGAATCTGTTCTTTTTAACCAAAGCAACTGCCGTTCTAAGAACATCAAGCCTATTAGCATTGAATACAGCTGTAGCAAAAGAAGTTCCGGTAACTGTGAACGATGGAGCATATTGTAAAATACCTTTAAGATTTTGGCCAACTCCATCACCATCAGAAATTTGCTCGTCAAGCTTAATTTCGATAGCCTCCCTAAGATCGGTGTTAATTTCAGATCTTAAGAAATCAAGATCGTCAAGTGCTTCTTTTGATACTTTAACGAAAGCGGTGATCTTTTTAACGTCTGCGCTTTCTTCAGTATATGTCCAGCTGATTTGAGACTTTTTAGCCCCTTCCGCTGTCATTCCGGCCGTACCTTCTTGTGCTTCTTTGTTTACCCAAGTAACCTTGTTACCTCTAATTGTAGAAACATTCACGATATTTCTAAACAAAGGCATTCTGTTAGGTGCTGCAGAAATAACACGGTCAATTTCGGTAGTTAATGCGTTTCCGGTATAACTTCCTAAAACCATAGTCGTAGGCGCTTTTACTTCAAATGGAACTGAGGAAGCTCTGTTATTTTTTAACTCTGCAATAGCATCCTGAACAGCTTTTTCTTCAAATTTAGCCTTTACCTCTTCGTCCATTGTTTTTACAATACCTTTTGAAGCCCCGGATTTCTGAAGCTTAATATCCAACTTGTCAAGATGATCCTGCATTTTTTCCAAAGAGTCTTTAACTTCTTGTGAATTGTCTGAGGCTTTTAATCCGTCTTCAATTTGCTTTTGAAGATCAGCCATTTTCTGATCAATAGCATCTTTAATCTGCTTCGCTGTGTTTTCGCCCGCAGATTTTTCAAATTCTGAGACCTGTTTTTTAATTGCTTCAAGCCCCTCCTGCATTTTTGTTTCTAATTCTGTCATTTACTTGATTTTAAAATTTAACATAGTATTAAATAACGGCTCATAAGCTTTCATTTGAGTGTCTGCGGACGGCTCATCTTTACTTTGAGTGTTTTCAGTTTTTCCTAATTCGTAGGCTTCAGATTGAAGCATTTTTAAGGCTAATTCTAACTGAATGAAAGTGTCATCAGTTAAATTGCCATTTTTCATTAATGTGACTATTTTTGAAATAGTGTCTTTTTGTTGAGTATGCGATTTGAATCCTGTAAATGGAGTTTCAGAATTTGCTCCTAAAGTAACGGCGGACCCCTCGTATAACTTAAGCTCTTTAATGGTTCTTATCTGCTTAGTCGAGTCCCATTCGTCTTTAATAACTTGGTAGCCAATTGAATGCTCTGCAACTAATCCAGTTTCATATAAAAGAATCTGATCTTTACCATAAGATGTTTCAACAATTTCGGCTTCAAAGTAGAGCCCTTTTTCGTCCTCTTCAAGTTTATTGAATTTACCAAGAGGTTTAGACCAATCATGTTGATATAAGAAGAAAATATCATTAAACCTTTCATTGATCGATTTCCTGAAAGCGCCTTTAACTATAATGTCATTGTCATAGTCAACATTTCCGAAAGAAGAAAGGTAACCTGTTACGATTCGATTTGTTGCATCGACATCTTTTATGGTCCCTGTGTTTTTAGTTTCTAAAATCCCCTTCATTTTTCCTCGTCATTATCTCTAATATAGTGATTTTATTTTGATTACATTACTCTTTTTTGTAAATTTACTTTATGGAATTGTATATTTATTTTACTAACAGACATAATGATGAAAATGTTGTATCAAGCATGAAAGAGTCTTTAAAAATATTAAAGGAGACTAGTTTGTTTGCAGAAATTATAGAAGATGATGGTTATTTTCAAATAATTGGCCAAGCATATGGTGAAGATACTTCAGTTGGCGATCCTGATCTACATGCTAATCTATATGAATTTGGATACCACTGGATAAATGCAAATTTTCCTAATGAAAATAACTTAATCAGTAAAAATTAATCTTCCAAACTCGTCTCTTTTGGCTTCAAATCCGTAAGTACATCTACAATTAATTATTTCCCTGGCTGGAACTCCGCTTGATCGATCACATGGATATTTCATTTTATACCCTCCAACTTCAAATTCTTCATCTTTAGATACTTTTTTTCCATTCATCGCAATATGGGAAGCCCTTTCTCTTCCATCATTCCTTCCAATCCAAACTTTATCAAACAAAACTCCGGAAACATTCCCGGCAATTTCTTTTGAATAGTTCATAGCCGCTGAAACTTCGGTTCTTGCAATTCTTAAAGCTTGCCACATATAAAAGTCAGGTTTATTTATGGTCCTATAAATCCTTTTTTGCATTTCTTCAATTGTTTCATTTTCAAATGTTCCGTTACTTATTTCTCTTACCACATTATCAGCCAGGCTTTCAGGTATAGACCTTATGTCCGTCCCAGCATATAGATTAAAATATGAAAGAATATAACTTTGAAATGCTTCATTAAAAAAGGGTAATGGTTTATATTTTTTTATCTGTATTGGATTTTCTTTTTTAAATTGACTGTATATGTATCTACCATACGCCATACCAGTCTTATAATGGATTTTGAAGATTGTTTTTATAAATAAATCTTCATCCCCATTAAGCAGAATAATATTTTTTGCATTTTCAAAGTTCAAATTTTTGAAAGGAATATTTGAAAAAAAATCTTTAATTGCAATTATTATCTGTTTAAGTGCTTTAGCTTCATAAGCGTTATGATGCTGAATAAACGATTGATAAATGTTATCTGACATTATTAAGCAGGTGGATTAGGTGGGTTTCTATGTCTTGGAATATTGTTTTTTATCTTCACTGTATCCAGCGATTCAATCAAATCACTGTTTTTAATTCTGAAGGTTACTTCATTTTCTTTTTTTTCTCCTTGTATAACTTCCCCGAATTTAGTTTCGCCTAAAACAATTACGTTATCATCATTATTTTCTTTTTCTATTTTAGCCTGTTTAACAACAAAATCCATAAAATCAGATAGTCTTACTTTGTAAAAAAATTCTACTCTAAGTCCTTCACTATCTACAGTTGGTTCTTCAAAAGAAAAATTGTTATTGATAAAATTAAGCAGATCTTCTGCGTTTATTTTGACGTCTTTTAGTTTCATACTATATCATTTTTTAAGTATTCATAAGATTTTTGCACGTCTGAAGCGGTTATACCCACATCATCAATGCGTTTTTTACCCCCATCAATCCAAGGCACATTCATACCATCAATATCTAATGTTTCAGCTTTAGTTGCTGCTCTAATTTCATTAGGCGTGTAGTAAGCCTTCTCCATCCATTCGAGCATTATTTTGTAGTCTTCTTGCATTTCTGGCAACTCACTAATGTCATGTTCCAAAACAGCGTTTTCATAACCTTTAAACCTTCTGATGAATCTTTCTGTCATTGCTTGATCAAAAAGAATAAGATCAGGCTGAATGTTATCAGTAATAACCCGTTTTCGCTCTTCCTTTTGCTTGTCATACTTGCCACCATCATCATTATTCAATAAAGCATCAGACCAACCCAACACATTACATATTGCTTTTTGATCATATTTTAGATAATCAAAAGGCAGCATATCCTTTGTGTCTACCGATAGTTTCGTAAATTCAATAGGTACAGATAACCCGGCTATCTTTGCGAGCCTTCCGGCATCCATGTCCATATCAACTAGCCTTTGCTTTAATTGCATTGCTTGGTCTGGAGTCATTGCGCTATCCTTCCCAGAAAAGAACCCAAAAACACCTGAATTTTTAAGTGTTTTTACATTATTATTCAGCGCCTCATTTGATGATTCGATATTTCGTAATAATGCTCTAATAGGTGACAATCCATACAGGTGCCCGCCTTGCATGTCAAAGAATGGATTGGGAGTTTTAATGTGAATAACTTGCTCAGCAGGAAATGTTAAGTTTTGTTCACCATCACGTAACATGTAATAATCAATCGGGTCTTCATCGTAAATTAAATCCGCATCCTTTTTAAGTACTATTTTTATTTTATGCGAAGGAAGTACATAAACAAGTTTAGGAACACCTGAATTCGCTCCATTTTCAGGCCATACCATATATAGGTAGAAGTTACCCGTCATTTTTAGGAAAAGCTTATATAAAGCGTGAATATCTCCCCATGTTTGATTTGGATTTGGCTTTTCAAGAGGGAAAGGCATTTCCTTATCTTCGTATGCCTTTGATTCTAGTATGAATTTGTTCGCTAATTGTTTGGTGGAATAGTTGCCATTTGTTGCATTGCGTAATGAGGATAATTTTGAAAGTGATTGCTTGTCTTTGACCTTCTTAACAGCGTAAGGAACTGCTTTTGTTTTGTCGCACATTTGCGTTACTACAGAGAAGACATCCGGATTAATACCATACCCTTTTTCTAAGTATGTGGAATCTTTATAATCGTATTGTGCAGCCTGTCCACCCATGAATTGCAAAAATGCCTTATTAAATGCATTTTCAAACGTTTTAGCAGTTCCAATTACGTTTCCCCATAGCCTACCCCAAAAACTTTCCTTCGCCATTTCCTAACTTCATTTATCTCTAATATAGTGAAAATTATGCTTTTAAAAAACAAACACATCATCAGGCTTTTCACCAAGATCAAATCTTTCGCGCATCATGAACATATCCATTAAGTCGGGCGACTGTCCATTTAGTTTTGTTTTCATTTCTCCTTTCTTGATTATGCATAGCTTTTTATCCTGATCTAGTTTATCCTTTTTAATTGCCTTTCTTTCGTGTAAAAAACGCTGCCTAATGGTCATTTTATCATCATACATCATATTAGCAACCCTTTCGTTTATCTTGTACAAACCTTTATCAACATTCTTGCCGGATCTGTAATAACATTGTGCTTTTAGATGCTCATATTTTTCAGGTTTATTAAATTCTGGATCTTCTCTTGTTAATTCTGGATTAGGCAAAGGCGTTCCTCCATTGTGAAACGGAATAGCACCTTGAATAAACCCTTCAACAAAACCTCCAACACCGTCATTATCGTAGCATATATGCTTATTCTGAACCCTATGGTTTTTCGCCATCGAAATGATGGCATCGATAACCTCTTTGCCATTAGACTTATCAATTACTGAAGCGTCCATTAATTCTCGCCCATACCAACAGCCTATTAAAAACTTATCCGATCCTTCTAAGGCAATATCAGCGGTAATATATCGTTCGTCATGTGGAATATCATAAACATTGTTGAACATTCCTAAGAATGAATGATAGTTGTATATATCATTGTCAGATAAAACAACCTTCCAGTTAGAATGTAGTAACGCCGCCTGCACATCTTTATCCTGGGCTAACAAGTTACCTAAGTAAGCCGGATTCTCTTTCAATAACTCTTTGTTATCGTAAATACTTCCACCTATGAAAGTAACAGATTTAACGAACTCATTTGGATCTATACCAGATCTATTCACAACTTCCTCAAGTATATGCCATCCTTTTTCAATAACTTCCTCTTTACTATCTCCCCAAATGTAATTATCACCGTCAACAATTAAATACCTTAACACGCCTCGCCTTTCCGGTATTGCAAAGCCTGTTTCTTGATCAATCCACCAAGATATAAATTCAGCAACCCAACTATCAGGATCAGGATTACACGTTGCTCTTACATAGGGATTTACACCGCAAACAGAACGATTACGAGTAAGCAAATAGAAGAACATTTTCTTAGTAAAGTGGGTAAGCTCATCAAATCCAATAAAAGGAATCTGTGACCCTTGCCAATCGTATATATTCTTCTCGTGTTCTAAATGTGAAAATTTAAGTTTAGACTGGCCAAAGTCCCACTCCAATGTGCTTTGCTTCGGATTTGCGCCTAATAGATTGTAAAGCCCTTCAGAAGTATCCCACAAACCTCCTTCATTTCTAATCTGGGGGTTAGTACGCCTAAAAATAACAGAACCAAACCCTGGCACATCCTTATGCCTTATAGGCTCTAATAATAATGAAAAGGTTTTACCAACTCCAGCAGCTCCTCCGCCTATACAAATATCTGCTGAAGTACTTGCAAAATCTAATTGGTAACCTTCTTGCGGTCTTATAATATTATGATTACTTTCTGCCATTATCCGGCAACTGGAATATTGTTACTTGTGAGATCTTTTCTCCGTCCGTTGTTACATCAACTTTATCTCCGAACATTTTAGGGTAGAACTTAGCCATTTTCCATTTCAATGTTTGGATAAGAACGTTACCAACTGATGCCTCCATTTCCCCAGCTTTTAAAGACTGCATTACATCATCAATTTCATTTTCCAATGCTATACCCTTATCTTGCTGCGAGTTTACATACAATGTTCGTAATTCATCATTCTCGTTTTTCCAACGTCTGAAAGTGGACCATGAAGGATAAGTCGATTCTTTTAAAACAGAAATAATGTTTTCACCGTTTGCAACTTCATCACAAATCTTTTTACAAAGTTCAAAATCATATTCTGACGGTCTTGCCATTCTTCTTCGGTTTAAAAGTCGTTAATATACTTCCTCTCAACAAACACACCCCAACACGACACCACGTGCTCTCTATCTTCTTCATTTTTTCCAGGTTTTTAATTGCTCGAATTCGGCTTTCATACTCTCTTTCCGAAACCTCCAATTCATTAACCGCGCTCCCTGTCAATCCCTCTGCCATATCAAACTGATTTTAATCTAAATGTGTCTTTTCTGCTTTTGTCTGGATGGTTTTGAACATATCCAAGACTCAACATTTTTTCAATATCCTTTTCATGAACATTTACAAAAGACTCAGTCTTATTATGTCCGCAGCAGCATCCATGTGTTTCGATACCCAAACTCCATAGCTCTTTAACCTCATCAATGATACATGGATCAATGCATATTTTATCAGATAGCCCTTCTTTAAACCTGGCTTGTTTATACCCTTCCATATGCGATGGAATATCAACCATTATTTGCTGAGCAAAATTTTCTTCAGATCCAAAGTCTATGTTTTTACAGTTACATGCCATACTCCCTAAATTAAAAACCCCGCTACCTAAACAATTCAGGTTGCAATGGCTGTAGTTTTTCAATCCTTGTTTTTCCAAGTTCAAAATATTCCTGATCAATC
>NZ_FQWT01000003.1 GCF_900129755.1 Chryseobacterium oranimense
GCAGCTATTTTATGGTTTATCCAGTCAAAAGTAAAATCCAATGGAGCGAATATTGCTCTGGGAGTAGTTTTATTAGGAGTTCCTTTTATGATGGGCTTTCAGAACTACAATGTACACGACAGAAGCAACAGGTATACAGCTTATGATTATGCCTACTCAGTATTAAAATCACTTCCTAAAAATGATATCTTATTTGTTTATGGAGATAATGATACTTACCCTGTGTGGGCTATCCAGGAAACGGAAAGATTCAGAGATGATGTAAAGGTGGTTAACTTTACCCTTGCTTCGACTCCATGGAATTTAGATCAGATTAAAAGAAAAACATATAACGCAGCAGGAATTCCTAGTGAGCTGACTCACGAAGATTACAGAGACGGTGTTAATGACCAGATCTATATGATGAAAAAAGAAGACTGGGAAGGAGTTTTCTCTATGCTGAAAGAACAAGGTGTTCCTGATACTCAATTTGGAGCCTTTAGAAAATATCTGACACAGGATTCACTGACATTGAAAGAAGCTATTGATTTTATCAAATTCAAATCTCCTGAAAAAGATGAGCTTTTAAAAATGTACTTCGGAGAAGAGAAGTATGAGAAATACAACATTCTTCCGGTAAATAAGTTCATTCTTCCTGTTAACAAAGAAAATGCTTTAAAAGCTGGAATCATCAACCAGGCAGACCTTCCGAATGTAGTAAACCAGATCATGATTACTTACAAAGGAAACACCCTTTATAAAAATAATCTGATCCTAATGGATATGCTGGCTAATTTCGACTGGAAACGTCCGGTTAACTTCTCATCAGGAGGAATTTACGACAGCGAAAATATCTTTTATCTTGACGAATACCTTCAGTTTGACGGATTCAGCTACAGACTGGTTCCTATCCACACCACCCAGAATGCAGACGGAGATATGGGTAGAGTAGATACCAATTCTTTATATAATGTAGTGAAAAACTTCAGATGGGGGAACTTTAAAGATCTGAACGCTCACTTTGATGAAACTGCCACTTCCAATATCATGAGCTACAGAATGTCAGCAAGCAGAGCAGCTTCAGCATTGGCATTAAGCGGACAGAAAGCTAAAGCCATAGAATTGCTGGATCTTGCATCAAAAGAAATTCCTGCTGAAAAATACAATGATCCGCGTTCATTAAGTGCTATGGTAACCGGATATATTATTGCAGGCCAGGAGAAAAAAGGACTTCAGCTGGCAGAAATTCTTAAAAAAGGTATTTTTGATGAATATGATTATTATTTGAGCCTTGCTCCGGCTGATCAGAGTTTTGCCAGAAGGCAGATGAGATCGAAGCCAATGGAATATTCTCTGGTAGTAAGTGCCGTTACAGACGCTTACAAGAAACTGGGTCAGAATGAAAAAGCCTATGCTTATCTTGTAAAATCCATAGAGCCGATTGATAAAAAGTTCAATGCTTTCATCAAGGATCTTCAGCAGATGGGTAAAGAAAAAGCAAGGAACGAATCTGAAAAAGTACAGAAGATTACTCCTTTCTACCAATACCTGTTTGATGTGATGGAACCTTACGATTCTACTTATTCCAAAGAGAAAGAGGATCAGATTACCACAGCAATTATCAAAGCAACACAATAATAGCTCACAAAAACGGAACTTCGGTTCCGTTTTTTTGTTATTGGGTTTCATCAATTTTAAGATTATATTTGTGGAACTAAAAATGCGTGATGGCAAAAAATAAAAATAACAGGCTCCCAATCTATGCTGTAATTTTTACGGTAACTTTTAAACTTCTCTTTTTACTGACCCATTATATCCAGGAAGATGCATTTATTACCTGGAGAGTAGCTCAGAATCTGCTGGATTATGGAGTGATAGGATTCAATGGTGAGACCAAAATTTCGGCTTCTACCACCCATCTTTATGTTTTTGTATCTTATTTTTTTAACCTTATTTTCGGGAAAGAACATTTTGTTGAACCACTACTGATTTTTAATTCCATTCTTTTTACAATAGGAACATTGTTTCTTGCCCATCTTACCCTTAAAAATCCGTGGCATAAAGCTGTTTTTATATTTTTAGTAGGCATATTGCCGCCCTCAATCAAGATTTCCATACTGGGAATGGAATACGGAATTCTTTTCTTCCTTGAAATGGCCCTGCTGTATTACGGTTTCAGCAAAGGCAAAAAGTGGGCGCTTATTCTTCTGCCTGTTTTGATTATGTTTACAAGGATCGATACCATTATTTTCCTGGGAATTGTATTTCTTGTCGATGCTTTTTGGAACAGAAAAATCAGATGGAATTATGTTTTCGGAGGAATTCTGGGTCTTATATGGACGCTTTCCTTCAACTGGCTCTATTTCGGAGAATTGGTCAATAATACCATCGTTGCTAAAAAGCTTCTTTACGAACACCATTTTACCTTTGCTCAAAATCTCAAATATTTCTTTATAAGCTTCGGAAATTTCTGGGGAATGCTGAAACTTCCCGGAAACTTCAATCCGGTGACAATCATTATCCTTATTTTTGAGTTGCTGTGTTTTATTTATCTTATAAGACAGAGAGATAAGAGAAATTATTTTTTATGGATGATCTTTATTTTCGGATGGGCAAAACAGATTATTTTTATCTCTCAAAAAAGCTTATTTGATTGGTATTACTGGGTTCCACAGCTTTTACTTTTCGTTCCGGTCCTTATTTTTGTTTTGGAGCAGAAAGAGAAAAGGAATGTGTGGCTGTCTCTTCTTGTGGTGTTTTATATTCTTCCAATGACTCTTTTCCAGACCATACATTCTATTGCGACAGGGAACGGGGAGTGGAATTACCGCAGAAAGATCGGATTGTTTCTTAATACTTACGAAAAAGACAAAAATCAATGGATACTTCTCGAACCCGCTGGTTACGTACCCTATTTTTCAGGGTTAAAAGCGATTGATGAAGTAGGATTGGTTGACAAACAGATCCAAACCGAAATAAAGAAAGATAAGCCTCATTACTGGATCAATACTGTGAAAAACAGAAAACCGAAATACCTTCTTTCCTATAAAAACCTCTTTGAAGGAGACGATACAGAATACTATCAGACTCATTACCAGCTTCTGAAAGAATTCAGAATAAAAGACCACCTGAAAAGTGACAGTAAAATCTTAGAAAAAATCTACCATTTTAAGCCTTCAGGAACAGATTATAATTTATATGTCAGGATAAAATAATTTTTTATTAATTAAAAAGGTTTTAATAATGTTTAGTAGTATTGATTATAAAATTAGAAGAATAAACGAAAGTGATTTAGAAGAAATCGCAAATCTTTATATGCTTTTTTGGAATGATAGAATGAATCTTCCTAAGATGAAACAGAAATTGGCCGAGCTCTCGAAAAACTCAAATTACATTTTTCTTTGTGCCGAAAAAGAGGGAGAAGTAATTGGAACCATACAGGGAATTATTTGCGAAGAACTTTATGGAGAATGTGTACCATTTTTAGTGATGGAAAATTTTATAGTTCACGAAGATTATAGGGCAAGAGGAGTTGGGCGAAACTTATTGAACGAGCTTGAGAAAATTGGAAAAGAAAATAATTGTTCGCAAATAATTTTTATAACAGAAACTGATAGAGAGGAAACCGTAAAATTTTATGAAAAAGTCGGATTTAACTCTGAATCACATAAAGGATTTAAAAAATCGCTAAAATAATAATTGAAGACTATGAAATACTGTGCTTTTCTCCGCGGCGTAAACGTAAAAGGAACCAATATGAAAATGGCCGATGTGTGCCAGGTTTTTAAAGAAGCAGGAATGCAGGACGTAAGCTCAGTACTGGCTTCAGGAAATATTGTTTTTTCTTCTGATAAAAATGCCGGTGAACTCAGGATAATTTTAGAGAAGGCGATGTCTGATCATTTTTCTTATGAAGCATTTTTATTTATTAAGTCTCAGGAAGAAACTCAGGTCTTCTGGGACAGCATTCCCTTTGAAAAAAATAATGATCTGCATATATATGCTTTTGTAGGAAATCCCGGAGTGGAAAATGTCCTGATGACAGAATTTGAAGCTGCTTCCAAAGCTGAAAACGAAAAAGCATTGATTATCAAAGACATATTTTACTGGCAGGTTCCAAAAGGAAATACACTGGATTCCTCTTTTGGAAAGGTTTTAGGTAAAAAGAGTCTTAAAGATCAGTTCACCAGCCGGAATATCAATACTTTTGAGAAGATTTTGAAGAAAATGAATTAAAAAAACAGGTTTCATTATAGTAAAACCTGCTTTTCAATATTTACAATCTATTTTGGACTATTTTCCCTGTTCCAGAAGCTCAAGGGATTCATTATTTTTTGTTTCAAATTGAAAATTCCGGAAATCTTTATCTTTTGGTGTTTCCAGTCTGAAGCTTTCTAGGGGTGCTATTTCTGTTTTCAAATTTTCACCTTCAAAATCCAGCACATGTCCACCATTTTTTTTGTCTGATGAAATAAAATGGAAGTGAAACCCTTTGATATTGATTCCGTTTAAATATTCAGGAAGATAAAAACCAACCAGCGTACCTTCAGTATTTGAAAAATCAAAGGTCTTTTGCCTGTCAGCAATAGAAGTGAGGATAGGAAAGGGTTCTTTTTCCACGGGAGGAAAAGCCCTGGTCTTCATATGAGTAAACTTTCTTGTTATTTTAATGGCAAACATTGTATTTGTACCTGGCAGAACTTCACTTATTTCCTGAAGAGCTTTCTGATAATTTACTTTATTTTTAAGGGTGAAAATATGATCCGGCTGGAAGAACGTTACAAAAGCCAGAGATGACTTAAACTGATCATCAGGGGTAACGGTTTGCCCGGTAGCCTTTGTCTGGTATACTTGTCCGTCCAGTATGGTAAGCTCTCCGTCCAGCATATCAGGTGCTCCCAGACCGAAGTCACCTTTTAACTTTAAATTCCTGAGCGAAAGAGTTCCCTTATAAAGCCCGCCTATAAATGCATCAGCAATTCCATGTTGATAGAGTTCGTTGTATTTCATTGGATGATCCGTTGTGGTATTTTTAAGTGAAGAATTACTATTATCCGTCTGTTGGGCATTGAAGTGACTACTTGCTGCCCATAAAATGAAATAAAAGATATTTTTCATTTTATCGCTGTCCTGCTATTGCCAAACCTCCGTCTACCAGGATACTTTCGCCCATCACAAAAGAGGCTGCAGGGCTGCTTAGCCATACAACCAGCTCCGCTACTTCTTCAGGAGCGGCAAAACGTCCTACCGGAGCATGCTTTTTAAACGGTTCTATGGCTTCTTCAGCATTTTCTCCCGGAAAAAATCTGTCAAACATTGGAGTACGGATATATCCCGGCTGAATATTATTGATACGGATGCCTTCGGATGCTGTTTCAACGGTCAGGGCCTTTGTAAGCCCGTCTACTGCAGCTTTACTTGCTGAATAAACTGACGATCCGTAAGATGCTCCTCTGGCCAGCCACGAAGAGGTGTTGACAATTGCTCCGCCGGTTCCCTGCTTTTTAAACTGTTCAATTTCGTATTTACAGGACAGCCAGATACCTTTGGTATTGATATTCATGACCCTGTCAAATTCTTCCTCAGAGGTATTGTCAATACTTGAAAACTGTCCTTCAATGCCTGCATTATTGAATGCGATATCCAGTTTTCCGAAATGCCTCATGGTTTCATTGATCAGATGCTGAACCTGATCACTTTTTGAGACATCAGTCTGTACAAAATGTACTGTCTGATCTATAGTACGCAGTGTTTCCAAAGCATCATTTCCCTGTTGCTCCCTGCGGCCGGCAATAACCACCTGTGCGCCGTTTGTTAAAAATGATTTTGCAGCGGCAAGCCCGATACCTGTCGTACCTCCCGTAATGAGTACTGTTTTTCCTTGAAAAGTAGGATGTGTCATAATTCGTTATTTAGAATGACACAAAGTTCGCCTGTACTGCTATAGAATAATTATGCAGAACAAATCAAAGATTATGATTTGGAAAGAATTCTTTTTCTGAACTGATTGGGAGAATCTCCGGTCTTTTTCTTGAAAGAAATAATGAAATTGGAAGAATGTTCGAATCCCAGGGAATAAGCAATCTCACTCACACTCCGGTTGCTGAACTGTAATAATGATTTTGCTTCTTTGATGATCCGTCCGTTAATCCATTCTGAGGTTGTTTTTCCTGTTGTTTCTTTGAGTGCTTTATTCAGGTGGTTGGTGTGTATATTCAGCTGTGTGGCAAATTCATTTGCATTTTTCAATAGTATAATATTATTCTGGCTAACCGGAAACTGATGCTCCAGCAGCTCTAAAAACAAAGTGCTGATGCGTTCGGCAGCGTTCGAATGCTGACCATACGTTTGAGGCGGCTGCATTTTCATTGCCTCATGCATAATGATTTGTATGTAATTTCTGAGAAGGCTGTACTTATTGTCATAATCCGAATGGACTTCTTTCAGCATATTTTCATAGAGGTTTTTCAACAGCCGTACACTGTTTTCATCCGGAAAAAAGACATGATCTCCGCCTGCTTTAAACAAAGGAGATTGAGATAAACTTTCATTTTTAAGTTCCTGGCTTACAAATTCCTCTGTAAAAAGGCAGAAATAGCCCGTCTGTACTGAAGATTCAGGTTCCCAGGAATAGGGAATCAGCGGATTGAGAAATACAATAGAAGGCCTGTCGATCCTGATGAACTTATCAGCATAGCTTAATATTCCCGTTCCTTCGCACATCATTGATATTTTATAAAAATCTCTGCGGTAAACAGGTTTTAAACTTTTGCTGCACTCAAAATCCTCTCTGCGGTAGACATTGCATTGAGCATACTGATCATGCTCTCTTCCGTGCAGATCATAAAATTCTTCCAAAGTTTCTCTCGCTTTCATAGTATAAAGTTATAAAATAATAAAATACAGCCGGTGATCAGGAATGGTTAAAGCCCTCAAATAATTTTCGATTATGAAACTTTATAAGTATTTTTACTGAACTTTTTAATTGAAATAAAAATGATCCAGTATTTAGATAATATCCAACACAAAGATTCAAAAAACTTTTTCCTTATTGCCGGCCCATGCATCATTGAAGGTGAAGACATGGCCCTTAGAATTGCAGAAAAAGTAATCAGCTTAACAGACAAATACAATATTCCATATATTTTCAAAGGAAGCTTTAAAAAAGCCAACAGAAGCCGTGTGGATTCTTTTACAACCATCGGTGAAGAAAAATCCCTTGAAATTCTTAAAAAAGTAGGAGAGACCTTTAATATTCCTACGACCACGGATATTCATGAAAATGAGCATGCAGCTTTAGCTGCGCAATATGTTGATGTGCTTCAGATTCCTGCTTTTTTGGTTCGTCAGACCGATCTTTTGGTCGCTGCAGCGGAAACCGGAAAATGCGTAACCCTGAAAAAAGGACAGTTCCTTTCTCCTGAATCCATGAAATTTGCCGTTCAGAAAATTACGGATTCCAATAACCAGAAAGTAGCTATTATTGAAAGAGGAAATTCTTTCGGATATACGGATCTTATTGTAGATTACAGAGGTATTCCTACGATGAGGGAATATGCACCGGTGATTTTAGACGTTACCCATTCATTACAGCAGCCTAACCAAAGCTCCGGCGTTACAGGTGGAAGACCTGATCTTATAGAAACCATAGCCAAAGCAGGAATTGCTGTAGGAGCAGACGGAATTTTCATCGAAACCCATCCTACACCGGAAACTGCTTTGTCCGACGGAGCCAACATGCTAAGATTGGATTTACTGGAAGATTTGTTGCAAAAATTAACAAGAGTTAGAGAATCAATTTTATAATTTATTAAAGCTTATTTAAATTCAAAAATTACTTTCCGGATGTAATATTGAAAAGAAAATCATAAAAATACTGTATTTTTATGATTTTAACTTTTTAGATTCGAAATGTTAAATAAAGTTTAAATAAGTTAAAATAAAATTTATATATTCACGTTTGAAATTTTAAAGCATTTCTTTTGAAAAAACTAGTTTTACCGTTGAGCCTTATGGTTCCCATGCTTATTTTCTCTCAAAACAGAAAAAGAGATACGGCAGATAAAGTAACCGATATTGAGGAAGTCGTTTTCCAGAAAAAAGTTGTCGGAAAAACGAACGACATTACCAATGTCAAAATTTCAGCAAAGGACGCTAAAGGAGCTGCTACCATAAGCGGAGGAATTGAAGGTCTTCTTAAAACACTTCCTTCCGTAAACTCCAATACCGAGCTGTCTTCACAATATATGGTACGTGGCGGAAACTATGACGAAAACCTTATCTACATTAACGATATTGAGATCTACAGACCTTTCCTGATCAGAAATTCACAGCAGGAAGGGATGAGTATTATTAATCCTGATATGGTTTCGACGGTCAACTTCTCTGCCGGAGGATTTGAACCGAAATATGGCGATAAAATGTCTTCTGCATTGAATATTTATTACCGCGAACCTGAAAAATTTGAACTTTCAGGAGAGGCCAGTTTAATCGGTGGAAGATTGACAGCAGGTTTAGCATCAAAAAATAAAAAGCTGACCGCTTTGTTTTCAGGTAGATACAGAAATACCAACCTTGTTCTGAATACCCTGAATGAGGATACAGATTTCAACCCGACTTACTGGGATTTCCAGTCGTACATCAATTATCATCTCAGCGATAAATTCTCCATGTCATTCATCGGGTATTATTCCAAGAATGATTATGAAATGGTTCCGAAGGCTAAGAGTGTAACTTTCGGGAGCCTTCAGCAGCCGATTACGGTCAATATTGGCTATGGCGGAAAGGAACAGGATATGTACAAAAACATGATGGGAACTTTCTCCCTGAACTTTAAGCCTTCAGATCAGTGGAAATTTACATTGGATAGTTTTGCCTACCAGAACAGGGAAAAAGAATATTATTCTATCGCTTCAAGCTATGAGATCCAGACTTTTGATCCCATAACAGGAGATCCGGTCCCTTCTTTTGATGGAGGAGGACAGATAGAGCATGCCAGAAACGACCTGTTTGTAAGAACTTACGGAACGCAGTTCAGAGCAAAATTTTCTCCCAATATCAATACGGACATAGAAGTAGGAGTTAAATATGAAAAAGAAAACCTGAGTGATAATACCAACGAATGGAAACTGGTAGACTCCTCAGGATACAGTATTCCGCGTCCTATTGACGATCCGAGAACCGGAGAATCAGGAGACCTGGAACTGTTCTATCAGATTGCCGGGAAAAATAAAATAGAACCTTCAAGACTTTCCGCATATGCCCAGTATTCCCAGAAATTCTACTGGGGAGCCAGTAAAGTATTTGTTAATGCAGGAGCCAGGGTTTCCAACTGGAGCTTTAATAAGGAAACGATTTTTTCGCCAAGATTCCAGTTTGCCATAAAGCCTGATTGGGATTCCGATATGCTCTTCAAGCTTTCGGGAGGAATCTATTACCAGGCGCCTTTCTATAAAGAAATCAAAGATCTTGACGGAAACTTTAATTCCAATATAAAATCTCAGCGGTCCATGCAGCTGATCCTTGGTCACGACTATGAATTCTATATGTACGACAGACCGTTTAAGCTGACTACGGAAGCCTATTACAAGAAAATGGATGATTTGATTCCTTACTATATGGATAACGTAAGAATCCGCTATTCAGGGCAAAATAATGCTTCAGGATATGCGTATGGAATTGATACCAGATTATTCGGGGAATTTGTTCCGGGGGTAGATTCATGGCTATCTGCAAGTTATGCCAGAGTCTATGAAAATATTGACGGGAGAGGAAATATTCCGAGACCTACCGACCAGAGATTCAGGTTTGCCATGTTCTATCAGGATTATATGCCGAAATTCCCTTCTATGCGTGTCAACCTTACTTTGGTATATGCCATGGGACTTCCGAACGGAGCGCCTGTTTTTACTGATCCTTATCAGTATCAGAGAACTTTACCTGCTTATAAAAGAGTGGATTTAGGGCTTTCAAAAGTGTTTATTGATTCCAAAGACAAGAAAAAACGTTACGGTTTCTGGGGTAATTTTGAGGAGTTAACCCTGGGAGTTCAGGTTTTCAATGCATTTAATATTAATAATACAGTGGCTAATCAGTGGATCACCGATTATAATTCAAGTGTAATGTACCCGGTTCCGGTACGTCTTACAGGACGTTTCTTCAATGTAAAACTTGAATTCAAACTTTAGAATAGAAATTAGTTGATAACTCAAAAATAAAATCTGCTCAATCTGCAAAATCAGTGAGAGAATAGAAAAAAAAGCTTCTGAAATTTTCAGAAGCTTTTATTTTGCTGAATTTTATAACAAGTATACAGAATTTTATAACACAGGTTTCAGGGATATTTTTAACTTTGTCCTATCAATGAAAAAGATTCTTGCCATATTATTCTCTGTTTTCTACTTCGGATTCTCTTCCGGAGCAGCTTTCAGTGTACATTTCTGTATGGAGGAATTTGTTTCCGTAAGTCAGAAAACCACTGATATATGTGGGAAATGTGGTGTTAAAGAAAAAAAAGGATGCTGTAAAACCGAGATTAAAGTTGTAAAAGTAGATGATTCCCAGAAATCGGATTTGCTTAAGATCGACTTTTCAAACCAGATTGCCCCAACATTTATACAGCACGAATTTTTCTTTATAGACAAGTCTTTTTCAGCTTCAAAATTTACCCAGATAAAAATCAACGGTCCGCCCGAATACAGGCCGGTTCCTATTTATATCAATCATTGTAATTTTAGAATTTAAAAACCGTCCGTTGTCTGGTGTAATCAGATGATTGCGCTTTTGCTGGCAACAGGTTTCCACGCATTATGCGTTTCTATTATTCTTTATTAAAAAATTAATTCTAAAATTTAAAACAATGAAAAAGTATATCATTACAGCAGCATTCTCTTTATTCTCTATTATTTCACTTTCTGCACAGTCTAAAAAAGATGCGCAGGTTTCAAAACTGTACCAGAATTATATTGCCATTAAAGCTGCTTTGGCTTCCGATGATGCAGATACAACTTCAAAAGCGGCAGCAGAATTCATTAAAACAGCCTCAACTATTGATTACAAATCCGTTTCGGAAGGAAATCTGAATATTTTAAGAAAAGATGCCACAGTAATTTCTGATGCAAGAGACATTACAGCGCAAAGAGAAACATTTTCCAACCTTTCCGAGAACATGATTGCTCTGACAAAAGAGTTTAAACTTTCGGAAAAGCCGGTTTATGTACAGTATTGCCCAATGGCAGATTCAAGCTGGTTAAGCGACGAAAAACAAATCCTGAATCCATACTACGGAAAATCTATGCTTTCTTGCGGAAGTGTAAAGTCTGAAATAAAATAATTATTGTATTTCATTTTAAAACAATGGATTGTATAGCTTAATCTATAATTTTATTTAAGCTGTACATCTTTTAAAAGTTCAGAGTATTATGAAAAAAATAATCATGTTTCTGATGCTTTTGTTTACTGTTTTTTCTTTCGCCCAAGCAACGAAAACTTATTATACCTGTCCAATGCATCCTGAGGTAGTTTCTTCAAAACCCGGAGACTGTCCCAAATGCAAAATGACTCTGGTAAAGAAAACTGTTGTGGTAAAACCGAAAGTCACGGCACAGCCACAGCCGAAAGCTGAACCTAAAACAGTACAGAAAGCAACAGAGGTTAAGCCTAAAATAAAGAAAACAAAAATTCAGACTAAAGTTAATCCAAGTCCCAAAGCAACAGAAGTTAAAAGAGATAAAGCTGAAATAAAATCTCCGAAAACAACTTTGCCTCAGGCACAGCCTGTTTACACTTGTCCCATGCATCCGGAAGTCACCTCTGGAAAACCCGGGAAATGCCCGAAATGTGGAATGGAACTGATAGAAAAGGAAAGCAAACAGTCCGTCCTGGCAGAAAAGCCGGAAACAGGTCATACTGCATTCAAAAGAAATTCTGAAAACGGGAAAGTTACTTTTGGAGGCAAAACTGTAAGGTATGATCTGTATGTAAAAGATACCATCGTTAATTTTACAGGAAAAAACCGCAGAGCCATTGCCATTAACGGGAAATTGCAGGCACCGACTTTATATTTTACGGAAGGGGATACTGCTGAGATTTATCTTCACAATATGCTTAAGGAGAATACAGGGCTTCACTGGCATGGTGTGATTCTTCCCAATGAACATGATGGCGTTCCTTACCTTACCACAAAACCTGTAACACCCGGAGAAACACATTTATATAAGTTCAGGGTATCCCAGAATGGGACTTATTGGTACCATTCCCACGAGGCTCTGCAGGAACAGATTGGGATGAATGGTATTTTGGTGTTCAACAAAAGAGAAGGTGAGCCCAAACCCGTTTATACGAAAGAAATCCCTGTATTACTGGGTGATTGGAGCGATGAAGACCCTATGCAGATCGCAAGAAGGCTTCATATGGCCAATACAGACTGGTATGCCATCAAAAAAAATGCAGTACAAAGTTACTGGGAGGCGATCAAATCCGGAAATTTCGGGACAAAAGCCCTGAATGAATGGAAAAGAATGGAAGCCATGGATGTAAGTGATGTTTACTATGACAAATTCCTGATCAACGGACTTCCAAGCTCTGATTATTCCAATCTGAAAGCGGGAGATAAGGTAAGGCTAAGAGTGGCCAACGGCGGTTCATCCACGTATTTTTGGCTGAATTACGGAGGCGGAAAAATAAAAGTGGTTGGAAATGACGGAAATGATGTAGTTCCGGTAGAAGTTGACCGTCTTATCATCGGAGTTTCCGAAACTTATGATATCGAGGTAACAATTCCCGAAAATAAAAGCTTTGAATTCCGTTCCACATCAGAAGACAGGGTAGGACATGCCTCATTATGGCTGGGTTCCGGTGAAAAAGTAGAAGCGCCAACCTTGCCTCGGCTTATGCTGTTTGAGGGAATGAAAATGATGAACGGAATGATGGAAATGAGCGGGAATATGAAGCCTATGAACATGACAATGGGGAACCAGATGATGGATATGAATGAAGTAATGTACCCCGAACTTCCTGAAAGCCAGAGAAAAATGACCATGAAGCATATGAATGAGATGATGGGAGTTAAAACCAAGGAAGAAGATCATTCAAAAATGACTTCGGGAGCTTCAACAACAGGGCATGAAAATCATGCAGGAATGGGTATGAAGGAAGAAAAGCCGATCAAAAGGCTATCGTACAATCTTTTAAAATCTCCTGAAAAGACCATTCTGCCCGGAGAAAATGTAAGAGAACTCAAATTTACCCTTGAAGGAAACATGAACCATTATCTGTGGACACTGGACAATAAAACAGTAACTGAAACAGATAAAATTCTTGTAAAGAAAGGGGAGATCCTGAGAATTACCATGTACAATAACTCAATGATGCGCCATCCGATGCACCTTCACGGTCATGATTTCAGGCTGATCAATTCAAAAGGAGAATACTCCCCGCTGAAAAATGTAGTGGATATCATGCCGATGGAAACCAACACAATTGAATTTGCTGCCAACCAGGACGGTGACTGGTTTTTTCACTGTCATATTTTATACCATATGATGGCCGGAATGGGAAGAATATTCAGCTATGAAAATTCAAAACCCAACCCGCAGCTGCCGGACAGGAAACTGGCCTGGAAAAACTTCCTGAAAGACAATCGAATGATCAGCTCAATGGCTATGCTGGATGTTGCCAGCAATAAGCTGCATGCTGAAACGATGACGATGTTCGGACCGAGATGGGCCAACCTGAACGAGTTTCATTCCAACTGGGATTTTGATCATTTTGAAGGAAATGTAAAAGTGGGAAGATTTCTGGGCAAATTCCAATGGGCGCTTCCATATGCCGGTTTCAGGATTCAGAAAAATCATGAGATCATGGAGCGCCAGATGACAGAAGATATGGGAATGAAATTCCGTGGTAAAAAGACCTGGTTCGGACAGCAGAAAGCTTCAAAAGATCAATATGCTTTCATGGTTGGGGTACAGTATCTTTTGCCGATGCTGATAACGGCTGATGCCAGTGTGGATCAGAATGGAAAAGTGCTCCTTGAGTTAAGCAGGGAAGATATTCCGATTTCCAGAAGAATAAGAGGAAATTTTAGCCTCAATTCTGACGGGGAATTTTCAACCGGTTTAAGGTATATTTTACAAAAATGGTTATCCGTTTCAGGAAATTATGATAATGAAATGGGCTGGGGAGCCGGACTTACTTTTACCTATTAATAAGAAGGTTGCCATTTTTTTGGCAACCTTTTATTTTATCCAGAATTCTATAAGCAGTACTATTTTAGAAAATATTTATAAAACTTCAACACTTTTTTTATTTTACGCTTAGTCTTTTGCCTGTTTGTAGCTTTAATAATTTGTTTCAGACATTGTTCCTGGGATATTCCCGATAACAGTGAGTACTCCTTACATATAATTTGCAGGATTTCCGGATCATTGGTTAATCGCGAAAAATTTTTGAACCTGTCAGGAATTTCGAATCTGTCGTGAAAATTCATTCTGTTTAAGTCTACCAGAAAAAAGCGGTATTCATTGTCGACTTTCTTTATTAAAAAATTACCGGGAGAGTTATCAATGAATTCAATTCCCTGTTCATGTAACTGATAGATTAATAAAGTATATCCTTTAACAATTTCCTGCCAGTCTTCAAAGGAACTTCTGTTGAGAAATACATCCTCCAATGTAAACCCGTCTTCCAGCTGCTCGCTTATATAGTAACTGTTTGTTAACCCAATGCAGTCGTGAAATTCCACATAAGCGATAGGCTTCGGAGTATAGAAATTTTTAGAGATCAATAAATTAGCATACTCGAAAGAGCGTTTTGCTTTGGATTTCCGGTAAAATTTGTAAACATGTCTGTTAATTATATTATGCTGTTTAAATGATTTAAAATTAAGTGTCATATTGTTGATAATGATCCACTTTACAATATTTCTGGTTCCGGGCCCTATTAAGTTCCCTTCATTTTGAAAATTCTTTATAATACGGAGCACATCAGCTGCGTAATGGGCGTAATCTGTTGCAACGATAAGGTTCATAGTAACATTTGGGCAGTATTAATATATTCAAATTTCATTAAGTTCATGCGGCTTTATATTGGCCTGTAGTCATCATTGAAGTGCTTTTTTTATCAGATCTGATATTTCATTTTTATTGAGCTGGTTGGTATTTACGCTAAAGCTTTTATCATTGTAAGGCTTGTACATATTTTCATTGGTGACGGAAAATAAACCTAGCGTTGGCGTTCCTGATGCGCTTGCTAAATGCATCACTCCGTTATCAGCAGCGATAAAAATGCAGGTATTGGCAATAAATCCGCCCATTTCCCGGATATCGGTGCTGTAGAAAGTAGGTATTTTAAAATTTAATTTGGAAATATTTTCTACGGGCAGAAGCTCTACAAAGTTATAGTCAGGAAATTCAGATTGCAGATGATCATAAAAAGAGCCCCACCAGTTTTCGGAATAACATTTATCACCTGTAGCATTGGTAAACAGACAGATTGTTTTGTTGTTGTTATTGAAGATTTGAAATAGCTTTTTTTTACCATCCTCTATTTCATCCTGATCTAATTTTATATTTAAATAGGGTATTTTGCTTGTGTTTTCTTCAAATCCCAATTGCGTCAGGAATTTCCTCAGATTATATATCACATTTTTCGCTGAGTGCTCATAATCAGGATGTTTTAGATGAAGTTCCTCATCCCATTCGCTGTAAAATTTATATTTGGCATTGGCCAGCTTGGTGGATAGCTTTCCTGATGACGAGCCGTTTGTAGAATTAATCACCAGATCGTATTTTTTCCAACGCAGAGTAAACCAGCCACCTATATATTTAAACAAATTCTTAAATGGTTTTTTGGGAAGCTGGATAATCTGATCAACATTCCCATAGTTTTTGAAAACAGTGGGAGAGATACCTCCTTTTACAAACAGATCAATCCTGGCATTCGGAAACGAATTGGTAACCTCCTGAACAATGGGTGTAAGCAATAAAAGGTTTCCTAGTCTGTGATTTGGACGGGAAATTAATATTCTTTTTATCGTTGTGTTTTGGGCATGTACGGTAGAAGAGCTTGATTTGCCTATATTTTTTGTAATGCTGTGCATGAATTTTCTTCTGACGGCATTAAGTTTTTTCGGTACTTTCATATAAGACCAGGATATTTTATTTTGTTTTTGTCAGGATTAACGATTTTAAATAAAAAATATCAAATAGATTTTAATATATCTTTATTATTGATTTTTTATTAAATCTATTTAAAATATAAATCTATATTAACTGATGTTCATGTTAAAGTGATTTATTATATCTAATTTATAGACTAAACGTAAAAAATCCATATTTCAGTGATTGATAACGACTATATTTGAATTTTAAATTGTCAATGAGTTTTATTTTAATAGTATTCAATTGTTTGTGATATTTATTTTCAGCTATATTATTTAATTTTACTATTTATAAGAATTTGATTAAAATTTTATCAAAATAATTGCATAAAATCCAGTGCTACTGAAACGGATGCTGTAAAAAAAGTTTTACAGGGTTTCATAGTTCTATCCTAAGTATATAAAATCAATTATGGAAGAAAATCAAAACTTTGGTACGGAAGGGCTCAATTCTATGGAGCTAATGGATCAACTCAAGATCAAAACGGAATCTTTGTACAAAGAATTTCAAAGTCTGAGCTCCGGAGTATCCATTATGGATGAAAAGCTAAAACGAACAGAATATTTCGTAGAGCAAAATCTGAAAGAGCTTAAGGAAAAAGTTGGAAATGTAAAGGTTGGAATTTCTCCGGAAGATCTTCGGCAGCTTGAAACGTACAAAGATTATTTCAACCATTACAAGCCTCTTTTATATGTTTCCCTATTTGTTATTTTATCCGGGTGGGGACTTGGAATTTTCAGTGCTCTTTCAGGAGTGAAATGGTATAAGGAGAGTGTCCGGACGAAACAGGAAATAAGAACTGATGTGCTGCAGGAAATAAAGACACAGGGAAATATGATCATAGATACTCAAACATTCCTTAACTATAGGGAGCAGAGCGAGGCATTAAAGGCCTGGCAGAAATCAAATCCTAAGGAAAGTGAATCATTCACCAACTATTTCAAACAATATCAGAAATTGAATAAAGAAAAAAAATAATATTTTTGAGAAAATTGCCAACAAAAAAGCTGTCCAAAAAATGGACAGCTTTTTTATGAAACTACTGAACCTGTTACTTCTTTCGTATCTAGCAATTTGGTGGTGAAATCCATTACTTTATATTTTTCAGCTCACTCAGTAATTGATCCTGTTTCTTAATGAAGCTTTCCAGGTTGTCCGTTTTCATCGGGTGAGCATTCTGGTATTTTTCAATTTCGGGAAGCGCTTTCCTGATTTTGAACGCAGTGTACAGATTGGTGATGTGATCATTGTTTGTATTCACTTTGTTGATCAGCTCTTTTACTTTGCTTATTTTCTGGTTGTAATTGTCGGAGCTTATTTTGATTTCTTTTTCAAGCTGTTGTTTTAAAAGGGAATCTTTAACATTGGTAGCCTGAAAATGAGCATCCTGATAAAAGGACTCAGATTTATAGAGTATGTCCTCATAGGTTGCAAGAACCTTTCTGTTTTCTTCGTTAAGATTGACAAGCTTTTCGTCCAGTTCTTTAAGGTTTTTATCCTTTTTGATAAGTTCAGAATAAATTTTATCAATCATATTTTCATTACGGCCGCTTTCAAAAGAGCCTTTTAAAGAGGAATCTGTATCATCGACCGCATTCTCAGCAACGGTGGCATTTCCGGATTCGTTTTGTTTACAGGAAAGTATTGATAGGGCTAACGCAGAAGCAAAAAGGATTTTTTTCATAATGTTTAGATTGGTTTTGTTGGATTAGTTGAAGATAGTCTAAAGATTGTTACAGCTTTATTTTAAGTTTCCTCTTTTAGAAGTTTGAGAATGATTGATTCCGGATTTGGGCAGGCAAAAAAAAAACGGAGCCTGAAACCAGACTCCGCCTACATTGTTTTGCAATAAATTTTATTTACCTAAATAAGATTTCAGAATCTTACTTCTGGTATTATGTTTCAATCTCTTGATCGCTTTTTCTTTGATCTGACGAACTCTCTCTCTGGTAAGATCGAAAGTTTCACCGATTTCTTCTAAAGTCATCGGGTGTTTTCCGTTCAGTCCGAAGTATAATCTCACCAAATCCGCCTCTCTTGGAGTCAAAGTATTCAATGCTCTTTCAATCTCAATCTGAAGAGATTCAAGCATCAGATCTTTATCCGGACTTGGAGATTCACCTGAACGCAATACATCATAAAGATTAGAATCTTCACCTTCTACTAAAGGCGCATCCATAGACAGGTGTCTTCCGGAGTTTTTCATAGATTCTTTAATATCTTCCTCGCTCATATCAAGAACTTCAGCCAGTTCTTCCGGGGAAGGTGGTCTTTCGTTTTCCTGTTCCAGGTGAGCGTATGCTTTATTGATTTTGTTGATGGAACCAATCTTGTTCAAAGGAAGCCTTACAATTCTTGACTGCTCAGCTAAAGCCTGTAAAATTGACTGACGGATCCACCATACCGCGTAAGAGATAAATTTGAAACCTCTAGTTTCATCGTACCTTTTTGCTGCTTTCATCAGTCCTAAGTTACCTTCATTGATCAAATCGGGTAAAGAAAGACCTTGATTTTGGTATTGCTTGGATACGGAAACTACGAAACGAAGGTTGGCTTTGATTAATTTCTCCAGTGCTGCTCTGTCGCCTGCACGTATTCTTTGTGCCAATTCTACTTCTTCGTCCGCAGTGATCAGTTCCACTTTACCAATTTCCTGCAAATACTTGTCTAATGAAGCAGTTTCCCTGTTGGTTACCTGCTTAGTGATTTTTAATTGTCTCATCTATTTTTATCCTCAAAAAAGAGTTACTATATATTATACGTATGAAGTGGTAAAAAGGTTACACCAGTTTTAATTATTTTTTAAATTTAGGGGAGAACCCCAAAAATCAGTATAAAGAAACAGATTAAAACTTACAGAGTAATTTTAAACATTAAACATTAAACATTAAAAATGAAACGTCAAACAAAAAGCGAAACCGAAGTCCCGCTTTATTATTTCCGACAGGCTATCAACTGATAACCGGCAACCATTAACTATTAAAACAAATCATTCAACAGTTTGGCCAGTCTCAGGCCTCCGTAAAGAAGCTGTCTTTCCAGCGTATCATTGAATTTATACTGATAATCGAAAGATAATTTTGAATCGTTTGGCGTCTGGGCATAGATTTTATTGGCAATCTTATGGGAATCGTACAGCCAGTCTTCAACAGTTCCGGCCTGGATCTGCTTTACTTCGTCTTTGGATTTAATGTCTAAAAGTGTTGCATATTCCGTGTAGCTGTATTTCTGTGAATCTACCAGTTTTCCATCCCATACAGAATGAAGGTTGGTTTTATCCCCGAAATAAGTGACATTGATTTTGTTTCCGCCAAGATCTTCTGCACGGCCTACATGCAGAGGCTGTGCAAGGTCTCCCATGATATGAATAAGGAAAATCAGTGCAATTTTTCTGTCCTTTTCAGAGGTTTTTTCATCTTTAATCTGGCTGGACAAAGTATTAACCTGGGTATAAAGACTAGGACCCGCCTGCATTTTCAGCTTCTGGTCAAATGCTTTAAAGTCTGCCTGTGGGTCTACATTTACATAATGCCATGATGAAGCTTCCTTCCAGACACCGGTAGTATCAGATTTGATGAAATCCGGCCAGTTTGCCCAGTAGGCAAGGCGTTCTTTCCCCATTATTTTTCTTATTTCCCTTCTTGCCTTACCAGACAGGTGATTTTCTGCAATTTCTGCAATAATGCGGTGTCCCGTCAATCCCCATGCATAAGAATAAAGTGAAGATGAAATGAATGCTAAAATCAGAATTTTAGAATAAATACTTTTCATTATAAATAACATTTTACAAGCTGCAAAGATACGGACCGGTTTCCGAACCTGTACCAATTATGATCAATTTCTTCCGCGGGATGTGTTAATAAAACTTAATCTAAATAAAGAAGCGACCGGAAAAAATTTTCAGATAGTACTTAAAATAAGTGAAAAAGTATCGTAATACTCTCCATATCAGATAATAAAATTCATTTGGTTTCAGGAATAAAACATCAGGGATGTAGCTGTTCACCGTATTTTTACGGAATTTGTCTCGGAATATTCCTTTTAATGTCAATAAATTAGTATTTTTAGAATAAAATTATAGCCAAATTATTTTTTCAAACTTATGAGATATATTATCTTTACAAGTCATAATCACAGCAAACACTATGTATGAGAATAATATTGTAGACATGCATTACAATAAACTGCAGACCGACTTCAAAGCTGAAGCCGTAGCGGTGAATCTTTTGAAATATCAGCGTGCGGTAAGCAATATATTTATAGAACGGATCGGCATCAATGACCGTGCTTATCTTAAGGACATCAAAAGTATTTCGAGCAGTTATTTGGGATTTGATGAGGAAGTATTCACTATAGAAACCTACAGAGAAGGAATCTACGATTACCTTCCCGAAGGGCTGTTTCATCCGCCGTCTCTTGGAGCTTCCAGAAAGAATGTAGATACGGTGGTCCGTGAGATCCGTAAGCAGAAAAGGATAGAGGAGGATGCAAGGAAATTTTTCCGTCCTTTTGAGCTGGAAGTATTTTTCACCGAAATCAGTTCCCTGCTTAAAGAATCTGAATTTGATATTTCAAGCGATACCGATACGCTTTTGGAGACTGTAAGCGAGCTCTGGCCTCTTATAAAAATGCTTGATAAGCAGAATGCTTATATTTTTATCTATATTTTGCCTTTTTTTCATCAGATCAGAGGTGATAAGAGATGGTTTGAAAGGTGTATGACAGCTTTTCTTCAGGTACCGGTAGAAGTTACTTTTGCCCCGAATATTATTGACAGGATAGAACGGAATGACGATTCCATGCTGTTGGGAAATTCAAAATTAGGCGTTACCTACATTCCCAGCGGAAAACATATGGATGGGCAGCGCAACTGGGTAGTGAACATAGGCCCGATTCCATATCAGGATATGAAAAAATACATTTCCGGAAGCCCTTTCAGAAAGGTGCTGCAGGCTTTATATGATTATTTTCTCCCGGTAACGGTAGACGTGGAAGAAAATTTTATTACGGAAAAAGAAGAATACTCGTTCAGCCTGGAGGACGATGAAAGAAATGCCAGCCGTCTCGGATACTCGACATTTCTCTAAAATAATTTATTATATTTACAACTACCAACAAAGTATAAATTTGAAAAGAAACTAATGGAAATTTCTTCAGTAAAAGGTATTTTTTTAAGGTATATTTTAATGCCTTTAATCGCAGTGATCATGATGTTTATTCTGGGGATTATCAGAAGAAACAAACCTGCTATAAAAATTAAAGTAATTATTATATACGTTCTTCTTTGCAGTTTATGTCTGGCTTTACCGGGGATCTTTGGTTTTTCAAAAAACCTTTTTAATCCTTACTGGTATCTTATTGCACAGGTGATTTATCTTATTTTTGGTATTATTCATGTGAATCTCCTGCACAGGTATTTCAGAAAGCATATTGATTCTGTGGGAATGAGCATCTTGTTCGAATCTATTCTTTCATTAACGTGTATTGCTTTTGGAGGATATTTATTTACCCTGATCTTTAACTGGATCAGCAAAGGGCAGGGATACGCGGTAATGGCTGCTACAAGCATGGTTATCTTCCTAGTTCCGATGGTTTTTTATTATTGCTATGTTCAGTTTATCAGCATTCCTTTTGATATTTACAAAACCTGGAGATATTCCCCGGACCAGAAGCTTCCGGATTTTGAAGGGGCAGATTTTGACAGATTGATGGTATTGAATGTAGAATTAAGCAAGAACCTTGAAGATGCCAACAGATTCAGGATCAAAGCCAAAACACTTCCGACCGGGGTTACCTTTGGAGACTGGTTTTACAGAGTAGTAGACGATTACAACCACAAAAACCCGAACTCTATCATTCACCTTTCGGATGTAGAAAAAGAACCTTATTACTGGATTTTTTACACCAAAAAATCGTTTTTCAGTTTTAGAAAGTATATTGATTTCGACCAGGATATCTCTTCAAACAATATTTCAGAAAATGAAGTGGTGATCTGCAAAAGAGTTATCCAGCATGAGGAAGAAGGAGTATTGAAAAAATCATAATCACAGAAAATTTAAAAAGTATTAACTATGATACAGCCTATTAAGCATTTCGCGATCAACTGGGTAGACGGGATGAAAGTTTCCCAAAGACACCTTAATGATCAGGATAATTTTTTAATTGACACAATCAGAGATTCCAGTTCACTGGGGATCACTACATATAATTACGGGCTTTTGCCTATTTCCAACGAGTTTACGGACAAAACAATCTTTGATGTTCATAATACCGCTACGAATGATGTACAGCTTGTCATCAAAAGATGCAGCGCCATTACCATGGCGGGTTACCGTATAGATTTAAGCGACAGGAGAGTCAGTGTAAAATCCCTGGCAAAATCTATGAACGAAGAACAGGCAGACGGTGAATACTATATCCTGATCTCTGTAAATCCTTTTGATAAAGTACCTTTTGGGGATATAGACCCTGAAGAAATCCCACCGCGCCATCCCAATACACAGCCTAACCACCATATTGAGCTTCTTCCGGTGACTTCCCTGAACAGCAGCTATTCCGGAGGAAACTATCTTATTATAGGGAAAGTGGATTTGAAAGCAAATATTGCCCAGGTGGATTCCAATTTTATTCCGCCGTGTACCTCTATCCAAAGCCATCCTGCTTTACTGGATTACTACAGCAGTTATGCAAAGTCTATTGGAAATCTGCAGCAGTATGCATTTAAAATCATTCAGAAAGCGTCCCATAAAAACCAGAATACGGCATTGGCACAAAACGTTAAGTTTTTGTGTACTACTATGGTAAATACATTCGGGGACATGTATTTCCAGTTCAGAAATATCATTCCATGGCAGCCGCCGGTATTTTTAATCGAGTCATTTGCCAAGCTGGCTCTTCATCTTTACAATTCCACTCAACTCCTGGTCCCTGCAGAGCTGGAAGAAATGCTGAATTATAGCCTGGAATGGAGTGAAATTGCTCCACACACTTTATTGAATCAGCTTTCTATTGTAGCGGAAACCAATTATGACCACCATAACTGTGGAGAACCGTTATTGTATATCCAACAAATGCTGCGTAGCTTAGAAATTATTTTCTCTAAACTAAGCGAGCTGGATTATATTGGTCAGAGAAAAGAAAACATTATTGTTAACGAGCAGGAAGTATCTTCCAATACCAATCCGAAAAGAGGTTGGAGCGTTTTAGATTAATAAAATTTAAAAAAGATATAATCCCGGATTTAAAATTTCGGGATTTTTTATGCATAAATATCAATTCCATATGTATAAAATAGACTTAGATACAATCAGAAAGGAGACAGACGGCTGTACGGATAAAATATTTTTAAACAGTGCAGGAGGATCATTAATACCAAAGATCGTTGCTGAAACAATGAAAGAACATATCGTGCTGGAACAACAGCATGGTGCTTATGAATCTGCTGGCAGGAAGTCGGAGCATCTCAATCAGTTTTACGCTGAAGCAGCTCAACTGATTAATACCCAACCGGATAACATTGCTTTTACAGTAAGTTCTACCGATGCTTATGCAAAGGCTTTATCCAGTATTGAATTCAGAGAGGGAGATGTAATCATTACTACCAATGATGATTATGTTTCGAATCAGATGGCTTTCTTTTCACTACAGAAAAAGAGAGGAGTGAAGCTGATCAGGGTAAAAAATCTTTCCGATCATGAATTGGATTTGGAAGATCTTGAAAATCTGATTAAAAAATATAATCCGAAACTTGTGGCAGTTACCCATATTCCAACCAATTCAGGACTGATCCAGAATGTGGAAGGAGTGGGGAAAATCTGCCGTCAATATGATGTTTTGTACCTTGTTGATGCCTGTCAGTCTGTGGGGCAGCTTGTTGTAGATGTTGAAAAAATAGGGTGTGATTTCCTTACTGCTACAGGCCGGAAATTTGTACGCGGGCCAAGGGGAACAGGTTTTTTATATGTTTCAGACAGGGTTTTGGAACAAAATATGGCGCCTGTGTTTCTGGATATGAATGGGGCACAGTGGACAGATTTTGATGATTACACTCTCCTTAAGACTGCAAAAAGGTTTGAGCTTTGGGAAACTTCCGTCAGTTCATTTTTAGGATTGACAGAGGCTTTGCATTATGCCAATGGAATCGGGTTGCAGAATATTGAGAATTATAATAAAAAACTGGCGGAAACCTTAAGAACCGGTCTGCAAAATAATGGTTTAAGGATACTGGACCAAGGAAAGAATTTGGGCAGTATTGTAACTTTTGTTGCTCAGGACGGAAGTATTGAAAATATTTACAGAATACTGAAAAAGAATGAGGTATATTTTTCAGTAAGTAATAAAAGTAATGCCTTGATTGACTTTAGTCTGAAAGGTCTGGACAGGGCTATCCGTTTGTCACCACATTATTTCAATACTCCTCAGGAAATTGAGAAGGTTGTAAAAATGCTGAAATATTAGGTTCTGGTGGCTTCGGGAGCCTCAGCCACCAGCTGTGATTCTGTTGCAGGAGCTATTTCTTTTCAGTTTTAAATAACACTTTATATTCCTGCTCAGGAAAATGATAACCATCTTCAGATTTTGTTCCTCTGTCTGTAACGTAAAAGTCGTATTCAGTGTCGGGTTTTAAATCAACGGTTTCAAGGGTCAGGATTGTTTTTGTGTTGTCTAAACCTGCAATTTTTTTTAATGGAAAATGTTCTTTGCCGAATTTTGAAAAATTAATAGAAACGTTTTCATTCATTGGCTTTGAAAATACAATTTGGATCTGTTTTATTTTCGGATCTACGTTTTGGCTGTTATTTTCAAATTCGATAATCCGGACAATTTTTGGCTGATTGTTTTTATAGGCAGATTTTAATTCCCTGATATTAGTGTTGTCTTCAAAGAATTTTGATTTTTCCAAGAATTGAAAAACAGCCTCTTCACTGTTAAAATCCAATTCGATGATGTCTTTAATTGCCTCCTTCTTATTTTTTGCATTGTCGTAGTATTTTTTAGAAATGACATACCCTGCAAAATAGCCTAAATCAGGATTTTTACTTGTATTGCTGTTGTAAAACCAATTTCCGAAGTTACGGCTGAACATTTCATTTTTAAATGCAGCTTTTACCGTATCGTAATTTTTAAACCCATAATCGATATATTGTGAAGAGAACTTTTTGTTCATCGTTAATTCTGCAATAAGATCACAGGAACCTTCTTTTATGGCTTTGGACAATACGTTAATTTCACCGTCTTTTTGAAAGGTATGAGCAAATTCGTGAATAGTGATGTGCTCTAGTTGTGAACTATTGATATACAAAAACATTTTCTGAAGGTTTTCATTATCAAATTCCGAAACTATGGTATTTTTATCGCCTACAATTTTTTCAATTCCCAAAAACAGATCTTCATTATGGGTGGTTCCTCCTGATTTTAAAGCTCCGATAGTATAATAAATATTCCCATTTGAATTATTGGGATAAAGCACTTTCAGCTTTTTCAGAGCTTTGTTAATTGAACTGATTTTTTTACTGTCAATCGAAGTGTTTTTACGAATGGAATTCCAGAATTGAGGATATTTTTCAATGACGTTCAGATAATCGTCTTCATTAAACTGTTTGATTTCCATAAAATCCTTTAGTCCTTCCGTTTTTTTATTCAGAAAATAGGCTTCCAGAATTTCTTTTTTATTGTTTTCCGCTTTCCGGATATGGTCATAAGCGGTCCAAAAATTATCGATATCAGAAGTAAATATTTTTTGAGCTTTTGTAGTGTTGAAAAATGCCAGAATAATTACTGTTGGCAGAATATTTCTCATCATTAGTTATTAGTGTATATCAGGATTTTAATTTATGTATTGCAGCCATACATCATATGACTGAGGCGTCCGGAGAATTTTTAGTTTACTTATTTTTTCACCAAAATAATTTCCGTAGCTTTTCTGCTGAGAACTTCTTTGGTATTTCCGATTTCGATGGTCATGGATTTGTCGAATTCTTCAATTTTAATGACTTTGATCTTGGTATTCAGAAGCAGGTTTCTTTCATTCAAGTAGCTTAAAAAGCCATCATCTGAGAGGGTAACCGAAGCAAAAGTAACCGTTTCTCCCACTAGGCAGGCACTCAGTTTTTGCAGGTCCTGTGCAATGATGTTTCCATCTTTATCCGGGATAGGTTCTCCGTGTGGATCAAATTTAGGATGATCAAGGATTTCATCCATTTTGTCGAAAAATATCTGGGAATGAACGTGTTCCAGCTGTTCTGCAATTTCATGAACATTTTCCCAGCCGAAATTCATCTTTTTTACCAGGAACATCTCTGTCAGCCTGTGCTTACGAACTACCAGAGCAGCTTCGCGTTTCCCGGTTTCTGTAACCACCAGAGGTTTGTAGGTTTCATAGACCACCCATTTCTTTTCAGCGAATTTCTTCATCATGTTATTGACACTCGGCATTTTTACGTTCAGAAATTTGCTGAGTTCATTGATCGTCACTTTCCCTTCATTGTCAACTAAATGAAACAAAGCCTTCAGATAATTTTCTTCTGTTAATGTTGTTCTCAAAATGTTAGATGATTTTCATTACAAATCTAACAAAATATTATGTAAAACGGGGTCTTGTTAGTTTAACTTTTTTTAATTTTACTCTATGAAATTTTCTTTTAAAAACGATTATTCCGAGGGATGCCACCCGAATATTCTACAAGCACTTTTAAGCACAAATTTTGAACAGCAGGCCGGATATGGTGAAGACGATTATTCTCTTGAAGCAAAGAAGCTGATCAAAGAAAAAATAAAAAGTCCGGATTCTGAAGTTTTTCTGGTTTCCGGAGGTACGCAGGCTAACCTTATTGTGATTTCAGCCATTTTAAGGCCTTATCAATGTGTGATATCCGCCACACCGGGCCACATTCTGAACAATGAAACAGGAGCTATTGAAGCTACCGGGCATAAAGTTTTAAGCATTGAAACGGCAGACGGTAAGCTTAGGCCGGAAGATATTGTCCCGGTACTGGAAAACCACAGCAATATTCCGCATCAGGTAATGCCGAAGCTGGTGTATATATCAAATTCTACGGAGTTGGGTACGGTTTACCTGGCCAAAGAACTGGAAGAGCTTTCCAATTTCTGTCGTGAGAAAGGATTGTACCTGTTTATGGACGGAGCCAGATTAGGACATGGATTAACCTCCGAAATCAGTGATCTTACACTGGAAAAAGTAGCAGAGCTAACGGATGTTTTTTACCTGGGCGGAACGAAGAACGGAGCATTGATAGGAGAGGCCATTGTCATCAATAACGAGGATTTGCAGCAGGATTTTGCCTTTAATATCAAACAAAAAGGGGCATTACTGGCAAAAGGCCGTCTTTTGGGTATTCAGTTTATGGAGCTGATGAGGGATGACCTGTATTTTGACCTGGCAAAACATGCCAATATCCAGGCTATGAAGATTAAAAATGCCATGAAAGAAAGGGGAGTACAGTTTCTGGCTGATACTTATACCAACCAGATATTTCCTATTATATCCAACGAGCTTATTAAAATTCTATCTGAAAATTTTGAATTTTTTGTCTGGAAAAAGATTGATGAAAAATCATCAGCTATCCGTCTCATTACTTCCTGGAATACAGGGGATGAGCCGGTACAACGGTTTATAGAGATTATCGGGAGAGAACTTTAACAGAAAGTAATAAAAAAGGTGGCTGAGAATTTCGAAGCCACCTTTAAATTATTTTAAAGCCTTTGAAACTACTTTGCAGTCGGCAGGCTCCAGTTTTTGTCCGTCTTTATAGCTGATCTTTTTCTCATCAGCATATTTGGACTGTCCGTCTTCTTCCTTATGTTCCCCGATTCCTTCGGTCAAAATATTATCTTTCTGAATGAAATAAATATCTCTTTTACTTTTCGTTCCTTCGGATTGGAATTCATAGGTCAGTTTAAGGGTATCGCCGGATTTAAAACCTGTAAGATCTCCTTTAGAACTGTCTTTTTCACTGTTTTTATAAGCTAATTTTCCGGTAATGGTTCCCAGATTGTCATCAATAGATGCAAAAACGCTGTCTTTTCCGGTAACGCCCAGGTAGCAGAATGATTTTGGACCCAAAGTATCTACCACAGGCTCTGCTGCAGCTATTGTGTCGCTTTCTGTTTTCGGAGCCGGGGTTTCCGTTTTTTTATTACAGTTCATAAGAAAAACGGATAGCGAGCCCAGTAAGATTAATTTTTTCATACCCAAAGTTGTTAGATTAAATTCAAATTTCTGTGTACTAAATTAACAATAGTATTTCAATATGAAAGAATATGGAATATAAATAATCCGTTATATAAAAATATTGAAAAATTTTAATCCATTAGGGTTTTGATGAGTATTGCTTTTTTATCTCTCGCAGATGGGGTAGATTGAGCAGATGTTTGGGCTTAATTTTGGTGCTTTTTAACCGTTCATGTGAAAGAATTTATAGTGATTAAATGCTCAACTCAAAACCCGTACCTCGGAACCCGAACCATATTAACTGCTTAAACTTTCAGCATTCCCCGGAATCCTCTGGCCGCATAATAAGAATCTGCACCGTTATGATAGGTGAAAACCGTGTTGTAGCGGCGGTCGCAGAATAGGGCACCGCCCAGCTCTCTAATGTTTTCAGGTGTTTTGATCCAGCTTGACGTTTTCAGGTCAAATTTACCAAGTTCTTGAAGGTAGCGGTATTGTTCTTCCGATACTATTTCAATACCCATTTCGGCGGCCTTGTCAATAGCGTTGCTTTCAGGTTTATTGGCTTTCCGGGATTCCCAGGCCTGATAATCGTAGCAAAGGCTTCTGCGTTTCGGGCTTTCCGGGGAGCAGTCGACAAAGATATATTCGTCTGTTTTTTTATCATAGTTTACCACATCCGGTTCGCCTTCGGTTTCTTCCATTTCATTCAGTGACCATAGTTTTTCCGGATTGGCTTCCAGTTTCGCCTGAATCTTTTTCCAGTCTAAGCCTTTATGGCGGTTCATATTTTTCTCGAAACGGGTTTTTAAAACTTTTAAAAGTTCTGTACTTTGTTCTGCTGAAAGTTTCCTTTTGCTCATATCAGTTATTTTTAGGTGTTTCTGTCTTTTAAAGTTAAAGTTTCTGCAACTATTAATGGCTGTTAACAGAAATTTTCCTGTCAGCAGGCCTGAAATACCATGAAATTATTACCAGAACCAATAATAGAAGGGCCGGAAAGGTTCTTCCAAAAGTGTCGCCAATGATAAGGTGAGATATTAATGCGCCGGACATGACAAAGAAAAATCCTGCATAGGCCCATTCTTTCAGTAATGGAAATTTTGGAATAAGAACTGCTACAACGCCAAGGATTTTCCATACTCCGATAATGGTCATCAGGTAAGCAGGGTAGCCTAAATTGGTGAAATTGGCGAGTTCGTCCTTATTTTTCATGAGCTGTACAATGGCTGTAGATACCATTCCGAGGGCCATCCATAAGGTGAAGATCCAGTAAATAATCCTGTTTCTTTTCTGTGATTTGTTTTGTGTTTCCATATTGTATCGTTTTTAGTTGTTAGTCGTTTAATCCTTTTCCTTCAAAAATCTGCGGAATGCATTTATCGATGCGGGCTTCCCGCGTTTTAGACTGTTTGGCAGATGAAAAATGGAGCAGGTAAGCTCTTTGCCTTCCGGGAGTGAGTGCTTCAAAAGCTTCTTTTAATACCGGATCGTGATCGAGCCTGGTTTGAAATTCTTCAACCATTTCAAATTCTTTTGTTTTCTTCATTTCAACCTTAGCTCCTGATTCCTCAATTTCAACGGCTTCAAACATATAAGACCGGAGAATGTCTTCCAGATCATTAATTTGCTGTATATCTGTAAAGCGGACCTGCCTCGCTGCCTGTACGTTTTTGGACTGCTGAATGAGGATATGATCCGGGTCTTTCATCAGAGCACCTTTAAAGAACAGAAGGGCACAATATTCTTTAAAACCGTGGATCAGGAAAATGTTTTTTCCTTCGTAGGTATAGCAAGGGCATCCCCATTTCAGGTCTTCTGTAAGCTCTGTACTCAGGGCAATTGCTCTTAGTTTTTCAAATGCTGCCTGCCATTGGCCGGGTTCGTTGAAGAAGAAATCTGTTTTTGGATTCATGGTGGTGATTGTTTGGTTATCGTGATGCGTGGTGCGGGATTCGGGTTTGAGAGTATTAGAGTATTAGAGTATTAGAGTGGGAGAGTTGCGGGATAAATTAGATTTATGACCAAATTACCTACTACCTGCAACCTGTAATCTGCTACCTTTTACTACCTAATAGCTCCTGTAAACGGTTATGCGCCATATTGATTCCCTGTGCGAATGGCATTTTCAGGTGCTGGTCTCTGAAGTCTACCGATTTGTAAATGGTCTGGATGGTAATTTTGCTGGTGCTGTCCGTAAGCTTTTCAAATTCCAGAAACTCGATCTGAACGGGGAAAGGTGTGTTTTCCATCTGGAAGGTCCGTATAATTTTCTCATCCTGAACAATGTCATGAATGGTTCCATTGGCACTGAAAACCACATCACCCTGCGGGTTTAAGGTTTCGAAACGGTAACTTCCGTGTTGTTTGTTTTCAAATTTTGTTACCTTGGTTCCCATCCATTGTTCGAAAAGTTCAGCTTCTGTGTAAGCCTTGAAAAGCAAATCTACCGGAAGATCAAATTCCCGGGTGATGAATATTTCCTGTTTGCCGTCTTCGGCGTGAATTTTTGTTTTGAGTTCCATGTTTTGGTGTTTTAGAGTGTTAGAGTGGGAGAGTTTGAGGGTTTGATGCGTGATGCGTGTTACGCGTTTCGGGGTAAGAGGTTCGGGTTATTTTGTGGGTGAGGATTTTGAGATTTTAAACTGCCATTCATTGAGCATCCCTGAACCCCACCACGAATCTCGATAACCCGTATCCCGGATCACGAATTTTTGTTCTGATAGGCTTTCATTACACTTTCCAGCTTATTGAATTTTTCGTCCCACATTTGGCGGAAAGGTTCTATAAAATCGGCTATTTCTTTCATTTTATTGGGATTGAGGTGGTAAATAATTTCACGGCCGTTTTGTTCAGATCTCAGCAGTTCGCATTCTGTGAGGATCTGAAGATGTTTGGAAACGGTAGGTCTTGCGGTATCGAAATTGGAAGCAATAGCCCCGGCGGTCATGGATTGTGCGGCCACCAGCATCAGGATCGATCTTCTGGTAGGGTCTGCTATAGCCTGAAATACATCTCTTCTTAAATTCATTGTGTAGTTATTTGACTACAAATTTAAATGAAGTTATTTGACTACGCAAATTTTTTTTAAGGTTTTTAAATGAATAACAATAAAAGTGATTTTTATTGCTTCTTAGTAAGTTGATTTAAAATCTCTTCCAATTCCAAAACTCTTTCTCGTTTCTTTTGCATTATATGTACGTATAGAATAATCTGCCCCTCTCTTCCAACATTATGCTGCAAATTATCAAAAGAAGTTAAAAGTTCGGAATAACTCTCATAATAAGAAAGCCATTGTTGTTGATTTTTTTCTAAAATACTTTTTTGAGGGTCATGGAGTTTTTCAATAAGTGAACTATAGATATTTTCCAATTCATTTTCCCATAATTCATTATGTTGTTTAATGTTTTCAATGAATTCTATGTTAGTGTTCCATTCTTTAGCCTCAAATGATTTATCAATCCAATGTTCGATTTGTTGATCTTCACTAGGGAAAATATATCCTCTTTTGATGATTTTGCTGCTTAGAGATTTTAGAATTTCTGGACCTATTTCTATAATCCAGCTTCCAGTTCTTACATCATATTCCACTCCGTGTGATGCTTGATTTAATGTATACAATATCTCTTTTAATACACGGCTCTCTTGAATAGAAAGTATATTTTTTTCTGATAATATTGTAATAATTTTAGAAATTGAAAAATTATTTGCTCCAATATTATATTTGTGTGCTATTTCTCGTAGCTTTTTTTCAATTTCAATCCTTAGGCTTATTAGAGCAAGGCTTTGATTTGTATTAGCAATTTCTATAAATTCATAATTTTCAGAAAGAATATTGCTGTTCTTTTCTTTATTTATTAAACCAACTTTTTCAGCTTCTTTTTCAATTTTTTCAAGATCATGAAATTCTAACTTTAGACCTCCAGGTAGTTCAACAGATTTAAATAATGGTTCCAGCCATGGGATAATAATTAAACAAAATAATATAACTGTAATCAAATCAATTTTGATAGTTGGAAATATTAAATGCCCTAGAAACAAAATAATAGCACACGCAGAAATTATTCCTTTAATATTTATTTTAGATTTCATTGGAAGGCATTATTATGTTTTTTATTATTTCTCAATCAACCTTTCCAGCTTCTCAATCATTTCCTTCTGCTGCTCCAGCATACGCTCATAAAGCTCAACCATTTTATCAATAGGATTAAACGTAGGCTGATAACTGTATAAGGAATTACCTGTAGCATTATCATTGTTATTGACAGTATTAGAAATAATATTCACCGCCTGCTCCTCATCAAAATTCTCAATCGCCTCAGTCGGAACTTTCAGGATTTTGGCAACCTGGGCCAGAATATCTGTTTCTACGGTTTCTTTTTGTTCAAGAAGGGAAATTTTCTTCTGGTTCCAGTCGTCACCCAGTTCCAGGGCAAGGGCTTCCTGTTTGATGCCCAGCATTTCGCGGAAACGTTTGATGTTTCGGCCCTGATGTATTTTTTTATTTTGCATATCTGTGTAAGTCATAATAACAAATATAAAGTTTTAGGAGAGAAAAATAAAGCTCAGAATAAAATAAATTATATCCTGAAATATCCTCAGTTTCGCATAAAATATCCTTTCAGAAACTGGTTTATACCGGCTGGTATCCTTTGGTTTGCAGAAAAAACAACAAATAATGAAAAAGAAGATCAGTTCTCCCAACAAATATAAGATTTTCCGCAGCCGGAATCTTAAGGTTTTCCGTAAATCCTTCGCACGGGCATACTACCATGAAGTTTTCTTTCCGGAAATCAGGATTGCCGGGAAATGGGTTCAGGATTGTGGTTTTGAGGCAGGGGACAGGGTAGCGGTGATTGTGTCCAAAAACCAGATTATTTTGAAAAAAGCGTAATTTTTTGGGTTGTTCTAGTTTACCAAAAACATTTTCTTCCATTTGGCAACGGTGTTCCGGCTTAGTTTGAAATGATTGGCCAATTGGATATTATTAAGCTTGTTTTTCTTCTGATACTCCAATATTTTCAGGATATCAGATCTGTGGTAAGAGCGATGCTTCTGATTAAAATTTTCGGTTTGTATGTCGGATGTTCCAAATATTATTGTGTTCAGTTTAATAATATTCAAAAACGATAGGTTTTCCATATTAAGTAATGCTTCACATTCTTTTCTTTTATGTGGAAATTTCTTGGTTAAAATATCAGAATAAATATTTTTATAATTAGGATGATTTTTCATGGATGTATGTCTTATTGTAAGATTGAGGATATGATATTTTACGGAATTAAATTTCTGTCTGTTCTGTATGTTTTATTAACCATTTGTAAAGTGTTGTTTTCGGAATTCCATATTTTTTTATTACATCTGTTTTAGTCATTTCTCCTGTACTGATCTGTTCCAGTATAAAATCAATAATTTCTTTGGTGTAGATATTTTTCCGGAACTGTGGAAGACTTGTTTTTCCTGCCTTGTATTTGGCAGTCGGAGGGGCATACAGAATGAGATGCTGGGAGTAAATTCGAAAGAAATCATATTCCAGCAGTTTGCACCATTTCAGCAGGGTTTCTGTATCAAGAATCTTTTGCTGGCACATTTGTTTGATCTCTTCTTCAGTACATTTCAAAAAATTACATATGCGTTGTGAATCTATCTCGCTTTCTTTCATTTTTTGTTCAATCATCTGTCCGATATGAATGCTTTTGAAATTCATTTTTGTGTTTTTAGATATTTTAGATTTACTTTCTTCTTAGTAATAAAACAGCTGTCAAGTTAGTTTGCAGTTTTGTGCTTTAAAGTAAAAGATGCCCCCACTGATTCTTTCCCATCATTTGTGCATTTTTAAGAGTAAAATGGGGGCATGCTGTTAATTATAATTAATCATTTAATTCGACATTCTTTGTGCTGTCATAAAGACCCGTCGGATGTTATTCGTAGCATTAGTATCGTTTAAGTTGTCTACAGATACATAAACTATTATTCGGTACCAAATTCCGTCTACAAGCAAATCTACTGTTTCGATCTCCTGGGAATCATCACTGGAGCTGGTAGCTAATACAGGAATTGAAGTACTGTTCATATTGTCTCCCCAGTTAAGATAAATTCCGTTATCAGTCTCCATATAACCTCCGGGAGCCAATAAAACATTCGAACGACGGTAGCGGTCTACACTCGATAATGCTGCATACCACACTTTAATATTGGAAGTAGAGATATTCACCAAACGAGGGTTGTAAGTAACTGCACCGGAATTGGCATTAGAACTATTGGTAAAGTTAAGATCCAATCTTACCTTTTGCCCTAAAATAGCATCATATGTACCGCCAATATAGGTGCTCAGTAATCCTACATAAGTTGCTGGTAATGTATAGGTAAAGAACTGATATTCTCCGGGAGCAAGTACTTTTCCCAGACCCACTGTAGCACTACAGCTTTGTCCTCCGATTGAAAGATTGAATGTTGTGGTATTCGGACTGGATACGGTTGGAGTCCCGGAGATTGTATAGTTTAAAGTACCGGATCCCTGCGCAAAATTGCCCTGCGGAAGTGTCGCGGTAAGTCCGTTTACAGGTCCTATAGTCTGCGCAGCATATATTCCCGCATTTCCTCCTGTATAAGGGATCGACATTGTTCCCTGATAAGGAACACCTGCAGTATAAGAAATCGGAAACAGAGTAGCATTTGCACAGTTCAAAGCGCCTATCGTACCCGGCTGTAAGGAACGTCCGTCTAAAGGTCTCCACTGGGTTCCGTCCCAATATACATATCCCGCGAAGGTAAAAGCAGCTTGGGTCCCAAGATTATATACCAATAAGCCAACTGCAGGATTCGGGATTGTAGCCGCATCGTTATATGCTGTTAAAGCTACTCTCGGACCTAAAAATCCTTTTTTACCTGTTGCGGCAAGCTGGCTGACATTCAGCTCCAGTAAAGCGGATGCGTCGGGAGCCGCACCGATACCTGTAGATCCTGATGCAGTTACAATAAAGTCATCAGCCATTTGTGTTGCTGTAGGAGCGCCTGTGGCTGCATTGTTTTTAGCGCCATCTATATTAAATATTCCTTGTGGATTTTGGGTATTAATGCCTACCTGAGACCAAGCTAAGGAAGAAATTGTCAAGGCTATTGCAGTGGTGTATATATTTTTTTTCATTTGTTTTTAATTTAAAATGGATTGAATAGCAGAATGCTATATTTTGTTGTAATTATTTTTGAACAGGCATGTTTGCCCGTAGCTTCTTTAACCAGAATTGTAGAACATATTTTTTAAAGGCGGAGGCCTGATGCTGAAGATTACTATATGGTAATAGGATACCATATTTGCATTGTACTTTGATAAGGTATCTTTTGAAGAAACAAAAGAATCAAGGCTGAAACGATTCGTGTCAATCAGCTGTTTATGATGATCATTATGTGTTGTTGAACAAATGCAGGCTTTATTATCTGAAGCTAAAAGAAACTGATTTTGGCCATTATTCCATGTAAAATAAAGGTTTATAGGTTTAACAGGCTCATTTTTACCTGGTTTAAGAGTTTTTTTATGCGATTTTTTAACAAAAACCTTTACTTTGTGATTATGAGTTTTATTTTCTGTTCCAATGAAAATATTCTGTGGATTATAGAGTGTGGTTTCTTCTGAAACAAACAGAATTTTGTCTGTTCTTGTTTCTCCGGACTTAATTGAAACAGGAGATGAATCTTTTGTAATACCATGCAACTGCTCTTCATTGAAAATATAATTTCCTTCTGATATAAAAATTAAAGCTGGCCCGTTTTTTTTATTACTTTTGCCACATTCGATTTGATTATGATTAAGTAAAGGATGCATACCATAAGCATACAGCGTCCCTGTGAGAACATACATTAAAATGCTTTTTGTTATGGTTGCAAAATTTTTCATCATTTGTATTTCGCAACAAAATTATACTCATAAATGCAGACTGGACCCCAAAAAGCTCTTAAGCATCAATGAAAAATCACTTTAAATTGAAGGTTGATAATTATCATTATTAATAAATTAAAAATATTATTAAACAAATGAAAATCAGTAATTTAAATGAGTTGTTAGTCATTTTTCATTGGTATTTAAGCTCAAATAACCCATAAGAAATGGATCATACGGTACTAAGAGAACAGGAGATCCTGAGGTTGAAAGAAGAGCTTTCCATAAGATATAATTATCTGATGGGGGGTATTTTATTATTGTTCACCTTCATATACTTTTTCATCGTAAAAGAAAAATTGTTCGGATATTATTGTCTGTCCGGGGCTATTGCTTTGCTAAGCCATGTATATTTATTAAATACTTTTTTTCCGTCACTTTCTCTGGAAAAAAGAGTGCGGGGTTATCTTATTGTTGCGCCCATTTATATTTATTTTATTATACTGTATTTCTGGAAATGTTCCATTTTTCAATTTTGCTGGCTGGTTCCTGTGCCGCTGGGTGCGTACATTTTTCTTGGTAAAAAAGAAGGTTCTTTTTTTTCAGTTTATACCTTGTTTATTGCAGTTGTAGCCATTTTTACCGGTGATATTGTACCAATTCATACTCGGATAAAGTCTTATGAAAATATTTTCAGGTATAATGACCTGCTTTCGTTCGGGTTTAATATTGTTATTGTTTATTTGCTCATTTATTATAAGGATAAAATAAGGGAGCAGGAACTTCTTTCGATTATAGAAAAAAGGAAACGGATCACGCTTCCAATTACAGTAGATGAAAAAGAAATGCCCTTTGCAAAACCACTATTTGAAAAAATTGAAAATGAGATCGTTGCCAACAAACATTTTACGAATCCGGAGTTTAATATTTCAATGTTATCTACCATTCTGAAAGTGAGTAATAACTATATTTCAAAATCAATCAGGCTACAGGGATATTCTAATTTCAGTACTTACATCAACTCTTATAGGATTGATTATGTAAAAAGCCTGATTTCAAAAAGCAATCTGGAAAAAGTAACCCTTATGTACATTTATACCGAAGCTGGATTTACTAATCAATCTACCTTCAATAAAGCTTTTAAACAATTTGTAGGCATGACTCCAAGTGAGTATATTCAAATACAAAACACTGAAAATAAGTAAACTGTTCTCATGAGGCATTCAAAAATTTAAATTAAAAAATTATTAATGACCTTAATATAAGGAGCAGGATTATCCAGCGTACAGAAAATGATACGGATTATATGGGTCAACAGCAGTAAAAAATAACAGCTCAGTTTTCTTTATACGCATATTTATACGGAAAGAAATATTATACGGGATTCTCAGCGTTTAGAAAATTGATGCTAAAATATAATTTTTGCCTGAAATTTTTCTACATTAAGATCTATGCTTCAATTTAACATAATATATGGAAGTGAAATTATAGTTCAACCAAGAGTGCGAAACAGATGAAATAAGTCCAAGCAAAACTTTTGGAAAAAGTAGTAAACCTTAAAGTTCAGTATCTCTATAAGAAGCAGGAAGTTTATGGAACTGATGATTTTTATGAATCCGATTTATAAATCCTTACAGTCAGGAAATTTCTGCCAAAAACCTGTGAACAGAATTTTTCTGATTATACAAGGTTTGTTTACATCGTTTAAAAAAATCAAAAAAGATATTTGAGAGCTAGCGACATATAACAAAACAAAAGTTCGGAAAACTGAAAAAGGCCCTGAATAGATCATAGATATGAAGAAAAGTTTGTAGAACGTATGAAGGAAATGCATTTTGGAAATATAGAGAATAAGCAGCTGTTTCGGTTGTAAGCTAGACATTATTATTTATCCTATAATTTATATTATGTTAAATTGAATATGTCTTCCAATTGTCAACATTCGTTAAATGCTTAATTTATATAAAGCTACACCCGTAATATTTCAAAGCCTTTTTATTGCCAGTTTTCCCACTCTAATTACTTTTTGCCCAAAACTTCCACCACTGTGATTTAGTTTTGGTTTCTGGAACAGAAATATTGGATTTCAAATCCTGAGAATCCTGTTTTACATTATCATCCGCTTTCTCAAAATGATCCATCTTAAAAGTGACGGGTGTAGAAATTGAGTCTTCTTCTGTACTGAAAATGAGTTCATATTTAGTAATCCCGCTGTCTTTTATTATCTGTTGGGCAATTTCATTTTCTGGAAGGGTTTCTTTTAACTGGAATACACATTCTGTCTTTTTATTTCTTGAAAATCCTTTGAAATTTTCTTTAATAAAATCGAGAACATATGGTGTATGTTTTTCGTGCATGGCTAAATACACTAAAAAAGACAATGCACTTCCTCCATCAATCTGATCATCACTATAAACTTTACTTGATGTATAATGCAGGTTTTCATTAGTGAATAATTTACCTATTGCTATGCATAGCTGAGAAGGCAATGGCAATGGCTCTTCATTGGTTGATAAAAAATTTTGACAATAAATAAAGATATCTGTCACCTGATTTAGGTCTTCATTTTTAAATCTTTCCCGTAATTTGTTTAGAATCTCTTTTGTGTTCGACCTGTCTGATTTTTCAATTATTTCAGCAGTTTTTAAAATTTCATCGTATAACTCTTTATTAATGTTTTTATTCGCATTCTCGTGTTGCTGCAATACTATTTTTTGAAATTCTTCTAAATGATTAATCTCATTGTCTTTCATGGTTCACTTTGTTTCTAAATTACTATTGTTTTCTAAGAGTTTTTATTTCTGCATATCAAATCCAAGTTGTTTTCTATATTCAAAAGTTAATCTGTAATTTTCTTCAATAGGAACTTCTTTTTTTGATACTTTATTTATATTCTTACCTTGCTCCGTCCATAAATAAGGAAAAAAGCTGAATACCTGGTCACTTTTGAGTTTTGCTACATCATTTTTCCAATTTTTCCATCTGTAATCTTTGTAAAATTCATCAAGATTATTGTTAAAGCAGAAATTCAGAAAGTCACTGTAAGTAAGGTCAAGAGGTTCATATTCCAGATTATCAGGTGCTAAATAATAAACTTTTCCTAAATCGCTACCGAGTCCACCTCCGTTAAGAATAAAAATACCTCCTATTGCATCGTCAGCAATTAAAAGATATGGAGTTGGCTGCCCATAATCATCAAATGTTTTTCCTCTGTTCCATTCTGGAAGTGACCTGCTTAACTTGCTACTACCTGAGCCAAGAATTCTTATCCATCCATGATCAACCAAAAGTCCGCCTGTCATGTATACAATGGCTCCCATTGGAGAATGGGTTGTCACTTGAGTTTTATATAAGGCATCCTTTGCTTTAATGGTGTCAACAGGTAAGATTTCTATTTTATTTTTAGCAGAGTTTATCCATCCTTTTACAATAGCCCAGCCTGGATCTTTATTATCTATTAATTCATCAATAGAGCGCATTTTTGTTTGTCCATAAGTTGTTAATGAGAATAAAGATAATATGATTATTGCCAAAACTTTTGTCATATCGGATCGTTTTTTTGAGTTTTATTTTTCATCAGAATTCAAAGCTCATCACCATTTAATGGTTCTGTTAATTCCCCAGGTTTCTACTTTCACTCCTTTTTCACATTTAGAAAAAAAAGCCAAAAATAAAATAATGATTACTATTATTGTGAAAATGCGTAGTCTTTTTTTTTCATAAAATAATTCCAATTATTTTTTGGAGACTTAAGATAATTAATTTTTCCAATTTTCTTTGCTCCAGATTGAAAAATTTAGCTATTTTAATACCAATGTAAAATTATTTATTCAAAAAATGTTTTTACAATCCTGACAAGCATTATTCCATGAACAAAAAAATAGATCATAGCCAGAATGCAAACCAACCTTCCACCCTACTCAAATTGTCTTTAAAACACAGCCAAAATAAATGTCTTCATGGTTATTGAATTTCTAATTGCTGAAGAATGATTGGGAGTACCTCTTCTTCAAATATAACAGCTGTTTTTTTCTTATTCAGAAAAGGACTGATCTGATAGGACTTACCATAGGGATTCTTTTTACTGGTAACCGCATAATAAGCCTTCCTGTTTAGTGTATTGGAAATAACAGCTGCTTCATTTTTCTGCACAATATTGCTTTTATAAATTTTCCCTATACAAAATACAATCTGAGCGTCTTTCCCAGGAGGAATAATAATCTGCTGCTGTACAACAGCAATTTTGTGAATCATAACAGGTACTCCTACACAAAGCCCCATAGCCAATGGCATTTGCCAGAAATCACCGGACCATACAAACAGGAAGATTCCCAGGATTAAAAATAACAATGCAGAAATAAGGGCAAGGGTGCTAGTTTTGTTATAAATCCGGTGTGGGGTAAGAACCAGATCGTTGCCCATCCGGTGCATCATGCGCTCTTTCATCTTAATTCCATTATTTTTTCTGTTTCCAGCAGCAGCTGTTCCATCTGTTTACTGTTCATAAAGTTTTGCCCTAAAAGAATATATTTTGGTTTACCATTTTTTTCAGTTAAAGCCGATGCGGATGAGATCAGCACCAGAACATAAATACTGTTGTTTATACTGAAATTCTGAATATCTGCAAATGCAATAGTCTGCTTTCCTGATAATAAGCTTGATTTTTGGATCAAAATCTTACTGTTCATATCTATATGCAAACTATTGAACATTCTATTGATAAACCCCAGTCCGAATGCAATGGTAATTACGGTTACGGCATATCCTTCAATGCCGGGCCATTTGATAAGAAATAATATCCCTATGGCAAACAGAATGGATGCCATCACAAGATACTGCAGTTTAAGGCCTGCCCTTTTGTATACTCTAGAACTTATTTCCTGATAATATTTATATTCATTCATCACTACTTATGTGTTGTATTATTTATCTGTTTCTGTTATATAATGACATACCTGTTATCAATAAAATGGCTGCAACAATGATCAGCGGCCATATGCCATAAGTAAACATCCATGAGGTTTTACCGGCCGGCCCTAGTTTCGTAATGAAAGCCAGAAGAGCACCTATAACGATAAAGAATATTCCGATTACTTTTTTCATTTTGATTTTTGTTCCTAATTGATAAAAGAAAATTTGTCTTCAAACATTTTCCCTATTAATGGTAATGGCTTCTTCACTTCATTAGCAGCATTGATGATACCGATGATCAGCAGGGCAATAAATACAAATCCTATAAGGCTTAAAAGAGATAAAGCAGGTACAATACTTATCAGAACACCTAATACGATATTAAACAGGACAGCTACAATAAGAAGTCCGAGTGATTGTTTCAGATGATATTTCAAAAGACTGTCTGCATTTTCTTTGCCCCCGAAATAAGCAATCAACCATCCGATAAGGGTAATGTAGGATACAATTGAAAGAGTTTTGTTGTTCATAATGTTAATGGATTTTAAAGTTAATATTCCGTAAAAATTGATAGAACAAAAATGCTTTCATCTCTTCCCTAATCCTATTATTTTGCAACTACAAAACTCTTACAATAGTGAAACACAGATACTACAAAGTGTCTACACGAAATCGTAACAAAATAGTTATCAGTGATTTAAAGAGTCAAGATGTCTTTAAATAATTTTTATTGTTTTTTCTTATGACTACAGATTTCTGTACATTTGAATATGAAAAAAATCCCTCTATTTCTCTTTTTCATCTTTTTTTCTATCTGTATAAAGGCACAACAAAACTATACCGATAGCTTACGCCAGATATTAGCATCCAATCCGGAACCTGAGCGGGCAATTGCTGTTCAGCAGCAATTGGCAGACTGGTACCGGGCTTCTGAACTCTATCCTGAAGCGATACAGATGGCCGAGCTTAGCCTGAAAAACAGCAAAAAAATCTCATCCGACAATCTAGGTACAGTAAAAGCCTATTGGATACTGTCAAACATTTATACCAATACAGAAAACTTTGACCGGTCCAAGGAATATATTGATAAAGCCTATTCTTCTGCGAAGAAACAGAACAATACTTTGGCACTCGCCTATGCCCAGTATGCTTCTGCCGTACTCAGCAGTACTCTTTTTGACCAAAAAGGGACATTAAAGTCTCTCAATCTTGCTCTTTCCAATATTCCAGATCAGGATAAGGAATCATTACTTACAGCCCGCATCTACTATTTTCTTTATGGATTATATACCGAATGGAATGATGAACAAAAGTCTCTGGAATATATCCATAAAGCATTGTTATTTGCTCAAAAATCTTCCAATAAAAATATGCTAGCCAATGTTTATTCTGCCATATCGGTGGTGTACACTTTCCGGTACGAAAAAACAAAACAGAAAAAGTACCTGGACAGTATCATGCAGCCGCTGGATAAAACCATTAATATGTTCCGCCGCTACCCGGGGCAAATCATGAATAATACCTATGCCAGTGCCCTGATCAATAAAGCAAGTTATTACCTGAAATATTATGATTCCAACAAACCAGATATCCAACAAAAGATACGTAACACTATAAAAGATGCATTGCAGGCAACACCATCAAGTAACGATGAGCTGATTGCCAGCGGCTACGGGATGCTCAGCGAACTAAGCATGATGGAAAATGATTTGCCGGCTGCAGAACATTATCTTGCAACAGCGTATGAGCAGATGTCGAAAAAGAAAAAGCCTTATTATCATACCCTTATCAATGTTCTCGGTTCTTTGGTGAAGCTTAGTACAAAGAAGGGAGATTATGAAAAAGCGTTTATGTACCAGCAAAAAATAACAGATTACAGTAATCTTCTTTTTGACGAACAATCGGCTGCCATTACCAAAAGGCTTGAAGCACAGTTTGAATTCGGCAAAAAAGAAAGAGAAATAAAAGCACTACAGGAAAAAGCAGACGACCAGAAAAAAAAGAAATATCTTTTGATAGCCTTAATCGCTATTGGTGGAATTGGTGCTGTTTTTATGTTCCGTTCTTATTTATTTTAATCTTAAATATTCTTTAGCAAGAGAAAAACAGCTTACTGCCGAAAAAAATGAAGCTGCCCTGCAGATAAAATATGAAAAGGAAGAACAGGCCCGCCTGAAAGCAGAACAGGAACTTCTGACTCTTCAGCAGCAAAAACTGCAGAATGAAGTAATGGCCAACCAGCTTCACCTGCAGCATAAAAATGATGTATTGCTGCAGCTTAAGGAAAAGCTTTCCAATCAGGAATCCGTAAATATACAGCAGATCATACGGGAAGAAACACTTACAGATAACGATTTCGAAAAGGCAAAATTCCATATCCAGGAAATGCATCCTGAATTTTTCAACAATCTGAATAAGCAGGCAAAACAAAAGCTGACAACCTTAGACCTCAAATACTGCGCTTATCTTTATCTTGGAATGGATACCAAAATGATCGCCAATTTACTAAATGTAGAACCCAAAAGTGTACGAATGACCAAATACCGGCTCAAACAGAAATTTGATCTGAATGCAGAAACTGATCTTGTGAACTATATTAAGGAAATAGGATAAAATATATTTTGAATCATTTACCCTGTTCCGTTTTAAAGCTGAAGGAAGAGCAGTATTTATCGATCGGCATCATCATTCACTTTGCTTTATTTCAGTGCAAATAAAATAGTTCCGCTGATAATCAGTAAAGCCCCGAGTATGGTTTTTAAAGTCAGCGTTTCTTTGAAAAATAATACCGCCAGAATGATTGCTATGGCCACACTCAGTTTATCTACAGCGGCAACCTGTGACACATTTCCGATCTGTAAAGCTTTAAAATAAAATAACCACGACAGCCCTGTTGCTACTCCCGATAAAACAAGAAAAATAATATTAATTCTCGATAATGAGCCAATTTCCTTTGCTTCACCCTTTACAAATACAATGCTCCAGACAATTACAAGAATGACTATTGTTCTGATTCCCGTTGCGAGATTGGAATTGATATTAGACACTCCCATTTTCGCAAAAATAGCTGTAAATGCCGCAAATAAAGCCGAAAGTAATGCATAATAGAACCACATATCCTTATTTTTTGAGGTTACCTAAAAAGTTTTAACTAAGCCAATCCCTATACTTTTATCCTGATAAAAAGGCATTACCATAGTAGCTGTATTTTTGTTTTTACCACCCAGCATAGTATTGATTTTTGGGTACAGCCAATAAGCCAGTTCTGTTGAAAGAATACCAAATCCGGCTCCTGCCACCACATCTCCTACCCAATGCTTATCATTCAGCATTCTGTAGATTCCTGTAAATACAGCCAGAGAATATCCGGAGATTCCCAACAGGAAATTCGTGTCTTTATACTCCCTGAACATAAACTGCGCAGAGGCAAAAGCTATGGCTGTATGACCCGAAGGAAAAGACAGATTATTCGACTCGTCGGGCCTTTCCTCTTTTACAATATGCTTTAAAGGAATAGTAATGGCAGAGGTGATCAGCATGGATGTTCCGTAGATGATGGTTCTGTCTCTGAAATTATGTTTTCCCTCTACACCAATTGCATTCAGTCCGTATACCAAAGCTGTTGGTGCAAACTGTGTGTAGCTATCCAGCTTGATATGATCCGGTTTGTGTTCATTGATTTCATCCCTGGTAGAAAAATTCAATTTTTTTAAATCTTTTACGGTCAGGCTGGCAACTCCATAGCCAATGAATACAGTGGGAACGATTAATCTTTTATAATTAAAATTATTTTTCTCTGTGTTCAATACAATACTACTGTCCTGCTTCGGTTCCTGAACCTGAATGGTATCATTACTGCTTTGTGCAGAAAATTTTCCGCAAACTGAAGCTAAAACGAAAAGGCTAAGAATTGTTTTTTTATGGTATTTTGACATCATAATGTTAATTTGCTTTTTTATTTTTGACATTGGAGTAACTGAATATTAACATCTTTAAATTTGCTCAGGACTTTCTGCCCGTAATCTGTATAATATTGATGATGGATAAGAAAATTACAGTTTTTTGTCTGCCATTCTTCATCCGTATAAACCAGTCCCAGGTATATTTCGAATTCCCGGCGTATGGCTTTATCATATTTTGAATAATTGGCACGGGCTAAATGGTACATATCCGCATCGCACATTACTTTTTCCAGTAAAGAAGTTGGTTTTGGAGGATATTTTGTAGATTCAATGCACTTTAAAACAGCTTCAGTAAAATCTTTTTCACAACCGAAATTGTCAAGGAAAAGTTTTGCCAGTTTCTTGCTTTCATCCTCATGGCCTATGTAGGTATTTGCATATCCGCAGTCATGAAACCATGCTGAAACCTGTACGATATGCATTTCCTCTTCAGAAAGACCCGCCTGCAGACCAATTTCACATACGGCATCTACAACATCATAAGTATGCCCTATATTGTGAAAATAAAGGTCATCCGGAAGATTTTCCGAAAGAAAAAGGATCATATAATTTTTGACAGCCTCAACTAAATTATCCATGGTTATTATATTTTTAAAACTTATAGCTATACCCTAGTCTTACCACCTGAGTTTCATAATAATCATCATTCGTATATGAAAAACCATTTCCCTGAATTCTTTTCCTGATCACCATGGTATTCAGCAAATCAGTCGCATTCAGGAATAATTCTCCCTTACCGCTCTGGATGGATTTTTTTATACCCACATCCATTGAAAACCTTGAGCCTATTCTCCCCTGTGGAATAATATCCGGGGCCAGATATACCGCAGTGACTTGTGCATTCAGATCTTTAGCCAGCTTAAAAATATTATTCAGTTTTATGTTTCCTGAAATGGCTGTTTCCCGGCCTGCAGAAAAGACAGTTGGCTGCGGATAAAGATTTTCCACGGAAAATGCATTGATCTGGTTTCTATATATATTTCCATTGATATTGAAAGAATATATTTTTGAAACTTTCTGGTTCCAGATCATTTCCAACCCTGAATTATAACTTTTCCCTGCATTTTGGAATACGGCATAAATCAGTGTGCTTTCCGGAACAATACTGGAGATCCGGGTGATTGTTCCATTGGAAAAACGATGATACAGTGCCGAATACAGATATCCATTATCCCAGTTATATTTATGCCCCAGTTCAATAGAATTGGTAAACTGCGGTCTCAGTTGCGGATTTCCAACCTTTATAATTTCTGCATCATCATATTTCGGGAAGATCCTGATGTCTACCTCATTAGGGCGGTCTACCCTTCTGTTGTAAAATATGGACAGCTTGTTGTGATCGTTAAGTTTATAGGCCAGTCTCAGATTCGGAAAAGGCTGGGTATAATTATAACTGTCACTCTTGTAAGTAGGATGATTGGGGTTTACATCATATTGAACCCTCACGTATTCGAGTCTAACTCCAAGTTCGGCTTCCCATTTTTCATTTTCGAAAATATAATTTCCATACACAGCCGGGATTAATTCTTTATAAGTCGCCCAGCCGCCGGCATTGGCATCTAAAACAGAGTTGGTTCCGGGAATAAAATTCATATTGGTAGGAATACTTCTGTTTCTAAGTTTTATTCCTGTCTCGATGCGGCCATATTTTAAAGGCTTTACATAATCAACATTGAAATCATAAACCTGCTCGTCAGACAGCAGTTTGAAGGCATCTGTTCCGGTTGAATTAGGCAAATAATTATCGTAAAAATATTTTTCGTCTTCCCTGTGGAACGTATAATTAAACCCTACATTCAAAAGATGTCCTGCTTCTTTGAACTTATGCTGATAAGAAGCTGTTCCCATTACTGTAGTTTTCAGTTCATCTTCCAGAAACTGCCAGAGCCGGAGCCGCTGGGAAAAATCTCCGTTAAAAAACGGCTGATCACCACGGTCTATAATTTTTTCGCTTCCATATAATCCTGAAACTGTTAAGGTATTTTGGGCATCTATATTCCAGTCGATTCCGGCTTTTGTAGTCAGGTAATTCGTATTTCTGTTTCTTTTCAGCTGGGAATTTATGATGGTTCCGTCGTCATAGGTTCTGGTTACAAATTCATTTTTATTGAGCGTTTGTGTATATAAATCATCAGCCTGAAAGAAAACATTCACTTTATTTTTTCTGTAGTTCAAAGAAACTGACGGGTTAATTTTTGGTGTAATCGTATACTGAGGTCTAATTGTCGGAAGATTTTCCTTTCTTACCCAATAAGAACCTGTACCATAGGTAAAACCGATTTTTCCGTTCCAGCCGTTCTGTTTGTTTTTCTTCATGATAATATTAATGATTCCGGCATTTCCGTTGGCATCATATTTTGAAGAAGGATTGTTGATGATTTCAATCCTATCAATTGCTGAGGCCGGGATATTATCCAATCCTGACTGGCTTCCAAAACCTGTCAAAGCAGTTTGTTTCCCATCAATTAGAACCGTCACTTTATCATTGCCGCGAAGCTGTACTTTTCCATCCTGAACGGTAACACCAGGCAGATTCTGCATACTCTGCAAAACAGAACCTCCGCTTTGACTGATATTATCTGCAAGAGAATAGGTTTTCTTATCTAATGCATTGCTTAATTCATTTTTTTTTGAAGACGTTACAACCACTTCCTCAATTTTTGTTTCATCCCGGCTCAGAGCTGGTTCAAGTTCTATAGTCGGAATTTCCAAAAATTCAGAAAGGCTTCCAATAAAAAGAGCTTGATTATATGAATGGTATCCGGCAATAGAAATTTCAAGTTTGTAATTTCCGGGTTTTATATTGGCAACTGAAAACCTGCCCTCTTCATCGGTTATTGTTCCGGAAACAAATGCAGCCTCTTTTTCGGTTTTTACCACTATATTTACATACGGCAGGCCCGTTTTTATCATTTTGTCTTTAACAATACCGGAGATGGTTACACCTGTTACCTGTGCAAAAGACAAAACCGAAAGTGTCATTAAAAAAAATAAGAGCCTTAGCTTATCCATTGATGTAATTGTTTATTCTGCAATATTGAATAATAATTTTGAAGACATTTTGAATTTTACTGCATCAATACTTTTTCCTTTTTTTGTTTTTGATGCGAAATAACGATCATCAGAAGCAACAGGGCTAAAGAAACCAATGATGCATATAGAGTGCTTAAGCTTAATCCTCCTTTTAAAACAGGTTTGGTAAGAAAATCGCCGAAAGTGGCCCCGAATGGTCTCGTAAAAATAAAAGCAATCCAGAATAATACAACTTGATTGATATTTGTATAATAATGAAGAAGAACAACGACAAGTATAATAATACCAGTGATAACAGCTCCTGCCAAATAACTGTAACCAAGATTATCAGTCAGAAAATCCCCAAATGCTGTTCCTAGGCTATTGGAAAAAAGGATAGCACCCCAATAATAGATTTCTTTGGTTCTTTCAAAGACAGGATATATTTTGAGATTATGATATTTTTTATACCATAAAAAAAGATTTATCAAAAGCCCGCTTACCAATAATAAACTGCCGATTAGGTAGCCTGTTCCAAGAGTTCGGTCTATAAAATCAGAGATTTCTGTCCCTAATGTTGTTGTGCTCACAATGACCATCCAATAAATTATGGGAATATATTTTTTCACATTCAGTTGTATGGAAATAATAATGAGAAAAAATAAAAGAGTTACTCCTATTCCTACAGAGTAGCCCAGGTTAAGCGTCATGGAAATAAAGTCTCCCAGGGTTTCACCCAGAGTGGTTGCTGTTATTTTCATTAGCCAGAACAAGACTGTTATGCCTGCCACTTTATTGAGCATCTTCATATTTTTCGTACAAATTTCAAATGCAATTTTGTAGAAATTTAGAATTGATGTACAAGTAAAGAAAAGTAAAAACTGTTCAGAAAATAACCTATGACTGGGAAAAGAATGATAGTGATAAGAAAACTTAGAAAGTTACAGAAAAAGTATGCTGATTGTTTTCAAACTTGTAAGAAATCGTCCACTGATGAAACTTACAAATCTCATTAATAATTGCCAGTCCTAAACCGCTTCCACTGCTATCAGCAGACAATTTGGAAAACCTTTTAAATAATAAGCCATGGTCCAGCTTTTCTGTTCCTGAATTAGCGATTTCAAATGATGAATTTTCTAATTTAACTGAAATTGATCCGTTAGCCGGAGTATGGCGGATGGCATTCAGTATCAGATTGTTGATCAGGACTTCCGTTAAACTTCTGTTTCCGCATACTTTTATATCTGGCAGGATGTTTTTGCTGACCGCAATATTTTTCAGCTCAAAATGTTCCTGCAATATGCCCAGGCTTTGAAGCAATAACTCATCAAACTGAAAAACTTCAGTTTTATCAAACTGGCTGTTATCAATTTTAGCCAATAACAAAAGATTTTTATTGATTCTGGAGCTTCTTGTTAATGCCCGATGCATTTCCTCTGCAATCTGATACTGTTTTTCGGTTAGGTTTTCATTTTGGAGTAAAATATCCAGTTTGTTCTTCAGAATTGCCAAAGGAGTCTGCAATTCATGGGAGGCATTTTCAGTAAATTCTTTTTGAGTTTTAAATGCGGAAATGTTATGTTCAATCAGTTTGCTCAAAGATTGGTTCAGTTCTTCAAATTCTGTAATATCCGTTTTGCCAAATTCAATTTTGGTTTGTTTATTAAGGTTGAATGTCTTAAGCTGGTCCAGGGTGTTCCGGAATGGCAGCCAAATCGATGTTGAAAGCTTTTTATTTAAAAATAATAGTCCTACAAGAATGAGGATGAAGAAAAAAATGGTTATTAAAGCAATGGCACCCACAGTTTCCTGGGATTCTTCAATATTGGTTTCTATGGTAAAAAGAAAAGGTTTTTTGTTGATATAAACTACTTTTTTCATGCATCTGTACCGCTCTATTTCCGGTTTGGCGGCAAATATTTTTTGCTTATCAATCGTAAAAAAAGAGTCTCTTTTTAAATAATTAAACGGAACTTTTTCAATATTCGTTCCCGGCTGGATTTTGCTCCAAAGATTAATGCTTTTTTCTAATTCTGCATCAGAAAGCTTCAGGCTGTTGAATTCATAAGCCGTTTTTTCTGCTATTGTTATATTGTGATCATCCAGTTCTCCTTTCCAGATAGCATCCACTACAAAATAATATACCGGAATACTTATAACCAGGATAATCAGGACATAAATAATAAACGGCTTTGTTGTTTTGCTTAGTAACGGTTTCATAGGCTTTAATTGCTTTCCCATTTATATCCGGTTCCATATACTGTTTTAAGATAATGTTCGCATCCGGCATCGTACAGTTTTTTCTTCAGATTTTTTACATGGGCATATACAAAGTCATGATTATCCAGCATATCTGCAAAATCGCCGGAAAGATGCTCAGCCAGTGTACTTTTGGAGATTACTTTGTTTTTATTTCCAATAAAATAGATCAGCAGGTCAAATTCTTTTTTGGTAAGAATGATCGTTTTATTGTGAATGCTTACAGATTTAGCCAAAAGATCAATCTGCAATTCATTCTGCTTTATAATATTTGAATTGTTAAACTGTTTTCTGCGGATAACAGAATAAATTCTTGCCATCAGTTCGGAAAGATGAAACGGTTTGGTAAGATAGTCGTCTGCGCCCAGCTGTAAGCCTTTTATTTTATCATCCAAAGCATTTTTTGCAGAAATAATAATAACACCATCCTGTTTGTTCTGTTTTTTCAATTCTTCCAGAAGGGTAAGTCCGTTTCCGTCCGGAAGCATTATGTCGAGCAAGATACAGTCATAATTAAATGTCTCTATTTTATCCATCGCCTCACCGAATGTTCCTGCAAACTCACACAGATAGTTTTCTCCGGAAAGATATTCGGAGATACTTTTTGCCAGTTCTTTTTCGTCTTCAATGATGAGGATTTTCATGGTGCTAATTTATACATTCAATTTGGAAGAAATTTTGAATTATTGGATAAAATATATTTTACCATTCATTGATGATCTACTTGATATGTTAAAAAGTGTACAAGACTTGTCAGGCTTTGGTCTATAAAAAAACCGCTCTTTTCAGAGCGGTTCATTTCTAATTTTTATCCTTTTTTTAGCAGGTAGATCCGCATGAAAGCAACTGGATATGCACTACTCCGTTGATCACGCACTGTACATTGCACAATGTAGTGCCTACAAGCTGACCTGTAGCATTTACTGCGCCACCAACGGTATTGCCTACACCGGTTACGACACCTCCAACGATAGTGCCCACGCCGCCTACTGCTCCGGTAACTACTCCGCCCAGACCGCCGATAACACCACCGATGTTATCGAATATTCCGTTACCTGAAATTGTCTTCAACTCGTTTCTGTTCAATTTTTTTAAGTTTTTCATGATAATAAATTTTTTTTGTGATTATTACATCACTAATTTATGAATAATTATAATATGAAAGAAATATTATGATAAAAAATATTTATTAATTTACATTTAATTAACATAATGACTATTTAATGCATATATCATTATTTAAAAACTGAATTGTTTCCGTGATAAATAGCGCTACTGTAGTTTAAAACTCTGAAGAATTAAATTGATGAGAATTATTTCAGATAAAGGAGTATTCCATGTTGAAAAAGAACTGTAAACCAAGAAAATTACTTAAATGGCTTAATTTTAGATTAGAAATATTTAATTATTGTTATTAAATATGTAATGAGGATAACAATCAAAATTATGACTTATGGAAAGGTTTAAAAAAATAATTTTGAAGATTCTGAAATGGACAGGAATTTCAATAGCGTCAATTCTGTTTTTAATGTTTATTCTTCCCATTCTGTTTCCGGGAACTATTTCTCAGCAGGTAAAAATATTTGCCAACAAGCATCTTGCGGGAAAACTCGATTACAAGAAAACCCATCTTACTTTTTTCCGGCACTTCCCTTCCCTTACTGTTTCTGTGGATAACCTTGTTTTGCAGGGCTCAAAACCTTTCCAAAATGATACCTTACTTACAGCAAAAGAAGTGGCAGTAGGAATCAATCTGAAAAACCTGATCTTCAACCGTGAAGTAAAGATCGATGAAATTTATGTAACCGACGCCAATGCAAATGTTTTTGTAAACACGAAAGGAGAAGCCAATTATAACGTATATGTTTCAAAACCATCGGCAAAACCCAAAGACAGTACAGAAGCCGGAGCCTCTATAAAGCTGGATCTTATTAAATTCAAAAACTGGAATATCAGATACAACGACCATTCGGCCAGAGTTCTTGTTGATGCCAAAGGCCTGAATTATACCGGAAAAGGAGGTTTAAGTGAAGATATTTTCGACCTTCAAACCAATCTTGATATTGATAAAGTAGATTTCAGTCTGAACAGGATCTATTACGCGAAACAGAAAACCTTACATGCGGACCTGATCACAAGAATCAACACCAATGCCTTAACTTTTGTGCTGAAAAAAAATGAATTAAGAATCAACGAACTTCCTTTAAAATTCATAGGATTTATCAGTATTTTGAAAGACGGATACAATATGGATATCAAGGCGGCATCTGAAAAAACCACGATCCGGGAAATGATCTCCGTTCTGCCCCCGCAATACCTGGATTGGGCAAAAGATACCAAAATTGAAGGTAACAGTGATCTGTATTTTCACATTAAAGGCAGATTCAGTGAGCCGAAAAAAATCAAGCCGAGAGCCAAAGTCCGTCTTTTGGTTAAAAACGGCTTCGTATCCAACGGGAAGGCACCCGTTCCGATGAACAATCTTAATATGGATCTGAATATAGATCTTCCTTCGCTGGATGCCAATCAGCTGGGTGTAGATGTAAAGAAACTGAGTTTTGATCTTGGCCCGAATAATAATTTCAGGGCTTACATAAAAACCAAAGGCCTTAATGAAATGCAGGTCAATGCTGATATAAAAGGAGCTGTAGACCTTCAGACACTTGATCAGGCACTAGGCTTGAAAGATATTGATATTCGCGGGCTGATGGATACCAATATTAAAGCCAATGGCATATTCAGCCTGGATAAAAAATTATTTCCGAAAACGAATGGGTACCTTCATCTTAAAAATGGGCTGGTTAAAACAAAATATTATCCCAACCCTATTCAAAACATCAATTTGATCGCCAATATTGTAAATACTGATGGTACTTTCAGGAGTTTGGGCGTTAAACTGGATCCTTTCAGCTTCGATTTTGAAGGAAACCCTGTCTTTGTAAATGCCGACCTGCAGGATTTTGAAGATCTTTTGTATAAAGTCCGGGCAAAAGGTGTTTTAAACGTAGGAAGAATTTATAAAGTCTTTGCCAAAAAAGGATTCGATATCAGTGGATTGATTATGGCAGATCTTTCCCTAAACGGAAGACAGAGTTATGCCACTACCGGCCAGTATAGCAAGCTCGATAACAAAGGAACTCTGATTTTGAAAAACATCAAAGCCACCACAGAATACCTTCCGAAATCATTTTTCATCCGGGAAGGAAACTTCAGGTTTGAGAACGAAAAAATGTGGTTCAGAAAATTTTTGGCCACCTATGGAAAATCTGATTTTGCCTTAAATGGCTACCTCCTGAATACCATCAACTATTTTATTGAAAGAAAAGGAACTCTGCATGGAAAATTCGGGCTGAACTCCAATTATATCCTGATTGATGAATTCATGGCGCTAAAAAACGGCGATAATACAGATAAATCCATTGAAGTGGAATATGCAAAAGTAGAAAACCCGAAAAGCAGCGGTGTCGTCATTATTCCGAAAAACCTTGATGTTTCTCTGGAAGTCAATACAAAAAAAGTTGAATTCAAAGGATTAATGCTCAATCATCTTAAAGGAAATGCCTCCGTGAATACCGGCGAAGTTTATCTTAAAAACACTTCATTTGATATCATCGGAAGCCGTATGAATATAGATGCCCGCTATCAGGATGAATCTCCCCTGACGGCTAATTATGATGTATCCCTTAAAGTTCAGGATTTTGATGTACAGAGGGCATATAAAGAAATTGATATGGTCCGGGAAATGGTAACTGCAGCAAAGAATGTAAAAGGAATCGTTTCACTCAATTACAAGCTGAAAGGTGATTTTGATAAGAATATGAGCCCTATTTATCCGTCTCTGGAAGGTGGAGGAATTGTTAACCTCCGGGATGTGGAAGTAAAAAATTTAAAAATGCTTTCTGCCGTAGGCGATAATCTTGGGGCCAAAGCCTTTGATAATCCGGATATGAAAGGCGTAAATATTGAGACCCACATCAAGAATAACCTGATCCATGTAGATAAATTCACTTTTAAAGTCTCTGTTTTGAGACCTTCAATAAGCGGAACAACAAGCTTCAACGGATTGCTGGACTTAAGGGTAAGAGTCGGGCTGCCTCCGGGTGGGTGGATTGGTTTTCCTATTGTGGTCACCGGAACCCACGCCAAGCCGAAAATTAAAATCTTCAGTAAAACCGGTCAGGGAATCATCGATGCTTTATACAATAAAAAATCCAATAAAGTGATCCGTGAAGAAAGACGTGCTGAAAAGAAAACAAGGCGCCAGCAGCGAAAAGAAAAAGAAGCCCAGGAGCAGAAAGCCAAAAATGCAGAAAACCGCATCAATAAAGAGCTTAAAGAGAAGTAATTAGATAAAATGCCGGGTTTTATCTTATAAATCAGAGGTATTTTTTAATCAGAATTTGTATTTTTGTTGATATATTTTGTATCAATGTCAATTTTCTCAAATAATATTCGCTTTTTAAGAGATAAAAGAAGCCTCTCCCAGCAATCCGTAGCCAATGAGCTTGCTATTTCCCGTGTACGGTATTCCAAATACGAAAACGGAGTATCCGAGCCGCCTATCGGGCTGCTTGTAAAAATAGCCAAATACTTCCATGTAAGTATTGATCTGCTGGTTTCTGTAGATATCTGCAAATATCCGGTGGAAGATATGCTGAAGCTTCCGGATAACAGGATCGTACTGCCGGTAGCCGTAGATGACCTGGGAAATGATACGATAGAAATTATTCCGCAGAAAGCATCAATGGGATACCTGGAAGGATACAGTGACGTTGGGTATATAGAAAGCCTTCAGAGGATAGCACTGCCATTCCTCACTAACGGTAAATACAGGGCATTCCCGGCAGACGGAGATTCTATGCCGCCGTTTAGAGATGGTTCTTATATTGTAGGAAAATATGTAGAGGGAGTAGATGAGCTTAAACCAGGAAAAACTTACGTTTTCATCACTTTAAATGACGGAATTACCTATAAGCGTTTTAAAGAAAGAAAAGGAAACAGCATTTGTGTAAGTGCAGACAATTCATTCTACGAGCCGTACGATATTCCTTTCGAAGAAATTGTTGAGATCTGGCAGTATGCATCAGGGATTTTCCCTGAAGATTTTGAGCCCGGAGATTATGATAATTATAATTTTAAAGAAATGTTTCGGGAACTGAAACAGGATATCAAGCAGCTGGATAAAAAATTGTCCGTCCGCCGTAAATCTTAAAAATATAAAGCGTAAAGGTATGGACCAGCTAAGTTTATTTAATGCAGACGAATACTTCCGGTTTCCGGAAGAGCTGCTTGAATATACACCGCATTTCCTGCCTGCACACGAAGCTTCTGAGCTTGAAGGGTTCCTTCTTCGCACCGTTCCCTGGAAACAGAGAACCCAGAAAATGTATGATAAAACAGTTCTGACACCCCGGCTGACTGCATGGTACGGAGATGAAACCAAAACATACAGGCTGGGAGGAAACTCCTTCAATGTCAATCCGTGGCTGCCGGAATTGTTAGCTTTGAAGCAGCAGATAGAAAAATCATCCGGCTATCAGTTTAATTCCGTATTACTGAATTTATACCGTAACGGAAACGATTCCGTAGCCTGGCACCGTGATAAGGAAAGTGAACTGGGAAACCGCCCTGTAATTGCTTCAGTAAGCCTTGGACAGGTAAGGAATTTTGATTTCCGGAAAACAGATCAGCATCAGAACAGGTACAGCCTGCCGCTTCAGCATGGTTCATTGCTGATTATGAAAGGAGATTTGCAGGAACATTGGGAACACCGCATTGCCAAATCTGTCAAAACGATGAAACCACGGATCAACCTTACTTTCCGGATGGTTCATGAAATATAAGTGTTTTACTTTTCCAGTTGAATCCATACAGGAGCATGGTCACTGCTTTTCGTCCAGCCGCGGACATGCTTGTCAACTCCGCCCGATTGCAAACTAGAATGAAGATACGGACTTAAAAGAATATGATCCAGCCTTATCCCTGCATTCCGGTCATAGGCTTTATACAGGTAATCCCAGAACGTATAGATCGTTTCATCGGGATACAGGGTCCGTATAGAATCAAGCCAGCCTTTACTCAACAAATCTTTGTATGCTTTTCTGACTTCTGTCCTGAATAATGCATCATTTTCCCAACGTTCAGGCTTATAAACATCTTTTGCTTCAGGAATAATATTAAAATCCCCGATGAGAATCGCAGGGAGTTCCATTTTAATAAGCTGATTCGTCCGTTTTTTCAAACGTTTGATCCATTCCAGTTTATAATCAAACTTAGGTCCCGGATAAGGATTTCCGTTGGGGAGATAAAGACAGCATATAACCATCTGGCCAATAATAGCTTCCAGATACCGGCTCTGAACATCTTCAGGATCTCCGGGTAAACTTCGCTGAACTTCTGTAATTTCCAGACCTTTGGCAAGAATAGCTACTCCATTCCAGCTTTTCTGTCCATGCCATAGAGCTTCATATCCTGCCGCGTTGATTTCTTTTAAAGGGAAACGTTCCTGCGGAGCTTTTAACTCCTGAAGGCAGACGATATCCGGCTGTGCTTCTTCCAGCCATTGCAGCAAAACCGGTAACCGGCCGTTGATTCCGTTCACATTATATGTTGCTATTTTCATGTTGGGTTGATTTAAGACCTCTATTAATTTCACTAAGGCAATAACTATTCCATCATACTGACCATCAATATAGTATTGTGAAAATAAAAAGCATATTTTTAAATTAAAATGAAATTCAGGTTTATATTGGCATAATTTCTTCATTATTCTAAAAATAAAACCTTATCCCATGTTAAATAGAAATTTTACAAAAGCGGAATTCATATTGAATAATGAAAATCAGTATCAGTTAGAATTTAGCATAAAGGAAATCGGCCAGGGATCGAATCTCACGGTTGAAAGAAAAAATGAAAACGGCGAGTATGAAACCATTCAGGCCATGATTACCAGGCTGAACGACCAGATTTTTATAAAATGGAGTGAACCTTTCGACGGCAGATTAATTTTCGAAAAATAAAATATCTTATGAAATACACCGAAGCATTAGAATATAAAAAAGAAGCTGTAAAAAAAGCGGATGAATCCGTAATTCAGAATTATCATATTATTATTACACCGGCTGATACTGGAGAAAGTGCAAAATATGTCGAAGATTTTTCGAAGAATCCAGATCAGTTTAATGACAGCAGCTGTAAACAATACAGCTCAACTGATGACTATGAAGTGGTAAGTTTCAGGAAAGAGCCGGAAGATTAACGGTTCTTCTACCCTTTCCAGGCAACTATTTTCTTCATGGAAAATAATCTTCAGAATATATAGTTCCCTTGTTCGCAGCTACCACACGAATACCCGGAATTGCAGGCTGGTCCTATAATTGCAACTATCAGATAACAAAATCAACACTAAATTATAATTATTATGGAAACTAAAAAAACAGCAAGAAAAACAACGTCGAAAACTACAGCGAAAAAAACAGCAAAGACGCCTGCTAAAAAAGATGCAGCCAAACAATTGAAAGATCTGTTTGAGGATTCGCTGAAAGACATCTATTGGGCAGAAAAAGCTCTTGTAAAAGCACTTCCTAAAATGCATAAAAATGCTACAGACAAAAAGCTGAAAACGGCTATTGAACAGCATCTTAATGAAACGGAAATCCATGTGAAAAGACTTGAAGAATGCTTCGCTTCTCTCGGAAAAAAAGCCCAGGCTAAAAAATGTGATGCCATGCAGGGATTGCTGGATGAAGGAAAAAGCATCATGGAAGAAACGGAAGCCGGACCCGTAAGAGATGCAGGGATCATTGCTGCAGCACAAAAAGTGGAACATTACGAAATTGCTACTTATGGCTCACTTGCCGCATATGCCAAAGTTCTTAAAGAGAAAGACTGCTTAAAGAACCTTCTAGCGACTCTCAATGAAGAAAAAAAATGCGATCAGCTGTTAACTAAAATTGCCGATACTGCTCTTAACAGCAAGGCTAAATAATCATTACAGCAGTACATAAAGAGCCCTGTCAAAGGGCTTTTTTTATGCATATAATTCCGGATGCCAGCACTGATATATTGATTTATAAAAGCTGATGTTTACCTTTGCAGTAACTTTAAGTATGATCAAAAAAATGAAATTAAAGCTTCCCCTTTCCTATTATCTCAACCAGGACGTCATTTTTCTGGCTAAAGACCTTCTGGGGAAAGTACTTTTTACCGAAATTGACGGAGATGTCACGGCTGGCATCATCGTGGAAACCGAAGCCTACTTCGGGGTATTGGATAAAGCTTCCCATGCTTACGGAGGCCGCCGTACCAGCCGTACAGAAACATTATACCATCCTGGCGGTGTTTCCTATGTTTACTTATGTTATGGGATCCATCATCTTTTTAATATCGTAAGCTCCGTTGAAGACGAGCCGCATGCTGTATTGGTGAGAGCTGTAGAACCTTTAATCGGGTCTGATATTATGGAGCTGAGACGAAATATGCCTGCCTCCAGGCCTGCTATTTCATCAGGACCGGGCTCGGCAGCTAAGGCTTTAGGTATTGACCGTTCTTTCAATAAAAAAGATTTGACTGAACATGAAATATGGATTGAAGATCACGGCATCAGATACGCTGCTGATAGCATTGTAGCCGGCCCAAGAATCGGGGTGGCTTATGCCGAGGAAGATGCCTTGCTGCCATGGCGTTTTTATGTAAAAGGAAATAAGTATGTAAGCAAACCAAGATCCTGATCATTCCTGTTTTTGATTCATTTAAAGTTTACTAATTTATATTTGTCCCGCTTTCAGCATCAGATAATGCAGGTCTGTATTTTTAATAAAAGGCGGTAAAAGCTCTCTCCCCGGGCCGTACACTGCTACTTCCACATAATCCCCGGAATGGTCCATGCTGATCCAGCCGACAGAATTATGTTTTTTTTGAATTTCCGAATACGCTTTAAAAGGAAGTTTCTTATAGTTGTAAATTCCTCCTTCCTGTCTTTCAAGTCCTGAATAAAAGCTGAGCAAATGTTTCGCTTCATCATCAGCAAGACTTATTGTGTTGGTCTCATAGATCCAGTCTTTTATCTGCTGAAGATTAAAATCAGAATGAATGGCATTCAGGATGTATTCGTTTGTAAATTTATAATTGGAAATGCTGTTAAAATTCTGGGTAGCATCAGGACCGTAAATCGTTCCCGGATTGGCATTACCATGATCTGTGGTGATTATTACCAGCGTATTCTGGTCTTTTTCTGCAAAATCAATTACCGTTTTTATCGCTTCATCAAAAGCAAGCTGGTCATGGATTAAAGCTGAAATATCATTGGCATGGGCTGCCCAGTCAACTTTTCCGCCTTCGATCTGTAAAACAAAGCCTTCTTTATGATCTTTCATCTGGTCAATTGCAGTTTGAGCCATTTCAGCAAGGGATGGGGTTTGCTGCAGCTCAGGAATATTTTTTCTGTCGATGGAATATGGTAAAGCTCCGGAATTGAATATTCCTAAAACTTTCTTACCCTTTTCTGCTTTATTAAGATCAGCTTTACTTTTAAGGATCTGGTAGCCTTTCTGTTGGCATAGACTATAAACATCCTTCTTATCTTTTCTTTTTAAAGGATTAAAAAATTCATCTCCGCCGCCCATCATCACGTCAAAACCTATTTCAGCATACATTTCGGCTATTTCATTTTCTGCATTTCTGCTGTCGGAATTAACGCAAAAACCTGCAGGAGTGGCATGGGTAATGGTTACTGTTGTTACGCAGCCTGTTTTTTTTCCTGCTTTTTTAAATTTTTGCCAGACCGGGATATGCTTTTCTCCGTTGGCTCCGATATTAAGAACACCATTCCTTACCCGATAGCCTCCCCCAAAAGACGAACTGGCTGCAGCAGAATCGGTAACAATAGAACTTGCAGAAGCAGTATCCATCAATGCCCTGGAAACTTTGTTTTCAAGATACAGGCTCATCCAGTTTCCGTTCTTGCCCAGGATATTCTGAGAATACAGATTGGCCATGGCAAGGGTTCCGGAACTCATTCCATCACTGATCATGAAAATAATATTTTTTGCCTTGTTTTTAGGATCGGGAATTTCTTTTACTCCATTGGCAAAAAAGTCAACCGGATTTAGGGTGAATAGGCCGGACAGTAATGCTGAACCTTTTAAAAACTTACGTCTGTTCATCTTGGTAAAATTTCGTATGGCAAGTTAGAGGGTAATTTCAATTAAAGAAACAATGTTGCATTAATTAATTGTGAATTTTCATTTAAATATATCATCTGCTAATTCTTACAGGAATTACTAATGCTTGTGATTCCTGAAATTTATGATATGGCCTGTAATTAATCCTGCTGCGCCTGCATAAATCAATGGAATATGAAATTCAAAAATCAGGTCCGTCAAGACGGAAACAGCAATCAGGGCAATGGAAATCCAGAAAAGAAATTTCAGTCGGTTCCAGGGCATATTTTTAGTAATTCTGTAGACCACTACGGCACCAATAATAAGAAAAGTGAGATCAATAAACGGATTGTGGGATATTCCCAAAGGAATGATCATCAGAAGCGGAAAAGCAATACAGTGAATAAGACACAGAACTGCTGCGGAAATACCTACAGCATCAAGAATTTTTGATTTCATAAAGATCGGGATTTAAATTTCTTATTGTAACTTTGTTGCAAAAGTATAGATAAAATTTTAATTAAAGCAACTTTGTTGCATTAAAAATGAAACAGATCAGAAATACTCAGGCTAAAACTGAAATTTTAAATGTCATTAACCATTCTGACGTAGCACTCTCCCAACCCGACATTCAGAAAAAACTGGGCAATCTTTGCAACAGGGTGACCATTTACAGAGTTTTGGAAAGACTTGAAAATGAAGGACTCATCCATAAAATTGTCAACATAGACGGAGTTGTGAATTTCGCCAGATGCAGCGGGAAATGCAGTACGGAAAAACATGCGCACAATCATATTCACTTTAACTGCAAAGAATGTCATTCCGTAACGTGTATTGAAAATGCAGTTCCTGATATCAGCCTGCCTCCCGGCTTTACAGCACAGGAATACAATTTTATAGTGAGCGGAATATGTCCGAAATGTTCCGGAGCTAAAGAATTATAATGTTGCCTGCTATCCGGACCTCTAAAACCTTCAGCATCAGCATTCCTGTATCTGAATCAGATTAATGTTTGGAAAAGCAAATAAAAGTACTATTTTTATTTTCAGAAAAGAAAACACCCATTATGCCGACTGAAGCTTCCCACAAGCTGATTCCGATGACAGATTTTGTTATTGAGTATTACTCTAACGAAGGATATGCCGACCTTCAGACTTTGCGTCTGATGAAAAACTATGCCAATCTTCTAAGAAAACCTTTGACTCTTGGAATGTTTGTTCCTGTAGATCCGCAAGGAAATGTATTGAAAGAACCTAAAAATTACACCTCCTGGAAATCTCTTGATCATAATAACGTAAAAAGAAATGATACAGCCGGATTTGAGGAATATACAGAATATCAGAAAGCTGAAAAGAACTGCCTGTTTGAAGGTTTCACCATTGCCTACAACGGATATTCGGTGGTAAGGATTGTAGCTTCCTATGACCAGTCTATAGAAATCTCTTTTAATAAAAATGACCTGCTGTCAACGGCTTTTAACGATATTGAATCCCTGACTGTTTTCGATGACATTTATCTTACGGCAAATGCTCTAAAATCTATCGGGATTAAAAAGTAAATTTTATTCCTGCGTATTCACTAATTCTTCCAGTTCTGTGATGAAGGCGGCCTGTGCCGGATTGATTCTTTTTTGAGCTTCTTCAGATTCAAACCATTCCCATTGATCTACCTCAGGAATTTCGATCATTTTTGAAGACCTTGGAGGCCATTCTATCCGTAATGTATTGCTGTAAAGCCCGGATAATTCAATGTCACCCTCCATAGCCCAGGCATAAACAGTTTTGCCGCCTTTCTGCTTAACCGGTGTGAGCGCTGTGAATTTTCCTTTGATCACTTGGCCGGTTTCCTCCTTAAATTCAGTTAAAGCCCGGTCCAGAGGATCCTCATCAGGCTGCACCTCTCCTTTCGGGACAGACCATGCGCCTGTATCTTTATTTTTCCAGAAAGGTCCGCCCGGGTGAACCAGAAAATAATACAGTTTATTTTTCTCTCTTTTAAACAATAAAATGCCGGCGCTTGTTTTCATAACCTTAAGATAAGGCTTTAAGAATAATAATCGATCATGTGGTTAATTTTTTTTTCCTGAATGCTGATGGCGTCATATTTTTATAGCTCCGGAAGATCTTATTAAAATGGCTGGCATCATTAAATCCAAGTCGATCCGAAATTTCATTGATATGATAATTACTCTGTTTCAAAAGTTTTTCAGCAGCCTTAATTTTCTGATGCATCACATGCTGCTGTATGGAAAATCCTGTCTGTTTTTTAATGTAAATGCTGATGTAATTCCGGGAAAGCATGAATTCTTTCGCAAGGTTTTCAAGCTTCATTTTATCGGCATCCATTGCATTTACATTAATATAATAAAGGATTTTTTCTGCCGGGCTGATCTCTTTCGATACCCGTTCCATGCCTCCGCTGTTCATTGTATTTCTGATCAGGATAGTAATCATTGCAGAAAAAAGATCTGATGCTGTTTCTTTATTGTAAAGACTTTTATTGCTGAATTCATAAAGAAGAATACTGGCAAGCTGCAACATATGTTCCCTGTCTGCTTTGTTTCTTATGGCTGATTCATAAACCAAAGAGCTGTCTTCCATCATGAGGCGGATTACTTTATTAAGCTCGCTTTTCTTATCAGTATGAAGACTTTCCCAGATATAATTGTCTGTGAATTTGATATAAATGAACTTAGTTTTACTTTTTATAGAAAATTCATGAGCATCGCTGGGTCTCAGCAGAAAGACATCCCCTTTCTGATAGGTAAAAGTAACACCATTCAGGTGATGAGTGCCTTTTCCGCTTGCAATGACAATCAGCTCATAAAAATTGTGATTATGGTATTCTATATCCCAGATTTCCTTTTCAATACTGAAAACATTAAAAGAACTGAAGTTAACAATACGCTTCATGAATGAATGGATTTTTACAAATTTAGCATAAATTTTTACAACATAAACCCACCGGTTATTGATCAATTTTGCAGAACAAAAACTTTTTAAAATGAAACATTTAAAACAATCTGCCTTCCTGATCGCATCCGTAATGATGCTGGCTTCCTGTATCGATAAGAATAGGAAAGGCACCCATGAACAATCTGAAAAGACAGAATCAATATCCAAAAAATACTGGCCCAACGGCGCCCGCCTGGTTATCTCAGTATCCATGCAGTTTGAAACCGGAGGCCAGCCCGAAGGAGCAGAAAGCCCTTTCAGTGGAACTCCCCTTCCTAAAGGGCAGCCGGATCTTGCTGCAGAAAGCTGGTATCGTTATGGAGCAAACGAGGGAATTTACCGTATGCTGGATCTGTGGAAAAAATATAATATAAAAGTAACCTCCCATGTTGTAGGTACTGCTGCCGAAAAATATCCGGAAATTGCCAGGGCCATTGCCAATGGAGGCCATGAAATAGCAGCTCATGGCCTTGCGTGGGACAACCAGTGGAATAAAAACTATACGGATGAGCTGCATTTTGTAAAAGACGGTGTGGACGCAGTGGAAAAAATTACTGGACAGAAAGCTTTGGGCTACAACTGCAACTGGCTCAGAAGAAGCCCTAATACTTTAAAGGTCCTGCAGGAGCTGGGTTTCCTTTATCATATAGATGATCTCAGTCACGATGAACCTGTCATTACCAAAGTCAATGGCAAAAATTTTGTTGTAATTCCTTATACCCTCAGAAATAACGATATTGTGAATATTGAAGGCAAACACTGGAGCCCGGATCAGTTTCTTACCCAGCTGAAGTTTGAGTTTGACCGTTTGTATGAAGAAGGAGCTTCCAAAAGAAGAATGATGAGCATCAGTTTCCATGACAGGATTGGCGGTACTCCGGCAATGGTTCATGCTATGGAAGAATTTATCAGATATACTAAAGAAAGGCAGGGAGTCGTTTTTATGCGTAAAGATGATATTGCAAAAATGGTGATGAATGATCCTGCAACCCCAGTAGATAACAGCGAAGAAAAATATAATAACTAAAAAAAATAAATAGTATGAATAAAAATATAGCTTATGCCCTTTTGCGTATATCCATGGGAGTAAATCTTCTGGGACATGGTCTTGCCCGAATTCCCAAACTTTCCGTTTTTGCTCAGGGAATGGAAAAAGGTTTTGAAAAAAGCTGGCTTCCGCAACCTTTTGTACACTTATTTAGCACAACTCTCCCATTTTTGGAATTCATAATTGGCGGTCTCCTTATTATCGGCTTTAAAACCCGTTTGGCAAACATGGCGGGCGCCGCACTTATTATCATGCTTCTTTTTGGAAGCAGTACCGTTGAAGACTGGGAAGCAATGGGAATACAAATGATCTATGCCCTTTTCTTTTACATCCTGATCAGTAAAATAGAAGATAACTGCTTTGCACTGGACCGGAAAACCTCTTAGAAAGGAGGATTTAAAATCTTTAGATGTGTTAATTTTATTTCGGCTTTAATACACTGTAAATAAGTATGTTATTAATCTGAATAATCCTTTCATTGACTGAATTTATTCCTGCTGTAAATATAGTATAGATACCACATTTTAAATATTATTGGAAATTTTATTACATAAAGGCACAGAATGTGTATTAAATGAGGAAATAACATTAAAAATTTAAAGTCATGAGAAATTTATTATGGTTAGTCGCTGTCATTTGTATTATTGTTTGGCTTCTTGGAATGTTAGGTGTTGTACCGGGAATCAGTACCGGTTACTTAGTGCACGTACTATTGGTAATTGCCATTATTGTGATCCTTTACAATATCATTACCGGTAAAAGACCTCTCTGATAAAAAATCGAAACTTGCTTACATAAAAACAGGTCAGGAATACTTTTTCTGACCTGTTTTTTTATGAGGTCATATCCTGCCAGAGCCAAAATACGGTGCATTAATTTTTCAACATGCGGATATGAAATATTTTATATATTTATTATAGGAAATAAAATTCAGTAAAACAAAAGCAAATCAATACCATGGAAGAACAATTCCAGCCTGATGCTATCATTGTGGGAGCAGGATTAGCAGGACTTACCGCTGCTATGGAAATTACCAATGCAGGAAAAAAAGTACTCCTCCTTGATCAGGAAACGGAACAGAATATAGGAGGCCAGGCATTCTGGTCATTTGGCGGCCTGTTTCTGATTAATTCTCCCCAGCAACGCAAAATGGGAATTAGGGATTCTTATGAGCTGGCTCTTCAGGATTGGAAAGGTACAGCAGGTTTTGACCGTAAAGAAGATTACTGGCCCAGAAAATGGGCCGAAGCTTATCTGAAATTCGCAGCTTATGAAAAATATGCCTATGTGTCTAAGCTGGGAATTAAATTTATGTTCATGGTTGGATGGGCGGAACGTGGTGACGGGTCAGCAACCGGTCATGGAAACTCTGTACCGCGCTTCCACGTAAGCTGGGGTACCGGAACCGGAGTCGTAAAGCCATTTGTAGATAAGGCCTACCAAGCAAAAGAGAACGGGCTTTTACAGATGAAATTCAGGCACAGGGTAACTGAGCTGATCATAGAAAACGGCAGAATCAAAGGTCTCAAAGGTGATATCCTTGAGAATGACGATAAAGAAAGAGGTGCTGAAACCAACAGGAACGTCACAGCACAGTTTGAATACCATGCTTCACACATCATCATTGCATCCGGCGGCATAGGAGCCAACCATGAGTTGGTAAGAAAAAACTGGCCGGAAAGATTAGGAAAAGCTCCGGAAAATATGGTGTGCGGTGTACCTGCCTATGTAGATGGAAAAATGATCGGTATTGCTGAAAATTCAGGAGCCCATATCATCAATCCGGACAGGATGTGGCACTACACGGAAGGAATACAGAACTGGAACCCGATATGGCCGAAACACGGCATCAGAATACTGCCCGGTCCCTCTTCTTTATGGTTCGATGCAAAGGGAAACCGCCTACCAGCTCCTTTCTTGCCAGGATTTGATACTTTGGGAACCCTCAAGCATATACAGGATACAGGATTTTCTTATTCGTGGTTTATTTTGACCCAGAAAATCATTAAAAAAGAATTTGCCCTTTCCGGATCAGAACAAAACCCGGATATCACCAATAAGGACTATCCCCTTTTTCTGAAGAGAATTTTTGGTAAAAAAGCACCGGGACCTGTAGAAGCATTTAAAGAACATGGAAAAGATTTTATTGTTTCGGATGACCTGAAAGACTTGGTGGAAAGAATGAATGAACTCTCGGGTGCCCGCCATTTGAGTTACGATAAAATAAAGGAACAGATAGAAGCCAGGGACCGTGAACTGGACCATAAGTATTCAAAAGATACACAGGTAAATTATATCAGGAATACAAGGAATTATCTGGGAGATAAATTAGGCCGTGTTGCGGCTCCGCATAAAATATTGGATCCTAAAAACGGACCTTTAATCGCTGTACGGCTTCATATTCTTACCCGGAAAACATTGGGAGGTATCAAAACCAACCTTAACGGACAGGTACTGAGGGAAGACGATACTGTAATTGACGGACTGTATGCAGCAGGAGAAGCCGCAGGCTTCGGAGGTGGCGGAATGCATGGCTACCGTGCGCTGGAAGGAACCTTTCTTGGAGGATGTATCTTTTCCGGAATGAAAGCAGGAAAATACATAGCGGAACTTTAAACGTCAATAGTAAACAAATGATGAATGTAAAAGTTTAAAATAAACACTAAAAAAGCAAAGATGAAAAGTTATTTCAATGATAAAGTAGTTTGGATTACAGGAGCGTCCTCAGGAATCGGAGAAGCCTTGGTTAATGAACTGGCGATGAAAAGCACGGCAAAAATTATTCTTTCATCAAGAAATAAAGACCAGCTGGATGCGGTTGCTCAAAAAGCAGGTCTTGAATCTGGCCGTTTCACTGTACTACCTTTGGACCTGGAAGATTATAAAAAGATGCCGGATATTGTATCAGAAGCTGTAGACAGATTTGGGAAAATAGATATTCTGATCAATAATGCCGGGCTTTCCCAGCGTTCCCTGGCTATGGAAACCGATATAGAAGTGGATAAGCGTTTAATAGATATTGATTTTATAGGAACAGTAGCCCTTACCAAATCCGTCCTTCCCTACATGATCAGAAACGGTGGCGGACATATTGCCGTAGTTTCCAGCCTGATGGGAATTTTCGGGGCACCTATGAGAAGCAGTTACGCCGCTGCAAAACATGCACTCCACGGGTTTTTCGACAGCCTGCGTGCCGAATTGTATACAAAGAATATTACAGTGACAATCATTTGTCCCGGATTTGTACAGACCAATATTTCCATCAATGCAGTTACCGGTAATGGCTCATTGCAGGGAACTATGGATGATGCCACTAAGAAAGGGATGCCTGCTGATGTTTTCGCCCGGAAAATGCTTTCAGCTATAGGAAAAAAGAAAAATCAGGCTTCTATAGGCGGACAGGAAGTGATGGGAGCTTATCTTAAAAGATTCTTTCCTGACCTTTTGGCTAAGATTGTACGTAAAGCAAAAGTAGTTTAGTTAAAAATACAAAACCTCCCGTCATGAGAGGTTTTTATATTTTGAAAAAGCTTTAAAATTTTATGATCCGGGCACCTGTGCCTTTTCATAAATAAGTCCTTCAGATTTTAGTTCATTCCAGAAATCTGCAGGAATCTCAGCATTAAGCCCTTCCAGATTATCTTTAACCTGTTCCGGTTTGCTGGCTCCGGGAATTATAGATGCAAACTCATCCGATGCCAGTACAAAATGCAGGGCAGCATGTACAATATCTGTATTATACTTTCTGGCAATATCTTTTATGGCAGCTCGTTTTTCAGCCATGCCTTTTGGAATTACATCTTTATAATTGTATCGTTCTCTTCCGGCAATATACCCTGAATTGTACCCTGCACCGGAAACCAGCTTTACTCCTGCTTTTTTTACAGCGGGCAGAAGCCTGTCCACCGCATCTTCATGCTCAAGAATCGAATATTGGGTGGCAGAAAGGCAGATATCCGGGTCTGCGGAATCTATACAGTCGAGAATAGGTTCAATTTTATTTACTCCCATCCCCCATGCTTTGATGACCCCCTGGTCACGCAGTTCGGAAAGAACTTTAAATGCTCCTTTTCTTGCCTGTTCCAGAAAATATGGATACCGGTCTCCTACCTGATCTTCGGAAAGGTCATGAACATAAACAATGTCGATATGGCTTAGTCCTGTTCGCTCTAAACTGCTTTCAATCGATTTTTTGATGGCGTCTGCAGTATAATCGTGTTTAAAATCATAGTTCAATGGTTTTTTCCACATGGTAGGGGGAACTTCTGATTCCGGAACTTCATGAAACAGTCTTCCTACCTTAGTGGAAAATACAAATTCATTTCTGTCCTTATCCTTTAGAAAATGCCCGAATCTTCTTTCACTTTTGGTGAGGCCATACCACGGTGAAGTATCATAATAACGAATCCCCAGATCCCATGCGGTTTGAAGTATTTGGTAAGATTCTTCATCACTGATATTTTCAAAGGCGGTTCCTATAGCTACTCCACCAATTCCTAACCTGTGCTTTTCTGTTAAAATGTCTGTTTTCATATTGAGAATATTTAAGTGTTGGGTATAAGCAGATACAAACATCGTGCAGACTATCCCTTAAAAAACTGCGAAACATATTTATATTATGTTAAATGTTTGTCACAGAGTCCATTTGGTCTTGTTCTTGAATGAAAAACAATAGATTGACGCATTAAACTGAACGGATTTAATAGCCTGAATCACTTAATATTCCGAAAAGAACAGAATATACATCTTACCACCTTAAAAATATTAATATGAAAAATTCTAAAAAACCTTATTTGTTTGGAAAAACAGTGGTGATCACCGGAGCATCCAGCGGTATCGGCAAAGCCGCAGCAGAAGCATTTGCTCAGGAAGGAGCAGATCTTGTTCTCGCTGCACGCGGGGAAGAAGCTCTGAATGAAACGGCTGAAATATGCAGAAAGTCAGGAGTTGAAGTAATGGCAGTACCTACCGATATGTCTTCTCCTGAAGAAGTATACCGTCTTGCAGAAGAAGCTGTTAAAATTAATGGCAGAATTGATTGCTGGGTAAACAACGCAGGAGTGCTCGCTTTCGGGAAATTCGAAGAGATCCCTATTGAAGTGACAGACCAGATTATAAAAACAAATCTTTTAGGATATTTGCATGCTGCCCATGCAGTATTGCCGGTATTTAAAAGACAGAAAAAAGGAATTCTGATCAATAATATTTCCATCGGCGGTTGGATGCCTGCCCCATACGGAACAGCCTATACCGCTTCAAAATTTGGAATCCGGGGTATGGTGGAAACATTGCAGGGTGAAGTGTCGGATTTTCCTGATATCCATATCTGTGCTATGTATCAGGGCTTCCAGAAATCTTCAGGGATAGAACATGCGGCCAATTATTCAGGCATAAAACTGAGCACCCCTCCTCCATCGTTCGATCCGCGTGAGCTTGCTGCCTCAATGGTAAAAACAGCAAAGAATCCTGAACAGGCTGTTTATCCAGACTGGTCATCGGTTGTTTTTAAAAATCTTTATGAACTATTTCCCGGCCCTATCCGTTCTATTTCATCGGCTGCATTGAGAATGGTGATGAAGAAATCTGGCAACGAAGAAAATACTTCAGGAAACATACTTGGGCCCTCAGTGGGGAATATGAAAATTAATGGTAAAACATTACTGCCTTCTCCTTCCAAAGCACTCAAGGTGGCCGGAGCGGGAGCGATGGGCATATTGGCGATTGGACTTCTCTCATTGTCTTTATTAAAAGCAAGAAAATAATACTTTACAGTATCTCAAGAAAAAAATAGCCTCCCGAATGAGAGGTTATTTTTGATTTCTAAATAAATTTCTTTTTCCATTTTGAAATCGTATTCCTGCTTAGTTTAAAATGTCTGGCGAGCTGAGCATTGCTGTACCCATGTTCCTTCTGATAGTCCAGCATTTCAAGAATGGTCTCCCGGTCGAAACAACGGTGTCTTTGATTAAAAGTAAAGGCATTTTTATCTTCTCCGTCTGTAAGCATAGTACTGCATCTAATTACGTCAAGTATGGATAATTCCTTTTGTGAGAGCATGGATTTGAATAATTCTTTTTTTTCAGGGTACCTTTCATTGATAAGGTCTGTATAAATTCTTTTGTAGTCAGGGATGTTTTTCATTGTATATTATTCTTACATCATATTGTATTTATGCAGCCATTTGTAGAGGGTGCTTTTGGGAATTTTATATTCAGAAATGACGCTTGATTTTGTCATTTCACCATTTCTGATCTTGTCCAGAACAAACTCTATGATCTCCTTGGTATAAAGGTTTTTACGGAAAGAAGGCAATGAGTCCGGCGTATTTTTCTTCTGAATATAGTTCATGGAAGACTGTGGGGAATACAAAATCTGGTGCTGTGAATAGAGCCTGAAGAAATCATACTGCAGGAGCTTGCACCACCGTAATAGCATTTCTGTGTCGGAAGAAGGTGAATCATACATTTTGATGACATCCTCTTCCTTGCAGTTTAGAAATTTGCATATCCGCGACATTTCTATCCCGCTTTTGTCTGCCTTTTCTTTTATCATCGATCCAATATTCAGGTTTTTTAGATCCATATATTTTTTGTTTGTGTTTTTTATGTAAGGAATTTATTGCCTGGGAAAAGATAAAGGAAAAGCAATAGGACAAACTTCTTGTTGACAGGACTATTGCTTTTCATACCTGTGTTTTAGAATTTTTCAAGCCTGATTCTGTTAAGGACTATCATGGGATTCAGGAACAAGATTAAAGATTTAACCTGCCATAGAAAAGCTTTAAATGAAATGATTTCTGAAAAAAGAACAACTATTCTGAATATTTCGTTAAAATTAAAAAACAGCAGAATTAGAAATCGTTGAGGTGATGTAAACAGTTGTAATTCAGTGAGTTTAAAAAATTAATTAATCATATGAATTCTGAAAAACTAACACTATTAATGTACAGTTTTTATTAATATTGTACTTAATTTGCGCTTTCAAAACACACATGATGAAAAATATTGCTCTATTTCTTTTTTGTCTGGTTTCCGGACTTCATCAGGCCCAGATGAATTCTGAATTTACAACGAATGCACAAATTGACTTAGGAATTAGCCGGGCCGATGAGCTGTCTGCCTCCGATCCTGCCCAATCCATACGGCTGGCTAACGAGATTTACAGAGCTTCAAAAAAGCAGGGCTATACAAAAGGTATACTTGGAAGCAGTTCCATATTGATGGCAAGATATTATGATGCAGGTAACCACAAAAAAGTAATTGATCTGAGTTCGGAAGCTGAAAAGCTGGCTATTGAGCTAAAAGATAATGCAAAATTAGCCAATGTATACAGACTTAGGGCATCATCCTATACCGAACTCGGTTTTAATGATGAAAGCATCAGAGATTATAAAAAAGCACTCACGATTTCCGAAAAGGTATCTTCCAACGACAGAAAGAATTATCTAAAATCTTTAACCTATACCGGGATCTGTGGATATTTTGCCCATATAAATGCACCGCTCGACTCCGTAATAGCCTATCAGAAGAAAGCTCTTGAAAGTGCCGTTTCTATAAGTGAAAATAAGGATTTTATCTCCAGAAAATACCATCTTCTGGCCCTGTCTTACATCAATCTGGGGATGACAAGTGTTGCGTCACACCGTATAAAAGATGCTGAAAACTACTTCCTTAAAGCTCTGAAAATTTCCCAAAATCCGGATTATGGAGTACCCAAACGTATCAATATCACCATTCTTAGCGAATATGCCTGGCTCTATTATGACCAGAAGAAGTATAGGCAGGCCGTAGAATATGCTCAAAAAGCTGAACAATCAGAGAAAACACTCAGTATTCCTTACATACGGAGGGATCTTTATGAAGTAAGTTTCAAATCTTATGTAGAATTAGGTGAAAAAGAAGCCTCTAAAAAATACATGAATCTTTACACCAAGCTGAATGACAGCCTTGTGAATGAAGAAAAGAAAACAATTAATTCCCCGGTAAAACAAATTTTGGATAAACAGGGAGAAGCCTATACCTGGAATATTCAGAAAATCATTATGTTTTCTGGCGGATGTATGGCTGTTCTGCTGGCTGGCGGGTTGTTTTTATGGAACAGAAACAAGAAAAAGCTGCATAAAAAGTATGATATTGTGATTAAAAATCTGAAAGCAGCCCATCAGCTTCAGGCGGAAACCATAACAAGGCCTGAAGTTTCTTCTGAGAAAAGCATCAGTATCACAGATGAAACGGTAAAAACAATTCTTACCAAACTGGAAAAATTTGAAAAATCCCGGAAATTCACCAGAAAAGATCTCAGCCTGACTTCCCTGGCCAACGACCTGAATACCAATACGCGTTATCTTTCCGAGATTATCAAACAATATAAAGGAAACAATTACAATAATTACATCAACGGGCTCAGGATCAATTATATCACCAATAAACTGTATGAAAGCCCTATTTACAGGGAGTACAAAATCAGTTATCTGGCCGAGGCCTGCGGGTTTTCGTCAAGAGAAGTTTTTGCGGTTGTCTTCAAAAAAGAAACAGGGGTAAGTCCCTCCTATTTTATCAATAATCTCAAAAAAGACAGTATGGAATCTTCCACACAGGATTTCATTCAAAATCCGGAATAAAAGTTTTTGAGAATAATTTAAAATGATTTAACTTTCATTATATCAATTGTTTAATCTGCGTTTTGCACCCGTTTTCATCGTTGCAGATCAATTATTTATAAAGATATTTCATAAATTTACGGAACCATTATAATTTTAAAAGTGGTTTCCAGGTGAAAATTCACAACAAAAAAAAGTATTTAAGCTTTCTAAAATTTAAAAGAGACTTTCAGGAATACGGACTGGAAAAGGCCCGGAGCTACGAGCTGATCCTTCACTGGCTGAATAACAGGCTCAGCAGGAACCAGTTTCTCGTACTCTCCGGAATTCTTGTAGGCTGTACTGCGGGGCTTGCCGGAGTGGTCCTGAAAACCCTTGTGCATACCATTCACAATTTTATTACCCATAAAGTTCATTTTGAATACCAGATCCTGTTCTACATTGTCTTTCCTTTTTTGGGAATTGTACTCACTACTTCTATTGTGCTTACTATATTCAAAGGGCAGGACCGGAAAGGAATCGGTGCAATCTTATATGAAATTGCCCAGAACTCGAGTATTGTAGCTTCTGTAAAAATGTATTCGCAGATTATCCAGAGTGCCGTGACAGTGGGATTGGGAGGCTCTGCGGGATTGGAAAGTCCTATAGCTGTTACGGGAGCTGCCATCGGCTCCAATTATGCCCAGACCTACAGGCTGAGCTACAAAGAACGGACCCTCCTGTTGGCGGCAGGTGCTACCGCCGGGATCGCTTCGGCTTTTAATGCTCCGATTGCCGGGATCATGTTCGCTTTTGAAATTCTTTTGACAGGCGTGGTTTTTACAGATTTTATACCTTTGGTAGTGGCTGCGGTATGTGGAAGCCTTTTATCCAGAATTCTGCTTCAGGAAGATGTGCTTTTCAGGTTTTATACGAGGGATCCTTTTAACTATAAGAATGTTCCCTATTATCTTATCCTGGGAATTGTAACAGGATTGTATGCCCGTTATTTTGTGGTCATTTCCCAGAAGGTAGAGCATTTTATTAAAGAGCTTAAACTTTCAAGGATGCGCAAAGCAATGTTCGGCGGATTGGTACTGTCGTTGCTCTGTGTTCTCTTCCCACCCTTATTCGGAGAAGGATACGAGACGGTGAAAGCTTTTACCAACGGTAGTACTCATGCGATTATCAGAAACAGCTTTTTCAGGTATTTTGAGATCGGAGACTGGACCATTATTATATTTCTGGTTCTGGTATGTCTTTTAAAGGCTTTTGCCACGTCTTTTACCATATTCAGCGGAGGTAACGGAGGTAATTTTGCTCCTTCCCTTTTTGCCGGAGGTACGGTTGGGTATTTATTTGCCTTGGTTTGCCAGCACATAGGTTTTACCGATGTTCCGGTAACGAATCTCGTTCTTGTAGGCATGGCGGGTGCAATGAGTGGCGTGCTGTATGCTCCTCTTACAGCTATCTTTCTGATTGCTGAGTCCAGTTTTGGGTATGATCTCTTTATTCCGCTAATGATTGCATCTATTATCTCCTATCTGATTGCGAAATGGTTCTCCCCGATCTCTCCCGAACTTAAATCTTTGGCTGAACAGGGGAAAATACTGACCAAGCAGCATGATACCAACCTGCTTTTTGCTTTAAAAACCGAAGATTTCATAGATAAATATTCAGAAACGATCAATGAGCATGCTTCAATTACCGAATTATTCGAACAGGTGAAGAACGGAAATAAAAATATTTTTGCCGTCACAGATGAAGCAGGAAAACTGAAAGGGATTCTGACTTTGGATGATATACGCCCCTATCTTTTCAATAAAGAAACGGACAGCTCAATGACGGTTTCACAGATTATGAAAGCCCCGCCAGCAATCATTTACCGGGAAAATAAACCATTGGAAATCCTTCAGATTTTTGATGACTCCGGAGTGTGGAATCTGCCTGTTACGAGTGAAAATAATGATTTTATTGGGTTTATATCAAAATCATCGATCCTGATGAGCTACAGACAGCTCTTAAAAGAATACTCCGATTAAATTTTCTAAATAAGATCCGGGGAAAATAAAGATAACTTAAAAAAATATCCATTCAGTAAAACCGAATGGATATTTTTATTATATGTATGAGGTAAGAAATTATTTACTTGCTTCATTAAGCAGTTCAATATCTTCCTGATCCAGGACCAGTTTCGGAGCTTTGAATAAAGTATCAAGCTGAGAGGCGCTCGTTGCACTTACAATCGGTGCCGTGATCAGAGGATTAGCCAGAAGCCAGGCCAAAGCAGCTGTTCCCTGTGTGGTCTGATGCTTTTCGCTGACCTGGTCCAGAGCTTGCAGCACCTGAAGTCCTTTTGGGTTGAGATACTTTCTTACCCCATCACCTCTTTGGCTTTTGCTTAAATCCTCCTCAGTCCGGTATTTTCCGGTAAGAAAACCTGCAGCTAATGACCAGTATGGAAATACACTAAGGTCAAATTCTTGTACAAGCGGTGAATAATTTTTTTCGAACCCTTCTCTTTCCATCAAATTATAATGAGGCTGCAAAGCGACATATTTGGGAAGATTATATTTTTCCGAGGCTTCGAATGATTCCCTGAGGCGTTCAGGAGATAGATTGGAAGCAGCAATATATTTCACTTTTCCCGCTTTAATGATCTCGTCATATGCAGAAAGAGTTTCCTCTACCGGTGTCGTATTGTCATCATAATGAGTATAATAGAGATCAATATAATCAGTCTGAAGTCTTTGTAAAGATTCATCTACAGATTTCAGAATGTGTTTTTTGCTGGTATCCAGACCATGCTCTTTGGTTTGAGCTCCTACTTTGGTGGCCAGCACAATATTCTGACGGTTGGAGCGAGTTTTCATCCATTTCCCGATAATTTCTTCAGATTGACCGCCTATTCCGTTAACCCACCATGAATAAACATCCGCAGTATCTATAAAATCGAATCCTGCTTCCGTAAATTGGTCCAATATATCAAAAGACTGTTTTTCGTCAAGCGTCCATCCGAAAACATTTCCTCCAAAATTCACAGGAGCTACTGACAGATCAGTGTTTTTTATCTTTCTTTTTTCCATAAAAATGAATTGTAATTAAATTTTAAGAAGTATCTAAGGTAGGGAATATCATGGAGGATTCCAGATTCAAAATAAGCATACCGTTTATAGTTATTATAAATGGACAAGGCTAAAATCGCCTGTGTCAGTATGGTTTAATAACTTTTCAGAACCGGAGAATTTTTGTTTTAAGAATCCTTTAAATGTAACAGATCTAAAACCCCTGGTGAAACTTTCAAATCGGGCCGGAATTGTAGAATACCCTTTATAAAATGTCTTTTTAATTCCTTTCCATTGCGTATTGAAAATGGAGTATTTAATATAATGGTTTTATAAACTATCTTGTTTCTGGAATTATCAAAATAACATACACAAATATCAAGTGCTACATCTTCACCATCCGATACAAATACATCATACTTTTGCGGATCGGGATTTGGATATAAAGACTTAAAAGTTAGTGATTCAACATTTTTTTCATCTTTAAAATGGTGCAGCCCATTTTGATCAACAATTACTTTGATGATTTTATTTTTTCTGATCGCCATGGTATCCTTTAATATGAAATATACCAGAAAAGATAAAAGAATTATGCCCAGTGCCGCGGAAAGAATCTTAACTTCAACAGATATTTTTCCGGATTCAATAATAATCAGTTCTAAATAGACTATTCCAAAAACTGCAATCACAAGAACAGCCGCCCCAAAAGCCATTGCTATAAAAGTTGCTGTATTTGATTTTATTGATTCCAGTTTTGAAAATTCATTCTTCTGAACATCCATTTTTTGTGATTACAGTTTGAAACAAATGTAAGGAAGATAAATTTATTTATTAATATTTTTTGGAACAGCTCCAGAATTGAAAGCATAAAAGCAGGTAAATGTAATCTTACCCACCTGTGATCTGTCTGCAAAAAAACAGCCTCCATTATGTGGAAGCTGTTTATCTATCAATCTAAAAAAATACTGTTACTTTTCAACCTGAGGAATCTCAATAGCTGTAAGCATCAGTTTATATTCCTGCAGCTGCAGTTCTATAGTTTTTAACCCGCTTTTAAAGAAATTAGACGTTGGAAACAGGTTTTTATAATAATCTATTCCCTCAAGAATATTCTTTTTGAAAGTATTCCATTTTTTGACTTGGGCGTTGGTAATCTGTACCGAAGAATCACTGATTTCTTTTTTAAGGTAATCAACATACATTTTCAGCTCGTTGATGAACATATTCGGACGGTGATTATCAGGAAGAATATTGGTATTTCCGTAGATATGCCTTACCATTTCTGAAAGTGAAACTTCTTTATCAAAAAAAGCAAGATTAGGCCCCGGACATATCACTACGCCTTGTTTTTCACCTTTTATCTCCAGGTTCTGCTCTATGTAAGCTGCATTGACCAATCCTACACACAGACAGGCTTTATCTGTAATTTCAGTTTTTCTTTTGTTAAATTCTTCAGGGGTAAGTTCATGATCAGCCTCAAGCTCTTTTAACTTAATGTCCTGATACTTTTTAGAGGCTGTACATGTTCCTTGCGGTGAAAATTCCTTGCTCAGGGCCAGTAATTTTTTAGGGCATGAGCTTCCGTATTTTCCGGCGGCTTCTTTCTGGTATTTCAGGATTTCATTAGAGGTGCCTTTTACTGTATTAAAAGGAACTCCCAGAGGGGAAATATTACTCAGATAAAAATCCTGTTCTTTAGATTTCAAAAGCAGGTTTCTGGTTTCGGTGTCTACAGAAGTGGCTTCAGGAACCAAAAGGAATGGTGATCCCCATCCAACACTGTCCACCTGATAATTTTCGAGTAAAAACTCATGTTCCTCAGAAGTGCCTACGCCTCCCTGAACGGTAATTTTCATTTCAAGAGACTCAGAAATCACATGTTTTCCTTTCTGTTCCAGGGCAGTGACCATTAAAGCATGGGCAGATTGAATAAGATCATTTTTTTTCAGCTTAAATTCTTCCATGATAGGTCCCAGCAACATTCCTTCCGTAGCAAATGCATGCCCTCCGCAGTTCAGTCCGGACTCAATCCTGTATTCTGATATCCACAGCCCTTTTTTAGCTAGAAAATTCCCTTGTATCATAGCTGAACGGAAATCACTGACCTTAAGAATGATTTTCTTTTTCAGAATTCCATTACAGTCAGGAAAAAAGTCGTCAAATTCTTCAATATAGCTGTATAAGCGTGGATTCATTCCCGCAGAAAGGACCATTGAAGAAGACAGCTTGCTCTGTGCAAATCCGCGTAATGAGGCATGCGCATCATTAAATATAACAGGAAGCTGCTCATCTTTTTTGTAGTTGTCCTTATCCACTTTCGTCATGATATTGACATCGATACTTCCCGGCTTCAGATTAGCTTCAATAAAATTTTTGATGCCGGAACCTAAATTCTCTTTCTGATTCATCAGATTTTGCAATCCGTTTTTCAGGTCTGAAGTATTGGGCAGAATGGCCATGAAATTCTTTAATGTCTCTTTGTTTTTGATGATTTCCTGTTTGAAAGATTCAAATTTTTCATTTACGATATCATCTACCATATCCAGGTAGGCTGTAATTCTTTTCGCTCTGTAATCCTCGGCTTTTGTTGAAATCCCCAGATAATCAAGATTAAATTTCCTGTTGTAGAAGTTTTTCATTTTTTCCAGGATTTCATCGTCAATGATGGAAATAACGGAAGAAATTCCATACTGGGCAACACGGATCGGGCTGTCTATGGTATAAGCCAGTCCCATTACCGGAATATGGAAATTGTGTAACGGTTTATGTGTCATTTTATTTTGATAAAAATTCTTTCGCAAAGAATGAATTAAAATCCCGGATTACCTTATCCGGACCGATGAATAGTACGGTTTAAAATTTTAATTGACTTAAATTTATCATTTTAATATTAGTTATGCATTAAATAACACTTATAATATCGGAAATATGTTAAATATCATTTTTTGGAATAAGTGAAAATTGTCTGTTTGAATTAAATACGGATGAAAGCAGCTTTAACTGACTTAAAAAAATAATAAGCCTAACCCTATTCGAAATCCAGAAAACCGTCTGAAAGCTTTTTCCACTGTATTTTTGATAACCCCATTATTCCCCCGACAGCAACCATAAGATTCCTGATGATATCAATAAATCCGGCCTTAAAATTGGGACTCTCGTTCCTTCCGTAAACTGCTGCTTTCAAATGAGTGGGTGTTCTGGCAATCATAAAGGAAGAGGTTGCTCTGGAACTGTAAAAATGGGCAATATGTCTGTTTTTTTTATCTTGCGGGTTTCGGGAAGGGGTACAGGTCATGAGAATACTTTCAGAGAAGTTATCTTCCTGGAAACAGATATCGGTGACTTCTACCCAGTCATACCCTTTTGCTTCTGGATCTCCTGGCCCCGGAATGTCAATTCTCATGAAATCTCCTTTTTGAGGAGTTCTTTCTGTCTCGTTTCCCTGGGAATCATAGAGTTTGAAAGATGCAAACCCCTCACCGCAATAGCTTTGCCATTTGCTGACAGAGAAAAATCTTTGTTTTAACACATCAAATTTAAGAGGAAGAAGAGCAGGCTCAAACTCCTTCTGGCTTTCTGTGTCATGAAATCCGCCTGATTGCTGCTGGGGAACCCTGTTAATCTGCTTTGGTTTCATTGTAGATGATTTTATACTAAGTTATAAAAACCCGGAAGATCTCTTTATGAGCGGGGTCATAAGATAGAATAAAAAGCCTCTCAATTGAGAGGCTAATGTTAAAACGTAATGTATTGATGGGGAATATTATTTCCTTCACCAAAAGTAAGGGGAATGGGCGGTGTATTTTATGACTGGAGTCAGGTTGACAAATATTTATTATGGATTTTGTTTGGATTTTAAAGTTTTGTGTGCTTTTTTTGAAGTGATAATTATTTTAGAATAAAAAGATTATTAAAAAGCAAAGATAAGCAAAACGGTTAAACCCGTTACTATACAACGCTTTATAAAATAGTAGTCTTAGTTTGGAACTCGGTGTCTGATAAGTTTTAGGCTTAAAATGACAAGGTTAGGTTACTAATTCGTTACCGATTGATAAAGGTAACACCACAGCTTAACCAGTTATATTTCAGTGTTTTGCACTCTTTTTTATATTCCCTTGTAACTCAATGTAATTTAATTTTAAACATTAAACATTTGAGTTATGGAGCAGACAAAAAAGTCCACGTTCAAACTACTTTTCTATTTGAAAAAGAACGAACTGAAAAAGAATGGTAACGCCCCGGTTATGGCACGTATTACCATTGACGGAACAGCTAAAACTTTGGGTACAAAGTTAGAAATTAACCCCAATAATTGGGATTTAAAGTACGGAAGAGTTGAGGGTAAAAGTGCAACAGCTTTAAGCATCAACCAAAAATTAGACAATATACGTGGGCGTATCGACACGATTTATGAAGATATGCTGAAGCACGAGGGTTTTGCAACCGCACAAAAAGTGAAACTTTCTTTTTTGGGTGTTGGAGTAATGGATGATGCCATATTGAAACTTTTCAAAGTCCAAAATGAAGAGTTTGAAAATATGGTAGCAAAAGGCAAACGTACACAAGGCACTTACAACAAATATATCACCGTTTACAATCATCTTACAGAGTTTATCAAGGAACGCTACCATAGGGACGATATGGCGTTTCGGGAATTGACTACCGATTTTATCCGTGAATTTGATTTTTACCTCCGCATTGATAAAGGGTGTGCTCATAATACGGTTTGGATTTACACAATGCCTGTCATAAGTTTAGTTAAGCTGGCGGTCAAGAAAGGTATGATACGTGAAAATCCTTTTGAGGATTACGAAATCAGTATGGAAGAAACCGACAGAGGTTATATACTGAAAGAAGACGTAGAAAAGCTGATGATGTGCAAACCACCGCATAAAAGATACGAGCTTGTAAAGGATATTTTCATTTTTAGCTGTTTTACAGGACTTGCTTATGCGGATATTAAAAAACTGACGAGGAACAATATCCAGTCTTTTTTCGATGGTCATCAATGGATTATCAGCCGAAGACAGAAATCTGATATTTCTTCCAATGTTCGTTTAATGGAAATCCCTAAACGTATCATAGAAAAGTATATTGGCACTACACGTAATGAATTTATCTTTCCGGTTCCTACAAATGTAACCTGCAATAACCACGTTACTAAACTGATTGAAAAAGCAGAAATTATTACGGAGCAAAAAGTAACTTTCCATACGGCAAGGCATACTTTCGGAACAATGTTCTTGACCGAGGGCGTACCGCTTGAAAGCCTTAGTAAAATGATGGGGCATAAAAACATTTCCACTACACAGATTTATGCTAAAATCACAAGCCAAAAAATCAGTAAGGATATGGATTTGGTAACCCCAAAATTCAAGGCAATGGAAGAAGCATTTTTAACGGCTATCTAATTAGCTTTTATATTCATAATTGAGCAGAACTTAACGGTTCTGCTTTTTTTATGTCCATACTTTTTGTAGCCAAAGCACATTTACTTTCCCCAAAGCAATCCCACCGCAGTAAAAGAGCTTTTGACTACTTCTGAAACAGTAAATTGAAAAATGTAATCCCCCTGCACTAACCTCATTTCCATTTTCCAAATCACTTTTAACAGGCTATCACAGCCTGAATATTATCCCCAACAAAAATATTATTAGAATAGAATTTTCCACAATCAACCGGTAAAAAGGCAGCTAAGGTATAGCGGGCAGCCACGCACCTCCCCAACCAAAAGACTACGGCATAATGACAAGGCAAAATGATGGCTTCGCCGGGTTGTAGTGTGTTGCCTTGCCACCCTTCGGGACTTATTCCGTTTCCTTTTGGTTTTTCGCCTTGCCCGCTTGGATTATCTGCTTTCTTTTTTCCGGTTTTTCTTTTGGAAAAATTTATGCGAAGCGAAGCGGAGCAGACCACAACAGGAAGCAGGGAACGAGAAAAGCGAACGTAACAAAATGTCAAATTTTTAAAACAGAACGATTATGAACATCATCGGACGACTGACAAGAAATGCGGAAGTACGCACCTTGTCGAACAGCAAACAGGTAGTGAATTTCTCAATCGCTACGAACGACAACTATCGCAACAAGCAGGGCGAACGAGTAGAGCAAACGACCTACTTCGACTGTGCCTATTGGATTTCTGCAAAGGTGGCAACGCTACTGACCAAAGGCACTTTGGTGGAACTCACAGGTAGGGTAAGCACAAGGGCGTGGGTAGGCAAAGACGGAGAGCCAAAGGCAGGGTTAAACTTCCATACCTCAAACATCAAACTGCACGGAGGTAGCAGGAGAGCCGAAACCGTACAGGCTACTGAACAAGCAAACAACAACGAATTTACAGCACAGGGAACGGAGGACGACCTCCCATTTTAATCAAGAACATTCATTCATTTTTTAACATCAAAATTTTAAGCATTATGGCACACAACATCAATTTCAACGAGAGAACAGGAAAGTACAGTTTCTTTACAGTACAGCAAAAAGCGTGGCACGGATTAGGACAGGTTGTCGAACAATACCCGACAAGCGAGGAAGCTATTAAACACGCTGGGTTAGATTACGAAGTCGTAAAATCCCCACTATTTACCAAAGGTTCGGGCATTATCGAAACCGCACAGGGCATAGAGATAGGCAGTAGCGAATTGGAAGTACCTAACTATTTTGCTAACATTCGCACCGATAACAATGCAGTATTAGGCGTAGTCGGTAAGGATTACCACATTGTGCAAAACCGTGAAGCCTTTAATTTCTTTGATGCTATCGTAGGTGGTGGCGAGGGTATTCTCTACGAAACCGCAGGAGCATTGGGTAAAGGAGAACGCATTTTTATTACTGCAAAATTACCCGACTATATCCGTGTAGGCAATGGCGATGACGTTACGGAAAAGTACATCTTCCTAACCACTTCACACGATGGCAGTGGAAGTATAACAGCCGCATTTACTCCTATCCGTATCGTTTGTCAAAATACCCTTAACGCTTCGTTACGTAGTATGACCAATGTAGTCCGTATCAAACATACTTCGGGAGCAAAAGGGCGTATCGAGAACGCTCACAAGATTATGGGATTGGCGAACACATTGAGCAACCAATTAGAGGGCATTTTCAACGAGTGGACAAAGGTAAAGGTAACAGACCGAGAGGTAAGAAAGCTAATCCAATTGGCACTTTGCCCGAATAAGGAAACCCTTGATTTGATTAAAAAAGGTGCGGAAGATGAAGTTTCAACCGTGTTTAAAAATGTCGTTGATGACGCTTTTGGCTATGCAATGATGAGCGACACACAGCAAATGGACACGACAAAAGGCACATTGTTCGGAGCATACAATGCGGTTACAGGCTACTATCAGAATGTACGGAATTACAGGGATGACGAAGCCAAGTTGCAGAGTATTGTATTAGGCGGAACGGCACAAGCCAAATCACAGAAAGCATTTGACCTATGTACTGCCTTTGCATTAGACGGTGCGGAAATCCTAACACTTAATTAAATAACCACAGGCTACCGCCTTAATCGGTGGTAGCCTACTATAAAACAACAATAATGAAAGTAGAAACATTTATAGCAACCATAAAGCACAACAACGGAACAGTAAACCTCAAAGTGGTATCACTAAATGGTAAGCAGGGAGCAATACAGCAGATAACAACCGTAGAGGATTGCCCCGAATGTGCCATTACGGAAATAGTAAAGATTGATAACGACACAAATTAGTGAGAAATGAAGACAACATCAAAGACCGAAGCGAAGCAGTTGGCAAAAGCATACAGCCATAATAAAGAGTACAAAGACGTGGCTTTATACATCATCTACTGTAACCGAACAGAACTATACTATGTAGATACTAACAGCCTAATAAGGCTTTGGGAACAACTAATCGGCTACTATGTAAACGGAGTTTATACTGCCGAAAAATCACATTCATAACCTTTAAGCGAGTATAATGAAAACGAAAGCAATAGCCACAAAGTTTGTCCGCCACGAAGTACCCGAACTGGAAACGCTGAAATCTTCAAAGGTCTATCAGTTAAGGGAAAAACTGAACAAAGGCGAGAAATTGAGCCGAGCCGAAAAAAATTGGATTGCGGAAGCAGTAAACCGCAATGCGTTTTTCAGAAAAGCCGTACCCCTTATGGGTTATCGCTTTGGTTTTGAGGATATTTTAAAAGCCTATGTAGTGAAGCAGTACGACAGTTGGCAGGAATACAATGCCCCCGATAAAACGAGCCTACGGAGTTTCATTTATGGCAGGATTGAACAAATAGCGGAAATAAGCAAATAACATTTAAAAGCGAGTACAATGAAAATGCACGTAACAGATTTAAACGGTTGCCCCATTGAGATAACAGACCTTGATGAAGCTATCCAAATAACGAAAGAAAACAAGGAATACAGGCACGAGGACAAAAGTTTTTCCGAGTTCGACAAAAGGCAAAACGCCTATTGGACGGATATGTACGAAAAACTAAAAGCAATCAAAAAACAAGTAACAACAATTAAAATTTTAGAGCGATGAACACAAATTTTTTCAAACAAGTACAGCAGTTGGATTTTACAGGCAATTTACAACTGACGATAACCAAAGGAGCAGAAAGCAATCTAATTGTATCGGTATTGCTCCATAACGAACAATGCGGAGATAGTGCCAAAAACCTCATTCCCCCATTGACATTTAACGCCACCGCACAGGAGTTTGACGAGGGATTTTTTGAGCAAATAACCACACCTGTACAAAAGGTATCGGGCTTAATGGTAGATATGGAAAAGTTCCAAAAGCAATTGGACGAAGCCAAAGCACAATCGGCAATCGAGAAAGCAAAAGCCGAAAAAGAGAAAAAGGAACAGGAAGCCAAAGACAAGAAGTTTAAACAGGCTATGGATAAGGTGGACGAGTTGGAGAAAGAGGGTAAGTTCCGTGAAGCGTGGATAAAAGTACCCGACATAGCGGAGTACCCCGAAAAAGCGGACGAACTACGCAAACGCAAAACATCATTATCAGACAAGTTTGCAACACCGAGCCTTTTCGGAGCAACGGAAGAAACAGCAACCGAACCGCCACAGGTGGCAGAAGCTACTGCCGATTGCCCGACAGACACAGCGGACGAAGAAGAAAACGAGTATTAACCATTAAAAACGAGCATTATGTTATTAGCAACGCATTTAGAGAGAGTTTTTGTACTCAAAGATAAAGGACAGGACATCAGACTGACCGACCCAGAGCCACGTTGGAGCGTGGAAGCGGTAATGAATTATTACGCCAATATGTACCCCATTCTGACGACTGCAAAAGCATCTGCACCGCAGATAAAAGACGATGCAGTAGAGTACAGATTTGAGAGCGTAATGGGTACGAAAGGTTAAACCAAAAATTGTAAAACGATGAATTATGCACAAACATATCATATCGGGAATAATCAGCATACCCGAACAGAACAGGCAACGGCAATTGCACCGACAGTTGGGCGAATTCGCAAATTGGCTACAAAGACCAAAGGACGCAAACCAAGTGCAGAAAGACAAGCAGAAATCCGTACCAATAGCAATGCTACCAATGGTATTCTAAAGTGTACGTTTCTGCCTAAACTGAAAACGGCACAATCCGTACAGGCTTGTCAGAAAACGGAAAGGGATTTTTACAAGTCCCTTTCCAAACTTGCCGAGCATTACAGCATTGAGCCGATGACGACACAGGCATATAATTTCCCTTACAATATTGCATTAGGTATGTGGGATATAGACACAAAACTAAAACGTACCCACAGGAATTGGGATAGTTTACGTTTGTTACAGGACAGTAAGAAAACCATTTTGCAAAGCGAGGAAAGATATAACGTAGGTACGACTTTGTTTCATATTCCTATTGTGCCACTCTTTCAAATGCTCAAAGACCCGAAACGTAAAAAGAACGCACAGTTACTCATATCGGTTTGCAGTTATCTGTATCATATTGCCCGAATACCCTATTACCGACAGGAAGACAGTTATCTGTATTGGCTGTATGAAACGCATAAAGATTGGATTGAGTATGACGAAACGGACGAAACCGAAACCTATAAAAGTGAGTTGCGACAGGCAGAGGTAATTGGCGACAGGATAGAACAAAAGCTATACAACCGTATCAATCTAACATTATTTGAACAGCGTTTGAGCCGATTTAAAAGCCGTGATACATTCGACAGGGAATGTTGGCAGGTGGCTTGTAATGCGTTTGCTATTTACACGGAATACCCGAAAGCAACCATTTTCCGAAATGCACCATTTTCCGAAGAAGACCCCTATAATGATGATTGCGAAAATGAAGCAATCGGAATGGAAAAGTACATTTCATTTGTTGCCGATACCAAAGGGTTGCTTTATAACAGCATTGTAGAGAATATCAATGGCGAATTTAACGAGTGCGGAATATTGGAAGAACCGAGCATTTCCATACCCTTTAAAGGAAACGACACTTCGGGCAAAAGCCTTGATTTTGAAAACCGAATGTTTGACTTATTGGACGACTTGTATATGTTATTGGAAAACTATAAAACGACAGAAAAATGAATGATATAACCGAAAAATTTGGAACATTGTACTATCCAAAATCCGCTTTGGTTTTCTATGAAACCAAAGGAACGGAAACCGATATGTACGTGGAGCATTTTGATATGGACAGCAACGGAACGCCCGTAAATGCACACCCATTGACCGTTAAGGAAGCCGAAATATTGGCAAAGGCTTTACAGACCGATGAAGAAAGAAGCAGAGCATTTTTAAAACCAAAGGGAATTTTGCCGACCAACATTCTGCATATCAATCCGAGCGAAAAAGGTGCGGTAATATGGTACACCAAAGCACAGCAAAGGCAGTTGTATTTTGTGGGTAGTTTGGGCATACCCAACGGAAAGGCACAAGTACCGCCAATGCTTTGGATAGCAAACAAAAACAGCCTTGCAGTTTTTGCCCTTGCCACCAACCGAAGACCTACCGAGAAAACGCCTTTGCATTATGCCCCTTTTTTCAATATCTACGAAAAAGGCAATGTATGTATGGGTACTGTTAGTATCGACATCAAAAATTCGGCTTCGGTTGAGGAATTTATACAGGCGTGGGAACATTATTTTTTCAATTCCTATTTCAGCCATTCATTATGCGAAAATTTGACGAAGAAAAATATTGTAAACCTTTGGAAAGACCTTATCAATACAGATAAACCCTTTCCGAAAGAAGTATTAAAGAAGAACAACAAAACCCTTAAAAATCTATTGTGATGAATACTACAAAAACAGCAATCCATTTTACAGATAACTATCTGCTCAATCCGACAAACCCGATTTCGGTAAACCTTATCGGAGCAGGTGGCACAGGCTCAAAAGTATTGACCGCTTTAATGGAAATAAACGAGAGCTTGATAGCATTAGGACACGCAGGATTACAAGTCCGCCTCTGGGATGATGATATTATCACGAGTGCCAATTTAGGCAGACAGCGTTTTTTTGAATGTGAAACAGGATTGTACAAATCCGTTGCATTGATAAACCGTATCAATCGTTGTGTCGGTACAAATTGGAAAGCCGAAACGGTTAAATTTGAAAAGGACAATTTGGGAAGAATACCCGAAGAAGCAAGGGCAATCATTACTATTACTTGTGTGGATAACGTACAGGCAAGGTTTGGCGTTGCGGAAATTCTGAAAGAAGTCAGCTACCGCAGACACTACCAAAACCACCCTAAATATTGGTTGGATTTTGGCAACAGCCGACACACAGGGCAAGTGATACTATCTACTATCGGAGAGATACAGCAACCCAATTCGGAGAAATACGAAGCGGTTGGAAACCTGCCCTTTGTTACCGATGAATTTGGCGAATTGCTGAAGCAATCCGAGCAGGAAGACAACACGCCAAGTTGCTCACTTGCCGAAGCGTTGCAACACCAAGATTTGTTTATCAATTCATCATTGACCCAAATGGGTTGCTCCTTATTATGGGACTTGTTTCGCTACGGAATGACACCGTATAAGGGATTTTTTCACAATCTGAAAGACTACCGCACCCACCCGATTAAGGTCGCTTAAACGCCAAAATCGGCGGGCAAAAATGCAATTCCTCGCTACGGTCGGAAACGCATTTTTGCGGTTTGAATAGGTGCAACCCCTTTGTCAAAATGCACCGCTCCACACATTCCCTTTCTTTACATTTTACCAAACAGGTTGCGAGTTTTTTGCGTGGGATATTCGGTATCCCAAAGATTGGTTTTAGCATAATTGACTTCTTTTCTTTTCACACAGCGACCAAAGAAAAGAAGCAAAAGAACGTCGCTTTATTAGAACAGATATTTTTACGCTGTTAGGATTGGACGGTTACTTATTGCCAAAATATTCCTGTACAATCTTCGCTACTCCAACACTAAAATATCTTCCGCCATTTGAAACTCCCTCAATGGCTTTTTTAAAATCGTCCCCATCGCTACCAATGAGCAGATAACCGTCAAAACCTATTTCCAAAAGAGGTTTTACGGCTTTTTCTGTATCAATATCACTATGGGCAATCAGTTTGATGCTTGGGTATTTTGTCCGTAGTTCCTGAAGCTCTGCCAATATATCCTTATCGTAAAAGTCGAGGTCAATAATACAAACTTCGGGAAGTGGGTTTAATGCAGATAATTGAGTTATTCCGTCCCCGATATGTTCCGAGCGGTACAGTATCTCAAATCCTAAATTAGTGAGGTCATTGCAAATAATATTTACAATCGGGCTTTTATCATTGATAAAGGCGAGGGTAATGTTTTGTTGTTTTGTACCAGTTTCCATATCATATCTTTTTAGAGTTGATATGTGGTTCTGCACAAAAAAAGCGCAGGCAACCACACTTATCGATACTACGGCACTGGTACGCCTAACCCCGAATAAGCGAGCGCCCACGCCATAACGTGAGCGTTCTTACTTATTGCCTCGGGGTTACGAAAAATTACCAGTTTTTAGTACCAAGACCTAAAGCAAAAACACTTTAAGTATTTTCTATATTTTCAGACACAAATATACTAAAGTCATTTCGATAGAAACGCAGTCAGAGCAAAAATAATCACACACTGTGTTTGTTATGGGGTATATAATTCTGTTCCAAGACAGTGAGGATATCACTTTCCTTATAAATTATCTTACCACCTATCTGTATATACGGCAGAATATTATCATCACGGTATTGCTGTAAAGTGCGTTTGCTGATGTGTAACAGCTTGCATACATCTTCGCCCGATAGGTAAATTTCTCCGTTCATTACAGGACGGTAATTTTTTAGTATTTGTTCGATACGGCTTCGCAACCGTGTTATCATCTCCTGTTGTTCGATGATTTCTTGGGCTTCATTCGTCAGTAAATCCATTGTCGTTGGTATTGTACGGCTGTCCGGCTTCAAGCAAAGCCTGTACATCCGAGCGTTTATAATAATTCTTACGGTTCAGTTTGGAATAAGGCAGTAAGCTTTTGTCCTTATAGGTTTGCAAAGTCCGTTTGGTAATATTCATCATCAAACAGACTTCCTGGTTATCGAGCCATTGCTCCTCTTTGAAAATCGGGGTATATTTCCGTACAGCATTTTCGGTCATTTCCAAAAGTTCCCTTAGCTCATTCTTCATTCCGTCCAATGCGGATTTTTGTATTGCGATAACTTCCATTTTTTGCTTGATTTTTCTGTGGAAGTCGAATTTATCAAGGCTTTTTACAGGGTTGGGAAATGTGGTATTGATTGGCGTTGAAAGGTAGTGTTTGGCGTTTTACGTTTGCTACAAACGAAAAATCGGATAACCTTTTGGGCTATCCGATTTATTCAAAATATTGTTAGAAAAAAGTCAGTGTTGAGCAGGTTGCTCTGTCTTTACTTCCTGTTTTTCCTTATCCTTTTTCATTTGGCTGTAAGTCCAGATACAGACAACACCAAGAATAATCAAAGCATAAGCAATCCATTTGCCGACACGTTCTAAAAAACGCACAAATACGGCAGTAGAATACCTCGAAAACATTTCTACACCTGCCACGCTACGTCTGTAAAACTTCCTGCGGTTGATAAAATAGATAATCCCTATACCAACAACGATAACAATAATACCAAACACTAATTGAGCCGTAACCGTATCCATACCACTAAAATTATATCAAGTAAAATTAAACAAAAACATCTTACACCGAAAGCCGAAAAGCAAAAAACCGACCTGTAAAGTCGGTTTTTTTAGCTTCATTTATATTGTTCTTAATCACTACTATTAAACTGAAAGCTCAATTGCTTTTCGTTTCCGAAGCTGTCCGAAATCCAAACCTCAAAAGATTGTGATACGGTAGATGCCGATGTGTAATACAATCTGAATTGCTCCGTTGGCAATGGGTACAAATCGTTCGGCAGATACGGCGGTTCATCATAATACCGCAATGTGCCTTGCCCGTCAAATTGGAAGTATCGGAGAAAATACTGTGTGTTGCTGTAATTTCCTGTACGCTGTATGGTAATGCGTATTTCTACCGTCTGTCCGTTCGCTACGTCCTTTGGAACAGGCATCACATTTACCTCAAAAGGAAAATCGTTTTGTATTTCGAGTTCGTCATCTTTGCTACAAGATACCAAAGTAACCGAAGCTGTGAGGATTGCCAAGAGTACATATATCGGCAGTAATCCTATTCTAAATTTATTGAATATTGCTATCATCGTTTTAAATTTTAAAAGTTAAACCTTAATCCCACGCCTGCGGACGGTCGGAATTGTCGCAAATCCGTTCCCCATAAGACCTTTGTACGCCCTTGCAGGACAAGTACAAATCGGTCGGACAGGTACGTTTCAAAAGTGAGCCGTCCGCCAGCTCCATAAATGAAGTTGTCCTCACTCAAAATCTTTGCTCCGTCATACAACATCGCTTCGCCACGATTGATGCTTTCATAACCGACTACTCCTGTTATTCCGAAGTTCAGCGTGATGTTCTTACGGGCATCGCCCAGCAGGAAGAAACTATAACCACCCTCTGCGGTATAAGTTTCCTGCGGTATTTGAAGCGTTTTATAATCGTGGTACTGATGTGTATATTCCAACGCCCATATTTGATAATTGCCGTTTTTACCGTTCACGGTCATACCGATATTGATGTAATAATCGTTGCCGATTTTATCATCGGACAGTATGCCTGTGCTTATTTCCAATCCTTTTTGCTTTGGCAACATTCGCTGTGCCTGTGCAACCGTGATACCCATTAGAACGAGTACCACGGTATAGATATACTTTTTCATTGTTATTGCTTTAAAGGGTTATTAAAATTTTAGGTGCATATCACTGATTACACGAGCTTTGATTAAGTCCGAATTTTCAACCTGAAGCGTTTGATGTCTGCCACCGTTTTTCTCGAAGATTTCAATCAGCAGTACCTTGTCATCGGCAATCGTGAATTTGTCTAACAGGAAAACATTTTGTTCGGTAGATTTTCCGTTTATTCCGTCTTCCAAAGGCTTGTAGGTTCTTAGCGGTATCAAAGGACGTTCCTGCACAACGGTACGTTTTGCTACTTTTTTATCTACGACCTTGAAATTGATAAAGTCAATGTCAAACGGCACATTGGTTTTGTTACGCAATTCTGTATGGAAATAGTATTTGCCGTTGTGTATGTAAATTCCTTTCAGAATAAACTGTATTCCGAAACTCTTTGCCCCGATATGCTTTACAACACGCTTGTCTTTCTTGTAAATGGTTTCCAACAGCAAGCCTGCCAAAGACGGAGAATTGTTGCCCAATTCCTCGAAAAGCACATCGTTTCCGTTGGCTTTATCTACTGCCTTTTGCATCGTGAGCAGGTCATAGCTCATTGCCTCCGGATAGGAACTGTAAAACACATTGAAGCTGTAAAAACGCCCGTCATTGGTAATGACTGAAAAATTGGTTTCGGGTTCAAAATCCCTTACCGATGCTTTTACACGCAACACGTTTTCCGCATCTTCCGCTTTCCCTGCAATCAGGTATTCGCTACCCAAATCCACATAGCGTATAGCGGTGGGGAAAATCAGGTGCGAAGTTTTATCGTAGGTCACTTCCATTTTATACGGTTCTATCTTGCCCAATGCAAGTTTAGTTCTTGCACTATCCTGTGCGTAAGACTGTACGGCAAAGCCGAGTATCAGGGCAAATGCCCAAAAGGTTTTTAAATGATTTTTCATTGTTTTATTTATTATTTATTTGAGTTCAACATTATTTTTTAGATACAAGGAAGACCTGATGCCCTGCTTTTAAGGCAACTTTGGGTGTGCGTACCTTTTTAGCGAAATAGCCCGAAATACCCTGCACCACGCCACGGCTTAAATCAGCAGCAACCTGTTGTCCGGCATTCTGCGTGAGCATTATGCTTGTTCCCGAAGTCTGGCTCATATTGCCCGCCATTTCAGTAAGAGCGTTCATTTCGGGCGAATACGGAACGTACAAACCTTGCTGTCCGTCCAAATCGTAAATAGTAATATCAACCGGAATGATGTTACCCTCCAGTTCTATGGAGGTAACTTTTAGTTGTAATCTGCCATTCTGAAATTTAGCATTAGCTGTTACAATCGTTCCCTTTGGAATGGTACGTTGAGGCGTTTGGGCAGGCTCTAACAATCGCAGTCTTACGCCCGTTTCGCCAATGACCGTTTGGGCATCGTGTACACAGGCTTTAATGCTGTTTTTCGGTTGTACCACCTGCTCAACAGAACCAGCAGTATAAAAGCCACGATTTTTGGTTTGGCTCCAATCGGCTGCAAAGGCACTGTCCGTAGGCTCACGATACAAAGCGGAAACGGTGTTCTTTCTTGTAGGCGTGAATGCCACAAAATGCTCTTTCTGATTAGTCGATGCCCCTGAAGCTGTGTTGCCAGTAGGAGCAGCTTCTCCGGTATTCGTGTTTTGCGGAAGATACTTGGCAGCCATTTCATAGGATTTCTCCATCAGGGCAAGCTGGTCATCAACAGTTACAGACTTGGGTATATCTTTCTCGGCTAATTGTTCTTTTAGTTCGTCCAATTGCCTGCGGAGTTCCATTGTTTCCGAGTTGTTATCCTGATAAAATGAACCCAATGTGCTTTGTGCATTGCGGTAACTGTTTAATGCAGGATTTCCGCTTCTTCCTGAATTTCTGCCACCACCGCCATAGCCGTAGCTTTCGTCTTCTTCGGGAAATTCGTCAATCGGCTCATCTTTGTCTTCCGTACTCCAATAATCCGAAAGAGATAACAAGGCATTGCGTTTTTCCTGCTCTTTCTGTTGGAGCATTTCTAATTCATACGCTTTACCTTTATTGTCAGGCAATCCGGCTCCGGTTGCTTGCGGAACTGCATCGTTCAACCCGATGTTTTCGATTTCTTTTTTGTCTTCCGACGGTTTAAAAATCAAATACATACAGCCTACGAAAACAACTCCCATTAAACCAAAAATCAAAGGTTTTTTGAGTTTTTCCGTTTTATTCTCTGTACCGTTTTGCAGTACATCGGCGGTATCTTTCGGGCTACCCTCGGTTACCCGAACAACCGACTTTTTGTTCTCATTTTCTTTCATAAATCCTATTTTTTAAAATTGTTGTTAATGTGTCCTGCAATCTTGCAGGGCTTTCGTTCTTTTTGAGGACAGGGTTTTCGATATGCTCGATGTGCATATCGTTTTTTGACTGCCTTGTATCGTGCCATACTTTGGCAACCACCCCTGCGGTCAGGAGCAGGTAACCAACAAAGAAGTACAGCGTGTATTGGTGCTGTTTGCCTACGGGCAAAGACCGCCAACGCTCGTCCAGCCTGTCAAAGAACCTGTCCATATTTTCCCTTAATTTTTTCATACTTTAATGATTATGGGTTATCACATTCTAAACCCTCTTTTTCGGGGAGAAACCTGTTCTTTAGGTTTTTCGGTTACTTGGGCAATGGCTTCTTTTACTGTCGGAAATGAACTTGCTGTGAGATTTGTCAGTTTAGATTGCTTCAATAACTGTCCGTATTGGTCTGCTCTCTTTATATACATTTCTGTTTCCTGTAAATCGAATTTCCCGTTCTCGTATTTTACCCACATATTGCACTGAACATTTGGCTTGTCTTCGCCATTCCATTCGAGGTAAGTAGATAAATGCAGGTAATTTGCTAATAGAGGAGTTTCTTTACCATTGTCCCAAGCCTCCAAAAATTCACTAATACTGTCCTTTAGCCTGCCTGCACAACAGCTCTCCGTGTGGAAATAACCGTCATATCCCTTATCAGTAAGGGTTTTGGCAAACGTGTCTAAATCAAATTGCTGTCCCATATTCTTAAATTTTAGCGTTCGATGACTTCTATATCCCTGTTTTCAACCACCGCAAATTTTTCGATGTTAAAGCCCTGGGGATTGTTGTCAGAACGAACGGAGTTTACGAGATAGCAGGAAGTAATCAGGTTACGTCTGGTTACGTTGCTTGAACGGATGATGAACTGTTTGGCGTAGGTACGCACTGCATAGGGATAGGTATCGAAGTTGCATACGACACTATCTACCTCAATGCGTTGCTGAACATTGCCCGATATGATACGGCTGTAATAACCTTTTTCCGACAAGTCTTTGTAGTAATCGAAAGCTGATTTGTCGGCAAGGTTGAATGCTCTACTCATATTGCTTTCGATAGCATTTTTGTCGGGGGCAAGCGTAAAGAACAGTTCGTGAAAACGTCTGACGTGTTCCCTCGCTTCCACAGGTCTGTTAATACTTGCATCTTGCGATAAGGCAAGCATTAACGATTTTCCATTATCCAGCACATAGATTTTTTGCCGTTGTTCATCTGCAAAGCTGTACGATTTCCATACGGCAAATCCTACCACGCCAATGCAGAGAACGGCAAACACAATCGCATACAGGCGTATCTGCCGAAAGCTGTTTTCGATATTTCTTAAAGTTTTAAATTCCATTTTTTTAAATGATTATTCGTTTTACATTATTTTTTGAGTAGCTGACCTCCGATATTTCCGGCAGCAGAACCAGCTCCGGCACTTGCGATATTTCCGGCTTTCATTGCGGCTTGGTTTACATTGCGGGTAAAGTTTCCTGCACCTCCGGCTTGAATTACCCACCCTGTTACTGTTGGGATAGTGAAGTAACCCACAATGCCAATCAACATAAAAATGATATAGACAGTGTTGCTTGTATCAGGGATATACGTTGGGTCAGAGAGCATCTGTATATCCTTTTCGATAATCAGGACTTGTATTTTTGCGAGCATCGAGCTGAACAAATCCGCTACGGGCAACCACAGGTAAACACTCACATATCGGGTCAGCCATTGCGTGAGTGTGGACTGAAAACCGTCCCACACTGAAATCGCAAAGGCAATCGGCCCGAGTATGCTCAATACAATCAGGAAGAATGTTCGTATCGTATCAACCACCAATGCAGCCGCCTGAAACAACACTTCGAGCAGGTTACGAAACCAGTTCTTAATGGCTTGTTCGGTTTGGTAGGCAAACCTATCCATATACATTCCCGACATCGTAATCAGGTCGCCCGGCGACCAGCCCAATTCTTCGAGCTTATTATCAAATTCTTCGTTTGATACCAAATAGGCGGTTTCAGGATTTCGCAACATCGCTTCCCGTTCCAACAGGTCTTTTTTAGCTTGTAAATCGTTGAGGTCAAGCACCTGATTTTCGAGAATGGCGTGAGTACCTTGTACCACAGGACTTAACACGGCATTGATTGTTCCCAAAACAATAGTCGGAAAGAACATAATACAGATACCCAAAGCGAACGGACGAAGTAACGGGTACATATCAATGGGTTCAGCTCTACTCAATGCCTGCCATACTTTTATGGCGACATAGAACAAAGCCCCCAAGCCTGCTACTCCCTTAGCCACTGCCGCCATATCGGCGGACAGTGGGAGCATCTCATCATACAATGAGCGTAGGACTTCGTGCAAATTTTGAAATTCCATAGCTTACCAATATTTTTGGTTAGGAGTTCCGTACAAGTCAAGCACTCGTTTGGTATTATTCTGTTTCTTTGCACGTAGAATACTTACAGAGATGTTTTTATTCGTGTAGTATCTTACCAAGCTGTGATATTCTTTAACCTCTTTGTACACACGGTCGATAATATCCATTCTCTCCTTATCGTTCAGTGACAGGCTTGTAGAGGTTACAATCTGTTTCAGCTCTTTGAGCAGTTCGGTACTTTCATTCAGCAATGCCGAATAACCATTGCTAATAGCTGCCAATTCCTGTGCAGAAAAATTCGGGTCATTCATCATCTTACCGAAATTGGTAACATACATTTCCGATACATCGCCTACCAAGAGTACCGTTTGCTGTACCTTGCGGGCATCTTTAACCAAATTGTTTACCGCTTTGAGAGCATCGTAATATTCCTTGCCCTGTTCATACACTTTCTTTACTTCGTTGAAGTTCTTAATCACGTTGCTCACAGTCGAGGAAGTCTGTACGATTTCGTTCGCACTGTTGAGAATACCTGATGCTAAATTTGCAGGGTCAGTTACTACAAACTGGGCTTTTGCGGACGGTGCTACGGCAAGCATAAGTGCCGTACACACCATTAAAAACATTTTTTTCATTGTCTTGAAATTTTGATTGTTAATTACTATTGATTTGCATTGTCACGCCGTTGCATAGCGATATGCTTAATGGCGAGTTCTACGTTACCGTCCAATTCGGAAGCGAGTTGCATCACTTCCATTTTTTCGGTTTCCTCTGTCGTGTAAGCGTAGGATAAGGACCCGGCGCCTTGCCATATTGACTATGGTAGGTTTCCAAGAACTCTCCCCCGAACCGTACGTACCTGTCTCCAGGTATACGGCTCTCCATCAATTTATTCAGTCTAACTTGCCTGCGTGTATCTTATCGTGGCATTTTGAGCATACTGCCAAGGTTTTTCTTCTCCTTGCGCTCATTCGTTTTTCCCAGTCTTGCTTACCTTTCAGGTCTTTCAATTTGCGTATATGGTGCATTTCCAATTTCTCGTTGGCACCGCATAATTCGCATTTCTGGTTTTGCAACCTTGTTATAAGGCTGTTTCTTCCCCCTGTAATGGTAACCGTGACAGGTAAACTATCCACGTAAGCACCACGGGCAGCTTTTTGGCGTTTGAAACCCTCTTTGTAAAAGCGTCTGTACATTATATCTCCTTTCCTGTTTTTGTAGGGAATGGAAAACACTCCGTTGATACATCTTTTAGTCTTTTCCTGACTGATTGAAGTTTGGTATTTCAGTGCATACGTTTTGTACATACTGTACTCCAAGATGTAAGAAAATGACTGGACAAACGAGCTGTTGTTGGCAATTGAGTAATAATTGTAAAAGCCCCGTATTTCAGCGTTGTACTGACTGATGATTTCTAAGTCATCCAAGTCTTTCATGAAATAGCGTGAGCGTGGTTTCCAAACTTCTGTGCCTTTTTCATTTACCAGTTTCATGGCATTATATCTCAGTAGCTTTTTCTTCATCACGTCTGCTGTGACACGGAGTACAATCTTATCTCCGAAACATCTTACGGATCTACCGTGCTTATCTCTCTTGGATTCATCGGAGTTTCGCACGGAGACATCAAAGCCTAAGAATTTGGCTGGTTTCTTAGCATTAGTCACCAAGGTTTTTTCATCAGACAGTTCAAGTTTCAGTTTTTCATCAAGGTAAACCTTGATGTCTTCCTTTATCTTTTTGCAGTCTTCTTTGCTACCTATGACCCCGATAAGAAAATCGTCCGCATACCTAACGTATTTTAACTTTCTGAAACTGCCATCCATCTTGTCATAAGCTGGATATTTGTTTCTTTCCTGTCTCGACTCTTTGATGTACTTAATCATCTGCTCTCTGACAGTTTCGTCTGTCTCACATTTGAGTTCCTTGGCCAAGCGGTATCGTCTCTGTTCGTGTAGCCTGTACTGGCGTGTTGCCGTAGTTCTTTTACCCTTATCGAAGTCCTTGATATAATCCTTGACATATTTATCGAGTTTATCAAGGTAAATGTTGGCAAGGATGGGGCTTACAATCCCACCTTGCGGTGTGCCACTGTATGTTTTGTGGTACACCCAATCTTCAATATACCCTGCATTGAGGAACTTTCGTATCAACCGAATGAACCTGTCGTCAGCGATACGCTCCTTTAGGATACCAATCAATATTTCGTGATTGATATTGTCGAAGAAGCCTTTTATATCGCCCTCGATGAACCACCGTACAGCAGTGAATGACTGTTGGACGCTTAATAGGGCTGTGTGACAGCTTCTATTGGGTCGGAACCCATGTGAAGAATGCTCAAAGCTACCCTCATAAATTGCTTCCAATATCATTCTGATAACCTCCTGCACTAATTTGTCATCAAAAGATGGTATACCAAGCGGACGTTTCTTCCCGTTCTTTTTCGGAATGTATGTCCTCTTGGATGGGTTTGGCTGATAGGTCTCGTTTCGCAACGATGCAATCAGCCTTTCAATGCGGGATATACTCATTCCGTCGATGGTCTTTCCATCAACTCCTGCCGTCATATTGCCTACTTTACTGTAGATTTTCTGATAGGCGATAAAGTACATCTCTTCATTGAACAGAACCTTGTACAGCCTTTCGAACTTATAGTCCGTGTTTCCGCTGTGCCTTATTAGACTGTTCAATACTTTTTCTGGATTTCTCATAATGTCTCTCACATTTTCCGTTAATCGTATTAAACTAAATTGACTGTCTCCCTTCGCCATGTACAGGGCTTTCCCCTGCTCGGACTACTACGGAGACTCCGTTGCCGTATCGGATATTCAGGAGCTTTTTCCATAGCCACGCCTGTGGCATTCCGACTTAGGCAATCCCCATTTAGACATATAGCAACTATTGGCACGTTAGATTGTCGGATGCGATGTTCGCCCTTTTCTGCTTATTGCAGTTACGTTGTGGTCTGTTTATGCTATCACTACTACCTGTCATTAGGATATTACCACAAAGTGACGTTGGTAACTGTCTTCCGTCACTGCCTAAGAACTGACCGTTCGGACTGTCGTTCAATCAATCAAGACTTCATCCTTATATCTAACTTTTCAACTCGCCATTCAGTCGCAACACGACAATTAGTTGACTTATGGCTTTTCCGACATGCTACACTCCCCGTCGGGTTTCCCGTTCGGATAAGTCGGCTGTTGATGGGCGTTATAAACACTTGCCCAGTGGTTGCCAAACCACATTCACTATATGCCCTTATGGGCGCACCAAGTATTCTTCGAGGCTTACTTCCGTTGCGTACACTGCCGAGTGTGTGCCGCCCAATCCTATCCAAACCTCTTTGTACAAGCGACTGGCATCGTTGTTCATATTGATTGATAGTACCTGTCCTTTTTCCTTATCTGTAAGCCCCAACATCGCCTGTATGTCATCGAATTTATTCATATACTTACGCTGGTCTAAGAGGATTTTACAGTCGGAATTGTTGATGATACTTTCTTTTACAATGGGCGACTGGATAATATCATCTACCTCTTGCGTAACGACAATCGCCTCTCCGAAGAATTTGCGGACGGTTTTAAATAAATATTTTATATATTCCGCCATTCCTTCTTTGGCAATCGCTTTCCACGCTTCTTCAATCAGGATGAGTTTTCGGATACCTTTCAGCCTCCTCATTTTGTTGATGAAAACCTCCATAATGATGATTGTGACTATGGGAAACAGTATCTTGTGGTCTTTTATGGCATCAATCTCAAACACGATGAAGCGTTTGCTCAATAAGTCTAATTGCTTGTCCGAGTTCAGCAAATAGTCATACTCGCCACCACGATAATAAGGCTCTAATACATTGAGAAAATTGGCAATATCGAAGTCCTTTTCCCTTACTTGTTTTTCCTCCAATACTTTGCGGTAATCGCCTTTCACATATTCGTAAAAGCCATTGAATGACGGATAAATATTATCTTGCTTGATACGTTCGATATAGCCGGAAACGGCATTGGAAAGAGCAACTTCCTCCGACCTTGTGGGCGGTTCATCGTCCCGTTTCCACAAGGTCAATATCAAAGTCTTGATACTTTCACGCTTCTCAATATCAAATACACCGTCATCGGTATAAAAGGGATTGAACGCAATAGGATTATCTTCGGTATAAGTAAAATAAACACCGTCTTCGCCTTTGGTTTTTCCTTTGATGAGTTCGCATAATCCCTGATAACTGTTACCCGTATCTACGAGCAGAACGTGAGCACCCTGTTCGTAATATTGGCGTACCATATGGTTTGTGAAGAACGATTTACCCGAACCTGACGGACCAAGAATGAACTTGTTCCGGTTCGTGATAATCCCCCTTTTCATCGGCAAATCGGAAATATCCAAATGGATTGGTTTTCCTGTGAGCCTGTCCGCCATTTTGATACCGAACGGGGAGGGCGAATTGTGGTAGTTTGTTTCTTCCGTAAAGAAGCACAATGCAGGTTCTATGAATGTATAGAAACTTTCCTCACTCGGAAAATCCCCGGCATTTCCGGGCATACCAGCCCAATACAACGTAGCTACATCCGTTGTGTTGTGCCGTGGCTTGCATTCCATAAGTGCCAATGCACTACCGCAATCGTTCTTTAACTGTTTGAGTTCCGCAGGGTCTTCCGACCACGCCATAATGTTGAAGTGCGAACGGATTGAGGACAAACCGAAGCTGTGGGCTTCATTCAGATACTTTTCTATCCACTCTTTGTTAATCTGATTGGCACGGCTGTACCTTGCCAAAGAGTGCATATTACGGGCAGATTTCTCAAACTTTTGCAGGTTGTCTTCGCTGTTATCCAAGAATATGTACTGATTGTAAATGTGGTTACAGCTCAATAACAATCCCACAGGTGCAGCAAAGGACAAACGGCAGTCGCTCCGGTCGGTGGATAGCTTTTCAAAACGGGTATCAGCCGAAACAGTTGCAGGCAGGTCGTCCGTATCGGACAAGGTATGCAAAGACAACCTTTTGTTTCCGATACGGACTTCTTCACTTCCCAAAGCGATGTCCTGCATTGGTGTTCCGGCTTCTCTCGAAAGTGTCAGGTATTGTTCCAGCAACCCCTGTTTTTCGTCCGTTCCGATGATGTCGTCCTCGGTCAAACGTCGCAAGCTCACAAAACCACTATCGTTTACGATGCGTTCAAATTGGGCAACCGCTTCCATAAATCGGTGTATCGTTTCCTTATTGATTTCCTTTGGAATAAGTGTGCCTTTGCAAAGCGAACTAAAGTTGCTTTGCATACGCATTCTGTTCTTTGTCGTCTTGGTCAGAAATAGATAGCAATAGTGGTTCAGGAATGGTCGCTCGTTGAAATTCCTTTGATAACTTTTGGAAAGGAAACTTTGGTCTTCCTGTGCCAAATCGGGAGCATAGTTTTCCTTGATGTACCAATCCTGTTTGTGAATGACCGTAAAATCGGGCAAGGTCTTGATTGCCTTGTGCCAAGCGGAATGAATGGCTTCATATTCCGCAGAGGCAACCGTAAACAGTTCCGGCAACCGTACCTCAAAACAGGCGGTAATGTCTGCATCTTTCGATAAGATACAGTTGTTTTCTACTGCCAACAGAGGAAACTTGTTTTCCAATGTGGCTGTTTTGGCTACATTTCTCATACGGCTTTGGATTTAGGAGTGAATTTTAAATACCTGTGTACAGGCTTGCGACAGATGATGTAGCGAGGGTGTCTTTTTCCCGCACTTACTTTCATCAGACCGTGTTCGCCGTATTTTTTGTTCAGCGAAAAGGTTTGCCACACAATCAGCGAAGCACCTCCGGCTCCGAGGAACAGGCAGACGTAATTACTTACGCCAGCCATATACAGTATCATCACGAAGATGAGCGTTCCGAGCAGACCACCTGCGAAGATGAACAGGTATTGAGCTTTCAGCCCTTTAAATTCCACTGTCCTGCCGATGCCTTTGTTAATGTTGTAACTGTTCATAAGGCAAAAGTTTACAGGAAGAATGAACGTAGGATGGTAGCCGCTACGATTAAGAAGATACACGCACCGAACCACGAAGCCGCAGTCTTGCTCGTGTCGGGGTCGCCCGAACTGAATTTGTTGTACACTTTAACTCCCCCTATCAATCCCACCACCGCACCAATGGCGTAGATTAATTGGGTTGCGGGGTCGAAATAAGACGTTACCATTTGGGTAGCCTCGTTGATACCAGCCGAACCGTTTCCCTGTGCGAACGCACCCATTCCTGACAGCATAGCCACGGCTGCCAGCAAAACTTTTTTTCTCTGTTTTTCCATAATTGAAACACATTAATTTGTTATTGTTATCCCGCACCTTGCGGACTTTCGGAACAAAGGTGTTTCAGAAATCAGGGCGTTATAATAAAGTGGCAGTCAAAGGAAGTGTTTGGCTGTGAGTGGCTTTGTAGCAAGCGTTTAAGCAAAAAAAAAACGCCAAACTTTTTTACTGTTTGGCGTTTCATTTTCCGTGGTTCCGATTTACATTTTTCGACTTTTTCTTACTGTTTTGTTTACCTCTGGCTTAGGTTTTATGGGCGGTTTTTGCTCCGGCTTTACCTGCTGGCTGTTATTTTTTTTGATAGTTTCGGCAAAGCGGGTATGATGCCACGGTATTACTTTGGCTTCATAATGCAGATGTACCCCCTCTTTTTTAAGATAATCCGAGCTATTTAAATTTCCTGATTTGTTTTCCCAAATTGGGTCAAGGGTACGTTTTCGGGGTATTTGTACAACAATAAGGTCTTTGGGAATTTCCTTTACATTGAGGCTTACTTCCTGAAAGGTATGTGTCCTTTGGTTGTATGGAATGGTAAATACATTGTCTTTGTGCGAATAATAATGTTTGAGTTCGGAAAAGATGATACCACGTGACCAAATATCGTCTTTAGGGTGTAATCTATCATTAAACAAATCAATGTGAAAGGTGTGTCCTGCAATATCTATCGTTGGTAAAATTCCTTTATTGGCAATTTTATCAAACGCATCTTGATTGACCATAAGTTTGAAGTCGTCCATTTCCGCTATTTTGTCTTCAGAAATGTTATGCTTCTTAGCCATTCCTATTGGGTCAAGTTTTACGAAGTCGGGTATTTCAATATATTTTGCTTCCCATTCAGAGTATTTTGTCAGGCTTTTGCTCTTTGGGCTGAACCAAAATTTATAACCCTCTGCTGGCAATTCTTCAATATCTTTTATAGAAATCACATTTTTAGGGTTGGCTTTTTCCCGCAGTTCCAACTGATTAGCATCCACAATAAATTCTATACCGTCTATTTTATATGTTGGAAGTATTCTCTCTGTATCGGTGGGTATCCTATACAGGGTGTCCTTTGGCTCATTGACGATATATTCTTCTTTTGGTTGTAGCTGTTCCACAACATTACGCTTTATATGTTCTATCAAATTGGTTTCTATCCACGGCAGGGTACGGGCTTCAAAGTGCATTTGTTCTAAATATTGGTTAGTAAGACTGTTGCCGTGCTTTCTGTCCCACCCAACTATGTCCAAGTCGTATTGACCGGGGAACTGTACGATAATAATATCTTTAGGCAGTTCAGTTATTGCAGAAACATCGTCCTGCTGAAATTCGTGTGTGGTAGGATTATAGGGAATGATATACGCCCGTTTATCACGGTCATAGTAGTCTTTTATTTCAGTAAAATTTATGCCTTTGGATTTAAAGTCGTCCTTTGGTCGCAGTTTGTCCATTTCTAAATCCACATAGAATGTATGACCTGCAATATCAAGCGTAGGCAGTATGCCTTTATTCAAACGCAGGTCGTGTAAACTGCCCGGCTTTATTGATAGTTCAAAGTCGCTCTTTGCTTTTACTTCTTCCAAACTAATATTATATTTTTCAGCCATACCCAATGGGTCAAGGCTCTTTAGTTCGGGTATCTTAATATCCGGGGTATTCTCTGGCAAGCCAAATTCAATTATCCTGTCAATGTCAGGAAAATTCTTTTTGTTCAAATCGTAATAAAATGAGTAGCCTCTTTCTCCTGCGTAGTGCATTAGCTCTATGCTCATCACATTTTCCGGATTATCTTTTTCCCGTAATTCTTCTTTGAGAACATCAACAATAAATTCAGTTCCCTCGATTTTAATTTCCGGCAATTCTCTTTCCATATTTCATTATTTATAAAAGACAAAGGGAAGTCTATATAAACTCCCCAATGTCAAAATCACTCAAATCACTTTTCCGCAAGGTGGAAGAACTGTCCTCCATTTCAGATGAGAGTGTGCTGTCCAAAAGCTCGGCAATTTTTCGGGAAGCACCCTCAATGGAATTTTCCAGCAGGCTGAATAATTCAGTTCCCTGTAATCTTTGAACTATCGCCACCGCTGTTTCCTTTTGGGATTGTTCCAAATTTTCTTTTTGGAGCAATGCCCCTACGGAGCTTAGTTCGTCATAGGTAACCCCTTGGGCAAGACTGTCATCGCCACCGGATATTCCATACCTGTTCCACTCTTCTTCCTCTTCCTCCAAATCAGGCATATTACTAAAAACTTCGTCCAGCTCTTCCTGCGGAATTTGAACACCAACGTTTTCATTTTCGTCGTATTCAATGTCTAAATTATCAGGGTTTATTACTGCTTCCTCAATTTGGCTTTCATTGGCAGTGTTTGGCAGTGAATGGCTTCGTACAGGCTTAGGCTGACCCATAATATCGGGCAGGTTCGGATTGACTTTTTCCTGTTTCGGCTGTTTTTGTTCCGACCTTTTTTTAATGATAATCTTATCCTGCACAAGCAGGATAATAATTACCAGCAGGCATATCACAATTACTATTTCCATAATCAAAGAATTGGTTTTTGTTTTTCATTATGCAACGCTCTTATATCCTCTCCAAAATCCTGAAAATGTTGCTTCAGCACATTGTACAGGTAATCGGAAATTGTGATTTTTCCATCTCCGAGCATAAAAACAATACGGGATATATTTTGGTGGAACTCTTCACTGATATAGACTGACTTCCCGCTTTTAGCCAAAAATCCTGTCGGCTGTAAAAAATTGTCCTTGTATTGCCCAATACAATCGGGCTGTTCCTTTTTCTTAAATAAATTTTTCATAATCAAATACTTTAAAAAATGGGTTTAAACTTCTCATTAAAATCATCTGTAATTGCTTTCTCAAATAGTTCAAAATGATGTTCCAGAATATTGTCAAGATAGGCATACAGCGGTATCTCATCTTTCCCTATAACCTGTACGATGCGGGATAACCGTTCGTGATATTCCTGCCGGATATAAATGCTTTTATCCCCTCGCTTCGTCATAGAATGGGTTTTCAAAAAATGTTCGCCGTAGCTGCCGTCAAGGTTTTTCTTTGTTCGGTTCCTTTCTCGTTGTACAGGTTTGCTTTGTTGTAATTCTTCCTGTTTTAGCTCGTTTTTTGCCTCTTCCTTTTCCGGCTCTTCGATGGGTTCAGGCGGAAGCCGTATTCCGTCCTTTTTGATGCCGTCCACCATAAGGTTCATCATTAACTCTTCGTTAATGTCAGGCGTGGCTTTTCTTTTATTATCTTTCTCCATAGGGTTATAATTGAGTGATTTTTAAAAACTCTTCTATGAACTGGTCTAACTGACAGGCTTTCATCAAACGTTCATCGGGAGGCATTACGGTAGAACGGAAAACGGTTTTACTGTCCGCTTCGCTTTCTTTGCGGAAACGGGTGCTGTTCTTGACTTGGCTTTGCATCAAGCTTAACCCTAATTGTTCAATCAGTTGGTTATACACGCCATATAGGGGTGTGCTTTCCCTGCCATCAACCTGGTTCCAAAACAGGTTAATGGTTTCTATGGAAGTTTCCCCTTTTTTCATAATCACGTCCTGCAAAAGCTGTGTAAAAATGAGCGTACTTTCCATTACCACACGGTCTGCCGTAATGGGCGTAAAAATGTGGTGCATTCCTGCCAATGCTTTTAGAATGCCGGGCGTATTCACGGTTCCGGGCAGGTCAAAGAATACAACATCAACCGGAACGGAAGAAGCGTTTACAAATTCGTGAACTGCTCCCAATACGCTATCCGCTTTGTGCTGCATAATCGGGTAGGCTTTTTTGTTGATAGTGGTAAATTGTTTGTACGCCAGCTTTTTCAAAGCCTCATTTTCCATTACCATTCCCAAATCCCTTGTCTTCATTTTCATAAGGCTGTGCTGTGGAAAATCCGCATCGAATACGGCTACGTTGTAGCCCATTCGGTAATGGAGCGTACTTGCGACAAGTGCTGTAAATGTACTTTTGCCGACACCGCCTTTTTGAGAAGAAAAGGCAATAAACAGAGGTTTCTTTTTTGTGTTCATATTTTAAAAATTTAATGTTTCTACTTACTTGCAGTCCTGCGGACAGTCAATCAGGCGTTCCTGATTTCGTTCGGGCTTCCTTGCAGGATAGCCAGCAGGCTTTCTTAACCGAACTCGTGATTTCCTGCCTGTCTGCGATACGGCAGGACGGCACTCATTCCTGTATGCTATCAGGCAGAATAGCCATCATTCTTGCGTTCCTGTAATCCTGCATTCAGGAAAGCAATCCCGATTGATTGCAAGCCGTCACGCTGTCATTCTTGCATCCTTGCATTCTTGCAATCCAGCCGTCAGGATTGCAGGATTGTTTGTATTCTTGAATGCTATCAATCTATCAGCCCTGATTGAGTTCCTGCCTGAAATCTGATACAAAGAACTATGGATATTCTTTCCGCTGTATGTGTGTGGCAGTGTTTGGCGTTCAAAGGCAGTGTTTGGCACTGCGATACAGTACAACCCTTTCGTAAACAGGGCTTTACTTTGTACAATGATTTTTATTAACGGATTTATGCAAAAGTCTTTTGACAAATCGGAGGGTAACGGGAACGGCTTCGAGCCGTTTTTCCCTGTTACATTTAATCCGTCCCGTAGGGCGGATTATTGTGTTCACCGGAACACGGCAAGTTGTGTTTTGAGGCACTCTAAACCGAGTTTAGTGCCTCAAAACAACTTGCCCTTGCAGGGAGCAGAAAAACCCTCCGAAGTCGGCTTTTCGTGTGAATTATAAATGGATTAGTGATGAACGAGAACAATAACAGCAAACAGAATAAGGGCGGTCGTAAGCCCAAGCTCAACCCAAGCACCCACCGCCACGTTTTCCGATTGACAGATGAGGAAAATGCCAAACTTTTATCGCTTTTTGAAGCATCGGGAATGCCCAATAAAGCAAAGTTTATCATTTCGCAAGTGTTCGGAAAGGAAATGAAGTCGGTCAAAATTGATAAAGGAACGGTTGATTTTTATATGCGACTGACTTCTTTTCACAGCCAGTTTCGGGCAATAGGTATCAATTATAATCAGATTGTAAAGCTGTTGTACCGTCATTTTTCGGAAAAGAAAGCCGCAGCTTTCCTGTACAAATTGGAAAAGCAGACGGCTGAAATGGCAATGTTGTGTCAGAAAATCATCCAGCTAACCGAAGAATTTGAAGCCAAACATCTGAAAAAACAGCGTTAGACCTGGATGAGCTATCCATTAAAAGATAAAAATTAATAGCTCATCCACGCTTCATTACCATTAAGAAAATAAAAAAATCAATGAAAAATGATAGCAAAAATCGGAAGAAGCGAAAATTTGTACGGTGCGTTGGCATATAATAATCTGAAAGTGGAAAAGGAAAACGGACAAATTCTGTTTACCAATAAGATAATTGAAACGCCAAGCGGAGCATATACCGTTTCTCAATTAACCCAATCTTTTGAGCCGTACCTTATCGCAAATCGCAATACGCAATATCACACCTTGCATATTTCGCTCAATCCCGACCCGAAAGATAAAGTTAGCGATTACAAGTATAGGGAAATGGCACAAGAATATATGCGGGAAATGGGTTACGGCGAACAGCCTTTTGTGGTCTTCAAACATACCGATATTGACCGTAGCCATATCCATATCGTATCGGTCTGCGTGGACGAACAGGGCGTGAAAATTTCGGATAGTTTTGAGAAAATGCGGTCTATGAATGTATGCCGTGAACTGGAAAGAAAACACGGTCTGATACCCGCAACGGACAAAGAACATAATCACAATGATAAGGTTTTTCGTCCGGTGGATTATCGGGCAAGTGATATAAAAAGTCAGATTGCTTCGGTCATTCGCCACTTGCCGAACTATTATCAATACCAAACTTTGGGAGAATACAATGCTTTGCTATCCCTGTTCAATATTACTACCGAGAAAGTGGAGGGAGAATTACACGGAAAGGCACAGCAGGGTTTATTGTACATTCCATTGAATGAGAAAGGCGAAAGAGCCGGACATCCGTTTAAGGCTTCGCTTTTCGGAAAGAACGCAGGGCTTCCGGCTTTGGAACTGCATTTTGCGAAATGCAAAACAACACTGAAAGATACCCCAGCTAAACAGACCTTAAAATCAGCCGTTACTATTGCCCTGCAATCCACAAACAATGAACAGGCTTTTAAAAAACAATTAGGGGAACAAGGGATTAATGTTGTGGTGCGTAGAAATGACACGGGACGTATTTACGGAATGACCTTTATAGACCACAATTCTAAAAGCGTATGGAACGGTTCACGTTTAAGCAAGGAACTTTCCGCCAATACCTTTAATGATTATTGGAACAACAACATCAAACCGGATATTAAAGAACCAACTGTACAACTGCCAAAAACATCCCCATCAAATGATGCGGATCTTCCTGCGGAAGAACCACATCATTTGTTCGATTTCTTAACTACTGAAAAACACGAAGACCGTTTGATTGAAGCCTTTGGAGGTTTGCTTATACCTGAAGCACAGGGAGAAGACTACGAGGAACAGGGCTTTGCCAACAAAATGAAGAAGAAACGTAAACGCAAAAGAGGTCAGCAGTAGTATTCAGCCAAATACCGCCACTCAAAGCCAATGACTGCCAAATTCTTATAGCCACTATGTAGAGCCTATAAATTCACGCCCGAACATTAAAACTAAAAAATAATGCAGGGAGAAGACGATTTAAGAGGACTTGCCAAGATTATGGCATTTATGCGGGCAGTGAGTATTCTATTGGTACTGATGCACCTTTATTGGTTTTGCTACGGTTTCTTTATAGAACGTGGCTGGACATTAGAACTCATAAACAAAATATTAGGGAATTTTCAGCGAACGGCAGGACTGTTCTCACACACCTTATATACCAAAGCCTTTGCTTTGGTATTGTTGGCATTAAGCTGTTTGGGAACAAAGGGCGTAAAGAATGAGAAGATAACCTGGTCTAAAATTTACGTGGCTTTAGGCGTTGGTTTTGTGCTGTTTTTCTTGAATATACCGTTGTTAAAGCTATCTCCGGTAATAGGCACATTTCTGTATATCCTTACTATATCGTTAGGTTATATCGCCCTGCTGATGGCAGGTGTATGGATGAGCCGATTGCTCCGTACTAATCTGATGGACGATGTTTTCAATAATGAGAACGAGAGCTTTCAGCAGGAAACCCGATTATTAGAAAACGAATATTCCGTCAATCTTCCAACGAAGTTTTATTATAAGAACAAATGGAACAACGGTTGGATAAATATCGTCAATCCTTTTCGGGCAACGATTGTGTTGGGTACTCCGGGTTCGGGAAAATCGTATGCCATTGTAAATAACTATATTAAGCAACAAATCGAAAAGGGTTTTTCGATGTACATCTACGATTTTAAGTTTGATGACCTTTCCACCATTGCGTACAACCATTTGTTGAAGCATCGTGATAAGTACAAAATACAGCCAAAATTTTACGTGATAAACTTTGACGACCCACGCAAGAGCCATAGGTGCAATCCACTCAATCCCGATTTTATGACGGACATTTCCGATGCTTACGAAGCGGCTTACACCATAATGCTGAACCTCAACCGTAGCTGGATACAGAAGCAAGGGGATTTTTTCGTGGAAAGCCCAATTATCTTATTAGCAGCCATTATCTGGTATCTGAAAATATATGATAACGGTAAGTATTGTACATTCCCACACGCCATTGAATTGCTGAACAAAAAGTATTCGGACGTATTTACTATACTCACTTCATATCCCGATTTGGAAAATTACTTATCGCCCTTTATGGATGCTTGGCAAGGCGGAGCACAAGACCAATTACAGGGACAAATCGCATCGGCTAAAATTCCATTGTCGAGAATGATTAGCCCACAGTTGTATTGGGTTATGACGGGCGATGATTTTTCGCTTGACATCAATAATCCGAAAGAGCCTAAGATTTTATGCGTGGGTAACAACCCCGACCGTCAAAATATCTACTCCGCAGCTTTGGGTTTGTACAATTCGAGAATTGTGAAACTCATCAACAAAAAGGGGCAATTAAAGAGTTCGGTTATTATAGATGAGCTGCCAACCATTTATTTTAGAGGACTGGATAATCTTATCGCAACTGCGAGAAGTAATAAGGTAGCGGTTTGTTTGGGTTTTCAGGATTTTTCGCAATTAACAAGGGATTACGGCGACAAGGAAAGCAAGGTTATCCAAAATACGGTAGGTAATATATTCAGTGGTCAGGTGGTCGGCGAAACGGCGAAAAGCCTTTCGGAACGCTTCGGGAAAGTATTACAGAAACGCCAAAGTATGACGATTAACCGTAACGATAAATCAACTTCCATATCCACACAGTTAGACAGCCTTATTCCGGCTTCCAAAATCTCAACCTTAACACAGGGTATGTTTGTGGGTTCTGTATCGGATAATTTCGATGAGCGTATCGAGCAAAAGATTTTCCACGCTGAAATTGTCGTGGACAATGAAAAAGTTGCCGCAGAAACTAAAGTATATCAGAAGATACCGGAAATCCTGTCCTTTGTTGATGAACACGGAGAAGACAAAATGAAACAGGAAATTGAAAGCAATTACCGCCAAATAAAACAGGATATTGTACAGATTATCGAAACGGAATTGGAGCGTATCAAGAATGACCCCAACTTGCAGCATTTGGTACAGGAAGGGTAAATAAAAAAGGAGTATATAAAATATTTCTCTTTCCTATTAAACTCGAATTATTCCGTAAAAACCGAAGTTTTTAGAGCTTCGGTTTTTTAATTGATATATACAGCCTCTCATTATTTTAAAATAATCCGTCTAATTATTTTGTTAGTCTGTTCTAACTTATTATTTTTGCCAATCTAATTATTGTAAAATTTAGACTATGGAATACGTGATAGAATTATTAGAGGAAAACAGAAAGTATCTGGAAAGGCATATCCGGGATAATAACCTGATGCAGAAAGATATGAAGAAAGCTACAGAGGAATTAAGCCAGGTCAGTCAATTAAAAAGAGCAATCAAAATTTTAAAACTAAAGAGCAGAAAACAATGAAAATTACACAAGCATTACCGGAATTACCGTACGACAAAAACGCACTGAACCCGATTATTACGGAAGAAACGTTTGATTACCATTACGGTAAGCACCACGCTACCTATGTCAATAACCTTTCGGGGCTGGTAAAGAATACTCCTTTGGAAAGTGCGACAGTAGAAGAAATTATCCGCAAAGGCTTTACGGAAAACAATGCACCATTATTCAACAACGCTGCACAGCATTGGAACCACAGTTTCTTCTGGCACTGCCTTTCTCCGAATGGCGGAAAAGCACCTGATGGCAAAATAGCGGAGCTTATCAATCGGGATTTCGGCAGTTTCGGGGATTTTAAAAACAAATTTTCAGAAACAGCAGTCAAACTCTTTGGTGCAGGCTGGGCGTGGCTGGCACAGAATGAACAAGGGTTGTTGGAAATCGTACCAATGAAAGATGCCCACACACCGCTAACAGAGAATAAAACACCGGTTCTTACGCTTGACGTATGGGAACACGCCTATTATATAGACTACCGGAATGCCCGCCCAAAATTCGTAGAGGGATTTTGGGAAATAGTGAATTGGGATTTTGCAAACAATAATTTAAAATAAAATGAGTGATACCTGTATGAACCATATAGAAAGACATTGGCAGGCGTTGACGACCTCCACTAATGAAATTTTTAACCAAGGTAATTTTGAAAAAGCACTGTCCGGTTATAAAGATGCACTGTACAGAGCGGAAGTGCTGAACAATAACATCCCGGATTGCATACGTCTGAAAATACCGTTCATACAGGTATATATCATTTCCTGCAATAACCTGGCAAACACCTATGAGGAATTGGGCAAGCTGGAAGAAGCCGAAAATATGCTCAAACGAACGGTTTATTACCTGTTACATCTTGCGGGAAATAAAGAACTCAACATAGACGAAATACAGTCTGAATTGAAAAGAGCTACGCTGGCTTATGTACGGTTTGCAGAAAAAAACGGTACCGGAAAAACAAAACAGGAACAGCTTTTCAAAACACTGAAAGAACAATTAGTAGAAAACAATTTAATAAAAGTAGAATAGAAATTATGTGCAATTCAGTAAAAAAACTAATGAACCAACAGCAAATGCAACTGGTACAAAAAGGACCATTAACCATCGGGGAAAAACTGCCCGATTTTGCAAAAAAAGCGATTGTTACAACCGATAAGGGAATTGAAATCATTGACATCAACCAGCAATACGCTATGGAACAGGGCAAATGGACGGTATTGTTCTGGTGGCCGAAAGATTTCACGTTCGTTTGTCCTACCGAAATCATCGAATTTGATAAAAGCAGTGCAGCATTTGCAGAACGTAATGCCGTAGTTATAGGTGCATCTACCGACAGCGAATTTGTGCATTTGGGTTGGCGGCAAAATCATCCCGGATTGGCAAAACTGACTATCCCGATGCTCGCCGATACCTCTAAATCATTGGCAGAAGAAATGGGCATTTTGGACAATAACGAAAAAGTCGCCTATCGTGCCACATTCATTATCGACCCTAACGGTAAAATCCAATGGGTAAGCGTGTACCCGATGAATGTGGGCAGAAATGTAAACGAAGTGCTTCGGGTACTGGACGCTTTGCAAACCGAAGAACTCACCGCCTGTGGCTGGACGGCAGGAGAACAGACTTTAACAGCAAAACTAAAAGAACAAAATGCAGGATAGCTACTTGAATGTAAACCTTTTATCTTATGTAAAGAAAGAAGATGTTTCCGAAGATGCTGCGAACATCATACTCATAGCAACAAAAGAACAGTCTGAACGCTATGCGTTTCAAAAATCTTTGGCACAAAATATAGATAAGGCATTTGCTGAAAACCGGACGGAAGTTATTATCACACTTGGCGATAAACAGAATTTTATTACCATCACTCCGAACAAAGAAACCGAACCTTTGCGGCTGGCAGGAGCTTCGTTGTACACCGCTCTGCAAAAACAGCAAACCCAAACGGCAAAATTGCGGGGGCTGGAAGAACTTACGGAAGTAGAACGCTATGCCTTTCTGGAAGGAATGCTGTTGAGCAGTTACGATTTTAATAAATACAAAACAAAAAAGAAACAGCTTCCCATTGAGGTATATATCCGTAACCGTTCCTTTCCGAAGGATAAAATTACTGAACTGAAAACAGTTGCGGAAGCCGTTTCATTGACCAAAACATTGGTCAATGAGCCGGTCAATTATATGGATGCTTTGCGGTTTTCTTCGGCAGCAACGGAAGCCGGAAAACAGTTCGGATTTGAAACCGAAATCCTGCATAAAGAACAGATTGAAGAATTGAAAATGGGCGGGTTACTTGCAGTAAACAAAGGTTCGGAAACACCGCCTACATTCAATATTTTTCATTACAAGCCCGAAAATGCTGTCAACGAAAAACCGTTGGTGCTTGTAGGCAAAGGCGTAATGTTCGACACGGGTGGCTATTCGCTGAAAATAAACGGGAATATGCTCACGATGAAATGCGATATGGCAGGCGGTGCGGCAGTATTGGGAGCAGTTGCCGCTATTGCAGGAAATAAATTGCCTTATTATGTAATTGGGCTTGTTCCCGCTACCGACAATAAGATTTCTTCCAATGCTTTGGTAGTGGATGATGTGATTACGATGATGGATGGCACTACGGTTGAGGTGCAGAACACCGATGCCGAAGGCAGATTGGTACTGGCTGATGCTTTGACCTATGCCAAAAGGTTTGAACCGGAACTGGTCATTGATATGGCTACCTTAACAGGTGCTTCGGCTGCCATTACAGGCTCGTTCGGTATCGCCGTGTTGGGGAATAGTCAGGAGAAAATAAACGAACTCAAAGAAGTCGGAGAACAGGTTTACGAACGTTTGGTTCAATTACCGCTCTGGAAAGAATACAAAGATTTACTGAAATCCACAGTTGCGGATATGAGCAATCTGGGTGGTCCCATAGGTGGTGTAAGCACCTCTTCCATTTTCCTGGAGCATTTTACCGATTATCCGTGGTTACATCTTGACATTGCCGGAGCTGCATTTGTGAAAGAAAACAAAGGCTACAGGCAGAGCGGAGCGACGGCTGTGCCGGTACGGTTGCTATATGAGTTTATTAAGAGAAAATGCAAAGATGATTGAACCGATTTTACAGGATAACAAAGACCGTTTTGTCATCTTTCCCATTCGGCACGATGACATCTGGCAATTCTATAAAAAAGCAGAAGCAAGTTTTTGGACGGCAGAAGAGGTGGACCTCTCTCCGGATATGAACGATTGGCAAAACAAGCTAAGCAAGGACGAACGTTATTTTATCTCACACGTACTGGCATTCTTTGCTGCAAGTGACGGCATCGTTAATGAAAACCTCTCCGTAAACTTTATTCAGGAAGTACAATATCCCGAAGCTCGTTGCTTTTACGGTTTTCAGATTATGATTGAGAATGTCCATTCGGAAATGTATTCCTTACTGATTGATACGTATGTGAAAGACCCAAAGGAAAAAGATTACCTGTTACGAGCTATCGAAACCATTCCCTGTGTAGGCAAAAAAGCCGATTGGGCATTACGCTGGATAGGGAGCGAGAACTTTGCCGAAAGGCTGATTGCTTTTGCTGCGGTGGAAGGAATTTTCTTTTCGGGTAGCTTTTGTTCCATTTTCTGGTTGAAAAAACGTGGTCTGATGCCGGGTTTGACTTTTTCCAACGAACTGATAAGCCGTGACGAAGGACTGCATTGCGACTTCGCTTGTCTGTTATATGTCAATCATTTGGTAGGCAAACTGCCGGAGGAAACTGTACAGAAAATAATAATAGATGCGGTTGATATTGAAAAAGAATTTGTAACAGATGCTTTACCGGTAAGGCTTATCGGGATGAATGCCGAACTGATGTGCCAGTATATCGAATTTGTAGCCGATAGGTTGCTTGTAGCATTAGATTGTAAAAAGGTTTGGAATGCTACCAATCCTTTCGATTTTATGGAGCTGATTTCCTTACAAGGCAAGACCAACTTCTTTGAACGCCGTGTAGGCGAATATCAAAAGTCGGGCGTAGCACAGGGAGCAAAAGAGAACAATACCTTTTCGATGGATGAGGATTTTTAACAGAATAAATAGAAATGGAATTAGCGGTTTACGGATATGGAAATAATGTGCTGAAAATGACGGCAGACAAGGTAGATACAGGCTTTCAGGGACTGGATACGCTTATCGCTGATATGTGGGAAACAATGGAACAAGCCCAGGGATGTGGATTAGCAGCTCCTCAAATCGGAAAATCACTACAACTCTTCGTAGCCGATAGTAAGATTTTGTATGATAATATGGACGAAACAGAACGACAGGCAATTTTCACAGAAGGTGATACCGGGATACGGGAGGTATTTCTCAATACGGAAATCATAAGCCTTTCCGATAACAAATGGGAAGAAACCGAAGGCTGTTTGAGCCTGCCGTTTCTTTCAGGAAAAGTAGTCCGCTCGTGGTCGGTGGAAGTTCAATATCAAAATCAGGATTTTGAAACCATCAGAAAAACTTTCAGTGGAATGACAGCCCGTGTAATCCTGCACGAATACGACCATACGCAGGGCATTTTATACATAGACCGGGTAAAGCCATTGAGTAAAAAACTGATGGAAGGAAAACTGAAACAAGTGTTGAAAGGAAAAGTAGCAACACCCTATAAAATGAAATTTAAAGACTAAAATAATTTAACGCAACTCAATGTTTGTAATAAAAAGAAACGGAAAACAGGAAGCGGTACATTTCGATAAAATTACAGCAAGGCTTCATAAATTAGTGTATGGACTTGCAGTCAACGAAAAGGATGTCATAGAAATTGCCAAGAAAGTAATCCAAGGTATCTACGACAATGTAACCACGACCGAACTGGATAATCTTGCCGCTGAAACCGCTGCGGCTTATACTACAGTGCATCCTGATTTTGCTGTGCTTGCCGCACGAATTGCGGTCAGCAACCTGCATAAAAATACCTTAAAGTCGTTTTCCAAAACGGCTAAAATACTATACGATTATATCGACCCGGTAACCAATACACACGCACCCCTGCTGTCCAAAGAAACTTACGATATTATCCGTAAAAATGCCGATGAAATAGACAGCAGAATTATCTATGACCGTGATTATAATTTTGACTATTTCGGGTTCAAAACGCTGGAACGCTCATACCTGATACGAACCAACGGCAAAGTAACTGAACGACCACAACATTTGTTTATGCGTGTGGCAATCGGTATCCATAAAGAAGACATTGAGGCAGCAATCGAAACCTACAACCTGATGAGCGAAAAATGGTTTGTTCACGCTACGCCCACATTATTCAATGCCGGAACTCCTAAACCACAGATGTCATCCTGCTTTCTGTTGAGTATGGTCGAAGACAGCATCAGCGGTATTTTCGACACACTGAAACGCTGTGCATTGATTTCCCAATCTGCCGGCGGTATCGGTATCAGCATTCACAATGTACGGGCAACGGGCAGTTACATCAAAGGTACAGGAGGTATTTCCAATGGCATTATTCCGATGCTTCGGGTGTACAATGACACGGCACGCTATGTTGACCAGGGCGGCGGTAAACGCAAAGGAGCGATTGCGGTTTATCTCGAACCGTGGCACGCCGATATTTTTGATTTCTTAGACATCCGCAAAAATCACGGGAAGGAAGAAATGCGGGCAAGAGATTTGTTTCCGGCACTTTGGATACCCGACTTGTTTATGCAACGGGTAGAAGAAAATAGCGATTGGTCATTATTTGACCCGAACGAAGCACCGGGATTGTGTGATACATACGGTGAAGCGTTTGCTACAATGTATAAACAATATGAACAGGATGGAAAATTCCGTAAACAGGTTAAAGCCCGTGAATTGTGGAATGCCATTCTGGAAGCACAAATAGAAACAGGAACACCGTATATGTGTTACAAAGATGCGGTCAATGAAAAATCCAACCAGAAAAATATAGGTGTTATCCGTAGTTCCAACCTTTGTACGGAAATAATGGAATTTACCAATGCAGATGAAGTGGCAGTATGCAATCTGGCTTCGCTGGCATTGCCCCGTTATGTTTCCGAAAACGGTTTTGACTTTCAGAAGCTGTATGAGGTAACCAAAATCGTAACCCGAAACTTGAATAAGGTTATAGACGGCAATTATTATCCCGTACCCGAAACCGAAAATTCCAATTTCAAACATCGTCCGATAGGTTTGGGCGTACAAGGTTTGGCAGATGTGTTTATCCTGTTGCGATTGCCATTTGAAAGTGAAGAAGCAAAGCAATTGAATATTGACATTTTTGAAACCATCTACTTTGCCGCAATGGAAGCCTCTATGGAGCTGGCAAAGGAACAAGGTGCTTACGAGAGCTTTAAAGGTTCGCCTTTATCCGAAGGTAAATTTCAGTTTGATTTATGGGATGTGGAGCCGTCCGAACGATGGGATTGGAAAGGCTTACGCAAAGACGTAATGGAATTTGGAGTACGCAATTCGCTGTTGCTTGCACCGATGCCTACGGCTTCTACCTCGCAGATATTGGGAAACAACGAATGTTTTGAACCTTATACCAGCAATGTGTACAATCGTCGGGTTCTTTCAGGAGAATTTGTGGTGGTCAACAAGCATCTATTGAAAGACCTTATCGAATTGAATTTGTGGGATGCCAAGATGAAAAACAGGCTGATTACCGAAAACGGCTCCGTTCAAAATATGGAAGAAATTCCAACGGACTTAAAAGAATTGTACAAAACCGTGTGGGAAATCAAGCAGAAAACCATTATTGATATGGCAGCCGACAGAGGTGCTTTTATCTGCCAGTCCCAATCGCTCAACCTGTTTATGGCAGAACCGAATATGGCAAAGTTGACTTCGATGCACTTTCATTCTTGGAAAAGCGGACTAAAAACAGGGATGTATTACCTCCGCACCAAAGCGGCGGCAGATGCTATAAAATTTACGGTAGAAACGGTACAATCAGCAGAAGACAAACAGGCAGCTATTTCCTGCTCACTGGATAATCCAGAAGAGTGTATTGCCTGTGGGAGTTAAACAATTAATAATCAAAAGCAATGTCAATATCAGCAGAAACAGATTTAATCGGAATGCAGGCAGTAAGCAAAGCGGTCGCCCTTACATTAAGGGCAATGCAGAGTTATGCCCAACCCGGTATGTCCACAAAAGAACTGGATGATTTCGGAGCGAAGATGCTTTACAGTTTTGGAGCAAAATCAGCCCCTTATTCCACATACGAATTTCCGGGTTGTACCTGTATTTGTGTCAATCAGGAGGTGGCACACGGCATCCCTTCAGCCGCAAAAATATTGAAAGAAGGTGATTTGATAAACGTAGATGTGTCTGCCGAACTAAACGGTTTTTGGGCTGATAATGGCGGTTCGTTTGTATTGGGAAACGATATTCATAACCACGCTGTTTTGGTTGATGCATCCAAGCAAATCCTAAAGAAAGCAATAAGCAACATCAAAGCCGGTGTACGAATAAAAGATGTGGGGTATATTATTGAAACGGAAGCTAAAAGAAGAGGCTACAAAGTGATACACAATCTAACGGGACACGGCATCGGAAACAGGCTGCACGAAGAGCCGTCCATACCCAATTTCAGGGACAAAATGAATTTTAGCCGATTTAGGAAAAATACAGTTGTTGCCGTGGAAACATTTATAGCCACGCATTCTACAATGGCTGTATTGAGCAATCCGAAATCGGATGAATGGACACTTGTAGGGAATAAAGGCGGCTATGTAGCCCAGCACGAACATACCATTATCATTACTGACGGCACTCCTGTTATTTTAACAGAAGCCAACGGCATTTGGAATTAAAACTAAGCATAACATTATGGCAAAATTATTTTTAGTCCGGCACGGACAATCACAATGGAACCTTGAAAACCGTTTTACAGGTTGGAAAGATGTGGACATCACCGAATTGGGTGAAGAAGAAGCCCAACGGGCAGGTCAAAGTCTGAAAGACGAACAGATAGACCGTGCTTTTACTTCAAAATTGGTCAGGGCACAGCATACGCTGAACATCATACTGGATGAATGCGGAAATACGGATATACCGGTGATTATGAATGAAGCATTAAACGAACGCTCTTATGGCGACCTCGAAGGGCTTAACAAAGCCGAAACAGCTCAAAATTTCGGAGCCGAACAGGTACATATCTGGCGACGTTCATTCGACATAGCACCTCCGGGTGGGGAAAGTTTGAAAGACACCTATGACCGTGTGATACCATATTTTGAAAGTAATATCAAACCTCAGTTGGAACAACACAAAAATGTACTCATCGTGGCACACGGAAACAGTTTGAGAGCATTGATTATGTACCTGGAACATCTTTCTCCCGAAGAAATACTGAAAAGGGAAATTGCCACAGGAGAGCCTTTGACGTATGTTTTTGATGAACAGATGAATGCTGTTAAGCTGGGAAGGCTTACTACCCACACAAGTAATGAAGTCATAACTTAAAATAATATTCTATAACTAATACCTTTCGTTCAAAAACAAACTTATTTCAGGTTATGTATCTAAACAAATTCGACAATCCGAAAGCTGAACCATTTAATCATTAATAATATCAGAAAATGGAAAAAATGAATTATCCGATAAGCCTGATTGCCGATAAACTTCAGATAGATGAAGTTTTATCCAAACGTTCAAATCAGGAAAAGTTTGAGGCACTGGCAGATTATTTAGATGGTTTGATACAATCCGATTTCAACAGATTATTGAATATCCTGTACCGTATAGATGTGTCAGAAGAGAAGGTCAAAAGAGCTTTGGCAGAAAACCAAAATAAGGTTCCGGCAGGACAGGTTATCGCAAAGTTGCTGATTGAACGGGAAACAGAAAAAATAAAACTTAGAGTAAAATACAGTAAGGAATGAACCTCATTGATACAAAAGGGAAAGTAATTGCCGTAGATTTTGACGGCACTATTGTAGAGCATAAATACCCCGAAATCGGAAACGAAATGTTGTTTGCTTTTACCACATTAAAAGCACTTCAATCCAAAGGACACCGGCTCATTTTGTGGACATACAGAAAAGAAAAAGAGCTGGAAGAAGCGGTTGAGTTTTGCAGGCAGAACGGAATGGTATTCTATGCTGTTAATGAAAATTATCCGGGAGAAACTGCCGAGGGTGATTTCAGCAGAAAAATCAATGCCGATATTTTTATTGACGACCGCAATGTAGGCGGATTTTTAGGATGGGATATTATTTGGCAAACCCTTCATCCCGAAGGAAGTGAATATGCACACCAATTAAAAAATAAAGAAGCTCATATCAATTACAAAAAGAAAAAAAAGAGCTGGCTTGGATTTGGAGGATAGAATAAGATATAAATTTAAACCAGCATTCACCTGGTTAGGTTTGTGTTCAAGTCAATTTTCAGATACGCTGTATCATTTAAGCCTAATTTAATACCTGTCTTATCTTGTCAAATAGTACAGGAACATCCAGCGTAATGATTTTTTCTGCGATATGTTCGCTGTCATCTATATTCATATCCAGATGTGTAATAAGAAACTGTTGTGTTAACGTCAATTGCTCCAAAATCAGCGATGCAATCCTGATACCTTCCGTTGTCATTTCACAACCGTGATATTTGCTGTACAAGACCAATTCTCTGCAAGACAATCTTTTCAGCATATCTGTGACAGAAGAGGCTTTAACTTGAAGTAATTTAGCTATTTGAGTAGTAGAAATATGCTTTCCCTCAGCTATTGAGGTTTGATAAATCTTTAACAGGTACATTTTTTCAGCATATGTCAGGTCGTTTATTTCTTCCATATTTCACTGTATTGGATTAAAATGCTTCGGGTCAAAATGCAAATATTAAGTATCTAAATATTTCAATAATCCGCATTAATACCTATCACAATAATCAGTTTTTATAAAAGCAAATATAGAATACTATTACTTAAAAGTTACACAAGTCTAACTTTTTAATTATATTTGCCTAAACATTTATTTTGAATATTCAATGAATGACTTAGAAAAAACGTATTTCAGATGAAGATGAAAAATCACTTACATTGTCTTTATGTCTTAACCGTTGCGTTCCTATTGTTTTCCTGTAGGGAGAACAAGAAATCGGTCACAGGCGAAAAACCCTATATCGTTACCACAACGGGAATGATAGCCGATATAGTAGAAAACATAGCCGGAGATTCGGCAAAGGTAGAAGCCATTATGCAACCCGGAGTGGACCCGCATTTGTACAAAGCAAGCCAGGGCGACCTCAAAAAAATAATGGATGCCGATTATATCTTTTACAACGGTCTGCACCTTGAAGGTAAAATGGGCGAAATACTGGAGAAACAGACCCACGTAAAGCCTGTGATTGCTTTGGGTGACTCCATCAGCCGGGGAAAAATAATCAGTGTATCCGACAATACGTATGACCCGCATATCTGGTTTGACGTACAGCTTTGGAAAGAAGCTGCGGAAATAACATTGAAAAGCCTTATCCGGCTCAATCCTGAAAACACGGTGTATTATCAGCAAAATGCCGATAAATACCTGAAAGAACTGGACAGCCTCGACCATTGGGTGAAAGCCGAAATTTCTACCATTCCCGAAAACAGAAGGGTACTGATTACCGCACACGATGCGTTCAGCTATTTTGGAAAGGCTTATGGAATTGAGGTAAGGGGATTGCAAGGTATATCCACGATGTCGGAAATCGGTTTGCGGGATGTTACCGATTTGGTCAATTTTATTATCAAAAATGATATTCCCGCAGTATTTGTCGAAAGTTCCGTATCAGACAAATCGCTCAAGGCTGTGGTGGAAGGCGTGAATAACAAAGGAAAAAAACTGTCCATCGGAGGTAATCTTTTTTCGGATGCAATGGGCGAAAAAGGAACTTCCGAAGGCACATACACCGGAATGGTAAAACACAATGTGAATACCATCGTAACCGCATTAAAACAGTAAACAAATGATTATTCAATCTGAAAATCCGGTATTGGAAGTACACGACCTCACGGTAAGCTATTCAAGCAAACCGGCTCTTTGGGGTGTTGATTTCAGTTTACCCGAAGGAAGCATTACCGGTATTATTGGTCCGAACGGTTCCGGTAAATCCACTTTGCTCAAATCCATAATGGGCTTGATTCCTCTATCAAGCGGCTATGTAAAAATATTCGGAAAAGACTTAGACCAGGTGCGCAGCCGGGTGAGCTATGTTCCCCAACGGGAATCGGTGGACTGGGATTTTCCGGTATCAGCACTTGATGTGGTATTGATGGGAAGATATGCCAAAATTGGAATGCTTCGCAGCATACGCAGTTCGGACAGGAAAATCGCAATGGAATGTCTTGAAAAAGTGGGAATGACTGATTTTGCCAAACGGCAGATTTCCCAGCTTTCGGGCGGACAGCAGCAACGTGTCTTTATAGCAAGGGCATTGGCACAGGAAGCCGATTTTTACCTGATGGATGAACCGTTTGCCGGTGTGGATGCAGCAACAGAAGAAGCCATTATCACTTTATTACGTGAAATGGTCAATGCCAAAAAGAACGTCATCGTTGTACATCACGATTTGGATACCATTACCGAATATTTTGATTGGCTCGTAATGCTCAATATGCGACTTGTAGCTTCGGGTCCGATGAAGCAGGTTTACATTCCCGAATTGCTCAAAAAAACCTACGGCACACGCTTATCTGTATTGGCAGAAGCAGGAGATTTACTGGCAAAAGATAAATTTTCCGAAAAAAAATAATCAACAGATACAATGGATAATTTCGTTAACTTTTTTTCATTCAATGACCCCAACGTCAGGTACGTGGTACTCGGGAGCATCCTGCTTTCGGTAAGTGCAGCCATTGTGGGTTCATTCATTGTGCTGAAAAAAAAATCTCTTGTGGGAGATGCCGTTTCGCATTCGGTATTGCCGGGTATCTGTGCTGCTTTTCTTTTTGCAGGTACTAAGAATACTTCACTGATGCTTGTCGGAGCGTTTATTTCAGGGTGGCTTTCGCTCGTTACGATAGACTATATAACCGCAAAATCAAAGATAAAGAAAGACGCTGCCATCGGGCTGGTGCTTTCGGTGTTTTTCGCATTGGGCATTGTGCTGATGACTTACATTCAGCAATCAGGTAATGCGGCACAAAGCGGTATGGACCGTTTTATATTCGGGAAGGCGGCAACACTTATAGGCAGCGACCTGATAACCTTTTCTGTTATTGCCGTGGTACTGATTGCGGTTACACTTGCTTTTTTCAAAGAATTTACGATTATAGCCTTTGACGAGCATTATGCCGAAGTATTGGGATTGCCTGTTCGGAAATTGGATTTGTTATTGACCAGTCTTACCGTATTGGCGGTAGTATCGGGTATTACCGCAGTAGGCGTTGTACTGATGGCTGCGATGCTTATTACACCTGCCGCTGCCGCAAGATATTGGACACACAATATCAGGCGGATGGTCTTGTTTGCCGCTATATTCGGTGCCGTTTCGGGACTGGCAGGAGCTTACATTTCATACATCGCTCCGGCGATGCCGACAGGTCCGTGGATGGTGGTGGTTTCGTCATTGATTGCTTTTTTCTCGTTCTTTTTTGCCCCGTTGGGTGTTGTCCCAAAAACGTTGAAACGCAACAAGAACAGCCGTACTATGATGGATGAAAATATCCTGAAGCTGTTTTACCAAATAAGCGAAAAGGGCGACAATTTCAAAATGAAAAGAACGGTGGAGGAATTGCTGGCTTTCAAAAAAATGCAACCGACCCAATTAAAATCAGGAATGAAAAGATTGAACCGGCAAGGTCTTTTGGATTACAGTAACCAACAGGCACAACTGACCGAAACAGGGCTTGTAAAAGCTAAAAAAATCGTTCGGTTACACCGTTTGTGGGAATTGTACCTGACAAACTTTATGGAAATAGCTCCCGACCACGTACACGACAATGCCGAAGAAATGGAGCATTACATCACGCCCGAGCTGGAAAAACAATTGGAAAAATATTTAGATAATCCTGAAACAGACCCGCATGGGACTGTGATACCGAAGTAATACAAAACAGATAAAATGATAGCATTGTGGATTATATTGACCGGAGCATTGGTGGCGATTTCCTGCGGATTGCTGGGCAGTTTTCTCGTACTCCGCAAAATGAGTATGGTAGGCGATGCCATCAGCCATGCCGTGCTTCCGGGCATCGTCATCGCCTTTTTATGGAGCGGCAGCCGTGATACGCTTCCTATGCTTCTTGGCGCAGGAGCCACGGGATTATTGGCGACATTCTTTATTGAATATCTGCACCGTAAAGCCCGCTTACAAACCGATGCTGCTATCGGGATTGTCTTTACCTTTATGTTTGCCGTGGGCATTATCCTTATCAGCACCTTTGCCGGAAAAATTGACCTTGACCAGGATTGTGTACTATACGGTGAACTCGCTTATGTACCTATCAATCTCTGGATACTACCTGACGGCACAAGCATCGGTCCAAAACCGGTGTATATACTTTCGGTAGTGCTGCTCTTGGTGGTACTGTTTATTTATTTCGGCTACAAAGAACTGAAGCTAACCTCATTCGACCCGTCTTTTGCTGGGAGTATCGGCATTTCTACCGCATTGTGGCATTACCTGCTGATGGCAGCAGTGTCTTTTACCACCGTAAGTGCTTTTGAATCTGTCGGAGCGATACTGGTTATTACCTTTCTTATTGGTCCGCCCGCAGCGGCTTATTTGCTTACAGAAGATTTAAAGAAAATGCTGTTCATTACCGTTGGCATCGGTATTCTGGTTTCTTTTACCGGATATTGGCTGGCTTACTGGCTCAATGCGTCTATTGCCGGATGTATGGCGTTAATGACGGGAGTTGTATTTGCCCTTGTTTTCGTGTACACACAGTTTGTACTGAAAAACAAAAGATTGAAGTTGGCAGCAAGGAATACTTTGCTTTCGCAAAAAATAGAGTAAACAGATTTTAAAAAATTATAAATAATGAAGAAGACATTTAGGATAATCGGGACTAACGTTATTGCATTAATACTTCTTTCAGGGTGCAATAGCAAAGGGCAAAAAGAACACAATCAGACAAACGAAGGCAATTTATCGGTTACTCCGGTAGAGCATTCCAGGGCTTTTCCCGGTGCAACGCTGAAAATACAGGGCATTCAGGTAAAAGAAACGACTTCATCGGATTCGGTGACTTTCAAAGTAAATTACGGCATTGAGAATTTTACGCTTACGGAACACACCGAGGACCACAATGCCCGTCATCTTGCCAATTCGCACGACGGACAGCATATCCATTTCATTATGGATAATTCGCCCTATACGGCATTGTACAAACCTGAAAATGAAATAAAACTCAAAAAAGGAACAGAACATTATTTACTGTCTTTTCTTTCCCGTTCGTACCACGAATCCATAAAAGAACCGAAAGCATTTGTACTGAACCGTTTCCAAGTAACAGATGATGGTAAATATCAGGAATTGGAAACATCCAAAACACCAATGCTGTTTTACAGCAGACCAAAAGGAGAATATGCAGGAAAAGATACCGAAGCTGTTTTGTTAGATTTTTATGTGGTAAATGCCAATCTTTCTGAACAGGGACACAAAGTAAATGCTGTAATCAATGGTGATACGTTTGTGCTGAACAAATGGCAGCCCTATCAGATAAAAGGTCTTCCACTCGGTGAAAATACCATCAGACTGACTTTAATTGATGCTTCGGGTAAGCAGGTGACAGGAGAAAATACATCTATTGAGCGAACAATTGTTTTGAAGGAATAGGAATTGATTAAATAGTAGTGAATAGTTGAACCTTTCTATGATACGGTTCAACTATTTTTTTTTCGCTTCTTACTGACAAGCAATTTATCACAAACTTTACTGCTCAGCATTTCATTTTCCTTATTGGCATAGCTAATAGCCATACTGCCGTCAAACGGTTCAATTTGTTTTATTTTAAGTTCAAGCCCTAAAGAAAGTTCACGACTGGTGAGGAACTTCAGCAAATCTTCAGAAGATAACTGTACAGCCATAAAAGTAACACTTTCACCTACTTTACAGTCACTTAATTTTAGGTAATTGTCTGATGCTATATTTCCATCAGCATCCGGGATAGGAGAACCGTGTGGGTCCACTTTAGGAAAGCCCAATAATTCATCCATTTTGTCAAAAAATTCTTGAGCCTGAATATGTTCGATTTGTTCGGCTATATGATGAACTTCCTCCCATCCAAACCCCATTTTCTCTACCAGGTACATCTCTGTCAATCGATGTTTACGGATAATAAGAGCAGCCTGCTTTTTGCCCTCATCCGTTAGTTTCAGTGGCTTATAGCTTTCGTAAACCACGAGTTCCTTTTCGGCGAGCCGTTTCATCATACTGTTTACAGTAGGCATTTTTATGTCTAACTGTTTACTGATGTCATTGACACTGGCTTCTCCTTTCAAGCTGGTCAGATTGTATAGAACCTTCAGGTAATTTTCTTCCGTTTGTGATATCATTCAGCAAATTTATCAAATATTAGCTCTGCCTAACAACAAAGTTAGAAATTATTTTGTTAGTATCATCTAACTTATTACTTTTGCTAAAGTAAATTTAAATATTAGACTAATGAAAAAAACCTGCATTGTTTTGCTTGGGATTATTACGCTCATTGCCTGTATTCAATCATGTGATAAGTTTGAACCTGATGAACCTGCTGAAGACGCATTGTTAGATGGTCCTATAGACGGATTAAGTTACGAGGAAACACAGCGATTTTTGGATGGTGATGTAACTTTTAATGATGAAGTATTTACCGTTGAAAAGGGTCTGGGACCTTTGTTCGTTGCCAATAGTTGTGTAAGTTGTCATGCTGGTGATGGTAAGGGACATCCTTTCAGTACACTTACACGATTTGGACAGGTCGATGAAACGGGAAATATGTTTCTTCATTTAGGAGGACCGCAGTTGCAAAACAGGGCTATCCCCGGCTATCAACCTGAAACAATACCTTTTGGAGCGACATTTTCAAAATTTACTCCTCCTGCCGTTACAGGTTTAGGATTATTGGAATTTGTTCCCGACAACGTTTTATTGGCAATGGCAGACCCGAACGATGCAGATGGTGACGGGATTTCGGGAAGGGTCAACTGGATTGATATTCCTTCTTTTGTAACGCCCCGCAGTGGCGGTGTTACCCAGGGAGGGAAATACATTGGTCGTTTCGGTAAAAAGGCAAGCGTATATGACCTGCTTCACCAAACAGTGGATGCTTTGACACAGGACATGGGCATTACCTCCGTGTATAATCCCATTGATGTTTATTCGGGAGAGGAAATTGACCCGGAAATAGCGACTCAGAAAGTTAATAATCTCGCTTTTTATCTTAAAACCCTAAAAGCCCCTGTACAACGAAAGCAAAACGACCCCGAAGTCGTATATGGCAAAGCCTTATTTACATCTGTTAGCTGTATAAGTTGCCACAAACCTCAGTTAACCACCGGAAACGCACCCATACCAGCTTTGTCATTTAAAGATTTTTATCCTTATACCGACCTTTTACTCCATGATATGGGACCGGACCTCGACGATGGTTACACCGAAGGGTCTGCTAAAACTTATGAATGGAGGACACCACCGCTGTGGGGCTTAGGGCTGTCTCCTGATGCACAAGGGGGGACGTATTTTCTGATGCACGATGGCAGGGCAAGAAGTATAGAACAAGCTATTGAAATGCACGGAGGAGAAGCTACGCAGGCTCGCCAAAACTACAGGAACTTACCTCAAAAGGATAAAGATGCATTAATTAAGTTTCTAAAGTCACTGTAAAATGGACAGGAAAAAATTTATCAAACAATGTGGGTTTGCTTGCATTAGCAGCAGTATTGCTATGCTTTTGTTAGAAAGTTGTGCATCGGCTAAAACGGTTACCGGTAATATAATAGATACTGACATGGTAGTACCCCTGGATAGTTTCTTAACCGGTAATAACAAAACAGACTTTAAGAAATATATTGTTGTGGAACACCCACAGTTAAAGTATCCAATTTGTGTGTTCCGGTTTAGCAATGATGAATATGCAGCCTTATTGATGCAATGTACCCATCAGGGAGCGGAGCTGCAAGTATTTGGTGACCGGTTACAATGTCCTGCACATGGAAGCGAATTTGACAATAAAGGGAATGTTCAAAATGGTCCGGCAGATACCCACCTTCGCTCATTCCCCACTTTTATTGCTAATAATCAAATCAAAATCTCTCTTAAAAATGTATAAAAAATACTTATCCTTCTCAATATTAGTAAGCATGACCTGCTTATGTACTACTGTAAATGCACAGATAGATTCTACGCTTTTCAAACGAGTGACTCCACACGATTCACTAAAAAACAGTATGAACATGGATGCTATCTATAACCGTCCATTATTGTCTATGGGAAAATTGCCCGTTGCCGTAGGTGGATATATGGAAGCCAACTGGCAGCATTTGGGAGAAGATGGCGTTAGTGAAGGGCATCAGTTCCAGTTCAGGAGGTTCACCATATTTATGGCTTCTACCATTAGTAAAAGAATCAAATTCATGTCGGAATTGGAATTTGAACCGGCTGAAGGTGAAATAGCCGTTGAGTTTGCAGCTTTGGATGTAGAATTTCATCCATTGTTAAATTTAAGGGGAGGTATGATTGTGAACCCGATTGGTTCTTTCAACCAAAACCATGATGGTCCCAAATGGGAATTTACCGACCGCCCCATATCGGCAACGCAATTGCTTCCGGCGACCTGGAGTAATGCCGGGTTTGGTCTATATGGAAAAAAATATAGTGGCAACTGGATGTTTGGTTACGAAGCCTACTTGTCCAGTGGATTTGACGGAACTATAATCAATAATGAGCAGAATAAAACTTATCTGCCGGCAGCAAAAGATAATGCAGAACGTTTTGAGGAATCTACCAGTGGAGAGCCTCTTTATACGGGCAAAATAGCAGTCAGAAATAACAAGATTGGAGAAATCGGTTTATCTTATATGGGAGGTGCTTACAACAGCTACAATGATGATGGTTCGGATATTGACGACAGAAGGACATTAAGTGTATTTGCCGTTGACTTCAATACAACACTTCCTACACTTAATACATTTATTACAGGTGAATGGGCATGGATAAATGTTGATGTTCCCGAAACCTACACACAGCAATATGGCAATAAACAATATGGAGGTTTTGTGGATATTGTACAACCTGTTTTAAAAAGAAAAATACTGGGATGGGATAATGCCACACTAAACCTTGCTTGCCGGTTGGAATATGTCGACTGGAATGTTGGAAAATTTAGAGAAACAGGAGAAAAAATGGGTGATGAAACTTGGAGCGTTGTCGGCGGCGTAAGTTTTCGACCAAATGCTCAAACTGTGATGAGACTTAATTACAGACATCAACGGACAAAAGACCTTTTAAATAATCCACCTGCATTATTGGGAGGCTTTAGTTTTGGTATTTCTACATATTTTTAAACAATTGAATAGCATTTTATAAATACCTCAAGGATATAGTTACGGAGGAGAAAAAATTGCTTTTCCAACCTGGGTTTTTCTTAACTCTAAATATCAGGTATTGTTCAGATACAGCGGAGTATTAAAGCCTCTGGAAGTAAAAGAATTACTAAAAGCCATTGAACAATCTCAATAAAGCTTCTTTGATGGATTGCTTTATTTTTCTGTTATATGAAAATATATGGATATAGCCTATAATAAAATATCACAAAAACTTGAAAGAGAAATTAGAGAATTGGAGATTGAATACGATTGTTCGATACAACGGATAGAAGACGTAATTCAACTTATTATCCAAACCTTGTCAGATTTAAAGAAGTTTGTTTTAAAACAAGGGTTTAAAAATGCTGATGAGGAAATCTATTTTTTCAAACATCAGAAACCTGTCATTGTTGCAAAGCTCATTTACTACAATGCCGTCTATAAAATCGAAACAAAAAAACCTAATGGAGCAAAGGCTATTAAAAAATACCTCAATGAAGAATTGAGAAAGCTAAAAAGGTATTTTGACAACAATCTTGAATTTTATAAGTACTACCGTACAAACAACACCTTTATTGATGATAAGCTGTTTATTCGGGGCAAATACGATATAAAATTGAGCCTGGATACCATTTATTTTGAAACCGACCATAGATTTTCAACTTCCCACGATTATAAAGCGGCAAAGATTATCGCCAACGACCAGATACAAATTTATATTGAAGACCAACTGAATAATAACAATCAGAAGAAGCCATCTAACAATTTTGCTTTAAATTGGGCGGAAAGCAAAACAGCATTAACCGAATTGATTTACGCCCTGCATTCGCAGGGTGCATTTGGCAATGCAGATATAATAGCCATCGCCAAAACATTTGAAAGTACGTTCAATATCAGTTTAGGCGATTTCTATCATACGTTTATGGAACTTAAAGCAAGGAAAATAAACCCCACAAAATTCCTTGACAGCCTGCGTGATGCCCTAATCAGGAAAATGGATGAAGAGGACGAAATGTAGGAACATTTTTATAATGTCCCACGAGACAAATGAATACCTTTTGTCCGTACAATATTCTCCGAATTGTTTGGCGTTTCTTTCTGCTTTTCTACCTGCTCCGCAGGCTCTCTTTTAGTTTCCGGCGTAATGGATAACTGTATCTTTCGCTCAACAGCAGCAAGTTCCGTTTTAAGTTCGCTCAATCTGCCTTCTTTAGACCACGTACCGTTTACCACTTCTTGAAGAATGGGCAGGTCTTTTTGTATCTCCGCAATTTTCTTTTGTTCCTGCTCGATATAGCCGGGCAATTTCTCCAGTGCGTTGAGGAAGTTCATAGCCGCCAGCTTTTCATCTTTGGCAATCAGACCGTTATTGTAGGTGTATTTGATATTGCCCTCGCCTTGTACCAAAAATCGGTTTACCCGTATATCCACGCCCTCCTTTTCGGACATTTCGGTTTTTACCAACAGCGTAAATCCGTACAAACTACCGATTTCTTCATACTGACCTCCGGTGCGGGCTTTGTCCGCAAGCTGGTTGAGCTTTGCACCGATTTGTTTAATATCCGCATTGGGCGGTAAACCGTCCAACTGTACAGGATTTGCAATTGTACCGTCCGAACGTTTTTGTATGCGTTGCTGTAAGTTTTCCCAATCGAGGTTCATTCGGTTGAAACGGGATTGCGTGCTATCCAACAATTCCGTATAATCTTGCACCTTGTATTTGGCACTGAACTTGGAACGGTTGAACGCTTGCTTTTCGCTTTCCAACCCGGCAATCTGTTTCTCCAATTTGGCTTTATCTAACAGGTCTGTATTTCCTGATAGGATAGCCACGTATTCCGAAAAGTTCATTCCCGATTTTTCATCCATACTGCCCTCGTCAATGGTACGTTTGCCGAGGTTATTGTTTTTTAATTGGTCTATAAAAAGTTGCTTATTGTACAACAGGTTGAACTTATAACTATCCAATGATTTTTCAACGGCATAGATGATTACATCTACTTTGTTGTTGGCAAAGAACTTGGCAATCTCATTGCCTTTGCGGATTGCCCGACCGTCCCTTTGGGCAAGGTCGCTCGGTCGCCACGGCGTATCTAAATGATGAATGGCAACGGCTCTTTTTTGTGCGTTTACGCCTGTTCCCAACATACTTGTAGAACCGAACAGCACACGGATTTTACCCTCGTTCATTCCTTTGATAAGTTCCTTACGTTGCTTATCATTTTTGCCCTCCTGTATAAAACGGATTTCGTTTGCGGGTATGCCGTGGTCTTCCACGAGCTTGCGTTTGATTTCGGAGTACACATTCCATTCGCCCGGCTTGTATGTTCCCAAATCGGAGAAAACGAATTGCGTTCCTTTCTGTGCGTTGTATTGGTTGTAATACTTGGCAATGTTTGCCGCACAATACGAAGCCTTATTATCGGGGTGGTCATCATACGCACCGCTTACCATCCGCATATCCAAAGACATTTTGCGGGCGTAGTCCGTTGCGATAAGCATCTTTGCTTTTTCTTCGCTTTGTGATAAAGGTTCTCTTCCTAATAAGGTAGCATTTCCTGTTTTGGCAAACTCCATTAGCTTTTTGATAAAATCTTCCTGGTCGGGAGTAGGCGTTATGTTATACAATACCTCGTTCTTGTTGGGGCGGTCAATGCCTATATCTTTTGCCGTTCGGTAATCCGTGATTTCCGAGTAGAATTGTGCCAGCTCCGGCACTTTGATAAAGTATCGGAAACGCTCTTTTGCTACAATGTTGTTAGCAACCGAAAATTCATAATCGGTCGTTTTCCTTGCATAAATAGCAGCCCACGCATCAAAGGAGTTAATGCCCTGTTTTGCCAATGCCCGTGGTCGCAGGTATTTGAACAATAAATAAAGTTCAGTAAGTGAGTTGCTGATTGTTGTTCCCGAAAGAAAGGTCGCACCCATATCCGATTGGGTACGCTCCTGTATGGTTCGGATTGCAAACAGTAGGTTCAGTGCCTTTTGGCTTCCCTGTTGATTGCCCAATCCCGCAACCCTTGAATGCCTTGTGTTGAACATCAGGTTTTTGAATTGGTGGCTTTCATCAATAAATAAATGGTCTATGCCCATCATTTTGAAGTCCACAATGTCATCTTTGCGGTTTTCAATATCGTGTTGCAGGGTTTTGAGCTTGACTACGAGGTTGTCTTTTTGTTTTTCCGCTCCTTTGAGCATCCATTGCGTTATGTCATCGCCTTGACTTCGCATAACGTCAAGGTTTTCCTCTACGCTGTCCAATTCGTCTTGGAGAATTTCCTTTTGTATCTCGGGCGATTGGGGTATCATTCCGAATTGGTCGTGTGTCAATATCACGCAGTCCCAATCATTGTTTTTTATATCGCCAAAAATCCGCAGGCGTTTTTCGGGCGTAAAATCATCAACGCCGGGATAGAGGATTTTGGCGTGGGGATAAGCGGTGCGGTAGGCTTCGGCTATTTCGGGAATATTGGCTTTCAGCCCGATAATCATCGGTTTATGAGCCATTCCCAAACGCTTCATTTCCTGTGCACCTGTACACATTATCAACGTCTTTCCTGCACCTACTTCGTGGTCGCAGATAGCTCCGTTGTTGAGCTTTATCATCCAAACGGCATCTTTTTGGCTCGAATACAGGTCTTCAATGCCTAATCCCTTGCGGTCTAATCCCGGAAACTCCTGATGTGAGCCGTCATAGTCCGGTCGGACGAAGCAGTTAAAGGTATCGTTGTATTGGTCGGTCAGCCTTGTTTTGAACTCATCGTTTTGGGCGTGAAGCCAATCGGTAAAGGCGGTACGGATTTCGTCAATCTTGGTATTTGCCATTTGTATGGCTTCCATATCCCGCACCTTGACATCTTTGCCATCAACCGTTATTGTTTTTGAAATATCGGGTGTGGTATTGACAAGGGCGTGTTTGAGCAGGGCAATCCCGTCATACGTCCGGCTTTGGGCTTTGACCGCATATTTGTCCCAAATATGTACGTTCTTCTGTTTGCAGGTTACGGAAAAGTCATCGGTACTATCGGCATAATGGATATGCACTTCTGCCTCGAACAAGTACGAAGCAAATCGGGCGTAAATGCCTGTGGGTATCCATCGTTCGCCGAGATTAAAATCGAGTTCCTCAAATTCGATACGTCTTGGTCTTGCTTCCTCTAATACGGTAAGGCTTTCTTTGGCTTGGGCATCATCGGGATTGTTTTCGAGGTAGGCTCTTACTTCATTGGCTTTCTCCACTACATTGCCTGCAATCCAGCGTTCGGATATTTCATATTCCTTTTCTAATGGATTGTAATAGATACGACCGTGTAAGGCTTCTTTCAAAGTATCGGCAGGCATACCGCTGATTTCGGACATATAGTCCAAATTCACGCTTCCGTATTTGTTCAGCGAAGCCGATAAGGCTTCTTCGGGATTGTCCGTTGCTATGGTTGCAATGGAGAAACTTACAGGACGGTTGAATATATCCGCTTTGTGTATCACGCCACCAATGACACGCTCCAAATAGGGCATTTCTTTACCTGCACTGTCCGTTTTGATAAGTTCGATGTTTTTAGCATCGTTGAGATTTCCGTATCTTTTTACAAAGGCATTGTAAAGGCTGTTGAGGGTTTCCCGTTCGTCTTTATGTTCAGTGTGTAGTTCCGCTTCTTTGTTGTAAAGCTGTTGGTAAACATCACGTACAGCTATGTACGCTTCGGCTCTTGCTTTTTGCAAGGACGGTAATTGTAGTGGGTGGAAAACAGCCGTACCGTCTATTGTATCAACTTCTTGCAGATGACCGACCCAACCATTGTCCACAACAAGGCAGTCGTTTCGGTGGAACGGTTGCAGTTCGCCACAGTACGGAGCAGGTTCGGGAATAGTATTAGGAACGGTTACGGGAATGGCTGGCGTGTTCGCTTGGCCATTCCCACCCAAACCCGAAAACAGGAAGCCATTGGCGACCTGTTTTTTGCCGTTTATTTGTGATGTACCGTTTGTAGCTCCGTTAGATTTTGGCGGTGTATAAGACTGTTGCATCGCACCACCGAACAGGTCGGTTTGACGACCTATTGTACCCCGTCTTTTTTTAGTAGTTTGTCTTTTGGCTTGTGTGGTTCTTTTGGGTGGAGCAACCACCATTACGGGTTCATTCGCATTTTCAAACAGGTCAAAAATGCTCAATTGTTTTAATTCCTGCGGGCTTTCTCGATGAATGACCGGAGTTGGTGTAGGTTGTGGCTTTTGTTGAATGATAATAGGTTCGATTACTGGAGGCGTTACCTTTGGCTCAATCGGAATTTGTATTATAGGTTCATCATTCCGTTCGCCTTTGTACAAATTCAAATTCAGGTGCTTTCCAAAATCTTCTGAAAGCATTTGCTTCAAATCTTTGGCAATGCCCTCAGCTCCGTCCTTATGTGTATAGATGATTGCAGGTTGTCCGTAGGGGTCGGTATCAATTTTACGGTCGGTATGGATTACCCTCGTACCGTTCTGAAAGAAAGCATTGCTTGGCGTACCGTATTTGGTCTGTTTACTTTGGCAAAACAGTTCTTCCGTTTCGGTCAGACCTTGTTTTGCCGTATTCTTTTGCAGGATAATCAAATCGCTACCTACTTCCGTACCAGCATAATCGGTAAACAGGTTGTTGGGCAACCGGACAACCGAAACCAAATTATTTTTCTCCATTAACGCCCTGCGTATCGGCTCATTCTTCGGGCTGTTTAAAACGCCTTGCGAAGTAATGAACGCCTGCAAACCGCCCTCACGGAGCATATCATTTCCTTTCAGAAAGAAGTAATTATGAATGCTTCGGGCTGCCTGTACTTTTGCACTGTTCTTGCTTCGGGAAAAGGATAAATCAAACACGGAGGTATCGCCAAACGGAATATTACTTGCGACTACATCATAGCTGTTTTGTTCCTTTTCGGGGATTTCCTCAAAACCACTTATACGGATAGTACTTTCGGGATAAAGCTGTTTTAAAACCTTACCTGTCAGCAAATCCTTTTCATAAGCAGTAATTTTGGGTTGTTGGTTTTCGGAAAATGATTGTATAAATGAGCCGATACCTGCGGAGGGTTCAAGAAATTTCTGAATATTTACACCACTTTCACGCAAGGTTTCGGAAATCGCATCAATGACCTGTGGCGGGGTATAAAAAGCCGTCAGTACGGAGCTTTTCATACTATCCACATACCTGCGGTATTGCTTATCGTCTTCGGAGTTTTCTTTGAGCAGTTGGTGGAGTTCCTGCGTAATGGGGAATAAATCGTGGTCGGTTTTCCGCCAATGGTTGATGTCTATTTCGTCCGTTATGGGGTTCAGAACGAATTTAAGACCGCCAAATCCGCTGTAACGCATCAATGACAGTCTTTCGCCTACGGAGGCTTGTCGTTTCTCCTTTTCCAATGTAAAAGCAATCCGCAGCGCATCAATATTCTGTTGGAGGTGTTGCTTTTTACTAAAGCCCATTTTCCTCTATCCATATTGCAATTGCCCCGGTTATTTCGGTATAGAGCAGGTCAAACTCATAACCGTATGCAAAATCATCGGTTAGTGTATATCTTAGAAAAACAGGCTTGCAGACAGGGAGCATTTTAAGGGCGAACGGTCGCAGTTCTTCATCAGCCATCAGGGTATCAAACTCATTGCAGACCACTTGGAAAACCGTATCAAACTTGGAAAAGTGCAGCCCCTCGAAAAGTATGTAATTGGCTATTTCGTTGCATTGGTCGATAGCATTTCCGGAGCGAAACGCACCCTCGTAGGCATTGGCAGCCCACGATGAACGCTGGTCTATAAATTTTTGGTCGTTGGCTTTTTCGGGGAAGCTACTGTTTAATAGTTCTTGCAGTCGTAATCTGAAATACGACAAGTCTTTTTGCTGTGTACTCATACTATAATTTTGTTTAGAATTTTATTTAAAGCCTAAAATTATAGCGGTACATAAGTGTCTCTGAAGAAGTGGCAGGGTTTGGCGTTGAGAGGTAGGATTTGGCGTAAAGTGACAGGATTTAAAGGCAGAAAGTGTATTTTTGCCTGTTATAAATTTTAATCCATTATCATAATGAACGAACTAATTGAAAAAATCAACGCAAGCTATGAAGCGTTGAAAGCTGATGCAGAATTACAGGCAGAAAAAGGGAACAAGGCAGCAGGTACGAGAGCCCGAAAGGCTTCTCTTGATTTGGAGAAACTTTTAAAAGAGTTTAGAAAGGCTTCTTTGGAAACATCTAAAGCGTAACAATAAACCCTCCAAAATCGGAGGGTTTATTGTTGTTACTTGTTTAAAATTTGAAGCATTCTGCCGACCTCAATATCCATTCTCGAAAAGGCAAACCATTTTTTACCCAGGTCTTTTAGCGAAGCTCCAATATGGTAAAGTTCCGTTTGGTCAATAATCAAAAAACGGTCGTGAGCATCAGAGAAAGTCTTAATATCAATCGGAGGATATTGGCTGTTATAGCGTTGCAGGTCTAACCGTAACTGATTGCTGATGTTTTTGGTATAAATTGTTGCGGTTACGTTGTCATTGCGTTTGCCCAATAAGGTCAGTACTGTATCGTCCACATAATTATCCAACAGAATAATGGAGTTTTTGGCACTTCGGATAATATCGGAAACAAAGGTATAAGCATCAAAGACCTGTCCGTTGTAGAAAATACCTTTTTCGCTGTGGAGCTTATCGCTTTCCAAAGCCTTAAATATTTCCTCAAATTTTTGGTCGGCTTCTAATTGTTTCAGTTCTATATTGTCCAAACGATGAAACAGCGAAGCATTGCTGATGAGTATTTTTCGCATTTCTACAAAGGCATTCATAATCTCAATACTGACCTTTATGGCTATTTCTGAACGGAGTACCGAAGCCAGCATCGCTATTCCTGTTTCAGCGAAAACATAGGGTAAATAACGTCTTCCGCCATAATTCAAACTTGAGGTCACAAATTGTGACCTCAAGTTGATAGCATCAAATTCATCCTGTGTCAATTGAAAACGGAAATTTTCGGGAAAACGCTCTTCATTACGTTTTACTGCCTGATTGAAAACCTTGGTTTCCACTTGATAAATCCTTGCGAGGTTACTGTCCAACATCACTTGTTTGCCCCTTATGGTGTATATCAGGTTTTCAATTTCCTTTTGTGCTATTATAAGTTTATCTGTCATTATTACATTACAAAGAGGTTTTCCAAAAGCTAATATAGCTATTTCTTCTTTTTCTTCTCAAACTCAAAAGAGGTTTTGCAATCCGCATCCAATACGATATAGGCATCGAATTTCTTTCCCGCCTTACTCGTCATTCCTTTGATAAGGGAAGTTTTGCCCTTATTGACAAGGTTTTCAATATCGGCAATACCAATTTGTACACCGCAGATATTACGGAACTGCACCCAACTACAACTTTCATCAGGACATTTGACAATCTTATCACGGATAATAAGCTGTTGGCTTTTGCATTTCGGACAGGTAAGTCTGGGCAGGTTCGCATTGGCAATGGAGGTATGCAACAGTTCATCGGTAATGGATTCCGCATAGGTTTCCATTTCTCTTTGGAACACTCTTGCATCAATCTCGTTATTTTCGATTTTCTGCAAAGCCAATTCCCATTCGGCGGTCATAGAAACGTCCGCAATTTTTCTGTCTTTTACCAATCCATACACCTGCAATCCTTTTTCGGTAGGGATTAGGGATTTCTTATCTCTTTGGATATAATTACGGGTAAACAGGGTTTCGATTATTGCGGCTCTTGTAGCAGGAGTTCCGATACCTATATTTTGCAGGGCTTTCCGTTCGTCTTCGTTTTCGATTTCCTTACCTGCGGTTTCCATAGCCGACAAAAGTCCGGCTTCTGTATATAGCACAGGCGGTTTGGTTTTCTTTTCCAAAACTTCGGCTTCCTTGATTTTAAGTTCATCGCCTTTTTTCAGGTCGGGTAAATCCTGTATCGGCTCTGTGTCTTCGTCCGAAAAAGCACCTTTTATCGAACGCCAACCAGCTTCCAAAACCTTACAGCCTTTCAACGTAAAATCATAGTGTGATGCTTCCATTGCTATATCGGTTATCTCTTTGATACAGGCTTGCGAAATGGCTTCGAGCAGTCTGAACGCAATCATATTATAAACCTTTGTTTCGTCTGCATTGAGGGCAGACGGTATCTTGTCGGTAATCAACAAACCGTGGTGGTCTGTTACACGCAAATCGTTTACAATTCGCTTATTAAACCGACCCCATTTCAATTTGGATGTAGCTTGTTTGAAACTATCATTGTCCTGTAATGCCCTTACGAGGTTGGGGATTTCAGCCCACATATCTTCGGGAATGTATTTACTTCCGGTACGGGGGTACGTGATAAATTTCTTTTCGTAAAGGCTTTGAGCAATATTGAGGGTTTGTTCGGCTGATAGGTTCAGCTTTTTGTTGGCTTCTTTTTGTAAGCCCGTGAGGTCAAAAAGCAGTGGAGGTTGCTCCGTTACATTCTTGCTTTCCACAGATACAACCGTAGCAGTGCCGTGTCTTTGGATTGAACGCAAGGTATCTTCTGCCAGCTTTTGTTCGTCCCATTTCTTTTTGGATATGCTTTTGAAATCAATATCCTCTTTATGGTGTAATAGCTGAATTTGCCAATACTTTTTAACCGAGAAATTCTTGTTTTCCAAATAGCGTTTGCAAATTAAAGCCAATGTAGGCGTTTGCACTCTGCCCAGCGAATAAATACCATTGCCTGCGGCTATGCTCAATGCCTGTGTAGCGTTGATACCCACGAGCCAATCGGCACGGCTTCTTCCTTGTGCCGCCTGATACAATCCGTCAAATTCTTTTCCGTCTTTCAGACTGTCAAACCCTTGCTTTATGGCTTTTTCGGTAAGCGAACTTATCCAAAGCCGTTCAAAGGGTTTACGGCATTTCAGATATTCATAAATGTATCTGAAAATAAGCTCTCCCTCACGACCTGCATCGGTCGCAACGATGATACTGTCGCTTTTATTGAATAGTTCTTTAATTACTTTCAGTTGCTTCAATGCTCCTGTATCGGCTTGATAGCCTTTGTCCTTTTTGACCTTACGAACGGTCAAAACAAACGGGTTCGGGAGTATGGGCAATGAAGCCTTGTCAAACCCCGAAATCCCGTAATCTTCGGGCATTCCCAAACCTATAAGATGTCCGAATGCCCACGTAACAAAATAGCCGTTGCCTGTCAGGTAGCCGTCCTTTTTATCGGAAGCTCCCAACAAGCTCGCTATTTCCCTTGCTACGCTTGGTTTTTCTGCAATGATTGTTTTCATAATTAACTCACTTTTCTACCTTTTGATTTTGCAGGCTTGTTTTGTTGCTCCTGTTGCTTTTCATTTTTTGGTCTTTGTTGCCCCGACTTCAAAGGCTCTTTGATGTTTTTGGTCGCTTCGTTGGTTTTGCCCTGCGAATTGACGGCAGTTTGCGTTTTGTGGGCTTCGGTAGGTTGTATTCTTTCCTTGTATTGATTAGGAAACTCAAAGCCTGTTTTTCCGGTGTCTTTGTTGAATGTGATGTAACCGTTGTACGTTTGCCCTTTCTTATCAACCAGACCTGCCATATACACGGTTTGACCCGCTTTGAAATCCTTGTACTGCTCATCGGTCAGTTCCTTGCCACGGAATGCTCTTGGAGCTTCCTGCGGTTGGCTTTGCTGATTGCTTTGTTGGTTATTTTGCTTTTGTCCGTTGGAGTTGCTACGGTCAAACAAAAATTCGGGATAGCGTTTTTCGGCATTGTACTGTACCGTTGCCGAGAACTCCGTTCCTTTTGTAGAAATCATACCCTCCAATTTGAGCGGTTTGCCCTCCATTAAGGTTTGCTTTTGTTCATCAGTCAGCTTCACACCCTTTATATCATCTTGAATTTTAATGAAATCCGTTCGCAGTGCGATTACATCATTGGTAAGCCTGTCAATACTGATAATAGACGGCATTAGTTCGCCTGTTTTAGAATTGATTAGATTAACCACACGCCCCATATTGCCTGTTTCGAGCAGGTTTTTCTTGTCCTCATCTGTAAACTTGTGTCCGAAGAACTCAAAGTGCAGGTTAGGTTCTTTTTTGATACCGTGTATTGCCACGATAACATTTCCGTCTTCGCCTTGCTGTAAAGACAGACGGGCATCCGTGCGGAGAATTGTACTACCGAGATTAATGCCAATCGGTAAAAGCTCATTAGTTTTGTAACCTCTTAATAAGGGGTCAAGCAGGTTTCTTTTTTCAAGATATTCTTTGCTCAATCCGAGATTTTTCATTGTGTCCCAATCAATCTGTTCCGGCTGGTAGCGGTATTCGCTTTTTTCCGGTGTTGTTTGTGTTGTTGCCATATCATTATTATTTTCTTGTTTATTATTCTCTTTTGTATCGGTTTTCACTTCGTGCTTTTTCATTTCCTTTTCGCCCTCGGGAGTAGGATTATCAACCTGTTTCTGCATTTCCTTTGCCTTTTCGATAGCTTCGGGTTCAGCTACCTTAAAAAATGAAAAGTTGGTCGGGTTTTTCAGTTGGCTGAAAAAGTTGGAGAAGAAATTGGAAAAGAAATCACCGTGTTTGTCCACACGCATAAACTGATTTTGGTTCTTTTTAGTTGGGTCAACGGTTTCCATTTTTCCGTTTTCGTCAATACTCTTTACAGCTTGGATTTTCATTTTTTCTTTATCCAACACCAATAATATGTCCGATAACTGTTCGGGCATTTCCTGTTTGTTCGTTGTTTCTTCGCTCATAATCTGAAAATTTTAAAGTTTTAGTGCCGAAAGTAAATGAAGTAGTTACTGTATAACTTGAAGTGGCAGTCAAAGGCAGTGTTTGGCACTCATTGGCTTTCTATTTGTTAAAACTATCTCTGATGAATTGATGTACATCGGATAGCTTGTAATACAGTTTTCCGCTTATCGTATAATAGGGTAGCTTTCCGATGGAACGATACCGTTGCAGGGAACGGTTACTGATTTTCAGCATTTGCAGTAAATCCTGATTATCCAACAATTCTTCGCCGTCAATACTGTTACGTTTCTTTTTTAAATCGTCTATATGGTCGCTTAACATATCCAGCCTGTCGATTAGTCGTTCCATCCACGATATAAATTCCATTCTGTCAATATTCATAGCACTTACTTTTTGTCTGTTTTCAGCTTTCTACCTTTTTCGATATAGCTTTTGCCCTTTGCCATTAGTTCCTGTACATACTCGTCACTACTCTGTATGGCATTAGCGTTGAGCATATCTTTGATTGCTCCAATGGTGTAGAAGTATTGTCCATAAATTTTGGAGTACGCTATTTCGCCTTTGGTACGCATACGCCATAAGGTCTTTTCGCTGATGTGCAGATATTGGCATACCTCGTGATTGTTGAGCCACAAGTCATTATAACTGGTGTCTTCCTGTCTTTTCAGGTAGTCGGCAATGGCGTTGATACGGCTGTTTAGCTGTTGCCACGCTTCTTCTTCAATAGTGATTATTTTCATCGCATTGCTTTTTAATGTTCACAATGCAAAATTGGTAAGGGTGGCAGAGTTTGTCCGCCAAGCCTCGCCAATTGGTTGGGTGGTTTTTTGAAAATTTTTGCAATCGGGCAAAGCCCTTTTCAGACAAGCATTTTAGGGGATTTGGTATGTTTTGTATTCGGCTATTGGAAGTGTTCGCCCATTGGCGGATATTGGCACAAAAAAAGCAGTACACTTTTGATGTACTGCTTTGAACATATCTAATAATATAGCTAAAGGTCTTTGTCCATATATTCTTCGAGGGACATTTTAAGTTGGTCTAAAAATGCTGTTCTTGAACCAGCTCTTGTTTTCATACGGTGGAAAGAATGATGAACGTCGTTTAACGGAGTTCTGAACAGCACTTGAAAAATTAAGGCTAATTTTCGGATGCCGATTTTTCCGTGTGCAATGGAATTTGAGGCATACAGGGCGTAAATCAGTTCGATAAGTGCATTTTGGGAATTAGTCCAAGAAATATCCTTGTTTGCATCTCCATTTATTAAAATCGCATCAGGATTTTCTTCGGGATTGATTTTGGTAAGCAGGTAAGTGTAGAGGAGTTCGTTGGCTATAATGTGGGCAATCTTGTTATCATAATAGGTAGAAAAGCTAAGGTCAATTTCAAATACGCCACTCTTTAATCCATCGTGGTAATTGATTTGACCGAGCCGGAAGTAAATATGGTCCCGGTCAATTCTGCAAGCCCGATAGTACCTATAAAAATCCTCGTTGCAGATACTTTCTTTATATTCTGCTTTCAGCGTTTTCAATAGGTTCTCGTAATAGCTTTGATGTATCTTACCATTACTCACGGGGCAGGTCGTTTCAATACGAAACACTTTATTATAGTAAATGAGCTTTCCTAAAACCTGTGGCTTGATATTCTTGAAAAAGTCAATCTCCTGCTGTTCATCCACAAAATTATCCTGCAATACTTTTGCTTTTATGCTTCCCAGCATTTCATTTAGGAATAAGGTCATTTGGTATGCCTCGTCTGCCGTTCGCATCATTTGAGAAGACAGGTCATCTTCCTGATGTCTAATTTGCGATAATATTTTACTCAACACGATTTCCATAGCATAGTCTTTTTTGAAGTTATCACTATTTGTTTCGGAATTGCAACTATTGTTGTATGCCAAAATTTGGAAATAATATTGAAACCAATATCACAGGCTCTCCCCAGTGTGGGAATTTTTTCAAAGATTTTTATATTAGGGGGATGAAAAAAGGGTAAAGCAGTAATATACTTTACCCATTAATTTATTACATTTGCAGTAATGATTTACAAGGTAATCAAATGAAAGCAAGTGCAGTAAGCACCATTACTAAATCGTTACCGATAAGGTTTTCAATTCTTGTAAACTACTCTTTATTAGCCACTTTAGGCTATATTAATCTTTTTTGAATAAAAAATTAAAAATTGTAGAGATAAACCAATTTAAATTTATTTTTGCAACTTCAGAACAGTTGTATATGCTTATGATAATAGATGAAGAACTTTTATTTTCGTCAGGAGCGGAGCTGATGAATTATGCAGCAAATGATATCATTTTTAAAGAAAATGATTATCCTAAATATTATTTTCAAATCAAATCCGGAACCGTGAAGATCAATAACTATCATGAAAATGGACGCGAAATTATGCATAGTGTGCCTTTTGATGGTCATTGCCTTGTGGAAAGCTCCCTTTTTACGGATAAACCATATGCTGTCAACGCAGTAGCAATGGGCAACTGTGAGATTATCAGGTTGGATAAAAATAAATTCCTGGAACTTGTCGGAAATTCACCTGATCTGCTTCTTAAGCTCTACAGCTATACTGCGGAACGGATGTATTACAGACATGTAATGCTGAACAATCTTTCTTCACCCGACCCCGGAACCAAAGTTAAGCGGGTAATGGAATGCCTGAAATCGTATAACCAGTTTACAGATAAGTATTCTTACCAGTTTCCATTTACCAGGCAGCATCTGGCTTCCCTTACCGGTCTATGTGTAGAAACTGTTATCAGGGTTGTGAAGAAAATGGAAAAAGAAAAAACAGTGAAAATCCAGAATGGTAAAATATTTTACTGATGTTTTTTTGAAATGAGTATTCAAAATGAATGGAGCTCATCCTAAGTACTTTTTATCCTCTTTAAATATATACACTTTTTTATCAATTTATGACAATGTATTATCAGGCAGGAATACTATAAATGGGAAGAAAAATAAGGTTAACCGGCACCCTATTTATAAATAGAATTAATAAATTTTTTAAAATTTATGCTTATAGAATGTTTTACATAATATAAATTTTATTTATATTTGTGGATCGAAATAATTTTTTTTCATCATTTGTGTTTTTTTAAGGTCTCCTCTAGGGGGCCTTTTTTTATGGTCAAATATGAAATGTATAGGTTATAGGTAAAAATACGGAAAGAAGAATTTGGTACTTTCTACTCTACTATATATCTCTTTAAAGTGACAACTTTGTAATGTTAAACAACTTAAAAACATTACACCATGTCAACATTCAAAATCAACATCATTGCAGGACCACTTTGGAGCAATGACGAAGCACAAAAAATCGGAGGCCGTATTGCTGCGGCACATTTAGGAAAATTCACAGGACAATGGAGCACTATTGTCGAAGGCCAGATGAGCGTTATCGAAGTTGAATACGATACACAGCCATCCGGAAGTACAGAGTATACAATGGACGTTTTGGCAGGACCGATCTGGAGCAATGAAGATGCTAAGGAAATATGCCCTTCCATCTGTGCTTCTTACGGAGGTACCTGGAACGGACAATGGACAACAGTCGTTGAAGGCAAAATGAGCGTTTGCGGATGCACATTCAAGTTCTAGAACTTACTTTAGATTAATATGAATCTCCGGGGAATCCTGGAGATTTTTTTGCTCCGTGATATTACTTTAGCGAAATTATTGCGTAGTCTTTATAAAATCTGTGGGCCTGGACTGCATCACAGACTGGAAACTTCTTGTAAATGCCTGAACACTTTTATATCCCACCGCATATGCCGTTTCCGAAATGGTCAGGTGTCCCGAGGTCAGGAGTTCAAGGCTTTTTATAATTCTCAGAATCTGCTGGTATTTGCTTAAGGTCATACCGGTTTCCTTTTTAAAGATACGTTCCAGGGTTCTTAAGGAAAGGCTTGACATTTCACTCAGATCTTCAATTTTTATTTCTTCACGATAGTGATTATGCAGGTAAGCAATGGGCTGCGACAACCGTTTATCCGCAGGAAGTCTGATATGAAGCTTCAGCGAATGTTCTACAAATTGCGGCAATTCATTGAAAAGTGCTTTTAAAAACAGCATTTCATCACGATTATGATCCATATTCTTTGACCATCTTTCCGAATACCTGATCATTTCCTTTAAAACAGGAGGAACTGAAAAAACATTGGTCTGGAGGTGAAAAGAACTGTCTTTGTCCACTTCTGCAAACATAATCATAAGCTTGATTTTCTCCGAATGCGAATTGGTTTTGTGTAATGCGCCGGGAGGAATCCACGCGGCATGATTCTGAGGGAGGAGGTACATTTTTCCCTCTACCGTAATATACTGGAATCCACTTTCGACATACACCAACTGCCCTTTTTCATGGGAATGAAGGATATCGTCATGCCGCCAGTCCTCTTCAAACCATACAAAATAAGGCTTGTCCAGTTCGTCAAGATTTATAGCATCATGTGGATTCATGTCGTTTTAAGTTAAAACTTTGGCAAAATTAAACAAATCAACTGAATTAATTTTGCCTTAAATAAATTATATCATGAAGAATCAAACAAGAAAAAATGCTTCTTACGTTTTAATGCTGATTAATGTATTGGTTGTAATTCTGGTTTCCAGTAATCTGAGATCCCCTATTATTGCTGTTTCTCCGGTCTTAGGCGATATACGCGAAGCATTGAACCTGAGCAGTTTTCAGGTCAGCATGCTTACTTCTATTCCTTTGTTTATGTTTGCCACCTGTTCTGTTCTGGTCAGCAGGTTTTCGCATCAGCTCAGCATCAGCAGATTCCTGATGTATTCATTGATTATTCTGAGCTTCGGATTATTCCTTAGGATTACAGGGTCGCTTTGGATGCTGTTTGCCGGTTCGGTGTTTATCGGTCTGGGAATCTGTATCGGGAATGTGGTAACTCCGGGATACATCAAAAACAATTTTCCTAAACAGATTGGTTTAATGACAGGAATTTTCGCCGTCTCTATGAATCTCACCGCTGCACTGGCTTCAGGCTTCAGCGTAAGAATTGGGGAATGGACAGGTTTCGGATGGCGCGGTTCACTCGGCATATGGCTGGTGATTGCCGGACTTGGATTATTTGTGCTTGTTCTTGAGCTGTTGTTTAATAAGAAAAATAAAAATCAGTCAAAAACGGCATTAACTGTTTCTGATTTTAATATGTTCAAATCTGCACAGGCATGGAATATCAGCCTGTTTATGGGATTGCAGTCGTTATTCTATTACTGTATGATGGCCTGGCTGCCTTCTTTTTTAACTGATTCCGATATGCAGGTTGAAAGTGCAGGCTGGGTCCTGTTTGCTATTCAGATCACCATGATTCCTATTGCTTTCTGTGCACCGATTATTGCCAGTAAAATGAAAGATCAACGGGTTCTTATCATTTTCATCTGTACATTAATGTTTGGAAGTACGATGATGTTTATCGGGCTGAAGATTCAATGGATCTATGTTAATGCTGTGATTATCGGAATCTCTAATGGTCTTTCTTTCAGCTTATCCATTCTTTTCTTTTCCACCAGGACAAAAAACAGTGCCAATGCTGTGAAAATATCAGGAATGGCTCAGTCTGTAGGCTATCTGATTGCAGCGTTCGGGCCTCCGGTCTTTGGAAAACTGCATGATTGGGACATTTCGTGGAAAAGTTCTTTTGGCTTTCTAAGTGTTGCTGTAATCCTTATGTTCTATTTTGGGATGAAAGCAGCCAGAAATAAGTGTGTGGAAGATTAAAATGATAAAGGTGGCTGTATCCCTGCAAAAGATACAGCCTTTAATAGTTCTGCCAGTTTTTTATGTGACTCTTTTCCTGCCGCTGGCTTCTACCCATTCATCTTTTTTGCATTTGGCACAGTTTCCGGCATTCCCTTCGGTTTTGGATTCCGTATGTCCGCAGAAAGTGCAGGAATAAAAACCTTCTTTCTGTATATTTTTCAAAGGATTTTTTAATGAATCAGGCATAATAGGAAGTCCCGGCTTCACCTGTTCATCTTCATAGTAAAATACACTGATCTCACCGGAAATCTCTTCAATAGCCATTTCTATCTGTCCAAGCTGAGAAACTCCCTTCAACCGGAGCTCTGCGAAAAATTCGTCACTTCCAAGGTTTTCCTTTTTAAAATTATCAATGGAAAATTCGCCATTCCGGATGAGACAGATAGAACTTCCTTCCACCAGCTTTTCGAATTTTTTACTTCTGCCGATAAAATAAGTAACGACGCTGTATAAAAGAATGATGATGATAAAAACAAGGATGGAAGAAATAATTCCTACATCTTTATTAAACATGGGGTCACCCGCAGCAGACCCCAGCCCTATGATCACCACCAGCTCAAAAATAGAAAGCTGCTTCACCCCTCTTTTACCCAAAACTCTAAGCCCGATGATGATAGCGAGAAACATAATGGCAGTACGGAGAATAATCTCTAAAAGAAAGGACCATTCTTCGTGGCCCAGGAATAATTCTTTCCAGTTAAGTTCCAAAAGAAATAGTGGCATCATAGACATTAATTTTTAAAAAACATCCAAAAAATACGCCATTCGGGAAACAAACTGTTTTTCAATCCATCAGTCAAGAGAGCGGGTTTCTCCGTCCTGCAAAATAAAACATCTGTCCTGAAGATTATTTTCATTGATTTTGTCCTTAATAAATGAACGGTTTTCCTTACAATGGCTCACTGCCTCAAGGTGAGTCACCCAAACATAAGCTTCCGGCGCATGCTTGCAAACCTTGATAATATCCGAAGCGGTCATTATTATAGGATCTCCCACCACAAAAGTAGCGGCACCTCCTGCCACTATGATATGTTGAGGCTGATGTCTGTCGATTTCAGCAGCAATACCTTCATACCAGATACTGTCCCCGACAACGTATATGCTTTTTTCTTCCGTTTTAAAAACAAATCCATTAACCACTCCCATTTTCTTTCCTATTTCTCCGGTTCCGTGACGTCCTTCCGTCATGGAAATATTGATGTTCTGCCAGGCAACAGCATCTTTAACAGGAATAATATTTGTAAAACCTGATTGTGAAATCTGCTCTGCGATGCTTTCCGGACATAAGAGCGGAATATTTTTATCTAAAATCTCAATGGCTTTTTCATCCCAGTGATCAGGATGAAGGTGAGTAACCACCACAGCATCAATTTCGGACAGCCTTTCTTTCAGTATTTCTTCAGTGAATGGAAGATTTACCAGTGGATTCAGCAATTCATTGTCTGTCATCGGGAACAGTCCCAGGGAACCTTTCTTTCCAAGCATGGGATCAATTAAAATGTTTTTCCCTCCAATCTGGAGTACTAATGTGGCATTGCGCCATAATTCTAGTGTCATTTTGCTTAATTTTGTTCCGTAAAACTAGGACTCAATCAGAGCTAAATAATAGACGGTTACCAAAAGGTTAACCATAAATATTTGTAACATATGAATTTTGAGGAATTTAAAAACTGCGGGCTCAGAAGAAGCCTGGATATTCTCTCCGGAAAATGGAAACCATTAATTTTTCAGAATCTTTTTGAAAAAGACGAGGTCCGTTTTATAGAATTGTGGCGCAATATGCCGAGGGTCTCCAAGAAAGTGCTTTCGGAACAGCTGAAACAACTGGAAGAAAATCATATGATCCAACGGATTGAAGTCTATAATTTCCCTCCTGAAGTTTATTACAAGCTTACAGATAAGGCCCGTGAATTGGGTCCTATTCTTGACCAGCTGCACCAATGGGGAAATGAGCTGGCTCACTAAAAAGGTTCAGAACGTCAAGAATAGTCTGATAAATAAAATCCAGCTCTTCTGAAGTGATGCAATACGGCGGAACCAGATACATGATATTTCCCAACGGACGCATAATGATTCCTCTTTGCAGAAATTCATCATAAAGAATTTTTCCGGTTTCATTAAAATAAGAGGTATTTTGCTCTGTTTTATATTCAAAAGCGAGAATAGTTCCGGTTTGACGTACATTTTCAACATTCGGGTGGAATGACAGAGTTTTCACAAAATCTGAATGCTGTCTGCTGATACGGTCAATAGCAGCCAAAGTTTCTTTTTTCAGTAAAAGTTCCATGCTCGCCAGTGCTGCAGTACAGGCCAGAGGATTTGCGGTAAAAGAATGTCCGTGAAACAAAGTTTTATATTTGTCATCCGATAAGAAAGCATTGAATATAGCCTGTGAACAGGTGGTGATTCCCATAGGCATTGTTCCTCCGGTCAAGCCCTTTGAAAAGCACATGATATCCGGATCTTCGGTAAGATGATCGGCTGCAAACAGTTTTCCTGTTCTTCCAAAACCTGTAAAAACTTCATCCTGGATCATCAGAATTCCCAGTTTTCTGCAAAATTTCATAAGTTCGTCAAGATGTTCAGCTTCATACATCAGCATGCCTGCAGCGCCCTGCACCAGCGGTTCATAAATAAAACAGGCTGTTTCCTCTGCTATATTCCCAATTTCAACTTTCAGACGTTCAATATTTTCAGCATTGGGGGTATCAATAAAAACCACTTCGAAAAGCATACTTCCGAAAGGTTTTGTCCATACACTTCTTCCGCTTACAGACATGGCTCCGAAGGTGTCACCATGATAAGCCTCTTTAAAAGCAAGAATCTTAGTTTTTTCATTTCCAAGATTGTAGGCATACTGGATACACATTTTCAGAGCTGCTTCCACTGCAGTAGAACCATTATCCGAATAAAATACCTTTTCCTGATTACCGGGAAGCAGTTTTAAAAGGTTTTCTGAAAGCTGAACAGCAGGCTCATGGGTAAAACCCGCAAAAATAACCTGCTCCAATGTATTCAGCTGCTGAGAAACCCGTTCTGCTATGTAAGGATGGGCATGCCCATGTAAAGTCACCCACCATGATGAAACAGCATCAATATATTTTTTCCCATCATCACCATAAAGATATGCACCCTTCCCCCTTACAATGGGAACAGGATCTCCTGCCGTTTTCATTTGGGTGTAGGGATGCCAGTTGACAGCTTTATCTCTTTCCGCAAGGCGGGATTGTAGTGAAGTATTCATATAGAATGTATTTATGATTATTTTAAAGGGTGAAATGGCAAAGAAAGCAGAAAAAGCTAAGGGATCGAATAAGCGATTATGTAAATTTGTTACTGATCATGAACAAGCAAAATTCAGTAACAAGCATCTGGTTAAATAACCCGAACCACTTTTATTCCGCATCCCGAAACTCAAAACTAACAACAAGTATTTTCCTTCATCTTCATCGGCTTCAGACCCAGTTTTTCCAGCATCTGCATATCTTCAGAAACACCGGGATTAGGAGTCACCAATAAGGTTTCTCTTTCTCCGGTGAAAATAGAATTGGCTCCTGCCATAAAGCACCATGCCTGCTCTGTTTCATTCATTTCGATGCGTCCTGCGCTCAGTCTTACCATTGAGGAAGGCATGACAATTCTGGCGGTAGCGATCATTCTTACCATTTCCCAGGTATCTACTTTTTCATTATCTTCAAGTGGTGTTCCTGCTACCCTAGCCAGCGCATTGATAGGAACGGATTCCGGATGCTTAGGCATAGTGGCAAGCGTTAAAAGCATTGAAATTCTATCCTTGTGTGTTTCTCCCAGACCGATAATACCTCCGGAGCAAACTGTTATTCCGGCTTTTCTGACATTATTAATGGTATTGATCCTGTTGTCGAACGTTCTGGTTGAAATAATTTCTTCATAATACTGTTCAGAGGTGTCAAGATTATGGTTGTAGGCATACAGACCTGCTTCCTGAAGGCGTATCGCCTGTTCTTCGGTAAGCATTCCCAGGGTACAGCAAACCTCCAGCCCCAGTTCATTTACTCCTTTTACCATATCAATTACCCTGTCGAAATCACGGTTGTTTCTTACTTCACGCCATGCTGCCGCCATACAGAAACGGGATGAACCGTTGTCTTTAGCCTTTTGTGCATGAGCAATGACCGTTTCTGTGGGAAGTAATGCCTGAACTTTAATATTGGTGTGATAACGGGCGGCCTGGCCGCAGTACGAACAGTCTTCAGGGCATCCTCCGGTTTTGATGGAAAGTAATGTGGAAATCTGTACTTCTGAAGGATCATGCCACTCACGATGAACGGTTGACGCCTTGTAAATTAGTTCAAGAAGAGGCTGATGATAAATTTCTTCTATTTCTTCTTTCGTCCAGTTGTTTCTGATGGTTGTTTTTTTGTCCATTATCATAAATTTGTTTTTGTTAATTGTTCTGCAGCGGCTTTGATGCTTTCTTTTGTGGGCCGATCCATTTCAGGAATGCGGATGATCCTGGTTTCTTTTTTTATATATCCGGTGATTACTCTTTCTGTATCCGGAGGAAAAGTTCCGTTTAGGATGAGAAATTGCAGTTTAATTTCTTTTTGATATAATGCCATGACAGAGAGCAAAGTATGGTTAATGCATCCTAAATAATTTCTCACCACCAATCCTACAGGAAGTGAAAGTTTTTCAATCAGGTCGATCATAAAAACGTGGTCAGAAAGAGGTACCATGAGCCCTCCTGCTCCTTCCACAATGAGATTGTTATCTGTTTTGGGAAGTTTAAAATTTTCAATGTCAATTTCAATATTTTCTTCCGCTGCCGATTGGTGCGGAGATGCAGCGAGCTCGAAACGGTAGTCTTCGGGATGGCAGATCGTGTTTTTCGTCCAATGCTCAATTTTATGGCTGTCGGAGTTGTCTAAGTCTCCGGATTGTACCGGTTTCCAGTAATCTGCTTTAAAATACTCTACCAAAACAGCTGAGCAGATGGTTTTTCCTACTTCGGTTCCTATGCCGGTGATGAATAGTTTGTTCATTAGTGTTACGGGTTTCGAGATTCGGGATATTTATTTGCTATCTTAGCTTTCTTTGCCTTAAACAAATTCCTTTATAACCCCTGCCATTTCTAAGATTTCCTCTTCGGTATTAAAACTGTGAAGACATATCCTGAGTCTTTCAGTTCCGGTTTTTACCGTCGGGCTATAGACCGCATAGGTTAGAAATTTTCTGGCGGACAATTTTTCCTGCAGAGCTTTAAGCTGATGATTGTCAGGAATTATGATGGCTTGTATCGGGCTTATTTCTGATGAAGATGTTTTTATATTCTGATTTCTGAAGATGTTTATATTCTGATGGAGTTTTTGCGGTAGTTCAGGTCTTTGTTTTAAAAAATCATAACCTGCTTTTATACTCAGCCATATAAAGTCCTGGGCAGCTGTTGTGTAAATAAACGGTGAGGCAAAATTCACTAAATAAGATTTTACGGTTTCATTACAAAGAATGGCAGCTCCATGAGCACCCAAAGCTTTTCCATAGGTTACTACAACGGCAAAAACATCGTTCTGCAAATTATATTTCTCAACCAGACCATACCCGAAAACTCCGAAAGCATGGGCTTCGTCTACAATCAATGCTGCGTTATATTTCCTGGCTAAGGCTGCAATGCCCTTAAGAGGAGCAAAATCGCCATCCATCGAATAAAGACTTTCTATAGCTATATAGCATGTTCCGGTCTGCCTTTTCAGGATACTTTCCAGATCTTCAGGATCATTATGTCTGAATTTTATTTTTTTTGCATAAGACATTCTGCACGCATCATGAACCGACCGGTGAATCTGCTCATCAATGATAATGGTATCGTGCCGGTCCGGCAATGCAGAAAACAAAGCCAGATTGGCATTGTAGCCGGAATAGAAAAGCAGCGCATCAGAATATTGATGCTGTTGAGCGATATAGTGCTCTACTTCGCTCACTATCATGCTGTTTCCGCTGATCAGTCTCGATCCGGAACTTCCTGAAAGCAATACAGGATTTTCCTGAACGCACCTTAGCAGTTGCTGTTGCAGCTCTTCATTTTTCGACAGCCCGAGATAATCATTGGAATAGAAATCAATACCTTTTAATCCAGGCTTTAATGTTCTCAGTATTCCTGCTTCTTTTCTCCGGTCAAGAGCCTCCTGAAATTTTTTAAGCATAATCCAACTGTGATACTTCCTCTGTTATAGCATTGATCCACTGATCGTGCAGTTCTTTTTCTATAATCAGAATATTTTCTGCATGCTGCTGCCATTCTGCAGAAAATTCGTTGAGCTGGTTAATCATTTCCTCAAGGTGTCCCTCTTCTTCCAGAATGATAGATTTCACCATAATTCTTGAAGCCTCTTTCGTTAAAACATCCTGATAAACAGGATACAGCTCATCTGCCCTAACCTCAATAGCATAGGTTACAAAAAGATAGGCGGCATATTTTAACTCTTCTTTATTTAAATGAAATGCAGTCTGAAGATACCTGCATGTTTTGATATCTAAAGAATGAAGGTATTGTCTGGTTGCAACCGGAGCCAGAAGCTCATCTGCTTCATAAGTTTTGCATAGTTCAGGATCTATTTTCCCGATCTGTTTTTTTAAATAATAAGCGTGGCGGTGTTCTTCCGCAGCGTGTTTCAGCTGTATAAGGGTAACGGAAACCGGATGTTCACACTTAGAAATTTTTCTGGCGCCGGCATTTTCCATCAATGAAAGTGTATTCAGCCATTTGGCGTGGGTTCCGTTGTCCTTTACAATTTTTTCAAGCAGTTGATGAAATTCCATAGTTTTATCAATTTTGGTTTGAGTTACGGGTTTCGAGCTACGTGTTATTTAATTCGGAGATTAGAAGTTTTAGACTTCTATTTAAGCATTAACTTGAAATTAATATTATCTCGTATCTCGTATCTCGAAACCCGCAACCCACAACTTTAATTTTATTCACTCCAAAAGTAGTATATTGCCGGACCATTAAAAGGTGCCAGTTTTAATATTATGGATAGTCCGGTTAAAATTCCTTATCAAAGTTTTATTGAAATCGACAGAAATTCAGAAACATCGATCTATATGCAGATTGCCAATCAGCTTATTAATGCTATTCAAAGAGGTTTTCTGCCTTACGGAACCAAACTTCCCGGGACCAGAGCTTTCAGTGAAGTTTTGAACATTCACCGGAATACGGCAGTTGCCGTTTATGATGAACTATCTGCACAGGGCTGGGTAGAAAGCCTTCCGAACAAAGGGACTTTCATTATTGGTGAACATCAGGAGAAACCTGTACAGATGAAATATTTTGAAAAGAACAGCCTTCAGAACTATCCCAGGGTAACAGGATTTTCATTTAAAAGCTCAAATATTTTAGACAATCCTTTTGAACATTCGGACTGTGAATATGTTTTTAATGATGGGGTTCCGGATATAAGGCTGACTCAGATCGGCCAGCATTCAAGGTTTTACAGTTCGATTCTCAAGAGGAAATCCAATCAGAAAATGCTGGGGCACTACAATCATGACGGCAGTGAATTTTTTAAAGAACATCTTTCAAGATATCTTAATCTGTCCCGGGGGCTGCCTATTTCAAAGAATAATCTTCTCATTACCCGCAGTACTGAAATGAGTATTTATATTGTTTCCGAAATTCTACTTTCTGAAGGAGATACCGTATTGGTTGGGGCTTTGAGTTATTTTTCCGTGAATATGATTTTTCAGAAAAAAGGAGTGAATATCTTATCAATGCCTATTGATGAAGAAGGGATTATCGTGGAAAACGTCCGGGAAATCTGCAAAAAACGGAAAATCAGGATGCTTTACCTTACCCCGCACCACCACTATCCCACTACCGTTGCATTGAGTGCCCAGCGAAGGCTTGAACTGCTGGATCTTTCCTATGAATACGGTTTTGTGATCTTAGAGGATGATTACGATTATGAATTTCATTATGATAAAAGCCCGATTCTTCCTTTGGCAAGTGCTGATACCAATGGAATGGTGATTTACATAGGTTCGTTCGGAAAGTCTCTGGCACCGGGATTCAGGACAGGTTTTATTGTAGCTCCCGAAAATCTGATGGCTGAGATGCGAAAATATCTTGGAATTATAGACCGTCAGGGTGATATTTTAATGGAAAAAGCCCTGGGTGAAATGATTGAAGAAGGTGAAATAAACCGATATCTGAAAAAATCGTTAAAGGTTTATCAGGAAAGGCGGGATTATTTTGCTGAACTTCTGGAAGAGCATTTAGGAGCGCTGGTACAGTTTCAAAAACCATCCGGAGGTCTTGCTTTCTGGCTGGAATGGAATGTCCCTGTCAATCTGATGCAGCTGAGCAGGAATTGTGCAAAGGACAATCTTTTTATTCCGAAAACACTGCTTTACCAAACCAAGAATCTGACTGCTATGCGAATAGGCTTCGGGAATTTCAATGCTGACGAAATGAAAAGAAGTATAGGGATTTTTGCGAAAAATGCCAGGAGATTGCTTTAAATGTGGATGTTATCTCTCGTAGATTTTGCAGATGGAGCAGATTTTTGAGTATGACGTAACCTTATAGGTTTTAAAAACCTATAAGGTTTAAATTAAAAGTAATAGTTTCCCGCGGATCACATGAGTCCCACTGATGTTTATGTTTTTGTATGTACAGATATTTGGTATAAAAAAGTGCAACTGTTACGTTACACTTTTTTGAATTTTTATTTTTTAATTTGATAAAGGTTTTACTTTGACCTTCTTTCTCTTCGGTTTTTTCTTTTTTCTGTTGAGATAAATAATGAATCCCGTGATGGGAAGTGATGCGGCAATCATGCCTGCAAAGAGATATAGGATCCTGCCGGTCAGTCCAAAAATGCTACCCATGTGAAGGTCATAATTCCTCGCTCTTAATGCAGTTCCATATCCGATATTTTTGTTATTATACAACTGATGTTTTAAAATCTGACCTGAATACTGGTCAAAATTAAACTGTTCATTCTGGTATTGCCTATTGCCATAGGTAACTTCAGCATAATAGGTTCCTTCATCCGTTTTCGGAAAGGTGATAAGAGCAGATTTCTTATCAGCCAGGCTTTTTTCCACTCTGTTTCCAACTATATCGATAATATTCCCGGGTTTTGAAGATCCTTCGGAAGGAATTGTGCTTTTGGCTTTCTGATCAGTTTTTGCTTTTCCGTTCAGGGTATTTTTCATCCATTTATCGAAACCTTCAAAATTCCAGATCAATGCGGCATAAACAATAAGAAGCAAAGGAATAACCGTGTAAAATCCTAAGACATTGTGCATATCATAATTGACTCTTTTCCATTTTGCAGATGTTTTGATGAAAAACATTCCTTTCAAAGCTTTCTTATTCATCTTCCGGGGAAACCAGATCACCAATCCGGAAACCAGCATAATCATTAGTGTAAGGGTAGAATATCCTGTAATAGTTTTACCTATCTTTTCTCCCAGTAAAAGCCTGCGGTGAAGGTCCATTACGATCTCAAAAAAATCATTCTTTGCATTTTCCACTTCAAGAACTTTTCCGGTAAAGGGGTCTATATAAACCCTGTAATAATGGATATAAGTGCCCCAGTAAGTCAAAGCCTGATCGTTCATTTTCAGGGAACGGAATGCATAGCTTCTTGTAGGATCGGAGGATATCTCTACCCTGCTCACTTTCAGGCTATCCGGCAATGCCTGTTCCGCTTTTGTTTTAAGAACAGAAAACGGAAGCTTTTCCTTTTTAACAGTTTTAACAAAATATTTTTCCGGATTTATGGCATGTTTCAGTTCTTTTTCAAAAGCAAGGATACATCCTGTAACTGCCATTATTACAACTATAAGCCCGGATGTGAGTCCGAGCCATAGATGTAATTGATATGCTGTCTTTCTCAATACAGAGTTCATGATTAAAATTTAAGGCTGACCTCTGCAACAAAGTTACGGGGCATCTGGGCAACTATAACACCCTGTCCTGCAAAATACTGTACATTTCCTAAATTATTCATTTTAAATCCTAATCTGTATCGTTCTTTTTCAAGGGATACGGAAGCATTTATTAAAGTATAAGCCGGGAAGGTAAACTGTCCGGTAGTAAGGTTATCTACAGTAAACTGCTTCCCTACACGGTTCACACCAAAACCTACCCCAAGACCTGAAAGTCCCTTGATCGGCAATACGTAGCTCACCCATGAATTGAATACATTCGCAGGCCCTGAAGATGATGGACGGCGGCCTTCTACGTTGGCTGCAGCTCTTACAAACTTACTGTCGTTATAAGAATACCCTGCTATAATGTTCAGTCCCTGAATGGGGTTCATGGTGGTTTCAACTTCGAATCCTTTACTTCTCTGTTCTCCGTCCTGGATCGTTACATTATAGTTTGTTCCGTCTCGGGTCACAACATCTGTTCTTAACATATTATCAACCAGAATATCATAATATCCAACCGTAAAATTTACCCTGTTTCTCCAAAGATTACCTTTAAATCCTGCTTCCCACTGATTGGATCTCTGCGGCTTGAAATCCCCGCTGTAATCTGAAAGCGGCTGCGCAACCGGAACTACATTGCTGAAACCATTCATATAGTTGGCATACGCTGATAAATGCTCTTTTAAAATCTGATAGGATAAACCTAATTTTGGAGACCATGCATTCTGATTGAATGTTCCTGTACTGATATTCTTAATTAAATCAAGCTGTCCTTTACTTTCATAATGATCGAAGCGTAAACTCAGCAAAGCAACCAAACGTTCCGTAATATATACTGCATCAGAAATATAAGCACCATACATATTGCTGGATGCTGTATTTCTTACTAAAGGTGCTGTAGAACTCTGAATTTTTTGTAATGCCAGATCTCGGGATATATTACCATATGTGCCCGTTACCGGCGGTACTACCGGCGCTGTAGGATTTCTGGGATCAATATAATCAAATACAACAATCGGAGAAAGGTTATTATTCTGAGACTGGTTTAAATAATCTAAGCCAACTAGAAGTTTATTTTTAATATTTCCTATCTTGAATTCCCCGTTAAAATTCTGCTGAAAACTGGTAGATGCTCCTTCGCCATTCTGCCACTGTACATTACGCTCCAGAAGATTATCCGTAGCTCCTCTCATGAACTGGTACTGGTACAATCCCTCCGTTTTCCTGTAGTTTCTTGAGATCAAAGTCTGTGAACTCCACTGATCTGAAATTTTGTAATTCACCTCAGCCTTTACGTTGATGGAAGGTGCCTTTAAGCTCATGTCATTATTGGAATATGATTTTTTCCAGTCGTATCCAAGCTCATCCGGAGTTGTTGCAATAAAGGGTCTGGTCCTCGGTAAAAAGATAATCGGGGTGTTGGTTCCTTCGTAGGTGTAAATCTGAGCACCAAGACTGAATTTCAGTCTGTCATTCACCTGGTAGCTTAATGTAGGTGCTACAAACATCGATTTTCTGAACTCAGAATCCCTGAATCCGTTCTGATACTGGTAGGCAGCATTCAAACGGAACAATGTTTTCCTTGAATCCGTAATCGGGCCGTATACATCAGCCGTCACACGGTTCAGGTTATAGCTTCCCAAAAGATAAGAAACCTCGCCTCCGAAATAATCTTTAGGTTTTTTCGTCACCACATTCACCAATCCTCCAAAAGAATTCACCGTACCTCCATACAAAGTCCCGGAAGGTCCTTTGATGACATCCATCCGTTCAATATCTGCAGGGTCAATTTCCGAGTTGGTGGTTGCGGGAACTCCATCTACCATAGAAACCCTGGTTGGGAAACCTCTTAAATTATAATAAAAACTTCCGTCGCCTGCTCTTCCGGCACTTCCCTGCATTTTTACAACTCCCGGAGCATTTTTCAAGGCCTCAGACACGTCATAAATAAGCTGCTCTTTAAGGATCTGCTGGTTAATGCTTGTGTAGAACTGTGGATTTTCGATGTTTTTCAACGGCATTTTAGAGACGGAAGTACTGTCTTTATCCAGAAATTTGTTTCTGCTGAAAGCATACACGGTAATTCCCTCAATAACATTATTTTCTACGGAAGAAGTGTAAATTGCCGGAATTTCAAAGACATCTTTTTCGATGCGGATCTGCTCCCGCATCAATTCAATATCATTCAGAACCACCTGAAGCGTATATTCTCCCGGTGGCACATTATCAAAGTAATATTCTCCCGAATTATTGGTTTTTGCCTGATATGGCGTATTTACCAACCTTAAAAGCGCATTCTTTACGGGCACTTTTTCAGACAGCATGATCTTTCCGTTCACACGTTCATTCTGCTGTGCAGAAACAAAATGTGGAAGGCTGACAAGTAATAAAAGCAATATAGGGGTTTTAAATTTTTTCATGCTGTAAATTTTGTAGCAGAGGATAATTGATTTTGCCGTTTTGTGATAATGGAAATGATTCTATGTGTTCGGTGCGTACATACTGCGGATTGATCCGCAGCTTATTCTTAATGGTTTCCGTAATGATCTGGGGATCTATCTCTTTGTTGTCATACAGAACAATGATTTTTTTGTCATTGCCGTTCAGACAGACCACTGTATTTCCTTCCAGCTCATTTTTAAGAATAAATTCTACCTCATCAAGGTTGAGACGAATTCCGAAAAGCTTCATGATGCGCTTGATTCTTCCTGTGATGTAGTATAATCCGTTCTGCCCTCTTCTGCCCGTGTCTCCTGTATGAAGAAACTTCGGCTGCTCGTAGGTAGACAGATCTTCAAGCTTGTTGGCATAACCTCCGCTGATGCTTGAATGTAAGAACAGCAGCTCATCCGTTTCAGGATCGATCTGGAAGCTTCCGCCATATACCGGTGTCCCGATAGAGGTTTCCTCTTCAAGAAGCCCATCTGTGGTAAGGTAGGCCATTCTTCCGCCTGCTTCGGTTTGTCCGTACTGGGCAAAGAACTGTTTGTCGAATTCATGGCAGTAGCTGAAAATAGTTTTCCTCAGCTCAGCATTAATGACACCTCCTGTGTGAGTCATGTATCTCAGGCTGGTGCTGTCTTTTCTGAAAAAACCTATTCTGTTCAGGTTTTCATACAGATACGGAACACCGCCAAGTGTGCTGTAACCATATTCCTCCATTTCGTCCCAGAAGGCTTTCTGCATAATGTCTTTATCCGTACATACTATTCTTCCCGCCCGCATGCAGTTGGTGGTAAAAATAGAAAAACCGTACACGAAATTAATCGGTACGTTAAACGGAACGACATCTGTTTCCAGGATCGGCATGTACTGAAGGATGCTGATGGCATTCTGATAAAGGTTTTCATCGGAAAGCTTCACCAGCTTCGGAATTCCGGTGGTTCCGGACGTACTCAGCAGGATCTTGATTTCGGGATGAATAACCACTTCAGATTTATAATCTTTTTTAGCAAAAATTTTCACCGTTTCCGAGAATTCCTTCAGCTCATATCCCTGAACCTCATCTCTGGAGGGATCAAAGATATATTTCGGGCGGTACTCTGCTTCCAGACGCTCTTTAAACTCAGGGTGAAGTTTCTGTCCCAAAACGGCAATAGCATGGGCCGTCCCGTAAAAATTGAGCAGAACCTCAACACTGGACAGCTGGTTATCATTGTACAAAAAGATCAATCCTTTCTCTACAGGATTAAGGCCTAAAGACCGGTACAGCGTTCCAACGGGCGTGGTGGCACCGCTGGAAGCATCTGTAAACAAGAGGGTCTTGTTGGCAATTACATTTTCTAAAATTTTCATATACTTAGTTTTCTACGAGTACATCGTATTTTTTCATTTTTTCTCGAATCTTCCCGACGGTTCCCATTTCAAGGATGTCGTTGAAGTCAAACTTTACCTGGTAAAACTGTTCCAGGGCTTCTACAATAAGCAGATGTGACATAGAATCCCATTCAGGGATTTCCTGATAGGTAAGATTTTCATTTACCAGTTCTTTTTTTACAGCGATTGCTGATGCTATAATTTCGTAAAATTCGTCTGTTGTGTGCATTTTAAATTTTTATAGTTTTCCATTTACCATTTTTGAAGATCATTAGGAACAAAACAGCCAGTACAATTTCCGAAGAAACAATGGCAGTAAATATTCCTTTCAGTTCCCACTGAAGCCTTACCCCAAGCAGATAAGCCAGAGGAAGCTGAATCACATAGAACATGATCATGTAAAGCAGGGTTACCTGCATAATATTACCGGCAGCATTGAGCGCACGGCTGATCACCATTGTAAAGCCCAATAAAAGATAAGCCATAGACACCACGTGGATGTACTGTACGGCGTATTGGGCTACCTCGGCTTCTTTAGTGAAGAAACTCACCACATATCCGGCAGCAAATTGCCAGAATATGGCAACCAATATCAGATAAGTCATATTGATTCCTCCGGCTCTCCACACCGTTTTTTCTGCACGGTCAGGGTTTCCGGCGCCCAGATTCTGTCCTGTAAGAACGCCTGCGGCATTTCCTATTCCCCAGGCAGGCATTGTAGCCACGGAGGCAATTCTCTGAGCGATAATGTATCCTGCAAGTGCCGTAGTCCCGAAGGTTGCGATAATCTTAACCATAATCAGCCAGCTGGAAGCAGGAACAATATACTGAACCAGGCCTCCCAGGGCGATTTTCATGATTTTCTTAAGCAAAGGCAGATCCATGCGAAATTTCATCAGAATATTGACACTTGTTTTGCGGGTAAGAAGAATAAAGAACTGATATAAAACCGCCAGCAAACGTGACAGAACGGTGGAATAAGCCAGTCCCATCAATCCGTAAGCAGGAATAAAACCCAATCCGAAAACAAGAATTACGGCAAATACCATACTTGAGATATGGCAAAGCCACAGGGACTTCATCGCAAGATCGGCATCTCCGGCACCCCTGAACAGCCCGTTGATGGACAGGCGCAGAATCACCAGACCGATGCTTAAAAAGACCAGTCTGGAAAAAAGAAGACCATTTTCAACGATTCCTGTATCAAATCCAAGAAAGCTGATGATTTCTCCTGCGAAAATGAATGACAGACCACCGATCAGTAAAGCAAATGCAGAAGCCAGCAATATGATGTAGTGGGCAGTTCTTCCCATGCCTTCCTGATCCTTTTCTCCGGCTCTTCTTGCCGTCAGTGTTGCTGCAGCTATACCCAAACCAATGGCAATGGCATTGGCAAAATTGATATAGTTATCAGCAATTCCTACAAGACCGAGAACCTTATCTCCCAGTTTTGCTATAATTAAAAGATTGATACTGACAAAAGCAGATTCCATCACCAGTTCCATGACCATAGGAATCGCCAGGCTGAAGATAGAACGGTTAATGCTTCCTGAAGTGAGCTCCGATTTTCTCCCCGTCATCGCTCCGTACGCAAATACAGAACCTTCCTTTACAAGATGCAGAAGCTTTCTCATACTGCTTCTACAGGGTTTTTATTAGCAATCTGAAACAGAGGATTCGGCAATGCACCATCCTTTTTTGGAATGGCAAATGCTTTGTTTTCACTGTAACCTCCATTTTTCAGGCGCAGACTGTTGATGTAAAATCTTTTGAATGCAGGAACATACAGGTCATATTTTTCATAACGCTCATTCAGATGGGGATTATGATTTTTATAATTCTCTATACATTCATGAACAAGGGTCCAGAAGGTCTCTTCCTCAAGGCCTGAATACGTATGCAGAACATTGGATAGATATCTGAAAAATGCATCAAAAACGCCCAAAAGAATTGACAACGGAACATTTTCCTTGTTGGAAGACTGGATCAGTCCGTCTGCCAGATGATCGGGAAGTTTTTCCCTTGCTTCTGTGGTCAGCACAATATCATCCACAAAATCTTTGATCACAATTCTCTGCGGTACTCCGTTTTTCAGGACCACCATGATGTTTTCTCCGTGAGGTGTTACACAAAGAGAATGGGTATAATAAATGTGAAGAAGCGGGGTAAGATAAGCGTCCAGATAATCTTTGATCCACTGTTGAATACTGATTCCTGCCTGTTCTGCAAAAGCCTGTACCAAAGGAACTCCGCTCTGATCTACAAAAAGAAGGGAAGCCATGGTGAACATTTCTTCGTCTTCTTTTAAATATTGACAGGCACTTTCACGCCATAAAGCTCCAAGGAATTCATTGTACTGGTATGGAACGCCGGTAATTTCACTGTACTGAGGGTGCAGGTAAGCAATAGAAGCTTCTTCTCCTAAAAATATCGTTCCTTTTGTTTCCAGATAGGAATCGTCTTTGATGAGTCCTTTTACCCAGTCTGTAATGGCCGGAGCGATTTTCATCTGCTTAGGCGACAGTCCCCTGATGTTTCCTGTGCTTAGAATGGAAACCGCTGTTTTCAAATATCTTTTTTCAGGATGATCCATATTAAACAAAGTTCTGATACTCTGTTGAGGGCTGTAGGTATCACTTCCTTCCCCTAGGAGCATTAAAATACCGGATGCAATATCTCCTGCAAAATGAATTTTCAGCTTATTTTCCCACTGCCAAGGGTGCACCGGAATCAGATTATAATCCTGAACAGATTTTCCTGCATCAGTAAGTTTTTGCTGAAACTCTTCAAACAGGTTATCCCCCATTTCGGAACGGTAAAATCCTTCCTGATCGATATGTTTCAGCGATTGGAAAGCTGACCTGTCGTTATGTGCCGCAAGCCACAAAACTTTTAAGTCCTGTCCTGCTTCCGGAGCAAATTTTTCAAGATCGGCAGGGGAAAATCCTAATCTGCTTTTATTGACGATCACCCACGGATGGCCTGTCATCTGATGCTCTACTGTCTGGTAGTTGCTTAATGCAAGCTGTTTTGAAGACATTACCCCTCTGGATAAGATCAGTGCATCACAATATAAAGTATGAAGCAATTCTTCAGTATACCGGGCTAATGTATTGGCATCCAGATCAAATATAATCTGCATTTCAAGAAAGAACCTGGCGATATCTAGTGTTGAGGTTTTTACACCGTTCTCGAGCTTTTCAATACTGTCTTTATCAATATGCCAGTAATCCATCATTCTTTCCTGTCCGCGGAAACTGTATTTGATATTTTTAACTCCGGTTTCAAGTTTAAATACGGTAAATCCGGATTCATCCTGAAGTACGGGAATCGGTTTCAGCCTTTCTTCATGCATCAGTTCTGCAATGGTCTTAGCCATAAGATCCCTGTTGGCCTGCAGCCAGATTTTCTGGCTGATGGTTGTATTATTTAAAGTGGTGTTCATTGTTCTAATTATATTTTAGCAGTGGGCATTACAGCATGTTTTTCTACGTCAAAATCCTGGAAAGCAATTTTCTTTTCGATCTTGTAATATTCTCTTCCCAAAATATCATTGATGATATAGGAATTACGGTAGGCTGCCATTCCAAGGTCGGTAGAAATGTAGCTGTGGGTGTGCACTTCTGCATGAAGAACATAAATTTCACTGCCGTTATGATCTATAGAATAATTCCTGTTTACGGCAAACAAACCGCCTGAATCTCTTTTAATTCTGTCCTGAATATTCTTCAGGAAAGCAGGCTCTTGGTAACGGTAACCTGTTCCTACCACCAGGTAATCCGCTTCCTGTTCGTATGGAACTTCCTGCTCAAGTTGGGTGAATTCAAGGATTAAGTAGTCTGGATTGCTGTTATCTACCCTATCCAATTGACTGTTTGGAATAATGGTCAGTTTAGGATCCGCGTTATCAATATTCAGGTCATAGATGAAATCATAAATCTGGTTGATCAGATCATAATTGATTCCTTTAAACTGTGCCTGCTGCTTGCTCAGAATTGTCTTTCTTGCCGACTCTGTTCTGCCGTAGAAATAATCTACATAATCAGGAGAAGTAAGCTCTAAGGTCAGCTTTGAATATTCCATCGGGAAAAACCGATCCGGACGTGAATACCAGCCTAACCGGGTATCTTCGTTACGACTCTGTAATAAATCATAGAAAACCTCCGCAGCACTCTGTCCTGAACCGATCACGGCAATTTTCTTACCCTGGACTAAAAGTTCTTCCTTGCGGTATAAATAAGAACTTGTATGAAGGATACGTGAATCTTCTTTCGGAATAAACGAAGGAATATGAGGCTGGGTCCCTGTTCCAAGGATCAGTCTTTCTGTTCTGAAAACTTCTGTTTCCTTGGTTTTGGTGTGAATGGTTGTAATCAAATACAATCCGTCTTCATACACAATATCAACAACCTGTGTGGAGAAACGGCATTGTGGTAATTGGCTCACGACCCATTGACAGTAACGGTTGTATTCTTTACGCGGAATGAAAAAATCTTCCCTGATAAAAAATTTGTACAGCCTGTTGGTTTCTTTCAGGTAGTTCAGAAGGCTTAGAGGATTTGTAGGATCTGCCATGGATACACAGTCGCACAAGAAAGGTGTCTGTAAGGTTACATGATCGATCATCAATCCCGGATGCCAGTCGAAGCCGTCTCTCTGGTCAAGGAAAAGTGTTTTTAATTCAGAAATCGGATTGGATAAAGCGGCAAGTCCCAGATTGAAAGGGCCAATACCTATTCCGATCACGTTATATATATTTTCGTTATTCATGTTCAGCAATTTTTACGGTGAATTCTACATTTTTGTTCTGAGGGAATTTTTCCCAGTACCATTCCCTGTAGCAAAAGTTCAGATTGGCTTTTTTATGGGGCATTTCAATGACTTTATCTACTTTGAAGCCTACATGGGCTTTATTCATCATGGAAGCCAGGGAATCTACAGAGCCTTCCCCTACCATTTTTCCCACTTCAGGCTGAGCAAATACATAATCTACCATAGACTGTGTGGAAGGAGAAACGAATTTCTTCTTAGGATCAGTCGGAGCAATGAACTGGTGTGTTCCGTAATCGGTGGGCAGTACATCATAGTAATCGCCCACAATATCCCTGCACGGCCAGTATACCTCAATATTGCATGTAGGTTCACCGTTACTCATCACGATATAGCTGTGCGCTTCGTCTCCCGGAAGCATCAGGCGGTAATAGGTTTCCAGCTCATCAATCGGCCAGTTCATCTGCCAGATTTTCACTGCATGTTCACGGTTAAACCATTCATGAAGCATTTCAAGGTCCTGATCAAGATCTATCGGTCTCATGGTGACTGTCACATCATCTTTCTGAAAATAACGGCTGAAAAACACTTCTTTTCCTTTCGGCTGGATCAGTTGATCCGAGAAATAATGATAATGAAGAAGGTTCGGGACTTTAGCATAGGAAATAGCTCCTGCACTGGTAATTCCATCAATTTCATTAGCTACCGCTTTAAAATTGGTTTTTGTTCCCCAATGGCGGTTTTCAAGCGCGTAACGGGTAAACTCGGAAGGCATTTCGTGGTGAATCTGTTCAAATTCATCGTATAAAATATTGATCAGGTCTCTTTCACTGGCCCATCCCGTTTTTCCTAAAGAGGCAATAAGTGCAGAAAGGTTACTTACCAGGACATGATAAGAGATAATGTCCAGAAGACGCTCATCCCTGATGAAAAGATCTTCGATTTCAGGATATTCTTTAGAAAGCTCACTGTATTGTTCTCTTGCGCTTTCTCTCAGTAAATAGCCCTGAGCGTCCCTTACAAAAAGAGTTTGTGGCAGCAATTGGTCATCCAGTTTGATCAGAAGATTTTGCTGATGTGCTTCCGGAGTCATCCCGTACTGACTGTATAAATGGTTCAGCGGAGTAATTAATAATCGAATATACTTTTCAAACCAGATTTTTACAGATTCCTCCGGACTTGTTCTCAATTTTTCTGAAACTTCCGTAAAGAATTGCTGGATGAAATTTTGTCCTTCTGAAGGCTCATCCTGACAAAGTCTTGCCAGTAAAATGATTTTATCTTCCGGTGAAAACGGATTTTCACGGACCAGAAGATTCAGGCTTTCAATATTTTTATCTTCATGGTAAACGCCTAATGTTACAGGCTCCAGAAGCAGTTTAAACTGACTAAAATCCTTTTCAAACGATGCGCCCGCATGCTTACGCCACAATGCTGATGCATACCCTCTGGCCAGATCTTTCTCGGTGTTGATTCTGATGGATCCCGTTAAAAGAACATTTAAAGAAAATTTAGGCATCCACGGAATATCCGGATTGTACATACTCCTGATGGAAGAGGTAGAATAAAATTCTTCGCCCAACGTTCCTATGTGGATCAATGTACGGTTACCGATCATTTCAGCACCTTCTTTGGCAGATAAAAGATAGCTGGCTTCCCAAGGATGGCACGGAAAGGTATAAAAATCTGAAATAGTTTCCCCTTCATTCAGGTATTTCTGTTCAATGTTTTCAGGTAATGAAACCATGCTTTTCAGAAATTCGTTATAAGATACATTTAGTACTGAATTTTCTTTTACACAGCTTTTGTGGACCAAAAAATATTCAAGTTGAACCCCTTTATTGAATTCAGGGCCGTATAGAAGCTGTTCTTCTCTGGAAAAGCCCATTCTTGCTTTTGTAAAAGGATGAAGATTATGTCCTACGGGAAGCTGCTGTTCAGATTCAAGGAAAGAATAGGTTAAGGTATTTTTATCTTTCAGACCTTCAGTCATGATCATTTGGAGATTGTGGAAACTGCTTTGAATTCTTTTGGTAAAAAGTTCCAGTCCCTGCCGGGTTGGTTTTTCAGAAAGTTCATGATAAACCAAATCGATAAGTTGATTCAGATCTGCTTCAGCAACCGTCTGGTTTTTATGATCAACGATCCATAAAGGCATTCCATAGTTATGAAAAGTACTTTCGGAGTGGTAAGAAACGGGAGCAAATAAAAACACATCGCTTTTCTTCAATTCAAACCTCATGTGCAGCGGATAGATACTGTTTTCCAGTGCCTGAGCCGTCAGTGTATCATATTTCGGAACTCCCTGATAGAATTTTCCGTTTCCAAGCTCGCGGAGCATTCCGTTCAGCAGGATTCTTACTGTAATTTCCTGTGCCTGTTCTGTAAACTTAGTTTGCTGTACTAAAGTCTTCTCCATGAGCTTTTATTTTGTTTAAAATTTGATGAACGTCTTCTGTTGTTGTAATCGGGTTAAGGAAAGTGAATTTCAGATAGAAATTTCCATCTACTTTTGTACTGGCTACCAGAACCTCTCCGCTGTAGAAAAGCTTCATTTTGATGTGTTGGTTCAAAGCATTCAGGTCTTTAATATCGGTTCTGATATAACGGAAAACCAGAACGCTTAAATCTGTATCGGAAAGGAGTTCAAAGTCAGCATTTTCTTTGATCATGGAAGCAACATCTTTCGTAAGATCGATTACGGTATCCGTATATTCGGAAAGCTGTTCCTTACCCATCATTCTTAGCGTAAACCACAGTTTCAAAGCATCAAACCTTCTGGTACTCTGGATAATGGATTTGTTGATCTGTGCAGGGATTTCTTCCTCATCCATTTCTGCAGGATTCAGATAGTCTGCATGGTGTTTCAGGATTCTTAATTCCCTTTTATCCTTTACAATAAATGCACTGCTGCTGATGGGCTGGAAGAATGATTTATGATAATCTATCGTCACAGAATCTGCTCTTTCAATACCATTCAGAAGATGACGGTATTTTTCGCTTAATAATAAAGCACATCCGTAAGCGGCATCTACATGCATCCAGATATTGTAATGTTCTGCTATATTGGCGATATCTTCCAGCGGATCTACGTTTCCGAAATCTGTAGTTCCTGCCGTGGCTACAATTCCGATAGGAATGTTTCCCAGCTGCTCTTCCCGCTTGATGTATTTTTTAAGTAAAGAAATATCCATACAGAATCTTTCATCCGTAGGAACTTTAACGATACTTTTCTCGCCCAGTCCCATGATTGAGGCATTTTTTAAGTTGCTGAAGTGAGATTTATCAGAAACAAAGATTCTGAAACGTCCCGCTTCCTTTGGAAGACCATCCAGCTTAATATTGTGATGGTATCTTTTTTGGGAAAAGCAGTCGCGCATCATCACAAGGCCCATCAGGTTACTTTGTGATCCTCCGGCTGTGAAAACACCGTCACTGGTTTCTGCACTGTATCCCAACTGTTCAGCCGTCCAGTCGATCAGTTTTCTTTCCATAAATGTTCCCCCGGCGCTCTGGTCGTAGGTATCCTGGGAGGAATTGATAGTGCTGACAAGGATTTCTCCGGCCAGTGCAGGGATTACGACAGGACAATTAAGGTGTGCCACATATTGTGGTAAGTGGAAAGCGGTGGCGTGCTTTACATATATAGTATCTACTTCCTGAAGAAGTTCGTGGTAAGAAGACAGTTTTTGATTAAGGTCTATCTTTTCTACCATGCCTTTCATTTCTTTGGCTTCTATTCCGCTGAAGGGTTTGGTATTTCTGTGAAGAAATGTTCCCACAAGGTCTAAAGTTTCTTTAACGGCGGAACGATAGTGATCATAATTATCAGAATGAAAAATATTTCCAAAATTCCCCGAAATGTGAGGTAAGGAAGCAGCCGGGATCTCTCCGGCCTGCATTTGAGTGTTATTCATATATAGTATTGTAAGGTGATTTTTAAAATCAATAAGTTGTGTGAAGGTATGTGACATATAAGTATATATACCTGACAGTCAAGTTTTTAATTTTTACATTTTATTTATTTTTTATTTGGTGGTTTGTAAATTATTCATAAATTTGAATTCGCAATTGTTATTTAGAATAATTAAAAACAAATATAGAAATTTAATTCACACACCAAATATTTTTTTAATGAATTCTCCAGAAATTTTAGATAACAACAGTATTACCACGGTAAAACTGCTTCCCGGAGTGATTGAAATCACCTCGCAGGAAAGAAGAATGATACAGGATGCAGCGGCGCATCTTCAGAGAAAATACGGCAGCTATGAAAACCGTGACTTTATTACCCATGTGCATCAACTGGCCTCCTATTTTTTACCGGAAAGACTTCTACATATAGCAGCTGATTTTGCCAGTGACTTTTCAAAAGACCAATATGGAGCCATTGCGTTCAGAGGACTGATGGATATAGATCAGGAAAGCATCGGAACTACGCCTCCCAACTGGCAGTCTGCAGATTACTCCAAATTCAATATCTATGGTTTTGCCTGCGCATTGCTTCATGGAGCGCTTCCATCGAAGCCGGTACAGTACTATTCCCAGCGTAAAGGCGGGGGATTGATGCACGCCATTATTCCTGACGAAAAAATGCGTGAGACACAGACAGGATCGGGATCATCAACGGATCTTTATGTCCATACAGAGGATGCTTTCCTGAAACATCAGGCTGACTTTTTGAGCTTTATGTACATCAGAAATGAAGAGCAGGTACCTTCTACCCTATATTCCATCCGATCCCATGAATCTATCGGAGAAAAATTCAGACCTCTTTTCGAAAGGATGTACAAGATCCCGAAAGATGCCAACCTTGAAACAGGAACCGATGAGGAAGAAGTGCTGGAAGCCATTCTGTATGGAAATTATGAACTGCCTTTTATGAGATTTGATGCCGCAGAGCAGTTGTTCAATCCAAGCATCAGGCAAAGTGACGAAGCCCATCATCATCTGAATGAATTCTGGGAAGAGGCAAGAGATCTGATTTATTCAGGGTTTACGCCACAGGCCGGGGATGTTATATTGGTTAATAACCATTTATGTGCTCACGGAAGATCGGCTTTCCGAGCAGGGATAAGGAATATTGACGGGATAGAATATCGCTGCGAAAGAAGAATTATGCTCCGTATGATGAGCAAAGTAAGTTTGATGGACATGAGAGCTCACACCCTTACTGAAGATCCGTTCTTTGTGATTGAAGAACATCTGGGCAAAAACTTTGAAAATATTTAGATTATTTCGATACTATTCAATTATAAAATCCTTTTAAGCCCCATGCTTAAAAGGATTTTTTATTAAATTGTTTTTTAACCATTATGGCTATCTTAAGAAATTAAGTTTAAAAATCTTCTGATTTAATTTTTAGTTACTTCAGGATTTTCTTCATCATCAGGTCGGTCTGTTCATCATCTCCCAACCTGAAGGTATGGTTTCCAAACACTTCAAAACCATTTTTCTCATAAAACCTAACAGCTCTTGAATTATTTTCCCATACGCCCAGCCAGATATAATTTTTATTAAGATTTTGAGCTGTTTCCAAAGCCTGATCATACAGCAGCTGCCCTACTTTCTGACCGTGGTGGCTTTTTTTGACATAAATTCTTTCTATTTCCAAAGCCGTTTCATCCTGAAGTTCTGTTTGTGCAGATCCGGAGTTTAATTTAAGATAGCCTACAGGGATATCTTCTTCCCATGCAATATAGAAATGGGAATCCGGATTATTCAATTCTGACTTTAGTTTTTCTGTACTGAAGCTTTTTTCGAGATAATTTTTCATAGCTTCCTCCGAATTGCTTTCGGAAAAAGTCTCGGAAAAGGTTTGTATTCCAATATTCTGAATGGTTTCAAGGTCGTTTATCCCTGCTTTCAAAACTGTTATTGATGACATAAATGCGTATTTATTATTTTAATTTATTAATCAGATCCTTTATTTGAGGTATGTTCAGTTCTGTTGTTGTTCCTGTTTTTTTAATGTTTTAAAGTTTTAAGACAGACAGTCTCAAATTCAAATAAAAAACAGAGTCTGAATGCGCTATGAAAACAATATCTTTTTAAACGCTTCGGAAGCCAGATGTACCTGCACTGACCAATCGTCCGCGGCATCACTTCCTGCATCATCTGAAATATATTTCAGGCATAAAAACGGAATATTTTCTTTTTGAGCTATAAGAGCCAGCGGATAAGCCTCCATATCTACAATGTTGTAATCCGTTTCGGAATGGTTCATTTCAAAACTGTCGCCACTGCCACATATTCCCTGTTCCAGGCCGTTCATTTCAAGTCCGTATTCCAGAACAGGAGGAATTCCGGATAAGGGAGTTTCATAAAGACTGAAACCCAATCCCCTTACATCCATATCGCGCTGGATAAACTTTGTGCAGCAGACCACTTCGCCTTTACTGAAGCTTTTACTTCCGGCAGATCCGAGATTAATGATCAGTTTTGGCTTTCTGGTATGAATTTCTTTTGTAAGCTCTATGGCTGCGTTTACTTTCCCGATTCCTGTTACCAGCTTATTTTTTCCTTCAAATGCTTTTCCTGCTTCTGAATCCAGAGCAAAGACAAATAAGGTTTCTGAAACGGGATATTCAGATTCAGCGTTTATTTTTATCATGGAATGCAATTATTTGAACAAAAATAAGCATTGAACAGATAAAACGGATGAACTTCTTTACTTTATTAAGATCTGGAATAAGAAAAAAACACCTCGGATGGAGGTGTTTATCAAAATTGTTATCAGAAAGCTGATTTTTATAATTTAAATACTGCAGTTATCCGTATCACATGAAGCGCCTCCCTGAGAAAGATCTTTAAACGGGCTTACTGTTTCTTTATAGGTCTGCTGTAAAGCATCTGCAAAAACCTCTGCCGGCTGTGCTCCGGATACCGCATATTTCCCGTTCAATACAAAGAAAGGAACGCTGGAAATGCCATTATTCTTCGCTTCCTGGATATCCTGATTGATTTCATAATCGAACTCGTCTGAAACTAAAGCCTGTTTTGCTTCATCCTTATCAATTCCTAAATGGCCAGCAAGAGAAATGAGTTCCTCAATATCCCCGACATTTTTTCCATCTGTAAAGTGAGCTTTAAAAAGAGCCTCTTCCATTTCATTGGCCTTGCCATATTTTTTAGCCAGATGAAGTAACTTATGGGCATTGAAAGTATTAATTATCAAAGCTTTTTCAAAGTCAAAATCAATTCCGGCACCCTTTCCCATCTGAGCCACCTGACCAATCATCTGGGCCGCCTGCTCTGCCGGAAATCCCTTCTTTTCTTTGAAATATTCAATTGTATTCTGAGGTTTTAAGGGGTCCAAAGTAGGATCTAACTGGAAACTCTTCCACTCTACTTCCACTTCATCTTTAAAAGGAAGCTGTTCAAGAGCCTGTTCAAAATTATTCTTTCCGATGTAGCAAAACGGACACATGACATCAGACCATATTTCTATTTTCATTCTTCTTTTTTTTAATTCTGGTGAAATTATTTAAAGATCAAAGGTACTGCATTTTATTATTGTAACAAAATTTGTTACAGTATAATTAAGAACACGGAAGAATGATTTTTTCCTTTTCAGCTTTTTTCTCTAAAATACTTCTCAGGATGATCATAAGAAAAGCAAGAATACCGAAAGCCAAACCTATCCACGGATTATATGCTGCTCCTTTGAAGACAATCATCCATCCTCCCAGAGTTGTACCCAAAGTCACGCCCAGGTTTCCGAAGGATGTTGCCAGACTATTGGCAAACTCCAGTGAATCAGGAACTGAAGAAATCATATAGGTAGATGCATTCTGGAAGCTGGGAGAATACAAAAATCCCCAAATAGCAATGCTGATGATATTCATAGTCATATTGTTCCCTGAAAAATACAGTAGAAAAGGCATCAGGACCGTACCGGAAAGAAACAAGGCGGTTGTTTTCGGAACACTCCAGCTCAGCATTTTTCCTGCAACCCAGTTTGAAAACACACCAATGATCCCGAACAGAAAAAGCATATAGCTTACCATTGTACTATCCATTCCCTTTGCTTTATTCAGATAATCTGCAAAATAGCTGTAAGTGGAAAACCATGCGGTAATCATGAAAAAATTCATCAAAGTACTGATAACAAAGGTAGGTTTGGTTAAAATTTTAAGCTGGCTTTTATAGGATTTCTTTTCTGTTACCGGCATTGCAGGAAGCAAAAAATAAATAATGCATAATGCCAGGGTACTTACTGCCGCCTGAACAATGAAAGATGATTCCCAGAACCAAACACTGGCCAGCCAGGTTGCAAACGGAACCGTAGTAACCATAGCCAGGGCAACCCCGATAAATACAATTCCCATTAATTGGTTAGCCTGTTTCTTTTCTGAACCGGATATTGCAACAGATAAGGCCGTTGCAATATACACAGGCTGTAAAAATGCCGGAAGTATCCGGACCAGCATCAGAAGCCAGAACGGCGGCGACATGGCAGAAATAACAGCTGTAAACAGAAAAATAGAAATAGCGGCCAGCATTACCTTTCTTCTGTCAAACCCGGACATTAAAAGAGTCATAAAAGGTCCTGTTACAGCAATAATCAGGGCAAAAGCGCTAAGAAGCCATCCTGCTTTATCTATTCCTATATGGTAATGTTCTGCAATCTGGGGCAGAATTCCTATCACTCCAAATTCAGTAGTAATTACTGCAATAAATCCCAGACAACCAATATATGCATACTTTTTCATCTTTATTTTGTAATAGTTTCAAGATGTTGATGGGCAAATTCCGCCATTTCATGCACAGCCTGATCTACCTCATTCAAAACTTCTCCCATATGCATAAAGCCATGAACCATATCTTTATAAAAAATCGTATGTACAGAAATCCCTGCTTCTTTCATATGTAATGCCAGTTCTTCTCCTTCATCCCTTAAAGGATCATGTTCTGCAATAAGAACCAGTGTAGGCGGTGTATTTCTGAAATCTTTTATCAGTATCGGAGCGGCTAAAGGATCGGGATTGTCTCTGCTTTCAGGATAATACCATTCCCAGGCCTGAATTCCGCCTTCTTTATTAAGAACAGGGCCTGTTTCATACGTTTCCCATGATTTTGTATTGAGCTGATGATCTGCGGCAGGATAAATCAGTACCTGAAATTTCAGCAGTTCTCCTATTTGGGTAGAAACACCTGTTGCAAGCGCACCTCCGGCACTGTCCCCGATAATACCGATCTGATGGGCATCAATTCCTAAAGATTCTGCGTTGTCGGCGATCCATTTTACAGAATCTATGCAGTCATTTAAACCTGCAGGAAAAGGATGCTCGGGAGCCAGGCGATAATCTACAAAGATTACCACTGAACCTGTTTTATTGGCCAGCTTCCGCACTACGGCATCGTGGGTTTCAAAACCGCCGGCAATAAACCAGCCTCCATGGATATAGATAATTGCGGATGAATTTTGAATATTCTTTCCGTTTGGGCGGTAAATCCGGACCGGAATCTGATGACTTTCCAGGGGAATATTCAGCTCTTCTATCATTCTAACAGGTTCTTTTTTTCTGCTAAGCTGAAGTGACATGGTTTCAAGGTATTTCCGGGTATCCTCTAACGGATTCTGGGCATTGAAGGAATGTATCTTTTCTAATTGATTTAAAATCTGATTAATGGGTTCTGTTAACTGCATTACTTTTATTTTTTACGTGAATGTTATTGAGGGAACGTTGAGCGCTCTTGTTCCGGAACTGCTGTTTTATTTTCAGCTTCTGAGTGCAAAATTAATTTTCAAACCTTACATTTGCACTGTATACAGCTAATTGTACGGTACTAACAAATTTGTAAGCTATGGGAAAAATAAAGGAAAATTCAACGAATAACATCAATAAAAAGTACATACAGGAATGTGATTTGTCTTATGCTGTCTGCAAAATCGGAGGCAGGTGGAAACTTCTGATTTTAAACAGGTTAAAAGAAAGAAAGCTGCGCTTCAGTGAAGTCCGCGACCGCATTTCCGGAATTACCGAAAGAATGCTCACCCTTCAGCTCAGGGAACTGGAAAAAGAAGGATTGGTAAAAAGAACAGTACATGCTGAAGTTCCGCCAAGAGTAGATTATGAGCTCACGGATATTGCCAGGGAACTGATCCCGATCTGGGAAGATCTGGAAAAATGGGGAACCAAGCACAGAAGCTTAGTTCAGAAAAATATAAAAGCACAGGCTGAAAATTAAGACTGGGAGGCGTTTACTTTATTGCTGAATACAACATGAGCTACAATGGCAAGCAGTCCGAAAGAGGCTCCTACAAAGCAAACTCCTCCCCACTGTGCATACTGCCAGGCAAGAGATGCCAGCCATGTTCCCAGTGATCCGCCAATGAAATAAGAAACCATGTAAACGGTATTCAAACGGTTCACTGCATTGGATTTAATTAAGAAATAATTGGTTTGGTTCATGATGTGGCTGGACTGCACTCCAAGGTCAACCAAAATAACTCCAATGATCAGTCCCCAGTAAGTTTCACCTGCAAAATAGGTAAAAGCCCAGCTTCCGACAACAATGCATAATGAGTACAATATTATCCTGTTGATATCCAGATACTTCTGAAGTTTTCCCACTTTAGCAGCAGCCAACGCTCCCACAGCTCCAGCCAGTCCGAAGCTTCCCACCACTGAAGAACCTGCATTAAAAGGTGGTTTCTCCATATGAAAGACCAGGGTTGTAAACAAAGCGCACATCGACCCAAAGGCCATCGCCCCACGGAAAGAAGCCAGCTGTAATATAGGCTGCGTTTTTGCCAGGTGGGCAACAGACTGCATTAATTCCTTATAAGTTCCCTTAAAATTAGGCTGCATTTCCGGAAGCATTTTGTACACAGCTATCCAAACAATAACCATCAGGCCTGCTGCAATACCAAACATAGATCTCCAGCCCCACACATCACCCACTATTCCACCTATAAATCTGGATAAAAGAATCCCTAATAATAATCCCGACATCACAGTTCCAATATTGGAAGATTTTTCCTTATCAGAGGACAGTTCAGCAGCAATAGGTATAAATAATTGAGGAATTACTGAAGTTACCCCGATCAGTAAACTCGCAGCATACAGCATCCATAATTGATTGGCAAAAGTCATCCATAATAATGAACCGAAAACCAAAAACAGATCGACCAGAATTAATTTCTTGCGGTAAAACTTATCTCCCAAAGGAACAATTAATAATAATCCTAAGGCATAGCCTATTTGTGTAAGCACAGAAATTTTACCAGCAGCGCTTTCGGAAATGTGAAGATCGTCAGAAATAAGGGCCAGTAAGGGTTGGTTATAATAATTATTGGCTACCACCAGGCCAGAAATAACGGCCATAAGCCAGATTACTGTTCTCGAAATACCGTTCATATTGCTCGTCTGCATAGTCAGATTAAAAGTTTAACTTCAAATGTAAAAATAGAATTAATGAATAAGATGTATCCTGAATTGGAAATTATGAATGATCTTATAAATAGGTTCTATCGCAATTCATTTTAAGAAATGCAAAGATAGGGAATTTAAAAAGAGGCCGCCTATTGCAGACGGCCTCTTTCAATCAACTATGGCATTTAATCTAAAAAAATAATAAATTAAGGTCAGGGATAGGGAATTTTTTTCGTCAGTAATGAGCTTACAGAAAGTAAGCCTTGTGTTATATGCTTACTTTAACGGAAAATAGTTGTTAATATTTTGCAATTATATTATTTTATTCGGATTATTTAAACAGTTTTATTCTAAACACCTTTATATAAAAGGATTTATAACAGGAATTCATTTTTTTTTAGCAAATTTGTAGAAAGACACATTCATACTTGTTCCATGGACTCTAAACAACAGCTTTTACAGCAGTCAATTGAGGCAAAAAAGACTTTTCTGCCCCATATTTCAGCTGACCCCGTTATTTTTGGATTTGAACATAATGAGCTTAAGGTTCTGCTTCTGAAAACCAATTACAGGAAGATATGGCTTCTTCCCGGCGGCTATGTAGGTAAAGACGAGGATCTGGATGATGCTGTCAAGAGAATCCTTAAGGAAAGATCAGGAATTACTGATATTTATCTTGAAGAATTTGGAGTATTCGGGAAGAAAAACAGAAGTGAATTTTACTTTGAGGATTTCGATGAAACACTTTTCCAGAAACAACGTTTTATTACTGTGGGATATTATGCATTATACAGCCCCTCCATGTTCCGCCTGATTCCGGATGAGTTCAGTGAGACCTGCGAGTGGGTTTTCGTAAGCAAACTGCCGGAGATAGAATTCGGGATGGATCATTATGAGATCATTCAAAAGGCTCTGCTTACCCTCAGAAAAGAAATTTCCACAAAGCCTATCGGAAAAAATCTGTTGCCGGAAAAGTTCACTCTTCCGGAACTTCAGAAGCTGTATGAAGCCGTTCTGGGCAAAGCGCTGAACCGTGGAAATTTTTACAGAAAAATAAAGAACCTGGGAATCCTTAAAAAGCTTGATGAGCAAAGACGTGGCGGCGCTCATAAAGCCCCTGACCTTTATTCTTTTGATGAAGAGAATTATGCCAAAGCTATGGAAAACGGACTGAACAGCTGGTAAATTATTGTTTTTTCCAATGCATTCTATTGAAAAAAAGGTTTTCGCGTTTTGGAAATATTAGGGAAATTTGCAGAATGAAAATTATTCCGCTTAAAGAAGGCAATTTTTCTGCCAGCAAAACGAAAGATTTTACCCTGCTCACGGACGAAAATTTTGATACGGTTAAAGGAATCAAAATGTCTGTACAGCCATTCCTGATCGTTACGGAACAAGACTATATTCTTATGGATGCCGGTATCGGATGGAAAAATACTGAAGGAAAAACCGTGATTTCTGAACTACTGGAAAAAGAAAATATCAACCCTGAGCAGATTACCAGACTTCTTCTCTCCCATCTTCACAAAGACCATATTGACGGCAGTATTCAGGAAACTGAAAACGGTTTTGTACCGGTATTTCCCAATGCAAAAATTTATATTCAAAAACGGGAACTGGATTTTGCAATGGAAAACAGAGGAAATCCTTCTTTTGATTTTAACACCTTGGAGAAACTGATCACTCTGCCGAATATTGTATGGATGGATGATGATCGGGGAAATATCAGTGAGGAGATCTCTTTTGAAGTTGTTGGCGGCCATACTCCTTTCATGCAGGTATTCTGGATCAGAGAAAACGGGGAAACTGTTTTTTACGGAGCAGATGATCTTCCGCAGGAATCTTACCTCAGATACCACCTGGCATATAAAAGTGATTTTGACGGAAGAAGAGCAATGGAATTAAGACTGAAATGGCAAAAAGAAGCCGCTGAGGAAAAATGGAAAATACTGCTTTATCATGATCTGGATAAAGCAGTGATCCAAATATAATCTGATACAAAAATTTAAAGGTCATTAAACCATTTGTAAATATCCAGGTCGGAAGGGATATTAAGTTTCTTCCGTATCCTGTTTTTCCTATTCTGAATGGCTTTTGGGGTCACGAAAGTATAGGTTGCGATTTCCTTGGTGGTAAAGTTGAGTTTAAGGTAAATGCAAAAAATCAGTTCAGAATTTTTGAGACCGGGATATACCTTAGCAATTTTATCAAAAAAATCAGGGTAAACTAATCTGAATTTATTCAGCAGGCGTGGCGAATTTTCTTTAGCCAATGCTATAATCTCATCCTGCATTACATTTTTTTGGTTTAAATCTTCTAAATTAGATTGTGGTTTTTCGTTTTTCATAATATTTTCTCATCTCTACTTATTTCTGGCGCTTGATAATAAAGTTTAGCCCCAGTACAAATTCTACTTCAATAGCTAAATGAATAGCTGTTCTATATGAAGGATTCAGGTCGCATGCATCAATTTATATTTTATCGGCGAATATATTTTAGGATTTTTAAAACTTAAAAATTTTCACCAGCTGGTATTCTTTCAATTTTTTTGAATCAAACAAAGAAAGAAAAAATGATTAAAATTTTACAGAATTAAAATACCACATATGTACCACGCCATCCTGTAAACAGTGTATCCGTATAATTTTATGATGATGCCCTGAAATTAATTATTTGTTATTTATTCTTAAGCAAATGTAGCAGATGTAGATTTCGCTTTTTATGATCTCGATCAATGTTTTTGAAGATTTTAGGTAGTATATTATTCCATACACAAAATTTTAGTGAATTTTTATTTCTTAGGTCTTAAGCATGGTCTATAATTCACTATTATTGATCAAGCTGCCTCTGAAATTCTTCCAGATATCTCGCAATATGAATTCCATCCGCCAGCCCGTGATGAGCTTCGACAGAAACAGGAAGAAACTTTTTACCGTCACGGATGCTGAATTTCCCGAATGTAATTTTCGGAACAGATTCGGAGTTATTATAGTTCGTAGGGTGAAGCAGTGCACTGAAAGAATTCCATGGAATGGTTGAATGCCGGATCAGATCTTTACCAAGCTCGCCATTATTCATCCTGATTCCTGATGTGCGCTGTACATCCTCTATTTCCTCCTGCATAATACTATTGAATGTATTAAAATCGCTTGAAAAAGGAATAAAAGCAAAACCAAAAGTCCCGTCTGCCCTTCCTATTGTAGTGCCAGCATGAATGGTATCATATAAAACCACCTGATTGTCCACAATACGCAGTTTCAGCTCGTCTACGGCATTTACAGCAACCATTGACCGGTGAAGATAGGTCGCGAAAAAAGAATGTCCGTTTTCCTTTGCATAGGCATAAGCTTTTGTACAGTCTACTTCAGTGGTAAAGCCAAAGTACGGGCTGTCCATTTTTGAGAAAAATTCAAAATGCTCTTTCCTGTTCCATTTTTCGACGTCTATGATCTTCATTGATTTTTATTTGCTGCAAATTTCCGGAAGTTTTCCGGGTTTTAAAAGTTAATCAACAAAAAATATGGTAAAAATACAGTCTGGTTTTGGTCGGTTTTTTGATGCAAATAGAGCGGACTTACATTATGAAATTACTTTTTTGGTGTAACTAATTTATATTCCGGTTTAAAAGCCATTGTTTAATCAAAATAAAAAAATAAAGCATGCAGAAAGAGAAAATAGGATTTATCGGGTTGGGAAATATGGGGCATCCTATGGCAAAAAATCTTGAAAAAGCAGGATTCCCGCTTTCAGTGTACAACAGATCATCTGAAAAAACTAAAGATTTTAAGGAAAAATCAACCGTTTATACCCAGATTTCTGATCTGGTAAAGAACAGCAGCATTATATTCACGATGCTTACCGATGACCATGCCGCCAAAGCAGTTTACGAAGATATCCTTAAATCGGATATTGCGGGAAAACTTTTTATAGATATGAGCACCATCTCTCCACAGGCCACGGCAGAGCTAAGTGGAGCCGTTAAGATAAAGGAAGCAGCTTTCATCGATGCACCGGTAGCCGGAAGTACCGTTCCTGCTGCAGAAGGAACGCTGATCATTATGGCAGGTGGTGAAGAAAAAGACCTTTCACGGGCCATGCCATATCTTGAAAAGCTTGGAAAAGCAGTGAAACATTTAGGGGAAAACGGAAAAGGAATTGCAGGGAAGCTTTCCATCAATTATTTCCTGTCTGCGATCTACCAGGGATTGGCGGAAACCATTCTGTTTGCAGATCAATTGGGAATCGACCGTACAGCCATGCTGGAAATCATTAATGAAAGTGCCAGCGGAAGTGGCGCTACCAAAGTAAAAACACCCATGCTGATCAAAAACCAATATGAGCCTGCTTTTGCTCTGGATCTCATGCTGAAGGACATTCTGCTTGCTCAGGATGCAGGTGCGGATTTTCCTTTATCCAAAGTATTGAGTGAAACCTATCAATCTGCACACGATGAAGGTTTTGGTAAGGATGATGTGATCGGGATTATTAATTATTTGAAAAATCAGCCTGAAAAATGATACCATGATACACCTTTTTATGCAGAAGCTTATTCTTTACTTTGAACAATTTCATTCTGAGCCGTTGCTTTACTGAAAACAGTTGTTCCTATACTGGCCACAATGACGCAACCAATTGAAATCCATTGTAAAAAACTCAGTTCTTCCGCCAGAAACACCCAACCCGAAAGAGCTGCAAATGCAGGTTCCAGGCTCATCAGAATACTGAAGGTCTTTGCGGGAAGTCTTTTCAATGCCATTATTTCCAGTGAAAACGGCAACGCACTAGACAAAATAGCCACTCCTAAACCTTTTACAAAAATAGAAGGCGTAAGATTGAATACAGCTCCGTCCCATATGGTAAAAGGGATGATAACAAGACTTGCGAATACCATTCCGGTGGTAACCGCATCTTTTCCATCCATAATTTTAGCCACTTTTCCACCCATGACGATGTATACCGCCCAAAACATTCCTGCAAGAAAAGCCAATCCAAGTCCAACCAGATCAACATGATCGCTCTGCCACGGAACAATGAGTAATATCCCAATACAGGCCAGCAATGCCCATACTACGTCCAGCAATTTCCGGGATAAAGCAATGGCCAAAAATAAAGGCCCCGCAAATTCTACCGTAACCGCCAGCCCCAACGGGATCCTTTGAATAGCCATGTAGAAAACGAGATTCATCGCTGCCAGACCAATCCCATACATTGCACAGTACTTCCATTTTTGTGCGGTGAATTGCAAAAATTTCGGACGGTTAATCAAAATGAGCAACACAGCAGAAAGCCCGATCCTCAAACTAACGGTCCCAATAGGGCCTATCAGAGGAAAGAGCTGTTTGGCAATGGAAGCACCTCCCTGTACACATATAATCGCTAAAAGTGTTGCTGAAATTGCCAGGTTTGAATTTTTCATTTCTAAATTTAGTATTCGTCAACAACCTATAAAATGAATTTCAGGATTAAACGAATTTTATTCTATAAGTTATAAACCAGAATTATCATCTAAGATAGTTACCCCAAATATATTAAAACTTTGCTTTTCCGGACACTTGCAATGATCGGTTATCATTTTAAGCATGTTATCAAATAAAAAGAGCAGCGGTAAGCTGCTCCTTTTTTATAGATCTGTGTTTTTATTAAACTTTGCTGGTCGTTAAACCAAACTTTTGTTTAAATGAATAATAGAAATGAGACAGGTTTTCAAATCCCAGTTCAAGATAAATATCAGACGGCTTTTTATTCCTATGCCGGATCTGGTAATACGCTTCTTCCAGTCTTTTTTCTTTAAGCCATTGTTTAGGCGTCATGTTGAAAGCTTTATTAAAATCACGCTTAAAACCCGAAAGGCTGCGGCCTGTAAGCCTGGCAAACGTTTCCACCGGCACATTGAATTTGAAATTCTTATTCATAAACTCCTTAAGATCGATCTTATGCGGTTCTGAAAAATCAAAAAGCAGGTTTTTAAAATCAGGATTAGCTTGCAGAATCAGCTCTATTGCCTCTTTAACCTTTAAAACTGCCAGCCTGGAAGTTGCTGTTTTTGTTTTATCAATATACGGAAGCAGTGAAGTAAAATATCCGCTGAAAAATTCATCAGACTCAAAAAAAAGTCTTTCATTATCTGGAAATCTTTCGGATGGCATCATTTTATATTCTGCTGCATACTGCCGGAGCGTTTCCTGGTCGAGAGTTATGGACAGAAACTGGTACTTTTTATTCTTTGAAGGATGTTTTACCGTTCGGATCAGTTGATTTTTTCTGACAAGTACTACTGTATTTTCCTTTATAACAGTTTTGCCTTTGTCATGAAACGCATGCGTTTCACCGGACAGCTGATAGCCCAGAAAATGATCGGGAATAAATTCCTCGTGCCCCCTGTACATTTCAAACGAACAGGAATAGACCAGTTTATCAAATATGATTTCCGAAGTTTTTTCCATACTGCAAATATCTGAAATTTAAGCCATAACAGCAGCACCTGCCTTTGCAATCTCTTTATCCTGTTCGGGAGTTCCACCGGAAGATGCAATTGCCCCTATGATCTTTCCTTCAGCATCTTTGATGACTACTCCGCCTGCAATAGTAAGAAGTCCCTCATTGGAATTCAGCATGCCGTATCCATGAATATCTGCTCCGGAAATGATTGTCCCCATTATATCACTGTCGACACCGAACATTACTGCCGTTTTTGCTTTCTTAACTGCAAAATCGATAACCCCGTAAACACTGTCCAGTCTTGCCATCGTCACAAGATGTCCTCCTGCATCCACAACGGCAATACTTACAGGAATATTGATGGATTTTGCTTTTTCTGTGGCTGCCTGAAGCGCTTTTGCAGCCTGATTATACGTTATACTCATTGTTTAACTTTTTGCAGTCCATGCATCGGCCTGTAATTGTTTTACAAAATCTTCCGTTTCTTTAGGGTGTACATTCCTGAAATTAGAATTGTCATCCAGCGCTACATTCACAATCACCTCTGCCATAGACTGCGGATCCAGCTGGTGGGCAAGAGAATCGGCTGCCCCGTCAAAAGCAGATTCCGGAGTAAAGTTCACTTCAGGATCATACCATCTGAAAATGGAGTCTACTCCCCTGTCATTAAATCCTGTTCCAAAAACGCCCGGATTACACGTTGCAATTTTGATGTTGAACGGTGCCAGCTCAGTTTTTAACCCCTCTGCAATAGCTTCCATAGCATGCTTTGAGGCGCAATAGGCTGCTACATACGGAACCGTCCATAATCCTCCCATTGAAGTCGTGAACACAATCTTTCCTGGCTTTTTTTGTTCAATGAATTTTTTAACAAAGCCTTGTGCCAGCTGCAATCCGCCAAAAACATTCACATCGAACATAGAACGGATAAGCTCCAGTGGCTGCTCGGCAATAGGACCTCCTTCCATAATACCGGCATTGCTGATCAGAATATCAATATCATATTTTTTAAGGATATAATTGATGTCCTGTGAATTCGTTACATCCAGTTTATCAACCGTAAGATCTATTCCCTGTTCGCCTGCTTCCCGGATTAAATCACTCATCTGTGGATACACCTGTGCTGTTGCGATCACTTTGTGGCCTTTTTTAGCCAGATCAAATGCGGCTATTTTTCCGAAACCGCTTGCTGCGCCTGTAATTAAAATTGTTTTGCTCATTTTGTTTTCTTTATTGTTACAGGACAAAGTTCATAGATTTCAGAAGGATATTTGTTGCTGAAAAGTTCAATGTTTTATTGCTGGAAGGCTCTGTATAAAACAGGTTTATATGGCGAAGCACCTCAGGCTTAACAATATTGTTTAAAACATTAAAATGTATGATAAAAACAGAATTTAAAGCTCGTTGAGAGATTCTCATTGAGAATAGGTAGATGAAACACAAAATAAATTGATTTTAAAATTTTAATTTCAAACTCTTTATTATTTTCATAGAAAATGTACAATTGGTTAGATTTTTGAAGGCTAAAACATAACCAAACTTCTATAAAATGTAACGTTTTATAGAAAATCAAAATATTTTCCATTGAAACTGATAACATTTACAAAAAAAGGCATTTACTGTCCTCAGGGAAAATTTTATATTGATCCATGGAGACCTGTAGATCTGGCAGTGATTACACACGGCCATGCCGACCATGCCCGTTGGGGAATGAAGAAATATCTCTGCCATCATTATACAAAACCCATTCTTTACCAGAGAATCGGCCCGGATATCGAATGCCAGGGTGTTGAATACGGTGAAATCATAATTATGAACGGAGTAAAGGTTTCGCTGCATCCTGCGGGACATATCATTGGCTCAGCCCAGATAAGGTTAGAATATAAAGGATATGTTACCGTTATTTCCGGCGATTATAAAGTGCAGGAAGACGGTTTGAGTAGTCCTTTTGAACTGGTGAAATGCAATGAATTCGTTACTGAAAGTACTTTCGGACTTCCTATTTACAACTGGCTGGAAGTTGCGGATCTCAATAAAAAACTTCAGACCTGGGTCCTTAAAAATCAGGAAAATGCAAAAACATCTGTATTTATAGGATATTCTTTAGGCAAAGCCCAGCGTATTATGAAGGCGGTGGAAGGTTTGGGTAAAATTTATGTTCATTATTCCATCGGAAAGCTCAATGAAGCTTTTGAATCCGTAGGAATTGATCTTCCGGACTATAAAATTGCCGATTTCAAGGAGAATCCAAAAGAAGTCCGCCATGAAATAGTCATCGTTCCGCCGGCACTTTTAGACAGCAATATCATCAGGAAAATTCCGGATGCAGCGACAGCAATCTGCTCCGGCTGGATGCAGGTACGCGGGGCAAGAAGATGGCGGAGTGCTGATGCAGGATTTGCGATGAGCGATCATGCCGACTGGAAAGGCCTGCTGCAGGCTATAAAGGCTACAGAAGCTGAAATGGTACACGTTACCCATGGTCAGACTGAGATTTTTTCTAAATATTTGAATGAAATTGGTATTAAAGCAGATGTGGTGCAGACTCAGTTCGGGGAAGACGAGGAAGAAGCTGAAAAAGAAATTATTGAAAATCCTGAGCCATGAAACATTTTGCTGATTTGATCAATGCTTTGGAAACCACCAATAAAACCAATGCTAAAATAGATGCCATTATTGATTATCTGGAACGCGCCCCGGATGAAGATAAAGTTTGGTTTATTGCCCTGTTTACAGGAAAAAGACCTAAAAGGAATGTGAATACCAATTACATGAAAGAATGGGCGCTGGAAATCGCGCAGCTGCCCTTCTGGCTGTTTCAGGAGAGTTATTCTTCGGTAGGAGATCTCGGGGAAACCATTTCGTTGATCCTTCCGCCTCCTTCAGAAAAAATTGACCGTACCCTTTCCCAATGGATGATGGATATTGTTAATTTAAAAGACAAATCGGAAACCGAAAAAAAAGAATTTGTCCTGAAATCCTGGAACGGCCTGGACTACACTGAACGTCTTTTATTTAATAAATTACTGGGAGGAAGTTTCCGCATAGGCGTATCCGATAAAACACTCATCAACGCACTGACCAGATTTTCATCCCAGGAATCCAGCACGCTGATGCACAGCCTGATGGGAAAATGGATGCCCGGCGAAGTAACATTTCAGGAACTGATTTCGGCAGAAAACGTTAATCCCGATAATTCGAAGCCTTATCCTTTCTGCCTGGCTTATCCGCTGGAAAAAGAACTCGAAGAACTGGGAAATCCCGAAGACTGGCAGACGGAATACAAATGGGACGGAATCCGTGGACAGATTATCCGGAGAAACGATGAAGTCTTTATATGGTCAAGGGGTGAAGAACTCATCACAGACCAGTTTCCGGAAATAAAAGAGACCGTGCAGGCCATGAAAGGAAACTTTGTCTTAGATGGAGAAATACTTGCGGTAAAGGATTCTAATGTTTTAAATTTTAATGAATTACAAAAAAGATTAAACAGGAAAACTTTAACCAAAAAAATGCTGGCAGATATTCCGATTGAAGTTTTTGTTTATGACTTACTGGAACTTGAAGGAACAGATCTCCGTGAAAAATCAATGGCAGCCAGACGGGCCATGCTTGAAGAATTACTGCTGAATGAAGCTCCTCAAAACATTAAGCTTTCTCAGGTTATTAATTTTGAAAAATGGGATGACCTCAATACAATAAGAGAAGCATCAAGAGACATTAACAGCGAAGGCTTAATGCTGAAACAGAAAAACTCCATCTACCACTCCGGCAGGAAAAAAGGCGACTGGTGGAAGTGGAAAGTAAATCCTTTGACGATTGATGCTGTTTTAATTTATGCGCAGAAAGGAAGCGGAAGAAGAAGTGCCTATTATACAGACTATACATTCGCCGTAAAAAATGGTGATAGTCTTGTTACCATTGCAAAAGCCTATTCCGGACTTACCGATAAAGAAATCATGGAAGTCAGTAAGTTTGTCAATAAGAACGCCATTGAAAAGTTCGGACCTGTCCGTACGGTAAAAGCTGAGCTGGTCTTTGAAATAGCCTTTGAAGGCATAGGGTTCAGCAGCAGGCATAAAAGTGGCGTTGCCTTAAGGTTTCCAAGAATTGTAAGGTGGCGGAAAGATAAAACTGTAGCCGAAATAGATGATCTGGAAGAAATAAAAAAACTGATCCAATAATTTGAAAGCATTTGAAAATACAGACGGGTTTAAGGTCATTCAGCAATGGATGGCTGATAAAGGCATTTCCCCTTTTAAATTCCAGGTAGATACATGGCAGAAATTCGGGAACGGATACAGCGGGATGGTCATTGCACCAACCGGGTTTGGAAAAACATTTTCTGTTTTCCTGGCTTTGATTTCAGATTTCATGAATCATCCTGAAAACTACAAAAAAGGGCTGAAAATGATCTGGATCACTCCCCTGCGCTCTTTATCCAAAGACATTGCCAAAGCCATGCAGGAAGCTATGGATGAAATTGGCTTAGATTGGACGGTTGGTGTACGAAACGGGGATACAGATCCGAAAGTCAGACAGCAGCAGGTCCGTAATATGCCGGAAATTCTGGTCGTTACTCCCGAAAGTCTGCATCTGCTCTTAGGACAGAAAAATCATGACCGCTTCTTTCAAAACCTGAAATGCATCGCAGTTGATGAATGGCATGAATTGCTGGGTTCAAAGCGTGGAGTTATGGTTGAGCTGGCTATTTCACAATTGAGAAAATACGTTCCGAAAATGAAAATTTGGGGCATCACAGCAACCATTGGAAACCTGGATGAGGCAATGGATGTCCTGATTCCCTACGACATTAAAAAAACAAAAATAACGGCTAAAGAACATAAAAAAATAGATATTCTTCCGGTTATTCCCGATGAGCTCGAAATACTTCCCTGGGCCGGGCATTTGGGTGCCAAATTAGCCGATAAAATAGTCCCTATCATCCTCGATTCCAAATCCACTATTGTTTTCACCAATACACGAAGCCAGAGTGAAATGTGGTACCAGCTCCTGTTGGATGCTTATCCTGATTTTGCAGGCCAGATTGCCATTCATCACAGCTCTATTGATGCCCATCTCCGGATCTGGATCGAAGAAAATTTAAGTGCCGGAAAACTCAAAGCTGTTGTATCAACCTCCTCGTTAGATCTTGGAATCGATTTTAAACCTGTAGATACCGTTATTCAGATCGGATCGGCAAAAGGGGTCGCCAGATTTCTTCAGCGCGCAGGACGAAGCGGACACTCTCCTTTTGAGACCTCTAAAATTTATTGTGTCCCGACCCATTCTCTCGAGCTGATCGAAGTAGCAGCACTCAAGGAAGCTGTAAAACAGAAAGTGATAGAACCCCGGGAACCCCAGGTTTTATGCTTTGATGTATTGGTGCAGTTTCTGATGACTTTAGCTGTGGGAGACGGCTTTTACCCTGAAGAAACATTTGAAAGGATTAAAAAAGTATTCGCTTTTCAGGAAATGACCGGTGAAGAATGGAAAAGTATCCTTGATTTCCTCACCATTGGCGGAAGTGTTTTAAAGAGCTATGAAGAATTTCATAAGATCGTCATTATGGAAGATGGTCTTTATAAAGTAACCTCCAGGAAAATCGCCATGCTTCACCGCATGAATATGGGAGTTATTGTAAGCGATGCCATGCTGAAAGTAAAATTTATCTCCGGCGGCTATATCGGAATGGTAGAAGAATATTTTATTTCAAAATTGAAAAAAGAAGAAAAATTCATTCTGGCAGGAAGAACACTTGAAGTAGCGATGATCAAAGATATGACCGTGTATGTCCGGGCAGCAAAAGGAAAAGCAATGGCGCCAAGCTATCTGGGCGGACGACTTCCTTTAAGTTCAAATTTAGGACATTTTTTAAGAGAAAAACTTTCCCATGCCTTAAATCCTAAAGCTTCAGAAAAAGAACTCAAATTTTTACATCCCTTATTAGCCAGCCAGGAAAAAAATTCCCATATCCCCAAAGATGATGAATTTCTTGTAGAGCTGATCAAAAACCGTGAAGGCTATCATCTTTTCATGTATCCGTTTGAAGGACGCCTCGTACATGAAGTAATGGCTGCGCTGATTGCCTATCGTGTCTCAAAACTGGCTCCTATTTCCTTTTCCATGGCGATGAACGACTATGGTTTCGAACTGTTCAGTGATAAGGAAATCCCCTTAAACGAAGAGAATCTGGATAAAATCCTGACCCGTGAAAACCTGATGAATGATGTGATAGCCAGCATCAATTCCGCAGAAATGGCACGGAGGAAATTCCGGGATATTGCAGTAATCTCAGGAATGGTCATCCAGAATTATGCAGGAAAACAGCGCTCCAATAAATCCCTTCAAAGCTCTGCAGGCCTTATTTTTAAAGTATTGGAAGATTATGATCCCAATCATTTCCTTGTAAGACAGGCGTATACCGAAGTTTTCAATATGCAGCTTCAGGAACAGCGTCTCGTGGAAGCATTCAGAAGAATAGAAAAATCAAAAATCATTTTAAAATATTCCCATACCTTTACACCCCTGAGTTTTCCGATCAAGGTAGACAGCTTAAGGCAAACCCTTTCAAGTGAAAGCCTGGATACAAGAATCAGGAAAATGGTAGAACAGGCGAGGAAAAACGGCTGAGAAATTAATTTTCAGCTTTCAAACTCAAAGTATTTCCGTCCAACCTTTCTCGATCCCGTTCCACTTCCCTGAAGGGGTGGATTTTTGCAAAGCAAAAAGACGGAGTAGTTAAAACAGATAAAATAAAAAAGCTATACTAGAAAAATTGAATATTGCCACTAAAAATATCACTCTTAACAGCGAAATTTTCACCTTAACCAATCAGCGGGCAGCTTTTTGGAAAAAAGAAAAGGCCTTGATTTTATCCGATCTTCATATTGGAAAAACCGCCCATTTCCGGAAAAACGGAATTGCACTGGCCAATCATATCATGAAAAGTGACCTGGAAAGGCTTTCGGTACTTATTGAATATTTTCAGCCGGAAAAATTTATTGTAGTTGGAGATCTGCTTCATGCAGGGGATAATTCTGATGTGGATGAATTCTGCAGCTGGAGAAATCAGTATCCGGACCTCCAGTTCTGCCTTATTAAAGGGAATCATGACCGTTTATCAGCAGCATTGGAAAAAAAACTGTGCCTGAATTTTAAATCTGAATCTCTCACCATTGATGGTTTTACTTTTGTACATGATTTTGATAAAAACCTTACCGAATTCCAGATCACAGGCCATATTCATCCCGGTGTTGTCCTGAATTCGGCGGTAAAAAGTATCAGACTGCCGTGTTTTGTTCAGACCAAAGATCAGCTGCTGCTTCCTGCCTTCAGTGAATTTACAGGTCTGGATACTAAAAATATTCCTAAAGGTGGAAAATTCTATGTTTTTACAGATTCCGAGATTCACGAAATATAAGCCGTATCGGCTTTTAAGTTTAAAATAAATAAGGACTGCCCGGTAAAAGGCAGCCCTTACAATATACCAAAGGTGAAAACTTTTTAATTTTTACTTAAACGGATGCTGTATAAGGTAATCAGTACGGTCGCCAAAAGGAACAAAGCCCCGATCCACGGTGTACTAGCCAGTCCTAATGAAGATGTTACCACAATTCCGCCGGTATAGGATCCTACAGCAATTCCTATATTGAACGCGGCAATGTTGATTCCTGACGCCACATCTTCAGTTCCCGGAAGCTCTTTTTCAGCAATCTGTACCACCAGAAGCTGAAGCCCCGGCACACTGGCAAAAGACAGGCCTCCCAAAAGGAATAAGGTAATAATGCTTAAAACCTGATCGCCGGCTGTGAAATAAAAGGCAAGCAATACCATTCCCTGTGCTGCAAACATCCACAGAAGTGCTTTTAGAGGATTTTTATTGGCTGTTTTTCCACCCAGAAGATTTCCTAAAGCAATGGCGATTCCGTAAATAAGCAGAATAAATGTTACTGTAGATTCCCGGAATCCTGTGATCTGCTGTAAGATCGGTGACAGGTAGGTAAATACGACAAATGTTCCCCCATACCCCATTGCTGTCATTAAAAATGCGAAAATCATACGTCTGTTTGCAAATACTTTGGGAAGACTTTTTAAAGAAGCGGTCTGATCACTTTTAAGATTTTTGGGAACCAAAAGCATACTGGCCAGCAATCCTATGATTCCAAGGATGGAAACACCGATAAAAGTAGCCCTCCAGCCAAAATGCTGCCCTATAAAAGTTCCCAGGGGAACTCCCGTTACAATGGCCAGGGTAAGCCCTGCAAACATAATGGAGATAGCCGTTGCCCTTTTCTCTTCAGAAACCAGCGATGCTGCAATAGTAGAACCAATGGAAAAGTAAACTCCATGTGCAAACCCGGTCAGGATTCTGGCCATGACCAGGGTAATAAATCCCGGAGCAACAGATGCCAGTCCGTTTCCTATAACAAACAGGATCATGATTGAAATTAAAAGTGCTTTGCGGGGTATTTTTCCTGTCAGTGCCGTCAGTATCGGAGCTCCTATAGCAACCCCGATGGCATAAAGGCTTACCAGAAGTCCTGCTGATGGAATACTGATTCCCAGATCTCCGGCCACCGTAGGAAGAAGTCCTACGATCACAAATTCTGTAGTTCCTATTCCAAATGCGCTTATCGTTAATGCCCATAATGCTGCCGGAAGTCCTTTGCTCTTTACAACAGGATTTATATTCATCTGTATTTCTTTTTGATTATTCATTACGTTGTAATTTTGTTGAATTGACTATGCAAAGTTCCGATGAATAATTGTATTATAAAAATTATTTAAATTCTAGCATATCATCAGAATAATAATAGTTATGTTTTTTAAAATTTCCGTTCCTTTGCAGTAAGCCAGCATATCCTAATGAAAAAATCAGAAGCAACCCGATTGAATATTCTTCAGAAAGCCTTTGAACTCATCTATGTAAAAGGGTATCAAACCACGAGCGTTGATGAGATCATTGCCACTACACAGGTAACCAAAGGAGCTTTTTACTACCATTTTAAAACAAAAGATGAAATGGGACTGGCTATTATAAACGAACTTCTGATCAACAATTTCAAAAGCACTTTCATTGAACCCCTGAAAAATAGTGATCACCCTTTGGAAAGCATTTATCAGCTGATGTACGGAATTTTAATGGAAAACGATTTCCTAAAGGTTGAATACGGCTGCCCGGCTTCTAATTTCACCCAGGAAATGGCTCCCTGGAATATAGAATTCACAAAAGCATTGAACAACCTTTCTGCGCAGTGGGAAAATGCAATCATCCAATGTATTGAAACCGGTAAGAAAAATGGGTCCATAAAAACAGATACTGATGCAAAAGAAATTGCTGTTTTTGTGATATCCGGCTATTGGGGAGTAAGAAATCTGGGAAAACTGGAAAACTCAAAATCAGTGTATCTTATTTATTTGAAAGGACTTAAAGCTTATCTTAACTGCTTTCAATAATTTTTTTACCAAAAAACATACTAATTAGTATGTTTTTGTTATATCTTTGGAATGTCCTAAAAAGTCATCATGTATCAGACGCTTACATTCCTGCATTCCCTCTTCCGTTGGATAGTTTTACTAAGTCTTATTTACTCCGTATGGATTGCTTTCAGAGGGTATTATCTTCATAAGATATTTTCAGGAAAGGATGATCTGGTCCGTCACTGGACAGCAACTATTGCCCATATCCAATTGGTTGTAGGAATTATTCTCTATTCAAAAAGTCCGGTTGTAAAGTACTTCTGGAAAAATTTCAATGAGGCTAAAGGCTCTTTGGATATTCTTTTTTTTGGTGTTATCCATATTGCTCTTATGCTCACTGCCATTGTGCTCATCACTGTAGGCTCCGCTTTAGCAAAAAGAAAAGAAACGGATCGGGAAAAATTCAGAACAATGCTGATCTGGTATATCCTTGCTCTGGTGGTTATTTTTATAGCGATCCCATGGCCGTTCTCTCCTTTTGCCAACAGACCTTTTTTAAGATAATTATGATACATTTATTAAAAACAAAAACCGGACGCCTGAGAATTCTGGCCATTCTGGAAGGAATATCCCTGCTGATCCTTGTATTCATTGCTGTACCCATGAAATACTGGCTCGGAAATCCTTCTTTTGTGAAGCTAATGGGGCCGGTCCATGGAAGCCTGTTCCTTCTTTTCCTGTTTAATACTTTAAGCGTTGGTGTCGAACAGCATTGGAAATTCCGCGAGACCACCTGGAAAGTGATCCTGGCATGCTTTATTCCTTTCGGAACCTTTTACATTGACTATAAAATCCTGAGCAAGTTATGAGAAATCTACTGATTTTTGGTGGAATTATTCTTACGATCTATATCATTTACAGGGTCTACAGATACCAGACATTGGATGAAGGGCTTGATGCATTAATCCGAAAAGGAGCAATTATTCTGGACGTAAGAACAGAAAAAGAATTTAAAACGGGTCATATTGAAGGTTCTGTTAATATCTCTTTGGGAACTATCCGGGAAAGGTATACCGAACTTAGCCGGGATAGAACTTATATCACGGTATGTTCTCATGGTTTACGGAGCGTAAAGGCTGAAAAGATCTTAAAGGAAAGAGGCTTTAAGCATGTGCACAATGGTGGTGCCTGGAGTGATCTTCAGGAAATCATTGATAAATAGTTTTATAAAACCTCCCGCAGGTTTCAATTTTTTTTTCTCGGTAAATCTGCGGGAAGTTTCAAACTTTTCTATTGTTTATCTTCCTTCATCCACACTACTTTCTGCTCCGGATGATGGGGCATTCCAATAATATCTCTGTACAATTCTGGTCTTCTTGCCTTAATATACCTACTTCCACCGGCCTGATGCAACTTTTCCGGGAAAATGGTAATGGTTTCAGAACTGTCATTGAACGAACGGCATTCCGCAATAATATCCCCGAAAGGATCAATGATCATCGAGCAGCCATTTTTCAGCTGATCATCATCCATGCCAATAGGATTTGAGAAGACTACATAAATTCCATTGTCATAAGCTCTTGCAGGCAGCCATTTAATCAGCCAGTCCCTTCCTTTCATTCCGTCAAATTCAAGGCGGAGCGAGGTAGGATCGGCTTCCCTGTTCTTCCATAATTCCGGATCTATGAAGCCTGCTCCCGGCCTGGTGGAAGGTGTACACATGGTAACATGCGGCATGAAAATAAGATCTGCCCCTAAAAGTTTTGTAGCCCTTACATTTTCAATGATATTATTGTCGTAGCAGATAAGAATGCCACATTTCCACCCGTGAATGTCAAAAACGCAGTATTGGTTTCCGGGAGTCAGATGGGGATTAATAAAAGGATGAAGCTTTCTGTATTTGGCTTTCAGTCCGGTTCCATCAACGCAAACATAAGCTTTGAAGATATGATCATTTTCATCTTTTTCGAAGAGCCCTGCCAATATTGTAATGTTATGTTCTGCAGCGATCTGCTGTAATTTTGTTATGCTTTCGCCTTCAGGTATAAATTCGGCAATATCCAGAAGCTGTTCTTTGGAAAGGTTTCTGGCAAAAGTATATCCGGTAACCGAACATTCATGAAAGGCAATGACTTGTGAGCCCTTAGCTGCTGCCTCTGCCGATAGTTTTTCTATTACTGAAAGATTGTATGCTTTGTCACCGCTTTTATTTTCAAACTGTGCAGTAGAAATTTTGAGATTGTCCATCTTTTTTTTCTGCAAAGCTATCATTCAGGATCACCTGAAGATTGTAAAAAACCGACATTTCAGCGCAACTGGATAAAATTGACTGCCAGTTTTTCTGTTTTTAAATATTGATTGGGAGTGAGACCTGTACTGCTTTTAAAATCTTTAATCAGATGAGACTGGTCACTGTAGCCTGATTCGTAAGAAAGTCTGGCCGTACTTTCATTTTCGGCATTTTCCTTCATAAGCATAAGATTGATGAAATGATGAAGACGGATGATATTTCCGTATTTCTTCGGGGTAATGCCAATATAATCTTTGAATTTCCTCTCAAGATGCCGCTCAGAATATCCGGTAAACAACTCCAGTTCTTTTGAGGAAACGATGCCTTTATTTTTAAGCATAAATGTTTGTACAGCCCTGATCAGCTGATCATCGGAATTGATTTTCCCGGATATGAATCTTGTAAAAAAATGATTAAGCTTAATAATAATAGACTCTGGATCCGTTCCGGCCAGGAGATCTTCCTGAAAAGACAAAAGTTCATTTTTCAGAACATTTTCAGCTGAAATGATCTGGTTTTCCAGCTCTTTTGCAGAAATATTGAGAAGAGCCTTAAAAAAATATGGCTGAAAAACAACTGCAATCATTGAAAACGGACCTTCAGTTGTAAAATCTTTGTATCCCGCAGGATGTCCGTAAAAAAATGAAGAAGGAACCTGATCATTTGAAACTGCTGCATAAAGATTCCGGCTGCCGGATAAAATAAGCCCGGTACTGCCATCTGTAAACAGCCTTAAATTTTTACGCTCATATTCCGAATGTTCCAGAAAAATGTAATGCCGGATATAGGAAGATAAATGCTTAGGCGGTTTGATTTGCATTCTGTAAAGTTACACAGAATATTATATCTGCATTTTAGAAGCTGAAAGAAAAAAATTAATCAATGGTACCACATTAAAATAATGTTTGGTCAGGTATTTGAATATTTTAATGAATAAAAATAGCTGATATTCAATTCCCGGAATTCAGTTTTTATTCAGTTTTCAATATCAATCACTAAATATATTATTATGTCAACACAAAACTTAACCCATCTTGAGGCCATTAAAAAGATTAAAGAACTGTCGGAAAAAGCAAGAATATGCATGTTCTGTACAGAACTTGATACCGTTCCTGTAAATTCCCGCCCCATGACCCTGCAGGAAACAGATGACAGCGGAAATCTATGGTTTATCAGCAGCGGAACAAGTAATAAAAACTTTGAAATAAAGGAAGACCGCAGAGTACAGCTGTTTTTTATGAACAACAGTGACTCCCAATACCTTTCCGTATATGGTGAAGCATCTGTTTATAAAGATAAAGCCACTATTGAAGAGAAATGGTCGCCTATGGCTAAAGCATGGTTTGACGGAAAGGATGACCCGGACGTTACCATTATCCGCTTAGAGCCTAAAGAAACTTATTATTGGGATACAAAAGCAGGAAAACTTGTAAGCCTGTTCAGTTTTGTAACAGCTGCCATTACCGGAATTAAAACAGATAATTCGGATGGTGTGGAAGGCAATGCGGTTATTTGAAAAAAATAAAAAAGCCGGAATTCCCGGTTTCTTAGAATAATATTCAATGTATTAAGTTAGTCTGAAAAATTGCTGGCAGCCCATAACTTTGGACTGCCAGTAGTTTTTATATATTAATACATGAAATTATTCCACCTCAAAAACAGCCTGAATTTCCACAGGTGAATTCACAGGAATAGATGAAGCTCCCAGCGTGGCTCTGGCATGTTTCCCTTTTTCTCCGAAAATGTCTACTGTAAGATCTGAAGCAACATTCATCAGATCCGCATGTTGGGTATAATCATCTTTAGTATTGAAAATCCCTGTAAGCTGCACACATTGCTTTACTTTATTCAGGTCACCACCTACAGCTTCTTTTAAAACAGCTATAACGTTAAGCATCGTAACTTTTGTAGCTTCTTTTACATGATTTTCATTAACGTTCACCCCTAATTTACCGGGATTTAAAATCTTGCCGTCTTTCAAAGCAACCTGATTAATGAATACCAGATTCCCGGAGCGTACATAAGGTTTGTAATTCCCGGCAGGCTGCGGAACCTGTGGCAGGATAATATTTTTCTGCTTTAGCAGTTCATTGATATCCCGAGATTGTTCTGAATTCGCCGCTATTACCTGTTTCTTAGTAAACGTACCTTTCAGGGTCAAAGCCGTTTTAGCAAAATTCCTTCCCTGAAGTTCTGCCAGTCCGCGTTCGTCTTTTGTTGGTCTTTCAACATCTTTCAATGATGCCATGCTTGTTATTCCTAACACAGTATTTCCCTGGGGAATACTTTTGTTAACCGTCTCATTTCCTCTGATTCCATTGGATACCAGCACCATTCCGTGAACCGCAAGGCTGTTCCAGAAGGCATTCAGTGCAAGCTCCTTTCCTGCCCCGCTACCCGCAGACATGAAAACCGTTGCAGGCATACCTTCCAGGGCATGATTCGTCCACAAGTTAACCGTTTTCGATAGAAACTCGCTCATTCCTGTACTGATATTGCCGAAATAAACAGGAGATCCGAAAGCAATTCCATCATAGGATGGCAGTTCATCCACTGAAGCTATGGGGATATTCTTCAGTTTTGGATTTTGGGCTTCTTTAACCTGTTTAATGATGGCTGTTGCGTTTTTGCCGCTTTCTATGCCGGATGCTATTTCTTTGGCCAGTTCATAGGTTCCGCCGTTGTCTGAATGGATGAGAACCAGGATTCTGGCTTTGTTTTCCTGTGCCATAACTGTTGTGATTTTCAGTAATAAGATTAATACAAAAACTGTACTTAGTTTTTTCATTTTTAGCTGGATAAATAATTACCATACAAAATTAGTATTGTCGTTTTTATTAAATTTGCCAAAAACTTTATGCAGAACGACACTGTGAAATGCGGTTTATCGGAACAGAACGACAGCAGATTTATAGATACTATTGAAAAGGAAGCTTACGTATGGTGCGAGACAGACTGGAAACATGACGATCATGAGCATTCCCATCAACGTTCACAGCTTACATTTGTGGAAGAAGGTTACCAGTATTTCCATATCGATCAGAAGATCTATATTGTCCCGCAGCACCATGTTATATGGATTCCTTCCGGTAAAGCGCACAGGATTTCTTCAGAAGCAAGAACAGTTAATTTAATGGTCTTTCTGTTCAAAAGTGTTTTTGCCGATGAATTCTATCGACATATTCATATTTTTACAGCTCCTACGGTCTTGAAGGAAATGCTTCTGTATGCTTCCAAATGGAATCAGCTGACTGAAAAAGATGAGGAACAGGATGTATTTTTTAAAGCGATTTTAAAAAGCCTTCCCAACTTCTGCCGGGAAAGCAGCTTTCTTGAAATTCCTGTCCCGTCCGACGCACGACTTATTCCTGTTTGTACCTATATCGATTCCAATTTCAAATACAGCCTCAATACAGCAGATCTGGCAGAAAAAGCGCAAATATCTGTAAGAAGCCTACAGAGAATTTTTAAAAGTGAAACCGGAATTACGCTTCAGAAATATCTTCAGCTTGTAAGGATATTAAAAAGTATTGAGCTGATGGATACAGGCCGGTATACTTTAAGCCAGATAGCCTATAAGGTCGGATACCAGAGTCTTTCTGCTTTTACATCTTCTTACTATTCAATTATGAAAAGCAAGCCCAAAGTAAAAAAATAAGCTAAGGGGTTTCGTCATGTGCCATATCCACTGGCTTGGATTCCGGTGATCCTTTTTCACGGAGCCAGATAGACAGGATAACTATTGAAGCTACTGCCAAAAATTCGCTCTGCCAGTTCTGAAAAGATTCGAACCAGAACCTGGATTCTGAAATATACTCAACCGCAGTTGTCTGAGGCTCATTTTTAGCTTTCTGCTCTTCATTAAAATCTTTCATGCTGCCATAAAAATGCATTCCGAAACTTAGTATAAACAGGATGGCAAAAGCTATGGATAAGGAATGCTTATAAAGGCTAAGCCATATTCCTCCTTTTTTTACCGGCCAGGGCGCTTTTGGATGGGCTTCAGGCTCCTTATCCACCTCTTCTTCTCCTTCGAGGGATTTGGATTCACTGGAACCTTTCTGCCTCAGGGAAACTGTCAGCAGAATATAAAGCATCATCTGCAGGAATTCACTTTCCCAGTTTTCAAAGGTTGCCTGTATAAAATGTCCGCTGTGAATATAAGTTGCCAAACTGAGTTGCGGGCTGCCCTCTTCAGCCAGTTCCTTATTCAGGGTGGTCCAGCCGGTAAAGAACTGTCCCGCAAGACAGGAAAGCATTAATACAATTAAAGCAATACTTAAACTATTACGGTAAAAGAAACTTTTTTTAGACATAAACCACAAGTTTGAAATGTAAGATTTAAAAACTCTTAATCTAATGCTTGAACGGCTTGTTATGAAATCTACCCGTTAACCACCAGACCACCATTCGGATGGATCACCTGCCCGGTAATCTGAGCAGCTCCGCTTCCTGCGAGAAATAAAAAGCTGGCCGCCACTTCTTCGGGGGTAGCATTTCTTTCGAAAGGTGGTTTGTTGGGGTCTTCCTCCTCTTCCCCGAAAGTTTCTTTGGTAAGCGGTGTGGCAACGGGTCCAGGGGCTACCGCATTAATGCGTATGCCTTTAGATTTTGCCTGCAATGCCAGGGAACGGGTGAAAGATACAATAGCGCCTTTTGTAGCAGAGTAATCCAGCAGTTCGGGGTGTCCCTGATAAGCAGTGGCAGAAGTCGTATTGATGACAGAGCTTCCCTCTTTCAAATAAGGGAAAACCACTTTTGTAAGCAGGATCATCCCTATAATATTGGAATCAAAGGTTTTTCTGATATTTTTTTCCTCGAGTTCTCTTATATTTTCTGCAGGAAACTGTACTCCTGCATTATTGATCAGGATATCAATGCCGCCAAATGTAGCAACCACCTGTTTTACAGTCTCTTCACAGAAATCATAATCATTGATATCACCTCCAAAAATAATGCATTTTCTTCCCAGTTTTTCAATTTCTTTTTTTACTTTTTCCGCATCATCATCGTCTGTATGATAGATAATGGCAATATCAGCTCCTTTCTGTGCAAAAAGTAATGCTGTTGCCTTACCTATTCCGCTGTCTGCTCCCGTAATAAGAACTGATTTGTCTTTTAAATCATCCATCTGAAAATTATTTTAAGATTAAAAGCTGGTTAATTTCACTTTTAAAGCATCCAAGGATAAATTCCGTATAATACAGCTGGGCATTCAAAGCCTGTGTTTTGGGATGCAACTCAAGTTTTTTGGTAAGAATGATCTCTCCTTTATAGGAAAAGGCAAAGTAGGCAAAGATTTTATAAGATGAGTTTCTGATGGGTGTACAGTAGCCCGTTGTAGCAATAGACCAGTCTGAGTTAAACATTTTTGCCACGTTAAGCGCCATGGTCCTTGCGATATTTTCTGATACGCAGTCACATTCTTCCGCTTCTTCCCTTTCCACATTCAGCAGCTTTACTTTTTGAGGCAGTGTGTAGGCCGTAACGCCTCCGTTGTAAAACAGGGAGGCATTCGGCATTTGGGAAAAAGCCAGTTGAAGACATCCGGAAGTAACGCTTTCTGCAATAGAAATAGTTTCATCTGCCGTCATAAGAAAATGACTTATATATTCTAAAAGACTTTTTTGAAATTCCATAATTTTAATATTTAATGGTGTGAAGGTGTGTGGTGATTTATCTGTTTCTTTCCTGCTCCAGCTCCCAAACTCTGTGGGCAGCTACAGCTTTAATAAACTGTTCATCGGAACCGCCGTCTTTTTCAGCAATTACAGCAGGATCTTCGTGCTGCTTCATGGCAATATTACTGTTGTCATAAAGAGCGTCTGTACCATTCCCGAAATAAATGGCTTTGCAATGCTTATAAGCTTCATTAATGAAACGCAGGGAAAGGTGTTTGTTTTCCGGCCCCATGAGCTCCTGTGCAGATTTTTCTCCGGCGCTGATATATAAAGCATCAAAACATACGCTGGCAATGCTTGTAAGAGAATGTTTCGGAATTAATGATCCGTCCGTTGTTTTAATAGGAGCTAAACTTGGTGCTATAAGCTCTACTTTGGCACCTTCTGCTTCCAGTTTTGTTTTTAAACCATTAAGAAGAGTACCATCTGCACCATTGGCTGCAATGAAGCCTATTTTCCTGCTTTTAATGGTATCTTTAATGGTGTTTTTCATGCTTAATGCTTCGGATACCCTGGTCTTAGGCTCTCTTTCTTCACTTTGAAGTTCAGCAGGATCAGCATCTGCAGGAATGCTTTGGTTAGGCTGTTTCAGCTTTTTGACTTTTACTCCTAATTTTCCGGCTACTTTATTAGCCAGGGTATCATCGATGAAGGCCAGCTGACCCACCATTCTTTCCCTGATCTCAGGGATCGTAACTTTTGAAAGTTCAAAAACCAGAGCGTTCTGAATATGGATTTGTTCCGGAGCCGACTGACTGTTGTAAAACAGTTTTGCCTGTGAATAATGGTCTACAAAGCTTTGGCTTCTTTTTCTGACTTTTTCGCCGGAAACTCTTTCTTCCTGGGAAGTAAATCCGCCTTCTGACATCATGGCCTGGAAAGGACATCCTCCACCGATAGAATTGGGTTCATAGCTTACTTTTCCTTTGGCAATCTGCTGTCTCATATGGCCATCACGCTGATTGTTATGAACCGTATTCACAGATCTGTTGATAGGAATTTCATGGAAATTGGGTGATCCCAATCTTGACAGCTGGGTATCGGTATAGGAAAATAGTCTTCCCTGAAGCAGCGGGTCATTCGTAAAGTCGATGCCGGGAACAACATGTCCGGGATGAAAGGCTACCTGCTCTGTTTCTGCAAAGAAATTTTCCGGATTTTTGTTAAGGGTCAAAGTTCCGACAAGCTGTACGGGAACTTCTTCTTCGGGAATAATTTTGGTAGGATCAAGAAGGTCAAAATCAAATTTGTGTTCGTCTTCTTCAGGAACCAGCTGTACTCCGAAATCCCATTCCGGAAAAGCTCCGCTTTCGATGGCTTCCCATAAATCTCTTTTATGAAAATCGGGATCTACCCCTGAAATTCTCTGGGCTTCATCCCAGGCTACCGAATGGACTCCCAGCTTGGGTTTAAAATGGAATTTAACGAAATGGACTTTTCCTTCTTCATTAATCAATTTAAAGGAATGCACCCCGAATCCTTCCATCATTCTCAGACTTCGCGGGATGGCTCTGTCGCTCATCAGCCACATGATCATGTGTGAACTTTCCGGCATCAGGGAAATAAAATCCCAAAATGTGTCGTGGGCAGAAGCTGCCTGCGGAATTTCATTGTCAGGTTCCGGTTTTACGGCATGAACAAGGTCCGGGAATTTAATGGCATCCTGGATGAAAAAAACGGGCATATTATTCGCTACAAGGTCATAATTTCCCTCTTCGGTATAAAATTTTACGGCAAAACCTCTTACATCCCTTGCCAGATCAGTACTTCCTTTGCTTCCTGCAACGGTTGAAAACCTTACAAAAACAGGAGTTTCCGTCCCGACTTTTGATAGAAATTTCGCTTTGGTATAAGCACTAAGACTTTTGTTTAATTTAAAAACACCATGTGCTCCTGAGCCTCTTGCATGAACGACTCTTTCAGGGATTCTTTCGTGGTCGAAATGGGTTATTTTCTCCCTTAGAATAAAGTCTTCCAGCAGCGTTGGCCCTCTGTCGCCGGCCTTTAATGAATCCTGGTTATTGTTGATTCTTAACCCCTGGTTGGTAGTCAGTTTTTCGTTTTCATTAGAAGTACTGTACGCATCCAGCTGGTCTAACTTTTTGTTGTTCTGAGTGTCGTTTTTCATATCGCTTTATCTTTTAATGTGGTGTGAAGGTTTAAAAAAAGTCAAACTAAATCTTTTGCAGATCATTCCGCTCCTGTCCTGTTTTTTCCAGGGTACTTAGCAGCTTATTGAGATATTCTTCTTCTTTTAATACTTTATAATAGGCTGTTTTGGCATATAGAGTAAAGGAAGAATTTTCAATGCTTATTTCTGTATCTCTATTTCCGGGAGAAATAGTCTTTTGCCCATGATATTCGCGGATATTCAAAATGTATTCGTTGATATAAGTGTCGATTACATTTTTCAGGATATCGCATTTAGCGTTATTTTTTATCTTTTCCAATGATTTGATCAGAAAAGCGGTAACTCCGTAAGAATTGATCACACTTGGAAATAGGGATTCATTCTCTATCATATTGTTTTTATCATTCAATCCGGAATATTTTAAAGTGTCGTTTTCAAAAATCATATTCGCAACGGTTATTAGTTATCAGAATTTTTTAAATATTTCTCGAAATAGTGAAGATCTTCTTTGTTTTTTATTGAAAGATAAAACATGATCTGTTCCGGTTCTTTCAGCCCTATACTGCTAAAGCAGTCGAAATGTGCAATCAGTGCCTGAATATTCTCAATCTCAATATCTTTCAGAATAACAAATAATAAAAAAATATTATCCTTTATTTCCTTGGCATACACAGCGGCACCATCCTCAAACCAGTCTCCTTTGTTGGAAACCTTAATAAAATCTTTATGCTTCAGGTCTTTTATGATTTTCTGACAATCCATATCTTTGAGTTTTGTGGTTATATAAAATCCTTCAGAAGAAGTTTTATTATTTCAACATCAATTTCTATGAACTGTTGTTATTTTCAGTATTTGCAACTAAAATTTAAATGAATAGCATATCCTGCTGTTCAATATTATACAGCAAAATTTGGATAGAATAATTTACCTAAAAGCCAAAAGCCTTTAACTGCCCTTACTGGGGTCTTAAGAATTGTGTTGAAACTTGCTATCTCAAATATACGCCTGAATAATTCACTTTTTTATGACCTTAATCATATAAATCGGCTAATAGAGAATTTTCCTGTTTTCTATGGTAATATTCCCTTCTTTTTCCATTTTTTTTAAAACTCTGATCACTGTTTCTACCCGGAGCCCCACCAGATTGGCTATCTGCTGTCTTGTAAGTTCTACATGGAAACAGTTGCTACAGTCTTCATCATGGTAGCTCTTAAGGTAATCGAGGAGCCCGGTAAGCCTTGATACTGGGTTCAGGGATGCCATACTCTGCAGCATGATTGCTTTGAAATAAAGCCTTTGAGAAAGACATGCATTCATTTCCAAAGAAAGTTTGAGATCCGTTTTTATTAATTTCAGAAACTGATCTTTTGGAACCCTTATAATTTGTGAAGGGCTGATGCACATTGCATTTGTCGGGTAAAACTTATCCAAAAAGAGCAGTGAATCCCCAAAGCTCTGTTTTCCTGCAAAAATATTATGGATGAATTCTTTTCCTTCATCGTCATAATTGTTAAGTTTCACTTTTCCTTCTATAATCTGGAAATAATAAAGGGCATGGTCTCCTTCCCTGTATATAAGTTCCCCTTTTTTATATTGCTTGATCTCTCCTCCGTATGAATATAGCACCTCTTCGTCTATGTTCATGCAGCTTATTGTTTTCATAAGTACTTCTTTAAATGTTCAATAAAAAATAGTGAAATTAATTATTGAAAACCACTTTTTAATATAAAATTTTTCGATCCCTGATCTGCACAATTTTATTTTTCTCCATATCCTTAATGGTTCTTATCGCCGTTTCTACCCTTAATCCCGTAAGGCTGGCCATTTGCTGCCTTGTAAAAGGCACCATGAAAGAATAGGGACGCTCATCTTCATGAAAGCTTTTAAGATAATCCATTAATCCTTTAAGCCTTACCATTGGGCTTTGGGAAGAAATATTCTGCATCATGACAAATTTGTAATACAGTCTTTGTGATAAAAAGCCACTGATTTCCATGCACAATTCTGCAGATGAATTTAATAAGTTAAAAAAAGCAGACTTATGAAGCCTTAAAATGACACATTTGGTGAGTGCCTGGGCATTCACAGGGTAAGGCTTATTGATGAAAAGAATAGCCTCTCCGCAACTGTGACCTTCAGAAAGTATATTCTGTATAAACTCTTTCCCTTCGTCATTATAATTGTTTAGTTTCACCTCTCCCTGGGTGATCTGATAATAATACATCGGGGTTTCCCCTTCATTGAATAGATATTCCGAGGGTTTATAGTGTCTGATTTCCGCCCCCGCTGAATACAGAATGTTTTCGTCAATAACCATAATATTTTTTTATTTTTTAATCTTCTGTAAAACCAATCTTAGTAAAAAATATATTGGGAACGATTCCGTATGCTTATGCAAAAATCGAGCCTTTACATTGTAAATAAGGTTAAAAATTTTAAAAAAATACAGCAATAATAACAAATTATTTAATTATCAGTACGATATCCATTTAATAACATACAATATTTAAGGAATAATGTAAATACATGAAAAACCGATCCTGCCAGAAATCTGAAGGATACAAAAACCCGCTCCTAAAAAACGGGTTTAAATCTATGACGGTAAAACTTATTTTTTGGTTGTTCTCGCGGAATCCATTTTTCTTACACTTGCCGTATCACCGGTTCGCATAGTATCTGCAGGCATAGGATTAGCCGGAGCAGTCATGGTGTCTGAAGGCATTGTATCGACAACTGTACTGTCGGATACTGTTGTATTATCCACTTTGGTTTCCTTTTTACAACTTAATACGGTTAAGCCTAAAAGCATTAATAATAGGGTAAATTTCATAATTTTATTTTTTGGTGTGGTTCAAAGGTAATCTATTCCATTTTGTAAAAACTATGATTTGAATCATAATCTTTTATTTTTAATTATTTCACAAATTTTTTAGTTCCAGCGACACATAAAATAACTCCAATAGTAACAAACAGCATCCCGATACTCACCTGCTCATGGAGAAAGTAAGCGGCAAGACCAAGCCCGAAGAAAGGCTGCAAAAGCTGCAGCTGCCCTACTGTTGCAATACCACCCTGTGCCAGACCTTTATACCAAAAGATAAAACCTATGAACATACTGAAAAGAGAAATATAAGCCATGCCAAACCACCCCTGAAAACTTACCGTCTCAATATGCTCCGGAAAGTAAATAAAAAATAAAGGAATCATAACTGGCAGCGCCAATACCAAAGCCCAGGAAATTACCTGCCAGCCGCCTAATGTTTTAGACAGTTTCGCGCCCTCCGCATATCCCATACCACATAAGATAACGGCAAGCAGCATAAGAATATCGCCTACCGGTGAAGCAGATATCCCTTGTGACACAGCATATCCGATAACTAAAAGGCTTCCTACTACCGAAAAAAACCAAAATACAGGATGAGGCCTTTCTCCACCACGGAAAACACCGAATACCGCAGTTGCCAGAGGAAGCATTCCCAGAAATACAATGGAATGAGCTGAAGTTAAATACTGAAGTGCCAGCGCAGAAAGAAGCGGAAAACCAATCACACAGCCTAAAGAAACCAAAGCTAAAGGAACCAGCTGTTCCTTGACAGGACGTTTTTCTTTGCCTATCCATAAAACGACAAAAGCAAGTATCCCTGCAATAGCGGCACGCACGATGGTGACAAAAATCGGGCTCATTTCCATTACCGCTAATTTGGTCGCTGGTAATCCGCCACTAAATAATACTACGCCAATAAAGCCGTTGATCCAGCCACTTATATTCTCATCTTTAGATATTTTTTCAGTTAGCATTCTTATATTTTTTTAATTACTCAAAATTAGAAAGGAGAAACGGATAAACACAGTCTCAGTTTTGTATATTTGCATGAGCACAGTTTAGAAAAATGAGTAAAGAATTTATATATACAGAAATTGCTGACGGAATTGCTTCCCAGATCAGAAACGGTGTATTGAAAGCCGGTGACAGGCTCCCTTCCGTGAGAATGATGTGCCAGGAACACCAGGTAAGCATGAATACGGCAAAACGGGTTTTCCTGGAGCTTGAATCCCAGTCTTTAATTGAATCCAAGCCCCAGTCAGGATATTTTGTCAGCAGACTGATGTCTGTAAAGCTTCCCCTTCCTGAAATAAGCCGCCCCTCACTGATTGCCAATAATGATGAGCCGGATGAACTGATCAGCAAAGTATATGAAAACATGGGCAAAAAAGGGATTACCTTTTTCTCTATAGGAATTCCTTCAGGAGATCTTCTGCCACAGGCTAAATTAAAAAAAGAGATCATCAATGCCACCCGTGAACTGAAAGAAGGCGGAACTGAATATGAAGAACTGCAGGGTAACTTAAAACTGAGAAGAATGATTGCTGTGAGATCGTTACAATGGGGAGGCAATCTCAGCGAAAATGATTTGGTTACTACAAACGGCGGAATGAATGCACTCTCTTTCTGCCTTATGGCCCTTGGAAAACCAGGCGATACGATTGCCATTGAAAGCCCTTGCTATCCGGGTATCCTTCAGCTTGCCAATGGATTGGGACTGAATGTTCTTGAACTCCCCACCCACCCGACTACAGGAATTGAAATTGATGCACTGAGAAGAGTAATTCCGCAAATTAACCTGTGTCTGCTGATTCCTAATTTCAACTCACCGCTGGGAAGCTGTATGCCGGATGAGAATAAAAAAGAAATTGTAAGAATCCTTTCTGAAAACAATATCCCTTTAATAGAAGATGATGTATACGGGGATCTTTATTTTGGTTCCAGCCGTCCGAAATGCTGTAAATCTTTTGATAAGGATGGAAATGTACTGTATTGCAGCTCAATCTCGAAAACTTTGGCTCCGGGGTACCGTGTAGGATGGATTGCTCCTGGAAAATACAAGGATAAGGTGATGAAACTTAAGTTGCTTCATTCTACTTCATCCATTTCTATCGTTAATGAAGCAGTGGCGAATTTCCTTAAATCCGGACGCTATGAAAAGCATCTTCAGCAAATGCGCCGGGCACTTCAGAATAATTACCAGAATTATGTGCAGACCATTGCAGACTACTTTCCTGAAGGCACAAAAACAAGCCGCCCGCAGGGAGGTCTTTCCCTATGGGTGGAATTTGATAAAGGCATCCGTACTACTGAGCTTTACGATCTGGCTATCAAACAAAATATAAGTATAGCACCCGGCAGGATGTTTACCCTTCAGAATCAGTTTGAAAACTGTATGCGCTTATGTATCGGCCTTCCCTGGACGGAAGAAACAAAATTATGTTTGCAGCAGGTTGGAAATCTGGCCAAAAAGATCTGATCTTATCTGTCTGGAACAAAGTTCTTGCGGGCCAGTTCTTTTCTTACCCTGCTCAGGCTTTCCGGGGTGATGCCGAGATAAGAGGCAATCATCCATTGCGGAACTCTCAGAAGCAGATCAGGATACATCTTGATAAACTTCATATACCTTTCTTCCGCAGTCTCACCCAATAAAGAATTGATCCTGTTTTGAAGACTTCTGATATGCTTCTGCAAAAGAAAGTCACTTCTTTCGATACTGTTAGGAAATTGTTCTACCAGTTTATTGAAGAAGTCGGGATGAAGAAACAGAACTTCCGTATCTTCCACCGCTTCTATATAATAAATAGATTTTTCGTTAAAGTAAAGACTGCTGCGGTCAGAAATGAGCCAGCTTTCAGGCGCAAACTGTATGATATGCTCTTTTCCGTTTTTATCAATGGAATACATTTTCAGCAATCCTTTTTCTACAAAGAATATGTACCTGCATATTTCACCATACTGTAAAAGAAACTGATTTTTAGGAATTTTCTTTACTTCATAGTGTAAGCTGCACGTGTTCACTTTTTCAATAGGAACATTAAGTACTTTAGCTAGATAAGTGTTTATATTCTTCATTATGTGATCTGGCTTGTGGATATATCTTCATGAGATGCGCTGTTGATGACTTTTCCGTCTTCTATTACAATCAACTGCGGACTCTCATGCCTGATTCCAAGGTTTTCAGATATTTTATTTGAAATCAGTCTGTGTTGAAGCAAATCTAAGTAATATAATTCCACTTTATGATCTAAATTATCTATTTCTTTTTCAAAATTTCTCAATACAGTTTTGCTGATGAAGCATCGTGTTGAATGTTTGAAAATAGCAATTTTATGGTGATAGGAATTTTCAATCGCTTTGGCCAGATCTTCCTCAGTTTCCATATTTTTCCAGAAAGATTCACGCTCAGGTTTTTGATTTTCTTTTCCTCCGAATATTTTATCAAAAAAACTCATAGATTAAATTGTTTTAAATGGTGATCCAGATGTTTATACTCTAAAAATCCCCAGTCTTTTTCAGTCATTTTCCCGAATAATTTGTGGCGCTCCGGAAGATTCTGATTCTCAGATAGGGTCCGGAAAGCTTTCATTGTATTCAGCAGATTGGTTTTCGATTCATCAAAATCACATTCAAAATTAACGATTAGTTTTTGAAAAGTAGGCATTTTTGGGGGAATTCCATTATTAAAGATCCGCATTTCCACTTTGGTTATCACTCCTATTGTTCTGAAAAGGATATTAATTTCCGGAAGTTCAACTTGCCTTAAAGCCACCTGTAGCACCAGGTCGCAGTGTTTCAGCATCTGTGAAGCGGTCATCTTTCCCCATCTTCGAGGAGCATTTTCAGTAAGCAGAGAAATTCTGTGAATAATTTCCTCAAAATAAACCGGATTATGCAGGCTTTTCCTTACCACCCCTTTTCTTTCTTCAGATTTTCAATGTGAGCAAAATGATGATTACAATGCCAGACATACATCGCGAGATAGCTTCTCAGGTCGTAATCGCGGTTTTGTTCAGGGTGATGAAAAGTTCTTTCAAATTGTTTATTGGTAAGGCTTTTAAGCAGGGCAGCCCATCTTTGATGAGTCCCTTTTATCATTCTCATGGCAGGTTTTATGGGCATATTTACGCTGTCCTGAAGCTCTGCCCATTTGGCCTCGTCATAAGGTCTTATGGTAGGATTTTCCTCCGTTAATGCCAGTTTAAGACGAATAAAGCTGTTGATATGGCTGTCCGCAATATGATTCACAAGCTGCCGTACCGTCCATCCTCCTTCTCTGTAAGGGGTATCCGGCTGATCATCCGAGAAGTATTCTATTAGGTTTTTAAGCTTTTCCGGAAAGTTTTTGATGACTTTTATATATTCATCAAGTTTGATATCACAAATATTATCAGGCTGCTGGTATTCACCGATAGGAAATTTTTTCTGCTCTAAATTGCTCATTGGAATAGGTTTAATTTTTGGATAGTTTTTAAATGATCAGGCTCGTAAATTTATCAAAAATTCAAGAATCTGAAATGAAGAAAGCATTAATTGTACACAGAAAATTCTATTGAAAAAGCTTCAATCCTGAAATTGAAGCTCTTATTATTTTATTTACAGGCTAATAACCATGCAAGTTAATGCCTTCCGTTCTCTGGAGTGTTACTTTTTTACCCATTTTCTTTTGGATCACCCTGAAATGCTGCAGTTCATCGTCCGTCAGAATACTGATAGCCGTTCCTTTTTCGTTGGCACGGCCAGTTCTTCCGATACGGTGAATATAATCCAAAGGAGAACGCGGAAGTTCGTAATTGATGACACAAGGTAAAGATTCAATATGGATTCCACGGCCAATTAAATCGGTTGCCACTAAAATCTGAGCGCCGTTTACTTTAAATTCTTCTAAATTATTCCTTCGGGCTCCCTGGGATTTCTGACTGTGAATGGCTACTGCTTTTATTTTATTCTTTTTAAGCTTTTCTACCAGATTATCTGCCGATCTTGTAGATGAAACAAATATAAGCGCTTTTTCAACTTTCTTTTCTTTAATCAGGTAACGTAAAAAAGGCCCTTTATTTTCTGGAGAGACATGATAGGCCAGCTGCTCGATATTATCAATCTCAACTTCTTCTTTTTTAATTTCAATGATTACAGGATTGATGGCTAACCGTTCTTTCATTTCAGAAACCTTATCATTTAAAGTTGCTGAAAAAAGAGTGGTTTGCTTTACAACTGGCATCAGAGTGAAAAGTTTATTCATTTCTTCACCAAAGCCTAATTGAAACATTTTGTCCGCCTCATCAATGACCAGATGCTGAATTCCCGAAATACTCAATGCATTATGATCAATTAAGTCCAGCAAACGGCCGGGCGTTGCAATAAGAACCTCCACCCCAAACATTCCTTTCATCTGCGGATTGATAGAAACCCCGCCATAAACCGCCATTGTACGGATTTCACGTTTTAAATTTCCTGTGAAAGCTCTGAAAACTTCATCAATCTGAATGGCTAATTCACGGGTAGGAACCAATATTAAAACCTGAACATTCCGGTCCTTTTTAACTTCCGAGTTTTGTAGTTTTTCCAGAATAGGCATCACAAAACAGGCTGTCTTTCCGGAACCCGTCTGTGCAATTCCCATCAGATCTTTTCCCTGCAGAATAACAGGAACAGCCTTCTCCTGAATAGGAAAAGGTTTCAGATAGCCTAATTTGTTGACAGAACGAATAATATGGTGTGATAATCCTAAAGATTCAAATGACATAAAATATTTATTTACTGCAAAGATAAGCTATTGTATCTGGTATAGCCTTACCCTAATGCTGTAAACAGTTTAATGATTTCTTTCAGAAAAAAAATATTGCCGATTTGGCCGATAATTTATTTTTGGACAGTTTTTTGAGTAATTTTATCAAAATTCGAGAAATCTAAATATGAAAAAAGCGTTAATAATCGTAGATGTACAGAATGATTTCTGTGAAGGCGGTGCATTAGCAGTTCCGGAAGCCAACGAGGTCATTCCTTACATTAATCTTCTGATGGAAGAAAATGAATACGATCAGATCGTTCTCACCCAGGACTGGCACCCGGCCGACCATAAAAGCTTTGCCAGCAATAACAACAGAAAAGTAGGCGAAAGTATCATCCTGAACGGGGTTCCGCAGTTTATGTGGCCGGATCATTGTGTACAGGGAACTTTCGGGGCAGAGTTCCATAAAGACCTGAACAGGGATAAGGTAACCCACATTATTCAGAAAGGGAAAAATACAGAGATCGACAGCTACAGCGGATTTCAGGATAATAACCACTTTATGAAAACCGGGCTGGACGATTTTCTGAAGTATCATGATATCCAGCTTGTTGAAGTAGTCGGCCTTGCTCTGGATTACTGTGTGAAATTTACCTGCCAGGATGCAGTGGCCAATGGTTATATCACTTGTCTCCATTTCAACGGGACAAAAGCAGTGAATGTAAAACCCGATAATGGCAGAGATGCTATTTATGACCTGATCCAGAAAGGAGTTACAGTTTTAGGGTAAAATATAAAAAGTTTGATAAAAATCTTAAACAAAAAAGGCGCAGAAATAAATTTCTGCGCCTTTTAAATTATACTTTCTTAAGCGATTAAAAACTGAGTTTATTAAAGCATCTTAAGATTATTAACTTCCAGTTCTGTAAGGATTCTCCAGTGTCCACGTTTGATATTCTTCTTGGTAAGACCGGCAAACATCACCCTGTCCAGAGCTTCCACTTCATATCCAAGTCTTTGGAAAATTCTTCTGATCACACGGTTCCATCCGATATGAATTTCAATCCCGACTTCATTTTTCGGCTTTCCTTCGATGAAAGAAATCTGGTCTACAACGGCTACGCCTTCATCCAGACGGATTCCCTCCACAATCAGTTTCATGTCTTCATGGGTAAGTTTTTTATCCAGTGTTACATGATAGATTTTTTTGGCATCAAAAGAAGGATGGGTAAGTTTTTTCGTCATATGTCCGTCGTTCGTTAAAAGAATAACCCCTGTGGTGGAACGGTCCAGCCTTCCTACAGGAAACAGACGGTATGGCGATGCATTGGCCACCAGATCCATTACGGTTTTTCTGGCTTTATCATCCTTGGTTGTAGAGATATATCCTTTTGGCTTATTCAAAAGTACATATACCGGCTTTTCAGGAGTAATCCCCTGCCCGTCGAATACAACTTTATCTGTCTTCTGAACCTGGTACCCCATTTCAGTTACAACCTGTCCGTTTACTTCTACCAGCCCTTGTGTAATCAGTTCGTCAGCTTCTCTTCTGCTGCATATTCCTGAGTTGGCAATATACTTGTTAAGACGGATGGTATCTTTATGAACATCCTTGTCAATCTTGTTTAATCTTCTTTTCTGTACAAAAGATCTTGCCTTGTCATCATTTCTGTCATCCCCGGCGGATGGCCTTCTTCCATATTTCAGGCTGCCTCTTTCATACTTGTCTCTGGTATCAAAATTTTTGCCGCCTTTTTTGGGAGCCGGTTTTCCGAAGCTTTTTCTCTCACGACCTTCACTGGAATTGGTGATGTATGCTCTGCTTTCAGTTTTCGCAGCATCTTCATCTCTGCCGGCAGCATCTGCGCTTCTTTTGAATGGTTTAGATTCAAACCTGGAATTGCTTCCTTTATGGTCGGAATTTCTTTCACCTGCTTTTGGAAAAGGTTTCTTAAAAGGTTTTGATCCTGAAGAATTTCCAGATCTGGAAGCACGAGAATCATCAGAATTGTTTCTTGTTGAAGTTCTTGGTCTTTTCGGTCTTTCTGAATTATTTTTATCTCTGCTCATTCTAAAAATTTCTGCAAAGATAGTAATTTAGTTACGAGTTAAAAATTAAGAATCATAACTTTGCAGAATAGTTCTATTTTAAATTTAAAGAAATTCCAATAATGATAACAATATTAAACGATGAATTTTCTCAATTAAATAACTTCCTTCACGAAAAATCTTTCAGCAAGATCTTTATTTTGGTTGATGAAAACACCCATGAATATTGTCTTCCGGTTCTTTTAGGAAACATGGAAACAGACTTAGGGTTTGAAATTCTGGAAATTGAAGCCGGTGAAGAAATGAAAAATATCAAGACCGCCAACCAGCTTTGGGAGATTCTTACCGAGATGCAGGCGGACAGAAAAGCGCTTGTTATCAATCTTGGTGGTGGTGTTATTACAGATATGGGAGGATTTGTGGCTTCTACCTATAAAAGAGGAATTCAGTTTATTAATATTCCTACTACCCTTTTATCCATGTGTGATGCCTCTATCGGAGGGAAAACAGGGATAGACCTTATGCACTACAAAAATATGGTAGGAACATTTGCCTTCCCTGAACAGATCTTTATTTACCCGAAATTCCTGGAAACTCTTCCGTTTAAAGAATTGCGAAGCGGTTTTGCCGAAATGCTTAAACATGGTCTTATTGCTGACAAAGCCCACTGGGAAAGCCTTATTCAGATTCATAAGCTGGATGTGGATGCAGTAGTTCCTCATATCCAAACTTCAATGGACATCAAACAGGATGTGGTGGAAAAAGATTTCCATGAAAAAAATATAAGAAAAACTTTAAATTTCGGACATACGATCGGACATTCTATCGAAAGCTTGTGCCTTAGCCAGGGAAATCCTATTCTTCATGGTGAAGCCGTCGCAATGGGAATGATCTGTGAAGCACATCTGGCCTATCTTGAAGGTCTTATCCGGAAAGAAGATGCAACAGGCATTATTGAAAACATCCAGAGATACTACCCTTATCTTGATATCAGCGACTTTACAGATGAAAACATCACTGCCCTTCTGCTGAACGATAAAAAAAATACAGACAGTAAAATTAATTTCTCTCTTCTTACCGGAATAGGCTCATGCAACTATGATCACCAATGCAGTCAGGAAAACATTTTGAAATCTCTGGATTTTTACAGGAATATCAATAATGTGTAAATTGTTATTCAAAATCAACACCTTTTCTGTATAATTTTAACGAAGAAGATAATTTAGACTTTTTCTAAACAAACGTTTAGTTAAATTTGTAATTTACTGAATTACAAATATTTAAAATCTTGTTAATTTAAAAATTAAATCGAATTATTACTGACATTTGTCATGTTTTATGTTTTTGGCAAGCAATTTGAAAGATACTCTCCGTCAAACTCAATAGTAAGGTTTGACAGTAGTAAAATTTAAAATTAGAAAATAGTAAAATATTAAAAAATTAAAGTTATGAAAAAGTTAATTTTTGGATTAGCAGTAACTGCAAGTTCACTAGCTTTCGCTCAACAGACGCCATCATCTTCTTCTAACCCGGTAACATTTGGTGTTAAAGGTGGAATGAACGTATCTTCTCTTTCTAAAGACGAAGGTTTAGATGATCAGAAATCTAAGATCGGTTTCAACGCAGGTGTATTTGCGAATATTCCAATCGCTGAATCTTTCAGTGTTCAGCCGGAGGTATTATATTCTCAGTATGGATCAAAAGCAGATCAGACTATTTTTGGAACTAAATATTCTACATCTACTAAGTTAGATTACATTGCTGTACCAGTAATGTTCCAGTATAACTTAATTCCAAATCTTTATGTAGAAGCAGGTCCTGAATTCGGATTTTTGGTAAGTGCTAAAAACAAACTGAAAAACGAAAATAACGGAAACTCTACCACTTCTGACAATTACAAAGATCAATTACAAACATTCAACTTTGGTATCGGTCTTGGTGCAGGATATTACTTCACTCCTAACTTAGGAATTACAGCAAGATATGTAGCTGGGGTAACTGATATTTTCAAAGACAATTCTGGTGATGCTATTAGAAATAATACATTCCAGGTAGGATTAGCTTATAAATTCAAATAATAAGCTTTTAAATTCAGAAAACAAATTTTATATTCAATAAGAAAACCGGATTATTTATTAATCCGGTTTTTTTGTGATTTTTATTTTCAATTTGATGTTTTTTGGCAAGGAGTTTGCCTATAATGTGGTAGCTGAAAAACCTGATTTTATATGGTTCTACAGCAAAAAGTTTCTTCATATATAAATTGATTTCAATAGAAAAGGTCAGGTTTATTCATTTAAGCCTGACTTTTTCGCCTTTAATATGATTTTTGTCACTTTTATCCCTTTGGCGGGAATTTTGATAGAATGAGTGATCGTTTAAAAATTTAATAATCATGAAAAAACTAATTTTAGGTGTAGCATTTGCAGGAAGCCTGTTGGTGAATGCCCAGGAAAAAATGAAATCTTCTTCACCTGTTACTTTTGGGGTTAAAGCAGGTTTTAATGGCTCTACCCTTACAAAATCGTCCGGCGAATATGATAATAACACAAAATTAAAAGCAGGTTTTAATGCGGGCGTATTTGTAAATATTCCAATTGCAGAAAAATTCAGCATACAGCCTGAACTTCTTTTTAACCAGATAGGTTCAAAAGCAGAAGACAAATATGTTTTTCATTCAAACTACCAGACATTTACTCAGGAAAACAATTACAAATTAACTTTGAATTACATTGCTCTTCCTATAATGGTACAGTATAATATTCTTCCTCAGCTTTATGTAGAAGCAGGACCGGAATTCGGGCTTTTATTGGGCGGAAAATCCAAAGGAGAGTACAACTACTCAAATACTTACGAAAATATTACTACAACGGGTGGTGAGACCTATTCCAATAAGATCCCAATGGGGTTGTATAACAAGTTTAATTTCGGAATTGGTATTGGAGCAGGATATTATTTCACTCAGAATTTGGCTGCAACAGCTAGATTTACAGCGGGTATTACGGACATCATCAAGGACAATTCGGGAGATGCTATCAGAAACAATGTATTCCAGGTTGGCTTCGCTTACAAATTCAAATAATAATATATATATTTTCAACAGATGCCGGGCTCTCAGGAGTCTGGCATTTTTATTTTATCATGTTTGTAATCCTGAACTTTACAGCAAACAAAAATGGACTTTTTAACAAACTAACTCCTTTTTTCATTACAGAAATTTGTACCATAAAATTTTAATAATGGAAAATAAAGAAACAGTTTTGGTAACAGGCGGCTCCGGTTTTATAGCCTCCTATTGTATAATTACCCTGCTTAATAACGGGTACAAAGTAAAAGCAACACTCCGCTCACTGAAAAAAGCAGACCTTGTAAAACAAATGCTTAAAGAAGGTGGTATCACTTCCTTTGATGATTTATCATTCGCGGAAGCTGATCTTCAGAACGAATCAAGCTGGGAAAAAGCCGTTGAAGGTTGTCAGTATGTCATCCATGTAGCCTCCCCGACTCCCCATACCGATGCCAGAAAAGAAGATGATTTTGTAATTCCTGCAAAAAACGGGGTACTTTTTGTTTTAAAAGCTGCAAAACAGGCAGGTGTAAAAAGAGTTGTTCTTACATCAGCTTTCGGAGCGGTAGGATTTGGAACGTCAAAAGCAACTCCTTATACGGAAGAAGACTGGACGGTGCTTAATGACAGTGTATTTCCTTATCAAAAATCAAAGACAATTTCTGAAAAAGCAGCCTGGGATTTTATAAAAAATGAAGGAGCGGGAATGGAACTAGCTGTGGTAAACCCTACCGGAGTGCTGGGGCCTGTTCTGGCAGATGATTTTTCACATTCAATCCAAAATATCAAGCAAATGCTGAACGGCAATATGAAGGCCTGTCCTAAAATTGTTTCAGGATATGTTGATGTACGTGATGTTGCCGATCTTCATTATAAAGCTATGACACTGCCACAGGCAAACGGCCAGCGATTTATTGCCGTTGCCGGAGGAGGCTACTCATTATTGGATATTGCCGATATTCTGAGAAAAAATCTGGATGGCAAAGCGGCCAGAGTACCTTCTAAAGAATTACCCAATTGGTTTATCAAATTATTAGCTATATTTAATCCTAAACTGAAAGCCGTTGAACCTTATTTGGGTATGGTGAAAAAAGCAAGCAGTGAAAAAGCGATCATCATGCTGGGATGGAAGCCCCGTCCCGTTGAAGAAGCTGTATTAGCCACGGCAAACAGCCTGATCAAGATGGATTTAATAAAATAAACACAATGAAAACAGCAATTACCGGCACGACAGAATTGACCGGACAAGAAGTAATTTTGATAAGCCTGGAAAATCCGGCTAAATTATCTGCCAGAAAAAAAACATTAGCCTTTCGCAAAATGGGTCCGGGCATGGTCAATTGGATATCAAAGGGATGTAGCCGGTCAATTCCGGAAGTAAAAGATATTAAATTACAGGTACAATAATGAAACGGTCTCTGAAAATATTCAAAATAACAATGGTTGCTTTGCTGTGCATCATTGCTGTCTTAACTATTGCCACTTATTTTTATCTGAAACAACCTCAGTTCGGGGCATTGCCTGAAGGTAAAAGGATGGAAATGATAAAAAAATCGCCTCATTATAAAGACGGAAAATTTAGAAATTTCGTAGAGAAACCTATTATTTCTGAAGGTTACAGCTTCACCGGGGAAATATGGAAAGCCTTGACAAAAAAATATCCTCACACGGAACCCCAGGAAGCACTACCTTCAATAAAGACAAATCTGAAAGCGATTCCGGCTGACAGGAACGTTATTGTATGGTTCGGGCATTCTTCCTTCTTTTTACAGCTGGATGGTGTGAAAATCCTGGTTGATCCTGTATTTAGCGGAAATGCATCGCCATTGCCGGGAAGCGTGAAAGCCTATAAAGGGACTGACATTTATACTGCTGCCGATATGCCGGAGATCGATTATATGCTGCTTTCACATGACCATTATGATCATCTGGATTATGAAACGGCCAAAGCAATGCAGCCTAAGGTAAAACATGTGATCTGTGGTCTGGGGGCCGGTGCTCATTACGAAAAATGGGGTTATACTTCCCAACAGATCCTGGAAAAAGACTGGGGCGATAAAACACAGGTAAAACCAGGCTTTATCATTTATGCTGAAAGTACGCATCACGACGGAGGAAGGAATTTCACAAGTTCACAGGCTTTATGGCTGTCTTTTTATATACAGTCTTCGGCTATGAATATCTATTACAGCGGTGATGGAGGCTATACCGGCCGTTTTAAGGAAATTGCAGAAAAATATCCGCCTGTCGACTGGGCTGTCATGGAGTGCGGACAATACAACAAAGCGTGGCAGTCCGTACATGAACTGCCAGAAGAAGTTGCACTGGCAACCGTGGAATTAAAGGCTAAAAATCTATTACCTGTTCATCACTCCAAATTTACTTTAGCCAAGCATCCATGGAATGAACCTCTGAAACAGATCACTGCACTGTCAAAATCAAAGCCTTATCACCTTGCCACACCAATGATCGGAGAATTGGTAGATTTAGATAACAATTCACAGGTATTCAAACAATGGTGGAACGATGTAAAGTAACAGATCATGAAAATAACTGAAATAAAATCCTGCTTTGTAGGCCCCTTAATTTCACCTGAACAATTTATAGCAGAGCATTTTTTCCTGTTTCTGGCAAAAGGTGAAATGAACGGGTATGACGGCAACAAACATTACAAGCTTACACCCGGGGAAAGCTGTATTATCCGTAAAAACAGGCTGGCCCGATACAACAAGGTAAAAGATAATAATGAGTTTGAGAAGGTGATTTTTATTTTTGATGAAGCTTTTCTTAAGAGTTTTCAGAAAAAACACAATATTCTTTTTCAGAATTATGATTCAGATGACGCTTTTATAAGGCTTAAAAGAGACCAGCTTATAGAAAGTTTTCTGCTTTCTCTGGAGCCTTATTACCAAAATTCAGGAAGTATCGATAAAACATTTTCCGATGTAAAAAGAGAAGAATTATTACTCATCCTTTTACAACTCCATCCGGCACTTTCTGATGTCCTTTTTGATTTTGGTATTCCTGGGCGTCTGGATCTGGAGAAATTTATGCAGCAAAATTACAAATTCAATGTAAGTATGGAGCGGTTTGCATTTCTTACAGGGCGCAGCCTGTCTGCTTTTAAAAGGGATTTCAAAACCATTTTTAATGAAACCCCGAACCGCTGGCTTATAAAACGCAGACTGCAGGAAGCAAGATTCCTGATTGAAGAAAAAAAGCTAAGGCCAACGGATATCTATATGGATCTGGGGTTTGAAGATTTGTCTCATTTTTCATTTGCTTTTAAGAAAGAATTTGGCATCACAACAACTGAAATTTCAGGTAAATACCATTAAAATCTCTATTTATTTATTCATTTTTTCACAGGATTTAATTCCATATCGAATTGTCAACATAAAATCAATTTACTTCAAAATCATGATTAAAAATCAAATTTTCATAATATAATTTTTCATAAAAAACAGTTAAAAGTACTATTAAAGCAATCCTAAAAACCATCACAAAACCCCTTACAGTAAGGGTTTTCAGAGTTTGGCAAGCATTTTGCAAAATAAATCAAGTCTGATTGAAAAATCGGATGAGAAGTAAAATAGTAAAATTAAAAAATAAAATTATGAAGAAGTTATTTCTAGGGTTGGCAGTTACTGCTGGCATGATGACGTTCGCTCAGGAAATACAAACACAAGAAACGAAAACAGTAAACCCGGAACCCGTTAAAAAAGAAAAACAACCTATCAGATTTGGTATTAAAGCAGGAGGAAACTCTTCTTACTTCAGTGAGCAGAAATTAAGCCTTAATAACCAGAAAATCGGATTTCATGCAGGAGTTTTAGTTAATATTCCACTTTCTCAGAAATTCAGCTTACAGCCGGAGGTTTTGTATAACCAGTTAGGGGCAAGAAATGTAATTTCCTCTACGGATGTAACCACTGGTGATACGAACATTAAGACTAAAAGCGATTACAAAACAACCATGAACTATATTTCTGTTCCTTTAATGGTGCAGATGAGACCTACAGAAAGATTTTATGTAGAAGCCGGACCTGAATTCAGTTATTTCATCAACGGGAAAAACTCAGGAAACAGCACTATTTCTACAACGACGGGAGGAGTTACAACTACTCAGTCTGTAACTAATTCTGAGGACATCAATAAGGACGATATTAACAAGTTTAATTTAGGTCTTGGTTTAGGTCTTGGATATGATATTACTGATAACATTGGTATCAATGCAAGATATATCAACAGTCTTACTGATATGAGAAATCATAAGCCTGAAGGTACTGAACCTCTTAACCACAGAACGTTTCAGTTAGGCCTGAATTATAAATTCTAACAATACCAACCAATTTTTTAACCGAAATGCAGATTTACTGCATGGTATAAAATAGCCGGAAGATTTTCTTCCGGCTATTTATATTGATCAGGACAGGTATTATTCAAATATTCTCGGATCATCACTAATGACACCGTCTATCCCTATATCCTTTAATTCTTTCAATCGCTCTTTGGTATTCACTGTCCATGGTATAACTTTCATTCCCAATGCATGACATTCTTTTACAAGTTCCGGAGTAACCAGCCTATGGTCCGGACTGTAAATAGTTGGAGTAAAACTCAGGAATTTTAAATCTCCGGCTACCCCATTCAAATGGTCCGGGTATTCCCTGAATTTAGCTACAGGGATGTTTTCGAAATGATTCATCTGCTGTGCGAGCTTTTTATCATCCACTTTTTCTACCAGCAAGGCAGTCATGACCCGCGGATATTCCTTATGAATAATTTCCAGAGTCCTGGGATCAAACGACTGGATAATCACACGGTTCTGAATTCCTTTTTCAACAATAATTTTCATCATCATATCTACAAATTCCTTAGGTTCAGGGTGAAATATATTATCTGAAAACGGACGTGTCTTTGTTTCTATGTTATAAAAAGGCAAGGGTCTTTTCAGTTCGCGGGCGTAAGCTTCACATGCATCGATTACTTCTGAAAAAAGAGGCTTCTGTGCCTTCATTTTCTTTTGGTCAGGATAATTGTTAAGTTTTTTTAACCCTACGTCAAATGTCCGGATCTTTGCATAAGACATGTCATAGATTTTATAATAGAAACCTGAATCTTTCGGAATATAAGTTCCATCCGGCTTTGTTACCAGTTCAGGGGAAAGAAAAGCATCATGAGAAAGAATTACTTTTTTGTCCTTCGTGATAGCCAGATCCATTTCCAGGGTTGTAACATTCATTTTTAAAGCATTTTTCATGGCCGGAACCGTATTTTCGGGGTATAAGGATTTTCCTCCGCGATGTGCCTGTTTATCGAAAGACTGGGAAGAATATAATTGGGCAAATACGAGAAAAATACCCGTTAAAAAAACTTTTTCCATATCCTGAAGTTATATTGTGCAAAATTAGAATTTGCTCTTCTGTTGTATGATACAGGAATGTTAAGCTTTTGATATATTTATGATAAGTGAGAAGCTGAAAGAAGAATCATGGAAAATGACATCGGACGGTTAATTGCTTATTAATCAAATTTTAACGGATAAAATTATCTTATAACAAGTTCATAAAAACAAAAGACCCGGCTTTATAAAAAGCCGGGCCTATTTATTTCAAATTGACAGAATTAATTGAACAATTCTATCTCCTCTCCTTTTTCTACAGGATATTCTTCTGTAAAGCATCCGAAGCAGTGGTTGGAAGACCCTAAAATCTCTTTAAGGTTGTCTGTGCTTAAAAATTCCAATGAATCCACACCCAGGTAATCTCTAAGCTGCTCTGTGGTCATGTTAGCCGAAATAAGATCATCTTTTGAAGGCGTATCAATACCTAAATAGCAAGGCGCAATGATAGGTGGAGAAACGCTTCTGAAATGGATCTCTTTTACGCCCGCATCTTTCAGAATTTTCACCAATCGCTTGGAAGTGGTTCCTCTTACGATAGAATCATCGATGATCACTACTCTTTTGTCTTTAATCTCGGAAATAATCGGGTTAAGCTTAAGATTTACTACTCTTTCTCTCATTTCCTGTGTAGGAACAATGAAGCTTCTTCCGATATACCTGTTTTTGATCAGAACCGGACGGAAAGGGATTCCTGAAGCTTTAGAGAAGCCTATGGCAGCCGGAACTCCTGAATCAGGAACGCCAATTACCACATCAGCATCTACAGGTGCCTGTTCCCATATTTTCTCACCGGATTTCTCCCTGATCTCATATACATTGATGTTTTCTAAGGTAGAGTCCGGTCTGGCAAAATAAATATATTCGAAAGAACAGATCCTCTGCTTTCCTTTTTCTTCATTCACCATATAGGAATTAAGTTTTCCGGGTTCGTTTTCATTGGTATAAATGATCTCTCCCGGAAGGATGTCGCGAACATACTGAGCTCCTACAGCATCAAGAGCAACAGATTCGGAGGCCACAACGTAAGAATTCTCGTTGATTGCTCCTAAAACCAAAGGTCTGATTCCGTTGAAATCTCTGAATGCAAAGAATTTATTTCTTGTCATTCCCACCACCGAATAGGCTCCTTCAATTTTCTCCATTGTTGCTTTGATTGCTCCACGAAGGCCCAAATCAAGATTTTTCTGGATTAATCTTAAAATAACCTCAGAATCGGAAGTAGCTCTGAAAACTACGCCTTCAGCTTCCAATTCGGCTTTTAATTCTTTTGCATTGGTAAGGTTACCGTTATGCGCTATAGAAAGAATAATCTGGTCATATTCGTTTTTCGCGAAAAATGGCTGGAAATTATACTTCTTTTTGTCTCCTGCAGTGGTATAACGTGTATGCCCGATTGCAGAATTTCCCATAAAAGTTTCAGGATCAGAGATCTCTTTATAAACATCCAAAACCAAACCTTCATCTTTCATATTGGTGATTTTCCCGTCCTTTAAAACAGAAATACCACATGCTTCCTGGCCCCTGTGCTGTAATGCAAAAAGCCCGAACTGTGAAAGAGAAAACGTATCCAGATCATCATCAGAATACATTCCGAAGATACCGCACTCCTCATTCGGAGCGTCCAGTCTCTCTTCTTCCTGCGTTCTGAAAAGATTCCTTCCGTAGGTTTGAGTTTCAAATTGTTTTAAATATTCACTTTTATGAATTTCTAAACTTTTCATTTCTATTTTTTCTAATCTAGATTTTATTTTGATAGATTTTTAAATTAGATGAAAAATTAAATATTATGTTAAATAAAAAAACTTAACATCTAATTTTTTATCTAAAAATCTTACTTCTGAAGAAGCGCTTTAAGACGGTTATAGATTTCCACATAAGCCTCGGTAACTTCACCCAGGTCTCTTCTGAATCTGTCTTTATCAAGCTTTTTCATGGTATCTTTATCCCAAAGTCTGCAGGTATCAGGAGAAATTTCGTCGGCAAGGATAATTTCGCCGTCTGCCGTTTTTCCTAATTCAATTTTGAAATCAACAAGGATGATATTCATTTTATCAAAAAGATCGATAAGGATTTCGTTGATATCAGAGGTAAGCTCATACATTTCATCAAGCTCTTCATAAGTGGCTGCTCCTAAGAAAACAGCATGGTGATCATTGATAAGCGGATCTCCCAACTCGTCTTTTTTGTAGCAGATATCGAAGATGGTAACCGGAGATTTAATTCCTTCCTCCACTCCTAGTCTTTGAGCCATACTTCCTGCAGAATAGTTTCTTACAACCATTTCCAGTGGAATGATGGATACTTTTTTTACCAGTTGCTCTCTTTCGTTCAATTGTTTAATGAAATGAGTTTTAATCCCTTTTTCATTTAAATATTCGAAAATAAGAGTGGTGATGGCGTTGTTCATTTCACCTTTCAGATCCACAGATCCTCTTTTCTGAGCATTAAATGCTGTAGCGTCGTCTTTGAAACGTACCACCACTTCGTTAGGATTATCGGTAGCAAATACCTGTTTTGCCTTACCTTCGTACAACATTTCTTTCTTTTCCATTTCTAAATTCGTATTAGTTAGATTTATTTTATAATTACTTAATTAAAATTCCTGTTAAAACCGCCAATCCGAAACTCAGGAGCGTACCGATCAGTACATATTCCGTCAGTTTCCGCTGTTTGGCCTGTGCCAGATCACTGAATCTGAAAACCGATTTGGCAGCCACCATAAAGCCTACTCCTTCCCAGTGATTCACCATAATAAAAGTGAAAACAAGAAGGCGTTCCAAAATTCCTATATATTTTCCGGCACTCGAAAGAGATTCGGTCTGTAAACTGCTTTGGGTCTCCGGAACCGGAGTCCATGAAGACAATAGTATCCTGATGAAAATTGAAGCCGGCGTCGTAAGGAACAATGCAGCCATCACTACTTTTAAAACTTCCTGATTCTGCAGGAATTCAAAACTGAATTCCTTGTAATAGAATGAAATTCCGGCAATCACAAGAATATGCAGCAGCTGATCAATAAAAAACCATCTTTTTTTATTTTTTACAGTCTGGAAGATCAGTTTTGAAGCATCAATAATAAAATGAGTACCCCCGACAAGCAATGCAACCCACCACAGATCTATATTCCATAGAAAAATGAAACTTAAAACGATATGGATCAGCACGTGAAGGTATAAATACGGGCTTTTCAGTTTACGACGCTCCTTATCTGCAACCCATGAATTTGGCTGAAGAATAAAATCCCCGAGTAAATGTGCCAATATGAGTTTAATAAAGATCATGCTTACAGTTCTGAGATTTTCTTTTTAAAATACTGGTTGGTTTCTACGATAAGGTCGTAGTTGGCGCGTTTCAGTCTCTGGCTTACAGAGGACTGTGAAATAGCAAATTTCTTGGCGAGATCTTCCTGTGTGATATCCCGGTTCATGATCATTTCATGGATGATTTCTGCGGTAGCTACCGTCCAGCTGTCAAAATCCTTTGAAGACCATTTCAGAAGGATATTCAAATCCCTGTCTACAGCTTCATTTGAGGTTTTTATCGAAACGGTGTGGCCGTCACTTTTCAGGTCATTCAGCAGCCTTCCGGAATACACGTAAGCTGTTCCGTTGGATTCGGTGATTTTTTCAGAGGAAAAATTTTCCTCCCCGATGCCTATGGCAATTCTCACATCTAAATTTTCCTGACTTCTTATAAGGGACTTAATGGCTAGGAAACGCCAGAATACTTCATCTATATTGCATTTGAACTGAAATTCGTCTCCTCTGTAGATTTCCCATGCGAGCGGTGAACTTCCCCAGTTTTCCAGGAGATTCTTGAGTCTGGTGATCCAAACTTCTGTGTCTGCATGCTGTGAATTTATAATATCACCGGTTATGACCGCTATCATTGTGCAAATATAAGCATAATTACTTATAAATAAAAAATATAAGCAGAAACACTTATAGATATTGATTATTAGTGAATCTGCTTATATCAATGATGCGTTGTTCAGGCGAAAATGCTGACAAAAACGACTTTTTCTTTTATGTCATTGCGAGCGCAGCGAAGCAATCCCAAACACTTCTTTACATTAAGCAAGTAAAAGATTGCTTCGCTACGCTCGCAATGACGGTTTGTTTATTTCTTGATAAACTGATAGGTTTTATCATCAAGCTTTAGAAGATATACGTCAGATGAAAGGTCCTGTACCGAAATATTATTCTAGTTTTTAAAAGGATTCTGTTCAGAATAGATCAATTTTCCGGAAAAGTCTAAAACCTGAGCTGATTTTACACTTTCAGCCTTACCACTCACAAAAATATTGTCATAGGCCGGATTAGGGTAAATTTTAATTTCATTTCCCGCTAAAATAACATCTGAAGCAGAAAGGGTTCCTAAATTCTGACAGTAATTAACCCCGTACGAATCCCACTCACCAATATTAAATGTTGCATTAGGTTGCGTAACGGTATTTTTTCTGTAAAGGGAAACATCTCCGTATGAATTACTTACAAACTTGCTTCCTATAGCATCTACTGTTGTTGATTTATAGGTTAACTCTACGTACTGGGTTCCTGAAAAAGTCAAGGCATCACCTGCTGTAAGGAATCGTGCATCATTGTTGGTGTAACATGATAAGGCAGATTTAGGATTCAGGACCACGAAAGTTTCGTTGTTGGGCACCTTTCCTTCAAGTTCAAAACTGTTTCCGAAATAATAAGAATCGGAGGTGCTGTTATAATATTGTACCCGTATGCTGTAGTTGTTTAAATCTACTTCATGCCCTGTCTTGTTTACAATTTTCCAAAGCTTTGTTATTACCCGTTCCTTCAATGTATTTAACGATAAAAAGATCTTTTGAATTTGTATCTGCAGCTGTTGTTGATACCGTAATTGCATTGCTGTCAGGGGACTGCAGGTAACCCTGATCATACGCTTTCACTGTAAACGGATAAGAGGTGGAAGGTACCAGATGATCAATAACTATGGATGTAGATTTTGTTGTGGCTACAAGAGTCCCGTTCTGATAAATATTATACCCTATAACATCTGAACTTGTGCTTGGCGACCATGCTAGATTGGTATAATAAGCTCCGGATTGGGTAGAATTTAAGTTTAAAGGAGCCTGTGGTGCCACAGCATCAGGCGTCTGGACCCAGATAGCATTCACCCATTGAGGGTTATCAATAAAAGGATTCCTGTTTCTCTGAATGGCATATATGGCATTATTCCGGTCAATTTCCCTTTGAGATACAGGGTCCTGAACGTGCCACTGCAGAAGCATCGAAATATAAGCCGGATCAAAAGCCCGTTCTGCGGTTCCGTCAAGAGGAGACCTGTCTATCGCAGGATTAATATTCGTGGAGTAATTAAACGATGGCAATTTACCTTCATATCTTACCGCGAAATAAAGCAGCATTCTCGCAATATCTCCTTTAAATTCATTAACAGGCTCATAGACCCTGTTGGTATAAACATAATTAGGAATAGCGCTATTTGCAATTTTAGATGAATTTGTGAAAGTATAATGAACCGTGGAATTCCCAACACCGTAAGGATAATTATTTCTAAGCTGGTTGATTCTGGCATCCGTAGGAATCACAAAATGCAGGTCAGAATACATGGGATAATCACTGTTAAAGGTGCTCTGCGGAACAGCATGTTCCCTGTTGAAGCCCAGCCCTTCGGCTCCCGAAGTACTTATTAAATTGGCCGATGTATATTCGTAAGCATCCGCTCCGCCAGGAATTTCCGAATAAATATCAAGTAATATCGTCGTATTACCCGGCCCATGATCATAATACTTATCTAAATCCGTCTGATTATAAAAATTAGGAAGGTCACCGTAATGCCAGTTCACATTCTTTTCAGAAATAATATCATGCAGTTTCGACTTCAGTGCATAGCCTGTAAGTCCGGTCGTTCCGTCATAGTATCCTGCCGGAGCCTGGGCAGAAACAAATGATGCAATTAAAATAATAGGCAGTAAAAATTTTTTCATTCCTTAAAAATTGGGTGGCTAAAATAGTAAATTAAAACACTTAAAGTTCTGAAATTTTTATTAAAAAATCATTAATTGTTAAAATATAAAAAATTGATTATTAAAATCTTGCGTATTTGCCACCCCAAGCTGAATAATTATTTTTGGCTTTCCATCAATTTAATTATCTTTGGGAACTAACTATTTTATCTATATGAACACAGAGACTATTGACAACATTAAAATGATAGCAGAAACAGCAAGAGAATTTGCTGAAAAAAATATCAGACCGAATATTATGGAATGGGACGAAAGCCAGACGTTTCCAAAAGATCTTTTTCACCAGCTGGGAGAAATGGGATTTATGGGAATTGTAGTTCCTGAGCAGTACGGAGGTTCCGGTTTAGGCTATCATGAATATGTTACTATTCTGGACGAAATATCTCAGGTAGATCCGTCTATTGGTCTTTCTGTAGCTGCACACAACTCACTGTGCACCAACCATATTTATGAGTTCGGAAATGAAGACCAGAGAAATAAATGGCTTCCGCAGCTTGCTTCAGGAAAAGTGATCGGAGCATGGGGGCTTACGGAGCACAATACAGGTTCCGATTCAGGAGGCATGTCTACCACTGCTGTTAAAGACGGTGACGAATGGGTCATTAACGGGGCTAAAAACTTTATCACTCATGCTATTTCCGGAGATATTGCTGTGGTAATGACAAGAACAGGTGAAATAGGAGCCAAAAACAACTCCACAGCTTTCGTTTTGGAAAAAGGAATGCCAGGTTTTACTTCCGGAAAAAAAGAAAACAAACTGGGAATGCGTGCTTCTGAAACTGCTGAACTTATTTTCGATAATGTTCGTGTACCGGATTCTCACCGTTTAGGAGAGGTGGGCGAAGGTTTTAAACAGGCAATGAAAATCCTGGACGGAGGAAGAATTTCTATCGCAGCTTTAAGTTTAGGCACAGCAAGAGGAGCTTATAAAGCGGCTTTAAAATATGCTAAAGAAAGACACCAGTTCGGAAAAGCAATTGCTGAATTCCAGGCTATCAACTTTATGCTTGCCGATATGGCCACTGAAATTGATGCAGCTGAACTTCTGATCCAAAGAGCTTCAACCCTGAAGAATGCCAAGCAAAAAATGACTAAAGAAGGCGCTATGGCAAAATTATATGCTTCTGAAGCATGCGTAAGAATTTCCAACAATGCCGTTCAGATTTTCGGAGGTTACGGATATACCAAGGACTTCCCTGCTGAAAAATTCTACAGAGATTCCAAATTATGTACGATCGGTGAAGGAACTTCAGAAATCCAGAGACTTGTAATAGGAAGAGACATTACAAAATAATTCAAATACATACACAAATGATTAAACAAGCCCTCTTAGGTGAATTTCTGTATGAAGCAGAAAGCACAAGAAAACTGTTAAAAGCGATCCCGGATAGTGCTTTGAACTGGAAACCTTCTGAAAAGAACTGGACTACCGGCCAATTAGCTTCTCACATTGCAGAAGTATATAACTGGTATGAAGCAACTTTCAATCAGGATGTTTTCGATATGGGAACCTATCAGTATGATAAAGGTGATATTTCCAAAGCTGAAAATATTGTAGCAAAATTTGAAGAAAATGTAGCCAAGGCACAGAAAGTTATAGAAAATTCAAATGAAGACCACTATTTTAACGAATGGAAAATGGAAATGGGTGGAAACCCACTTTTCCCTCCTATGCCGAAGATCCAGGTGATCCGTTCTTTTTTATACAATCACTTATACCACCACAGAGGTGAGCTGATTGTTTATCTGAGAGCAACAGGGAATAACGTACCTGGCTTATACGGACCTACGGCTGACGACCAGATGTAATAATTTAGACTTATATTAAGATAAGTAAATAGCATACGTATTTTGCGTGTGCTATTTTCTTTTTTTGAGATAATACATTTTAAATTATATTCAATGCATTGCATAATAAACTGAACAGATGTTCTAAAAATTTCTTAAATAATTTTGTTTTTCGTAATAAATTTTTTATTAGCTTTGATATTCCACAATCAAAAATAAAATTTCATATGAAAAAACAATTATCCATGATTGGGATGCTTCTTATTACAGGCATCTCTTTCGCGCAGACTGACCGTCTCTGGAGTGAAGGTTCAAAAAAAGCACCTTCAAACGTTTTTGAAAACAAAACCCAAATCAACAATCCGAAAATCTACAGCTTAGATTTTGAAGGACTGAAAAACGCTCTCGCCAAGGCCCCGAAAAGACTTGCTCCGGGAGAAAAATCAGAGATTATCATTTCTTTTCCCAATTCTGAAGGGAAAATGGAAAACTTTAAAGTAAGAGAAAATTCAAACTTTGACCCTCAGCTTGCCGCGAAGTATCCGGATATCAAATCTTATGTAGGCGAAGGCCTTAGCGATTCTAATTCAACTGTGTATTTCAGCACCTCTTCCCTTGGTCTTTCTTCCATGGAGATCTATGGAGATAAATCTGCAGTGTTTATCGAGCCTTACACCAAAGACCTTTCTTCTTATGTAGTATATAGAAAGTCCGACAAAAAAGATGATCTTAGCAAATTCGAATGTACCGTTATCGACGTAGCCCAAAAAGGAGTGTCCAACAATACCCTTGCTGCCAGGCCCAATGCAGATGATGCCAAGCTGAGAACATTCAGGCTTGCCCTTTCAACTACCGGGGAATATACAACGTATTTTGGAGGCACCAAAGCAAATGCCCTTGCCGCCATCAACAATACAATGACCCGTGTAAATGGTGTTTTTGAAAAAGATTTTGCAGCAAGAATGGTTCTGATCGCCAACAATGATGCTGTAATTTATACCAACGCTTCTACAGACCCATATTCTCCCGCTTCAGGAATGAGCAACTGGAATTCACAGCTTCAGAGCACCCTTACTTCTGTGATCGGAGAAGCCAATTATGACATCGGGCATTTATTCGGTGCTTCCGGAGGAGGCGGAAATGCAGGATGTATCGGCTGTATCTGTACAAACGGATCAAAAGGAAGCGGATATACTTCACCGGCAGACGCTATTCCATCAGGAGATAATTTTGATATTGATTATGTTGCCCACGAAATGGGCCATCAGTTTGGAGGAAATCACACCTTCTCTATGAACAATGAAGGAACCGGCGCGAATATGGAACCGGGCTCAGGATCAACCATTATGGGGTATGCAGGAATTACCTCTCAGGATATCCAGCCTCATTCCGATGCATTTTTCCATGCGATAAGCATCCAGCAGATCACCAATAATATTAAAGCAAAAACATGTCCGGTAAGCACTTCAACAGGAAATGCCATTCCTACAGCCAATGCCGGTCTTGACTATACGATTCCTAAAGGCACACCTTTCATGCTTACAGGAACAGGAACTGACGCCAACGGAGATTCATTAACCTATATCTGGGAACAGATGGACAACGCTTCATCATCCCAAACCGGAGCAAGCTCAGCAGCCAGTGCTACCAAAGCATCAGGTCCAACTTTCAGATCATGGACTCCTACAACTTCTCCAACAAGATATTTCCCCAAAATGTCATCTATCTTAGCAGGAGCTACAACTACAGCGGGATCAGAGATCACAGTTGAGGCACTTTCCAACGTTGCAAGATCATTAAATTTCAGATTTACAGTACGTGATAACAGAGCCGGAGGTTCAGGAAATAATTCCGACGATGCTTTAATTACAGTAAACGGAACAGCAGGACCTTTCAGTGTTTCTTCACAGAACTCCGCAACTACCTATACGGGAGGAACCTCACAAACCGTAACATGGAATGTAGCAGGAACAACTGCTAATGGCGTGAATGCTGCCAATGTAGACATTTTATGGTCAACAGACAGTGGAAATACATGGACTACCCTTCTTGCAGGAACTCCAAACGATGGAACACAGGCCGTAACGATTCCAAATTCATCTACAACAACAGGAAGAATTATGGTAAAAGGCTCAAACCATATCTTCTTTGATGTGAACAATGCCAATATTACAGTGAATGCAGGCAGCGGAGGTACGGATACCGTAGCACCTACAGCTCCTACCCTTGCAGCTTCCGGAACTACAGCCACTAGCACTAATCTTTCCTGGAGTGGAGCTACAGATAATGTAGGCGTTACAGGTTACGATGTGTATCAGGGTACTTCATTAATTGGTTCTACAGCATCTACAACATATACAGTAACAAGCTTAACACCTGCAACTACTTACAGCTTCACTGTTAAGTCTAAAGATGCAGCAGGAAACGTTTCTCCTTCAAGCAATACAGTGAGCGTTACCACCCTTTCAGGAGGTACGGTAACTTACTGCTCTTCTTCTGCGAGCAATACAGCAGATGAAAGAATCGGAAATGTGAAATTCGGAACCATCAATAATACTTCAACAGGAACAGCAGGTTATGAGAACTTCACTTCAGTTTCTACGAATGTAACAAGAGGAAGCGCTTATACCATTTCGATAACTCCAACATGGACTTCAACGGTTTACAGCGAAGCTTACGCGGTATATATTGATTATAACGGTGACGGCGACTTTACAGACAGCGGAGAGCTTGCCTGGTCCAAAGCAGGTTCCACAACAACCCCTGTAACCGGAAGTATTACTATCCCTGCAACTGCCACTGTTGGCTCTACAAGAATGAGAGTAATGATGAAATACAGCTCCGTACCTACTTCTTCATGTGAGGCCTATACTTATGGACAGGTTGAGGATTATACCCTGAATATTGTTTCTTCAGGAAGAGGAGAACTTACAGATATCAAGGATCTGATCACTGATATCAAGTTGTATCCAAACCCGGCAAGAGATGTATTACATATTTCAAACACGACATCAGAAGAGTATAAAATCTTCGATATGGGTGGAAAACTAATCAATTCAGGAAAACTTGAAAGAGGCAGCGTTAATGTAAGCGGACTTATCAAAGGCGCTTATATGATCCAGGTTGGAGAAACTGCCAAGAGATTTATTAAAAATTAATAACCATTCAGTAAACACTTTGGAAGACTGCCTTCGGGCAGTCTTTTTTTATGTCTATGATTTTAAAACATTAACGGACATTTATAATACAAATAAAACTCTAAAAACAGAATATAAATAATTAAAATTCAATTGTAATTACTTATTTAAACAAAATTTATTAAGATTTAAAATTTTTAATTTAAATTTATCATTCAGATTTCTTTGTACCGTTACTGATCGGGCTTGATAGAACTGATAATTGTGCCCTCAGCTCATACCATATAAGCCTCTCAACTGAATTTTTATTTTTTAAATGGTCTGCAATAAAAAAATTGTCGGAGCAAGTTTATTTCATAAAAAACAATACCCAAAGCTTAAAAAAATAACCATAAAACTTTTACCATGAAACATTTATTCAAGTACCTTTTTTTAGTAACAACTCTATTATTTTCAGTTGCCTGTAGTTCAGACAATGAAGAAACCGAAAATCCCACGGGAGTCGTTACCCATGTGTTTTATAAAAATGCAGATGAATTCGCCTTAACCTATGATCCGGCCGGAACTGTAAGCCAGGCCATCAGAAATCAAGCGTTTGATTTATACAAACAGGGAAAATGGAGCGAGCTGGAAGCACTTTTCAATGCCAACAATCTTAATGGTGGATGGCCTCCTGCCAACGGCGGATACAATATCGTTGATGATGTTCCGTTTCAGGCAGGCCAAAAATTCGACAGGTATAGCGGAGCTGTTGGCAGCTATGACGGAACGGGTGTCCCTACTTTAGGGGGAAGCTTCACAAGCCCGATCATCAATGGATATGTGTATACTTTCTCCCAAAGAGCATTAAACCAACCCGAGAATAAATATGATTTCTATTACGAAATAGATGTTTTGAATAATTTACTACCTTTCAAATCTCAAACGGCAGATGTAATTCCCTGGTTTAATCAGATCGGCGGAGGAAAGCAGACGATGTGGAAAATCCCGATTGATGTGGCAACAGGTTATCAGAAAACATGGAATAAACTGGCCCAGGAAGGATATGTAAGGATTACCATTAAAAAAAGCCCTAGCGGAAAATACAATAATCAGGTAGGAACAGTGATTCAGCAATAAATAAACTCAGATGTATTCAATATTTAAAAAAATAAAACTCATCAGGCAGGCAGCCCTTGCCAAAAACCATTTCAGCAATGATGAAATCGTCCCGGCAGCTGTAACCCAATTCATATGTTGTGATTGCGGTCAGGAGAATTCCGTTAAAATCTTTCCTTATGAATCCGGCTTCCCTATTTTTCAGATTTACGATGAAGACAAAGTCCTATCTAGAAATGAGTTATTAGAAAACAAAATCGTTACTGAAACCTCCCGTAGAATATCATATCTCGGAGAGTTAACGGTAAATGATTTACCTACTTTATATTTTGGAACGGACTGTCAAAATTGTTACTCAAAATACTTCTGCGTATTCAGTTATGGGGAATGGCAGCCGGGATTGACACTTTTAAAAATTTCCGGTGTCTGGGAATATGAAGAATTGGAATAATCTGCTTACATTCTTAAACCATTAAGAAAGATGAAGAGATTAAAGTAAGTTAAGAAAAATCAAGATGTTTTTTTTTAATACATTCATAATAAAAACTGCAAAGTTCATCTTATCCTTAAAAATTTAAAATAAAATCCACGGTTCAGGCTGTGGATTTTCGTTACAAAGCTTTTCCACTAAAAATTAGTCAGATTTTTACGGGACAGATATGTAGGTGCATGCCAAAATTTTCAAAATCGTTTTCTATCTTTGCTGTAAATAATAAAATTCATGGATAAAATTGATAGTCTGAACCAGGTAGCAGAATTCCACACCACTTTTAAAGCCCCTATTTTAGATACCCCACAAATTCCTTCTCAGGAAAGATGTAACCTTAGAGTTGAACTTTTACAGGAAGAATTAAACGAGCTGAAGCAGGCCATTGCCGATAATGATATTGTAGAAATTGCTGACGCCCTGTGTGATCTTCAGTATGTTTTAAGCGGAGCTGTACTGGAATTCGGACTTGGCAATAAATTTGTAGAGCTATTTAACGAAGTACAGCGTTCCAATATGTCTAAAGCATGCGATAATGCAGAACAGGCAGAGGAAACTGTAGCATTTTATAAAGAAAAGGAAGTAGAATCTTTTTATGAAAAATCGGGAGAGAAATTTAACGTCTACAGAAAAGCAGACCATAAAGTTCTTAAAAACAAGTACTATTCTCCTGCAGATTTAAAAACAATTATCGAAAAATAATATGAAGAAATTTATTACTAATATTGTTGCCGTTTCAAGCCTTGTCCTGGCTTCCCAGCAGTTCAGCGCCCAAAAGGTCGTGATGAACCGCGAGGTAGAAACTCAGAATGACGGTAAAATGCTGTTAGGGAACCAATATAAAGAACAGTTCCTGAAAGCTCCGTATGCAGACTGGTACGTGAAAGAGCACGATGAGTATGCCATTGATCAGAAAGCCATCGGTGAACTGAAAAAAGCCAAATTCAATACTTATTCTCTGGTCGTTTTTATGGGAACATGGTGTGAAGACAGCCACAGGGATTTCCCTAGGCTAATGAAAATCCTGGAAGAACTTAAATATCCTGATAATAAACTGACAATCATTGCCGTAAACCGCAAAAAGGAATCCCCTACCGGAGATGAGGTACGCTATAACATCCAGAAAGTCCCTACCATTATTGTTGAAAGATATGGAAAAGAGATCGGAAGGATCATAGAAATGCCTACCACCGGATATATTGAAAGGGATCTGGTTGAAATCATGAAAAAAGACGACAGTTCTGTAATCAAAGAAATTTTTAACAAATAAATTGAGAAATTACAAAGTAATCATATCATTTGCAGCGGGAATTCTCGTTATGCTCATCCTGTTCTTCGGGCTCAAATCATGTTTAAATCTTGGCGGAAAGACGGAAAAGTCAGATTATTATATTCTGACCAACCAGATCTCTAAAATGAATAAGATGGTAGTTATGGAGCAGGATATTTCCAGCATGCAGAAAACCAAAATGGGCTATGAGGTGTTTGGAAAAGAAGTTTCAAACAACAGCATTATTACCTACACCCAAACCAATGCCCAGGTTTCTTATGATCTTAATAAAATGAAGATAGAAGTAGATTCCATCAACAAAAAATTAGTGATCACCGAACTGCCTGATGCGGAAATAAGAATTACCCCAAGCGTTGAAATCCAGTCACTGGATGATTCCTTTTTTAACAGGATTTCTGAAAAAGACATTAAAAATGTAACCCAAAAAGCCAAGGAAACGGCGATACAGTCCGTTAACCAGAACCAACTTAGAACTGAAGGTCGCAAACAATTATTGGAAAATCTCAATAATATTTTCGTTTTGGCAAAAGCTTTGGATTATACCATAGAAGATGAAACCGGCAAGCTCGGTGTTTTAGGACTCTAAAAATATAACGCTATGGATTCAAAAGACAACAAAAAGAAAGAATCTGCCAACAGTGCAGAAACAAAAAAGCAGAATGAAGATTTTCAGAACATTCCTGCTTCATCAGAAAAAAGCAATCCCCCTGATATTGATAAAGAAGATGTCCAGAAATCTTCAAAAAACAAATCAGGAAAAACGGATAATACCAAAAAATAGAAGGTTCTGTCTCATACGAGGCAGAATTTTTTTTTTGTAAAATCTTAAGCAGATAAAAACGAAAGATTCCATCCCAACGGAACAGAACCTTTCTAACTAATCTATTATTTATGTGAACTTTATTTGTAACTATACGATTGTAGATTTACCAATCTTGATATTTTCGAAATTGTAATAAGACTTTTCAGAATATTTAATGTAATCTGCAATAAAACTTCCTACTTCGCTCGTGGAATAATGCTGCTCCGAATTAAGATCCACAGTAACATACCTGTTCTCAATAGCATGCTCCACTGCCCTTCTCAATTTATCTGCTGCTTCGGGAAGCTCAAGATAATCAAGCATCATCGCTGTACTGAGGATAGATGCAACAGGGTTGGCAATCCCCTTCCCTTTTGCCTGAGGATAAGAACCATGAATAGGTTCAAACAAAGCATTTTCCTCGCCTATCGATGCCGATGGTAAAAGCCCGATGGAACCTCCGATAACACTTGCTTCATCGGAAATAATATCCCCGAACATATTCTCTGTCAGGATCACATCAAACTGTTTTGGATTCAGAACCAGCTGCATGGCTGCATTGTCTACAAATATATAATCCAGCTGTACATCAGGGTATTGCGGGGCAATTTTCTGGCAGGTTTTTCTCCAAAGTCTTGAAGTATCCAGAACATTAGCTTTATCAATTAGAGTAAGCTTTTTTCTTCTTTTTTGAGCTTCCTTAAAAGCCATATGGGCAATAGGAATAATCTCTTCTGTACTGTATTTACATACATCGTAAGCATATTTACCATCCGGATCTGTAAATTTTTCACCAAAATAAATACCGCTTACCAGCTCCCGGAAGATCTGGATATCCGTTCCTTCAATAATTTCTCTTTTCAGCGGACTTTTATCAATAAGTGAAGCATAGGTCTTCAGAGGCCGGATATTGGCATACAGTCCCAGTTCTTTCCGAAGTTTCAGCAGCCCCTGTTCAGGTCTTACCTTTGCTTCAGGGTTATTATCGAAAACAGGATCTCCAATCGCCCCAAAAAGGACAGCATCCGAGTCTTTACAGATCCTCAATGTTTCTTCAGGAAGAGGGTCTCCGGTTTTAAAAATGGCTTCAGCACCCATTAATCCATAGGAAAACTTGAACTGGCATTGAAAAACTTCTGCCACAGCATCCAAAACTTTAATACTTTCGCCGACCACTTCCGGCCCGATCCCGTCTCCGGGCAAAACTGCTATTTTAAAATAACTGCTGCTCATACTTTTGTGTTTTTTGTTCGAATTGTTGTATTGCCTCTTTTTTGCTGATTAAATAATCGATATCGTCATAACCGTTTAGCAGGCATATTTTTTTATAAGAATCAAGTTCAAAGGTCTCGGTTGTATCTTTAAAGCTTACAGACTGTAATTCCACATCAATGGCAATTTCATTATCAGGATTTTCATGAATGCCTTCCAGAATTTCTTTTAAGAATTCTTCGGAAACTTTTACAGGGAGAAGCCCGTTATTCAGGGCGTTTCCTCTAAAAATATCAGCAAAATAGCTTGATATGATTACTTTAAAGCCATAATCCGTTAAAGACCAGGCGGCATGTTCACGGCTGCTTCCACAACCGAAATTATTTCCCGCAACAAGAATTTCACCACTGAATTTACGATTGTTCAAAACAAAATCCGGATTCGGCTCTCCTGTATGAATATTGAACCTCCAGTCCCTGAACAGGTTCTCTCCAAAACCTTTTCTGTCTATACTTTTAAGGAATCTTGCCGGAATAATCTGGTCTGTATCTATATTTTCTGCCGGCAGCGGTACTGCGCGGGATTTTAAAACAACTAATTTTTGCATGTACTTTTTAATAGATTTAGTTTAAACTTTCAAAAGCAGATATCCTACCTTCTATCGCTGCTTTTGCTGCCGTAAGCGGACTGGCAAGAATTGTCCTCGCACCCTGCCCCTGTCTTCCTTCAAAATTTCTGTTGGATGTGGAGACACAGTATTCTCCTTCAGGAATTTTATCGTCATTCATGGCCAGGCACGCCGAACATCCGGGCTGGCGGATCTGGAATCCTGCATCGCTGAATATTTTATCCAAACCTTCTTCATAAATCTGCTTCACGACCTGCTGGGAACCCGGAACAATCAAGGCTGTTACCTTCTCCGATTTACTTTTTCCTTTAATATACTGTGCTGCAGAACGGAAATCTTCTATCCTGGCATTGGTACAGCTTCCGATGAAAACATGATGCACTTCAATTCCTGAAACTTCCTGTCCTGCTTTAAGTCCCATATATTTCAGGGCTTTTTCTTCAGATTCATTTTGAGGGACAGGAATCACTTCATTCACTGAAATTCCCATTCCGGGATTCGTTCCGTAAGTAATCATAGGAAAGATCTGTGATGCATCAAATGTCAGTTCTTTATCAAAAACAGCTCCTTCATCTGTTTTAAGAGTTTCCCAATAGGCCTGTTTTTCTGTCCATTCTTCACCTTTAGGAGCAAATGCTCTTCCTTTTACATAGTCAAAAGTAGTCTGATCAGGTGCAATCATTCCTCCTCTGGCTCCCATTTCTATACTCATATTGCAGACCGTCATTCTTCCTTCCATAGACATTTCTTCAAAAACATTTCCGGCATATTCACAGAAATAGCCTGTTCCGCCATCGGTTCCTATTTTAGAAATAATATACAGGATCACATCTTTCGGCTGAACATTTTCATTCAGTTTTCCGGATACTGTTATTCTCATGGATTTGGGCTTATCGAGCAGAAGGCACTGGCTTGCAAAAACCTGTGCCACCTGGCTGGTCCCGATTCCGAAAGCGATGGCCCCAAAAGCACCATGGGTAGAGGTATGGCTGTCTCCGCATACAATACTCATTCCCGGCTGGGTAATTCCCAGCTCAGGAGCAATAATATGGACAATTCCCTGATACGGATGTCCAAGTCCGAATAGTTCAATATTATTTTTTCTGCAGTTTACCGTAAGCTGTTCTACCTGGTTTCTTGAAAGCTCATCCCGGATTGGTTTTTCCTGATCAAGCGTAGGAACATTGTGATCCGCCGTAGCTACAATCTGGTTGGGTCTGAAAATTTCAAGATTCCTTGCTTCAAGTTCTGCAAAAGCCTGGGGACTGGTTACCTCATGGATCAGATGTTTGTCTATATAAATGATTTGAGGTCCGTCCGGAATAGTTTCTACTACATGGGCATCCCAGACTTTATCAAAAAGTGTCTTTTTTATGTTGTTCATTTTTAATTTACCTGATTTTAATACTATCCTATCTTTCTGCTGCATGTTTCCATGATCATATAAAGATCATCATTTTTAACTTCCTTCTTGCGGTCGGCAATCTTCAAAAACTCCTGATACAGGAAATCAAGCTCATTTTTAGTGATATCGTAACCGATATGCTTGAACCTGTAAGCCAAAGCCGAACGTCCGCTTCTTGCCGTAAGAATAATGGAAGAATCATTAACACCCACTTCCGCAGGATCGATAATTTCGTAAGTTTCCCTGTTTTTGATCACCCCATCCTGATGAATTCCCGAGCTGTGTGCAAAGGCATTGGCCCCAACAATAGCCTTATTGGGCTGTACCGGCATTCCCATCAGATCTGAAACCATAAGGCTCATTTCGTTAAGCATCTTTGAATTGACGTCCGTATGAAAATTTAAGTCTTTATGCTGCTTTAAAATCATAACAACTTCCTCTAAAGCAGTATTTCCAGCTCTTTCTCCTAACCCGTTAATCGTGCATTCGATCTGGCGGGCTCCGTTGATAGCTCCGGCAATTGAATTGGCTGTAGCCAATCCCAGATCGTTGTGACAGTGGCATGAAAGAATTGCTTTTTCAATACCTTTTACATTTTCCTTCAGGTATTTTATCTTCTGCCCATACTCTTCAGGTAAACAATAACCCGTTGTATCAGGGATATTCAAAACTGTAGCTCCGGCTTTAATGACTTCTTCGCAGACTTTCGCCAGGTATTCGTTATCTGTCCTTCCCGCATCTTCAGCATAAAACTCTACGTCTTCCACATAGCTTTTTGCATACCTCACAGCTTCTGCGGCGCGTTCAATAATATCTTCCCGTGTTGAATTGAATTTATATCGGATATGAGAATCTGAAGTGCCTATTCCTGTATGGATACGCGGTCTTTTTGCATATTTAAGTGCCTCCGCAGCCGTATCAATATCTTTTTTATTCGCTCTCGTTAATCCGCATACTTTCGCATTCTTTACCAGCTTGGAAATCTCTGAAACGGATTCAAAGTCCCCCGGGCTTGAAATTGGAAAACCCGCTTCTATTACGTCAATCCCTAGACTATCAAGCTTTTCAGCGATAATCAGTTTTTGTTTTGTATTCAGTTTACATCCGGGAACCTGTTCCCCATCCCTCAGCGTAGTATCAAAAATTTCAATTTTTTCGGAATTCATAATGAACTTTTTTACTTAATTTTGATCAAAACTACCGCTTACAATATTTTTGCATTTTCATTTTTGCTGAAAATTACAATATTCAACAACCGGAAAATCAATATTATTTATCTCATAATCAAAATATTACATTTTATAAATTTACAATGGCAGAATTGCAGAAAGATTTTTTGTTTGTACTGATCAAGTCATTAACCACTTCTGAAAAACGTCAGTTCAAGCTGTACGTCAATCGTCTGGGAATTAATGTGGACGCTAAATTCCTGCTGCTTTTTTCAGAACTGGACAAAATGAAAGAATATGATGAACATATCATCATTGAGAAAAAAATTTCTACCAAACAGCAGCTTTCCAACCTGAAGGCCCACCTTTATAAGCAGATCCTGGTGAGCCTCCGCATGAACCCCAGCCATCAGAATTACAGAATACAGCTTCGCGAACAGCTTGATTTTGCCAACATCCTATATCAGAAAGGACTTTACAAACAGGCTTTAAAAATACTGGATAAAACGAAACAGTCCGCATTGGAACTGGACGAAAAAAGTATAGCTTCAGAAATTATAGACCTTGAAAAAGTAATTGAATCCCAGTTTATTACACGAAGTATTAAAGGAAGAGCTGATGAGCTGATCCAGCAGTCTACGGAAATCAGCAAGCAAAATCATTATGCAACAGAACTTTCCAACCTTTCCCTGAGATTGTACAGTGAAATGCTTATGCATGGCTATGTGAAAAATGATGCAGACCGGGAAAAGGTATTGGAACTTTTCAATGATCAGATTCAAAAAATAAAACTGGAAAAGCTTAATTTTACAGAGAAGCTATGGTACTTTAAAGCTCATGTCTGGAAAAACCAGCTGCTTCAGGATTATAAGTATACGTTGAAATACGCCTATCAATGGGTGGATCTTTTCCATAAAAAGCCTGAAATGATCCTCAGCCATCCGGTATGGTATATCAAAGGAAATACTTACCTGCTGAAAATTCTGTTCCTGTATGGGAATATTGACATTCTGGAGGAACATTTCGAGAACTTCAATGCCATGGTAAATTCCCAGAATTTTGCCCAGAATGAAAATTTGCAGGCTTTGATTTTCCTTACCCATTACAATACTTTAATGAACATCCATTTTGTGAAAGGTGAATTTTTTACAGGCACAAAACTTATTCCTGAAATTGAAATGAAGATGGAGAAACTCAGGGAAAGAATTGATGAACATCACTTTATGATTCTTTACCTGAAAATGGCTGCCATGTTTTTTGGAAGTAAAATGTTTGGGAAATCCATTGAATATTCCATGAAAGTGGTTGAATGTAAAGGGAATGTTCAGGAGGATCTTCTTTTTCATACCCGTATCCTGATTTTAATGGCCAAATATGAGTCCGGTAATGATGAAGACTATGATGAATTCATCAATTCAACGCTGAAATTTGCCCGCAAGATGAAAAAACCTGAAGCTTTCCATTTTGAAAGTATTCAATTCTTTAAAAATATTAACAATCTGGTTTTAAGCCGTCAGCAGGAATCATTTAAAGCATTTGACAAAGTACTGGAAGAATTTTCAAAAAATGAATACTACAGAAGATCTTTGCTGTATATTGATATTCACGGCTGGGTAAAATCCAAGATTAAAAATGTGGATGTCATTGAGATCATCAAACAGAAAGTACGGTATAAAAGGAAGAAATAAAATATGCCTGGTAGCGTCGGAAGCCTCAGGCAACCAAGCGCTTTTTAACATATCAATCAGTAAATATATCATCTGGTGGCTGAGGCTCCTGAAGCCACCATCTAAACCGAAATTCTTTCTAAAAATTTCAAAGCATTTTTATGACTGATTTTCTCCATCAATTCAGTTGAAAAATCCTTTTCAAGCCTGCTGTTGATTGTATTAAATGCAGAAGCATCATCATAACCTTCAAAGAAAAAAGGGTAACGGGATTGGTCCGGATGGGCTTTATCATGGAAAAAATCCAGACCGTATGCAACAGCATCGCTCCCTCCCAGATCAATCCCGTGCTGAATATGTTCATATAATCTTTCAGGGCTGTTATCGTCCAGCCAGTCTTTTATAAGATTGAGACCTATTAAGCCTTTTCTTTTAATAACTTCTTTGGCCAGTTCGTCCGGAAGATTTCTTTTTTTATCCTGAATGCTTCTGTAATTGGAATGGCTTGCCAGAATGGGAATGCTATAATTTTTCTGATCTATGTAATTCAGAATATCATAAGCCAGCTGATCGCTTGTATGGGCCAGATCTATGGCAATTTTCCTGTCTTCAATATAGTCTATCAAGACTTTTCCATCGTCTTTAAGTCCGGCTTCGGAATTATTTCCACCTCCAAAACGGTTTTCTGTGTGATGCGTGATTCCTAAGTAAAGAATTTTCCTGGTGTTCTCAATAATCGTTTCAAGATTTTTAAAGCCTGCCTCCAAAGTGTCATCCTCATTACAGAAAGCGGAGGCATTTTCAATGGAAGCTATAACACCTACTTTATCGCTGTTCCCAGTGTTTTTATAGTTTTCGCCTTCGAATAAAAAGAAGTTTTCATTTTTTATCAGCTCGGAAAATATTTCACTCTGTTTTATTCCGTTAGCAGAGCTGTTTCCCCCTGTCCCGGCATATATGGCCATTACCTGAAGCTTCACGTTTCCCTGTTTTAAAAAAGGCAGCGAGCAGCCCAATTCCCTGTCATCAATTGCCGAACCTTCTTCAAGTAAATAGCATAATAAATCGCAGTGTAGATCAATATTAAAATTCATATGATTTAATGGTAAAATTATTTTTTTGTTTTTTTAATGCATTAATTCAATATACTTGTTACCGGGAACAAATCTTTGAAAGTTTTACATTACTTTTTAGCTCGTGTTCAAAATTCTTATTGTTCCTTTCTATGCCTGGAATTAAAGATTATTTGTAAAAAAAGGAGTTTAAGTATTTCGGTTGTAAAAGCCTGAATCCTGATCTGTTTTCCCGTAAAAAGCAGAATGTAAAAATAAAGAGACCCAAAACTACAGCAATCTTTTTCTTCTTTGATATTAATTCTTATTCTAAATGCAGGCTAATATAGTATTTTATCTAAAAAATGCGTATTTTTGCATCTTAAAATTTTTTAGTAAACAATGATAAAAATTACACTTCCAGACAATAGTGTCAAAGAATTCGAAGGAGCAGTTACTCCTTTAGATGTGGCAAAATCTATAAGCGAGGGATTGGCTAGAAATACCATTTCCGCAGTTGTAAACGGCAAACAAGTAGAAACCACCACACCTATAACGACGGATTCAACGGTACAGTTGTTAACATGGAATGATGATCTTGGTAAGAAAGCATTCTGGCATTCTTCTGCCCACTTGTTGGCGCAGGCTATCCTTGAATTTTATCCTAATGCTAAATTAACGATCGGACCCGCTATTGAAAGTGGATTCTATTATGATGTAGATTTTGGGGACGAAAGCTTATCCGAAAAAGATTTTGATAAGATTGAAAAGAAAGTTTTGGAAAATGCCAAAAAAGGTTCAACATTCTCTTTATATCCTGTTTCTAAAGAAGAAGCATTAAAAACGTATGCAGATAACCCTTACAAAGTGGAGCTTATTTCCAATCTTAACGATGGAGAGATCACTTTTGTAACTCATGATAATTTCACAGATCTATGTCGTGGAGGGCACATTCCAAATACTGGAATTGTGAAGGCCGTGAAAATCTTAAATGCAGCCGGAGCTTACTGGAGAGGAAATGAAAAAAATCCTCAGCTGACAAGAGTCTACGGTATTTCTTTCCCTAAACAGAAAGAGCTTACCGAATATCTTGAAAGACTGGAGGAAGCTAAAAGAAGGGATCACAGAAAACTAGGTAAGGAACTTGGAATTTTTGCATTCTCTGAAAAAGTGGGTGCAGGTCTTCCTTTATGGCTTCCAAAAGGAACCGCTTTAAGAAAGAAATTGGAGAATTTCCTTAGTGATGCCCAGAAAAAAGGAGGCTATGAATTCGTAATGTCGCCACACATCGGGGCAAAAGAATTATATGTAACTTCAGGACACTGGGATAAGTACGGTGCAGACAGCTTCCAGCCAATCAAAACTCCTAACGAAGGAGAAGAATTCATGCTGAAGCCTATGAACTGCCCTCACCACTGTGAAATCTACAAAACTTCACAATGGAGCTACAGGGATCTTCCGAAAAGATATGCAGAATTCGGAACCGTGTACAGATATGAGCAAAGTGGAGAACTTCACGGGCTTACAAGAGTGCGTGGATTTACCCAGGATGATGCCCACCTTTTCTGTACTCCGGATCAGTTGATGGAAGAGTTTAAAAAGACCATCGATTTAGTTCTGTATGTATTTGGTTCACTTGGATTTGCAGATTTCACCGCTCAGATTTCTTTAAGAGATCCTGAAAATACTGAAAAGTATATCGGTACCGACGAGAACTGGGAAAAAGCAGAAACTGCCATTGTTACCGCTGCAAAAGAAAAAGGATTAAATACCATTACAGAATACGGAGAGGCTGCTTTTTATGGTCCGAAACTGGATTTCATGGTAAAAGATGCTTTAGGAAGAAAATGGCAGCTTGGAACGATCCAGGTAGATTATAATTTACCGGAAAGATTTGATCTTCACTATATCGGAAGCGATAATGAGAAGCACAGACCGGTAATGATCCACAGAGCGCCATTTGGTTCTATGGAACGGTTTATTGCGATCCTTTTAGAAAATACAGCAGGAGATTTCCCGCTATGGCTGAGCCCGGATCAGTTCATCATTCTACCGATCAGTGAAAAATATGTAGATTATTCAAAAAAAGTTTCACAATTTTTGGAAAATCACGATATTAGCGGTCTGATTGACGACAGGAATGAGAAAACAGGGAAAAAGATCCGCGATGCGGAATTGAAGAAAATCCCATTCATGCTGGTTGTAGGTGAAAATGAAGAGAAGGAAGGCACAATTTCTGTAAGAAGACGTGGTGAAGGAGATCTTGGCGTCATGAGCATGGAAGATTTTGTTGCTTATTTTAAAAAGGAGGCAGCGATATAAAATTAATTAAGAGATTAAGTTATTAAGGGATTAAGAGATTCGTACGTGTAATTTCTTAATTTTTAAATCTCCGAATCTTTTAATTTTAAATAAAATAGTAATTAACCAATAAAATTATAATACAATAGCACAAAGATTTAACAACAGGGGCCCACAGAGACGTCCGGTACAGGAGGACTTACACTTGATCAACGATAAAATTCGTGTGAGAGAGCTTCGTTTGGTGGGCGATAACGTAGAGCCGGGAGTTTATCCGATAGATAAAGCAAGACAGCTTGCCACAGAGCAGGAGCTTGATCTGGTCGTAATCTCCGATAAGGCTGAGCCTTTCATTGCAAGAATATTAGACTATAAGAAGTTTTTATACGAGCAAAAGAAAAAGCAGAAGGAACTAAAAGCCAAGCAGGTAAAAGTGGTTGTAAAAGAGATCCGTTTCGGACCTCAGACTGATGACCACGATTATGAATTTAAGAAGAAGCATGCTGAAAAGTTTCTTGAAGAAGGTTCAAAATTGAAAACCTACGTATTTTTTAAAGGACGTTCAATTATCTTTAAAGACCAGGGAGAAATATTACTTCTAAAACTTGCCCAGGAACTGGAGCACGTTGGAAAAGTAGACCAGCTTCCAAAGCTTGAAGGAAAAAGAATGATCATGATGATGAGTCCTAAAAAACCAGCTAAATAGTTTTAACAGACATTGAGTCTGTTTCCTATCATATAAACCTCAAAATATTTTTGAGGTTTTTTATTTTCAATTACTAAATCATTTCGGCATAAACTGTGAGTAAATCTGTTTACACTTTATTTATATTTGTAGAATACGGATAACTATAGTATTATTTTACATATTTCTTATTTATTCGATCGTAGGCTAATCTTGGAAGATGACAATAGTTTCTATAGCACTTCATATATTTTGGTGAACGAGCTTTAGATTTTGTGTACAGGATTATTGGAAATTAAATATGAAAAGACAGGTAAAATATCACGGAACTTACAAAGATAATTTTGGAAAGACAGCAATAATCATTGAGAATAATTTTAAAACTTTATTCACAGAAATTGATGGTGTCGAATTTTCAGGTTCTGAATTTACCAGCTTAATTGTTTCTGACATAGCTAAATATACAGATGATCAGCTAAAAAGGTTTACATTTTTTGAGATACCCATTTACAATACAGATATAGTTGAACAAGCGCTTTGCAATTGCATTTTTGAAGTTTTTATCTCTCAACTGATCATAGACAAAACAAATTTTTCCGAATTTTATTCCGATTTAAAAATTGAATACTCTATTGGAAATCCTATACCAAGAGGCGGACTTGAATTTGAAAAAATAACACTTTCCATAACCATAGACGGAAAAAATTATACCGGAACGGGTGACCTGATCGAATCTGCTTTTGATCAAATCCGGGATCAATTTGATGATAAATACCAATTCAAAAATTGCTACGGATGCATGTTTGGTGATTACAGTGTTTTCGGGCAAAGCAGTTTCGGAACAATGCTGTGCTTTGTTTCACAGAAAGATAAATATAAAAAAGTCACTAATAAAAGTGAATATATGGAACTTCCAACTGAAAAAATTTTCTGTGTGCAGGAAACATATGGCTGTGATAAATATGAAGTCAGATCCAAAGGAGCAGGTTATCGTGGTTAATTATACATCATCATCTGCCACGATATGTGACAAAATCACAGATAATAAAAGTTCGGATTGATTTTTTTTGTATCTTTGCAAACTGTAATTCCTCTGTATTGCAGGAATCAAAGACAAGATATTGATAACAAAACAATAAAAAAGCAGAACAATGCCAAAATTAAAAACGAAATCAGGTGCTAAAAAGCGTTTTAAACTTACCGGAACTGGTAAGATTAAAAGAAAGAATGCTTTCAAAAGCCACATCTTAACTAAGAAAGAAACTAAGCAAAAGAGAAATCTTACGCAGACTTCTTACGTAGCTTCTGTGGATGAGAAAAGTGTTCTACGTCAATTAGCCATTAAGTAGTTTTTATAAATCTATATTCGGTTTATAAGAATTCAAACAAATTCAACAATTTAACCCTGAAATGGAGCCACTAAGAGTAATGAAACAATTACCGCACATTTCAAAAAAACAATTTAAATTATGCCAAGATCAGTAAATGCAGTAGCTTCAAGAGCTCGCAGAAAGAAAATTATGAAGCAAGCTAAAGGTTTTTTCGGTAGAAGAAAGAACGTTTGGACTGTAGCTAAAAACGCGGTAGAAAAAGCAATGCAATATGCTTACCGTGGAAGAAAAGAGAAGAAAAGAAACTTCAGATCACTTTGGATCACGCGTATCAACGCTGGTGCAAGAGAGCACGGAATGTCTTACTCTCAGTTTATGGGAGCTCTTAAAAAGAACAACGTAGAGCTTAACAGAAAAGTTTTAGCAGATTTAGCAATGAATCACCCTGAAGCTTTCAAAGCAGTTGTAGATCAAGTAAAATAATGTAGAATTTTTTGTTATCAATATAATCCCGGGCTTTGCCCGGGATTTTTTGTTATTTCCGGAATATATTTTTTTCATTAAAAATCACAAACTATAGATTTATTTTCTTCCATTTGAACCAATTATAAAAAATGAAGCTCCGCTAAAGATTTTTTCCATTTTGCATAAAATAAAATTGATTTTTATTATCTACATTTGCTTCATTATTAAATCTATAAAAACTTTAGTTAAAAGTGAAAAAAATATCAACTATTTTACTCCTTTCTTTATCAGCTTACAGTCTTCATGGTCAGAATTTTATACAGGCCTACCAAACCAGGGTTAATAAAATTTCTCAGGCAAATATTACAGCCAATCTTCAGGACTTCTCAAATCTCGGTGTAAAAACTACGGGTAGTATAGAAAATACCAATGCCCTGGAATGGCTTAAGGCTAAATATCAATCTTATGGATATACTGCTAGCCAGATTACAGAAGATACTTTTACCTATGGAAACAATACTTCCAAAAATTTAATCATAACCAAAACTGGAACCGTATATCCTGATACGTATGTGATCATTTGCGGGCACTACGATACGATAGTAGGCCCCGGAGTCAGCGATAATGGCAGCGGAACCTCTATTTTGCTGGAAGCAGCCAGAATTCTAAAAGATGTTCCTACGGAATATTCTGTGAAGTTTATTCATTTTTCAGGAGAGGAACAGGGACTTGTGGGAAGCAACCATTACGTAGATAATGTTGTTTTCCAGAATAATGTACGCCAGCTAAATCTGAAAGTTGTTTTCAATATCGACCAGGTAGGGGGAAAACTAGGGAATGTAAATAATAATATCAAGTGCGAAAGCGACCAGAGCGGGCAAAGCGGAAACAATGCAGCATCATTGGCGATGACCCAGCAGCTGGCTACCTGTACTACCCTATACTCTCCGCTTCAGACTACAATGTCAAATGCATTCAATTCGGATTATATACCTTTTGAAAATAAAGGAGATATCATTACAGGATTTTATGAAACGGTAAGAAGCCATAATGAACATACGGTAAATGATACTTTTGCCAATGTAGATCCGGTATATGTTTTCAATGTGGGAAAGGCAGCTTTAGGAGCATTACAGCATTTTGCGGTAGCTTCTGCGGTTACTTTGGCCACGGATGATGTTCAGAATGAAAACTCATTAGAATCGGTTAAAATCTACCCTAACCCGGCGCGTGATGTTCTTCATATTGAACTTCCGAAGGACCATAAAAACTTTACGGTAGAGATCACCGATATGAACGGACGCCTGATTTTAAATGCAGACAATGAAAAGACAATGAATACCTCCGGCCTGACAAGCGGAACATACATGGTCACCGTAAAATCAGACACCAACAGCATCACCAGAAAAATCATTATAGAAAAATAGCCACACACCCAATCAAAATATTTAATATGAAAAAATTGACCACCTTTTTATGCACTGCATTAGCGGTAGGAACCGTCAGTGCCCAGACCCTCGTTCAAGCTTATAAAAACAGAGCTGATCTGGTCTCACAGAACAACATTACCAGCAATCTTCAGGAGTTTTCCAATTTAGGAGTAAAGACCACGGGATCTGTGAATAATGCCAATACTTTAGCCTGGCTTAAAAACAAGTATACTTCTTACGGGTATTCCGCTAGCCAGGTCGTGGAGGATCCTTTCACTTTCGGAAGCACGAGTTCCAAGAACCTGGTGATTACCAAAACGGGAACTCTTTATCCTGATAAGTACGTCATTATCTGCGGGCATTATGATACCATTACCGGTCCCGGCACCAATGATAATGGAAGCGGAACATCGGTTATTCTGGAAGTGGCCCGGATTTTAAAAGATGTTCCTACAGAATATTCCATCAAGTTTATTCATTTTTCAGGAGAGGAACAAGGCCTGTACGGAAGCTCCCACTATGCAAATAATGTTGCCTACCAAAGCGGTGTAAAGAAACTGGATATCAAATTGGTTTTCAATCTTGACCAGGTAGGCGGCAAATCAGGGAATACCAATACCAAGATCATCTGCGAAAGAGATACTGGCGGACAGTCAGGGAATAACGCAGCGTCCAATACCATCACCCAGCAGCTGGCAACGTGTACTACCCTGTACTCTCCTCTTCAAACCAGTATTTCCAATGCGTATTCTTCAGACTATATGCCTTTTGAACAGAAAGGATATGTAATCACAGGCTTTTATGAATATACCAGAAGCTACACTGAACATACTGTAAATGATACTTTTGCCAATGTAGATCCTGTCTATGTTTATAAAGTAGGTAAAGCCGCTGTAGGTGCCATGCAGCATTTTGCCACGGCTTCTACGAATGTTACAGCTGTTTCTGCTTCAAAAGAACCTGCAGCAACACTGGAATCTGTAAAAGTCTACCCGAACCCTGCAAAAAACGTGTTAACCGTTGAGCTGCCGGACGCGACTATAAAGAACTTTACTGTTGAAATCACCAATTTAAAGGGACTTTCCGTATTGAAGGAAGAAAACCAGACCCGGCTTAATGTTTCACAGCTACAAAATGGAATTTATTTATGCACTGTAAGAACAGAAAGCGAAAGTATTACCCGGAAAATAATTATTGAAAAGTAATTAAATTATAAGTTAAATACAACTCTTAAATCACACCACAATCATAAAATAATTAAAATGAAAAAAACAATTGCAATGCTGTCTGTCTGCCTTGCCATATCCGGCAGTAAAGCCCAGACCTTCATCCAGGCTTACCAGGACAGAGCTAATCTGGTTTCCCAGACCAATATTACCACCAACTTACAGCAGTTCTCCAATCTCGGTATTAAAACAACCGGTTCCGTAAAAAATGCCGATGCATTAGCATGGATCAAAAATAAGTATATTTCTTATGGTTATTCTGCCAGTCAGATCGTTGAGGATCCTTTTACATTTGGAAGCACAAGCTCCAAAAATCTGGTGATTACTAAAACAGGAACGGTTTATCCTAATAAATATGTAATCATCTGCGGGCATTTTGACAGCATTTACGGCCCGGGAGTGAATGATAACGGAAGCGGGACTTCTATTATTTTAGAGGCAGCAAGAATTTTAAGAAATGTTCCTACGGAATATTCCATTAAATTTATCCATTTCTCCGGCGAGGAGCAGGGATTGAGAGGAAGTACCCATTACGTCAATAATGTGGCTTACCAGAACGGAACAAGGGTTTTGGATATCAAACTGGTATTCAATCTTGACCAGGTAGGCGGTGTTATGGGGAATAACAACAATACAGTGTACTGTGATCAGGACCAGGCAGGTCCCACAAGCAATAATGCAGCTTCTGCGGCAGTAACCCAGCAGCTAAGAAACTGTACGGCATTGTACTCACCTCTCCAGACCGCTGTAGATCCTGCAGAAGATACGGATTATATCCCGTTTGAAAGAAAAGGAGAAGTAATTACAGGCTTTTTTGAAAGAATAAGAAGCACCTATCCGCATTCTGCTGATGATACTTTTGCAAATACTGACCCTGTTTATATTTACAAAATAGGTAAGGCAACAGTGGGAGCTTTGCAGCATTTTGCAGTGGCCACTTCATCCAGTTCTATTGTGCTGGGAACAAAAGAAACTGCTTCCAAGCAGTCTCTCGAAGCAGTATCCATTTATCCGAACCCATCTAAAGATACCATTAATATTGAGCTCCCAGCCAGTGCAAGGAAAGATTTCAGCTTTGAAATTACAGATCTCTCAGGAAAATCCCTTCTTAAGACGGCTAACGAAACAGCTGTTAATGTTTCAAAGCTCGCTGAAGGTGCTTATATCGGAATTATACAAGCTGACGGTGAGAAAGCTGTGCGAAAAATTCTGATTGACAGGTAATCTGGATCAAGTATTTAAATCATAAGAGGATGTTTCACTTTTTGAAACATCCTCTTTTTATTACACAATTTGCTCTAAATCATTTATCCCTGCTCAGAAGAATCTGCTCAATGTCTTCCATAGAAAAACCTTTCGCTTTAAGCAGGATCAGAAAATGGTACATAAGATCGGCAGCTTCATTTTTGAAGAGATCATCATTGCTGTCTTTGGCTTCAATGACCAGTTCTACGGCTTCCTCTCCTACTTTCTGAGCCATTTTATTGATTCCTCTCTGGTAAAGGGAATACGTATATGAATCTTCCGTTTTCTTATCAATTCTTTCGGAGATTTTTGCTTCCAGTTCGTAGAGAAAACCTTTAGTTTCCTTTTCTCCAAAACAACTGAAACTTCCGGTGTGGCAGACTGTGTTCGTAGGAACAGCCTGTATCAAGATAGTATCCTGATCGCAGTCTATACTTATATTCTTTACAGTCAGGAAATTACCGGATTCTTCCCCTTTTATCCAAAGCCTGTTTTTGGAACGGCTGAAAAAAGTGACAATACCGTCCTTTTCTGTCTTTTCAAAAGCCTCCTCGTTCATATATCCAAGCATGAGTACCTGCTGCGTTCTGCTGTCCTGGATGATCACCGGAACAAGGCCATTATTTTTATTAAAATCTATTTTCATCGTACGGATATTTTTTGAGTTCTTAAATATTGTTTCAATTCCTGAACAGGTACTTCATTAAAGTGGAAAATACTGGCTGCCAAAGCTCCGGTTGCTTTTGTTTCATTGAATACTTTAATAAAATCATCTGCGCTTCCTGCTCCTCCTGAAGCAATCACGGGGATAGAAACAGATTCTGAAACCAGCTTCGTGATACGGAGATCGAATCCGTTTTTTGTTCCGTCACCATCCATTGAGGTCAGCAGAATCTCTCCTGCCCCCAATGATGAAGCTTCTTTTGCCCAGTCTACGGTATTCAAGTTCGTGGCAAGCTTTCCGCCTCTTACATAGACAAGATCTGAGCCGTCTGTAAAACGGGTATCAATAGCCACGACCACACACTGGCTTCCGAATTCTTTCGCAAGGTCACCAATCAACTGTGGATTTTTAACCGCAGAAGAATTGATGCTGATCTTATCTGCACCGGCTTCCAGAAGTTTTCTTACATCTTCCACAGAGGAAATTCCACCGCCTACCGTAAATGGAATGCTGAGCTGCCTGGCTATTTCTTTTACAAGTTCCGCAAACGTCTTCCTGTTTTCCAGAGTTGCCGTAATATCGAGGAAAACCAGTTCGTCAGCACCTTCATGCTCATATTTCACTGCAAGCTCTACGGGATCTCCGGCATTTCGTAATCCTTCAAAATTAACTCCTTTTACGGTAGTTCCGTCTTTAATATCCAGACATGGAATGATTCTTTTCTTAAGCATTTTCAATAAATTTCTGAAGTTGTGATAAACTTATTTTTCCTTCATAAATGGCTTTTCCGATAATAGTCCCCGAACATCCGATCTCTTTCATGCTGTAAATATCTTCAATACATGAAATGCCACCGCTCGCCGTAAGCTTTACTGAAGTTTTATCCAGTATTTCTTTATACAGGTCTGTGGACGGCCCTTCCAGCATTCCATCTTTGGAAATATCTGTGCATATGGTCTGGCTGATGCCTTTTTCCTGATACTGAAGAAGAAAATCTATAATATCCAGGCTGCTTTCTTCCAGCCATCCGGATGTTTTGATCTTCCTGTTTTCGCAGTCAGCTCCTAAAATAATCCTGTCATTGCCATATCTTTTAATCATTTCAACACAAAATTCCGGGTCCTGTACGGCAATGCTTCCCAAAGTGATCTGTTTTGCTCCCGAGTTAAATGCTGTTTCTATATCATTCCCTGTTTTTAAGCCACCTCCGAAATCAATATGAAGCGAAGTTTCCCGGGCAATATTTTCCAGGACTTTCTGATTCACAATATGTTTAGACTTAGCACCATCCAGGTCTACAAGGTGGAGAAACCGGATTCCGAAACTTTCGAATTCTTTAGCGATCTCCACAGGATTTTCGCTGTATATTTTTTGGGTAGAATAATCTCCCTTTGACAGACGGACACATTTTCCGTCAATGATATCAATCGCTGGAATAATCTTCATCACCTATAGTTTTATAAAGTTTTCTAATATTTTACTGCCCGTCAGCCCCGATTTTTCAGGGTGAAACTGTACCGCAAAGAAATTATCTTTCTGAAGCGAAGCACTGAACGGAAGAATATAATCGCATACGGACACTGTAGACTCTGCCAATCCGCAATAATAGCTGTGGACAAAGTAAACATCAGTATTATCCTCAATCCCTGAAAAAAGCGGTGATTTAAGATCTGAAATGGTGTTCCATCCCATATGCGGAACAAGGTCTTCCGGCGGAAACTGCTTAACATCTACATCAAAAATTCCCATTCCTTTTGTATTTCCTTCCTCATTATTGCCACACATCAGCTGCATTCCGAGGCAAATTCCTAAAACCGGCTGCTTCAGGCTGGGAATTAGCGCATTAAGCCCCTTTTCTTCAAGTACTTTCATCGTTGATGAAGATTCTCCCACCCCCGGAAATATTACTTTATCAGCTTTTATAATCAGGTCGGGATCATCTGTAATGATGGAATTAATATTGAGCCGGGCCAAAGCATTCTGGACTGAACTTACATTTCCGCCGTTGTATTTTATCAATGCGATCATATTATAAACTTCCTTTGGTTGATGGTAAATTAAAACTGCTGTCCGACTGATTTACCGCCATTTTAACAGCTTTTGCAAATGCCTTGAAGACCGCTTCTATTTTGTGGTGTTCATTATCTCCTTCCGCTTTGATGTTCAGATTAGATTTTGATGAATCTGTAAATGATTTGAAAAAGTGAAAGAACATTTCTGTAGGCACATCCCCTATTTTTTCTCTTTTAAAATCAACCTCCCAAACGATCCACGGCCTTCCTCCGAAATCAATGGCTGCCTGGGCCAGACAGTCGTCCATCGGAAGCAAAAAGCCATATCTTTCAATCCCTTTTTTATTGCCCAATGCTTTTGAAAAAGCTTCACCTAAAGCAATTCCGGTATCTTCAATCGTATGATGCTCATCCACATTAAGGTCTCCGTTTACTTTAATTTTAAGATCCAGGTTTCCGTGTCTTGCAATCTGATCCAGCATGTGATCGAAAAAATGAAGACCTGTAGAAATTTCTGCAGTACCTTTACCGTTCAGGTCTATTTCAATATCTATTTCTGTTTCATTGGTTTTTCTGTAGACCTTTGCCTTTCTTGATTCCTGCTTTAAAAAGAGATAGATTTCAGACCAATTTGTTGTAGTAAGCGCTGCTTTTTCATTAAAGCTTTCATTGATAAAAATAGCTTTAGTCCCCAAATTTTCAGCAAGTTGTACATCTGTAAGCCGATCCCCAATAACATATGAATTTTCAAGATCATAATTTCCGTAGATATATTTTGAAAGCATGCCGATTCCCGGTTTTCTGGTAGGAAGGCTTTCATGCTCAAAACTTTTGTCAATCAGGATATCACTGAAAATGATTCCTTCGTTTTCAAAGGTTTTCAGCATTTTCTCCTGGGGTTTTATAAAATCTTCATAAGGAAAACTATCCGTTCCTAAACCATCCTGATTGGTAACCATTACCAGCTCGTAATCCATTTCTCTGGCAATTTTGGAAAGGTTCTGGAAAACTCCCGGATAAAACTCAAGTTTTTCCAGCGAATCTACCTGAAAATCTTCGGGCGGTTCTATGATAAGGGTTCCGTCACGGTCTATAAAAAGTACTTTTTTCATGATGCAATTGCTTTTAAAACATTGATTAATTTTTTGTTTTCTTCACGGCTTCCTACATTGATCCTTATGCAGTCCTGAATTGCAGGTGACCTTTGGCTGGTCAGAATTTCCTTATCCAACATTTTCTGATACACCGTTTGGGCATTATTAACTTTGATCAGAAAGAAATTAGCATCGGTAGGAAATATCTTGATGATGCATTCCATATTTTTAAATTCCTGTTCCAGCCAGGTTCTTTCCTGCAAAATGCTTTCAACATTATTTTTAAGCCTATCTTTATCATCCAAAAGGTTTAAAATAAGCTCCTGGCTTAAAGAATTCACATTGTAAGGAGCCTTCACCGTATTGATGAAACGGATGATCTCTTTAGAAGCATAAGCAGCACCAACCCTGGCTCCTGCCGTTCCCCAGGCTTTAGAAAAAGTCTGCAGCACAATCAGGTTAGGATATTTATCCAGAAGTTCAATTGCCGATCTATTTTCTGAAAATTCAATGTAAGCTTCATCTATGACAACAATTCCGTCAAAATTCCGGATAAAAAATTCTATATCCTGGACACTGTTTCCAGTCGGGTTATTGGGAGAACAAAGGAAAAAAACTTTAATGTCGCGTTCCTGAGTAATCTTTAAAAAGTCACCTTTTACTATTTCAAAGTTTTCATCCAGATTTAATTTTACAACTTCATTTTCATTCACCGCCGCGTAAAAAGCGTACATGGCAAATGAAGGGTTCATCATCAGAATGGTGTCTTTTTTAGGCTCACAGAAGATTTTTATGATCAGATCAATCAATTCATCGCTGCCGTTTCCCAAAGCGATCTGTGAAGGAGTTACCTTTTTAAGGTCTGCAAGCTTGCTTTTAAGTTTTTTCTGAGTTGAATCCGGATATCTGTTGAATTCCCCGAACGGACATTCATTAGCATCCAGAAGAACCGGGGCTTTAAACTCACTGTTATCTCTGAAGCTGGTGTAAGGCTGTAAACTGAGTATATTTTTTCTAACTAAAGTATTGAGGTTGAATTCTTTCATTATCTTATTTTAATCGTATGGACACTGCATTTTTGTGGGCAATAAGACCTTCTGCTTCTGCCATTACTTCTATTGTTTTTCCTATTTTTTTCAAACCTTCTTTAGAAAGGTGCTGAAAGGTAATTTTTTTAACAAAACTGTCGAGGGAAACGCCGCTGTAGTTCCTTGCATAAGCATTCGTAGGCAAAGTATGATTAGTCCCGCTGGCATAATCTCCGGCACTTTCGCAGGAATAATTTCCCAGGAAAACCGATCCGGCATTGCTGATCTGTGGAATGTACTGCTCAAAATCTTCCAGGGCAAGGATAAGGTGTTCCGGAGCATACAAATTGCTGAATTCCAAAGCTTCCTCCAATGAATTCATCAGAACAAAAACACTGTGATCAAGGGCCTGTGTAGCCAGTTCGTTTCTCGGGAGCTTCTTCACCTGTTTTTCAACGGCTTCAATGGTTTCACTGAAAATTTTGAAATCTGTGGTAATAAAAACTACCTGGCTGTCGCTTCCGTGCTCTGCCTGTGAGAGAAGATCCGCTGCACAAAATTCAGGAACAGCCTGACTGTCTGCAATAACGAGAACTTCGCTGGGCCCCGCAGGCATATCAATCGCTACGCCGTAACGCTGCGCATATTCTTTGGCGGCAACAACATATTGGTTACCAGGTCCAAAAATTTTATACACCTTTGGAATACTTTCTGTTCCAACACTCATGGCTGCGACGGCCTGTGCACCTCCGGTTTTAAACACTTTTGTAATCCCGCAAAGCTTCGCTGTAAACAGAATTGCAGGATTAATATTACCGCTGCTGTCCGGTGGTGTACACAGGATAATTTCCTGACATCCTGCCAAATTTGCAGGTACAGCGAGCATCAGCACTGTTGAAAATAAAGGAGCAGTTCCTCCCGGAATATAGATCCCTACTTTTTCAATGCCTCGATTTTCTCTCCAGCAGGTTACTCCTTTTACAGTTTCTATTTTTTCTGTTTCTGCTATCTGCGCATTGTGAAATTTTGATATATTTTCTTTAGCCTGCTTAATGGCTTTCTTTAAATCTTCAGAAATTTTGTCTGCCGCATTCTCCAATTCTTGTTCTGTTACTGCAATTTGTGGTGTTACTGCCCTATCAAATTTTTTATTGAATTCAATAAGAGCACTGTCTCCCTGTTCTTCAACAGTATTAAATATTTTCCTGATCAGCCCGGATATTTCTTTCTGCTCCATTACAGGACGTTTTACGAGATCCGGCCATGCATTCCGTTCTGGATATCTGTATATTTTCATAATTAAATCACCATTTTATCGATTGGAATAATGAGTATGTCCTGCGCTCCGTTTTCTTTCAGTTCATCAATGACGTCCCAAAATCTTACTTCATCAATTACTGAATGAATACTGCTCCATCCTTGTTCAGCCAAAGGAATAACCGTAGGGCTTTTCAATACCGGAAGCACAGAAGCAATGGCGCTGATCTTTTCATCAGGAACATTCATCAGAATGTATTTTGAATTCTTTGCTTTCAAAACGGACTTAATTCTAAATAGAAATTTATCCAAAATAGCTTCCTTCTGAACATCAAGCACGGATGTTTTTGCAAGAACAGCTTCTGATTTAAGAATGGTAACCGTTTCTCTCAACCCGTTTTTAAATAAGGTGCTTCCTGAACTTACAATATCACAGATCCCATCTGCAAGGCCGATATTAGGAGCTATTTCAACGGAACCGGAAATGATGTGGATATCGGAAACGATCCCTTTTTCATCAAGGAAATTTCTAAGGGTGTTGGGATAGGACGTGGCAATCTTTTTACCCTGAAAGTAAGAAAGATCGTCGGTTTCCACTTCTTTGGGAACGGCTAAGGAAACACGGCATTTTGAAAATCCAAGCTTCTCAACAATCCTGATATTTTTCTGTTTTTCTTCTAAAAGGTTTTCGCCAACGATAGCAATGTCTACCACTCCATCTTCGAGGTATTGTGGAATATCCGAGTTTCTGAGGTACATGATTTCCATCGGGAAGTTGTCTACAGAAACCTTGAGCTGGTCTTTACCATTGTTGACGAAAATACCGCAGTCTTTGAGGAGCTGTAGAGAATCTTCGTAAAGTCTGCCGCTTTTCTGAATCGCAATTTTTAATTTACTCATTGTATTATTTTAGATAAATCTGAGCAAATAAAAACTGATCTGTTGAAGATTTCCGGGAAGAATTCGGGAAACAAAAAAACCGTCTATTTACTCAGACGGTTTTTAATTATTTTGATTTTAACACATGTTTATATCAATCAGTTCCGTCTTAGCAGAGATGATGATAGTAATGATGAAGTGTTAAAAAATTCGGTTTCATTGTTTTGAATTGTGGTACAAATGTAGGGTTTATTTTTAAACTGCAAAGTTTTTTTACAGATTTTTTTTGTAGAGTTCCATTAACTGTGCTGCAATAGGTTTGTCATTAAATTTCTGAACAAACTCGAAACTCTTTTCTGCACGGCGTTTTCTTTCAGACTCATTTTCCCAGAGGAATTTTATTTTAGTTCCTATATCAACGTAATTGTTGGGATCAATATAAACAGAATCTTTTCCACCCGCTTCCGGCAAGCAGCTGGTATTGCTGGTGATCGTTGCTGTTTTTGAGAAAAGTGCTTCTATTACCGGAATTCCAAAGCCTTCAAAAAAGCTAGGATACACGAAAATATCTGCCAGCTTGTAGATCACAGCCAGTTCATCCATAGAAACTCCTTCGAGGAAAAACACCTGTTTTTCCATCTTGTTTTTCTTGATAAAAGCCTCTACTTTTTTATAATACTTTGTCTTTCTTCCCACTACAACCAAAGGAATTTCAGTAACACTTATCCCTTTAACTATATTCAAAAGGTTTTTCCTGGCTTCAATGGTTCCTACATTTAAAATATAACGTTCCGGAAGGCTGAACTTTTCTTTTACAGCCTGAATTACATCATCTGGCTGCTGTTCTTTAAAGGCTTTGTGACAGCCCTGGTAAATAACTTCTATTTTACTTTCAGGAACTTTCAGATAGGTGATAATATCTCTTTTGGTCTGTTCCGAAATGGCAATGATTTTATCGGCAGAAATAGCTGCTTTTTTGAATTTCCACAAGTGAATCTTCCGGTCAAAAAAAGAATAATACTGGGGGTATCTCATGAAAATCAGATCATGGATGGTCACAATTTTTCTGATAGGTTGTTTGCCCCATTTCAAAGGCAGTTCACCGGAAAGACCGTGAAATATCTGTGCTCCTTCTTTCTGCGCATCTTTTCCCATTTTAAGCTGCCGGGAAAGGTTTCCTTTAGAAGTCGGCACAAATTTCACATTGGGATTTTCCAGAATGTCTCTGCCTCTTTCCGAACTGTTTTTATTCAGCAGCAGGTATTCGTTTTCAGGATAATACTGGGAAAGAATCCTGATAAGATCCCTGGAATAATTGCCCAATCCGGACGTATTGTGAAAAAAACGTTTTGCATCGAAGGCAATTTTCATATCAGAGTTTTTTATAAGCTTAATGGTTTAAAGGTATAAATAAAATAAACCCTAAATGAGTATTCAGGGTTTATTATATAAATTTTAAAATGAAACTTTAAAATTTAGAGAAAACATAGCTTATACCGCTACATTATTCTCTCTTAAAGCATCATTAAGAGATGTTTTCTTATCTGTAGATTCTTTTCTCTGCCCAATAATCAATGCACATGGAACCTGGTATTCTCCTGCAGGATACTGTTTTGTATAGCTTCCAGGGATTACCACTGAACGTGCAGGAACTCTTCCTTTGATCTCAACCGGCTGATCTCCTGTAACATCGATAATTTTTGTAGAAGCAGTCAATACTACATTGGCGCCCAAAACAGCTTCTTTTTCTACGTGAACACCTTCTACTACGATACATCTTGAACCGATAAAACAGTCATCCTCAATAATTACAGGAGCAGCCTGTAATGGTTCCAGTACGCCACCGATACCTACACCACCACTCAGGTGAACGTTTTTACCGATCTGTGCACAGCTTCCTACTGTAGCCCAGGTATCCACCATGGTTCCTGAATCTACATAAGCACCGATATTCACATAAGAAGGCATCATAATGACTCCTGAAGCCACAAAAGATCCTTCTCTTGCGATAGCATGAGGCACAACTCTTACTCCTTTTTCAGCATAATTTCTCTTCAAAGGAATTTTGTCATGAAATTCAAACGGACCTACTTCAATAGTTTCCATTTTCTGGATCGGGAAATACATTACTACAGCTTTCTTCACCCATTCGTTCACCTGCCATCCGTTTTCCGTAGGCTCAGCAACACGAAGTTCTCCGGAATCCAATAAGGAAATAACTTCTCTTATCGCCTTCTGGCTGTCTTCATTCTGTAATAAATCTCTATTATCCCAAATGTTTTCAATTGTTTGTTGTAACGACATGTTTCTTGTTTAAATTAATTTGAAAATTATTCGCGCCAAAGATACAAAAAAGTTCAGCAAAACAGTTTTATCGTGTATGCTTTTAACGAAACATACCCATCTGCAATACTGTACTTTTTCACCACAAATTTTCGGATAATAAAATCCGTCTATTGCAATGGTTTATAGCACTCTCTGGGCATGGAGGTAGGCTTTATTCCAGTATTTTTCGTTTAATGAAGAAATAATGACTCCTTTTGAAGTGGAAGCATGAATGAATTTTACTTCTCCATCTGCTCCGATATCATGAACAATTCCTACATGAGAAACCCTGCTTCCTCCGGCTGTGGCGAAAAAGAGAAGATCGCCGGGTTTAACGTCTTTGATATCAATTTTTTTACCGGCATCGGCCTGATCTGCAGATCTGCGCGGAAGGGAGAAATCATTTTCTTCAAAAACTTTTACGGTAAAGCCGGAACAGTCAAAACCTGACGAGCTGTTCCCTCCAAATTTATAAGGAGTTCCGAGGTATTTCTCTGCATCTTTAAGAATATCACTGACAGATCTGGAAACATTTCCATCAAATTTAGAATCCAGCTTTCTGAGATTTTCAGCCTTTGCAACAGTTTTGCTTGTTGTCTTTTTTTTGGAAGCTACATTTTTTGATGATCCGCAGGAAACTGTAATAACGGAGGCCATCATCAGAACGGAAAGCTGCTTTATCCTTAAGTTTTTTTCAAATAATCCCGGTATCATATTCATCTGATTTTAAATGAAGTAACTAATTGTTTGACAAATATACATTTTATATTTTAATTATAATAAAACTATACTACAACTATATGATAAATATATGTTAAAATTATGATTTCTTATATTTATTAGTATATTTGATCTCCAATTTGGTGATATGGCAACGTATGAAAGTTTAATAAAGATCAAAGGCAGTGTAGGCGATCTGGTTTTTTACAGCCTGAACGGGAAAAATGTGGTTCGTAAAAAGAGTGGATTCAATAAAACTGCTTTCAAAAAAAGCCCTTCTTATGAAAAGGTAAGGCAGAACAGTTCTGAGTTCGGGCACTGCTCAAAAGCAGGAAAAACCATACGCGGCTGTATTGAAAAGTACATTAAAGAGTCCGGAGAACCCCTGCTCTACCAAAGATTTGCAAAGCTGATGACCGCAATCAAAGATCTTGATACTGTTTCAGAGAAGGGAAAAAGGACCGTACAAAACGGCCTTATTACTGAGGAAGGGATGCACCTTCTTAAAGAATTCAAATTTGGAGAAAAGGAGAATTTCAGTGCAGGAACTTATCTTTCCGTAGAAAACGAGGCAAGCATTCTGAATCTGGATAACCGTCTTTCAGCAGATGAAATAGTTATGGTCACCATTCATGTGGATCTGGAAGCATATACTGCTGAATTTTTTGAAGAGAAAGCTTCTGTAAAAAATGAGAAAGAGATCCGTCTAAAAAAGTACTTTCAGGACGACAAACTTCTTCTCTGCTTTTTAGTGATTAAGGATAAAGGAAAAATTACCCATATGGGGTTTATTTAAATAAAAAAAGGCCTGCAGATTAATCTGCAGGCTTTCTGTCTTATTTTTTGTCTCCTGTCCAGGTCCCGTATCTTGCAGGGGTAGGAACAGCGTTTGACCAGCTTCCGTTTCCTTTTTTATCTCTTGAAAGGGTTCCTTTGAACTCGCCATCATCAGGCAACCCGACCACAGCGGTAAGATCCCCGGTTTCGGTTAAGTTCCCGGAAATATTATAATTTTCATCATTGACTGTAGAGTGCATGGTGCCGGTTACTTTGCCGTCGCTGGCTACCACAAGATTCCAGGTTCCGTCATCGCTTCCTGTATACTTTCCTGACCATGTTCCTATATAATCATAAATGGTGTCATCATCAGAACTGCATCCGATAAATAAAAAAGCGGTTAAAAGAAGTAAAAAAAGTTTCTTCATAGTTTCTAATAGTTTATAAGCTAATCAAATTTTATTGTTATTTATTCATCCCTACTTTGAAAATAGGAGCTGAATTATTTATTTTCTGTATTGTTCCGTGCAAATCTACTAATTTTTTCATTTAAATTATCTGAATTTTAATCAGCCGTTTATATTTTTATGAATTAGCAGCTTATTTTGGCTAAAATACAATTATTTACTAAAGAGAAACAAACAATCATGCCGTATTTCAGTAAAATGATTTACAAAACATTATCATTTGTATTTTACAGAGATTGGATTTCGTTTTTCAATGTTAAATTTAAATTCAGATTATTTAATTCTTTAAATTTAATTTAAATAGAAATTACTTTCATATTTATAAATATTTCTTACTTTAGTGAAAAATATAAACTCATTAAAACCTAATAAGCACCATGAAAACAAGACTCTTTTTTTTTGCCACAGTTACTTTATTTATTAATATCAGTTCACAGGTAGGGATTAATACTGCTACACCATCGCATACTTTAGATGTCAACGGACAAGCCAGAGTAAGAGGATTGGCCAACGCCGAAAGGAAAATTGTTGCAGCCGACCAGCAGGGAGTTTTAATTTTAATTTCCCCTGAAGAAGTTTTTTCTCCTAAGGCATTACTGAACACTTCTACATCAGCAGCAGAACAAAGACTGACTGTTTATGAAGGAAAATGTTTTCAGCCCGCCGATAATGCTTCAGCCTGTACGGTCAGCGTTAACCATTACAGCTCCTGCGCAGGTTTTACCAGGGCTGTAGATACTCAAATTGTAGTAGGACAAACCATCAATACAGTGAACGGACAATTTTTGGGAACCTGGTCTGCCCGTTTTATTGATAATAAAGGTTATGTAGGAGGAATAACAGCTGCTGAACAGGTTGCTCCCGATTATCCCAGAATCTCCTACCCTTCTGCGAATACAGCCAATTATTTAGGCAGCGGCTCATTTTCCGGACAGTGTAACGCAGATCTGGTAACGACCATTAACCAGGCAACCGGTGATATCAAAGTGGAATCTGTAAAGAGAAGTATGTTTGCCCATCTTGTTTATCTTTTGTCCATATCCCGTTCAAAAAGCAACTAAACTGATATTTCAGCAAATAACGACATTTATGAGTGAGGCTAGGGCAATATGGGTTTATTACTACGTGAGTTCTTTTAACAGCTAAATAGTTTGGAGCTATCATTTTAAAAAGGTTTAGATTTTATACCAGTAGCTATTTACTTCCTATTTTTCATTTACATTATACATCTTAATATTAATCTTTTGTTATGTTTTAAAATAAAAAACCACTCTTGTGCGAGTGGTTTCAATAAAAGAATATAAAATTAAGGAGCGTATTTGCATTGAAATTCTGCACATTGGATTCTATATACCTCACATACACCGGTATCTGGATCAGCACAGATCAGAAGTCCTGCAGTAATTACTCTCAATTCTTTTTTGTTCAACTTTTTTCCTTTTTGAAGATTTTGTGTTTTCATAATGTAATTTTTTATGATTTGTAATAGTAAATATAACAATTAAATCATCATACAGGGATAATTAATTTTAAAGAGATAATAAAATTCGGAATTTTAGCATTTTTTGCTTGATTATAGATTTACATGCTACGTTCCAATCTTTGGCCATAGCAATTTTAGATGAAACGTTTTTCAGAATTGGGAAAATAAACGGATCAGAGTAGCTGCATCCGTTCATGTTTTGATTTTTAAACAAACTTTGTTGTATTTAAGTTAGTACACTGTTAATACAACTTCAAGTTATCTAAATTACTGTGAAACCTTTATTGGTCGCGGTTTTGTCTTGTGGAGAATACGGGGATCGAACCCGTCACCTTTAGACTGCCAGTCTAACGCTCTAGCCAGATGAGCTAATTCCCCTACTTTTTTAAAGCGGTACAAAAGTAAGTATTTAAACCGCATATCCAAATTTTTTTTCAATTTTTTTATTAGATTTTTTTACTTTTTTTAGATTGTCATCATGCATTATAAATCATCAAAACAAAAAAAACGCATTCTAAATTCATAAAATACTTACAATCAATCATTCACTTTCTTTTTTCATCTTCAATGCTCTCTGATAGAAAGACTGCTCAGCTATTTTTTCTTCTGCTTCATTAATTGCTGCAAGTAGATTATTTTTATTATCTGCGATTTCGCCAAGTACTTTTGACACCAGTTCCCAAACCGGCTGCATTTTTTCAATCAGTTCAATACCTTTAGGAGTCAGTATAATCAGTCTTCTGCGCTCATCCTGTTTGTCTTTTTTGGATTGAATAAGCTTTTGTTTCTCCAGTTCTTTCAGTAAACTTATGGTAGATGGATGGGTATACCCTATTTCGTTGGCAATTTCCACAACGCTCAGCATTTCTTTATGATGGAGAGTAAAGATCACAGGGAACCATTTGGGTTCAAAGTCAATGCCGAAAGATTTATAAATCATGGCACCGTCTTTTCTCAATTGTTCACTTAAACGCTGCAGCCTCGTAGATATGGCCAGGATACCGGATTCATCTATTATATTCATACCTTTTGATTTATATTTAAATAGTAGAAAACATTATCTGCATTCATCAGTGGAAAACTTGCTGGCAGATTTTTCTTTTCAACCTGTGAAAAATGATTGCGTTCATAAAAACGCATGGCCGCCTTTAATATGTTAACGGTTCCAAGGTAAATGGCATCAATTCCATTTTCACGGCAGAAAGATATTAAAACTTCCAGAAGTTCCTGGGCAATATTCAGCTCTTTTCCCCTGAATTCTTTTTTTACAAACATTTTTCTCACCGCTCCTGCCCTTTCATCAAATTTAACCAAAGCTATGGAACCTACCAGCTCATCGTCTATAAAAGCACCCCAGAAATTTCCACCTGGTTCCATATAAAAGCTCTCAATCATTTTTAAATCCGGCTGATCTTCTATCGTGATAGGTACATTAAACTCTTTTTGCTGGATGGTAAGAATTAAATCAATCAGCTGATCTGAATAACTGTTATCTAATTGTCGGATGATCATTTTCATATGCATTTTATTTATAGTTCAAAACTACGTAGTTTGCTACATATATACAACCTGTTTTTTATTTTTATAAAAAAATTAACAATATCAGCCAATAAAAAACGTATGCCATTCTGACATACGTTATTATTTTATATTGAGTGGATTTCTATTTCCATCCACCGCCAAGAGCCTGGTAAAGCTCTACAGCAGCTTTCATTTTGCTGTATTCTGCATTGGAAATATTCAGTTCTGCATTTAATGAATTCACACTTGCATTCAATACTTCAAGATAGTTGGCCATACCGTAGTTAACAAGTTCCTGAGAATATTCAACAGAATTCTTATAAGCATTAAGTTCTTTCTGTTTTAACTCAATAAAAGAATCCTGAACCGAGAATACACGGATTGCATCTGAAACCTCTTTTCCGGCTGTAAGTACTGTTTTTCTAAAATTCAGATAAGCCGTTTCCTGATTGGCCAGGCTTACTTCATAATTGGTTTTGATTGCTCTTCTGTTTAAAATCGGCTGAGCCAAACCTCCCACTACACTTGCAAACAATGAATTTACACTGAATAAATGGTCAATATCAAGGGACTGGATTCCTCCGCTTCCTGTAATTTTTAAAGTAGGATAAAACTGAGCTTTTGCAGCATTGGTCAGTTCAAAAGTATTCATTAGATTATATTCCGCTCTCATTACATCAGGACGGTTGGCCAGTAACTGGGCAGGATATCCTAACTTTAAATCAACCGGAACCTGCTGGCTTCTCAATGTTGATCTTTCAATGGTATGGGAAGGCTCTCCCATCAGCAGACTCATTGTATTTTCCAACAGCTGGATCTGAGTATCCATGTCGATCAGTAATGACTTAGCATTGAAAACCAATGCCTCACTCTGCTGAACGGCAACTTCCGTTACTGTTCCCGCAACTTTCAAAGCTTTAGTGGTTTCCAAATTCTTCTCACGAACAGCAATAGTTTCTGTTATGATTCTTTTCTGATCATCAAAAGTCAGCAATTGATAATAAGCAGAGGCAATGGAGGCAACCAGGTCACTTTTAACAGCTCTGTGCGCTGCAACAGTTCCTAAATAGGTAGCTAACTGAGCTTTTTCCTGAGCTTTCAGTTTACCCCAGAGATCAGCTTCCCAGCCTAAACTTGCCGTAATATCAAGCTGGTTGATATACCGTCTCTCTCCAAATAACTGACCGGTCTGCGTATTTAAAGACTGAGTCTGGAAAGAATAGCCGGGACCTACTGTTAACGTCGGTTCATAGGCTGCCTTACTCTGCTTTAAGTAAGCTTCCGCAGAATTGATGCTCTGCAGGGCGATCCTTATATCTAAATTATTATCCAAAGCCTTTGAAATATGCTTCTGAAGTATAGGATCAGTAAATATTTCTTTCCATGAAACATTGGCGATCGTTGTACTGTCAGAAGGCAGCATATCTGTACGGAAAAGCTTTTCGTCTACAACGTTTTTCGGTCTTTCGTACTCTTTTCTAGCCATACAGGAGGTAACTGCACCAAGAATTGCAACTGAAAAAGTTATTCCTTTTATGATGTTTAATAAACTCTTCATTATTTTTAATTAGAAGTTAGAAATTAGAAACCAGAGGTTAGAAGCTGAGCATTAGACTAATTTCTAAGCTCTAACTTCTAGCTTCTCTAATTAATTTTATTCTGCTAAATTGATATCTTCTTTCTTAATAGGTTTAATTTTTTCCTGAAGTGTTTCAAAAATCACATACAGTACAGGAATTACAAATAATCCTAAAATAGTTCCTATCAATAGCCCGATCGCTGCACCCGTTGCAATAGACCTGTTCCCTACCGCACCGATTCCGCTTGCAAGAACCAACGGCAATAGACCGAAGATAAAGGCAAAGGACGTCATCAGAATTGGTCTTATCCTGGCTTTAGCCGCATTAATGGCAGACATGACAATGGTTTCCCCATGATGTCTTCGCTGGACCGCAAATTCAACGATAAGAATCGCATTTTTCGCAAGTAACCCAACGAGCATGATCAGGGCAATCTGGAAGTAAATGTTATTTTCCAGACCCATAATTTTCTGTCCGAAATAAGCTCCCATTACCCCGAGAGGAAGAGAAATAACTACGATCAGCGGAAGGATATAACTTTCATACTGAGCAGAAAGAATAAAGTAAACAAAGATCAAACTTAATCCGAAGATCAGAAGCGTCTGTGATCCTGAATTTAATTCTTCCCTGGTCAGCCCGGTAAACTCAACTGCATAGTTTTGGTTCAGCGTTTCGTTGGCTACCTGCTGTACAGCAGTAATAGCATCCCCGGAACTGTATCCTGCAGAGTTTGCTCCTGTTACTTTCACAGAAGTAAACAGGTTATAACGGCTTACCGACTGAGGTCCGTATGCTTTTTTCAGGGTAACGAACTGCGAAATCGGAGACATTATTCCTGAACCGGTTCTTACGTATAATTCATTAAGATTTTCAATGTTTTTTCTGTTTTCAGGAAGCGCCTGAACCATTACTCTGAACTGTTTCCCGTATTTGGTAAAGTCAGCGGTATAGATACCTCCGATGTACCCCTGCATGGTAGCCAGGATATCACTTACGGAAACTCCAAGCTGCTTGGTCAGAGGAACATTGATCTCCATCTGATACTGAGGATATTTTGTATTGAATGAAGTCTGGGCAAATTCTATTTCAGGTCTTTCCATCAGTTTCCCGATGAATTCGTTGGTTTTATTATCCAGATCAGCATATTCACCTCCCGATTTATCCAGAAGCACCATTTCAAAACCGGCACTGTTCCCGAATCCGGGTACACTTGGCGGCTGGAAGAATACCACTTTGGCATCAGGAACGGATCCTACGATGCCGAATAATTTTTTAGTGATGTCTTCAGAAGTCTGGCCGTCTTTTTTTCTTTCATCAAAAGGCTTCAATTTAACGAAGGCGAGACCATTGTTACTTCCGTTTCCGGATAAGAATCCTCTACCGGTAGAAATCGTCACGTTCTGTACTCCCGGAACTTTTAAAGCTTTAGCCTGAAGTGTTTTTAAAGCATTATACGTTCTTTCCATAGAAGCTCCCGGAGGTAGCTGAACGTCTGTAAAGATAATTCCTCTGTCTTCTGTAGGTACAAAACCTTTTTTCATGGTGCTGCTCGCCCAGAATAAAATACCTCCGGTCACCGCGAAGATGATCAGGGTTACCCATTTATGTCTCAGCAGGAATACAAATCCTCTTCCGTAACGCTCTGTGGTTGTTTTGAAAGCAATATTGAATTTGTAGAAGAATTTCTGAAGAAAATTAAGTTTGCTGTATTCTTTATGATGCTCTGCATGAGGCTTTAAAAACAGTGAACATAAAACCGGGCTCAGCGTCAAGGCATTGATTGCAGAAATGATAATCGCAATAATCAAAGTAATTCCAAACTGCTGGTAGAATACCCCTGTAGGACCCGTAATGAATGTTACGGGAATAAATACAGCTGCCATTACCAAAGTAATAGAGATAATCGCTCCTGTGATTTCGTCCATTGCCTCTACCGTTGCTTTTTTAGCATCGGAAATACCATGTTCCATCTTCGCATGGACGGCCTCGACGACGACGATGGCATCATCCACAACGATACCAATCGCAAGTACCAATGCAAATAAGGTTAAGAGGTTTAAGGAATACCCGAATAAATTCAGGAAGAAGAATGCTCCCACAATAGATACCGGAACCGCAATGGCCGGAATCAGGGTAGATCTGAAATCCTGAAGGAATATATACACAACAATAAATACAAGAATAAAGGCTTCGATCAGGGTATGCACTACCTTTTCGATTGAAGCTTCAAGGAATTCGTTTGTATCAAAGTTGAAGGTATATTTAATTCCCTGTGGAAAAGTTCCTTCCGCTGATTTCAGGTAAGTTTTAATATTTTTAATGATCTCCTGGGCATTGGATCCCGGAGTCTGGAAGATCCCCATACTGATGGACGGGTTGTTTCCGTTTTCCCCGATTCCGGTGTAAGACTGACCTGCCAGCTCTACTTTGGCAACATCTTTCAGCATTAAATTCTGTCCGTCACCAAGGGATTTAATAATGATATTATCGTATTGTTCCTTATCGTTGAATTTACCTACATATTTGATGATATATTCAAAAGAACTTCCGCTGTTCTGCCCGATAGAACCTGCAGCTGCCTCTCTACTCTGCTCGTTGATGGCATTGGTAACATCCGTAGGTGTTATGCTGTAGGCTGCCATTTTTGCAGGATCCAGCCAGATTCTCATGGAATAGTTCTTACCACCGAAAACGTTGGCATCCCCTACACCGTTGATCCTTTTAAGATTCGGTATAATGTTAATATTCAGGAAGTTTTGAAGGTATACATCATCCAGATCTTTGTTTTCCGAATAGAAAGACATATACATCAGGGCACTGGTCTGCTGTTTCTGGGTAACTACCCCTGAACGGGTTACTTCTGAAGGAAGAAGCGGTGTCGCTCTGGCTACACGGTTCTGTACGTTTACCGCTGCGATATCCGGATCTATTCCTTGTTTAAAGAAAACCTGAATCTGGGCAGAACCGTCGTTTCCGGCGCTGGAAGTGATATAATCCATTCCTTCTACCCCGTTAATCTGCTCTTCAAGAGGTACTACAACACTTTTCATCACAGTTTCCGCATTGGCCCCGGTATAGTTTGCGGATACGCTTACTGTAGGCGGCGCAATGTCCGGATACTGGGTAACCGGCAGCGATATCAATCCCAATACCCCGAGAATAACAATCAGAATTGATATTACGGTGGATAAAACCGGTCGGTTTATAAAATTTTTAATCATTTTAGAATTTCGGTTTTATTGATTGAACAAGGCTATCCATTTTTACAGGTTTCTTTTTAACGGCTGTTCCCGGTTTTAACCCTCCAATACCTGCTGCAACAATAACTTCTCCTTTGTTGACACCAGATTTTATAAGCGCAAGATTATCTATTCTGTCAATAACATTTACTACAACATTTTTAGCTGTGTCCTTATCTACCTTATAGACATAAACAATACCCTGCTGCTCGTAAGTTGCACTTTCAGGCACAACCAATACATTATCGTAATGTTGCGGGAATCTTATGGTTCCGCTGTTACCGTTGCTTAAGAGTTTCTGAGCATTGGTAAAAGCTACTCTGAACTGTATGGTACCGGTGGTAGGGTCAATCTGCCCGGTAATGGCTTCAATTCTTCCTTTTTCAGGATAGAGGCTTCCATTAGCCAGCTGAAGTTCTACCATCGGAAGGTTTTTGATCTTTTCAGGCATGGATGCTCCCGGAGATTTTTCAAGGAAATCAAAATATTCTTTTTCATTCATTGAGAAATAGGCGAAAATTTCAGAAGTATCAGAAATCGTCGTCAGTGCAGTCTGATCGGTCGGACCTACCAAACTTCCTACTTTTAATGGAAGTCTTCCGATTACTCCTGAAATAGGGGCACGGATGATAGAATATTCGATATTGGCTTCTACACCTTTATAGTTGGCAACAGCCTGTCTTTTTGCCGCGGTAGCCTGTTGCAGCTGGGCCTGGGCCTGGGCCAGATTGGCCTGAGCCGTTTGCAGCTGTACATTACTGATGATATTTTTCTGAACAAGAGGTTTCAGCTTATTGACTTCTACCTGCGCCGCATTTACAGAGGCCTGTGCTGCTGCAATATTAGATTCCGCAGCGCCGATCCCGGCTTTGGAAGCAGCGGCATTTTCGGTCAGGATATTGGTTTCAAGACGGAACAATGGCTGGCCTTTGGTAACATATTGTCCTTCGTCTACAAGCACCTGGGTAATATATCCCTGTATTTTTGCCCGGACATCATTGTTCACCCTTCCCTGGATGGTAGCGGGGAAGGTCTGATAGCCCACTATATTTTTTGACTCCACAGATACTACAGGATAAGGTTTCGGACCATCCTGTTTCGGAGCTTCTTTTTTGCAGGCTGTCAGTGAAAACGCTGCAATAGAAAGTATAACTAGCTTATTATTCATTTTAAAGTTTATTAAGAGATTCCTGAATATTTTCTATGTTTTTGTATAAAAGTGCTTTGTAAGCTTCTATTCGTTCGTTGTATTCATTGTCCTGATTTTTTTTAAAGCTGTTCAGGTCATCGAGCAATTTGAGTTCGTCTTTCATTTTCTGAACTATTTTTTCAAATCTGATTTTCTTGTACTCGTCATTGATGAAAAAATACCGTTTCCGTTCATCCATCTTGTTATGATCGATGATGAGCTGCGCATTCAAAAGCAGTGAAATACTTGTAGATACAGAGCTTTTGCTTGCACATAGCACTTCAACGAATTCATCAAAGGTAATTCCTACTTTCTCATAATCGAAAAGCAGGTAGGCATAAATCTTTGAAGCTAAAGGCGGTAGGTTGAAAACGGTGCCGTAAAATTTCACGGCATCCTGAAAAATTTTCTCATCAATTTCTATACTTTGGTGCATAATATAAAAATTTTGACAAAAGTAGAAATTAGTTCAGAACTAAACGAACAAACACGATAGAGTTTATAAATACAGACTCTTTTAAAAATTCAATGATAGTTGATTTAACTTTTGTCTCAAATTATAATCTTCTCAAAGGCTTTTCTCATTCCTCCTGCCAAAAGTACTTCACCACAATAGGAATACCCCTTGCTTTCAAGGATTTTCAGCATAGCGATATTATCATAATTGGTATCTACTTTTATGCTCTGAATTCCGTGGGACCTTGTAAAATCTTCAATATGGTCAAAAAGTTTTTTTACCATTCCTTTCCCTGCAAATTTTTCATCAACAGCTACTCTATGGACAACAACAAATTCTCCGTCGCTCAGCCATGCTCCTTCGATGGTACTGTAAGCAGGTTCGTCATTTAAAATAAGAGCTGTATACACTGCAATCTCTCCGTCAACGGTAAGAACATATCCAAAGCCTTTGGCAATGTCGCTTTCCACAGTTCCCTGGTTGGGATATCCATTCTGCCATTGGGTACTTCCGTCCTTTTTTCTTCTTTCGATGGACTGCCGGATTATTCCCCAGATAATATCCCTGTCCTCAATTTGTGCTTTTCTTAGTTTCGTCTCTGAATTCATTAATGTGTGGATTGTTAAATTGAAAGATTAAATAATTGAAGATTTAAAATTAGTGTGTAATTTATCTTTTGTTTTTAGGTTTTGGCTAAAGCCATTGTAACGGCTCATTAATTTAGGCGGGCTAAAGCCCACCTCTATTGAATATTTAAAAATCTGGAATTTTAATTTCCAAAATCTTTAATCTTTAATCTTTAATCTTTAATCTTTAATCTTTAATCTTTAATCTTTAATCTTTTAATAACGATTTATTATTTGAACCAAAAAACCGAAAACTAATTAAAATTAATTTTCGGTTCGAAGTAGTAAAATTTAAAATTATGAAATTGTTTTTTTATTGATTTTCGCTTTGTTGAAGATAAGCATCTATAATTTCAAATGCATTCTTCTCGTCTTCCAGTTTTACCATAACTTTTAGCGACGTTGCGGTAGGCGTTGTCGTAAAGGTAAGATAACTGTTTTCGACGCTGTTTGTAATTTGTGCATCATCCAATTTAGACTTTATTAGCTGGATTTCTGAAGGTTTATCACTTTCAAAAACCGATACTCTCGTACTTCTTTCCATATTCTATATCGTTTGAGTATCTAAATGTACAATGTTTTTTTTAAAATTACAAATCTTTGATTTTAAATTTTATTAATATTGTTTTCAATTTTATTCACGGCCAGCTCAATTTCTTCTCTCGTAACATTCAGATGGGGTCTGAAACGAAGAGACTGATCTCCACATGAAAGGATGATAAGCCCGTCTTTGAAAAGCTCGCTCATCAGATGATTTCTCTGTTCTGCGGAAGGAAGATCGATGGCGCACATCAGGCCTCTTCCTCTTGCATTTGAAATCTTTTCAGGATATTTCTGAGCCAGCTCTTTTAATTTTTCCAGCAGATAGTCGCCCACTACTCTTGCATTTTCAACCAGGTTCTCTTTTTCGATCACTTCCATTACCAGTTGGAAACGAAGCATATCGATAAAGTTTCCTCCAAAAGTAGAATTGATTCTTGAACTCTCTCTGAAAACGTTATTCGGAATCTGGTCGAATTTTTCTTTATTAGCTAAAACCCCACAAACCTGAGCTTTTTTACCAAAAGAAATAATATCCGGTTTTGCTGAAAAATGCTGGAATGCCCACATTTTCCCTGTAATAGCAATACCTGTCTGAACTTCATCAAAGATCAACAGAATTTCATTCTGATCACATAGTTTTCTCAAGCCTAGCAGGAACTCGTCTCTGAAATGATTGTCGCCACCTTCAGCCTGGATAGGTTCGATAATGATGCATGCCACTTTATCAGGATTCATCAGTATGGCTTCTTCTATCTGTAAAAGGGCCAGCCTTTCATTCTTTATGGTTTCTTCTAAATTTTCTTCTGTGATCGGGAATTTTAATTTCGGGTTTAAGATTCTCGGCCATTCAAACATTGGAAAATACTGATACTTTCTTGGGTCAGAAGTATTAGTCAAGCTTAAAGTATACCCGCTTCTTCCGTGGAATGCCTGTCTGAAATGGATACAGATTCCGGCTTCTGTCTGAAGTCCTTTTTCAAAATTTTTGCGTGTTTTCCAGTCAAAGCAGGCCTTCATGGCATTTTCAACGCCTAAAGTTCCTCCTTCAATAAAGAAAGCATACTGCAGTTCTTCAGGAATGACCACTCTTTCAAAAACTTCCAGAAAATGGGCATATTCTTCTGAATACACATCTGCCAAAGTAGGCTTATTCACAGCCATTTTCCCCAGCCATTCGGATCTTTCTACCAGATAAGGATGGTTGTAGCCTATGGAAGCGGAGGCAAACATTGAGAACATGTCGAGGTATTCTCTGTCTGTAAGCTTGTCATACAGCCATGATCCGTGGGATTTTTCAATATCCATCACAAAATCAAAGCCATCTGCCAGTACGTGTCTTCCTACGGTTTCTTTTACTTTATTTACTTTTATATCGATTGTTTGTTCCATAATTAAAATAGTTGTGTGATTTAATAAATTGAATGGCTAAGAATTTAAACATTCAGGTTATTAATTTTTGTTTTTTTGTTTTTGATTGGCTTAAACTAAATTCTTACAAATCAAATTTAATCCCTTGTGCCAAAGGAAGTTGAGTTGTATAATTTATAGTATTAGTTTGTCTTCTCATATAGTATTTCCAAACGTCTGATCCGGATTCTCTGCCGCCTCCGGTCTCTTTTTCACCTCCGAAAGCACCTCCTATTTCTGCACCTGAAGTCCCGATATTTACGTTGGCAATTCCGCAGTCTGAACCTGCATGAGAAAGGAATAACTCTGCTTCCCTTAAGTTCTGGGTCATGATCGCAGATGATAATCCTTGTGGAACATCGTTCTGGATAGCAATAGCTTCGTCTAAAGTTTTGTATTTAATCAAGTATAAGATCGGTGCAAAAGTTTCATGCTGAACGATTTCATAAGAGTTTTTTACTTCTGCAATACATGGTTTTACATAACAGCCGGATTCGTAGTCTTTTCCGCTTAAAACACCTCCTTCAACGATAAACTTCCCTCCTTCTTTCTTACATTTTTTAATAGCTTCTTCATATTGATTAACTGCGTCAACGTCAATAAGCGGTCCTACATGGTTATTCTCATCCAATGGATTTCCGATTTTCAACTGTCCGTAAGCTTTTATCAATCGGTTTTTCACTTCATTATAAACACTTTCATGAATTATCAGTCTTCTTGTGGAAGTACATCTCTGTCCTGCCGTACCAACGGCCCCGAAAACAGCCCCGATGATGGACATATCGATGTCGGCATCTTTAGAAATAATAATCGCGTTATTTCCTCCCAATTCAAGGATAGACTTCCCGAATCTTTCTGCTACTTTGGAAGATACCATTCTTCCCACTCTTGTAGACCCCGTAAAGGATACCAAAGAAACTCTCTTATCATCCACCAGTTTCTGCCCGATTTCATGATCAGCCACCAATACGCTTGAAATACCTTCGGCAAGATTATTTTCTTTCAGTACTTCAGCCATAATGTTCTGACATGCGATAGCACATAAAGGTGTTTTTTCTGATGGCTTCCAGATGGTAACGTTTCCGCAGATCCATGCTAAAGCGGTATTCCATGCCCAAACGGCAACAGGGAAATTAAAAGCAGTGATGATCCCTACCACGCCAAGCGGATGGTACTGCTCATACATTCTGTGACCCGGTCTTTCCGAGTGCATCGTATACCCATGAAGCTGTCTTGAAACACCTACTGCGAAATCACAGATATCAATCATTTCCTGAACTTCTCCAAGGCCTTCCTGAAGAGATTTACCCATTTCATAAGAAACCAGTTTTCCAAGGTCATCTTTATATGCTCTTAATTTCTGACCTAACTGTCTAACGATCTCCCCTCTTTTAGGAGCAGGGATAGATCTGAATTCCAGAAACGCCTTCTGAGCCGTCTCTATTACTTTGTCATAATCACTTTCTCCGGAAGTCTTTATTTTAGCGATTAACCTGCCATCTACAGGAGAAAAACTTTCTATCGTTTTCCCCGAAGCAAAATATTTTCCGCCCACTGAAGTCCCTTTATTTTCTTCTTTAATACCAAGGTTTTTGAGTGTTTTTTCGATTCCGAAATCCTTTACTTTTTTAGACATAAAATGTTTACTTTTCGTTTCCTCTAAAGATAGAAATATTATGCGAACCTCAAAATTTTAATTTTTAACATCCTTTTTATTTGGACTAATTATAAACATGTTTATCTTTGTAGGGTAATCTTTTGATATTGAGATATGGAAAATTCACAGGAAAATAACAATTCGAAGTTCAAGAAGTGGTTCAAGCGTGTAGGATGGGCAGGATTTGCTTTTTTCACGATCAAAGGCCTGATCTGGCTCGTCATATTTTACTTTGGAGCAGATACACTTCAGAGTTGCATCAAATAAAAAAGCAGAGAAACTTCTCTGCTTTTCTTTTTAATAAGGTTAATTAAATGGTACTGCCTTTTTAACGGCAGATCAAATGAAAACTTTGTTTACTATTCATTCCACAAACTGCTTCATTCTTTTTATTCTTCATCTTTCTTTTTTCTCCCTGAATTCACCAGGCTTTGGTGCAGCAGATATTCAATCTGCCCGTTCACACTCCTGAATTCGTCATTGGCCCACTTCTCCACCAGCTTATAGGTAGATTCATCGATTCTTATGACGAAGGATTTCTTGCCTTTAGTTTCAGAGGGTTTTGAAGGTTTTTCCGATTTCATTTTTTCTCTTTGCCAGATTAATAATACTCTTTTATAGAATAGAAGACGCAAAGGCTTTGTTTAATGTCTGCAATAAAAATCTAAACATATATTCTTCATTCCTGCTTTTTGCTCTTAATTATAAAGAGTTCCCGCATTTAAAACAGGCTGTGCAGCTTTTTCGCCACAAAGCACTACCATTAAATTGCTTACCATGGCTGCCTTTCTTTCATCATCCAGTTCAACGATATTTTCTTCCGAAAGTTTTTTCAATGCCAGATCTACCATTCCCACAGCTCCTTCCACAATTTTGGTTCTTGCTGCAACAATAGCTGTTGCCTGCTGTCTCTGAAGCATAGCTCCTGCAATTTCCGAGGCGTAGGCCAGGTGGGAAATTCTCGCTTCCTGAATTACAATACCCGCTTTCGAAAGACGGTCAGTAAGTTCCTGCTCCAAAATAGAATTGATTTTATCACCTCCTTCTCTCAAAGTGATCGGTGCATGATCATCTTCTAAATTGTCATACGGGAAACTCATGGCCAAATGACGCACCGCTGCTTCACTCTGCATTCTTACAAAGTCTGAATAACGCTCAACATCAAAAGCTGCTTTATAGGTATCTCCTACCTTCCAAACTATCACAACCGCAATTTCAATCGGGTTTCCCATTTTATCATTTACTTTAAGAGTCTGCCCCTGCAGGTTTTCCGAACGTAATGACATTTTCTGTGATGAATATAAAGGATTGATGAAAAACAATCCATTATCTTTTACTGTTCCCACATACTTTCCAAAGAAATTCAATACTCTTGAGTGATTAGGCTGAATAATCATCAGGCCTTTCAGAAAAAAGCAGAACAGGAGAAAACACAGCATGGCAAGAATGACGAATGTAATGCTTTGCTCTACTCCGGAAATAAAAAAATAAACGGCACCGGCAAATAAAACCAGACAGAATACTAATGCCAGATAGCCCGACATGGGCTTTAAAACTTTTTCCATGATTGTAATTTTAATTTGATATTATTTTGATATCATAAAGGTATGAATAAGTTTTTGAATTTTGAATCATTGTTGAGATTTTTTTCGGGGTGCGGGTTACGCGTTTAATGCTCCGGGGTGAAAAATATTAGTGACCAATTAAATTTTGATCTAGCTATTAACCTTAATTTGGTTTTATCTAATAACTCGAAACACTTATCCTTTATGCATGAACTCGAATCCGGCAACACGCACAAAAAAATCCCGGAATAAATTCCAGGATTTCAATTGTTATATTTTTATAAAATCTATTTCTTTGTTAAAACTTTAAACTTAAAGTAAGAAACAGCAGATAATAGCAGCATTGTGCCTAATCCGATATATACCCATGCCGGAACCGGAACCGGATCTCCTGCCGCGTATGAGTGAAGTCCGCTCAGGTAGTAGTTAACTCCAAAGTACGTCATTACCATTGAACAGAATGCAAACATCGTGGCAACGTGAAATGCCCATCTGCTTCTCAATCCCGGAACCAGTCTCATGTGCAGTACAAAAGCATACACCATGATAGAGATGAAAGCCCAGGTTTCTTTCGGGTCCCAGCTCCAGTATCTTCCCCATGATTCATTAGCCCAGATACCTCCTAAGAAGTTTCCTACTGTTAAGGCAAAAAGACCGATCGTGAGTGACATTTCAGATACAATTACCAATTCTTTTAATGTAGTATCGTGATGAAGTTTATAAGTATCTTTATTAGAGATAATATAGAATACCAAAGAGATCACGGCAATAATCATAGACAATGCAAAGAAACCGTAACTTGAGGTAATGATTGCCACGTGAACAATCAGCCAGTAAGATTTCAATACCGGAACAAGCGGTGTGATCTGCGGATCAAGGGCAGAACCTCCGTGGGCAAATCCCATCATAATAACCGCTACCATAAATCCGGCTGCAGGAATTAGGGCGTTTGCGTTTCTGTAAAGAATCAATCCGGCAGTGATCCCCACCCATGAGATAAAAATAATGGCTTCATAACCGTTACTCCAAGGTGCGTGTCCTGAGATATACCATCTTGCAACAAGACCTAAGAAGTGACATAAATATCCCACTATACCTATAGCAATAATTATTTTGATCGCTTTATTTAAAGTCTTGTTGGATTTGAACAATTCTACAAAACCTAAGATCAGAAGAAGTCCTCCGATGATGGTATAGAAAATCAATAGTTTGAAGTTGATGTTCACTTTATTCATGAAAACCTCAAGATCCACTTTAGATTTTGCAGGAACTACGGCTTTACCCCATTTCTGCTGGTATTCTGAAAGTTTTGCCAGTTCAGCATCTGCTTTACTCCAGTTTCCTGTTTTTTGTGCGGTAAGAGCTTCTGCAAAATAAGGTCCCATTACCTGCTGAGATTCCATATCCGGCTCGAATTTCTGATCCAGCCATGAATGCCATGTGTGATTGGCATCATTTTTCACAGGAACTATTCTCATAAACTGACCGCTGAAGAATTCATTGAAGATCTGTACTCTTTCATTTACAGCAATTACTTCTTTATCATAATTGGTCTGTTCGGCCGGTTTTTTACGGAATGCCGTATTATAATCATGTTCCAGAATGTAGGTAAGATTACCGTTGGCATCCGCCGGGAAAAGGTTCATTAATGAAGTATAGCCATCTTCATCAGCTTTTGTTTTATTCTTCAGCTCATCACCTCCTTTGGTTCCCACTTTAATGATCGGAACCATGGTCCAGCTTGGCGTATCTGTATTGATCGAAAGGAACCACTGATTGGCTGTAAGAGATTTTCCATCCGTTCCTTTGAATTCGTCTTTTTTGTATAGTTTTCTTAAAATATCTAATGCCTCCGTGTTGATAGGAACTATTCTTCCTTCAAAATTCTGAACCAGAAGATATCCGAATTTATCTGCATGTTCTTTGCTGATTCTGTTTTTTGCAATAATTTCATCCGGAGAGATAGATCTCATTTTAGTCATTGGGGTTGCCAGAGAGTTCTGCTTTGGAGCAGCACCATCAAGCGGCTGGGCAGAAGGAGCCGGAGCGTGAGAATGATTGTCTCCTTCTACATGGATGTGTTCTCTGCTTCCATCCGTTGTACCATGGGTTTCAATTTTCTGTGCATTTAAGCCTAAACTTAATAACAACAAAAGTACTGCGGCCGCTTTCTTTTTATTAACGTCGGTCAGCATTTTATTTAATTTCCAGAAGTGAGTTCCTTTCCAGAAGAAGATCACAAACATTCCTAAGAACAGAAGTCCGTACCCGATGTAAGAAATAATTGTTCCCCAGAAATCGTGGTTTACAGAAAGTACTGTTCCCATTCTGTCCGGATCAAAGCTTGACTGGAAGAAACGGTATCCTTTATGGTTAAGAACGTGGTTCATATAAATTTTATAAGGTGTTTCTTTTCCTTCATCAATAATCTTCACGTGACTTTCATAAGCACTCGGTGATGAACTTCCCGGATAGGTTTCCATTACGAAATCATCAAGCTTCAGAGCGAAAGGAGTATTATATACTTTAGGCCCGAAACCAACCATAATATTCAGTCCGTCCATGGTTACCTGCTTGAATGCGTTCGGATTTCCTTTTTCAACGGAAAGATCTACCAATTGTTTAGTTTTTGGTCCCTGAAGCTCTATTCTAAGCATATCCGGCACCATGGCATCTTTCTTTTTATCACCTTCAAACGCCATCAGTCTTCCTTTTTTAAGACCTTCAGGAACAACCAGTTTCAATTCGTTGATGGTATATAAACTTCTCAATACCAAAGGCTGGAATTCATCTTTCTTAGTAGTCCCTGTAGCCTGCGTTGCCATCGTCATAAAGGCTGCATCAACCGGGGTTTTGATGAACAGTTGCCCGCCTTCTTTTTTAAATTCCACAGCACCATCAATTGCTCGGTTGAACGTTACCAGAGTTCCGTTGATCGATTTTGTTTCTCCCGGTTTGATATAGATATTCTGTCTCCCGGTAGTTCCTGTAGACACCAGGTGAAGATATTCTGCACCATTGGGTTCAGCAATCAGGCTGTCTTTTTTTCTCTGGATATAATCTTTGGTAAATACTTTTACTTCTTTTCCATGGAAGTCGTAAGTCGCATTAAAATCTTTGTGCAAAGGCGACATCAGATAAGGAACATCCTGATAATTAAGAACATCGCCTTTTTCTTCAATCTGAATTTTAAAGAAATTCTTATCCGTTACGATCTCGTTGGAAGTTTCACCTTCACGGATATGCATTGTCCCTTCAAAACTAATATACCGGGTAATAGCCCCTCCAATGAAAATGAGGACAAAAGCAAGGTGAAATACCAGAACCGGCCACTTCTCTTTTTTCCACAGTCTGTATCTTGCGATATTTCCTACGAAGTTGAGAATGAGCAGAACCATGATGAGTTCAAACCATTTGGCTTCATAAATTAACGCTTTAGCTGTAGGAGTTCCGTAGTCGTTTTCTAAGAACGTGGCATAGGCCATCGCAAATGCATACACCAGTAACAGCACAGCCATTGTCCTGGTTGAGATAAGAATATCTTGGAGCTTCTTCATGATTTATTTTACTTGACATGCAAAAATAAGGATGATAAACTACAAAGAGGCTAAAAAAAGCTGTTTTTTGTCACTTTGAAGGCGATTTTAGTTATTTTGAATCATTCTTAATAACATAAAAATCATTAACAAAAATTCAAATTGTAATCCACTAAAATTCAGGGTATACTATTCTAACAGGAACGATTGAAATAGTGTATTCCAACCGAACTTTCCGAAAGCAATCAAACTTACTGATCTTCCATATATCTTCAAGGAAATTATGTTAAATGGATTTTAAAGAAATATTTCCACGATACTTTGAATTTATTTTTCATCTTTTTTAAATTTTAAAGTTTTATGGAATAAAATTAGTTGCAAAATAATGAAGGTATCAGGATCAACTTAAAAGTGCCTGCCATATGATGTTTGAATGAAAAAAATATCTTGAAAATGAAGTATAATTTTAAAAAAAATAACCTTAAATTACGCTATCTTTTTGAACAAAAAAAGATTCTATTAATGTTGAAAAAACATTAAATTTGCCCACATTGATATTATGGATAAAAAGACACAGACAAAACCAGCTGAATCGCCTGACAAAGGCAGAATCTTATCTAAGCCACGTATATTTTTCGGGCTTACCTTCATCCTTTTTTCTGTCGTTCTGGCATTTTCTTTCATCTCTTACCTGATGAACTGGAAGGCAGACCAGAGCCAGGCAGGAACAATGACAGATAAAACAATAAAATCTTCAAATATATTCGGAAAGGTAGGCGACTGGCTGGGAAATATTTTTATTTTCGAAAGCATAGGGATTGCCTCATTTATTATTGCGTTCCTGTTTTTAGTTGTGGGAACCCTTATCCTGAAGAAAAAAACATTCAAACCTTGGAAAACCATCGGGCATTCTTTGTTTTTCATCTGCTGGCTGCCTATTTTCATGGGAGCGGTAACGAAAGGCCAGGGTGTTTTGGGAGGGGTATATGGATACCAGATCATGGATTACCTGAATGCCATCATTGGCCCTGTAGGTCTTTGGGTGGTATTGGTAGCAAGCATACTTTTATACTTTATCCTGGAATTTAACCTCAGACCAAGTTCTATTAAATCCAAACTTGATAAGATCAATGACAATACTATCGGCAGAGTGAAATCCATGATGCCGAGTTCTGAAGAAAACTTTGATGCTGATACAGAACTTGAAGAGGCTGCCGAAGAAGCAGGCCTTAATGTTACCGTTACAGATCTTTCAGAAAAACCGAAGACTAAAGAACCGGAACCGGTAAATGTCCCTAAAGGGTTTCCAGAGGTTCAGCCTACATCAGACATAGAAACTATTGTTACCCCTAACCATACTTCTTTTGAAGAGGATGAAAAACCAATCAGCTTAAACCTGAATACAAAACCTGTGGTACCCACTTCAACTCCGGAGCAGGCATTTGATATAAAACCTATCAGCCCGGCAACTTCCCCAGTTCCTCCGGTAACCCCCTCTTCTACTGCTCAGGATAATATTAAATTCAATGTAGAAGTGGCTCCGGTGATAGATGTACTGGATGATTCTGACAGGAAATCCCAGGAACTTGTAGAAAAGCATGGTTTATACGATCATAAGCTTGATCTGGCCGGTTTCCAGATGCCAACCGTAGAATTGCTTAAAGACTATGGCAGCGAAGAAATTTCCATTAACAAGGAAGAATTAGAAGAAAATAAAAATAAGATTGTAGGACTTTTAAAAAACTTCAACGTTGGAATCTCCGAGATCAAAGCTACGATCGGGCCTACCGTTACCTTATATGAAATTGTTCCGGAAGCAGGGATCAGAGTATCTGCCATTAAAAAGCTGCAGGACGATATTGCTTTGAACCTTTCAGCCCTTGGGATCAGGATCATTGCACCAATGCCAGGAAAAGGAACTATCGGGATTGAAGTTCCGAGAAAAAATCCTACAATGGTTTCCATGCGTTCGGTGATCGCTTCACACAAGTTCCAGAATACGGACATGGATCTTCCTGTTGTATTCGGAAAAACGATTTCTAATGAAGTATTCATGGCCGACCTTGCTAAAATGCCTCACTTACTGATGGCAGGTGCCACCGGTCAGGGTAAATCCGTAGGAATTAATGCAATTCTGACATCTCTTCTTTATAAAAAACACCCGAGCGAACTGAAATTCGTGATGGTAGACCCTAAAAAAGTAGAGCTTTCATTATATTCAAAAATTGAAAGACATTATCTGGCTAAACTTCCGGATGCTGATGAAGCCATCATTACAGACACCAATAAAGTAATCAATACCCTGAACTCTCTTTGTGTAGAGATGGACACCAGATATGACCTGCTTAAAAATGCATTCTGTAAAAATTTAAAGGAATACAACAAGAAGTTTTCAGAAAGAAAACTGAATCCTGAGAACGGGCACCGTTTTCTTCCTTATATCGTATTGGTGGTAGACGAATTTGCCGACCTTATCATGACAGCAGGAAAAGAAGTGGAACTTCCGATTGCCAGACTTGCACAGCTTGCAAGAGCTGTGGGAATTCACCTGATCGTTGCCACACAGAGACCTTCAGTAAATGTAATTACAGGTATGATCAAGGCCAACTTCCCTGCAAGAGCTGCATTCCGGGTAATTTCGAGTGTGGATTCCAGAACGATTCTTGATTCTCCTGGGGCAGACCAGCTGATCGGAAAAGGAGATATGCTTTATTTTAACGGAAACGAGATCTTAAGACTGCAGTGTGCTTTCGTGGATACACCGGAAGTGGAAAGACTGGCTGAATATATTGGTGAGCAGAAAGGATACTCTTCTGCATTCCTGCTTCCTGAATTTGTTTCTGAAGATTCTGCAAGCACTGTAGGCGCTTTCGATCCGAATGAAAAAGATGCCTTATTTGAGGAAGCCGCAAGAATCATAGTTTCTACCCAGCAGGGATCTACTTCTATGCTGCAGAGACAGCTTAAACTGGGTTACAACAGAGCAGGAAGAATTATGGACCAGCTTGAAGCCACCGGTATTGTGGGAGGGTTCAATGGAGCAAAGGCGAGAGAGGTCATTATCAGTGATCTTCATTCTTTGGAACAGTTTTTGGAAGATTTGCGTAGTTAAAGGAAAAGTGCTTTATAAAATAAACCTTGAAGCACTGGAATGTTTAAAGTTTATTAAATAAGAAAATGAAAAATAGTATTTCAAAAATCATAGTCGGAAGTTTCGTAATTGGTGCTGTAGGATTTGCAGATGCACAAAAAATTGATGCAAAAGCTAAAAAGATCCTGGATGATATTACCGCCAACTACAATTCTAAAAAGAATTCGTACTTCAAATTTTCCTTCGGAACCGGAGTAAACGGCCAGGTGAACAAAACAGAGCCGGGAATTTATTACTCTGCCGGAGATAAATACAAATTAAAGATCATGGACACGGAACAGATCTTTGACGGAAATAAAATCTACAATATCAATGCTGATGATATGGAAGTAACCATTGCAAAACCTAACGGAAGCAGCAGCATGTTCTCCCCTATCAACTATCTTAGCACGTACAGAAACGATTATAATGTTACCTACAACGGTAAAAAGAATGTAAACGGTGTAAATGCAGATTTCATTAAATTGACCCCTATAAAATCCAATGGAATCCAGTACGTATATCTTTTCGTAGATTCTGCCAAAAAACAGATGGTAAAACTTGAACAGCACGGAAGCAATAAAGATGTTGCGGTTATTGCCATTAAGGAATATAAGGAAAACCAAACCCTGGATCCTAATATGTTTGTTTTTGATAAGAATAAATTCAAGAATTACATCATCACCGAATTGTAATAAGCAAAAGGGCAAATTTGCAAATAAGTCTTTTTGCCGTTTTACCAAAAAATAAAAAAATTACACAAGCCACAAGTAAACTTTGTGGCTTTTTGATTAATTTTGGCGCATGTTAAAAATACTAGACCGATATATTATAAAAACCTTCTTTGGACCGTTTTTCTTTATATTCAGCGTTTTGTTTTTCATTTTTATTGTAAACATTATCTGGGTTCAGCTGGGGCAGTTCATGGGAAAAGGGTTAAGCTACTGGCAGATCCTTAAACTTCTCTTTTATCTCGGAGTGAGTGTTATCAGTCTCGTACTCCCGCTCACTATCCTTTTGGCGAGCATTATGTCCTTCGGTGAATTTGGGGAACGGTATGAACTTGCTGCAATGAAAGCGGCAGGAATTTCCCTCACCAGGGTAATGGCTCCTTTGATGGGTGTGGCAACAGTACTGGCAGTCCTTCTTTTTCTTTTCTCCAATAATATCATTCCCGATTTTCAGAAAAAGGCAAAGAATATGCTTTTCAATATTGCACAGACCAAGCCTGCCCTGAATTTCACACCCGGTCAGTTCATAGATCAGCTTCCGGGATATATGGTGAAATTTGATAAAATTTATGGTGAAAACGGAGAGAATATTGAGGGGGTTTTTGTCCACAGAAAAGCAAGCACCTATGAAAACCAGCAGTCTATTGTAGCCGAAAAAGGGAAATTCGTACCTGCAGCCAATAAAAACTTTCTGAAACTGGAACTTTATAACGGTTACATATTTGAAGACAATTTTGCAGGAAAAGGTGAAAATGTAAGACTTAAGCAGCCTGATCAGGCCATTAAATTTGATACTTTAGTTTCGCACTTTGACATCAGTGAAGTGATTAATAAGGCTATTGAAAAAGAACAGATCACAGACGACTACCGTTTTCAGACTTATGGACAGCTTAATGAGACGGTTGCCAAAAATAAAAAAGAAAATGCCGCCTATTTTGAAAATATCAGTTCTGATGTACTGAGCCAGACCAATTCTGTGATCACCTATATGGACAAAACGAAATCCAAAGTGATGGCTAAACAGCAGGTCAAGCTTGATACTGTAAAAGAAGATAAAAAGCTTGAAATGATCTATAATGCCTACAACAGATTGGACAATCTGAAAACTACGGCTTCAGGAAAGAAAAACGAATTCGGCTCCAATATAAAATACTTCAGTAAGGTTGTTATTTACCAGCAGAGAATCATTTCCTACTCTGTAACGTGTATTATCTTTTTCCTGATCGGGGCCAGTCTTGGTTCTATCATCCGAAAAGGAGGAATGGGACTTCCCGTAATTATTGCGATCATTATTTTCATTATTTTCTATGTGATGAATCTGGGTATTGAGAATATTTCATGGGGAGGAGGAATGAGTCCTTATCTGGCAGCATGGCTCCCAAATCTTATCCTCTTGCCTTTCGGAGTGTGGATGACTTATAAAGCACTTACCGATTCACAGCTGTTTGATGCTGAAAAATACAAAGCACTGTTCAAACCTATTACCAAAAGATTCTCTAAAAATAAAGAACATAAGAGATATCAATAAAGGTTAAGATTGAAAATTCAATCTTTAAAAAAATATACAGGCCCGGAAATTCCGGGTCTTTTTATTTATGCTATGGTACATTATTCATTTTATAGTAAGAGATAAAAAGCTATATTTACAAAAAATGTTAAAAACTATAATAATTATGAAGAAAGCATTACTATTGGGAATGTTTACACTGGTTTCTTTCAACGCCTATGCACAGGAAGACAATACAGATTACGAATTGAGAACGGATGAAAAATACGGCTACATCGTTGACAAAGGAGGGAAAAAGACAGAAGGAATCGTAAGACTGAACGGAGATGCCATGAACCCATGGAATAACCAGAAAAAGGTAAAGTTTATTGCCGTTTCCGATATAGATAAGTCTAAGAAGAAACAGAAATTCAAAACCCTTGATTCAGATGATATCAAAGAATATGTCGCTTTTGATGAAAACAACAATGAAAGGCATTTTGAAATGATCAAATATACCAACACCAAAGAAGGCTTCAACACGGCGACCGGTGGTTTAAGTGGTAACATCAAAGCTTTCAACAACCTTACGAAAAGTACACAGTTTGCAGAAGTGGTAAAGGACGGCAAAATCAAAGTATACAAATTATATGGCTACCCTACTACATTCTCTGCCGGAGGCCAGATTGCTTTAGCAGAAAAGGAAACTGAAAGAATGAGAAATTCACCCTCATACATTTATTCTAAAAAAGGAGGTAAAATAGAGGAACTGACTTTAGCCAAAGCTAAAATGATCATTGCAGACTGCAGCTATGCAAAAGGCAAATTAACAAGCGGTTCTTACGCTTCTCTTAAAAACGATGAAAAGAAAAGATCCGGACTCGGGAAACTGATTAAAAGCCAGATTGACGATGTAATGTCCAATGTTCCGGAAATTGTTGAAGAAGTAATTACCGACTACAACGAGAATTGTAAATAAAAAATAAACAGAGAGACTTTCCCAAGGGAGAGTTTTTTTTGTATTTTTATAAATCACCAAATCCATTACGGTATGAAAATCCTATGCATTGCAGCCGGCCTGCTCATTATCTTTTCGTGTAAGAATGACAAAGATAGAACAGCCCGCAAAGAACAGATTTCCAAAGACAGTATTATCATAAAAAATGATCCGGTCACTACTGCCGCAACAGATCCTGTAGAGGAAATAAAAAAAGAATACGGAATGCTCCAGACCGGGCTGGAATCAAAAAAGTTCAGTTCCAGAGGCTTCACTTACGATTGTAATGAAGAGCCTTCCGGAGAAGTGAAGTTTTATTCGGATAAGGATGAGATTAGGGTTATAGAACATTTTTATTCAGAGCACAGCCATTTCTCTGCCTCTGAAAAATATTTTATTAAAAACGGAAAGCCTTTCTTTATCTTCAGGCAGGAAACAGTTTGGAATTTTGATGGCGGAACCCCGGAAAAGCCAATCACCAAAGATGACATTACAGAAACACGTATCTATCTTCAAAATGATAAAATACTGAAATGTCTTGAGAAAAAATACAGCATAAGATCAGATAATAAAGACCAAACTTCTCCCGACACCATTCCCGGTAAGGAAACGCAATGCAATACTGATGAAGTGATGAAAACTTATCAGTCTTTGCTAAAAAACAAAGATAAAAAGGGAGAAATAAAATGTCTGTAAAAGCAAAAGAGGCATCCTAAGAAGCCTCTTTTTTTATTTTTAATCTGAAAATTATACTTTCATAATTTCAGCCTCTTTCGTCTTAAGATGATCCTCACAAAGTTTCACATATTTATCTGTAAGTGCCTGGATTTCTTCTTCCACTCCTTTTACAACATCTTCAGAAATACCATCCAGTTTTTTAAGCTCTTTCAAACCGTCCTGTCTTGCATTTCTTATTGTTACTTTTGTGCCCTCAGTTTCTACTTTAGCCTGTTTTGCCAGTTCCCTTCTTCTTTCCTCTGTTAAAGGTGGAACGTTAAGAATGATATTTTCCCCGTTATTAGAAGGTGCAAAGCCCAGATTTGAATTAATGATCGCTTTTTCAATAGCACCAATAGCTGTTCTGTCCCAAGGCTGAATAGAAATAGTCATTGCATCCGGTACAGAAACGTTCGCAACCTGGTTGATAGGCGTTGGAGCCCCGTAATATTCTACCATTACATCCTGAACCATAGACGTAGAAGCACGTCCTGCTCTAATTCTTTGAAATGCATGATCCAAGTGCTTTACAGCTGCGTCCATGTCGTGCTTTACAGATTCTAATATAAGATCTAATTCTTCCATTATATAGTTAAAATTTGATAAATTACACATTAATTATAAGTGATGATGATGAATAATCAGTAATAAGCAATTGGCAATCTTTCAGTTCTTTAATTACCTCTAACTTATTATCTGTTGCCTATAAATCAACTAGAGTACCTACATTTTCTCCATCTACAATCTTCTCTAAATTACCGTCCTTGTTCATATCGAATACAATAATAGGCAATTTATTTTCATGACTTAAAGTAAATGCAGTCATATCCATTACTTTAAGATTTTTAGCATACACTTCATCGAATGAAAGTGAATTGTATTTTACAGCATCTGCATTTTTCTCTGGATCACTGTCGTAGATTCCGTCTACTCTTGTTCCTTTTAAGATCACATCAGCACCAATTTCGATCGCTCTCAGAGTTGCTGCCGTATCCGTTGTAAAGTAAGGATTTCCTGTTCCAGCTCCAAAGATTACTACTCTTCCCTTTTCAAGGTGTCTTACTGCACGTCTTTTGATAAAAGGCTCAGCTACTTTGTCCATTTCGATGGCAGACTGAAGTCTTGTTTTGATTCCTGCATCTTCAAGAGCTCCCTGAAGAGCCATTCCGTTGATCACAGTGGCAAGCATTCCCATATAGTCACCCTGCACCCTGTCCATTCCTTTGGCAGCCCCTGCTACTCCACGGAAAATGTTTCCTCCTCCAATAACGATCGCTACCTCACAGCCTTTTTCCACTACTTTTTTGATCTCAGCTGCATATTCCTGCAGTCTTTCATTGTCTATACCGTATTGTCTGTTCCCCATTAAGGCCTCACCACTCAGTTTCAGAAGGATTCTTTTATATTTCATCTTTAATTTTTAATAAATTTTCCCGGACTGATTTTCTCCGGAATTTGATTTTGCAAATATAATCATTAAAAATATTGAATAAAGAAAAATATTTACGCAGAAATAATGTCAGAAATATTTTGATAAGTACGAAAAAGGATTATTTTTGCATTAATTATAAATTGAATTGAAGAAAATTGTCATTTTTTCATTATTTCTGTCAGGAATTGTTTCTTATGCGCAAACAGGAACAAATGTTTATCCTTTCTTAAACATCCCTGTATCTGCCAGACAGGCTGCCTTAGGTGGCGATGCAATTTCCGTCAGAGACTATGATGTTTCCTTTGCTATTGCAAACCCGGCCCTTTTAAATAGAGATTCAGACAAACAGCTTTCCGTGAATGCCGCAGCTTACCTTGCCGATTCCAAATACGGAACTGTGGCTTATGCCAGAGATTTTGACAACGGACATATGGCAACCATCAATGCCAGGTATATGAGCTACGGAAGCATTCCCAGAACCGACGAAAGCGGTTACGAAAACGGTGAATTCAAAGCTTCGGATGTAGCTATTGGTGCGGGCTATGCCTACCAGTTTGAAGAAGACTGGACGATTGGTGGAGGCATCAATTTCATCACTTCAAAAATTGACAACTTTACTTCTTCTGCGATCTCCGGAACAGCAGGAGTTACCTATCATAATAAAAAAAACAAAGAAGTGCTCTCCTTGGTGGCGAGGAATTTCGGTTTTCAGCTGAAATCCTTCAACGGAACCAGAGAAAACCTTCCATTCAGGGTAGACCTGGGTTATACCAGAATCCTGAAAGCTATTCCACTTGCTGTTACCATTACAGCTCACGACCTTCAGCAGTTTGACATTTCTTCAGAATATAATGTAAACGGACAGGAAGTAGGATTCGGAAGAAAGTTAGCAGACCACTTTTCCATCGGAGCAGAGCTTTTCCCTGAAAAAAGCTTCAATATCAGGCTGGGTTATAACGCTAAAAGAGGGAATGAACTTGCAGTAGCAGATCAGAGAAACTTTTCCGGGCTTTCCGGAGGATTTGGAATTAAGCTGAGAAGATTCCGTATAGATTATGCCCATATCCGTTACCATAACTCATCCAATGTGAACCAGATAGGGGTTTCCATGGACCTTAGCAGCCACGCAGGAGAATAATTCCACCCCTAAAAGAATCTTCATAATAATAAAGATTTTTTCTGCGTTGTCTTGATTTTTTAAAAAAATTCTTGAAATTTGCGGTATGAAAAAACCTGTAATAGCTATCGATGGGTACTCGTCTACCGGAAAAAGTTCAATCTCTAAGGTCATTGCCAGTAAATTGGGGATCATACACCTGGATACCGGGGCGCTTTACAGAGGAATTACATGGTTTGCCCTGCAGAACTGCCTGAATGAAGATGGTTCCATCAACCTTCAGGAGCTTTTCTCCTCTTTAGACCAGATCGAACTTGAATTCAGGAACCAGGACAGCGAACTGATTCTTTATCTCAATCATATTGATATTTCCAAACAAATCCGCACTACTGAGGTCTCCGACAATGTAAGTATTGTGGCAAAACAGAAAGAAATAAGAGATTTCCTTCTTCAGTCCCAGCGCTCACTGGCAGAAAAAGGCGGCATTATTATGGACGGACGTGACATAGGGACAGTAGTTCTGCCAAATGCGGACTATAAGTTTTTCCTGACAGCCAGCATTGACGAAAGAACCAACAGAAGATATTTCGAACTGGCAGGAATGGGAATCCATGCAGAAAGGGAACAGGTAAAACAAAACCTTATAGACCGCGACAAGATCGACAGCGAAAGGGAAATTGCCCCTTTGAAGCAGGCTGAAGATGCTATCGTTATTGACAATACTTCGCTCACAAAAGAGCAAACCATAGACCTGATTTTATCTTATATCAAGAAGATTTAACAATTTTTAATAGGCATAATGCTCCCTTTGGTATACAAATTGTAGATTTTAACACAGTAAAAACTAATATTTATTAACTATTAAAAAAGCTTAAAATGTCGAAAAACGGAAAAAATACAGCAGGTATATTGGCAGGACTTCTTGCAGGTGCTGCAGCAGGTGTAATCTTAGGAATGCTTTATGCTCCTGAAGAAGGAAAAGAAACCAGAAAAAAAATCAAAGATAAAGCAGGAGACCTAAAAGACCAGGCTAAAAACAAGTATGGTGAAGTTTCTGAAAAAGTAAAAGACCAATACAGCAATATTTCTTCTACTTTCAAAGAAACAGCCAGCAGTGTAGCTCATACGGTAAAAGACGGATATGACAAATACAAAGACCAGATAGTTTCCAAAACTGCAGACGTAGTAAAGGATGTAGAAACGGAACTGAATGATCTTAAAAAATAAATAGTTTATTTTTTGAGTAAATTATGGGAAGGAACTTTTTGCGCGAAAGTTCCTTTTTTTGTAACTTTAAAAAAAAACAATGATAGAGACTATTAAAGAATATGCATCAAAGAGAATAGACCTTCTGAAGATTGAAGCTACTGAAAAATCATCTCTTTCTGCAGGGCTCATTACCTACTTTGTAGTGCTGCTAGTTGCTTTTACTTTTTTTATTATCCTTTTCAACTTTGGAATAGCATTTCTTATCGGCAAGGCGCTCGATAATACATCTTACGGCTTCCTGATTGTTGCCGGATTTTATGTACTGGTAATGGCATTTATTGTTGCCTTTAAAAATAAGATTGTGAATATGGTAGCAGATCAGGTTATTAAATTTTTAAATCATTAAGCTATGGGCAGAAAATACGACAGCATCGAAGAGTTAAGAAGAAAGAAAAAACTGCTTAAGAGCGAAATTGAAGACCTGGAAAACCTTCTTACTTTCAAAAATACGAAAGAAAGCCTGAGTGCATTTACCAATGGTCTTACCGATCAGTATCTGCAGGAAAAAGTGGATGATGATGGTGACGAAAAAGTAGTTCTCCGAAAAGATGTGATTGCCAGGCAACTTACCTCCGAGGTAAAAGACATGTTCATTAATAAACAAACAGCTGTGGGAATTGCAAGTACTGCATTAGGCGGGAATGTAACGGACGGCCTTATAAAACTGGGCATCACAGCTTTGGTGGGCAACTATGCCAAAAAGAATATGAAAAGCTCCAACTGGAAGAAAAAACTCCTGGGAGCAGCCATGATCTACCTCGCTCCTATTGCCTTAAAATATGTCAGAAAAAAACTTGAGGTATACCAGAAGAACAAAAGTGTTTCGAGTATGGAACAGCTTATATAAGATATCAGATTTCAGATGTATTAATTCGGTGATTAATTTCGCAACAGTATTAAATCTGAAATCTGATGTCTGAGATCTAATCTACTTAGAAAACAATTGTCCCAGTATAATTCCTGCAGCCATAGAAACATTCAGGCTTTCTGTTGACTGGGATTTCCCGAACCTTGGGATCGTAATGCACTTTTGAAGCAGCTTTTCCGTTTCCGGTCTCATTCCGTTTCCTTCATTACCCAGGATAAGATTCAGTTTTTCAGGCCTTTCAAAGGCATATATATTTTCCCCTTCCATATCCGTTCCGATATTGATATTCTCCGTGGTTGAAAGATATTCAACAAGATCAGTATAAATAATATTTACCCGTGTAAAAGAACCCATTGTAGCCTGAATCACTTTAGGATTATAAACATCTACAGTATCTTCACTGCAAATAATCTGTTCTATTCCAAACCAGTCGGCTAAGCGAATAATCGTACCAAGGTTGCCCGGATCCTGGATTCCGTCAAGGACCAGCTGAATATCCCTCTCCTCTTTTTTCTCTTCTTCAGGAAGGTAACAAACTGCTACAGAATCTTTAGGAGTTTTAAGGAAACTGATTTTTTTCAGCTCATTTTCAGTGATCTGGATAACAGGTGCATCTGTCCGGTCCAATTTTTGCGGATCGGTAGAAAATATTTCTTTAACTTTAAATTTAGATTCGGAAAGTTCACAAATGATTTTATTACCTTCAACCAAAAACAAATTGTATTTTTGTCTGAACTTCTTTTTATCTAAAGACTGTAAAATTTTTATTGTATGAGCTGTAAGCATTATAAGAATTCTCCTCAAAAATATTATAAAATTATCTCATTTGCAACATTTGTTGGTCTCCTTTATGCCTGCAGTACAACTAAAAAAGTTCCGGAGGGTGAATACCTGCTTACCAAAAACAACTTTAAGTTTGAAGATAAGAAAGAATCCTTCGATGAAGAACTGAAAGATTACGTTCAGCAGAAGCCCAATAAAAAACAACTTCTTTTCATGCCTTTGAGTTTAGGATTCTATAATATGGCCAATCCTAAATACGATACTTTACTCAACGAATACATGACGTACCCGAGTGAAATGAGAAATCAGAAATTAAGAGATTCTCTTTTCCTTAAATACGACATGAAAAGCAGTGTAGGAAAAACACTTTTCATGGATCGTTTGCTGCACACCTGGGGAACTCCACCCGTGATCCTGGACCAGACGAGAAGTGAAAAAAGCGCTGAATCTATCGAAAAAAGACTTGTTTACCGAGGCTTTTGGGATGCCAAGGTTGATTTCAAACATGTTATTGATTCTGCATCCAGAAAGGCAGCCGTTAATTATTTCATCAGGCACAATGATCCTACGTACATTAAGGATTACTACTATAATATTACAGACCCTACCGTAAAAGGTCTTTACTGGCAAAAACTTGATAAAAGCCTAATCCGGTCCGGGCAAAGACTTGACCAGACTGTTCTTGAAAAAGAAGTGACCCGGATCACTGATCTGATGAGAGAAAACGGCTATTATAGATTCAACAGCTCGAATGAAGAAATTTATTTCGTGGCCGATTCCCTGAAAAGCAAAAAACAGGTACCTCTTACCCTGGAAATCCATAAAGATTCTGCCGACCATCCTTATAAGGTAGCAACTATAGGAAATATAGATGTTGCCATTGTCAATGAAGCTGGTGATTTTCCTAAAAATACAGTTAAAGACAGCTTAAGAAGAATAAGGTTCCATAAAATGGACGACAACTATAAAATTTCTTCTTTATGGAGAGCTGTGATTGTAGACCACAAGAAAGTCTATGACCAGAAAGCCCTTGATCTTACCAAAAGAAATTTCATTGCCATGAACAATTTCAGTATTCTGAAAGCAAGAGATTCCTTAAGAAGAGGAGGCGTCACAGCACCTAATGACAGCATTATAGACGTGCTTTACGTATTGAAACCGCTTCCGAAATACGAACTAAAACTGGGAACGGATATCAACTACTCACAGATTCTTAATCTGGGGGTATCTCCTTCTGTAGACCTTACTACAAGGAATGTTTTCAGAGGGGCAGAAAACCTTTCTACCAGCATTTCGGGAACATTCGGTTCCATCAGAAGTACAAAAAATATTGATAAAAGAGAGCTTGCTTACGAAATTTCGGCACAGGCTTCCCTGAATTTCCCAAGGCTTCTCCTCCCTTTTAATTATTATAAGCTTCTTCCCAAAAGGTATACCCCGATCTCCTCTATTATTTTAGGAGCTTCGGTACAGAATAACATCGGCCTGGGAAGAGTAAACTTTAATACGGGACTGAATTACCAGGCGAATGTAAATGATCAGGTATCACACCGACTGACTCTTTTCAATACACAGGTCAGCCTTACGAAGAACAAGGATGCTTATTATGATTATTTCAGCAACGATGAAAGCATCAGAAAAGATATATTTTCCAGTTATTTTGCTTTTGATCCGGTTACCCAGCAAAAGTATCTTTCCGGCGAGCTCACTCTGGACAATGTTTCGAGACAGATTGTACAGGATGTGAACTATCAGGGAGTTCTGGACCAGAAGGGGCAGGATCTTCTTACCGCTTTCAAGGGTACGCTTGTAAATAAAGACAGACAGACCCAGGATGTCCTTATTTCATCTCTGATCTATAACTTTGTGTACAATGAGATCGGTAAAAAAGATTATCCTAATGCTCTTTATTTTAACGGAAAAGTAGAACTTGCAGGAAATATATTAAGTATTTTCAACCAGCGAAGAGATGATGGTGGCGTTATTGCAAGTCCGCAGAGAACTATTTTCGGGATTCCTTATGCCCAGTTTGTGAAGTTTGACGTTGATGCCAGAAAATATTTTAAATTCGGAAATCAGACCCTGGTACTGCGCCAGTTCATTGGATTGGGAATTCCTTATGGAAACTCAAAGGATATGCCGGTAATTAAGTCTTATTTCAATGGGGGATCAAATGATATCAGAGCCTGGGTTGCATTCGGCGGACTGGGACCTGCAGATTCCCAGCTTGATGAAAGAGTCCGTACCTACATGACAGATAATTTAAAACTGACAACCAACATCGAATACAGAATTCCTTTTAACGACATGTATGAAGGAGCTTTGTTTACAGATATCGGAAATACATGGAGTATTAAAGATAATAATAATGGATATGGCGATGAATTTAAATTCAATAAATTCCTGGGGCAAATGGGAGTTGGCAGCGGATTTGGCCTAAGGGTGAATGTTGCTTATATTACTTTCCGACTGGACCTTGCCTATAAGATTTACGATCCGAACAAGCCTGATGGTGACCGATGGAGATTTAAAAATTTCCAGCCTTTTAAACCAACCTTGAACATCGCATTCGGATATCCTTTCTAATCCGGAGAAATTCCCAATATGAAGTAAACTACAGCAATCACTCTGGCGAATATCTCCCTGATCTGGTTTCTGTAGTAGCTTTCGGGTTTTGTAACGTCCTGTGCATCGAATCCAAGAGCGTTCATATTGTTATTTCTTGCAAAAAACAGGGCACGGAGATTATGGAACCCCTGTGATACAATGATCACATCTTTCTTTTTATAGATATCTTTACAACGCAGAATGCTTTTATAAGTATTAAAACCCTTAGGGTCTTCTATGATGATATCTTCCGGAACACCTTCCTGATTCACCAGATAATTCTTCATGGCAGCAGGCTCGTTGTAACCTTTACTTTTCTCTCCACTTACAATAATTTTTTTGATTTTACCGTGATGGTAAAGAAGCGCAGCTGCATCCATTCTTTTCGTAAAATAAGGATTGGACTGTCCGGATCTCATCTTAGGCGAAGTTCCCAGCACAAGAGCAATTTCCCGTGGCGGGATTTTAGAAATCTTTGTATAGGTACGCCCGTTGGTGAGCCCGAAAACCCAGGCATTGCAAAGGCATATCAGCAGAATTCCTATTTCTGCCGATACAAAACCCAAGTTAAATATGTTCCTGATGATTCTCAACTAAGATCAAAGTTAAGCTTTATTTTCTTACTTTTTACAATAGACATACAGGCTAATATTTTCCCCTGTCTCTCTTCTTTTTCAGTTAAGTATTCATTCTCAAGAAGTTCCACTTCCCCTTCTTCAAGATAACATTCGCAGCTGCCGCAGATTCCGGATTTACATGAGTAAGGGACTGGAAATTTCTGTATCAGAAGTTGCTGAAGTATCTTTTCTTTATTATCAGGAAGATGGGTTTCATATTCTTTTCCAAGTATTTTAAAGGCGACCTCTATATTTTCGATCAGTGGAAATTCTTTTTCTACAGGATAGATATCATCATTATATTCTTCAAAAAGCTCAAAATGAATGTTCTTTTTCGGAATCCCGTGGTGGTAGCAGGCATTGGCCAATGATTTGATCATCTCCCCTTTTCCGCATATCAGTACTTCATCTACCGCATCCCAGATCGTAGATTCCTCATCGGTATCATCAAGATGCAGAATTTGATTGATGATCAGGTTCAGTTTCTTTTCATCCAGTCTCCCGAAGAAAAACCGGTCTGCCGTTTTCTCCTGTGAAAAAAAATAGAAGATCTGAAGCCTGTCGTCGTATATCCTGGCAAGGTTGTCGAGCTGTTCCCTGTAAATCAGTTCTTCGGAACTTTTATTTCCAAAAAACAGAAAAAGCCTGGTACGCGGTTCTGTATGAAGAATATTTTTAAAATGGCTCAGGATCGGGGTAATTCCTATTCCTGCTGCAAATGCAACAATCGTCCTGAATTCGCTTGGTTTGGAAACCAACGTAAATCTGCCGGAAGGTTCCCCAACCAATAATTCATCGCCTTCATGATAATTTTTAAACAATTCTGCAGTAGCCCCTTCAGGCGAATTCACCTTTATGCCAAGGGAAATTTTTTTCTCGTAAGGCGCTGAAGTCATTGAATAATCGTTAATAACTTCCTGGCCGTGGGCAATAAATTTTATGCTTACAAACTGCCCCGCCTCGAAACTGAAATTCTTCTGCAAACTCCCCGGAATCTCGAATTCCAGAGAAAAAGTATTTTTGGTCAGTTGTTCCTTTTTCGCTATTTTTAACGGATGAAACTGTATCAGTTTCCCTTTATAGATTTGTTGTTCCATACTTCAATTCAAAAATAGTCAAAAAATAATTTATGAAGAAGATAATTTTATCCGCGCTTGTTTTCACTGCTCTTTACAGCTGCAAAAAAGAAGGCCAGAAAACGGACGGTACAACTGTAGCAGATTCAGTTTCCGTTACGGACCAAACAGCATCTGCAACAGGGGCTTATTCATCCAGAGAACTTTCGCCAGAAAATCTTGGAAAATATTTAGCTCAAAAAAATGATACTTTATACGTTACCAATTTCTTCGCCACATGGTGCGGGCCCTGTATGAGAGAAATCCCTCATTTCAAAAATAAAATGGAGGAATTAAAAGGTAAGCCGGTAAAATTTACATTCATTAATCTTGACGATAAATCCGAATGGAATACCTCCGTAAAAACATTTGCACAGGAAAATAATCTTGCGAAAGATATTATTCTGTTAGATGGGCAAAAACTGGATGCTACATTTTTCAGCAGCAACTTCAAACAATGGGACGGCGGGTCAATTCCTTTTACCTATTTGAGAAAAGGTGATAAAACGGATGAGTATCTGGGAATGATGACAGAAGAAGTATTGAATTCTAAAGTTGATGCCCTTTTAAAATAAAACATCCAGATCCTTTCTGATCATGTCGAAAAAATTCAAAATCCTGTGTTTACTGTTGGCGGCTGCTATAACCCTTACCGTAGTCATCAACCTGAACACAGGATTTTTAAGTTTAAATTTTCAGGATTTTTTTCAGGATTCTCCTCAAAGCCAGATCGCTGAAATCCGTATTAACAGAGTGCTTGTAATGCTTCTGGCTGGAATTTCAATTCCAACATCCGGATTTCTGATGCAGGAATACTTTCAGAATCCTCTGGCAGGCCCTGATATTTTGGGAATCACCTCTGTAGCCAGCCTATCTGTGGCATTTTATATTTTCTTTTCTCATGATTTCCTGATTCCGGAGTTTTTACAGAACAGCTTTCTCAGTCTTTCTGCGATTGCAGGAAGCTTTGTTTTGATGCTTGTTCTGCTTTCCATGTCGACTAAATTCCAGGACAAATCTTACCTTATTATATTTGGATTCCTGGTTTCAGCATTTGCCGGTGCCATCGTTTCCCTGCTTCAGTTCTATGCGGAAAATCAAAGCCTGAAAAACTATATTTTATGGTCTTTCGGAGCGAATAATATGGTGACAAGGAATCAGATTTACGTATTATCCATCCTTGTTTTCGTGGGAATTTTCATTTGTTTTAAAACCATAAAGCCCCTGATCGGAAATTCATTGGGAACTTCCTATGCACAAAGTTTAGGAGTCAATCTCAATCAGCTGAAGGTTCTGATCATTGCAGCTTCTTCTTTGCTTTCGGCTTCCATTACTGCTTTTCTGGGACCCATTTTGTTTATCGGGATTATTGTTCCGCATTTCTGCAGGCTCATCTACAACCCGTCCAAACTATGGCAGCAATGGATCCTGAATATGTTTCTCGGAATGCTGATCATGATGCTTTTCTCTATAATGGCGGAAAAGACACAGATTCCTATGAATGTGATAAGCTCTGTATTTGGTATACCAGTAATTTTACTGATGCTTTTGAAACAAAATAAAGTTTAGAGGTCAATGTCAATAAGTCAATGGTCAATTGTGAATTTAAATGCATTACTCATCCAATAAAGCATAGCAATAATTAAGATCTGCTAAATCTGCTAAATCTGCGAGAGAAAAAATATACGCTCGCAGATTTAGCAGATCGAGCAGATTTAAAATAGTATTTTTGTAAACAATGTATCTGGGCAATTAATCAATATCCAATGTTCTTACAAATTAAACAAGCCAATATAGGTTACCATAAAACTTTAATTTCAAATGCTTATGCAGATTTGAAACTGGGTGATGTATGTCTTCTGATTGGGAATAACGGCGTAGGAAAAACAACCCTTATAAAGTCTATTTTGCATCAGATTCCTCTTTTAAATGGTGAAATCTCTATCAGTAATAAAAATATCAAAACCCTTTCCGTTAAAGAAATCGCTGAAAATATTGCTGTGGTTTTTTCAAAATCAAATATTCCGCAGCATTATACTGTTGAAGACCTTATTTCATTAGGGAAATACATCTACTACCCTTTTTATTTTGAGCTCAGAAAAGAGGACAGGGATGAAGTGGCACACATCATTGATGAGCTGGACCTTAATCAATATAAACATACTCTTCTTAAAAACCTTTCAGACGGAAATCTTCAGAAAGCATTTATTGGCCGTGCCATTACCCAGAATTCGCCGGTGATTATCCTGGATGAACCTACAACCCATCTGGACGAGAAAAACAAACTTATTATCTTAAAAACTCTCCGCAGGCTGGCCAAGGAGCAGCATAAGATTATCCTGTTTTCTTCCCATGACTGGAGACTAGCCAAAGAGTTTGCGGATAAAATCTGGTATGTAAAGGATAATCAGCTTTTTTCTGGGATCGTAGAAGATGTGTTATTGCAGCATGAGGAGCTTACCAATGTTTCTTTATTTCAGGTGAATGATAATTTTGTTCCACCTTCCATACAGGCCCCGCAGGTTCATAAAGAAATGCTGTACTCTTTATTGCAGAAAAATTTCGAAAAAGACCTTTCAGCTCTGCATTTTGAGTATAAAAAAGGGTTTTGGGAAATTATTGTTAATGACACTACACATCAATATGAATCCTTTGAAGAAATAGTCAATTTCGTTAAAAACATTCATTAATACTGCGTTTACATTAAATATTTCACATACTATGCATGCATAGTATTATGCTAATCATACAATTTAAATTGTTTATTATCAGCTTATTAACAAAATTTAACGTTAATAAATACTATGCATGCATAATATTTACTACATTTGGGTAACACCATTCGTAGATAAATGATGGATAATAAAGAAAAAATAGAAAACGTAGATTTAGTTTTAAAACAGACCTGGCTGGCTGTTTCTAAAATGTACACAGAACTTGCCCAGGAGCATGATTCTACGGCTGTACAAGCCTTAACCCTTCTTAAAATTGATCCCAAAGAAGGCACCCGAAGTACCAACTTAGGTCCTAAAATGGCCATTGAACCAACTTCTTTAACCAGAATCATCAAACTTCTGGAAGATAATGGCTATATCTATAAGGAAAAGACGACCACTGATAAAAGGGAGGTAATTATCAAACTTACAGATAAGGGGCTTAACTCAAGGAATATGTCAAAGGAAGTGGTCGTCAATTTCAACAAGAAAGTGATGGAAAAGATTTCCCCCGAGAAGATTGAGACCTTCAAAGAAGTAATGTCGGAGATCATGAAAATCGCCAACGAACTATTAAACAACAGAAAATAAATTATAATGAAACCATATGGTTGCATATGACCTTATTAATAATAAAAATTTACATATGAAAAGAAGAATCAAACATGTAACGGTTCTTGGTTCAGGAATTATGGGTAGCGGTATCGCAGCACATTTCGCCAATATCGGGGTGGAAGTGTCTCTTTTGGATATCGTTCCTTTTGAACTGACTGAAGCTGAACAGAAAAAAGGTTTGACCAAAGATGACAAAGCCGTAAGAAACAGAATTGCTTCTGAAAACTTTGAAAAACTGAAAAAAGCAAGTCCTGCCCTTCTCTATTCTCCGAAATTTGCGGATAGAATTACAATAGGCAACTTTGATGACGATCTTCAGAAGATCAAAAATACAGACTGGATCATTGAAGTAGTTGTTGAAAAGCTTGACATTAAGAAATCTGTTTACGAAAAAATTGAGCAGTTCAGAAAACCCGGAACATTAATTTCTTCTAACACATCAGGAATTCCTATTCATTTTCTTATTGAAGGAAGAAGCGATGATTTCAAAAAATATTTTGCAGGAACCCACTTCTTTAACCCGGTAAGATACCTTCCTCTTTTAGAGATTATCCCTACTCAGGAAACCCTTCCGGAAGTTGTAGATTTCTATATGAGCTTTGGGGCTAAATTCTTAGGAAAAACTACGGTTTTAGCCAAAGACACTCCGGCATTTATTGCTAACAGAATCGGGGTTTTCTCTATGATGGATCTTCTTCACAATGTACAGAAATTAGGTTTAACTGTTTCTGAAGTTGACAAACTGACAGGTCCTGTTATCGGGCGTCCGAAATCAGCAACATTCAGAACTGCTGATGTGGTAGGTCTTGATACCCTGGTAATGGTAGCCAACGGTGTACGCCAGAGCGGTGCAGAAGCTAATAATTTTAACGACGTTTTTGCCCTTCCTGACTATATCCAGAAAATGATGGATAATAAGTGGCTGGGTTCCAAAACCGAACAAGGTTTCTATAAAAAAGTAAAAAATGCTGAAGGAAAATCCGAAATCCACGGATTAAACCTTGATACCCTTGAGTACGAACTTCAGGGCAAATCTTCTTTCCCAACCTTAGAATTAACTAAAAATATCGATAAGCCAATCGATAGATTTAAAGTTCTAATCGGCGGTAAAGATAAAGCCGGAGAATTATACAGAAAATCTTTAGGAGCGTTATTCGCTTATGTTTCCCACAAAGTTCCTGAAATCTCTGATGAAGTCTATAAAATTGACGATGCTATGAGAGCCGGTTTCGGATGGGAAAACGGACCATTTGAAATCTGGGATGCAGTGGGAGTTCAAAAAGGTATTGAACTGGCAAAAGATGCCGGTTACGAAGTTTCAGACTGGGTGAAAAATGTTGAGTCTTTCTATAAAGTAAACGATGAAGGACAAAGTATTTTCGTTGATAAAAATTCCGGGCAATACAACACCATTCCAGGTCAGGATGCCTTCATTATCTTAGATAACATCAGAAAGAACAAAACCCTTTGGAGCAATTCAGGATCAGCAATTGAAGATCTGGGCGATGGGATCATCAACTTTGAAATCCGCTCAAAAATGAACTCTTTAGGAGGTGAAGTTCTTGACGGATTAAACAGAGCCATCGATTTAGCAGAAAAAGAATATGACGGATTGGTAGTTGGAAACCAGGGAACCAATTTCTCTGTAGGAGCCAATCTTGCCATGATCCTGATGATGGCTATCGAGCAGGACTGGGATGATCTGAATATGGCAATCGCCTATTTCCAGAAATCCATGATGAGAGTACGCTACTCCTCTATTCCTGTAGTAGTTGCCCCTCACGGAATGACCCTTGGCGGTGGATGTGAAATGACCATGCACGCAGACAGAGTGGTTGCTGCTGCAGAAACTTATATCGGATTGGTAGAAACCGGAGTCGGTGTAATTCCTGGCGGTGGTGGTACCAAAGAATTAACTTTGAGAACTTCAAGAGAATTCCATGCTGATGACGTTAAAAATAACAGACTTCGTGAAGCATTCATGAATATTGCAATGGGTAAAGTAGCTACCTCTGCTTATGAAGCTTATGACATGGGAATTCTTGAAAAAGGAAAAGACATTGTCTCCGTAAGCAAAAACAGACAGATCGCCGAAGCTAAAAAAGTAGCCAAACTATTATCAGAACAAGGCTATACGCAACCTATTGAGCAGAAAGTAAAAGTTTTAGGAAAAGATGCCCTGGGAATGTTCTACGTAGGAACAGACCAGATGCTTACCGGAAAATATATTTCTGAGCACGACAAGAAAATTGCAGACAAATTAGCCAACGTAATGGTAGGAGGAAACCTTTCCGAACCAACTGTAGTTACCGAACAATATTTATTGAATCTTGAAAGAGAAACTTTCCTTCAGCTTTGCGGTGAAAGAAAAACCTTAGAGAGAATTCAGTACATGTTACAAAATGGAAAACCGTTGAGAAACTAATGGTGAGCTCCGTAGGAGCGAACTGTTAATAGCAATGAATAATTTAAAAAGTTGTTGAGCCTAGTAGAGGCGACCTGCTGGTTTTTTATGGCAAACACATATACACAAGTTTATATTCAAATTGTTTTCGCCGTTAAAGGAAGACAAAATCTGATTTCAAAAGAAAACAGAGAAGAATTACACAAATTTATTACAGGTATCGTTGCCAATAGAAATCAAAAATTATTCGCAGTTTTTGCAATGCCGGATCATGTTCATATTCTGATAAGTATGAGTCCGACAATTACAATTTCAGATTTGGTTAGGGATATTAAAGCAGGTTCATCAAAATTTATTAATGATAAAGGATGGATAAACGGAAAATTCGGTTGGCAGGAAGGATATGGAGCTTTTTCTTATTCTAAAAGTAATGTAGATTCTGTTGTTAAATATATTTTAAATCAGGAAGATCATCATAAAAAGAAAACATTCAGAGAAGAATATATGGATTTTATGGAAAAATTTGAAATTGAATATGATCCTAAATATTTATTTGAATGGATTGAAAATTAACAGGTCGCTCCTACGGAGCTCCGCAAATTGCAAAATAAAGCTATGAACAGTTTACCTCTACGAGGCAAAAAACTCTCAAAATTTAATTAAACAAAAAATATGAAAACAGCATATATAGTAAAAGGATACAGAACAGCAGTAGGAAAAGCACCTAAAGGTTCCCTTCGCTTTACTCGTCCAGATGTTATGGCAGCTACAGTTATTGAAAAATTAATGGCTGAGCTTCCCCAATTAGACAAAAACAGAATTGATGACCTTATCGTGGGTAATGCAATGCCGGAAGCTGAACAAGGGCTGAACGTAGCGCGTTTAATTTCTTTGATGGGTCTGAATACAGACAAAGTTCCTGGAGTAACTGTAAACAGATACTGCGCATCAGGAAGTGAGGCGATTGCTATTGCTTCTGCAAAAATTCAGGCAGGAATGGCTGATTGTATTATCGCAGGAGGTACGGAATCCATGTCTTATATTCCGATGGGTGGTTACAAGCCGGTTCCGGAAACCGACATCGCCAAAACAAACCCTGATTATTATTGGGGAATGGGTTATACTGCAGAAGAAGTGGCCAAGCAATATAATATCACAAGAGAAGAACAGGATCAGTTTGCCTTTGAATCTCATATGAAAGCCTTAAAAGCTAATCAGGAAGGCAAATTTGCCAATCAGATTGTTCCGATTCCTGTAGAATATAATTTCCTGGACGAAAACCAGAAAATGCAGACTAAAAAGTTTGATTTCTCTGTAGATGAAGGTCCCAGAAAAGATACTTCATTAGAAGGCTTAGCCAAACTAAGACCTGTATTTGCCAACGGAGGAAGCGTAACGGCCGGAAACTCTTCTCAGATGAGTGACGGAGCTGCTTTTGTAATGGTTATGAGCGAAGAAATGGTAAAAGAATTAGGACTTGAACCGGAAGCCAGATTAGTGGCTTATGCCGCAGCAGGTCTTGAACCTAGAATCATGGGTATGGGACCAATCTATGCTATTCCAAAAGCTCTGAAACAGGCAGGTCTTGAACTAAAAGATATCGATTTGATCGAACTTAATGAAGCTTTTGCATCTCAATCAGTAGCAATCAAGAAAGAATTAGGCTTAAATCCTGATATTTTAAATGTAAACGGAGGAGCAATCGCTCTTGGTCACCCGCTTGGATGTACCGGTACAAAATTAACCGTTCAGCTTCTTGACGAAATGAGAAGACGCGGCAATAAATACGGAATGGTTTCAATGTGTGTGGGTACAGGACAGGGAGCAGCTTCAATCTTTGAACTTCTTTAAAAAAATGTACTGATCTATTTATGTAAAATGTGTTCATGAAAGAATTAATCATTAATACATTTTACATAAATAGGTTAATACAAAATTATTAATCGTTATAAAAACAAAATAATATATGGCAACATTAAAGGGCGGAGAATTCCTGATCAAGGAAATTCCTGCAAATGAAATTTTCAGTCTTGAAGAACTGAATGAGGAGCAAAAAATGCTTCGTGACTCTGCAAAAGAATTTATCGACAGAGAAGTTGTTCCGCAGAAAGAGCGTTTCGAGAAAAAAGACTATGCATTCACAGAAGAAACCATGCGTAAGCTTGGGGATATGGGGCTGCTTGGAATATCGGTTCCTGAAGAATACGGAGGTTTAGGAATGGGGTTTGTAACAACAATGCTTGCCTGCGACTACATTTCCGGGGTAACAGGTTCATTGGCTACAGCATATGGAGCTCATACCGGAATCGGAACGCTGCCTATCGTTCTTTACGGAACTGAAGAGCAGAAGAAAAAATACCTTCCGGACCTTGCTACAGGAACGAAATTCGGAGCGTATTGCCTTACGGAGCCGGATGCAGGATCTGATGCCAATTCAGGAAAAACAAGAGCAAAACTTTCCGATGACGGAAAACATTATATCATCAACGGACAGAAAATGTGGATCTCCAATGCAGGATTTGCAGATACATTTACATTATTTGCCAAAATTGATGATGATAAAAACATCACAGGTTTCGTGATCAACCGTTCTGAACTTGAAAACCCGGGAAGCATTACTTTCGGGGAAGAAGAACATAAATTGGGAATCCGCGCCTCTTCTACCCGTCAGGTTTTCTTCAACGATATGAAAATTCCGGTAGAAAATCTTTTAGGAGAGAGAAACAACGGTTTTAAAATCGCTTTAAATGCATTAAATGTAGGCCGTATCAAACTAGCCGCTGCGTGTCTTGATGCTCAGAGAAGAATCTTAAACCACTCTATCCAGTATTCTAACGAAAGAAAGCAGTTTGGAGTTTCTATTTCCACTTTCGGAGCCATCAGAAAGAAAATTGCTGAAATGGCTACAGGTGTTTTCGTAAGTGAAGCCGGATCTTACAGAGCCGCTAAAGATATTCAGGATAAAATTGACGAACTGGTAGCAGGTGGAATGGATCACCAGGCTGCAGAGCTTAAAGGTGTTGAAGAATTTGCTGTAGAATGTTCTATCCTTAAGGTTTTCGTATCTGATCTTGCACAGCATACAGCAGATGAGGGAATTCAGGTATACGGAGGTATGGGATTCTCTGAAGATACCCCAATGGAAGCCGCATGGAGAGATTCGAGAATTTCAAGAATCTACGAAGGGACTAACGAAATCAACAGATTATTATCCGTAGGAATGCTGATCAAGAGAGCTATGAAAGGTGAACTTGATTTATTGTCTCCTGCTATGGCTATCAGCAAAGAATTAATGGGTATCCCGTCATTTGAAGTTCCTGATTATTCAGCGTTCATGAGCGAAGAGAAAGCCATTATTGCCAACCTTAAGAAAGTGTTCTTGATGGTTTCCGGAGCTGCCCTTCAGAAATATATGATGGATATCGAAAAGCAGCAGCACTTATTATTAAATGCTTCTGAGATCCTTAACCAGATCTATATGGCAGAATCTGCTGTATTAAGAGCTGAGAAACACTTCTCTCCTGATTCTGTGGAAGCAGCAATGGCACAGCTTAACCTTTACAAAGCCGTTGAAAAAATCATCGTAGCCGCTAAAGAAGGAATTATTTCTTTCGCTGAAGGTGACGAGCAAAGAATGATGCTTTCCGGATTAAGAAGATTTACAAAGTATACCAATCATCCAAATGTAGTAGCGTTAACTGAAAAAGTTGCAGCACACTATATTGGTAAAGGAAATTACTAATATAATTTTTAAATATAATAGCAAACGCTCCAGAATCTGGAGCGTTTGTTTATTAATAAGCTGTAATTCTTTTAAAATTATAACTGCTTTTGCCCGATTTCATTAATTTCATTGAAATTTTCTTTAGGATTTACACCATATTGGTTGGTTCCCGGAGTTCCATCTGTTGCCAGGAGTACAAGTAACCAAATACTTCCAATGATCGGAATTAAACCTATAAAAAACCACCACCCACTTTTATCAACGTCATGTAACCTTCTTACCATTACTGCTAATCCAGGAATGAAAGTAGCTAATCCGTAAATTAAATAAATAAATCCGTAAGGAATTTCCGGTGTAAATTTCAATCCTAAAAGATTATCTAATACTGCTGCTGCAATTGCAAAAATCATATTAAATAATACGAACATCCAATATTCTGTTCTTCTAGCTCTCCCTGTAAAATCAGCGTACTGTTTTAGTACTTTTAAATACCATTTCATAGTTTATTCGTTTTTTGTTAGGTTCAAAAATAAAGATTTTTTTTAGATACCCAAATTCTTTTCATTTTATTCTCTATTTAATGATCTTTTTAAATCATTCAATATTGTATTTTAGAGAATATTCAGAATGTCTAAGTTCTTCATTTATAAGTATTTTTTATTTCCGTATTTTTTTATACTTTTATTTAAAATTCAAAAACCTTATGAAAATCTTATTATTTCCTTTACTCCTGATTCCTGTCGCACTTTCTGCCCAGAAAGAAGATCAAAAGCAACCACTTCTGAAAAAAGACACTACAAAAATTCTCAATTTCAAGCACATAGAAGACACAAAGGCAAAAACTGATACAGATAAGAATACACTCTATAAAATACTTACTGTAAAACCTAAAGATACAGCTGCATATATAGCTTTAAAACAATCTGAAAAAAAGGATTATTCAAAATACAGGATACTGAATCCCGACATTCCTGAAAAAAAGACAACAGGCACAAAAAAGGCTCCGCCTTCTAAATAATTAAAAAACAAAAAATTTATTACTATGGGAAAATTTGTTATCTCGAAAAGAACAGACAATGACTTCAAATTCAATCTCAAAGCCGGAAACGGACAGGTGATCTTAACAAGCCAGGGATACGGTTCAAAATCCTCCTGTGAAAACGGCATAGAATCCGTACGCACCAATTCGCAGGATGACTCAAAATTTGAAAGAAACACAGCAAAAGATGACCGATGCTATTTCAATCTAAAAGCCGGAAACGGGCAGATTATAGGAACCAGCCAGATGTACGAGTCTGAAAACGGCATGGAAAACGGCATAGAATCCGTAAAAACCAATGCACCGGGCGCCTCTGTAGAGGATGAAACCATTATTTGATATTACGCAAAATAATCTTAATAAAAATGTCTTATTTTTTAAGGCATTTTTTATTTTTGTATTCTATTTTCAATTTGGAATGACAAAAGAAGAAATGCTCAACCGAGCCATAAAAATAGCTGATAAAGCACACAAAGGGCAAACCGACAAATACCATGCTCCCTACATCGCCCACGTAATGCGCGTAATGGAATACGGCAAAACAATAGACGAAAAAATCGTAGGCGTCCTGCATGATGTGGTGGAAGACCATCCGGAAGAATTCAGCCTGGATTATTTAAGAACCGAAGGCTTTCCCGAATATATTATTTTTGCCATAAGCTGCCTGACCAAATTCGATCCCGAAGAAGATTACGACGAATTCGTTAAAAGAACAGAAAGATCACCTCTTGCTGTCGCGGTAAAGCTTAATGATCTTCGTGACAATATGGATCTCAGAAGAGTAAACAGGGAACTGACCCCTAAAGATATCAAAAGGTTTAACAAATACCTGAAAGCATACCGTTATCTGATAGAGAAATATTAATCCGCTCCAGGGAAATCATACGTTTTTGTAGGATGGTTCGTTCCGTCGATATTGATGTTCAGAGCCAGATAGATAAAGTGAAGGTTTTTGTTACCCTTTGCTTCAAATTCACGCTGCCATAAATACCCTGTCAGGATCCCGAAAACATCATCAATCTGATAACCGAATCCCCCATATACCCTGTTTCTTGCGAAAGTAGGTTTCATCGGGCTTACCAGGAAAATTTCGTCATAAGCATTCGCGAAAACAGTTCCCTTTTTTACTGTTTTTGCATTAAGGGGAACACTTACATTCAGACGGTATCTGTAACGCATTCTTTGGGAAGATTTGTCAGTGGCAGGCTCATAGAACCAGCTTTTTTCTGCGCGAAAACGATTTTCAAACTTAACGATTCCTTTTTTAAGATCGATCACGTCCTGCAGCCAGACTCTGAACTCCTCTCTGCTAAGGCTGTGATCTTTATAATTCACATATCTTCCCAAACCTATGAAAGGTTTATGGTTTTTGGTAAGATTATAACCTGCTCCCCCTTTGATCTCGTAATAATCCGGGTAAGTATAATCTTCATTTCCTCTGAGCTGTCCTTCTGCATAGAGGAAAAATTTGGGATGAAACTTATAGGTCAGAGTCACTGCATTGAAGCTGGAAATGTGTTCCTGGGCTTTTAAAAAGGTCATACTCAAAAGTAAACTCAAGCTGAAAAAAAGTTTCATAAAAAATTTTTGCAAAAGTAATCGATTTAACAATTTGTTAATGTTAATTTTTATTAACCACGAATTAACATTTATTTAATATTGATCGTATACGAGAAGCCTAAATGGAACCATCTCTGAGGCATTTCAACTCCGAATGCTTCCGTGTATTTTGTATTCGTCAGATTATTGATCAGTACATACACCGAAAGGTCTTTTCTGGAGAAGCTCAGCTTTTCATCAATCAGGTTATAAGTTCCCAGATTCAATCTTTCATTGTATCGGTAAACCAATTCATTGGTAAAATATTTCAGGAATCTGGTTTCCAGTTTGGCTACAACCTGATGTTTCAGGTTATCCAGAATATATCTTGAAACCAGCCCGTTGGATTTTTTTACCTTGCTGTCCAGATACGTATATCCTGCCGTATATTTCAGCCAGTCAAAAACCCTGTGGCTCAATTCTATTTCAACTCCTTTGGTATCGATTTTTCCAACATTCTGGGCATACCAAACCTTATTGGCAATATCTGTTTTTACCCAATCGATAGAATTATTGGAATTCCTCATAAATCCGCTCACCTTTGCTAAAATTCTGTTGCTCTGGTACTGATATCCGATTTCAGATGAAAGGGCATTTTCAGGAAGAAGATCAGGATTTCCCTGTTCGGTTTTACTGACATAATAAAGGTCAGTAAATGTTGGGACCCTATGGACTCTGGCAATATTTCCATAGATTTTATTATTCTGATTAAAATTATAACCTACATCCAAACCGGGATAGAAAAAGTTCCCTTCTTTGGAATAATTGGCCCAAGAAATTCCGGGACTGATGTTCAGTTTTTTATCCAGCAGCGAAAAATGATGCTCAAAGAAAACCTGTGAAACAAAACGGTTTCTCTCCCCTAAATTATTACTGGCCAGAAACTCCTTTCTCAGTTCAACTCCCACTCCGGTTGTTCCCAATCCCCACTGGTAGCTGGAATTCATCTCTCCCCCTACATTGTTTCCAATATGCATATTTCTGTAACCGTCCGGCTTATTTCTGTCATACAGATACATATCCTGCCCCCTTCTCCAATATACATTTGAATTTAATTTCAAATTGCCAAACTTCTGCTGATGAGCTACACTTACAATAGATGCCTGCGTTTCCTCATACTGCTCTGTAGCGTCTTTTGAAGCATAAAAACCATTTGCTCCGAATTTCTTCTCGGAAAAACCAGCCTGAAGCTTAAGATCTCCGTTTTTAATGTTTAGCTTACTTTGGTAGAAAACATTCCGTATCTCATAATCCGTATTGTACATATATCCCTGAGATGTTGCCGAATTAGCCTGAAGCGAGTTAGAAAACTTTTCATTTCCCAGCTGCGCATTGAAGCCGAATCCGTAAGTTTCATAATCTCCGCCATCAGCGCTTATCTTTACTCGTTTTCCCGGATTTGTTTTTGTAATAATATTAATAACACCGGCGTAAGCATTCTGCCCGAACCTTCTGGCTGCCGGCCCTTTGATGATCTCTATTCTTTCCACATCATCCATATCTACAGGAACGTTCATGGAATTGTGGCCTGTCTGGGAATCATTCATTCTGATGCCATTCAGCAACAGCAGAACCTGCTCAAAAGAACTTCCCCTGAACCCTATATCGCTCTGCACACCGTTGGCTCCCCTCCTTCTGATATCCATTCCCGGAACCTGCTGAAGAACTTCATCGATACTTTTTGCGGGAGAATTGGCAATGTCTTCCTTGGTAATAACGGTAATATTCTGATTAGCACTTTTATAAGGTGTTGAAGTAAATTTACCCTGAAATTCAATGCTTTCAATATCCGTTGTTTTTTCCTGCGCATGAGCATAAAGCATCGATCCCAATAAAAAAATACTTCCAATCTTCTTGATCATAATGGTTCCCGTTTTTGTTCTTAATCAGTTTCTTTAATAATGGGCTCAAAAGTAAGGGAGTTCCTGAAGACAGGCAAATGATAGTTGTCATAAAAAAAGATGCAGTACGGATATACTGCATCTTTTGAGGGAATAATTTTATCTTTTTCTCATTAAATGTGTAACAAGATCTCTGAATAACTTTCTCATTTCTATATTACATATTTATGAATACAATTTTAACTAATTTTAAAATACAAAGCAATAGTAAAATGCAAAAACATAATGAAAATCATCAATAGTTTTAAAATACGATAAGAATATGCCATTTGAATAACCGTTAGAAGAATTTTTTTATTCCAGACTATGCTTTAAGTCATAAAAGCAAATATTTCTGTTCCGGTAATCTCGGATTATATATTTGTATCGGAGAAATTTAAGCACACTTTTTCCGCTAAAAATTCGTAATTTTGTGGGTCTTAATTTTGTGATGATCAATATTATTTTTACATCCTTTTTAACCTCACTTATGTGGAAGTAAAGGTCTTGCAGGACCGGGAGACCAATAAATATGCTCATCATCATAAAAATAAGTCTCAGTCAGTATAATTTGAATAAAAAGCATGACTAAAACAACAGAAATAGATATAAAAAAACAGATCTTCGTTAAGAACGCCCATCTTAACAATCTGAAGCATATAGACGTTCTCATCCCGAAAAATAAACTGATCGTGATTACAGGAGTTTCCGGAAGCGGAAAATCTTCCCTGGCATTCGATACTATTTATGCCGAAGGACAAAGGAGATATGTGGAAAGCTTAAGTTCATATGCCCGACAGTTTTTAGGAAAACTGGAAAAACCAAAAGTGGACGATATCAAAGGACTTGCCCCTTCTATTGCCATCCAGCAGAAGGTGATTTCTTCCAATCCCCGTTCTACGGTAGGAACTTCTACGGAAATCTATGATTATATGAAGCTTCTTTTTGCAAGGATCGGGAAAACTTTTTCCCCGGTATCTGGTGAGGAAGTAAAGAAAGATTCCGTTTCGGATGTGATAGATTTTATCAAAGCTTCCAAAAAGGAGACTTCATTTCTACTGACGGCTCCTTTGGAATATGATGCCGCCAATTTTAAAGAAACGTTGAATGTTTTAAAATTAGCCGGTTTCACAAGGTTGGAGATCAATGGAAATGTTGCCGGTATCGAAGACCTGGAAAGCTTTGGGTTTACACCTGAAAAAGGAATGACCATCAATCTTGTGATTGACCGTTTTTCTTATGAAGAAGACGAAAGTTTCCTTCAGAGACTGGCAGATTCTATCCAGATGGCATTTTATGAAGGACATGGTTACTGTGCCCTGAAGAATACCGATTCAGGAAAAGTAAGAGAGTTTTCCAATAAATTTGAGCTTGATGGTATGGAATTCCTGGAACCAAATGTTCATTTTTTCAGCTTTAATAATCCGTACGGAGCATGTCCGGCATGTGAAGGATATGGAAAGGTGATCGGAATAGATGAGGATCTCGTGGTTCCGAATAAAACTTTATCTGTTTATGAAGATGCAGTAGTTGCCTGGAGAGGAGAAAGCATGAGCGAATGGAAAAAAGCATTCATCAAAAAAGCCGGTGATTTCCCGATCCACAAACCTTATCATCAGCTGACTAAGGAACAGAAAAGCTTCTTATGGAAAGGAGACGGAAAAAGCAGCTTCCCTTCGATTAATAATTTCTTCAAAATGCTTGAAGAAAACCTGTATAAGATCCAATACCGTGTTATGCTGTCCAGATACAGGGGAAAAACGTTGTGCCCTACCTGCGAAGGGTTGAGGCTTCGTGAAGAAACCAGCTGGGTAAAAATAGACGGACACAATATCCAGTCTATGATCGAGCTTCCGCTGGATGAGCTGTATCCTTTAATAGATGGATTGAAACTTTCCGAACACGATCAGGACGTTGCCAAAAGATTATTGTACGAAATCAAAACCCGTATTGAATTCTTATTAAAAGTAGGTTTAGGTTATTTAACCTTAAACAGAACCTCCAATACCCTTTCCGGTGGTGAAAGTCAGAGAATTAACCTTGCCACAAGTTTGGGAAGTTCCCTGGTAGGATCAATCTATATCCTGGATGAACCTTCCATTGGACTGCATTCAAGAGATACCGAAAACCTGATCAGCGTTTTGAAAAATCTCCGTGACCTGGGTAACACCGTGATTGTAGTTGAACATGATGAAGATGTCATGAAAGCTGCCGACTATATTATTGACATTGGCCCGGAAGCCGGTTATCTTGGAGGCGATCTGGTATTTGCCGGAGATTATAATGATCTTAAAAATGCAGACACCCTTACGTCAAAATACTTAACCGGAAGAATGGAAATTGAAGTTCCTAAAAAGCGCAGAAAAGCCAAGGAATGGATCCATATCAAAGGGGCAAGACAAAATAATCTGAAAAATATAGATGTAGACGTTCCTCTGGAAAGCCTTACGGTGATCTCCGGTGTTTCCGGAAGCGGAAAATCTACCCTGATGAAGGAAATTTTAACCAATGACATCCAGATCCAACTTGGAATGGGTGGCAAAAAAGGAGATTATGACTCTGTAGAATTCCCTAAGAAACTGATCAAAAATATTGAGCTGATCGACCAGAACCCGATCGGGAAATCTTCAAGATCCAATCCTGTTACCTATCTGAAAGCATATGATGATATCAGGGATCTTTTTGCCAGACAGAAAGTATCAAAAATGATGGGTTACAAACCGAAGCATTTCTCTTTTAACGTAGACGGCGGAAGATGTGATGAGTGTAAAGGCGAAGGAGTGATCAATGTTTCCATGCAGTTTATGGCAGACATTGAGCTTGAATGTGAAGTATGCAAAGGAACCCGTTTCAAAAACGAGATCCTGGAAGTGAAATTCGATGAGAAAAGCATTTCCGATATCCTTCATATGACCGTAGATGAAGCATTAGAGTTCTTTAAGGATAATAACGAAGAAAAGATCGTTACCAAACTGAAACCTCTTCAGGAAGTTGGATTAGGTTATCTGCAACTTGGTCAGAGCTCTTCTACCCTTTCCGGTGGTGAAGCGCAGCGTGTGAAACTGGCTTCATTCCTTGTTAAAGGCGTAACGACAGACAAAACCCTGTTTATTTTTGATGAACCTTCTACCGGACTTCATTTCCATGATATCCAGAAACTGCTGAAATCTCTGCAGGCACTGATCGATCTCGGTCATTCGGTAATCGTTATTGAGCATCAGCCGGATATTATCAAATGTGCAGATTATATCATCGATATCGGCCCTGAAGCTGGAAAATACGGCGGTGAAGTGGTTTTTGCCGGAACTCCGGAAGATCTTGCTAAAGATAAGAAGTCCCATACAGCGAAGTATATCAAGGAAAAACTTGAAAACAAAATATAAAACAGAGAGCCAAAATGGCTCTCTGTTTTTTTTTACTTTTTAACTGTTAACGTTATAAAGGAAAGGGCTCTGCTTAATGTAAGTCCTGTCATCGATCTGGGAGACCAGAAATTCAGCCAGGTCTGCTGCACTGATTTTCTCTCCCGGACAATCCGCAAGGTTGGTTTCCCTTTTAAACCGTTCGGCAGTGGGAATTATTAACGGAAGTCTCACCAACGTCCAATCCAGATCGCTGTTCACCAGAAGATCATATTCATCCTGCTTATCCTTTGTTGTTTTGGGATAATTCTGGTACATCCAGTCTGTGGCTGCCTTTACTTTGCTGTTTTTATGGTCAAAAGGAGTGTCTACATTCAAACCGGTAATGGTAATATACCGTTTAATTCCATGAAGATTCATAGATTGTATGATGTTTCCTGTTGAATCTGAAAATATGGGGTCCTCGCCGGCAGGCTGCCCTATCTTGCTGATAACTACACTGCAACCCGCAATAAGACGGTTTACAGACTCAAAATTTCTCGCATCTCCCTGTACAATTTCAATTAAAGGACTTTCTATAGTGAAATTTCCGGGTGTACGAAGCAAAAGCTTGATTGGGTATTCTTTTTTCAGAAGCTCATGAACAAGATAATGTCCTGATTTTCCGGTGCCGCCTATCACGGCAATTGTATTGGGTTTCATAATAATCTCTTTTTGTTTGTGAATAGAATATAATAAAGATGAGGAACAGCTCATGCCCTATTGTCATTCTTTAGTTTTGAATAATAATGAATAGAGGCTCAGAAAAAATTGAACCTTGGAATTCAAGCACTTGGAAACGTACCTGAATATTGGTGATATTTATAAAGAGATTTTAATAATTCAAAGATAATTATTTTTCCTGAAAAGAAATGTCTATCCTTTTATTTTGTAAAATATTCATTAATTTTCCATAGTTGAATAAAACGTATGAAGTATAAAATAGTATTTTCCCCTTTTCTTATTCTTCTATTATATAACTGTGCCCCTAAGAAAAATTTCAGTGCAGACCATAACTATGAAACTAAACTGGATACACTGACCTTTTTTGACCAAAGCAGAAACCGGAAAATTCCGGTTGCCTTCTACAGTCCGAAAACAGATCAGCCACTGCCCAAACAGCAGGTCGTTATTTTCAGTCATGGTTACGGTGCCAATAAAGGCGGAGATTATCTCATTTATTCTTATCTAACCCAAAAATTAGCTTCAAAAGGATATTTTACTGTAAGCATCCAGCATGAGCTTCCTACGGATGAACTTATTCCAACGGAAGGAAAAATCCAGACCGTGAGAATGCCTTTCTAGGAACGGGGTGCTGAAAATATTTTATATGTCCTGAATGAATTAAAAAGAACCAGACCGGATCTTGATTATAAGCATCTGACCCTGATAGGTCATTCCAACGGTGGAGATATGACTGCTTTATTTGCAGGTAAACATCCTGAACTTGTTTACAAAGTCATCACCATGGATAACCGGAGAATGTATCTTCCCCGCACCTCACTTCCCCGGATATATAGCCTCCGTTCTAATGATTATCCTGCTGATGAAGGGGTTCTCCCATCACCTGAAGAACAGAAAAAATACCATATCATCATTCAGCCCACCGATATAAACCACGGGCATATGGATAATAAAGGCAGTGAAAAAGAGAAGGAAACACTTAATAACTTCATTCTTCAATATATTGGAAAACAATAACTTAAAAACTTATCCACAATAAATTGTGGATAAGTTGTGAATTTTAACATTAAATTCATGTTTTGTATTAAAAATAGTGCTACATTTACTATGTAATACAACTGAAATGAAATCATTTTTTGCTTTTTTCAGCTTTGAAATTGCAATTAAATTTGAAATAAAAATTTAAGCACAGCATTGTCGGCTGTGCTTTTTATTGTTGTCTAATTAAAAAAATGAGATGTATTTATCTACTGGATCCGCTTCTAAAGAGCGGATTCTTTCATTCAGTGAATTCTGAAATAAAATTATTCTAAGATACCCGCCGAAAATAACATAAAAACAAAAGACTTTAAAATTTCAAAGTCTTTTGTTTTTTTTAATTTAATTAGTATTTTTATTCCCCTCAAAGGCTCCATAGTTCAACGGATAGAATAGAAGTTTCCTAAACTTTAGATCCAGGTTCGATTCCTGGTGGAGCTACTTTAATACTATCGAAAGGGCTATTTGATCTCGTTCAAATAAAATTAATTAAAAGACTGTTTATACCCTAACGGTGTGATTTCCATTTTCTTTTTAAACAGTTTGTTGAAAGACTGCGGATGCTCAAATCCTAAAGCATACGCTACCTCTGAAACGGAGAAACTGGTCCCGGTAAGGTATTCTTTCGCCTTTTCGATCAGCTTTTCATGGATGTGCTGCTGGGCGTTCTGTCCGGTAAGATTCCTCAGCATATCACTCAGATAATGTGGTGAAAGATTCATCTCAGAGGCAAGGAATTCTACCGTAGGAAGCCCTTTCGTCAATGTTTCCTGTCTGTTGAAATAATCTTCCAGTATCGTTTCCATTTTGGATAACAAATCGCTGTTGACCGCTTTTCTTGTGATAAACTGTCTTTTATAAAAACGGTTACTGTAATTCAGCAACACTTCAATATAAGAAATAATGACGTCCTGGCTGACCTCATCAATGGCAGTATTCAGTTCGTTCATAATATTGTCCAGCAATCCGGTTACGATGGCTTTTTCCTGATCGGACAAATGCAGAGCCTCATTGGTATCATAAGAAAAGAACCCGAATTTTTTGATATTCTTTGCCAAAGGATAGGTTCGTATAAAATCAGGATGCACCAACAATGTATATCCGCAATAAGAAGTATCCGCTTCTGTGGACAGAATCTGTCCCGGTGCTGTAAACATCATTCCCCCTTCATTGAAATCATAATAACCCTGCCCATATCCCATTTTTCCATTTTCGGAAAATTTATAGGAAATTTTATAAAAATTCAGATAAAAGTTTCGGTCCAGAAGTTCCTTATGAACAATCATTTTCGTATTATCTACCAGGCTTACCAGCGGATGGAGCGGCTTTGGAAGCTGCAGCATACTGTGAAGCTCCGATATCGACGAAATTTTTATTGGAGTATGATCTTTCTTTTCCATACTATAAAGTTATTAAATATTTGAATGAAAACAGCACAAGAAGATTGCCCGTGCTGTTTTCCATATTCAGGCATATATTAGATAAACTGCTTTCCAAACTGTTCCCTGAAGGCCTCATCTCCAAGCTCCAGACGCTGTGCGTATAATGCTTTTGCATCTTCTCCTGCCACATATCTCAACTGTTTTTTACCGTCTGTAGCTGCTTCATAAACAACCTCAGCAATCTGTTCCGGCTCAGAAGCTGCCGCCATCATTCCTTCCATATTGGAAAAAAGAGAGTTGGTCATTTCTTCATAGGCAGGACTGGTCGCTGCATCCAGAGAGCGGCTCACGAAATCGGTCTTGATTCCACCCGGAGAAACGGTTTTGATACCGATGCCAAATTCATTCAGCTCATAAGCCATACTTTCGCTCCAGCCTTCCAGAGCCCATTTTGTAGCATGATAGGTTGACCCTAAAGGAAAGGCGATCAATCCACCGATTGAAGTGGTGGAAATAAACATCCCGCTTTTTCTTTCTCTGAAATAAGGGATAAATGCCTGGGTTACGCGGATCACTCCCAGAAGATTGGTGTCCAGCTGTTTCAGGATCTGTTCATCTTTTAAAGCTTCCAAAGGTCCAATAAGCCCGTATCCGGCATTGTTGAAAACTACATCTACATTTCCGAACTCGAGTGTTTTATTAACGGTTGACTTTATCTGTTCCAGGTTGGTAACATCGAGAGGAAGTACAGTTACATTGTCCAAGGCGGCAAGCTCAGGTGCTGCGTCCGGGTTTCTCATTGTAGCAATTACATTCCATCCTCTGCTTTGAAATAATTGGGCTGCTGCTTTTCCTAATCCTGTTGAAGCGCCTGTTATAAAAATTGTTTTCATTTTGTTCTGTATTAAATTAACAGGACAAAGGTCAGAATTAGCATGAAAGCTAAAGTTGCCAAATTGGACGAACGTGTAGCCAAAATGAATTTACTGAAAAAGATTATCTCCAATAAACAATAAAGGCTCAGAGTTTATTTCTGAGCCTTTTTCAGGAAAAGAATAGACTATAGCTTCTACCCTTTTATAATGTATATCTTAAAATTTATAGACAAATGCGTTGATATTCATCCCTGCACCTACTGATGCAAACAGCACAACGTCTCCTTCTTTTATTTCATGGGTGGGAAGTTCTCCGTTCAGGATCATTGTGAGCAGACTTGGAATGGTAGCCACACTGCTGTTACCTAGTTTATTAATGACCATCGGCATAATATTTTCCGGCATCGCCAAATCATAAAGCTGGTAAAAACGTTTTACAATCGCTTCATCCATTTTTTCATTAGCCTGGTGGATAATAATCTTATCAAGCTGGCCAATGGAGTATCCACTTGCATCCATGCACTTTTTCATGGCATCTGCTACGTTAACCAGGGCAAATTCGTAGATCTTGCGGCCATCCATTTTGATATATTTCGTATCAGGACAGCTTTCGTTGTTGTATGACTTTCCAAAGAAAAGATAATCCTTTTCGTTTAAAGTATACGAAGCCGATAAGTGAGACAGAATTCCCTTATTGTCTTCACTGATTTCCAGGATAGCTGCTCCTGCGCCGTCTGCGTAGATCATACTGTCCCTGTCATGAATATCCACCACTCTGGAAAGCGTTTCAGCGCCTATAACAAGGCAACGTTTGGCAATACCTGATCTAATGAACGCATTAGCCTGTATCACTCCTTCAATCCAACCCGGACATCCGAACAGCACATCGTAGGCTACACAAAAATTATTTTTAATTTTCAGAAGATGCTTTACCCTGGAAGCCAGGCTCGGAACACTATCTGACTGGACAGTCCCAAAGCGGACATCCCCAAAATTATGGGCAAATATGATGTAATCCAGGGTTTCGGGATCTATATTTGAATTTTCTATTGCTTTCTGAGCTGCAATCAGTCCCAGGTCAGAGGTCACCTGGTGTTCAGATGCATATCTCCTTTCTTCTATGCCGGTAATTTCTTTAAGTTTTCTGGCAATAATATCGTTTGCTTCCTTTAATGACTCTCCGTTTTTATTAATAAAATGATGCTGGTCAAAAAATAAATTTGTAATTGTCTCCGGCGGAATATAATTGCCGACTCCTATAATCTTGCTTGTCATTAAAAATAATTATAATCTTTTTAAACTCATTTTGGTTTTTTTCATGAATTTTAATATTCTACAATAATAACGATAAAATATCTATTAATCGTATGATAAAAATATAATTGGACATTTATATTGGTATTCAAAGCATACAATGATGGATTTCCTGCTCTGTAATGCTCTTTTTGCTTATTTTATAAATTTCAAACCAGAAAATAATCCAGATAATATTGTTAGCTTTTTTTGTAAATTCGCACGTCTATGGCAGCCTATATTCTTGACAATACAAGCATCAGTACACTTTCTGTGTATGATCTTCTGAAGCATACTTCGGGTAGTGCATTTCTGGAGCTCAGGGATTTTCGGGATATTTACCCCGCTGCCATTGAAAACAATCATGGAATTTTCAGCAAACAGTCTCCTTTAAATGATTATCCTGAAGTTTCCATAAGCCAGATAGGCAGCTCCATCGTAAGTACATGTACCTGCAACAGCCCAAAAGAAAAACTTTGCGGGCATCAGGCAGAAGTGCTGCACTGTATTTTGGAAGAAAAAAATTTCAGGACTTTTTTTGATCCTTTCCTTCGCAAGAAACTGTTTATTGCCAAAGCAAAAACTTACGGTCTGGAAAACGAGCCTGATCTCGACATGTATTTCGAATTAAAATACATCGACCATAAAATTGAGGTTCATCCCAAGATCAAAGAAATGTTGCCTATTGATGAAGATCTTTTTAAACAGCATCTTATTCCTCAGCGTTCATCGGTAATCCATGAACTGGCATTACAGGACAGCGGAAAAATAAAAATACTGGTCATCGGAAGGCACCGCTACTACAGTCATCTTAGTTTTTCGCTCATGGAAGCTGAAACCACCCAGGCCGGAAAGATCAAAAATCCCGTACAGCCTGTTGATGCCATGCAGCTTATCTGGAATGCGGAAGAACCTCAGCATATTAAATTTTATACCGCTGTTTCTGCATTTCAGAATAATTATAATGAAGATTACAATCCTGCTGAACTGGAAGCCCTTAAACTGATCGTACAGAATCCTCTCGGTTTGGATACGTATTACCATGACCGGGAGCTGTCTGAAACTATATCATCCAAATCGCTTGTTCCCATCCATCTGGAACTGTTAAAAGCTGAAATAAAACTTAATGTATTCAAAAAAGAACCTTTCTATGAGGTGACGGGAGAACTTGAGTTCAATGATGTTTCTGTTCCTTTTAAAAATATAATGATCAGAAACGAATATTTCGTTTACAGCCGCAATACGTTCAGCTTTGTGGATGATCCTGATATGTTGCGGGTCATTAAATTTTTTAAAGCCAATAATGAAATCCTGCTTGTTCATGCCTCAAAATATGAAACTTTTATGCAGAACGTCCTCTCTTCACTTGAGGAACGGATTCACATCAATTACAGCTATATACAGCCTGCAACATCCATCCAGCTTGAAGAAAAAAACCACAGGAATGAACGGATCATTTATCTCCGGCAGCAGGGAAATTATATAGCCCTGACTCCGGTTATGAAATACGGGCAGGTAGAAGTTGCCGTTTATTCCAAAAAACAGCTTTTTGATACGGACCAAAACGGTAACATATTTAAAATTGAAAGAAGTGATGCCGAAGAATCGCGTTTTACTTCCCTTATCATTAAGCAGCATCCTGACTTTGAGGCACAGATGGACGGCTATGATTATTTTTATCTGCATAAAGATAAATTCCTGGATCAGGACTGGTTCCTTCATGCTTTTGAAATATGGAGAAATGAAGGGGTAATTATTCTTGGATTCAAAGAGCTTAAAAGCACTCAGCTTAATTCGTACAAAGCAAAAATCAATATACAGATCACCAGCGGACTGGACTGGTTCAATGCTAAATTAAAAGTAAGTTTCGGACAGAAAGACGCTGCCCTGAAACAGCTTCACCGTGCCATCCGGAACAGAAGCAAATTCGTTCAGCTGGATGACGGAACGCTTGGAGTTCTCCCGGAAGAATGGATCAGCAGGATGAATGAGTTTTTCCGGATCGGGGAAATAGATGCTGAAGATCTTAAAATTCCAAAGATCAATTTTACAGAAGTATCCTCATTGTTTGAAAAAGAGGTTTTAAGCAGCGAAGTACAGGAAGAGCTTTCATCTTATTCAATTCAGTTTTCATCTGTTAAAGATATTCCCCGCACCGATATTCCTTCAGGGCTACATGCAGTTTTGAGAGATTATCAGCATGACGGGCTGAACTGGCTGAACTTTCTGGATGGCTTCAATTTCGGCGGATGTCTTGCCGATGACATGGGTCTTGGAAAAACACTGCAGGTAATTGCTTTTATTCTTTCCCAGCGGGAAAAGCGCGGATCTGTTACCAACCTTATTGTGGTTCCCACTTCCCTGCTGTTCAACTGGCAGGAAGAAATTGATAAGTTTGCCCCTTCGATAAAGACCATGATACATTACGGAGCCGACAGACTGAAGACTACAGAACATTTTTCTGAATATGAGGTAATACTTACCACCTACGGAATGCTGCTTTCAGACATCCGTTTCCTGAAAAACTTCCGCTTCAACTTTGCTTTCCTTGACGAATCGCAAACCATTAAAAACCCTGATTCGGAAAGATATAAGGCTGCCCGTCTTCTGAATTCAAGAAACAGGTTTGTTCTTACCGGAACACCTATTGAGAACAATACTTTTGATCTTTACAGCCAGCTTTCCTTTGCCTGTCCGGGACTTTTGGGAAGCAAACAGTATTTTAAAGACATCTACGCTGTTCCTATTGATAAATTTGAATATGGCAGGCGTGCCCAGGAACTTCAGCAGAAAATAAGACCTTTTATTCTCCGCAGGACCAAAAAACAGGTTGCCAAAGAACTTCCTGAGAAAACAGAAATGGTTATTTACTGCGAAATGAATGCTGAACAGCGCAAAATTTATGATGCTTACGAAAAAGAGCTCCGTGAATTTATTGCTGCCAATGACGACGATGATCTGAATAAAAACAGCATGCATGTTCTTACGGGACTTACCAGGCTCCGGCAGATCTGTAATTCCCCTGTTCTTTTAAAAGAAGGATATACCGGTGACCATGCTGTAAAGATAGAAATACTTACGGAGCAGATTCAAAACAAATCTAAAGACCATAAAATACTGGTATTCTCACAATTTGTAGAAATGCTGGATTTAATTAAAACTGAGCTTGAAAATAAAGAAATTCCGTTTGAATATCTTACCGGACAGACGAAAAACAGGGGTAAGATCGTTAATAATTTTCAGGAAAATGATGAAATCCGGGTATTCCTGATCAGTTTAAAGGCCGGAGGCGTAGGGCTTAACCTTACAGAGGCGGATTATATTTATCTGGTAGATCCATGGTGGAACCCTGCAGCTGAAAACCAGGCCATTGACCGGAGTTACCGCATCGGGCAGACCAAAAATGTAATTGCTGTCCGGCTTATCTGTTCCAATACCGTTGAAGAGAAAATTTTAAGCTTGCAGAAGAAGAAAAGTGAACTGGCTCAGAATCTGCTTCAGACGGATAGAAATGGAATCCGTAAGCTTTCAAGGAACGATCTGCTTGAAATATTGGAACCGAAAACTTTATAAAGTCTTTTAAATAAAATATTCAGTCACAAAAAAACCGACAGATAAATCTGCCGGCTTAAAAAAACAAAAATTGATATGGATATGATTAGATAAAGTGTTTATTTTTTAATGATCTTCTCAGTAATAATTTTTTTATCACCGGTATATATCCTGATCAGGTAGGTTCCGCTTGTCAGACCGTCCATATTGACTATGTCCGAGGTTCCTTCCAGAATCTTTTGTGCTGATGAGTTATAAACTTCATATTTCTCGAGCTTCTCTTCAGTTTTTAAGGTAACAGTTCCTGATGTAGGATTAGGATAAATTCTGGCTGGTGCTTTTTTTACAGTCTCTGATGTACCCAGATTTGAGGCCAGTACATTCAGGGTATAGTCTTCAGCCTGTCCTATAAACCATCCCGCAGGACATGGAAGGTTTTCCAGGGTTCCCATCCAAGAGTTTGATTCGTAAGCCTTGACAATTCTGAAACGGGTCTCGCCCAACATAGCATCCGCAGGAATTGAAATGGTTCCGGTAGTTACTCCTGATTCTTTCCCGGGAATAGGATCAGAATTATCCAGATAGCCCAGATGAAATACTTCATGGGTATCGAATGTATCATTATGATTAAGGTCGATGTAAGCATAGGCCGAAACAGTGGTCTGCCCCTGCGTTTCTCCCGTTATTGTTATGGGGTAAGAATTTCCTCTGTTCACATTGAAAACTGTCCCGGTAAAGTTTTCCAGCACATCTGAAGCACCATTGATATTGCTTTCATTCGTAATTCCGGTAAATTCCACTTTAGTAATTTCGCTGACGGTGAGTGTGGTAATATTTTCAGTTCCGCAGTATGGTGCAGGGAAAACCACATTACTTCCCGTAATATTGACTGTATAATCTTCTGTTTGTCCTGCTCTAAGGCCGGTATCACAAGCTGTAAGTATAGAATTTGGTGCATTGGAATCGGAATAAGCAGCTGTGTTTGTGTTTTTCATTACTCTCATTCTTGTCACCCCTGATGCGGCATCAGCAGGAACCGAAACTGTCCCGGTTACCGTTAAAGCATTGAATGGATTCGCTGCTCCGAGTCTTCCTATATAAAAGCCTTCTCCTGCATCATCAAAACTTCCGTTTTTATTAAAGTCAATGTATACCATCACATCACTCGGGAAAGTACTGGAAGGCCCTTTTACAGAGATCTGATAAGTGTTTCCTGCCTGAATATCCGCCGACATTGAAGTAAAATCTTCATATACCTGCGCATTTGCAGATTGTGACGTTGATGTATTATTGATATTTCCAAAACTGACATTGGTAATCATATTGCTGTCTGCGCCATACTGGAATGCCGGTGTACAATACTGCCCGTTCATCACCATATAAAATACCATTGCAGAAAAAGTAGATAGTTTCTTCATTAATTCCTTTTTTTGTTGAAACAAATTTATATTTATTTAGAATTAATAAAAATAAGAAACGAATGACATTTATCACTTTTTACATAATAAATTAAAAATCAGAAAAATAAATTAGTTAAACAATAGAAATATTAATAAAATCTAAATTACGCTCTTGAGAGTTGATCCAGCTTTTTCAACAGGGCGGGTATTCTGTAACCTCCGTGCATCTGCTTTACTTTCGGAAGGATATCATCTACATCTGCTCCTTTTGCAGTAAGGAATAACGGGGTCTTACTTTCTCCTCTCAAGACATTTCTTCTTTGGGAATCAGGTGATGCAAATTCATTTTTTGCAATCCCGATAATGGCATATTTCCGGTCCAGAGCTTCATAAAGGTAACCTCCAAGACCGATTTTGCCATCATCATCAAGGGTAACATAACCGTCCACAATGATAATATCTTCTTCTTTTAAGTCGATTTTTTTCAGCAAACTCAAAATACAGGGCAGTTCTCTTTTATAAAAAGCACCGCTTTCATATCCGGAAGTGATGTCTGTTTTTTCAGTAAAAATCTCAGATTCGTTTTCCGAGGTCCAGTCTTCAAACGCAATACATACGGTATTGGCATAATCATCGTAATAATACGTATCAAAAGCGTAAATCATATTCTCTTCTGTCGTTAAAAAAATTCTCCAAAATGCCACAAAATCCCGGACGGATCGTGTACAAAGCATTCTTTTCCCCAATCCATTGTTCTGACAGGAACGAGCTTTACACCTTTATACTTCTCAGTAAGATTCAGAGTCTGGAGTTCCTTCCAGAAATCATCCGTATTATTAACTTCCATAAAGACCATGGTATTATCCACCCAATCTTTTGCATAATAATCCTGAAGATAAAAAGCGGTTTCCTGTCTTTTAAATAGAGATAATTTAGGCTCAAGAATTACTTCTTCAAACCCAAGATCTCTGTAGAAACTACGGCTTATTTCAAAATTCGCTGCACCGATGAAGGGTCTGATCGATTTTACCTCCTGTATCATGATTTTCTGTTTTTCCAGTTGTTATAAGTCATTTCAAATTTAATTTCGCTTTTTCCATGCATACCTGTCTCTTCCCAGCCTGATTTTCTGTAGAATGTTTCAGCTCTTGTATTTGGAGAGGTTCCCAGCCATACATTTTCCTTAGTCTGTCCGAAGTACCAGTTAAGCATGATGTCATGAAGCTTTCGCCCGATGCCTTGATTCTCAAAATCAGGATGTACAAACAGTGCCCAGATATTATTTTCCCTGAGGTCTGCAATAGAAAACCCGACGATTCCGGATTCGGTTTCACCTACCCAGCCTTTTCCTCTTTCAAACAGAAATTCTTCACAGTCTGCATTGGAAACCAATGAGGGATCAGAAAGGGTATTTTCTTTAACAGTGTTTCTAACAACCTGGATCTGTGGGATGTCCTCCAGTCTGGCTTCACGGATTACTATATTCATAAATACCTGTTAGCTATCAATTTAAATCAAAAAAATATCGGATCACTACAGAGATCTTATTTCTGGAAACAGTTCCAGATATTTACATCTTTGCAATGATCCGACAGGTATTTATTTTTTATCTACAACAATTCTGTCGGGTCTGTTTGCAATTTCCCACGCAGTAGCAAAAACCAGCTGGGCTCTTTTTTCAAGCAATGGATAATCAATCTTCTCAGGATCATCGGTAGGCTTGTGATAATCTTCATGAATACCGTCGAAGAAAAATGCTACCGGGACATTATTTTTAGCAAAATTATAATGATCTGAACGGTAATACAGGCGTTCTGTATCTGCCGGATCATCATATTTATAATTCAGCTCCAGATTATTGGTTTTCTTATTGGCTGCTTCATTGATCACTTTAAGCTGTGAACTCAGCATTTCTGAACCAATTACATAAACGTATTGCTTTCCTCTGTTCTCTGCATCATCGCGGCCGATCATATCAATATTGAGATCAACAACCGTATTGGCAAGTGGAAATACAGGATTGCTGGTATAGTAATCGGATCCAAAGAGACCATGCTCCTCGCCTGTTACATGAAGGAAAAGAATGGATCTTTTGGGGCCATTTCCAGCCTTTTTAGCTTCCTGAAAGGCTTTTGCAATCTGCATAACGGCCACGGTTCCGCTTCCGTCATCATCGGCTCCGTTGTAAACAACTCCGTTTCTGGTACCAACATGGTCGTAGTGTGCAGAAATTACCACAATTTCTTCAGGTTTTTCACTTCCTTCAATAAAGGCCAGAATATTTTCTGAGTCCGGAAGATTGCCGCCACCTCTTTTCTTCATAAATTCAGAAGGAACCTTCTGGTAATAGGAACCTAAAGCCTTTGGAGGAGCAATTCCCAGGTTTTTATAAAAATTAATCATATACTCACCCGCTTTTTTCTGTCCGGGGCTTCCGGTATCCCTGCCACCCATTTCGTCTGAAGCGATTACATATAAGTTTTTCTTTAATTCATCAGCTTTAATGGTCTTATATGCAGATAGAAATGCTTTATCTCCTTTTGCAACGGTGGTGGTTTGTGCCTTGGCTCCTTCAGGAGTTTTCGTTGTTCCGCAGCTGACTACCACAGCCAGGCCGATCAACGGGATAAGAATTTTTTTCATATGATAATAATTTGCCTAAAAATAACAAATTTTATTTAATCTTCAATGAATGTGTATTTTTCTTATATTTGATATAAATGCAACATAGATGGAAAAAATTTACGGATTTACACATTATTCCTTTTTTACAGAAATGTCTGAACTTGCAGCAAAACACAACAGTTTTGACCTGTCGCTGGGACTTCCCGATTTTGATATTGATGAACGGCTGAAATCCTTCCTACGGGAAGCTATAGATTGCAATACCCACCATTATGAGCCGCTTGCAGGAAGTCCTTTGCTTATTAACAATATCATTACCTATAACGCAGCCCGTAAAAACAGCCTCAAACTTAAGGATAATGAGGTAACCGTTATTCCATGTGCAACTTTTGCTTTACATACCGCTCTCAAATCTGTTTTAAATCAGGGAGATGAAGTTATTATCATTCAGCCTTCGTATTATACGTACGGGCCTTCCGTAGTACTCAACGGCGGTATTCCCGTGTATTATGATCTTGATAATGATTTTACCATAAACTGGGAAAAGTTTAAAAATTGCATTTCTGAAAAAACAAAGGCCATTATCGTTAATTCACCACAAAATCCTACGGGAACCATCTGGAAACAAAACGACTGGAACCAGCTATATGAGCTGATTAAACATCAGGAGATTTACCTGATCTCAGAAGAAATTTATGATACCTATTGCTATGACGGACTCGAACATTACAGTTCTTTTCTTCATCCTGAACTGAAAAACAGGACTTTCTGTATTTTTTCTTTTGGGAAAATGTTTCATACTTCCGGCTGGAAAGTCAGCTATATGCTGGCCTCGGAATTCCTTACCTCAAAGTTCAGATGCCATCAGCAGTATATTTCCTATAGTGCCAATGCTCCCGCCCAATATGCTCTTGCCAGATATCTGGAAGTATTTGATCCGTATGAAAACAGGTATATCATGCAGCGAAAAAGAGATATATTCAATGAAATGATGGCTTACACTCCGCTACAGGCAACCAAAAAGTCTGAAGGATGTGTTTTCCAGATTGTCAATTTCAGGAATGTATCCAAAACCATGACTGATGTAGAGTTTTCCAAATGGCTTACCATAGAGAAAAAAACAGCATGCCTGCCTCTTTCCGCCTTCTACAATTCACGGCAGAATTCAGATTATATACGGTTCAGTTTTGCTAAAAAAGATGAGGTGATTATCCAGGCTTTGGAACATCTTCAGAAAAATCTTTAGAGAATTACAATATAGTATTACAAGAATTATCATTATGTACGATGATATGTATAAATCCCTTGGGACAAAAGAATAAATTAAAATTTTATTTACCCGCAAATCTTGCCGATTTACACAGATTAGATATCAAAAAAAGCACCGCCTGCAAGGCGGTGCTTTAAATATTTGCTTATTGATCTTAGAGACTTAAAACCCTTACATCAATTCTTCTGTTTTTTGCTTTACATTCATCGGTATCATTAGCTTCGCAAACCGGGTGCTGGGAGCCGTAGCCTTCTGCTTCTACCCTGTCTGAAGAAATTCCTAATTCAAGAAGCTTCAGCTTTGCGGTCTGGGCCCGAAGGTTGGACAGCTTCAGATTGCTCTCTTCATTACCGGTGTTATCTGTATATCCTCCCAGTTTTATTTTCAGGTCAGGATAATCATTTAGAATTTCAGCAAGATTGTTCAGCTGTACTTCCGATCCTGGTTTCAAATCACTGGAACCGGTTTCAAAATAAAGATTTTCTAATGTATACCAGTTATTAGGATCTATGACCGTCTGATCTTTTTGTTTTACCGCATTGTACAACTGGAATAGTCTGCTTCCTTCTCCTAATGTAATTATTTTGCCTCCTTTCAGTTTTACTTCCTGAATGGTTCCGGTTTCATAAACAAAGTCTCCGTTTTCATTAAGGTGTCCTTTAATTTCTGTCGGATTCGCAGTAGGAACCCCCTCAATAGCTGTAGTGGATGTTGATGAATTTACATTATAAGTTTTGGTCAGGCTTTCCAGCTTAGCTTTTCTGTTAGCTTCAATTTTATCCTTATGCAATACAGCAAGTGTTGGAGCAATTACCAATGATACAATGGACATCAGCTTGATGAGAATATTCATAGATGGTCCTGAAGTATCTTTAAACGGATCTCCTACCGTATCTCCCGTTACGGAAGCTTTATGAGGTTCTGAGCCTTTATAATAGGTCTGGCCATTGATATCCACACCTTTTTCAAATGATTTTTTGGCATTATCCCAGGCGCCACCGGCATTATTTTGGAACATTCCCATCAAAACACCACTTACAGTAGCTCCGGCCAGAAACCCTCCCAAGACTTCAGGTCCGAAAATAAACCCGATCAATAAAGGTGAAATAATAGCAATGGCTCCCGGAAGCATCATTTTTCTGATGGATGCATCTGTGGAAATAGCTACACATTTTTCATACTCAGGCTGGGCTTTTCCTTCCAAGATACCCGGAATTTCGCGGAACTGTCTTCTTACTTCCTCTACCATCGCCATGGCTGCCTGTCCTACCGCCGTAATGGCAAGTGAGGAGAATATGAACGGAATCATTCCCCCTACAAATAATCCAGCCAGAACATCGGCTCTGTAAATATCGATCCCATCAATGCCTGCAATTCCTACGAACGCGGCAAATAAAGCCAGTGCCGTTAATGCGGCAGAAGCAATCGCAAAACCTTTACCTGTAGCTGCTGTGGTATTTCCTACGGCATCCAGAATATCTGTTTTTTCACGTACTTCTTTTGGAAGCTCACTCATTTCAGCAATTCCTCCGGCATTATCAGCAATCGGCCCGAAAGCATCAATAGCAAGCTGCATGGCAGTAGTAGCCATCATTCCGGCTGCTGCAATAGCAACCCCGTAAAGTCCTGCACACAGATAAGATCCGTAAATACCTCCTGCCAATACAATGATTGGAAGCAATGTAGATTCCATACCAACCGAAAGACCGCCGATAATATTGGTGGCGTGCCCTGTAGAAGACTGTCTTACAATGCTTGACACAGGCCTTTTACCCATAGCTGTATAATATTCGGTAATAATACTCATTAAAGTCCCTACGACAAGACCTACCATTATAGCTCCGAAGACGCCCATTTTAGTGAATTCATGTCCTCTGAGAGTCATTTTTTCAGGAAGGATGTAGGTAACCAGGAAGTAAGAGGATATAGCGGTAATCACGATACTTCCCCAGTTCCCTAAATTAAGGGCATTCTGAACACTGGAAGTAGATGAGCCTTCATTATCATTAATTCTTACAAACAAGGTCCCTATCATAGAGAAAATAATCCCTGTCCCGGCAATAAGCATGGGCAGGAGAATAGGTGCAAAACCTCCGAAGGAATCATCAGATATTGTTTCCCTACCTAAAACCATTGTTGCCAACACCGTTGCCACATAAGAACCGAATAAGTCGGCTCCCATTCCTGCCACATCTCCTACATTGTCTCCTACGTTATCTGCAATAGTTGCTGGATTTCTAGGATCATCTTCAGGAATTCCGGCTTCTACCTTTCCGACAAGGTCAGCCCCAACATCCGCAGCTTTGGTATAAATACCACCGCCTACTCTCGCAAAAAGAGCAATGGATTCTGCACCCAGGGAAAATCCGGTAAGAATTTCAATTGTTCTTTCCATCTCATGGGAATCTACCGTAGCATCGGGAGCAAAAATCTGTTTAATGATCAGGAAAAGGGCACCTAACCCCAGAACTGCCAGTCCGGCAACTCCCATTCCCATAACGGAACCTCCGGTAAAGGAAACTTTAAGCGCTCTGGAAAGCGAAGTTTTTGCAGCTTCTGCCGTTCTTACGTTCGCTTTTGTAGCGATCTTCATTCCGATAAATCCTGCCAGAGCAGAAAATACGGCTCCAACCGCAAAAGCAATCCCGATACTCCAGTGGGAATTGGAGTTGGTGGATCCCATTACGGCAAGCAATATAGCTACTATCACCACGAAATAGGTTAAAATCTTGTACTCAGCCTTTAGAAAAGCCATAGCACCGTCAGCGATATGACCGCTGATTATTTTCATTTTTTCATTTCCGGCATTCTGTTTACTTACCCAGTTACTCTGCAGGAAAGTATACAATAAGGCGACAACACCAAAAACCGGAATTAAATAGAACAAATCCATAGTTTATTATTTTTATATTAATAAATAGTAATTAGTTTTATAAATATAACAAAAATTCCATTGGTTTATTAAGCCTAGGCTGATAATATATTTTTTCGTAAATTTAAAGAACACCACAAAAACCTAATATCGTATGAAAGCATTAATTTATTTAATATTTTCAGTAGTTCTTATTGCTGTCAGCTGCACAGGAAGACCTCCGAAAGAAAAAGCAGAAATCCTTTATTTTGGAGGAACAATTTTAACGATGGAAGATACAGCTCCTCAGGCAGAGGCAGTAGTTTTAAAAAACGGCAAAATACTTTTTGCCGGAACAAAAGTAGAAGCTCACCGCTATACGGATGATAAAACGAAGATCATTAATCTTGAAGGAAAGGTTTTACTTCCCGGCTTCATTGATGTTCATGGCCATTTTACTTCAAGAGCCGGAATGATGCAGGCCATAGATCTGTTTCCTGAACCTTATGGCACGGTCAATTCCATTGAAGACCTTCAGAATACCATCAGGAAATATCTTAAAGACCACAGTGTCCCTGCTAATCAGCCGGTCATAGGCAACGGATATGATGATGCCATTATGACCGAGCACCGCCATCCGACCAGGGACGAACTGGATGCTATCAGCAAAACAAATCCCATTATTGTAATCCATACCTCAGGCCATGCCAGTGTAGCCAATACCGCCATGCTGAAGCTTTTAGGGATATCTGAATCTTCAAAGGATCCGGAAGGAGGCCATTACGGAAGGAATAAAAAAACAGGGAAGCTTAATGGAAAATTAGAAGAAAATGCAAGCTTTTCAGCACTTCTTTCCCTTACAGAAAAAATGAGTAAACAAACAGGAAATGCCCAAGCTCAGGCAATGGAGAATCTTAGAGAATCTCAGGATGAATGGCTCAGCTACGGCCAGACTACCATCTGTGACGGAAGAACAATGGGCGAAAGTGTGGCTCTTCTGGAGAAAGCGGCATCTGAACACCTTTTTAAAGCAGACGTAGTATATTTCCCTGATTATGAGTATTTCAAAAAGGATCTGCCTGCTTTTAAGCCAAAATATATGAAATACAACAATCATTTAAAGCTTGGTGGCTTCAAATTCTCGGATGATGGCTCGCCACAGGGGAAAACAGCCTGGCTTACCCAGCCTTATCTGGTTCCTCCCGAAGGCCAGTCAGCAGATTACAAAGGTTTCCCGATATTTACTGATCAGGTCCTGTACGATGATCTGAAAACTTTATTTCAAAACAATATCACTGCACAGCTTCATGTAAATGGGGATGCCGCTATTGATCAGGCATTACGGGTGATCGGAAAGCTGAAAGAGGAAAATATTTACAGGCCGGAACTTCGCGCCACCCTGATCCATGTTCAGAACAGCCGTCCGGATCATATTCAGAAAATTAAAGATATAGGGGTTATTCCTTCTTATTTTTCTACCCATGTATATTTATGGGGAGACTGGCATTATTCAAGTGTTTTCGGACCGGAAAGGGCGTCATTCATCAGTCCTGCCAATTCAGCATTACAGGCCGGAATTATCTTTACCATGCATCACGATGCTCCTGTTACCCCACCCGATTTGATTACGGCAATGTATTCTGCCGTGAACAGGAAAACCCGTTCAGGAAGGATACTGGGCCCCAATGAAAGAATAACCCCGCTTCAGGCATTAAAAGCCATTACGATCAATGCAGCTTACCAGCTTCAGGAAGAGGAAAGGAAAGGTTCCATCAAAGCAGGAAAACTGGCGGACTTTGTCATCCTGGATCAAAATCCTTTAACAATTGATCCTGAACAAATCAGGAATATTAAAGTATTGGAAACGATTAAAGAAGGGGTTTCTGTTTATCGAAGAAAATAGGAAACTTTATATGCAGTTTTTTTCACACCTCATTTATTAAAAAACATAAAGGCAGATGAAAATTCATCTGCCTTTATGTATTATGTTTCGGAATTGTCTTGTTTTAACCGCCGAATTTTTCTGCATAGTCTTTTTGAGAAGCTTTGATCACTTTTCTAGCATGTTCAGCTCCGTATACCTCATGAATTCTGCATTTTGCAGGCTCATCCGGTAAATTTTTATAAGTCAGGAAGTAGTGCATTAATCTCTTCACTTCTGCTTCAGGAAGTTCTGCAATATCTCTGAAGTGTCCGAATGCGTGGTCACCGATCATAACAGCTACAATTTTATCATCTGCCTCACCTCCGTCAATCATTTTAAATCCACCGATTGGAATAGCTTCCATTAATAGCCCTCCTGAATGAATATTGTGCGAGCTTAGTACACAGATATCAAGCGGGTCATGATCCCCTTCCGTGACATCATCAGCTCCGGCTTCTATAGCCAGCTTCATTACTTCATTGTGGCAATATGTTCTCGGAACAAAGCCGTATAGAGCGGGAATAATATTAGAAAATTTCTGAGGCCTATCTACCTTTAAAAATCCTGTTTCTTTATCTACTTCATATTTAATAGTATCTGAAGGAACGATTTCCACGAATACGTTTACAACATTTGGCGCATCTTCTCCTGCAGAAACCCCGTGCCATGGATGTGCTTTAAAATTTGGAATCATTATTTATTTGTTATTTTTAAGTTATAATTAAAATTTCTCTTCTAAGGTCTTCTATGGTAGCAGCAATATAATCGTCTCCTTCCATATAGTTCATGATAAAAATGGTTTTGAACTCTTCAAGATCCGCATTTCCTTTCAATCCATCATAGGTTTTGTGAAGCAAATCGATCACGGCATTTTTGGAGTCCACGATATTGGTCCATGAGGCTTTTGTGATGTAGAGCTGCTGGGAAGAATTGTATTCAAACTCTTCATTGATGGTTTTTTCCGTAAGAAAGATGAATTCGTGTACGGCTAAACCTTTATCAAATTTCTGGATGATGTTGGATGGCTTTATTCTTTCTAAAAAAAGAGTCATTCTTTCATAGGAATGGGCCTTATTTTCTGAATTTGATTTTACAGAAAGAAGCTTGACCTCCTGGTTTTTAAGGGTGATATATGAGTGTACAAATTGTCTCAGCAAAACCAAAAAAGGAATTGCAATAATTAATGCAAAAGCATACGGTAAATATCCTGAAAAACTAGCCATAATTTTAGACCGCAAAATTACTAATTATTTTCCGGCTTCTAAAGAGTTTTTAAATATATCAGTTTTAGAATTCTGAATATAGATGAGTGACAGGATGATAATGAGATAAAAACCAATCATCATCCTGTTTGCCAGGCTTGGAAAAACCAAATATCTTAAAAAGACGGAGACATAAACAGAAGCAAAAAATAAGCACTGTGCCCAGCTTTTTTTACTGCTCAAAGAAAATCTATTCGCCAGAATAATGACAATAAATAGTAACAGCAACGGAAAATATGATCCGTTAAAATCCAGCATAATGGTTTTCTTTAAAAAATTCAAATAATCCGGAAAATAAAACGGGTCCGGATCGGATACCGGATAAATCTGAACTTGTGTAAACTGGTTCATAAATAAAGTGGACCATGAAATCTGATTAAAATACTGGATCAGAAAAAAAGATAAAAGCACATAAGCATAAGACCAGAATACTTTAACAGTCTTAATCTGAAGGCTGTTTCTGTATACATAGACCAGGATATAAAGAAATGAATATAAAATAAAATACTCCGGTCTCGTTAAAACACAAAGCATCGCAAAAACCGTAGCCGCAAGATGCTTTTTCCTTACCATAAAAGTATACAGACTCAACAGCAGCAATAAACAGGACAAACTGTCTGCCGAGGCATGTCTGCTGGCTTCCAGAAGCGGCTTGAATAATGAAATTAAAATGGTTATAATGAATGCTAAAGGATAATTCTTTACGATCCTGATCAGGAAACAGAATATCAGGACCAAAATAAAAGCATATGATAGTATGGAAGTCAGAAATATGGAGGTCGTTACTTTAAAACCCAATTTAAAGAACATCAGATTAATAAAGTTATAAAAAGGTTTTACCGAAAACAGCTGTAGTTCTTCTTCATAAGCTTTTGGATTTTCCGACAAGACTTTATAGTATGTATTCTCCCCTTTTGCGATTTCTTCGTCCTGTGGAGTAATTCCGAAAAGTTTTGGATTTGTTCCTTTTAATTCAGTATATACTTTTTTATGAATATCCTCTATTTTCATATCCGGATATTCCGCTTTGTAAACAAGCCCTACATAAGCTTCCAGATCTACGTTGTAATACTGGTGGGTATACAAATAGTATGACATGATACATAAGTAGAGAGAAAAAATAAAAACAAGAATATTTTTGGTTTTCTTCATTTGCGTATTGGTTTTAAGAATGCAAAAGTAAAAAAACTATTCTTTCAGCTGTAATGATTTGGTAGTTCTTTGTAGAAAGCTTAGAGTTACAGCTCGAACAAGGCTGGCCTTTGGGTCACCTCGTGATAACATACGCTGTTTTCATCAAAAAAGTGATAAACCAGGCTTTTTCGTGTTCTGTTTTTATCTGTATGCGGTTCGCCACCGTGAAGAATATTCGCATGCCATATCAGCATATCTCCTTTTTTGGCTTTAAAGATTTCTTTCTTCAGCCCCAGCTCATGAACTTTTGATTCCAAAAATTCTTCATAAGCCCGATAGCTCTTTTTACCGATTTTCAATGCGTCACCTTCATTATCGTAATCGGAATTAAGGAAATAAGGAAGCTTATGGCTTTTCGGGATATAATGCAAGGCACCATTGGTCTCATCCACATCTTCCAAAGCAATCCATACCCCCAGCAGCCCGCCAAGCGGATAAGTGGTCATGTGAATGCTGTCTGAATGGGTTTTCTGCTGGCTTCCATTAATGAAATTGATGCTCTGGAAAAGCTTGGCTTTACCATCTAAAAGCACAGACAAAAAATCCAGTAAATTCTTATCGCTTCCAATGTTTTTAATAATTTCAGAATGATGGATGGCAAACATCAGCTTTCCACCATAGATAAATTTCAGGGTGCCGTTTTCCATCAGCTTGTCGATCTCAGCATTAATTTTATCAGCATCCTCTGCCGTGATAAAATTTCTAAGGATCATGTATCCGTTTTCATCATACTGAAGGGCACTTTCTTTATTCTCATCGGTAAGTTCCTTGAAAAAATCAGTTTCGAGAAGTTTATTCCGGTCTATTGCTCTTTCCGAAGCGGGAAGATGGGCAAAATCAGCACTGGAAATACTTGAAAAATAGCTTTTGTTGAGTCCGTATTTTTTATACAAAGGAATATTATGCTTTAATTTTTTCTTATTAAAAAAATTATAAATAATATAGGGTAGTTTATAATGACGGATCTGCTTTAGCATGGCTTGATTATTAGAATAAATACTTTATAAAGATACAGAATAATATTTAATTAAAATCATTCTAAATAGTGAAATAAACATGATATTAGTCTTAAAAAAACTTTCCTCTCATTAAAAATCCTGTAAAATTCTTGACTAATGTTTTTTTGGAATTTTCTATGACTGCATAGTGTTTCAGTGCAGGCCTGAATCCTCTGAAAAACTCTTCAATGCTGGGAAGGTTACCTCCTTCAAAATCAAAAATACAGTGTTCTATATTTTCTTTTATAGCATGATCGATAAGTGTTGATGCCCCAGCCATTTTAATGTATTTCTTATCATTAAAAGTTCCTAAAAGCGCAATCGTATCATAATCTGAGTAAACAGCTATCATATTCGTGATCTCATGATGATAGTAAAAAGCTAAAAACTTCAAGTGTTTTGATACATGGAATGCTTCCAGAGTTTTAAGCAAAGTAGCCGTATCATTTTCTTTATCCAGCCCTATTACATTGTTCTTAATAAAAGTCTCAGCTTCCTGATAGTTGATTTCTTTCAGCTCTGAGTTTTCTATTATTTCCTCATCCAGTCTGAGCTTCCTTTTCCTCTTGGGGGAATATCTGGCAAAAACTTTTGCATATTCGTCAGGATACAGAAGGAAATTCTTTTTGGTTTTTAATTTTGAATCAAAACTATTGGTCTCATTGAAATGGTAAGCTCTTACGAGGTAGTTTTTCCGAAGGAAATGTAAAAATTTTTCATTGATCTTCTTATCATCCTTGTGGGAAAACACACCTAGTTGCTGGCATATCAATGGATTATGCACTATTTTTATCCCTTTTTTAAGGATAAAAGGAACAGGCATTACAGCTTCATAATTATTGAGAACTAAAACCTCCCACAGATTATTAGTGGTTACATCCAGGAAGTTTTTTGATGCTGAATATTTTCTCTGTTCTGATCTTTCCAGGCAGTCAGTATATTTTTTAAAATCAATCTCGTTGTATTTCAGTCTTCTAATCATAATAATCCTTCATCTGAGAAACTAAGATAGGTATCGTGTGTAATGATAATATGGTCTAAAAGCTGTATACTCAATGTTTTTCCAGCCTCGTCTATTTTTTTTGTAATGTTAATGTCTTCTTTACTGGGTTTCAAACTTCCGGAAGGATGATTATGGGCAATAATAATTCCTGTAGAAAAATGATCCAAAGCAGTTTTAAATAAAACTCTGACATCTACAATGGATTGGCTTATTCCACCTTGGGTTAATTGTGAGATATGAATTACCTTATTGCTCTGGTTGAGATAGATGGCCCAAAACTCTTCAGTCCTTAAATCTGACAACTTATTTTTAAGAATAGAATAAGCATCATTACTATTTGAAATCACAGCCTTTTCAGGTATTTCCTGAATTATTCTCCTTTTTCCTATTTCCAATGCCGCAATAATAGAAACTGCTTTTACTTCCCCCACTCCTTTGAACTTCATCAGTTCTTTGTTGGAAAGAAGGCTCAACTGATGCCAATTGTTATTTACTGATGCCAGTATCTTTCTTGCTAATTCCAGTGCGCTTTCATCCCTGCTTCCGCTTCCCATAATAATAGCAAGAAGTTCGGAATCAGAGAGTGAACTCTTTCCTTTCAGCAAGAATTTTTCTCTGGGTCTGTCGTCGTGGGCAAGGAATTTGATGGTCATTTGTGTGTTTTAAAGTTAAAAGTAAGAATTCTAAGTTAATAAAATGCATACATGATTACAGGATATTTCGACTCGTCAAGATATCTTGCAGTCTGAGCTAAAGCTTTAGTAGACAACATCGGGCATCCCAGGCTCAGACAGGCCGGATCTGAAGATTCCTGATCAGGAGTACACCCGAAAGAATGCAGCACAATTGCCCTTTGCATAGCATTGCTATTACTAAAATCTAACCCGTTCAGCCTGTAAGCTTTTCCAAATTTCCCGTTATAACTGTTCAGTATTTCATATTTCCCAAGTGAAGACTGGTATGATCCTTCGATATTACTGAATTTCAAATCCTTTGAGTTTTTTATAACCGAACCTGAACCGTGAGAAACAATTGCTTTTTGCAGTATTTTATTGTTTTTCAGATCATACACGAAGTAGCGGTATTTTCCGGAATATGTCTTAAAGTTAATAAAAACAGCAATATCCTGATTATAGTTTTTTCCTTTTACAAAATTCTTAATTTCCAAAACCTTTGCTTCCGGAAGAACGCCGGAAATATTTTCCTGAGTCTCACCTTTAGAACAGGAAATAATAAAAAGGAACAGAAATATAAGTTTTTCCATTAATATAAAAGTGTTATTCGATAATCATACCATCTTTCATGACCAGTTTCCGGTCTGTAATCTCGGCAAGGTTCGGGTTATGGGTTACAATCACAAAGGTCTGATTGTATTTGTCCCTAAGGTCAAAAAATAATCTGTGAAGGTCATCAGCATTTTTTGAATCCAGGTTTCCCGTAGGTTCATCCGCAAAGATAATTTTAGGAGAATTAATCAGTGCCCTTGCTACAGCTACCCTTTGTGCTTCCCCTCCGGATAACTGGTTGGGCTTATGATTCAATCTCTGTTCTATCTTAAGGTCTTCAAATAAAGCATATGCTTTTTCTAAAGCTTCTTTTTCGTTCGCTCCTCCAATTTTGGTGGGAAGAAGCACATTCTCTAAAGCTGTAAATTCAGGAAGAAGCTGGTGAAACTGAAAGACAAAACCGATATTCTGGTTTCTGAATTTGGAAAGCTGCTTATCATTCATATTGATGAAAGACTCTCCCGCAATGCTGATTTCCGTATTGTATTTATTAGAATTGCTTGGATGGTCCAGCGTTCCTAAAATCTGAAGTAATGTAGATTTTCCTGCCCCGGATTCACCTACAATAGAAACCACCTCACCTGTTTTAATGTGGATATCAACACCTTTCAGTACTTCTAAATTTCCATAAGATTTATGGATATTACTTGCTTTAATCATGATTCAAAAATAACAATTACCAAAGTAAAAACATAATTAATTAAAGCAAAAAATAATAAATTAATTTTTTTCGTACTTTAAAGAACAAATACTTTAATTAATTCAACTTTCAAGCCCTGTATTGAGTAAATTTATTGATGAGTTAAACAAAAAACCTCTCGAAATGAGAGGTTCTACTATTTTATAATCCAGAATGTTACAGTAACAAAGTTAAAGGACTTTCCAGATATGTTTTTAAGGTCTGTAAGAACTGAGCTCCAGTAGCACCGTCTACCACTCTGTGGTCGCATGCCAGTGAAAGTTTCATAATGTTTCCTACCACAATCTGACCGTCTTTTACAATCGGCTTCTCAATGATTGCTCCTACAGATAGGATGGCAGAGTTCGGCTGGTTGATGATACTTGTAAAGGTTTCGATTCCGAACATTCCAAGGTTGGAAATAGAGAATGTAGAACCTTCCATTTCATTTGCCTTCAGGCCTTTGCTCTTAGCTCTTGAAGCCATATCTTTTACAGCGGCAGAAATCTGCGTATAGTTCATCTGGTCTGTATTCTTCAGTACAGGAACCACTAATCCGTCAGGAATAGCTACTGCCACGCCTATGTTGATATTTCCTCTGTGGATGATCTTATCTCCTGCCCAGCTTGAATTTACCTGAGGGTGCTTTCTTAATGCTATAGCAGTAGCCTTAATGATCATATCATTGAAAGAGATCTTGGTATCCGGTAAGGAATTGATTTCTTTTCTGGCCTCAATAGCCTTATCCATATTGATCTCTACCATCAGATAGTAGTGAGGAGCAGAGAACTTACTTTCAGAAAGACGTTTTGCAATAATATTTCTTACCTGAGAGTTTGGCGTTTCTGTATCTTCACCCTGAACAAAGCTCAATGCAACCTGTGCTGCTGCCGGAGCAGAAGCTGCTGGCTGGGCTGCCGGAGCCTGAGAAGGCTGATAGTTTTCAATGTCTTTTTTAACGATTCTTCCGTTTTCTCCTGAACCATGAATGCTGTTGATATCAACACCTTTATCCTGAGCCATCTTTTTAGCTAACGGAGAAATAGCTACTCTGTCAGAAGATGAAGCGTTTGATGCCGGAGCCGCTTTTTCTTCTGCTTTAGCTTCAGTTTTCTGTTCAGCCGGTTTTTCAGAGGCCGGGGCAGCTGCTTTTGGAGCACCTACCGCAGAAACATCTGTTCCTTCCGGGCCGATAATAGCCAATACTGAGTCTACCGGAGCTGCACCACCTTCTTCTACACCCTGCTTCAATAATACTCCGTTGAATTCAGATTCAAAATCCTGAACCGCTTTATCAGTTTCGATTTCAGCAAGAAGATCTCCTTCTTTCACTGTATCGCCTACATTTTTATGCCATTTCGCCACTTTACCTTCTGTCATTGTATCAGAAAGTCTTGGCATTGTAATAATTTCTACACCTGCAGGAACTTCTGCAGTAGTCTGCTCGACACTTGTAGCATTATTTTCTGTTTTTGATTCTTCTTCAGATTTTTTCTCTTCAGATCCGCCTGCAGCAGGAGCAGCAGCTCCACCTGTTAACCCTGAAATATCTTCTCCTTCATTACCGATAATCGCTAAAACAGAATCTACAGCAGCAGCAGCGCCTTCTTCTACACCAATATATAAAAGAGTTCCTTCCATTTCAGATTCGAAATCCTGAACAGCTTTATCTGTCTCAATTTCAGCTAAAATATCTCCTTCTTTTACTTTATCGCCTACTTTTTTATGCCATTTTGCCACTTTCCCTTCCGTCATAGTATCCGAAAGGCGGGGCATCGTAATTACTTCTGCCATAATTTTTTTTAATTTGAAAATTTGGTAATTTGCTAATTTGAAAATTAAAAAAGATGTGATAATAAATCATTTTCAAATTTTCAAACTTTCAAATTGATTCATTATCTTTTAGTTTTCTAATTTATCTAAGAATGGGTAGTTTTCCTGAGCATAAACATATTCGTAGATTTTCTCCGGATCCGGATATGGTGAATTCTCCATGAACTCAACGCATTCTTCTACAAACTCTCTTGATTTATTGTCGATCGCTTCCAGCTCAGCTTCTGTAGCCCATCCGTTTTCCAGGATTCTGTGTTTTACCAGCTCCATAGGGTCATCATTCTTATGAATCGCCACCTCTTCTTTGCTTCTGTAAGGTTCTGCATCAGACATAGAGTGTCCTCTGTAACGGTACGTTCTTGCTTCAATGAAGGTAGGTCCGTCTCCTCTTCTAGCTCTTTCTATTGCTTCGTAAGCTGCTTCGGCTACTTTTTCAGGATCCATCGCATCTACAGCCAGGCAAGGCATTTCGTATCCTAAACCTAATTTATAGATATCTTCGTGGTTGGCTGTCCTTTTTACAGAAGTTCCCATTGCATACTGGTTGTTTTCTACCACAAATACTACAGGAAGTTTCCAGTTCATCGCCATATTGAATGTTTCATGAAGCGATCCCTGTCTTGCTGCCCCGTCCCCGAAGAAACAGATGTTTACAGCTTTTCTGTCAAAATATTTATCTGCAAAAGCAATTCCGGCCCCTAAAGGAATCTGTCCTCCTACAATACCGTGCCCTCCGTAAAAACGGTGCTCTTTGCTGAAAATGTGCATAGATCCGCCCATACCTCCGGACGTTCCGGTAGCTTTACCACAAAGTTCAGCCATGATTCTTTTAGGATCTACCCCCATCGCCATTGGATGGATGTGGCATCTGTAAGCAGTAATCATACTGTCTTTCGTTAAATCCATTGCATGCGTGAAGCCGGCAGGAATAGCCTCCTGACCGTTATACAAATGTAAAAAACCTCTGATCTTTTGTTTTAGATAAAGAGAACGGCATTTGTCTTCAAACCTTCTCCACATAGTCATATCTTCATACCACTTCAGGTATACCTCTTTAGAAAATTCTTTCATGTGCTAGCTCTTGCTTTTTTATGATGAATATTTGAGCAAAATTATAAAAAAAACTTTGTTTTTATCGTATACATCCTAATTGTTTTTTTGCTTATAGTGTTATATTTGAATTTTAAACTTAAACATGGAAGAAAAACAGCCTTTACTGGTGCATAAAATTTCAAGAATCATCTCAGATTTTTTCAATCCTCTTATTTCCTTATTTATTTTTTTCGTTTATATGAGTGTAAGGGAATATTCCCTGAAAGATTCTCTTCTTTATTTTGTTCCTTTATTATTAATGATCATTCTTCCGGTCGTGATATGGCTGGTATGGAATGTAAAGACGGGAAGATATACCAATATGGATGTATCCGACCGGGTTCAGAGGAAAAGCCTTTATATATTTATTGCCGCCTGTGTGGTTGCTTATCTTGTTTTTAACTATTTCAGAAACGGATACATTGATCTTGTCATGCTTTTTATACTGATTCTTGTTTTCACTATGCAGATCAGCAATTTATTTATTAAAAGCTCGATGCATACAGCCTTTAATGTATTTGTTGCAGCCCTGTTCTTCACTCTCGACTGGAAGGCGGGGCTCGTATGGCTGGGCATAGCGGCTTTGGTGGGAATCACAAGAATTATTTTAAAAAGACATACGGTAAAGGAAGTATTTATGGGTGCCGGGATAGCATTTGTGGTATCTTTTATTTATCTTTATTGCAATATACAATTTCAACATTAAGAATTCTATGAAAATAAATCATCTTACCGCTGCTGAGGAAAATTTTATGAAGCTGTTCTGGAAGCTTGAATCTTTTTATCTTAAAGACATCATGGAGCAGCATCCTGAGCCGAAGCCGCACCAGAATACCGTTTCCACTTACCTGAAAATACTGGTGGAAAAAGGTTATATCACAACTCAAAAAGAAGGAAGAATCTTTAAATATACAGTGGCAGTTCCGTCTGAAGAATATAGAAAATTTCTGCTGAAAGAACTTTCGCACAATTTTTTCAATGATTCCGGGAAAGAAATGCTTGAGCTTTTGTTTAATGAAAAACTGATATCCCAGAATGATCTGAAAAACTACTTTGATCTTAAAATTGAAATCGTTCCTGCAAAGATTGAGGAACCGAAATTTGAGTACGCAGATGAAATATTAAATCCTAAAAAAGTTAAAAAGGCTAAAAAAGACAAAGACAAGAAGAAAAAAAAGAAAAAGGATTAAGCACAAAATAAGCGGATCATGAAAACAAGATTCCGGGAAATAACAGGGAAAGCACAGGAGGTTCTTTTGCGATATCCAATGGTTTTATTAATGGGACTTCTCTCTTCTGTCGGTGCTATCTGTATGCTGGATAGCAAAAACAAAAAAGAATTGCTGTTTACCCATACCAAATTCACCATCTGTTGCTGTCTGGGAATTTCTTTGATGTTCGCGTTAAAAATCCTTTCTCAAAGAATCGGGAAAAGACTATTACTGGAAATATTGGGAACCGTTTTCCTTGTTGGATTCTATTTTGTTTTACCTGTAAAAGAGCGGGAGTTCACCGAGGTATATGGCTTTATCGTTGCCATTACTTTCCTTTTGTCTCATTTACTGGTTTCCTTTGCTGCATTTCTGGAAAAAAACAGGGAGCTTAATTTCTGGCAGTATAATAAGAACCTTTTTGTTAATATTTTTCTGACAGCAGTTTTTACAGGAGTGTTTACAGGCGGTGTAGAACTCGCGATACTGGCCGTTGACAAACTGTTTGATTTTAATTTCCACGACAAACTTTACCTTGATACTTTTTATGTATTAGCTATATTCGGGAGTTCCTTTATTTTTCTGCTCTTTAATGAAAACGGCCTGAACTATCTTGAAAAAGACGGAACATATCCTGTGATCTTAAAATTTTTCACCCAGTTTGTCCTGATCCCTTTGCTTTTTATTTATGCAATCATCCTTTACTTTTATTCATTTAAGATCATCATCAACTGGGAACTTCCGAGAGGATGGGTTTCCTATTTGGTTTTAGCCTATAGTATCGTTGGTATTCTTGCCTTATTGCTCGTATATCCGTTGAAAGAAGAAAAAGCAAAATCCTGGGTCAAAGTATTTTCAAAGCTATTCTATTACACTATAATTCCTTTGCTTGTTTTATTATTTACAGCCATATTTACAAGGATTCTGGAATACGGTTATACGGAACCCAGATATTTTGTATTGCTGCTGGCACTTTGGCTATTGAGTGTGGTGGTTTATTTTATATTGAACAAAAAAGCAAGTATCAAATTCATTCCTGTAAGTTTATTCATATTCGGTCTATTTTCACTGATCTTTCCTTATTTGAATGCATTCAGTGTTGCTAAAAGAAGTCAGAAAAATGAATTAATGAAACTTCTGGATGAGAATAAGCTATTGGTCAATAATAAAATAGATTTTCAAAAAAGAGTGTCCGACACCATTGTGATAGAAATTTCGGACAAATTTCAGTTCCTGGCAAAAAGAAAGCAAAAAGATTTTCTGCTGAATCTTGTTTCCGGGAAAACAAGTAACCTTTTAGCCCGTGAATTTGAACAGCCTTACTCATGGGCATTCATTACATTGAGAGATGCATTTACCAATGTAGACAAAACCCTGGAAGCTTCAACATTGGAAAGACTTGTTTTAGAATCTGAGACCAGAGTAACTCACATTGAGGGATATCAGTATTTAATTAATTTCAATAATTATACTCAGGAATCAAGAGATATTAATGGGGATACATTCGAAATAGATAATGAGACAGAAGTAAATAATAACAGAACGATAAGGGTAATCCTTAATTCAGCTCAATCGGTAGATTTCGGTCCTGCCATGAACAAACTTTTTGAAAATAATACCTCTGGAACGGGAACAGTAACAATGAAAGAAATTTCTATGGAAAGTGACCTGGAAAAATATCACATCAAAATAGTGTTCCAGAATATGTCAAGAAGTAAAACTCCTGACAATAAAATGAATATCTACTATGACAATGCGGTACTTCTGATCAAAGAAAAATAAAGAGATAAAAAATTATCCCTTCCTGAATACATTAACAAATGCTAATAATCAGGAAGGGATAATTGTATATAAAAAAAGCGGCTCAAAGCCGCTTATATTTTTACCAACGGTTTCCGCCGCCGTTACCTCCACGGTTGTTTCCACCACCGTATCCACCACCGTTACCACGGTTGTTTCCGTAACCACCGCCTCTGTTGTTGTCAAAGCTTCTTCTTGGCTTCTCTTCTCTTGGCTTAGCTTCAGATACGTTTAAAGTTTTTCCGTTAAATTCTTTCTGGTTAAGAGCTTCAATAGCTTGTTTTCCTTCTTCATCACCCATTTCTACAAAACCGAAACCTCTTGAACGGCCAGTTTCTCTGTCTGTAACAATTTTAGCTGATGATACATCACCAAATTCTGCGAATAGATCGTGCAACTCATACTCTTTAGTTGCGTAATTGATGTTTGAAACAAAAATGTTCATTTTAAATAAAAATTATAAATTAATAAAAATTTGGTATATAAGAGAAAAACAACATAAATTAATGAACAAATATTGATTCCAAATATAAACGAATGCAAGATACAATTAAAAATTATAAATCAAAGTTTTTTTTAAGCCATTTATCACGCCGCTATGAATTCAAAAGATAGAATTATTTTTAAATAACAATTAATTATCGAAAAACAATAATTAAAGCCGCTTTTATAGAAAGTTAAAGTTAGTTAACATAATAGAAACAAGCCAACGGAATATCAGAAAACAATGCTCTGGTGATGAACTTCCGGATGTTTAAGGTCAAGAAACAAGATAAAAATATATGAAACATACTACCAATTACATCAACACTTTCATTGAAGTTGCCGGAGACTGCCCTGTCTCCCATGCCGAAACTCCGCCTGAAAAGAAAATAAAGACTTTAGCAGAGCTTCAGTATGATAAAATCATTAAAAATCCGTACCGGTATACTTCTGACGATATTATATTCGATTGCTATGCCCTGAAAAACGATATTGCAGAAAACGAAAAAGAAGAGGCAAAGATCCGTTTTTTCTCCAAAGGACAGCCCTGCCTCAGATCTTCCCCGCTGGCCAAGCGATATGGATTCGGCATTCATCACAACCAGGAAGGAAAAGTCGCAATTTTCCCTGTTGAAAGTAAAGAATATCAGAATTTCTTAAATGATGACCGCATAAAAAAGGTAAAAGCGATGCGTTCCAAAAAAATATGATTGAGAAAATGAATCATTTTCTTAAGATCAGTAAATGCTGTTTTCTTGATAAACCCAGTTTTTAACCTTAAATTTGTCTGGCAAATCAGTAAAACATGAACTATCATACCAGAAAATGGGTAAAGCCTGAAGACCTGAATCCCAACCATTCCCTTTTTGGAGGAAGACTTTTACAGTGGATCGATGAAGAAGCAGCACTTTACGCAATCATTCAGTTGGAAAATACAAAAGTAGTAACGAAATTTATTTCAGAGATCAACTTTGTAAGTTCGGCAAAACAGGGAGACATTATAGAAATCGGGATTGAAGCCACCCACTTCGGATCGTCATCCATTACTTTAAAATGTAATGTAAGAAACAAAATGACGCACCAGACTATCATTACAGTAGACAAGATCGTCATGGTGAACCTGGACAGTGAAGGAAACCCCGTGCCCCATGGAAAAACACAAATAGAGTTTGTAAAAGACAGACTGAGCAAGCCATGAAAATCTTCATCAAAAATATGGTGTGCAACCGCTGTATTTCCGCAGTGGAAAAAATATTCAGCGAGGCAGAAATAGCGACCAACTCAGTTATGTTGGGAGAAGTTGAAACCAAGGCAGATGTTTCTGAAGAGAAAATGACGGCTATAGAGAAAAGCCTTCTCGATACGGGCTTTGAAAGAATAAAAGATTCTGCCCATCAGCTTGTTGATAAAATTAAAAATATCATTATCATCAAAATCAGTGAACTGGATATTGATGAAAACTTCCTTCTTTCCGAATTTTTAAGCTCGAAAATTCACAAAGACTACAGCTCCCTTTCCAAAACCTTTTCCCAGAACGAAAACGTTACCCTGGAGCAGTTTTTCATCCTTCACAAAATTGAAAAAGTAAAAGAACTCCTTCTTTATAATGAATTCACCCTTACGGAAATTGCGGGAAAGCTTGGCTACAAAAGTGTTCAGCACCTTTCTTCCCAATTCAGGAATATCACCGGATTTACCCCTACGGAATTCAAGAAACTGAAAGATCATCAAAGAAAAACACTGGATAGTTTCTAAGTTTGAGAGTCAGAGTGTGGGAGAGTTTGAGTAACTATTAAATTAGATGTACTAATTTAATTTAAAATAGGTAATCATAGAATATCAAACCTCTTTCCATTTATCTTCCACACTATAAACTCTCCTACTCAACCCTTCTTCCAAATTCTATAACTATTATCCTTAAATTTATAACAGCCTTACCATTTCATTTTGGACATTTGTAATATAAATTCAAGGATCATGGACAAACAATATAATATACTCGGGATGACCTGCTCCGGCTGTCAGAAAAAAATCTCCGGACAGCTCAACAGTATTGAAGGAATTACAGCCGATGTCAATCTGGAGAATAATACAGTCACCATTACTTCTGATAAAGAAATCCAGCTTTCAGCTCTGAATAAAGCTCTGGAAGAAATAGGAAAATACAGGCTGGAAGACCCAAAACAACCTGAAAATACTTTTGTAAAGCCTCAGGACAGGGTTTCTCCTTCTTCTGTATATTACTGTCCAATGGAATGCGAAGGCGATAAAGTATACTTTAAACAAGGCGAAAGATGCCCTGTTTGCAATATGTATCTGGTTCCTATCGAAGAAAAGCATGCTAAAGACCCGAACCACAAACCCACCTACTCTTCCGCTAATCTTCCTGACAATTTCAAAGACAGCGTAGGTAAATACTATTGCCCGATGTTCTGTGAAGGTGATAAAATTTATGATGAAAAAGGGGACTGTCCGGTTTGTCATATGCATCTGGAAGAAATCACGGAAGATCTTGTAAAAAATGCTGCTTCTCACAACCATCAACACACCCATGCTCATCATAATCACGGCCATCATCATGAAGCTCCGAAAGTTACAGATGACATGGCCGGGAAATATTACTGCCCGATGTACTGCGAAGGCAACAAAACTTATGATTCCAATGTAGGATGTCCTGTATGCGGAATGGATCTGGTAAAATATCCTGAGAAGAAAACTGCAAAATATACCTGTCCCATGCATCCGGAGATCATCAGGGATGAACCCGGAGATTGTCCGATCTGTGGAATGGACCTTGTAAGAATGCCCGACAGCGGAGATGACGAAGAAGATGAAACCTATAATATTTTAAAAAGAAAATTCATTATTTCTCTTCTCTTTACAGTTCCTGTCTTCATTCTTTCGATGGGCGGAATGTTGATTAATTTTCCTTTTTCCCATACAACACAGGGATTTATTGAGCTCGCCCTGACCCTTCCGGTAATGTTTTATTCCGGATGGTTCCTGCTGAAAAGAGGCTGGGTTTCATTTAAAACATGGAATTTAAATATGTTCAGCCTGATTGCCTTAGGAGTTGCAGCTGCATTTATTTTCAGCATAACAGCTTTGGCTTTTCCGGATATTATTCCGCATGAAATCAGAGGACACAATCACGAAATTCCGTTGTATTTTGAGGCGGTCTGCGTGATCTTAACACTTGTGATTCTAGGACAGCTGATGGAGGCTGCCGCTCACAAAAAAACAGGAAACGCCATCAAAGAGCTGATGAACCTTTCTCCTGATGAAGCTAATCTTATGATAAACGGGGAAGAAAAAAGAGTTTTGCTTTCTCAGGTAAAGATCGGAGATCTCCTGAAAGTAAAACCGGGTGAAAAAATTCCGGTTGATGGAAAAATCACGGAAGGAAATTCCCTGGTTGATGAAAGCATGATCACCGGTGAACCTGTCCCTGTAGAGAAAAGTGTTGATGATAAAGTTTCTTCGGGAACCATCAACGGAAATAAGGTTTTTATCATGAAAGCTGAAAAAGTAGGCGATGAAACCCTTCTTTCGCAAATCATCAAAATGGTGAATGAAGCCAGCCGAAGCAGGGCACCGATACAGAAACTGACAGACAAGGTTTCCAAAGTTTTTGTTCCGGTTGTAATCCTCATTGCCGTTCTTACCTTTGTATTATGGCAGTTTTTCGGTCCGGAAGGAAAAAGAAGCTTATTCGCCTTTGTTAATGCTGTTGCGGTTTTGATTGTGGCATGTCCATGTGCATTAGGTCTTGCAACTCCCATGTCACTGATGGTAGGAATTGGAAAAGGTGCCAAAAGCGGTATCCTGATTAAAAATGCCGAAGCGCTGGAACAGATGAATAAAGTGAATGTTCTGATCACTGATAAAACAGGAACTCTAACGGAAGGAAAGCCATCTGTAGAACATATTGAACCATCAGGAAACGCCAACAGGAATGATATTCTGAAAATAGCATTTTCACTGAATCAGAATTCCGAACATCCACTATCTAATGCGGTAATAAAGAAAGCGAAAGAAGAAAATTTAACCCCGGAAAAGGTTGATCACTTCGAAAACATTTCAGGAAAAGGAGTCCGGGGAAATATCAATGGAAAAACGGTGTATTTAGGAAACGAAAGTCTTTTAACATCCAATAATCTGTCCGTTTCTCCGGAATTAAAGCAAAAAGCCGTAGAAGTACAATCAAAGGCGCATACTATTTCTTTTGTAGCACAGGATCAGTCTGTATTAGGCTTTATCAGTTTTACAGATAAAATTAAGGAAACTTCCAGAAAAGCTGTTCAGCGCCTTATGGATGAAGGAATTGATGTGATCATGATGACGGGAGACAATGAGCATACCGCAAAAGCAGTTGCAGATCAACTGGGAATCAGGCATTATAAAGCAGGCTGCCTGCCCGAAGATAAACTGAATGAAGTAAAAAAACTTCAGCAGCAGGGTAAAATTGTAGCCATGACCGGTGACGGGATCAATGACTCCCCTGCTTTGGCGCAATCCGACGTAGGAATTGCAATGGGAACCGGAACCGATGTGGCCATGGAAAGTGCAGAAATTACATTATTAAAAGGTGATATTTTAGGCGTAGCGAAAGCTAAACTACTCAGTGAAAAGCTTCTTAAAAATATCAAAGAAAACCTGTTCTTTGCATTTATTTATAATGTGCTGGGAATTCCGGTAGCGGCAGGATTATTGTATCCTTTCTTTGGAATACTGTTATCACCTATGATTGCAGCAGCTGCAATGAGTGTCAGTTCACTTTCTGTCATTCTCAATTCATTAAGGCTGAATTCTGTCAATCTGGATACGGAAATAAAATAAATATCATGAAAAAAGAAAGTCTTTACATTGGATGTTCGGGATTTTACAATAACGACTGGAAAGGGTCGCTGTATCCTGAAAATGCTCCAAGTAAAGACTTTCTTACCTTATACTCACAGGTTTTCAATTCAGTGGAGATCAATTCCACTTTCTACAGAAAGCCAACTGCAAAAACGCTTTCAAAATGGTATGATGAAACGCCTGACAGCTTCAGATTTTTCATCAAAATACCAAAAGCAATTTCACATGAAAAGCGCCTGAAAGATTCCAGACATGAGATTTCAGAGTTCTGTGAACACATTGAAACTCATCTGAAAGAAAAGCTTTCCGGGTTTTTATACCAGTTTCCGCCTTCATTCAGAAAGTCGCAGGAAAATATTGACCTGATCCTTGCCGGCCTTGATTTTAAATATTTAAATGTTATAGAATTCCGTCATGATTCCTGGTGGTCTGAAGAAATTTTCACCCTTTTAAAAGACAACAATATTGTTTTTTCAGGAGTCAGTTTTCCCGGAAACCTTCCGGAAGAGATGATCATCAATCATCCTGACATCTTATATTACAGGCTTCATGGCAAACCCGTGCTTTATAAATCTGAATACAGTCCAGAATTTATCGATAAGCTTGCTGAAAAAATCAACCATTCGGAAAGGAAAACATTTATATTTTTCAATAATACCTGGGGAACGGCAGCCATTAAGAATTCTCTTTATTTGAAAGAAATATTAAAATAAATCCCACAGAAAGGAAAATAATACTACTTCAATAATAATAGAGAGAAGCTATTATTATTATAATTTTAAATGTTAAAAAACAGCAATAAGAAAACATAATCTCAAAACTTTTCATTTCACCGCAAAACACCATAAAACAAAGAGCTTAAAATAAAATTAAAAAACTGCATTTTAACAAAATGCGGCATATTATTTGTTAACATTTCAACAATTATTTTAACAAGTTTTTAACGATTTAATCTCCATTATCTTTATGAAAAAATTTTTGGGAGAAAAGTCAAAAAATATGGCTTTTCTTGGGATGACTGCATTGGTGAGTGCGGCTTCAATGGTATTCAACGGCTGTAACGGCAAAACTGATGTGAAAGAGTTTGAAAAAAACATTTCACTGGAACATCCCACCGCAAAACCGGTCCCCAGAATAGATGATGAGAATGTAGAATCCGATAAAAGAATCATCTACCTTACTTTTGATGATGGCCCTAACCAGGGAACAGAAAACCTTCTTAAAGTTTTAAACAAAAGAAATGTTTGTGCAACCGCCTTTCTGGTGGGGAAACACGCCTATGGAAGCAAAAGGCAGAAAGATGACCTGGAGCTTTTAAAAAATAATCCTCTGATCGAACTAGCTAATCACAGTTTTAGCCATGCTCATAATAAATACACCGATTTTTATAAAAATCCCGATGCTGTGGTCCATGATTTTAATATTGCCAGAGACAGCCTTAAACTTTATGATATGATCGCGAGAACACCCGGCAGAAATATCTGGAGATTGAACAACATCAACGTGACCGATATCAAAAGCTCTACCTATGCTGCCAACAGCCTTAGAAAAGCAGGCTATAAAGTAATCGGCTGGGATCTTGAATGGAGACCTTCCCAAAAAATGACCTTAAAGGGAAGTCATGAAGCCATGATCAAAAAAGTGGACAGCATTTTCTTTAATGACCTGGAAAAAACATCGAGGCATCTGGTTTTCCTTACCCATGATCAGTACCTCAGGGATGCTGATTCCATTAATGAATTGGATATGTTTATCGAAAAGCTTCAGAAAAGCAACAAGTTTGTGTTCAGGAAGATTTCCCAGTATCCACAGATTAATGAGATATTAAATTAATGTAACAATCCAGCAGTGGAACAATGAATACTATATGTGTATTACTTAAGCTGTAGCCCATCAAATAAGAATCAATAATTAAAATCTGGCAGCAACTATTTTACGGATTCATTAGTTTTTTGCTTTTAAAATTCAGAAATTTGCATATATGGAAATTAAAGAAAATTATACAGCAATAAAAAATCAGCTGCCAGCGGGAGTTCAACTGGTGGCCGTTTCCAAAACACACCCTGTTGAAGCCATTCAGGAAGTTTATAATCTGGGGCAGAAAGTTTTCGGGGAAAATAAAGTTCAGGAACTTATGGAGAAATACCCTCTCCTTCCGCAGGATATCCAGTGGCACCTGATCGGGCATCTTCAGACCAATAAAGTAAAATATATCGCTCCTTTCATTGATACCATTCAGAGTGTGGATTCTGAAAAAATTCTTTCAGAAATCAGTAAAGAAGCCGGGAAAAGCAACAGAAAAATCAAGGTCCTGCTTCAGGTAAAAATAGCTGAAGAAGAAAGTAAGTTCGGTCTTGAAGTTGCTGAAGCAAAAGCATTATTCCAGCGATATCTGAACGGAGAATTTCCGAATGTAGAGATTACCGGCCTGATGGGTATGGCTACATTTACCGACGACGAGGAACAGGTAAAAAGAGAGTTTTCGATATTAAAAGGACTTTTTGATGAATTAAATACATTAAAAACACTGGAAACTTTATCTATGGGAATGAGTGATGATTTCCCGGCTGCCATTGAATGCGGTGCCAATTCCGTAAGGGTGGGATCCGCTATTTTCGGCAGAAGAGATTACTCAAAATAGTATATTTAGGTATAGTTTTTGCTAATAATTGAATCAAAAAATCTAAATTTGCAACTATGCAAAAAATCCTTATTGTAGAAGACGAAAAAGCAATCTCGGGAGTACTACACAGTATCCTTTCTGATGAACTTACCGATTACGAATTTGTTATCGCTGAAGATGGCCTCGAAGGCTACAAACAGATAGAAAAAGAAGATTTCGCATTAGTGATTTCTGATATCAAGATGCCTAAACTTTCAGGAACGGAACTTTTAAAGCAAAGTATGGTTCTCAAGCCCGAAAGTACCTTCATCATGATCTCAGGCCACGCAGATATTGATTCTGCTGTTTCCTGCTTAAAAGAAGGAGCGTACGATTTCATTTCCAAACCTATCGACATCAACAGGCTGATTACAAGCGTAAAAAATGCTTTAGCCAAAGAAAGTCTTAAAAAGGAAAATAAAAATCTTCAAACTGAAAATAAAACCTTAAAAAGAAAGGTCAACAAAAAATACCAGATGATCGGTGATTCCCCTGCTCTGAAAAAGATCCAGGATATGATCGAAAAAGTTGCTGCTTCTGATGCCCGTGTTTTGATTACAGGACCCAACGGTGCAGGAAAAGAACTGGTAGCCCATGCTATCCACAACCAAAGCGAGCGCGCAAGAGGACCAATGGTAGAGGTAAACTGTGCGGCCATCCCTTCTGAACTTATTGAATCTGAGCTTTTCGGGCATGTAAAAGGTTCTTTTACAGGTGCTATTAAAGATAAGCAGGGAAAATTCGAACAGGCAAACGGAGGTACGATCTTTTTGGACGAGATCGGAGATATGAGCCTTATTGCTCAGGCTAAGGTTTTGAGGGCATTGCAGGAAAGCAAAGTTTCTCCTGTGGGAAGCGATAAGGAAATTAAGGTGGATGTAAGGGTAATTGCTGCAACCAACAAAAACATGCAGAAGGAAATTGAAGAAGGAAAATTCAGGGAAGACCTTTACCACAGGCTCTCTGTGATTGAGATCTACGTTCCGCCGTTGGATGACAGAAAAGAAGACATCAAATTATTGGTGGATCACTTTTCCGGTATGATTGCCGATGAGCATGGTACTGCCGTGAAGAAATTTGATGATAAAGCGATTGACGCGCTTAAAGTTCTTTCGTGGACAGGAAATATCAGAGAACTGAGAAATGTTGTGGAAAGATTAATTATTCTTGGCGGAAATACTGTTTCTGAGGAGGATGTTGCCAATTTTGTAAGGAAATAATTTAATTGAACATTAAATATATTATAAAATTGCAGTAGCCTTACTGCAATTTTTTTTTGACCCTATTTTAAGTAAACTATATATGAATCATAAAATATTATGAACTTTTTAAACAAAAACTACACGAAAGAGTGCCTTACCCTGGCTCTGCCTGTAATGCTTACACAGGTTGGGCAGGTCTCGGTGAATCTGTTCGACAATATTATTGTCGGAAAACTATTAGGTGCGGATGCCCTGGCTTCCGTTTCATTGGGAAATGCTGTATTTTTCTCGGTGTTTGTACTTGCACTGGGTTTTTCATTTGCAATTCCCCCTCTGGTTTCTGAAGCACATTCCAAGCAGGACCACGGAATCATTAATTCTGTTTTCAGTCATGGCTTTGTCATCAATATGTCTGTAGGAATTATTTTAATGGCTGTTTTGTTTCTGGGAATGCCACTGCTCTATCATTCCGGACAGCCGGAGAAAATCATTCCGAACACAGTCGATTTTCTGACTATTATGGCGATCAGTATGATCCCTTTCATGGCTTTTCAGACGCTTCGTGAAGTTTCTGAAGGGCTTTCCTATACCATAGGGGTAACCAAAGCGACCATCATTGCCAATATCATTAATATTGCGTTAAATTATGTTTTCATTAAAGGACTTTGGATCTTTCCTGAAATGGGGGTAAAAGGTTCCGCTTTAGCAACCCTGATCTCCAGAATATTTATGGTAGTCTTCCTTTATATTGTGTTGGTTAAAGAGAAAAAAACAAGACGGTATATCAAAGATTTTTCTTTAAAAATTCAGGTTTTCTCCAGAAACATGTTTGATAAAATGGTGAAATTGGGCCTCCCTACAGCATTGCAGATGTTCTTTGAAGTAACTGCTTTTGCCGGTGCTGCATTTATCTGCGGGCTTATTTCAGCTCATGATATTGCTTCCCACCAGATCGCATTGAGTATGGCTTCGTTTACCTTTAACCTTTGTGTAGGGTTCAGTGTGGCATCAACGGTTATGATCGGTAGAAAACTGGGAGAACAGAATTTTGTTGAATTAAGAAAAGTCGGGATCAACAACCTGAAAATAGCTTTTATTTTCATGTGTATCTGCGGATTGGTCTTTATTCTGGGAAGAAATATTTTACCTACTTTCTTTACCAAAAAAGAGGAAGTTGAAGTTATTATGCTGGCCTCGAAATTAATGATCATAGCTGCCTTATTCCAGCTTTCGGACGGAGTGCAGGTTACTGCTTTAGGAATGCTCAGAGGGATCCAGGATGTAAAGATCCCTTCGATCTATACTTTTATCGCTTATTGGGTGATTACCATTCCTTTAGGGTATTTTCTGTGTGTCACCTTAAAAATGGGTGCTTTCGGAATGTGGATCGCTTTAGGATTGGGATTAACGGTTTCTGCTGTTTTCCTGGTGAAACGGTTTTTGAATATGTCTGCGAAGAAAATTAAGCAGTAATATCGATAAATATATTAAAAGTAAATAAAATGTCTGCGCGAAATCTTCGATTTCGCGCAGACATTTTTATATAAATAACATTAAAGTCTTCGACTCCGCTCAGACTGACAATGTTAGAAAAACAACTTATTATTAGAGATGCCACACTGAACGAAGTCGAAGTGTAACATATTAACATAATGATTTTCAATAGTATTAAACTGATATTTTTAAAAGCAAAATAATGCCTTTGAGGTTGCTTCGTCGCTTCTGAACTTCGTTCGCAGACCTTTAGTCTGTTCGCAATGACGGTTACCCTACTCTTTTCCCTAAAATCTTCAGGCTTCTCTCCACTCCATCTAAAACAGCTACATCTGGCAGTGTTCCCCAATCCTCAAATCCAAAATTCCTGAAAAGCCTTAAACTGGCTACATTATGAAGGAAGATAAGGGCTACAAGGTTATTTACCCCGAATTTCGCAGCATTATCTATGCAATATTTAAGGATAGTCTTACCATAACCTTTTCCTCTGCAGCTTTCATCCAGATAAATACTTACCTCTACCGTTCCGCTGTAAGCAGCCCTTTCGTGGAATGAACTAAAGCTCACCCATCCTATGGTCTGACCATTCTGATCTTCAAACACCCACAGCGGCCGTGTTTGAGGATTGTGCTCATTAAACCATTTTATCCTGCTTTCCACAGAAACATTTTCCATATCTGCCGTTACCATTCTCGACGGGATGGTAGAATTGTATATCTCAACTATTTTTTCCAAATCTTTCAGGTCAGCATTCCTGAATTGCAGGTCTTCCATATTTGTATAGGTTCCGGTTTATTGATGTGCAAAAATAAGAAGCATTGTATTCTTATCAACAGAATCAGGGGAAAAAAGTTATCTTTTATTTTTCTAAATTTTTCAAAGTCCTGTTCAGACTTCTTACTGTAATTCCCAGATAGGCTGCCATGTCTTCTTTGGAAATTTCTATTTCCTGCTGCGCCTGAAGCTCAAGAAGCTGGGCGAGGGTATGTTCTGCAGCATACAGCTGCTGATAGGAAGCTCTTCTGGAAGTATTCACGATACGCTCAGCAAAAACATCCAGCAGCAAATTATTCAATGAAAGGTCGGTTTTGATTAAATTCTTAAAATATGGGACTGCAACAGCGTAAACAATAACATCGGTTACAGCTTCAATACTGCACAGACAGGGAATATTCCGGATCAGTTCTATTTCTCCGGTAATCTCGCCTTTTCCAAGAAATTCGACAATATATTCCTTATCATTCTCTTCGACAAAGAAACATTTGGTAATACCTTCTTTAATCAACATTATTTTGGAAGGTTTTTCATTCTGGGTGAATATCCTTTCGCCTTTGGAAAATGACCTGATGATGATATCTTCCTTACGTTCCTGTTTCTCATAAAGATCTTCCAGGTAATTTAAAAATAACTGATTGGTCCGTAGCATTTCTTATCCGGGACAAATGTCCTTTTGAAATTGAATTTTTATACTGAATTTTGTCATCAGAAAATTACAAAAGTAAAATGAATAATCATATAACAACCATTGCATTTGATGCTGATGATACCCTATGGGTCAACGAACCTTATTTTCAGGAAGCAGAAAAGGAATTCTGTGCACTTCTTGAAGATTATCTTCCGCAACATTCCGTATCCCAGGAACTGTTTAAAACCGAAATGAAGAATCTTCATCTTTATGGTTACGGTGTAAAAGGTTTTATGCTGTGTATGATAGAAACCGTTAGCAGAATTTCAGAAGGAACAGCATCCATACAATTAATAAACAGAACTATCGAAATTGGCCAGGAACTTTTGCAAAAGCCTATAGAATTACTGGAAGGCGTTGCTGAAACATTAGATGTATTAAAAGGAAAGTACAGGCTGGTTGTAGCTACAAAAGGAGATCTTCTGGATCAGGAAAGAAAGCTTAAAAATTCAGGGTTACAGGATTATTTTCACCATATAGAAATTATGAGTAACAAAAAGGAAAGCGATTATCAGAAGCTGCTGAAACATCTGGATTGTAAACCGGAACACTTTCTGATGCTTGGAAATTCGATAAAATCTGATGTTCTACCGGTATTGGAGATCGGAGGTTTTGCCGCACACATCCCTTATCATGTGACCTGGAGCCATGAACAGCATGAGCATCATCTGGAGCATAGCAATTTTATGGAGCTTAAGAGTATTGATGAGATTTTAAGATATTTATAAAAAAACTCGTCCTGACGGACGAGCTTTACAATTTAATTATTTTTTTAAGCACTTCTCAAGGAACTGATCCTGCTCCCACAAAAGATGTAAAATATTTTCTTTGGCAACATAACCGTGCGCTTCTTTCGGAAGGAGAACCATTTTTACAGGTGCACCCAGATTTTTCAGAGCCTGAAAATATCTTTCGGTTTGTAAAGTAAAGGTTCCTGGATTATTGTCAGCATCACCATGAACCAAAAGTAATGGTGTTTTCATTTTATCTGCGTTCATGAACGGTGACATCGTGTTGTAAATTTCAGGAACATCCCAGTAATTTCTCTGCTCACTCTGGAACCCAAACGGAGTCAGAGTTCTGTTATAAGCACCACTTCTGGCAATACCACAGGCATAATCTTTAGAATGGGTCAAAAGGTTGGCAGTCATAAATGCTCCGTAGGAATGACCTCCTACAGCCACTTTGGTTCTGTCAATATACCCCAGCTGATCTACCGCATCTATGGCAGCCCTTCCGTTGGCAACCAACTGCGGAATGAAAGTATCGTTCGGTTCTGTCTTACCCTCACCGATGATAGGGAATGCAGCATCATCCAGCACAGCGTATCCTTTCGTAGTCCAGTATACGAAAGATCCGTAATATGGGAAGGTAAAGTCGTTCGGGTTCTGGGTATTCTGTCCTGCTGTATTTTTATCTTTATATTCTGTAGGATATGCCCAGATCAGTAAAGGAAGCTTTTCTTTTTTTGTTTTTCTGTCGTAGTTTGCAGGCAGATAAAGAGTTCCCGTTAAAGTAACTCCGTCATTTCTTTTATAGGTGATCACTTCTTTATAAACATCTTTAATGCTTTCAAAAGGATTGGCAAAATGGGTTACTGCTTCTGCTTTATTGGATTTAATATTCTTTTTAAAATAATTCGGGTAAAGGCTTGGGGACTGTTGAGTCGTCAAGATTTCTCCTTTTGAAGGATTAAGGATATCAATGATTTCTTCTTTCCCATTCTTGATATTGGATGTGTAGAGCCTTTTCTTTTTCAGTGACTTTACATCCATTTCATCAATGAAAGGATGCTGCCCGTCTTTCGTGAATCCGTCTCCTATAAGGTAGGTTTTCCCGCCTTTCATATCAATAACGGTTCTTCCATACTGGTTTTTTGCCGTATTAAAATTTCCCGGGTCACTGTAAACGTCCTGATAATTTCTGTCATCAATAACTTTTGATTCCCCGCTGTTAAGGTCTACAAGGAAAGATTTGGTATTTCTCGTATCATACCAACCTTCGGAGACTACGGCATAATGATCATTCGTCCAGCTTACTCCTTCATATCTCTGTTTTGTTTTAAAGAATGACTTTGGAGCAGCCGTAAAAGGGGCTTCCCAGGTGAAAATCTCATCTCTGTATTCCGCAGCCTTAGACTGGTCTCCTCCATCCAGAGCTTCGGCAAATACTAAAGTTGCCGGCGCATCACTTCTCCAGCCCATGCTTCTTTTTCCTGTTCTTACAGATGAAAATCCTTTCGGCATGATTTCATTCAAAGGAACATCGTTCACCGTTTTTATAGCATTTCCTTTCAGATCATATACGGTAGTAGTCGAAGGGAACCTGTTTAGTGGAACGATATAGGAGAACGGTTTTTTGATCACGGTCGCCATGAGATAGTTTCCGTCTGGGGAAAAACTTAAACCGGAATACATATCCTGGTCTTTTACTTTTTTAAGGTTTCCGTTCAGGTCAACATTATAAATCTCAGAAGCGGTAAGAACTTCAAAGTTTTTTTCATCCTGGGGGTTTTTAAGAAGATCCTGGTAAGTTCTGTTTTGCGAAACTTTACCGTCAGCAGTAGAAACAATGGGCCCTGTCGGGAGATCTTTACTGGCATCTATCAGAGTCGCTCTGTTTTGGGGAAGTGTTCTGATCAGCAGGCTTTGTGAATCATTAGACCACGTATATGGTGTTCCTAAATTCGCATTCAGGTTATCACCTGTAATCTTTTTGGCTGAAGCAGCTTCCAGATTTACGATCCAAAGCTCCACTCCTTTATCTGTTGTATGGGTAAATGCCAGTGTCTTTTCATCAGGCGAAAATGAAATATACGTAATCTTAGGATTAGCAGGCAGATTCTTTACCTGAACTTCATTTCTATCATTAATTTTTCTGATCTTCAGATTATTGGAATAGGTAACACTGCTTGAAATATTGGTAACCGGATTAATTCTCAACCCGGCAAGCTTCATTTCCTGCTGGTTAAGATCTTCCAGAGTTTTATAGGTCGGACGGTAAGTAAAAATCACCCAATCTTTTTTGCTGTTCATCAGAACACTCGGGGGTCTTTCGTAATCTGCAAGTTTTAGAATTTCAGCAGATGGCTTTTGATAAGTAATATTTTCCTGAGCATCATAGAAATTGAGAAATGCCAGAAGGCAAATTGTCAGTTTTATCTTCATATAATTCATTTTCTACGAAAATAGTGATTTTAAGCACCTGAAATAACTTATTTAAGCTATTATTTTTAGAAAATCAAATTTTAAATCATGGTAATAAAAAAGAGCACTATTTCTAATGCTCTTTTGTTTTATCTAAATCCGGATTACCAATCCGAGGCTCTTTTTCTTTTTTCTATCATATGATCCACTGATACTTTTCCCGCGCCAAAGGCCATCAGAAGAAGATAGACAGACAGGTAAATAAGACTTAGTTCTCTTTTTTCAAAAGGATCTGCCCCATGAACTACAAAAGCAGCAATGATCATTGTAAAGATCAGAAAACCCAAAGAAAACCTTGTAAAAAGACCTAAAATCAGGAGTATTGAACAAACGAATTCAGCAATAACCGTAAGAACAAGAGTCACTAAAGGACCTAATCCTATAAAGTCGAAGAACTCGATCTTACCGCCTTCCAAAAGCATCTGAAGTTTCGGAAAACCGTGAGAAAGCATTGCAAAGCCTACAAATACTCTCACTGCCAATAAAACAATATCTTTAGGTAGTGAGCTGGAATTGGACTGAAAATAGTTCATTTACTAAAAATTTAGAATTAAAGTTACTAAAAATCTTTTAATAGAACGGAATTTCAGGTGTTTTTAGTTTATCTGTATCCGAAATTTTTCAGATCTCTGTCATTTTTACGCCAGTCCTTTTTCACTTTCACGAAAAGATTCAAATGTATTTTCTTGGAAAAGAATTTTTCCAGATCCAGTCTGGCTTCTGTTCCTACTTTTTTGATGGCCTCTCCTTTATGCCCGATGATAATTCCTTTTTGGGTATCTCTTTCTACATAAATAATAGAATCGATGAAAATAATTCCTTCTTTTTCTTTAAACTGCTCAGTAACTACCTCTACGGAATACGGAATTTCCTTCTCATAGTTAAGAAGAATTTTTTCACGGATGGCCTCATTCACAAAAAAACGTTCCGGCTTATCGGTATACAGGTCTTTGTCATAATAAGGCGGGTTCTCCGGAAGCAGAGATCTGAGTTTTGGCAGAATGATATCTGTATTGAAAGCATTCAGGGCAGAAATAGGAAGAATTTCCGCTTTTGGAATTCTGTTGTGCCAGTCTTCCACCAATTTTTCCAGTCCTTCCTGTGTGGTCTGATCTACTTTATTCAGAAGAAGCAGTACCGGAACCGGGATCTTATTCAGTTTATCAATTAAAAATTCTGAAGGTTCGGCTTTATCGGTAACATCTACAATGAATAAGAATACATCGGCATCCTGTAAAGAATCCTTTACAAAATCCATCATTTTTTCCTGAAGGCCATACTTGGCGTCTAAAACTCCTGGCGTATCCGAAAATACGATCTGTAAATCATCTTCATTATAAATTCCAAAAATCCTGTGGCGTGTTGTCTGTGCCTTTTGTGTTACAATAGCCAGTTTCTCCCCCATTAATTGGTTTAATAAGGTAGATTTTCCGGCATTAGGCTTTCCGACTATATTTACGAATCCTGCTTTGTGCATATATTATTTTTTAGGCTCAATATTGAACCGGGGTGCAAAGTTAGTGAAAACAAAATTTAATTGTGTTTTGTTTCTGTGAAAAGTAAGTAAAGCCTTTGAAAAAGTAATATATTTATGACAAAATTGAATGACCGAAACAGGTAAGTTTGCTTTACATATTTTAAAACCAATATTTTTGACATTATAATTGTTTGTATGGATATAGATGAAATTCTTGACCGTATTGATGTACTTCCTGAGGCATCCAGAGGCTCCTTAAAAAGATATATCACAGAAGTATCATATCCAAAAAATTTCTGCCTTATGGAAGCAGATAAGATTATCCCGTATATCTATTTTATAAGGAAAGGTATTGTGCGGGCATACGCCTCCACTGCGGATAATGATATTACATTCTGGTTCGGCAGTGAGGGTGAAACAATAGTCTCCATGAAGAGCTATGTGGAGGATAAGCCCGGTTATGAAAGCATTGAGCTCCTGGAAGACTGCGATCTGTACATCCTGGAAACAGAAAACCTGAAAAAACTTTTCAGCGAGGATATCCATATTGCCAACTGGGGACGGAAATTTGCAGAACGGGAGCTTGTAAGAACGGAAGAACTGATTATTTCCAGGCAATTCAAAACCTCCCTGGAACGTTATAAGGATCTGATGATTAATAAACCCGATCTTTTAAAAAGAGTTCAGCTTGGACATATTGCTTCTTATCTGGGAATTACACAGGTAAGCCTCAGCAGAATACGTGCAGAGATAAAATAATGTCATTTTTTATCAAATGTAAAATTTTGTTTCCCCTCAAATCCTGAAATTTGCAGGAGAGAAAATTAAAAAAAATGAATTGGATTATTTTAATTGTCGCCGGATTATTTGAGGTTGCTTTTGCATCATGCTTAGGAAAAGCCAAAGAGACATCCGGTACTGAAATGTATTTGTGGTATGCCGGCTTCCTGATTACCATGACCATCAGTATGGTACTGCTGATCAAAGCTACACAAACACTTCCGATGGGGACAGCTTATGCAGTATGGACAGGGATAGGAGCCGTAGGAACAGCCCTGATGGGAATTTTCTTTTTTAAAGATCCGGTAAGCTTCTGGAGGATATTTTTCATTGTCACCCTGATCGGTTCCGTAGTAGGGCTTAAATCTGTCTCTCACTAATCAGGAAAAACAATTTCTATCTATATTAAATAAACCCGTTTTCATATGAAAGCGGGTTTATTATTTATTTTTTGAAAACTACAGGTAAGATTTCGTTTTTCCTTAACCCGTATTTTTTGATTTCTTCTTCTGAAAAATTCTGTGAATAGAAATTGGGCTCTGTTTCAAAACCGGCTTTTCTCAGACGATCGAAATAATCCATCCCGTACCAACGGACGTGATCGTATTGGCCAAAATGTTTCTGACGCTCTTTAGGATCTGTAATGGTGAAATCTTCATAGGTCTTTTCCATAGAGTTTCTCATCGGAACCTGAAAAATCCCCCAGCCTCCGGGTTTCATCACCCTGTACAGTTCACTCATAGCTTTTGCATCATCCTCAATATGTTCCAGAACATGATTGCAAAATACAATATCAAAGCTGTTATCTTCAAAGGGTAGATCCAGAATATCAGCTTTCACATCCACAATCGGAGAGAAAAGGTCTGCAGAAATATAGTTCAGGTTCTTCATCATTTTGAATTTCCTTAGAAATTCCTGTTCAGGTGCAATATGCAGAACTTTAGCATTTTTAATGAAAAAATCTGTCTCATTCTGAAGATAAAGCCACATCTGGCGGTGTCTTTCCAGGCTTAGTGTTCCCGGAGAAAGAGCATTTTCTCTTTGTTTTCCATAACCATAAGGAAGGAATTTCCGGTAAGATCTTCCGTCGATAGGGTCATAAAACTCATCTCCCTTGAAAAACTGGTAGATAAGCGGCCTCGCCCAGATACTCATTTTAATAAGCATTGGGCGAGGTATTTTATTAAGTAAAAGTTTCGTTACTTTTTTCATTAAAAATCCAGTTGGAAAGGCTTTTCTTCATCACTTACGATCCCCAAAGCCTCATAAACATATTTAAATGTGGAAAGCAGTACCGGTTTCCCGTTGATCACCGCCACATCATGCTCAAAGTGCGCCGAAGGCAGATTATCCAAAGTAGTTACCGTCCAGCCGTCGTTATGGAATTTTACTTTTTCCGTACCCATGTTTACCATAGGCTCGATGGCAATAGCCAGACCGTCTTTGATGACTTTACCGCTTCCCTGTCTTCCGTAGTTCGGAACCTGTGGATCTTCATGCATCTGTCTTCCAAGGCCGTGTCCTACAAGTTCTTTTACTACTCCATAGCCTTCTTTTTCACAGTGCGACTGGATTGCATGGGAAATATCCCCTATCCTTTTTCCTCTTACGCACTGCGCAATTCCTTTATAAAGGGATTCTTTGGTAACCTGCAGCAGTTTTTTAACTTCAGGTTTTACTTCACCGATTTCAAATGTATAGGCATGATCTCCTACGAAACCGTTAAGAATAACACCACAGTCTACAGAAAGAACATCTCCTTCTTTTACAATATCATTGTTAGGAAAACCGTGAACAACCTGATCATTCGGAGAAATACACAGTGAGTTTGGAAAACCTCCATATCCTAAAAAAGCAGGTTCTGCGCCGTGATCTTTAATAAAATCATGAGCCAGCTTATCAAGATATAAGGTATTGATTCCCGGTTTTATTTCTTTGGCAAGCATTCCCAGTGTCTTGGAAACTAGGTGTGCGCTCTCCTTCATCAAACGGAGTTCTTCTATTGTTTTTAATTGAATCATTGTATTAATTTACCAATGTATAAATGTACCAGTGCAACAATTTTGAAAATAAATATTGTTACATTGCTATACTATTAAATTGTTATCTTATTTTATTACCAGAAAAGTCCTTTTTTCTTTTCTTTTTTCAGTTTTGAATAGGCCAGAACTTCTTTTCCTTCTACGCGGAACTCTATTCTTTCCTGAATAATATTGTAAATTTCGCCCCATCCCGGAAATCCTCCCAGATTCCTGTCGTCGATGAACCAGTCTGCATCCAGTTTTCTTGATTGGTTCCCGGGATCGAAAACCTCTCCTTCAAAACTGGAATTTACAGCATAAAATTCTACTCCGTTCTGTCTGCAAAATTCTACGGCTTCATCTAGCGTTTTGCCATGTCTATATGTCCAGAGGATCAATCTGTACCCTTCTGCCTGAAGTTTTTTTAATGTTTCAAAAGCAAAGATTTTTGCTTTGCCAATTGCCGGATATGCATCATCCACGATAGTTCCGTCGAAATCTACAGCAATTTTTTTATTATTTAACATTTTGTCTTTTTTTAGCTTTGCAAAGATAAGAAATAAAAAGAGTGCCGAAAACGATGGCACTCTTAAGTTTTATATTTTTAAGTAATATGGAACTAACTTTTAACCCAGCTAAACTGAAACTGAAGGTCCGGAGTAGAAACTCTGTCGGTAATCTTCTGCAGTCTTGCAGGCAGTTTCATTAAATATTCCTGAGCTTTTTCAGCTTTTTCAGTAAGTCCTTTTACGTGTTCAATCTTCCATTCATCCAACAGGTCTGATAAAATATTGATATAATCGTTTCCTGTATATACCATGCATCGTTGAGCTGCATCTGAGAAATGTCCCCAAAGCTCTCCTGCTTTTTGTCCGGACTGTCTCATCAGGTGAGCAGGCATAACGATTTTCTTACGCATCATATCTTCGAAAGCAAGAATCATTTCCGATGGGTCTATTTCAAGGATTTTGGCTACGAAGTGCTTATAAGCTTTGGCATGTCTTGCTTCGTCTGCAGCAATAACACCACACATTTTCGCCAGCTTACCGTTTCCGGACTGCTTGGCCAGTGTCCCTACTCTACGGTGGGAAATGTTGGTTGCTGTTTCCTGGAAACTTGTATAGATGAAGTTTCTGTAAGGGTCCATGCTTGTTCCCAGATCAAAACCGTCGTTGATAAGATATTGGGTGGTGATTTCCACTTCTCTCATGTTTACTCTTCCGCACAGGTAAAGATATTTGTTCAGAAGGTCTCCGTGTCTGTTTTCTTCTGCTGTCCATGCTCTTACCCAGTTGGCCCAGCCTACCTTTTCTTCCTGGTTGATTCCTTCAACACCCATTAACCATGATTCGTAAGATGGTAATGCTTCTTCTGTAATACAGTCCCCGATAAGGGTTACAAACAGATCGTAAGGCATTTCACGGGCAAAGGTCTGGATTTCCTCCAGGTCATATTTAAAATCTGAGCTTGACGGATCCGGAAGGTAATCGGAAGGCTGCCATATTTTTTCAATTGGCGTTAAAAATTTATCCAGAAAAGAGGTTACTTCCTTTTCCAATATTCCCATTACTTCTTTTCTGACAAGCTTTTGATACATCTTACTAAATAGATTTTAATTTGCAAAGATATGATTTATTTATTATTTGTGGCATAATAACATATGCAACCCATACTATGACTGATATAAATCATACAAAAATGCCGCCATCTGTTATAATAACGGCATTTTTATGACAATATTATTAAATTTTAGCTAACTAAAATATCTCCTGTCATTACTTCCGGAATTTCCACTCCCATTACTTTTAAGATAGTTGGTGCAACATCTCCCAGTTTTCCGGGTTTCAGATTCCATGTATGGTCCTTATCCATTACGATAAACGGCACCAGGTTGGTGGAATGCTGTGTATTTGGCGTTCCATCCGGATTGATCATTACGTCTGAATTTCCGTGGTCGGCCAGGATAAATACGGCATAACCATTTTCGTAAGCTGTTGTTGCCACTTTTTCAATGCATTTATCTACTGTTTCAGCAGCTTTTACGGCAGCTTCAAAAACTCCTGTATGCCCTACCATATCTGTATTGGCAAAATTTAAGCAGACAAAATCGGCCGTTCCGTTTTCAAGCTCAGGCACGATGGCATTTGTGATATCGTAAGCAGACATTTCAGGCTTAAGGTCGTAGGTAGGAACATCTTTCGGACTTGGGCAAAGGAGTCTTCTTTCGCCATTGAATTCCTCTTCCCGCCCTCCTGAAAAGAAGAACGTCACGTGAGGATATTTTTCTGTTTCCGCAATTCTTATCTGTGTTTTCCCGTTTCTTTCAAGAATTTCTCCCATCGTTTCCTTCAAAACTTCTTCATCGAATACAACCTGTACGTTTTGGAAAGTCTTGTCATAATTGGTTAACGTGATATAATGAAGGTTCAGCTTACGCATAAAAAATTCAGGGAAATCTTTCTGGGAAAGTACTTCCGTTATCTCACGCCCTCTGTCTGTACGGAAATTAAAGCAGATAACCACGTCATTATCCACAATTCTTGCTACCGGAACTATGTTTCCTGTCGCTGTTGTATTGACTAAAATAATAGGTTTTAAGAATTCATCGGTCACATTATTATTGTATGAATCTTTAATGGCAGCCAATGCGTCTGTCGTTTGCAGTCCTACACCTTCTACCATTGCATCATAGGCCAGTTTTACACGTTCCCATCTTCTATCACGGTCCATAGCATAATATCTTCCGATTACTGTTGCCAGTTTTCCTACGGTTTTCTGCATATGTTCCTGAAGTTCTTCTATAAAACCCAATCCTGAATGCGGATCACAGTCTCTTCCGTCTGTAAATGCGTGTACAAATACATTTTCATTCAATCCGAACTCATGAGCGGCAGTCAGTAAACCTTTTAAGTGATTGATATGTGAATGTACCCCACCATTGGAAACCAATCCGATAAAGTGAAGCTTTTTATTTTCTCTTTTAGCATATTCGAAAGCATCCTGAATAACCTGCTGCTGTCCCAACGTTCCGTTTTCAACTGCCATATTGAGTTTTACCAGGTTCTGGTAGACTACTCTTCCTGCTCCAAGATTCATGTGTCCTACTTCGGAGTTCCCCATCTGTCCTGCAGGAAGTCCTACAGCCAGTCCGCTGGCTTCCAATGTTGTATGTGGAAATTTTTGATAACAGCTGTCTATAAATGGAGTGTTTGCTTTATCCAGGGCAGAAACCTCAGGATTTGTCCCCAATCCCCATCCGTCAAGGATTGCTAATATTGCTTTTTTTGACATTTTGTATAACTTTTTGTTACACAAATTTACCTAATTTCGGATGAATAGAAGAATCTGGAGGGTTTATTTTGAAAAGATCAGGTGAAAAAAGATGTTCTTTAGACTACTGGTATCAATATAAATAGCATAATTAATTTTCAAACCTGCTGATGTACTTTTATAAATTATTATTTAATTTTGCTTTATGGATTTACGAGATCAGTTAAAGAACCTATTTCCTGAACACGAAGAACAGGATTTTGAGATGCCTAAAGAAGAATTTAAGCAGCAGGAACCTTTGGTATGCAAATTTGAGAAGAAAGGCAGAAATGGCAAACCTGTAACAATTGTTGAAGGCTGGGAAGGCAGTGAGGAAGATTTGAAGAAAATTTCTAAAAAAATAAAAACCACCCTGGGAATAGGTGGCTCAGAGAAAGACGGAACAATCATTATTCAGGGTGATAACCGTGACAAAATAATGAATATCCTTAAAGAAATGGGATACAAAACCAAAAGAGTCGGCGGATAGATCTAGAAATAGATCTGGGTTTCCGGCATGAGGTTTTTTAACCGTTCAATCTTTGTTTTTTCTATTGGATTTCCTGTCAGGATAAGGGTTTTCAGCTTTTTCAGCTGGGCTATTTCTGAAGGAAGATCTGTTAAATGATTATGAGCCAGATTCATACTGACTATATTTTTCAATCCTTTTATCTCCGGAGATATTTCTGTGATATGATTGCTGCTGGCATTCAAAAATTCAAGATTCTGAGCTTTGAAGAGGTTTTCAGGGAGTTTTACAATCGCATTCTGCTGCAGTTCCAGGTATTTTAAATTTTTAGGAAAAGAAAGGTTTCCCAGATCATTGATCTGATTTTCAGATAAATTGAGAAACTTTAAATTTTTGATCCTGTACAAGCGGTCAGCAATGATACTGATCTGGTTTCCCTGAAGGTTAATTTCTTCCAGTGCAGGAATTTCCATCAGTGCTTCCGGAAATACATTAAGATTATTGGCATCAAAATGCACTGCCTTTAAATTTTGCAGCTTTGCAATATTTGGATTAATGCTTGTAAGGCCATTCAGGTTCATCGAGAAAGTGCTCAGCTTTTTCAGATTTCCTATTTCATCAGGAATGTATCTGATGCTGTTTTCATTCACATTCAAAATCTCAAGCTCTGTTAGGGTAAAAATCTCCTGATCCATTTTTTCAAGTTTGTTTCCCATGATGTTCAGGAAAAACAAAGACTGCAGTCTGGAAATCTGCGGGGGAAGATTGAAAAGCCCTTTTTGCCTGAAACTTATACTATAAACCGTCTTTTCACTGTTCAATGCCTCATCAATACTGGTAAAAGTGGGATATTTTACCGGATCGATCTGTGCCCTGATCTGGCAGAGATATAAAACGGAAATAAATAGGACTATTTTTTTCATAAAAAGAAGTTTCGGTTGCGGCGGCTTCGCCGCCGCAACCGAAACAGGTATTAATAATTACTTTTTCAATAATTTCACAGTTTTCTGGAAACCGCCTTCTGCCTCGACATTCAGAACAAGGATACGGGATGATTCCAGCTGGTGGGTAAAATCGAGATCCAATGATCTGTTTACTCCACTGAATTTCTTGGTATAAACAATCTTTCCGTCTATGCTGTATGCTGTTACCGAAATATCTTTCAATCCTTTCGGTGAATTGATCTTAACCATTCCTGAAGTAGGATTTGGAGCTACATCAACCGTATTTTCTGCATGTTGGTTTTCAACAGTTCCCAATGCTCCTGAAGTTCCCAGGTTTTGTTTTAGGGCGATCACAATGGTAGCTGATTTTCCTCTGTAATCAATAGTGTTTCCTGTAGCATCTACATCTGTAGTAATGGTAGAATCAGGATGCTGGATCGAGAAGAAGCCGAATTTATGGTCAGGAGTAAACGTCAGTCCTGTTGGCTCTGATCCTGCCGGCATTGAAGCGAAAAGTCTTACTTTAGGATTAGCCTGCGTATGATCCGGGGCAATTACCCAAATATAATTTTTCCCACCGTCCTGAAGAACCCAAAGGTTTCCAAGTTCATCAAAGGTAAGGTTGTCGTTTCCATCTCCCCATGCTTCAGTCTTCATCCCTTGTGGGGTATTGAATGAGTACGTTGTAGCAGCACCTCCTGCAAAAGTTTCAACCTGAGAAGCAGTTGCTCCGTTATCCTGAAGACGGTAAATTTTATCCAGTCCTTTTGCAGTAAAATAAATCTTCCCATCCAGCGGGCTGATATCCACATCTTCTACTCCGTTAAATCTTGTTCCTCCAAGCGACTGAGCAAGAGCTGTGGTGTTATTCTGATCTGCTTTTAATTTATTCGGAACCTGGATCCATGTTGCGGTAGTTCCCACAGGATCTCCGGTAACGCTTAATCCCTGGTCCAGCTTTAATACATACAGATTTCCTGAAGAGAGGTCATTCGGGGTATCCATTACATATTTGTACACCATATGAGTTCCTCCGTCTTCTCCGTAATAGGCTGTAGTTCCGGCACTGTTTACCACTACGTTTTCGTGGTTCATAATACCCATCTGCCAAAGTTTCCCTTTGGATCCGTCTGCATTTTTAGAGATAACCTGTGCTGTAGCAGGGTCTATTTCCACTAACCATCCGTAATCTTTATAGCCGTCATTGTTCACATCATTGGAAGTAACGGATTCTTCAGCTGTAACTACTGTTCCCCAAGGGGTAATTCCGCCTGAACAGTTTCTGATCGTCTGAACCAGGCTAGGGTCTGAAAAGCTTACGGCTCTTGATCTTGTCAGCTGCCAAAGTTTTGTAGAAGCATTGTAATTCACCTCAGCCATTGTAACGCCTCCCGGATTGGTTTCATGGTTTACGGAAAGGTATCCGTTTGTGCTGCTTCCTGCTTTGGCAACATAGGCTGTGAAATCATTCTGGCCGCCTACCATTCCGCCTCCTTCAGTATAATTATCACCTTCTTTTAAGATAAGCTGGTATTTATGCTCTGCCGGAATGATCAGTTTATTGGTTTGTGCAGTAGGAACAATTGAAGTAAAACAGCTGATATGTGTTCCTGTACATCCTGCTACGGTTGGTATTGTCTTTAAATAAGCATCTATTCTAAGGTCCGAACTCGCCCCGCTTCTGTTATGAAGCTCTACGGAAATCCTGTTAGTTCCATTTACAAAACCGGATTTCGGAATAGAGAAAATATTATACACGTTTTCTGCCGCACCATCAATCGTAGTGCTTGACGGTGTATTGAAAGCAATAGTACCTGAAGGCATATTATCTCTCGCAACTTCTACCCCGTTAAGGTAAACTACAATTCCGTCATCTCTCATCACTCCCAGTTCCATATTATCGGTAAGAGTTGATAAATCTACCGTAAAGTCTTTAGCAAAATAAGCTGTTGTAAGACCTGAGCTGATTGTAGTTGTTACAGGATCGCCATATCCCAGAGGCCCGTTTCCGGCTGCCCATGATGAAATGTCAAATGTTTGCCCTTTCCAGGAATCTGCCAATGCCTGGTTATTGTCTTTATAGCTCCATGACGAATTTTTATTGAATATAAAAGTCTGCGCCTGTGCACTAAAACCGGCAACCATTGCCAATGCCGCAATTGTAAGTAATTTTTTCTTCATTTTCTATTGATTTATTAGACATTGCAAAGCTATTTTTTTGGCACGGCACCTCTGTTAATAGGACTTTAAATATAAAGTGGAGAATATTAATTAATTCATAACCCAATGTTAAGGGAATTAAATAATTGTTAAATGATATGGGTTTCGAGGTTCGGGTTTCAGGATGCGGGTTTGGTGAATGAACGAAAGAAAGTTATTACCTGGGATTGGTTAATAATAGTATTAAGTATAATTCTGAGCTTGATTTTTACAACTCTTAAACCAAAATAATTTTCACCCCAAACTTTAAACTCAAAACTTTAAACTCGAAACTAATCGTAACCCGTATCCCGCATACCGTAACCCGAAACACAATTATCTCGCCCGGCTGATGTCCGTCAAAGAATTCAGGAAAGCAATAATCTGTCTTATCTCGGTTTTTGTAAGGTGCAACTTATCCGGCGGCAATGTCTGGTTTTTCATCTTTAAGCCCAGTCCTTCTCCTCCACCTTCGTTATAGAAATCTATTACTTCTTCAAGGGTATTGAATGCTCCATTATGGAAATAAGGTCGGGTAAGTGCAATATTTCTCACCGTAACTGTTTTGAAAGAATAATCATAGATCCACGATTTTTCTTTTTTCACAGGACTGTTTCCACGTCCCAGGTCAGAATCCAGCTCAATAGGAAACTGATTCACAGGTTTTGCTGTAATTCCTAAAACTTCAGACTCATTCTCATTAAAAAACGGTGGTACCAGCCCTGAAAAATGTGGGGCAAAATGGCAGGTGGCACAATTGGCTTTCCCCATGAAAAGATTGTATCCTTTTTTGGCATCTTCAGAAATGTCTTTTTCATTTCTCATAAAACGGTCAAAATCACTGTCGAAAGAATAGAGAGAAGCTACATATGAGCTTAAGGCCCTGGAGAAGTTCTCCTTATTTATTTTACCGTCTTTAAAAGCAGTACGGAAAGCTTTTTTATATTCAGGTTTTGTTTTTAATTTTTTGATGATGTCTTCATAGCTGGTATTAAATTCATCATCATTGTAGATCACGTGTTCCGCCTGCTGTTCCAGATAAAATGCACGCAGATCATAAAAAAATCTTTTCGCAAAAACAGCATTATATAAAGACGGAGAATTTCTAAGGACGGTTTTCCCTTCCACATTACTCTGGGATTTTATTTTAAGGTCAGTAAAAGCATTTTCCCCAAGATGACACGCAGCACAGCTCATTTTACCGTTCTGGCTTAAATTCTGATCATGAAAAATAGATTTTCCAAGGCTTCTGAGATTCGCATTGTCTTCCGAAGATTTCAGTAAGGTGTAGAAATACGGATCCAGAAAATCACTGCTGAAAAGATTTTTACTCTTTACATTCCAGCCGGAAAACTCCTTGAGATCATCCTCTCTTCCATCCCATTTTCCAAATTCTTCATAGAGAGGCTGAATATATGTTTTATAAAACTCAATCCTGTCAAAAGCTTCAAAATCTTTATGGTCTGAAAGATACTTGATTCCTTCAGAAAGGATTTGATTGGCTTTCTGAACGTTATAATTTTTAAAATAAGCATCATCGTTGATGTATTGTTTAATCCCGGTAAATGCATGGGCCGCTTCTTCGGAAATATTTAGTGAACCTGGTGTATCAAAGCCTGTAACTCCGAGGGTATAGATTCTTATCAGTTCTATCCTTAAAGGCAGTGTTTTGTTGTTTCCTCTGCTTAGTCCATTCTTCACAGCACTCAGGTAAAAGCCTGAATAGGAATTGTACAGAAAATCTGTAATGGTTTTAATTTTTTCTTTCTCTTCCACAGCTTCATCGGAAAATATCAGTTCGTCCAATACCTGAAGCCCTTCCGGAGGTAAAGTATATGCAGAAGTGCCCGCAGCCTCTATGTGAAACAGCGGAGCGGCATTAAGATGTGTTTTGGTGAATTCAGGATAATGATAGGCAATATAAAACTCAATTTCCTTAAATGAATTTCTGGTATTGCTTAAAGAATTCCGGAGCTCTTCAATAGAAATCCGGTCTTCTGAGAATTTATAAACATTGGACTTCAGCTGTTCAAGCTTATTTTTAAAATCTGACAAACCCCTATTAACAAAGCTATTTTCGTTTTCTTTTCCCTTATCAACCGGGTTAAAAGACATGACAGCCAAACCTATCAAAATAACTACAGCGAGCAGCGGATATAATCTCATGAATTTTTAGCGGCAAAAGTACCGTTCCGATGTTATCTTAAGTTTAAGCACAGATTAAAAAATGTTTATATTTCAGGTAAAATAATTTTTATTAATTTTAAACCCCGAAATCAAATTCATTATACTTAGAAAACGGCTGAATTCTAAAAGCCTGTTAAAAAATGATGAGGTAAGATATTGGGAGAGGATTTTTAACATTATTTCACTAAAAAACAAAATAGGATCATGAAAGCAAAAGTTTTATTCACATTTGCGGCGGGTTTTCTTTCAGTTTGTGCATTTTCACAGAAAAAGAAAGAAATGGCCGTTTATGCCGAGAAAAAAGGTAACGATTATTACCTGATACGCCTGGAAGAAAATAAAGAGATTCCCAATGTATATGTTTATTCAAACGGGGTGACAAAACCTTATAAAAATTATACAGACCTTAAAGATGTTGTAATGGACTTTCCGGGAATGATGGATTCCAATAATTCAACCAAGGAAGAAATGGTTTCCGTATTAAAAAAAGGTGACAAATTTTACGAAATAACCACCCAAAGAAAAGACCCGAAAAACTTTGAAAAGACCATTGTTACAGTTTACGAAATTTTCCAGGGACAGAAAAGGATTGTAGAAGAATATGATACGATTTATGACCTTGCCGGATCTCCTTACAAAGATGCTATTTTCATTAATTAAAAAACAAAAAATATAAATTATGCTGAATAAACTTGCTGCCTCAGAGCTGGTGCTGAATGACGACGGAAGTGTATACCACCTAAACCTTTTACCCGAAGATATTGCGGATAAGATCATCCTTGTGGGAGATCCGGACCGAGTGGCAAAAGTTTCAAAATATTTTGACAAAGTAGAGATCAAAAAAAATAAAAGAGAGTTCTACACCCACACCGGAACACTTCGCGGAGAAAGAATTACCGTAATGTCCACAGGTATCGGAACAGAGAATATCGATATTGTGATGAACGAACTTGATGCCCTGGTGAATATTGATCTTAAAAACAAAGAATTCAAAACCGAGCACAAAGCCCTTGAGCTTTTCCGTATGGGTACCTGCGGAAGCGTAAATCCTGATGTACAGGTAGATAATATGCTGGTAACCCAGAATGTGGTTGGTCTCGACGGACTGATGCATTTTTATCAGGATTACAGTTTTGAGAATGAATTTTCCAAAAGCTTTATAGAGAAATTCCCTTATGAAAAGATCAAACCGATGCTTTATTTCTCAGACTGGGCAGAAGAAATGGGAGAATATTATAAAGATGCCAAATACCATGGAAATACGGCTACTTTCCCGGGATTTTATGCTCCTCAGGGAAGACAGCTTCGTTTAAAAGCAGTAGATGATAAATTCCTTGAAACATTGAATGACCTTGGAATTACAAATTTTGAAATGGAAACCTCAGCCATTTATGCGCTTTCAAAATTATTAGGCCATAAAGCCATTACCGTAAACAACGTTATTGCCAACAGAAGACGCGGAGAATTTTCTGCAGACCATCATGCTTCCGAGAAAAACCTCATCGATTGGGTACTGGAAAGAATCATTAAATAATTAAAGATAATGGGGCAGGATATCACATGTCTGATCACTAACGAAAACATTGAATTAGATAAAAGTATTGTCCATTTCAGTATTAAGCAATTAACTTTTATTCCTTTTAATACTTCATGTGACCTTGGTATAGAAGAAGCCAAAAATTTTGACCTTCTGAGTGATTATATCCTTCATCTGGAGTCCAAGGACAGCTTTGATCACTATCTCTATAATCGGGATAATGATCATTGTGATATGGATATTTTCAAGATAGTAAAAGACTACCGCATTGAAAGTTTCATTATAGAACACTCTTATGATTGGGCAGATATGCTCGTGGAATATTATTTCATGCAGGTTCAGGATGGCAGAATCCTCAAGAATTCTTTGGTATATGATGATAGTGAGCGTTCAAAAAGTAATAAAGCCAACATTCAGGAGGCTAAAAAAAATTTAGGACTTCATTTCAATTGGTTGGACAGAACTGATCTATTTTACTCCTATTATCACGCTGACAGAGCTTATACTTTACAGCATGCAAAATAGATAATCATGTGCCTTATTCTATTTATTTAAAATACAAACATCTGCTTAATTTGTGATAGATAAAAATATCCAGCAAATTAAGCAGTTTTTATGTTAAAATAAATTCTAATGGAACTTACAAGGATCCGGATATTTGAAAACAAAATCCAGTTCTGACATTAATTTCGAAGGCAGAATGATTTTCCCATCAGCCATAGCCTCCTCTGGAAAAGGTAAATTTTTCTGCGTATTGATTACCTGTGCTTTTGAAGGATGTTGAGGAGACGCTACATTGTAAAGCTTTCCTTCTAAACCTCTTTCAATCATTCTTTCAATCACTCTGCAAATATCTTCATAATGAATATGGTTCACCGGAGCATCAAGGTTGGACACATTATAGTTTTTAAGAAGCCTGTTATCCCCCATTAATCCGGCCAGCCTGAGGATATTGGCCTGCGGATATTTATTTCTGACCATCCTCTCCCCCGGAACCTTATCCGGAGAAAGGCTTTCTTCTGCATATTCTCCCGGCATATCCGGATATACTCCTGTAGAGCTCATCACAAACATTTGTCCTTTGAAATCACCTATAAATGAGAAGAAGTGCTGTATCCTATTATACAGTGAACTTGCACAGCAGCTTTTTCCGGAAAGAGGAATGGTAATAATCAGAATATCCACATCCTTAATCTCACTCCATTCTTCTATTTTCTTTTCAAGCTGAAAATCAGGAAAGGCGGCCAAAGAAGCATTAAATCCTTTTGCTGACAGGCTTTCCACTTTATCTTTTGTTGTTGCTGTAGTATATATTTGATATTTACCGGACATGGAATCTGCAATTTTTGATCCCAGCCAGCCACATCCGATAATTCCTGTTTTCTTCATAAGTTTCCTGCTATCTGTATATGTATTTTAGTCTTTTATTATCCTTTTGCTAAAGGAAAATAAAAGAAATTTCACCTGTAAAATTAACCATTTATCCATACAATCTTCTCAGATAAATTATTTTTTGATGACAATAATGAGAGTTTTCCAGATAAGAAAGAAATACCCTAACAACTGTTAGTAGTAAAACTACGACAAAAACTAAAATTGACTGCTACTTTTTTTCTTACTTGCCTCATTGCTGCTTATATTTGTTTCACATGGACGTGATTTTAATAATTGAATTACACAACTGTAATTCAGAACATTAAATTCATGTAAATAAAATATTATTGTATTTTAAAGCTTAAAAATATATCGGGATGCACCCGCATATCAAGTGAAAACAGAACGACAATTTCCTCACAAAAGATACTATTCTGTTGACATGACCAGACAGTATTTTATCTGATGTGAGTGATAAGAAAGACCTTAAGTAGCTCTGTAAACCAGACTGCTGTTTAAAATTCGAACCCAGAAAAAATATGTTATGTTCCAAGATAGTGAGTCATCAAAAAAGCCAGGTACAAAATCCAAGAAAAATCTGGATAATCTGCAAACTGCAGGCATCAATGCAGGTAAAGAAGCAGTAAAAAAAGCCGACAGTAAAATTCAAAAAACAGTACAGACAGCCGGACAGGCCCTCTCCTATAGCAATACATTTCTGAATCAGGTTTCCGGGCCAAATACTCCCTTGGTAAAGGAAAGTAAAATCTGGTCGGATCAGCCTACCTCTAAAATACATAACGCCGGATCTATTCCCAAAAGTGAACTTTTAGGGATCAACCGTGTTATTAAGCTTGATATTATTATCGAAGGTAAGATAATCAAGCATTTCAAGCATTTTAAACTTACCCAGAGTGCCGTTAAGCATCATGAGTTTGACCTCACTCTTGCCCATGATACATTGGGAGGTCCGGAAAATCATAATCTGGAACAGGCACAGAACTTTCTGGGTAAAAGGATTACAGTCGTATTCAAATATAAAGACGTTGAAGAAAGCCCTGAAAGGAACTTTGTAGGGGTAATTACGGAAGTAGGATTCAGCCAGGATAAAGGAAGCCTTGGGAATATTGTCCTTAGCGGAAACAGCCCTACCATCCTTTTAGATGCAGCTCCGCATATTCAGAGTTTTGGCGGACGCCAGGAAATCAGCCTGAACAGTATTGCCGACTGGGTGATTAAAGAAGGCCTTGGCTCCAATAAATTTGATTTCAGGGTAGATGCCCAGCACGGAAATGTTTCTTACAGTTCACAATACGAAGAGACCCACTACAACTATCTGGCAAGAATAGCAGAAGCTTATGGGGAACAGTTTTATTATGATGGCGAAGTACTACATTTCGGAAAACTTCCTCCACAGGAAAAACCGGTTCAGCTGGTATATGGCAGCAGTGTACATGATATTAAGATCAAAATGAAGGCCCAGCATGTAAATCCTACTTTTTATGGCTACAACAGCAGCAAAAATGAAAAACTTACAACGGGAAGTTCAAAAATAAACCACCAGTCAGATATTGCCAAACGTGCCTATGAAATATCGAAGGCAACCTTTACAACCCCTTCATTGAGAGTTGCCCCTATCAAGGCTTCATCTTTCATGGATATTGATGCCTCACAGAAAGGCACGGCAGGAAGTAAAGCTGTCAATGTATTTATTACTTCCGGAAGCACTTCGGTCCCATTTCTATATCCCGGATGCGTTGCTGATGTGGAAATGCGGAAATCAGCTACCAACGAGACCGCTTATTTTACCAAACTCATGATTACGGAAATCAGTCACGAGGTAGATGCGCGGGGGCATTACACAGGAAATTTTGAAGCCATAGCAGCTGATACAGGATTTATTCCACGTCCTCAATTTGAAATCCCGAGAGCAGAGCCACAGTTTGCCAAAGTAATTTCCAATACAGACCCACTAAATCAAGGCCGCATACAGGTTCAGTTTGACTGGCAGAACGGACAGGATACCACAGAATTTATCCGTGTGATGACCCCTGATGCAGGAGGCAGTGATAAGGTCAGTAAAAACCGCGGATTTATGGCTATTCCTGAAGTTGGTGACCAGGTGGTCGTTAATTTCGTTCATCAGCATCCTGACCGTCCTTTCGTGATGGGAGGCATGTTTCATGGAGGAGTCGGCGGTGGCGGCGGAGCAGGAAATAATGTAAAAAGCCTGAGCAGCAGAAGCGGTAATAAACTGGAACTCAATGACGGTGAAGGCTCGGTATTTTTAACCGACCAGGGAGGAGCCAATATGAAATTTGATGGGGCAGGCAATGCACTAACCCATGCGAATAATAACAAAACAGTTACAGTCGGCAATAATAATACAGTAAATGTAGGCAGTGTAAGCGCCATTAATGTAGGTGGAAAAGAAGGCGGAGGAGCGAATTCCATGTTCAAAATGGATAATTCCGGTAACATTACCCTGGAATGTGATACAACGGTCACCATTAAAACGGGAAGCAGTTCAATTACCATGACGACCGGAGGAGATATTACCATAGAAGGTCTCAACGTAAAAGTTATAGGAAAAACAACAACTGAACTGGGAAAAGCCGGTGCCAACCCTGGAATTAAGATTGATGATAATATCAACGCCAATGCCACCAAAATCAATACCTCATCTTCAGGACCTACCAATATTAAAGGAGCTGATGTAGAAATCAATAAAGGATAATCATGCAAATTAATATAGAAAACAAGGGCGAATACCGGAAGTATACTTTTCTCAGAGAAGAAAGATATCAGTTCCAGGGTCTCCGCAACGAAAATTATATCGAAGCAGAGCTCAAAGTCACCCTATCTTCCATTGAAAATGACAAACCTGTCTTTACAGTTGAAATGCCATTGTATAAGCAATCCAACAAAGACGGGATGTATAAATGGGTGGGAGATCTGCATGAGCTGAGAGAAAAAATAGTATGCACACTGGATGAAAACGGACAACTCGGAAAGATCATCAATTTAACTGATATACAGAATAAATGGCGCGAAATAAAACCTAAAATCATTCTGAAGCACAGAAGTGAACAATATCGCGAAATTTTTATTAAAGGAGTGGAAGAACTTCTGGAAGACGGAAACCGCCTTGCTGAAGCCTTACGTTTTGCAATGCCCTACCAGCTTCTTTTTCCGGGAATTCATTTCAAGGAATTTAAGAAAAATCAGATCATCAACGGATATCGTGAGATTCCCAATTTTATTGCCGCTAAAAGTGTTCCTATTACTACTGAAGAAAGAATTTCAGAATTGGAAGACGGCAGGTACCAGATTGATGTAAAAGGAAGTATCGATGAAAATAATTTTGAACAGGATAAAGTAACAGCAATGATCCGTATTTTGAAGAACCGCCCGCGTGTTCCGACACTTCTTCAACTTAATTATATGGAACGCTATCTTCTGGAAGAATGGCCATGGTCTGAACAGAGCATGTGTATGAGTCTTGCGCAGATTCCCGGCACTTTATACCGTGAAGAAAAAAATATTTTAAAAGCCGCCGCTCATGACCATTCCCCTGCTTGATATTGTTTTCCAGAATGACCGCTACTATCTTCTTTTTGATGATGAGCGGATCCTGCAAGCTATGGATACCCGTGAATGGTATGTATATGCAGAAGAAGAATATATATGTTCTATTAAGAATTGTAAAGTTTCGGAGCTATTGAAAGTTCCGGGTAAGATTTTTCTGGAAACCCAGGAAAACCTGAATAAACTGGAAAATATTTTCAGAAAATTGAAAAATGTAGTCCTGAGCTCAGATAAAATTAACCACTAAATCATCGCATTATGGCAAAAAAATACGTACCCGAAGGTGCCTTTTTAGCTTGCGACAAAGGAACAAGTCCATCTACCCTAAGGGTTAGCAACAATAAAAACACGACCATCTATAGTGTTCCCATGGCTTCTGAACTGGATTTTCTTCCTTTTTTCAATATCAAACCCATGGGGCTCTGCACCAATCCTTTGAAATGGGCAACGGGAGTTTCATGTCTGCCGACTATTGTTACAGGATGGCAGCAGCCAAAGGATGGGGTAAAAATCAATGGCAGCAGGATGCTTTTGGAAGATTCCTTCTGTAATTGTATATTTGGTGGAAAGATCAATATTTTCTTTGATAGAGCTGCCGCGGTATCATATGGTGTCGGAGAGGGAAAAATGCCCACCGACTATATTAAAGAAGGATTTGACTGGGTTGCCGATCAAAATAAAAAAAGCCGTGAAATGCGGGACCAGATGCTCCCGGACTGGATGAAACCTGTAACAGGGGTCGGCGACTGGTTCAATGATCTGGGTACAGGATTGGTAGAAGGTGCTGTAAACGGAGTCGTTGGTTTGGGTGAAACTATCTATCAGGTTGGCCAGGATCCTGTGGGTACAGCTGAAGCATTGGGCGGAATGGTAAGTGACGGCTGGAATGCCACTACCAAAGGGCTTGAAAATGCATGGGACTGGGCGAGCAAAGGAGATAACTGGGCAAATGCCGCAGAAGGAGCCTGGAACTGGGCCAGTGACGGACAAAACTGGGCCGATGCCGGAAATGCAGCCTGGGAAGGCACCAAAAATGCAGCAGGCTGGGTTGCTGAAAACCCTAGAAAGATTGGCACAACGGTAGGAGAATTTGTTCCTGATGCAGTAGCCGCGGTATATTCCGGAGGAACTTCATTAGCTGCAACTGCCGGAAAAACAGTATTAAAAGAAGGAGCTGAAGCTGTTGTGGAAAAGACCGTTAAGGAAGTTGCTGAAGAAGCTGTGGAACAAGGAGTAAAGAAAGGAGCAGATGATGTAGTAGAAGCCGGTGCCAAAAAAGGAATTGCGGAAACAATGGAGCAACTCGCCAAAAAAGAAGGCGGGGATATTGCTAAGGTTACAGATGGTGTTGCAGACGATATAATAGAGTTAGCTCCAGGTTCAAAAGGAAACTGGAATAAAGCATTGAACGGAACATTGAAACCAAATTCTAAATATAAAGTTGGGGACAAAATTTATGAAACAGATGAACTTGGAAGGGTAAACAGAGTTTCTGGAAAATTAGAGTTAGGAAAAATTGGCAGAAATGGATATCAACAAGGAAAATCTGTAACTTTAAAGGGTGGAACTAAAGGTGTTGATGAAGGAGGTCACTTGATAGGTCATCAATTTAAAGGAGCAGGAGAGCAAATCAACTATGTTCCGATGAAAGGAACATTAAACCAGGGAGCATGGAAAAAGATGGAAGCTGACTGGGCAAAAGCTTTGAAAGACGGTAAAAATGTTGAGGTCGATATGAAGCCTATATATCAAGGTACCAGCCAAAGGCCGGTAGGTTTTAAAGTTACAGAAACTATAAATGGGGTAAAGAAAACTTATAATTATATAAATTAAAAATATGAAAACAGTTGACGAAATTTATGGCTCTATAGCCAATAATATTAATTCTGTAATTAACGAAGAATGGATTAAGGCAGAGTTAAATATAGAAGCTATTGGAGAAATGGCCAGTTTTACAGGAAATTATATTAACAGTAATAATGAAAAAAAGCAAATTGATGTTGATGAGTTCGATTTTCAATTAACATTTGATATTTTAGAGCTTCACAAAATAACAACTGAAGATGGCAGTAACAAGTGGAATAAAGCTATTTTTACCTTACAATCAGACGGAGAGTTTGATATGCAGTTTATCTGGGATCAGGAGCTGCATGATGAAGTAGTAAGATTATCAAAAGAATAAAATAAAAGGGTTTCAAATTGGAACCCTTTTTTAAGTTTATACAAAAAGATAATAATCATCGTTACAGATAATACTTCTTTAAAAATAAATATTATGACAGTAGATGAAATTTATTTAAACATTGGACGAAGCATAGTAAATGCTATAGAGGATGAAAGTTGGAGTGAGGCAAAATTAAATATCGAAGTTGTAGGAACAGGTGTGGTAAGCTACAATGGAGAATATACAACGGATAATAATGAAGTAAAAAACATATCTGTAAGAAATATTTCCAGAGATATTAGAAATTGGATCAGAGAATTACACGATATTACGACAGAAGGAGATAGTAATAAATGGAATAAGGCCATTTTTAATCTAAATGCACAAGGCAAATTTAACATGGAATTTATCTGGGATCAGGAACTGCACGATGAAATAGTAAGATTATCAAAAGAATAGAATAATATAGAGGGCTTCAATTTTTGAACCCCTTTTAAGTTTTATTGACAAAAAATGCTGAAAGTCAAGAAAATGCAAACCTCATTGCAAATTTTGCTTCTTAAAAATTTAAATTTATAACAGTTGACGAAATTTATGGCTCTACAGCCAATAATATTAATTCTGTAATTAACGAAGAATGGATTAAAGCAGAGTTAAATATAGAAGCTGTTGGAGAAATGGCTAGTTTTACAGGAAATTATATCAACAGCAATAATGAAAAAAAGCAAATCGATGTTGATGAATTTGATTTTCAATTAACATTTGATATTCTGGAGCTTCACAAAATAACAACTGAAGATGATAGTAACAAATGGAATAAAGCTATTTTTTCCTTACAATCAGACGGAGAGTTTGATATGCAGTTTATCTGGGATCAGGAGCTGCATGATGAAGTAGTGAGATTATCAAAAGAATAGAATAAAAGGGTTTCAATTGAAACCTTTTTTAGCTTAAAACTCATTAATCATCACATAAAAATGTCCGGAATACAAGCTTTCAGCCCCGCCTGAGATATTGGTAAGATTAATTGTAACACTCGTAGTAGAAGTCATTCTTGGATTGGATATTGAAAAAGAACTGTTCCCGGCAAAATCATCTGCAGGAGAAACTACAATTGCTGCTCTTGTAGAAGCCGGCTGCATATTCGCAGGAATAGGAATCTCGAGTGTAACAGATTTTCCGTGGGGAAGATTATTCACAGAAACCGATGGCCAGGCTTCAAAACTGATCTGGTTTTTTTGTATACTCCCCTTCTCGCCTAATTTATATTGGCCGTTTACATCTAATTTAGCAGAAGTATTGGGAGTTGCTGTACCTATTCCAATATTGGCATTATTGTTTCCGAGGATAATTGCATTGGCCTGAGAAGTTGCTGCTTCATATCCTATTGCTGTAGAAAACTGCCCTGCGGCATTTGCACCCGAACCTATCGCTGTAGAATTCTGGTTATTGGTGAGTGCATTATACCCTACTGCTGTTTCGCTATTGGAGTTTGTTTTGGCATTATACCCAACCGCAATAGACTGAAACCCAGACGCTGTTGAATTCTTCCCCAATGCCGTAGCATCATTCATTGTTGTTTTGGCATTAAAGCCCAATGCAATTGATTGAAATCCTGCCGCTTCAGCATTATTTCCTACAGCCATAGCTTCATTGGCTGATACTTTAGCATTAAATCCTACAGCTGTTGACTGATAACCGGAAATCTGAGTATTTGCTCCCACTGCTACCGATTCATTAGCTGTTACAGAGGTATTCATTCCAATCGCTATTCCCTGGTAGGCACTGCTGGAGTTACCAAGGGCAATCCCGTTTTGTTCAGCCTTAGCTCCATTGCCAAAGCTTATTGAGTTATTCACTCCCAATCTTCCCATTGCAACAGAATTCACTTTGAAGACAAGATCATCCATAGTGTTGGTCCCTAAAGAAAGATTGGTATTGGCTCCGCCATAACTACCACTATTGGTGGCTGAAGTATTCCATCCCGAAAACGGAGCTATATTTCCACCACTGCCTCCGTTTGTTCCGTTGCCAGCACCGGTAGACAGCATATTCCATCTCGATTTGCTCCAGTAATAAATACCTGCTTCTGTCAGCGATCCTGTTCCGTTATTCCATACCATCAGCCCTTCAGCCGGATTTGGAATTGTTGCCTCATCTGTAATTGATCTTAAAGATACACTTGGAAAAAGTACACCTTTGTTTTTTGAACTGATTTCCAGCATAGCAGAAGAATCCGGACTAGGAGTTCCTATCCCCACCTGTGCGTATATAAATTGATTAAAAAACAAAAAAAGAAGAAACAGTTGAAGTCTGCTGATATTATGCATTGCCTAATTACTAATAGTTATTTTTTGAGGCCGCAAATATACGAATTTATTTAAAAATAGTGTTATTCTTTATTAATTTCACAAACAAACACACTTAACAGTGAATAAGCAGTTATTTAATCACTATTAGTTGAAACATTTTCTCTTATTAAATGAGCTACAACCCTTTACTGATCTCATATAACAGATTTGATAACAGCCAAAAACCAATTATCAAATTACAATTTATATAAAAAACATCACCAAAAATTGAATAAAATACAATAAACTAATCTCTGATAAAACAGCTTTCAATATGATCATTTACCATTCCGGTTGCCTGCATGTGAGCATAAACAACGGTAGACCCCATAAACTTAAAACCTCTTTTCTTAAGATCTTTGGACAACGCATCTGAAATTTCCGTAACGGCCGGAACATCGCTTAATACTTTAGGCCGGTTATCCAATGGTTTTCCTCCCACAAAACCCCAGATATATTTTGAAAAGCTTCCAAATTCTTTCTGGATTTCCTGAAACCTTTGTGCATTGGTTACTGTTGCGTTTATTTTTAGGCGGTTCCTAATAATTCCGGGATCATTCATAAGTTCTTCAATCTTCTCTTCCGTATACAGAGCAATTTTTTTATAATCAAAATGATCAAAAGCTTTTCTGAAATTCTCTCTTTTAGAAAGAATAGTGTACCAGCTCAGGCCTGCCTGAAAGCTTTCAAGAATCAGGAATTCAAAAATAGTGTCATCATCATAAACGGGCCGCCCCCATTCTTCATCATGATATTTACGGTAGAGATCATCTTTTTCGCACCAGCCACAGCGTATTTTTTCCATTAGCGTAATTTTAGATTAAAGATAAGTGTGATTTGGAAAAGTATAACAAAAGATTATGAAAATTTTAACAGTGGTCCCGGGTTTTAGGAATAGTTCTTGTTTATTTACTGGTACACAACAATAAAATATTATATTATGAACAATTCAGAATACAACAAAGCGGAAAATGCAGTAAACAACACGGAAAACTCTTTAAAAAATGCAGCGGACAATGCGAAATGGAAAATTGAAGATCTTGCAGACAGAGCTAAAGATTATATCAATGAAAAAAGAAACAATGATGAAGAAGCCCAGCAGGAAGACTGGTTTGAAAAAGTAAAGAACAATGCAGCTGATGCCTGGGATGATATCAAAGATAAAGCAAACGAAGCCTGGGAAAAAACCAAAGATGCTGCAGAGGATGTAAAAGCAGAATGGAATAAGAAAACCAATTAAAATTTCAGTTATATAAATATTTTCAAGAAAATGGAGTCTTAAATGAATAAGGCTCCATTTTTATTATGTCGCAAACACAAATTATTGCTACATTTGTATTTAAAATAAACATTAAAAAATTATGTCATACGGTTTACTTAAAGGCAAAAAGGGAATTATTTTTGGAGCCCTTAATGAGCAATCTATCGCATGGAAAGTTGCAGAAAGATGTCATGAAGAAGGTGCTGAATTTATCTTATCAAACGCCCCTATTGCTTTGAGAATGGGAGAACTTAATGGTTTAGCAGAAAAAACAGGATCTGAGGTGATAGCTGCAGATGCTACTTCTATAGAAGATCTTGAAAAACTTTTTGATGCCGCGGTTGCAAAATTTGGAAAAATCGACTTTATCCTTCACTCTATCGGAATGTCTATCAACGTTAGAAAAGGAAAACATTATACAGAAATGAATTACGACTGGTTGGAAAAAGGTTGGGATATCTCCGCTGTTTCTTTCCATAAAGTAATGCGTGTGGCTTGGGAGAAAGACTGTATGAACGAATGGGGAAGTATTTTGGCCCTTACTTATATTGCAGCTCAGAGAACATTCCCGGATTATAACGATATGTCCGATAACAAAGCTTACCTTGAAAGCATTGCAAGAACTTTCGGAAACTATTGGGGTGAAAGAAAAGTACGTGTAAACACTGTTTCACAATCTCCAACTATGACCACTGCAGGGAGCGGTGTGAAAGGCTTCGGAGGATTCCTGGGTTATGCAGAAGATATGTCTCCTCTAGGAAATGCTACAGCTTTAGAGTGTGCAGACTATTGTGTTACTCTATTCTCTGATCTTACCAAGAAAGTAACGATGCAGAACCTTTTCCATGATGGCGGTTTCAGCAGTTCAGGAGTTACCCAGAAAGTGATCAGTAAATATGATCTTGAAAATTAATGATCGTTTCAAATAAAAATATCAGTTAAAATTGCGGCGTACCAAGGTACGCCGCAATTTTATTTTTAAAAAGTATATTATTGCAGAGGTTAATAAGCATTGCTTATAATGAAACCGGCGGCCTCTTCGAGGCCGCCGGTTCTATAAAAATAATCAATATGAAGTTACAGGATAACAGTCTGGATAGAATGTGCCGGAGCAGATAATTTGGCAGACATTCCTTCAATCCAGAGATTGGTTTCAATATCATTTTCGGAGTCGTTCATAATTACGGTAACCAGCTGGCCGTTTTCATTCATGAAAGTTGTGGATGTAAGCGCAGCCCTGTTCGAAGAGTTTCCTATTCTCTGCGCATTGGGCTTGATGAATTTTGAAACATGTCCTACATAATAATATTCGTAGGTGTAATGTACTTCTCCTGTTTTGGTATCAGCAATGATAGGGGCAAAACAGAAATTGCCAACATGGTTCGGACCTCCGGTTTCATCAAGCAGTACATTCCAGTCGGTCCATAAAGCGGTTCCTTTATTGAAATCATTCAGCATATTCCTTCCGTATAATTCTCCTAAGCTCACATCATAAATTCCGGACATTTTGAATTGTTCTTTGCAGCCTTCGGTAAAAGCCAGGAATTTATCCGGGAAAGCTCTCTGGGTTTCTGATAAATTATCGAAAAGCTGGGTTTTATTATTCCAGGTTTCGTACCAGTGGTAGCCGATTCCGCTGGCATATTTTGAGGTTTCAGGATCACTTAAAGTGGTGGTTGCTCTTTGGTAAATCAGATCTCTGTTATGGTCCCAGATCATTACTTTCTTGTCTTTGTAACCGTTTTTCCAAAGAGTTGGGCCTAAATTGTTTTTAAGGAATTCACCTTCTTCCTCCGCAGTATAAATACAGGATTCCCAGGTTTGGGTGGCCATTGGCTCGTTCTGTACAGTCAGACCCCAGATATTAATTCCTCTTTTTTCGTATTCTTTGATGAACTTAATATAATAATCTGCCCAGGTCTGGTAATATTGGTTTTCAAGTCTTCCTCCTTTGTAAAGGCTTTTATTGGATTTCATCCATGCCGGCGGACTCCAAGGGGAAAAGTAAAAAGTAAAATCTTTCCCGATTGCTTTCTGGGCTTCTTTGATCATCGGAATTTTATACTTTTCGTCGTGGGTAATATTGAAAGTCTTCAAAGAAGTATCATTATCCTGAACATAGGTATAGGAATCGCTGGAAAAGTCACAGGAGTTCATGTTGGTACGAACTACTGTATAGCCTAATCCGTTTTTTCCAAAGTATGCTTCTATAATTTCTTTCTGCTTGTTCTTTGGCAGTTTATAAAAGGTTTCTGCAGAGGCATCTGTTATGGCACCTCCTATTCCTATCAGCTTCTGGTATTTAAAATCCGGATCTACGAAAATACACGCATCCGTTTCCTTCGGCTGACCGAATTTCTCAAACTTAACAATTCCTTTGTCGGCCATTTTTTCATTAGTCTTGGAACTTGTTAAGATGACTTTCGCTGTTTTTCCTGCATTCTTTTTCCAATAGTTTTGTGCGTTAGCATTTAGAAATACGCCTATTGTCAAACAGCTCACAATTAGTTTTTTCATAATTTTTTTTCTTTCTTTTTTGGGCAAAAAGCCCTCTCTTCATTATTTATTTTGATAAACCCTTACATAGTCTATATAATATTTTTGCGGAAATATACTATCGTCTATTCCTTCTTTTCCGCCCCAGAAACCACCTACCGCCAGATTTAAAATAATAAAATAAGGCTGATCGAAAGGCCATGATCCATAAGTTTTCTCCTTATTTTCATAAGTAAAGAACTTCTGCCCGTCAATGGAAACCTCTATTTTCTCCGGTGTCCAGTCTGCTTTATATACATGGAATTTTTCGCTTACGTCTTTTACAATCATGGTATCTGTTTTCTGCGTTCCCTGAATATGATTGTATTTCTTAGTATGAACTGAGGCATGAACATAGCCCTGATTAAACCCTACATGCTCCATGATATCCAGCTCCCCATCATCCGGCCACTGTTTCATTTTTTCGCTCATCATCCATATAGCGGGCCAGGTTCCCCGGCCTTTGGGAAGTTTTGCCCTTACCTCTACAGTACCATATTGGAAGGAAAATTTCCCTTTGGTCAAAAGTCTTGCAGAGGTATATTTGTTCTTTTCCCAGTTTTCTTTTCTGGCTTCAATCACCAGGTTTCCGTTTTCCAACCGGGCATTTTCAAGCCTGTTTTTTGTATAAAACTGCGCTTCCTCATTGCCATAACCGTCTCCTCCCACGTCATAATTCCATTTCGATGAATCTGGAAGCCCTGTTCCGTTAAATTCGTCGCTCCAGATCAGTTTTTTGCCCCGCTCAGGTTTATTTGAGGCACAGCCTGCGACAGAAAAAAGTAATATCCCTGCTGTACAGAACTGAATGATATTTCGGGATTTTATTTTCATGAATAATGATTAGGTTTTGGCTAAAGCCGTTGTTATATTTTTCATTAAGTGGGCTGAAGCCCGCTCCTATTGAATTATTTACTCCAATTGATTCTTTTGGTCTGAACATCCCTGGAGTTGGTTCCGACCATAATATCGAATTCTCCGCTTTCCCAATCATAATTCAGGTCATTATCAAAGAATTTCAGATCCTCCGGAGTGAGTTTGAAATCCACTTTCTTACTCTCTCCTTTTTTGATGAATATTTTCTGGAAACCTTTCAGTTCTTTTACAGGTCGTACTACTTTTCCAAAAAGATCCCTGATGTAAAGCTGTACGACTTCTTCACCGTCAAATTTCCCTGTATTGGAAACCGTTACGCTGATGTTTAAAGTCTGGTTTCCTTTAAGATCAGTGGAACTTAAGCTCATATCGGAATATTTAAAATCCGTATAACTCAATCCATATCCAAAAGGAAATTTAGGATCATTGTCTAAATTGATATAAGCGGAAACATAATTTCTGTCCGTATTATTTTTTGCAGGTCTTCCTGTATTGTAATGATTATAATAAACAGGAATCTGGCCTTCCGTTCTTGGGAAGCTCATCGGAAGTTTCCCGCCCGGGTTTACCGTTCCGAAAAGAACATCGGCAATGGAGTTTCCGGCTTCGGTTCCGAGCCACCAAGTATAAGCTATTGCCGGGATATTGTCTGCTGCCCAGTTAAAGATCAAAGGTCTTCCGGCATTGATCATTAAAACGATTGGTTTTCCTGTTTTAGCTATTTCTTTCAACAGTTCCTCCTGAACTCCCGAGAAACCGATACTGCTCCTGCTTTTCGCTTCACCGCTCATAGCGTGGCCTTCCCCTAAAGTCATGATCACTACATCTGCCTTTTTAGCTGTTTCTATCGCTTCTGCAAACATGGATTTGTCCTGGTCGTCTACGTTACAGCCTTTTGCATATAATAAGGTTGAATTTTTATCAAGCTGATTTTTTATTCCGTCAAACTGGGAAACTATTCTTTGGCTGTCATCTTTAAATGCAACAGACCAGAAACCGTGATTGGCAACAGTTTCTTTTCCGAAAGGCCCGATAAGCGCAACTGTCTTAATGTTTTTTGAAAGAGGAAGGATATTTCCTTTATTTTTTAAAAGAACAATACTTTTTGAACCGAATTCTCTTCCGAATTTTCTGTTTTCCTGATTATCGGTCTGCTCTTTCTGCCTTTTTTCGTTGCTGAACCTGTAAGGATCATCAAAAAGGCCCATTTCAAATTTTTTGGCTAAGATTCTTCCTGCTGCTTCATCCACAAGTTTTGGATCTACTTTACCTTCTTTCACCAGTTTTGGAAGTTCTGCCATGTAAACACGGCTTTCCATATCCATATCGCTACCACCTAAAATGGCTTTGTCAGCAGCTTCACCGGCATCTTTGGCATAGCCGTGAGGAATCATTTCCCCGATACTCCCCCAGTCTGAAACCACAAAGCCTTTATAGTTCCATTTTCCTTTTAACAGCTCTCTTTGAATATATTGGTTGGCTGTCGCAGGAATTCCGTTGATATCATTAAATGAATTCATGAATGTGGCTACTCCTGCTTCTGCCGCTGCTTTGAAAGGAGGCAGATAGGTTTCGTTCAATTGCCTCAAACTCATATCCACAGAATTGTAATCTCTTCCACCAACGGCTGCTCCATACGCTGCAAAATGCTTGGCACAGGCCATTACAGCATCAAGACTTCCTAAACCCTTCCCCTGAAAACCTTTAATCCTTGCCAATCCAATGCGGGTTCCCAGGTAGGTATCTTCGCCGGAACCTTCCATTACTCTTCCCCATCTTGGGTCTCTTGCGATGTCTACCATTGGCGCGAAGGTCCAGTGGATACCGTAAGCGGAAGCTTCTGTGGCTGCTATTCTTTCTGATTTTTCTATCATCGCCAGATCCCAGCTTGCTGCCTGTCCCAAATTGACGGGAAAGGTTGTTCTGTATCCATGGATTACGTCCTGTCCAAACAATAAAGGAATTTTCAGTCTCGATTGCTGGGTCAGTTTCTGAAATGCCCTGGTTTCTTCGGCACCGGCTACATTAAGCATAGAACCTACTTTTCCTTTTTTTATTTCTTCCAAAACTGCTGCAGAATTGGACTGCTGGGGTCCGGTAGCATATTCGAAGCCGCTGTACTGGACCATCTGCCCTACTTTCTCTTCCAATGTCATTTTAGACAGCAGTTCTACCACTTTCTGATCAATTGTTTTCTGTCCGCAGACATTCATTCCCAATGCCACAACTGCAAGTAAGAAATAAGCTTTTTTCATGATATTAAATTAAAAAACATAAGTCGCTGCCGATTTTCCTGAAAGGGTTACGGGAGCGGTCTTTCCGTTATATTTGATGTTAAAGTTTTCATCGGCACTGTTTGCATTCTGAACAATAAGCACTGTTTTTCCGGCAGGAGTTTTAAATGCTGCCGTAGAAATGGTTTCTGTTTGTGTAGAAGCAATACGCCGAGACCCTGCAGGGACAAATTTGGAAGCATGTGCAATGATGTAGTAGGAAACATTTCTGGTGAAATTTTCAGGGCCGGAAACGGTTATTGCTCCTTTACATTCTGTACAGCCTCCCTCAGTGTGAGGTTTGTACTGGGGATCATTGGCTACATTCCATTCCAAAGCGATACTGCTCCAGTTTCTCATTGAACCGATAATAACATTTTTAACATGCCAGTTAAGGTCTTCGTTAAAAGTTCCCTTTGAACCGGTCCATTGTTCGGTAAAATACAAATTTTTATCAGGAAAAGCATTATGCACCGTACTTAAGGCAGAAATATCTCCTTCGTACAAATGGAAAGCTGACCCGTCAATATACTGATAGGCTTCCGGATCTTTCAGAATATCAAGGACATATTCCGGTTTGTTACAGTTATGGTCATAAACCACAATTTTTGTTTTGATATTGTTGGCTTTAAAAACGGGACCTAAATAACCTTTAATAAAATCTCTTTGTTGCTCTGAAGGCATGTACAAGCTCGGATTGTTTCCGGGATGAAGAGGTTCATTCTGAGGGGTAATGGCATCAATAGTAATCCCTTCTTTCTTCATTCCCTGGATGTATTTTACAAAATATTCTGCGTACACTTTATAAAATTCAGGCTTCAGGCTTCCTCCTTTGGATTTTCCGTTATCTTTCATCCAAACCGGAGATGACCACGGAGCTGCAATAATTTTAATTTCAGGGTTAATCGTAAGGATTTCTTTCAGCATGGCGATCAGATCTTTATCTTTTGCCAGGCTGAATCTGGATAGCGTAGGATCTGTCTGGCCTTCCGGAAGATCATCATAGGAAAAAACTTCCCCGTCGAGATCGGAAGCACCGATACTAAGCCTCAGATAACTTACAGAAATTGAATTCTTATCTTTTCCGAAAAGCTCATTCAGAAGTGCTTTCCTTTTTAAAGGTGAAAGCCGGTTGATTACTTCAACACTACCTCCTGTCAGTGTATATCCAAAACCGTCAACATATTGAAACTTCTGAGTATCATCAATTTCAATATTCTGCCAGCTATTGGAATTTTTAACAAATTTAACAGGAGCCTGCTGCTGTAATTTTACACTTTCATTACCTTTCGTCAGCCAGGACTGAACATCATTTCCTTTATCTCCATTTACCGTAGCACATGATACAGGAAAAAGTACCACGCCGCAAAGCAGCGCAGTACCTTTAAAAAAGAAACTATATAAGTTGTGAAACTTCATGTTTTAGTAGCCTGGGTTTTGTTTTAAAGCGGTATTGGGCAATTCATTAAACGGAATAGGTAAAATTTCGTTTTTATTGCTTACAAACCCTTTGAATGCCAGCTTTGAAGGAGCATCACCCCATCTTACAAGATCAAACCATCTGTGCCCTTCTCCTGCAAGTTCTCTTCTCCTTTCATCTTTAATAGCCTGTAAAGAAACAGGAACTGACGGGAGACCTACTCTTGCTCTTACTGCATCTAAAAGAGCCTGGGCTCTTCCTCCGGTGCCCCCTAAGGCTTCCGCTTCCATCAGGTAAGTATCCGCAAGTCTTATGGCTATATAATTTTGTCTGAAATTCAGTTCTGCCGGCCCAGGAAGTGAACTTTTTAAATCGTTTGTAGGTAAATATTTATTCAGGAAATATCCGGTATCTGCATAAGCCGGACTGTAAGAAATTTTACCATCCGTCACTAGTTGTTTTGCATTGAAAACAGTAACGCTTAATCTTGGATCTCCCTGCATGAAATTAACGAAGTTATCCGTTACTGTATTGAAAGCCCATCCTGAATAGATATCCGGAGCGTTATTATTCGGAACATTTTTTAAAGAATAGGAACGAGGTCCTACCATTACATTAATAGAGTTTCCTTCATCTTTTCCCTGTCCCCAAAATCCCCAATCGGAATTTCCTTTGTTGGTATGCATTACTTCCAGGATAGATTCTGTTGAGAACTTGTATGGATCTGCTGTTTCAGGCCCTACCTTAAACAGATCTGCGTAGTTTGCCACGAGCTTATATCCGTATTGACTGGTTCCTCCGGGAGTTCCGTTGACTTCAGCAAACTGCTCCGCAGCCTGAGGCATTTTTTTATCATACAGATAAATCTTTCCTAATATTGCACGGGCTGTTCCCTGTGTAATCCGGCCTCTGTCATTACCACTGGCCGTCATCATTAGATCCGGAATTGCAGCAACGATATCCCCCTCTATCTGAAGATAAACTTCAGTTGGTTTTGCCTGCGGTATATTCCAGTAATCATCTCCAAACTGAATCGTTTTGAGAACTAACGGAATATTACCAAACATCCTTAACAGTTCGAAATAGTATAAGGAACGAAGCACTTTGGCCTCAGCAATATATCTTCTCTTAATATCTTCTCCCATAGTAGCTCCCGGAACTTTTTCGATCAACAGGTTAGCTCTTGCTATTCCCTGATAATAATCTTTCCAGTAACTCGCAGGCATTGTATTAGGATTGATTGTATAATTATTCATTCCCTGGATTCCGGCTCCGTCATTGGAATTTCCACCACCGGAATAAAAATCATCAGATCCTGCATTAAAGAATGTAACCGTATTCTCGAATCCACCTGAATATTTTCTTAAAACATCATATACGGAAACCAAAGCACTAAAAGACTGCTGTTCATTCTGAAAATACAGATCGGTATTAAAAGATCCTGAATTCTTTACATCATCAAGATATGAATCACTACAGGCAATATTGCTAAAACTAAGACCTGTAAGGAAAGTAACAGCAAGCCCTTTATATAAAATATTCTTATTTTTCATTTTATTCATTTATTAAAATTGGATATTAGCACCTAGCAAAAATGTTCTTGCTTGAGGATAGTAAGCTCTGTCAACTCCTATTATATCTTGCTCGGAATTGTTTCTTCCCGCAATTTCCGGATCGTAGCCCGTATATTTGGTGAAAGTAAAGACGTTTTCTCCTGTAATGTACAGTCTTACCTTATTCATTCCAAAACGGTTAGTAACGTCCTGAGGAAGTGTATATCCTAACTGAATAATTTTCAGACGGACATAATCTCCTTTCTGAAGATAATAACTTGACATCCAGGAATAGTTATGGTTAGGGTCATTTCTTGTAATTCTCGGGTTATCATTGGTTGAACCTTCCCCTGTCCATCGGTCTAAAACTTTTGTCTGATAATTGGCATCCAGCATATCCAATCTTCTTAAGCCCTGGAAAATCTTATTTCCGGCCTGTCCCTGTGCAAACATCATGAAATCGAAATTCTTGTAATTTAAATTAACCGTAAGTCCAAAAGTATATTTCGGGATAGAACTTCCTAAGTTTACTTTATCATTGTCATCAATTTTACCGTCTCCATTATTGTCCTGCCAGATGAAATCTCCTGGTTGAGCGTTGGCTAATAATTTAGTTCCATTGGCATTCACATAGGAATCAATTTGTGCCTGATTCTGGAAAACACCACTATATGTATATCCGTAAAAGGAACCGTAAGGCTGTCCTACTGCTACTCTGGATACAGCTCCCATAGTCTGGAAAGAAGCAAGGTTGAAATAGTCTATATCATCTTCCAATCTTAAAACTTTGTTTTTAATAGTGGCAAAGTTTCCGTTAACTGATATACTGAAATCTTGCCAGTTCTTTTTGTAACCTAATTCCAATTCAAGACCTGAGTTTTCCATATCTCCAACGTTTGCCCAAGGCAAATTAGGAACCCCTACATAGCCAGGAATGTTCACCTGTCTTAAGATATCGGATGTTTTCTTTTTGTACCAGTCTGCCGTAAAAGTGAAGTTATTGAAAAGCTTTAAATCCGCTGCGATATTCAGCTGGCTGGTCTCTTCCCATTTCAGGTTCGGATTCTCCAGAGTACTTGGTGCATACCCTATGATAATGTTGTTTCCTGCATTGGTATAGTTGCTTCCGGAAACCATGAAACTTGCAAATCTGAAGTTCTCCATTTCATCATTTCCTAAAACTCCGTAACCTCCTCTTAATTTTAAGTTATTAACCACTTTATTTTGCGGCCAGAAGTTTTCTTTATGAACATTCCAACCTAAAGACATGGATGGAAAAGTTCCCCAGTGCTGATTGGTAGCAAATTTTGATGAACCGTCTCTACGGATCGTTCCTGTAAATAAGTATTTATCAGCATAATCATAAATAACCCTTCCGAAATAGGATGCTTTACGGGTCTGAATTCCGTCCCACCCTGTAGCTGTAATATCATCCTGCGGGATATTAAAGTTGAAAGAAGCATCCTGCCAGTTATCAATAGGCAGATTGGTGTATGTTAAACTTGTTCCTCCGGAAATATTATAACGGTATACTCCTTGTCCAATCAATACACTTAAATTATGATTCCCGAATTTATTCTGATAGGTCAGTGTATTCTCCATGCTCCATTCGAACTTATTTTCGTCTACCTTATTCAGGCTGTTAAAGCTTGTATTGCTATAATTGGGACTTAAATAGTATTTCGGTGTAAAAGTACGGCTTCCCCAATAGGATTTCTTACCGTTAAGACTCGTTTTGAAGGTGAAATTTTTAAGGAATTTAAGCTCGGCAAAAACATTCCCTACAAAATCGTCCGACCAGTTGTAATTTCCCTGCTGAATATGCTTGAATGCTTGTGGATTGGTCATTTCCTGGTTTACATAGCGGGAAATTCCATACGGATTACCATTCTCGTCACGGATAATATATGGATTGGTATAGCCGCTGGGATCTACCATAGACCAGTCTGTAACAACTACCGGAGTTGTAGGATCTAAATTTACAGCTGAAGCTAACGGACCTCCAAATTCTTCATTGGCACTGATTCCCTGGGATTTTGTTCTCGTATAGGCAAAGGTTTGTCCTATGGTTAAGAAATCAGTTACCTTATGGGTTGAATTAAATCTGGCGTTGATTCTTTTATAGTAAGAAATATCACTCATTACAATACCTGTCTGATCAAAATACCCAAACGAAGTATAGTAGGTTGATTTTTCATTACCTCCGGTAATACTTACTTCATGAGAAGATTTTTCGCCGGTTCCGAAGATGGCATCCTGCCAGTTTGTTCCTTTTCCAAAAGATGAAGGGTTGGCGTATCTTGGTGCTTGTCCGTCATTGATAAAACCTTCATTGATGATGTTCGCATACTGAGTAGCATCTAAAAGATCTAGTTTTTTGGAAGTGTTTGAAAATCCATAAAACCCATTATAGGAAAGACTGAGTTTTCCTTTTTTTCCTTTTTTTGTTGTCACCAGAATTACCCCTTTTGCGGCAGAAACCCCATAGATAGCTGATGATGCTCCATCCTTCAGTACTTCCATACTTTCTATATCCGACTGGTTCAGCCATCCGATGTTATCTACCACAATACCATCCACTACCCATAAAGGGCTGTTACTCCCTGCTCCAAAACTTGTAATCCCACGCACCCTTACTGTAGCAGCAGCACCGGGCTGCCCGGAATTTGTCACAACGGAAACACCTGCAGCTCTACCCTGCAACACCTGCTCAGGCTTCCCTGCCGGAATGTTTTCGATATCGCTTGCTTTAATACTTGCAATAGCTCCGGTCACATTACTCTTTTTCTGGGTTCCGTAACCGATCACGATAACTTCTTCTATCTTATTCTCTTTCGGAACAGTGTCCTTCACGCTGGTCTGTGCATTAAAATTGGCTGTAAAATACAGCACGGCAACCAATCCCAGACTTCTTGATATTCTTCGATTCATATACAGTTAGTTTTTTAATTCTCAAATTGAGACAATAAAAATATATTTTTTTTTAAATAATTAACATTGTATTCACAATTATTTTAATTTTTCGTTTATTTTTGGGAGCTGAACGCATCATTTTATCTTCATAATTCATAAAAAAATCATAAAAAAACAATAAAAAAATCCCCAAAATGACAGCCAAGCTTTCCAAGATCTCCCTTCCTTTAAAACTTACCTTCCTTATTTTTTCAATGGTCTTGAACTGCATGGGCATTGTCATTCTTCAACTTTCGGAAGCCAATATCACTTATGAAAAGCTGGGTTTTTTAGAATCGTTCAAGGATCTTCCAATTGCATTTATTTCCCTTTTTGCGGTGAATTTTATAAGCAAAACCGGAACTAAAAAGGCATTGATTTCAGCTTTGGTCATTGTGGGAATCTCATCATGCTTCCTCCCGTTTATAGAAGATTTTTGGTTTTATAAGGTATGGTTTGCCATTATCGGGACTTGTTTTGCCGTAGGAAAGATTTGTGTTTTCGGGATCATCCGTAATAATATTTCAGATGAAAAGTCTCTTGCCAAAATGATGAACAGTGTAGAGGCTTCTTTCATGGTTGGTATTTTTGTAGTGAATACCGGTTTCGGATGGCTGATCTCCAGCCGCTATTCAGAATACTGGAAATTTGGATTCCTGTCTATATCCGTACTTTGTGCAGTAACGATATTTTTATTTTCAAAGCTGAATATTTCTGAAACCCAAAAAACAGACAGTAAAAGTCTTATTTCCGAGCTGTCAGTATTTGCAAAGCCAGCAACGGTTATATTTCTCTTTGTCATCTTTTTCATTGTATTTGTGGAACAGGGGTTTAATTCGTGGCTGCCTTCATTTTACAAAAATCATCTGAACGTCAATTCATTTTTTGCTTTGCAGGCTACTTCATTTCTTGCCCTTTTTTCTTACGCGGGAAGAACGCTTACGGCCAACATCATTCAGAGGTTTTCTTTGTCAAGGTATTATATTTTGTGTCTCTTTTTAATTATTGCGGTTCTGATGATCATTTTAGGAATTCAGTATTTTGATTCTGTGAATTCCAGAATTATTTTGTTTTTATTTCCTGTCATCGGGCTTTTTCTGGCACCGCTCTACCCTGTTGTCAATTCAAAAATGATTGCACAGATTGATAAAGAAAAAATCAACCTGTTTACTTCACTTATTGTTATTTTTTCATCATTGGGAAGTTCTGTAAGCTCTATTATCATGGCAGTCCTGTTTGAGAAACGGCTGTTGAATTACTATCCCATGTACATTTTAATGGCTGTTTGTGTGCTTTTTACAGTGAGTTTGATATATTTTAGGTTGACAGCAAAGAAATTATAGAAAATAATTTTATTTTTATGCCATGAAAATCAAAGAAACCAAAAACAAAGAAACCCTTCAGCAACTTATTGATACAAAAGACTTTGTAGCACATGTATCTGTTGACTGTACGATATTTGGTTTTCACAATAATATTTTGAAGGTCCTTCTTTTGAAATATCATGATCTGGATTTGTGGTCTCTTCCCGGAGGTTTTGTTTTCAATGATGAAGATCTTCGTGAAGCAGCAGCTAGGGTTTTATACGAAAGAACACACCTTAAAGACCTTTTTCTGAAACAGTTTCATACGTTCGGGAGAATAGACCGTACAGAGAATAATGTACACCAGATTCTCCTCAACAACAAAGGAATTGAAGTTCCTAAAGACCACTGGATCTTCCAGAGATTCATTACGGTAGGTTACTGCAGCCTTATTGATTTTTCTATTGCCAACACTTTTCCGGATGCCTTTAACGAAAGCTGTGAATGGTTTGAAGTAAACAATCTTCCCAAAATGGCGTTTGACCACGACAGGATTATAGAAACCGGCCTGGAATACCTGCGTATGAATATCAATACCGAGGTGGCAGCCAGCAATCTTCTTCCTGAAAAATTCACCATGAAAGACCTGCAGTCTTTGTATGAGACTATTTTGGGGGAAAAATTCAGGAGAAACAATTTCCAGCGCAAAATTTTGAGCTTAAATATCCTGGACAGACTGGAAAAACTATACGATGGATCTGCAAACAAAGCTCCGTATCTGTATAAGTTCAAAAGTAAAATACACAATGCTGCCAACCAGTATCCTATCTCCAATGATGAGGAGGCCTAAAAATCCCTGTTTTTACTTAAAACCTGACTGTTTTCATTTATCTTACTGAAAATCAAAGGTAATAAAGATTTGCAAAAAAATTTTTCAAACCGGCGAAAAGTATTACTTTTAGGCAAATCAAAAAATCATGTCATATTATCCTCTTACAAGCATTCCAGACTATTACGGAATTGATGCTTTACTTACTGAAGAACACAAACTGATCCGTCAATCGGTAAGAGATTGGGTGGAAAGTTTTGTAATGCCGCAGATTGATCAGGCCGCACAAAATCATACAGATATTCCGGGCCTAATGAAAGAATTGGGAAAGATTGGGGCTTTAGGTCCATATATTCCTGTTGAATACGGTGGTTCAGGGTTAGATCAGATTTCTTACGGTTTGATTATGCAGGAACTGGAAAGAGGAGATTCGGCAGTACGCTCTGCTGCTTCGGTACAGAGTTCGCTGGTGATGTTCCCGATCAATGAATTCGGTTCTGAGGAGCAGAAGAGAAAATACCTTCCTCATCTTGCCGCAGGAGAAATGATTGGTTCTTTTGGACTGACTGAACCTAATCACGGTTCTGATCCGGGTTCTATGGAAACCTATTTTAAAGATATGGGTGACCACTACCTTCTGAACGGAGCCAAAATGTGGATCACCAATTCACCGCTTTGCGATATTGCTGTTGTTTGGGCAAAAAATGAAGAAGGAAAGGTACAGGGACTGATCGTTGAAAGAGGTATGGAAGGTTTTACTACCCCTGAAACGCATAATAAATGGAGTTTAAGAGCCTCCAAAACAGGAGAGCTGGTATTTAATGACGTAAAAGTTCCCAAAGAAAATTTACTTCCGGGAGTTACAGGATTGAAAGGACCATTATCCTGTTTAAATTCGGCGAGATATGGAATATCATGGGGTGTAATCGGTGCTGCAATCGACTGCTACTGTACAGCGGTTCAGTATTCCAAAGAAAGAAAGCAGTTCGGGAAACCAATCGGTTCTTACCAGCTTCAGCAAAAGAAACTGGCAGAATTCTTAACTGAAATTACAAAGGCGCAATTGCTTTGCCTGCAGTTAGGAAATCTTAAAAATGCCCATAAAGCAAGTCCTGCACAAATCTCAATGGCTAAGCGCAACAATGTGAAAATGGCTATTGATATTGCAAGAGAATCCAGACAGATCCTCGGCGGTATGGGAATCATGGGTGAATTCCCAATGATGAGACATGCTGCGAACCTTGAATCTGTAATCACCTATGAAGGTACTCATGATGTACATTTACTGATTACCGGTTTATATATCACAGGTATCAACGCTTTTTAAGTAAAAGCTTACAATATATTAAAGAGGAGTCCGGCCGAATGGCCGGACTCCTTATTTTACTCACTTTGCAGGGAACTTATATTCAGTGAATAATTATTGATGTATTAAAATTAATGACATTTTATTAAAAACATTTAATTTAAAGTCATTAAAAAATATTGATATGAAAAAACTATCCGTTCTTTTATTAAGTTGTACAGCTCCATTCTTTTTTGCCCAGCAGGCAGGAGATGTTGCCAGCTTTGAACAGAAATTAGATCTCACTCCGCAAGGGGTAGCCAATTTTATCTCCAATAATCTTGGTGACCAGAACGCCCCGGATTTCGTCAGTTATCTCAACGGATTCAATGTGGGACTTAAGGGATATAAAATTACCTATTATACTAAAAATGAAAAGAATGTTTTAGTAAAAGCCACCGGGCTTCTGATGTATCCTAATGTCAATTTTAAACTGTCTACAGTAGTATCTGATCACGGAACCACTGACAGCAGAGATAATGTTCCCTCTAACTTTAAAGGAACTTTAACGGCCGGATTTGTAGTGGAACTCTCCTATGTCCTCAACGGATACATTCTGATGGCTCCAGATTATGTAGGAATGGGAAGTGGAGACGGAGTTCATCCCTATGTAGATGCAGCTACGGAAGCAGGAGCAACAATAGATTTTGTAACGGCAGCTAATAAAGTCCTGGGGCAGTTAGGTATAAAAAGATATGATGAATATTTTCTGGCAGGCTACTCCCAGGGCGCCCATGCAGCCATGTCTACTTTAAAGTCCCTGAATAGCTTCAACCCTACCAATCTGAAATTCAAATATGCATATATGGGTGACGGCCCTTATGACTTTTCAGGAGTCACGTTGAATAAAGGGGTTCTGGAAAAGGATTTTTATCCGTTTACTTCTTTCCTTGCCAATGTTCTCCATACCTGCAACAATACGGGGTATAAAACCTATAACACCAGCATTTCAGAAGTAATTTCACCTGAATATCTGGATAAATATAATTATCATGTGGTCCAGGATAACGGAGGTCTTCTTTGGGGCCCAGTCATCTGGAGGAATCTTTTCACCCAGAATTTCGTGAATGATGTGACCAATAATCCGAACAACAACCTCAGAAGATGCTTGAAACCTAAAGATGTATACGACTGGTACAACAAAACACCGATGACCTTGGGGCATTCGACTGTAGATCTGGCTATTCCGCCGGAAAACACCTCCAAAACCATTGATGTACAGCGCGGATATTATTCGTGGTGGGACCTGAACAAGTACAAGCTTGAAGCTTTCTATTGGGGACCTTTGGGCCATGTAGGAGGAATCGTGCCGTTTGTTCTTGCATCCAATGCAAAATTTAATACACTTAGAAGCGGTGGACTTCTGAACCAATGGGCTGTACTGACTTCAAAACAGCAGGATAACGGCCAGCCAAAAGCTCATTCACTTTATTCCTCCCAGCTAAAACCGGATCTTGGCAATATGGAGCTTGTGGGAATCACAGATTTCAATCAGGAAAAAGCAACAGGCAGATCAGCTACGGAAAGCAGCTTATCTACCTTAAAAGATGGAGTTTACCTTTTAAAAGTACAGGAAAACAATGATCAAAAATTAATCCCTTATGTTAAGAATACCCCAATAGAAGTTCCTGAAAATGAGATCATACAGTCTGAAAACAATCATATCTTAAAACTGAAAATTCCTCAGGAAGAACTTCTGACCGTTAATATTTTTGATGAAAATAAAAACCTTCTTAAAGCAGTTTCCAACGAACAATACAGCAAAGACGGCGGAATTGATATAAAAGATATTGCCAGTCAAAACAATACCTTTGAAGTAGTCACTCAATTTTATAACCTGCAGTTCAAAAAGGCATTGACTGACGGACCATCAGCCAATAAAACTGAAGTATTTACCCAAAACCGCCAGATTATTGCAAAAGCAGATAACGGCATCAAAAATATCAGCATTTATAGTATTTCCGGTGCCCTGATCCTTCAGCAGGACATCAACAAACCGGAATTCAGATCAAATAATTTAGAATCAGGAGTGTATGTTGTTCAAATGGTTACCTCCGATGGAAAAATAGTCAATAAGAAAGTCAAATTATAACAAATCATCATAATATATTCTTCATTTCAAATTGATGGAATGCACTTCAGCAATGGAGTGCATTTTTAATTGGAATAAGGCTTTACGTTCTCAATAAAACTAAGATCCGGATTTAAAATTTCCAGGATAAGATTCTTCACAGACTGCATGGCATCATCAATATTCCCTTTTTCGAACTGCAGGGAAACCACTCCTTTTTTAGCTTCTGCAAAACTCCAGATGCCTGTTTCTATAGGAAGCCCCCAGAATTCCGGAAGGTTCTGAACCACATAATGATAAATACACAACTGGAGAGCCTGTTTCCTTTCACTGTTATGGAAATATTCGGCAACATTGTTTTCGTCTATTTTTACCGTGAGATTTTTAATCTTTGCGGTTTTATAATCGATAATTCTCAATGTTCCGTTGAGGCGGTCTATTCTGTCAATAAACCCAAAGAAGGAAATTTTATCATTGCCATCAAGATAGAAATCTACATTCTCAAATCTTTTTTCAATATCCAGGATTTCTAAAGTATTCCCTTTTTTGATCAGTTCAAGATCATGATTCAGGACATTTTCAATTACTTTTTTAGCAATAGCCCGGTGGATATAATTCATGCCTTTTTCGTAGAATTCAGGCTGGTGCTTTAGCTTTTCAATAGCAACGTTTATATATTGATCTATTCCTTTAATTGAATTTTGTAAATTATTTTCTTTTAAAACCTTACCTTTCAGTACTTCATATACTTCTTGAAGTGAATAATGAACTAAATTTCCGTAATTTTTTACCGATAATTCTTCTTCTATTTCATCTGTTTCTGAGGTCTTTAATATCTTCGAAAGGTAAAAATCAATAGGATTATAAAGGTAGCTGGTAAGATGTGAAGCCGATACTTTTTCTTTCCATTTCTGAAGCCTTTCCAGCACGATTGGAGTCTTAAGAATTTCTATCGGCTGAGAAACAATAGGCTCGGAAGAATTCTCAATAATAAGATGTTCTATCTGATGAGAACTCTCCATTTCGATCTGGGTAATGAACCTGCTTTTTTCCCCGGTATTCACTCCTGAACTGAGGGCATTGTACAAAAGATGGACATTTTTGGAATCCTGGATCAGCCTGTAAAAGTGATAGGCATAGATACTGTCGTTTTCCAGGAAAGTATGAAGGTCAAAATATCTTCTGATATCAAACGGAATGTACGTATTCTGAGAATTTCCCAAAGGAAGTTTCCCTTCATTCACAGAAAGCATAATGACATTTTCGAAGTTCAGAAGACGGGTTTCCAGAAGTCCCATAATCTGGAGCCCACGGAGCGGTTCTCCCTGAAAATCTATACTTTCCGAATTAACGTGCTGGTTGATCAGGATTTCCAGCGTCTCCATTTTGATCTCAAAATCATACGGACTGAGCTGGTTTTTAATGATCCTGAAAGCATTCTCAAAATGGGAAACATTTTCGTACTGGATATCGTCTATCTCCAGCCATTTAATCTGCCGGCAGAACTCAATAAGCATATCGAGATAAACACCTGTATGATCAGCTTTTTTAAGGAGTCCGTAATACGAAAGCCCGCTCAGAAGCTCTTCTAAAAGCTTTTTTGATATATAAACTATATTTCTTTCCTCTACTTTCGTCCTGAAATTACTGATAATCAGCTCATCTTCAGCAGATTTCGGAAGCTCTTCAAGGATCGGGAAAATATCTCTGTAATAATAGGAAGATTTATTTTTCTCCAGCTGTTTCTGAAGATAGAACAGCTGTTTTACCGCATTGGAAAAAGAAAGATTCTTCAGCGGAAAACCCATGGTAATATTCAGGTTTTCAACCCCATACATTACATCTAAGCTTGCAGGAAGAAGGTTTTCGTCCAATAAAACCACAGCGGTATTGGAATAGGTTTTATTTTCAATTTCCTTGAATATTTCAGGCAGCACCTTGGTCTGCGTCACATTACCGGAGACTTCATAGACTTTGATATTTTTAGGCTGGTTAAAGTCATCTTCTATCCACTGAAATGCCCTGTTATCATCAAATTCCTTCCACATTTTATGGTTCCTGAGGAATTTTCCTGCCTCCTGTCTTTCATCATCAAAATAATAATGATCCGCCTGAAAGAAACACTGCGCTTTATTCCACCGCAGCAGATTTCTTACCAGCTTCTCTTCTACCGGCGTAAAGGCATTGAAGCCACAGAATACAAAATGCTCGGAAGTAGCTTCAGCGAAACCAGCAATCTTCGCTTTAGCCGTTTCATGGATCATCCCGGAAGTCGCCCAGTTTTTCTCCTGCAGTTTTTTCTTTAAAGCTGGGAGAAAAATATTCATGTTCTGCCAGAAATTAAGGAATTTTTTGCGGGGAACGTCATCGTCTTCGCCTAAGTCCTGAGCCCATTCTTTGATCCTTTCTTCATCAAACATGTACTGCAGTACGGCCTCATCGCTTTCAGAGAACTTCAGGATGTCGTCCCAGTCTTTCTGCAGGGTCGGAAACCACTTTAAAAAGTCCGAAAAGTCATCTTTAGGGATAAGCCCAAGGCTCCGGTAAACATCAAAGGCAAAAAGCCACAAAGAAATTCCCTGGACAGGTTGTTTTTCCGCAATCCTGTCGATCAGTTCTTCTATGGTAAAAAAATTGGGAAGAAACCCTGAGTAATGGTTTTCTTCAAGGATCTGCCTGATGAACACGATAGGACGTTTTCCGGGCAGAACAATATTGAACTCCGAAAGATCCTGGTTTTGGGCCAGAAGTTCCTGGATGATTTTATTGAGAAATTTCAAGAGGCTTTATAGCTTTTTAATTGATCCAGTTCTTCAGCAATGAGGGCATTGTATTCTGCCTGTTTTTCTTTATTCATGCCATGTTCTGTGATTTTATCATAGGACATCTGAAATTTTTTGTAATCATTGGATATCCTGCTGTAAACTGCATTGAAGTTTTTGTTGTAATCAGCGGAAGTTTTGATCTTTTCCGCTATTTCTTTCCTGAATTTTCTGACGAACAGTTCTGCAATATCAAAATGCTTCTGCTCATGAAGGAGGATATAATCATTAATCCTTTTCGCATCTTTCCAGGACATATCTTCATTGAAGATAGCGGCAATTTCAATTTTAACCGGAGATTTAGGGTTTGTAGATTTTACAACAGAATACTCCCACCCGCAATGGGTATAGGCAATTACATCCGTATTGTTTTTTCTGCTTACTGCACTTTTAAAATTATCCCAGACCAGTTTACGATCTTCCTTCCAGATAATTTTTTGTCCGAAAAGTATATTCGTAAAGAGAAATAGGCCAAGCGAAATCCATTTCATTATTATTTGACTACAATTGTTTTGGTGATCCAGCTGTTGCTGCCGTTCCAGAATCTGAAGGTATAGGTTCCTGTCTGGCGCGGATTGAATTTGATCTGGCTGCTTCCTACATGGGTTTCCTGTGTACAAGGTCCTTCTGTAATATATTTATAAGCGGTAACAGATCTTTGCAAACTGCTGTCGTGAATATAATCATATCCGTAAAACCCCTCACATTGGGACGAATATGTAGAATACGTCTTAATGCTCTGTATTGAATACACATCCATCGTATCCTTCATGATCTTTACACTGTCGATCCTGATTCGTCCTATGGACTGCACGGTCTGGTAGTCATCATCTTCACAGGAGATAAAAGCCAGCCCTAAAAACAATACAGAAAATCCAATATTTAAAAGTTTTTTCATAACCTTAAATTTACTGATTATCAATAATAATTCAGCAAAAATTACAACTTAATTTTAAAAAATCAAGAGTTAAAATTGCCTTTTGATACATAAATCACTTTTTTAGTATCAAAAAATTCTTCATCAAAATAGTTTTTAAGGTTGAAGATTTCACATTTAATTCCGGCCAGCTCTTCAGCAAGGTCGCCGCCTTTTAAATATAAAACTCCGTTATGTTTGGGATTAATTTGTTCTTTTTCAAATTTTCCTTTCAGCCATTTCAGGAATTCAGGCATTTGGGTTACTGCCCTGCTGACTACAAAATGGAATTTTTCTTTCACTTTTTCAGCTCTTCCATGAATAGCCGTTAAATTCGTCAGCCCGATGCCTTCTGCCACTGCTTTCACTACAGTAATTTTCTTTCCGATAGAATCAACTAAAGTAAATTCTGTTTCCGGAAATAAAATGGCAAGTGGAATTCCCGGGAAACCTCCTCCGGTTCCAATATCCAGAACTTTTGTACCCGGCGCAAATTCCATTATTTTCGCAATTCCCAAAGAATGCAGAACATGTTTCTCATACAGCGAATCCATATCTTTTCTTGAGATCACATTGATTTTTTCATTCCATTCATTATACAGTTTCTCCAGTTGGGAAAACTGCTCGATCTGCTTCTCTGTAAGATCAGGAAAATATTTTAATAGTAACGATGCTGCCATATGAATTATTATAATCTGCAAAAATAAGTTTTATTTCCGTTGTATTCAAATGAAGTTGCTTCGGGGAAACTTTAACAATAAAGTGACATTATCTTGCAATAGCCGGAATAACAGGAACGCTTAAGTTTCCACTTTGGTTAACGGCCTGTACTGCAAAAATATAATTATCCTTTGAAAGCGGAATTTTAATGGTGAGTTCTTTAGTAAAGAGCTTTTTCTGCCACAAGGGACTATCCGTTTCTCTTACCAGGACATAATATCCAATCGGGAAACCGGATTTCGGCCTTTCCCATTGCAGTACAGTAGAATTGGTAAGTTCTTTCACGTTTACTTCTACCTGTTCAGGTTTAGAGGGAGCTTTTGCGAGACTGGCCAGAACTGCAATATTCGCAGCCACATTCCTTTTCAGGTAATTGTAATCTATATACTGGGGAAGGTCTCCGTATTGTTTGTTATGCTCCGTTCTGATATCCTGATGCTGACGGTCATAATTCTCATAATATTCCGTGAGCCTTACCGAAGGAAATCCCTGGGTGACGAAACTTGAATGATCGCCTCCGCGCAGAAACCTGTCGTTTCTGTAAATCAGTTTTACCTCAAGCCCTTTCACATATTCTTCTGCAATTTCCTTAATATACCGGGCGAGCTGCCTGGAATCTCCATCGTTTTCAAGCCCCAGGTTTCTTATATTCATTGCTTTTTTATCCAGGTCCACATACGGCATCCCTTCACTGAAAACCCTCAGCGTACGGTTATTGATCTTCCCGGTTTCTCCTTCTTCAGCGTTTCCGATCATATCGTTATTAAGGACTGCTTCTATCTGTAGATTTTCTTTTTTTGCCTTGTCTGCAAGTAGTTTAGACCCTAGCAATGACTGTTCTTCACCGGAAAAAGTAACGAAAATAACAGATGCGGGAAAAGAAGACCTGCTCAGAATTCTCGCCGATTCTATCACAGCACTTACCCCACTCCCGTCATCATTAGCACCGGGAGCAAACGAGGTTCTGTTCATAACATCTGTGACCCGTGAATCCAGGTGCGCGGAAATCAGGAAAATCCTTTTATCATTTGGATCTGTTCCTTTCAGAAAAGCAATGGGATTTCCCAGACTGGTAATCTTGTCTACTCTTTTTCCATCAGGCTGAATATCCTCTTGCTGCAGGTACACCTCCATTCTTCCTCCTGAATTTTTGGCATAGTCTTTAAACTTTCCCAACACCCAGCTTCTTGCTGCTCCTATTCCCTGGTTTTTATCATCCACTGAGCTTAAAGTATGCCTGGTATGGAAGCCTACAAGGCTATTAATATAAGATTTTAAAGAATCTGAGCTCACTTCGGAAACGTATTTCTTTATTTCTTCATCTTTTGTTTTTATTTGGGAAAAACTTACAAAAGGAACCAACAATAAAAGGAGAGAATATTTCATACCCACTGAATATTTAGATAGCTAAATATACAAAAACATAATATTGGCTACAGCTTTTCATTTCCATGTTTTTAAGAACTGAGTATTTTGGAAGAAAAGTATAAAAGACTATACTTTAATGATTAAAATTTTAAAAAACCTGATAAAAATCTTTTTTCCTGTACCACTTTTATTTCCCGGAAATAACGTTTTTATTATATATTTGTTTAAATTCAAAAACATCATATGGATAAACTTTCAGATAGAGTAAAAAGATTAGGTTACTCACAGACTTTCGTAATGTCGAACAAAGCAAGAGAAATGAAAGCCGCCGGCATTGACGTGATTAGTCTTACTCTTGGCGAACCGGATTTTGATGTTCCGGATAATATCAAACAGGCCGCTTTTGATGCGATCAACCAGAATTACAGCCACTACTCTCCTGTTCCCGGGTTTCTTGAGCTTCGTGAAGCGGTAGCCTACAAATTAAAAAGAGACAACCACCTTGAATATAAACCTTCCCAGATCTGTGTTTCCAACGGAGCTAAACAAGCTATTTTAAATGTACTTGCCTCTGTGATCAATGATGGTGATGAAGTACTTCTTCCTGCACCTTACTGGGTAAGCTACGATGAGATGGTAAAAATGATGGGCGGAAATTCGGTAATGCTTCCAACCTCTTATGTTACAGATTTTAAAATTACAGCTGAACAGCTTGAAGAAGCTATAACAGATAAAACAAAAGCAATTCTTTTCAGCTCGCCGTGTAACCCGTCCGGTGGATATTACACCTATGATGAACTGAAATCCATGGCGAAAGTTATTGCCAAATATCCTCATGTGACGATCATTTCGGATGAAATCTATGAGTATATCAATTACGAAACGAAAACAACATCCATTGCCCAGTTTCCTGAAGTTTATGAACAGACTGCTGTAATCAACGGGATGTCTAAAGCATTTGCCATGACCGGATGGAGAATCGGTTATTCCGCCTGTCCTGAATGGCTGGCAAAAGCCTGTGAAAAAATTCAGGGACAGATGACCAGCGGAGCCAATACAATGGCGCAGAGAGCTTCTATTACCGCTTTAAAAACAGACCCTTCAGAATACAGATACATGATTGATGCGTTTCAGAAAAGAAGAGATCTGGTGTATGATCTGATGAAGGAAATCCCAGGATTTAAAGTACTGCTTCCAAAAGCCGCCTTTTATTTCTTCCCGGATATCTCCTATTATATCGGAAAAACACTGAACGGTACGGAAATCAAAGATTCCGATGACTTCGCGATGTTCTTATTGGAAAATGCCCATGTAGGATGTGTAGGCGGAGTTTCTTTCGGAAGCCCTGAATGCATCAGATTTTCCTATGCAGCTTCTGAGGAAGACCTGAGAGAAGCGATGAAACGAATCAAGGATGCACTGGCACCATTCAATTCATAAATTAGACTGCATAAAACCAGTATAAAGTAAACAAAAAGCTCTGATTTCAGGGCTTTTTTCCTATAATTTGATTAAAAACAATTATAGATTTTATTTATCAATATTGATTTGTTCGATAGATGAAATATTTATATCTTTGCACAAGAAAATTTAATATAAAAACAGAAAATTATGTCTTTAGTAGGAAAAAAATTCCCAAATGTAACCATTGATGCCATGTCTGAAATGGGTGATGATCTTAGAATCAACATTCTTGAAGAAGCAACTTCCAACCAGCAAAAAGTACTCTTATTCTGGTATCCTAAAGATTTCACTTTCGTATGTCCTACAGAGCTTCACGCTTTCCAGGATGCTTTAGGTGAATTCGAAAAAAGAAACACAAAAGTAATCGGTGCTTCTTGCGATACTAATGAAGTACACTTTGCATGGCTGAACACTGCAAAAGATAATGGTGGTATCGAAGGGGTAACTTACCCGCTTTTAGCTGATACTCACAGACAGCTGGCTAACATTTTAGGAATTGTAGATCAGGATTTTGAATACAATGAAGAAGGTGAAGAAACTTTCACAGGTTCTAACGTAACTTACAGAGCAACTTATCTTATTGACGAAACGGGAAAAATCTTCCATGAGTCTGTAAACGATATGCCGTTAGGAAGAAACGTAAAAGAATATTTAAGACTAATCGACGCTTACACCCACGTTCAGAAGCACGGTGAAGTATGTCCTGCGAACTGGGAAGAAGGAAAAGATGCAATGAAAGCAGACAGAAATTCTACAGCAGAATATTTAGCAAAGAACTAAAATAATGTGTTAATTTGAAAATGAGATAATTTGAAAATTGATCTCAGGATTATATAAAATTATCTCATTTTCTATTTATTTTTCACACAAAATTGCAAGGAAACAATTTGTGCCTTTGCCAATTAACACATTTTTAAATTAATAATTTTTCAAATTATCATTATGTACACAGAATTAACAGAAGATACCTTACAGAATATCGTAAACGACAATGAAAAAGTAGTTGTTCAGTACGGGGCAACATGGTGCGGAAACTGCAGAATCATGAAGCCGAAATTTAAAAAACTAGCATCAGAAAACGAGGATATCCCTTTTTTATATGTAGATGCTGAAAAACTTCCTGAAAGCAGAAAACTGGCAACCGTTGACAACCTTCCTACCTTTGCAGTTTTTAAAAACGGTGAATTGGTAAACCAGGTACAGAGCAACCAGGCCGAAAGTTTAATTAATCTTTTTAAAGAAATACAGTAATGAAATTACCAGTAATCAGACAGTTTTACCAGAACCAGACTCCGGAAAACCTTGAAAAAACACTGGAGGTTTTAGAAAGTTTCTGCGAATTCAGAGGAACCAGTGAAGAGGACCTGAATGTAGCAGGAGAACTGATCACCAATATCTGCGGCGCTTTGGAAGTACACGCCAGCGTTCAGAACGGTATGAGCGAAAAAGATGCTCTGAATTCTTTTGCACAGAAGGTCTTAGGATCTATTGATAAGTAATTTTTATTGAATCATAGATTTAATCATTAAAGATTACTAACCACAATACTACTGAGGTTTTCCTCGACACTATATTTTCTCAATTCTTTAATTTTATTTTAAACATTTGTACAAAGCTTCTGTAATATGCCATTGCTGATGCTGTTGACGTTGTTTCTATAATTAAAGAATCCAATTAAAATCCCGGTAAATATTACCAGGATTTTTTTTGTTTAATAACTTAATTAAAACACTAATAGCACGAATCCTTTCACTAATCACACAAATAATTTGTGGCATTTGTGTTTAAAGAAAATAAAAAATCCCGATGAATTATCACCGGGATTAATTATTATTGATAGATCAGAATTACAACTCTTCACTTTTTATTTAAATCTAACTTCTTCTGCTCATTAAGATTCTCAGGATATACCAGAACAACAGCATAATGGATGCAAAAAGCTGTAAGGAAGCCCCTACATACTGCCCGGTAGTATATACATTTTTAAGCTTGCTTGTTTCGTAAAGAATGCTTGCAGAAGCCAAAAGAACCATTCCCACAGAAAACCAAAGCCCTAAATTGAATCCGAAAATAGCCCCGGCTACAATGAGTCCTATCGAAAGAAAGCCTCCGATAATAATGATATTTCTTAAGAATGAAAAATCTCTTTTAGAAGTAAATGCCACTGCAGAAAGTCCCGCAAACATAGCAATCGTAAGCATGGCAGCCTGGAAAATAATATTTCCGCCACCCTGCATATTGGCCGCAATATAAATCATCGGCATAAAGATTACAGCTTCCAGAACGATATAAAATCCTAATCCGAAATATTGCGTAGTTCTGCTCTGTGAAAGCGACCATTTGGAAGCCAGCATAGAAGCCAGCCAGAAAACCCCGATAATCAGCAGCCAAGTATATTTCTGCCCGAACATCATCGCAATAACCTCTACAGGAACCGTTTTCAGTAAAACAGTTTCAACCCCGATAAATGCAAGGATAGATAAAGCAACATGTAAGTAAGTTTTTCTGTAAAAAGCTGCTTTTTCCACTTCTGAGGAATGAGCAACCAGGACATCTGTCATCATAGTTAGTATTTTTTAATTTTTGTTTGAATATTCATTATTTTGTTTTTTTGGCCGGCATCACGCCAAGGATCTTTCCATCCTCTTCAAATACAGCCATAATCACTTCTTTTGACTCCCCTGCATATTTGTAATGAATGCTTGGAAGATTGGAACCGTCCATGAGCTTATGATATCCTGTGCTTAAGATTTCCAGCTTTTTATTGACATCAAAGCCTTCTCTTACTTTTTGCAGAACATCATCTGTAACGATTGCCTTCACTTTATCCGATAAAAGCGCGTCTACTGCTGTACGGTCCGGAGATTTAAGCGCCTCAACGAACTTCAGGAAATTCTCATTATATAAGGCCACTTTTTCCTTGTCCAGCTGTGCCGGAACCTCTTTCTGAACTCTTTCAACCTTTACTCCCGTCACTTTCTGAGCAAACATCAGCTGCGCGGCAAGCACTGTAAGTCCTAAAAATATTTTTTTCATAATCTTTTTGGTATTTGGTAAAATAAAGTGAGTTAAGATACGAAAATCAGACCACTTCCAAAAATCTCATCGTATCTACATTATCCGCATACGTATCCAAAGCAGGATGCTGTGCTTCTCCAAAAGGAATAGAGTTCAGGCCAAGCTCATCTTTAGCCACAATACACTGAATATTTTCTTCGTTTTCAGCAATGAATTTCTTTACATCATCCAATGATGAGTATCTGCTGAAATTGATTACCGATAGCGGACTGAAAAGCTTCTCATCCTCTTTCAGCATTACAAAATTATTATCCCAGAATTTATCCTGGTTCAGAAGGTAAACCGCCCTGTTGTAATCATAATTATTAGCATATTTATTATGATTGATAATATCCTGGAAGCCTATGAAGCTTTCAAAAAGTCTGTCGATCACAAAATTTTCCGGAATAAAAATCCTGGTCACATTTCTGCATCCAAGACCGAAATACCTGAAAATATCTTCGGCAAGAAGCTGAAGTTCTTCGGGAGTCTCATTACCCTCCAGTACGGCAACAGAAGTTCTGTTTTTACGGATAATATTCAAATGGTCTTTGAAATAATATTCTAGGTAACGTGCTGTATTATTGCTTCCTGTGGCAATTACAGCATCAAAATTCTCCAGTCTTTCAACAAATTCGAATCGAACAACTCCGCCAGAAAACTCATTCCATTTTTTAAGCAGAAAAGGAACCATCTGCTTATCCTTTGAAGATAGCTTGATCAACGGAATGTGGCCGCTTAAAACAACCGATATCACATCGTGAAGTCCGACAAGAGGAATATTTCCGGCAAGAATCAGTCCTACCCTTTTAGGGGTCCTGGAAACAGAATAGTTTCTGATCCAGTTGTTTATATTTTCCTGCGTAAGCAGATTCGTCCACTCTGTCAGAGCAAATTTCTGATTCTCAATGGTAAACCAAGGATTCTCTATTTCAGATCTTTTAAGCAAAAACTCAAATTCATGATCTGCATCATTATACTCCTTCTGATCCTTTGCCAAAAACTCTTTTATATACTCACTTAACTTAATAAGTCCTAAAACTTGATTTTCGATATTCATAATTACTTTTAAATTGGGGAATATTTTGTAATTTTGTGCAAATTTAAAAAAAATTAGCGATGGCTATTAAAATAACTGATGAATGCATTAATTGCGGGGCCTGTGAGCCGGAATGCCCAAATAATGCAATATATGAAGGGGCCGTAGATTGGAAAGCTTCTGAAGGTACCGCTCTTACAGGTACCGTAACTATGCCGTCAGGACTTACTGTAGATGCAGATTCGCCACAGGAACCGGTAAGCGACGATGTATATTTCATTGTAACAGATAAATGTACTGAATGTAAAGGATTCCATGAAGAGCCTCAGTGTGCGGCTGTTTGCCCGGTAGACTGTTGTGTCCCTGATGAAGATCATGTAGAATCTGAAGAAACCCTGCTTAACAAAAAAGCATTCTTACACGGTGAATAATAAAAGCTCCGTCTCAGGATAATGAGGCGGTTTTTTTAACTATAAAATTTGAAATAATCTAGTAAAATATCAAAAATAAACGGCAAGTCTTTACCATTCTTGCACAACCAAAAAAGTAAAAATATGAGCAAAAAACACAACTTCAGCGCAGGGCCATGTATCTTACCTCAGGAGGTATTTGAAAAATCAGCAGAAGCTATTTTAGATTTTAACGGAATTGGATTATCCCTTCTTGAAATTTCACATAGAAGCAAAGACTTTGTTGCCGTAATGGACGAAGCCCGAGCTATTGTAAAAAGGCTGATGAATCTTGGCGATGATTATGAAGTACTTTATTTAGGAGGAGGTGCAAGCCTGCAGTTTGCAATGGTTCCTTACAATCTTTTGAAAGTAGGTGGTAAAGCAGCTTATCTGGATACGGGAACCTGGGCGGCAGGAGCAATCAAAGAAGCAAAAAAATTAGGAAATGTAGATGTAGTAGGTTCTTCCAAAGAAGAAAATTACTCATTTATTCCAAAAAATTATACGGTAGGTTCGGAATATGATTATTTCCACTGCACATCCAACAACACGATCTACGGAACTCAGATGAAATCTTTCCCGGATGTGGATACTTTGATGGTTTGTGATATGAGCTCAGATATTTTTTCAAGACAGCTGGATTTTTCCAAGTTCGACCTGATCTATGCCGGCGCTCAGAAAAATATGGGACCTGCAGGAGTTACCTTAGTGGTTATCAAAAAAGAAATCCTTGGAAAAACAGGAAGAGAAAATATGCTTTCTATTCTGGATTATTCCCAACATATCTCCAAAGAATCCATGTACAATACCCCTCCGGTTTTCCCTGTATACGCATCTCTTCTTACTCTGCAGTACCTTGAAAGAAACGGAGGAATTGCAGCTGCTGAAGTAAGAAATGAAGCTAAAGCAAAACTTTTATATGAAGAAATCGACAGCAATCCTCTTTTCGAAACCTTCTGTGTAAAAGAAGACCGTTCTTTAATGAATGTTTCCTTCAAACTGACAGACGAGAGCAAAAAAGAAGCATTTGACAATGCGTGGAAAGCAGCGGGAATCAGCGGACTGAACGGCCACAGAAGCCTTGGTGGTTACAGAGCAAGTTTATACAATGCCTTACCTATTGAGAGTGTGCAGGTTCTGGTAGATGTAATGAGATCCATTAAATAATTTTAGCATTAAAAAATTCAAAGATTGAAAGATTAGAGCAGTTAATTAAAATTTATTAATTTGCGACCCGATTTAAAATTTTTAAATATCAGAATTTTTCAGTCTTTAAATCTAAAATAAGAAATGAAAGTTTTAGCAAACGACGGAATCTCAAAAACAGGAGAACTTGCCCTTAAAGAAGCAGGATATGAAGTCCTGCCAAACAGGGTGGCACAGGATCATGTTATTAATTTCATTAATGAAAATAACGTCGATATTCTCCTTGTAAGAAGTGCTACGAAAGTAAGACAGGATATGATCGATGCCTGTCCCAGCCTGAAAATTATAGGACGCGGCGGTATCGGAATGGATAATATTGACGTAGACTATGCTAAAAGTAAAGGCATAAAAGTGATCAATACTCCTAATGCATCGTCTAAATCGGTTGCTGAACTTGTTTTCGGACATTTTTTCGCACTGGCAAGATTCCTTCACGAATCCAACCGCCTGATGCCATTGGAGGGGGAAACCCACTTTGATGCCATGAAAAAATCATTCAGCAAAGCCTATGAACTTTCAGGAAAAACACTTGGAGTAATCGGTTTCGGAAGCATAGGTCAGGAAGTTGTGAAAATGGGGATCGCATTGGGAATGAAAATCAAGGTATTGACAAAAACCCCGAAAACAAAAGTTCTTACCCTGGACTTTTTCGATGGTCAGACGTTGAACTTTGAAATCACTTCCACCAATGATATGGATGCTTTTCTTAAAGACACAGACTTTATCAGCATCAATACACCCAAAACCAATGAATATATTATAGACACGCCCCAGTTTGAAAAAATGAAGGACGGAGTCTACATAGTAAATACTGCAAGAGGCGGTGTGATCAATGAGGTAACCCTTATAGATTTCATTGAATCTGAAAAAGTAGCAGGAGCAGCACTGGACGTTTTCGAGAACGAACCGAAACCTGAGCTACCTTTACTGATGAACCCTGCGCTATCTCTTTCTCCTCATGTGGGTGGAAATACCATAGATGCACAGGAGAAAATCGGTGCAGAACTTGCAGAACAAATTATTAAGCTACAAAAAGAAACTATAAGATAAACTATGCCTGTTTTTAAACCTTTCCGTGGAATAAGACCTCATAAAGACTTTGAGAGCACTTTCCCTACCCATCCGCTGGACAATTTCACTCAAGAGGAAATTGCAGAGAAAGCTCAAGTTGAAAATACTTACATCAACATGATTAAACCCTATGTTGTAAGTAAATCTAAAGATATTGACCGGAATTTAAGAAAGATCCGTTCTACATTTGAAGAACTTCTTGAAGAGAAAAAACTCATCCAGGACAGTTCAGCATATTATCTTTATGAGCAGATCTATCCCAACAAACAGGTTTTCAGAGGATTGCTTGGATTGGCAAGTATTGAAGACTTCTGGAACGGAAAGATTAAAAGACATGAAAGTACCATTCCTCAGAAAAAGGAAAAACTGGCCCATTATCTGGACAAGGTAAACCTGCAGGCTGAACCGGTACTTCTTACCTACCCTTCCAATTCCAAGATTGAGCTTCTGATGAACCATGAGGAAAAAAATGTTCCTATTTTCAACCATGTTGATTCTATCGGGATCAGACACAAAATCTGGAGAATAGACAACCGTCTGAAGCTTCAGCAGTTCAAGGAAGTGATTGATCAGATCGACTCTTTCTACATTGCCGACGGTCACCACAGGATCGGTTCCACAGCATTGAATGCAAAATACCACAAAGAAAAAAACAAAAGGCATAACGGTACTGAAGCTTATAACTTTGTATACAGCTTTATCGTATCCAACCAATCCATCAAGATCCACGATTACAACAGAATATTATCTGATCTTAACGGGCTTTCCAGCGAAGAATTTTTGAAAGAACTGGACCAGTATTTCCTGATCCATGAAAAAGGTGAAACACCTTATTTTCCTTCCCAGAAATTCCACATTTCAATGTATCTGGATGGTAAGTTTTACTCCCTTCACGTGAAACACGACCTTCGTTCTACAGAAATGTCCCTTGATAATCTTGACCACCATCTTTTAGATAAATACATTTTCAAGAATATCCTGAAAATAGAAAATTCCGACAGCTCTGAGAAAATCTCCTATGTAAAAGGAACATCCAACATCCAGGGTATTAACTTTTTAAAGGAAAAAATAGACAATGGCGAAGGCAAAGTAGGCTTTGGGATTTACCCCGTGAGTTTCAATGATATGATCAAAATTTCGGATCTTAAGCTCAGTATGCCTCCAAAATGTACATTCATTGAACCGAAACTGGTTACAGCCCTGTTAATGTACGATATGAAACCTTAATAAATTCCTAAATTTTCCCTACTTTTATCTTCGGAAAAAGAAAGGTAAATAAAAAATGAAAAAAATCTTCATTATACTTCCACTCTTTTTGAGTGGATTTTTATTTTCTCAAAAAAAGCCACTCAAAAAGCCGGTAAAAAAGACCACAGTGGCCAAGTTCAACTACCATGACGAATTCAAAAGAATCTCAGATGAGATAATGACTAATGGTACCGCCTATGAGAATCTTGGCGAACTTACCAAAGGAATCGGGCCCCGTTTCAGTGCAACCCCAGGTTATATGAAAGCAGTGGAATGGACAGAAAAAAAACTCAAATCTATCGGCATTGATATGATCTGGAGAATGGAAGCCAAGGCTCCGGTCTGGATAAGGGGAAGAGAATCTCTGCAGATAAAAGCAGCGAATGGAGACTGGAAAAATATCAGAATGTTATCTTTCGGGAATTCCGAAGGAACAGGCGGGAAAGATCTTACAGGAGAAATTGTTTTAATCAATTCAACTTCTGAGCTTAACGCAATGTCGATCAAACAATTAAAAGATAAAATTGTTTTCGTCAATGTTCCGATGGACCCGAAAATCATCAATACAAGTGATTCTTATCTAATTACCGCAAAATCCAAATTAATTTCCGCTTCCATAATTGCCAAAACAGGAGCAAAAGCTTTAATTATAAGATCTTTAACAACAGCTACAGACGATACACCTCATGCAAAAATGGTGTATTACGAGCCTGATGATAAAATAAGGATTCCTGCCCTGTCCATTGGAGTAAGATCCGCTGATGAACTGGAACAATTATTAAAAAATCAGAAAGTTACCGCCAAACTAAATATGACCGCACAATCAAAAGGCGATACTACCAATCCGAACATTATTGCTGAAATTCAGGGTAAAAAAGATTCCAAAGTGATTGTTTTGGGAGCTCAATTAGATTCGTGGGATTTCGGTGAAGGAGCCATTGATGACGGAACCGGTGTTGCCCAGTGTATTGAGGTTTTAAGAACATTCAAAGCGCTTGGTATTGAAAATAATCACACAATAAGGGTTGTTTTATATGCGAACAGCGAAAACGGAGGTCAGGGACGCGAAATGTATGCAGCTTATGTAAAAAAGAAAGATGAAAAGCATGTTTTTGCTTTAGGGACGGATGCAGGAGGATACTCTCCGAGAGGATTTTCTTTAGATATGCCTCCGCAAAGACGAAGACAGATTTTCGAATGGAAAAACTATTTTCTTCCTTATGGTATTTACGATTTCGACCAGACTGAAGCTATTCAGGATATTTCTCCGCTGAAAAAGCTGGATATTCCCTTAGCTGAACTGGTGGTAGATACCCAAAGATACTTCGATTACCACCACTCCGAACAGGACACGTTCGATAAAGTAAACAAAAGAGAGCTTCTTTTGGGAGCGGTTGCCATGACACAACTTATTTTCATGATCGACAAAAACTGGTAAAATGAAAAAAAACTTCACCCTTTCACTTTTAATGCTAGGCATGGCTGTTTTCGGACAGTCTAAAGAAGATTCAATACAGTTCAGTAAAATTTCTACGGAAATACTGAATAATGGAAAAGGCTATACAGACCTTAAAGATTTAACTAAAAATATCGGCCACCGCTTAAGCGGCTCTCCGGCTTATGAAAAATCTGTGAAATGGGCCGAACAGAAGCTTCGGGAAGCCGGTGCTGATAAAGTATGGCTGCAGGAAGTAATGATTCCGGTCTGGGTAAGAGGAAAAGAATCCCTGCAGATTAAAACCGCAGACGGACAGTGGAAGAAACTGAAAATGCTTTCTCTGGGAAATTCTGAAGGAACAGGTGGAAAAGATGTCACCGGCGAGATCATTATGGTAAGATCATTAGAAGAATATGACAGGCTTCCGGCAGATCAGGTAAAGGATAAGATCGTATTCTTTAACTATCCTTTTAATCAGTCACATGTACAGACTTTCATTGCCTACCGGGAAGCCGGAGCATACAGGCGCTCGGCAGCTAATCTGACAGCTCAGAAAGGAGGAAAATTTGCCATCATCAGATCATTATCTTCTGCTTTTGATGATGTTCCTCACACAGGTAATATGCGGTATGATGACAACGTTTCCAAAGTACCTGCAGTGACCATCGGAAATACAACTGCTGATGAGCTGGAAACCATGTTAAAAAATAAAAAAGTTACAGCAAAGCTCAATTCCAACTGTGGAATGAAAGGTGAAAAGCTCTCCCATTCAGTGATCGGTGAGATTACCGGAAAAAAGGACCAGAGCGTGATCGTTGCCGGAGGACATCTGGATTCATGGGACATAGGCGAAGGTGCCCATGATGATGGTGCGGGGATTGTGCAAAGTATTGAGGTTTTAAGAACATTTAAAAACCTTGGAATTAAAAATAACCATACCATCAGGGTTGTTTGTTTTGCCAATGAAGAAAACGGGGCCAAAGGCGGTAAGCAATATGGAAAAACAGCAAAAGAAAGCAATGAAAAACATCTTTTTGCGATAGAAACAGATGCAGGAGGCTTCTCTCCAAGAGGAATTTCCCTGGAAATGGATGACAAAAACAGAAACCAGATCAAAAGCTGGGTAAACCTGTTTCTGCCTTACGGAGTATATAATTTTGAGGGTAAATATTCCGGGTCGGATATCGCTCCACTGCATGAAATGGGCGTTCCCACTGCAGAGCTGGTTCCGGATCCGCAGCGTTATTTCGACATTCATCATACAGAAGAAGATACTTTTGAAAAAGTCAACCGCAGAGAACTGCTTCTCGGTGCTGCGATAATGACACAGCTTATTTACATGATCGATAAAAATTGGTAAACTATGAAAAAGATAATTGGAACTTCATTATTATTCCTCGGAATGGCTGCTTTTGGCCAGTCCAAAGAAGATTCTGTCCAGTTCAGCAAAATTTCCACAGAAATCCTGAACAACGGAAAAGGCTATACAGACCTTAAAGATTTAACTAAAAATATCGGCCACCGCTTAAGCGGCTCTCCGGCTTATGAAAAGTCCGTAAAATGGGCAGAACAGAAACTTCGTGAAGCCGGCGCCGATAAAGTATGGCTTCAGGAAGTAATGGTTCCTGTCTGGACCCGCGGAAAAGAATCCCTGCAGATCAAAACCACTGACGGCAAATGGAAAAACCTGAAAATGCTTTCTCTCGGAAATTCTGAAGGTACCGGCGGAAAAGATGTTTCCGGCGAGATCATCATCGTGAAATCTATGGAAGAATATGATAAACTTCCGGCAGATCAAGTAAAGGATAAGATCGTGTTCTTTAACTACCCTTTCAGTCAGTCTTTTGTAGAAACATTCAGAGGCTACAGCGATGCTGCAAAATACAGGGTAACGGCTGCTGCTTTAACGGCTAAAAAAGGAGGTAAATTTGCCATTATCAGATCCCTTTCTTCTGCCTTTGACGATGTTCCACATACCGGAGCTATGCGTTATGAAGATAAAATTTCAAAAATTCCTGCTGTAGCCATCGGAGCTACAACTGCGGATGAACTGGAAGCGCTTTTAAAGACCCAGAAAGTCACAGCAAAGCTTAATTCCAACTGTGGAATGAAGGGTGAAAAACTCTCCCACTCTGTGATTGGTGAGATCACCGGCAAAAAGGACCAGAGCGTGATTGTAGTTGGCGGCCATCTGGATTCATGGGACGTAGGAGAAGGCGCTCATGATGACGGAGCCGGAATTGTGCAAAGTATTGAGGTTTTAAGAACATTCAAAAAACTGGGGATTAAAAATAATCATACAATCAGGGTTGTTTGCTTTGCCAATGAAGAAAATGGTGTGAAAGGAGGCATACAATATGGAAAAACAGCCAAGGAAAAGAACGAGAAGCATCTTTTTGCCATAGAATCCGATGCCGGCGGCTTTGCTCCGAGAGGAATTTCATTGGAAATGGATGATGAAAAAAGAAACCGGATTAAAAGCTGGGCCGGCTTGTTTTTACCATACGGAGTTTATAATTTTGAAGGAAAATATTCCGGAACGGACATTTACCCGCTTCATGACATGGGTGTTCCTACGGCAGAGCTGGTGCCGGATTCCCAGAGATATTTTGATATCCACCACACAGAAGAAGATACTTTTGAAAAGGTAAACAGAAGGGAGCTTCTTTTAGGAGCCACCGCTATGACCCAGCTTATTTATATGATTGATAAGAACTGGTAGAATACTGTTTTGAAGACCTTTTGATTAAGGCAAAAGATTTTGTCAACAAGTTAACTCTGATGAAGCTATATACAGCTGTACGCTTCCGGAATTAACTTGTTGATTTTTTTGTTTGATGGATAGATAAGTTAATTGCTCTTGGTATTGAAACCACCCCGTCAAATCTTCGATTTGCCACCCCTCCGGAGGAGGGGAATACTGAGGCCGAAAACTGAAAATGGCTTGGCTCAGTAAGTTTTTAATTTTTCCTTTTATATATTTTAAGCAAGTTTTCCTATCGCAATAAAAGTTTGAGAAGCCGCTGAAACCTGAACTTAAAATTACTTAGCAGAAAAATATATTGAAAAAGTCACTTTGGCATGAAATTCGCAAGCTAAATCATTGAAAAAAAATTATTTAAAACACAGACGATGAGAAAAGGTGACTGCGGAAACTTCAGTTTCTGTTGAGCCGGACAAGGATTTGTATATTTATTTTATATGATCCTTTTTCTTTAGATACCGTATGCAACGGAAAAGATAATCCTCTTATCAATTCCATTTACGATGATGATTGTGTACGGTGTCCTAAAGCTCATGAATCCCTTTCCCGGATTCAATACTGTTTTTTAATTAAAACTTTGTGGGCAGCTTAAAGCATACCCTAATGTAAGACAATCAAACGGCCATAAGATCATAACCTTAGCCAAGTTCAACTATGATCTTTTTGCTACTGAATGATAACGGAAAATGATTCCGGACCGTTCTATGGAAGAACGGAAAACAGATGTATAACCCTTAAAAAGTGATTAATGATGAGAGCCTTTTTTGAAATGATTTTTAAGAGAAATGAAGATGCCGCAAAAATGAATATCTGGAGCCTGATGCTTCTGATAAGTTTTGCTGTTTTTTCCGTACTGGTATATTTTGCATATGCCTCAAAACCTGATTTTAACAGCTTAATAGTATATCTGACCGCATTTGCGGCATATATCGGTTTTGGAATTGTATTTATCAGTTCCCTTACCGGAAGAATGAATTCTTCTTATATGAGCAAGAAATCAAGAAACATATAACTTTAATTTCTACTTTACTAGAAAGCCGTTCAAGTTTATTGAACGGCTTTTTATGTATCTTATGGTTAATACATCTTTAAAAAATTCTCCTCAGACAATCAAACACTTAGGAATTCCTTCTTTTCAAGCCTCACCTGCATTTCCTTTCCTTCTCTCCTGATCTTAAGGTCAATTGTTTTCTGTCCGTTTTCCACTCTATTGATAAAGTAATGGCAGGCACCGTCTTTGTCGAGGTTATTTAGATTCACGTTATTAATGCTGATAATAGTATCTCCTACCCTTAACGGAAAGTTTTCTTCCTGAAATACAAAGGCTACTGTTGGTTTTGAATCTATAAAACGGTAACCGAAACCGAATGATTCCAGTTTGGCAGGTTCATTTTTAATCTGTTTCATGTAAATTTTGTTTCCGGACCAATCAAGGATGAAAACAAAGTTTTTAAAGAAATCATTTCCGACCAGGCTTGCATTTCCAGTGGCAATTATTTCATTCGGGAAGATTTTGTTTCCTAATGGCAGAGCTGCCGTTCTGAAAATATATCCCGGTGCCGGTTTTGCCGCCCCATAAGCACCTACAGAATTGGTTCCGTAGACTTCTATACTCTTTAGTGCCTTTTGAACGTCATACGCACCATCTATTATCTTCAGCCTTCCGGAAAATCCGGTATCGAAAGTAAGATCTATTTTTTTGCCCTGCAGATCGGTTTCTACAACGGGCGTTTTCTGTGGTCTAGGACTGAAAGGAATAACAATATCATAATCTGCAGGATTAAATTGGGTCAGGTCTTCTGAAGCCTCAAGTGAATTCTCTGCATAATTGATTTTCCAGAAAAGTTTTGCCATTTGATTAGCTCCCAGGATGCCATCAATTTTAAAGCAGCTTAGCTCAGAAACACTGAAGTCCATTACTATTGCTCCTACATTTTTAAAAACAGCTTTATCAACAACCATTTCCGGCAGAATAGTAAAAATCTGCTCCTGCTTGTTTTTCTGGGAATCCTTAACTTTAGCTGTATGTTTTTTTTCCAGTCCCAGCTCAGTGTATACAGCTGTAGAAATTACGGTAGGCGCTCCGGTATCAAATAAAAAATTATAAGGTTTGCCATTAATATTAACCTGCACAAAAGGCAGATCATTGGCATATCTGAGGTTGATCTTTTCTACAGGATTCTGAAGCTTTACTTCCCCGCTTTTAAAGAACTTCTTTCCCTGGGCGGAAATAGTTGTTGTGGATAGAATGAGAAGGGTGTAGAGGACTTTTTTCACTTAAAATATTTTATGCTAAAATAATAGTTTTTTTGTTAAACCATCACTAAAGCTTGGGTTTTCCCTCAATCATGTTAGGTTTTCTTTCCTTTTCTAATCTACTACACCATATTTTAGCTCTTTCTTCAAAATTACCCAAAACCCTAAAATCATCATTTGCCTTTAGTCTTTCAGTTTTAATATATTCGATCCCCCAATTATAATATGCAGTATACATCCAACCTAAATAGTCATAGCAAATGTCTTCATCAATCGAATTATTTTTAATATTTATTGCAATAAACTCAAACAAATTAAATATGCTTTTAGTTGCATTAATAATTTCTTCTTTTTTATCGTCTGCAATAGCGTCTAGTGAATTACTGTAAGTTTCAGTTTTTAAAAACACCTTAATACCATTATCAAGAAGTACTTTTGAATATTTTGGATAATCTCCTAATACTAAATCTCTCAATACTTCTTGTGTTGATTTTCGTCTATTCCATTCATGGCTTTTTTTTAAAGTATTATAAGCAATGCGAGCACTAATAATTACTACAATCAATGTTATTAATTTAAAACCTAAGTCAATAATTTGTAACCAATCTTTTGAATCCATACGTTTAATATTATTTATACACTTCTTTGCAATTCTATTTCAGGCATTTCGTCATAAGTCCTACCATTTAATAATCTCCCCGCTGCTTTTTTATTTTTTCCACCCCATTGTTTAAAGAAAAATGCAACATCACTTTTTTTACATTGCTCTTGAATATCTATAACCCAATCTGCATTCATAGGTCTTGGCTTATGACCACTTTCACCTCCTAGAATAACCCAATCTATATTTTCTAAATTTAAATTCGGCAATGGTCCTATTAAAGGCTCAAGAGATAAAAATTTTACTTTAGCATTTGTACTCCTGAGGAAATCAATTCTATCTTTAACTTTTTCATTTTCGACTGAAACTCCCATCCAAATGTTATGTGTCCACTTAAGTTCAGCGTGTAATTCTAAAAGTCTTTCAGCTCTTTTAGTCAAAACTTGAAAAACATGTTGAGGATTGTTATTCATAACTTTAAAAACTTTTTTAATAAAGTCTAGTGGTATATCTTTATGAAATAAATCACTCATTGAATTAACGAAGACAACCTTAGAGTTTTTCCAAGTGTAAGGAGCATCTAAAGCATCTTCATGAATTCTTACTTCAAAATTATCCTTATACTTTTCTAATCCCATGGCTTGTAATCTTTTAGACATTATTTCTGCATAACAGAATTTACATCCCGCAGAAATTTTATCGCAACCTGTAGTTGGATTCCATGTCATCTCAGTCCATTCTATATTAGATTGTGCCATTGTTGAATTTTTTTGTTATAGAATTTGCAATATTTATAGCAACCCTTGTATCAGATGCCATAAAAAAGTGAAACATTATAGAATTATTTTTATTTTTTAAAATATAGGGCTTCGATACGAATTTAAAAAGATTTTTTAATCTTTCTTCATAAAGTTTTGCAGCTTTTTCGACTGCGTTTTGCTCTTTAGTTATTTTTATTTCTTCTCCAAATAATGTATGAATAGTAGATTCTTGATAAAAATATGGTAATATCTCATCTTTTGTCATACCTAAGAACATTTCTAATTTAGCTATCCAAGCTTCCGAAATATTTCCATCTTTCTTTAATAAACGATTTAATCCTATGCCAGTAGGAACTAAAATCCAAACATCAACTGAATGTTGTTTTAATGTTTGTAAGGATTTCCAATTGACTTGCATACCATAAGGATCGATATAAGCTAATGATTTATATCTTTTCTTCTTTTCAGAGAGAAATCTGCTCATTGACTCTATTTTTTCATTGCAATCGTTGTTAGCAACATGTATACATTTCTTTTTATTTGGAAATGTTTCATGTAAAGTTTTCTTAAGATTTTCTGCAAATTCTTTTTCTTTTTCAACAAAATAGTATAAATCAAAGCCTCTTGGGTGGTCAATTTCCAAAATTCTTTTTGCTGCACCTACAATATTATTTTTATCTTCGCCTTTAATTTCTCCAGAACCTGCAAAGCCATCAAAATAAAGTAATTGCCAATTATATTCTTCTGCTTTCTTTTTCATTATGGTTAGATATGCCCTAGCATATTCAACCAAAATTTCAATCTTATTTTCGGTCCAATTTCCTCCAAATTCATTCATGTTTTACTTTTAGTATACTAATCTATAAAAATGCAAAAAAATACGATTACGGAAATCCGTATTTTCCCGGTATTTTTTCAAAATAAAAAAGCCGTACTTTACAGACGGCTTCAATATATTTTAAATTCAATTATTGTACTTTCACAAGCTCAACATCGAAAACTAACCACGCGTTTGGCGGGATAACACCTCCTGCTCCTCTTTCTCCATAAGCCATTGCAGGCGGGATCAGTAATGTAGCAGTTTCTCCTTCTTTTAGCAACAGGATACCTTCATCCCATCCTTTGATCACTCTTCCCATTCCGATTGGAATTTCGATAGGCTCGTTTCTTTTGAATGAAGAATCGAATTCTGTTCCGTCGATTAACTTACCTGCATAGTGTACAGATACATTATCTCCTGCTTTAGGAACTTTTCCTCCTGCAACTGTTTTAGTGATTTTGTAATATAATCCGGATTCAGTTTTCTGCATTCCAGCTTTAAGGTTTTCCACCATTTTCTCCTGGTTAGCTTTGAATTCTTCTTCTTTTTTCTTTCTCTCAGCTTCTTCTTTAGCGATATAAGCTTTGTTGTTTTCTGCGATTTTAGCTTTTCCTTCGTTGAAAGTTTTTGCTGGATCGTAGTTTTTGTATTCGTCCCCTTTACTGAAAACTGATACTTTCTCTAAAACAACATCTGTTTTAGGTTTGTCCTGAGCTCCTTTTTCTACGTTAGCGATCGCGTCGATCACATCGTTACCTTTTACTACTTTTCCGAAGATCGTGTGTCTTCCATCTAACCACGGAGTAGCCACTTCAGTGATGAAGAACTGAGAACCGTTGGTATTAGGTCCAGAGTTGGCCATAGAAAGGATTCCTTTACCTGTGTGCTTAAGGTCGTTTTTCTCGTCCTCGAATTTATATCCCGGATCTCCCATTCCTGTTCCCTGAGGATCACCTCCCTGGATCATGAAATCTTTGATCACTCTGTGGAAAATAGTTCCGTCATAATAAGGAACTCCTTTAGCTTTTGCTTTGTTATCTATTTTTCCTTCTGCAAGACCAATAAAATTGGCTACAGTTACCGGTGCTTTTTTGTCTTCGAACTGCACGATCAGGTTTCCTTTAGAAGTCTGAAGGTTTGCATAAAGTCCGTCATGAAGACCTTCGTAAGTTTCTTTGTCTACGTTCATTTTTTTATAGATTGGGGTACAACTCATCAGCGAAATACTTGCCGCTGCCAGAATTATATGCTTGTTAAACAATTTCATTATTTATAGCGCTTTTAATTTTATGATTAGTGGGATATCGTTGTCTATATTCTTTTCATCTCCAAAGGTTCCGTAGGCCAGTGATGAAGGGACCAAAAGCGTTACTTCTTCTCCATCATGCATAAAACGCAAAGCATTCTCTACCGCTTTCAGTTCATCAAAATGCCCGAATCTGGCATCTCTTCTCTCAAAAGGCTTGTCGTAGATCTTGGTTTCATCAAAATCATACAGGTCATAAGAATAAGAAATCGGGGTATTATCCGCTCTTCTTTCTCTCTGATCAAAACCTTCAACACTTACCCAGTAATTAAGCTGTGTAGGATAATACTTTACAGGCTGGCCGCTGATCCAGTTCTGAATCTGTCCCCGCTCTAAAGTATTCAGATTTCTCATCCTTTCCTTGGAAACATCCAGATCTTTCTGACTCAGCACTCCGCCTACAGGAGGATGTGCTACAGGAGCTTTCCGGTTGCAGCTTAAGAGGGTTATTGCTGATATGAAGAGTAATTTTTTCATAAACTTTTGCGAAAATACGCATTTCGGAGAAATATTGTTCCATCGGTTGAAAAAAAAGACTGAAAAAATGGAAGATCAAAAAATTTAAAAGTGAATGATTCGACGGCTGATAAATTTCAGACATTCTAGACTTTAATTTTTACTGTGTAAATCAGAGAAACCTATAGACAGAAATAAAAATATCACCTCGTTATGAAGTGATATCTTTATTTCTATATTAAATGTATTCTTATTGAATGGTCACTTTAATCATTTGCGGAAGTGAAGGAAGTGTATTGAACTGGTTAGGGTTGGCAAGCTGCTGTACCGGCTGGCTTTCAGCCTGCGCCGGCCCCGTTCCTATGTGTGCGCCGGGAAAAGAACTTTCCAGGGTTCCGCTGTCAAAAAGCCCCATAATGGAAGAAATATCACCTCTGGTAGAACCATCTACCCCATTATTGGTAGCTGCGATAAACCAGTCATTGGATTGTGCATACATTGTTGCCAAAGCAATACGGTCTCCTTTTTGGGCAGATATTACCTGTGAGGCTTTACCGCCATTGTTACCGTTTATTCTGGGCTGTAAAATACTTGTTGCCGGATCTTTAAGGACGAATACCTGTTTTACACCGGGCTTTGTTTTCAGAAAAGCTGCCAGAACATCAGCATTACCTTGCTGGGAAAGTTCTTTTAAGCCTTGGCCTCTATCGTTTTCACCTGTTTTAAAGATAGGATTATCATTACCGCTGTATACCACGACCAATACAGGTGAAAAAGCTGAATTTGGGCCTGTAATGCCGGTAAGATATTGTTCTAATGGTGTTGTTTTTCCGGTTTCAGCAAGATCCGTCAAGCCATTGGCTGAAGGTTTCCCCGGAGAAAAAATAGGGTCCTGTTTCAGAAGTGTTGTTCCTGAAATATGGGAAACAGCCCAGGCTCCGGCACTGATTGGGGTTGCATTGGCGGTGCCACCTGATGTATTGGTTAATTTCAACGTGAATTTTGTTCCTCCCTCATGGGTTATTTCTGCTTTTAATAACTGTGAAGCAGGCAGGTAAGCATGCCCCTGGTCATCGGTTCCTGCAACTTCGGCAACATTTTTCACATTGGTTTCTGCTGTACCCGGATGAGTAACTGTAGATCCCGGAGCTTCATTAACACGTGTTCCGTTGTCCCAGAGTTTGATTTGTGAAGATACATCTCCCGTTACTGGATCGCCGTTATTCTGATAAAGCAATATTCCCGGATTGGCCGGTGCAAAAAACAGGTCATTGCTGTTTCCGTACATTGCTGCAAAACTCACCGCTTGTCCTTTTCCTGCATAAAAAGTAAAAGAAGCCGATTCTCCAGGATTAATAACAGGTGATGAACCGGTGTTCTGAAATGTTCCGTATTGTGTCAGTGCTTTACCTTCAATTACATTCTCCACGGTTATGGTGGCTGTATCACTGACCAGCATTTCTCCGTCGTCATCACTGCTGCATGAGGAGACCGCCAGGACACTTAGCATAGAAAGCAGACCAAGAGGTAATTTGAACTTCACGAATTGCATATATTCTAAATTTTCTGAAAAATTACCAATATTTAGCGAGAAAATAAAAAAACCGGCAGAAATTTATTCCGCCGGTTCTATTATTGAATCAAATAATGTTAAATTAAACAGTTTCCAGAACGTCTTTTTCAACCACAACTCTCCATCCGAAAGGATCTTCGCTTAGGTTGTTCTGAAGGTCTGTAAGATCTTTTTTAAGCATTGCTGCAAAGCTTTCCTCATCTGATAGCTTCGGAAGCTCAAGCTTCTCTCCCTGATATCCTAAAGCCTGGAATACGGTAGTTACAACAGCTGTACCTACTCCCCAAACTTCTTTAAGGGTTCCGTTCTTTTGAGCTTCTATAACAGTTTTTACTGCTACAGGTTCTATTTTTACTTCAATTCCTCTCTTTTTAGCAAGCTGGATGAAGCTGTCTCTTGTTACCCCGTCAAGGATTTTCTCAGAAGTAGGTGGTGTATAAATGGTATCGTTAATTCTTACAAATACGTTCATTGTTCCACTTTCTTCAAAATATTCGTGAGTAGCATCATCTGTCCAGATAATTTGCTCGTATCCTTCTTCAATAGCAAGCTGTGTAGGATAGAAAGAAGCAGCATAGTTACCCGCTGCTTTAGCAGAACCTACCCCTCCGTTAGCTGCTCTTGAGTAATGGTCTGAAATTTTTACAGAAACAGGTTCTGAATAATAGCTTTTTGCTGGTGTCGCAACGATGGCAAACATGTATTTATTGGCAACTCTTGCCTTCAGAGCTTCCTCTGTAGCAAAAATCAATGGTCTGATATATAATGACATTCCCTCTCCCTGCGGGATCCAGTTTCTGTCGATATCCACTAATGCCTTTAATCCGTCCAGAAACATTTCTTCAGTTACTTCCGGCATCGCCAGACGTTTCGCTGATTTGTTGATACGTTCAAAATTCTTTTCCGGCCTGAAAAGGAAAACCTGCCCGTCTTTGTCTTTATAAGCTTTCATACCTTCAAAACAAGCTTGTCCATAGTTTACACCCATCATGGCTGGCGTAAATGGTATTGGGCCGTAAGGAACCAATTTTACATCACCCCACTTTCCATTCTCATACTCACATATCACCATATGGTCGATAAAAGTATTTCCAAATGAAAAATTGTTCGGATCGAAGTCCGGAAGTCTGGAGTTCTCGGTTTTTTGAATTATCATTTTTTAAAATTTTTACGATGTTCTACAAATTTAACATAATTTTCTAAATATAAAAATTTTAGAGTAAATTTGACAAAAAAATAGCTTGAAAAGAGAAATTAAGACCACAAACGACGGCAGTAAAACATTGTTTATCAATGATTTAAATGAAAACTACCATTCTCATCACGGAGCACTTCAGGAAGCAGAACACGTGTTTATAAAAAATGGACTAAATCAGTTAAATGATTACGAAATTAATATTTTAGAACTCGGTTTTGGAACAGGTTTGAATGTTTTGGTGACAATTAATGAATATTTAAAAACTGACAAAAATCATGTCATTAATTACTTTTCCCTTGAAAAATACCCGATAAATGAATCCGAAATTAATGATCTTGCCTATTTTGAGCATTTTGATAACCCGGAATTCAAAAATATTTATCAAAAAATTCATCAGGCGGACTGGGGAAAACTGACGGAAATTACTACAGGTTTTAATCTAAAAAAAATAGAATGTGACTTCTTTGACCTGAAAGACATAGACTTACCTAAAATCAACCTTGTTTATTATGACTGCTTCGGGGCGAGGGTACAGCCGGACCTATGGGAAAAGCCACTGTTTGAAATGGTTTCCGACAAAATGTCCGTTAACGGATTATTAACAACCTATTCTTCTAAAGGAAGCGTAAGAAGAATTCTCCAGGAACTGAATTTCAAGGTGGAGAAAAAACAGGGGCCACCGGGAAAACGGGAAATGATTAATGCGGTGAAGCAGTAATTGGAGCAAAAAGGTTAAAACGCGAAACTGCCGATAGAAGTGAAAAAGCCTGGAAGATAAATAAGGCTGGAGCGTGAGATATAAAAACATATACAGTAAAGCCATCTTTGCTTCTATCCCTTTTCACCATTTAATTATCATTCCCTTTGCCCTTTCCTCACATTTACTTATTTTAGCTATACAAAATATTTTATATGATTGATAAGATCAACATTCGAGTATATGCATGTGCAGTAAAAGATAAAAAAGTACTGACCCTGTTTGAAGAATATGCCGGGGAACCTTTAATGAAATTTCCGGGGGGTGGCCTGGAATTCGGGGAAGGACTTTTGGAATGCCTTCACCGGGAATTCGACGAAGAGCTGAATGTAAAAATAGAAATTGTAGAGCATTTTTATACGCAGGAAGATTTTCTGGTTTCGCGTTTCAGAGAAAACGAGCAGCTGCTTACCATATATTATATAGTAAACATTACTAATGAAGAAGATTTCCTGATCCTTGATCCCTGCATTGAAAAAACGGAATGGATTGACATTGACAGACCGGACAATCCTTTTCCTCTGCCAATAGATAAAATTGTGTTCGATAAATTAAAAGAAAAATTCCTGTAAGCCGGCTTACAGGAATTTTATATTATTTTCTGACTTTAAAATCGGAAGCTCCGGGATATGGCTGAAGGTAGCCTGAATTCCAGTTGGACTGAAGAAGGGATTCTATAAACTCATCCGTTCTGTTCGTGTGGGGATTATATTGGTCTTTCAGGTCAATGTCTGCCATTTTACCTTTTACATTCCACCAGAATGCGCTCCACCCGCCTCTCATTTCTTTTATGATTTCATAAACATTTTTTCCGGTTGCTCTGTTCATCAGTTTGGCAAAAACCTGGCCTTCTGTGGTTGTAAGATCTCTGAGTTGTTTTTCATATTGGTCGGCAAGCATACTTTGTCTGTCTTTTACAAATTTCCTTTTAGCCTTACTGTCCATGTCGGTCATATCAGCCTGGATATCTCTGTATTGCTGAAGTGCAGTGACAAATAAAGGATATACCCTGTTCAGCTTTTTATTAAGGAAATAATAGTAGTTTTTGTCCAGCTGATTATTGAACCGCGGTTTATTCACCAGAACCAGTTCATCCAGTACGACTACGGGTTCTCCGTTAATTTCATAAACCTTCATCTTCTGACGTTCATCGTAATAGTACCTATTACCGAACTCATCTGTTTTTAAAGATTCAGCGGGATATTGATTGAGAGGTTTTGCAATGATAGAATCCTTCTGACCAAAAACACTGACTCCAAAAAAGAAGATAAAAAGACAGACAATCTTACTAAAATTCATTATTTTTACACTCATAATAACAAAAATTACCCGCAAAAATCATTCCTTTTTATGAAATTTGAAAAGAAATCTTTGAAATTTTTAGAAAAATACTTAAATACCTCTTCCCCAACAGGTTACGAACATAAAGGTCAGGAAATCTGGATGGATTACATCAGGCCGTATGTAGATAAAATAGAAGTAGATCATTATGGAACATGCTATGGCATAGTGAATCCCGATGCTGAATTTAAAGTTGTGATTGAAGCTCATGCAGACGAAATCTCATGGTACGTAAACTATATTACCGATGACGGATTAATCTATGTAATCAGAAACGGAGGGTCGGATCAGACGATTGCTCCTTCAAAAGTAGTTCATATTCATGGAGAAAAAGGAATTGTAAAAGGAGTATTCGGATGGCCAGCCATTCATACAAGAACCAACCAGAATGAACCGACTCCGAAAATTGAAAATATCTTCATCGACTGCGGGGCAATTTCCAAGAAAGAAGTTGAAGAAATGGGAATTTATGTAGGATGCATGATCACCTACCCTGATGAATTCTTTGAAATGAATGACAGATATTTTGTCTGCAGAGCCTTAGACAACAGAATCGGCGGTTTTATGATCGCAGAAGTAGCGAGGCTTTTAAAGGAGAACAAAAAAACAATTCCATTCGGGCTCTACATCACTAATTCCGTGCAGGAAGAAGTGGGACTATATGGTGCAGATATGATCGCAGATACCATTAAACCCAATATCGCCATTGTGACCGATGTTACCCACGATACAACCACTCCGATGATCGAAAAGAAAAAAGAGGGCGACCAGAAATGTGGTGACGGACCGGTAGTTTTCTTTGCGCCAAGCATCCACCATACCATCAGGGAACTCATCATCGATACTGCAAAAAACAAAAAAATTCCGTTTCAAAGAGCTGCGGCAAGCAGGGCTACAGGAACGGACACAGACGCTTTTGCCCACTCCAACGGCGGGGTTCCAAGTGCTTTAATTTCCTTACCTTTGCGCTACATGCACACAACGGTAGAAATGGTATCTAAGGAAGATGTGGGTAATGTGATCCAGCTGATCTATGAAACCCTTCTGAAGATCAAGCCGGAAATGAAGCTGAAGTATCATTAAATGAAGAACATCTTTTATCATTTAATCCGAAAGCCCACTTTTATATCAATTTTAACAGCTCTTTTTTTTATTTATATAGCTTTTTTAATTGTATATAAAATGTTTGATCCTCCCAAAACAGGCTCAGCATATAATATGATTCTTGAAATGTTATTGATTTTTAGTATTGTACCTTTAGGATTATTTATAATTGACAGGCTGCTAGTTATTAAATTTAATTATATCAAATTAACAATCATAGAAACAATTGTATTTGGAAGTATCTTCCTATATTATTTTTTGGTTGTTAATCCATTTTAAAGGATTGAAATCTAAGTATAAGTATAAAAAGTAAAAATGAAAACGAAGCTTATTGCTCCATCCCTATTATCCGCAGACTTCGGGAATCTGCAAAGAGACATTGAAATGCTGAACAACTCCCAGGCAGACTGGTTCCACATTGATGTGATGGACGGGAGGTTTGTACCCAACATTTCATTTGGTTTTCCAGTCATGAAAACGGTACAGAAGCATGCTAAAAAATTTGTTGATGTCCATCTGATGATTGTAGAGCCTGAAAAATACGTGGATGAATTTATCGATCACGGTGCAGATCTTATTTCTGTACATTATGAGGCTTGTACACATCTTCACAGAACTATTCACCATATTCAGAGCAAAGGAGCAAAAGCAGGTGTTGTTTTAAACCCTTCCACTCCGGTGCTGATGCTTGAAGATATTATTGCGGATGTGGATCTTGTTCTTTTAATGAGTGTAAATCCAGGATTCGGAGGCCAGAAATTCATCGAAAATACATACAAAAAGATTGCTGAAACCAAGGACCTTATTTTAAGTAATAATTCTACAGCACTTATTGAAATCGATGGTGGGGTTAATCTTGATAACGCTTCTAAACTTTTCGAAGCCGGAGCAGATGTTCTTGTGGCAGGAAATGCAGTTTTCTCTGCGGAGAGCCCGGAAAGAACGATAGAATTGCTTAAGATTTAAAAATTTTAAATATCTATAGAAAAAGGCAGCCAAAGGCTGCCTTTTTCTATTTAAAAATATATCAGTTTAGTCAGTCTGTTGAGAACCAAAAACAATTTTATCAGAAAAAACTTTTCAAAGTGAGTTTTCAAACGATGATAAAGAAAAAGGCAGCCCTTGGGAGACTACCTTTCTTCTTGCGGAATTTGAGCTTATGTGGTTATTAGTTTTTTGTCGTAAGACTTTAAATGCTTAAGATTCCATTGTGCAATTACTGATGTAAATTTCCAAATAAAATCCTATATGACGCATCCGTATAAATACTGAATTTCCGATTAAGTATTTCTACGCATTCAGACAGATTATTCCGGAAAATATTTGTTCCAGATGCACGCACAGATCACCAGGACAATACTTATTACCGAAAATACTGTTCTGATATTATTTAAAAGGTTCCACCGGTTTTCAAAATTGCCGCGCATCTGACTGATTGCATCTGCTGTCGAACTATTGATATCAAACTTATCAAGCATGTCATTCAGAGGAACATTTCCTGCAACCGTTACTCCGAAAACTCCTATGAGATAAGCGGCAGAAGCAAGCAGAAGAAAAAGAAAGGCAGGCTGCTCTCCCCGAAACAGAAAGGTAGTAACCGGAAGCAGTATTGCGGTTCCCATAAAGCTCATAAAAAATACAGGGTTAAGAATTTCCCGGTTAATGCTCTGCATCGATTTCAGGTATTCCATATCGGAAAGCTTACCCAATCCCAGAACTACAGAACACGAATAGGCATAAAAAAGCCCGGCAATTAATGCCGTAAGCACAGCCGTAATTAACAAAAATACAGTTGTCATTTTCATATATTTTGATTTGTGATGTATAGTGAGAAAATCCTAATAAGGATTCCATTTTTTGATAATTTGCTGGGCAGTAGTAATCATTTCCTTATCCCAGTTTTCAGGATTGAAATAATGAAACGCTTCATTTTTAACAGATTGAACCGTATTGCCTTCGAACAGGATTTTTGTGAGTTTTGTCTGCTCTTCATACAGCAGCAGATCTTCCACCGGCTCTGAAGATTCTCCCTTTCTTTTATTCCATGCTTTTGTTATTCCAGCGGGGAAATCTGAAACTTCAATAATCTCTTTCACTTTGTTAAAATCATCAAAAAAAAGCTGTTTTTTCACCTCAGTATCCAGTGTATGCCCCAGCCTTTCAATAATAATATATTCAAGATTAGGGCATTGAGAGAAAACCTCCGGAAGAACATCTATTATTTCTACAGGAATGTTATCATCATGGGTATCTCTTCTTACAGGTTTGTTTCCGTAAGCACTTTCCTGCCAGCTTCCTCCTGAAAGATGAATTTCCTTGACCCTTTCCAAAGGGTACATCCGTATAATTTCCTGCATATCGATTTCAAAATTACACGACTGGCAGTAGATATTGTGAAGATCAAGGATAAGAAACCCGTCAATACCTTCTACAAGCTTTTCCAAAAATTCACCCTGCTCTTTTACATCATCCATAGAAAACGAAAAAGCAAGATTCTCCACTCCCACAGGAACTTCTACTGTATCCTGAAGTCTTTTAAGCCTGTCTTTTCCTATCTGAAGAGTTTTGGCGTGCAATGGAACAGGCAGCGGAACGCCTTGATGGAAATTTTCGGTATTCATAAACCCGAAGTGCTCGGTAATATGATTGTATTTTCTGCGTTTGGTTTCTTCTTTTAATTTTTTAAGCCAGTCTTTTTGGCGGCTGGTCCATTGGGCATCAAAAAGGGAATAATAAACGCCATGACCAAGAAGCCGGTCGTTTTCTGCATAAAAGTCAAGAAGCCCGGAAAGCCATTCCGGTTCTTCCACATCATAAAAGGTATCGAAAGACCATTCCAATACATCCACAGAATTATTTTGCAGGGCAGGAAGTATGGCGGAAACAAAATCTGCCTCCGGCATCATAGCCAATCCTAACAACGGTTTATTCATATCTTATCCCATTCCGCAGGCAGGACATGCACCACCACCTCTAAGAATGGTATCTTTCTTGGGTACAAATCTTGTTTCTGCAGTTTTTATAGTCTTTGGAGACTCTGCCTTTTTTATTTTGGCAACCGGCTTTTTCACTTTTTTAACAGGTTTTGTCGTCTGCCCTGATACACTTACAGCCAACAGGCTGGCCATTACTAATGCTGGAACTTTCATAATACATTTTTTAATGAAACTTACAATAAGTATTCCATTATGATGATGATAAAAATACAACAATTTATTCAGGAACGTTTTTAAATTTATGATTTAGCTCTTTATTTTCACGAAAAATACAAGATTTAAAGGGATAATCCGGAAAGTAGAACTTCTTTATTTATATTTAAGCTTTAATTTAAAGGAAAATAACCAACATGATGATGAAAGCTTTTTTCCTGGGATTGGTGGCCGTATCATGCCATATTAACGCCCAGACAAAACCTTCTGAAAATAAAAAAATGATATGGTTTAAAGATGCCAAACTAGGCATTTTTATCCACTGGGGCATCTACTCTGTGGACGGAATCTCTGAATCCTGGTCATTTTTTAACAACTATATCAGTCACGAAAATTATATGAAGCAGCTGAACGGATTCTCTGCTTCAAAATACAAACCTGAAGAGTGGGTTGAGCTGATTAAAAAATCCGGGGCCCAATATGCAGTTATCACTACCAAACACCATGACGGTGTCGCTCTTTGGAATTCAAAAGCTGAAAAAGCGACCACCATTCCGGAACATTCTTCTGCCAAAAAGGATGTTCTTTCTCCTTTTGTTAACAGTCTTAAAAAGTCCGGCCTGAAAACAGGGCTGTATTTCTCCCTCCCGGACTGGAGCCATCCTTATTATGATGTCAGCACCCGTACCAAGAAGCGGTATGAAATTAAAGAAAACCCAGAACGCTGGAAGCAATTCATTACTTATTACCAAACCCAACTGAATGAACTTTCATTGCAATACCACCCTGATCTGTTATGGTTTGATGGTGACTGGGAGCATACTTCTGCAGAATGGCGGGCTCCCCATGCTTTAGAGATTCTAAAAAAGTATAACCAGGATATTATCATCAATTCAAGACTCAATAACCACGGTGATTATGATACCCCTGAACAGGGAATTCCTGTGGTAAAGCCCCAAAGCCAATATTGGGAACTGTGCTACACCATGAATGATTCCTGGGGATACCAGCCTTATGACAACCATTACAAGACCCCAAATATGATCGTAAGAACACTGGCGGATGTGATCAGTATGGGCGGCAATCTTCTTCTTGACATTGGGCCAAAGTCTGACGGAACTATTCCTGAAAAACAGGCTGAGATTTTAAGAAACCTGGGAAGATGGACTTCCAAAAACAAAGTAGCAGTCTATAAAACCTCCCATGGCATCCCTTTTGAAAATTTTAAAGGAAAATCTTCTGTTTCAGAGAACAAAAAATCAATTTTTCTTTATCTTGAAGAAGCCAAGGATTTTGTAAAAGTATATGGTCTGGGAAGTAAACCGGCCGCAGTAAAGATTGTAGGTGATGAAAATGCCAGAGTAAACTTTAATTTCAGCAATGAAACTACAATGACTCTTGATCTGTCTCAAATTAAATTTGATCAGGATGTTACTACGGTAGAACTTACCTTTAAAGACCCACCCGTTCTTCTTAAGAATTTTAGCCCTGACCTGCACCCTCTTACCGATATTCTCCAGAATACACATACAAAAACAGCAGTTTATGACATAGCAAATGCTATTCACAGCGGGAAAAATATCCTGGATGGTTCAGGTCTTACCAGTGACGGCGAGGATATGAAAATACCGGAATCAGAAAAAACAAACCCGGAAACACTTCAGTGGATCAGTAAACATGCCGAAGCACTTTATGGTACAGGTAAAGGTCTTCCCGAAGGCCATTATTCCGGAATGAGTGCACTTTCCAAAGACAGGCAAACGGTTTACCTTTTTGTAGAAGGTACACCTACCGGCCCGGTAGCTTTGAAGGGGATCAAAAATAATATTGCAAGGGTAAGAATTGTTGGGGAAGGATCCATCATCAGTCACGAAATATACAATAAGCTTTACTGGAGTGATACTCCCGGAATTATATACATTGACATTCCGAAGGACAGGCTCGACAAAAACCTGACAGTGATTGCCCTATTGCTGGACAAGCCTTTGGAACTGTACCGGGAAAAAGTTACCGCAATTGAAAGCAATTTATAATCTATCGGTTAAAAGGCATAAAAACAAAAAAGCCAGAGAAGATTCTCTGGCTTTATATTTTTGAGTGGTTTTCTTAGAAAATTTCTCTTCCTGAAAAATGGAACTGAGCTTCGATAAGAGCGTTCTCGTCAGAATCTGAACCGTGAACTGCATTTTCACCGATGCTTCTTGCAAACATTTTTCTGATTGTACCTTCTGCAGCTTCTGCAGGATTTGTAGAACCAATCAATGTTCTGAAGTCTTCTACTGCATTGTCTTTTTCTAAAACAGCAGCTACGATAGGACCTGAACTCATGAATTCTACCAACTCACCATAAAATGGTCTTTCAGCATGTACTTTGTAGAATTTTTTGGCATCAGCAACAGTAAGCTGAGTTAATTTTAATGCTTTGATCTTAAAACCTCCTTCTGCGATCTTCCCTAATATAGCCCCGATATGTCCATCTGCTACTGCATCAGGCTTAATCATAGTGAATGTAATGTTAGACATAAATGTATATTTTTTTAATGCCGCAAAATTACAAAAAATATCTTTGATTTTTATTTTAATTTTTTTTTAACATAAAAATAACTTTTATTAAGAAACACTCCAAAACTTTGGCACAGTAATTGTTAATTCTATTACGATTCTCATGTTTAATTTGAGTTTTCATGGTTATTAGTTTTTACCCAGCTTCGGCTGGGTTTTTTATTGATAAAAAACAAAGGCTTTTATTGCGGATTTAATAATTTTAAAAAGCCATTAAAACCATATTAACACATTATTGCTTCATTTTCAATCAATGAAATAATATTAATTTTTTGATATTTTTTTATTTCATAGATCTGAATTCCAAAATTCGGACATATCTGGCAGAATTTTCAAGACAAAAAGTAGACTTATTGTGAAATCAGGAAGAACATTATCCAGAAAAAAATTTAGAATGACGGAATTTTTTTCTGTATCTATAAAAGATCAGATTTAAAACTGAAAAATGCAGCCCATCTGCAATCGGTTTTCCCAAGAGCGAAGTGTTTCAAAAGGTATATAAATATTGTCTGAAGATTAAGGAATCTATTTCTGGGATTCTTCTGCTTCTTCCATCAGCTTTACATACGTTGAATAACGGGAATGTTGGATCTCTCCGGTTTCAAGGGAATCCAGAACAGCGCATTTAGGCTCATTGATGTGAAGACAGTTGTGGAATTTACACTCTTCCCTTTTTTTGAAAATTTCAGGGAAATAATGCTGTACTTCTTCTTTTTCAATGTCGATCATTGCAAATTCGCGAACCCCCGGTGTATCGATAACATTGCCGCCAAAATCCCAGAAATGCATTTGAGCAAAAGTGGTCGTATGTTTTCCCTTCAGATGGGAATCTGAAATTTCAGAAGTTTTTAAATTCAATCCCGGCTGCAATGCATTAACCAAAGTAGATTTCCCGCAACCCGAATGTCCGAAGAATACGGAAGTTTTATCTTTAAGAAGTTCCTGAAGCTGATCAAAATTCAGTTTGGAATAAGAGGAAATTTCCAGAGTGTCATAACCTATTTCCTGATATAGGAATTCTATATCTTTTACCAGCTCTATTTCTTCATCGTTCAGAACGTCAATTTTATTGAACAGGATTAAAGGGGTAATATTATAGGCCTCGCAGCATGCCAGAAAACGATCGAGAAAACCAAGTGAAGTTTCAGGATGTTTCAGGGTGAAGATAAAACATGCCAGATCTATATTGGAAGCAATAATATGGGCTTCTTTTGAAAGGTTGACAGATTTCCTGATCAGATAGTTGGTACGGGGCTCAATTTTGGTGATCCACGCAATACCGTCTGATTCTAACTGAAATTCTACAAAATCTCCTACAGCGAGCGGATTGGTAAGCCTTGTCTTAATCAGTTTGAATTTGCCTCTGATCCTGGCTTCGAAAATTTTATCCGTTTCGAATTCCATGACCTGATACCAGCTGCCTGTAGATTTAATGATTTTTCCTTTCATAAATAATGTGATGCAAATATAAGGAATTAGGGCTTAGGGTTCAGGATATAGTTGAAAACAAAAATCATTTCTCCTATAATCCAAGTACCCTAAGCCCTATTATCAGTTTACAGAAATTCAGAAAGATCATTCCTTATTCCTAACTTCTGATTCCTAACTCCTTACTTTTCAATCATAATACTGTTCTGTACCTCAATAGATTCTTCGTGAATAGCTTTGAAAACCTTCTCAATAAATTCCTGAGACATTCCGGTTTCTTTTGCTTTCTGTGTAGCGTATTCTGTAATCACTTTCCATCTTTCAGGCTGGAAGATGGCTATATCATTTTCTTTTTTAAGCTTTCCGATCTTTTCGGAGATCTTCATTCTTTGAGAAAGCAGCTCGATCAACTGGAAGTCAAGGTCAGAGATCAGGGTTCTGTGTCTTCCCATTTCGTTATCAAAACCTGCAAGACCGGAATTTCTTACTTTCAGGTTTCCGATCAGTTCTGCCAGCACTTCAGGCGTAATCTGCTGGGAAGCATCACTCCATGCTTCATCAGGATTACAGTGTGTTTCAATAATGGCCCCCTGGTATCCTACGTTTAAGGCTTCCTGCGTAACATCTGCAAGACCTGTCCTGTTTCCGCAGATGTGGGAAGGGTCTATCAGCATTGGAATATTAGGGAACTGGCTTTTGAAATCAAGGGCAATCTGCCAGTTAGGGTTATTTCTGTATTTTGTTTTCTGGTAAGTTGAGAATCCTCTGTGAATAACTCCGAGGTTTTTAATGTCCTGCCCTAAAAGTCTTTCCAAAGCACCAATCCACAAAGCAAGATCGGGATTGACAGGGTTTTTAACGAATACCGGCTTATTGGTTCCTCTTAAAGCCATTGCAATTTCCTGAACTGTAAAAGGGTTTACGGTAGATCTCGCTCCGATCCAAAGAACATCTACATCAGCTTCCAGGGCGGCAAATACGTGGTGGGCGTTCGCTACTTCCGTAGCTGTTTTGAAACCGTATTCTTCTTTTACTTTTTTCAGCCAGTTCAGTCCGATCACTCCTACTCCTTCAAAACCATTTGGTTTCGTACGGGGTTTCCATATCCCGGCACGGAAAATAGGCACCTGAGCATTGGTTTCTTTTATTCTTTTGGCGGTTTCAAGCATTTGTGCTTCACTTTCAGCGCTGCATGGCCCGGCGATCATTAATGGCTGTGAAAGCTCGTTGATCCACTCGTTTTTTACATCTTTTAAATTCATATTTTTAAATTTATTGTTTTTTTATTTTCTAAGTTAACAGCAATAGCCCTTTCATTATAAAATTCATTTTATAATTCTTTTCAAAAAATGCCGTTCAAAATTGTTTAAAGGAATCAGGAAAATGTAAGGACTTTACTTCTCCTGTATTTTTTGGAAAGAAATTCAGTTAGCAGTACCAATAAAATCGATAATACGTTCTGAAATTTCTATAATAGAAAGCAGAAAAACTAAAATAACCGCTAAAGAAATCAGCGGGTACAAAATGAGACAGAGATGGGATTAACGATTTTTCCACTGGATTCTGAAACTTCTGTTGTTTAGTTTTAATCTTATTTGTTTTTGTCAAAAACTTAATTTTTGCAAAAATCTTTGACAAAGATATAAAAAAACTTATTCTGACAAAAAAAAATTGTGATAAATACAATAAGCTACGTTAAATCGAATTTCATCAGATCATCCAGATCTTTTAAAAGAGGATTTTTTTCGATAAATTTTTCGAATACTTTTCTTTTGGTAAGCACTTCAATTTTAAGGTTATCGAAATCACGCTGGTAATCTATCTCAATAGCATGATTGTGAACTTTTGTTTTGAAATGATTGAAAAATTCGCCTGCAATTTTATCGAATTCGGCTTTAGCAGAATCGGAAGGATATAATACTTTGATCGTATTTTCTCCTGCTTTTATCAGCTTAAATGTTTTTACGGCATTAAAGATAAAGCTGTTTCTGGTCTGGAGCTGCTTGAGCATAAGGTTCCATTCCATCTGGAGATCTGTTTCTGTAAAATGGTTCTGAGGAAGATTTTCCGTTTTTACAGCTACGATTTCTTCTTTTACTTCTTTCTCTTCTTTATTTAGTAAGGAATTGATGCTGAAGCCGGAAGAAATTCCCTGTCTGGACAAGGGTTTTGTAGTTTTTACAGATGTTACCTGAACGGTTTCTGCCTGTACAGGCTGTACTTCTGCTACTATCTCTTTTTTCTCCGGAGTTTTTTCGGGGATTTTTACTTCCTGTTTCTCACTGAGAAACGGAGCCAGTATTAAGAACTTTTTTTTTTAGTATCGCCTAAATTAGCTGTCAGGGAAGACAGCTGCATCAGTGCAATTTCTACTGTAAGTCTTGGATTCTTGGAGTTTTTGTAATTGATATCCGCATGATTGCAGATCTCTATGCCATCGATCAGTTGCTGAGGGCTCCATTTCTGGCTTTGCTCTACAAATTTCACTTTGGTCCTTTCCCCCACTTCAATAAGTTCGATTGTCCTGGCATTCTGCGCCATCATCAGGTCTCTGAAATGATTTCCCAGGCCGGCAATAAAAATATGGGGATCGAAGCCTTTTTTCACAATTTCATTAAAAGCAAAAAGTACTTCAGGAATTTTATTTTCTTTAGCGAGATCCACTATATTGAGATACTGGTCATAATCAAGAATATTGAGTACTTCAGCGGCTTTGACCAATGTAATATTCTTCTGGGAAAATGTGGAAAGCCTGTCAAAAATAGAAAGCGCATCTCTTAAGGCACCATCCGCCTTCTGGGCAATAAGATACAGGGCATCATCCTCATACTGGATATTTTCCTTCTGAGCAATGTTGCGCAGATGTCCCTGGATATCTTCAATGGTAATTCTCTTGAAGTCGTAGATCTGACATCTGGATAATATGGTAGGAATTATTTTGTGCTTCTCAGTAGTTGCCAAAATAAAGATCGCATGTGCAGGCGGTTCCTCAAGGGTTTTAAGGAATGCATTAAAGGCTGCGGAAGACAGCATGTGCACCTCATCGATAATATAAACCTTATACTTACCTACCTGAGGCGCAAAGCGGACCTGGTCTATCAGTTCCCTGATATCATCTACGGAGTTGTTGGACGCCGCATCCAGTTCATAGATGTTGTAGGCGAAGCCGTCTTCTGAAACAGAACCGTCCTTTTCATTGATCTTACGGGCCAGGATTCTGGCACAAGTAGTTTTACCCACACCCCTAGGACCGCAGAAAAGTAAGGCCTGAGCCAATTGATTTTCTCCAATAGCATGTTCTAAGGTATCTGTAATATGAGATTGCCCTACTACAGTGTCAAACTGCTGAGGACGGTATTTTCTTGCAGATACGATAAAATTTTCCATTGGTCAAAAATAAGAAATATAGTTTTAATCTGAAAATTAAAAGTTTTCAAATTATCAACAAAAAATTATTTTTCGGTCAAATTGGAAAACTTTTAATGATTAATCTTTTGCTTTTTTTGTTTTATAGTAATGGTCTATAATCTCAACGATTACTTTTTGAACTTCAGCTCTTCCTTCTTCCGTTCTCATATCAATACCACAGAATTCGGTTCCGTTGTATGCCGGGAACAGATTCAGGTAGTAAACTCCTGCTGCTATTAATGCCAGCATCGCTCTAACGTTTGTGGCATTCTCTCCAAAGTAAGGATCCGTAACATTTTCAAACAGATTAGCCGCTACATCTTCTCTTTGCTTTAATATGTTTTTAAGTATCGGCTTGCTTTCCGAAAGTTCCCAAAGAATAATTTTTTGTAATTCTTTATTTTTCTTAAGGCTTTCAAACTGCATAAGAATTCCCTGGGTTAAATCTTCCTTACCTTTACCTACCTGTATTTCTTCTTCAATATCCGGACTGAATTTGCTCCAGTAATCCTGAGATTTTATATACTCGTCAATAAGTTTGTCTGTACTTCCAAAATACTCATAGATAAGCTTTTTGTCGAAACCGGCTACTGCTGCAATCTTACTTACTTTAAGACCGGAGTATCCTTTAACTCTCAAAATTTTACCAACTGCTGCAAGCAGCTTCTGCTTTGTTTTTTCTTTGTCCCTGATGGGGCCTTGCACTACTTTTCTGGGCATAATTTATTATTTTTTTGCAATATGCAATTTTTTATTTATATCATCAAAAACATTAAGTGTTTTATCAAGATGTTCTTTCTCGTGTCGGGCTGTTACTGTCATTCTTATACGTGCATCTTTTCTCGCTACGGCGGGATACATAATAGGATTTGTATACACTCCTGCCTCAAGCAATATCCTTCCGATATCCCACATCTTGTTCTGGTCTCCTATTTTCACCGGAATGATCGCTGAGCAGGTAATTCCTGTATCCAAACCTAAATCATTAAGGCCTTTTTTGAAATAATTGATATTATCCCATAGCTTATCTTTCCAGAATGGCTCTTCATCAATAAGATCAATTGCTTTTAGAATTCCGAAGGAAGAAGGTGGTGGTGTTACTGAGAAAATATGCTGCCTGGACTGGAACTTAAGGAATGATGCTATTTTTTTGTTCGCAATCGTATATCCTCCCAGGTTGCCAAAAGTCTTGCTGGATGTTCCTGTTATAAAATCTACCTTATCCAATAAACCATCGTCCTCAAGGGCACCTCTCCCGGTTTTTCCTATAACTCCAACGCCATGGGCATCATCTACCATAAGATAGGCATTATATTTTTTTACAAGAGCATATATTTCTTTAGCACGTGAAGTATCCCCTTCCTGAGAGTATACTCCGTCTACAATAACAAGCTTTGTACGGTACGTATCTTCACATACTTTCAAAATGTGTTCCAAAGCTTCCAAATTATTGTGCGGAAATGTTTTTTTATTGGTAAAAGCACATCCTTCATGTACGCTGGCATGTACTCCCATGTCTAAAATAGCAATATCTTCTTTCTGCATTAATATCTGCAAAGTGGCACTGTTAGCTGAATATCCGGTAGTAAACAAAACAACTTCATCTTCATTTCTTCCAAAAAAATCAGCAATCTTTTTTTCTATGGCACTATGATAATCAAAATATCCACCGATCAGAGGTGATGCACCGGTACCGGTTCCATATTTTTCGATTCCTTCAATAGCTGCCTGTTTTACTTTTGGATGCTGTGTAAATCCTAAATAATCACTTGAAACAAAGCTTATATATTCATTATTTTGATTAGCTATATCTATATTGAGTGTTGCATTGCTACCTGAAGTATTTTTCAGTCTGTAATTCATATGTCCTCTGGACTTCATATGATCCAGAAATTCGTAAAAGTAATCTGCTCTCTGAGCAATATCATAATCCGGGATATTCTCAAAATCTTTAAATGTTGCTGTTGTAAAATCAATGGTCATCCTTAATGTTGTTAGTTGTTAAATGTTAGTTGTTTAAGTAACAAATATATGATTATTAGAGTCTGTAAAATCTACCCGATATATTAAATATCATATTATAGTTTTATTTAGATACCACATTATGATCTGATAATCAAATAGCTTTACTGGTCCTATATCCGTTATATTTTTGTTCTATTTATCTGAATCTAAATTTAACAAAAAAGCAACAACAATAAACCACTATTAATAAATAAATCACAAAAAAAAGACAAATGTTCCACAATTGCCTCATTTCTAAAATATTATTCTCTTTTACTGTATCCGGATACGAAAATATTTGAAAGGATTAGTGCATTGAAAGTGCTTTAAGATTATATTTTTTAAACAGTCAGAGAGATTTCTTATGGTTATGCCTGCTGTTTTTCCTGAACTGTCCCGGAGTAATTCCTGTCATTTTTTTAAAGAATTTTGAAAAATTGGAGGGGTCATAGGTAAACATTCTTGCAATCTCCGCAATGGAAGTTTCGGAATGAGCGATCATCTCTTTTGCTTTATCAATAATTTTCCCGTCATAAAAATAACACGGGTGCTGCCCTGCTTCTTTTTTTACAGTATCTGTAAGGTGTTTATGGGAAACAGCAAGATGTCCGGCAATTTCGTTAAGCTCCATAAATTCAGGAACAGTTCCAGCCATTACATCCTGAATATGTTTTTCAAGAAAATTAAAATACTGCATGGTGATTTCTTCACTTCTTTTCATTTTTTCATCGTATTTATAGAAAGATTTTAATCTATAAAATTAAAGATAAGAATAAATAAAATATGGTGAACTTTTCGGCATACCAGGAAATAACTAATAAAAACTATCTTTAAACGCCTGAACAGAATTTTTAACTTTCAGTTTTTCAAGAATATTCTGACGGTGCCTGCTTACTGTGTTGATGCTTATTGATAGAAAACCTGCTATTTCCTTACTGGCATATCCTTCACCTATGTATTTCAAAATTTCCAGTTCTCTTTTTGAAAGGATATTCTGGTAATTCAGTTTATCTTTTAACATAATTTCCCCTTTAGCCATATTCACAATCATAAAATCGGAATCCGGAGATAATGTCCCATCCAATGCCAACTGATAAAGACAAAATGCAAATCTCAGCTTTCCGTTATCGGGTGAATAAATGTAAAACATACGGTGCTTTACAAGTCTATATTCGCCATTCTGATCTTTCATCCTTATTGTTGAAAGAACAGAATAATCTGCTCTTAATTCCGGGTCCATAGCATCCATCAGTTCATAAAACCTCAGTTCATGGACGTATTTTTTGACTCTGTCATCAGGATGGATCTTTTTAATAATCTCCTCTTCCCATATGGAATTGATTTCTGATGGGTTTTCCGTCATACTCAAACCCAATGCAATGGCTGCTTTAGATTTATACACATAACTCTTGTCGGCCTGCATATCGCTTAAAACGGAGATTGCCCCTTCCATTTGTGCATACACCGATGCCCTCTTCCTGTACACTTCAGTATCAAGCTTACATTCTCGGGATGATTTATCTAAAAGTCTGCTGTTCAGTTTTTCTATGATCTCCATAAATGGTTATTTATCAGTATTGATGCAGTATGGGTTTAATTATACTTTTGCTAAAATAATAATTTACCACCATTAAAGAGGATGAAGAGACTGATTTTAAGCTTATGTGCAGTTTTTATGGTTCAGAAAACCTTTGCACAGACTTTGGAAAAAATGAGCTGGTTTAATGAACCGGAGCAATGGGAAATCAAAAACAACAAACTGTCGATGACGGTAACTCCCCAAAGTGATTACTGGAGAATTTCCCACTATGGATTTACGGTAGATGATGCCCCTTTTTATTATACAACCTATGGCGGGGAATTTGAGGCAAAGGTAAAGATCAGCGGGAATTACAAAGCCAGATTTGACCAGATGGGACTTATGCTGAGAACAGATAAAGAGAACTACATCAAGGCAGGCATAGAATTCGTAGATGGAAAGTATAATCTCAGCACCGTGGTTACCCATGGAACGAGTGACTGGAGCGTCATTGCACTGGACAAAACCCCTGCCGCAGTATGGATTAAAGCAGTGAGAAGGCTTGATGCCGTGGAAATATTTTATTCTTTTGATGATCAGAATTATATCATGATGCGTAATGCTTATCTACAGGACAATACTCCTGTAATGGTAGGCTTAATGGCTGCCTGTCCGGACGGGAACGGCTTTACAGCAGTTTTTGATGGCTTCAAGGTAAAACACCTCCCCGACCAGCGCAGGTTAAAATGGCTTGAAAACAATAAATAACGATTGAATTTACATTCGATATACAGTCAATTTTTATTCGCCTCCCTTTTCAGGGAGGTTTTTTTATGAGAAATTCCTTCTGGTATTGAAAATTAGTTCGCCCGGTATTCTAAAGGTATGGAAGAAAGAGAGAGCAAACTATTGTCATTTTGTTGAGGAGAAAATTCGCAATTCCTGATGCAGCTTCAGCTTTTAAAGAATAAATTTCATATCAAAATCCACCTTATTATAATGATTAATGCGTATAAAATCACTAAATTTACAGCTTAAACTAAATTTGTTTAATTACAAAGACACAAAACACAAAAATGTTGAATGAAAAATGTATTCAGTTATTCCCCACTTAAAAAACTTCGGCTTGTATAATAATTATATTAATAATTTTCCGTACTAATCAAACGGAAAGCATAGATCATTGATGTATTTATGAAAGCCCGGACATTGTTTTTTGTAATTTTGTTTTCGAACATTTACAAACAGCGTCATTTTTTTACGTTTTATATTATTAGCAGCGGACTTCTACAAGCAAGGGTAAGAACCGTTGTTAAGATATGCCATGATCTTCTGACAGGCCTCGCCGGAACTGAAACATTTAATGGTAACATTTCATTTTGCATTATTAAAAAAAAACTAACTACAATAACCGCCGATACGGGAAAAGAAACATCTGTTGAAAAGATAAATAACTATATCAGCCTGCCTAACCATCCAGAGTTTGAAAATCCTGATTTTAAAAGGAAAAACCCGGGAACAGGCTATTCATTATTTCATTTTCAAACCCGGACACAACCCTCCCGAAAAAACTATCGCTGAAACAACTCTTATTAAAACCTATTTATATGAATGAAAGAATCTTAATTGCTGATGATCACTATGTAGTAAGAGCAGGAACTGCTTTGGTACTAGAGTCTGTTTATCCAAAAACCAATATAGATTTTGCAGAGAATTATGACCAGGTAAAAGAACATATATCCAACCATGATTATGACCTTCTTCTTCTTGATACTGATATGCCCGGAACACAATACAAAAAAATGGTCTCTGAACTTAAAGGTATTCAGAAAAACCTGAAAATCCTTGTTTTTTCCGGACACGGCAAAGATGTAGCCATACAATATATCCGGGAAGGTGCCGAGGGTTATCTTAACAAGCAGAGCAGCAAAGAAGAGATCAGGGAAGCAGTAAAATCCGTCATTCAGAAAGGCTACTACTACCCCAGTGAACTGATCGGGCTTATCGTTCAGAATAAAAAAGGCAATCCTGTAGAAAAGCTATCTACCAGGGAGTATGAAATTTTTCAACTGCTGGCCAAAGGATCGGGAAACCTGGAAATCGGCAATAAGCTGGACATCCAGATGTCTACCGTAAGCACCTATAAAAAAAGGATCTTTAAAAAACTTAATGTTTCCAATATTGCCGAACTGATCAAGGTGTATGAAACCATGCATTAGGAAAGGCTGCTGGTTGAAATGGGCAAAATGGCCATGATCTTATGAGAATTGATTAAGGTATTTTCCCAATTAAAAAATATAAGGTAATTTGCCGGACCAAAGTTTTGACAAAAAAACGTTTACTGTAAGCATACAACATGAATTCAACTGAAAAAGCGAATAAAGGAAGCCGGCGTTTCCGGTACATAAAGCTTTGTATTTTCTTTTCAGGGCTTTCCGTTTTCGCCCAGCTTTATCTTTTTCAGCCTATACTTCCTACCGTTTCTGAATATTTCAAAACAACTGCCGGCGACAGCTCTCTTCTTGTATCCTCTTCCACGATCGGAATGGCCATCGGTCTGCTGTTTTTTGCCTTTAAAGCGGACAGTTATTCCAGGAAGGGCCTGATGACTTTTTCGCTGGTTTCTTCTGCAATACTTACTATTATTTCAGCATGGATGCCAAGCCTCAGCCTGCTTATCGTAACCGGTATTTTAAAAGGGTTCGTGGTATCCGGTGTTTCCGCAATAGCTCTCGCCTATCTGACTGAAGAAGTGCACGTTTCTGTAGTGGGATTTGCCATCAGCATGTATCTTAGCGGCAATACCATCGGCGGAATGAGCGGAAGAATAATGGCAACAATCCTGGCGGGTGAACTGGGCTGGCGGAATGCTGTTCTTATCATAGGTATAGAAAGCCTGATACTGGGGCTTGTTTTCTGGAAACTGTTTCCGGAATCCAGATTTTTTGATCCTCAGCAAACGGATTATTCCCTGAAGATAAAGCAGATGAAAAAATTCCTTACGGATCCTTACCTGCTTCGGTTGTATTTTATTGCTGCGCTCCTGATGGGTTCATTCGTCAGTGTTTACAATTATTTATCTTTCAGGCTGGAAGCTGCACCGTTTTCTTTAAGTCATTTTGTCATTGCCTTTATATTTTTAATGTACATTTTCGGGATGTTTGGAACCATGATAACAAGCAGGCTTTCCAAAAGATTCAGCAGCCGTCATATATTGAATGCTTCCGTTCTTTTCATGCTTGCGGGCACTGCACTTTTGCTGTCGGACAATATTTATATGATTATTTTCGGGCTTGGATTGTTCACCCTTTCTTTTTTTGCGGCACATACTATGGCCAGCCAGATGACTGCACTTCATGCCAGGCAGGGTAAGTCATCGGCAACGTCTATTTACTGGCTTTTTTATTACTTCGGATCCAGCATTCTCGGAACCGGTACAGGATACATTCTCCATGCAGGTTCATGGAATGTGTTTATCATGCTGCTCATTTTTTCTGTTGGGATTTCTTTTTTACTTGCTGTAAGGAACAAAGAGTAGAATGTTAAATGTCTTTAACAAAAAAAGATACCACATAGATACCACGCTGAATTCTTTCAAATTCATGAATTTAACAAAATAGATGGATAATTTTAACATAAATTTAATTATTAATGCTAAAAATCATCAAAACCCTCAAAAATAATAAATATCACCAGGATAGAGGGCATAGTATTTGCAGTTTATTTTAGAACTATCACACCTTTCTAAACTCACAATATTATGAATGCAGCAGATCTTAAAATCAAAAACTTAGTTGAATACAAAAACCAAATTTACACCATCACTGAAATATTTCAGGGTGCAAGTCAAGATTACTTTGTAAAAATTGAAAATGATGTCCAAAGGATTTCGGTACCGGCGGATGCTATCAAACCGATCCAGATAACTGAAGAATGGCTTGAAAAACTTGGCTTTTTACGGACGTACAGTTCAGAACAAAGAATCCGATATGAAAGACCTGAAACATTTATTAAATACGACATTGATTTGAGTTCAAAAAAGATCCTGGAGGGGCTGAAAATATATGGTAACTCCATCAGATGCAAATATATTCATGAGTTTCAGAATATTTTTTCGTGTCTTTTCGGAAAAGAACCCTCAACATCTAATTTTGGACTATTGAAAACCGAGTCTTAGTTATTATTCTTGTTTATTATTTATAAGGGAAACCGCTGTTTTTTTTGCAGCGGTTTCGTTTTTTTATATAGCACGTGTTTTTTCCGTATCCGTCTTCTGCACCTGTTGCTCCGATTGTTTTTGAAGCCGCTTAATCTTGGCATTTTCACGCTGCTGTTTGCGGAAATCCCACGGGGAAATAGCCTTTTTATCCTGCCACAGGCCCAGTCTTTTAATTTTTGCTGCTTCCTGCATTTTTCCTAAATCGGTATTTTCAGAATAGGAATAATACCACCAACCGTATCCGGCTTTTATAATCTCTGCCGAAAGATATTTACCATTGTCGTAATACACTTTCGCCACCGAACGTCCGTAACGGTCCTTATCTGTTTCTGTAAAGGTGATCTGCCTGGCAAAAACCTGATCGGATGTAAACTTTTTGGCATTCTTGCCGAAAGGCTGTCTGTTTTCGGGACAATCCACTTCTGCCAGCCGGAGTTTCTTCTGTACATTTCCGTCCAATAAAACAGTAATGGTATCTCCGTCCGAAATTCCAACTACTTTAGCCGTTGTCTGTGAGAAAAATAAAAAGGGAAAGCATAATAATGCGGGAAGAAGTATTCTCATGACGCGAAATTATGTATTTATTTCGAAAACCCGCAGTCAGTATAGATTTTTCTTCAATTCTCTTCACAGAACAAGGACGTGATTCCTGAAATGAAAGAGGAGGCTACTGCCTCCTCTTTCTGTATAAAATGATCCGATGACTTCTTTATATTGATTTGTGTTTTTTTAATAATTTTTTTTCAAGAAGTTTTTAAGATCATATATACACTTATATTAATTTCATCATTTGTATTTTGTAAAATTCATCATTTGCAATAAATCTGGAAATATTTTCAATGAATACCCTTCTTTTATTTAATTAATTTCACTGAGACAAAGTAACAACATTATAAGATAAAGACTCGTATAAACCACATCGATATATGTCGATACTGACTCAGATATTTATCCCATAAATATTTAGAAGAATAACTGTTATCGAGAAACAGCCCGATAAGGTTACCTAATAAAAAAGGAGGCTAATGCCTCCCTTTTTATTGTACAAATGATCTACAAAGATCAAGTTAACTTCTCTATATTAATTTGTGTTTTTTTAATAATTTTCTTTCAAGAAGCCACTTTAAGATCATGCATACACTTATATTTATCTCATCATTATGTGTGTTATAAAACTAACCATCTGAAATAAAACCAAAAAATATTTCCCATGAATATAACTCTTTCAACCGGTTCATTTTATTAAGACAAAGTAACAACATTATATGATAAGCTCCCTAATGATCAGCATCGATATATGTCGATAAGAACGTAGATATTTATCTATTTAATAGAAGCTAAAGTTACCTGTTCACGAAGCCTGTTTGAATTATTATCATAAGTAACTTAAAAATAAAAAGGAGGCTAAAGCCTCCCCTTTTTTCCTGTATAAATATGACCTACAAAGACCAAGACAACTTCTTTATATTAATTTGTGTTTTTTAATAATTTGCTTTCAAGAAGTTTCTTTATAAGATCATGTATACACTTATATTTATTTCATCATTTTTGTGTGTTATAAAACTTATCAACCAATAGACCTAGCTATTTCATTTGATTAATTTTATTGAGACAAAGTAACAACATATTATGATAAGGTACTCAACAATTCACGTCGATATATATCGATAAAGCTATAGATGTTTATCGATAATATTTCAATTAAAAGAAAAGAGGGTGATAAAAAGCTTTATATTTTGTGGTGGGTATTGATAAGGTCGATCAGTTCGACGAGGTTTTCAATTTTTAATTTATCAAAAATATTCTTCTTGATCGTACTTACGGTATTTTGCTTGATATCCAGGCTATTTGCGATCTCCAGATTTCCATGACCTTCTGCATACATTTCTGCAATCTGCAGTTCCCTTTTCGTTAAACGGCTGAGAGGATTAATTAAATCCGGATTTTGAACCAGCTGCAGCATTAAATTCCTTGAAGCGGAGAGAAATATTCCCCTTTATGAACAATATCTGAAATTGCCTGTCTTATTTCCGTCTCTTCACTTAATTTACTTACATACCCGCTGGCTCCGGCTTTGATAAATTTAAGTACATGAAGTTCTTCTTCAAGACCTGTAAAAACCAATATCTTAATATCGGGCTTGGCCATTTTCATCAGGGGTATAATATGCAGGCTGTTCCCGTCGGGAAAATGAGCATCAATGACGGCTATTTCTACTCCGTTTGCTTTTATCATCTCCACAATCTGCTGCGAAGACGAGGTTTGATAAATTTTAGAATTTGGAACAACTTCATCAATCAGGATCGCCATTCCCTGGCGTACGATGCTATGATTATCCGCTAAAAGAAATACGATCTCATTACGTTCAATTGGTTCTTCCATTTTATTTATTTAAGTTTAAATTAATTCTGAATGTTACTTTTGTTCCTTTATGGAGCTTGCTTGAAACGGATATATCTCCATTGAAAAGCTCTATAATTTCTTTGCAAAGATTCAATCCCAACCCTGCTCCAAAATTATCAAGCTTATCAGAAACCATGCCTTGATAATACGGCTCGAAGATTTTTTCAAGATCGGACTCGGAAATCCCTACCCCTGTATCACCTATCGTAGTGATGAGAGCAATATTATTTTCATCTATTTTCTCAGTAGCCATGGTAAGATCAATCTGTCCGTTTTCTGTGAACTTATTGGCGTTTCCAAGAATATTCATAAATATCTGGTTAATTTTTATGTAGTCTGAATTGACCATCAGATTCTCAGGGATCCTGTCGGTGACCAGAAATTTATTATTTCTTGTTTCTATATAAGGCGTAATTGCTGTAACAATAGAATTAATTTCATCTTTAAGATTAAAAACCGCCTTGACAAGTTTTTTTTCTGTTTCCTGGTTTTTTGTATACTCCAGAATCTGGGTAGACTGTATAAGAAGGGTATTGTTGGTAAACTTTATCGATTTAAGATAGTCTTTCGTGGTCTCATCTGCTGTAGTCCTGTTGATCTTGTCAATAAAAATATTAACGATCTTCAGTGGCGACATCAGTTCGTGGCTCAGCATACCAAGAATCCTGTTTTTGAAATTAAGACTCTTTTTAATCTCTTTATTCGCAGCATTCAGTTTCATTTCATAAATGAATGCAATTCTTGTTAAATACATGATCAGGATCGACACTACAAACATCAGGATCATCAATCCAAGCACAAGATAAGTTCTGATTCTGTTGTTATTTGAGCTCTGTTCGTTATATTCTTTTTCCAGTTCAGACTTAAAATCCTTAATGGCTTTTTCGTACACATTGATCAGCCTGTTACTGTAAACCAATAACTTGGTGAAATTGCCATAAAATTTTAAATTTTCCCGTTGGTTCTGAGCCATAGACTGTTGATTCTGAACGGTAGAGAGCTGGATCTTTTTGACTTCAGTAGTATAATACTTGTTCATGGATTTTGCCAGACTATCCATTCTTAGCTTTATCCTGGAAAGATTGGCTGGTTTTTTATTGGTCATGGTAATGACCGTGCTCTCCTTCTGAACATCTACCTTACCTGATATAGCATCTCTCAGACGTCCCATAAGACCTTTCTTTTTGATGGTATCAGAATAGGTCTGCGTCTGTATGTTCAGATCTTCAAAATCATCATTATTCTTATAGCTTTCCAATTCATAATGCTGATCCTGAACTGCCTGTAAAGGCGGTTTTGAAGAGGTCTGGTATACGGAGTCTATGATGGTTTTCAGCTTTACGATTTTTACAGTATCTTTTTTCTGCTGAGCCAGCCTGTTTTTCAATCCGGGATTTATGTTGCCATAATCGTTTATTTTTTCGAAATTATCATTAAGCTTCCTGAGTGACTGGAAATATAATTTCAAGTCTTTATCATCCTGGCTGATCATATATTTTTGAAGGTAATTCTGTGCATCCATGAAATCCTTTCTCGAATTGTCTGTCAATCCTCCCAGTACTCTACTCTCTTCCAGTTGGCTCTTAATAAACTTAAGCTTCTTCTCATTAACAAATTCGTTATAAAAGAATATAGCTATAATAACCTGTATTAATAGTATACATACGATCAATGAATAATGAACAACTTTCCTCCATTTAAAATTTAAGAATTTATATTTCATATCTGCTTCTCAGCTAATTTAATTTTCTGAATATTTAAGTTTTCCGGGTATTAGTTTTTTAAACGGTACAATAGTATGCCAAAGTAGCCGTTAGAGTGTTTTATTTTATTACAAAGTTAAAGTAATTTTTGTCTATTTATATGAGTAACACCTGTTGAATACAGGGGAATTCACTTACCTAAAATTACAAAAAAATAACAAAATTTCAGGATTCCGTTCGGTATAAGCATTTTTTTCTGTCTAAACATAGATATTGAAAATAATAATTGTTAGTTTTTCCTAAGTTCATAATTTCCTTTTAATAAAAAAATAGGCCATTTTTAACTTTAAAATGAATTTAAACAGGATTTTATTGGGTCCGAACCAATATCCACTACGTATTAAAAACTGCAAGCATATCGGTTATGCTTTATTCTACATCAGGTTTCCTATCACACCATACAGCTTTTTATGGTATTCAAATAATTTTTAATCCTGCTCACTATTCAATTTTCTGATAAGCCAATATATTTATTACATATTTACGTAAAATTCAATTATACAATAATAATTTTACACATAATATATTATTTATTAAATATAAGACTAAAACTCCACAATAATAAATAAAACATCAAAAAACAATAACCTGTAAACCATTTATTATGATACATACTTCTATCGTACATTATTTTCACCGACTGTTCTGGTATCTAAGCTTGCTGCCGGAGAAGGAGCCTGGTACTTCAAAGATTCCGATACACTATACAAAATCTATGGGCAGATCAAATGTGACCTGCCCATAGACATCAATAATGCTTACATAACCGGACTGGACAGCAGCAGTGATATGATCCGGAGCACTTCCGGTAATATTTTTAAAGTGTGTAGAAGAGGATCCGCGACAGATCCATTGGGGTTTTACCTATTTTATCCTGCCATCAAGCATTTTTCAAAGGATATTGCAGATAAATAACCGCCAGGTTCAGAATCAAAAAAGGGAGTTCAATAAGAACACCTTTGAGATCTTTGTCCAGTAAATGCAGACAAATGATGAGCAGAATACCTGCTGCCATCAGAAAGTTGCCCCAGACAAAAGTCTTGGGAAATAGGATCAGTAAAGCTGCAATAATGGTAATGCTGCCGTTTATTACCAGTGCCGCTTTATTAAATCCCCATTTGCCAAACATTTCTATCATTTCAGACTTGCCCGCAACCATTGCGTATCCCTGTTTAATGCCCATGCATACCGCAAAAAGAATCAGTATTGCATTAATTATTCTGACGATCATAATTTCATGTTTAAAAGTTAAAAAATGGATAACGGATTTTAAGTAAATCACATTATCCATTCTTTGGTTATGTACTTTTTAAAATAATCAGCTTATCTTGTAGTGTATCCTCCGTTGGCAAAAATAGTCTGTCCGGTGATCCACCATCCGTCAGTGACCAAAAATTCCACTAAAGGCACAATGTCTTTAATATCAGTAAGCCCGCCTAATGCAGATGCGGATTTATGATAAGCTACAGCATCCGGAGTTTCCTGACCGTAAAAGAAAGGCGTATCCATAGGTCCGGGCGCCACGGCTGTCACAGAAATTCCTCTGTCACCGAACTCTTTGGAAGCAGCTCTTGTAAAATGCTCTACCGGCGCCTTGGCCCCCGCATAAGTTGAATATAATCCTGTATATGCAGCCAGTAAAGAAGTAACAATAGTACATATCTTACCGTGATCATTTACTTTTTTGCCTGCTTCCTGAAGGAAAAAATAGGCAGATTTTGAATTAACTCCGAACATCGTATCATACTCTGCTTCAGTGGTTTCTACAAATGGCTTTTTCAGTACCATACCAACAGTATTAATAGCAATATCAACACCTCCGAAAGTTTTTACAGCCTCATCAAAAAACTTTGTAATATTTTCCACTTTGGTAAGATCTCCCTGAAATAAGAATGCTTCAGCACCCAAAGCCTTTACATCAGCCAAAGTTTTTTCACTTTCCTCTTTTGAGCTTTCACTATTGTAATGAATGGCAAGCTTTGCTCCTTTTGCTGCAAAATCTCTGCTTAATAATCCCCCGAGGTTTTTTCCACCTCCCGCTATAAGTACTACTTTTCCGTTTAAATCATTTTTTGACATGAGATTGTTTTTTTAATTGTTTTAATAGCACAAATATGGGGACTAAGTAATTTCAAATCATGGTGAACCTTTCGGAAGTTGTACAGAATTCCGAATTTCTTTTGTTTATTTAGTAACCGAACTATCTTTTAACCAGCCAGATAAACAAACCCATCCTACTTAATTTTAATAATTGCATTTTTCAGCACACCGGATAATGATTTCAGGTAGTAATTTCAATTTTCCAGGCATTTAAAAAACAAAAAATGCTGAAAAATAATATTTCGCAGCATCTTATGTTAGTTGGATTGACCCCTCCTACAACTGACCAATTTATGTTTGCTGTAAATTAAAAACAGTCCCTGCCGGATCAGTAATCCAGTGCATGTTTTCAGGAAGTTCTTCAATTTCGTCGCAAGTCTCCACACCGTTTGATTGTAAATATTTTGTCGCTTCTTCCACATTGGGAACAGTAAGCTGCAGCCAGGTTTCAGAATGGGTATAGTTGTCCACACAATCCAGCCATATAATATTGTTCCCGAATTTTACTTCATGTGTTCTCGAAACCGTAGGGTTAATAATCTGTTTTTCTTCAACTTCCAGCTTCAGGATATCCCTGTAAAAAGAAACTGTTTTTTCATATTTATTTTTTGGAATTTTTATAGCGATATTAATTCCTGCTTCAAATTTTGTATTCATATTATAATTTTCGAATGGGTGAAATAACTGATCTGATCAACAAAATATTTTACAGTTCAATATCACCTGTTATAATTTCACCGGAACGTTTATAATTAGCTATAATAACTCCTTTTGAGGTTACATGGCTCTCTGTTAAAACAAAGGCTGCCGGAAGAGCATTATTGTCAAACAATTTTTTTCCTTCACCGAGAATCAAGGGGTAAATTTTAAGCCGGATTTCATCCACAAGATCTTGTTTCAATAAAAGATGAACAAGCTCACTGCTTCCCCAGACCTGAATATCAGGCCCTTCAGACTGCTTAAGCTTCTGTATATCTTCCGGACCTTGGAGGAAAACAGTATTTTTCCAATCTGATTTTTCAATTGTCTGAGTCAGCACATATTTAGTTCCTTCGTTGACAGCAGGCCAAAAATCGGCATGGTGCGGCCAGTAGGATGCAAAAATATCAAATGTTTTCCTGCCCAAAAGATAATCGGCAGGTTTCATTTCTTCCTGCATGATCTTACCAAAAACCTCATCGCCATACGATACTGTCCAGCCTCCATATTTAAAACCTCCGGATAAATCTTCTTCAGGACCGCCTGGTGCCTGCATAACACCATCCATTGTAATCATTGATAAAACGGTTATTTTTCTCATATTCTCCTATTTTGTATTGATTAATAATAAAGTAGTAATCCTGGGATACCTATGTAATTACTTTAAAAAATTGTTTAAATACCCAAGAATCGTGTCGGTTTGCATCATCAGGCTGACATGACTCTGCCCCGGAACAATAGCAAGCTGAGACTTCGGCATAGGAGCCAGATCGGCAGAAATACCTCCTCCCAGTAATTTGTAGGTTTTTGCGAGCTCTGTTTTATCAAGTCCATCATTGTCTCCGGATATGATCAGGACGGGTGCGGAGATTTTAGAAATATTGGCATCACCTAAGTCAAACGGCTGCCCTGCAGTTGCAGTCATCTGTTCCAAAAATGGGGTCCATTTTGTTTTGTCAGGTGCCACTGCATCGTAGGCGGTATGCATTGGGCTGTTCATAAAAAGTTCAGGCTTCATCGATTTAAAAGCGCTGCTTACCTGCGGTATCCACCCTGCACTTTTATAAGCTGCAGAAATGATGACCAATTTGTTTAATTTCCGGGGACTCTGTATGGCAAACTGATAAGCTATTGCTCCGCCAAAGCTGTACCCTACTACATCCGCCTTGTCAATTTTCAGATAATCCATTACTCCTGCCACATCACCTGCTAAAGCGGTATGGGACAATTTCCTTTCTGAAAACGGTGTGTGTCCATGCCCCTGCAGTTCAACAGCAATGACTTTTCTGTTCTTTGACAGTTCCGGGATCAGCTGCCCCCAATTCGTATCAATTGTCATAAAAGCTCCATGCAGCAGCACAACAGGCTGGCCTTCACCATATACTTCATAATACACTTTAATGCCGTTAACGGGTGCATAACCGCTTTCCGAAGGCTTTATTTTTTGCCCGTATACTTCTGATGCAAGCATAACGATTGCTATCATTAGGATCTTAAGGAAGTGATTGGATTTTAATACATTTTTCATATTGTTATTTGAATTTAGGTTAATTGAAAAACTTTCAATCAAATTTACCCCGTCATTTCGAAAGGCAACTTGCCACAGGACAAGATTTTACATATCCCCGAAATTAATTCTTTACAGATCATTTTTTTTGAATTTTTATACACACGTATCAGTTGATATCAGAAAGTTTGAACTAAAATACCGGGAAAGACTGGCTTACTGAAGTTAAATATTTTTTCAGAATAATTCATGCTAATTGACTAAAAATTATTAATTTCGACCAGAACTAAACTCTATTATTATGAAAAATTTAAAAAAAATCAACAGACAGGAATTGAAAGCTATCAAAGGCGGGATTAACTGTACAGGCGGTCAATTATGCTTAATCAACGGGAAATGGGAATGCAGACCATACGATGGATGTGGCGGCGGAAACCAACCTTAAATTTTAAATTTAACCAATTACTACTATTATGAAAAATCTAAAAAAAATTTCAAGAGACCAGTTGAAGAGCGTAAACGGCGGTGCATCCTGCTCCCAGGCATGTTGCCCACCTCCGGGAATAAAAAGATGCCCTTGGGTGATCTGCGTAGCTCCATGTGATATATTGAGCTAGAATAAAGAATAACCCTTAACATTAACAAATAGAAAGCTTTAGAGTAAAAACTCTAGAGCTTTTTTTGTGGAAAGTAGTCAAATTCTGCTAAATGAACATTTAAGAGAAACCGGTAAAATAGAAATATTAATAACAATCATAACGCTTTACCATAAACGATGTTGAATTAAAATTATGAATTTTCTAAAATAAAAAACATTTTCGGTATTTAATATTATACATTCCGCAATATCTTTGCATCAGGCTAATAATATGATCTGTGCAAAAGTATATCTCCTCCGTTTTTATCTTTATCTTTTCCATTATTTACAGTCAACAATATAATATTCAGTTATATAATACCGACAACGGCCTCCCGCAGAACAGCGTAAAAGATATCATAAAGGACAAATACGGTTTCATATGGCTGACAACTGAAAACGGAATTGTAAGGTATGATGGAATGAAGTTCGTGGTTTATAAAAACCTTCCGCTAAACAATCAGAGGTTTACTTTTTTCTACGGCTACCCTAAAAAAGACAGCATTTTTACCACGGGAGATTCCGGAAAAATCTTACTCATCAACAAAAGATCTCCAAAAGTCACAAAAACTTCAAAAAGGAATGTCGATTTTATATCCAGGGACAATGTCAATTACTTTTTATACTCTTCCAATTATATCTACACCACATCGCCCGGTATAAGCCTTTATTTCCCATGTCAGGAAGGCATCTACTTTATACGGGAAAATTCCGTTAAATACATCAATAATCTCTCTAAAGCGGAAGAAAATCTGAATATAAAAGCGAAATATAAAAATATTGCCAGAATATTCGTGATCGATAAGTCCGTATTTTTCATTGATTATCAGTCAAAAAAAATTCAGAAAATTGAAAGAGGAAAAATCGTTAGTTCCTATAATGAGCCGCTATTAACCGATGCTAAAAGCAAAATCTACTGGAGCAGAGTCAATAACCAGGTTTTTGTATTCAACGGAAACAGTATTTACCGGTGCGATTATAAAGATAACCGGTTTAAAATATCAAAGCTCGTACAACTCACTGATAATACTAAAAATATTATCAGCGTATATTATGACCAAACTTACAGAAAGCTTTATCTGGGAAGCAGCACTTACGGCCTGCAGATCATCAGCTTTACAGATTTTACCTCCATCCAGAGACCTCCATCTAAGCCTGAATCTGTTTTTTATGCCACTTTACCATATGGCAACTCATCTGTAATCAATACTTACGGAGAGGTATTCAGCCGGAACGGATTTGTAGAAGACAAGCACTTCAAAAACACCGTTCCATTCTTTCTTGCTTATGACCAGGAAGATAATATTATTGCCCGCAAAGCAAGTGACCTGCTGCTGTACAGGAAAAAGAAAGCTTATGCAAAAACTGTTTCCAAACGAAATATCATTTTAGTAGACTTTTTTTTCGATGCAAAAAGATATTATGCTTTTGAAGCTCTTGAAAAGACAGACGGAACCATTGGATACAGCGGGGTTCTTATGATATATAATGACCTTTCGTTCAAAACTGTAAAAAAAAGATTTTTCTTTAATGACGAACCTACCCAGTTCCTGAAATTTGATGAAGACCATCTGCTGGCCGGCACAATAAAAGGTTTATACAAAGTTTCATTAAAGACGAATACAATAATCAAATTAAACCCGGATACCGGATTATCTGTCCGCAACATCATACAATCCAGGGACGGCAATTTCTGGATCACCACCTCAGGAAAGGGATTTTACCTGCTGAAAAACAACCGTCTCACCAAGATGCCTTATGATGCAGACAATAATATCTCCTCTTCTCATACTATCCTGGAAGATCAGAACGGATTTTTCTGGATTTCCACCAACAACGGACTTTACAGGGTTCCGGAAAGCCAGCTGCTCCGATATGCACAGGATAAAAAAACGAAGGTTAATTATTACAGATTTTCAAAAATTTCAGGCTTTAAAACCAATGAATTCAATGGAGGCAGCAATGTGTGCGGAAATAAACTAGGAAACGGAGAGTTCGTATTTCCCTCTCTTGACGGTTTGGTTTTCTTTAATCCTACAAAAATAAAGAGCTATTATCCTGAAAACATCCATATAGAAAGAGCCTTGATAGACGGCAAGGAGCAGTTTTTCAATCAGGTATTAAATGTAAAGCCGGAATCCAACCGTATCGATATATTTATAGATACTCCTTATTATTCTAATCCTGATAATCTTGTTATAGAAACCAAACTGAGCGGAACAACCAATGTCAAGTGGGAATCGATAGGAAAAGACGGGAAATTTTCCATTTCAAATCTCACGTATGGAAATCACACTTTTATTGTAAGAATATTGATTTCCGACCAGGGAAAATATATTTATAAAAAGATCAATATTATTATTCCGCCCTATTTCTACCAGACAGTATGGTTTAAAATACTTATTGGCTCGGTTTTCCTGCTTATTTTCTACTTTCTGGCAAGATGGAGAATCAGCTTTCTCAAAAAAAGAAACCACGAACTGGAAGAAATCATCAGCTCCCGTACAAAAAGCCTTTCTGACACTGTTGAAAAGCTTGAGATTACTAAAATAAAGCTTCATAAAGAAATTGAGCAGCAAAAAAAACTTATCGGGACTATTACCCACGATATTACAACCCCTGTAAAGTTTATCGCCCTCACCGCAAAAGAGGCTCTGAATCAAAATGAACTAAGCGGGCAGCAGAGCGGAAAAATCCTGGGTTCCATATACAAGTCTTCAGATCAGCTGTACAATTTTACCATTACCTTAAAAGAATATGCGGACATCTATACACACCACCGTTCCGACAAAACAGAACTCTATTCTCTATATAAGCTGATAGAAGAAAAAAGGGTTCTTTTTAATGCCATAGCAGAAAACCACAATACTGTTATCATCAATAACATTGACAAAACATTATTGGTATGGATCAGCAAAAATATACTCTCTGCCATTGTTCACAACCTCCTGGACAATTCGGTAAAGTTCACAAAAAACGGCACAATAACAATAGAAAGTGATAAAGAAGAAGATATCATCATCCTATTGATAACCGATACCGGTATTGGAATGGATGAAAAGAAAATAGAATATTACACAAAGCTTCAGGATAATATTGAAAACGAAAAGCTATTACTGCAAAAATACGGAATGGGTCTTCACCTCGTCCTGCAACTGCTTCAGATGATTGATGGTAAAATTGCTTTCAAAAAAAATACTTTAAAAGGAACGTCATTCAAACTAATTTTAACTAATAAAAAAGATGATTAAAGATATTCTCATTGCCGATGATCACGAGATTGTTTTGGTAGGTACAAGCATGATTCTGGAGTCGAGAATCCAGAATGTAGTCATAGACCAGGCTGAAGACTATCCGGAAGCCCTGGAAAAAATATCAAGAAAGAAGTATGATCTTGTTATTTTAGACATCAACATGCCGGAAAGCAAAAACAAAAAAATGATCACCGAAATTAAAGCATTGGATCCTGACATAAAGATCCTGATATTTTCCGCCTACGAAGAAGAGATAGCCGTACAATACATAAAAGCGGGCGCCAACGGATACATCAGCAAGCTTAGCAAGTCTGAGGAAATCTCAGATGCTGTAAACAAGATATTTTCTGACGGCTTTTATTATCCGTCATCCATAGTACAGCAACTTCTCCAGCAGTCTCCATTGGATTCCATAAAAAACTTATCCGCCCGGGAATATGAGATCTTTATCCTGATGGTACAGGGGAACGGGAATTTGGAAATATCTAATAAGATGGGCATACAGATGCCTACTATCAGCACTTATAAAAAAAGAATTCATAATAAACTAAAAACCAAAAATCTGGCTGACCTTATTAAACTATATCAAACCTATATAGCCTGATTTCACAAGCCACTGCATAAATCCCAATACGTAGAAAATTTTCTACATTTACATTTATTTTATTCTACATAATTCCTTTAATAATGTGACAATATTTATATATTTTTACATTATGAATGTTTTTAATTTAAAAACAAGATCAATAATCAATAAAATTAATAATGCGTTAATTATTAATTAACACAAAATTATTACTCATAAAAGGGTTAATATACTATGTTTCACATAATTAATATTCGGAAATTAAAAAATCTAAATTAAAGTAAATGTTAAAAAAAATTACAAAATTAGGACAAATATTAGGGTTGACAACCTCTTCTATTGTATTTTCGCAAACAGGGAATGTAGGAATAAACACCCCGAATCCCGGATCTACAATAGATATTAATGGATCTCTGGCAGCAAATTACACTGCAATAAATACAGCATCTTACAATTTAACTGCAACAGATTTCCATGTTTCTTACAATGGTACCGCTAATGCCGTATTCAACCTTCCGGCAGCCATCAGCGGCGTAGGAAATTTCAAGGGGCGACTATACACCATTAAAAATAATACAAATTTCACCATCACCGTAAATTCCGCTGCACCGGAAACAATCAACGGGAATGCAAGCATTTCAATACCCGCAAATCAGAGTGCCCAACTGATCAACACAGGACTTACCGGAGCAAGTTCTACCTGGGAAATCGTCTCAGAAGGTTCTTCAGCCAGTAATTACACAGCCAGCAACGGGCTCTCCATCTCAGGAACTGACGTTAAATTAGGAGGTACCCTATCCCAGGCCACCAATATAGCCACTGCCGGAAACAATCTGAGCATTAACGGAGGCGGAAAAGTCATGATAGGAACCAATACAGTTCCCACAGGAGCAGCCAATTCAAAAATAATCATAGACAACGGCACCACAAATGGCGCATTGCAGATTAAAGATGGCACCCAGCAGCTTGGCTACGTACTGACCAGTGATGCCAATGGCCTGGCTACATGGTCATCAACCGTTACTACTGCATTTGCCAACAACTGGACCTCTTACTCAGGAACACTGGTAAACCCTTTCACCGCACCCACCGGAGGAGGAAATCTTCCAACAGGAATTTCCGTAGTAATCCCTGCCAAAGGATGGTATTTTTTCCGAAGCGGTATTGCCATAAATTCCGAGTGTAATGATTACACATTCTACATCAACGGAATCGGAGATGTGTGGAAAAGTTACTGTACCTCCAATACCGCTGTTTTTATGGCTCCAAGAGATCAGAACCGGGTATTATATTTTTCCACTCCGGGAACCTATACTATTCTAGCCGTTAAAACAAACGGTAATATTCCAGGAAGCTTCAATGCAGGAAACCCAAGTTTTTATCTTGATTTTGTGAAATTCCAAAATTAAGGAAACTCCTATAACCATGATTCTAAATACATAAAGCTGAAAAACTGAACTGCTACAGGAAATCCCTCATTCCAATAGCAGTTCATCACCCCTATTTCTTAATTTAATATTGTATAAAAAGATGACCCAAAAAATATTTTTTCTCCCGTTACTTCTTGCCTTAAGCGGAAATTTAATGTATTCTCAGGCAGGGAATATCGGTATTAACACCAGCAATCCGGGCAGCAAGCTAACCGTTAACGGCTCATTTGCAGCAACCTACAAAACCACAGGAACGAGCGGATCTGTTGACGCTGATGATTATTACATCGCCTACAGCGGCAACAGCAACGGCACCCTAACACTACCCGCAGCCGTAACGGGATCCGGCAATTTTACAGGAAGAACCTATCATTTTAAAAACACCGGAACAGCAACATTATCTATTGCCGCCAGCGGAGCAGAACTAATTGACAATCAAAGTGGTGCAGGAGTAGCTTCTATAAGTGTTCCTCCGGGTTACTATGCTTTTTTCATAAGCAAGGGAACAGTTACCAATACAACATGGGAACTCATTTTACTTTCAAGCTCCGACAGTCTGCCAGCAGCAGCATCCACTTACGCCTTTTCTACAATAAGCACCACAAGCAGACAGTCCCTCCCCGCTACAGCAAGCGGACCCTATATCAATGGTGAAATTAATTATCCTCAAGGAACGGTTATCAATACAGGAAATGTAATGAATACAGCCAACGGAAGATTTACAGCTTCTACCAGCGGATATTATATGTTTTACGGTTCTACACAATTTGATAACGGTGCGGTTGCCGGCGCTCCCAATTTTGCATGGGCCATACTCTATCTCGTGAAAAACTTCAGTACCACCCCCAACAATGTATTGGTTCAATCTTACCATTCGAGCCCGGGAATATTGGTAGGAGCCAACGTTTCATGCATCACCTATCTGAATGCAGGAGAAACCGTAAGCATGGCTTCAGCAGCTGCCGTAACCAGCGGGACTATTTACCAGGTGGTAGTAAGTTCGTTTTACGGTTACAAAATCGCCAATTAAAATACATAATATATAAATTAGTAACTCCCCCTCATTACATGACGTCATACATGATGAGAAAGAAAACAATTTGTTCCCAAACAAAGAGGGGGGTTGCTAATTTTAATATGATCCGTTGCGATATTAAAAAAATCACAACATAATTAAAATATTTATTTTAAAAATAATAAAAATAAATAGTAAATTTAAAACATAATTCATGATTGTATGTGACTATTATTTAATATAATACGTCAACCAGATGATTCGTATTTCCGTTGTTTTATTTTCAGACATAATAACATATAGATAAATAAACGATAACCATCAAACTATAAAAATCATGAGTAATGAAAATTTTAATCCGCTTGACCTGCTCACGAACAAGTTCAGGTACCCTTTCCCAACCCTTAAGAACCCCCACGCAGACGAGCTGCAACAGATCACCGAAAACCATTGGATTGACGGAGAATACCTTTGGCTCTATAAGAACAATCCCGAGATCCGTAAAAAGTACAAAAAGACCCTGACCGCACATATTGCGGCTCAATGGTTTCCTACAGCCCCGATAGAAAGGTTTAAACCTATCTGCAGGTTAATGCTCTGGACCCTCTATAATGATGACCTATATGAGGAAGAAAAACCAGAAAATATCGAGTATGTGCATGCTCAGTCGATTGCAATACTGAACGGGGAAATCAGTGCCTGGCAGTCCGGAATACCATTAGGCAATATGCTAGCCTCACTGAGGGAGGAACTGCTACAGTTTATACCACAGGAGTCTATCCTCCGTTTCAGCCGGATGATCAGCAGATATTTCGACGGGCTGAAAACCGAACTGGAATACAAAAGAAATAAAAAGTTTCCAACGGTGGCAGACTGCATAGCTTTAAGGGAGGATTCTATCTGCCTGTATCCTTTTTTACAGCTTACTGAGGTAGAAACGGGAATTATATTACCCCCGGAAATACATGAGCACCCTGTCGTCAGGCGGCTGCAAGCCCTGGCCTGCCACCTGGTCACATTTTTCAATGAGGTGCAATCCGTGGTAAAAGATGAAGCAACGGGAAGCATTTACTATAATATTGTTAAAGTCATCCAGAACGAGCGTGGGATGTCGCTGGAGGAAGCATGCCTTGAAGATCTGCGCCTCCATAACGAAGATCTGAAAGAATTTGTAACGCTTCAGGCTTCCCTTCCTGATTTTGGGATCTGGCATGAAGCTGTGGTGAATTGGGTTCACTATATGAGCATGGTACTAAGTGGATGGAAAAATATTTCAACGAAACTGGCCCGTTACAATGCCATGGAATTTCCAAATGCTGAAGAGCTCAGGGATAAGCTAAACAAGAGGTTCCCTGAACCCAGAGAAATCAACTAAACTACATGTCCATTCTTAAACCAATAAAAAATGACAGCAGAACAATTTAACAGTTCAGATTATTTACCGCAGGGGTTTTATCCATGGCCCGATCTTATTAATCCACATGTAGAACAAATGGGAAGGGATATGGATAGCTGGATTGACAATGACTATACCTTTTTAACGGAAAAGCAGCGCGAAATTTATAAAAAAATGAGGCTTCATAGGTGTACTGCCCGTATGTGGCCGGATTTAACCTATGAACAGGCTATTCCCTGCAACAGGTTCATGCTTCAGTACGTAGCACTCGATGATCAGGCGGAACATTTATCTCTTGAAGAAATTCAACAATTGAGGACCCGTTGTACAGATATTCTCAGAGGCGCCGAACCTGCTCCGGAAGAAAATGCGCTTTATCATCATATGGCAATGATCCGGGATGAATTTCATGCTTTCATGCCGGATCTGTGGATGGAGCGCTTTATTTACTATTTCTATCAATCCTTCAGGTACGGAATAGAATTGGAGTTTCCATACAAAATAGCTCACCGCCCTCCTTCCCTGAATCTTTTTAAAACCATCCGGGAATATTCTGTCCTTATGCGCCCGTACCTGATCCTTGGCGAAATTGAATCGGGACTTATCCTGCCACAGCATATCTTTGAGCATATCGTGGTACAAAAGATGATCTCCCACATGACACTGGTCGTAGCCTGGCAAAATGACATCCACTCTCTTCCAAAAGAAATGGCAAAGGGCACAGAAGTCTTTAATCTGATCTTTGTATTGCAGCAAGAGTATAATCTTTCATTGGAAGATGCCTGCGCAGAAGCTTTGCGTATCCACAATGAAGAATTAAAAAATCTCATGGATTTGCATAAGGAATACAGGGAATTCGGCGAGTATCAGGAATATATTGATAAGTTCGTCTATTATGCCGGCGTAGGGCTTCAGGGCGTTAATACTTTTTATCTTGAAACCAACAGGTACAAACACGGCGGAGTCGGTTTTGCCTGGCCTGAAGATCATTCTGCAAACAAAAGCCTGTAATCATTTGAAATAAAAAACAGGTATAATTACAATAAAGCTCCCAAGTTATTATTTGGGAGCTTTATTTGAAATACCGAACTTCATGGAGATTACAATAGCATTAATATTATCTCCCACTATAATTTTTTGAACAAGCTTTACAGTTTCAGTTAAATATCCACCCAAACCACAGGAAAATAAATCCGGATAATGTTTTTTTTGATAAAACTATGATGTCCTTTATGTTTTTGTTTCAATTTGGTTTAATGCTTTCCTGCAGTTTGTTGGCTTTTTATGCTGAATGTTTTCCGGTTATTAGTTTTTGTTTTGACTTAAAAGTATGAATGCTGCAAAAGCATTCTTTATATATAGTCTGTGTGAGGTGATGTTTTGACAGTTATTAAACAGGCTACATGGATTCAAAAAATTCATACTGAAGATCAGCCTCTGTAATCTGTGTATTTAATGCATTATAAGGATCCTGCTCTCCTGCTTCAGCAAGGACCTTGGATTCCTGGATCAATCCCCCTTCAGGATTAAAAACTTTTACAATGATCCATTTTCCGCTGCGTTCCAGCTCTTTCAAACCGTATTCGGATTTATATTTAATTTTTCCGCTTTGAAGGATACCGTCTTTTACAACTGCTTTATTGGCAGGTTTTCCTTTGGCATACTGTATAATCTGTGCTGTGAAACCACTATCCTGTTCTACCGGCTGACTGTAGGTATAGACAACAGCTCCCTTTTCATCATAAACGGTAGAATTGTATACCGTCTGTGCTGCATTAATTTTTGTTTCCGCTTTTAAATTTTCTTCGTCTCTGAAATACCTGGAATGTACTAAAACGCCATCCTTATAATGCTGCTCTACAAGTGCTTCGTACAAAGTACCGTTATAAGGCATATCATCTTTATACGTAACCGATCCTTTGGGCTTTCCATCCGGATAGTAATACTTGATCTCCTGGGTCATCTCATCCTTAAGTATCTGCTCGGAAGATAAGTTTCCGTTTTCATCAAAATATTTTTTCAGGACTGCAAAACCGTTTTTATAAGACTCAATGGCAACAAAACCGGAAAAATTATAATTGAACTGATAATCTTCTCCATCCTGAGGCTTGTAAGATTCGGTTTCTTTATCATAGATATAGGTAAGATTTCCTATCAGCTTTCCTGTTTCATCATACGTTTTTTTATAGCCTCCTTTTTTGTTTTTCTTTTCTTCCTGCAGAATTTCACCTTTTGTGGAGTAGATGATACTTTCTGTTACTACTCCTTCTTTATTCTGCTTTTCAATTTTAGATACCTTCATAGGATCCTGGTAGTACTCTACCGTTATTTTATCAGCAGAACTTCCGGAACTGTTTACCCCGATAAACTTTCCTTTTTCACCATAAAATTTGGTTTCGAACGCTCCTGTATTGCTGTTACTTACGGTTTCATAACGGATTCCTTTAATATCCTCATCATAAACAACGGATTTGAAGTTATCGGGAGTTTCATAGGTAGTAACCGTGTTATAATAAGACATTTCTTCCGGATTTTTATAATTGTAGAGTTTGCCTGTAAAAGTACCGTCTGCCTTATAAATCAAATCCTCCAGGATTCTTCCCTGCTCGTCAAAAGTTTTAGCCGGCCCAACCTGGATACCGCCCGAGAATGTTCCTGTACTTAAAACTTTACCTTCTTCATTGTACCAGGTAACCTTACCTTCATATACTTCGCTTCCAGGTGTGGCATCCGAAGCAAGCCCTTCCATCTGAAGCGTTCCGTTTTTATAAAAATCCTTGATTAAAGTGAGTTTTCCTCTGTTTTCTGTTTCCCGGTAAAATTCCATCTTGCTCTGAGTGGTTTTCTCCCAGTTTTCATCAAAATAGATTTTTTCCTGTGCATTGATGTTAATACTTATGATCAGGGCGAAAACCGCTGATGTAAATAATTTTTTCATTAAAAAAGATTTAGATATACATAAAAGCCATAAACAAAAGCTTCTGTATTTTTATCATAGTTCTGATATGTTCTTTTCGGACACTTGAAAAATTTTCATCATTGTGTTTTTTTTATGCCCGAATGACGTAGGCAAAGATCTGCAAAATCGCCATTTCAAAAAATCCCTGTTTTCAGCTAATTTGTGATTTTACAATTTTGGAATACAACTGCTGTATTGTGCTTATTTTAGCAGTCAAATTGGATCGCAACTTCTGCTGCCTTTTTGATCAGTTTTCCTTTTCCTGCTTTAGAAGAAAGATACAGGATCACCCGTTCTTCCTCATAATCCCGGTTGGCACCAAAAATAAAATCAGGCTTTCCATCCTTATCAATATCCCCGATGAAAAGCAATTCGACAAAAGTATCATTAAAGGATTCCTCCTCTAAAAACAATGTTTCCGGAGAATTTCCTGCTGACAGATAAAGCTTATAATCCTTTACATTCTGGTACAATTCCTCGCCTTCATCAGTATGCACTTTTTCTGATGAAAGCACTTTTCCTTCTGCACGCAGAGTATATTCCTGATTTCCGAAATGAAATTTCAATTTTTCTTTTGGCCAGATTTTATTTTTCGCAATTTTAACCATTTTTATTTCACCCTGTGTCAGTCGCGGATTACCCAAGAGTAAAAGGCTGTTATTTTTAGAATTAATAATTCTGGTGGAGTCTCCCGAACATTCGGAATACCCTCTTGTAATGGTGTAATCTGCTTTGCCCAGATAAAACTTTCCGTCCTTTTGATAAAGATCCAACCAGTTTTTAGTGAGAGCATCCGCTTCGTTTTCATTCCCAAAATCCCGGTATTCTTTAGGTAGAAGGATTTCAAAATCTTCATTGGCCTCTTCAACCGGATTTTGCTCCGGATCTTTTAATTTTTTACCGGACTGAACTTCCTGTTGAGGATGTCTTACCTCTTTTTTTGTTTCCTGTATTTTATCTTTGCAGGACATCACCATCATTAAGGGTAAAAAAATTAAAATTGTTCTCTTCATTATTTTGCTCTTTTGTTTATCATATACTGTCTTAAAATGCTTATTTCTGAAACTGAATTTCATCACTTTCCTGATTATTTCTGCGACTGAAATTCTTAAATAATTTACTTTCACAAATAAAAAGCAAATTTGTAAAAAAATACGTTTGAAAAGCATCCCTTTTTTCAGCCAGTTTGACCTACATGTCCTGTTTAAAAGAAAAAATATAAAATTTCACCCAAAATTAGCTGAAAGCAGGGATTGGAAAAACTCAAAATAATAACGATTTTTGGCTGTAAATGTGAACCGGTCATATTTGATGTTATAACATACCCGGTGAGAAATAGCAAAGTAATAACTTTGCAGCGCTTACAAACCATACAATGCTGATCAATTTTTTCTCTTTTTTGCGCACTCCAATTATCTTTATATGTCTTGTATTAGCGGGTCAGGCCGCATCTGCCCAGGAACTGCACAATAGCCTGGAACAGCAATATAAAAAGTATAAACCGGGAAGTACGCAGCGAATGATGATTACCGGAAAGTATGCACAAGCTCTTTTTTTTAATAATCAGGAGGATAAAGCTTTTGTTATTTTAAATGAAAATATTGCTTATGCCAGAAAGCTGTCAGACGGTAAGTATGCTGCTTATTTATACATTATTTCAGCCATCAATTACAGACTGCTGGATAATGTCAAAGCCTATGAAAATGCTTCCAGGCTCGCCCAGCTTTATAAAGAAAAAACAAAAGACCTGGAAACAAAAGGCTATGTATCCTATGGGCTTGGCTGGATCCAGGAACGCAATCATAAAAAAGCTGAAGCGGTTCGATACTTCTTAAAAGCCTTATCATTTTATGAAAAAGCACCCTACTCTGAAACTTTAAATACCAGGAAAGCATCTGTATACCGGGAATTAAACAGTATTTATGCCGATTGGAATGATTATCAGCTTCAGGAGAAGTACAGTAAGTTATCCCTGGAAATTGCCCAACAGCAGAATGATCCTATGAACTTATTTGATGCTTATATGGCCATGGGATATATGTATGAGAAACGCTACGAATCTACTTCTGATAAGGCCTTTATCCATCAGGCAGAGTCTTATTACATCAAAGCGGTGGAGACCTATAAAGCCAATAAGGCCCATATCCCTATTCCTTCCAATCTCTCTTTTGTAGCCATCAATCTGGCCAATCTGTATTTAAATTATTTCCCTGAATCTTACAAAGATAAGGCACTTTATTATGCCAATTTAGCTAAAACCCAGGGGATCGCTACGGGAAACCACGACCATGTAGCCTCTGCGAATGGCCTCCTGGCAGAAATAGCTTTACAGAAAGGCGATAAAGAGGAAGCAAAAAAGCATCTGTTAGCAGCCCTTACAGAATCAGAATATGATAAGGTCAGCAATCCAAATATCAAACTGTCGATTTTTGAAAATCTATCGAAGCTGTTTGAGGATGAAAATAATTTTAAAGAAGCTATATTCTATCAAAAAGCTTACCTGGAAACCTTTAAACAAGTTTATGATCAAAAAAGTGCTGCCTTGGGCAAACAGCTGGAAACCCAGTATGAAAGAGAAAAGCAAAAGCAGCAATTGCTCCGGTTACAACTGGCCTCTGAAAAGCAGGAACAACGGCTAAAGGAAATGAGCTGGCAGAGTTTACAGCAGGCTCAGAAATTGGAAAACCTGGAACTAACAAAAGAAAATCAGCTGAGGAAACTGGAATTTACTGAAATGGAAAACAGTAAAAAAGCCCAGGAGCTTCGTTTATCGCAACTTGAATCCTTTAACAGAAAGCGGGAAGTAGATCTCTACAAAGCCCGGATTGACTATAAGGAGAAAACCAATACATTTTATATCGGGCTGACGGCCTCTGTTTCTTTACTGCTTATCTTACTGCTGTATGCTTATTTTCAAAGGGCAAAAGGTATAAAGCAAAAAGAAAAATTACATCTTCTGGAGATGGAAAAAGTCATACAGGACTCAAAAATATCCAACCTTACAGTGATGCTGGAAGGCCAGGAACAGGAACGGGGAAGAATAGCGCGGGATCTGCATGACGGCCTGGGAAGCCTGCTTTCCGGAACCAAAATGAATCTCTATTTATTAAAGGATAAATCCAATGCTGATCATCAGCTGCAAATAGAAAGATCAATGGAACAGATCGACATCGCAGTTGACGAGCTTCGGCATGTTGCGCACAATCTTATGCCGGATCTTCTGCTAAAATACGGACTCCAGGAAACACTGGTAGAATATGTTTCCCGGATGACTACTCCGAAGCTGGATGTTGATGTTCAGTTTTTATATTATTCAGATCAATTACCATTAGAAAGCCAGCTGCTGGCCTACAGGATCATTCAGGAACTGGTGAACAATGCTGTAAAACACGCCACGGCAAGCCAAATTATTATTCAGTTTATTGAAAATGAATCCGAGTATGTTATTATCGTGGAGGATGATGGGAAAGGGTTTGATATAAATACTTTGAACCACTCGCATTCTGCAGGATTCCACAACATCCGCTCCCGTGTAGAGTTCCTGAAAGGCACCATGCAGATAGAATCCCAGATCAATATAGGAACCAATATTGAAATCAAATTTCCAAAATAAATAAATTTATGACTAAAATCGCTATAACCGATGATCACCCATTATTACTGGAAGGTTTAAAAAACATTCTTTCCCAACAAGAGGACTTTTCAGTTGTTGGCTGCTATTCTTCTTCAAGTGAACTTTTTGCAGGATTAGAAAACCAGAGTCTGGATGTCCTGCTCCTGGATATTAATCTTTCCGATGGCAACAGTATAGACCTGATCCAACCTATATTAAAAAAATATCCTGACACTCAAATCATTATTTTGAGTGTACACAATGAGTTTGCGGTCATTAACAGTTCCCTGGAGGAAGGGGCCATGGGATATATCCAGAAGAACGCTTTGGTCACAGAAATAATTTCAGGAATACAGACGATACTTAAGGGTGAGAAATTCTTATGCAATCAAACGAAAAAAATTGTAGAGATGAAAACGAATTCCGGGCTCAATGCGGTGCCTAAATTAACCCGCAGGGAGAAGGAAATTTTAATAGAAGCCTCTTTAGGCCTTACCACCATTCAAATAGCAGATAAACTATGCATCAGCCCGCATACAGTAGAAAGTCACCGCAAAAACCTGATTGTCAAATTCAAAACTACCAACTTAAGCACAGCAATAAAATTAGCAATGGAATATGGATTGGTTCGTCCATAAGGAGATATCATCTGATTATAGTAATAGGAAATACAGCTCAAAGATAATGATAGAACACTCTATTGGCTAATACAAATATTAAATAAAATGACATCATTTGCCTTCAATGGTGTCATTTATCTTTGTAAACTTAAAGAAGTCAGAGTCAAACACTTGATATTTTCTTAACTTTTTAGTTCAATTATACTGATACTTTAGATCATCTGATATTGGCAATAATTTTTATTATGCATCAAAGCTCCATTCCACAGGTACAAATCAAACCATTTGCCTTTCCCATTTTTTTTCAAATAACTTTTTCAGTTTATCCAGCTCATTTTTATACATGGTATTCTTTCTGGTGCCAAAATAAAGAGTGTTTTCCCATGGCTCGGTTCCCTGCCAGACTAATTTAATTTTTCCGGCATCCAATGCCTCGTGGCAAAGAAAGTCCGGCACTACAGAAAATCCATCATTATCGCTCAAGCAGCGGATAATAGAACTGATATTGGGTACAATATAGTTGGGGCTAAAATCCGGATGTTCATTAAAATTCTTTGACCAGAAATTTTTCAGGTGTTCCATATCTCCTGCTGTGCTGTACCATAGTTGTTGTTTGAGAAAATCTCCTGCACCTGCAATATCATTATTTTCCAATAATGGTGTCAGTTCGGATAAATCCGTATTGCTCCCGGCAATCAATACTACCCTTTCTTTGGAAAACGGTTCGTAAACAAGGTTTTGCTGATTCCCTTTTTGTGGCGTAACAATCATATCCAATAACCCGCTATCCAGATCCGCCTGCATTTGCGGATAAAGCCCGAATTTGATAATCAAATTAAAAGGCAGGCTTGCAACGTGTTCTTCCAACGTATATTGGAAAGTTTCAAAACACATTCCTACGCTGATAGTTACTCTTTCAGGTTGCGAGCGGCGATGAAAATGCTGTTCGGCACTTTCCAGCTTTCTAAGCGGCTCGAAGATGAAGTTGTAAAGTATCTTTCCTTTTTCGGTAGGAACCATTTTTCGTGGCGAACGGTCAAAAAGCTTATATCCGGCATACGCTTCCAGAGAGTTCAAATGCAGGCTAACGCCCGGCTGCGAAATGAAAAGTTCCTGTGCGGCTGCCGATAAAGTCCCGGTTTCATATATGCTTCTAAAAGTTCGAAGCCATTCTAAATTCCATTGCATATATAATTATTCTGATACAAATATACAATTTAAGTTATTTGTGTAATACATAATTCTGATAGAAATTCGCATTATCATTCATTAATCTGATAGCAATTTAAATAATATACCAATGGACAGACGAAATTTTCTTATGAAAACCTCATTAGGAGCATCCGCGTTGGCCCTTCCGGGGTGGCTTGATGCGGCAACTGAAGCAGTAGAGCAAAAAACATCCGGTTCAGCCAAAAGCTTTTGGCCGAACGGAGCCAGATTGGCAATTTCCATCGCCCTGCAATTTGAAGCCGGAGGACAACCAATTTCCGGAGCAGGCGGACTGATACCTGAACCAATTAAAAAAGGTTATCCCGATCTGGCGACCAATTCTTATTTTGACTACGGGGTGCATGAAGGGCTGCCACGACTGCTGGATTTGTTCGACAAATACGGTGTGAAAGCAACTTCATTTATGGTTGGAAAAGCGGTGGATAATAACCCCGAACTGGCTCGTGAAATAGTAAGACGTGGACACGAACCCGCTGCACATGGCAAAGAATGGGCGTGGCAGTATCAACTATCAAAAGATGACGAACGGGAATGGATACGGAGCGTGAAGCAATCCATAGAAAAAGCAACAGGTGTTACACCATTGGGCTACGATTGTTACTGGATGCGCGGAAGTGTACATACACTCAGCCTGCTTCAGGAATTGGGTTTTATCTACCACAACAACGATTTGAGCCGTGATGAGCCATATATCCAACAATTAAATGGAAAGCCTTTTGTAACAATGCCTTACACCATCCATATGAACGATATAGGTTCCTATGATTTTCCCGGTTTCTCACCTGCCGATTATGAGCAACAACTTAAAGACGAGTTTGACCAACTGTATGAAGAGGCGGCAACCCGAAGACGTATGATGCTGATTAGTTTTCACGACCGCATTTCGGGGCACGCTTCCCGAGTGCGCGTGATAGAACGTTTCCTCAAATATGTAGCACAACACGATGGCATCTGGTACGCTACCAAAGGCGAAATTGCCAAACACGCATTAGCTACCCCTGACATTACTCCGCTTGTAAAACGTGATGTGGCGGAAAAAAGCGGACTTGCAGGGAATACAAATTTATAACACTTAAAAATCAGTAAAATGAAAAATAGCATCATCATATTATCTGTTCTCTTTTTTGGCTGTTTTGCCTTTTCGGTAAATGCACAGAGTATCAACAAAAAAGAAAAAGCCGTTCACATTGTATTATTCAAGTTCAAAGAAGGAACAACCTCCGAACAGATACAAAGCCTTAAAAAGGAGATACTGAAACAAAAAAGCATTTTTCCCGGGATTCTGGAAATTTCATTTGGCAAAGACTTCACATCCAGATCAAAGGGTTTTGGCTATGCCGAAGTAGCAGTTTTCAAAAACAGGAATTCACTGGAATCCTTCAACAAGTCCGACTATCATCAGCAACTGATTGCTACTCACATCCGGCCGATTCTTGATGATATTCTGGTACTGGATTACGAAAATAAAAATGATAAAAACTGAAAAAATTAAACAGATGAAAACAATTGTTGTAGCCTTTATGGGCCTGGTAATGCTATTTTCAAAGCCTGCCTATGCACAAACAAAAGCATTTAATAGTGAAAGATTGGAAAAAATAGATGCTGTAATTAATAAGCATATCGCAGCTTCTCATATTTCCGGTGCAACTGCCCTCATTCTTAAAAACGGGGAAATTGTATATAACAAGGCATTCGGTTATGCAGATTTGGAAGCAAAGAAGACAATGCAGACTGACGATATTTTTAGAATCGCATCACAATCAAAAGCCATTACAAGTCTTGCTGTGATGATGCTTTGGGAAAATGGTAAATTCTTATTAGACGAACCGGTTTCAAAATATATTCCTGCATTCAAAAACCCGAAGGTTTTGATCAGCTATAATCCTAAAGATGGAAGTTATGTAACCCAACCGGCTACCCGGGAAATTACCATCCGTGACCTATTAAGACATACTTCGGGTATTGCTTATCCGGCTGTTTTCAGCGACCCTACCATGTGGAGCATTTATGAAAAAGCCGGTGTCCCATCCGGTATAGGCACTACAAATTCAAATCTCAAAGAAAAAATGGAGTTATTGGCAACACTGCCTTTACAACACAATCCGGGAGAGCGGTTCACATACGGACTGAATATAGATTTGCTCGGATATCTTATTGAAATATGGAGTGGAGAAAATCTAGATAAATATCTTAAGGAAAATATACTGACACCACTAGAAATGAATGATACTTATTTTCACCTTCCCGAAAACAAGAAACACCGGCTAGTCGGTCTGTACGAAGTAACTCCCGAAAATAAACTTATAAAAGTGAAGCATCCGATATATGAAGGGGTAAATGCTGATTTTCCCAAAATGGAGGGCAGTTATCTATCTGGAGGAGCCGGATTGAGTTCTACCACAAGCGATATGGCAAAATTCTATTCTCTCTATCTTAACAAAGGAGTTTATAAAGGCAAAAGATTAATTAGCAGAAAAACCGTAGAGTTAATGCTTACCAATCAATTGGGTGATGACGTTCTCATTTCTCCATTGCCTCCACAGCCGGAAAACTTTCAGTTCACTTTAGGCGGCTTTTCAATAGTTACCGAAAAGAATGATTACTTATCGCCTCAGAGTATTGGAACCTTTGGTTGGGGCGGTGCGTTCAATACTCACGGTTGGGCAGATCCTAAGGAAGGTATAATTGCCCTTCTTTTTACACAGGAATATTTATCTCCGTGGTATTCTATAGGAGAAGAATTTCAGACGGCTGTTTATCAATCCATCACTGATTAACGAGATAACTCTCAATCCATATTAATATAAAAATAATTCATCGAGTCAAGTCAACAGCCATCATTCTGCAGCACTTAAAAAAATTAGTACCGCGATTTTTTGTCATAATAGTTATGATTGTTTTGAGAATTATAAAAGGTTATCCAAAAAACCTGCAATTTTACAAACTGCAGGTTTTAATAGCTCTTTTTGAAGTACAAATGTAACTGTATAAACCCATCGTAAAAACAGCATAAAATATAAGGTTTGTAGATCCTGGGTAGTTTAATACAACTCCCAAACCAAGGCTTAACATAACAAAGGTACACACTGATATAAATATTGACCAGTCAAGAAATTGAGTTGGGATATTCAACAAGAATTCTTTTTTAATCAAGCTCAGAATTAAAAGAATAGGTACAGATATTTCCAAAATACCCAGGAAATAGATAAAGGGTTCAATACCGCCTGGTATCTTTGATAAAAACGAATTACTGAATAATTTGATATATCCTCCCATAACTTCGGTCGAATTAACAATCTTCTGCCAACCCGGAAAACCCATCGTATAGAATATCGTGAAATAAATGGGTAATATTTTGATTCTGGTAAATATTTTATGATTCAAATTGTTATCATTTTGCTCTATATACCACAGACAAAAATAAAGTACTCCTACATAAAAATACATTGTTGCCGAGGCTCCATGATTCGACAATAGACGAACCATAAACCCATAAAGCACAACAGAGAGAATACTAAAAAAAATTCCCCACTTAAAGAATTTTGCATTTTTATCTGCCAAAAATTCCCGCTCGATTAGGGCAATAGCTAAAAAAACAGATGCTATTAATTGTAAAACTGCTGTAAGATATAAAAGGATTGTATAATAAGAAGGATATTGATCAACATTCGTACGGTTATAATAATTTAGATATTCCAAATGCGTAGTATCCCCTCCGGTTAGTAACGTCCACCCGTTAATTAACATTGTGAAAATCAATCCGACTCCTACAGGTATAATTATGAGGGATTTTAAGCTCAAACTATTCATATTTACATTTTTAATATTATGGTCCAAAATAACAAAATAAGTTCCCGACAATAATTATATAAAAACGTATATAAATGATAAAAACGCGAAATATTACAATTTTCTTTTAAATTCAGTTGGCGTTAACCCTGACTTGAGTTTGAAAAATTTGTTGAAGTTTGTAGTCTCTTGAAACCCTAAGTCGTACGCAATTTGTTTTACCGACAATTCATCATATGCTAACATACGTTTAGCCTCCAGCAGAATTCTGTCATTTATTATTTCTTTAGGTGTTTTGTTGAAGGTAGAGGATGTAGCCAATTGTAAACTTCTGAGACTAACATTGAGCAATTTGGTATAAAACCCCGTATTCTTATAATTTTTAAATTTTATATTTACTTCTTGTTTGAACCTGAAGGACAACAAGTCTGGGGTTGATATTTTTCTTTTTATACCCGTTTGATCATCTACCTCCCTTTCAGACAGCAGCAATAAACGATACAGGAGATTGTGTAAAATATCACCTTTTTTATTGTCAGATTTATACTTTAATTCCTCAAGTACTTCAGAAAACAACTCATTAAGCTTATTGAAATTATTGTTTATTTTAAAGTATGACTGGCTAAAATTATTGTTAAAAAGCAAAGTCGATTGCAGGAATTTCCTATCAAAATCTGTTCTGCAAAAAAACTCTTCTGTAAAAATAAGTGCCTTCCCATCATATGTTTCATTTGGGTCAAATGCGTGTACCTGTCCCTTTGAAATAAACAAAATGTGACTGGGTGATACTTCTATGGGCTCAAAATCAACAGTATGTATTCCTACTCCATCCGTAAATAGATAGATCTGAAAAAAATCGGTCCGGTGCGGTTGGAAAAGTTTGTGTGGCTTTCTACTCAACCTTTCCTTTATAGTGGTTGTATTTATTTCTTGTATTTTGTTTACAGTAAATAAAAATGGATATGTTATCAACTTTGATGACAATAGGAAATAAAAAATTAATTAATAACCTCAAATCTACTAATTTATATTTATCCTGATTATTACTCTGAAAACAACTGAATGTGAAACATAATTATAAATCGCTTTTCGGGAAACAATTGGAAAGCTGAAACTGCCAATTTTAAAAGAATATCTTTAGAGAAGTATACTTGCCATAACAATCAATCCCCTTCTCACACTACCAAATGGAAACAAAAAACCTGCAATTTTTACAAATTGCAGGTTTTAATAGCTTTTGAAGCATTTTTTGAGTTTTACTCTTACTTTTCTGCGGAGAGTGAGGGATTCGAACCCCCGGACCTGTTACAGTCAACAGTTTTCAAGACTGCCGCAATCGACCACTCTGCCAACTCTCCTGAATAACGGCTGTACCGTCGTTTTCAGTGGTGCAAATATATAACGTTTTTTGAAACTGGCCAAATATTTTTTTAACTCTTTTGTAAAAAATAGAAATACACAATTAAATAATGTCAACACTGTAATTTAAGGAGCTGTTATCCATCCTGTTTTTATTCTCCACATCGTATAATCTGCATCTTTGTTATCCAATTCATTAATAGTTTCAATGCCTGGGATTTGTTCTATTTCTTCCTGTGAAAAAGATTGTAAATTAACCTTCAGGCGTTCTTCATTCAGGTGATTTTTATCTTCTACAGGATAAGGTATTCCTTCCGCGGTCAGCTGTGTTCCGTACTTTTGAGGTTGGCTTTGAAATACCCGGATTCTGTCATACAGATAAGCTATATTCAGGGGATTGATATCGTTTTTGTTTTCAATCATCATCTTATAACAGCTTTTCATAAATTCAGGCTCACCGATAGAATGCTGAATAATCAGCCATGCTGCATCACTGCCCTTCTCTCCTACTTTTAAAATTGTGGGATAGCCTATTTCTTTAATGATGTTTCGCAGTCTTTCCGCATTTTGCCTGTGGACCAGCTCCATTTCCGGATGATAACTATTGGCAAGCTTGCCTTCAGAATTCAGTTTTTCTCTCACCGACAGATCTTTTTCGGCCAGATTCATCAGTTCTTTTGCAAATGCTTCATTCATTATTATCATGGTAATGATGTATTTAAAATAAATATAAACCTGATTTCTAAAAACAGAATCTAAAAGTTTAAAATTAGGAATTCTCCGGCAATTAGGATCACAATTCTTATTCTATCACGGATCTGCTGTTCATAAATCCTTAAAACAATCGTAATCTACATTTCAAGCGATTCCCCAAACAGACGTTTAATTTTGCGTCTGCTTAATATACTGTCATACCATGAAGAAAATCTTTACGTCTGTTTTATTTTGTGCATCCATCTTTTTCTATGCACAGACCGGAACGGTTTCCGGAAATATCAATGATGACTCCAAATTATCGCTGCCGGGTGCGAAAATCTCCCTGACACCGGGAAACATCTACACGACTTCGGATGATCACGGAAACTTTGTTTTCCTGAATGTACCTCCTGGAAATTATACCATGACCGTCAATTATCTTGGTTACGGTATCAGTGAGTACCAGGTAACTGTAGAAGCTGAGAAGAATACGAAACAAAATATTATTTTCAACAGAAAGGAAACAGTGATTGCGGAAGTGGTGGTAAGCGGATCTACCCTGAAAAACCAGGCCAGAGCGCTGAACAAACAAAAAAGCAATGCCAATATTACAAATGTGATCTCTTCCGACCAGATCGGGCGCTTTCCCGACGCCAATATTGGTGATGCCCTGAAACGTGTTCCCGGGATTGCCATACAAAATGACCAGGGAGAAGCAAGAAACCTGATCATCAGAGGTCTTGCTCCCAACTTAAATTCCGTGACCCTGAACGGTGACAGGATTCCGTCTGCCGAAGGTGACAACCGTAATGTTCAGATGGACCTTATTCCCTCTGATATGATCTCTACCATAGAAGTTAATAAAACACTGACTCCTGATATGGATGCTGATGCCATCGGAGGTTCTGTTAACCTGATCACAAGGGCTTCACCCAACGGGCAGAGGATTTCCGCCACTCTCGCAGGAGGCTACAACCCGATCCGTGAAAAAGGAAATTACACCGCAGGATTTGTTTATGGGAACCGTTTTTTAAACAAAAAATTAGGAGCTGTTTTCAGTTTTTCTTACAACAACAATAATTTCGGGTCCGATAATATTGAGCCTACGTGGAGCCTTGCCAAAGATGCTGCGCAAACGGCTTACGTCAGCAAAATGGGAATCCGTTATTACGATGAGCACCGCATCAGGCATAGTTTTGACCTGAATATGGATTATGAATTCAATTCAAAAAACAAAATTTATGCATCGGCGATGTATAATTTCAGGACTGATAAGGAAAACAGGTTTGCCCTGGGCTATAAAATAAAACCGGTTTATAATGATGACGAAACGGAGATCACAGGCTGGAAAGGCAGCATCACAAGACAGAATAAAGGCGGAGATTCCGATAACGACAATACCCGTCTTGAAAGACAGAAAATACAGAATTATGCTTTAAGAGGGGAACATCTCTTAGGCTCCAAGGTTGACCTCGACTGGTCCATGAACTATGCTACTGCCAGCGAAAAGAAACCGCATGAACGGCATATAGAGTTTGAAAACGGAAAGATGAATTTCTCTTCGGACCTGAGTGATCCGCGCAGGCCCATGATCACTACCCTTTCTACAGATAATCCGGGAGTTTATGAGCTAAGTGATCTTTCGGATTCCAACAGCTTTACCCAGGAAAAAGAATTCGGGGCAAAGGTAAATGTACGTTTCCCTTTTTCTGTTATTGACGATCAGAAAGGCAGGCTTCGGGCAGGTTTGCGTCTTCGTGTAAAAGAAAAGGAACGGGACAATGATTATTATGCTTTTGAATCGTTGAATGATATGGGAAGTCTCCTGTCGGTTCCTACGGTATATTTTGACGGTCAGAATTTTCAGCCGGGAAATTATGTTCCGGGAACTTTTGCAGATCCCTCCTATCTGGGCGGTCTTGACCTGTTTAATCCTAATTTATTTAAAGGTGAGCTGAAACCGGAAGAATTCCTGTCGGGTAATTATACTGCAAAGGAGAATATCTATGCCGGATACATCAGATGGGATCAGGATTTCAACGATAAACTTTCGATGATCATCGGGGCCCGTATTGAAACTACAAAAATTGATTATACGGGAAATTATGTACTGGATGAAGAAGATCTGGCAGGGAAAATCAACCGTACCAATACCTATACGAATATTCTTCCGAATGTATCTTTTAAATATGTTCCTGTCCAGGATCTTATCCTGCGTGCAGCATTTACCACTGCTTTAGCCCGTCCGAATTATTACTCGCTGGTTCCTTATCTTAATGTGATTTCCGGCGATGAAACCATTGCCGCGGGAAATCCTGATTTGAAAGCTACGTATGCTTATAATTTCGATTTTATGGCAGAGAAGTACTTTAAATCTGTAGGAATCCTGTCGGGAGGTGTTTTTTATAAGAATCTTAAAGACTTTATTTATACCTATTCAAGAAGGAATTATACATCAGGGGATTTTGCGAATGATTTTGCGGGACAAACCAACCCTATTCCCCCGGGAGAAAGCAACTGGGGCTTTACACAGCAGCGTAACGGTGACAATGTGGATATTTATGGTTTTGAGGTTGCCCTTCAGCGCCAGCTAGATTTTATTCCGGGAGCATTCTGGAAAGGGCTTGGAGTGTATATCAACTATACTTACACCCAATCTAAAGCAAAAGGCATTACGAATGAAGATGGTGTGGAGAGAACGGATGTCGGACTTCCCGGAGCCGCCCCTCATATGTTCAACGGATCGCTTTCATGGGAAAACAAACGTTTTTCGGCAAGGGTTTCTATGAACTATGCTTCTCATTATATCGATGAATTGGGCGGGAATTCATTTGAAGACCGTTATTATGACAAGCAGGTTTTCCTGGATGCCAATGCTTCCTATAAGATCACCAGCCAGCTGAGAATTTTTGCAGAGGCCAATAATCTTACGAACCAGCCGTTACGGTATTACCAGGGAATCCAGAGCCGCACCGCACAGGTGGAATATTATAAGCCGAGATTCACTTTAGGATTGAAATTTGATTTTTAAACGTATGAAAAAGTTACCAATTATTATAGCAGTTTCAGTTGTCCCTTTTGTGGTAAGCTGCACTGCACGACATTCAGGTATAAAACCCACTGTCATCACAGAAACAGTGGTACACGATACGGATGATCCGGCAATCTGGATCAATCCCGAAAATGCTTCGAAAAGTATCGTTATAGGAACCGATAAGGACACTGACGGCGGATTGTATGCCTTCGACCTGAGCGGAAAAATCATCAACAAGGTTTCAGGATTAAAGCGCCCGAACAATGTAGATATTGAGTATGGCTTTATGCTGAACGGAAAAAAGACGGACATTGCTGCCGTTACGGAAAGGGAGACCAATACAGTGAAGCTTTACAGCCTCCCCGATCTGAAGGAAGTGGGTGAATTCACAGTTTTTGACGGTGAAACGGAACGCGCTCCGATGGGAATTTCGATGTACAAAAATCCGGCAACGGGAGAAATCGATATTATTGTAGGAAGAAAATCCGGGCCGGCCGACGGCTATCTGTGGCAGTATAAGCTTTCTGAGAAGGATGGGAAAATCACCGGTGAAGTAATCCGTAAATTCGGCAAATACAGCGGCCTGAAAGAAATCGAAAGTATTGCCGTGGATGATGAACTGGGCTACATCTACTATTCTGACGAGCAGTTCGGGGTACATCAATATCATGCAGATCCGGCGAAAGGAAATGGGGAGCTACTGGTGTTTGGAAAAGGCGATTTTAAGTCTGATCTGGAAGGAATTTCTATTTATCCTACCTCAGCACAAACAGGCTATATCCTGGTTTCGAACCAGCAAAAAGATACTTTCAATGTATATCTGCGGGAAGATCCTGCGAAAGGAAGGATTGCCGAGATCCCGGTTTCTACAAGTGAAAGTGACGGCTCAGAGGTTACCAACATCAATCTTGGACCACAGTTTCCAAAGGGTATGCTGGTTGCGATGAGCAATGGCCGGGTTTTTCATTTTTATGACTGGTGGGTTGTTGAAGAAAGGATAAAAGCGGCGCAGGAGGCTGGAAAGTAGAGGGATTTTGTTTCAATTTTATTATCGTTTAAAGGATAACCGTTTTGGTTATCCTTTTTTTGAGGGTTTTTAAATATTTTCAATAAGTTAATTATTGAAATATCAAATCATGACGTTGGAGTATGATTAACTAAATTTCATTTTTTGGCAATGTGAAATCGAAAAAAATTTCTGAATAATCTACATCAAAAACAAATAGTCTACTAATACTATCATTTCTCACAACAACAAACTTTACATATTCAACAGCTTTCTCCTTAAGCAATAGAAGATTAATTAAAACTTTAGATGTTAATTCTTTTATTTTTTCATCTTTAGCCATTTTATTTCTTCCTTTATACAAGGTAATTAAATCATCGAGTATTAATGGGTAATTTGAGTGTGAAATCTCAAAATCCTTTAATTTTGGATCATATTCTTTTACAGTATTGTAAATCAGATCATTCATTTATATTAAATTAATTTATTGAATTTATCTTCATCAATTTCACTTTCTAAATATCCAATAACCTTCTCCCAATCTTCACTTAAATAATACATCCCGAAATAATTTTTACCATAAATATTTGCTCCTTTTAATAATATTCCTGTATAATCTTCTAATCCAATAAGCAATAAACTCATTTGTTCAGCAAGCTTAAAATTTTCTTGGCGAGTAGCGATACCTTTTCTTATTTTATATATTCCGATTAAATTTTCTCTTTCAAATCTACCATTACTCAGCCTCATTTGATAATCATTAATTTCTTCAGAGAGATTAACTGTTTTTTTTATTAAATTGAATATTTCTTCTTTTGTTTTCATTGATTAAGGTTTTACATATTGTACATTACCTATTACCAAAAAAGTATAGCAACTCCATTATCTAATTATCATAAAATATCATTCCCAGAATGATACTATAATCTTCACTGCTAAAAATAGAACAACTTTTTTCCTCTCCATCAATAACAGACAATCTTACATTTTCCAAATCTGAATTCTCTAATCGTTCAACAACTTCCCTATGTCCTTCATAAGAATCGCTTAAATGGATACTTGAATCCAATCTGTCATTGTAAATATCAAATAAATGTTGTCTTGTTTCAGAAAATGCAGAGTTAAAAATATCTTTCTGGTCTTTAATTTTTTTAACATAATCAATAACTTGATCTAAATGATTTCTTATTTCATAAAGATCATTTATAATTAGACCATTCATAACTAAGTTCATAATTATATTTTATCTGGGACATAATGTTCATGTACAAGAGAACTTCATAGTCTCACCGCTACCACTGTTACTCACGATCATACTTCTATAAACCATTCCCTTCTGTAAAATCTCTTTTCAATTTATTTTTAAAATCTTCAAAATTAGAATGAAAAAAATATGGCGGCGGTGTAGAAAAACGAAATATCAATTCATCCATAAAAAAAGCTACTCGTTCCCAACAATTATCTGCATAATCATCATAATTATATCTATGATGAATGCTCTTGCTAAAGTCGACAAAATCTTCTTCTGTCAAGTGATATTTATTTTTGTACAAATTTATATATTCGAATATTGAAAAGAAGAAATCTTTATATTGATCTATAGTTAGCCTAGAGAGATTTTCTGGATTAAATTCAAGATATAATTTTTCTAAAATTTCTCTTCTTTCTTTCATATAACTTCTTTACAATTTTTTATAAGCCATTACCTTTCGTGACATGTCTTTTCATTTTATTTTTGAAATCCTCGAAGTTAGAATCCCAAAAAAATAGTGGGTGATAGGTATATAAAATCGCTAATTCATCCATAAAAAATCTTACTCTTTCGCCACAATTATCTTCAAAACCATCATCTTCATAATTATATACAAAATCATTTGCAAATTCCCTAAAGTCTAAGGATGTTAAAAGATATTTGTCTTTGTATAAATTTATATACTCAAACATTGAAATAATAAAGTCTCTATATTCATCCAGGGTCATGTTGGAAATATTTTCTGGTCTTAGTTCAATTTCTAATTTTTCTTGAATCTGTTTTATAATTGCGTTTCTTTCTTCCATATAATTTATTTTACAGGTTCCAAGCTGGGGTAGTGGTTTGAATTAATGCTCTAAATATTGCTACATTTATAGGAATTGCAGGTCGTATTTGTCCATAATTCGGAACATTACTGTACTAACCATAAGCTATTAAATACCTCGCTGATGTTTTAAAAGTATTCCGTTTCCTCTTTATTCCCGAAAAATAATTATTTCATAAAGCCTGCTTTTTTCAATAAAAAGGATAACCAAAACGATTATCCTTTTTTGATGCTTGTTATTCAAATGATGTTCCGTAATGTCCATGACCATTCAATCCTAACATATCTTGAAACGTTATTCATTTTTCCAATAACACAGTATGTTTGATATATTTTCGTCAATTAAACATAATTCTTGAAAATTAATATAATCCATAATAACAAGGAAAACTTTATCCCCTGGATAATCCATAAGAGATTTAATCAATTTTAGATATAGTTCTTTTGTTAAAATACTTTTTGTTATTTTTAATCTTATTTCATATAATGAAATAATCCTATTTTTATCTAATAAACTTGATATTTCTAGAGAAGGCTTTGTACAAGTTTCGCCTATTATCTTTTCTTGTTTTAAAAGAATATTTATTTGATTCTCTATAATTGTACTCATTATTATTTATATTATTTAGGTTTGATAGGTGTTACGCTCGCACCAACCACAATTCCCGGCACTAAAAACTCATATTCATCTGCATAATATTCCTTTGCCATAAATGATGTATTTGGAATAGCTTGTCCTAAGGTAAACGTTTTTGTTAATAACACTCCTCCAACATTATTTCTACCTAGTGCAAATTTAGTAGCGACATCTTTCATTGGCGTCCATGATGTCCATATACTATTATTATCTCCTCCTGCATGAAGTCCCATATTTGAATGAAAGGCACCAGTAAATGATAACCTAAATCCATTAGGAGTTGCTATTCCTAAAAGTGCTTCTTCATATGCAATACCTCCATTTAAAGATACCCCTCTATATAGTGTTATATTTCCTTTTGGTTTACTGTCTACGTCTGTAGCAGGTATATCAACCCCCTTTGAATTAGCCGCAAATTGAGTATCCCCATTAAGCATTAATGGCAAGCCCCAAAGACTACGAGTTGCTAAAGTACCTACAGCACTATAAAATGCCTGCGCATTTATCTCAATAATCTCCCCAATCTGAACAATTCTACTAACTCTACTAATTTCTGCTCCAGAAGCAAGAGTTGTAATACCAGCACCTTTGTCACCTCCAAACAGTCCCTTTAAAAAGTCCCAAAAATTATTTTTTGCAGGACCCGGACTTGCTGCTGTAGCCATAATATTAGCAAATTCCCGGGTTTGTCCGAAAGTTTTTGGTCCCCCAACACTTCCACTATGATTGGCTGTTAGAAACTTATCTCTATCCCCAATTGGATCTCCCCCAAACCAGCCTGAATTAGCATTCTGCATAAAGGTATCCCCCATAAAAGGAGTCATGGCTCTTCTTCCATCCGGATCTATAAAGCTTACAGGGTTGTTTAATGCATAATTATATGGAGAAAATCTTCTGCTTGTTTCTGCCAATGGATCAACTACTCCCCATCTTACGATATCACTCATATACATTCTTACACCATAATCGCTCCAGCCGGTTTATTTTATCCGTAACTGTTAATACATTAGGAATAATCTTTTATTTAACTTAAAACAAGTAAGAGCAGGATAACCCGCTCTTCCTTGTTTAAAAATATGTTCATAATTTAAAATCCTATAAGTTTTTCCAAGTAATAAACTTCCAAATAACAAATACTAATATGGTAATACATTATCACAAATAATAGGAGCCTGCATATATTCTGCAGCTAATTTATCCTTTAAATATTTTTCATGACCTTTGGCAACGCCAAGTCCTAAATATATGGAATTGTTATTAATAAGAATCATTCCCTTAGGATTTTGAAGATTGTTTTTGTTGGTAAAATAAAATTCATAATCTCTATTTGGTCTAGCTAAAACAAAAGAAAGCATTTCAAAATAATCATCAGTTTCAAATTCTATTTCTCCAAAATATTGAGGATATCTAAAATATTCTTCTTTAGGCTTAAATCCTATTAAACTATTTTTCATAAAATCAAATATGATTTCTTTTTCAACTTTATTTACATGTATATATAAATCAATTAACTTAATTTCATCAATTATAGAAAAATTTTTAACAACACATAATGTACGATCACTTAATTTAGATAAAATAAAATCCATTATTTTGATATAATGCTTAATGGAACTAAAAGATAGCCCTGCCGTAAAAATTACTAAATTCTTATGTGTTTTTAATAGATAAAAAGTATAAACTATAAAACTTTCTATAGCCTCACCCGAATTTAAGTGATCATCTTTAAAACCTATAATATTTTCAATTTCAAGTTTAAGCTGATTTTTGCCTTTAAGATTACCATAATTATCATAAATTTTAATTGCACTTTTAATAGGAAAATTTACAATAGTAAAATCTTTATTATTGATTAAATATTCATAATCACTATCTATATACGTTATTATTAGGCTCATATTAATTATTATTTAGTAAGAAAATTTCTAATTGGGATACCATATTCCTTTGCATTTACATTTCTTGTAAAATTTCCACTAAGAATTGTTTTTATATATCTTACATTTCCTGTCTCTATTGCATACCTAATTGCTGCATTCATACTATGGTTTCCTTCTGTTAAAATTATTTTACCATCAGTTGTTATAAATCCAGCTCCCTGTTTATTAAATTTTCCAGCTTTCATTAGTTTGTAAGAAGCTTCAATTATTGCTTCAGAATTTTTGGATAATGATTTTTGCCCACTGTAAATTCCTGCTTTCTTAGCAAAATTGGCTATTTTATTTTCCATAGAAATTGCAGCTCCACCGTATGCTCCAACTAATCCAGTTCCTAAACCTGAACCAACTAATCCATGTTCTGCTCCCCATTTAATACCTCCACCAACATTAAGACGCATGTAATCTGTCATTTGTCCTCTAAGATCATCCATCCTTGCTTTGCCAGCGGCATCAAGAACGAATGCATTTCTTGTATGTGTATCAAGCCATCCAGATAAGGGGCCTCTGATATTTTCTTGCACCCAGTTTGCTGTTCTTTCACTCAATTTTAGTTTACTTCCTGGTGGGTCTTCTCCAAATTGACCAAAGTCAAAGCCTCCAAAATAATCTGGGCCATTAGCATAGGCCATAAGATTTTTATACTCCTCTGTTTCACCATAAGTCTCCGCCTCTGTAACAAATCCACTACCACCAGCACTACCTCCTCTTCCTTCTCCGGTACTTTCTCCAATCCAGCTTTCTGCTGAACCTGAAGTAGCACTTCCACCACCTGCATAATACCACCACAGAGAACCTCCAGGTGCACCACCTTCACCAGCACCAATTGGCGTCATGGCTCTTCTTCCATCCGGATCTATAAAGCTTACAGGATTATTTAAAGCATAATTATATGGAGAAAATCTTCTACTTGCTTCTGCCAATGGATCAACTACTCCCCATCTTGCAATATCAGACATATACATTCTTGCTCCATAATCGCTCCAGCCGGTTTCCTGTTGAAGTTCCTTACCATTATATTGGTATTTATAAGCCGGATTTCCTGCCAAAGCATTGTAACCTTCATGCTTCATCCCGAAAGGATAAAAATTGTTTTCCTCAATGATCTCTGGTCCTGAACCGTTTTGGGTGTAGCTTAAACGCACATTGCCTAAATGGTCTGTATAGCTGTAAATATACTTATTATTTTCAAAGTTATAATAGCCTTCAGCCGTAGGAACAAATTTTAAAGTGAAAGGGGCTGATGCAGTCTGGGATTCATACTGAAAACCGTCAAGATAATCTGTAGAAATGGAGACCTCACCTACGAACAAATCCCCTCCGTATTTATATACTTTACGCAATTTCGTACCATCTGCTTTAAAAGTATAATTTGTAGTGACATTACGGTTGGTCAGGCTTCCTGTTACTAAATTTCGGACCCGATAGGTCTGGTTAAAAGTTATTTTGGCAGGAAGGTTATGAAAGTTGTAATCAATCTGCAAAACGCCTTTGTCCGTATGATTCTTCATATTCCCGTTATCGTCATAGGAAATGGTATTCCCTGAGGTATCAGGATATCCGCTGTAATTGGTTGAGCTGTCGGTAACGGAATTGAGCCTGTTGCCCGTATAAGCATAAGCGAGATTGTCTATCTGTGAAGCTGTTCCGGAAACTCCTTTCGTATTTCTCTGAAGGGACATAATATTGGAGTTCATGTCGTACGTTACCGTCTCATTGTAAAAATCGTTTTGGGGAACAGAAGAGCCTGGCTCGGAATACGCTCCTTTTTTCAGCCTGTTCAGCCCGTCATACTGATAGGTATATCTTCGGAGCACATTGTCGTTGGCCGTTCTCCAGTCTACCTCGGAAATGGTCCCGTTGAACTTTGCTGCGGTATTTGCCGGATTATTGTACTTGAGTTCATAGCCAAACAGTTTCCCGTTCAGGTTCGCAGGATCATTCACCTTTGTGAGTGCACCTCTGACGTCGTAGACATAATCAATGCTTTGCAGATTGTTCCCTACCTTTTTATTGGAAAGCCTGGATAACTCGTTATAGGTATTCTCCGTCAATAATTCCTGGGGCTGGCTGTCCACCTGGTGGTAATGTTTCTTCAGGCGGTTCTGTGCATCGTATTCGAAAGTCTGGGTAATGACTTTTTCGGTATCGGTAGTAAGCCTTTTATGGTACACCTTGGATAGCTGGGTTACTCCTGCGAAGTCCAGCAAAGATTCCGTTTTGGTGTATCCTCCCAGATGATTGATGGAGTAAGTTCCCACAGCCCTGGATTTTTCATCGTACCAGATGTAGTTTTTTGTCCAATTGTCGTCTTCTATGTTTTTTGTAAGAGACAACACAGGGAGATTTTTTGTATTTACATTCGCATTTTGATTGTCAGTAATAACATTTTGCCCCAATATTGTTGCAGGAAAAGAAGGGTTAAAACTGTATTGAGGATAGGTATCATAGTAATTTACAGTCAATACGTTATCAAGATGTTCCGGGATGGCGTCGTTGGTATAGTAAATATCCATTCCGCTTAAGCTGAACGACGGACTTGATGTTCTTGTTGCGTTATTTGCTGCATTGGCAACACCAGCTGTATTCATATAATACTGGAGCTGTCCTCTATTGGCATAATCAGTAGCTATACCCGTATATGCTATTCTTCCAAACTGATCATAGCGGGTATAAGTCCATTTATTATTCGGCTTTTGATTGGCATCCTGTGTGGCTATTAATCGGTCCTGTCTGTCGTACACCATATACTCCCAGCCTTTGCCTGGAAGCTTCTTTTCCACAAGCCTTCCCAGACCGTCATAACGGTACTGGTAGCACAGATTATCCAAAGCGGTCTGGTTTACAGCAGCCACGGCAGCCATTGGCGGAATAACAATTACCTGCTGACCGAATTCATTATAAACATAATAAGTATCCACATTCTGTGTCCCGTCATTTTTTCTTACTAAAACGGTATTTCCGTCAGAGGTTTTAAATTCTGTGGTGATGTTCCCGTCTGCATCTGTTACGCTGTTTTTCGTCAGTTGGTTGGCAGCATAAGTCCCGTTTTCAGAAAGTGCGGATAAGGTAGCATTATCCTGCCAGGATGTGGAAACCGTATATTTCTTCACTTCTCCTGCTGTATTTGCAGCATAGGAGATACTTGAAGGATGGGCCGTAAAGTCATTTCCGGGCGGAGTCACTTTCTTTATTCTTCCCAGCGGAGAGTTTTCCAGCTCTTTTTCTGAATAGATTTTCTCGTTTCCGAAAATATTCACCGCATTACTCAAAGGATCTGCATAGATCGCCCCGTTTTGGGTACCGTTCTGCGGAACAGGCAGGTATTCTTTAGTCACTCTCCCAAATTCATCATACTGGATATGGGCGACAATATCTTTTCCGGAAGGTGTAGCTTTGATATCTACAACCTGTTTTAGCCTTCCGAGGTCATCGAAGTACTGAACCTGTTCGGATTTTTTGGTACAGTTCCCGTCAAGACAGGTTTTGGTATATATATAATTCTCCGAGGTGCTTGCATTGACAGTCTGGGCATTGAAATATGCCGTTGCAGACAACAGGGTGAAGAGTGATATTATTTTTTTCATCGTGATTAGTGTTTATAGTTATACTGGTATTCCTTCAAAGTTTTACCCGTGGCATCCGTAATTTTTATCAGCCTGTTGGCATGATCATACAGATAAGTGGTTTTCATGCCGTTTGAAAAGATACTGTTCGTTATACCGATCAGCGGATCATAGGTATATGTGGTAACGGAATAGTTTTTTAATGCAGGGTCTTTTCTAAGGTTTTCCAGAGCCTGCAGCAAAGAGGATTCAGTAGCAGGGTTAGCTGCATCGGCATTTGAAGCATTAACGGCAGCTGTTACAGTGGCCAGATTCATGACCTGGCTGTACGGCAGACCTTCAATCTTAGCAATAGGCTGTGTTTGATCATATCCCCAGATGGTCGTTACCGGGAAATTGGCTTTATCGGAAATCTGTACAAGGTTGCCTTTCTCATCATATACATCAAGGGTAGCTGTTGTAAACTGTGCCTGGCTCTGCGTATTGTATCCCATAACAGATGATGGGTACAAATTGGAAGCATTATCAAATTTTGTTTCCGATTTATCTACGACAGCCCCGTTTACCTTCACTTCGGTCTGAACCGGTATGGAGATCATATTGGCATTCATCAGTCGGGTATTGTTCGTGTCTGATGCATAGCTTATCTTTTTCTCGGTTACTTTTCCGTCTGAAGCCGTTTCTTTGATTAAATAAGGCTGGAAATTACCTGCATTGGAAAAGGTTTCTGTTATATTCTGTAAGCTGCTTCCGTTATCAAAATACGTTTTGGATGTGGTCTTGGAAGATTTCATCCATGAAGCTTTGGATTTATATCCGGAACATAATGAGTATTCAGGTACATTATTGATTTCCTCAAAAACATATTCCATGTTCTCATCAGATACTAACTGGTTCTGCTGATTGAAAGTTTCCTTTTTACTGAGCACACCGGATGAAACTATATTGTAATACTGCTTATAAAAGAAATTTCCACTTATTTCATAATCGTCCGGCGTTTTGAAATAATATTTTGCATATCCGATGTTTCCGGACTCTCCACCATAAATTTCCTTAACATTGGTATATAAATTAAAGCTGCTTGCGTAGTCCTCATCATTACATACCTCATTCGTAAATTCTTTCCCACTGGAGTCGTTGGGATTAGAAAATGAATTATAATTATAGGTTACAGATTTTTTCAGACTATTAGCCGATGTATAATATTTAATGTTGGCTATACGCGGAACTTCAGTTGGTATACTATTCTTGTACGGAGCTGAAAGGCTGGCAATGGAATAGGTTTTAATTGAACCATTTCCGTTTCCCGTTATTTTAAAGGTATAATTTCCTGGAGTCAGATTGTAGTATTTTATTCCTTCACAGCTGGTATATCCGTTCATTTCAGCTCCTGCCGAATTTATGAGCTTATAGATTGGTGGGACAACAATATCTCCATGTATGTCATGGATGGTGTAAACTTCTGAAGTCAATTGGGTCACATAAAACTTTTTCGCTTCAGTTACCTGGAATGTATAGTTCCTGTTAATATTGGTATCAAAATCAGCAGTATTGGCAAGGCTTAAAAACTGTATATCCGGCCGTGTTATTTCATTATTACTCAACTGGATACTGCTATTGTCCTGATATGTTTCGCCTGCTTCGAAATTATAGACTACATATCCTCCTTCCGGCAATATCATTTTCTTCAATAATCCTAATGTATAGCTTTTCGGATTCTTTTGATTGCTGTCCGGGCAAAGAAAATTCCCATATTCATCGGGATTGCCTGACGGGCTGTAATTGGTTTCGGAACCGTACTGGTCATATTCAAATGTCCTGTTTTCTACAATCTGTCCGCTTTTGTCAAGTTTTTTTATTCCGGCTAGAATTCTTTTATCCTCGTTATTATTTTTAAAGATACTATAAGCATGAAAACTGGAATAATCCAGGCTATATTGAGCAATAAGGTTGGAAGAAGCATCTGATAATGAAATATTGTTTACCTGATAGGGATCGTCTTTTCCCGAATCTTCCAGAAACTGATTGTAGGTATACCCGATTGTTATTTTACCATACCTAGTAGACATGTTTTGCAGCTTACAGTTCTGGTATAACAACGTAGTAGAAGTTCCTGCATATTTGCTGTTCTTCTGATAGGTAAAATTGGCAACAATATTATTATTTTCATCGGAGATTTTAGTCAGAAAGAATGCAGATTTGTAATTAAAACCTTTATAACTTACATCATATCTTGAAATACTATAGTCTTCAAAAATATATTTGATCCCTTTATCATTTGTTAATGTAAAAGAATTAAGGATGAGTGTCGCATTATTGGAGTCTCTTGTATACTCAATTTTAATATTGTTTCCTGAGATATTATTCAGGCTGAAGGTATTATTTATGGTATCCCGTACAAATTTGAATTTTCCAGATTCCCCGGGAATATCATAGTAATAAATATCATCGAATATATTTCTTTTATAATTGGTGGCGTTTGAATCCGAGAATTCCTCATCTGCTCTGCCATTGATTACTCTTGAAATAACCCCTCCTTTCAATAAAGCCCAACCTAAACCCACTTCACTGCCTGTTTTATTTCCAATGGCGTTATAAGGATGATAGCTTAAAGCCGTTGAAAGTTCCACATTACCATTGCCTGTAGGCAGCGTAAGCAAAGGAATTGAAATATTCGGAATTCCAGTAGACAATGAAACCGGAGTATTTACATAAGAAGAAAATGAAGAAACCGACGGCATAGGCTCAGGGGTATCCCCAAAGTTCCTCTGGGATAAGCCCCAATTAAATATAAATATGAATAATAAAAGTATTTTTTTCATCGTGTTATTTCTTTATTAGTTTAGCACTTGCTGTTTTATTATTATCTGTTTTTATCGTCACCAGATACGCTCCCTGAACTAAATTCTGAGTATTAATCTTAGTCACCTTATTTTTAGTCTTCAAGCTTTGAAGCTGTCTTCCCCCCATATCATACAGCATAATATCAGCCTCCTTAAAATCAATGCCTATTTCTACATAAGCATAGTCTGAAACAGGATTCGGATAAATTTTGATGTCTTGTTTTTCAATTAACTGGTCAAGCTGTTTATCCCCTAACTTTACAATCTTCCAGTTCTCTTTTCCAAGTTCTTCTGCACTGGTTCCGGCCAGAATAATCGAGCCGTCTCTGTTCAGTTTTATATCAGATAACCTTTCTTCTCTTTTTCTGGATTCTCCTTTTACATGCTTTCTCCACTTTTCATTACCATCCTGATCCAGATAAAGCATCCAAAAAGTTTCATCATCAGTCTGTATCTTTCCTTCTGCCTGAGTATAGCCACCAAGTAAAATTCCTTTTGTGACATCTTGATTCTTGGCTCTTGAATCTTGGCTCTGAATAACACTGGCTCCCATCAGAATATCCCTGTTTCCGAAATTGTAGGATTTCTGCCAAAGCTCTTCGCCTCTTTCATTTAATGAGATTAACCAAAGATCCGTTCCTTCTTCTATTCCTACCGATTTATTCCCTGATCTTTCGGATCTGGATTCGCCTCCAATTAAATATCCTGAAGTGGTTAAGGCTAATGTTCTTAGATGATCATCTCCTTTACCTCCAAAGTTCTTTTCCCATTCTGTTTTTCCGTTCTTGTCAAGCTTAATGATCCAGTAATCTCCTTCACCATAGTTTTCTGTAGATTTCGGAGTGCGGGATACGGGATGTGTGGTCGTTCCGGCCGTTTTATCAGCAGAGCCTGAAGCACGAATCCCGGAACTTCTTGAGTAGACCCCTAACAAAGCTCCCCCGTCTTTAGTAGGAATCATTTTCTCCACTTCATCTAATCCTTTTCCTCCTAAAATTAACTGGGAGATTTCTTTTCCATCTTTATCGAGTTTTAGAATCAAAACATCTTTTGAGCCATAACCTTTTGTTGAATTCTGAATGTTTCCAGCAACAAAAAATCCTAAATCTGTACTTTGAATCACAGATCTTGCTTCTTCATCGGAAGAAGTTCCTAATGTTTTCTGCCATAGTTCATCGCCAAATTCATTAAGCCTAATAAGCCATATGTCTGATCCACCTTTGGAGTCTTCTTTTTTATCTAAACCTTTTCCGGAATAAGAAGTGCCGGCAACAAGAAATCCTCCCTCCTGGGTAGCTACAGAAGCTGACAGGTAATCATGATTCTGACCTGAAAAGTATTTCTCCCAGACTTCTTCTCCCTGCTGGTTTAATTTGATTAAATGGAAATCGTAACCGTTGTTTTGCTTTTGGCTATTAGCTGCTGGCGTCTGGCTTCTAGACTGAATTGAACTTCCTGTTATTAAGTATTGACCATCAATAGTTGTAGTGATCTGGCTTAGGAAATCCTGAGTATTGGATTTGATATCTTTCTGCCACAATACTTCCTGGGCAGACAGGCCCAAGAACGTGCATAGAATACATGCACCAGAGTAAATTTTCTTCATCTGTTTGTGTATTTAGTTAATAGTTAGTTTTTAATTTCGGGCAAATTTAACATTTTTTAACACATATACAAATCTCATTGCAGAGATTTAACAGAGGTTTTCTCACTTACCTGTGTTTTTATAATGTTTCAAATGATTAATGATGTAAAGGTATCAATGGAAAGCGACAAAACTTGTCGCATAAAAATTTAAAGCCAAATCCGGTAATAATCCGCAATAGAAATATTACCGGTAAGTTCCGAAGAGCCTGTCCCAGATGGAGGTATAAAAACCAAAGTTCTTGGTTTCATCCAGATGGTGCTGATTATGGAATCTGGTGGTTCCTATAAAAAGCCGGTCAAATGATGCCGGGAAAAATTCCCGGTTCAAATGTCCTATCGTTCCCCAAACTAGATTGATTAACAGATAAATAACTATAGAAATTATAGAGAAGTCATAACTCATGAGTAAGGCAAGAATCATCAGTCCAAAACCGATCGTTTCAAAAGGATGCAGGACAAAAAGGCTCAGGAAATTGGTGCTGACATGCTCATGGTGTTTTCCATGCAGTATTTTATACATAAAAGGCAGATGGGCCGCATAATGAAAGAAATACATCAAAAGATCCATCAGAAAAATCAAAGCAATGGTTTCCAGAAAGACAGAAACTACGGAAGGTTGGGAATCAATAATAATCCATTTGTTTTTCCATAAAAATACGCCCAGCAGCATGACGAAACTATTGCAAACAACAGTAAGAAAGCTGAGATAAACATCGGATTTGGTAAGAGGATGGTTTTGTTCCTGCAACAGTTCTTTACGGCACGTCTTCTCAATAAACTGATACAGCGTGATTGAAAACAGGCACAAAAAGATATTGGATAAAAGACTGAAAATAATCCACTGCAGCCAGCTGAACTGCCAGAATATCTTTAAATAGCCGGAAAAATCAAACCAATTAAAATTCATACATTTATCATCTTCAACTTAGCTCATAAATATATGAATTCATGCTAAAAAAACCAATAATATAAATTTGAAAAGCAAGCTTTTTTTAACTGTTAATGAAAGATAAAATATCAAAATACTTAAGGAAGAGTTTCTCTTAAAGTAATCACTTATCTTAATAAAATCATCCGATTTTTACCTTAAATATTTACTAAGTTGTACAGTGAATCAATTAGTAATAAATATTTTCAAATTAATTTATATCTAACATAAAAAATAACTAACTTAGGATAGAACAAAAGCGGAATCTGAAAAGCTTATAAAAGAGTAGGAAAACCATAAAAATGTTAATTCATGAAAAATTTAAAAAAAATTTTAAGAGAGAATTTAAAATTAGTAAAAGGAGGTACCAAGGAAGGGTGTCCGGGACCAGGATCGCCACTGTACCATCCTTATGCTTCACAGGAACAATGTGAAAATGCAACAGGAAAAACCTGCTATTATTCAGAGGATAGCTATTGCTTCCCTGCAGGATGGAATGCTGATTTACTTTAATAATCTATAATGTAATACACCAGAGATCCGTTTCATAACCGAATGTGAAGCGGATTCTATTTTATTTAACATTTTGCTTTAAATAAACGGTTTCCTAAAATCATTTGATTTTACTATAACTTTCTTTAATCATTAAACTTTCTTACTGATTCAAATATATACACGAAATCATCTTAAGTTTAAGCCACAATAAAAAAAGTTTATATTTTTATTTTAAACACTTTAACCTGAAAAAGTTAGTATCTAAAAATCAAAGATTTTGTAATTCAAATAAAATCATTTCTGCCTCACTTTTCTCTTCAGTTCACGGACCCGTAAAGTAAGCTGTTTACGCAGATCATCATGATACTGCCTGTAGTTTTTTATGCTTCTTTCCAGCTGTTTTTTCTGAGCCAGATAATCTTCATACAGCTCGCTTAATTCTGAGATCTTCGAAATCATATCAGAAGGCTGAATCTCCGGATCACCGGCTGTTTTTTTAAGCAGTCCCCGGTAATATTCCATACGGTCTGTAAGGCTGCTGTGAAATTTTGGTTCTATTCCCTGCATGGTTATGGGTTTAATATATTAAAATTTAAAAAGACGGTCACTTTCCAATGGCTGCAGAAGGTGTATCGCTCTGAAATAAAATCTTAATACTTCCATCCAAAGCATTTTTACCTGCTGATTTTGAATAAATATTATTCATAGCTTCTGCAATGAGGGTTTCCTGAGAATCTCCAAGAGGCAAAAGCGGTAATGCGGCATACTCACTCGCTGCAATCTGCGGGGAAATTCCATTGTTGTAGCTCCCTTCCCCATCGGCATTGAAAACTTTATAAATAACAGGATGCAGCTGCCATGAGATCTTTTTAGGTTTCCTCTTGTCTTCCACCATAAATCCGGCCATATCTTTACCGAGGGTCACATCCCCTACCTGAATCACCTGCATATAAGGTTTAAGGTTATTGATCACAATTTCCGAAGCAGATGCTGTACTTCTTGAAGTTAAAATATATACTTTATTAAGGTTCAAAGCATTGGTACGAAGGGCATTGAAATCAAGAGCTGCCGGATCGTAGGCAATCTGCCGGGCAAATGTTCTTTTCACTTCACCACCGTTTTTGTTTCCTTTATAAATAATGAACGGAGAAGAGGATGATATCCCAGAAGGAATCATCGAACAAAGTGCTGCAGCCGAGGATACAGACCCTCCGTAGTTATAGCGTAGATCCAGAATCAGTTCCTGTATTCCAGCTGCTTTGAAAGCTGCAAATTTTTGGTTTAATGAAGAAGTTATTCCATCCGGAAAATCATAAATGTAAAGGTAGCCTGTTTTTTTACCGTTTTTTTCAAATATTTTAGACTCTAAAGGCTGTTCAAAGGAATATCCGTAATATACTGTGATGTTCTTTTCATCAGTAACGGCACCGTTTTTCCAATTACCAACCCGGAGTTCTATTACTGTCTTATCTTTAATAGACGAAGTTAATTCTTCCGCATTGGCAGCTGTAATAGCCGTACCATTAATTTTAGTAATCATCATTCCTCTTTCCAGCCCGGAATTGAATGCCGGGGAATTTTTCATAACCAGTTTTACCGTTGTCACTACATTTCCATTGGCCAGTTGGATCACGGCATAGTCAAAACCGTACATATTCCGTACAGAACGGGGATAGGAAGAAGGATCCTGTGTATCTACAGCAAACGAAAAACGGTCCTGAGCAGAAAGCAGGTTTTTAAAAAAGTCTTTCACAGGAAGATGATAATCAGGTTTGGCAGGCATTTGCTCTGCCCAGTAATAATATCTTTTCATGCTGTCCTGTACCCAAAGGTTGACCGATTCCGTACTTCCTTCCGGAAAAACAGGAGCTCCCTCATCATCATTGCGGATGCATGATAAGATAAAGACAGAAACTGCAAGAAGAAAGAGCAGCTGAAAGGTAAAATGCTTTTTCATAGAATGGGTTTACAGGTAATCTGCCACATCAATCTCTCCCACAACCGTAAAGACTCCGTTGACCATTTTTTCCTGAAGAACGATCAGGTTGGCTCCCATATCCTGCTTTATTTTTACCCTGATCATTTCGGAGCCGTTATAAGGAATATCTGTTCCGGGTTTATACAATTCCAGATAAACCGGGGCTGTGCTGCTGAAAAAACTATATATTTTCACGGGTGTGAAATCTTTTTTTCCAATAGGGTCAAATTCGGCAAGTATGGCTCCGTTTTCTCTTTTCAGAACTCCTTTAACACCGGTGAGTGAGGTGCCGGAATATTCGCCAAGATTCGGGAAAATAAATTCAAAGCCTACTTTTCCCAGATTCACCTGTGGCTTTACGGCAGAAGCCTGGAGAAAGATTCCGGGAAGGTTGAAGAAATTCAGGGTTTTATAATCGTTGATATTGTCGTAAGTAAGATTATAATGGGCTATTTCGAGGCCGGTTTCGGTGTTGTAAATGCCAAGCCGGTCTGTTTCGCCTTCATCAAGCACAAATTCCAGCTTGGTTTCTATTTTATTGGTATAAGAAGTATTTCCGTTAATAGATACAGGAGCTCCGTTAAGCCTGAGCTGGAGAACATCCGGCTTTGAGTATCCTTTAACATTAACTTCTGCGGGTTTCTGCGATTGATCAAACGGCTGCATAACGTTGCTGTCTGAACAGGAAATAAGCAGCATAAAAAATACCAGTGTAATGAATCTATTCATTTATATTAATTTAAATTGATAAAGTCTAACCTAGAAATATTGCCCCGCCCGGTGAGAACGGGACAATAAAAATTATAAAAAAACTAAGTTGGATATGTTTATGATCAGGAGGTTATTGCGGGGAAGCTTTAAACCGACCGGATCGATTAAGTTTTCATGGTAATTCTGCAGAATGTACTGCAATTCACGGATAATTACTGCTTTATTATTTTTTAATGAACTTCAGACTTTCCGTTATGTTTCCGTCAGAAACTTCTGCTATATACATTCCTGATGTTAATGTAGCTACATTCAGAGATCTGTTATAGGAAGCTGAAAATACTTTTTGTCCGGCTGCATTATAAATAGTAACCGAGGTCATCTTTTCTTTAAAGCCCGGGTTCAGTTTAAGCTGAAGGAGTTCCTTTACAGGATTTTCCTCTATTTTTGTTAAATTTTCTTTTTTATTCTTTACATCTGCTGTTCCCAAGAATGATGAAGCATAGATCGCCATTTCATCAATATTGATATTCTGAAGGTTATTACCACTTGCCTTTCTGTTTGACCACAGCCCAATATAGATTTTTTTACCTGCAAAAGCCGAAAGGTCTACAACATCTTCTGTAAACTGGGTAAGATCGTTGGAAAAAGGATTGTCGGTAGTTCCCGCTATGATACGATATGGACTTGCAATGTCATTTCCGTTTGCATCTACTGTCATGGCCTGGAAATCTGACAGTTCCGGAACGGGCTTCTGGGCTGTGCTTACGAAAATAAAAAGATCACGTCCGAGATTAAGGTGCGAAGTTCTCTGTCTTCCGATAGAAGCTGCAAGGCTGATGGTTCCTGATGCCCCTTCCAAATTGATCTGCGGGGAGATGATCCAGTCGTTTTCAGTACCGAAACCGGCAACATTACCTGTTGGGACAAGGCTTACCGAATAACGGAGAACACCTGATGTTCCATAGGTTAAAGCAGTGCCGTTGTGGTAAATATTCTGTCCCTGAACCCATCCGTTTCCGTTGGCGTTAAGGTCATGAGTAGTCCATCCCTGAAGATCGGCAGGTGTATCAAAAGAATTGCTCCATACCTGAAACTGCGCAGCCACAGCCTGTGATACCAATACAATAGATAATAAAAATAGTTTTTTCATAATACTGATTTATTAGAGGTTTTTGAAAAATAAAAAAGCAGGGAAAGACATGGGAAGCTTCCCCTGCATTTAAAGTTTTACTCCTGAATAGAGAAGTTATATTTCGTCCATACACCCTGGAAGTTTCCACAGTTTCTAGGCGATACGTTCCATGGTCCGTCGTTGAAGAACGGCTGGCTCATTCCCCATGCAGAAGCTGTAGTTCCTGTCAGTAAGTTGGCCGCCGGGATTGATGCCGTACCAGTTCCTGTAACAGAAGTTGTAAATCCGTGTACTTTGATGGTGCTGAAGTTGGAAGCAGAAGAAAGCTCAGAACCTGTACCTTCTACTTTGATTCCTACAGGATAACCTGTTACAACAGCGTTGTTTAGTGTCAGTTTACCACTTCTTCTGATGTGGATACCGTTTTCGTAAGCTGATCCTTGCCCTGCAATACCGTTTTTAGCCCCTATGATCGTAAGGTTGTTGATAACAGGATTGGTAATAAGTGGTGTAGAAGTACCTTCTGCGTTGTTATCAAGCTCGATACCGTTAGAATCCGGGCTACCTCCGCTAAGGCTGTGGGTAGAATTGTAATCTGCCAAAGCAAGAGCACAGGTAATGGTTCCTGTGTATCCGTTGTCGAAATCGAAGTTATCATCATCCGCAGCGAAAGAAACAAGGTTAGAAGCGTTTACCGTACCTCCGAAGAATTCAAAAGAATCGTCTTTACCGTAAGATACTTGGATGTGATCCAGGGTAGTTCCGTTTCCAACTCCTCCTAAAGTAAGACCGTTGATCTCGTTTCCTGAATTTGGAGCCAAAAGGTCGTATCCTGCAAATTCAATACGAACATACTTCAGTGTTCCCCCGTTGTGAGAAGCATTGGAACCTCCGTAGAAAAAATCAGGACCGGTTAATCCTTCGATCGTTTTTGTAGAAGGGGTGTTGGTAGGAGCATCACCTAAAATGATCACACCGCCGAAGTCACCAGGAGCAGCCGTTGTATCTTCGTTTCCATCCAATAGTTTATAACTTGTAAAAATAATAGGCTGAGATTCTGTACCGGTAGCGTTGATTTTACCTGTTTTAGAGATCACCAATACTCCTGTAGCCGTGTTGCTTGTGTTTGGTTTTGCTTTAATAAAAGTTCCTGGCTGAATAGTCAGTGTAGCACCGTTTTTAACCGTTACGATTCCGTTAATTTCTACCACACCGCTCCATGTAGTGTTTGTTGTGATATCTCCGCTTACACTGGTTACAGGAAGTGCGGATGCAGTAATATATTCAGCAGATGCAGACTTCATTTCGAAAGGAGTTGAAGAATCCGCAAGATGATCATTTTGGCAAGCAGTAAGAGATAATGCTGCAGCAGCAATTAAAGTTAATCTTTTCATTTGTTATAATTTTTAATAGATCCGGATTTATGGTTTTTCAGGCCGGAAATTTTTAATATTTAGGAATATCCGCCTCTATATTCCTGCGATTTGGTTTTTACTTCACCCTGCGTTCCAGGAGGGGCTGTCCTGCCGGGGTTCCCTTTTTTATCCGTCGCTGTCCGGGAAAAAACAGGAACGTTCGGTTTTTATCTGATCCGGTACTGCTGTGCGCATCATCAGTATGGGTCTCCGGTCATATTTCAGGTTTCCGAAACCTGTACGCTTCTCTATCAAGAGCTCTTTTTATCTTTATACCGGGATATTCAGGCTATCGTTAAAATGTGTAATTTACACTTAGGCCGAATACCCTTCCGCTGTAAGCACGGAATGTGATTTTATCAATATCCTTGTCATATTTGTTGGTGGCACCCGGAAGCAGCTCCCAGGCTTCCCTGTCTGTCGCTACATTACTTCCTCCGTCTCCTTTCGGAACTGAATAGGAATTGAAATTGTTATAAAATTCTTTCACCCGGTTGAAGAGGTTCCTTACATTCAATTTCAGTTCAAGGTTTCTGTTTCTCAGGAATTTATAGGAAATCTGTGCATCTGCAACAGCATACGGTCGCTGGATCTCTTCTCCGTTGTAAGCATATCCAACGGTAATGTACTGGTCGCCTTTGGCATTATATAAAAAACTGGCTCCCAAACGGTTTCCATCAAAGGTTAACCCTAAATTATAGGCATAAGGAGTTTGCCCGTATAATGGTCTTTCCACTTCATAGGTTTCATCATTATCCCCGGTTTTATACTGGTTTTTAAAAGCGATTACTTTCGTTGTATTGTAGGTGAAATTTCCGCTTACAAAAAGCTTTTCGAGTAAAGAGCCTTCTGCAATAAAGCCAAGATTTTTCCGTACTTCAACCTCTACTCCTTTCAGCTTTGCATTTTTGGAATTTCCGTTGTACAGGAACAGGTTTCCTTCGTTGGAAAGATGGCCTTCGCGTTCAATAGGCTTATCAATATTTTTGTAATACAGTCCTGCGGAAAATATTTCTCCCAGTCCCGGAAACCATTCAAACTTGAAATCATAATTATTGACTACCGATGAGGTCATTTCCGTATTATAAATCAAGCCGTTGGCCACCGGATCAAAGTAAGGAAGTCCTGTTCTTTCATTAAACTGGGGACGGATCACTGTTTTGTTGTAAGCCAGCCTTACGTTAATTTTATTGGTGGGGCTGTAAGTGAAGTTTGCAGAAGGCATCCACTGCCACGGCTTATCATCGATAGGTTCTTTTATAACTGATTGATTATCTGACACATCCAGCTGCTGAGAAATAAGGTCATATTTGAAATATTCTGCGCGAAGTCCCCATACCAATCTGAATTTGTTTTTCCACCGGTTATCAAACATCACATATACAGCATGCTGGGTTACCTTTCCTTCGTATTTATCATTTTTATAGAGCGGCCTGGTTTGCCATCCGATACCTCCGGGAACATACTGGGAACCATCAAACCAATTAGCCAGTGCGCCATACATGGTTAAATAGTTTTTCTCGTTGTTCGGAACATCCCTGTTTTCGTCTACTCTTAGAAAAAACTTCTGCTGCTGGTTGGTATTGTTTTTTATAACACCGGCATATCCTGCTTTTATATCATTTTTAAAATTTCCCGTATCCATATTCCATTTCAGGGAAGCTCCGTAATTATAATCTGTTTCTTTATTTTCGATATATCCACGGTAAAAATTGCTCCCGGAATTGTAGATTCTGTGATAGGTTAAGATTTCGCTGCCGATAAAATCATAAAGGGTCAGATACTGTGTATAATCTTTAGTATCTGATTTTACTCCTGTTCTTGCTGCAAACCAGTTGATTTCTGCATTTCCTACTTTATGGTTTCCTTCGAGTTTATTCTGCAGAAGGGTCTGGTAGATCGGGTAATTGGTGTTGTCGGTATAGGGTTTATCAAGACCTTTAATTTGTGAAGGATCGTTATTGGGAATAATTCCGTTATAAAAATAATTGTAGGATGCTTCTGCATTGGCAGGGGTTCCACTGCCGTTGGTATACTGATTCCACCCTGTTACCCGGGTCAGTGTATTGTCATAAATATGGGTATATGAATTTCTGAATGAAATCCTGCTTTTTCCCAGCTGGAGTCCAAAGTTGAGCATTCCGGCCAGTGTAGAATTGTAATTGTAGGAAGCTCCTTTGTTTTTGAAATTGTAAAATACAATAGGAGCTGTTCCGTTTGCCTGCCAGTTGGGGTCATATGGATCTGTAGTATCCAGCCAGTTTCCCCTTCCCGTATGGTCTATATCTAGCTTACTCTGCTCGTTTCTTACTGTAAATGCTCCTGCAAAACCCCATTTATTGTTGTTTTTAAGGGTAAATGTTCTTCCCAGGGCAACCTGTATATTCGATCCCATATCCCCTGTCGTACTGAAGGTCGAAAAGTTATCATTCTTAAATCTTTTAGACTGCTCAAAAAATATCGGGTTATTCCAGTCCGTAGCTTCAAGATCTTTGGGAAAATCCCTGGTTCCGTCATCATAGCCGAAATAATCATATTTTCCACGTTTGCGGCTGAGAAATTCTTTAAACGCCGACTGGTCGTTATAGGAAGTTCCCACACTTACTGTCGTAAAGTTTTCATTGGGTATATCTTTGGTCCTTACTTCTACATAGCCTCCTGCAAAGCTGGCATTCATATCCGGAGTTGCCGTTTTGCTCACCACTATACTTTCTACCATGGCAGTAGGGATGATATCAAATGAAAAGTTCTGGTTATAGGCTTCTGTACTGGGCAGATTGATCCCGTCCATTGCTGCTGTATTCCAGCGTTCTCCCATGGAGCGGACTACTACATATTTATTATCGATGGTGGTTATCCCCGTTACTCTTTTCAGGGTCCCTCCTACGTCATTATCCGGTGTCTTGGCGATCTGCTCGGCGGAAATACCATCGCTCATCTGGGCAGCTTTTTTCTGTTGGGCAAGAAGTCCGGCCTGGGTATCTGCTTTCCTGGTTCCTGTAATCACCACTTCCCTGATGTCTGTGATCTTTTCCGAAGCCTGCTTCATGGCAAAGGATACAGTATTCGTTTCATTATTGGCTACCGAAAGCTTCTCTACCCTCAGGGGGCTGTATTTTGGAGCTTTTACAGTTAAAGTATATATTCCGGAAGGAAGATCTACCACGAAATCACCATTATTGTCCGTAACGACAGTCTTTTTGGCGACTGTAACTTCAGCTCCGGAAACGGGATTTCCTATTTCATCTACGATCTTTCCTGAAATTCTTCCGTCACCTGTTACAGAAATACCTGTTCCTTCATATTTTATCGAAATAAGGTCCCCACGGAGTCGAAATGCCACCGGAAGTCCGTTTGTAATATCTTTCAGGCAGTTGCTAACGGTTGCATTTTCACAGTTCACGCCTTTTACCTTCAGCTCTCTGATATCCATCTTTGAATAGGCCAGCCTCATTCCCGTTTTTCCTGCAAAGTCTTCCAGGACCTCAATAAGGGGCCTGCTTGCCGGGACAGAAAATGATACCTTCCGGACCAGTTCCTGAGCTTCGGCTGCTACTGTAAAGAATACTGCTGCAACGGTAAGACCGCATTTCAATCTTTTCATATGTTCAAGTTCTCTTTTATTAAAAGTTTTATTTTTTTAATGTTATTTCTGTAGGTTGATTTATTTTTTCAGGGTGTAGATCTGATCTTCTTTGTGTACTTCAAGTCCAAGTATAAAGGCTAGTGCTTCCATATTTTCATCTGCTGTACCTCCTGTAAAATCGGCCGTTATCTTTTTCTCAGCAGTTTCTTTCGGATAAACAATTCTTATTTTATAGTTAGCCTGCATCACTTCCGCCACTTCTTTGAAGGAAACATCATTGAAGCTCAATGACAGCAGTTTCATACTCTGTTTTCCCGATTTATTTTCCGGGGTAAGTGAAATGACAGCAGCGGTATGGGCAATCCCGAAATTGGTCCATTTCTGGTTGGGTTTCAGGTAAGAGACCGGGGCTCCGGCGTAGGATACGGCAACTTTTCCTTCATATAACTGTACAGATTTATCTTTCCCGGACTGTGAAACTTTAAAAATAGTCCCCAATACTTTGGTACTGAAACCATCTGCACGCACAATGAACGGATGTATTTTTGATTTTGCCACGGAAAAGACTGCATCTCCTTTCAGGTCCACAACCCTTGTGGAAGCGGGAAATGATTTGTCTACAGTAAGCTCCGCGCCTTTCAGAAGAGTTACTACAGAACCGTCTGTCAGATAAACTTTTCGGTTTCCTGAACCGGCAGTATAAATATCCGGTTTAAAAAAAGCATGATAGGTAAGAATTCCCCCCAATGACAGCAGAAGTACAACTGCAGCTGCCACTGTATAAGCATATTTCTTAAACGGATATATGTGAGTTGATTTTACAGGTTTGATGAAATACAGCTCAAGTTCGGATAAGATTCTTTCTTTGGCTTCCTTCATATGGAAATGATCAAGTTCCTTTTCTGTACGGATGTTCCATTGGTTTAAAATTTCAGCTTCCTTTTCTGAGATTGGTTCTTCGGAAACTTCCCTCTGCCAGAGTTTAAAAACAAACGCTGCAGTATTCTTATATTTTCGGCTTTTCATAAAATATTTCATGGTATTCACAGATCCTTCTGTCTATAAGACTGTGAAAATGAAAAACTTCCCCAGGCTGTTCTTAATATTGTATTCACATTAAAGTCAGCTTGTTAACAATTTTAGTTTATTTCAATGTTTTCTCAACATTTGATTCACATTCCGGGGATATTTTTCAGAAATAATTAATTTTCGGATCCCCAATGTTCACAAAAAGTTAATTTTTCTTTAGGTAATTTTGCGGTAACGATATGAAGCCTACAGATTATATACTATTGAAAAAAATAAAATCGGGCGACCGTCCTGCATTCATGCTGCTTTATGAGCGGTACTGGGACAGTCTTTACCGTTTTGTTTTTATGAGGACGAGGGACAAGGAAATGTCTGAGGAACTGCTACAGAACCTCTGGATTAAGATTCTTGAGGATACGGCATCTATACATACCGATGATTCAGAAAGTGCGAAAGGATACCTGCTAAGGTATCTTCATTACCGGATTATCGATCATTACAACAGCTCAAAAAAAACGCCGTCTACAATTAGCATTGATGAATTTGATCCTTCTGGTGAAATGGATCTGTCGGATTCGGAATATTTTGAAATCCTGGAAGAAAATGAGGTCTCGGCTCTGTTATCAATGATTGATGAGGTTGTTTCACAGCTTCCATCCACAGAGCAAAGTGTGTACGATATGCGGATCAGGAGAAATATGTCTGTGCACGAAACTGCGGAAGCTCTGGGTATCAGTAATAAAACGGTCAGTAATAAGTTAAGCAAAGCTTTAGGGGAAATACGCGATCAGCTGAATCCTGAATACCAGTCTTCTAAAAAACTGGTATCCATACTGATGCTGATGGAAATTTTAACGAAATACTAAATGTAAAAGCTATTCATAAACTACATAATTTACTTTATCAACTCCTGTGTTACCGGATTTCTCATGATAAGCATATACAGTGAGCTCATAATTTCCGGGTGTATTTAAAAGATCGCTTCCTTCAAATAAATTGGTAGATACCAGCGATAGAATAACATCTTTGAGATATTGGCCGTCTTTCTTAAGAATTCCTTTAACTTCAATTTCGTCGGAATTCCAGACCCCGTTTTTATCAATCACACATCCACACATCATAACAATATTGGCCTGAAACTGAAAAAGTTTTCCTTTAATAGAATTCAAAGCAATATACTGATGGGTTCTCGGTTTCAGGATATCAATGATGAATCCAGGAATTTCTAAAATAATCCCGTCACCCAGAATATGTTTTCCCGGAATCAGCCAAAGTTCAGTACTTACGCTGGCCTGCGCCTGTTTATTGTTTAACGGAGAGAGTATCTCAATACTTACAAATGTAGGTTCACTGATGTCTATTGATGCCAGAAAACCAGCCGTCTGTGGATCGGTGATGAGAGTGCCTCTTGTTTTGGCTCCTTTCATGATCAGATCTGTATTTCCTGTGCTTCCAGTAGTATTTCCTTCTGCTAAAATCTGTCGGTTTATTTTGTTTCGGACAATGATATGGGCACCTCCCAAAGAACTTCCGATAAATTTCGCATCTCTTGCTTTTGCCCTGATCATAATTTTAGTCTCTGCCGCAGAAGCTGTAAGACCGGTGACAAGAAAAGCTACAATAAAAATAAGTGTTCTCATACAATATTGGTTTTTAAATATTCTTTTTTAAATCTATCATGAAAAGAGTCCTCTTTCAAACGGGCATCTATACTGTCCAAATAAGTCAGAATTCCCAAATCATCGGAAAGTACCTGCAAAATTGCCTTCTCACAACTATCCCAGACCTGCTCCAGCTGCGGAAGCATTTTTAAGGCCTTTTCTGTAAGTGATACCATCTGCTTGCGTTTATCTGTACTATCTTTTTGAATAACCAGATAATCCTTATCCGCCATTTTTTTTACAATAACGACTACCGAAGGATGGGAATATCCTAAAGGCTCCGCAATATCTACAATAGACATTTTTTTATTTTTTTGAAGCAGCATAAAAACAAGATACCAGTTAGGTTCTACATCAATATTCATTTCTTTGTAAAACTTTCTTACATCATGGGACATCCGGTCGCTTATTCTTTTTAATCTGCTGTCCAATGCTTTATATCCTAATTCTTTGATAAAATCCTGATTCATTTAAATTTAATTTGATGCAAATATATAAATATAAAGTTAACTATATAGTTAACTTTATATTTATTTTTGAAATGTTCTGATTATTTATTCGGGAAGGCTATCAATCAGTTATATAAAGAATAATTTTTTATCTTTTTTATTGACAATATATTATATATTTAAATTATGAATAACTCAGAAAAAATTATTACAGAAATTAAAGAATTCCACCAGGATATTGAAGCATGGTTTCAGGGGGAGAAAGATCAGGATTCCCTTTATAAAAAACTTCTGTCCGGATTTGATGGAGATTTTAAAATGATCACAGGCAACGGAGATACGATCACTTTAGGAGCATTTTCGGAGTGGCTTCCGGGAAGTTACGCTCAATTTCCCAACCGAAGTATTGTTATTGAAAATATTGAAGTTGAAGCAACGGAAAGTCATGGACTGGCATCCTATATTGAAATCCAGACCACCGGTGCGACAGTAACGCGGCGAAAATCGTCAGCAGTTTTTGTGATCCGTGGGGAAAAAGCATTCTGGCTTCATCTTATTGAGAATTGGATCTGATCCTTTGAAAATTGGATTAAATTTTGGCTAAAGCCAGATGGTTTATTTTTTTAAGTAAGCGGGCTAAAGCCCGCTCCTATTGAATTTAATGACAAGAATCTTTTATCTTTATCTTTTATCTTTATCTTTTATCTTTATCTTTTATCTTTATCTTTTATCTAAAAAAAATCAGGCATTGATTTTATATACACAACGCTGACCGCCGGATAAAATATGGCTTACTCTTTCAACCTGGCAGTCTTTACCAATCAGGTTCCGGAAATTGGAAAGTTCTGCACGGCAGAATCCCTGGCATTCGGCGGCGGCGGCACAGATAGGGCAGTGATTTTCTATGAGAAAGTAGTCATTGCCTTCTTTTGCCCATTCTGCCATGTAGCCTTCTTCGGTACGTATCTGCACGAGTACCTCCAAACGCTGTTCTAAAGATTCGGTTTTTGCCAGAGCTTTTTCATATCGCTCATAAGTGTTTTTTTCCCTGTCGTTAATCAGCAGATCCAATGCATTTTCTCCCAAAAGATTTTTTACAGATCTGAGGATCTGGACGGTTACATCGGCGTGGGAATCCGGGAACTGAGACAGTCCTTTTTCAGTAAGGGCATAATAGGTAGAAGGCCTTCCCACTCCTTCGCTTTTTGTGACGGACCTGATGAGTCCTGCTTCAGCAAGATTCAGTAAATGTTTCCTTGCCCCTTCCTTTGTTATGGAGAGTTCCTGAGCAATCAAAAGGGATGTAGCCTCGCCTCTCATTTTTAAAAACATCAGGATTCGGTCTGCTGCCGGCTTCTTCATTTGACAATATTTAAGTTGTTTTATTTTCCAACTACAAATATAGTCATTTTCTATAATTTGTAATTTACAGTACTACAAAACTCATATTCAATAAATTATAAGCGAATTTAAACATCTAATAAAACAACAATAAAGTTGTTTTATTAAAATTAATGATTACCTTTGAAATACATTAATAAAAAAAATAAGAGTAATGAGTACGTTTACACTTCCACAGCTTCCTTATGCTTACGATGCACTGGAACCATTTATAGATCAGGAAACAATGAACATTCATCATCAGCGTCACCACCAGGCTTATATAGATAATCTGAATGCTGCACTCAAGGCTTCTGATGAAACTTCAGACGATCTCGATTCCATACTTCAGAGAATCAGTGAATACAGCCCTGCCGTGAGAAATAACGGTGGCGGGCATTTTAACCATTCTCTGTTTTGGGAAACTCTTTCTCCCCAACCTAAATTGAATCCAGAAGGAAAACTGGCAGAAGCCATCAACTCTACTTTTGGAAATCTGGAAAATTTTAAAGCTGAAATGAAAAAAGCGGGCCTGGGACAGTTCGGTTCGGGATGGGTATGGTTATTGGTAAAATTCAGCGGGTCGCTGGCTATTGCTTCTACTCCTAATCAGGATAACCCGATGATGGATATCCAGTCTGTCAGCAGGGGCTTTCCTATTCTTGGAATCGATGTATGGGAGCATGCTTATTATCTGGCTTACCAGAATAAGAGAGCTGACTATCTTGACTCATTCTGGTCGGTTCTTGACTGGTCGGTCATAGAAAGAAAATACGAAGAAGCTCTGTTAAAAATCAAATAGGAACATCTGATAGAAGTTTAAATTATGGATCAGAAAATTTTCATCAATAAAGCAGAAGCTTCCGGAATCATTGCTTTCGACCTTTTACGGTATAAGCCATCTATAGAAATTGTAGAACTGGATATCAAAGATCATCTTTTCATGGGAATGATCGTAAAAGAAAAAGAATTTAAGGAATCGATTGCTGCTGTAGATTTTTCTGTATACAACGAAAAAGCTGTGGGGATTATTTGCTCTACAGATGCTGTTATTCCGCCGTGGGCATATATGATGTTAATGGAGAAACTGTCACCTTATGTTGTGTATGCAGATTTAAATAATGCCGAAACCATACTGTTGGAGCTCTGGAAACGCCGCCTCATCTACGCAGACCTGAAATCTTATAAAAATGAGAAAGTTGTTGTGAGGGCAAGCGCCGATCACGATCCTTCCCTTTACTTATTGGCAGCCGGCCTTCTTAAACCTTTGGTTAAAAGTCTGATGTACGGAGAGATCGGTTTACCAAAAGTAATTTTTAAAGCTTAAAAAATGAAAGTAGTAATTTTCAACGGTTCTTTAGAAAGCAGGCCTGAATCTACTTCAGGACGGATTTCAAAATACTTTGCAGAAAAGCTTTGGAAAGCAGGTTTCCAAGCAGAGATCTTTAATTTGGCGGATTCAGGGATTCCTCTTTTTGACCTGTCACTGACCCGGAAACCGTTGGCCGTAGAACGTATGGTGCAGGTATTCCTCGAAGCCGAAATTCACATCTGGATGGCTCCTCTCTATCATGGAAGTATTCCGGGAGTGATGAAAAACTGCATAGATTGGCTTGAAGTGACAGCTAATCATTATCAGCCCTATCTTACGGATAAAACCGTCGGACTGGTTTGCTGGGCAGACGGCCTGCAGGCTATGCAGGGAATCAATACGATGGATGCTATAGCCAAATCCCTGCGGGCATGGCCTATTCCATTCAGTGTGCCCATCATAAGGTCTACATTATTTGATCAGGAAGATCCTACAAAAATCTCTGCGCTGTATTCTGATAAATTTGATAAACTGATCAGCATTGCTACGACAAAAAAGATAGACAAAATATAATCCACTGTTTTTTTCATTTAAATTATGTTTAGACGGAGGGGCTTCCAGGGCTATCAGCCGGCAGAAGTCCCTTTTAAACTTATAAATCTATATTATGGCAATTAAAATAACTGATGACTGCATCAACTGCGGAGCCTGTGAACCGGAATGTCCTAATTCAGCGATCTATGAAGGGGCTATTGACTGGAGATGGCGGGATAAAACAAAACTTTCCGGAAAAGTGACCTTCCCGGACGGCTCGGAAACTGACGCAGATGCTTATCAACAGGCTTATTCGGATGATGTATATTATATTGTACCGGGAAAATGTACGGAATGCAAGGGTTTTCATGAGGAGCCACAGTGTAAAACGGTCTGTCCTGTAGACTGCTGTGTAGATGATCCCGACCACCGTGAAACGGATGAGATACTGTTCAGCCGGCAGGAATTCCTTCATTCTTAAGTTAGAATTCTACATTAGAAACAAATATAAAAGCGGGAATAAACCCGCTTTCAGCTTATCAATCAGCTTCAGTTAAGATATGCAAACAGCTTACAAGCTTTTTATCTCATTATAAATTTTCTGTGTGAAAGGTGTATCTATCCTCAATTCTTTTCCAAATTCCAAAATAGCACCTCCTAACAATTCAAGTTCGTTATTTTCTTTTCCGGAATTAACGTCAAGCTGTAAAGATGTTGGAGTTTCGAAAGGGAATGTAGCTGCTTTTTCAAACGTTTTCTGAATAATATCTTCATCCAGAACAATCATTTTTTTGTCGGCGATCTTTTTTATTTCCTTCATGATTTCAGTAGCTTCCTTTTTCTGGTTTTCATCTGAACACACTGCTCCGATGGAAGAATTGTGCTTAGCTGTTACCAGACCGAAACTGGCAATGAAAGTATATTTCGTCCAGATATCCGTCAGAGAATTGTCCTTAAAATCAAAGTCAATTTTGCTTTCTTTCAGCATCTCTACGATCCAATCCACATCAGCAGAAAAATGTTCCGGATCTCTTCCTATAATCATTTTTCCTGCTTTTCCTTTATGCTCTACCATTCCTTTTTCTTTAATGTGGGAAGCTACATAAATACAGGTCGGAAGAATTGTATTGCCAGGAATTATTTTTCTTATTCTTTCATAAATATCTGCTCCGTTCATCATGGGAAGCAATACCGTGTCTTTGCTGATGACCCCTTTCAGCTGCTGACAAATATTTTCAAGGTCATATTCTTTTACACAGATCAGGACCAGGTCGGGATCTTTTACATCACTGATGTGCTGCTCGACAGCATCGGGATACGTAAGGTTTACAAGATGCTCGGGTGAAAGAAGAACCAACCCGTTTTCTTTTACTTTTTGGTAAGTTTCCCCTCTCGCCACAAAACTGATCTTATATTTTTTGGAAGCTTCATTTTCCTGGTTTATTTTAAATCCGAAATATCCGCCTACTCCACCAAGTCCAAGTACTGCAATATGTTTCTTGTCCATAAATTTATTTTTAACAAAGATGAGTCTCAAATTTTAAATTATCACTTGACAAATGAAAAGAAATTATATTTTATTGATCCCTCTTCTGATACGGCTCAATGAACTGTCTTTAATTCCCAGATAGGAAGCAATAATCTTTAGGGGAACAAACTGGAAAATATCGGGATGCTTTTTCATCAGGTTAAAATACCTTGTGGAAGCTTTCTGGCTGGCCATTTCTATCAGCCTGTCGTGAATACTGTAATAATTAAGCACAAAAAGCAGTCTGCTGAATTCCCTGAATTCCGGAATATTGTGAAAGTTATGCTGTACATTTTCCAGACCCGTTTCCCAGAAAGAACAGTTGGTAATCGTTTGGTAAATTTCTTTTGCAGGCTGTTGTCTGAAGAACGACAGAAAATCATTGACAAAGCAAGGAGCCGCATAAATATTGGTAGTAATCTCTTCGTTGTCCTCATTCAGGATAAAAGAACGAACATAGCCTTTTTCCAGGAAAAATGTTTTGGTGCTTACCTCGTCTTTATTCAGCAAAACTTCATTCGCTTTTAACTCAAAGTGACCGAAGGTCTCTGTGATTTTTTCAACAACCTCGTGTTTAATGTCGAATAAGGAGTGAAAATAAGTATTGATTGAAGATTTGTCCATATAATTCAAGGCGTTTTCAGCAACTTTCAAAATTAGAAAATTTAAATGAAAATTACTTTGAATAAAGGATTTCTACAATAAATATTTCTATAAAAATTAAATGATGAGATTAGTCCCTAAAATTCTTCCCAGCCCTCATTCTGCGGGTCATATTTTGCAAATTCACCGGTATCGGTAAATTCCGAAGCGGTCATTCCCACTTCAAAAATGGAATTCTCGCTCAAATTTGCTCTGAAATACAGTCCTTTTCCCGTAAGCAGCGCATTTCCGAAATCCTCATCGGGATGGTTAAAGTGAAGCCCGGCCTCATCTTCTCTTACCAGTTCATATTTATATTTTAAAAGACGCTCTTTTAACCGGATGACCTGATCTTCCGTTAATGGAACAAGATTTTCCTCAATGTCGAAAAAACTGTCATCACCGGCTGCCTGCTCTTTTTCTTTTGTTTCAATACTGAATAGCTGAATCGTATAGCTCATGAGATTTACTGATTATTGATTGGCCAATATAATACTTTTATAGGTATTGATCCGGTCGGTTTCCTGATACATATTACAAAGGATCAGAAGTTCATCCGTCCTGTACTCTTCAGACTTTTCCTGAAGCCGTCCGGCAATGGTACCTGGTGTTTCCATAATGATATGATCCAGAATCTTAAAGAAATCCTCTTCATCCTCACTTCCCAGTATTTTTTGTTCAATTATTTCAGTTGGAAGAAGTGCCTGAGGTGCCTGGATATGACGGGCCTGCAAAAACTGGTACGCCATTCCATAAGCATTATACCGGGCCGTCTTCAGATCGTTGGCAACAGATGCGGCAACAGCTATCTGAAGTGAGGGAACCAAGGCATATTGATTTTTATCAAATTCTCTAAGATAAGTCTCCGTACTTTCCTTACCTGGCCCGCTTCCCATAAAATCTGCATACGAATAGCCTACTCCATGCTTCGCAGCTTCCTTAGCCGATTGAATCCCGGAGCCCAGCCAAAGAATATCCGGCAGGTAATCAAGGTTGGCAGGTTGTGCAATAAGACCGTCATACATTCCCTTTTCTTCTTTAATATACTGTATGATTTCTTCAAGTTTGGCTTCCTGGCTCGATAAAATGACCGGCCGGTGATTATTCAGTGCAGAAACAGCATCTTTCAAGCCTCCCGGTGCTTTTCCCAAACCCAGAATAAAGCGTTCAGGATAGAGGCTACCCAATATTTTGGCCCATTCTGCGATTTTATAGGCGGAATAATTTTTCATCATAATCCCACCTGTTCCTACCTTGATCCGTTGGGTTTTGCTTAGGGTAACGGCACTAAGAATTTCCGGGCTTGAGCTGCCATACGCTTCCACCCCGTGATGCTCGGAATAAATAATACTGTGAAAACCGGCTTCATCTGCAAACAGGGCGAGATCAATACTGTTTTTTAATGCCTGCAATGAACTTCCTCTTTCAATGGTCGGAGACTGATCGAGAATGCCTAATCTTAATTTCATACCTGCCTACTTTATTGTAAAGCTAAAAATAATGATAAAATATATTTACAGTTTATCTTTTATCATTTAATTTTATATTTGGAATCAGGAATCAGCTTCCCGGACAAATTAATTTTAACAATAAAAAACAGACATGAAAAAAGTAACAGGAATCGGCGGTATCCTTTTCAAATCAAAAGATCCCAATGCCATGAACGATTGGTATAAAACGCATCTTGGGCTTGAAACCAGTCCCTACGGAACAAGTTTTGAATGGCGTGAGAGTGAAGATCCCTCGAAAAAAGGAATTACCCAATGGGCACCTTTTGCGGAAACCACCAAGTATTTTGAGCCTTCTGCAAAAGATTTTATGATCAATTACAGGGTAGACAACCTGGAAGCACTGGCAGAGGAATTAAAAAAGGAAAATGTTACCATTCTGGATACCATTGAAACCTATGATTACGGAAAATTCCTGCATATCCTGGATCTTGAAGGAAACAAAATTCAATTATGGGAACCTATTGATTAGTAATTGTTTATATTTATATGAAAATAAAAAAGTCCGGTACAATTCCGGACTTTTCTTTTAACTAAGCTTTATTTTTTTCAAAATTCATTTACCGCGTTACTTTCATCAATGCCCTGGTAATCTGATCTTCTTTCTCTTTTGAATAAGTAGAATCATAAGGTTCCATCACATCAAACAGGTATTGGTAGAAAGGAGCAATTTTCTGTACGTTTTCAGATTCTTTTATTGCCTTTTCCTTACCCATCTGCTGAAGATTACTGATGAAAACATTGAACTTTTTATCGATCGGTTCTATGGATTTTACAAGATAAGCATAGGCTTTTTCATTCTGACCCAGTTTTTTGTAAGCGTCTGTAACGGCACTTACCACCAGAGAATATTCCATTGGCTTTACTCTCATCTGCCTCGCCGACTGCTTCTGGAATTCCGGGGAAAGGCTCAGGTAATAATCGTATTCTTCAAAGATTTCCTTTTTCAGGATTTCAGCCAGCTGAAGTCCTTTTTTCTCCTGGCCTGCCATAATATATCCGCTAACCATAGAACTCAATGAACGCGGATCATTGTATTTTTCAGCAGGAATTTCTTTTGATGCAAGATCCAGCAATTCTATAGCTTTCGATTTCTGTCCACTTAATGCCAATGCTGAAGCTGCCCTGCCGGCAGTCATTCTGTACCCCATAATGTTTGAAGTGGCTGCTTCATCATAATGAATGCCCGGATCTTTAAAATTTCCCCATCTGAAGTTTTTTACGATATGATACAGTGAATTCACATCTACCCTTCCCATATCTCCATCCGGCCTTGGACCTGTATGAATCGGTACAAGCTTATAGCTGAAACCCTCGAACTGCAGATATTCGTCAAGATAGAAGGTATTTTCGCTGTCGTAAATTCCTCCTGATGAGAAGTTAACCGGACGCTTCCAGTCGAAATTGGCCAGCATATCCATCATCATCAGGTTATTTTTATAAAGGGTGTTTCCTTTATAGGTAATCATGATCTGGTTTACCACATCAGGAAGGTCTGCCTGGGTAATGATTCCTGCTTTTAAAGCATTTTCTTTATTAACAGGAAGGATAAATCGGTTGACAGGTAAAATGTTGTACTGCTCATACTTCTCTTCCCCGAAATACATTTTTAAAAGCTCATCTTTTTCAGGAGATTTGAATTTTAGGAAACTGATTGCATCTTTTAAAGTGATGGAATCCTGTGTCAGGTATTTTCTAAAGGCTCCGAATTGAGTATCAGGAGCACCCTGCTCTTTCAGCATGGAGAAAATTCCTTCCCAGTCTTCTTTTTTCATCAGGTAGATCTGGTCATTCACTCCATCCATGTAATCTTCATGATTCAATTGGGAAGGTATTGGATTGGCATTGTAAGTTTTTCTCTTCACCTGATCAATATACCATGGTGTGGCTAACAGGGTAAAATTCACAGTTTTTACATCATCTCTGAAACGTTCCGTTTCCTGGATCGCCCATACAGGGAAGGTATCATTGTCGCCGTAGATAAAAATAATATCGTCTTTAGAGAGTGATTTAAGAAATGAATAGGCATAATCCCGCGCCGCTGATTTTTTGCTGCGGTCATGCGGTACATAATTCTGGAAACCCATCATAAAAGGAACTCCTAATAAAACTACTCCCAGAGCAATATTCGCTCCATTGGATTTTACTTTTGACTGGATAAACCATAAAATAGCTGC
>NZ_FQWT01000006.1 GCF_900129755.1 Chryseobacterium oranimense
GGCTCATATTTTTAGTGTGTAGTAAAACTAAAATATGAAAAAAGGAGCTACCTGAACAGATGGCTCCTTATATTTTTTTTGTCGGTTAGTAGTGAAAAGAAATATAAAATTTTAAAGCACATATAATAAAATACCATAGCCTGCTGGATATCAAATCATTTAAAAAATAAATTAATTCATCATCTGTCGAATAAAAAGATTTATAGACTCCCGGATCATAAAAAAAGAAAGCCCGGAAGCTTTCTCTTTAGAATTTATAAAAAACGATGCATCAAGTACAGTCATTAAAATTTTTATTACATAACAAATGAAAGGATTCAGAAAATATTATTATTTAAAAGAAAATAGGCTGTCTAGTTAGACAGCCTATTTTCTTTTAGGTTAATACTTTTCAATATTTAATTAATATCATTAACTGTAAGTTTTGCTGACTTTAGAATAAGCTCAACTGCTTCAAAAAAATTTCTATGATACTCCTTAGAAATACCATGTGTACTTAATTTTTTTTCAATTGAATCTTTTTTGATAATGATTGAATTATTTCCACCATCCACAATAGAAACTAATTTGTTGGGACTTTGAGGTAACTCTATATCTTTTTGACTGGTTTTTAGCACCAGTTCATACATTTTCTCATACTCAGCGTACGTTATTCTCTTATTATCATATGGTTCGTTGTTTTTTAAAGTTTTTACAATCACTGACTTTTTCCTTTTACTTATTGTAGGAATTAAAGTGATTATAAGCTTATCTCCTTTTATCACCATTACATTTTCATGCTTAAACTGAATATATTCTTCTGTATTTTTTTTGGACACACAAGAAATTAGTAAAGAACAAAAAACAATATAAGTAGATATAATAATTTTCATCATTGAATTTCTAAGATAGATAAAATCATCAATTTACTGCTTTATCAGTGTCATTTTATCAGTTGGAAGCAACGGTACAAAAGTTGAAAAATTAGGACATTTTGCAGGGTCTAGTATACCATCTTTATCTTGATAATAAAATAACATCATTTCATTGGGATTATTAAATTTTGTTTCAATATAAACATCACCGGCTTCCAAACAATTATAATTTCCTACAAAATGCATATTATAGACTCTTTTTTGAAAATTATAGCCAAAAAAATGTGTATCATTATCAGCCTTATTCATAGAATTATAAATGATGTTTCCGGAACTATCTTTTACTAATATCCTACCAATTATCATATCCCAAGAAAGAGCATCACTAGGTTTATCCTTATAATTGATCTTTTTTTCTAATTTAATTTCATATTGCTTTCCTCCGTAATTTCCTTTCCAGGTTCCCACAAACTGGTTAAGTCTATTGTTGGTATCTTTTACATACGTGATATTTTCCAAATCAGGACAGCCGTCATCATGATTTGGTCTATTTCTACATTCTTCAAATTGTTCTAATGTTCCTATTACTTGTGCCTTAAAAGAGATTATTCCTAAAAGTAATAAGATATAAACTATTTTATTTTTCATTATTTGCAATTTAAAATAAGCCTCCGAAGAGGCTTTAATTACTGCTTTATCAGTGTGATTTTATCCGTTGGAAGCAACGGTACAAAAGTTGAAAAATTAGGGCACTTTGCTGGGTTTAGAAGACCGTCTTTATCCTGAGAGTAAAACAATGTCATTTCATTGGGGTTATTAATTCTTGTTTCTATAAAAACATTACCGGATTCTAAACAGTCATAGTTCCCAACAAAATGCATAACATACACTCTATTTTGAAAATTACCTCCTCTTAGTAAACCAGCCTCAGTTAATGATTTATTTAGTGAATTATAAATAATATTTCCAGAATTATCTTTTATAATTATTCTTCCAAAAATCCGATCCCATTTGATATCCTCCCCCCATTGCAGTTGCTTTTCAAAATGTATTTCATATTGTTTACCATTATATGTTCCTTTCCAAATTCCTACAAACTGATTAAGCCTGTTATTAGTATCTTTAACATAAGTAATATTATCAAGATCCGGACAACCTTCATCTCGATTAGGTCTTTTTTGACACTCTTCAAATTGTTCTAATGTTCCTATTACTTGTGCCTTAAAAGAGATTATTCCTAAAAGTAATAAGATATAAACTATTTTATTTTTCATTATTTGCAATTTAAAATAAGCCTCCGAAGAGGCTTTAATTACTGCTTTATCAGTGTCATTTTATCAGTTGGAAGCAACGGTACAAAAGTTGAAAAATTAGGACATTTTGCAGGATCTAGAATACCGTCTTTATCCTGAGAGTAAAACAATGTCATTTCATTGGGGTTACTTATTCTTGTTTCTATAAAAACATTACCAGATTCTAAACAGTCATAGTTCCCAACAAAATGCATAACATAAGCCCTACCTTGGAAATTACTTCCAAAAAAAGATATATTCTGATCTAATTCATTTAATGAATTATAAATAATATTACCCGAATTATTTTTAATGACCATTCTTCCAAAAATTCGATCCCATTTTATATCCTCCCCAAATTGAATTTTTTTCTCAAAATGTATTTCATATTCCTTTCCTGCAAAATTTCCTTTCCATACACCAATAAATTGATTCAATCTATTATTAGTGTCTTTCACATAAGTGATATTTTCTAAGTCTGGACATCCAACTTCATCCCTATTAGCCCTTTTTTTACATTCTTCAAATTGTTCTAATGTTCCTATTACTTGTGCCTTACAAGAGATTATTCCTAAAAATAATAAGATATAAATTATTTTATTTTTCATTTTGTTAATTTTAAAATTATTGAGGACAATCATCAGATTGTACATTATTGTTTGCGTTTAGTGTCTTTTTCTGTATGGTGCCATTGTCTTTTATTTTGTATAATTCCACACCCTGTACATTCATTTTATCTTTCAGAAAATTAAGAAATAGTTTTTCAAAAGTCCAAAAATCGTGATCTTCTTTATATTTCATATAATCCTTACGCCATTGTTCAGTATCAAATCCTGTTTTAATATCCGAAGCTGTCCCTGTAAACATGATAGTATAATTTCCGTAGCTGGAAACCATTGTTCCATATAGCTGGCTATAATCTCCATCAGTCACAAAACCAGCCATTATCATCAGTGTATTTACATCTGCCGGAGAAAACATCCTGATAGGTTGGTTAATTAAAGGTAACCCTTCATCATTAAATTTTCCTGTATCATAATCATTCAAATGGGTATGTATATATCCTTTGGTATTAGAGGTTACAGGAACTGTCATTCCATCTGAGCTCGATGTAGATGCCGCAGGCTGAAGCTGTGTAAAAACTCCGCTTTTACTTTCCAGAAAGCCTGTTTCTTTCTTTAGGCTGAAAACTGACGGCTTATCCAATTCTTCTATTTTTGCCTTATAGTCTGCAGACAGATTCTGAGTTTTCAGCTTATCACAAGGATTCACCGGAGCACTATTGTTTGTAGGATTAGTTTCCCCACCTCCACTACCTCCTCCGCCTTCGGGATTTAAGCAATTATCATAAGGCAGGCAACCACCAGCGGGAAGAGTATCTCCATTCCAGGTTCCGCCAGTATATCCCCCTCCCGCTCCCGGCATCGTAATAATAACTTCTCCGGTATCACAAGGCGTTCCGTCAGAACTGCATGATCCGTTTGCTTTAGCAGCAAGTCTTTGTGGTAAAGTGTTTTTCAGATAGGCTTCCCTGAACAATTTCAGCATTTCACTGTAGTTTTCTGCCTCAGGATACATTTTCAAAAATTCTACCTGGGTTTCATTCTCCTTTAGCACGGCAATAATAATACCGTCAACCTGCTGATTTTTAATTAATGGGAAAAGTGTAAACTTTTCATTGGTTTTTGTTGTAAAATCCTGCGAACGAATATTCATTTCTACATATTCGTCTGTGGTTTCCAACGAATTTTTCAATGCATTTCTAACCGCCTGTGCTGTATGCTGAACTTTATGGATATCATCATAATGTTCAAGCAGTGTTTTAAAGCCTTTTCCATAATTAATGGTCTCATCTTTCTGAGCAGTAAATACCCTAAATTTAGAAGGCGGCGCCTCTTCATGGCTGTTAAGAAAGTCTTCCGAACGGCAGGAAGCCAGAGAAGCAACCAGTGCTGCACCAAAAAGCAGCCTGACAAATAAATTTTTCTTCATAGGTTGTTTTGTGTTTTAAGTTGTTAAATATAATACTTTTTTCTACATCCCAAAGATGTGAAAAAATATAATATGCAATGCAGTAAAAAAATACTGGTTTCCGTATTATTTTTCTAAAAGAAAAAAATATGTAATTTTGATAAAAATACTTTTATATTATGACTCTAGGTGAAAAACTGAAAAAAGCGAGAATCAACAAAAACTTTACTCAGGAATACCTGGCCGAAGTTCTTAATGTTTCCCAGAAAACCTATTCCAATTTTGAGAATGATAAAAGTAAACCGGATTTCCATCAGGTGGAAGATATTGCAAAAGTTTTGGAGGTAAGTGTTCTGGATTTTCTGAGTGGTGATAATATTACTATAAATAGTACTAATGGAGATCATAGTGGTTTTATTTACCAGAATCAACTTCCTGAAAAATTAATAGAACAGTATGAACAAAGGTTAAAAGATAAAGACACAGAGATTGCCTATCTCAAACAGCTTCTCGATAAAAAGAAGATTTAGCCTTACACTAAGTAATATGTTTGAGAATCTTACTAAATGACGATTACTCTCCAACAGTAAGTTCATAAAAGCATAAAAAAAGTCCGTTTCACTGGTTGTAAAACGGACTTTTTTATTTCTATAAGACATCAGCTACCAGCCTCCGCCTCCACCACCGCCTCCGCCGCCACCGGAGAATCCACCACCACCTGACCCACTGCTGGAACTGGATGGCTTCGTAGATGCCGATTGTATAGATTGGGTAAGGCTTGAGTTCAACGTATTAGCAAATGCATAATGGTTCATTACACCACCGTAGTACCAGGTATTCTGATATTCCATGGCAGTTCTTTTCAGCAATTCATCAAATTTCTGTCCCCAGATCTGGTCAACTCCCATTACCATGGCAAAGGGAAGGAGAGTTTCAAAAACCTGCGGGGTCATCTGAGGAGGATTGTGAAATTTCAGCTGTTCGTTTTCAGCTGCTCCCATATACATTTTGAAGCCGTCTATCAATGATTTTTTTCTCAGCTTTTCTTTAGATGGCTGCTTGATCAGGTATTGAAAAATTACCATTACTGAAAATGCAAGAACATAGAAAATATAGCAAACGTTGAAATTAATATTTTCAATACCCCCTCCGCCAGCAGAAATAATTCCACCAACTCCTAAAATAACAGCAACAGGAAGCGGAATCAAAAATTTCCAGGAAGCATTTTTGAGCAGCAATGATACTAATATAAATATCACAAAAAGAATAACATACAAAAACGCTCCGGCCAAAACTCTTTCAAATTCAGGCAACAGGCTATAACTTATAAATAATCCCAGACCGTAAACAATACTAATCACCAGCCAAGGCATTACAAGTTTTTTTGTGTTGTTTCCTTCATTCAGGAAATTATCATGCTGAAAGCTCAGCGCTCCTTTAAAATTCTGAACCGCAGTTTCAATTTTCGAATTGTATTTTCCATCAAATTTTACAGAATCTGCAGATGCTGAAAAAAGGCTGTTCATCAGGTTAATTTCTTCTTTCGGAAGACTCTCATCTGCTTCTTTCAACTTTTTCAGTGTAAAAGTTTTTGTATTGAAAAAGCCTAACAAACCTGAATCTTCACCTTCTATGATCTTTACATATCCTTTTACAGCGAGACTGACGATAGCAGCCGTCAGGTATTTGTTTTTGAAACTTTCCGAATTGATATACCCCAGAGAGGCCGGCGAAAGATTTTCAGGGACATTAAATTGCGGATAAACCGTTGGAGTTTCAGGATCTATCCCATATTTCACCCATGTAGAATAAAGATACAGTAGCAATCCCGGAAAGATGATACATCCGGCTATTAAAATACCATATTTTTCAAGGAAAGTAGGCGGCGGAGGCGGAAACATAATTCCTTTTTGGAAACCTACCGCTATGGTAAGACCCTCATTCGGTTTAAGGCCGGAAGCACCCCATTCTATAGAGTTATCCGAAAGTACTTGGGAAGTACAATTCTGGCTGTTACTGCCATAAGCCCCGGTATAACAGGAATTCTGGATAATAGCTGCTCCGGCAGGAAGATTTACCCTTGCGGAAATAGTATCAACATCAAAATCCCAGTATGTTCCGTTGACGTTCCAGTAAAATTCATCATACTGAGGAAAAAAGCCGATCTGGTTCTCCGTTTTGTATTTTATTTCATAGTCGTAGGTTCCGGGATCCAGAAGCACATCTTTATTTCCTGCATAAATTTTTAAGTAGCCATCTTCTGTTTCTTCATGATAATCTTCATCCTCACCGTTTTTTTTCACGGAAATGATATGATACCTCACCTTCTGACTTTTGTTATTCAGATTTCTGGATAAGGGAAGCGCACGGAAGATTCCTCTTTTGATATTATTTCCCAGGCTGTATACTTTTATATTTTCAGTAACGGTAGCACCCGAATTTTTATCAATATCAATGTCAGAATGGAAAGAAATGATTTTCTCAGTTCCGATAATAGCCAGCTGATCCATCCTGTCCGGATCAGTCTGTGCAAAGGCTATACAAAAAAACTGAAGAAGGAAAAGCTGCAGCAACTTTCTCATTTCTTAAAATTTTACGGTGGGAACTTCTCTTTCTGCAATATTTTCCAGTTCGAAGAAAGGCGATTTCTCAAACTTGTACATATTGGCGATGATGTTGCTTGGGAAAGACTCTACAAGGGTATTATTTTCACGGACAGTCCCGTTATAATATCTTCTTGATTTTTCCACATCGTTTTCTATAGAGGTAAGTTCACTCTGAAGCTGTTGAAAATTAGTATTGGCTTTCAGATCAGGATATTGTTCCGCTACGGCAAAAAGATTCATCATGGCCTGGTTCAGGTTTTTCTCCGCCGCTTCTTTGGTCTGAACGGAATCTGCACCTACAGCCTGGGTCCTGGCTCTTATCACACTGTCCAGAGTTTCACGCTCATGGGTAGCATAGCCTTTTACGGTTTCTACAAGGTTGGGAATAAGGTCATGTCGTTTTTTTAGCATCACATCAATACTGCTCCATGCCTCCTGAACCAGATTTTTCAGTTTAACAAGACGGTTGTAGATAGATACTGCATACAAAAGACAAATTGCAATTAAAGCAATAATAATTATTATGGTCATAATTTTTGGTTTTATAATCTCTAAAAGTAGTGTTTTTTTTGAATCTGAAATTTAGATCAATAACAGAACAAACTTATTTTCAGAGCAGTCTTTTTTGAAACGTTAAATATTGAATTAAGTTTCTACCTCAAGCTCCTATAAACCCATAAAAAAAGTACCCGATAAAAACCGGATACTTTCTGTAATTAAAACTATATGAATCTCCCCTTAAAAATACTTACGGCAGTTATACTCTACCATGGTATTCAAGAGTTTATTTTTATTCAGATAGAATTCCAGCTGCTGGTAATCTTCTGAACTTACATTAATATATAACTGTACCGAACCAAAACTATATCCGTTAACATATTCTACATTAGCAGACAGCACCCTGTGACAGATCCCGAACTGATTATAGATGGTATTCATTAAATGCTCAAATTTCATTTTGCCATTCAATTCTATTTCCAGTATCAGTTCTTTTTTAGGCAGGCTTATTTTTTTTGGTAATACCTGCAGCGTAGGATTAGGTGTAATCATCACTAACAATTTTTTAGTTAAACATTTTCTAGATCATGGTTGCTTCTTGCGTTAAATCTTTGACAAAAATATAAAAAAACACTAGTCTACCAAATTAGTAGACTAATATTTTTGAATTTTAACAATTTTTCTTCTTAAACACTAAAATATGTTGGCTTTATTTGTAACCTCTCGCTGATTGAGCAGATAAATAAAGCAGACTTTTTTATAAAAGGTAGTAATGAGGACCTTTATCGAATCAACTGAGTTGATTTTCCTTTGCTTACTTAAACTGTTTACACTAAAAATAAACCTTTGCGTTAAATTATTCTTTCATTTTTTGTCTAAAAAAATCCCCAAAGACTTAAATCTTCAGGGATCATATTTATTGTAAAGTATATTTACAGCTCTCCTATTTTGTCCAATTTATCCGAAGCAGCCAATCCGTTGGGATTGCACCCCAGCTCTCCTTGCGGAACTTTTAAATTCTTCTTTTTATAAAATTCTGTCCAGAATTCATTGGTTTTTCCGGTTTTTGGATCAATGAACGTCATAGGTTCCAGTTTGAATATATGATCTTCCCTGAATGACCTCTCAATATAATCTGAACAGTAGTAAGAACTTTCATCAAGGATATAATTGAAATTATAAGGCTTTCCCAGCATGGATTCTGCCTTTTTGAGAGCAGCCGGGATAGATTTCTGATATTCCGGTTTAAGACGGTAGATCATTACTTTCTGACCGTCATCAGACTGATCGGTAAGAAAAGATTTGAGTTCCTGCTTTTGCGAGCCTCCTTTGGGAGCTGCATGGAGGACATACCAGTGATTATTTGCTATTTCTACAATTCCGATATGATCAAAAGATGCTTCTTTCTGCTTTTGAGTTACATTATTGATGGCACCGGAAAGCCCGGTTTCTTTAGCCGTAACAAAAAGCAGATCTCCATTCCTCAGCTTACCGTATTGGCTTTGAGGTGCACAATACTGCAACAGCAGAATAGTAACAAAGAAAATAATACGGGAGAGGATTTTATGACTTTTCTGAAACAGTCCTTCTTTGAGGTTGATCATAATGCTGTTATGGTTGAATATAAGTTCTACTTACCTTTTGAGGCAGATTCTTTTGATTTTTTAAACTGGCTTTCATACATATTGATCCAGTTTTCAACGGTCATTTTTTTGCTGACCTCAGCAATGAGTTCAAAAGGAATATCATCCATTTTTTTGAACCTTACACAGGATTTTCCCATATCCAGCTTTCTTTTGGAATACTTTGGATATTCAGCTACAAACCATTCTAATAATTCAGGGTCAGCATAAATTCCCATATGATAGAATGCAATAAAGTTTTTCTGCGAAGCCAGCGCCATAAACGGTAAAGGAGTACCGGGTGCACAATGGTATCCTGCAGGATAAGTCTCCAGAGGAACTCCCCACCCTACCATTCCATAACTGACTCCTTCTTTGAAGCCTTCAGGAAGATTATCATTTATGGTATCAAATAATTTTTTAAATACTTCCTGTCTATCCTCAGGAATTTTTGAAATATAATCAGTTACGGAGTCTGCCGGAATTTGCATGTCAGTGAGTTTTTAATTTTTCCCAAAATAACGAAATTTATAGATATCAATAATTGATTTTAATTACAAAAAAAACGGCAGTGCATTACTGCGCCGCCGTTCAACTTTATTGACATTAAAAAATTTATTTTTTAACCGTTTTCACAGTAGACTGCGATCCGTCTTTGAAATAGATGGTTACAAAATACAGGCCTGCATTCAGGGTACTCAGATCCAGCTCTTTTACATTTCCTGTAAAAGTTTTCAAAGCTCTGCCGGAAGCATCGCCTACATTTACAGATTTCACTTCTCTATTGTCTGAGATGTAAAGAATATCTCTGAAAGGGTTCGGATGAACGGATGCCTTCTTCGCCGCATCTTTTACTTCCGAAGTGCTCAATTGTGCACTTTCAACTGTAAAGTTATCGACATAGAAATTATAATCAGGGTCATCATTCACTGTCCCGTCCGTTCCGTAAAAAGCAAAGACCGTATTGGCACTGTTGTATCCTGTCAAGGTGTAAACATATGGAGTTGAAACATTGGTAGGGGCATTAGCCTGATTCCATGTCTCAAGGACAGTCCATGTCGTTCCGCCGTCATTGGATGCCAGGAACTGAACAACATCATCAGATCCCATTGGTGAAGCACTGGTACTCAGATATGCTGCTATTCCGTAATCAAATTTAACTTTATAAGTACCGCCAGAAAGATTGAAAGGCACTGTTTTAAGCCAGCCCGTTCTGCCTGCCGAGTATAGATTGATGGTTGCTGATCCGCTGGAGCCGGTACCTAAGAAACCTCCGGACACCCAATAAGAACTTGTTCCTGTAGGACCTGTAGCCGGTGTGCCTCCGGAAAGACCGTTTGCCCAGCATGTTCCAGGGAAAGTGCTGAAATTATTCGTATACGTCGGAACCATAGATCCGCATAAAGTGGTAAACGTTCCTGAGAACGACCATCCACTCTGGGAAGTTGCAGTGCTGCAATTGGTTCTTACCCAATAATAGTAGGTTGTACTTGGTGACAGAGAAGGAATGGTAAATGAAGTTCCGGTAACACCAGGATGATTAGGTGTTGCTGCCGCTGTAGGAGCCGTAGAGGATGTACTGTAGTAAATATCATAACTTACTGCCTGAACACTGGCCGGTACCGTCCATGAAACCTGGGCAGAACTTGAAGTAAGGGTTCCCACAGGCTGAAGTGTAGGAGCTACACAATCTGTATAAACATCTGCTGAAAAAGCAAAAATGTTGGCAATTCCCGTTCCGCTTACTTTGGTTACAGTAACACTCTGGATAGGCTTGGTCTGGTTCGCGGCATCAATAGTCAAAGCAGCCTGATATAGTCTTGGATTCGTGGAATTCGGTTCCAGAACATTGTTGCTCCTGTTGATCCTTCCGATTCCCTGAATGGCATAGCTTGACCCGCCATACCAGTCGGAAACACTCACCCCTGAAAATACCTGAGAAGTATTATCCGTAAAATTAACCGTTACATTCACTGTACATGCACCACTTCCACCCGTAGAAAGCATATATAATTTAAAAGCGGGAACAGGTGTCACAAACGACAGTGTTCCGCTGTTACTGCCGGATGCATTGCTTGAAATCTTTAAAGAATTATTTCCGGAAAGATCACCAAGCTTAAAACTCAGCCCCGGAGTGGAAGCCACAGCAGAATTAATAATTCCATTAACAGGAAGCCCATACGTAAGTGCCGTACTGCTTGAAGTAAGCTGAAAATCTCTTGCTACAAAAGCAAAAGATACCCCGTCTACATCTTCTGTTGTGGAGGTCATGGCAGAACCTATTCCGTTAGCAATTACATCTGCCGTATATCCGGACTGGACAGGCATTGGTTGAAAGTTTTGGGCATTCATTGTAGCTGCCGCAAAAAGAGCCAGAGCAGGTAAGACTCTAAATGGTAAATGTATTTTCATAATTATTTTTTATTAGCATCGAAATTTAATAAAAAAATCAATACAAATGATATATTTTTACAAAATATTCAAGTATTTAACAATAATATTATAGTATTGATATTTAATACATATGAAAACATTATTTTATGACCAAATGCTTTATTCACATTTTGTTATATTATTTTGACAATTCCGATCATTTCTGCCTATAATTCATTTTCAAATCCAATCCTTTTTCAGCAACTGCTGATGAGTACATAACATAAAATAAGAAGAATCAGGGCTACATTTAACTATAATTCACTGATTTTCAAAATAATTAAAAAGCAATCAAAATGAATATCAGGTTATTTTATTATTGAGAAATTAAATCTTATTTTTGCCATACAAATTTTTTGAACAATGCCAAATATTTCAAACAGAGCACAGCATATGCCTGCCTCACCGGTAAGAAAACTGGTTCCTTACGCTTTACAAGCCAAACAAAAGGGGATAAAAGTATATCATCTCAATATCGGACAGCCAGATATTGAAACACCGGAAACCGCTTTAAATGCTTTAAAGAATATTGATCTTAAAGTATTGGAATATGCACTTTCTGAAGGGAATATAGAGTACAGAAGAGCCCTTACAGAATATTATCACACCCTAGGCTTTACAGATCTTACACCAGACAATTTCATTGTGACCAACGGAGGGTCTGAAGCATTAAACTTTGCCATTTCCACTTTATGTGATGATGGTGATGAAGTGATTATCCCTGAGCCTTATTACGCCAATTACAATGGCTTTACCAGTGCATTCAATGTGAATGTAGTAGCGGTTCCGTCTACGATCGACACAGGCTTCGCCCTTCCTCCGATTGAAGAATTTGAGAAAAAAATCACAGAGAAAACAAGAGCAATCGTTATCTGCAACCCGGGCAACCCTACAGGATACCTTTACACCCGTGAAGAGCTTCAGAAGCTTGCAGAAATTGCATTGAAATATGATATCGTCGTTATCTCCGACGAAGTTTACAGAGAATACGTATATGACGGCAAACAGCAGATATCCATGCTGGATTTCCCTGAACTTAGCGACAATTGCATCATCATCGATTCAGAATCCAAGCGCTATTCTATGTGTGGAGTAAGAATCGGATGCATGATTACCCGCTCCAAAAAAATTCATGATGCAGCAATGCTTTTTGCACAGGCAAGACTGAGCCCGGTTCTGTTGGGACAAATTGCTGCTACGGCTGCCCACCAAAATGATGGCGCCTACATCCGTGCGGTAAGAGAAGAATATACCCACAGAAGAAACATATTGGTAGATCTTCTGAATGCCATTCCCGGAGTGATCTGCCCTAAACCAAAAGGAGCTTTCTATTGTGTAGCAGAGCTTCCGGTAGATGATACTGAGAAATTTGCACAATGGCTTTTAGAAAAATACTCTCTTAATAAGGAAACCATTATGGTAGCTCCTGCAGGAGGCTTCTACAGCAATCCTGAATTAGGAAAAAAACAGGTAAGAATTGCTTACGTTCTGAAAGAGGAAGATCTTAAGAGAAGTGCTGAGATCCTTAAAGACGCTTTAAAGAAATACAGAGAAGAATTCAGTCTCTAAAACATACATTATGCCGGCAATAAAAAATACTTACCTGAAACTCCTGTTTTCAATGTTTTTGCTGCCGGCATTTTTTTCCTGTGACAAAAGCAAGGAACAAACTTCCATCGCTAAAAACCCGAATGAAATAACTTTCATCAGCTTATCCAATATTGGCGGCGATCAGGGAGATTACAAGATCATCAGGATCACAAAAGATTCCATCCATGCAGAACAGGGCATCACTGCCCGTCGAATCCACAAAGAGTGGGATTCTGCCATCAGCATGCAGGCCTGGAACAATCTTATTTCCCCGATTAATACCAAAGATCTGGATGTAATACAAAGCTCTCCAAGCAAACAGTCTGTAGACGGCATTGATGAAACTTTTCAGATCAGGACTCCGAAAAAATCACATATCTATGTTAATTCTTATGCAGACACCCTGCACTACAGGCAGCTGAAACTGTTTAAAGAACAACTCAACCTCATTCTTCCCACAGAATACCGATAAAATATGCAAGAAAATTTTTCCTTAAAGCCCTACAATACTTTTGGTGTTGATGCCAAAGCAAAATATTTTACCGAAGTACAGACCCTTGAAGAGCTCAGGGAGGCAGTAAGATATTCCCGGGACCACCATCTTCAATCCTTATTTTTAGGAGGAGGAAGCAATATTCTTTTAACAAAGGATTTTGACGGACTTGCTATCAAACTCAGCTTAAAAGGAATTTCCGAGGAAGACCTTAATGAAAATGAAGTCCTGGTAACGGCTAAGGCCGGCGAAAACTGGCATGAATTCGTAATGTACACGCTTGAAAAGAACTATGGCGGACTGGAAAATCTTTCCCTGATCCCCGGAAACGTAGGAACGTCACCAATGCAGAATATCGGAGCTTACGGAACAGAAATAAAGGATGTTTTTGTAAGCTGTACGGTTTTGGACATTAAAAATCTTGAGCTTAAAACATTCAGCCTTGAAGAATGTCATTTCGGCTACAGAGATTCTGTTTTCAAGCAGGAGGGAAAAGACAGGTATGTAATCCTGGAAGTCACTTTTAAATTAACAAAGAAAGACCATCACATCAAAACAGAATATGGTGCAATAAAAACCGAATTGGAAAATATGGGAATTACTCATCCCACTATCCAGGATGTTTCCCGGGCGGTCATTAATATCAGACAGAGTAAACTGCCTGACCCAAAAGAAACGGGAAATGCAGGAAGTTTCTTTAAAAACCCTACCATTCCCTTAGCCCAGTTTGAAAACCTGAAGCAGCAATTTGAAAATATTCCAGGCTATCCAAACGGTGACTTTGTAAAAGTTCCCGCCGGATGGCTGATTGAGCAGTGCGGCTGGAAAGGAAAACACATCGGAAATGCAGCCTCACATAAGCTACAGGCACTGGTTATTGTGAATGCTACAGGAAATGCTACAGGAAAAGAAATCTTTGATTTTTCGACGGAGATTATCAATTCCGTAAAAGAGAAATTCGGGATAGAGCTCGAACGGGAAGTTAATATTTTATAATAAAATCATCAGGAAGAGCTTAAGGACAAAGTAGATCTAAAGTTTTAAGCAGTTTTCAAGACTGCACCAGGAAGATCCGATAACGAATGTTATTTTTAATCATGGGCAAAGCCCCAAAAAATTTTCTCATCAGCACCACTATCTGCACAGGTTAAGGAATGAGTTAATGTTCTCGGAGTAATAATAATGCTGTCTTTTTTAAATAATAATCCCTGTAATCCTTTCCCGCAAATTCTGCCGGACCTTTTATCTATATTCCCCAGAATTACCAAAGTATGATCCACTCCTGCATCCGGATAGGGAAAATTTTCAACCTTATTCCCTTCCCGTCTAAGAAAATAGCATGGCGGAGAAATTTTTATATTGCCTGACCCGGATATTTTTGAATTAATCTTTAATTCCGCCTTTCCATTATTATCTATTAATTCCAATAATACCCCATTAATCAATGTGGTATCAGTAACAATTGCAGCATTATTTTCAGTAACCGGCTGACGTAAATTCTCTTTATCTTTTTTGCATGAAAGAACGAGAAATAAAATTGAAACTACCAATAATATATTTTTCATGATCATTTAAATTAAAGGCCAAAACCAGATCTCAGTACCTCTGGACAAATAATCGTAAGCATCACCGCCTTTCAGCTCCATACCGTTCCATACATCGATATGATCTGTAGCGCCCCATCCATCTTTAATGAAGATAATTCCTTTTGCATTTCTAAAGCTTTTATGGCTCATCGTTGGATATTTTTTCCTTTCCAACAATAATCGGTTCCCAAAAATTTCAGAATGTATATTGATCCAGTTAGCAAGCTCCTGTGCACGTAAAATATGCCTGAAGCCATCTTCATGCTTTTCCCAGCATTTCACACCGCCGAAAGACATCAAATCTACTCCTGATTTTTCGAGAGCTACGCTCATACGAATTGCACATTGATTAATATGCTTCGATCTGTCACAAGGAAAAACCCCATTACCCGGGTGATTTTTCCATAAAATATCAAACCTTACCATATCAAAATAGTTTTTCTCTAAATTAGCAAATATTACATTATTCACAACCACGAGAATGTTTTTTAGTATATTCAAAAATAAAAATTACCGGAATACATCCGGAAAAAATAAAAACATTATTTTAGCTAAAAAAAGAACATAAAACATGAAAATCGTTATTCTTGGAGCCGGCAATATGGGCCTTTCTTTTTCCAAATCATTTTTAAAATACGAACTGATCAAACCTGAGAATCTCCATCTGATTACCCGTAACCAGTCTAAAATTTCCAAAATAGCAGAAGAGTTTCCCAAATCCATAATTTCTACTTTTGAAGAAACCAGCGACCTGGATGCGGATCTAATTATTGTAGCAGTAAAGCCTCAGGATTTCCAGCATGTTGCCCAGAATTTCAGGTTTACATTGAAGGAAAACCAAATGGTTCTTTCTATTATGGCCGGAATCAAGATTGAAAAAATTCAGAAATTATTAAATCATCCCCTCGTTGTGAGAGCCATGCCGAACTCTCCTACCCTTTTGGGGATGGGAATCACAGGCTACACGGCAGCAAACGGCATTTCATTCAGCCAGCTGATCAATATTGAGAGACTTCTGAACAGCACAGGAAGATCAGTATACCTTGAAAATGAGGATCTTCTGGATGGGGTTACAGCACTCTCGGGAAGCGGGCCGGCTTATTTCTATTATATTATTGACGCCATGATAAAAGCAGGCGTGGAAATGGGCATAGAAGAAAATCTTTCTCAACTTTTCGTAAAACAAACGATGCTGGGCGCCTATCACCTGATCAATAATTCTGAAAAAAGCCTTGAAGAACTTATTAAAGACGTAGCATCCAAAGGGGGAACCACCGAAGCAGCCTTAAAGACATTTGAAGAGCAGCATTTAAAAGAAATTTTAAAAGGCGGAATTCTGAATGCGGAAAAGCGGGCTAAAGAGCTGAATGGATAATCAGATAAATTATTTTTTTCCCTCAATTAAATAACAGAAAAAAAATATCTATTTTTTTATATATTTACCCTTCAAAAAACACAAAAAAATGAAACTAAAATTTTTACTACTTGCCGTGGTAATACTATTCTTCAATTGTAGTACCGTAAAGATGAACAGCAATGTATCCTCTGATTTTAAAGACTCGAAATTAAACAAAGTACTTGTTATTTTTAATGGCGGGCAATCAAGAAAAATTGAGGACACTTTTATTTCAACAATCAGCGCAGAATTAAATAAACGTACAGTAGAAAATAAGTCATTAGCTATAAGACCTGCTATGCTGAACTATGAAACCGCATTAAAGGAAGCTGAAGAAAAATACAATCCCAACTACATTATGTATATTAATTATATGCAAGTCACTACATGGTCTGACGGAACAGCCTTCGCCACCTATGATGTGAACATCACTGATAAAAAAAATGATTATTCCATATATAAAGCAACTGTAACATTAGGAATCAACATGTTTACAGAAAAAAGCGGAGGCGAAAAGCTGGCTATTAAAATAATCGATGATTTAGCAAAAAATAATCTAATTCCAACAGCACAAAAATGATTTTAAAAAATTTATTTTTAGCTTTTTGTATTTTAGCTTTAACTACCGGCTGCTCAACAAATAATATGTCCCATGCTGTTACTGATACATCCTTTAATGTAAAAAATGCTGATAACGTTCTGATTATCTTTCAAAATATTACATTTCCGGACAAAACAATTAATCAATTAAAACAGCAATTAGATGGTACTTTTAAAAAGCATAATGTTACTTCTTCGAGTATCATCTATTCTGACATGGATAAAGAAAGAGAATATGTACTGGCAAAAGCACTAACCTCATTTCATTCGGATTATATACTGGAAATCAAACATTATTCTACTTCTTATCTTCAATGGAGTTTAATAGATGCCAATACAAAAAAAGAAGTATGGAAATCCTTCACAAGTTATATTACTGATGCAGACAAAATAAATAAAGCTTTTGAAAAGGAATATTTTGGCAAAAATAATCATTAATGTACTGGTCTAAATAAGCAGACTCTTAAATCTTTTTTCAATAAACCCACGAAGCAGCCATCCAAGATAAACCCCAAAAGTATTAAGGATAATATCATCTACCTCAAACATCCCCATTCTGGTAAAATACTGGAGCGCCTCAACGATAATAATGGATGAAACAAAGGTATAGAGTAATGCTTTGAGATCTTTGAGGCCGGGCAATATCCATCCCAGAAATCCAAAGGGCATGAACATTATGATATTACCAAAAACAATGGTTACAATGTATTTCAGTTCAATGGTATTATGGATAAATTTTATAGTGGATAAAACAGGTTCCACAGTGATCTGGTTGTCTTCATACTGAGACCTGTCCATCCCAAAAAACATCAGATAAAGCAAAAACAGCGTATAGGGAACAATAATGATTTTATAAAATTTCTTTAACATGAAGTGCAAATTTATTCATTTAAAAAACATTAAATTTGTATGTTAAATCAAATTAATGAAATACGTTTTACTTACGCTCATTTCAGCGATGCTGCTGTCCATCTCGTGGCCTACTTACGGAGTTCCGTTTTTTATATTTTTTGCCCTTGTTCCTTTACTTATGATGGAGCATGGAATCTCAAAATTTTCCTCTTACAACAGAAAGAGCTGGATGGTTTTCGGGCTGTCCTACCTTTGTTTTGTGATCTGGAACATCGTCACTACAGGATGGCTGTACGGCTCTAAAAACCCGGACGGCAGCCACTCCATGATGGCTGTGGTATTTCCGGTCCTGGTCAATTCTTTTTTATATTCCCTTGTTTTCCAATGCTATCATTGGTACAAGAATGCACAGGGAACGTATTGGGGATTGGGATTTCTGATCGCCATATGGATGAGCTTTGAAAAATTCCACCTGAACTGGGAACTGACATGGCCATGGCTGAATTTAGGAAACGTATTCTCAGAATATCCAAAACTGATCCAGTGGTACGATACTCTTGGAGCTACCGGCGGAAGCTTCTGGATTTTAGTAGTGAATGTTTTGATTTTCTACACTATAAGAACATGGGAAGCAGGCAGGAAACGAAAAGACCTGATCAGGAATACATCAATTGTTGCAGCCTTGATCATTCTTCCGATGATCATTTCATTAATCAAATACAACAGTTTCGATGAAAAACCTTCCGGACAGGTTAATGTCCTGATGCTGCAGCCAGATCTTGATCCCTACGCAGAAAAGTATTCAAAAGACAGTCTTACGATTGAAAATGATCTTTTAACGTTAGCTGAAAACAATTCAAAGGGAAAAATCGATTATTTTATTGCTCCGGAAACTGCCCTTCCCGGAAGAGGATCTATCTCCGAAACCGCTTTTGAAAAGAGCCTGCTTTTAAATAATGTGAAAGGATTTTTGTCCAAACATCCCGGAGCCGTTTTTGCAACAGGAATTTCTTCACACCGTTTCTATAAAAACCAGGAAAATATTCCTAAAGAAGCTTATGAGATTAATCCGGGCCTCTGGGTGGAAAGCTACAATACAGCCATTCAGATTACACCACAGCAACAGGTACAGGTGTATCACAAAGGAAAACTTGTTCCCGGAGTTGAGATCTTCCCATACATGAGCGTCCTGAAACCCCTTTTAGGTGATGCCATGCTGAATCTGGGCGGAACCGTTGCCTCGTTAGGAATAGACAAGGAAAGAAAATCCTTTGCCAACCCTTACAACAAAGGCAGAATGGCACCTATCATCTGCTATGAAAGCATTTATGGAGAATTCACAACGGATTATGTAAAAAAAGGAGCCAATTTCTTAGGCATTATGACGAATGATTCATGGTGGGGCGTCACGGAAGGACACAAGCAGCTTCTTTCTTATGCAAAACTAAGGGCTATTGAAACGAGGAGAGAAATTGCACGGGCTGCCAACAGCGGAATCTCGGCTCATATTAATGCAAAAGGAGAAGTGGTAGCCGATACCTTCTATGGTGATAAAACAACCTTATTTGCTAAAGTGAATCTTTACGAAACCAAGACTTTCTACACGAGAGCCGGGGATTTACTATCAAGGTTTTCCATTTTTTCACTGGGCTTCCTGCTGTTTTATTTCCTTATTGAAAAATTTAAGAACAGGACGAAAAAGGCTTAGTTTTTTTAACACAAATGCCACTAATCATTTGCACAAATAAACACAACAAATGTACTTGAGCAAAAAGCTGTATGACTGATTAAACGGCGGAAACCCCTTCCCTGGAGAGATTGCGAAAATTCAAAGAATTTTTGACGGGTTAGCTCAAAACAATTCTCATTAAAAAAACCACAATAAAAAGGAAAAGCCAGCTGGACGTCTGGCTTTTCTTACTAATAGAACTCTTCAGTTTTATTTAATGATGAGCTTCCGGATGGTTATTTCGTTTTTTATTTTCAGTTTTAAAAGATAAGCTCCTCTTATAAGATGAGATATATTGATGGACTGGTCATTATTTAAAACCACATTCTGCTTCCTGCCATCCATAGAATACAGTTCAACATCAGAAACTCTTTCCCCTCCGATAAATACCTTATCTGATGCAGGATTCGGATATACCGAAATTGGATTACTTTTAACTGCATCACGCGTTCCCAATGAACATTGAGCAGAGGCATCAGAAAAAACTTTTGAAGCATCTATTGATCTTACGCTCCAATATACATTCTGAACAGAAGGATCCAGATCCAGGAACCAGGAAGGGGCGGTCACTATATATTTTGCAATATTGGCAGCTCCGGGTGTAGACCCTACTTTGATTTCGTACCGGAGAGCATTTGTCGGGGTTTTATCGTCCGATGCCCCGCTCCATGAGAAATTAAAGCGGTTTCCGGTCTTTGTTAAATTAAGGACTGCAGGAGGCAAAGGCTTCAGATTAACTTCAGTTGAAGTATTTTTGAAGATTTTGGTAAGTGAAGGCATGCCCGGATCTGCCCAATCAAATCCGGACAATAGAACATCCAGACGGTTGTCATTGTCAAAGTCAAGTAAATTCACGAAGCCCGGACCTCCTAAAGCATGCAGTCCTGTAGGTATGCTTTCAATAAAACCCTGTGCTGAAGGACTGTACAGAAAAGCCTTTACAACAGCATTGGTATTTTCATCATTCCCGGAAACCATAAAATCATAGTATCCGTCATTATTCACATCACCTGTCACTACAGATGAATCTGCAATCTCAGGAATATTTATTTTTTGTTCGGTTAGATTTCCTGTTCCGTCATTCATCAGCACTGCCAGATAGCCATTATAATCAGCATCCTGACCGGAAATTACCACATCCTGGAAACCATCAGCATTGAAATCTGCAAAATCCATTTTACCACCTGCAAGAGCTGTAAAGTCCTGGGAAAACACAAGGGCTCCTGACTGGTTCAGATAAACCTTAAAGGAGGGATTATCCCCTTGTTCCATTCCTAAAATCACAAGATCAAGAAGATGATCGTTATTAAGATCGATGAATTTAAAACTTCCATTCTGCGTTCCCGGCTGCCAGGCTTTGAAAATTTCAAAATCAGTTCCGGTATTCCTGTAAAAATCCAGATGATTCAGAAAACCGGCACCTTCCACATACTGAGTTCCGTTGATGGAATAATCCATTTTACCGTCATTATTGAAATCAAAAGCTTCCAGAGAACCATAGACTTTCCCTTCCAGTTCTGCTTCTTTCGTAAAAGCCGTTCCTGTATTACGGAACCTGTAATGTTTGTAATTGACTACATCATTATAACTCAATCCTGTAGAAATAATATCAAGAAGCCCGTCATTATCAAAATCCATGAATTTTATATCTCCAAGATGTGTTGCATCCACTCCAAGATCGCCATACGGCATCAGTGAAACTCCATTATTTTTGTACACTTCGTTGAAAGATGTATCTACGTTTCCGTCATGATCACTATCAATAGCTCCGTTAATCACTATATCCGGCTTTCCATCCCCGTCCATATCTGCTGTATCCGCGGCTCCGTAATAGTAATTTTTCATACCTGTCTGGATTTCAATGTAGTCCTGTGCCATAAGCCCAACGGGAAGCATAGATAAAAAAATACAGATCCTCTTCATATTATTTTTATTTAGATTAATTAAAAACAAAGATAGGGTATTCGGATTTGCTTTTTCCGGAAAGCTGACATGAAATATATCAGTCACTTGGTTTAGGCTGTATTGGGGATAATTTTATTTTAAAAATCATGATTATTAATCAGCCAGTTATTTGTAAATATTTTCCAAAAGATTTGTCTATCTAAAAATTTCTTCGTTATTTTGCACTCTCAAATATTTATACAAATAAGAACATCGAGATATGTCAAGAATTTGCCAAATAACAGGAAAGCGTGCAATGGTTGGTAACAACGTTTCTCACGCTAATAACAAAACGAAGCGTCGTTTTGAAATTAACTTATTAGAGAAGAAGTTTTACCTTCCGGAGCAAGATAAGCACGTTACACTGAAAGTATCAGCTCATGGATTGAGAGTGATTAACAAGATTGGAATCGAGGAAGCTATTGAAAGAGCTACTAGAAACGGATTGATTAAAAAGAATTAATAAATCATGGCAAAAAAAGGAAACAGAGTTCAAGTAATCCTTGAATGTACAGAGCACAAAGAGAGCGGTATGCCAGGAATGTCAAGATACATTTCTACTAAAAATAAAAAGAACACTACTGAAAGATTGGAATTGAAAAAATACAATCCTGTTCTTAAGAAAGTTACAGTTCACAAAGAAATCAAGTAATTTATAAATATAATTTACCATGGCAAAGAAAGTAGTAGCAACCCTACAAACCGGGTCAAAAAAAATGACCAAAGTTGTGAAAATGGTTAAGTCATCCAAGTCAGGTGCTTACGTTTTCGAAGAAAAAGTAATGAATGCAGACGAAGTAGAAGGTTATTTGAAGAAATAATCTCCACTTTATTTACAATATAAAAAACTACTCAGATTTTGGGTAGTTTTTTTGTTATCTTTGTTCACCAGATTATTAATCAATTAAATAATATCCTATGAAAAAGATTTTTATTCTGGTTTTCACAGAAATTTTTCTATTTTCATTCGGTCAGAAAAAGATGAACAATGTAGAATATAAAAGCTCCGCAGAAGTTTTTACCATTAAAGGACTTTCGCAATCGACAAGCATTGACTGCGGAACTTCCAGAATGATCCTTCTCTCCGGACAGGTTCCATTGGATGCTGCAGGTAATCTTATAGGAAACGATGTTGAGAAACAAACTCAGCAGGTTTTTAAAAACATCGAGTACATCCTGAAAGAATATGGAGCTACAGGAAAAGACATCGTAAAGCTTGGAATTTTCATCACCGATATTTCCAAAACACCAGACTTTAGAAAAATCCGTGACTTATATATCAACCTTCAAAATCCTCCTGTGAGCACACTTGTGGAAGTGAGCCGTCTTTTCAGAGATGACGTACTTATAGAAGTAGAGGCCACGGCAGTTATAAAAAACAAATAAGAATAAACTATGAGTTGGTTTAAAAATATTTTCAAAAAAGAAGAAAAAGAAACTTTAGACAAGGGCCTGGAAAAATCCAGCCAGGGTTTCTTTGAAAAAATGACGAAGGCCGTAGTCGGTAAAAGCAAAGTAGATGATGAAGTTCTGGATGATCTTGAAGAAATACTGATTGCGTCTGATGTAGGAGCTTCCACAACCATTAAAATCATAGAAAGGATTGAAGAACGTGTTGCCCGCGATAAATATGTAGGCGTAGGTGAACTTGATGCTATTCTGCGTGAAGAAATTTCAGGACTACTCCTGGAAAACCCTCATGCCGGAACAGGAAATATAGATACTTCTAAAAAGCCGTATGTCATCATGGTAGTTGGAGTGAACGGTGTAGGAAAAACGACCACAATCGGGAAGCTGGCTCATCAGTTTAAATCCGAAGGCAAAAAAGTTGTCCTTGGCGCTGCAGATACCTTCAGAGCAGCTGCAGTAGACCAGCTGACGATCTGGAGCCAAAGAGTGGGTGTTCCTATCGTTAAACAGGATATGGGATCAGATCCTGCCTCTGTAGCTTTTGATACGGTACAGAGTGCCGTGGCGCAAGGTGCAGATGTGGTGATCATTGACACTGCGGGAAGGCTTCACAATAAGATCAACCTGATGAATGAGCTTTCCAAGATCAAAAGAGTAATGCAGAAGGTAATTCCTGATGCCCCTCATGAAATCCTTTTGGTTCTTGACGGATCTACCGGACAGAATGCATTTGAGCAGGCCAAACAGTTCACAGCAGCCACAGAAGTAAACGCATTGGCAGTAACAAAACTTGACGGAACAGCCAAAGGCGGTGTCGTTATAGGTATATCCGATCAGTTCCAGATTCCGGTAAAATATATAGGGGTAGGCGAAAAGATGCAGGACCTTCAATTGTTTAATGGTACAGAATTTGTAGACTCTTTTTTCAAGAAAAGATGATTTTTATCATATTTATCTTTAAATTAGTATATCAAATTCACACATTATTAACAATTAAAAATTTAGGACTATGGGAATTTTAACTTGGATCATATTTGGTCTTATCGCAGGGGCAATTGCAAAACTTATTATGCCGGGAACACAAGGCGGCGGATGGTTAATGACTATTATTTTAGGTATTGTTGGAGCATTCGTAGGAGGATTTATAGGCAGCTTTTTGGGATGGGGAACTACAGATAGTTTCGATTTCAGAAGTATGCTGTTAGCTGTCGGAGGATCGTTAATCGTTCTCTGGATCTACGGAATGGCCACAAGGAAAGGCTAAAAGCAGATAAAAAATAAAACCCCGGAACTGAAATTCAGTTCCGGGGTTTTTTGTACAATATAATTTAGTTTAGTTGATCTTGATCTGGTAAGGCATTTCCATTTTCACCTCAGACTGCAGCTTCTGATCTGTAATCTGCTGAAGGATATCATAGTTGGCTTTGCCTATTTTGTTTTTAATGATTCTTGCAGAGATATCATCTTCGTTCAGATCTTTGAAAATCTGCTCAAACTGAGTCATTCTTTTTGGATAAGAAGATACATGATAAGATTTTAATCCTGCTTTCTGAGCTGCAAATTTAACAGCATCATTCAACGTTCCCAACTCATCTACGAGACCGATCTGTTTGGCACGAACTCCACTCCATACTCTTCCCCCTCCTACACTGTCGATCTGCTCGAAAGTCTGTTTTCTGTTCTGGGTAACGAAATGCACAAATCTTTTATAGGTTCCTTCCACGCTTCTGGTAATCAGGTTTACTCCGTAAGGGGTAACACCATTCAAGGCAGAATAATATTGCGAATTAGCATTGGTTGCAACAATATCGGAACGGATACCGTTTTTGTTTGCAAGATCTTTATAATAAGGAATTACTCCGAAAACCCCGATAGATCCTGTCAGCGTATTAGGCTCAGAGTAAATTTTGTCAGCAGCCATAGCAATATAATAACCTCCTGAAGCTGCATAGTCACCGAAAGAAACAACCAAAGGCTTTTTCTTTTTCAACTGCTGTAATTCAAATAAAATTTCATCTGAAGCATTGGCACTTCCCCCCGGAGAATTAATCCTGAAAACAACAGCTTTCACTTTATCATCATTCTGAAGATCCTTGATATATTTAATATATTTTTCAGAATAGATCTCATTGTAACCATCACCATTATTAATTCCGCCTGAAGCATACAATACGGCTACTTTTTCCCCTGACTTATCTTCGTCCGCATAGGATTTGATATATCCTGCTAAAGATACTTTATTCAGCTTTTCTTTTTCTTTAAGGCTAAGTTTAGTCTTTAACATCTGATCGTACTCTGTTTTCTGGATCAGCTTATCGGCAAGCTTATATTTCAGTCCTAATTCAGGAATCATTCCGTACAGGCTGTCGACAACCATTTTAAACTGTGCTGTATCAATTTTTCTTGAAACAGCCATTTTCGTTGAAGTATTTTTCCAGATATCGTTTAAAAGAGTGCTCAGCTGTTCTTTATTTTCCGGAGAAATATCATTCCTTAAAAAAGGCTCAACAGCCGATTTAAACTTCCCGTGGCGGATCACTTCGATACCTATGCCATATTTATCAGCAAAATCTTTAAAGAATGCCACTTCAGTAGCCAACCCTTTTAGTTCTATCATTCCTGAAGGGTTAAGATAATACTGATCGGCAACAGATCCCAAATAATAGGAAGCCTGCGAAACAGCATTTCCATAAGCATATACAAATTTCCCGCTCTTTTTAAAATCTTCAATTGCATTTCTGATATCATCAATCTGGGTCATTCCTGCATGGAAGTCATCCGCTTCAATACTTATACCTTTAATATGATCATCCGTTTTAGCTTTTTTAATAGCTTCCAGTACATCATACAGCAAAACACTTTTTTGTTTCTCGCTGATGTTGAACAATCCCATCTCCTCTTCGGTAGGGCTATCTATTATATTGGTTTTTAAGTTAATCGTAAGAACAGAATTATTTTTCACCACAACAGATTTGTCATTTCCCATAGAACTGAACACAAGCATCATAATGAAAAAGACGAAAAATAAGGCACATAATAGGACAATTGCCACTATATTTGCCAAGACGTTTTTGAAGAAACTTCTCATAAATCAATCAATTTTCCAATATGTCGCAACATAAGGTAGTTTTGTTACTAGGAAGTAACCTGGGAGATCAAAAAAAAAATATAGAAGTAGCCTTACAGAAAATCAGTGAGGGCGGGAATCACATTTCACAAATAAGCGAATTTTTAATTACCGAACCTGTAGAATTTGTCAGTTCCAATATTTTTTGTAATATTGCATCAGAAATATTCACTCATTTATCGCCTATTCAACTCCTTGATTTTATTAAAAATATAGAAGTGGAGATGGGAAGAACCAAGGATTCAACTGCATCGGGCGGCTATAGTGACAGAATAATAGATATAGATATCATTAAATATAACGATCTGCAGTTCAGATCAGAAAGATTAGAAATACCTCATTATAAACATTTGTTTGAAAGAGAGTTTTCTAAAATATTATTGAAAGATTTTATCTAAGTAAAACATAAAAAACATATATGAAATTAGGTTTATTATTATTGGCCACACTACCTATCGCGGCTTATGCCCAGGATAGTACCACAGTAAACTCTTCTAGCGAGTACCCTAATACCTTTTCTTCAGGTTCTGCTAATGTACAGCGTTTCGACAACAAAGCCAGACGTTTTAACGACTGGTCTATTTCCGTTGGTGGAGGTGCTGCATTCATGGTGCACTCTGATCTGAGATCTTTTTATGACAAAAAAGTAAATTGGGGATATAATGCTTACGTGAGTGTTGATAAGCAGATCACGCATACTTTTGGATTAAGCCTTATCTACCAGAGAGGTGAAACAAAGCAGAAAGCGATGTTAGGAGGTGCAGCTGGTGCTGCGGCTGGTGTAGGTACAGCAACTACTAAATTTAACCAACTTGCTTTGATGGGAGATATTAACTTTTCTAATTTATTAAGAAGAGTAGATAATCATTCTCCTTACAGATGGGCATTACATGGTTATGCAGGTATCGGGATTCAGAACTATAACACTTCTCTGCATGATGGGAACGAATACAGATGGAGTGATAACCCAAAGAGAGTTCCTCTATTCATCGATCAGAAATTTGATATTAACTCAATCTACTATCAGTTCGGTACCGGATTGAAATACAAAGTATCAAAACTTATTGATATCGAAGCAAGAGCAATGTACATCATAAGTGGAGATGATGAATTTGACGGAGGCGGATGGGCTGGCCCTAATGACTATGATCCTGCAACTCCAGGTTCAAAGTATAATATGATCAGTGATTCCAGATCAGATAATGCATTGTCGGTAACTTTAGGAGTTTCTTTCAAATTAGGAAACAAACTATCTCACCTGGCATGGCATGATCCTCTTCAGGAAGCATACTACAGAACCAGCGTACTGGAAAATGCAGCTACAGATCTTGTAGTATGTGAAAAAGGTGACGCAGATAATGACGGCGTATGCGATGACTGGGACAGACAGCTTGATACTCCGGCAGGAGCAAGAGTTGATGGTGCCGGTGTAGCTTTGGATATGGACCTTGACGGAGTGATAGATCTATACGATAAGTGTGTAACAGTTCCGGGACCTGTTGAAAACAACGGATGCCCTACAAAATAAAACAAACTGTTTTTATACAATAAAATCATTTAATTAACTAAATAAAAAAATACACTATGAAATTAAGTTTAGCAATTGTAGCCTTAGCAATGGCAATTCCAGCCGTAAGCTACGCACAAGACTCAACAGCAGTTTCAAATGGAGAATATCCAAATACATTTTCTTCTGGTTCTGCCAATGTATCTCCGTTTACCAATCAATCAAAAAGATTTAACGACTGGTCTATTTCAGTTGGTGCAGGTGTGCCATTGGTACAGTCTGCAGATTTAACATCTATTAAAAATGGTAACGGTAAAAACCTTTTCGGATACTCAGCTTATGTAAGTATTGATAAAGCGATCACTCATGCGTTCGGTTTAAAATTACAATACGACAGAGGTGAAACGAGACAAGGATGGTTCAACACTAAAGATGCTGCTCCTGATGCAACAGCTGTAGGTGCAAGAACTCAGTATGATGCGATCTCTTTATTAGGAGATATCAACTTCTCTAATCTATTAAGAAGAGTTGACAATCATTCTCCTTTCAGATGGGCACTTCACGGATATGCAGGTATAGGTACTATCGCTTACAGAGCTTATCAGAAAGATATCAACGGACAAAGACTGGCTACGGAAATTAAACCTTTCAAACTAGGTTCAATGTTTATGCAGGCTGGTGCCGGTTTAAAATACAAAATCAACAGAAGATTAGATCTTGAAGGTAGATTAATGTATGTAGTAACAGGTGATGATGAGTTCGACGGTGGAGGTGACAAATACAGCGCAATCAACAAGCGTGAAGAGCAGGTATCTGACAACTTCTTTAATGCAACTTTAGGTCTTACATTGAAATTAGGAAAACACGAATCTCACCTAATGTGGCATGATCCGCTTCAGGAAATCTATTACAAGCTGGATGTTTTGGCTAACAAAAACCAAGATATCGAAGTATGTAAAAAAGGAGATGCTGATAATGACGGAGTTTGTGACGATTGGGACAGACAGCTTGATACTCCTGCCGGTGCAAGAGTGGATGGTGCTGGTGTTGCTCTTGATACTGACCTTGACGGTGTAATTGACCTTTACGATAAGTGTGTAACTGTTCCTGGACCAGTTGAAAACAACGGATGTCCTACAACTACTGCAGGACCTGTAGTAGAAACAGAAACAAAACTTGAAGGAATTGAGTTTGATTTAAATTCTGACAGAATTTTACCTTCAAACACTCCAATCCTGAATAATGCTGTTTCTTACATCAACTCTTCAAACGGAGCTTATAATGTAATCGGAGCTACAGATACAAGAGCTTCTGATGCTTACAACCAAAAACTATCTGAAAGAAGAGCAAATAGCGTTAAAAACTATCTGATCAAAAACGGAGTAGAATCTTCTAAATTAAACGCAATCGGTAGAGGTGAAAAAGATCTTAAATACCCTGAGTGTGATCCGGCTACTAAATGTCCTGAATGGAAAAACAGAGCTAACAGAAGAGTATATTTCGAAGCTAAATAATAAACTTTTTAGAAATATATCAAAGCCGTGCAATGCACGGCTTTTTTTGTTGTAATACTTTTATTATTTTTACCTTATGATTTCTCAGCAGGATTTTCAAAAATTAAAATATGATACCCTAAAATATTTTTGGGGTTATGATACATTCAGAGATTCTCAGGAAGAAATCATCGATGCCGTCATTAAAGAAAACGACAGTCTCGTCCTTCTGCCAACCGGTGCCGGAAAATCTCTTTGCTATCAGCTCCCGGCCTTGCTGAAAGAAGGAACCTGCCTCGTCATTTCACCTCTTCTTGCCCTGATGAAAGACCAGGTAAGCCAGCTTAAACTTCGAGGTATTGAAGCAGAATATCTGTCCTCCGAGCTTGATGAATATGACGCAGAAGCTGTATACGACCGTTGTAAAGACGGCCTCACCAAACTGCTGTATGTATCCCCTGAAAGATTAACCAATATACAGTTCCTTCAGAATATTGAAGAGATCCAGTTGTCATTTATTGCTGTAGATGAAGCCCATTGTATTTCAGAATGGGGGCAGGACTTCCGCCCAAGTTACCAGAATATTAAAGACTTCAGAAAAAATCATCCAAAGATCCCCTGCCTTGCTTTAACAGCAACGGCGACTCCCAAGGTCCTTGAAGAAATTAAAAACAAACTCGAACTTAAAAAACCGTTTGTTTTCCAGAAAAGCTTTAAAAGAGAAAATATCCGGATCTTTATGGATGAAGTCTCTGATAAGTTTCAACGTGTCTTTGATATTTTAAAACATAATAATGACTCCGGGATTGTTTATGTAAGAACCCGGAAGGATGCAGAAATGCTGGCAGAATTTCTTAACAAAAACCAGGTTAAAAATGTAGATTATTTCCATGCGGGATTAACTACAAAAGAAAAAAATACAAAACAGGCCATATGGAATAAAAGTGACAATCATGTTTTGATTTCAACCAATGCTTTCGGTATGGGAATAGACAAGGATAATGTTCGCTTTGTCATTCACTTCTCACCTGCCCCTTCCCTGGAAAATTACTATCAGGAAATCGGAAGAGCTGGAAGAGACAGTAAAGACAGCTTTGCATTCCTTCTTTGGAACAAGCAGGAATTGCTCAATTTTGATGAAATCCTGAAAAATCAGACTCCCAATAAAGCAGAATTCTTAAAGATCATTACTTACCTCTACTCTATTTTTCAGGTGGCGGAATACGAACTGCCGGAAAAAGTTTTCCAACTTAATATCCAGGGAATCCAAAACTTCACCCGTTTATCGAAGGCGAAAATTAGTAATGTCCTTAATTTTCTACATAATCAGGAAATTATTTATCACAATGACAACAAAAGCCTTTCTTCCCTTGAGCTTCTCTTTAACGCCGAGGAATTAGATCAGCTGCCACAAAAGGATGCTTATTTCATAGAGCTCTTGCTTCGTACGGTGTCAGGTATTACCACTCATAAAGTTATGTTCAGTGAACAGCAGGTGAGCAATAAGCTTGGAGTGAGTGTTCCACTCATTAAAGAGCGGTTGAAAGAACTTCAGCAAAAAAACTATCTGGAATATGTAGACGGGGCTTTATCAAGTATTAAATTTCTGAAACCCCGTGATGAAAGAGCAATGAATGCGGCCTACTGGAAACTTTTTGAACACATCCAAAAGAATAAAATTCAGAAGTGGGAAGAGATCAAGTTTTTTATAGAAAATAATGATTACTGTAAAATGAAGCTTATTCTCTCTTATTTTGGAGAAAAAAATACAAAAAATTGTGGACAGTGTTCTGTATGTGAAAAGAATAAACAATCTATTTTCGGAAAAAATATTTCCCAGCAGATCATTAATCTGCTGGCTAAAAGACCTTCTACTATTGAGGACCTTTCCGTACAGCTTAATTACCACTCTAAAAACAATATTTTAGAAAATCTTATCTTTCTCTTAGATTCAGGAAAAGTGAAAATGCTGAACTTCAGAACCTATGCGCTGAATCATGAGTGAGATCAATACCAAAACTAAATATTGTTTAAACTGTAAATCAACAATTTACAAAATTGATTAAAATTTTAAATCAACCATTTTTTGACTACAATAAAGATTGATTTGGCTACATAAGAGTCGGGACGATATTTGACCTTTGTACCATCATTTTATTAACAAAAAAATCAAAAAAATGAAAATTGTAGTCACAGGTTCTTTGGGAAATATCGGAAAAAATTTAACCCGGCAGTTAGTAAAAAACGGTCATGAAGTAATTGGCATTATCCGCAGTCCGGAAAATGCATCAGAAATCGAATCGATCGGAGCAATTCCGGCCATTGGTTCAGTAGATGATGCAGAGTTTTTAACAGAAACTTTTAATGGTGCAGATGCTGTATTCACTATGGTTCCCCCCAATTATTCAATTGCCAATTCGAGAGAATATTATAACCTTATCGGAAATGCTTATGCAGAAGCCATCAAAAAAGCCGGGGTAAAAAAAATAGTCAATATAAGCAGCTGGGGTGCCCATTTGCCGGAAGAAACAGGTTTCATTACAGGTGCTCACGATGTAGAACAAATCCTTAACAAACTGCCTGCCGTTAAAATTACCCATATACGTTCAGGATATATTTATTATAACCTCTTCCATTTTGCAGGGATGATCAAAAATCTTGGCTTCATAGGCTCCAATTACGGAGGTAATGATAAAATTGTACTCACGTCAACCAGAGATATTGCAGATGTGTCGTTTGAGGAATTGATAGATAGCTCAGGCGTTGGTATAAATGTAAGATATATTGCAAGTGATGACCGCACTGCCAGCGAGATTGCCGAAACACTAGGAAAAGAAATCGGTATCCCGGATTTAGAATGGAAAACCTTTACTAATGAAGAAGTCAGAAAAAATATGGAAAAGCAGGGGCTTTCCGAAGATATTATATTCAATACCATTGATTTGAATACAAGTATCCATAACGGTAAAATGAGAGAAGATTATGACGCAAAGAAGTCAACCGTTACAGGAAAAGTAGGATTAGAAGATTTTGCAAAGGAATTTGCAGCTTATTATAAGAATGTTTAGCATCAAAATATAAGATAAGGCCTGGTATTTAGAGGTGATAAATTTTTTAATTTTATAGGAATGCAGTATCAACGAATTAAAACAATTAGCGATTATCATAAACTGATGGGCCTTCCTGGGCCACAACATCCTTTGATTAGCCTGATCAATTTCAAGACCTATCCCGATTTAAATCATGATAAGCCTTTGCATCTATTCTACGATTTTTATGCAGTTTCTGTAAAACGGGATTTTGATGCAAAGATGAAATACGGGCAGCTAGAACATGATTTTGACGATGGTGTAATGTTTTTTATTGCACCCGGCCAGGTCTTTAGCATTGAGCTAGGCACTGTGACAAACGCGAAACATGCAGGCTGGACATTATTGATACACCCGGATTTTTTCTGGAATACCCCTTTGGCAAAAGGAATTAAAAAATATGAATTCTTTGATTATAAAGTAAACGAATCATTATTTATTTCTGAAAAAGAAGAAGCTACTATTGTCAGTATTTTAGAAAATATTGATAATGAATACAATACTAATACCGATATATTTAGTCAACAGATTATCATTTCCCAGATAGAAACTTTATTGAACTATTCGGAAAGATTTTACCAGCGTCAGTTCATTACCCGTAAAAAAGCCAATCATCAAATTTTAGGTAAATTCGAAGAGGTATTGGAATTTTATTTTGAAGGTGAGGTTAGTTCACTTCCTACGGTACAGTTTGTTGCCGGGCAGCTCAATCTGTCTTCTGGCTATCTGAATACTGTGCTGAAGACCATTACGGGATTATCTACTCAACAGCATATTCATGAGAAGCTGATTGAAAAAGCTAAAATAAAGTTATCCACTACAGAATTATCTGTCACCGAAATAGCTTATGAGCTCGGGTTTGAGCATCCCCAATCGTTCAGCAAACTCTTTAAAAACAAAACCAATCAGACCCCATTAGAGTTTAGAGCCGGATTTCATTAGTCACAATATACTTATCATTTCTACAACTCTCCGGCTCTAAACGGTAATGCCTTCCGACTCTCAGATCAAAAACTTATCTTTGCACCATGAAATCATTGAAAGTCGTTTTTTTAGGAACTCCGGAATTTGCAAAAACTTCTTTGGAGGCTATTCATCAGTCAGAGCATCAAGTGGTTGGAGTGGTAACTGTTGCCGATAAAGCCAGCGGCCGTGGGCAGAAGATCAGTCAGTCCCCGGTGAAGGTGTATGCTTCAGAAAACAACATTCCTGTTTTTCAGCCTGAAAAACTGAGAAATCCTGAATTTCTGGAAGAACTTAGAAAACTGGATGCCGATGTTTTTGTGGTAGTGGCCTTCAGAATGATGCCTAAAGTTCTTTTTGAAATGCCTAAAATGGGAACTTTCAATCTTCATGCTTCATTGCTTCCGGATTACAGAGGAGCGGCCCCTATTAATTATGCCGTAATCAATGGTGAAGAAAAAACAGGTGCTACAACATTCTTCATCAATGAAAAAATAGACGAAGGCAATATTCTGCTTCAGGAAGAACTGGCAATTTTGCCGGATGAAAATGCAGGAAGCCTGCACGACAGACTCATGGTAATGGGTTCAAAACTGGTGGTAAAAACTCTTAACGGCTTGGCAGAAAACACCATTACTGAAAGACCTCAGCCTCATGTAGAGCATCCTAAAAATGCCTATAAAATATTTAAAGAGGACACCAGAATCAACTGGAAAGCCCCTTCAAAAACCGTTCATCAGTTTATTCTCGGCATGTCACCTTATCCGGCTGCTTTCACAACCCTAAAAATTGGAGAAGAGGAAAAAGGATTAAAGATTTTCGCAGGAAAATTCGAAATTACAGATCATGGGAAAACTTCCGGAACATTAGATATTTCCAAGAATGAATTCAAAATTTATACTGAAGACGGCCTTTATTTTCCACAGGAACTTCAGCTTGAAGGGAAAAAAAGAATGACAGTAAAAGATTTTCTGAACGGATTCAGAAATTTTGATGAGATCAGTTTGTAGTCAGTTTCAGGTTGCGGGTTCCGAGCTACGAGTTTCCAAACTTATAGTAAAAGTCTGAAATCTGATATCTAAAGTCTTGGCTCTTGATTCTTGGCTCTTGGTTCTAAAAAAAATTCACCATTGACAATAATTTTCAGCATTTTCTAGTCCCTGCTCACAATTTTCCTGCGGATCCTGCTGATAAATTCAGGGGTGACGCCCAGATAAGCTGCAATCTGGATATTGGTAAGACGGTGAGCTATTTGGGGATATTCTTTCAAAAAGTCCTGATAACGTTCGTCGGAAGGCTTGCTTAGATTATCGATAATCCTACGCTGCAGAGCAATGATTGACATCTGAAATTTCAACCTCATCAGGCTTTCTATTTCATGGATCTCCCGATAGAATCTATCTTTATCTTTTTTTGAAATTAAAAGAATCTCACTATCCTCAAGAGCCTGAATATTGAGTTGGGAAGGAATCTGATTGATAAAGCTGTCAATATCCGACACCCACCAGTCTTCCACTCCAAAATACAGGATCTGTTCGTCTGCATTCTTATCTGTACGGAAAACTTTAAAGCATCCGTTTAGTACAAATCCTTCAGCTTCACAGATGTCTCCCTCTTTCAGAAGAAAATCTTTTTTCTTTAATTTCTTAACCTTAAAAGCACTGCAATATCTTTCCAGCTTTTCGTCCGGGATTTCAATGTATTGCCTGATGTGTTTTTTTAAAGACTCTGTCATGGTTTAAAAATAAAAAAAGGTTTAGAAAAATCCTAAACCTTTTATATTGAATTTATTTTAAATTTCGCTTTCTGACAAAATTGGCAATGAAGTTAATTCACTGGTCGCAATTCACCTTTACAGCTGAACCATTTCTGTAACCTCTACATCATATCCGCCAACCTGTGGCTTGATATTAGGGTTCTGTGTGATTACTTTAAATTTATTGATACCAAGATTTTTCAGGATCTGCGTTCCGATACCGTAATCTCTGTAATTATATGCTAACGTAGGATGCTGCACCTGTCCGTCCTGATAATTCAGGAACTGCTGAAGCTTTCTCAGCGTATTTTCCGAATTGGAAACATTATTAATGAAAATTACAGCGCCTTTTCCTGTTTCATTGATCATGTTGGTGACTTTTTCCAACAGCGGTTTTTCACCATTATTCAGCCTTGTCAATACATCAAAATAAGAATCTGAAGACTGAACTCTTACCAAAACAGGCTCATCAACAGTCCATGAACCTTTGGTCAGGGCAAAGTGGATCTGATCATTTGAAGTTTCCCTGAAAGCAAAAAAGTCAAACTCACCATAAGCCGTTTTCACTTTTCTTTCTTCCAGTCTTTCAATAAGGTTTCCTTTCTTAAGCTGATAATGGATCAGATCTTCGATGGAAACGATCTTCATATCGTGTTTCTGGGCAAAAGCATGAAGTTCCGGTAAACGGGACATGCTGCCATCCTCATTCATAATTTCACAGATTACCCCTCCTTCTTTTAAACCTGCCAGATTCGTAAGGTCAATCGCTGCTTCAGTATGTCCTGCTCTTTTTAAAACTCCTCCTTTTCTTGCACGAAGCGGGAAAATATGGCCGGGTCTCATGAAATCTGTCGGCTTGGATTTTTCATCCATCAAAGCTAAAATGGTTTTTGCCCTGTCGCTGGCAGAAATTCCGGTAGAAGTCCCGTTACCAAGAAGGTCTACTGAAACGGTAAAAGCTGTTTCCTTAGGATCGCTGCTTCTGCTTACCATCACTTCAAGACCAAGCTCGTCGCATCTTTTTTCAGGAAGCGGCATACAGATCAGCCCTCTTCCGTGAAGAGCCATAAAATTGATAATTTCCGGCGTTGTCAGTTCCGCAGCACAAAGAAAATCACCTTCATTTTCTCTGTCTTCATCATCCACTACTATGATTATTTTACCATTTTTGAGGTCTTCAATAGCCTCTGGAATAGTATTCAATTTAATATCAGACATGTTTACTTTTTATTTGTGCAAAGATACTTATAAAAATAAGCATCTGCCAATTAATATGAAGGGTTTGTTAGGCTTTGGATAAAGAGTTTACTGCATCCCTGAAAATCTCATAAGACCTTAATCTTTTCTGATGATCGTAGATATGTGAATTGATAATCAGTTCATCCACATTGAACTTTTCCTGAAAATCCTTTAGTTTTTCTTCTATTTCTGCCTGATCTCCGATCAATGTATATTTCAGTTTCTGAAGCACCATTGTTTTTTCCATGGGCGACCAGATATCATCCATATCATCTACCGGCGGGGCAAAAGGTTTCCTGTCGTTTCTTATGATATTGATAAATGCCTGAAACAAGGTGGTGGAAATCTTATGCGCTTCTTCTGAAGTTTCTGCGGCTACCCCATTGACACAAGCCATCACATAAGGCTTATCCAGCTGTTCAGAAGGCTCAAAATGTTCTCTGTAGATGTTAAATGCCATTTCCATCTGCTCCGGAGCAAAATGCCCTGCAAAAGCATAGGGAAGTCCAAGTTCTGCAGCCAGCCAGGCACTGTCAGTACTGGATCCAAGAATGTAAAGCGGGATATCCAGTCCTTCACCGGGAATGGCGCGAACTAAGGCATCAGAGTTTTCTTTTGAAAAATATTTCTGAAGTTCCAGGATCTGTCTCGGGAACTGTTGGTTGATGATGGCAGGGTTTCTTCCCAAGGCCTGAGCCGTAAGTCCATCGGTTCCGGGAGCTCTTCCCAGACCGAGGTCTATTCTTCCAGGGAAAAGGGATTCCAGTGTTCCGAATTGTTCTGCAATGATCAGTGAACTGTGGTTGGGAAGCATAATGCCGCCGGAGCCTACTCTTATGGTTTTGGTTCCGTTGGCAATAAACCCGATCAGAACGGTGGTGGCAGAGCTGGCAATACTTTCCATATTGTGATGCTCAGCGAGCCAGAATCTTTTATAGTTTAAATTTTCAGTATGGTTAGCTAAAGACAAACTGTCCTGAAACGTATCATGAATACTTTTTCCCTGCTTTACGGGAGCAAGATCAAGCACTGATATTTCAAAATTTTTCATATAGTTAAATTTTAGGTTTGAAAAACCAAACAAATTTAAACCTTATAAATTACATTAGTTACTTTTTGTAATTGATAGGTTAGATAGAGGAGTTCAGGAAAAAACTATTGGAAATTGTGTTTATGTTGCTTACTTTTGTTTATAGACTATTCAACATAATTAATACATGAAGAAAATATTACTAATTTTTACAATTTTCATTTTTGGAAGTAAATTAATTTCTCAGGACCATAAAAACATTCCAACTAAATTTCCAACTGATTATGGTATTTTTACTTTTCCAATCGGTTCCAAAATAACTCTTGAGCTTAAAGAAATTAAAGATGGTAAATATGAATATCGTGTATTAAATATTGAGCCATATAAAGAATATTATTCATTAACTAAATCCCCAAAGCTATTTTCTAAGAACCCTAAAGACAATACAATTGAAATCTTTTTTATGGGAGCCTATTATAATGATGGAAAGGAAGATAAGGATTGGAAAACTTTACTTAATCTAAGAAACAATTTAAAGATTCCGTTAAGTTATAAAGCAGATATAAAATATTATTTTAAGGATGAATTTGAGAATACCTCAATATCGGGAGCATTCCCAACAACCTCTACAAATGAAATTTGGCAGCATAAGATCGATTTTATCACACTCTACAATTTTGAACAACTGAAAAAATAGAAAAAGTTATTATATCAACTCTATTTATTTGTTTTTCTCCTTCTTATAATTATAGTGATTAATCAAAATCCTGATCTCATTAAACTCAAAATCATTCGGCAAAGCATTCTTCCACTCGGTTAAAGTTTCATGGGGATTTTTATAGAATTCATTTTCAAAAGCTTTGATCTTATCCGAGGTAATCACTCTTGAAATATCAAGCAGCCCCTGTTCTGCAAATTTGGCCAGATGGCCGATCACGGTTTCTTTCACAAGACCTCTTTCCAAAGCAATTTCTCCGATGGTTTTCCCCTGCTCAAATAACTGGAAAGTAAGAACCTGTGAAGGTACTTTTGCAATCTTTAAACTGATTTCTTTATCATTTTTTTCATCTAAAAGTTTCGTTTCCAGTAAATGGATTTCTTTCAGACTGTTCAGATATTCTTCGGTATCTTCCAGCCAGTTCCTGAATTCCTCGTTGTACTGTTTCAGACCTTTTGCGCCTTTAATTTCTGCATAAAATTCTTTCAGCGGATTAAAAACCTTGTCCCTGATTTCTGTAAAAAAGAAATTAACCGCTCCTTTGGTCTTACTTTCAATATCAGACCATTCTTCCTTGTTTTCAATGAAATTATTAACCTTCTGGGAAATTACCCTTTCCAGCTTTTCGAAAATCTTCCCAAGGTTGGTGGTTTCATGTTTCAGCTGAAGGTAAAGCTGGTTGGTCTTTACATGATCGATATTTTTTGTGGTTACTGACAGTTTATTCCACTCTTCCACTTCATTTAAAAACCACAGGCAGTTTACCGTACGAAGTACTTTTTTGATGCTGTAATCATATTTTTCACGGTTCAGGATAGCTTCTACATTGTCATTGGCTAAAGTACTTCCCTGGAACTGCAGTATCCTGTTGTCCTTGAAAATAACTTCAGGTGTGATTTTAGATTTTAAAACAATCCCCTCCAACGTTCTGCATCTCGACAAAGCCACATAAACCTGTCCTGCTGTAAAGCTTTTCCCGGCATCAATGATCACATTATCAAACGTCAATCCCTGGCTTTTATGGATGGTAACCGCCCATGCCAGCTTGATGGGAAACTGTTCGAAACTTCCCAAAACTTCTTCTTTAATGTTTTTTTCCGTATCGAGGAAATATTTTTTCTGTTCCCAGACTTCTCGTTTAACCGTTATTTCTCTTTCGCTGCCATCGAGAACCACTTTGATCTCATTATCATCCAAAGCAGAAATTTCACCAAGCTTTCCATTGAAATATTTCTTCTCACCGGTAATATCATTTCTGATGAACATCACCTGTGCGCCGACTTTTAATTCTAAAAACTGATCATTTGGAAACTGGTTTTCCTTAAAATCACCGAAAAGTTTAGCTTCATAGGTTTTTACCGCAAGATCAATTTCTTCCAGTTTTTCCTGGTTGATTTCGTCTGCCATCTTATTGTGCGAGCACAGATAAACGTAAGATTCTGTTCCTGCTTTAAAATCAGGATCGTATCTTTTGTTAAGCTCGTCAAAATTTATATTGGCTACATCTCCGTCGCGGATAGCGTTCAAAATATCCAGGAACTTCTCGTCCGATTGTCTGTAAACTTTAGTCAGCTCGATCGTCAGTAACGGAATATCTTTAATCGCATGGCTATCAAAGAAAAACGGTGAATCATAGCATATCTTTAAAATATGCTCGTCCCGAACTACAGGAGGAAGCTGATAAAGATCTCCAATGAACAGCATCTGCACCCCACCGAAACGCTGGTTGTTTCTTCTGATGAATCTCAGTGAGAAATCCATCATATCAAGAACATCAGCCCGGAGCATAGATACCTCATCAATAATAAGAACTTCCACTTCCCTTAAAAGTTTAAGCTTATCTTTTCTGTATTTGAAATGAGGCATCAGGTCGGCAATATTATTCGCCAAGCTTCCATCGATACGATCGGTAGTAGGTAAAAAGGTCCTTAAAGGCAATCCAAACATGGAATGGATGGTAACCCCTCCTGCATTAATTGCAGCAATTCCTGTAGGAGCCACCACAATATACTTTTTCCTTGTTTTCTTTACAAATTCATTAAGAAAAGTAGTTTTCCCGGTTCCGGCCTTCCCTGTAAGAAAAACGCTTCTGTTCGTATGCTCTATTAAGTCAAAAAAATGATTGTTCATTGTGCTTCAAAATTACGGAAATGAATTTGATTTTCTTACCTTGGCATAACTTTTGAAAATTCTTTAACAGAAAAGAAATTATAATGAAAAAAAATTTCATATATACTCCACTATTAGTATTATGCACTCTGTTTGCCTTGGTTTCATGCAATACCTCCAAGAACGCCAATACCAATCTTCCTAAAGATATTTCGGAAAGACCCGCAGATGAGGACAGTCAGAAATATGAACAGGCTCAGCTGGATAAATTAAAAGCATCCATTGAATCTGAAGTATCCAGAGAAAAATGCACCAATGCCTCCGAATGGACGTTTGCGCCGATGGGAGCCAAAGCCTGCGGAGGACCTCAGCAATATATTGCCTATCCTAAAAAGATAGAAACCACCATTCTTCCAAGAATTGAGGAGTATACGCAGAAGGTAAAAACCTTCAATGAAAAATATAATATCACTTCGGATTGTATGATGGTGATGCCTCCTACATCTGTGAAATGTATTAACGGAAAAGCACAGCTGATAACAGCGGAACAATAAATAAAATCAAAGCAAAGGTTTGATATCCTGTTGAATCTTCAACACAATAAACTCATTCAGGAGTTAATACTAAGGATCAAAAAAAGCTCTGTCGTTATGATAGAGCTTTTTTGTAAGGTCAATAGTGAATTTCTGAGTCGAGAGACAAGAATATCAAGAGTCAAGACATCAGCCTTTTAATGTAAATTTGAAAACCCGTAACGAGTAACCCGTAACTTCTTTGCCTTCCAAGCCTTAAACTTCCAGATTCTCCTTATACCACGAAGAATATTTCACATAATTATCTGCAATCCTGTTTACTTCTCCTTCCAGTAACTGGGCAGAAATATCTTTAATTTTTCTTGCCGGCACACCGCCCCAGACTTCTCCTGACTTGATATGGGTTCCCTGCGTTACCACAGAACCCGCCCCTACAATAGAATTTTCTTCTACCAGGCAGTCATCCATAACGATAGCTCCCATACCGATCAGTACATTATCTTTAATAGTACAGCCATGAACAATAGCATTGTGTCCGATGGAAACATTATTTCCAATCTCCAGAGGATGTTTCTGATAAGTGCAGTGCAGCATGGCATTGTCCTGAACATTTACTTTATCCCCCATCCTGATGTAATGCACATCCCCTCTGATCACTGCATTATACCAGATACTGCAGTCTTTTCCCATTGTAACGTCTCCAATAATGGTAGCCGTTTCTGCCAAAAATGTACCCTCTCCTATCTGAGGTGTTTTTCCTAAAAGTTCTTTTACAATTGCCATAATTTTGATTTGATAATTTGAAAATGAGCCAATTTGAAAATAATAATTTCTGCAACAGCCTCTTTTAACTTCCAAGTTCTATTTTTAAATAACCGTGATAGCAAAAATCTAATTTCCAATCTCCGACTTCTAATTTCTAATTGCGTATTTTTGTATCTCAAATTTAACGAAAAAATGCGTACGATACTTATAGAACCAACTGAAAACACGAAAGTGATGAAATTTGTCGCGGATTATAACCTGATCCCGGGATCTTTAGAGTTGGACAGAAGTTCAGATATTTCAGAAATTCCTTTAGCCCAGGAACTTTTCAATTATCCTTTTGTGGAAAGAATTTTCATTACAGCTAATTTTGTAGCTATAGCGAAACAGGATACGGTGGAATGGGAACATGTAGCTGAAAGCCTGAAAAATGTTATCGAGGATGAATTACTGGCCAATCCAAGAATTTACCTTCAGAAAAGAAAGGAGCTTTATCAGATCTATGCCGAAATGACCCCTAATCCTAATGCGATGAAGTTTATTTCCAACAAACTGCTTATTGAAGGATTTGTGGAAGTAAAATCAAAAGATGGAGTGCAAGGTGTTCCTTTGGCAGAAGCTATTTTTAATGAATTCGATTTTGCAAAGGAAGTTTTTATTTCCGACAATTTTGTGGCGGTAACAAGGGATGATTCTGTGGAATGGCATCAGGTAATGATGGCTGTACGCGGTTTCATCGCAGAATATCTTCAGAACGGAGGAGAAATTTCAAATATTGAACCTCAGAAGCACGAAAACCCTGTTGAAAAGATCATCAACAGAGAATATACGGATGACGAGCAGAAAATCTCAGATATTTTAAATGAATATGTAGCTCCTGCAGTGGAAAATGACGGTGGAAAAATTTCTCTGATGGAATATGATCAGGAAAATAAAACAGCCAAAATGCTTTTACAGGGAGCCTGTTCAGGATGTCCAAGCTCTACTGCTACCCTGAAAAACGGAATTGAGAATATCTTAAAACAATTTGTTCCGGATTTAGTGGAAAAAGTAGAAGCTGTAAACGGATAATCGAGTTTTACCATGTCACCCCGGAAAAATATTCTGGTCATTATCGGAAGTGCTACAAAACATTCCAGCAATCAGAAGTTAATGGAACAGATTCTGGATCAACATCCGGACACTGATTTTAAAATCCGGGATGATCTTTCGGTTCTTCCCCATTTTGAGACTTCATTAACGGACAACGATACCCCTGATGAAGTAATTAAAATCAGGAATGAAATTGAAAATGCTGACGGTATTTTATTTTCTACTCCGGAGTATATCTTAAGTATCCCGAGCAGGTTGAAAAACTTGCTGGAATGGTGTGTTTCCACCACTGTTTTTTCTGAAAAGCCGGTTGCTGTAGTAACAGCTTCTGCCAACGGGGAAAAGGGACATGAAGAACTCATCATGATTTTGAAAACACTCGGAGCCCGGGCAGAAGATCGTCATCAGCTTTTAATAAAAGGCATAAAGGGAAAATTTAACGCTAACGGCTTGGCTGAAAGTAATATCTTTGCCGAAGTATCAACAATGATAACAGATTTCGAAAACACTGTTTCTTAATAAAAATTAAAAATATTGGATAAAAAAGGAATTTTACTGGTCAATCTTGGTTCTCCAAAATCTACGGCTGTAAATGATGTAAAGGAATATCTTGATGAATTTTTGATGGATGAAAGGGTAATTGATTACCGCTGGTTCTTCCGCGCACTATTGGTACAGGGAATCATTCTTAAAACAAGACCCGCTAAATCTGCAGAAGCCTATAAAACAGTATGGACGGATGAAGGTTCTCCTTTAATTGTCATCACTGAAAAAATCCGGAAGAAACTACAGAAACTAGTGGATGTCCCTGTAGAAATCGGGATGAGATATGCCCAGCCAAGTATTGAAGCAGGAATTCAGAAATTAGTTGATCAGGGAGTTTCAGAGATCGTATTATTTCCCTTGTATCCGCAATATGCGATGAGTACAACGGAAACCGTGATTGAAAAAGCAGAGGAAGTACGAAAAAAGAAGTTTCCTAAGGTAAAGATCAATTATATACAGCCTTTTTACAACAGGGATATTTATATTAACTGTCTGGCAGAAAGCATCAAGGAAAAACTTCCTGAAAATTTTGATGTCCTGCAGTTCTCTTATCATGGGGTTCCTGAAAGACATATTTATAAGACAGATCCTACAAAAACATGTAATCTTAACGATTGCTGTTCAAGAGACAACAATCCAAGCCATCAGTTCTGCTACCGCCATCAGTGTTATAAAACTACAGAAGCGGTAATTGCCAAAATAGGGCTTCCAAAAGAAAAGACAATTGTTTCTTTCCAGTCAAGATTGGGAAAAGATAAATGGATAGAGCCTTATACGGATGAAACATTAGAAACGATTCCTAAAAAAGGAGTAAAAAACCTGGCTATTGTCTGCCCTGCTTTTGTTTCCGACTGTCTTGAAACTCTGGAAGAAATTTCAGTGGAAGGTAAGGAACAGTTTCAGCACGCAGGTGGGGAAAATTTCCATTACATTCCGTGTCTTAATGATGAAGACCGCTGGATAGAGGTAGTAAAGATTCTGTGTGAAGAAAAGCTGAATGATTTCTACCTGGTATAGTGAATCCATAAATAATAAAAAGGCCACAAAATAAATTTTGTGGCCCTTTTTTTAGAAATATATTAAAATTTATTTTTTAATAAGGTTTCCTGCTTTCTGTCCATTAACTGTTACTACATATACTCCGGAAAGCATATTAGACGGAAGCTGGATATCTACTTTATTTTTACCTTCTATAATTTTGATTTTCTCAGAAATTTCTTTTTTCCCTGTTAAACCAACTAATTCTACAATTCCGTTTCCTTCTTTTCCTTCAAATTCAACAGTAAATTTGTCGGTAGCCGGGTTCGGGCTGATGGTGTAAAGTATAGCCTGCGTTGCTGCCACTTTTCCAGCTGCAGAAGTTCCTCCGCCAACACCTACTGCATTCCACGCATTGGTAACCTGAGTAACTTCAACTCCGCCGGCTCCGTATAGATCTGCTGCTGCCTGAAGAGAAGCAGTTCTTGCGTTGGCATAAGTAGAAGAAGAAGTAAGATAGGTCGTCAGTGTTCTGTAAGCAATTGCGGCTGCCTTATCTAATCCGATTCCTGTAACATTATAAGCAAAACCTTTGTCATTAGTTCCGGTTCCACCGTTTACCAATAAATAATACCAGAAATTAAGCACCCCAGAGTTGGTATGAACACCACAATAGTCATTATATCCCGGCAAATTTGGATTTCCCTGAGGAGTACAAGTACTGCTCGCATCTTTCCAATAGGTTCCTTTATAGGTATCAGGCTGGCTGTAAGCATTAGGATTCGCCATATCTCTGATCACATAACTGAAGTCTTCTCCTAATTTCCAGCTTGCCTGTGTTGGTCTCGCCCAAAGCTCAATAGTATTCCCAAAGATATCAGAAAAACCTTCATTTAAAGCTCCCGACTCTCTCTGATAAGCAAGGTTGGCTGTTTTGGTAGTTAAACCATGGGTAATCTCGTGACCACAAACATCAAGAGCAGTTAGCGGCTTACCTCCGTTTGTCGTAGAACTTCCATCTCCATAGGTCATTCTTGAACCATCCCAAAATGCATTAAAATAATTGGTAGAGTAATGAACATAAGATTTTATAGCAAAATTATTATTGTCTATACTTTTTCTTCCAAATTTCGTGTAGTAGTAATCCAGAGTCATTTCAGCTCCCCAATGTGCATCAGTGGCATACTGATCCTTATTGGTGTTTACATTGTTCCAGTTGTTATCCGTATCTGTAAAATCTACAGCTGATGAATAATTGGTTCCTTTTTTCAGATTGTATGTTTCTACAGCAGTTCCGGCATTTCTTCCCGCTTCTCTTAATCTGTAGCTTCCATTATAGGAATCGGCAACGATGGCTCTGTTTCCACTATAAGCTGTCGTAGCAGTTCCCGGAGCATTGGTTTCATGAATTAATGCATCTGCCCCTAAAACTGAACCATTTTTAGCATCTACGAAAACGTATTGTCTGCTTAACGGTTTTTCTGCATAGATATCAAATTTGTAAGCAAGCTTAAGATCTGCCATCTTTTCATCAGAAGGATCTGAATAGTACACCAGTTCTCCTTTTGGAGCAAAGGTTGCATTAGGATTTTTGGATTCGTTTTTAAGGAATTCCTCTTCTTCTTTATTCTGCCATTTATAAGATTCGGCTCCTACAAAGGATAGAGCACTCTGTAATGCAATGCTTTCAGAAATAGCCGGCTTTTTTTCTGCAGATGCAGGTTCTTTAAGGATCCATTTTCCGGTTTCTCCCACAACTTTGCCTCCTTTTGTTTGCACTGCCATCATTCCGTATTCTACAGGAATATCATTAATAGTCTGCTGGAATCTGTGGGTTTCAAAACCAAGCGCATCTTTCTCCGAGCCTAGTCTTAAACCTTGTCCCTGTGAAACTCTTTTAGATGTTTCATCAAATAACACTGGTTTCCCCTTAAAATCTGGTCCGTTTTTATCGAACCTGATCAGTTCCGGATGAAGTCCGTTTTTACCAGAGATTAATTTTGATGGATTTTCCTGCCCAAAAACAAAGGCAGAGGCTGCAATACTGAATGCAAAGATAAATTTTGTTTTCATAAAATATTATTTTGTTTGAACGTGAGAACGAATTTATATATTTTTCGTAAAGAAACAATGATACCAATAAATAAAATTTAAAAAATAAACATAATAACTATTTTTAATTTAACTATTTTTTAAAAACATTACAATTAATTCAAAATATTTTTATCTCTACAAAAATTATAGACTAATATTTTTTATATAATTCTACATTTTATGAAATATTTTTTTCGATATGTATTGCATAATATCGATTATCCTATCAATAAAGGTATTGTCCAATCATTTATACATCATAGTTTAAAAATATCTCTCTCTAAAGGGATATTGATTAAAATAACCATGCTTCCTTATCCAATTAAAAAGAAATAATCTTCTACAAAATTTGATTAAAAAGAATATTGATTAAAAAAATAACAATACCCCCCATAAAAAAATACTACAATCAAAGAAAAAATTAAAAATAAACAAACATACCCCTATAAATTTTAATAAAATATATAATATTTAATATTTTTTCTTACCTTTACCCCAACAAAACAATATCTTTAACGCCAAAAATTAGAAATGATGAATGCAACAGCCAAAATTTTAGTACATAAGATTGAAAACTTTACACCCGAATTGCTGGAAACCTTAGCAAAAGTGGTTGAGAATTTAGAAATCCAAAACAGGCTATCTGTTCCCCAGTTTCAGATTGACGAAGTTTTGTACAGAATTCAGTTTCATCAGGAAAATCCAAAAACAAAACTTGACTTTTATGAAAATATTTCTGACCTGAAAATGAACTGTGCTTAGAAAATGAACGTTCTGCTCTCTTCGATTGCCAAAAATGACATAAGGCTGCTTATGCGAGTTTTTAATACGGAAAAAGAAAACAAAGGGATAGATTTTCTTGAAGAACTTCAAGTATCCATCAATAATATCCTGACAACTTCCACAATAAAGTCAAGTGAAATTGCAGTAAATAAAATGGAAAACTTTCCTGTAATTATTCATTACGTTTTCGAAAACGAAGAAAATTTATTTATAACAGCTATTTTTAAAGAATTAAATTAACAAAAAACAACCTGAAAACTATTATTATATTTATATGCCATTGGCAAAAAAACCTTATAATTTCTATAAGGTTTTTTTATTTTGTAAATATTATCTTAATTATCTTACGGGTGTTCTGAATTCACCGTATCCCATCAATCCGTCATAATTACGTCCGAAAGGTGCATAATACAAAAATGCCTGATACAGGTTTTCAGTCTGCCAGAAGTTGCCGTTTATCTCTCCAAAGTTCAGGGATCCGTTACTTTCTTTTGTAGCAAGGATATAATTATAAAACCCCTGTTTCAGAAATATTTTGGCTACATATTTCTTATTGGCAGCATCGTACTGCATTTGATTTTCTTTGCTTGGCTTAAAATCATTGAAACCTCCCAGTACATAAATTTCCTTATCTACAGGATCGGAATCCAAAGAAAAATAAACCCATGAATAATCTGCTTCCCTTTCAGCATTTCTTTCCAGCCCCAGATCATTTCTTCTGTAGTACCATGCACCGTTCACATCAGGCTGATACTGATAATTAAGTGGAAAAGCCCAGACAGGATGAAGATAAGTCTGGTTTACTCCATCCTTCAGCTCTGTAGCGCTTACCATATCTGCAGCCATATTCATATTCTTATTATCAAAATAATAGAATTCGTTGTTGCCCGGAAATGTCAGGTTCATTTGCTGAAAAAGCAGCTGATTTCCTAAGGTAGCACTTGGTTTCAAATTATTAACCACCACATTGGGATTGTTGTTCTGCATGACATTCAAAGTCATTGAATTAACATTGGAAGAAAGGTCTCCTCCCTTTGAAGTGGCTTTTACCTCTACCCTTTGGTTAATATTGGGATTCTTGGCATCTGCTATTCTTGAAATATTCAAAGCAACGGTTGCCGCATCTTCCACAAGATAAAAGCGTCTCTTGAAAAGAGGTCTGTCCGCCGAATCTTTATACACAATCAGCTCAAAATTTCCTGATATTTTCGGCTGTATTTTATCATTGGGAAAGGTAAGCTTATAATGAGTATAAGCCTGCAGGGTATTGAATGAATACTGGAACTGATCCAGAAGCCCGTTCAGACTTCCTGTTGCAAACTGGGTAAAAAACAGGTTGTCATCATTCCAGTTTCTGTCGTAATGCTTGATGGTATATCTGTAGATTTCACTGGCATTCGTAAGGTCATCAAAGCTTAAAACCAGCTGTTCACCGAATTTGATAACAGGTGTTTCATCGTTCGTCTGCGGATTGAATAATTGTATACTCTGGATGTTCTGTCCAAAAACCAGTCCGCTTAAAGAAAGTAAAAGTATTCGCAAAGTTTTCATTATGACGAAGATAGCGAAAAATCAATTTTAAACCATAGAGGATGTGAAAGTTTTAGTATAAATAAGTAACTTCAAAAATAAAGACCAAATAAGGATTTATTATACCTTTCAGTACTGAAGAGACACAACATTAAGTAATTAATTTTATGAGAAAAATATTTGATAGCAGTTATTTCTTTCCTGTCGTTTGTTTACTATTAATTCTAGCGTATCTTTTTGAATATATCTTCTCAGATATTATACCTAATATAATTACATTATTAATATTAGAGTTGATTTATAATTTTGCAGTCCTATTTATCTGTATAAATTATGTCTCAAAAAGTAAATATTTTAAAGAAAATGTATGGATAAAACCTAAAGCAGGAATGTATACTCTAATAGTATTAATTGGCATATTTACAATCAAAACAATTTATGATCTTTTTAATAAATTGCTTTAATAATATAGGAATTCTTCCAAAAAAACTTAAAAATAAAGAAATGTATATTATAGAATTTATTATTGTCCAAACATGTTGTGTGTTTTATCTTAGATATTTATTTAAAAATAAAACTACATCAGGATCTGTTTCTGCGTTTGGGGCAATTTTATTACTGGAGTTATTATCTATGTATAATTTATGGGTACACCAATCAGTTTTAGAAAATTTATTTAATTATATATTCTAAACAGCAGAATGACAAGAAATAAAATAGTTTTATACTATATCATTCTGAGCAAAGTCAAAGAATCTTATTAAATATTTCAATTAAAAATCAGCTCAAATATTTTAATACAGAACTTTTGTAACTAAATTTGTCTCCATAAAATATTACAATATGCTTCAGATTCAAGGTTTCGTATTCAATTTTGCCAGCGAAAATACCTATATCCTTTACAACGGAAATAAAAATGCATGGCTGATTGACCCGGGAAATATGAACGAACAGGAAACCAGAGCTATTGAAAGCTTCATTTCTGAAAACGGGCTGAAAATTGAAAAGATTCTTCTTACCCATGCCCATATTGACCATGTTTTAGGATTACAATGGGCTTTTGACACCTTTAAGGTTCCCGTTTATATGCACCAGGATGATCAAGAAGTACTGGATATGCTTCAGGCAAGCGGAATGAGATTCGGATTCTCTGTAGATCCTGTAAAAGCAGATATCGTATACGTTAAAGAAGGTGAAGAACTTGAACTGGACAGAGAAAAATTTAAAATTTATCACGTTCCGGGGCACTCTCCGGGCAGCGTCGTATATCATAATGAAGGTCAGAAATTCGTGATCTCAGGTGATGTCCTGTTTGAAGGCAGCATCGGAAGAACAGATCTTTATAAGGGAAATTATGACCAGCTGATCACCGGTATCACGAATAAATTATTCATTTTGGATGATGAGACCCAGGTTTTCTCAGGCCATGGAAATCCTACAACGATTGGGTTCGAGAAGCAGTATAATCCGTTTTTTAAATAAAGGGCGATACGAGGTTCGGGGTGCGGGATGCGAGGTTAATTGTTGCGGGTGAAAGTCTGATGTCTGAAATCTGACATCTTGGTTCTTGGCTCTTGGCTCTAAAAAAATTTACAATCCAAAATAAAACCGCCAGAAAAAAATATTCTGACGGTTTTTTATGAAGAAAATATAAGTATTAAAAATCTAATGCGATGGAAGCTCTTACGGCAGCACCCATAATTGGTCTCGCCATAATAGTTCCGTCTCCGGTTGGAGAACCTGCTCTTGGATCACCTTCTGTAATACCGATTGTATTGAAGATATTTGTTCCATCAACTGCAAAACGGATTTTTCCAAGCTGATAAGACATTCCCGCTCCAAATTCACTGAATGACGGTAAAGTCTGAACATTCAACTGATCCTGGAAACGCTTTCCATAGTAATTATAGCTCACATAGGTTCTCCACTGTTTTGTAATATTCACAGCTGGTGAAATATTAAAATACAGTTTTGGCATTCTTCTGACCACATTCCCTTCCAAAAGGCTTCCTTCTTCCAATCCGCTGTATTTTGGATTCTGAATGGTTCCGTTGAAAGTAAGCTCCAATATATTGTTAAACAATCTCGCATACCCTTCAAGTTCAACTCCATAATTTTTGGTATTGGCAAACGTATTTTCAGAGGTTCCATTAGAGAATACATCTGTAAATGAAAGGTTTTTAAGTGTTGAATAAAAAGGAATCACCGCAACATCAAACGTTCTCGAATAATATTTATACCCAACTTCCACCTGATTGGTTAATACAGGTTTTAACGGCTGATCAGGATTAGGGGTGGTAAAATAATTATAATATGCCTCTTCATTTGGTGATCTGAATCCGTGAGAAAAACGGGCGTAAACAGCATTTTCCTTATTAATTTTATAATTGGTAGCTAAGGTATAAGAAACCTTATCAATATCATAACTCCAGTAGTTATATTTATTTCCCAGAACACTCATATTATCATCTGCTGTTGTAGTAGCGAAGCTATGTGTTCCATCAGTGGTCAGTCCGGAATTATTGAGATTGGCAGTTGTGGTATTTACAGAATAACCTTTGTAGAAATCACGGCTGTAACGAAGACCTGCATTGATACTTAAATTATCTGTAACGTTATAATCCAGATTTGCATAAAGATCATTCAAACTTCCCTGAACCTGGGAATCTCTTAACAGGAAAGACATATCCGTAACTCCGTTATAGGTTTTAGAATAACCTGTAGAATTTGGAGTAAGAGAAGTATCAACTAAATTAAGAAGCTGTGGCTTATCTGTTGCTGTTGTCAGAATATTACTCCAGTTCCAGTACTGATGAGATTTCCAGTTAGATTTATAGAAGCCTGCCGTTACATTTCCTTTATCAAATTTATAATTGAACTGAAGATCATTCACAAAATTATTCATCTGCTTATCAATAGCCCAGAAGCCCAGTTCCTGAACAAAAGCCGGATTTACAACTGCTCCGCTGCCTACTAATGAATACTGATAATTATTTCCGGTTATTCCATTGGCATTTGCAAAGCCTGCCCCGGTTTGAGGGCCTCCTGCCGGGAAAATCCCTGTATAATTCATATTGATATTGGTATACCTTGTTTTGTTTAAAACAGAGAAGTTATTCCCAAGATCATATTTAAATTCAGCTCCTAAAACATCAACTTTCGGATGAATTCCGTCTTCCAGGTTCCTGCTGAAAAAACCGCCTCCTGCCTGAGGAATATTCAACTGACTGATTGTCCTGTAGCTGTAAGTTCCGTAGTTCGGATCGAAACCGGGAAATTCTTTTAAATCATTTCCGTTTTGCGTCAAAGGAATTGGTAAGAAGAAAGTGTTTCTGTCATCCAGTTTTTTGTAATATACTTTAGCATAGCCTTTATCGAAGACATATTTAAGGTTCATTCTGATCTGTCCGCCGTTATTGGCTCTGAAGCCCGTCTTTCTGATTCCGTTATCTGTACGGTAGAATCCGCCAACATTAAAGAACAGTTTATCCTGAACCAAAGCACCGCCTACGTTCAGATCGGTACGCATAAGGCCGTAAGTACTGGTTTCAAGCTTAGCTGTTCCTTTAAAATCATTACTCCCTTCTTTAGTAATAAAGTTAATCAAACCACCCGGAGAATTAGTGGCATAAATGGAACCTGAGCCTCCTCGCAAAGCCTCTAAACGGCTTACTGAATTATCTACACGGAAGAAGTTATCTGCATTGGCAAACTGAAGCGCCCCGTCTTCAAAAACCGGAAGGCCATCTTCCTGAACCTGTACGAATTCGTAAGCTCCGGCAGAAGGAATACCTCTTGCAAAAAGGTTGTTTCCTACTTCACCTCCTGAAGTCTCCACGGCAAAACCCGGAACTCTCTGCAAAAGCGCTGCAGCACTGATCGGATTCTGCTTTTGAATCTCCTTTGCTGTAAAAGTGGAAATAGCCGTACTGGATTCTATTTTCTTCTTCGGGCCCGAGTTTCCGGTAATAACGATCTGATCTATGGAAGACGTCTTGATAGAGTCCTGGGGCGTTTCCTGGGCATACGCATTGTTAAAATAAAGCGTAGCGGTGGCAGCCATTAAAAATATCGATCTTTTTTTCATAGCATGATTTTATATAGTTAGTTTTGTTTTAATTTGAGATAAACCCCATTGGTCCACCCGAATCCATCCTGATTCGGATATTCCCCACCACCTGCAATGGTTTCAGTGTCCAGTGCATTATATTTTTCCATTAATTTACCGGTGTTGCTGTAAACCCTTTCCACATTTCCGCACCAGTTGTTTTTTATTTCCTCAGCCAGCTTATCGAAGCCGTAATTTTTCATTGCTTTAAATCCTAACCATTGATAAGGGGCCCAGGCATTCGGAAGATCCCATTGCTGGCCGCTTTTCTTTGTAGTCGTTACCAGTCCTCCCTGATAAAGAAATTTACCTGAAATGATTTTAGCAACAGCTTCAGCCTGCGCCTGATCTGCCAGTCCGAGAAATAAAGGGTAAAGAGCAGCAATATGTTCAGACGGTGTGTTTTTGTGTTTTTTTAAGTGATAATCTTTATAACATTCAGTGTTTTCATCCCAAAAGTAGGTATTGATCATCTGTCTGCGTCTTGCTGCTCTTTCAGTAAAATAATTTTCTTTATCTGCCAGGTTCTGAAGCGCTGAAGATTGGGCTAAAGTCTTCTCCAAATGCCATAAAAGGCTATTCAGGTCTACTTCTGCTATGTTCAGCGTTTCTATGGTCTGTATATGTTCTCCGTCTGCAAACCATCTGCTGGAAAAATCCCAGCCGGATTCACAGGCGCTTCTTATATTTCTGTAAAATTCCTCACCCGTATTTTCACTGTCTTCAATATCAATCAGGTAACTTTCAGGGCGTGGTGTATTTTCCGCATCATAATACCGGTTCAGAATATCCCCGTTTTTCGTTTTTGCCACTCTTTTCACGGTGGAATCGTTTTCAAGCCACTCTTCCCCGTTCATCCAGAAAGCATATTCTTTCTCCAAAGTGTCATGATATTTAATGTAAATGCTCTGATCATTTGTCGTTTCAAAAATCAGATCCAGCATGAGCGAAAAGTAAGGCGGCTGGGAACGGCTCAGGAAGTGGGTTCTGCTTGCATTCGGAACAAAACCTACATTCTGGATTAGATAAGAACAGTTTTCCACAATATTTTCCATCATTTCTATTCTTCCGGAAACCTGTAATCCCAGCATAATGAAATAGCTGTCCCAGTAGAAAAATTCATTAAAACGGCCTCCCGGAACGATGTATGGCTTTGGAAGTTTCAACAGTGTTCCTTTTTCTTCATAGGCTGTACGGGTCAATTCGTCCCAGAGCTTTTCAATGTGCTGATCAATCGGCAGCTGATCTTCTCTTTGAATTGAAACTCTGGCTCCGAGAAAATCGAAATTTTTCATCACAAAATCTTTGAGATTAAATTCTGCATTTCCTTTTTCCTTTTCATATTCCGCATTGATCTCCGAAACAGGAAACATAGGAACTGCATCCGTCATCATCTTCTGATCTTCAAAGATTCTGGCTCTCTGAACATCATCAAAAAGAACCTGAATTTCGTTTATGTAAAGCTGTTTATTCATTATTATTTCTTAGGATTTATTTTTAATTTATTCATGAAAATGGCTGAAATAATCAGCAGGGAAAGCGGTATCAGTGAAAGATAAAATGCCTGTTGCCCGCTGAATTCCTGAAACACAAAACCTGTGATCATAGACCCTATTGTACCTCCTATGGCAGAAAAAACAACGATGAGTCCGGACATGGCACTGTGCAGATATTTTGGAATGGATGCCAGAATCACAGAATTGATACTCGGATAAATAGGTGCCAGCAGGCCACCCATCAACGGAAATAAGTACACTACCAAAGGAGCATTGAACCAGCCAGTTCCTTCACTGATCTTAATATTGTGGGTTAAAGGCAATACCAAAAGTATACTTACGGCAAAACCAATTACACAGAAAGAAACCACATAGATCCAGCTGAATTTCTTGGAGAAAAATCCGGATAAAAATCTCCCCAGAGCAAAAGCTCCGGCTAAAACCGCTCCGGCCTGGATGCTCATGGAAGTAGGCAGCTTTAAAATTTCTTTATAAAAAGTAGGCGTCCAGGTCTGAAAACTCTGCTCTACCAATACGAAAAGGAAAGCGCACAGAAGAAAAAACAGTACTTTTTTATAGCTGAATAAGCTGATGCTGTTTTTAAGGTCACCCAGCAAATCCGTTTTCTCACTTCTGGCTTCACTCTCATTTAATTTTGAAAAGAATAAAAACACGAACGACAATGCTGAAAGCGATCCCAACACCCAGTATACATTCATCCATTGGGTAGATTTCGGGTTATGATCATCTATAAATAAGCTGAAAAGTACATTTCCCGCCAGCACCCCAATCATGAAAAAGCCTTCCAGAAAACCCATAAAACTTGAATGCTCCTTATCCGTTTCCGTCACAAGACCTATGGAAGTAAAAACCGATATTTTTATTAAAGCAAAAGAAATTCCTACGATAGCAAATAAAAGCTTGAAAAACCAGAAATCATTTGCAAACGGCATTACAAAACACATGCAGCTCACTAGGAAAAGGGCAATGAGCATGGAATTTTTGATCCCTATTTTGGGCAGAAACGATGCCAGAATAAAGGAACATATGGCAATCGGAAGATCTTTAAAACCTTCCAGAACACTGGCTGAAGATTTTGAAATTCCGAAGTTTTGCTGTACCTGCAGAATCACAGTTCCCACGGAATTCAAAAGAATAGCGAAAACGAAATAATTTAAAAATAATACAGCTTTAATATTGAAATTTTTCATGGAGATCATTTCTTGTCGGCTAAGATAGAGGCATTTCGCTTAACATTAATTTAACACAATAAATCAATATTTGAACTATATTAATATAATTCGTATTTTTATTGAATAAATACGATTAATGAAATGAAAGTCAGTTTTGAAAGAATTATTCCCAATGCAAAAAGCTCGTTCCGCACGCTTCATAACAATTCGCCGATCTCAGAATTCAAATGGGAGTATCATTACCATCCCGAAATTGAGCTGGTATGCGTTATATCAGGAAACGGGACTCGCCACGTGGGCTATCATAAGAGTAATTATACGAACGGTGATCTTGTACTGATCGGTTCCAATATTCCGCACTCGGGTTTTGGATTGAATTCTACGGACCCGCATGAGGAGATCGTACTTCAGTTCAGGGAAGAGATTCTTCAGTTTCCCCAACAGGAAGTGGAAGCAAGATCTATCAAAAACCTGCTGGAACTTTCCAAATACGGAATCCACTTTCACCACAAAATCAAAAAAATAATGCTTCCCAAACTAAAACTGATGCTGGAATCGGAAGGCTACAAAAGGTATCTGCTTTTACTTGAGATTTTATTTGAACTTTCTAAATGTGAAGATTATGATCTTTTGAACAAAGAAATTATGCCGTATACCATTATCTCAAAAAATAAAACCCGGCTGGAGAATATTTTCACTTATGTAGAACATCATTATGACAAGGAAATCAACATTGAAGATGTAGCCAGAATTGCCAATCTTACCCTCCCTGCTTTCTGCAACTTTTTTAAAAAGGCGACTCAGATCACTTTTACAGAATTTGTGAACCGGTACCGCATCAATAAAGCCTGCCTGCTGATGTCGCAGGATAAGAGTATTTCAGAGTGCAGTTACAGCTGCGGGTTTAATAATGTAACCTATTTTAACCGGATGTTTAAAAAGTACACGGAAAAGACGCCTTCTGAGTTTATAAAGAATTTCTCCCACAATAAAGTGAATGTAGATCTGAAGGTTGAAAATGAGGTGAAAGTTACGGCTGGTTTTTAGAAAATACGTTTTCAATTTGCCATTGTCATGCTGAGCGGAGTCGAAGCATCTTACTATTCTTAAAAACAATAATCTATAATCTGCTGGGATTTTTTCAGTACAAAATAAGTAACGTATTATTTTATCTCTCGCAGATTTTCAGATTATGCGGATTTTTATTCTCAAACATCTGCGCTATCTGCGGAATAATACCATATATGAAAATGCTTCGACTCCGCTCAGCATGACACCGCTAATACTATAAGAATCCACCATACTAAATAAAAAGCTGCTCTTAAAAAAGAACAGCTATATGATAAGTATATTCAAAACTTTAAACTTTAAGCTTTAAACCTTGAACTTTAAACTCTATTACTTCCACTTAATATTGCATCCCATGCTTGGTCTTTGGATCTCTTCCTGCGGTTCACCCAATAAAAGATTTTCAAAAGCAATGATGAGATCCTCCCCGGTTACATCTTTATTGTTTCCCGGTCTTGAATCATCCATCTGTCCTCTGTAGATCAGGTCAAGTTTATCATCAAAGAAATAGAAGTCCGGTGTGCATGCAGCATCATAAGCTTTTGCTACAGCCTGGCTTTCGTCATATAAATAAGGAAAATCAAACTTTCTCTCAATCTGGAACTCGATCATCTTTTCCGGAGAATCTGCCGGATATTTTTCTACGTCGTTGGCGTTGATTGCGATGAATTCAATTCCTTTATCATTATAATCTTCATACAGCTCATTGATCTTATCGATCACGTGAAGTACAAACGGGCAATGGTTGCACATAAAGATCACCAGCGTTCCTTTTTCTCCTTTCAGCTCATCCAGAGACTGAATTTCGTTATTTTTCGATGGGTTCGGAAGCTCAAAAAAAGGAGCTTTTGTTCCTAGAGCCAGCATATTTGAGGGAGTATTCATATCCTTTATTTCTTTGCCCACAAAGATAAAGTTTCTTTTAATACAAGCCAATTCAGGAATTTATAAACTTGCGTTAAATGTTAAATATTAAATTTCATTTGGAAGATATGTTTAAAAGTTTGTAGTTTTGCTAACACTGTTAGTAAATAAAAATCATGGGCTTACACGAACGCCGTCAACGAGAGAAAGAATCCATCCGTGCAAACATTTTGCAGGCTGCTTTCGGATTGGCTAAAACGGAGGGCTGGGCATCACTCTCGATGCGGAAAATAGCAGATGCTATTGAATACAGCGCTCCTGTAGTATATGATTATTTTGAAAACAAGGAAGCTATTTTATATGAAATTTCCATTAATGGTTTCCATTGTCTTCACATAGAATTATTAAAAGCACAGAGAAAATTTGACACTCCGGAAGAGCAGCTTATTGCTATAGTGGATGCTTACTGGGACTTTGCTTTTAAGAATAAGGAATATTATCAGCTGATGTTTGGTTTGGGAATGCAGTGCAGCGGTAAAGGCCAGATGAAAGAAGAATTTTCTTCATTCCAGGACCTGATCTATGAATGTACCTACAACATTATCAAGAAGAACGGAAACAATACAGAGAATGCCTGTCATATGTCTCACGCATTGTTTTCAGCGGTACATGGACTGATCTCTATTATGATGATGCGAAATGCAGATATCCCTTCTACAATGAATAAAACAACTTTAGACGAAACTGTTTCTGCTTTCGTTAAGTCTTTGTAAATTTTTTTTGAATTTATAATTAACACCGTTAGGAAAAATAACATCGAATATCATTACAATATTCAATTAAAAAACTAAAAAAATAGCATGAAAACTATCATTCACCAATTTCCGGAAAACTTCGATCTTCCACTTAACACTGTTAGATAAATTAACACTTAATTAATACACCTCATTATATATACATACTCAACATTAAACAAGGAAACTATTATGAAAATGACGATCTGACTCCTTTATTAAAAATTCTGAAATTTTTTTTAAATCAATCATTAACACTGTTAGAAAAAATAACATAATTTATTAAACGAACAACTTTTACTTAAATCTAACACTTCATTAAAAAAATTAAACCAACAATGAAAATACCTGGAAAAATAAGGTTTATTGTACTTATATCTAGTATTATCCTTTTGCAGAACTGCACCAAAGCAGCAGAAGGTTCCAATGCAGCGCCGCCTGCACCGGAGCTTCCGGTTTATACCGTGATTACATCTCCAGCTACAACATATCAGGAATTTCCTACCGCACTGGAGGGTAAAAATAACGTAGAGATCAGATCTCAGGTAGACGGATACCTGGACAGGATCTACGTGGAGGAAGGTTCTTACGTAAGAGCCGGACAGCCTCTGTTTAAAATAGATTCAAGAAGCTATGGCGAGCAGGTGAATATGGCTCAGGCCAATCTCCAGGCTGCCAATGCCAATATTGAAAAAGCCAGAGTGGAAGTAGACAGACTTCAGCCTCTGGTAGCCGCAAAAGTCGTTTCTGACGTACAGTTAAAAACGGCAAAAGCTAACTATGCCGCAGCCGTTGCCGCAGCATCACAAGCTAAAGCATCGGTAGGAAGTGCAAGAATCAACGTAGGATTTACAACGATCACAGCACCGGTAAGCGGATACATCGGAAGAATTCCTTACAAAAAAGGAAGCCTGATCTCAAGAACAGATCCTAATCCATTGACCTTACTATCGGATATCAGCGAAATCTACGCGTATTTCTCTTTAAGTGAACTCGATTTTATTGCATTTCAGAATAAATATCCGGGAGCAAGCCTGGAAGAAAAACTGAAAAACATGCCGATGGTAGAACTCGTTATCGCCGACAACAGCATTTACCCTGAAAAAGGAAAGATGAGCATTGTAGACGGCCAGTTTGACAAAACAACCGGAGCCATAAGTGTCCGCGCTGTTTTCCCGAATGCACAGGGAACTTTGAGAACCGGAAATACAGGAAGAGTGCGTATGCCTCAGATGCTTTCCAACGCTGTCATAATTCCACAGGAATCTACCTTTGAAATTCAGGATAAAACCTATGTGTATATTTTAGGAAAAGACAACAAGGTAACCAGCAAACCGGTTAAGATCTCAGGAAAAACATCAGGCTATTACTTTATATCTGAAGGAGTTACCCCAGGAGAAAAAATCGTATACACAGGAATCGGAAATTTAAAAGACGGTGTTTCTATCAAGCCGAAAACCATTTCATCCGACAGCCTGTTGAGAGCTAAACCTTTGTAATCCATCCTGATACAGAAGACTTAAAAAAATAAACTTCTTATGTTAAAACAATTTATAGAAAGACCGGTACTTTCAACGGTCATCTCCATCATATTGCTATTGCTGGGAGCACTTTCGGTTTTCAATCTGCCGATTACCCTGTTCCCGGACATTGCGCCACCAAGTGTTCAGGTAACCGCCTTTTATCCGGGAGCGAACGCAGAAGTGGTAGCAAGATCAGTAGCCACGCCTATTGAAGAGGCTGTAAACGGGGTTGAGAACATGACCTACATGACATCCAACTCCAGTAACGACGGTACTATGACACTGAGCGTATTCTTCAAGCAGGGGTCAGATCCTGACAATGCTGCGGTAAACGTTCAGAACCGTGTGTCCAAAGCCATGAGCCAGCTTCCTCAGGAGGTAGTTCAGGCTGGAATTTCCACACAGAAAGTTCAGAACAGTATGATCATGTTCATGGGATTAACCAGTGAAGACCCCAAACAATATGACGAGCTGTTTCTGCAAAACTATCTTAAAATCAACATCATCCCTCAGATACAGCGTATCCCGGGTGTTGCCCAGGCCCAGGTTTTCGGAACAATGGATTACTCCATGAGAATCTGGCTGAAGCCGGACCGTCTGGCGGCCAATAACCTTTCTCCACAGGAAGTAATGGCAGCCATCAAAGACCACAACCTTGAAGCTGCACCAGGACGTCTTGGACAGGGAAGTAAGGAAACTTACGAATACATCTTAAAGTATAAAGGGAAACTAAACCAGAACGGCGACTACGAAAATATTGCCATCAAAGCCAATAATGATGGTTCATTCTTAAGATTAAAAGATGTAGCCAGAGTAGAATTTGGTTCCTATACATACACGGCAACCAACAGAGTTGACGGAAAACCGGTAGCAGGATTCGCTATTCTGCAAACAGCAGGTTCCAATGCCAATGACATTCTTTCTGAGATTGAAAAACAGGTAGATCAGTTTTCAACTACACTTCCGAAAGGAGTAAAACCGATCATTATGTACAATTCCAAAGACTTTTTGGATGCGTCTATTCACCAGGTAGTTGAAACATTGGTTATTGCATTTATCCTGGTATTTATTGTAGTATATATTTTCCTTCAGGATTTCAGATCTACATTGATTCCGGCAATTGCAGTTCCGGTTGCTATTATCGGTACTTTCTTCTTCCTGCAGTTGTTTGGTTTCAGTATCAACATGTTGACGCTGTTTGCCTTGGTACTCGCCATTGGTATTGTAGTGGATGATGCCATTGTGGTGGTAGAGGCCGTCCATTCTAAAATGGAGCATACCGGAATGCCGGTAGAGCAGGCAACCACGAATTCCATGAGTGAAATTTCCGGAGCCATTATCTCAATTACTTTGGTGATGTGTGCTGTATTTATTCCGGTTGGGTTCATGCAGGGACCTGCGGGAGTTTTCTACAGACAGTTTGCTTTCACATTGGTTATTGCCATTATGATTTCAGCAGTGAATGCATTGACATTGAGTCCTGCTTTATGCGCCCTGTTCCTGAATGATCCTCAGGGAGAACATGGAGAACACAGTCAGAAAAAAGGTTTTGGAGCGAAGTTTTTCAACGCGTTCAATGTGGCCTTTAATAATATGACGAGAAAATATATCTACAGTCTTAAATTTTTAATCAAAAACAAGTGGGTTGCTGTGGGAGGTTTAGCACTGATCATTGCAGGAAGTGTTTTCTTGATCAAAAAAGCTCCTACAGGATTTATCCCGACGGAAGACCAGGGATTCGTTCTGTACGCTGTGAATACTCCTCCGGGAAGTTCACTTGAAAGAACCAACAGAGCTACGGAACAGATTGATAAGATCGTAAAGAGCGAAAAAGCCATGAACCACCTTTGGGTAGCAGATGGGATGAACTTCATCAGTAATGCAAACGCCTCCCCTTATTCTGCAGGGTTTATTAAACTTAAAGATTATAAAGACCGCGGCGAAATGAAAGATCCGGATCAGATTGCAGCTACGCTGACAGGAAAGGTTGCCCAGGTAAAAGATGCCAACGCATTCTTCTTCAACTTCCCTACTGTACAAGGTTTCGGTAACGTTTCCGGTTTTGAATTCATGCTTCAGGATAAAACCAACGGTTCTTATGAACAATTGGGAGCAACCACACAGGCCTTCATCGGGGAACTGATGAAACGTCCGGAAATTGCCTTTGCATTTACGACATATGCTGCCGGAAATCCACAGTACACGATTGATGTAGATACGGATAAAGCCAACCAACTTGGAGTATCCGTAACGGAACTGATGCAGACTATGCAGATCTATTACGGAAGTAGCTTCGTTTCGGATTTCAACAGATTCGGAAAATACTACAGAGTAATGGCTCAGGCAGATATTCCTTACCGTACGGATGCTAATTCCCTGGAAGGAATCTATGTGAAAAACAATGCAGGAGAAATGGTTCCTGTAAAGACTTTAGTAACTCTGAAAAGAACTTTCGGACCTGAAACGGTGACAAGAAATAACCTGTTTACTGCTGTTACCATTAATGGAACTCCAAAACCGGGTTACAGTACAGGTGATGCCATTAAAGCAGTAGAAGAAGTGGCCCAGAAATCACTTCCGAGAGGTTTCGGATATGAATGGACCGGAATTACCCGTGAAGAGATTAAAACAGGTGGTCAGACAGCATTCGTATTCCTTTTAAGTATATTGTTCGTGTATTTCCTATTGGCGGCACAGTATGAAAGCTATATTCTTCCGTTTGCTGTTATACTTACAGTTCCTACAGGAATTTTCGGAGTATTTGCGTTCACGGGATTAGCCGGAATCGATAATAATATTTACGTTCAGGTAGGACTGATCATGCTGGTAGGGCTACTCGCCAAAAATGCGATCCTTATTGTAGAATTTGCCGTTCAGAGAAGAAAAGCCGGAAAAACGTTGGTGGAATCTGCACTTCAGGCTTCAAGATTACGTCTGAGACCAATCCTTATGACCTCATTTGCCTTTATCATTGGTATGCTTCCTTTAGTTTGGACGCAGGGTGCAGCGGCAAAAGGTAACCATTCTATCGGGATCAGTACCGTAGGAGGAATGTTTACAGGAGTGGTATTCGGGATTTTCATTATTCCGGTGATGTATGTGATCTTCCAGTATCTGCATGAAAAAATGCCAAGCAGAAAAAAGAGAAGACTTCTGAAAAAACAGCAGGAGGAACTTTTAGCAGCGGCTCATTAATAAATAAATGATGTACAAAACTTTGAGATATTAAAATTAAGTTTTCGGTGAACTTTTGAGGTTTCTTCAATATCCTTAATAGTCCATAAAGCAAACCACTCTCCTACTAAAGACAATTTGCGACACTACTTCTCAAAGTTTTTGTACTCAATTAAAAATTTATTTAAAAAATTATGAAAAGAATAAAGAATATTTTTCTAGCTTTTATATTGGCTGTAGCCTCGGTTTCGTGTGTGTCCAAACTGGCGTACTCGGAACCAGATCTTCAGCTTCCGGAAAAATTCCAGTACACAGCTACCGCTGATACGGCAAGCATCGCCAACCTGGAATGGAAACAGTTTTTCAGCGATCCTATTCTACAGGAATTGATTGAGAAAGGAATCAAAAACAACTACGATCTTCAGATTGCTTTAAAACAGGTAGCTTCTTCACAGGAGAAACTGAAACAGGCCAAATACCTTCAGTATCCTGATGTAGGTTTCGGAGTGTCGGCGCAGATTTCCAAACCATCAGAAAACAGTATGAACGGGAAGAGCTTAAACTCATTCTTAGGTCAAAATCACGTTGAAGATTATAATGCGGCATTCAACCTTTCATGGGAAGCCGATATCTGGGGTAAGATCAAAAACCAGCAGGAAGTTTCAAGAATGCAGTATCTGCAGACTTACGAAGCAACAAAAGCAGTACAAACCCAGGTGGTAGCAGCTATTGCCCAGGGATATTATAATTTATTGATGCTTGATAAACAGATTCAGATTGCAAAAGCAAACCTGGAACTCAGCACCAATACCCTTTCCATCACTGAAAAGATGTGGCAAAGCGGTGATACAACTTCTTTAGGCGTTCAGCAGGCAACTGCTCAGAAACAGTCTACAGAACTTCTGATCACTCAGCTGGAACAGAATATTGCCATTCAGGAAAATGCATTAAGTATTCTTGTAGGCGAAAATCCGACTAAAATTAACAGAACAATTGAAATGTCCGATACTTCTTTACCACAGAATATTTCAGCAGGGCTTCCAGCAGCTGTGGTGAGCCGCCGTCCGGATGTGCGCCAGCAGGAACTGGTTTTACTGGAATCCAATTCTATGGTGGGAATAGCTCAGGCAAATATGTATCCTGCTTTGAAAATTACAGCTAACGGAGGAGTGAATTCCTTCAAATTCGATAACTGGTTCCAGATCCCGGCCTCTCTGTTTGGATCTGTATTAGGAGGTATTACCCAGCCTATTTTCCAGAAAAGACAGTTGAAAACAGACCTTAATGTAGCTAAAATCCAGAGAGAGAAAAATGTTCTGGCTTTCCGTCAATCTGTATTAAATGCAGTAGGTGAAGTTTCTGATGCATTAGTCTCCAACGAAAGCCTGAAAGTTCAGGAACAAAAAGCTGCGGAACAGGTAACCACATTGAAAAACGGAATAAAAAGTGCCGAAATGCTTTACAAAGGCGGTATGGCCAATTATTTAGAAGTGATTACAGCTCAGGGAAATTCTCTGCAGGCTGAACTGAATTTTGCTTCCATAAAAAGACAAAGACTGAGCAGCATTGTAGATCTTTACAGAGCTCTTGGCGGCGGTTGGAAGTAGTAAATTATTATTATATTGTTTTTAGTGCGGTCTCTGATTTTCAGGGGCCGCTTTTATTTATCGTAACCCCAGCCAATAAAAATAAAGCTCACAAAATAACACAAACATCTGCTCGATCTAAATTTTGAAGCTTCTTTAATCATTAAGATTATTGGAGAAATTATGTCTAATTAAGAAAACCAAATAGTTTTTAAAGCTTATGCAATTGAAAGCAAAGCTTATCTTAAATAACTCAATGATTCTTAATGGTTAAATATGAAATATTTATTTTTGAAATTGTACAGAAATCCATCCCAAAAGGTCTTCAAAATCCTTCTGAGAATATCCTAAAGGTAAATAATGAATATCATCTGCCTTTCGGTACCAAGTTAGCTGACGTTTTGCATACCTGCGGCTGTTTTTTTTGATCTCGGAAACGGCAAAATCCAGGTCCCATTCACCGTCAAAATATTTAAATAATTCAGAATAACCCACGGTTTTCAATGCTGTAAGATCTTTATAGGGTTCAAGGCTTTCCGCCTCTGCCAGTAAACCCTTCTCCATCATTATATCCACTCTCCTGTTGATCCGGTCATAAAGCTCTTCTCGCGGAGCTTCAATACCAATGCGAATTACATTGAAATCCCTTGAATCCTGGGAAACAGCAATCTGCTCGGAATATTTTTTATCCGTCTGCCAGATTACATCAATAGCCCGTAAAAGTCTCCGGTGGTTGTATACATCCACCACTTCAAAATATTCGGGGTCCAGATCCTGTAAAATTTCCTGAAGCTTTTCTATCCCTTCATGATCAAAAATTTCCTGTAATTTCTTCTGGTTGGCTTCATCAGCTTCAGGCAGATCATTCAGACCTTCAATGACAGCTTTTTCATACATCATGCTTCCACCGACTAAAATAACGGTGTCATGATCAGTAAAAAGTTCGTTGAGCTTTTTCAGGGCATCTTCCTCGTACTGCCCGATAGAATAATAGTCCTGAACCGAAAGATTACCTATAAAATGATGGGGAGCCTCTGCAAGCTCTTCTTCAGAAGGTGATGCCGTCCCTATTTTCATTTCTTTAAAAAACTGGCGTGAATCACAGGAAACAATTTCGGTATTGAAATGCTTTGCCAGATCAATTGCCAGTCTTGTTTTGCCTATTCCAGTGGGGCCTACAACAGAAATCAAATTTTTCACAGTGCTAATTTAAATGTTTATCTTTGTACAACAATAAAAAACTATGATTTTATCAATGACGGGATTCGGCAGAGCCGAAGGTGTTTTTGAAGGTAAAAAGATTTCGATCGATATTAAATCACTGAACAGCAAAAGCTTTGATTTAAATATCAAAGTTCCTTTGCGTTATAAAGAGAAAGAATTCGAAATCAGAAAAATCCTTAACGACAGAATTATCCGTGGAAAGGTAGACTGCTACATCAATCTGGAAAATCTGGAAGAATCCAACGATGTGAAAATTAATAAGAGTTTAATAGATGCTTATATCAATGAACTTCGTAACATCGCTTCTGACGGTCCGGACTTTGAATACCTGAAAATGGCTGTAAGGCTTCCTGACGCCATTACATCAAGACCCGACGAGCTTACGGAAGGTGAATGGGAGGCTTTGGCCAAAATCGTTCACGCCGCAGTAGACCGTTTTATGGAATTCAGAAAAGCAGAGGGCGCTATTTTACATGAAGAACTTGAAAGAAATATCCAGAATATTGATCAGTATCTTTCCGAAGTCATTCCTTTTGAAGAAGAAAGAATCATTGCTGTGAAAGAACGCTACCAGAAGTCTTTAAAAGAATTTGAAAATGTAGATGAAACACGTTTCTACCAGGAAATGGCCTATTTTACGGAGAAACTTGATATTGCAGAAGAAAAAGTACGACTCACCCAGCATCTTAAATACTATAAAGAAGTAATGGATAATGAAGATTTCAACGGAAAAAAACTTGGTTTTATTTCTCAGGAAATCGGAAGAGAGATCAATACTTTAGGTTCAAAAGCCAACCATGCAGAGATCCAGAAACTGGTGGTTATGATGAAAGATGATCTGGAAAAAATTAAAGAGCAGACGTTAAACGTATTATAAGTTACGGGGTACGAGATGCGGGATGATTTCGAGTTAACAATAAAGCGGAATTAAACCCGGAACTCAAAACCCGGAACCCGGAACAAAATGAATAAAGTTATCATATTTTCAGCACCGTCGGGGAGCGGAAAAACTACATTAGTAAAACATTCTCTGGAAACATTTCCGGAACTTGCATTTTCAATCTCATGCACTACAAGACAGCCCAGAGGAAGCGAAATGCACGCCGTGGATTATCATTTTTTGAGTCCGGACGAATTCAGACAGAAAATAGCGGAAGATGCTTTTGTAGAATATGAAGAAGTGTATACTGACAAATATTACGGTACTTTAAAATCTGAAGTGGAAAAAATCTGGAATCAGGGAAAAGTGGTCATCTTTGATGTGGATGTGAAAGGTGGAATTTCTTTAAAAAAATATTTTGGAGAAAAAGCTCTTTCCATTTTCATTGAGCCGCCTTCCATAGAAGAATTGGAACGAAGATTGATCTCCAGAAACACAGATGATGCAGAAACCATCAAAACCCGTGTAGCAAAGGCAGGAGAAGAAATGACCTTTGCGAAAGAGTTTGACGAGATCGTTATCAATACCGATCTTGATGAAGCAAAAAAAGAAATAGAAAGTTTAATAAAAAAATTTATAGAAAGAAACTAGAAACTATAAATTAGAAGTCAGCATGACATTAAATTACTTATTTTAAGTCATACCTGATATTCTAACCTCTAATTTCTAATCTCTAACTTCTATAATCAAAAAACATTGAGGTTGATATGAGTACCGAAACATTAGAAAAAGCTAAATCTGCCATTCCTGTAAGAGGATTTTTGGATATAAAAGATATAGCAATCCCTCAAGGAGAAGAATTGGTGAAAGCCATTCTGAAACTTAAAGAAGAAAAAAATGCAGTGATCCTGGCCCATTATTACCAGCCGGGAGAAATTCAGGATATCGCTGATTTCCTGGGTGATTCCCTGCAGCTGGCAAGACAGGCTAAAGAAACCAATGCAGACATGATCGTATTCTGCGGAGTCCATTTCATGGCGGAAGCTGCGAAAATCCTGAATCCAACTAAAAAAGTAGTTCTTCCCGACACTATGGCTGGATGCTCCCTGGCAGACGGATGTTCAGGTGAAGGCCTGAGAAAAATGCGCGAGCAACACCCGAATGCCCTGATTGCGACATATATCAACTGTAATGCAGAGACCAAAGCTGAAAGTGATATTATTGTAACCAGTTCCAATGCGGAAACCGTGATCGAAGCACTTCCAAAAGACCGTCCGATCATCTTCGCGCCGGATAAAAACCTGGGAAGATATCTATCTAAAAAAACCGGCCGTGATATGATCCTTTGGGATGGAAGCTGCATCGTGCATGAAGCATTTTCGATGGAAAGAATTGCCCAGCAGCTTGCAGACAATCCTGATGCAAAATTAATTGCCCATCCGGAAAGTGAGGAAGCCGTACTGAAACTTGCGCACTTCATTGGGTCTACTTCTGCCCTATTGAATTTTGTAGAGAAAGACGACTGCCAGAAATTCATTATCGCCACAGAAGAAGGAATTCTTCACGAAATGAAAAAACGTGCACCGCATAAAGAACTTATCCCTGCTCTTGTTTTTGACGAGAGCTGCAACTGTTCAGAATGTTTCTACATGAAACGCAATACCATGGAGAAACTTTACCTGTGTATGAAATACGAGCTTCCGGAAATCCTTATCGACGAAGAGCTTCGTTTAAGAGCTTTGAAGCCGATTGAAGCGATGCTGGATCTTTCAAAAAGCATAAAATAATTTTTTCATATATTTAAGGAACCAAACAAAATCCTTACTTATGAAAAATTTAAAAAAATTAGACAAAGAATGTCTGAAAAGCATCAATGGCGGAACAGCAAGCGAGTGTGACACTTATTGTAAACCCGGTGAAGTATGCATTCCCGGAGTATGTGGCAGCGCCCCAAAATGTTTAGCCACTTCTTAAAAATTGGTGAACTCATCAATTTTAATAGTATAAGGTTGCCTCTTTGAGGCAACCTTTTTTAATTTACTGAGGAAATATTACACCATCGGAGGGTAACAGGTTCCTCCGGGAGTTCTCCAGCAGCCCCATGCGCCGCCACCACGGAAACATACATAGGCCGCACCCCCGCATGTTTCAATCTGAAACTCGGTAAAACCGCCACTGATTCTGCTTTTTTCTTCTCTCGAAAGTTTTTTCAAATTTTTCATATTTTAAGATTTGATTGTTAGGTTATACAAATATCAATAATATACTTTTTAAAACAAAGCCTAAACAAACAGGTATCCAAATTCTCAGAAAATGATACGCTTGAATTGATTTATGTATGATCATTTCTCATAAATAATTTTGTTATCTCCAAATAATTTGTACATTTGTTCGGTAAAGAATGAATTTTCTAAGAAACATATCAGATATTTCTGTACCGGAATTACTTTCGGCATTATCATCTGTTTCTACATTCACAACTACAACAACTACCCCGTAGCGGGGTAAATTTTCACATATTATTTCCTGTACCCGTACTCTTTTTTTAAAGAGTAACCTCTCTTATTTTACCCAACTTCAAATACCCATCAGATGAAAGTCTTAAAATTCGGCGGTACATCAGTTGCCAATGCCCGGAATATTATTCTGGCAGAAAATATTATTAAAAAAGAAGCTTTACAAAGCAAAGTTATTGTTGTAGTTTCAGCACTTCACAGTGTTACCGACAAACTGATAAAAGCAGCTGAGTATGCTTCTGCTAAAAATGAAAACTATATCCCGGTCATCAAAGATCTTGAAGAAAACCACCTACAGCTCGTTAAAGAACTGATTCCTGTTTTGGAGCAAAGTTCATGGCTCAGTTTCGTAAAAAAACATTTTAACGATATGGAAGATATTTATAACGGTATCTTCGTTCTGGGTGAATTCACAGATAAAATCAAAGACAGAATCACTTCATATGGTGAATTTTTGTCATCTAACATTATCGCGGCGAGACTTCAGTATCAAGGGCTGGATTGTCTGTGGATGAATTCGGCTGATCAGATTAAAACAGACAGTAACTTCAGCCATGCAAAAGTAGATTTTGAAATGACAGATCACAATTTAAAGAATTTTGCAGCCAATCATAAAAATCAGATTATCGTTGCTCCGGGCTTTATTGCCAGCGACCAGAACGGAAATGCTACGACCTTAGGAAGAGGTGGTTCAGATTATACCGCAGCCATCATTGCAGCAGCAGTTTCAGCTGAAGAACTTCAGATCTGGACCGATGTGAATGGCATGATGACCGCAGATCCAAGATTAGTTTCCAATGCAAAACCAATCCCGGAAATCTCGTATCATGAAGCGATGGAACTCTCCCATTTTGGAGCTAAAGTGCTTTATCCGCCATCCATACAGCCGGTAATGGCAAAGAATATTGACCTTAAGATTAAAAATACTTTTGAGCCGGATGCCCACGGTACTCTGGTTTCACATAATCTGAAAATGTCGTCAGATGAAATCAAAGAAGCTGCTGCAGGGGTTTCTAATATGAGTCATATTGCTCTTCTTACTTTGGAAGGCAGCGGAATGGTTGGAATTCCCGGAATTTCTGCCAGACTCTTCCAGTGTCTCAGCTTTGAAAAAATCAACGTTATTCTCATTACCCAGGGATCCTCGGAGCATTCTATCACAATAGCCGTTAATGAAAAAGATATTTATCATGCAGAAAATGCGGTCAATTCATCATTTGCCGACGATATAAAACTTCAGCGAACTGCTCCTGTAAAAATAGAAACCGGGCTTTCAATTGTTGCGCTGGTAGGAGAAAATATGAAAAACAGAAGCGGGATCAGCGCCAAAATGTTCGGATGCCTGGGTAACAACGGCATTAACATCAGAGCTATCGCCCAGGGATCTTCAGAAAGAAATATCAGTATTGTAATTTCAGAAAAAGACACTAAAAAAGCAGTTAATGTCCTTCATGAAGAATTTTTTGAATCCGAAATCAAGCAGGTACATCTATATCTGTGCGGCACCGGAAATGTAGGTTCAAAACTTGTAGAACAGATCTTTGAGCAGAATGCTTACCTCCGCGAAAACAATTTGATCAATTTAAGAATAGCAGGACTTTCCAACAGCCGGAAAATGATTTTTTCAGACCAGGGAATCTCCGAAAATGATTATAATAATTGGAGTGAAAGAGGGGTTGAAGCATCCATTCATGGTTTTGCAGAAGAAATCATTTCAAGGAATCTGCGGAATTCTGTTTTTATTGACATTACAGCCAGTTCAGAAGTTCCGGCAGTATATGAAAGCCTCTTAAAAAGAAGCATTAATATCGTTGCCTGCAATAAAATCGCAGCTTCCTCAGATTTTGCAGTGTATAAAAATTTAAAAAATACAGCCCGGAACCATAGCTGCCGTTTCTATTTTGAAACCAATGTAGGCGCAGGACTTCCGGTTATCGGTACCATTAATGACCTCATCAAAAGCGGGGACAGAATTACATCTATCCAGGCTGTTTTAAGCGGAACCCTGAATTTTGTTTTCAACAATTATGACGGGAACAGAACCTTTTCAGAAGTTGTTGCCCAGGCACAGAAGGAAGGCTTTACAGAACCGGATCCCCGTCTGGATCTCACAGGAACAGATGTAGCACGGAAAATTTTAATTCTGGCAAGAGAAGCAGGCTATCAGCTTCAGTTCGAAGATATTGAGAATGAAAGTTTTCTGCCGGAGGTATGTCTTCAGGGAAGCGTAGAGAATTTTTATGAAAAACTTACTGAATATGAAGATCACTTCAAAAATCTGGTGAATGATGCACAAAACAAGGGCAAAATTTTAAAATATACTGCTGAATTTAAGGATGGAAAAGCTAAAGTAGGCCTTCAGCATGTAGCTCCGGAAAGTGACCTGTATCACCTGTATGGCAAAGACAATATTGTTATCTTCAAAACTTTAAGGTATTCCGAACAGCCTCTGGTTGTAAAAGGTGCAGGGGCAGGTGCTGAAGTAACAGCAAGCGGTGTTTTTGCAGATATTATACGTTCAGTTTAAAATAAATAATATGAAAAAAATAAAAATAAAGGTTCCCGCTACCGTTGCCAATCTTGTCTGCGGGTTTGACATCCTTGGAATGGCCATTCATGAACCTTATGATGAAATGGAACTGAAACTGCTGGATAAGCCGGAGATCATAATCAGGCATGAAGACCAGTTCGGACTTCCGGAAAATCCGTCAGAAAATGTAGCGGGTGTTGTACTGCAAAATATCGTGCAGGAATTAAACCTGACGACAGGTTTTGAAGTAACGATCCGTAAGCATATCAAGCCGGGCAGCGGGCTCGGCTCCAGCGCGGCTAGCGCCGCCGGAGCCGCTTTTGGAGCCAATGCCTTATTGGGCAATATTTTATCTGATGAGGAATTGGTGCACTTTGCCATGTTCGGGGAAGAACTTGCTTCGGGAGTCCGCCATGCGGATAATATTGCTCCATGCATTTATGGAGGGATCACTTTGGTAAAATCCTCCTCTCCTGTTGATATTATTCCACTGAGAAGCCCGGATCTGTATGCTGCTGCAGTACATCCGCAGGTAGAAGTTAAGACTTCCGATGCCCGGCAGATTCTAAAGAAAAATATCTTATTAAAAGATGCTGTTGAACAATGGGGAAACATTGCCGGACTGGTAGCCGGAATCCTTAAAAATGACATTTCCCTGATCGGGAGAAGCCTTAATGATGTGATCATAGAACCTGTAAGGAGCATTCTGATTCCGAAATTTGAAGAGATCAAAACGAAAAGTATGGAAGCCGGAGCACTTGGAGGCGGAATTTCCGGTTCAGGCCCTTCCATTTTCATGCTTGCGGAAGAAAAAGAAACAGCAGAAAAAATTGCACAGCTGATGAAATCCGTATATAATGAAATTGGAATCATGAGCTTTGTATACGTATCAAAAATAAACCCTTCCGGAATTGAAATCGTTGAAGAATGATCAATGATGAACCCAACAAATTAAAAACAATGAAATATTATAATTTAAAAAACAGGCAGGAAACCGTTGATTTTAAAACAGCCACTATAAAAAGCCAGGGAAGCCAGAAAGGACTTTTCTTCCCGGAAATTATTCCTCAGTTTGATGAAGAATTTATTAAAAATCTGCATTTGTATTCTGATGAAGAAATTGCTTTCAGATGTATGAAAGATTTTATCGGTGATGAAATTCCTGCAGATGTATTGAAAAATATTGCAGCAGAGACCATCAGCTTTGATATTCCTTTGAAGAAAATCAATGAGCGAATCTCTATTCTTGAGCTTTTCCATGGGCCTACTTTAGCCTTTAAAGATGTGGGAGCCCGCTTTATGAGCCGATGCCTTTCCTATTTCCTGAAGGATCAGGATAAAAAGGTAACGGTGCTTGTTGCCACTTCCGGAGATACCGGAGGAGCTGTTGCTCATGGTTTTTACAATGTACCGGGAATCAATGTTGTGATTCTTTATCCTAAAAACAGGGTAAGTGTCGTTCAGGAAAAACAGCTTACTGCATTAGGAGGAAACATTTCTGCGCTGGAAGTGGATGGTAATTTTGACGACTGCCAGAACCTTGTGAAACAGGCATTTTCGGATGAAAGTATTAATACCGAACTGTTTTTAACTTCGGCGAACTCTATTAATGTCGCAAGATGGCTCCCACAGCAGATTTATTATTTACTAGCTTTAAAGCAATGGAAACAACACGAAAGCCAGGATCCGGTGATTGGTGTCCCAAGCGGAAATTTCGGAAATATCTGTGCAGGACTCCTTACCTATTTCCGGGGACTTCCTGCAGAACATTTTATTGCTGCCTGCAATGAGAATGATGTGGTCCCCGATTATCTGAAAAACCGTCAGTACCATCCTAAAAAAGCTGTGCCCACCTTATCCAATGCCATGGATGTGGGTGATCCAAGTAATTTCACAAGGATTCTGGAGCTTTTCGGGCATCAGTTTGATTCATTAAAAAAGATGATTTCGGGATATTCCATCGATGATGCATCAACATTAGAAACTATAAAAGAAGTTTATGAAAAATATGAATATATCCTAGATCCTCACAGCGCAGTTGCATTTGCTTCCCTGGAACAATACCTGAATGAAAATCCGGGTAAAAAAGGACTGATACTTGGAACCGCACATCCCGTAAAATTCCCTGAAGCCGCGGAAAAAGCAGCCCATATCACTATTGAGGTGCCTGAGGCTTTGTATTCCCTCATGAAAAAGGAGAAAAAAACTGTAGAAATACATGCAGATTTTGAAGAATTAAAACGATTTTTGCTGAAATAAAATCAGAAGCAATGAGCAAGATCTTTCTTGAAGATGTAAAAATATATGCCTATCACGGCGTACTTCCCGAAGAAAATATCATCGGGACCTATTATATTTTGAATGCAGAACTGCACACGGATCTTTGGAAAGCCGCAGAAACGGATGACCTGAACGATACGATAAGCTATGCTGATATCAATGGGATCATTCATCGGGAAATGACCACCAAGTCTAAATTACTGGAACATGTGGCGGGAAGGATCATCACGAAGATTCACCAAAGTTTTCCCCAGATTTCATATATCAAGCTGAAGATCACGAAGACTTCACCACCGATGGAAGGTGAAATGAAGGGGGCAAGTATTGAATTGGAAAAAAGCTTTAAACCTGACGATTTTTAAAATTTTTATCTTAACAAAAAATATAAAGAATTGAAATCCATCAAATTATTATTTTTATTAAGCTTCGCCATGGTTTTTGGCCAGACTGCCGCCGATAATCAGCTGGCTGTTTATAATTTCCCGAAAATACAGTCCAATATTACAATGCCGGTCACTATTCCGCTTTCCGAAATCAGTAATATGATTAACGCCTCGGTAAAGGATCTGATATTTCAGGATGATTCCTATACGGATAACAATAACGACCAGTTTAAGGTAAAAGTATGGAAAACCCGCCCTATCCGCCTGGTCGGCGGAACAAACCAGAACCTGCTGATTGAGGTTCCTATAAAAATATGGGCAGAGAAAGGCATCGGCACATTGGGAGTATATTCGTATCAGAATACAACTTTTGAAACAGTTATGTCTTTCAATACAGCTATCAATTTCCGGAATAACTGGACAATTTCTACCAATACGCAGCCCAACGGTTTCAGATGGGTAACAAAACCGGTCCTGGATTATGGCAAAATACAGATCCCTATCACTTCACTGGTAGAGAAAAGCCTGAAAGAACAGCAGGGAAAATTCGCTAAAACCATTGATCAGCAAATGGCTACCCAGCTGAATTTCCAACAGTATGCGGTAATGGCCTGGAATGTTTTTGCCCAGCCTTTTAATATTTCTGAAGAATATAATACCTGGCTGAAAATAAGCCCGATTGGTGTGAACATTACTCCTCTGAAATTCTACGGAAATGAGATTACTACCAATATAGGAATGGACATTTATTCGGAAACATTTACGGGGAGTAAACCTGCAGCTACCCCAACAGTAAAGTCGGTAAGCAATTTTAACGTTGTTCCTGCTTTGGCAGATAAATTCCTTCTGCAGACCACAGCGAATGTCCCTTTTTCCGAAGCAACGAATATCGCCCGCAATATGTTTATGAATAAAGAATATGATGTAAGAGGCTCTAAAGTAAAGATCAAAGATATCCGGGTTTACGGTTCAGAAGGAAGAGTGATCATTGAAGCCGAAACGGAAGGTTATGTAAATGGTAAAGCCATTATTTCCGGAATTCCCGTATACGATGAAACGAAAAAGAAAATTGTACTCTCCAACACCAAATTTAATCTGAGAACCGCCAATATTCTGCAGAAAACAGCTACCCTTCTTTTTAAGGGGAAAATTGTAAAGATGATTGAAGAGGAATATGGAATCCCAACTCAGGAACTGGAGCTGGCTTCAAAGAAAAGTATAGAAGAAGCATTTAATAAAGAATATTATAAAGGTTTAAAAATGAATGGGAGAGTTTTTAATCTGAAACCAGGCCGCGTTTTATTAAACGAATCGGGAATTACTGCCGTTATTGAAACCAATGCCACTTTAAAATTAATACTTAACGGAATTTAAATTATAGATCAAAAAAAACTAATACACAATGAGGAAATATCTGGCAGCTGTCGACAGACATAAGGCCACATCAGGTAATCGCTTTCTTAATTACTTTTTAGACAGACTTTTTATACAGGCTATTAACTATGCATTCTTTTTTATATTTGGAATAGGATATTCTATAATATATGGAGAGGAATTTTATGCTGAAAATGAGGATCAAAGTTTTACTTTTACTATAATCTCGCTCTTCATTTATCTGGCTCTGTCTTTTTCCTATTTCTTTTTTATGGAATATTATCTGGGTAAGACTATCGCTAAATATATTACAGGAACAGAAGTAATCAGCATAGATGGAAATAAACCAACAGTCCAACAGATTATTACTCGTACATTTTCCCGTGCCGTACCTTTTGACACACTTTCTTTTTTAGGGTATAACGGCTGGCATGACAGCTGGAGTGATACCAGAGTGATCAATGGTAAAAACTATGTTGCTGAAAAACAATTAAAAGAAGAGATAAGCAGCATCGGAACGAAAGAAATGACTTAAAAATTTTTGTTCATTAAAAAAAAATGCTATATTTGCACACCTCAAAAATGGTAAAAATGGTACTTTGGCCGAGTGGCTAGGCAGTGGTCTGCAACACCATCTACAGCGGTTCGAATCCGCTAGGTACCTCTTCAAAAACCTCTAATTATCTAAAAGATTTTTAGAGGTTTTTTATTTACAATCATCTTTATTTTGAAAACTACAAAAAAAGCCTCCCGGGGCACGAGAGGCAAAAGTGTAATTTTTAGAAATGAAAGATATATTATTAGTGATGGTAATAGTTTTTAACCAAACCATATGCCATGAGTACACATAAATCCAAGAATCGTGATTTTTGTGGTATCTTTTCTTGAAAAATATAATTTTCAGGAAAGAAAACCACAAAAACAACACAAAAAATTTTACCTGTTTAAATTATCGTTAAAAAATGATCAATTTAAATTAATCAAAAATTGAATTTCAATCCGGCCATAATGTAACCCCGAAGAGCTGTTGTAGAAATTTCATCTATACCAAGCTGGCTTGTGTAGCTATTGATGTACTGAAAAGAGTTTAAATTGAGGATATTGTTAAACTGCAGATTGTATTCAAAGTTTGATTTCTCTTTCCTGTAGGAAACCTGGCCGCCGATTAAAAAATTCCTGAGTGTGGTTTCTCCTGTCTTCTGTACTAAATATTCACCTAAAATATTTCCTAACCATTCTTTCTTAATATTGGCTCTTACCCCAAAAGACAGTTTTATATTATCCTGCTTAGATGTGGTGTCATAAAAACTCTGTTCAAAAATGCTTTTAGTAAGAGTATAGCCCAAATCGAACTGTAGCGGCTTATTTTTAAAATTCGTAGAGAGTTTTTGAGACAACTCAAAATTCTTAACAGAAGAAATGTTTTCATTGTCACTGATAAAATTTACATTTCTGCTTAAAGCACTCGTAAATTTTGTTTTTAAAATATAATTCTTACTAATTCGCCGGTCGCCTGCAAATAGCAATACGAATCGGTCATTATATTTCCCGATTGTATTTTCCATCCCTGAAAATGTACCATAATTGGTTGTATTGGTCGTATAGCTTGGCTGGGTTTTATCATACATCAGCATAAGAAACATACTGCTTCCTTTTTCTAAATAAGCACGGTGAAATGTTAATTTATAACTATCTGTATTGCTTAATAAATCAGGTGTAAGGTTCACATTTTGATTAAAATATAAATCTCTGGTATACAAAGGGTTATATTGAAGGAGTTTCAAAGTAGGAAGTTTGTACTTTGAGTTATATTCAAAACTGATTTCTGTATTCGCCTTAGATGTAGGACTGTACTGCAATCTCAGTCTTTTCTCAAAATAATGTTTCTCATATTCATTTACATTTAGAAAATGAGAACTTAAGGAAGCTGATAAATCGAATTTCCCTACCTGTCTGTAAATATTCAGATCATTAATGTAGTGATAAGTTTTTAGTATTCTGTTCTCGCTGGTCTGTGATACAGATTCAGTAAGTTCTGATTTTTCATTTTTATAAGAAAATCCGGAATGAAAATTGACGTTAACAAAATTGTTTTTATTCTTTAAGTAAAAGTCCAGCCCATATCTGTTTGAATTAACATCATACTGCTGAAATAGTGAATTATTACCGGTCAGAAAAAGATTATTATTTGAAAGTATATTTAAACCTCCCGAATAGTCCTCATTCAGCTGGCTGAAGGCAAAGATTATTTTTGAATTATTCAACTGCTTATTCCACGAAAAAAAATTACTTATACCATTATTTTTTACCGTATTACTAATCGTATAAAAATTAGCATTGACAGGAGCATAACGATCTATGTTTTGGTTAAAATTATCCTGAGTAGGATTATAGCCGAAATTATAATACAGAAAACTCTCATCTGCAAAGCTCTTTTTCACCTTAATCTGAGTAGTCCCTAAAAAACCTTTATTGTTTTCTGTTCTTTGCTCATAAAAGTTAAAATCTTTTGACTGTCCTTCAAATACAGTCCTTGTAGAAGTTGAAAATTTGTCCAGCTGAGCATTATTCAAAATAGAAAAAGCTGTAATACTAAAATTATTTTTCGACTTTGAATATTGCAGGGCTCCAAACTGATTATCTTTAGATTTTACTTTCCCGTCATTATTAAGAAAAGTAGGAATGTCTATATTTGAATTATTATCCGCATTATCTATATCCTCCTGTGTATTCATCTCGTAAAAGTCCATAAAGCTGATAGGATCTTTGGCAATATTATTGGCATCGGCAATCAAAGCTAGGTTACCAAGCTTTCCGAGTCTGAATAAATTGGTATGTCCCAGGTATGAATTTTTAGTCCCGTAATTAGCCTCTATGTTTCCGGTAACCTTTCCTTTATACTCTTCTTTCAACTTTAAATTAAGTGCTGTAGAACGGTTCCCGTTAATGGTTGTATAGTTTTGCCAGAGATCAATGCTTTCAACCATATCAGCTGAAATATTCTGAGTAGCCATTTTATGGTTTTTTCCGAAAAACTCGTTTCCTTCTATTAAAACCTGACCTATAGATTTCCCTTTGTAGGTTACTTTTCCGTTTTCATTAATATTCAGTCCCGGAAGTTTTTTAATGAGATCTTCGATTGTTCTTTCCGTACCGTCTCTTACAGCCTTCAGATTAAAAGCTATTGTATCCTCTTTGGCACTTGCTATTTTGGGACGTGCTTTTATTTCTACCGTAGGAATTGTTTTAACCTGGGATTCCAATACCACCCCAAAATCATTTTTTTCGTTGGTATTAACCTCTACTACTTTTGTTTTGTATAATAAAGAGGTAAATTTCAGGGAAAAAATTCCTTTTTCGGAAAGCACGAAAGTACAAACGCCTTTATCGTTTGTTTTTTGAAAATTTAAGGTTTTTCCATTTTTAAGAATCTGAACATTTACTTCAGAGATAGGAATTCCGCTTGCTTCTTTAACTTCAATATTGATGTTTTGTGAAAAAGAATAGCTGAAAAAGAGTAAAAAAACAATAACTGAATATTTAAAATTCATTATAACCTGATGTCTGTATGCGTTTCTTTTACTTTTGATGCATTTTTCATAATCTCCTGAATTTTATCCCTGTCTTTTTCCTGATCAAAAACTTTAAGTTTCGGATTCATCGCTTCAAAATCGGTTGCTTTTCCATCATTACTTATCTTGGTGGCATAGACAATAAAATTGGCAGACTCCACTTTCAATACAAGACCGGGAAAACTGTTATATACATAAGGACCTGCGCTTACCGGAAATTCTTCTGCATACCATACTTTTACCAAACCTCCATTATCTAATGTAACCTCTGCTAATTTACAGGTATATTTTTCAATCTGCTCTACATCATCTTTATATTCTACCTTAGAGAATTTAGGAGTATAATATTTATAAAATTCATCATCTCCAAAATTTTGATATTGGTAGAAACCCGGATCATTTTTTTTATGAAAAATTTTAATAGGTTTTATAACAAAAGATTCCTTTGCTATATTCGTTGTCCTTTCATCAACTTTTTTTCTTTCTTTTTCATTTACAAACCCTTCAGTAGTAATATTTTTATAAAACGTATTCCCTTCATTGAAATAAAGGATTTGCTTTTGAGGTTTTTTAAGCTTTTCTTCAGCCTGATTTTTAAATGCACTTGAAGATTCAGAAGAATATTCATTAAGATTCTGCTTATTTACATATTCATATTCTACTTTTAAATTTTGAGCATGAATAAGATTTACAAAAAATAAAGAGATAAAAAGAGTATATTTCATATCTAATAAAATTGTATTTACAAGAGCGTCTAAATCATCAGACGCTCTTATTATTATACTTTCTGTAAGTATTGTTTAGCAACCATACCAATAGGTGGTCATCACTAAATCAGTTGATTTTGTTACAATAAGATTTCCCATACCATCATCAAAATAAGTATAAGTAACCTCAGTAGTAAAAACAGTGTGATGGCAGATATTTTTTACATCTACTGCTTTTTCACTTGTTTTCACGTCATCCAAAGAGTTCACTTTAACAGTTGTAGATTTCAAAGATACAGCTTCTTTGTTGTCATTGGAAAAATTTTGAGCTGGTGCATTGCTTTTAGCAAATCCTAAAGTGGTTCCCGCGAATAACATCGCTGTGAATAAGAATGTTTTCATTTTTTTGTTTAATTTTTGAATTGAGTAAATTGTTTTACATGGTCTTTCGCTGATCAGCTTTATAATTATTCTTTATACTGTACACATACAAAAAATAAATATTAATTTTTACCCCCACAGCAAAGATGATCAAGATCAAACGATGGTGCAAGTACATAGCTTATAGATTTATAAATCCATGTGCCTAATTTTATAAATACACCACCATTAAACCATTGAATATAAGAATATTACTATTTCCAATAGAACTTAAACTTATCCTTTATGACTTTCTTTAAAACAGACAGAAATTAGTACCTACGATTGTTTTACTTTTTTTAAACTTCCCCCTTTGTAATAAAATATCTAGTATAAAAACTCATTCTGAATCTTATTTTCCGTCCTGAATACTACCACCAATCTTAATAGCATATAACAAAAATCCCCGAATTGCTTCGGGGATAAAAACTAATAACCATGAAAACTCAAATTAAACATGAGTTGCTTCATATATTGAAAAATCGTGCCAAAGTTTCAATTACAAAAAAATACTTTTTAAATAGAATAACACCATATTATAGTCTACTACCTCCTTGAATTGATTATAAATAAAGCATTTAGGGGATAATTCCGCTATCCACCCCATACATTTACATGACGAATATCATATTTTGACACTATTATAATGAACTGATTCTTCTCTTTTTAATAAGAGCTTTACTAAAACTAAAACGATATTTCTGCCAGAAAAGTATAAATAAATATTAAGAAACTTATTTAAATAAAACTTTCCTTTTATATAAATAAAAAGCCTCCATAGCGGAGGCCTCAAAAACACAAATGATGAAAAAAAAATTTTTATAATTTAAATAATAAACTATTCATTATAATTCTACATTTCAAAAATACCTGTTTTACTTTTTACATTTTATGAGTACAGTCATAAACATAATTTTTAACAAAATTATTTTCAAATAATGAGTGTAAAAGTCACCTAAACAATTGAACTTAAGCACTTAATTTTTTATAACAGATAAATAACCGCACTTTTAATAATTAACATATTCATATCAATAAATAATTATAAAAACACATAATTCCATAAAGTAGTAAAAAAATACGATATCCACCATGATTCAGGTCATATTTTTTATACATTTTAATTTTTAGTTTTACAACTTATTAATTCAATTAAAAGTGACAAAATTCTCTATACTCATCGCTAATTATAATAATGGTAAGTACTTCAGAGACTGCTATAACTCACTGATGAGTCAAACCTACAAAAACTGGGAAGTTATAATTGTTGACGATGCTTCTACCGATTGTTCCGTGGAAACTATCGAAAGTATTATAAAAAACGATCCCCGGTTTAGATTGTACCGGAATGCCACCAATCGGGGATGCGGTTATACTAAAAGAGAATGCATGAAATATGCATCAGGAGACCTATGTGCCTATCTGGACCCTGATGACGCCCTATATACGGACGCTTTAGAAAAAGCCGTACATGAATTTTCTAAAGATGATATTGTAGCAGCTTATTCTCAAATGATGCTTTGTAATGAAAACCTTGTTCCTGACAAAATATTTGGAGGAACAAAACAAATCTACAACAGCAGATATTTTTTCAATTGCCCTACCCAGTTTGCCCATCTCTTCACTTTTAAAAAAGAAACTTATCTGAAAACTTCAGGCATCAACCCCAATCTGAAAAGCGCTGTAGACCAGGATCTATATCTGAAGATTCTGGAACATGGGAGTGTAAAATACATTAAGGAACCTCTTTATCTTTACCGTCTGCACTCTAACGGCATTTCTCAGCAGAGTTTCAAGCAGGGAGCAAAAGAATCCTTTGCCAAAGTAATTCATGACACGATGAAAAGAAGAGGAATCCGAACCATTAACAATAAAATAGTTCCTGAAATATATCCCAATTCACAGGAAATCTATGACCTTCTGAATTATCAGACCTATAAGCTTCACAGGCTCATCAATAAAGTAAAAGTAACTTTCAATATGTAATGACAGCTTCCCGGAAAAGAGGAGCTTTTTATTGAATATCATTAAATATAAAAATAGCCTCCAGGTTCAGGAGGCTCAAAAACACAAATTAAAATTCTCTTATGAGAATTTAAAGTAGATTTAATCTTATCCGGAACTACTCAGCCCACGTCATAGGAATATACACAGTCACATACCCGTCTGCATCTACCTGGGCATCTGATACCGTTCCTGTTACAGAACCATAACCGGCCCAGCCGCCTTGCCCCTGCATAGCAGAAAAAGTATACGTTCCCGCTGGAATTCCCTCATTATATGCCGGAAGAGCCTGGAAACCTCCCCCATAATAAGTATCATAAACTTCTCCCGTAGCCGTATTTTCAGCCAGGAAGCTTCCTACATCATAGTTTCCTGAAAGAGACTTTGTTCCATCCAGATTCACAATACCGAATCTTAGCTTGTAAGTCTGAGTCTTTGAAGCCAGTTTAGAGGTTTCAGGTTGCGTCTGGGTTTGAACATCTGATATCATATCATCGTTTGAACATGATAAAATTGCAGTTGCCAAGGCCACAAAAGCCATTGTTTTAAAGATTGTTATTTTCATAATAAAGTAATTTGGTATTTCAAAAGTAACCAATTCATATGAATTGAATAAAAACTTTTAATTAATTAAAAATTACATCCCGAACCGCACTATAAGCTAAAACCTCGTGATTTTTCTTGTCACTTTTTTATCGAATGTACCACTTTAACATTTATTAACTAAATTTTGGCTTCATAATTGAAAATAAAAAGAAAGTTGCCACCGTTTCGGTTGAGACTACTTATTAAAAATTTGAATTATGAGAAAGATAGTATTAGCAGGGTTTTTATCAGTTTTTTTACTGACAGCCTGTAAAAAAGACGAAAGGACAGCTGAAAAATCTCTTGAAGAGCAAAAACTTGAATTTCAGGCAAGACAGCTTGAAATAGAAAAACAAAAGCTGGCCATCGAGAAAGAAAAAATAGTGTACGAAGCACAGAAAAAAGCAGACAGTATCTCTGAAAGCAAAAGATCTCAGGCAGCGGCTGCAGCCAATTCAAAGCCTCAGATCATAAGAGAGACGAGAACAGTATATAGAGACAGAGGATCCAATTCTAACTCGGGAAGTGGAACCTATGCAAATAATGGCAACAGCTCTTCACAAGGTACCGGTACCACCGCTACCCAGAAGAAAGGATGGAGTAAGGCAGCCAAAGGAACAGCGATCGGTGCTGTAGGTGGTGCTGCTTTGGGAGCCATTGTTGCTAAGAAAAACAGAGGTCTTGGAGCCGTGATAGGCGGTGTCGTTGGGGGTGCAACCGGTTATACGATCGGTAGGGCCGGAGACAGAAAAGACGGAAGAGTTCAACCACGTAACTAATATTTTTACGATAACATTTAAAAGATTGCTTATTTTTAGGCAATCTTTTTTTATGATTCTACTTCTCCTTTCTTCAGTTCTTATCCTTTCAGTGCTTGCGGGCTGGGGAAAAGTAATAGAAAGCTTCCTGGGAACTCTTTCCGGAGAAGTTGCCGGTAGTATTCTGACAGGCATACTGGGAATCAGTATGGCATGGACTGTATTGTCTTTTTTCGTACCTATTAATATATATGTGGAAATTCCATTTGTACTCACCGGAGTTTTCTTCTTTTTTCAAAAGAAAATTTATAAGGAGATTAATCAGTTTTCAAAGAAAGACACTTTTTTGATCAGCGGTATATCATTAATTATTTTATACTGCAGTTCTTTCCACCCTTATATACTGGATCATTTTGGGTATTATGTTCCTTCCATCAAATGGATTACAGAGTTTGGACTGGTAAAAGGGATTTCCAATCTCGACCTTACATTGGGACAAATGTCTGTGTGGCATATTTTCCAGGCAGGATTTTCGGGTTTTTCTGACCCCTTTTTAAGAATCAATGCCATTTTACTTATTGTTTATACTCTTTATATTTTTAAAAATAAAACCTGGATCCAACTGTGCTTCATTCCTGTTTTACTGCTTTTCTCACAGTCCCCCAGCCCGGATCTCCCTGTAATTGTCTTATCACTCATCCTGTTAAATGAAATCCTTCAAAAGAACAGAGATATCAATCTTCTCTTTGCTTTTGCCGTTTTTGTTTTTTCCATCAAACCCACAATGATATGGCTTCCATTACTTGTATTTTTATATTCCATATTTATGGTAAAGCCTAATTATAAAAGCTGGATCTTAGGAACAGGAATTCTTATTTTATTCTTTATTAAAAATATATGGACGTTTGGATATCCTGTATTTCCTGTTTCAGCAGGTGACTTTGATCTTAGCTGGAAACCTAACCCGGAAGTATTAAAAATTTCTTCACAATATGCTGTTCAGAAAACTTACGACATGCAATACACGTATGAAGAAATTCAAAAATTCTCTTATTTTGAAGCAGTAATGAACTGGCTTACATTGGAAGGAATTAAATCAAAAATCAACATATTTTTCATTTTAAGCCTGATTTTGTTTTCAGTTTTTGCTTTTGTTAAAAAGAAAAAGATCATCAGCCTGATCTGCATTTCAATCCTGATAAAAAGTGCATTTGTTTTAGCCTTTTCAGCACAATATCGGTTTTTTATAGATGTTTTTTTTGTTATATTTTTTATTCTGCTTATTCATCTTAACAAAAGAAACGCTCTTATTTTTTTCTCAGCAGCAAGCATATTCGTCATAGGAATTTTAAGCTTTCCTGACTTCATCCGCCAATGTATTCCAAGTTTCAGGCCTGGGAATTTTATGGCAGGAGTAAAAAAAGAACAGATGTATAAGCCTTCAGCCTATCACTACAATAAATTTGAAACTTTCCGGATAGGAAACTTAAAATTCAATGTATCAAAAGATTATCCTTTTAATTTTGACACTCCTGTTCCCGCAATTTCAGAGAGTTACATTATTGATGATGTCAATGCCGGAATTTTCCCGCAATACATCGACCCAAAAAATATTAAAAAAGGATTTATCTGGAAAAAACTCACTTCAGAACAAAAAAAGGAAGCAGAGAACGTTATCAATAATATCAAAAACACCGATAAATAGAACAAATCCAGAAACTTTATTATCTGAAGAAAAATAGGTAATTTTGTACTATGTTCAACACATTAGGTAATCTTCTCAGTCTTACAACATTTGGAGAAAGTCACGGCGTGGCTTACGGCGGTATCATCAATAATTTCCCGGCAGGTTTAACGGTAGATTTCGATAAAATTCAATATGAATTGGATCGCAGGAAGCCCGGCCAGTCCGCAATTGTCACTCAAAGGAAAGAAAGTGACACGGTAAAGTTCCTTTCAGGGATCTTCGAGGGAAAAACTACAGGTACTCCAATAGGTTTTATTATCGAAAACGAAAATCAGAAGTCGAAAGACTATGATCATATAGCAGATTCGTATCGCCCGAGTCATGCAGATTTTACTTATGACCAGAAATTCGGGATCAGAGACTATCGCGGCGGCGGAAAATCCTCAGCAAGGGAAACCATCAACTGGGTGGTTGCAGGAGCTTTGGCCAAACAACTTTTATCCGGTATCGAAATCAATGCCTATGTATCTTCCGTAGGCGATATTTTCTGTGAAAAACCCTACCAGGATCTGGACTTTTCAAAAACAGAAAGTAATGATGTACGCTGTCCGGATGCCGAAACTGCTGAGAGAATGATCGAGAGAATCAAAGAGATCAAAAAAGAAGGCAATACCATTGGTGGAACTGTTACCTGCGTGATCAAAAACGTTCCCGTAGGTATTGGAGAACCTATATTTTCCAAGCTCCAGGCCGAATTGGGAAAAGCCATGCTGAATATCAACGCCTGTAAAGGATTTGAATACGGAAGTGGTTTCTGCGGAGCTAAAATGACCGGAAAAGAGCATAATGATGCTTTTAATACAGATTTCACCACTAAATCTAATCTTTCCGGAGGAATTCAGGGAGGAATCTCGAATGGTATGGATATTTATTTCCGTGCAGCATTCAAACCTGTAGCTACGATTTTAAGACCACAGGACAGCGTAGACAAATACGGAAACCCTGTAATTGTAGAAGGAAAAGGACGTCATGACCCATGTGTAGTACCAAGAGCCGTTCCCGTTGTGGAAAGTCTCGCTGCATTTGTACTGGCTGATTTGTTTTTGATCAACAAGACAAGAAACATCAATAATTTTTAATATAAATATTTTTGGTAATGAAAAATTACTGGGATCAGGGAATATCTTTTGAAGAATATATCCGCATCGGAAAAGAAAGATTAGAAAATCCTTCCAACCAACAGGAAGCTGATTATAAACAATACTATGAGCTTGGGCTTCAGAGAATGGACAGAACCCTGAAAAAGTATGTTCCGGACGAAGAACAGTTAAAAGAACTGGCTTCTAAAAATTTTGACGGGAAAATACTCATTATTTCGGAAGCCTGGTGTGGTGATGCCAGCGCTACAGTTCCTGCCCTTGTTACTTTTTTCAAAGGACACAATGAGGTAAAAATCTTCCTCAGAGACAGTGATAAAAGCCTGATCAGCCAATATCTGACCAACGGTACAGAATCTATTCCCAAAGTAATTATCCTTGATAAAGATTTCAATGTGAAAAATTCCTGGGGGCCTCGCCCAAAATACGGATACGAGCTGCTCATGAAGCACAAAGCAGATCCGGAAGCATATCCGAAAGATAATTTTTACAATGACCTGCAGCTGTATTATGCCAAAAACAGAGGAAAAGATGCAGTTCAGGAGATCCTGGAATTACTATAATATATATAGTATTCCAGAAGGCAACAATAAACAGTAAAGATCAGCTATGAAAAAGAACATCATTTATATTGTCCTCATCATTATTATCGGTGTGATAGCCTTCGTCCCGGGTGTAAAAGAATATCTCAGAGATCAGTTTTTCCCCATCGCAACGATCGAAAATGCCGTACACGTAAGCGAAGAAGATTATGACATCGAACTGAAAGGAATTAATGTGCCAAGCACCAATCTTAAAGCCTTTAAAAATAAGCCGGTTTTCCTTAATTTCTGGGGAACATGGTGCCCTCCATGCAGAAAAGAATGGCCTACCATCCAGAAATTATACGATTCCAGGAAAGGAAATGTAGATTTTATTCTTATTGCGATGAACGATAAGGAAGAAGATGTAAAAAAGTTTTTAAAAGATAATAACTATTCAGTTCCCGTCTATATTGCACAGAGTCCTATTTCTGAAAAAATCCTTCCCAAAGTATTCCCTACCACTTTTCTTATTGATAAGCACGGAAGGATCATCATCAAGGAAGATGCCTACAGAGATTGGAATACAGAGACTGTGCATCAGTTCATTGACAATATTATCAAATAGTTTTTTAACTAAATTTTATAATTAATTGGTATAGAATTTGCGAAATTTACTACGTTGAAATGATAAAACTAAACACAAAAATGAAATATTCAAAATTGAATCTTGCAAAAGAAGCCATCAGCCACAAAGGCTTCGTTAAAAAAATCCCTGACATTTTCAGGATGGTCAAATTATGGAGAAAAGGCGAATATCCAATGAAATCCATTGATATTATCCTTCCTCTTCTTGGGATTTTATATGTAATCTCCCCTATTGACTTACTTCCTGAGTTTGCAGTACCCGTTTTGGGAGTGATGGATGATCTTGCCGTATTGTCGCTGACGATTCCAAAACTAATTAAAGAAGTGGATAAATTTTTACTGTGGGAAGCAGAACAGAGGCTGAAAGGCACTAAAATTATTGACGCAGAAATTATAAAATAATATTTACAGAAAATATTTTTAAAACCATCCTTAACTATTTCAGGATGGTTTTTTATTTGACAAAATTTTTAAGCCTTATTTCAAATGATTAAATTTGCACTATCTAATAAAAAATAATGGAAAGTAAAAAAGAGTTTTTCTTAGAGTGTTACAAACTGGGCATCATCAAATTCGGGAGGTTTACCTTAAAAAGCGGTATTGAAAGTCCGTTCTATGTAGACCTCAGGCCTTTGGCATCAGACCCTAAAATCTTAAAGAATCTGGCAAATTATTTATTGGAAATGCTTCCGCTGGATAATTTTGATCTCATCTGCGGGGTGCCTTATGCAGCCCTTCCGATGGCTACTGCCATGTCTCTGGAAAGCTATATTCCATTAATTATCAAAAGAAAAGAAGCAAAAAATTACGGAACAAAGAAGCTGATCGAAGGAATTTACCAGAAAGGGCAGAACTGTCTTTTGGTGGAAGACGTCATCACTTCCGGAAAATCTCTTATAGAAACTATTGCAGAAGTAGAACAGGAAGATCTTAAAGTAGCGGATATCGTTGTTGTTCTCGACAGGGAACAGGGCGGGAAACAATTATTGGAAAGCAAAGGCTACAGAGTTCATACCCTTTTCAATATTTCCGAAGTTTGTACTATTCTTCAGGAAACCGGAGAACTGTCTGATGAAGAAGTAAAAAGAATCCAGGACTTCCTTCAGGGAAACCATATTCAGTTTGAGGAAAAGACCAGAAGCTCTTACGAGCAGAAGCTGGAGCATGCGCAACATTCCGTTTCTAAAAAACTACTGGAAACTGCTCTGGCAAAAAAATCCAACCTTATTGCATCTGCTGACGTTACCACAACCCAGGAACTTCTTGCTCTTGCTGAAAAAGTAGGACCTCATATTGTTGCCTTAAAGACTCACATAGATATCATTTCAGATTTTGAATACGAAAAAACAATTGTCCCTTTAAAAGCATTGGCGGAAAAACACCGGTTCTTACTGATGGAGGACAGAAAATTTGCAGATATCGGCAATACCCAGGAACTGCAGTTTACCAGCGGTGTATTTAAAATTACAGACTGGGCAGATTTTGTTACTTCACAGGTGATAGGAGGATTTGAATCTTTAGACTGCTTCAAAAATGTAGGAGTTGTGGCTATTGTGGGAATGTCTTCCAAAGGTACCCTTACTACAGCCAGCTATCGCGAAGAAGCTTTAAAAGTAGCGTTATCCCATCCTAACGTAATAGGAGGTGTATCTCAGAATCAGATCCCTGAAGAGCTGCTGTTATTTACTCCGGGTGTTAATCTTGCAGACTCAGGAGACGGAAAAGGACAGCAGTACAATACACCTGAACATGTTTTCAAAATGCTCCACTCCGATTTTATCATTGTAGGAAGAGGAATTTATAAATCTGATGACCCTGAAACCGCCGCCGTTACTTATAAAAACGAAGGCTGGAATGCATATGTTAATTCTTTGCAAAAAAACATGATCCAGGGCTAAATTCTGCTGAAAATATTCAAAATAAGTTTATATTTGGGCTTTATCACAGGATATTGAAAAAGATTACCACTTGCCTTGTTTTGTTTTGGGGAATTGTACAGGTTTCCGGGCAGAAAGACAGTATATATATTGAAGCCAAACTATCTTCCGACAGAAAAACGCTGGAAGTTAATCAGGAAATTGTGTACTACAATCATTCCGGAAAAGACCTTCATTCGGTAAAACTTCTCAACTGGGTTTCTGCTTACAATAAGAAAGGAACGTCCTTAGTTTACAGAAAGCTGGAGGACAGAAACAGTGATCTTCATTTTGCAAAAACCGGTCAGCTGGGCAAGCTCCTTGATCTTCAGATTAGAGATTCTGCACAGCAGCCTGTATCAGTAAACTCCAGTACGGATGAAAACCTTTTTCTACCTCTCACAGAGGCTTTAAAACCTGGAGAAAGCATCAAATTACAGCTTCAGTACAGAATGCTCCTTCCCGATAAAAAATTTACGGGCTACGGAACTTCTGATCAGATTACAGCATTAAAATATTTCTTTATTGTTCCGGATCATTTTGATCCGGACAATATTTCCAAAAGAAATTATCACGATATTGAGGAATCCGTAAGTTTCAATACTTTCTGGACCGTCAATTTTGATCTGCCTCCCAATAGTTTTATAGAAAGCAACCTTCCACAGGTTCAGATGAACTCCTTTAAAGGCTATCTTGATTCCGATCCTGAATTTGTGATTTCATCGAACGGGCTTCCTTCCATAAAAGTAAATGTGGATGATACAGATACCGAAATTAAGTTCGGGTATAATCTGAAACCGGAAGAAAAACAAAACCTTGAATTTTACCTGCCTTTGCATTTGAAGTTCATTAAAGAAAGAATAGGTTTCCTTCCCAAAAATCTCTTTATTTCCGAAAAATTCAGATCTTCAGAAGATTTTTTCGGAAATAATGATATTACATTCTGGAAATTCAAGTTTCAGCTGTTCACCGATTCGGAAAAAACGGATCTTGATTATTTCGGAATTATTGCAAAAAAAATTCTGGACGAAAGCGTTATTGCAGACAAACAGAAACATCACTGGTTTAAGAACGGCTTGAAATCCTATCTGGAAATACAGTATCTCCAGAAGTTCTATAAGGACACCAAACTATTGGGTACGCTGCCGGAGACCCGTATTTTCGGTGTCAAACCTTTAAAGCTGTTCCATGCATCCAAAGTAAAGTTGATTGACCGTTACGGACTGGCTTATCAGTATATCATGTCCCAGAATCTGGATCAAAAGATCAGCGAGAACTTCACCGTTTTGAGCAATTTTAATGATATGGCAATCAGCAGCTTTGAAACCGGAAGTCTTTTTAATTATACGGCAGAAAAAATGGGCTATGATCGTTTCAATGATATTGTTAAGGATTATATTGCCAAAAACACAGATCAAAAAATCGATCCGGAAGATTTCCTTAAAGAGTTAGCTGAAAAAGAAAAAACATCTGCCTACCTGAGTGATTTTTTTAAACAAAAAAACAGAGTTAACTTCAAGCTGAAAAATATTAAAAAACAGGAAGATTCTCTAAATATCAAAATCGGTAAAAATACAGCCTCACCTATTCCAGTAAGGCTGGAAACCCAGACCAGCGAAGGCGAAACAAAATCCTATTGGGTAGAAACAGAAGAAAAAGAAAGGGCTACCAACTTCGCCCTTCCCTCTTCAGAAGATATTCACAAGGTAACGCTGAATTCAGATTATATTTTTCCGGAATCTAAATACCGGGACAATTTTTTATATGCAAAAGGCCTGTTTTCAAATACAAAAAAAATAAAATTCAAGCTTATTAAGGACATTCCAAATCCTGAATATAACGAAATATACGTCACTCCAAGAGTACGTTTTAATAATACGTATGATAAGTTCCTTCTGGGAGTGAATTTGAAAAACCAGTCATTTTTTGATCAGAAATTCCTGTATTCATTTACTCCAACTTACAGTACGGGAACCGGTAAACTGACCGGATCAGGAGCCATCTCCTACTCTTTTCTTCCTGCTGAGAGTATTTTCAGAAGCATCACTTTCGGGGTGTCCGGATCTTATTTTCATTATGATTACGGACTGGCCTACAGAAAAGGTTCAGTATTCTCCAATTTCAATTTCAGGAAAAACCCGCGGAGTACGGTAAGCAGAAGTTTAGGATTTTCTTACAATTATTTAGAGAGAGATCTTAGTCCGGCAATGATTGCGAATAAGGATTATGACAAGTATAATCTCTGGAGTGCAGGATATGGATACAGCGACAGCCAAATGATCCATGAAAAAAGTTTAAGCCTGAGCACTCAGGGGATGGAAGATTTCAATAAGATAACTGCTGAAGGATTTTACAGATGGGAATTTGCTCCCAAGCAAAAACTAAGTGTCCGCTTATTTGCCGGCTATTTTATTAGAAATGAAACCCGGAACAATACTTTCAACTATGGGATTTCGAGGGTATCGAATTATTCTTTCTCTTATAATTTGTTGGGTGAAAGTGCCAACAGTGGGTTTCTTTCACAACAGTTTATCCTGGCTGACGGGGGCTTCAAGTCTTTTATCCCGGGCTCTGTGAATCAGTGGATCACTTCTTTTAATGTAGACTCAAGTGTATGGAAAATTTTCCATGTATATGCGGATGCAGGAATCTATAAAAACAAAAACCGCCCTGCAGAGTTTATCTGGGACAGCGGAATTAAGGTAAGGCTTATCCCTGATTTTCTTGAAATTTACTTCCCGATACAATCATCCTTAGGCTTTGAACCTTCTTTCAAGGATTATGCAAAACGCATCAGATATACCCTGGTTCTTAATCTTGGGGCTGTCATTAATGCTGCCAGAAGGGGATGGTATTAATAAAAGAAGCAACTGTATTGCAGTTGCTTCTTTTAACATGTTATATTGAAAACTAACTTTCATCTTTACAAATGAATTATATTCGTTTGATTCAGAATTAAATATAAAATTTTTCATTTATACTTTATAAACATCAAAAATAATACCACACAAATAAAAAATAATTCTAAAAATAGATATATTAAACAGGTAGAGAGTCAGTATTAAAATCATAAAATAATTCCGGGCCATTTCTTCGAAATGGCCCGGAATTATTTATAAAGAAACTATAAAATTAGTCTTTTAAAATTTTCTGAGATACAGGCTTGTTATTTACAGTTCCTGTAACGATGTAATTACCTTTTGATAATTCAGCTACGTTTACAGTTCCGTTTTCTTTTACAGAAGCGGATTTTACTACCTGCCCGAACATGTTGTATACTTTTACATCTTTCACATCAGCTCCGAAAGTGATCTCATCGCTTTTTACGAAAGTATTTTTTACAAAGTTTCCTGCTTTTGCGTTCTTGATATCTGCAACAGCCAGTGATCCGGTCGTTACTTTTATATCATCGATAAAGAATCTGTTATTAGCTGCTACAGAACCTTCAAATGTAAGAACCACGGTTCCTGTAGCCCCTGTAATATTTACAGTATAGTTTGAGAAAGCACCTTTCACCAGAGTTACACTAGCTTGACTTAAAGTAGCTCCAGTAGCAGAGACATTTAAAGTTGTAACTTCATTTGCTCCATTCCAGGCACCTGCTCTAAAAGTTAAAGTAGCATTTCCTGTTAATGCAATTCCTGGTGTAGTTACAGTTCCTTTTAATGATGAAGTTCCTGCTTTCAGACATCCACTTCCTCTATAAACTTTAGCAAAAGTCCATGCTCCGCCTGTGGTATATGAAGTAGACCCGTCAGTAAAACCTGAGCCTGCCACACTTCCACTCCAGCCACCGTCATTTCCTCCGGTTCCTGTAACATCATCAAACGTAGCATTAAAAACTGTTTGTGCAAAAATACTTGATGCTACCATAACTGTAGCGATAAACGAATAAAGTTTTTTCATGATTTAAAGAATTTGATTACTAATAATTTGTCTTCCAAAAATAAATCATTTTTTTCATTTGGGACAATAATAGGGTTAATTTTTTGTTAATAATGATTAACCCCTTTGCATTAACAATTTTTAGTTATTTTTACGAATTATTTTGAAAGGCTTGCGGAATTTTTTTCTTCTGATCGGTTTGTTTGTCATGGGCATATTTTCGGCCCATGCGCAGATATTTTCGTGGAAAAACCCAAATATTCCGGAAGATAGCATTAAAAAGGACAGCATCCTTGCTGCCAGATTTGAGCAGGATATTTTTGCTAAGGATACGATGGATTTTGTGAAAACCAATAACAAAATAATCGTGGACGAGGCCGTACTGGTAAAGAATGACAAAAAAAGATTTCTGGGAGAGCTGAACTCTAAAGGTTCCATTATCCGTGGAATTACATTTGGTAACAATCAGGGGCAGTCTGTACAGAGTTCTATGGATCTTCAGATCTCTGGCCGGCTTTCGAAAGATGTGACTATTCTGGCAAGTATTTCAGATCATAACCTTCCTATTCAGGCTGACGGTTATACCCAAACCCTGGAAGAGTTTGATAAGATCTATATGCAGCTGAATATTAAGGACAAATCGATCCTCCGGGCTGGACATCTGGATCTTGTAGAATCCAAAAATTACTTTGCAAAATTCCAGAGACGAAGCATGGGACTTGAATTCCAGACTGAATTCGGGAAGGATAATAAAACTTTTGTAGATGTTTCCATGGGTGTGGCACGAAGTGAATTTCACAGGGTTCGTTTCCAGGGGGTTGAAGGAAACCAGGGACCTTACCGTCTAACGGGTAAGAACGGCGAACAGTTTATCACCCTTATTTCAGGTTCCGAGCAGGTATTTATCGACGGTATCCTGATGAAGCGTGGAGAAAACCAGGATTACACCATTAACTATAATACCGGAGAAGTAACATTTACCAGTTTCCGACCGATCTTCCAGCAGAATTTCATTACTATTTCATACAATTATACCAATAGAAATTATTCCAGATATCTGTTTACCGGAAAATTAGAGCATCAAAGGGAAAAGTTTAAAGTTGGACTGAACTGGTTCATGGAAAATGACAATAAAAATGCTCCACTTTCCTTAAACCTTTCCAAAGAAGACGAACAAATCCTTGCCGATGCAGGTAACGATCCGAATTTAATGTATGCCCCTTCAGGCGTGGTAACTCCTTATGATGTCAATAAAATCCTGTATCGTTTGAATCCGGCTGGAAACTTCTATGAATTTTCAACAGATCAGAATGAAACACTTTACCAGGTTTCCTTCACCTATTTTGGGGTCAATCAGGGGGATTATAAAATTACACAAACGACCAATAACGGCCGTGTATTTGAGTACGTCGGAAACAATATGGGGGACTATAAGGCCGTGAGAAAACTCCCTTCACCTCAAAAATCTCAGGTGTATTCTGTAAATTCCGAATATCTTTTAAAAGATGGAAAAATAGGGGCTGATTTCTCCCTGAGCAATTATGACCTGAATTTATTTTCATCAAAAGATGCAGCTCAAAATATTGGATATGCATGGCGTATTTTCGGAAATAAAAGCTTTACAAAAAACAACTGGAAAGGAACTCCAAGCTTCGAATATCAATATATCGACAAACAGTTTCACATTCTGGACCGCATCAATGATGTGGAATTCTCGAGAGATTTCAACCTGGTTCAGGAATTCAGCCAGAGAACTCAAAACAGGTTCATCTTTAGTTTTTTAAATAAATGGAACAATAAATCTACACTGAATTACCGCATCAATTATCTGGATGAACAAGACAGCTATAAAGGGATGAAAAACGATCTTGATTTCAGCTGGATCACAGGAAAGTTTTTTACAAAAGGAAACTTATCATATCTTAATACCAATGCTACGCTGCAGGACACCAAATTTATCAGGGGTGGCGTTTCTACGGAATTTACCGGTAAAAAAGGAAGCTGGGCCGTTGGAGGAAGCATGGAACACAATGAGAAAAAGTACAATGATACGCAGCTCATGGATGTCACCAGTTTCAGCTGGAAAGAGATTTTTGTTCAGAAAAAAATTGGCGACAGCACACGTACCAAGCTTCTTGCAAAAGTGTATATGAGAGATAACGACTCCGTACGGAATAACAGGCTTGAAAGCATGAACAATATTCTGGGAATCATGGCAGAAAGCCAGCTTATTAAAACGGAAAGAACCACTTTAAATGCTTTGGTGCACTACAGAAAATTCTTTTACCAGAATGATGAAGCGGATATGACCCGAAATAATGATTTCGTGGTCGGAAATATCCTGTACAACCAACAGTTATTCAGAAACGGGATGCGCCTCCAGGCATTTTACGAACTTGGAAACGGACAGGAAGCCCAAAGGGAATTCCAGTATCTTAAGGTAACGGACGGACAGGGTGTTTATAAATGGACAGATTATAACGGAGATGGGGTCCAGCAGCTCGACGAATTTGAAATTGCAGAATATTCTGATCTGGCTCAGTACATCAGAATTTATACGAATTCCGTTCGGTACATTCCTTCAAACAAAAATAAAATCCAGCTCGCCTTATTCGTTAATCCGTCGATCGTTTTCAATTCCGAAAATGCATTTTTAAAGCGCTGGAATTTCAATGTTTCATTAAATTCACAAAACTCATTTTACAAAAAAGATAAAGTTCTCGTCCTGAACCCTTTTGAAAAAAACAGTGACCAGATCTTAAAAAACCAGAATATCTTAGCTTCCGTACAGTTTAATCCCACTGAAAAATCCGGCTGGAACGGGAATTACCGTTTTATCACTAATGACAACCTCATCAATGCCAATTTCAGTAACGAAGAGCGTGAGCAGGTTTCACATTTCATCAATATCGGATATTGGTTTAATAAAGAATTCAGGGTCGACTGGGAAAATTCGATCCATGATCTTAAAAATTCATCCCAGTTATTTGCCACAAGAGATTACCGTCTGAACAATATTGAAACGAAACCGAAAGCAACCTACAAATTTACAGATGCTATCCAGGCAGAGCTTTCTTCCGCATACCGCCAGAAAAAAAGAATAGATGGCGAAGAGCTGTTAAAAGCATTTGATATTACCGGAACCATACAATGGGAACGCAAAAAAACATCAATCAGAGGGAATTTCTCTTTCATCAATAACGATTTTACAGGAAACAATTTCAGCATTGTAGGAAACCAGATGCTGGACGGCCTTAAACCTGGCAAAAACCAGGTATGGAGTGTTTTTATCCAGCAGGCGATCAATTCTTTCCTTCAGCTTAACTTAAATTATGAGGGAAGAAATTCCGGAGACCGAACCATTCATATCGGAAGTATGCAGGTGAAAGCAAGCTTCTAGTAGAATGAGAGCGTTACAGAGGCGGAGTAATATAGCGGAGTAGGAACAACAAAATTTACTCCTTTAAAAATCTGATCTCTGAAATCGGATGTCTAATATTAATTCCTATCACTCTATCTTCACCATAGAAATTATCATATCCCCAAATGTTTATAATTTCGTAAATTTGCCGCATGGTAAAAATAGGCAATATAGAACTGCCGGAATTTCCGCTTTTGCTGGCTCCGATGGAAGATGTAAGTGATCCTCCATTCAGACGCCTGTGCAAAATGCATGGAGCAGATCTGATGTACTCAGAATTTATTTCTTCTGAGGGCTTGATTCGTGATGCGATAAAAAGCCGTAAGAAGCTGGATATTTTCGATTATGAAAGACCGGTCGGTATCCAGATTTTCGGTGGCGATGAAGAAGCAATGGCAATGTCCGCAAGAATTGTAGAGACTGTGAACCCTGATCTGGTTGACATTAATTTCGGATGCCCTGTAAAAAAGGTAGTATGTAAAGGTGCAGGCGCAGGGGTTCTTAAGGATATTGACCTTATGGTACGCCTTACTAAAGCCGTCGTGAGCTCTACCCATCTGCCGGTGACCGTTAAAACCCGTTTAGGATGGGACAGCACCAGCATCAATATAGATGAAGTAGCAGAACGTTTACAGGAGACAGGCATCAAGGCCTTAACGATCCATGCAAGAACACGTGCACAGATGTACAAGGGGGAAGCAGACTGGGAACATATTTCCAGAATTAAGCAAAATCCAAATATTGAGATTCCTATCTTCGGAAACGGTGATATTGATTCTCCGGAAAAAGCTCTTGAATACAAACAAAAGTATGCGTGCGACGGTATCATGATCGGCCGTGCAGCCATTGGATATCCATGGATCTTTAATGAGATCAAACATTTTTTCAAAACAGGAGAACATCTTCCTGAACCTGCTATTGCAGACCGTTTACTTGCTGTACGCCAGCATGCGGAATGGAGCGCGGAGTGGAAGGGAGAGAAACTAGGTCTTATTGAAATGAGACAGCATTATAGTAATTATTTCCGTGGTGTTCCTCATTTTAAAGAATTCAGAAAAAAATTCCTTGAGGTCTTTACTTTAGAAGAAATGGATGTGCTGATCAAAGAAACTCAACAGTTTTACGAAGAATACCAGGCACAGGTATAAAAATATAAAAACCATCAGATCTGATGGTTTTTTTGCTTTTAATATCCTTCTGATGAAGATTCGTTCCTTATCAAACCTAAGGCTGAAGAAGTTCCGATTCTTTTTACTCCCATCTTGATCATTTTCTCAGCATCTTCAGGTGTTCTTACTCCTCCGGCTGCTTTTACGGGAAGCTTCCCGGCATTATCCAGCATAATTTGTATGCCTTCAAAAGTAGCACCATTCGGTTTACCGCCTTCTGTCTGATAAAATCCTGTGGAAGATTTAACAAAAATATTCGGGAGGTCATTTTCGGAGAAATGTTCCAGTGACCAGTTTGAGATATTTTTGGTGAGATCCGCAATCTGATCATCCGTCAGCGCAGCAATCTCAATAATCCATTTGGCCACCTTGTGATGCTGTAGAGCAAGTTGTGTACACTGTACAAACTCGTTTTTTACCAGCTCAAGGTTTCCATTAAGATACGCGTTGTAATTAATTACAAAATCAAGTTCATCTGCTCCGTCTTCAATTGCTTTTGAAGCTTCGGCTAGTTTTTCTTCAATAGAATAGGTCCCTTCGTGAAAGCCTATTACGGTTCCTACCACAACATCTGAATGCCTTTCCTGAATATACTTTTTGATATCCGCTACATAGTCCGGACGGATCATTACAGCAAAAATTCCATGATCTATGGCTTCCTGCGCAAGTTTTTTATCAAATTGTAATGTTTCTTCGTCTGAAATACCTGACTGTGCAGGCGTTTTCAAATAGGTTGAATCCAAATATCGGGCAATGTTCATAATCTTTATACTTTCAGTTGTCTGTAAATACCTTGTTCCAAAGATATGAAAGTTTCTGTTCTTGTCACCCCTTTCAGCTTCTGAAGTTTGCTCAGAATCTGCATCAGATGGTCATTATCTTTGCATAGTACTTTTAAGAATATGGTATAATTCCCTGTTGTGTAATGAGCTTCTACTACCTCATTAACATCCTTGAGAGATTTTACCACATCCGGATAATGACTTGGCTGATCTAAAAACATTCCGATATACGAAATTACTTTATAGCCTATTTTTTTAGGGTTAAGAAATGAAATTGAGTTTTCGATAACTCCCGCATGCTCGAGCTTTTTAATCCTTTGGTGTACTGCTGTTGTGGATATTCCAACATTTTTGGAGATGTGGGCTAAGGATGTTTTAGCATTATCCATCAGCATGTAAATGATTTCCTTGTCAATCGAGTCTAAATGATAACTTGTGTTACTTGAATTTTTCATTTTCTACTTTATATTTATGTTTTTGTCTCTTCAAATTTCACAAAAACCGGAAAGTGGTCGCTGTATCCGCCTAAATACCGTGTACCGGCATAGGTTCGGAAGGGGCGCCCTTCAAAATTTCTCATCTGGCTGCTTATTTTTTCAGAGTTAAAGATGTGTGCGCTCTGAAAACTCAAACCATCATGGGCAAAAAGGGATTTTGACATGATTATTTGATCATACAACAGTCCGGACTTATAATGAAAAGTAGAATAATTTCTTGTTTGAAACAGTTCCTGAAAAGGGTTTACCAATACCTTCTCATGATTGTTATCGTAGAGAATTTTTACTAAATTTTCATCATCGGGGTTTTCGTTAAAATCACCACACAATATTACATGTTCCTTGTCGTCACTTACTATTTTCAGAATCCTTCCGTGGATCTCATTAAGTATAAAGTCTCTTTTGGGCTTATTAACATCTTTTTCTCGCTTAGAGGGAAGATGGGCGATAAAAACATTAATAACAGTTCCTTTATATTTAACTTTAGAAAACAATACGTCTCTGGTTGTGTCGTAATTCTCTGTGTTTTTTCTATTTATAATTTCAAAGAAGAAGGTAATGGTTTCTGAATCCATTATTTCCACTTTATCTTTATGATATAACATGGCTACATCTACCTTTCTTTCGTCCATGGAATTGTAATGTACAATCCCATATTGGGAATTAAAAGGTGCCATTTCTACCAGATCCTCCAAAACTTTCCTTCCGGAAACTTCAGAAAGACCGATTAAAAATGGAAGTGTTCCATTTTCCTCCTTCATTAACTGAAAAACATGTGAAATTTTAAAAAGCTTATTTCTATATCTTTTTTCATCCCAATTTTTCAAGCCTGACTTTGTAGGGTCTAATCTGTGAACAGGTTTGGGATCTGGCAAAAATAAATTTTCGACATTATAAAAAGAGAACATCTCCATCTGCAAAATTGCTATCTTAAAATTATCAATTTCTTTTTCGTTGTAAATTTATTATTTTTTTTCAAACTTCATTAATTTATTTCTACTATTTTCATATTAATATTATGCAAGTAATAGGTAAAAATTAACAAAAAATATCAACAAAAACCCTTTTATACAACAAAACTATTAAGTAATTGAAATTATTATCACAGAAAACAAAATCAAAACAGCATATACATATCAAATTAACAAGAAAAAAAATAAACACGAAATAAAATACAGTTAATAACTTTAACTCATTTCGGCTAAATGTTGTTTTTTATTCTTTTTCGTTTATGAAATCTCTTAAGGATGAAAAAAAGAATACTTTTTTTAGCAGGTTTCGGTTATTATTTTAAAGCAGGTCGGGACGTTTTTCCTGAGTGATTCTCACCGCTTCATCATGACGCCATTCCTCAATCTGGGCAAAATTTCCACTCAACAAAACTTTCGGCACCTCCAATCCTTTATACACCTCCGGTCTGGTATAGATAGGCGGTGAAAGCAGATCATCCTGGAAGCTGTCTGTAAGGGCACTCTGCTCATCATTTAAAACTCCCGGAAGCAATCTTATAATAGAATCCGCCAGAACACATGCTGCCAGTTCTCCTCCCGTAAGTACATAATCGCCAATTGAAATCTCTTTAGTAATATGAAGGTCACGAACCCGCTGATCGATACCTTTATAATGACCGCAAAGAAAGATCAGGTTATTTTTTATGGAAAGGCTATTGGCAATTTTCTGATTCAGGGTAACGCCATCCGGGGTCAGATAAATAATTTCATCATATGTTCTCTGGGATTTAAGTTCAGAGATACATTTATCGAGCGGTTCTATCATCATCACCATTCCCGCTCCGCCACCATACGGCTCATCATCAATCTGCCTGTGCTTGTTAATAGCCCAGTCTCTCAGGTGATGGAAATGAACTTCCACTAAACCTTTATCCATTGCCCTTCTTAAAATAGAAGTCTTAAACGGACTTTCCATTAATTCGGGAAGTACGCTTATAATATCAATTCTCATTGTAAAGTACTGTTTTTCTTATTAGGCGAAATAATTAATCGTAAAGAAGAGTCTTTGTTAAAATAGCTCCACATCCAGTTGAAAAAAACTGCAAGTTTATTTCTTACACTCAGAATCAGCATGAGGTGCAGGAACATCCAGAAATACCATGCCAGGAATCCCTGAAACTTGATAAACGGAAGGTCTACCACGGCTCTGTGCTTTCCAATGGTTGCCAGTGAGCCTTTATCCTTGTATTCATATTCTACCCAGTCACGGGCATCTTTCTTCAGAAAATTCTTACCTAAATTTTTTGCTTGATTAATGGCTACGTTTGCTACCTGAGGATGTCCCTGAGGATATTTCGGGGTTTCCATATAGGCAATATCTCCTATTGCATAAATATTGTCGTAGCCTTTTATTTTATTATATCGATCTACTATATATCTGTTTTTAACCAATTTCTCTGCAGGAAATCCGGCAATTACATTTCCGGTAACGCCTGCTGCCCAGATCACGTTATTGGAAGGAATACTTTTCCCGCTTTTGGTGTGCACCTTATCACCATCATACTCCGTAACGACCTCTCCACTCATAAAAGTAACCCCGAGATCTTTAAGGTATTTCTCGGATTTCTCCTGTGCTTCACTGCTCATTACAGCAAGCGGTTTTTCTGTGGAGCTTACCAGAATAATCTTAAGCTGGTCGAAATTCATATAGGGATAATCCCTTGGAAGAATTTCTTTTTTCATTTCTGCAAAAGCACCTGCCAGCTCTACCCCGGTAGGTCCGCTTCCTACAATAACGATATTCCAGTTTCCGTCATCACTTCTGCTTTTTTCAAGAATGAGTTTTTCAAAGGTCATCAGCACATGATTTCTGATGCTTATTGCTTCCTGGGTATTTTTCATCCCGAAAGCTCTTGACTCCATGTCTTTGTTTCCAAAGAAATTGGTTTTGCATCCTGTAGCGATCACCAGTTTATCATAGGTAAACTCGGCTTCGTCTGTAATAACTTTATTGTTAACAGAATCAATTTCTTTTACCTCGGTAAGCCGAAACTGTGTATTCCTGGATTGCTGAAAAATCTTTCGAAAAGGAAAAGAAATGTTGGAAGGTTCTATTCTCCCGCAGGCAACCTGATAAAAAAGCGGCTGAAACATATGATGGTTCACCCGGTCCAGAACAATTACCTTTTTGTTCTTGCCATTTAATGTTTTTGCAAGCTGCAGCCCCGCAAATCCTCCTCCTATAATGATGATCTTTTCGCGTGTTTCCATAATACACAAAATTACTGATTTTATTTAGCATTTAGTAGTGAAATAAGTTAGTTTTGCAAAACTTTATGACACCGAAAAAGTATACCAAAAAAACTGCCAAAAAAGTACACGAGAAACGCCGGAAGAATTATTTTTTCCGCCGGAAAGTGATACTGGGTATTTTAATTCTGGCCCTGATAGGGACGGGATTTTACCTGAAGCAGTCTGTAAGCTATTACTATGCGCTGTACTTTAACAAATTCAACCATAAAAAGCTGCATAACACTGAATTGGAAACAGCCAGAATCCAGAAAATCCTTACAGCAAATCTTGATAAAACCTATGGTTTTGATGTGTCTCATTATCAGAATAAGGAAGATATAAAATGGGACAGCCTGAGCATTGGGAATAAAACCATTCCTCTGGAATTTGTGGTGATGCGTGCTACGATGGGAAACCGCAATGCAGACAAACATTTTGATGAATTCTGGGTGAAAGCCCAAAAGCATAATCTGATCCGCGGAGCCTATCATTTTTACAGGGCTGATGAGGATCCTGTAATCCAGGCCAATAATTTTTTAGCCAACGTAAAACTGGAAAGCGGTGATCTTCCGCCTATCCTCGATATTGAAAAAATCCCCAAAAGGAAAACAAATAAAAAACTTGTGGAGGATCTGAAAGTATGGTGCAAGATCGTAGAGGAAACATATGGGGAAAAACCAATCATCTATACTTATTATCATTACTATAAGGATTTCCTGAAAGGGGAATTTGATGACTATCCCCTATGGCTGGCCAATTATAACGATGTACCCTCTCCCACTCCTGATGATCAGTGGGATTTCTGGCAGTTCACAGAAAACGGGATTGTTCACGGGATCAATACTAAAGTGGATCTGGATATTTATAACGGAAGCTCCTGGTCTTTGAAGAGGCTGACGTTGGATTAAAACGGAAGCCAAAAGATGGAGATTGAATTTATGGTAGATGATCCAGCTTCTCTCTCCCAGTTTTCTATTTTCCCAAAAATTCCACTATATCTTTATTCAACTCATCTGCATTTTCAAAGGGGATCATGTGGGTTGCATCCTTGTAAATCTTAAGTTCAGCTTTTGGTATTTGCTTGGCAATCATTTCAGTATGCTCCTGTTTGATCACATCTCTATCTCCGGCAATCACCAAGACAGGGCTTTTAATTTTGCTGAGATCTTTTTTGCTGAGGTGAGGCTCATTAAGCATAATTTCCACCAGCCTTCTTTCATTGAATTTTTCAGGTTTATTTTCTATATCCAGAACTAAAAGCTGATTCTTCATATGCGAAACAAGTCTTTCATCCACTCCTTCCGGGAAAGCATTGGCCCCGATTGCAATTACTTTGTTACAGCTTTCAGGATACTTCAACGCAAATTCTAGGCCCGTAATTCCGCCATCGCTCCATCCGGCAATATTTATTTTCTTAAGTTCCAATTTGTCTGCAAGCGCTTTTACATCATCTGCAAATTGTTTATAGGTAAAAGATTTTTCGGATGTATCAATACTTTTTCCCTGTCCTCTTGTATCTATAGCAATTATCTTAAATTTCCTTGACAGAACCGGTATTTGCCGGTAAAAATCCTTGATGCTTCCTGAGTTCCCATGAAGAAGAAAAAGCGGCTCTCCTTCTCCATAAATTTCATAATAAAGTCTGGTATCTTTTAACGGAAGATAAGCACCTGAAGCGTCGTTTTTCCCGTAAATAGAATTCCCGGATTCTATATTATATTGTGAAACATCAGAAATCAGGCCTTCAAGATCGTCTCCTAATGCTGCTGTTTCGTCCCTGGTATTTTTTGCTGATTTATCCACTTTTACATCGATGTTAATTGCGGGCGCTGCCAGCGTCATTTTCTGCCAGTCCCCATAAAATTTTCTAATAAAGCCTGTCCTGAACAATGCTGCGCTGATCTTGACCATACCATCAAATTCCTTCAGGAACTGAATTCCAATAAAGAATTTCCCCTGTACCCAGATATTACGATCATTAACATCCAGTGTATAGGTTCCATCTTTGATCATATCCTGTGTAAGTTCCACGGTGATTTCATCGTCCAGGATATTTTGATCTGGGAAGCCGTTTTTTTCTGTGTAAACGCTGTACCTCATTACTACAGGCTTATCTGAGACATAGCTTGCAATATTCAGGTTAATATTTTTGATTTTGGATCTTTTACTGGCGCTAAATTCCAGTGCTGTTTCACCAAGAAAATCCTCTTTTCTGAATTGGGGGTTTACGGAATAGATAACACTTTTTGTTTTCGTATTCACTCCCCAGTTTTTATCCACCAGTTTTTTTACTTTGATATTGACTTCCTTGATATTTTTAACTTTTTCATTTAAAAATACCTGCCTCTGGTCCTGCTTTCTGAAATCTTGTACTGTTTCGGAGTAAGCTTCATAGCCTGGAACTTCAATTCTGATCTTTTGTGAAGGATTGAACCTGGAAAGGTCAATGGTAAAATTTCCTTTTTCATCAGAAACCGTACCGGCATTTTCTTTTTCCACTCCAATCTTTACATAAGCAATCGGCTGGTTTTCATTTTTGGAAATCACAGTTCCGGAAATTATTTGTGCATGAAGGGAATACGCTGCAAAAACACAGAATAAAATATTGAGTTTTTTCATAGGATTAGTTTGATGCAAAATTCTTTATTTCATCCCTTGCAGACTCCCAACATGTTATTAAATTTTGAAGCTGTTTAGTTAAATTTATTGTAAAACCTCACCTGTCCGTGACCATATTTCTAAAAAACATTTAAACTTTCCATTAGAGGATACTCATGATTTCTTCCCATGAATGTACTCTTTTGTAAGCCGCATTTTCTATCAGCTCATTGTGAGGCTGGGTGAAAATAAACTTTTCTCCGGCAAAATGATCCAGGTTTTTCGGATAATCATCGATCATAATATCCCCGTGAATCACTTTTTTACTTCCGCACAATACAATCTGTTCCCAGCTGATAAAAGGAAAATGTTCTGCCAGCCAGTCGAATTTTTCTCTTAAACTGTTGGGAAACTCCATTCCTGCAGAGACTACATACAGGTCATATTTGCTGTTGATATATTCTAAGGCAGCTTTACTTCCCTCTATTACAGGAAGTGTTCTGAAAAATCCAACTTCATGTATGTGTTTCTTCCCATTCGGAAATGCATCAATTTCCGGCATTCCCGCAAGACCCCTGATCTCAATTTCTTTCCCGGAATCTCTTTTTTCAAACTGTACAAGCTGATGGTAGACATCCGCCATTACCCCATCCATATCTACAATTACTCTTTTCATTATTAATTCTGATTTGATATTTATTTTTCAAAACTTCAAGCATTAAGCTCTATCAAATTTACTAAATGTGTTTTCGGAAACCGGGCTTCTCCATATTAAATAAATTTTAAAATCCAACTTCGGTATGAATTTGACATGATAAAGAGCATCAATCTGTAAAACTTTTCTAGTTACATTTTCGTATTTTTGCGGTTCGATTCAAAATCAATATCAAACTCTTATATTCCAATGAATTACGTTTCTGCAGAAAATCTTACTAAATCTTACGGTATCAAAGTTTTGTTTAAAGACATCTCTTTCCATATCAATGAAGGGGACAAAATAGCTATTGTTGCCAAAAACGGAAGCGGAAAATCGACCCTTCTGAAAATATTAATGGGGAAAGAAATTGCAGACAGCGGTACCGTGGTGATTAATAAAGATATCCAGGTGGTCCTTTTTGACCAGGAGATCGACTACAACCCGGAGCTAACGATTGATGAGTTCATGATGACTTTGGATTCGGAACCGATCCTTGCCCTTAAAAACTACCATAAATCCCTTCATTCAACGGATGATGCTTTTATTGAAAAAGCCCTGAACGATATGGAAGCCCATAAAGCCTGGGATCTGGAAAACGAAATGAAGCAGATCCTTTCCCAGCTTAAGATCACGGATCTTGATGCCAAAATGGGAACTCTTTCCGGAGGACAGGTAAAGCGTGTTGCCCTGGCAAAGCTTTTAACAGAAACCAGAGCAGAACACAAGCATACACTTCTCATTATGGATGAGCCTACCAACCACCTGGATGTGGAAATGGTAGAATGGCTTGAAAATTATCTGACCAAAGCAAAAATCACATTGCTGCTGGTAACCCACGACCGTTATTTCTTGGACAGCGTCTGTGATATTATCTGGGAAATGGAAGATCAGAATCTTTACCTTCACAACGGATCTTATGCAACGTACCTGGAAAACAAGATGATCCGTGAAGATAATATGAGTGCCACCATAGACAAGGCAAATAATCTTTACAGAAAAGAGCTTGAATGGATGCGCAGACAGCCTAAGGCACGTACTACAAAATCAAAAAGCAGGATCGACGCCTTTTACGAAACTGAAAAAGTAGCGAAAACCGATACCCGCAAACAGGGCCTTGAACTGGATTTTGAAATGAAACGCCTGGGGAACAAGATCCTTGAGCTTAAACATATTGATAAAAGCTTTGGAGATAAAGTGTTACTGAAAGATTTCAGCTATCAGTTCCAGCGTGGAGAAAAAGTGGGAATCGTAGGAAAAAACGGGGCAGGAAAATCTACACTACTCAATATTATTCAGGGCTACGAAAAATTTGACAAAGGAGAGATCGAAACTGGAGAAACCATTTCTTTCGGATATTTTTCACAAAAGGGACTGAAATATAAGGAAGATGAAAGAGTTATAGATTTCATCAAGGAAATTGCGGAGTTTTATCCTCTTGCCAATGGAAAAAGCCTTTCTGCATCACAGTTTTTAAGACTCTTCCTGTTTGATGACCAGACCCAGTATTCTCCTATTTCAAAATTATCCGGTGGAGAGAAAAGAAGGCTGCACCTGATGTATATCCTTTACCAGAATCCTAATTTCCTGATCTTTGATGAACCTACGAATGATCTTGATCTTCCGACACTCACTGTTCTTGAAAATTTCCTTCAGCAATTTCAGGGCTCACTGATCATTGTGTCGCACGACAGATATTTTATGGACAGGATTGTAGACCATATTTTAGCTTTTGAAGGAGATGGAAAGATTAAAGATTTTGTAGGTAATTTTTCAGAATACAGAGAATCCAAAAGCCGCGAAGGTGCTTTGGAAAAAAATACCGGTTCCAAACCGGAACCTGTTAAAGAAACTATTGCTGCCCCTGAGCCTTCTCCGACTTCTCCCAAAAAAAGAAAAATGACCTTTAAGGAACAAAGGGAACTGGAAACGATAGAAAAAGAAATGCCTGAACTTGAACTACAGCGCTCTAAGATCATGGATCAGCTTAATAATGAAACAGATTATGAAAAAGTGGCTAAACTTTCTGCCGAACTGGAAGCTGTTTCTGAAAAGCTCGAAGAATATGAGATGAGATGGCTGGAGCTTCAGGAAATATAACAAGTGAAAGAGTTTGAGAGTGGAGTGCTGTAGCGTTAATGTGTTAGAGTGTTTTAGAATAGAATACTTTATTTCATACTCCAAAACTCTCCCACTCTCAAACCCTCAAACTCTCCTACCTTATAAATACACTATTTTTCCTTCTTTCGAGCTCTCAAGGGATGCATCGATGATCTTCATATTCTGAACCACTTCTCTTCCCTGCGATGGCAAGGCATAACCGAAAACGATATATTCATAAATCTGTTGATAGTAATTCATATAATTTCCGGCTTCACTGGAAGTCAGGATTCTTTCGGTTTCTGAACTTTCATTTAAGAAGTTTAAAATTCCGTCTGTTCCTTTTAAAGGTTCTGTCCATTCTGTGCCATAAACCGGTATAGTTCCTGCAACCAGTTCATTTTCCTGGTTATCGGTTCTTTCCTGAAGAAAACTTCCTTTCTCTCCGTGAATGGCATATGCGTAATGAGCTTCTTTGGTGAATACAGAAGATTTCAGTCTCACTCTAAGGTTATTTTTATAGTACAGCAGAATTTCAAAATAATCGTTCGCGTATTCTTCCCCTTTCATGGAAAAGACATCGGCAAAAAGCTTCTCAGGATACCCAAAATACTGTACCGCCTGATCTACAAGATGTGCTCCAAGATCGTGAAGCGACCCTGAACCGGTCTGCTGCGGATCTTCTTTATGCTGTTTACCGCTGGGTGTGGTACGGAACCTGTCGAAACGGATCTCTGCTTCTTTTATTTCACCTAATTTACCTTCGTTCAATATTTTATGAACCTGGAGAAAATCGCGGTCAAATCTTCTGTTTTGATAAACACTTAAAAACAGTCCTTTTTGTTCTGCAAGCTCAACCAGCTCTTCCGCTTCTGAAACACTGACGGTAAATGGTTTTTCAACAATGATATTTTTTCCTGCCTCCAGTGCCATCTTTGCATATTCATAGTGACTCTGTACAGGGGTATTGATAATCACAAGCTCAATATCTGCATTCTGAAGCATCTCTTCTACCGAACGGTAAATGGTAGCTTCCGGATATTTTTCTTTTGATTCTTCTTTACTTCTTTCCACTATAGCTGCTATAAAAAATCCGGGATGCTCTTTTAAAAAAGGGGCGTGAAATACTTTACCGCTCATTCCAAAGGCACAAAGTCCTGCTTTTACCAATTGCATATGTATAATTTTTAACAAATATATTCAATAATCTGCAGTTAAAGAGCTTTGAATGTGAACCATCAGTGAAGCATTTGGTTGGAATATGATAAAAATCATTTTATTGTTTTTATTAATTCTAAATTAATCCTTCACAAAATTCTTACTTTTGCCGTTATTTAAAACTAGTCTACATAAAAATAAAATGAATAAACAGCTTGTAACTTTAGGATTTTTACTGGGTACCCTATCTTTAAGTGCTCAATTGAAAAATATTGAAGCCGATACCATCAGGACCCAGACGATTGAAGATATTAATCTTCATAAAACCGGAAATCCAAACCAGGCAAGAACTTTATCCACAAAGTCCAACCTTACGGTAATGGAAAATCCTCAGGCCATTTCCATTGTAACCCACGAAATTATTGAGCAGCAACAGGCGAAACAGCTAAGCGATGTGCTTCAGAATGTAAATGGTATGTACATTACTTCATCCAGAGGGAATTCCCAGGATAGTTTCGGAGGCCGTGGTTTCATTTTAGGAAACGATAATATTTTTAAAAACGGCGCCAGAATCAATAGTGGTGTTTTTCCTGAAGTAAGCGGACTGGAAAGAGTTGAAGTACTGAAAGGAGCCAATGCCATGCTGTACGGAAATACAGCTGCAGGGGGAATTATCAATATGATTACCAAAAAGCCTAAATTCAATTTTGGAGGAAGTATAGGATTGAACGGCGGAAGCTGGAATTCTTATAAGCCTACCGTTGATATTTACGGTCCTCTATCCAAAAATATTGCTTTCAGGGTAAACGGTGCATATGAATATGCCGAAAGCTTCAGAGATGTGGTACAGTCTGAGAAATATTACTTCAATCCTTCATTTTTATTCAATTTAAGTCCGAAATCTCAATTGATTGTTGAAGCAGATTATCTTAAGAATAATTTTACTCCGGACTTCGGGATCGGTTCTATTACCAACAAAGATCTAAGTTATTCTTTAAACAATTATGTTGACAGAAATACATTTTTCGGTACAGACTGGCAATATCAGAATGTAGAACAGACCTCAACGACTGTAACATTCAATCACCAATTAAGCGCTAACTGGACATTAAATGCTGTAGCTTCTTATCAAAATTACATAAAAGATTATTTCTCTTCTGAACGTGTACAGTGGGGTTATGATAAAAAAATCTCTGAGAACCGCCTATCCTGGACAAGACCATTCAATAAAACCTATAATGAAAGCAATTACGCTTCTGCACAGGTGAATATCAACGGAGAATTTAATACCGGTAAAATTGGCCACAAATTATTAATCGGAGCTGATACTGACTATAATCAGGCAGACGCTTATGCTTTTAATGTAGCTCCTACTACCAATGTTCTGTTTCTGGATGATCCATCTACCTGGAGCAATATTGCAATGCCAAATACGAGCGAAAATACCCTGACAAGGGTAAATACCAGAAGAATTGGTTTTTATGCCCAGGATTTTATAAGCTTAACCAAACAATTTAAAGTTATCGCTGGACTTCGTTGGTCTTATATAGAAAACATGCCTTCTATAAAGACAACTTATGCAACTCCAACGAAACCTCAGGATAAAATTTTTGTCCCAAATTCTGCAACGTCAGATCAAGCACTTTCTCCAAAAGTAGGCTTAGTTTATATGCCAAATGCTAATCTTTCTGTTTTTGCAACCTATACCAATTCGTTTTCAGCAAACACAGGAATAACAATTTTTGATGAACCTCTTAAGCCAACTACTATTGACCAATATGAAGTAGGAGTGAAAAAGAACTTATGGAATAATGCATTAGCTGTTAATTTATCATTATATCAGATACTTAATCGCAATTATTACCAAACTGCTTTGCTTAAAGCTGACGGAAGCGCAAACAGTGATACAAACATCAAGGAGTTCGCCGGAAAAATGAGAAGCCGTGGTGTGGAACTGGATATTACAGGAAATCCAACCGAAAACTTATCTATTATTGGAGGATTCTCTTACAATAATTCTGTATATCTTGATACTCCTGAAGATGTTGGATATGTAGAAAATCAAAGACTTGTAAGAACTCCGGCTACCACTGCCAACGCTTCAGTATTTTATAAATTCACCAGATTTGCTAAAGGTTTAAAAATAGGAGCTGGTGCTTACTTTATCGGTGACAGGATTGCAGGGTGGAATGATACCAAAAAGGGAAGTAACAGTTTAGCTGCCAGAAATGGGGTAAGCAGAATGTTTGAATTAAAAGATTACACAACTGTAACGGTATCCGTGGGTTACGAATGGAAGAAATTCTCTATCCAGGGAAAGGTGGGTAACCTGTTTGATGTGGTGAACTATAATGTACATGAAAATTATTCTGTAAATCCTATCACCCCAAGAAACTACTATTTTACATTAACGTATAAACTTTAGAATTAAATATAATTTCAGTATTCAAAGTGGAAACCGCATTACTGCAGCTTCCGCTTTTTGAATTATAAAACAAAACATACAATATGGATAAGATCAAAGACACAAGAAGTTTCATGAGAATCACCCACCGTTATCTTGGCTATTTTCTTGCAGGGATAATGGCAGTATATGCATTGAGCGGGGTTTTACTTGTTTACAGAGACACGGATTTTCTTAAGAAAGAGAAAAAATATGATAAAACGGTTGCCGTTAACCTTTCAGAAAAAGAGCTTGGAAAAGAACTGAAAATTAAAGGTCTTGAGGTAGAAAAAACAGAAGGCACCATCCTTCATTTTAAGCAGGGAACCTATGACGCATCTACCGGAAAGGCCAAATATTCAAAAAAAGAACTTCCTTTTGTACTGGATAAAATGGTAAAGCTGCATAAATCACAGTCAAAAGAAACCTTGTCACCGCTGAACACCTTTTTCGGGATCGCTTTATTTTTCTTCGTAATTTCAAGTTTCTGGATGTTTAATCCTAAAACAAAAGCTTTCAAACGTGGAATAAAATTTACCATTGCAGGTCTTATTATTTCAGTAATTCTTTTATGCATTTAAATTGCAGTATTAGCAAAAAAATGGCCAAATAATTCACATTTCAATCACGCTAAAATTAACACTTATTCTGAATTTTTATCTAAAATTAAGAAGTCTGGCACATTTATTGTCTTTTCTCTATCCAATGAATATACCATTTAATTATTAAAATAATAAATTATGAAAAAACTAATTTTTGCAGGAATATTAGCAGCAACAGGTTTAACAGCAACTGCTAACGCTCAGATTCAAAAAGGTAACTGGCTTGTAGGAAGTAGCCTTTTAACAAGTAATTTCGGTTTAAATACCGGTGGTGGTTACAGTATTGCTATTCAGCCTAAAGGTGCTTATTTTATAGAAGATAATGTTGCAGTTGGTGGATATGTTAATTTAGGAATTAGTAAAGTAACTAACGGGAGCCCAACAAGATTTGATTATGCTGTAGGAGGTTTAGGCCGTTATTATCTTTCTCCGGGTGAAAAAGGAGTAGATAACTTATTGAATCACGGACGTTGGTTCTTTGAAGGTAACGTAGGTATCGGAGGATCATCTGTTGAAAATGGTAACTCTACCACAGGTCTTGACTTCGGTGTAGGTCCTGGTTATTCTTACTTTATTACTCCGAACATCGGTTTAGAAGGATTGGTTAAATATCAAGGACAAGCTGGTTTTGGTAGCGAAGGTCTAAATTCTAATATTACATTCAATGTAGGATTCAGTATTTATTTACCAACTTCAAAGGCTAAAGATATTGCCAGAGACGCAAAATAATCACTTACATTTTTGCTTAAATAAAAAAATGAAATCGCCCCGAAATATTTTCGGGGCGATTTTCGTACAAATTAAAACTAAACTATAAAAAATCAAATAAATCACGTATTAGGTTGTGGCGTATATCTCAGATAGGGTTTTATTTCTGTAACCCCTTTTGGAAATATTTTTCTCGCATCATCGGTTGAAATAGCAGGAGGTACAATAACATCCTCCCCATTTTCCCAATTGACAGGAGTAGCCACTTTATGTGAATCAACCAGCTGAAGAGAATCCAGGACTCTCAGAATTTCATTGAAATTCCTTCCTGTAGAAGCCGGATAAGTAATAATTAGTCTTACTTTTTTATCCGGATCAATAATCAGCAGCGAACGTACAGTGGCTGTAGCCGAAGCATTTGGGTGAATAAAGTCATACAACTCCGAAATCCGTCTGTCTTTATCTGCAATAATAGGAAACTGTACATCCGTATTCTGGGTTTCGTTAATATCTTTAATCCAGTTCTGGTGATCCTCTACCCCATCTACGCTTAGAGCAATAACCTTTGTTCCTCTTTTATCAAATTCTGACTTTAACTTTGAGGTATATCCCAGCTCTGTCGTACATACAGGGGTATAATCTGCAGGATGGGAGAATAAAATTCCCCAGGAATCACCTAAAAATTCATGGAACTTAATATCACCTAAAGACGTCTCTGCCTGAAAGTCCGGTGCTGTATCTCCGAGTTTAATTGACATAATATTCTGCTTTATTAGTCTACAAATTTAGTAGACTTTTTGAAACTGGCAAAATTTTTGTTGAAAATTTACATATCTTTAATAAATTTTTTTTCATGCAGAACAATGGATACAGCTACGTAGATGTCATTTACAGGGTTTTGGAAAGCTGGTATATGAAGTTTGCCGAGCTTACACCCAAACTTATCGTCGGAATTTTAGTATTTTCTTTTTTCCTTATTACCAGTAAATACCTGAGTTTAGGGGCCGTAAGATTATTTCACAAATTTTTCCCTAAAAGCCAGAAAGAAAGCTCACTGGTTACCCTAATAAGCATATTCAGGTTCCTGATCATGATGATGGGGACTTTTATTGCTCTTGAAATCATGGGCTTCAGTGGTTTCCTCTGGAAATTTATCGGAAGTTTGGGAGTAGCAGGGGTAATTGCAGGGGTTGCCCTGAAAGATCTGGTATCAAGTATTTTTTCAGGAATGCTTATCGGGATCGATAAAGCCTTTAAAGTTGGGGATTATATTACCATAGGAACTCACTCCGGAACAGTTCAGGAAATCGGTTTTTTAACGACAAAGATTATTACCGACGATGGGAAGAAAGCTTACATTCCCAACCAGGTCATTTTCAATGCTCCGTTTTACAATATTACAGCATCGCCGCAGCGAAGAATTATTTTGAATTTTGAGATCCCGGCGGATGAGGACATTACCAAAGCCCAGAAGGGAATGCTGGATGTCATTAAAAGTTTAGAAAATGTGGATAAGCTGGACACTTCGGAAGTTATTTTCACCGACCTAAAACAAGGCAATTTTAACCTTCAGGCTAAATTCTGGATGAAAGTAGGAGCCAATATGGTTCAGGTGAAAAGTGAAGCCTATCTGAGAATCAAACAACGTCTGGATGCAGATAATATACAGCTGGTAACTCCTACCAGTATCAGCATTACAAATGGAGAATCTTTACCTGTTGACAATCAGGATCATTAAAATATAAACCGCTTAGTAAAGCGGTTTTTTTTTGCTTAAATTATTTCTTATGCTTTAATTTCAAAAGTATTTAACATTAAAAACTTTTGAGTCCTTGTAATCAAAAAAAGAAAAACCGTTCCAGAAATTGAAACGGTTTTCTATATTATTTAAAAGTTCAGCTTATGCTAAAACTTCTTTTACTTTGTTTGCTGCTTCTTCCAAAGTAATTGCTGAATGTACAGGAAGACCTGAGTCATCAATTAATTGTTTAGCTTCTACAGCGTTAGTTCCCTGTAATCTTACGATCAATGGAACCGGAAGGCTTCCCATAGCTCTGTAAGCATCTACAACTCCCTGGGCTACTCTGTCACATCTTACAATACCTCCGAAGATGTTGATCAAAATTGCTTTTACATTAGGATCTCTAAGGATGATTCCGAAAGCAGTCTGAACTCTCTGAGCATCAGCAGTACCTCCAACGTCAAGGAAGTTAGCAGGGTTACCACCAGATAATTTGATGATATCCATAGTTGCCATCGCAAGACCGGCACCGTTTACCATACAAGCAACGTTACCATCCAGTTTCACGAAGTTAAGACCAGCTTCACCGGCTTCAACGTCCATTGGATCTTCTTCTCTTGTATCTCTAAGTTCAGCCAGGTCTTTGTGACGGAACAATGAGTTGTCATCCAAAGTTACTTTAGCATCTACAGCGATAATTCTGTTATCTGAAGTTTTTAATACAGGGTTGATTTCGAAAAGAGAAGCATCAATTCCGGTATAAGCATTATAAAGAGATGAAATGAATTTCACAAATTCTTTAAATGCATTTCCTTCAAGGCCAAGGTTGAAAGCAATTTTTCTGGCCTGGAATCCCTGAAGACCTAAAGCAGGATCAATGATTTCTTTGTGGATTAAATGAGGTGTTACTTCTGCAACGTGCTCAATATCCATTCCTCCTTCAGTAGAATATACGATTGTATTTTTACCTTCAGCTCTATCTAAAAGAATAGAAACATAAAATTCTTTAGTTTCAGATTCTCCCGGATAATAAACGTCTTCTGCAATCAAAACAGAGTTTACTTTTTTACCTTCAGCAGAAGTTTGTGGAGTTACCAACTGCATTCCGATGATGTTCTGAGCGTTTTCTTTAAGCTTATCCATGTTTGGAGAGAACTTTACACCACCACCTTTACCACGTCCACCTGCGTGAATCTGTGCTTTTACCACCCAAGCCTGAGCTCCGGTTTCAGCAGTCAGTTTCTCAGCAGCTGCTACAGCTTCTTCTACGTTGTTTGCAACGAAACCGCGTTGGATAGCTACTCCGTACTTTGATAAAATCTCTTTTGATTGATACTCGTGAAGATTCATATTATTTTTATTATTTTATTTTAAAATTTAAAGGTTGACAAATTTACTAAAAAGACATGGAAGTTCAAGTTTATTGACTTAAAAATTAAAGTGCGGCGAACTTGATTTTTAACATGTTTACCAAATTGGCTCTATTCTTCGGGCAATTTTTCAGACTTGGAACCGATGAACAGAATTTTAGGAGCAAAGAAATACCCTGCAGCATACAACATACAATAATCAACATTATGTCCATTGTAGAGAAATCTCAATTGATCAGCTGAAAACATCTTGTTTTTCCTGGCATGACAACCTCATCATTACTGACAATTTAGAACCATTTAGCTAATCGTAAAAGCCTTAAATTCTGTTCTTAGCGAAATAAAGGATCAGCATTCCCCAGCTCAGGATCATAAAAAGGCCTCCAAGCGGAGTGATCGGGCCCAGGAATTTCAGATTGACTCCTAAATAATCCTGCAGGCTTAAGAAATAAATACTTACTGAAAATAAAAGTGTTCCGGCAATCATCAGAATGGAGGTCCATTTTTCTGATGTAGTTTCAAATTTCAAAATATATCCGATAATCAGTAAAAAGAATGCGGCATACATCTGATATCTTACACCGGTCTCAAAACTTTCCAGTCTTTCTACAGACAGTATTTTTTTTAAAGCATGTGCTCCGAAGGCTCCCAGAATCACTGAAAGCATTCCGTAAACGGCACCGAAAATTAAAGTAATTGTTTTCATTTTTTATAATTCTTCTAATTCTAGATTCAAATATTTTTTTGTTTTGTAATCCTGCCAGGTTCCAATGATCTTATTTCCTTTCAAGTCGGCTTCGATCAAGGCTCTTGGTATCCATTGCTTGAGTTCTTCACTATGATAATCATCCTCTGTGATAGAAAAATGATCATGGGCAAACTTTCCTCTCCAATTGATCGGCTGCTTATTTTTGTCATACCAATAAGTGGCTGAAAAGGAATTATCCTCATTGATCCCATTAAACAAAACCGTAATAGGATATTTTCCATCAATTTTTCCTTTGAATAATTTATTGGCAGGACTTGTTCCGTCAACTTTTTCAGATCCGGAAATCAGTTTTTTTGCATAAGGGCTCCAATATTTTTCAAGCTCTTTATAAGTAAATTCAAGTTCGTGGCTTCCCAGATCATCCAATGCCCGCATTGCGTGGTTGGAGCATCTGCCAGCTATAAAAGTAATTTTATCCTTTGCAAAAAAATATTTGACGTCATTCAGTGTATAATCCATAAAACAACTTTCATACAAACCGATTTGCTCCTGAACTTCTTCCGAAATATTTTTTTCAGATTTTAATTCAGTCAGAAAATCATCAACTCTTTTTTTGATTCTTTTCTGAATTAAACAATTCACTGTTTTTACACTGCTGGCTTGAAACAGATCTTCAGCATTAATATAATTTCCTGTCCTCAGATCAAAATTCTTCCAGTCTGAAAATTCTTCAGGATAGGCTCCGGAAGCTTCACCTTCTATATTGATGCTAAGAATATTCTGAGGTGTTTCTAATTTTTTCCAGCTGTAAAAATATACGTAACTGGTATAGGAATTTGAAGCAGTAGAAACTTTTTTAAAAGGGTTACCGCCGGAATCCGGAATATATTCAAGTTCACTGACCTGTAGAAAAGTATTGATCTTATTCTCCACCAAAGGATTTTGCGGATAGGAAACCACCGGGAAAACAGTATCTTCTGATTTCGGCTGCAGATCACTGATCTTTACATTTTTCTGTTGTGAAAAACTTAAGCATGAAAGCAATAAGAAGAATACTGTAATCCTTTTCATGATCTGGAATGAATGTAGATTAATATCATTTTCGCCACCAAAGTTGATATTCCCAATATAATAAAGACATTGGAAAACTTTTTGGAATTCCTGAAGCCCGGCGATGTTGTCTTCTTTAAAAAGATTCCGAACAGGATAAATATGATAGGCAAGATAATCTGCAGCATTACTGAGCTCTTAGCCTGTTAAATTCATTAATCACTTCGTGATGGCTTACCGTTTTATCCTTAAAATAAGTCACGAAATGCTGCTTTTCCTCTTCCGTAGCGCCCATTTGGTTCAAAATATTCAGTAAGTGCATTTTCATATGCCCCTTCTGGATACCGGTAGTTACCAAAGAACGGAGAGCTCCGAAATTCTGGGCCAGTCCGGAAACTGCCAGAATACTCATCAGTTCCTGTGCAGAAGGCTTTCCAAGAAGTGCCAGTGAGAATTTCACCAATGGATGCAGGTTGGTAAGGCCTCCTACAACTCCTACAGAAATCGGAAGATCGATCCAGAATCTGAAAATCCCGTTATCTGTTGTACAATGGGTCAGGGATCTGTATTGCCCGTCTCTTGCGGCATAGGCATGAGCACATGCTTCCGTTGCCCTGAAATCATTTCCTGTAGCAATCACTACAGCATCCACTCCATTCATCACTCCTTTATTGTGAGTTGTAGCCCGGAAAGGTTCAATTTCTGCGATGGTAACCGCCTGTTTGAATTTGGCAGCAAATTCTTCATTGGAAATTCCGCTGTCATCTTTCAGATCTTCAATTTTACAGGAAACCTCAGCTCTTACAATACAGTCAGGCGTAAAATTGGAAAGGATATTCATCACAATCTGAAGCGTATTCTTTTCCTCCTGGGTGAAATCTTCACTTGTTGCGATTTCCTGCTTCATTGTTTTTCCGAACTGCTCAAGACATGAATTGATAAAATTCGCGCCCATGGAGTCTACCGTGTCAAAGCTGGCTTTAAGCTGGTAATAATTAGGCATTTCAGATGTTTTGTCTACCAGTTTGATATCTAAAATTCCACCGCCGCGTTTTCTCATGTTGGCAGTAATATCTTCTGTGGCTTCAAATAATCTTTTCTTCAATTTAAAATTAAAGAAATGCAGAAGTTTGTGAGGTTCTACATTGAATATAAAGTGGGTATGACCTAATTTTTCATTGTTGATGATGGTCGTTTTGAACCCCCCTTTATCGATCCAGAATTTAGCAGCCTTTGAAGCTGCAGCGACTACTGAACTTTCCTCAACAGCCATGGGAAGGGCAAATAATTTTCCGTCAATTAAGAAATTAGGAGCAATTCCGTATGGCATATAGAAATTGGAAATCGTATTTTCAGAAAACTCTTCATGAAGTTTCTGAAGCTCAGTATTCTCGTTCCAGTATTGTTTTAATATATTTTGATATTCTTCGTTTCCTTCAAGATACTCGTTGACAAGCCAATCGATTTTTCCCTGCTTTGTAAGTTTAGAGAAACCCTCTACCGGTTTATGATTCATAGTATAAATTTAATATGTGTAAAGATAGTAATTTTTGTAAGTCCCCGTTGTGGATAACTTCTATAGAAAAAAATTGATATTTATCAATTTTGGAACTACTTTTGGATAATATTTTGATACAAATTATAACATCTTGTTAAAATATGAATTTTGAACGCCTGAAAGAAAAGCTTGAAATCCTTGCTGATGCAGCGAAATACGATGTTTCCTGCTCATCCAGCGGTGGAACAAGAAAAAATAAAAAAGGCGCTTTGGGAGATAGCTCCGTAAGCGGGATTTGCCATACCTATACGGAAGACGGGCGATGTGTCTCCCTTCTCAAAATTTTATTGACCAATCATTGTATTTATGATTGCGCTTACTGTGTATCCAGAAGTTCCAATGATATTAAAAGAGCCGGGTTTACAGTAGAAGAAGTTGTGGATCTTACCATTAATTTTTACCGCAGGAATTATATTGAAGGTTTGTTTTTAAGCTCCGGAATTTTTAAAAATGCTGACACCACGATGGAGCGTCTCGTAAGAGTGGCCAAGAAACTTCGTTTAGAAGAAAATTTCAATGGATACATTCATTTGAAATCCATTCCGGGAGCAAGTGATGAGCTGATGCAGGAAGCTGCCTTGTATGCAGACAGACTGTCAATTAACCTTGAAATCCCTACAGAAAGCGGCCTTAAGTTACTGGCACCTGAAAAGAACCGTCAGGATATGCTCAGTCCTATGAAATATATTCAGAATGGGATTGCCCAGTATAAGGATGAAAAGAAAATTTTCAGAAAAGTGCCCAAGTTTGCCCCCGCGGGACAGTCCACCCAGATGATTGTTGGAGCTACCAATGAAAATGATCTTCAGATTATCAAAGTGGCTGATCATTTTTATAAAAATTTCAGTCTGAAAAGAGTGTATTATTCCGGTTACGTTCCGGTACTGGAAGATAAGAGGCTGCCTTCCCTGACAACGGCGGTTCCCATGCTTCGTGAAAACAGACTCTACCAGTCCGACTGGCTGATGAGGTTTTATGGATTTAAGGCTGAAGAAATTTTAGACCCACAAATGCCCTACCTGGATCTTGAGGTTGATCCGAAGCTGAGCTGGGCATTGAGGCATTTGCACCAATTCCCTGTGAATCTTCAGACTGCGGATTATCAGATGATTTTAAGAATTCCGGGAATTGGAGTAAAAACAGCACAGAAAATTGTTCAGGCACGCCGTTTTCAGATTTTAAATATGGACCATCTTAAAAAACTGGGAGCTGCAGTGAACCGGGCGAAATATTTCATTGATTTTAATGCCGGAAATGCTTATCTAAAGTATCTGACAGATAAAAACTTCAGAAATTTGCTTGTAGGCGGAAGCTCTTCCAAATTCCACAACCAGTTTTCACAGCAATTGAGTTTGTTTTTAGATTAATTTAAAGATTGAGAAATTAAGAGATTTAGAAATAAGAACCGGAAGTCATCCGCTTAACTGTTATCTCATCATCAAATCAACATATCAACACATTACTATGACTACCCTTCTCTACGACGGAAGTTTTGACGGCCTTTTAACCGCAGTATTTGAAGTTTTCGAATACCGTTATAAAGATGTGGAAATTGTGAGCAAAGGGAGGTTCCACCAGGAGAATATTTTTGCGGAAATTCATGAAGTCATTACTCAGAATGATAAAGCTGAACGGGTTTTAAATAAATTGGAACAAAATATTGAAAAATCAGGAATTCATGAGTTATTAAAAGTATATTTATCTGAAGATCCTGAACTTGAACAGCTTATTTTATCAGCTATAAGACAATCTGTACAGCATCCTGACAAAAATATCCTACAGAATTATGCAGACACTGATATTCTAAAAATTTCCAAAATCTGCAAATCCGTAAGCCGGGAAAGACACCGGATGACTGCTTTTGTAAGGTTCGAAAAAATGCAGGATGGCGTTTTCTTTGCAAAAATAGATCCTGATTTTGATGTTCTTCCCCTGATCCGGAAACATTTTAAAGACCGTTACCAGGATCAGAAGTGGATGATTTATGATCTAAGGAGAAATTACGGAATTCTATATGATCTGGAAAACTGTGAGTTTTTTTATCCTGAAGAAAAACTGGATCTTCACAAATACCAGCAGAAGTTTCATGATGAGGAACAGAATTACCAGACGCTGTGGCAAAGGTATTTTACAAAAACCAATATTGTGGAAAGAAAGAATCTGAAACTGCACGTTCAGCATGTTCCGAAGAGATACTGGAAGTATCTGACAGAGAAATGGTGATTTGAGGAGAGCTTTTTCTCTGGCAGATCTGGCAATTGAGCAGATTTTACTGGTGTGAATACTAAATAATTTTATTCCTTATCCACTGGACGTTAGCTGTTAATAGCATTAATTAAAAATTCCGATCGTATGGCATATCAATGAAGGCAAGAAATATCTCAATGAATTTCTCCAGGGTACTGCAAAAGTAGGCCGCGGGTTTTGAACCAACAGCTTAATAAAATGGTGAGAGTGGCATTTTGGTTAAACAATCGTTTAATAAACTCTCTCCCAGAATGGAATATACACTGACTGAACTTGGGTAAAAACTGGCTGAGGTCCTTTGGCAGCTGAATGAGTGGGGAAAACTTTTGATTCCTGCAAATAAGGAAGTTTAATATTTTACTGATACCGACTGGTAGAAATATTTACAAAATAACACTGCATTTTATTCTCATCAATAAGCCCTTATCTTGACTATCCATACTTTTTCGAATCCTTTCAGAATATTTTTACTACCCGCTTATGTAAATTTTTGTGAGATAAAAAAGCAAGGTATTTTTTTAAGCTTGCAAATTTTAGAAGCTTTTAATTATTTATATTCAAAACTCTTATCAACTTACTGCCATTATCTGAACTTGTTTTTGTAAATTTGTGTTCGAAATTTTTTACTTGATGAAAGAGAGTGCTGTAAAAAAAATTGCAGTTCTTACTTCAGGAGGTGACTCTCCGGGTATGAATGCGGCATTAAGGGCGGTAGTAAGGACCGCCAACTATTATAATATCGAATGCTACGGAGTAAGGGAAGGCTATAACGGGCTCATCCATGATGATTTCCTGAAAATGGGTCCCCGTTCCGTAAAAAATATAATCAACCAGGGCGGAACAATTCTTAAATCTGCCAGATCTGTGGAATTCAGAACTCCGGAAGGACGTCAGAAAGCTTACAACAACTGTGTAAAACACGGTGTGGATGCTTTGGTATGCATCGGAGGGGACGGAACTTTTACAGGAGCAAAGATTTTCAATGAAGAATTCGGGATCAGAGTAATCGGTGTACCGGGAACTATCGACAATGATATTTTCGGAACCGATAATACCATTGGCTATGACACCGCTTTGAATACAGCTATGGAAGCTATTGACAAAGTTCGTGATACGGCAACTTCCCACAACAGGGTTTTCTTTGTTGAGGTAATGGGTCGTGATGCAGGTTTCATCGCTTTAAACAGCGGACTGGCAACAGGTGCTCTGGATATTCTTATTCCTGAGAAAAAAGACAGCATGGAAGATCTTTTTGCCAATTTCAGAAAGGCTGAAAAGACCGGAAAGGCGTCAAGCATTGTAGTTGTAGCTGAAGGTGAAAAACTTGGAAGCATCTATGATCTGGCTAACCAGACAAAAGAAGAGTTCCCTGACTATGATATCCGTGTAACCATCCTGGGACACATCCAGAGAGGTGGTTCTCCAAGCTGTGCAGACCGCGTTCTGGCCAGCAGACTGGGTTACGGTGCCGTAGTGGGATTAATGGAAGGAAAAACAAATGTAATGGCTGGAATGCGTTCCAACGATCTGGTATACACACCGATCGAAGAAGCCATTAAAAAACATAATGAAATCAATAAAGATCTTTTACTGATTTCCGAAATTTTAGCAATCTAATTATTTTTATAAATCTAAAACAAACTATTATGTCAACAATCAAAGTAGGTATCAACGGTTTTGGTAGAATTGGACGTCTTGTTTTCAGAGCAATGACTGAAAGAGATAACATTGAAGTAGTAGGAATCAATGACCTAATCAACGCAGAATACATGGCTTACATGTTAAAATATGATTCTGTACACGGTATTTTCCCTGGAGAAGTTTCTGTAGAAGGAAATGATCTTGTAGTCAACGGAAAAAGAATCAGAGTAACTGCCGAAAGAGACCCGAACAACCTGAAATGGAATGAAGTAGGAGCTGATTATGTGGTAGAATCTACAGGTTTATTCCTAGATAAAGAAAGTGCTTCCGCTCACTTAAATGCCGGTGCTAAAAAAGTAATCCTTTCTGCTCCATCTAAAGACGATACTCCAATGTTCGTAATGGGTGTGAACCACAAAGAGCTTACTGATGATATCAAAATTTTATCAAACGCTTCTTGTACAACCAACTGTTTAGCTCCTTTAGCTAAAGTAATCCACGATAACTTCGGGATCGTTGAAGGTCTTATGACTACGGTACACGCTACAACGGCAACTCAGAAAACTGTAGACGGTCCTTCAATGAAAGACTGGAGAGGAGGAAGAGCTGCTCTAAACAACATTATCCCTTCTTCCACAGGTGCTGCTAAAGCAGTAGGAAAAGTAATTCCTTCACTAAACGGAAAACTAACAGGTATGTCTTTCAGAGTACCAACAGTTGACGTTTCTGTAGTAGATTTAACAGTGAGAATTGAAAAAGCTGCTTCTTATGAAGAAATCTGTTCAGTAATCAAAGCTGCTTCTGAAGGTGAATTAAAAGGAATCTTAGGATACACTGAAGATGCAGTAGTTTCTCAGGACTTTGTAGGAGATAAGAGAACTTCTATCTTCGATAAAGATGCCGGTATCATGCTTTCTCCAAACTTCGTAAAACTTGTTTCATGGTACGACAATGAAATGGGTTACTCTAACAAGTTGGTAGATATGCTTGTACACGCTGCTTCTTTATAATGAGTAATAAGCGATAAGCAATCAGTAATAAAAACCTTCCCGACGGGAAGGTTTTTTTATTGATGATATTTTAGTTAAAAAAGTTGGTTTAAAGGGACTCCGAATTTCACTCCCCAGAAACTTTCCTCTTTTCCTTCATCATAATTGGTAAAAGATGTATTTCTCCAGAAAGGCTCTATATTAATAGTAGTTTTTCCATCCTTATCTCTTAATGGGAACATAATTCCTACACTAAAAATATTTTTGTTACTTGTAAAAGTAGTTGTACCAGGTGTAATAAATTCTTTGTTTTGATAACTTATATCCATACCTATCAAATTATTCTGACCAAGAGGTATAAATCCAAGCACCTGCACAGATATATCTCTTTTATATTTTTGTTTAAGGGTACTCATGTTGGTAATATAAACACTTTGTTCCTCCACATCATAATAAACAGTATTGTTTGTTCCGTTTTCGTATTGAATTTTGTTCCAGTCTACAGTCGAAAAGATTTCGGAAAGAGAGGTCTTTTTTGAATATGAAAGTTGAGCATTGATATATACACCCAAACCATTACTTCGCCCATAGAAAAGATTTCCGGAAAATGAAAAATAACCTCCACTGATCCGCTTATTTATAGGATCCATAACTGAATTCTGCACATTAATGCTGTCAATTATCTTGAGTTTATCTTCGGAATACCCTACATCTAGTTTTGTCCATGCCAAGAGTTTTGCAGTCCACACATTTTTGTATAAAATATTTTCGACTTTTTCAACTTCCTGATGATAAAGTTCTTTATAATCAAGCTGTCCAGACTCTATTTTTTCCAATTCATCTTTAGGTTGTAATTTTTCTTCTACTTTGTTTTTTACCAGTTCATAGATCTTTTTATTTTTTTTCCGAGCTTCTTCCGGCAATCCAATGTAACGATACTTGGAAACCAGAAGAGCAGTCCAGCTTGCTCCTACTCTCAAAAGTTTTCGGTTAGAAAAATCAAAAAAACCATCATTATTAAGTTTACCACTGGCATTAATTGCAAAAATATGCTTAAATTTTTCTTCGTCTTTTTTTTCAGGAATATAAATGATTGGACTGAATGAAAAGCTCTGTTCATTTTTGTCAACAGAAAGTGCTGCGTATTTTCCTACTTGATTAGTTTCTGTAGATCCTGTAACAAGCATAGAAAAATCTTTCTTAACCATTTTATTGTACGTATAAGCTGATACAATTGGGGAGTAAGAACCATTATTTTGTGAAACAAAAGCTGAATCTTTTGTAACCAATATTTTTAGCATTTTCTTTTTTTCATCTGTTGAGATCTGTTGAGATTTGATCATTCCTACCCAAAGCAGGAACAGCATTAATAAATAAGTTTTCATGGCTATTAGTTTTCCACAAAGTTTCAAATTTCATGAAGACAAGTAAAGTACCCGTTCGGGTGATTTTTAAAGCCCGGAAGAAGGTGAAAAAAGAATGACAGGATATAAAAGAAAAAGCCTCCACAGCAACGAGAGGCTTATTAGTTTATCATTTTCAAACAACTAAAAAAGAAAAGAGTAAACTGTTTTATAACATCATTTAATAACTTTCAATAATTAAAGCCATTTGTACAGACTGTCGCCATTTATTCAATGACGGATAATTTTTTCTCAATTTATAACAAACTACAGAAAAAAATAAATCATTAAACAAAACGGAATAGAATAAATTGAGTTTCCCTGGTTATTAGTTCCTACAAAGTTTGGAATTTTATCAAAGTAAAAAAATCCCCCTTTTGTGGTATTTTGTAAGTATTTTGGTTATTTTAGCTAAAACTAATTATTCATGGGGAACTCAGAACAAAAACATCCTCTCATTGAAATCTGGAATACTTATCCAGGCGTCAGGAGAGACAGGAAGATTCTAGATAAGCCACCCATTGAGCGCATCATTGGTGAAATGTTTGCCATAGGTGAATTTTATTATTATGCTTTGAATCTTACCAACAGTACACTTTCGCATCATCACGAAAACATTCTTAAGCTTCACGGCCTGTCCTCTTACCCTGAAAACTTAAAAGAGGTCATCGATCTTACGCATCCTGATGATATTGAATTTGTGATTAAAGCTGAGCAGGTCCTTGTCAACAAAATTACAGAGATTGGCCTGGAAAGCCAGCTTTACATAAAAGGCAGCTATTGTTTCAGAATGAAAACAGCAGACGGAAATTATGAGCTGTTCCATCATCAGTCCATTATTACAATGGAAGACGAAGCCGGAATTCCCATACAGTCTATAAATATTCACACCAATATCCACCATATCACAAAAGAAAATCCCTATACTGTCCTGGTTTCAGGAATAGGCCCGAGAAATGATTTCCACCAGGTAAAGCTGGATTGTTTCTCGAAACCGGAAAACTTTTCGGAGCATTTAACAAAAAGAGAAATGGAAATTCTGTCCCTCATTGCAAAAGGATATTCCGGACCGGAAATAGCACAGGCATTGATCCTGTCTGAACATACGATAAGGACACACAGGAAAAATATTCTGCGGAAAACAAATTCAAGGAACAGTAAAGAGCTCGTTAAGAAAGCATTTGAAAAAGGACTTATATAAAATAATTTGTGTAATTAAATAAAACCCCGCAGGAACACTGATAAATCTCACCAGAAAATTTCGGTGCAAAACTTGTATTTTTATACAAGATGGACAAACCGATTATACAACCGCGATTTAAAGATTCCCCTCATTTCAGGAATTTCTGGGAAAAAGGCAACGGAAAGCAGCTTATTGATTTTTCCGGTGCAGAAGTGAGCTTTAACAACTTTGATCAGTTCTCACCTTATTTTTATCATGTTGATGAAATGGGTGATCAGGTAGTAAAAGATGTTTATCTGGCTAAAAAATTTCACGAAGCATCCCGAGAAATTGAAGGTTACATCCGTAACGGCGTTTCTGAAGCAGACAACGTTCCTGAAAGTGTAAAAAAGCTCTTCACTCAAACCCAGAAAATTCCCGATTGGCTTGATTATAATCTCCTGAAGAATGGAGCAGAACTCTGCATGCGAAGCAATCTGGATTCCCTGATCTCTTTAAGGGATTACTGTCTGATGGGCGGTTACGATTATGCTTATCTGAATAAACCGCTTGTTGCTACAGAAGCACTGAAAAAAGGTGCTGTAAAACGTCTTTCGGAAACACTGGATTTCTGGGTAAACGCTACCCGTTACGACGCATTGGAACTTCATGCAAAGGGCTATGAATTTGCTATCAAAACCCGTCTGATCCATTCTTACGCAAGGCTTTCCATAAAGAAGTATTACAAGGAATGGGATACGGAAAGCTGGGGCGAACCTATCAATTCCTGGGACATGATGGCAACGTATATCGGCTTCAGCCTTGTTTTTCTGCATAGTCTTCAAAAATTAGGAAATACTTTTTCTGCTGAAGAAGAGGAAGGAATTTTTCACCTTTGGAAATACGTAGGCTATTTGCTGGGAATACCGGAACAGCTTCTTCCGGACAATAAAAAACAGGCAACGGAATATTTCTATCTCTGGACTTCCGTTCAGCCGCCGTCCGATAAAGATTCTATTTTACTCGCCCATTCCTTACTGAATGAATCCCTGGAAAACCCGATTTTAAAATTCAAATTTGAAAGGAAAAATCTCAGATATCTTCATATCTGCTGTACATGGTTCCTTTTGGATGATGAAGTTTGTAAAAGGCTTGAAATCCCTGATGTTTCTGCCAAAAATCTGTTTCCAAAAACGAAGATGGTCATCAATAAAGTATATGATAAATTCGTAAGCAGGGAAGCCAGAATAAAAAAAGGAAATAAGGACCAGATGAAAGTACTGGAAGATTATCTGAGGATCACCAAAAATTCAAATTTTCACTAGAAAAATTTCCCGCAAAACCTTCTGTAAAAGTGTAAAAATGTGATTTTTATGCGTTCAATCATAAGATCCGGCATTGCTTTTGTGATGAATCGTAACCGCTATAAAAATTTATCATTTTTTAACTCTAAAAATAGTTTTTCAAACCAAATAATATTAGCTTTTGATGTTAAAATTATGTATTTTTGAGAAATTATTTTAATAGAGATGAGTAACATTGATGATAAGAAGAAAGCACTTGCTTTAGTGCTTGACAAGCTAGATAAAACATACGGAAAAGGGACTGTAATGACGTTGGGTGATGATTCTGTAGACAATACCATAGAGGTAATTCCTTCAGGATCTCTGGGACTTGACATCGCACTAGGTGTTGGTGGCTATCCAAGAGGAAGAATCATCGAAATATACGGTCCTGAATCTTCAGGTAAAACAACATTAACCCTTCATGCTATTGCTGAAGCACAGAAAGCAGGCGGTATTGCAGCATTCATTGATGCGGAGCACGCTTTCGACAGAACTTACGCAGCTAAGCTGGGAATTGATCTGGAAAACCTTATCATTTCACAGCCGGACAACGGTGAGCAGGCTTTGGAAATTGCTGATAACCTTATCCGTTCAGGAGCTATTGACATTGTAGTTATCGACTCGGTGGCAGCCCTTACTCCAAAAGCGGAAATTGAAGGTGAAATGGGAGATTCCAAAATGGGTCTTCACGCAAGACTGATGTCTCAGGCATTAAGAAAACTTACAGCAACCATTTCAAGAACAAAATGTACCGTGATCTTCATCAACCAGTTGAGGGAGAAAATCGGTGTAATGTTCGGGAACCCTGAAACGACCACCGGTGGTAACGCCCTGAAATTTTATGCTTCTGTAAGACTGGACATCAGAAAAGCAAGCGCACCGATCAAAAACGGTGACGAAGCTATCGGAAGCCGTGTAAAGGTGAAGATCGTGAAAAACAAAGTAGCTCCTCCTTTCAAGCAGGCAGAATTTGACATTATGTACGGTGAAGGAGTTTCCAAAGTAGGTGAAATCCTTGATACTGCCGTAGACATGGGAGTTGTGAAGAAAAGCGGCTCTTGGTTCAGCTATGAGGAAACAAAATTGGGTCAGGGACGTGATGCGGTGAAGGATGTTTTAAGAGACAATCCTGAGCTTGCTGAGGAACTTGAAAACAAGATCAAGGAAGAAATGAAAAACAAAAAATAAGTAATAAAAACGGTCTGAAATTCAGACCGTTTTTATTTTTAACTTTATATCCGCCAAAGCACATCGAGATAAATGATTACTGATTATAAAAAAATTGATCTGTTCGGAAAAACATTCATTCAGAAAGTGGATGTACAATCTCCTTTTGAATTTACCTTTCCGGTTGCCGAGCAGGCGTGCTTTTTATATATGCTGACAGGCGAAATGCAGTATCAGTCTGAGGATATCCTTACCGATATTCCTACCAGACATTCATTGTTACTCAACTGTATCAATTCCGGAAATCATATCCATAATTCAAATGCTGACATTAAAGGTGAAGTTGTGATCGTAACCTTCCATCCGGATATATTAAAGAAGATCTATGAAAGAGAACTTCCCCTGATCCTTCAGCCGGGTGGCAAAGCAACTAACCAGTTGAGCGGAAAAATAAACAATGATTTCCTGATTCATAAATATATTGAAGGTCTTCTCTTCTATTTTGAAAATCCGGCTTTGGTCAATGATGAGATCCTGATTTTAAAACTAAAAGAAATTATCCTTCTGCTTTCCCAAACACAAGAGGCAGAGACCATACAGGCTATATTATCTCAGCTTTTCTCGCCGACATCTTATACGTTCAAACAGATTATAGAAGCCCATTTGTTTTCGCCGGTAAGCATTGAAGAGCTGGCGCAGAAAACCAATTTAAGCGTTTCTTCGTTTAAAAGGGAATTTAAAAAATTATACGATAACTCTCCCGCCAGTTACCTTAAAACCAAAAGACTGGAAAGAGCGGCAGAATTATTGCTGATTTCCGGCGAACGCATTTCCAATATCGCTTTTGAGTGTGGATTCAATGATCTGGCTAATTTTACCAAAAGTTTTCATGACAAATACAATACTTCCCCTACACATTATCGATCCAAGGTAAACAAGGAAGATTAATTTTTTATTCAAATCTTTTCCACGTTAGTTCAGCAAGTTTTTCTTGAACCAAACAGACAGATAATTGAACTTTTTTACAAAATTTTTTTTCTGTTTCTGTTGCAATTTTGTCAACAGTAATTCAACAATCAAAAAATTAAAATTATGGGACTATCGTATTTGGGAATTTTCCATACCGCTATTGGTATTATTGCTATTGTGGCAGCTGTTACAGATTTTATAAAAAAAGGGAAAATTGATCTGAGCTCGCCTTCCGGAAAAATTTATTTTTACTTAACACTCATCACGTCACTTACTGCTTTAGGATTATCCAAACATGGAGGATTTAATCCGGGACATATTTTTGCCCTTTTCATCGTTGTTTTAATATTGATCGCTTATTTTCTTCACAGTAAAAAGCAAGGAAACAACAGAGCCCGTTTCTTTGAAACCTTTCTTCTCTCCTTCAGTTTTTTCTTATCATTGGTTCCTACCGTTAATGAGACTTTTACACGTGTTCCGGTTGGGCATCCATTAGCTAAAGCTCCTACAGATGCAATCATTGGACAAACACTTCTTGCTCTTTTTGTACTGTTTATTATAGGTTTCTTTTTTCAGTTCAGGAAACAAAGAAGAATCAATAAATCGGCATAAATTCTTATAGCTAAATTTTCAGTTTTTAAAATATTTCCTCAAAAATCAATGCCATTCTGTCACATTCTGACGCATGGTATTTTTTTTGAGTCAGGAATAGAAAATTAAAAAACAAAAATTATTATGACTAAAGGAAATATTAATGTATCTGTGGAAAATATTTTCCCGCTTATTAAAAAATTTCTTTACAGTGACCACGAAATATTCCTGAGAGAACTAATTTCCAATGCAACGGATGCTACCTTAAAACTAAAGCATTTAACAAGCATCGGGGAAGCAAAAGTTGAATACGGAAATCCGAAGATTGAAGTTAAAGTTGACAAGGAAAACAAAACACTTCATATCATCGATCAGGGTATCGGGATGACTGCTGAAGAAGTTGAGAAATACATCAACCAGGTTGCTTTTTCAGGAGCTGAGGAATTCCTTGAGAAATATAAGGACACAGCGAAAGATGCAGGAATTATCGGACACTTCGGTCTTGGTTTCTATTCAGCATTTATGGTAGCTGAAAAAGTGGAAATCATCACAAAGTCTTACAAAGATGAACCTGCCGTAAGATGGATCTGTGACGGAAGCCCGGAATTCACCCTTGAAGAAACAACGGATAAAACTGACAGAGGAACGGAAATCGTTCTTCATATTGCAGAAGATTCTACGGAATTCCTTGAAGAAGGAAAGATTCGTGAACTGCTTTTAAAATATAATAAATTCATGCCTGTTCCTATTAAGTTCGGAACAAAAACCCACACCCTTCCGTTACCGGAAGATGCTCCTGAAGATGCTGTGGCTGAAACGGAAGAAGTAGACAATATCATCAACAATCCTACTCCGGCATGGACTATTGCGCCAAGCGAACTGACGAATGAGGATTATATGAAGTTCTATCATGAATTGTATCCGATGCAGTTTGAGGAGCCTTTATTCAATATTCACCTGAATGTTGATTATCCTTTCAATCTTACCGGAATTTTATTCTTCCCTAAAATAAGCAACAATTTAAATATTGATAAGGATAAAATCCAGCTATACCAGAACCAGGTATTCGTAACGGATGAAGTGAAAGGCATTGTTCCGGATTTCCTTATGCTTCTGAGAGGTGTAATAGATTCTCCGGACATTCCGTTGAACGTTTCCCGTTCTTATCTTCAGGCAGATGGTGCGGTGAAGAAAATTTCTTCCTATATCACCAAAAAAGTAGCTGATAAGATGTCTTCTCTGATCAACGAAAACCGTGAAGATTATGAGAAAAAATGGAATGATATCAAGATCGTTATCGAATATGGAATCATCACAGAAGAGAAATTTGCAGAAAAGGCAGATAAATTTACCTTGTATCCTACCACAGACGGAAAGTACTTCCTGTGGAATGAATTACTGGAAAAAATTCAGCCTTCGCAGACCGATAAAGATGGTAACACAGTAATTCTGTATGCTACCAATGCAGACGAACAGCACAGCTACATTCAGGCAGCAAACGATAAGGGTTATGAAGTTCTGCTATTAGATTCTCCTGTGATTTCACATGTCATCCAGAAACTGGAAACTACGAAAGAGAAAGTATCATTTGCCAGAGTGGATGCAGACCATATCAATAACCTCATCAAAAAGGATGAGCCGATTATTTCCAAGCTAAATGAAACTGAAAAAGAAGCTTTAAAGAAAGACGTTGAAGAGGCTGTAAAAGACGCCAAATTCACTGTGCAGCTTGAGGATCTTGACAGCAGTGATGCTCCGTTTACCATCACTCAGCCTGAATTCATGAGAAGAATGAAGGAGATGCAGGCAACCGGAGGCGGAGGTATGTTCGGAATGGGAGGATTCCCGGAGATGTATAATCTTGTGGTGAATTCAAACAGTGAGCTTTCCAACCAGATTCTGAAGACAGAAAATGCTGAGGAAAAAGAAAACCTTATCAGGTATGCTCTGGATCTTGCGAAACTTTCCCAAAATCTATTGAAAGGAAAAGACCTTACAGATTTTATCCAGAGAAGCTACAAGCAACTGGAGAAATAATAATATTACATAAACAATAAGACTGCTCTCATTTTGGGAGCAATTTTTTTATGTGCATCTGCCAAACTATACACTATTGTCATTGCGAGCGCAGCAAAGCAATCTCTTAAATCATCTTAATTACTAAACTTAATGGTTTATTTTGAAACATTAAGGATAGATAAGGTTTTAAGAATATTAAGTTTAAACTTCGTTCTTAAGATGAGATTGCTTCGTTGCGCTCGCAATGACAAATTGTGGTGATGGGGTGTAATGATTTTAAAGAAAAATATCAATGTATTGATGTGAATATTTTAATAAAATCAACTTTCTGTATATTTTCTGCTAAATACAAAGAACCTGACCCATATTTTTTCCATTTTTTATTGTACATTTTAAGGTTTTTTTCCATTTTTGTATAAAATGCCGGATATGCAAAAAGAAAAACTACGTGCCATCAGAAAACAGAAAGGCTACACCCAACAACAGATAGCTGATATTATTGCGACTGATGTATCCAACTACAGCAGAAAGGAAAGCGGTGATGTAAGGATTATAAAAGACGAATGGAACAAAATTGCCCGTTTTCTGGATGTTGCAGTAGAGGACATTTATGAAGATGAGGAAGCAAAGGTGGTGATCAATAATGATCATCCTGTATTTAATGATAGTTCTTCGGGCGGAATTAACAGTCAGTTTAATAATATTCCGGGGTCTATCATTCAGAATCTTCAGGATTACATTTCTTTTTTGAAAGAAGAGAATGAAAGATTGAAGGAAGAACTGAAAAGTCCGAGAAGCAGAAAGTAAATTCTTTACTTATAAATTTTAAATGCCGTGAAGCTGTTGGGCTTCGTGGCATTTTTTATTGTTTTTTTTACTACCCCCGTCTTTTTGCGGGCAAAAATCCCCCCCTTTGGAGAAGGGGAATGATGATCCGACTTGTGGTAGTGGCATTATCAATATTTTTTCATGGAGTTTCCGGCGGCGAAGCCGCCGGAAACTCCATTTATGTTTTAATAAGATTATAATTCTTCCAAAGGATTCCAGAAGAGTTTTTTAAAGTTTTTTATTCTAAAATTTTCAACAGTAATCCCTTCTGCTTCCAATCTTTTCTGGAATTCAGGAACGGATAACGTGCCAGAGCTGGAAATCACCCGATGAGCAGGAACATCTGCAGGACAGCCACCCATCGCCTTTCCTACATGCCGGGAATGATTCGGATAACCTACAGCTTTGGCTATGGCGCCATAAGAGGAAACTCTGCCTTTTGGAATCAGTCTTGTGATTTCGTAAACCTGTTGTTTGAAAATTTCGTCCATAATAATCTGTTATCCTGTAAATAAATAGTTCCGAATAATAATTTCTGCATCATTTTTGAATTCTTTTACTCCTCAATGATGTTTCATTTAAATATTAAAGATATGAAAAAATCATTTTTCAGACTGTTGAATACAGTGAATAAAAAAGTGCTTCCGAAGCTGAGTGGTAAAGATCCTAATAAATTAACCAAACTGCAGAAAGGCATTCTGGCTTACCGTTATTTCGTACTGGTAAATTCGCTTGAATAATTGTTACAGCCTGTCATTGCGAGCGCGACGAAGCAATCTCATCTTAAAAATTAAAAACCTTATTCAACCTTAATGTTTCAAAATAAACCATTAAGTTTAGTAGTTAAGATGATTAAGAGATTGCTTTATTACGCTCGCAATGACGGTGAGAAAATAAAAAAGCGCTTCAAAATGAATTGAAGCGCTGGTATTTTTAATAAGAATTTTATTCTTAAGAATTCTCAAGGATATAAGAGAACATCAATGGTGCACAGATGGTAGCATCACTTTCAACGATGAATTTCGGTGTGGTGATATCCAGTTTCCCCCAAGTGATTTTCTCGTTAGGAACTGCTCCTGAATAAGATCCGTAAGATGTTGTAGAATCTGAAATCTGGCAGAAATAAGACCAGAAAGGAATGTCATGCATTTCCATATCCTGGTAAAGCATCGGCACTACACAGATAGGGAAATCTCCCGCGATACCTCCACCGATCTGGAAGAATCCTACTCCTTTTCCTCCTGAGTTTTTAGTATACCAGTCAGCAAGATAAGTCATATACTCAATACCTGATTTCATTGTAGTAGCTTTAAGCTCTCCTTTGATGCAGTAAGAAGCGAAAATGTTACCCATTGTAGAATCTTCCCATCCCGGAACTACAATTGGTAAGTTAGCTTCCGCGGCAGCGATCATCCATGAGTTTTCTCTTGGAATTTCATAGTACTGCTCTAACACTCCCGAAAGGATCATTTTGTACATGAATTCGTGAGGGAAATATCTTTCTCCTTTAGCTTCTGCATCTTTCCAGATCTCTACAATATGTTTTTGTAATCTTCTGAAAGCTTCTTCTTCCGGAATACAAGTATCTGTAACTCTGTTCAGACCTCTTTCTAAAAGATCCCACTCATCCTGAGCCGTTAAATCTCTATAATGAGGAACTCTTTCATAGTGAGAGTGTGCTACAAGGTTCATTAAATCTTCTTCAAGGTTAGCTCCTGTACAAGAAATAAAATCAACTTTTCCCTGACGGATCATTTCTGCAAGGATCTTTCCTAATTCAGCAGTAGACATTGCTCCTGCTAAAGTAATCATCATTTTTCCGCCATCTTTAAGATGTGCAACATATCCTTTAGAAGCATCCACCAATGCAGCTGCGTTGAAGTGCAGGTAATACTTTTCTATGAATTCAGTTATCGGTTTGCTCATTTTTTAAATTTTTGCAAAGATAAAACTTAAAAACGGAATGCAACATGAGTACTTCAAGAAACTCTTGTATAAGCATTCTTTTTTAACAAATGATAAAAAATAGTTCACTCATCAAGGTTTTTAAATAAAAAGTACAGCCCTGAAGCTGTACTTTCATCTAACAAAATACAAGATATGAAGAACTACCCATACCAGGGTTCCACTTTTAGAATCTCTATTTTCCTTTCTCCATCTTTAAAGGGCCAGTGGATTATATCTCCTACTTTATACCCAACAGTTGCCAGGGCCATATCCGATAAGATGGAATGTTTATTTTTTGCCGGTTTAGCCTTTGCAGAGGCCACAAAAATATATTCATGTTCAAAATTCTGAGTATGATCTTTGATCGTTACTTTTCTGTTGACGGTCACCACATCAGCAGGAAGTTCCCTCCTTAAAACCTGTTTGGCCTTTCTCAGTTCCTCAGCAAGCCGTTTCTCTTCCGGCATGCTTACTTTTTTTCTTCTGATCGTATCTTTTATAGCATCATAAATTCCGGTCGTTACAATAATAGGATTTGACATTTTTAATATTTTTTAAATAATAACGATGCAGTTATTCCAGTGATCCAATGCGGAATGCAAGACCTGTTCGCCTTTTGCCCGTAGAAAACTGCAAAAAATAGTACGTAAAATTTGTTGAGATATTCCCTGCCTTTGGATCCTGACAGGGCTTAATTGATAAAGTCCTTGGAACTTTTAAGAAAAGAATCTGTATGCAGGTATAACAGCGACAGCAAAAGGCCATTGGATGGGCAGGCTGCGGATAAAGAAAAAATTGCTGTCATACTTAATTGATGATTAATGATACTCCTAAGATACTGAAAAAAACTGATATGTGAAACTCAAACCCCGAACCCTGCAACCCGAATCTAAAATTTAAACTTCCTGTTCTCCTTTTTTTCAGAAATTTTCTTTTTGGTATCCAGACGTTTCTGCTTTTGTCCTTTTGAAGGTTTTGTAGCCAATCTTTTCTTTGGAACAATTAAAGCTTTATGAACGAGTTCAATAATTTTTTCAATCGCCTTATTCTTGTTCATCAGTTGGGTTCTGCTCTCCGATACGGTCAGAAACATATATCCTTCAGCATTGATCCTGTTTTTCAATTTACTTTGAATCAGTTCCTTTTGATCATCATTGAAAAATTCAGATTCAGCAACAAGCCAGAGAACGGTAACAGAAGTTTCCACCTTATTCACATTCTGGCCTCCTGCTCCACTGCTCCGGGAAGTTTTAAAGCTGAGTTCTTTTGAAAAATCTTTCATGTTTTTTATTTTGAGAGTCAAGATTCAGGAAGCAAGAATCAGGATAAAAGATTATAAGTATTCGTTTATTTTTCTTTCCAGCTCCAACCTGTTTACTTTACCATTCGGGGTTCGTGGAATCTCTTCCATGAAAATAATTTCTTTCGGCTTATGGAAACTTTTTTCAAATGGCAACCCAGATATTTTTGCTGATATATCTTCAGATTCTTTTCCTTCTATAATCAGTATCAATTTCTGTCCCAAACTTTCGTCTTTTATTCCCACAAAAACGGCTTCATTGGGAATCTCTTTTTTTACTAAAGCTTCCAAAGTTTCCGGAAAAATTTTTGCTCCTCCCGAATTGATCACATTATCTATACGCCCCAGGAATTTAAACTGTTTTTCACCTTTAATCTCAACTAAATCATTAGTCTGAAGCACCTCAGCATTGAGATTTGGTGCTGATATTTTGAGACAGCCCCTATCATCCACACTGATAGAAACATTTTCAAAGATAGTGAAATAATCTTCCGGCTTTGGTACAATCTCTTTCAGGGCAATATGGGAAAGGGTTTCAGACATTCCGTAAGTTTCAAAAATACGGTTTGAAGGTGACAGTTTCAGATTACCGGAAATTTTATGCTTGAGGCTTTCCGAAACAGCTGCCCCGCCAATAATCAGGTTTTTAATCAGATGAAGTTTATCTAAAGAGTTTTCTACCTGAAGCGGAGTCATGGCACAGAAATCTATTTCTTCATTTAAAAATTCAACGGGCTTCAGAGATGGCTCTGCAACAACCAGCTTCAATTTTCTTTCTATCGAACGTACTACCATCATCTTTCCGGAAATATATTCCACAGGAAGGCATATCAATGCTTTATCTCCTTCTTTTAAGCCCAGAAAATTACAGGTCATCACAGCAGAATTCAACATCTTTCTTTTCTCAATTTCAAAAATTTTCGGGGTCCCTGTAGAGCCTGAAGTTTGTACCTCTACAGTATCACTTTCAGAAAACCATTCCTTTAAAAAGAAAATTATTTTTTGTCCGAAATCTGTGTGAAAGGATAAATTATTAATATTGAGATTATTGAAGTCTAGCAGCATAATTTTGTGAAATAAAAAGTAGTGTAAATTTAAAAAAAACTTTAAAAAGTTCTTGTATCTAAAGAAAAAAGCTGTAAATTTGCACCACTGAAATAAACAAAGACCCATGGTGTAGCGGTAACACTACTGATTTTGGTTCAGTCATCTGGGGTTCGAATCCCTGTGGGTCTACAAACCATCCTTTTCTGAGGATGGTTTTTTTATTTATTTCTTCAAACAATTTATATTTCATCAATGAACCCGGCTTAGCATCCGGCAGAAGTTTATTTATAATTGATTTTGTGATTCAATTCTAAAGGATTATTGTCTTCAAGAATAGATTTTTGTGCTTGTCTGATCATTTCATTGATATCTTTTTCATTACCCTGAGGATCAGTAAAAATAACTTTTTTAGCAGTTTTGGAATTCCAGGGATCATTATAATAGGATTTTCCAAGAAGATCATATTTTGCCCAATCGATTGTAATGGTTTTTGTTCTTGCATCAAACCAATTGCTCCCCTTTTTTATTTGTATTAAATTGAAGGAGTAATCATGTTCTGTATCTTCAATAGAAATGATTAAACCGGGTAATCCATGGAAAACATAGGGACCATCATTAAAAGGTAACTCCGTTGTAAACCACGCAATCCAGTTTCTTCCACCATAGTTAACTTCCGCTTTCTGTGTTTTATATTTTCCTATTGTTTTTTGTTCCGGCAAGATTTTCCAGTTTAATTCTTCATCAATAGGAAGAAGATAATTTGCATGTAAATAAGTAATAATTTTCTCTACCTTATTATTACTCATATCTTTTTTTACATAAAATTGATTTTCAACCCCCAATTTAAAGCCTCCATTTTTATTAATAAGCTTAAGGGAATCGGTATCTCTGGACATGGATTCTCTAAAAATAGAAACATTATTGTCAAAATCCAGAATCATTTTATCAGTATTAATATCTTCAGGTTTCTCCTTACTTGTTTTATATTTAGCTTCATAGATAAAACTAAACTTCTGCGAAAAACAAAATGCTGATAATAACGAAAAAAGTAAAATACATTTCAGGTTGTGTGCTATTTTCATAAAATATAGGTTCAGGTTTTGGACTCATTGTTCAGGCAAAACAGTTTTATGGTTTCGCCAATTGAAGTAAATTGTATAATTTCAATCTCGTAAACTTGCACCCCGCACTTCCAATTCTCCCTTTCCGTTTACTACTGGTTTTTAGTTTTATAAAGCTTAAACATGACAAACAGGAAAGCAAGCCACACCGGAATCAAAATCACCTGGATTTCCATTCCTGTAATACTCATCAATACTAAAATTGCAATTAAAAACAATATACAGATATAGTTTGAAACCGGATAAAATATAGAGGGAAAAGAGGCCCTCATGCCTTCTTTGTCTTTTTCCTTTCTAAATTTCAAATGGGTATAACAAATCATCAGCCAGTTGATAATAAGAGTGGAAACCACCAGGGCCATTAAATACTCAAATGCCTTTTCAGGAACCAGTTTGTTGATAATAATACATATTCCCGCAAAACAGGAAGATACAATGATAGCATTGGTAGGAACATGGCTTTTGTTCAGCTTCGTTAAAAACTTTGGTGCATTTCCCTGCTGTGCCAGCCCGAAAAGCATGCGGCTGTTACTGTAAACACTACTGTTGTATACGGATAAAGCCGCTGTCAAAACGATCAGGTTAAGAACATTTGCGATGAGTGAATTAAACTGTATTACTTTTCCAAACAGGTTAAATTCAAATCCGTTTAAGTTCTGAAAAACCATTACGAAGGGACTTGTTCCCTCTGTAATTTCCCTCCAAGGGCTTAAAGCAAACAAAATGACCAATGCCCCCACATAAAAGATCAGGATTCTGTAGATCACCTGATTGGTCGCCTGTGGAATTGTTTTTTCCGGATTTTTAGCTTCTGCGGCAGTAATTCCTATCAGTTCCAAACCTCCGAAAGAAAACATAATCATGGCCATAGCAGCAAAGAGCCCGGAATATCCGGTTTCAGTTTTATTGAACAATCCTTTCGGGAAAAATCCGCCGTCGTTCCATAAATTCTGAATACTGGCTTTATCTCCACCGGTACCGCTTACCAAGAGATAGATCCCGAAAAGAATCATCGCAACAATAGCCACGACTTTGATAATAGAAAACCAGAACTCAGTTTCCCCGTACACTTTTACGGAAGCAAGGTTTAAAGCATTAATAACAATGAAAAAGAATAAACTGGAAACCCAGAGCGGAATTTCCGGCCACCAGAAATGGATATAATGACCAATTGCTGTAAGCTCCGCCATACTCACCAGGATATAGAGGATCCAATAATTCCATCCGGAAGCAAATCCCGGAAAATTTCCCCAATATTTATAAGCAAAATGACTGAAACTCCCTGAAACAGGTTCCTGAACAACCATTTCACCAAGCTGGCGCATAATAAAAAAGGCAATGATTCCTGCTAAGGCGTATCCCAGAATAACGGATGGTCCCGCCAAAACAGCTGCCGGCCCTATCCCAAGAAACAGTCCTGTTCCTATGGCTCCCCCGAGGGCAATTAATTGAATATGTCTGTTAGTTAATCCTCTGACTAAAGAACCGTCTTTGGGTTCTGTTTTCTGCTCACTGTTCATAGAATGAATTATGCTCTAAATATATAAAACTTTAGAGTAATTTCTCTTCTGTAACGCTATAAGAACATTCAACAGATTCAGTTTTAAAGTATTAAAAAAATAAAAAGCAGAATTTGTTTATAAAAACTCTTCAGGAATTGAAATATTATTCTTTTTCATATACTCCAAAAGCCCCTGATATCTATCCTCATTTCCATCTGTTCCACATTTATGGGAAATACTGCAGATGTCAGACGGTTTAATTTCCAGAATGTCTGAAATTTTCGTCAGTATTTCCAGATTGATCTTCACCTTAGAATTTTCAATATCCGAATAGGCCTTTTGGGAAATGCCCATTTCAAAAGCCATATACTCTTGCGTAAAGTCTTTGCTTCTACGGATTTTCCTGATATTTTGGCCACATACTTTCATCGTTTTTGTTTTAGTAGTTTTCGGTATAGTTTAGAAGGATACCTACTAGACTTACACAAAGTTAATAAATACCTTTGGCAAAACATTATACACGTTACATGATATTTATTTTTTCATCCAAATCAAGAGTATCATCATTTGATTTCAGAAGATAAATATCACTTCGGAACAACACTATTGGAATTATGGAGACGCAAAAATTCAATTATGACAATAATATTGTCAGAGCATTCTTGTATGCTACTATCGTATTCGGGCTGGTAGGCTTTCTGTTGGGACTTACGGCTGCGCTGATGCTTTTCTACCCCGAGTTGCCTGAGTTTTTATTCGGGACGGATGATACCACTATCCAGAGTCTGAGAAGCGGAAATATCCAGGGACTTATCAATACACAGGGTGCCATGGGATTCGGAAGGATCAGAATGCTGCATACGAGTGCCGTGATTTTTGCTTTTGTGTGTAATTCCTTCTTCTGCGGAGCTTACTACAGTATGCAGAGGCTTTTAAAAACAAGAATGTACAGCGATACGCTTTCATGGATCCATTTCTGGAGCTGGCAGCTGATGATTGTTGCCGTAGTGATCACATTTTTAATGGGAATCAATACTTCCAAAGAATATGCTGAACACGAATGGCCTATTGATATCCTGATTACCTTCTCATGGGTTATCTTCGGTATCAATATGTTCGGAACCATCGCCAAAAGAAGGGTAAGACACCTTTATGTAGCCATCTGGTTCTATATCGCAACATGGATTGCCGTAGCCATGCTCCATATCTTTAATAACCTCGAAGTTCCCTTATCATTCACAAGCTGGAAATCCTATTCCGTATATGCCGGTGTAAAAGATGCTCTTGTACAGTGGTGGTACGGCCACAATGCCGTAGCATTCGTACTGACCACTCCGGTATTGGGTCTGATGTACTATTTCATGCCGAAAGCGGCACAGCGTCCTGTATTCTCCTACAAATTATCCATTATTCACTTTTGGTCGCTGATTTTCGTATACCTATGGGCCGGGCCTCACCACCTTCAGTATACGGCGCTTCCGGCATGGGCTCAGGCCGTTGGAACCGGGTTCTCTATCATGCTGATTGCCCCTTCCTGGGGAGGAATGCTGAACGGTCTTCTTACCCTAAGAGGAGCCTGGGATAAAGTAAGAGAAAATCCGATCCTTAAATTCTTTGTGGTGGCAGTTACCTGCTATGGTATGGCCACTTTTGAGGGACCTTTGCTGGCAACAAAATCTTTAAATAAAATCGGACACTACACGGATTGGGTGATCGGGCACGTACATATGGGAGCTCTTGGATGGAATGGTTTCATGGCCTTCGGAGTAGTTTATTACCTGATTCCTATTATGTGGAGAACGCCGCTATGGTCTAAAAAATTAGCCAACTGGCATTTCTGGTTAGGGACTTTAGGAATTATTTTCTATGCAGTACCAATGTATATCTCAGGATTTACACAGGGATTGATGTGGAAACAGTTTAACCCGGATGGTACATTGATGTACAAAAACTGGCTGGATACGGTGACTGCCATTATCCCTTACTTTAAAATGAGATTCTTAGGAGGTATCTTTTATCTTTCAGGAGCTATTTTAATGGTAGTAAATGTTATCAAAACCATAAGATCAGGTTCATTCCAGAAAAACGTTCCTGCAGAAGCTCCGGCACTGGCAGATATCGGCAGCGCAAGAAAAGAAGGCGAAGGCGTTCACCTGTGGCTGGAAAGAACTCCGAAACTGTTATCTATATTGGCATTCATAACCGTAGCTATCGGTGGATTGGTTGAAATTATTCCCACATTATCCCTTAAACAAAGCGTTCCTACGATTACAGCTGTAAAACCTTATACACCGCTGGAACTGGAAGGAAGAGACCTGTATATCCGTGAAGGATGTAACTCCTGCCACTCGCAGATGATCAGACCTTTCCGTGATGAGGTGGTAAGATTTGAAGGTAAAAACGGGCAGTATTCCAAAGCGGGAGAATTTGTTTATGACAGACCGTTCTTATGGGGATCCAAGAGAACAGGACCAGATTTGCACAGAGAAGGCGGCAGAAACCCGGATTCATGGCACTTTAAACATATGTATAATCCGAGAATTACCTCCGCAGGCTCAATTATGCCACGTTTTCCATGGCTGATCACCAATAAACTGGACCGTACTCAAATGGTTGACAAAATGAGATTGATGAAAAACACCTTCGATGTTCCTTATTCAAAAGCGGAAATAGACTCTGCCGGCAAATGGGCAGACAGCCAGTCAAAAGCTATTGTACAGAGAATTTATTCTGAAGCCACTGATGTAAAAGACCAGATGGAAAAAGAAAGAACGGCAAGAGGAGCTACATTTGTTCCGCTTGAGCAGAGAGAAATTGTAGCAATGATCGCCTATCTTCAAAGATTGGGAACTGATATTAAAACAACACAGATTCAAACGGCAAGTGCTGAGTAATGATTAAAATGATACCGCAATGAAAAAGAGAACCCCTATTTCAATATACATCGCAACAACGATAGGACTAACGATCATGGCGTTTGAAATGTTCGCCGGAGATTCAGGTTATTTTTCCTCCCCGTTTTTCTGGGCGCTTATCGTGATTGCCGTGATTCTTCTGATGATTATGAACTCCATAGGAGATCTGGTTGAAAATGAAAACTTCAGCAGATTATCGGAGGAAGAAAAGAAAGAATATTTGGCAGAGAAAAGTATTCCCTATTATCAGAAACTTTGGAATTCGGCATTCAAAAAGCAGTCTGCTACAGAAGAAAAAGATATTCTGATCGATCATGGTTTCGATGGAATTACAGAGCTGGACAACTCACTGCCGAAATGGTGGATCGGTCTTTTCTGGTTCGGATGCATATTCTGCGCTGTTTACCTTACTGCTTTTGCTTTTACAGAATATGCCCATCCGGAAGCTGAATATGATAAAGAAGTAAAAACAATGCTGGCATCCATAGCTGAATATGAAAAAACGGCACCCCAGGTTAATCTGGAAACAGCAAAATACAGTGCAGACAATATTGCAGAAGGCCAGGAACTTTTCAAAACGAACTGTGTAACCTGTCATGGTGACGGAGGAAAAGGAGGTATCGGTCCGAACCTTACGGACACTCACTGGATCAATATTAAAGAAAAAAGCCTGTTTAAAAATGTTTTCTGGATGCTTGAAAACGGTTCACCCAATAATCCTACCATGAGGCCTTTCATCAAGGAAGGAACCATTACGGGAAGAGATGCTGAGAAAATTGCAGCCTACATTTACCACATTAACCAGGAAACGTCTCCTATTACTCCTGCTCAGGGCGGAGCTGCCCCTCAGGGTGAGGAAGTGAAATGGGAAAACGCAAATAATTAACAAAAAATTTATTATCTCCATATATCTCTGCCCCCTTTTGAAATACTAACATTTGAATTTCATTTTGCTAACCTTTTCAACACTTAAAAAAATGATTAAAAAAGGGGGCTTTTAAACAAAAAATCCAAACCTTGGTTGTCTTGATCAACTAATTCACTTGACAACTACTAAACTAAATTCCATAATAAGACAGCCAAGGCAGGATTTTTGCACTTGCAATAGGATACCACAACAAAGAGCTTATAAAATAGTATTCTTATCTTTGTTAGAAACCTGATCGCATTTGAAACTGAAAATCAACAAAAGAAAACTCCTGAGGCGTATTGCAATAACCTTTATTTCAATATTGGTTTTTCTTACCCTGCTGATCCTTAGTCTGAGGCTTCCTGCCGTTCAAAACTTCATCAAAGACAAACTGGTTGTATATCTTGAGAAAAAAATCAAGACCAAAGTAAGCCTGGAACGGGTTTACATAGGATTTCCGAACAGCCTGATCATGGAAAACCTTTACCTTAAAGGCCAGGATGTCGACACCCTTCTAGCCGTTAAAAAGCTCGACGTAGGTTTGAACATGCTCAAGCTTATCAATTCTACTGCCGACATTACTTCGGTAGATCTTGAAGGAGCCCGCGCCAATGTGGTAAGAAAACCGGACGGAAAATTCAATTTCGATTACATTATCAACGCTTTTGCGACCAGTGATAAAGAAGAAAGCCCTTCCAAACCGTTTATTATTTCTCTTGATAAAATCAATTTAAAAGATATTGGCGTTACCTTCAACGATCAGCAGTCGAGGAATGACATTCAGTTATATTTCAAATCGTTTGATACCCGGGTTAAAACTTTTGACCTTAATAAAAATACCTATGCCGTTAATGACATTAATCTTGACGGACTTAAACTAAAGCTAAAACAGGATCTTCTTGAAGAAGTATCTGAGAAAGTAGAGAAAAAGGTTGATTCACTTAACGATAAAAAGCCGATGAATATTGGCCTCAGAGGTATAAAACTCACCAATTTCGATATTGATTACGGAGATGACAATACCAAAACCTTTGCTAAAGTCCTGTTTAAAGAATTAAGCACGAAGGTTAATAAGCTGGACCTGGAAAACAATGCTTACAATATTTCCAATGTTGTTCTTTCCGGAGCAGACATTAATGCCAATCTTTATCTTCCCGCACAAAATGCCAATCCGAAGGATAAAAAGGAACCTGAAGTGTCCAAAGTTTCTGATCAGGATAAAGCCATGAAATTGATTCTCGGAAAACTTGTCCTGAATGATGTAAAAGCCGTTTACAACAATACCGCCATTGCTCCCACCAAACAGGGAATGGATTTCAACCATATGAATTTCTCTAAAATGAATGTGGAAGTAAGAAGCTTCAAAATGGAGAACAATACTTTTGCAGGAACAGTGAATTCAGCCGAAATTAAAGAAGGAAGAGGCCTGGATATTCAGAAATTCAATACGGATTTTGTGTACCAGGAAAAACAGGCATATCTGAAAGACCTTTATCTGCAGACTCCCAAAACGCTGATCCGCGATGAGGTCATCTTAAATTATGAATCGATTGATCAGCTGACCGCCAATCCCGGTGCCGTAAAAATCTCTGCCAACATTAAAAACTCCAGAATAGGTTTCGCAGATATTCTGAATATTGTTCCTACCTTACGGAATACGGTCCCGTTCAGCAAATACCCGAATGCCATCCTGAATGTGAACGCAAATGTTCAGGGAATGGTGAATGACCTCCTGATTAAAGATCTCAAAGTATCAGGTCTGGATCAGTTAAGGGTCAATGCATCCGGAAGGATCAAAAACGCAATGAAACCTGAAAACCTGTACTATGACCTCAGGATTGCAGAACTTTCCACGGAAGCTAAAACAATTTACAATCTGGTGCCGAAAAATACAATTCCTTCCAATATCTCCCTGCCGTCTCATTTCAGCATTAAAGGAAGTGCAAAAGGAACAACCAAAGTCGTCAAAACAGACCTGAACCTCTACTCTACCCTTGGAAATGCAGCCATCCTTGCAGATGTGGACATGAGCAGGAAAAACCGGGAGCTGTACGATGTAAAAGCCAATCTTCAGGCTGTCCAGGTAGGAAAGATCATTAAAAATAAGGATATCGGGCCCATTACAGCACAAATTTCAGCAAAAGGTGAAAGCTTTGATTTCAAAAATGCCAACGCCAATCTGAAAGGTCATGTGGCATCGGCCGTTTACAAAGGCTACCGTTACCAGAATATGGATTTAACGGGAAAAATAAACCGTGGTGTTTATAATATCGTGTTAAATTCAAAAGACCCGAATGCCAATCTGAACTTAATCGCTTCCGGAGTCTATAATGAAAAAAATCCTACCGTAAAAATCAATGGGGAAGTCATCAAACTTGATGTGAATAAGCTTGGATTCTATGAAAAACCAATGATCATTGCCGGAAAAATTGATGGTGATTTTTCAAGCCTTAATCCGGATGCCCTGAACGGGTATTTAAACCTGAAAGATTTTGCATTTTCAGATACAAAGGAGGTTTATCCTGTACAGGAAGTCAATCTGAAAGCTTCTTCCACCCAGGATTCTACTAAGATTATTTTCAATTCTCAGATTGCTGATGTTTCGCTGATAGGAAAGTATAAACTAACGCAAATATTCGGTGCTCTGACGCAAACCATCAATCAATATTATCAGTTTCAGAAGCCCGCAAAAGGGCAGAAAGTTGATCCGGGACAGTTTTTCACATTCAATGCAAAGGTCAAAAATGATGACCTGATCAGGAAGTTCGTTCCGGAGCTGAAGAGTTTTGAAACGATCAATTTGGCTGGGAATTATGATGCCGATTCTCAAAAGATAGAAGTGGACGGACAGATTCCGCAGTTGCTGTACGGTGAAAATTCCCTGGAAAACATTGCGTTAAAAGTAACCAATGAAAACCAGGCGCTCCAGTACAGCCTTAACGCAGGTGCTTTAAAAAGTTCCAGCTTCACCCTGAAAAAAATTGCGGTGACCGGAGATGTCGCGGATAATATCATCAATTACAACGTAACCACAAAAGACGACAAAGATGCCACCCAGTTCCTTATCGCAGGAAATGCAAAATCTTTGAATGATATCACTGAAATTTCTTTGAATCCAAATGGACTGAAACTTAATTATGCGGACTGGAATGTGGCCGAAAACAATAAAATCCAGATCAGCAGCCAGGGAATTTTAGCGGATAACTTTATCCTGACTAATGGCTCCAGTGAGATTTCACTTCAGTCTGAAACCGAACGCGCAGGCAGCCCTTTGAATGTTGCACTGAAAGATTTTAAAATTGAAACCATTACAGAACTGATCAAAAAAGATACGGTCCTGGCAAGAGGAACGATCAATGGAACTGCACAGCTTAGAGATGTTACCAAAAAGATGACCTTCACTTCCGATCTGAACGTTTCAGACCTGATCGTCTATGGAAGCCCTGTTGGAAATCTTGCCATAAAAGTGAACAATACTTCACCGAATATTTTAAATGCTGACGTTGCCCTTTCCGGCAACAACAATGATGTAAAAATTCTTGGGGATTACAATACTTCTTCCAGTACATTCGATCTGAACATGGCCATCAATCAGCTTCAGATGAAAAGTATTCAGGGGTTCTCCATGAATGCCATAACGAATACGGAAGGCTATATTTCAGGGAATTTAAAGATAACGGGAAATACAGATCAACCGAATATTTTAGGTAAAGTAAAATTCAATGATGCCGGCCTGGAAATTGCCAAAACCGGCAGTGATTTCAGAAAGCTCAATGACGAAATAGATTTTACCAGCCGTGGTATAGAATTTAATAAATTTAAAATCAATGATAAGGACGGAAATTCACTCGTCATCGACGGACAGGTTCTTACGCAGACGTACAGGGATTTCGCCTTTAATCTCGACGTTAATGCAAAGGATTTCAAAGTGGTGAATTCTGAGAAGTCCAATGATGCCATAATGTATGGAATTCTTGCCATTGATGCCGGGCTTCATGTTCGTGGAAACCTGGATCTTCCAAAAGTAGACGGAAGGCTTTCTGTTTCCGATGATACGGATTTTACCTTTGTCCTTCCTCAGTCCAGCCCTTCCCTTCAGGAAAGAGACGGAATTGTGGAGTTTATAGACCAGGATCAGGTAGTTCTAAATAAAACGATCAAAACCGATTCTTTGAAAGCGCAAAGCCGTTTTAAAGGAATGGATGTAAGCGTGAATATTGAAGTAAGCAAGGAAGCCAAACTCTCAATTGTTATTGATAAAGCCAACGGGGATTTTGTAAAACTCCAGGGCGAGGCTGATCTTACCGGCGGTATTGACCCTTCAGGAAAAACCACTCTTGTAGGGGTTTATGAAGTGGAAAAAGGATCTTATGAACTTTCTGTGAGCCTTCTGAAACGTAAATTCGATATTCAGAAAGGAAGTACCATTACCTGGACGGGAGAGCCTACCGCTGCAACAATGGATATTACGGCGGTCTATAAAACAGAAGCCCCGCCTATAGACCTTGTGGAACAGCAGATAAGCGGAGAGGATGCTTCTATCATGAACCAGTTTAAGCAAAGAATACCTTTCAATACTTTATTAAAAATGAAAGGTGAACTTCTGAAGCCTCAGATTACTTTCGATATTACTACAGATGAAAAGAATAATGCGGTTTCCTCTACGGTAACGGATATTGTGGACCAAAAGCTGACCCAGCTCAGAACCCAGGAATCTGAAATGAATAAGCAGGTTTTTGCCCTTCTTTTACTGAACCGCTTTATCGGGGAAAATCCGTTCGAATCCGGTGCGGGAGTATCTGCTGAAATGCTGGCAAGGCAGAGTGTGAGTAAAATTCTTTCGCAGCAACTGAACAATCTTGCCTCCGGCCTGATTAAAGGAGTTGATATCGATTTAGGTCTCGATTCTTCTGAAGACTACTCAAGTGGAGAAAAAAATACCAGAACAGACCTGAATGTTGGGGTAAGCAAAAAATTACTGAATGACCGTCTGAAGGTTTCCGTGGGAAGTAATTTCGCCCTGGAAGGTGAAGCCCGCCAGAATGAAAATATGACGAACATCGCAGGAAATGTTACGGTAGACTACAGCCTTTCCAAAGACGGCAGGTATATGCTCCGCGCCTATCGTAAGGATGAGTACCAGGTAGCTCTTCAGGGGCAGATCATAGAAACGGGATTAGGATTCATCATCACATTAGACTATGACAAATTCCGTGAGATTTTCCAGAAATCAAGAAAAGACAGACGTAAAAAAGAAAATAAGAATAACCAGGTGGTAGAATTTAAATAATGAAAAGTAGATTTAGTATATATTACAGATATTTGTTCACTTCAGGATTTGCCGCTGTTACTCTTTCATGCAGCAATACAAGATTTCTGAAGGAAGGCCAGATGCTGTATACCGGCGGGGAAGTAAAAATACAAAATGACAGTCTCTCGAAAAAGGAAAAAAATGAGCTTAAGGCATCACTGGAAGAAAATCTGGTTCCCAAGCCCAATTCTTCCATATTAGGGCTGCGTCCGAAACTGTATTTTTACAATATTGCCAAGGAGCCTAAAAAGGATAAAGGTTTCAATTACTGGCTGAAATACAAAGTAGGTGAAAAACCTGTTTTACTGGGAGATGTAGACCGTGAATTCAACAAAGATATCATTGAAAATTATTCTGAAAATAAAGGATATTTCAATGCAAAAGCTACTTATGATACGGTTTCCAAAAATAAAAAAGCAAAAGTTATTTATACTTTAAGACCTGGCGGAAGATACCTGATAAGCAATGTGAAATTTCAGCAGGATTCTTCCCTTGTTAATAGAGAAATTCAGACTTTAACTCCAAAAACCTTACTTAAAACGGGAAATCCTTTTGATCTTGATGTCATTAAAAATGAACGAGAACGTATCGATAATGGTTTAAAGGAAAGAGGTTTCTATTATTTCAATTCTGACAATATTATTGTTCAGGCAGACAGTACGGTAAGCAAAAATCACAAGGTAGAGCTGAACGTAAAATTAAAGGATGACACTCCGGATCTTGCCACGCAACAGTTCAGCATTGACAAGGTTATTGTTTTTCCTAATTATAACATCCAGGATGTAAAAAGAGGCAAATATAATGTTCCGATGAACCCGGACTCCCTTTCTAAATATGCTTATGATGATATATATGTGATCGATCCTCAGCATAAGTTTAAACCGAAAATCTTCGACAGGGCTTTATATTTTAAGAAAGGAGATCTCTATAACCGTTCCAATCATAATCTTACGCTTAACCGCCTGATCAGTCTGGGTGTTTTTAAATTTGTAAAAAATGAATTCATTGTTTCAGATTCATTGAAACACCAGTTTGATGCCTATTATTTACTGACGCCGAGACAAATTCAGTCACTCAGGCTTGAAGCTTTAGGACGAACCAACTCTGCCAACTATGCCGGTAGCGAATTAAATTTAAACTGGACCCACCGGAATTTCTTCCGAGGAGCCGAGCAGTTTAAAGCAGCTGTTTACGGAGCTTTTGATTTCCAGATGGGCGGACAGGAAGATGCCAAGAATCTTTTCCGTGCAGGAACGAATGTCCAGCTTTCGATACCAAGGATTGTTGCGCCTTTCCGTTTCAATTCTTCGAGTGCCTTTGTTCCGAGAACGAATATTACTCTAGGCTATGAGTTCCAGAACCGTACCCAGCTTTATACACTTAATAATTTTAATGCTTCGTTCGGGTATGTATGGAAGGAAAATGCGAGAAAGGAACATGATCTGAAGGTTATTGACATTACCCTGGTTTCTCCTGCCAATGTAACAGAGGAATTTTATAAACAGGCAACCACTCCTGCCTCACGAAGAGTAGTAGATAAACAGTTAATTTTCGGGCCTACCTATTCGTATACGTATACCAATACAATGCTTCCAAAAGCAAATACGATCTATTATAAAGGTACGTTGGATCTTGCAGGAAACATCACCGGTCTGGTAACAGGGGCCAATGCGAAAAATGATAAGGAGAAAAAGATCTTCGGCATCCCGTTCAGCCAATATGCCAAAATTGAGAATGACTTCAGGTTCTATCATAAATTCACCGAAAAGAGCTCATTCGCCAGCAGATTTATCGGGGGAATTGCTTATCCGTATGGAAACTCAGAGTTCATTCCTTTCTCCAAACAGTTTTTTGCAGGGGGAAGCAACAGTATCCGTGCTTTCCGTGCAAGAACTTTAGGACCGGGAAGTTTCGATCCGCGGACGATTGAAAAGGGACTGCTACTGGATCAGGCGGGAGACATCAAGCTGGAGCTGAATGCGGAATACCGTGCCAATATCTATAAATTCCTGAATGTTGCTGCTTTTGTAGATGCCGGAAACGTTTGGCTGATCAATGCTGATGAGCACAGACCGGGAGGTAAATTTTCAAAAGATTTTTTAAGTGAAATTGCCGTGGGAGCCGGAGTTGGTCTGAGACTTGATTTCTCTATCTTAATTTTAAGACTGGATCTGGCCATGCCTTTACGTGTTCCTTATTATGAAAAGGGAGACCGATGGGCATTTGATAAAATCAACTTCGGAGATTCGAGCTGGAGAAAAGATAATTTAGTTTTAAATATAGCCATAGGATATCCTTTCTAATATGATCAATAATATCAAATTTTTCTGGGAGGTACTTAAAGATACCTTCGCCGAATGGAACAATTCTTCCGCATCAAAAGATTCGGCAAGCCTTGCCTATTATGCGATTTTTTCTATCCCCGGATTATTAATTATTATTATCTGGATCGCCGGAAATTTCTTCGGTGAGGAAGCCATTCGTGGCGAGATCAGCAACCAGATCAGCGGATTAATGGGAAAAGATGTTGCTAAGAGTATTGAAGGAATGATTGCGGGAGCGCTCATTGACAAGCAGAATATTTTCATGAAAATAGTGGGGATCGGGTCTCTGGTTTTTGGTTCCACTACTTTATTTTTTCAGCTGCAGCATACTCTCAACACCCTTTGGGATGTAGAAGCAGCACCTAAAAAAGCATTTGTAAAATTCCTTTTGGACAGGGCAAATTCATTAGGAATGATCCTTATTCTTGGATTTTTGCTGATGATCACCATGATCTTGTCTTCAATGATAAGCCTGTTCAACAACTGGATCACCAATTATTTCGGCCTTGAAACCTATATGCTGGTAGAGGTCGTGAATTTTGCTATCGGTTTTGGTTTGGTAATGCTTTTATTTGCCTTAATGTTCAAAGTACTCCCTGATATCAAAATCAGCTGGAAACCTGTATGGAAAGGGGCTTTACTGACTACAATTTTATTTACACTGGGTAAATTTCTACTGAGCCTGTATTTCGGTAATTTTAAACCTACTTCTACTTTCGGAGCGGCGGGAACCGTTATTTTAATAATGATGTGGATTAATTATTCCTGTATGCTTATTTTTTTCGGAGCTGAATTTACCAAGGTTTATAATTACAAAAAGGGCTATAAAGTTGTTCTTTCCAAGCATGCAAAATGGAGTGCAGCGAAGCTTTACAGGGATAGCAGAAAAGATAGCGAGAGTGAGCTGAAAGAGATTTGAGAGGCGTGTACGGGATTCGGGTTTTAAGATTCCACGTATTGATTGCGGTTTATTTGGTACATCATAAAAAAGCCTCCCAATTTAGGAGGCTTTATTTTTTACATTCTGTCTACGGTTCCGATACCGAGAAGCGCTAATGATTTCTTCACTGTTTTCGCGGTGAGGTCTGAAAGGTTTAAACGGAATTGTTTTAAATTTTCGTCTTCCAGTTTCAGAATGATATTACTTTGGTAAAATGAGTTATAAGATTTAGCTAAATCATAAACATAATTGGCAACCAAAGCCGGGCTCAATGCTTCTGCCGCTCTTTCTACAATTGTTTTGTAGTTAGCCAAAAGCATGATCAATTCTTTTTCATACTGGTTTAAAGCAACGTCTGAAACTTCTTTATACTGATAATCTGCTTTTGCCAGTAAAGATTGAGTACGTGCATAAGTATATTGGATGAATGGTCCTGTATTTCCATTAAATTCAATACTTTCTGCCGGGTTGAACAACATTTTTTTCTTAGGATCCACTTTCAGCATGAAGTATTTCAGTGCCCCCATTCCAATGATTTCATAAGAAGCTACTTTTGTTTCTTCTGAAAGACCTTCAAGTTTTCCTTGTTCTATAGCTTTTAATTTTGCCGTTTCATGCATTTCTGCCATCAGGTCGTCTGCATCCACCACTGTTCCTTCACGGGATTTCATTTTTCCTTCCGGAAGCTCAACCATTCCGTAAGAAAGGTGGAATAATTGATCTGCCCATGAATATCCAAGCTTTTTCATGATTTTAAATAAAACCTGGAAGTGATAATCCTGTTCATTTCCAACCGTGTAGATCAGCTTTTGAATGTTATTGTCCTTAAAACGCTCTACGGCTGTTCCCAAATCCTGAGTCATGTAAACAGATGTTCCGTCTGAACGAAGCAGAAGTTTCTGATCCAGCCCTTCATCAGTAAGATCACACCATACCGAACCGTCTTCTTTCTGATAAAGAATTCCTTTATCCAGACCTTCCTGAATCAGATCTTTTCCTAAAATGTAAGTATTGCTTTCGTACTGTACCTGATCAAAATCTACTCCAAGTCTTTTATAAGTTTCATTGAAACCTTTATAAACCCATGAGTTCATTTCATTCCAAAGATCTCTTACTTTCTGGTCTCCGTTTTCCCAGTCTAAAAGCATTTTTTGAGCTTCTTTAATGATCGGAGCATCTTTTTTAGCCTGTTCTTCTTCTACTCCTTGTCCTACAAGCTCAGAAATTTCTTTTTTGTAGTTTTTATCAAATTCTACATAATAGTTTCCTACGAACTTATCTCCTTTTGTATTAGTTGTTTCCGGAGTTTCTCCATGCCCGAATTTCTCCCAAGCCAGCATAGACTTACAGATATGAATTCCTCTGTCATTGATAATCTGTGTTTTGATCACATCATACCCTGCCTCTTTTAAAATCTGAGCCACAGAAAATCCCAACAGGTTATTTCTTACGTGCCCCAGGTGAAGCGGTTTGTTGGTATTTGGAGAAGAATATTCCACCATAACCGTAGAATTTTTCTTTTCGATAGCATCAAAATCATTGCTAACGGATTTGAAATTGTCCACAAACAGCTGGTTCTGTACTTTAACATTAAGGAAGCCTTTTACTACATTAAAGCTTTCGAATAGGTCAGACTGCTCCGTCAAAGCTTCACCTAATTCAACGCCAATACTTTCCGGATTTTTCTTCAGCTGTTTTACCAATGGAAATGTTACAATGGTAAAGTCACCTTCAAATTCGGTTTTATTTTCCTGAACCTCCAGATTGATATCTTTTAACTGATATACATTTAAAATAACCTCTGAAAGTTTCTTTTCTATACTATCTTTAATATTCATGTGTATACTATTACTTTTTACAGGCCACATAGAATAGCCTGGCTCATCTCAAATTTTGAAATACAAATATACGGAAATAAAAAAACCGCCCGAAGGCGGCTTTGATATGAATGTTAAAATATATGGATATTAAAATTTATCCCAGAATAATTTTGTAGTTGCCTTGTCGCCGCCAATTTTATTAGCTGCAGCACTTACATTAGCTCCATTTAACACATACTCCTGATCAGAATATGGCATTCTGTAAGGTACAGATGACAAGTTAGATTTAGGAGGGTTTACAAGTGTCGGGTTATCCAGACGTCTAGTGAAATTCCAGCTTGCAAATCCTTTGTTAAACATTGCAATCCAAGCTTGTACTCCTATAGACTGTTTCCAGTTTACTGGATTATAAGGGTTTGCAAGCACATATGTATCTGCGATAGTACTGTTTACACCATTCTCCCTCATAGATTCTTTAACGGCGATAGCATAAAGGTCTGCTGCTGTCCCCCCTGCTGAATACCCTCTTGCAGCAGCTTCAGCTTTTAAGAATGCTACCTCTGCATAACTTAGCAGGTTAGATGCTGTAGTAGCACCTCTAAAATAAGAGCTTAATTGAGAGAAATTAGTATAAGGATCATTTAATTCTCCGAAAACTCCCCCTTTATAAACTCCCCCAACTTTTGTAAACCATACATCCATTCTTGGATCTGACAGGCTACTCATGGTATTAATAGTCAACTGACTTGGAATAAAGTCATTTCTACCGGAAGCTACTAAATTGTCATAAACAGGGCTTGAAAAGGTGTTACCATCATAACTAAATTTATAGGCTTCAGAATCAGAAGAGATCACTCCTGCTGCGATTGCTGACTCAACAGTAGTTTTCGATAATGCTGGATCAACATCTGCTAAATTGATTCCTAATCTTAATTTAATAGAGTTAGCAAATTTTTTCCATTTTGTCATATTCCCTCCATAAACTAAATCACTATAACCAGTAGCAGCCGGCTTTATAGTAGCAGTAACAGCATCGATTCTCTTAATTAAGTCAAGATAAATAGTTTTGGCATCATCATATTTTGGAGTTAAAATCTCATCAGGTTTGAAAGCCTCAGAATAAGGAACATCACCATAAGTATCCACAATATTTTCCCAAATAAAAATTTCTTCAATTTCTAAGGTTGCCAACTTGTTGGTACGTATATCATCCGTCTCTACTTCATTAACCAGATTCATTTTTGCCTGTTTCAGGTTATTGATACTGTAAACGTACATTCTGTTAAAATGGTTACGAGGCTGGTTTCGGGTTACGAGATTATATTGAGTTTCATCCGGATATTGAGTTTCCGCCCATTGTTGTGTAAAGAATCTGTAGTTATTAAAATTTACACTTGGATTGTCCATATAATATGATGACTGATACATAGCCGTTGCCAACAAATTTTCGGAAGGAAGTATGGAAGGATGTTTAGGATCATCATTAAGAGAAGTTAAATCACTTTGACACGAACTTAACCCTACCCCAATACATGCTGATATCAAACTTATTTTTATAATATTTTTCATTTTTAAAGTAATTTAGAATTTAAATGTTACATTGACTCCAATATCTCTTGTCGTAGGCATTGAACCGATAGACCATCCATAAGAATTTAGTCCACCTCCCACAACAGCTTCAGGATCTGCATATGGTAAATTTTTATGAATAATCCATAAATTTCTACCTACAATCGAAATTTTAGCGTCATAAATTTTGGTTCCGGCCAATAATGATTTAGGAAGCATATAACCAATACTTGCCTCTCTTAGCTTAATAAAGGAACCATCATAAACAAATTCACGCGACGGCTGAGTTTTATATCCCATAGAACTTCCGTTATCAAACTGTGACAAAGAAATAGTATTAGGAGTTCCATCCGGAAGAACTCCCGGAAGTACAACGTTTTTGTCTCTGTAATCTCCAACAGCTGTTTCTTTGTATAAACCTGAAGATAATCCATAATACATATCCGTTGAGAATATATCACCTCCTTTACGCATATCGATTAAGAAGCTTAAAGAGAATCCTTTATAACTAAGACTATTTCTTATCCCCCCAATCCAATCAGGGGTAGTATTACCAATGATCTGATTAGGATTCTGCAAATATTTTCCGGTTTTTGGATCAATTACTTTCTCACCGTTTAAATAGGTGTAGTCAGCTCCAACCAATGTTCCCCAGGCTTCTCCTACTCTTGCATTTAAAGAAACTCCTCCTTGAAAACTATTTAATAAAAGATTGGTGATTCCTGGATACAGACTAACCACTTCGTTTTTATTTTTAGACCAGTTAACATCAATATTCCACGTAAAGTCTTTCGATTTTATAGGAACTAAACCTAACTGTACCTCATAACCTGTATTATCAATTCGTCCCGCATTGATTACTTTACCGGTAAATCCGATTCCTGAGGAAACTGGAAGAGGGATAATCTGATCTATCGTTTTAGTTTTATAATAAGCAAAATCAACGGTAATTCTGTCTTTTAAGAAATGAGCTTCAGTTCCTATCTCAAATTCCTTGGATCTTTGTGGTTTTAAATCTGGATTAGGCTGATTTAAAATTGAATTATATATTCCTACACCTGATAAAATCCCTGCTGATCTATAGTTATTAGCCAGCTGATAAGGATCTGCAGTTCCACCAACTTCCGCATAGTTTGCTCTTAATTTCCAAAAATTCATCCAATTTTTGGTATTTAAAATTTCAGACATAATAACTGAAGCCGTTACGGAAGGATAATTGTATACATTATTTCCCGCTGGTAATGTTGAGCTTTGATCTACCCTCCATGTTCCATCTATATAGAATTTCTTAAAGAAATCAAATGAAGCAGTAACATATCCCGAGTTTGTTTGTGTGGTGAACTGATTCTCATCTGATGCTAAGGGCGCTTTTTTAGAGTTTGACAATGCATAAATTCCTGCAATTACCAAACCTCCTTCTGTAGAAGCATAAACAGAATTGAAATAGTTTCTACGAATATTCCCTCCAACTACTCCAGATACATTAATATCATCTGTAATGTCAAATTTATAATTCACCATTAAATCATAATTCGTTTCAGTCCTCAATACATCTCGTCTTGCATATCCGGAAGTAACCGAATTGTTTGATTGTCCGAAAGCTTGTGGCAGAGACCCTACAGCCAGTCTACTCTCGGCCATAAGATTTGATCTGTCATAAGAAACTTTTCCAGTAACAGAAATATTATTTATGATATCATACGTTGCTTGTGCATAAGTAAAACTTCTGAATCTATTATCTGAGGTATAGTTTTGGTAAGCTTGAAAATAGGGGTTATTCCAGTATGCCGGTGCTCCATTAGTTGCTGATTTTCTATTCCATACAACGTTACCATAATTGTTCGATGCACTGGCAATAGCAGGATCAACATTTGCAAAATATGAATTTTCCAGAGCTTTAAGATCTACATTGGTTTGCCACCATTGTCTGAAACCTGTTGCTATATTATTGGAATAGCCCGTAATTCCACGTCCTTTGGTATCCTGCAAAGTCATTGTAGAATAAAAGGAGGTATGCAATTTTGGAGTTAAGTCATAATTAATCTTTAAAGAGAAATTATTCTTATTGAGATGTGAGTTAGGAATCAATCCATCTGACATCATATTTTCATAGGTAAAACTAATATTCTTCCCTTTTTGTCCTTTTTCCAAGGTTACACTATTACTAAATGTAGTCGGATTATCAAAAAATTTAATCGGGCCGTTTTTAGCAGCTACCCATGGTGTAGCTTTTTTGTAGTTAGGAGAGGTCGGGTCAAAAGAGTCCCATTGATAAACCATTAAATTAGGATCGAATTTTGGGCCCCAAGATGCATCTGCATTGAAATTTGCGTTATTTAAACCATCACTAGCCTGAGTTCCAAATTTTTGAGAATACCCGGCACCATAACTTGTTTGATATTCAGGAAATGTTGATTTATCAATAAAGCCAACCTGCATTGAGGAAGAAAGCGTAACTCCCCAAGATCCGTCATCTTTCCCTTTTCCATTCTTTGTTGTTATGACAATTACTCCATTCAGACCTCTTTCGCCATAAAGAGCAGATGCCGCAGCACCTTTTAAAACGTTGATAGATTCAATATCTTCCTGATTGATATCAGATAAAGCATTACCATAATCAATATTTTTCTCCTGAGTATACGTATTGTTTACTGGAGATCCATCAATCACAATTAAAGGATTTCCTCCTCCAAGAGTCTTTATACCTCTGATCAATAAGTTTGATGAGCCCCCAAAGTTGTTATTTGTAGTAACATTTAAGCCGGCTACCTTTCCTGATAATTGCGATGCAATATTCCCCGTGTTAGTTGTACCATCAGAGAGTGCACTTGCCTTAATTTCCTGGGAAGCGTAACCAAGAGATTTCTTTTCTCTTTTAATCCCAAGTGCAGTTACTACCACCCCTTCAATTTCTTTTGCTTTAATGGTATCATTCTTCTCTTGTGCTTGAGCAATAGCAAAAGATGAAGTCAATACCACAACAAGCAGACTTGTTGTCAGTTTCTTCATATCAATTATTTTTTTAAGACTGTACAAATTTGTAAAACTTTATTAAATATACAAAGCGAAAATTCAAAAAAAATATCAAATATTTAATAAATTAAAAAAATAATGAAAATAATTCATTAAATTAAGTTAAAAACAATAGAATTAACAAAAACACAACATTTAAAAGGTTGTTATTTTTAGAAAAACATAACTAAATTTTAATTGATATTTTCTATATGAAATATTTATAAAAATATCACTAATAAACTCATTACAAAACAATTACCACCTTAAAAAATGATTAATAATAAATAATTCACAAAACAAAACAATGCTAAGCATACCATATTTTATCAAAAAAACTTCTTAAACATAAACCTTATGCATAAAAAAATAACCGCCTTAAAGGCGGTTATTTATAAAAATGGATATTTTTTAATTAATGTCCCAGAATATTTTTGTAGTCAACTTGTCGCCACCAATTGCAGCACTTGCAGCAGCATAATTACTACCATTCGTAGTAGCTTCCGCAGTAGGATATTGAAGCCTTACAGGAACTTTTCCTTCCGCATTCGGAATTGCTGTGGAAGGAGCTACTAATTGAGGATAATCTAATCTTCTGAAGAAATTCCAAGAAGTAACAGCCTGGTTATACATTGCAACCCAAGCCTGTTCTCCAATAGATTTTTTCCAGTTTGCAGCATTATATGGATGTGCAGCGATATATGCAGTTGCATCACCAGCTCCCCAATCATTAAAAGATGAAGTAATTGCAGTAGCATATAGTGCAGCTGGGCTTCCGCCTATTCCCCATCTTGCAGCAGCTTCAGCACGATAAAAGGACACTTCAGTATAACTTAAAATAATTCCAGGAGTAGTCTCTGTATATGCAAATTCTCCAGCATTTGAGAAATCTGCAAATTCACCCGGTGTTCCAATAACTTGCCCAATATAATCTCCATCAACATCTGTATAATATGCACTAATCCTCGGATCGTTACTAACATTCATATAATCTACTAAAGTCTTTCCAGCAATAAAGTCATCTCTTGAACTTGTTTCCTGAAACATTGGATTTTCATTTGGAGAAGCCGCAAGGTATGTAAACTTACAATCATCACCAGATGAAGTCATCACACCTCCTGTTATAGCTTGATTTACAGTACTCTGCGCCAAATTTGGATTAACATCCGCCAAAGCAATTCCTAATTTAAGCAATAATGAGTTTCCAAATTTTTTCCACTTATCAAGATCACTTTTACCAATAGTAGGATTATAATAAAAAATGTCTCCGGTTTTAAAAGATTCCTTACTGGTATCAATACTTGTTATATCATTTTTCAGTTTAGTGATTAAATCAGTATATATATCAGCAGCTTTATCATATTTTGGAAGTGGATAAACATCTATATTTAAAGCCTGAGTGTATGGTATATCACCATAAGTATCTACTAAAACCTGATAGGTGTAGACTTTCATCATATCGATGATTGCCAATTGATTTTTCTTTTTACCAGGCCATGTAGTCAGTTCTGAAGGAGTCGGCGTATAAGCATTAATAATTCTTTCTGCCTGATCCAGGTTTTTCAATACGTTTACATAGTTGTCGGTCCATACATTATTAGATACGGTTCTATTCGTAAAGTCATAATTACTTTCATTTACGTAAATAGTTTCTGTCCAGTACTGCATCGTCAGCCTAAAGTTGTTTTCATTTACACTAGGCGTGTTCATATAATCACTAAGCTCTTTTTGTGCATAAGTAAGTAAAGACTCCTGAGTGGTATTATAGAAGGCATGTTCATCCAAATTGACATCATCAGTCGTTGAACATCCTATAAACAAAAGAGCTAATATTGGTGTTATTATATATTTTTTCATGTTCTTTAGAAATTAATTTTTACATTAAATGAAATGTTTCTAGTAGCCGGCATTGGTCCGGATTGGTATCCTTGAATATTTCCAGAGGAAAGTCCTGCTTCCGGATCAGAATAAGGTAAGTTTTTATGCATAATCCATAAGTTATTTCCTATTAAACTTACTGACATGCCCTGTATAAATTTAGAATTAAAGAATTCTTTATTAAATCTATAAGTTATTGCTACCTCTCTTAATTTTATGAAACTTGCATCATATACATAAGCTGCTCCAGGAAGATCAGTTCCAAGCACCTGGCTTGATTGTGATTTATCTAATCTTATTGTATTCGGAATATAAGTTCCAGGGCTATTAGGGTTTTCCATTACTCCCGGAAGTATCACTCCCCCACCAGTTGCTAAAGTATTTCTGATTGGATTTCCTAAATCATTAAATCCAACTGAATCCGGATAGATCCCTGTTCCATATCCATAAAATTGATCTAATGAATATATTTTCCCTCCTTTTCTCCAATCAATTAAGAAGCTTAACGACAAGTTCTTATAACTCAATGTATTATTCATACCAGCCGTCCAGTCAGCCTGGAAACTTCCTTGGTTATATGTAGGAGTATCTGTTACCAAATAGGCTCCGTTTTCTCCAACGATACGTTGTCCGTTTGAATCATAAACATAATCGGATGTCCATATTGAACCATAATCACCATTAAGAGGGGCATTAATACTAACCCCGCCCTGGGCTCTACCCATTGTAATATTTTCAATACCTTCGGCAAGTGCTGTAACTTTTGTCCAAGGGTTAGACCAGTTTAAACTTAAATCCCAAGAGAAATTGGTTGTTTTAATAGGTGTCGCATTAATGGATACTTCAAAACCTTTTGTTGTAAGTTCTCCTGCATTTTGGGTTTTAGCCAGCGCTCCATTTGCAAAAGAAACCGGTAACGGCAATATCTGATCAAATGCTTTATTCTGGAACCAAGCAACATCAATACCCAAACGATTATTAAACATTTTTGTTTCAATACCAAATTCTATGTTTTTAAGTCCCTGTGATTTAAGCTCAAAGTTTCTAAGAGTCGTATTGTAAGCATAGATTGGAATATCTCCATAAGAAGGCTGAGAGAAGTATCTATTCAATAACTGGTCTGCACCCGTATCTGATCCAACTTCGGCATAAGCTGCACGTATTTTACCAAAATTCAACCAGTTTGCTTTTATCAGGTTTGAGAATACAACACTGGCAGATAATGAAGGATACCAGTAAACAGCATCATTTTCAGGAAGAGCGGTAGACTGATCTCTTCTGTAAGTACCTTCTAAGTAATATGTATTTTTATACCCCAGTGATAATTGACCAAATACACCATAAACATATTTTGATAAGTCTGAAATCAGAGGTCTAACCGGTGCTGAATTTGAATTTGCTATTGTATAGATTCCAGGAATGTAAAGTCCACCTGATGTAGATTGTTGATTAGAATAGGTTTTTTGTACGTTAACGTTACCTCCTAATAATACATTAATATTAAAATCATCGGTAATATTCTTTTTGTATGTACCTATGAAATCATAATTGGTTTCGGAAAATTTATATTGACTTGTAGCATAACCTGAAGGCTGATTAACCCCGCCATTTAATCCAAAGGAATTTCCGGTATATGATCCTACAGCTTTTCTGTCCTCAGTAATCATTGTGTAACCGTCTCTTCCCATTCTTACTAATAGGTTAATATCTTTTGTTACATCATAACTTAAACTGAAGTTTCCTGCAAATCTGTCTCTTGAGTCATTCTGATAGTTTTCATACCGTTGGAAATAAGGATTATCCCAAAATGCCGGTGTCAGATCTGTCATACTCCTCATATTCCATGTATAATTCTTTTTAAAAGCATTATAGAGATACTGCAAATCTTTAATATCCGTATTTGTAGCCCACCATTGTCTGAAATTTGTCATTATATTATCATTATAACCGGTACTATTTCGACCAACGGTTTTTTGAGTAATATAATTTGCAAATAAATTAGCTGTCAATTTATCTGTCAATTTATATGATGCATTTCCACTGAAGTTATTTTTAATCAATGAACTATTGGGCATGATATCAGAAGCATCCGTATTCGTGTAGCTCAAACGGTAAGTTGCCTGATCATTTCCTCCACTGAAAGATAAACTATTTACATAATTTGTTCCAGTATTAAAGAATTTAATCGGACCATTTTTCGCCATTTGCCAAGGTGTTCTTTGCCCTTCCGTTGGAGAACCAGGAATAAATGCGCCATATTGCCATACCATTGAACCATCATAAGGTGAACCATAAGAAGCATCATTACCGAAAGACACTCTTGGACTCCCCTGATACAATGCACTGGCAAAACTTCTTCCTGTATACCCTTGCCCATATTGTGTCTGATATTCCGGGAAAGTAGATTTATCTACTGTGGACATAGTAATAGAGGTGGAAAACTCCATCCCGATTCCTTCCTTGTTTTTCTTTCCTCTTTTTGTTGTAATAATAATAGCTCCGTTTTGTGCTCTGGACCCATATAGCGCAGTCGCAGCAGCCCCTTTAAGAACGTTAATGGTTTCTATATCATTAGGGTTAATATCGGATACGGAGCTTCCATAGTCATAACCTCCACCACCAGTAGCCTGGCTGGCCGTATTGATATTTTTATTCATAATCGGCACGCCATCTACTACGAAAAGAGCCTGGTTATCTCCCAATAGAGATTTATATCCTCTCGTAACTACGTTGATAGACCCACCAAAGTTTGTACTCTGTTTAATTTCCAAGCCAGCTACTTTACCGGATAGATTGTTTAAGAAGTTGGTCGTAGGGTTTTTATTAACGGCCTCACCCTTTACTTCCTGGGTAGCATAACCAAGAGATCTCTTCTCTCTTTTAATTCCGAGTGCAGTTACTACTACTCCCTCAATTTCTTTTGTTTTTACAGTATCGTTCTTCTGCTGAGCGTTAGCAATAGCAACAGATGAAGATAATACCAAAACAAGTAGACTTGTTGTTAGTTTCTTCATATCAAATATTAATTTTTGTATCCTGTACAAATTTGTAAAACTTTCTTAAAAACACAAAACAAAATCTTAAAAAAATATCAAATTTTCATTATTTTACAAAATTAACACGAATTAATTCATTAAAAAACGTTAAATATTAATCAATTAACAAAAACAAAATATTTAACGTTTACTATTTTTCATAAAAATGCAAATAGTTTTAATTAATAGTTTCTATTTCTGATATTAATAAAATAAAACACTAACAGATTGACTATCAAATCAATTAATCACTTTATGATGATAAATTAATATATATACATATAAAAATACAATGCGACGCATAGTTATTTTTCTATTAACAAATGACCACAATAAGTTAATAAATAAAAAAACCGCCCGAAGGCGGTAATAAAATATATTAAATTGAATGTAATTAATTTCTATTCCAGAAAGGAGTCAATTTATTTTTAGTAAATGCATCAGCACTTGACATTGCAGGTACATTATTAGTATTAGTTGCATACTCAGATCCCGGATACATCAATCTGTTAGGTCTGCTATCACGCGAAGTAATAGTTGGTAATGGAGATTGTGGGTAACCTGTTCTACTATAATCAAAATAAGATTGTTCAGGGTTAACACCTGTAAGTGCAATCCACTTTTGAGTCATAATAGCTTCAATTTTATTTTCTGTACTACCTGCAGCGATTCCTAACCCAGGAACAGCCTGGATAGCAGTAATATATGCTGCAGATGTTGCAGAAGCTCCAAAATAGTTAAATGAAGCTGTTATTCCTGCATTAAAATTAGTTGTAGCATTGGAAAACAATGAAGGATATCTTATTGCAGCTTCAGCTAAAAGGAATTTTGTTTCTGCAAGTGAAATTAAAACACCGGATTTTTGTGATGAGTAATCAACCAATTGCTGGTTACTTGTAGGTGTTAAATTCCCCATAACAATACCATAATGTATTCTGGAAACACTTCTTCCTGCTTCAGCTCCCGGTTGTCCTGGTGTCGCACCTTGTCTAACTCCCTCAACTCTTCCGCTAACAAGGCTAAACATTCTACCTCTTCTTCCATCTACGATGCCATTATATTTTTGATAAAACGGTCTTGTATCATTAGTAGGGTTACCATTAAGAGCAATTGCTATATTTTCAGACGCAGTAATCATACCAAAGTTTTGTGGTCTTGTTAATGCGGATGTAATGTAGAAATAGTTAGTATATGGATTTTGTTGAGCATTTGTTTTAGACGAATATCCTGGATTTACAGTCGCATCAGCAGTTAAAAACTGTGCACCTGCAAGAGTCGCCAATTTCTGATCTCTGTAAGTTCCCATATCACCTGTTACTTTTGACATTCTTAACAAGAATCTAAGTTTTAAAGTGTTAGCAAAAGCAACCCACTTAGTCGCATCTCCTTGAAATACAACATCAGCAGAAGATGGATTTAATCCCTGACCAGAATTAAAAGCTGCAATTGCATTTTCAATATCAGCAATAGATGCTTTATAGATATCTTCTCCTTTATCATATTTTGGAGTTGTATTATTTTGGAATTTGAAAGCTTCAGAGTAAGGAGCATCTCCATATAAGTCAGTTATTATACCCATATAGTAAGCCTTCATCACTTTAGCAATAGCTTTATACTGAACGTATTCTGCCTTGTCATCCTTAAAATCTATGATAGCCTGGAAATTTGCAGAGTTTCTGTAAAAATCATCCCAGATATCATTATAGAAGGAGTCAGAAATGTTGGGAGTATACTCATCAACCAATGGTGTACCATAAGAATATGAATTACCAGCATAGCTGTTCATAAATACTCCTGTTACAAAGTTCAATCTTCTAGCCTGAACTCTGTAGTTATTTGTAATTGCTCCTGGCAATACAACAACAGGAGTCATTTGTTCTGCCCCAATATTATTAGGACTATCATTAATATCTAAATAATTATTACAAGAACCTAAAGATAAAAGAGCTGCAAGTAATAAAGGATATTTTAATTTTAATATTTTCATTTTTTTTAAATTTTTTAGAATGTTACTTTAACATTGAATCCATAAGTTTTAACAGACGGATATTGGCCGGTTAAAGCAATACCAGCTCCATTTCCTGTAGTATTAGCTGTTTCAGGATCTGCATAATTTGCATTGTTATCTGCATACTTAAAGAATGGGTTTCTAGCATAAACTCCAAAAGTAAGACTGTTTACAAATGTAGAACTTAATACAGATTTAGGAACATCGTAGCTCAAAGAAATCTCTCTGATTTTAAATGCTGTTGCATCAACCACGTTATTCTCACCAACATTTAAGAAGTTACCTGAAGCAAAGAAGTTTGTTACTCCCGAGTAATCTGCTGTTCCTACAGGTGTACTGTTTGGTACATACTGTCCATTAACAAGCTGAACAGAGTTAGGGATAACATAACCCTGCGTTCTATCAAAACTAGCACTCTCCTGTAGTCCTCCGGTAAATCCTAACTGTCTTTTAGTTGCAGAAATAAAGTGTCCTCCTTTTCTGAAATCCATAGAAGCAGATAATGTAAATCCTTTAACTTTCAAAGAAGTGTTAAAGTTAAGAACATAATCAGGAGTAACTTTTCCCAGGTTGCTTAATGCTGAATTGATTAAAGGTGTTCCATCTTCATCAACTACAATATTACCATTAGGATCACGTACGTAAGTAGTACCTTTAATTACAGGATAATCAGTTCCTTTAATAGCATAAATAGTACCGATACCTGGCGAAGTAAACGGAGAGTTTAATACAACTTCGTCAATACCTGGAGCTAGTTCAAGTACTTTACTCTTGAATTGAGAAATTGATCCTCTTAAATTCCAAACAACACTGCTGGTTTTAATTGGAGTCAATCCTAATTCAATTTCATATCCTTTCAATTCTGTCTTACCAATATTATCCTGAATTCTGAACAAACCGGAAGTACTGGAAACATTACTGAACGTAATCAAGTCATTAGTTACAGTTTTGTAAGCTGATGCTTCTAAAGTAATTCTGTCATTTAAGAATCCCATTTGTAGATTTAAATCTATAGTATTCATAAATTCAGGCTTAATATCTCTAGAAGTAGGCTGAGTATTGTATAAATAAGACTGTAAGCTGTTAAAAGGATAACCTGTTGGAATAACTCCTCTGTCATATGTAGCATAAGCTGCTACTGCAGAAGTGTTTCCTACCCTTGTAAAACTCGGTGCAATTTTCATATAGTTCAACACATTACCTCCGAATCCAGGGAAAGCTTTGGTTGGGATAAATGAAAGACCAGCAGAATAGTATGGATATGCTTTATTATGGTTTTCGTTATTATAATTTGTTGATAAAACAGAACTCTTCTCAATTCTGAAAGTTCCGTTAAAAAACAAATAATCTTTCCATGCTAAATCTAAGTTGGCAAACCCAGCAATAATTCTACTTCTTATCAAGTAGTTATCCATTGTATATCCATCAAGCTGTGTAGCTGTATCTTGTGGTAATACAGAATTCACTACGTTTCTAAAGTCATACCAGCCTGGAACTAGTAATCCTGTTCCCCCGATAGAACTTGCTGTATTATAATAATCCTGAATGTTATTTCCTAAGTTAAATTTCAAATTAAGATTATCCGTTAAATCATAATCAAAGTTTAACATTAAGTCTCCATAATAATCCCTATTAGTATATTTATGATTAAAATAATAAGCTGTTACCTGAGAGTTAGGATTAATTTCATCTAACAAATGTCCTTCTAAATATGGAGTTCCCGTATTCTGATATGGTGTTGTTGAAAAGTATCCATCATTATAATTATTATAATTGGTACTTCCCATCGTAATGGACCCTGTATAAGTTAAATTAATATGCTTACTAAAGTCATACTGTAAACTCAATGTTCCATTTAAATAATCTTTAACGGCTTTAGATCTCTCATGTTCAATAGTCCAATATGGATTGGTTGAGTACATTGTTGCATATCCATCAATACCAGAATTTCTATATTTTCTGACATCATTGGATGATGGTAATTGCAATAAGTCATCATATAAACCTGAATTCGTTTGGTCTATAATTCTGCTTATATAGTTAAAACGAGCATCCACTCTTAAATTACCAAACTTCTTTCCTGCTTTTAACAAGATACTGTTTTGCTTTAGATTATCTCCATCTACAACGAATTCGTTATCCAATCTATTTAATGATAAGAATGCATAAGAATCATTTCCGCCGGCATTAACTGTAAGTCCATTTTGGAATACAATACCTTTTTTGAAAAACTTGGAGAAATGATCTTTAACTGGAGCATATTTTTCATAAATATAGCTACCATCTGCTTGAGGCAAACCACTGGCAACCATTGTACCCCCAATAGCAGGATTATCATAGGCAGGACCCCAAGATGTATTTTCCCATGGAACATAATTAGTACCTCCGTAGTCTACATTACTGAAACTCTGATCCTGAACTCCTTTTCCATATCTGGTTTGAATTTTAGGAAACATAAAAGCCTGTTGAATTTCAACAGAAGAGGTCAAATTGAATTGAATTTTCTCGTTTTTTGTTCCTTTTTTAGTAGTAACGATAATTACACCATTTGCTCCTTGCTGACCATAAAGAGCAGAACCTTGCATACCCTTAATAACGTTAACATTTTCAATAGATTCTGGCGGTAATTGCGCTAAAATATTTGAAGATGAGATAACGTTATCAATAACAACCAATGCCTGGTTATTAGAAGTCACCGATCTATTTCCTCTAAGTACAATTCTGTAATTTGAATCCACAGAGCTGTTGGTTTGGTTAATTACTAAACCAGAAACTTTACCTGTTAGTGATTGAACAGCATTTGTTGCTGATGCTTGATTTAATTCCTTTGCACCAACTACTTGCTGAGCATTTGTAACGGCATCAGCTTTCTTTTTAATACCCAAAGCTCCCGTAACAACTACTTCTTCAATTTTTTGAGTTCTTATAGTATCACCACTTTGAGCCTTTACAACTGCAAAAGAAGATGACAAAACTACCAGTAGAACACTTGTCGTTAATTTCTTCATATTTAAATTGATTATTTTTTTATGATTGCAAATATGTGAAACTTTCTTAAAATTACCAAATATTTCGTTAAAAATATTTAATTTAACAACAACAAAACATCAATAAACCAAATATTTACAAATGCATCAATAAAAAACCTTAATTATTTAAAACAACACAAAATAAATCTATTAAATACTTCACAAGCTGTATGTCAAATAGAAGCAATATACTTATTAATATTATTAAATATTTAAAATAACCACATATCAGAATAATTTTAATTTTCACTAATTTTACAACATTTAATGGGAGGATATAAACAATAAGATGGATTTATTGCAAAAATGGACAGATCATTACATCGAGGCAGGATGTGACGAAGTGGGAAGAGGATGTCTTAGCGGACCAGTGGTGGCTGCAGCTGTGATTCTGGATGACAGTTTTCAACAAAATCTCGTTAATGATTCCAAGAAGCTAACATTCAAAACGAGAATGGAACTGGATAGCTATATAAAAGACAATGTGAAGAATTATGCTATTGCAGAACTATCTCCTTCATTTATAGATCAACACAACATTCTTAATGCAAGCATCCATGCCATGCATCGTGCTTTGGATCAATTAACCATAATTCCTGAACTAATTCTGGTTGACGGAAATAAATTCCATCCGTATAATTATATTCCTCATCAATGCATCATTAAAGGAGATTCCAAGGTTCTTTCTATAGCAGCCGCATCTATTCTGGCAAAAAACTACAGAGACAGACTGATGATCGAGCTCCATGAAGAGCATCCGGAGTACTGCTGGAATACTAACTTCGGATATGCTACTAAAGCACACCAGGAGGCTTTGATAAAGTTTGGCCCTACAAAATATCACAGACAATCATTCAGGCTTAAATATGATTAAAGGTTTGTAAACTTTATATAAAACAAAAAGAGAAGCAAAATTGCTTCTCTTTTTATATTAACTTAATTATTTTATTTCTTTTTTCTCTGTTGCTCCTGAATTCTTTGCTGATCCTGAGCTTTCTCCATCATTTCTCTCATTCTTTTCTGGAACTTACCTTCAGCTTTTGGCTTTTCCTTATTGGCCTGAATCTGTGCATGGATTTTCTTTTCGTCAAGTATCACGTATTTAATAACAAGAATTATTAGAATGTTAATCGCATTCGATACAAAATAATACCATGAAAGACCTGATGCCGATGTATTCAGGAAGAAAAGGAAGGTAATCGGGAAGATATACATCAGCACTTTCATGTTTGGCATTCCTTCCTGCTGAGGCTGCTGCATATTTCCAGATGTCATTACCGTATAAATCAAGATCACAATGGTACAAGCTAACGCAAAAACACTTAAGTGGTCTCCCAGGAACGGAACTTTAAAAGGAAGCTTAATAAGATCATCATAAGCAGTAAGATCCTTTGCAAACCAGAATCCCTGTCCTCTTAAATCTATAAAGTTCGGGAAGAAACGGAATAAGGCATAGAAGATAGGGATCTGAACTAATGCCGGAAGACATCCTGCCATCTGGTTCACTCCTGCCTTTCGGTAGATTTCCATAGTAGCCTGCTGTTTCTTCATTGGGTCTGCATCCTTAAGCTTTGCATTGACTTCATCAATTTCCGGACGGATCACCTTCATCATGGCACTTAACTTATGCTGTTTGTACATGATTGGGGATAAAATCAGCTTTACGATGATGGTCATTAAGAAAATCACCCACCCGGCCGTAAGCCCCCAGCTGGCAATAAAGTTATACATTGGCATGAAGAACCCGCGGTTCATCCATCCGATGAAAGACCAACCTAAAGGAAGAATTTCATCAAAGTTTTTATCATAAGACTTTAACAACGGTAAATCAAGCGGCATAAAATACCAGGTAAAGTCCTGGTTAAGCTCACTTCCTGTCATCTGTACGAATCCTTCAAAATTAAGTTTCTTCAGATATTCACCTTCTTCAATGGTTTCCTGATTCCCTTTACTCTGTGTGAAACCGTTTTTAGCTTCAATTACAGAAGAGAAAAACTGCTGCTTTACACCAATCCAGTTCAGGGTTTCTTTTTCTTCATTCATTTCTGTTCTTCCGTCATAATCATAATCTTTATAATTATTGAAAGCATATGAGAATTCAGAGTGAGACTGCTCCTGTGCTCTACCCTTTTCAAGATTTCTGACACTATAATCCCAGATAAAATCTGCTTTATTATCAGCAGTGATAGCAGCAAGCCCTTTTGTTCTTACTTTAAAATCCAGTGTGTATTTTGGAAGTAATGTGTAAACAAACTGTATAACAGCATTGTTATAGTTGGCCGTCATCGTTACAGCATTTCCGTTTACAGCCGGTGTGAAAACCAGGTCTTTTGTATTGATAACTTTTCCAGTTTTATCTTTAAACTGAAAACCGTAATTTGAATTCTTTTTATCAATCAGGTAAAGCGGAAGATCTGCTTTATCTGTTTTATGATCATATGCTTTATATTCCGCAAGTTGTACTTTGGAAACCTGTCCTCCCAGGCTTGAGAATTCTACATTCAGTTCTTTGTTGCTCAAACTGGCTGTCTGAATTGCACCAGGAGTTACATTTGGATTGATATTGCTTGCCTGAGTCTGTTTTACAGCATTTTTCGCCTGTTCGGTCTTCTGCTGCTGAGCTTTTACCTGTTCCTCTTTCGACTGCTTGTTCTGGAAATAGAACATGAATCCGAAAAGAACCAAACATAAAACCGCAAAACTGATCATTTGACTTTTATCGATTCCGTTGTTTTGTTGCATTTTATTTTTATATTAAAATTTTAAATTTTATCCGGCACACCCATGATGTACTTTTTGAGCTGACAAAAATACTGTTTTTTTATCAAAACTCTATGCATTACTATGTTACTATATAATAAACCCAGGCTGAGAATAATCAGTCTGAGTTTATGATAAGACGTTTATGGTCAATAATTACCTTATTTCTTTTCGCAAGCCTTGATAAAAGCTCTGAACAGAGGATGCGGCGTTGCTACTGTACTTTTATATTCAGGGTGGTACTGTACTCCTACATAAAACGGATGATCCGGAAGTTCAAGAGCCTCTACAAGACCTGTTTCAGGATTGGTCCCTGTCGCCAGGAAGCCATTCTTCTCGAATTCCTGAAGATAATCACTGTTGAATTCATAACGGTGACGGTGTCTTTCTGTAATATTTTTAGTACCATAGATTTCGTTTAATCTGGAACCGTTCTTTAAAGCACATTTCCAGGCTCCAAGACGCATGGTTCCTCCTTTATCCACAATGTTTTTCTGCTCTTCCATTAATGAAATAACCGGATCAGGTGTTGCCGTATCAAATTCCATTGAGTTTGCTTTGGTATGTCCTAAAACATTTCTTGCAAATTCAACCGTCATGATCTGCATTCCCAGACAGATTCCCAGCATAGGAATTTTATTTTCTCTGGCATATTGTGCCGTAAGGACCTTACCTTCAATTCCTCTGTCTCCAAAACCAGGTGCTACAAGAATACCATTAACCCCTTTTAAAGTATCTTTAATGTTTTCAGCGGTAATATCTCCACTGTACACCCATCTTACTTTTACTTCCGTTTCAAGATCGGCTCCGGCATGTTTGAACGCTTCAGCAATGGAAATATAAGAATCCTGTAGGGAAACATATTTTCCTACCAAGGCTATTTCTACTGTTCTTTTAGGGTTCTGGAATTTTTTAAGGAAGTTTTTCCATTCCTTGATATCAGCTTCTTTATCACTTTTAAGGTCTAAACCTTTCAGCACTACATCATCAAAATTCTGTTTCTGAAGATAGATAGGAACTTCATAGATTGTTTCAAGATCTTTACATTCAATCACATTATCTAAAGGAACATTACAGAACTGAGCCAGTTTTGCTCTCTGGTCCTTTGGAATTTTATGTTCTGTTCTGCAAACCAAAACATCGGCCATGATTCCGCTTTCCATTAATTGACGGACTGAATGCTGTGAAGGTTTTGTTTTCAATTCACCGCTTGAAGCCAGATAAGGCAATAGGGTAAGGTGGATCACCATAGAATTTTTCTCACCAAGTTCCCATTTCAGCTGACGGACAGTTTCAATGTACGGAAGAGATTCAATATCCCCGACAGTTCCTCCGATCTCGGTAATGATGATATCGTAGTTCTGCTTGGAAAGCATTTTGATTCTGCGCTTGATCTCGTTGGTGATATGAGGAATTACCTGAACTGTTTTTCCAAGGAAATCTCCTTTTCTTTCTTTTTCAATAACAGTTTGGTAAATTTTTCCTGTAGTAACGTTGTTATTCTGGGAAGTAGGAGCATCAAGGTAACGCTCGTAGTGACCTAAATCCAGATCCGTTTCCGCACCATCTTCGGTTACATAGCATTCTCCGTGTTCATATGGATTCAGTGTCCCTGGGTCGATGTTAATATAAGGATCCAGTTTCTGGATTGTTACATTAAAGCCGCGTGATTTTAGTAGAAGTCCCAGAGAAGCAGAAACGATTCCCTTTCCCAAAGATGAAGTTACACCTCCTGTCACAAAGATGTACTTTGTATTCTTTTTACTCATTAGATTAGGTTTGTGCAAAGTTATGAGAAAAAGAGATACAAAGCAATTTTTTAAATTTTGAAAATGGGAAAAAGCGATAACGGTCCTGATATCAGCATATAATATCAACTAATAAAAAAAGGTTTTCCAATTACTTGAAAAACCTTTTTTAGCCCAATTATTTATTGACTATTGCTTTACCAGTTCAAAAAATAAACTTACTTCCACATCTTTGGCTACACCAGCTCCGGTTGGATCATATTTGATTCCATAGTCAAGACGGTTCACTGTAAATTTGGTCTGGAAACCCATTACTTCTTTTCCCTGCTGGTTTTTCGTAACGCCTCCAAACGTTACCGGAACTGTAATTTCTTTTATAGTTTCCTTAATTTTCAGGGTTCCTTTCAGTGTATATAAATTATTCTTGTCTTTAGTGATAGAGGTGCTGTGAAAGCTTATTGCCGGATATTTATCCACATCAAAAAAATCAGGGCTCTTAAGATGTTTATCTCTCATATCCACTCCTGTATTGATGGAGTTTACTTCTACCCCGAAATCAAAAACAGCATTATCTAAATTCGGACCTTCAGCAGTAACCCTTCCTTTAAAGGTATCAAAGCGCCCCTGTACGAAGCTGATTCCCATATGTTTGATCGTAAAGTTTACCGAAGAATGCATAGGATCTGCCGACCATTCTGTCTGAGCGAATCCCAAAACGCTTAGCAGCGTGAATACGAAGGATAAAAATACTTTTTTCATTATAACTTATTTTTAGTTGAGTAAAGGTAATATATATTGACTACTCTTGGTCTTGATGTATGATAGTTTTTATTCTTTCTCAATCGTTCTTACCTTATGACTACATCAAAAAAATAATTTACTTTTTTATAATTTTTTTAATTGTTTCCTTTATCAACTCTTTTCTATGATCTTTGTCAGAAAGTAAGCTTAGACTTTGATCAATATTATGATCACAGTGACATTTATCCTTACATATTTTATCATAGCAAGTACTTGCAGGAGATGATATGACAAGATTATTCAGGTTATATTCAAAATCTCTTATATTACCTAATAGCCATTTATTCATTTCTTTTAAATTTGGATATCCAAGCTTCTCGCATGGATAAACATCTCCTGTGGGTGATATCACTACTCTTAATTTGCCTGATGTACATTCTTTTTTAAAAATAGGGTTTTTGAAATAATCAACACTCTTTTCACGTGACAATTTTCTAAATGAAGATATAAATACATCTTGTTTATTATAAGTATTGAAATAATAATTATTTATTTCTTTAAACTTATCATAATCTAAATTCGGCTTATAATTCTCATGAGTTCTAGCAATTTGAAAACTAAAATCTGGCACCTTTATTTCCTTATGCAAATAATCTATAAGATCTTTAAAAATTTCCTGATTATATTCATTATAAGTTGCCAATGCAACTATTGTAATATTTTTATATTTTTTTGCAGCTTCTATAGATTTTGTAATTGAATCTTTCCATTTTCTAAAACTACCCTTGAGTGCTGTAAATCTATCCATATCTTCAGGATTGGGAGAATTAATAGAAAAATGAAGTCTTATATTGCTTTTACAATGCTGGCCATAATAATTAATAAACTCCAGGATTCTATCTGTAAACCATCCATTGGTTGGGATACATATAACTCCGGGATTCCATGTTTCTGAAATAGCAGCAATGACTTCATGTAAATCTCTTCTTGTAAAGGGTTCTCCTCCTCCTACATGAACTCGCTGTATGGGGTTTACAAATTTTCCCATTTCTCGGATTTCATTAGGGCTGAGTACCGGAAGTTTTTTATTAAGTGCATCCAGAACAAAGCAATGCTTACACTTCATATTACAGATATCGGTAATAAAAAAAGTAACTTCTGAAATCCTTTGTTTATTAATTAGAGCTGGAAGATATTTAAGATATCGGAGATTATTTACCATTATTTTTATGTTTTGATATTAAATATAATGAATAAGTTTCAAGTGTGATATATTTTAATCCTTTATAACCATCTAAAAAAGCAAATTTTATAAAAAAATTATATATAAAATAAATGTAATAAAAAAACGGAACTTTCGTAACAAAGAACTTTTTCATTTTAATTCTTTTGGAAATAATGTTATCATTTATTATATCCAAATTTTCCTCATGAGATATGGCTTCCAAATGAGCATATTTTTTCCTTCTCATTATCCAATGATCTATTCCTTTTGAAAATTGATAGTGTAAGATATATCCTTTTAAAAAACCATTTTCACCTTTGTAAATTAGTTTTTCATGAACATTACCTTGAAATTTGACTTTTTTAGGTCTAACTAATCTTTCAATCCAGAAAGATGAAGAATAGTTCCATTTCAATATTTTATTTTCAAGAACAACTCTTCTCCTTAATAAATAAACATCTAGCTTCCCCTCTTTCTTATTACATATTTTAAATATTTCTTCAGACAAGTCTTTAGTTAATCTTTCATCTGCATCCAATATCAAAACATATTCATTTTTGAATTCAATTTCATGTAAACCGTAATTTCTTTGATCACTGTAATCAACAAATTCTTTTTTATAAAAACGAATATTTAGAGATTCCGAAATTCTTTCAGTTTTATCTTTACTGAAAGAGTCCAATATTACAATATCATTAGATAGAGAAACTGACTGTACACAATCAGCAATATTCGTTTCTTCATTGTAAGTCAAAATTAAAACTGAAAAACTGTTCATTCACCAAATATATTTATATTTAAATACAATCAGAATGAAATTTATATGAATATTTATTTTTAACTTTTACAACGATCGTTGATAAATGAAAGAAGAATCTATCATTTAGAATGGAAACAAAATTGGGTAGCTTACATCATCATCTCATTAATAAAATAAAAAAGGGAACTATTCAATGAAGAATTTTTAGACATTTTCATATAATTCAATTACAAAACATTCAAAACAAAAACTATTTTAAAGAATATCATTCTATAAATAATGTTATCGGATAACTGAGTTTAAAAAAAATTCAGGAACTTCGCAGTATGGCAAAACTGAAAACAGCATACTTCTGTCAAAACTGCGGAACCCAATACTCCCAATGGATGGGACAGTGCAAAAACTGTGGGGAATGGAATACCCTTGTGGAGGAGGTAGTTGAGAAAACCTCATCTAAAGCTCCCCCATTTTCAAAATCAAAACAGCATGTCATCAACATTATTGAGGTTGAAACCAGTGAAGAACCCAGAATAAAAACGCCTTCCGAAGAACTGAACCGCGTTCTGGGCGGCGGCATTGTGCTGGGCTCCGTAACGTTGATCGGTGGGGAACCCGGCATCGGGAAATCTACCCTACTGCTTCAGCTTGCCTTAAAGATGAAGAAAAAGATCTTTTATGTTTCCGGGGAAGAAAGTGCCTCACAGATTAAGATGCGAGCGGACAGACTGACTGACGTTCAGAATCCCAACTGTTTTCTTTTTACTGAGACTTCATTGGAAAAAATTCTCCATGAAGCTAAAAAACTGGAACCGGACTTCATGATCATCGACTCTATCCAGACGCTTCAGTCCCAGCTGATTGAAAGTTCACCCGGAACCGTTTCCCAAATCAGGGAATGTTCCAATGAAATTATAAAATTTGCCAAGGAGACCAATACACCCGTTTTCCTGGTAGGTCATATCACAAAAGACGGCCAGATTGCCGGACCAAAGGTGCTGGAACATATGGTAGATGTGGTTTTAAATTTCGATGGGGACAGAAATCATCTTTTCAGACTGTTAAGAGCCAATAAAAACCGTTTCGGATCTACTTCCGAGATCGGGATTTACGAAATGATCTCCCAGGGTTTAAAAGAAATCAGAAATCCTTCAGAGATTCTTATTACCAAGAAGTTCGAAGAACTTTCCGGGAACTCAGTTGCCGTAACACTGGAAGGAAACCGTCCGATGCTGCTGGAAATCCAGGCCTTGGTAAGCACTGCTGTTTATGGTACTCCACAGAGAAGTTCTACCGGATTTGACGCGAAACGACTGAATATGCTTCTGGCTGTCCTTGAAAAACGTGCAGGATTCCAGCTTGGAGCCAAAGACGTGTTTTTAAATATCACAGGAGGTATAAAAACGGATGACCCGGCCTTAGATCTGGCTGTTGTGGCTTCTATTCTGTCTTCCAATGAAGATATTGCCATTTCCGAACATTTCTGTTTTGCTGGAGAGATTGGATTAAGCGGCGAAATCCGTCCTATTGCCCAGGTTGAACAAAGAATTACAGAAGCTGAAAAATTAGGTTACGAAAAAATATTTGTTTCAAATCTCAATAAAATCCCGAAAAGGAAATTTGGCATTAAGATCGAGGAGGTAAGTAAAATTGAGGATTTCCACGAAAGAATCTTTTAAGGAATTAATATGTAAGGATTGGTCGTTCACATATAATTTATACCTTTAATCTATGAATTATTTGGCCCATTCTTTTCTTTCCTTTACCGACGGACAGATCGTAGGACAGTTTCTGGAGGATTTTATCCGTAACAAAGATCGTTATTCTTTCCCGAAAGATATCCAGGACGGCATTACGATGCACAGGGCAGTGGATACATTTACCGATTCTCATCCCGCTATTCACGAATCCAAAAAGGTGTTTTCTCCTTTGGTAAGGCTGTATGCCGGAGCTTTTGTGGACGTTGCCATGGATTATTTTGTAGCCACAGACCTTTCCCTAAACTCTCTTGCAGAATGGAAAGCCCATTCATTAAGGGTATACAGAGTGCTTCATGAACATGAAGAATGGCTTCCTGAGAATTTCAAAAAAATGCTGGCCAAAATGGAACAGGATGACTGGTTGTACAATTACCGTGAAGACTGGGGCATCAAATTCAGCATGCGGAATGTTCTTAATAAAGCCCAATATCTGAATCCGGATATCCCCGTTTTCGAAGCATTTCTGGAAAACAAGCCGTTTCTTCAGGAATGTTATAACCATTTCTTTCCTGATCTCCTTGCGCACGCCAAAGGAATCAACTCACTGATCCAGGTGGATAATAAATGAAAAACACTTACGCTCCTGTAAGTGTTTTTAACAATTTGTGTTATTAGAATCTGCTGTACTGAATGTTGTGAATGGGAATTTTCACAAGACATCCTGCTTTGTATCTGATAGCCGGCTTTATCAGGTCTATCTACTTTTTGATCACTGTTTAATCATAAATTTTAGAACACTTATACTAATCCCTACTTAAACAATTAAAGATATTTAGACAATATCTTTTTAATGAATATGAAATCATAAATGATCCATCCGTAAAATTAGAATGTTCGTGAAAATTATAATTTAATAAACTATTAATTAAAAATTAATTATCCTGATTAGCTCTACACAAATATAATTTATTTTAAAGAAAAAACAAATACAATAATCTATAATTAATAAAATATTGCTATAAATACATTATTAATAACAAAATAAACGAAGTATTGAAAATTCACAATCAAAAATAATTCTTAAAGAGATACAAGTTAAAATTATTAATCAACAACTAGTGATTTAATATTCTAATAAGATGTAAATCCAAATAACAAGGTTCAGAAAACGGGAATTTTAATACTGGCGGTACAGGTATCGGTTCGGATAAGTAAGCTTCTCGCTTTTCCTTTCTCCATTTACAATTAAATGAACAATATTAATCTGATCATCGAAAAGGTTATACAGGAAACTAACCGCCGCTTCTACTTTCTTAGGAGCAGCTAGAGTTTCAGATTCAAGGTAGATATTGACTGATTCACTGTCTTCTTCATACCCCACATAATTTATTTTCAGGAATTTGCCGTCAGCCTTTAATTTTAAATATTCTGCACAGTATTTTTCAAGAGCTTCATTGAGTCTAGCTTTGTATTTCTCATCATTAAAATGAAAAGAACTTCCATATTTTTTACCCAGCCCGTTTTCCAGATCATCCAGAAAAAACCTGCCGGTAATCTCAAAGGACTTCGACCTGGCATTGTAATTAATTTCTACAGAACCTACATGATAAGGATGCTTCGCCTTTGAAAAAGAGAATAAAAAAAATAACGGTAACAAAAACAACCATAAATTCTTCATAGGTCCTGATCTTTAAAATTTGTTCGAAATTAATCATTATTTTCGTACGCATTATATTTTTACATTATGATGCAGGATTTTCTATTCTATTTAAACCTCGGCTGGGAGCATATTATTTCTCTTGATGCCCTTGATCACCAGCTATTCGTACTTGCCCTGATTGCAGTATATTCTTTCAGTGACTGGAAAAAAATCCTGGTTCTTGTCACCGCATTCACAATCGGGCACTCTATTACTCTAGCATTGAGTATTCTGGATGTTTTCAGGGTTCCATCCGACTGGGTTGAATTTCTAATTCCGCTTACCATTGTCCTGACTTCTCTGGACAATATCCTGATGAAGAATAAAAAACAGACGCTGATGCGGGCCAATTATTATCTTGCAGCTATCTTCGGACTTATTCATGGGATGGGCTTTGCCAATACCGCAAGAGTCATGATCGCCAAAAGCCAGAGTATTGCCATACCGCTGTTAGGCTTTAATATCGGGCTGGAATTGGGCCAGATTGTTATTGTATCAGGCATTCTTATTATTCTATTTATCCTGCTGAGTATTTTTAAGGTTAATAAAAAAGACTGGATTCTGTTTGTATCTTCGGGGGTATTTGCATTGTCACTGAAAATGACTTTGGAAAGAATTCCGTTTTAAATTTGAAACATTTTTAATATTTCAACTACTTATTATTATCTTTGATAACTATAAAATCAATCCGGTAATGAAATTAAAAGCAGCCCTATTTTCATTTTCTGTATTTGCATATACAGGCTTCACCGCACAAAATATTCAGAACAACCCTGGCAGTAACCACGGCAACAGGTTCGAACAGCTTGGCACCATTCTTCCTACTCCCAATATTTACAGAACCGCTTCGGGAGCTCCCGGACAGGGATACTGGCAGAACAAGGCCGACTATGATATCACAGCTTACCTTGATGAAGACAAAAGAAATCTAAAGGGTTCGGAAACCATTACCTACTACAACAATTCTCCCGATGACCTGGATTATATCTGGCTTCAGCTGGATGAGAATGAACAATCCAACGTTAAAAATGCAGGTTTTGCATTTCCTTCCACCCTACCGGCTTCTTCCAATGACCAGCAACTAAAAGCCACTGAGCTTCCGGAAAAGGACAATGGCTACGGCGTTAACCTGGAAAAAGTGACCGATGCCTCAGGAAATCCTTTGAAATACACGGTAAACAAAACGATGATGCGTATTGATCTGCCGAAAGTATTAAAAAAAGGAGAAAAACTGGTTTTCAAAATAGAATGGAATTACAACATCCCCAACAGGATTAAAATGGGCGGCCGTGGCGGATATGAAAATTTCGCAGAAGACGGAAATGATCTGTATACTATGACGCAATGGTATCCAAGAATGTGTGTATACAGCGACTTCCACGGATGGCAGAACCACCAGTTTACCGGACGCGGTGAATTTGCACTCGTATTCGGAAACTTCAAAGTTTCAATGAATGTACCTGCAGATCACATTGTAGGCGGAACCGGTGAATGTAAAAACTACGAACAGGTTTTAACTTCTGACCAGATGTCAAGATACAGAAAAGCTGAAAGTGCTGCCGAACCTGTTGAAATTGTAACCCTCGATGAAGCGAAAAAGGCTGAAAAAAACCATTCCAAGCAGAGAAAAACATGGAATTTTGAAGCCCATGATGTAAGAGATTTCGCATGGACCTCATCCCGAAAGTTTGTCTGGGACGGTATGCGCGTTACGATTCCTGAAAATAATAATAAAGTAATGGCAATGAGTTTCTATCCAAAAGAATCTTATGCCCTTTACAGAAAATATTCAACCAAAGCTGTTGCCCACACGATTAAAACCTATTCTGAATTCACCATTCCTTATCCATATCCCGTTGCACAGTCTGTAGAAGCCGCCAACGGAATGGAGTATCCGATGATCTGTTTCAATTACGGAAGAACGGAAAAGGACGGCACCTATTCTGAAGCCACTAAAAATGGAATGCTTGGGGTAGTGATCCACGAAGTCGGACATAATTTTTTCCCGATGATCATCAACTCAGACGAAAGACAATGGAGCTGGATGGATGAAGGATTAAATACCTTCACGGAATATCTTACGGAAGAGAGATGGGACAATAAATTCCCATCAAAAAGAGGCCCGGCATGGACTATTACAGATTATATGAAGCTGCCTAAAGATCAACTGGAGCCGATCATGAGTAATTCTGAAAATATTGTTCAGTTTGGCCCTAACGCTTATTCAAAACCGGCTACCGGTTTGAATATCCTGCGTGAAACAATCATGGGAAGGGAACTTTTTGATAAAGCTTTTAAGACATACGCCAAAAGATGGGCATTCAAGCATCCTGAGCCGGCAGATTTCTTCCGCACGATGGAAGATGCAAGTGGTGAAGATCTGGATTGGTTCTGGAGAGGATGGTTCTATGGTACAGATCCTGTAGATATTGCCATCGATAAAGTGACTATTGCAGCACCGGATCTCAATACACCTCCAAGAGAAGCCAAAGAAACAAAATATAAGGTGGATAAGCCTCTTCAGAATTCGTTTGAAGATATTTCAAAGATCAGAAACAGGGAGGATAAGAACATCAAATTCTATGCAGATCAGGATAAGGACCTGCAGGACTTCTATTACAGGTATGACAGAGGCCAGGAAAAGGTAGATACTGAAAAAGAATACACTCTAAAAACAGACGCAGGAATTCCTCTGGATGCCAAGGATAAGGAGAAATTTAAAAACCTTACAGGTTATCAGATCGATTTTGTTAACAAAGGCGGACTGGTAATGCCGATCATTCTTGAATTCACTTTTGAAGACGGATCAAAACTGTATGACAAATCATCTGCACAGATCTGGAGACAGAACGAACAGAAGGTTTCAAAAACTTATTATTTTGACAAAAAAATTAAGTCGATCCAGCTTGATCCAATGAGAGAAACTGCCGACATTGATACATCAAATAATGTATGGAGCAGCAGCGGAACAGAAACCCCGGTTTCAAAATTCCAGCTGTTCAAGCAGAAACAGGGAGAAGGCCCGGTAAGAGGTGGTGCCAGCGGAAAGGTAAACCCGATGCAGGCCGGAAAAAAATCATAATATTAAAAATCATAATATAAAAGGTTGCCCATATTTGAGGCAGCCTTTTTTATTGAACTTGCCAAATGAATCTATTATTAACCATTTTGGCTAAAGCCATTTTTTCTCCTAATTTGTTAAGCGGGCTAAAGCCCGCTCCTATTGAATTATATAATTCCGAAAAGATCTGCTCAATCAACTTAATCTGCGATTTTTTTAAACGCAAAGTTTCATCTACATTCCGAAAATTCAAGTTTGCAAAGGGTGAATCAATTTTCAAATTGATTTTGATGAAGCAGCTGTTGAAATTAATTCAGGTAAGCTTTTAAAGAATTCTTATAAGTTCTCCCTAGGGGAAGCTTCTCTCCATCTTTTAGATACACATGGGCGGTATCGTATGAACTGATATGGGAAGACAGGACAATATATGACTTGTGAATCCTGATGAATCCCAGGTTTTGAAATTTCTCTTCAAAATTCGACATCCGGTCAAGGATCATATACTTTTTAAGATGGGTCATCAGGATGATATATTCTCCAAACCCCTGTATCCACCGCACATCATCCAGTAAAACCTTATTCATGACGTAATTGGATTTGAACATGATAAAGTCTTCCTTCTTCTGCTGCTCTACAGAGTTTTTAAACTGAAGGAAATCCTTTGCCTTGTTAATGGCTTTCCGGAATGTTTCAAAGTCTACAGGCTTGACAAGATAATGCACCACATCCAGTTCAAAAGCTTTAACGGCATATTGGGTTTCCAGAGTAAGAAAAATACATAATGGTTTGTAAGGCAGCTGGCGTAGGAGTTCAATCCCATTCATATAAGGCATATTGATATCCAGAATCACCAGATCCACTTTATTCTGCTTAAGATAGTTCAATGCGTCTTCCGGGTTCTGGAAAACCTTTAACAGGTCAGCACCCTCTATCTGCTCACAGTACTTCTGGATGAGCTGGAGAGCCGGATATTCATCATCTACGCTTACGATCGTCAGATTAGCCATTACAATTTTATTTTTAAAATAGTCTGATAGTTGTTGTTGTCTGCAGGTTCGGAGATAAAAGTAAATCTTCCCGCATAATTTTTTTCCAGGATGTTGATTACCGCTTCGTTCCCCAAACCGCTGTCATTCATATTCCCGACAAGATTCTTTTTTCTGGATACAGAATTTCTGATCTCAAACAAAAGTTCCTGATCCTTTATTTTATAGCTCAGATGAATATAGCTCCCCTCTTCTATTCCCACCGCTGAATGTTTCAGGGCATTTTCAAAAAGAGTAAGGCATATGGAAGGCGGAATATCTATTAAATCCAAGGTTTCTTCGTTTTCAACCGTAAAAACAATATTCAACACATTATTATATTTCAGCTGATACAGCCCTGCAAGAGAATGGATCGATGAAAATTCCTGAGCCATCGAAATTCTCTCTTTACTGGTATCATAAATCACATACTGAAGCAGTTTGCTGAGCTGCAATATAGATTCCGAGGTATTTTCTGAGGGCTGAAAACTCTTGGAATAAATATTATTAAGGGTGTTCAGCAGAAAATGGGGATTCATTTTAGACTTCAGCAGGTCCAGGTACAGCTGGTCTTTTTCCTCGCCAAGATCTTTAAAATCCTGTTCAATCAGGAATTTATCTTTTGTAATCCCGAGAAATGAAGCAACAAGTATCACGATTCCCTGTGCCGTATACACATTATATAAAAATTTGGTATTGGACAGGTTTTCATTAAAACTCATATTGAAAACTGCCGGTTCCAGCAGAATCCTGAAAAGGCTGGAGACCAGAAAAGTGATCAGCGCAAAAAGAATGAACTCAGGATATTTATTGGAAAGATAAAATTCCGGGACCAGATAAAAATAGACAAGACTGTAAATTCCGACATTAAAAATAATGACCGATAAAACACTCCAGATCAGCTCCGGAGTATCCAAAAAGTAGTTTTCGGTAAAAAAAGTGATGATAATAAAGATCAAAAGGAAAAAAATATGCTGGAACTTCAGCAAAAATCCCCAATGATACTCCATCAGCCTTTTTAAAACCTTCGGATTAAATAAAATCCTGAAAACCAGCAATATAAATACAATATTTACAATCAGAAACATCTAAAAAGCTCCATTTTCAATCTTTCAAATATACCATCTTTTTCAGCCCGCCGTGCAGTTCACTGATAAAAACTGTCATTGATTGAAAAATAAATCCGCGGCTGAATCTTATAAATATATTTGAGACATCAGGATGTTAACTCAATATTACATGAAAATTAAATTCAAATTAATCATTATTTTACTGCTGGCTGTAACCTCACAAGTTCATGCCCAAAGCCGGGACAGCTACAATATGTGGTTCCAGTATCTGATGTCGGCAAGACTGACGGATAAAAGTACGTTGACCGCCCTATCCCAGTACCGTTCTTTTGATCTCGCTTATGACACCAGGCTTTTCCTTGTATCGGCCTATGTAGATTATGAAATAGCCAATGAGGTAAAACCTGCTGCCGGATTTATGTTCCTCGTACTGGATTCCTATAAATCTGACAATACAAAGAAAGAGAGGTACGAAAAAAGGCCTTTCCAGCAGGTGACACTGGGAGGTAATATCGGAAGAACTTCAGTTTCGCATCGCTTCCGTGTGGAAGAACGGTTTATCAGTAACCCCAATGATTTCATCGTCAGGCTGCGTTATCTGATTTCTCTGAGAATTCCTTTTAACAGAGCAGGAGAAAAAGAAAAACTGTACGGCATTCTGAAAAATGAAATAAGAATGAATGTCGTGAAGGATGAACCGTTTGACAGCAACCGTTTAACGGCTGGCATCGGGGTTAAAGTGGGGAAAAATTCTGCTATTGAAGTCGCTTTTATCAACCAGCTGGAGACCGGATCTACCAGCAACTATGGCTACATTGGCTACAGAAACAGCTTCGACTGGAGAAAAAACAAAAATAAATAACTATAAAACCAATCATTTATGCTTACTTTCCTTGGATTTCTCATGATCCTGATCTTCATGGTCCTGATCATGAACAAAAAAATGACCCCGCTCACTGCCCTGGTCATCGTACCCGTAACCATAGCTCTTTTTGCAGGTTTCGGCCCTGAGCTGGGGGATATGATGAAAAACGGCGTAAAAGAAATCGCGCTTACAGGAGTGATGCTGATCTTTGCCATCCTTTATTTCAGCTTAATGATCGACACAGGCCTTTTTGAGCCTTTGGTAAATATAATTTTAAAAGCTGTTGGGGACAATCCCATCAAAACCACCATAGGAACTGCTGTTCTTACGGCTTTGGTATCGCTGGACGGCGACGGCTCTTCCACTTATCTGATTGTGGTGGCTGCCATGCTTCCACTTTATAAAAGACAGGGCATGAATCCTTTAATCCTGACGTGTATTATTATGCTTGCCGGCCAGATTATGAATATTCTGCCATGGGGAGGGCCTACGGCAAGGGTAATGAGCTCCCTTAAGCTGGGGCACACAGAAATTTTCGTTCCTATGATCCCAATTATGGCGATAGGAATCCTATGGGTGATTTTTGTAGCTTATATTTTGGGAAGAAGAGAGAAAATAAGGATTGCCAAACATGGAAAATTTACCAATTACAACAGCAATGATATTATTGGTGAAGTGGATCCTAAACTCCGCCGTCCGAAACTGATCCTGATCAATCTTGCTCTTACAATTGCCCTTTTAGTAGTAATGATTCTTGATATTGTTCCTTTAGGCATTGCGTTTATGATAGCGTTCTGCCTGGCCTCCATTATCAATTATCCAAAGCTGAAAGACCAGCAGAAAATCATCTCAAAACATGCCGGGAATGCCTTATCTGTGGCCGGAATGATCTTCGGGGCCGGGATTTTCACCGGAATACTGAACGGTTCAGGGATTATGCAGGCCATGGGAAACAGTATGATAGAAATAGTACCCAAAAGCTGGGGAGGCTACCTGAATATCATCACTGCTCTGTTCAGTATTCCGCTCACTTTTTTCCTTTCCAATGATGCCTATTATTTCGGAATACTTCCTATTATTGTTGCTACCGGGCATCAGCTGGGAATTTCACCGGAAATATTAGGAAGGGCAAGCCTTATCGGCCAGGGGTCGCATCTTCTGAGTCCTTTGGTTCCGTCTACCTATTTATTGGTTTCACTGGCAGGTGTGGAATTTTCGGATCATTTGAAATATACGCTGAAATGGGCATTGGGCTCTTCTATTGTGATGCTTCTGGCAGCATTGATTTTAGGAGTTATTTAACCAGAATTCGTTAATTATTATTATATTTCGGATATGTAATAAACTCCCGGTTTTGCACAGACAGTATATTTTTTCAGATGAACCTTTTTGAAACAAAGAAAACATTCACAGGAAGATATTTAAAAAATCTTACCTTATATGTATTTGCCGCCATTCTCGGTGGAGTGCTTACGGGACATTATGCACCTGAAGCAAGCATTAAACTGGGAATGGTGAGCAGGTATTTTTTCATGGTTCTGGAAATGCTTATCCTTCCCATAATTTTCATGGCGATCATGTACGGGATCTGCCAGCTTTCCGGGATTAAAAACGCAAGGAGCATTGTATGGAAAACTATTTTGTATTTTCTGGTCATAAGTTCCATTGCGATTATTTTAGGGATTGTTTTTGGTATTGCAGTAAAACCGGGAGCCGATACAGGGATCGATATTTCCAGGATCAGTAAGTCTCTTCCCAGAACCTTCGAAATCAATGATACCAGCCTATCCGGAAGGCTGTACCTCAACAGGCATGGGATTTTCCTTATCACTTCAATTATAGCCGGAATTTTAATGAACCTCTCAAAAGGAAGAGAAAAATTCCTGAACATATTAGACCGCGGTCTTAAGATATTTTACACGGTAATCAAATATCTCTATATCATTCTTCCGGCAGTTATTTTCTGTAATATTGCTTATGGAATTGCCGTGTATGGTATTAATACGCTTCTTCCTCTCAGTAAAGTTGTGGCAACGGTTTACCTTGCCGATATTGTCTTTATTTTCGGAATTTTAGGCGCTGTTGCTTATCTGTTTAAAATCCGGTTGTGGAAATTTTTACTGGATTTAAAAGAAGAAATCATCCTTGTGATCACTACCTCTTCCTCAAAGACCGCATTCCCTCTGATTTTTGATAAAATGGAATCGGAAGGATACAGCAGAAAAATTTTAAGATTTGTTATTCCTTTGGGATATAATTTTAATCTTTCCGGAGCCTGTATCTATATTTCGGTAACGTGCTGCTTTCTCATCCAATTCTATAATATCTCATTAACTTTAGGTGATTATCTCTGGCTTTTCGTGATCATTTCTGTCACTTCAAAAACAGCATCAGGAGTTCCGGGCTCCGGATTTCTTGCCCTTATTTTCACTCTGAACAGATTCGGGAAAATTCCTCTTACGGATATCGCCCTTCTTTATAGTGTTGACCGCTTTATGAATGAAGCAAGATCTGTAACAAATTTTATCAGTATTGCGATTTCCGGGGCTGTGATTTCAAAAATTAGTCAGAATCAGAAAGACAAGATACATTCTACCTGACCCTGTGTATAAATTAAAAATAAGGCTGTAACTTTTTGAAAATCAAATCTACTTATCATAATAAAAAACCATGAAATCATTTCTTGTTCTTTTATTGGTAAGCAGCATTAATTTATTTTCTCAGAAGCTGCTCACTCCCGGCAATAGCAATATTGATCCTAAGCTGATCAAAGACGAAACTTCGGAAGCAGTCTGGTACGCAGAAAATGCAGGATCTAAAATAGAAATAGGCAGCATTATTACCGAGCTCAAAAAATTAAACAAGACCGATCTGCTCATTAAAACTACTGTAAAGCTGAAAAAGGCACCTGATGCCCAATGGACAGATTCCACCATTGTAAATACAGCGAACTTTGAGCCTGTGTATCATTCATCTTTTAATGCGATGAGAGATATGGTTCTGAAATCGGGTAAAACTAAGGTAACCGGATATTATCTGGATAAGAAATCCCAGAAAAAGGACTATATAGAAATTCCGGCCACAGATTATTTCGACAGCAGCAGCTACCCTATGGCTATCCGTTTCTTTCCTTTAAAAGAAAACTATACTGCTGATCTTTCTATCTTCGATTATAATCCGGATGCTAAGAAAGGACTTATAAAAGCTTACATACTGGACGTCAAGAAAGCTGAATACGATGGTAAAAAAGTCTGGACTGTAAAAACTACGGATGACATCAGGGATAAAACAACGATCGTCACTTATTATATTGACTCTGAAACCAGAAAAATCCTCAGGCAAGATATGGACCTTGGCGGTAGAAAAATGACACTGGAAACAATTAAATAAAGAGTCTGAAAATTTTATTACAACGATAAGCTTATTCTTTTAATATGTATTTTAAATTATTGAAATAATATTTAAAACACTGATTTTCAAAATACAAAACTCAATAATTAATCTACAAATAGTGAATAACATATTCATATTTTTTCTATCTTTGAATAACACCTACATCAAATCGTCAAAAATCCTGATTGACATTAAATGTTCAGGAGTATAAAACAAATTAAAATATTAAATCATGAAAAATGCAAAATCATTAAGCAGAGAGGCCCAAAAGTCCATCATTGGAGGTGCGGCCAGAGTTGTTTGCTGCGAATGGAACGACCAGGGAAAATGCATCCTTTGGATCGGGCCGGGACAGTACTGCCCATAATTCACAGAATTATTAGAGTTAAATACAAAAAGCCGGAAGTTTCCGGCTTTACTTTTTTTATTTTTCTGCCAAATTTTCACACTGTTAAATAAAATTCTGCCATTTCATCCACAGGTGTCCCATGGCATACATTTAGAGAGCTATAATGGAGAATTAATTAAAAAATAAATATATTATGTCAGTAAACTTTAAACCATTAGCAGACAGAGTTCTTATCGAGCCTATCGCTGCCGAAACTAAAACAGCTTCAGGTATTATTATCCCGGATACTGCGAAAGAAAAACCGCAGGAAGGTACTGTGGTAGCAGTAGGTCCAGGTAAGAAAGATGAGCCTACAACTGTTCAGGTAGGTGACAAAGTTCTTTACGGAAAATATTCAGGTTCTGAACTAAAATTGGAAGGGAAAGATTACTTAATTGTAAAAGAAGGAGATTTATTAGGAATCATCGGTTAAAATGCAACAGGCATTAAGCTATAAGCAGTAGGCAATGAGAGACTACAAAAAATATGACGTTTGGAAAATCTCCCACGAGTTGGTAAAAGAAATTTATATTATTTCTGAAAACTTTCCAAAATCAGAACTTTTTGGGCTTACCTCACAAATAAGAAGAGCGGCTGTTTCTATTCCTACCAACATCGCAGAAGGTTGTGGAAGGTCCACAGATAAAGAATTCGCAAGATTTATAGAAATAAGTTTAGGTTCAACAAACGAAACTGAATATCTTCTTTTACTGTCTTGTGATTTAGGTTTTACTTCTGAAGATACAATAACAAAGCTTAATGCAACACTCAATTTAATCAGACAAAAACTTATACAACTTAGAAAAAAATTATTAAATAATAATTAACAGCTTCAAGGCAAAGCTTATTGCTTACTGCCTAAAGCTTAAAGCTTAACATTATGGCAAAAGAAATAAAATTCGATATTGAATCAAGAGACGCTCTGAAGAGAGGAGTTGATGCATTGGCTAATGCAGTAAAAGTGACTTTAGGTCCTAAAGGTAGAAACGTAGTGATCGAAAAATCTTTCGGTGCTCCGCACGTAACTAAGGATGGTGTTTCTGTAGCAAAAGAAATCGAACTTGAAGACAGAGTAGAAAACATGGGAGCCCAGATGGTAAAAGAAGTGGCTTCCAAAACCAATGATATTGCAGGAGACGGTACTACTACCGCTACTGTTTTGGCACAGGCTATCGTAAGAGAAGGTCTTAAGAATGTAGCTGCGGGTGCTAACCCAATGGATCTTAAAAGAGGTATCGACAAAGCTGTAACTGCAGTTGTTGAAAACCTAAAATCCCAGTCTCAGGAAGTGGGAGATTCTACAGATAAAGTGAAGCAGGTGGCTTCTGTATCTGCCAACAACGACGAAACTATTGGTGCTCTGATCGCTGAAGCTTTCGGAAAAGTAGGTAAAGAAGGAGTGATTACTGTAGAAGAAGCTAAAGGTATCGATACAACGGTAGATGTTGTAGAAGGTATGCAGTTCGACAGAGGATACCAGTCTCCTTACTTCGTGACTAACCCTGAGAAAATGGTAGCTGAAGTAGAAAACCCATACATCCTTTTGGTAGAGAAGAAAATCTCTTCCATGAAAGAATTGCTTCCGGTTCTTGAACCGATTGCACAGGGTGGAAAATCTCTATTGATTATCTCTGAAGAAGTGGAAGGTGAAGCTTTAGCTACTTTGGTGGTAAACAAACTGAGAGGTTCTCTTAAAATTGCTGCCGTAAAAGCTCCTGGATTTGGAGACAGAAGAAAAGCAATGCTGGAAGATATCGCGATCCTTACAGGTGGTCAGGTAATTTCTGAAGAGCAAGGTTTCACTATGGAAAACATCTCTCTGGATATGCTTGGAACTGCTGAGAAAGTAACTATTGATAAAGATAACACAACGATCGTAAACGGTGGTGGTGACGAAGCGAAAATCAAAGGAAGAGTAGCTCAGATCAAAGCTCAGATGGAAACTACAACTTCCGACTACGACAGAGAAAAACTTCAGGAAAGACTGGCTAAGTTAGCCGGTGGTGTTGCTGTACTTTACGTAGGTGCTGCTTCTGAAGTAGAAATGAAGGAGAAAAAAGACAGAGTAGATGATGCCCTACACGCTACAAGAGCTGCTGTAGAAGAAGGTATCGTTGCTGGTGGTGGTGTTGCTTTAGTAAGAGCCATCTCTGCTTTGGAAAACCTTACAGGGATCAATTTTGACGAAACTACCGGTATCAAAATCGTGAAAAGAGCGATCGAGGAGCCATTAAGACAAATCGTTGCCAACGCAGGCGGTGAAGGTTCTGTAATCGTAGCTAAAGTAGCTGAAGGACAAGGTGACTTCGGGTACAATGCTAAAACTGACGAATATGTGAACATGCTTGAAGCAGGGATCATAGACCCAACCAAAGTAACAAGAGTTGCCCTTGAAAACGCAGCTTCTGTTTCCGGAATGCTTTTAACAACTGAATGTGTAATCACTGAAGTGAAAAAAGACGAACCAGCTATGCCAATGGGTGGTGGAATGCCGGGAATGATGTAACAGCTGTTGCTGAGACAATTTAATATACTAACCGTTCTACTTTTTGTAGGGCGGTTTTTTTGTTGAATTATGGTTTCCCGTAAGGAAATATTTAACTAGTATTTTAATTTAGCGTGAAAGTTTGGAAAAATTGAAGCCTTCGACCTATGAATTTAGAATTATTAAAATCAGAAGTAACGAAAATCATTGATAATATAAAAAACCATGGAATTTTCAATAAAGAAAATAGTTTTATTGATTATAAACTAAAGTTAAATCACTTCGGAGTAACCGACGAAACAGATATATTTTTAAGAAATTTCTCTAAAGATATTTTATCTTTTACAAATAACAATGGTGGAATTATTTTAATTGGCTTTGATGAAGATTCTACAACTAAACAAATTAATGATATTGGACTAAATCAAGTCGATATAGATATATTTTCTAAGATAGATCTTAATATAGTCACACAAAAATTTGATTCAATAACTAAGTGTACAATCAAAGTTGATCTTCAACAATTCCAGATAAGCGCAAGAAAATTTTATTACATTCTTATTGAAAAAAACAATGATGTGACAATTCCAATCAATGACTTTATAGATTACAAATTAAAAAAAGGTGAAATAATTTATAGAGTTTCAGGGAAAAACGAATTAGCTAATGAAAATTCACATAAGCTTAATAGTTTTCTGCAATTAAAAGCGAATGAAAAAAGTAAAGAATTTATGGAGATCTGGTCGAAATTACTTCCTGAAATTTTTGACATTAATCCAAAAGAAATTTTGATGATAAATCCTAAAACAAATAATATTTATGGTTATAATCAAAAAGATAAAAATCTATCAAGCAGTGAAATTGAAATTGATAAATCGGAATCAGGAGTCTTTAATATTATTTTAAATGCTATTTCGGCTGGTGAAATTGGTAAAATATCAGATACCGAAGGTAAACCACTCTATAAAATTGTTGGAGAAATAAAAAGTTCTACACCTAGAGATTACATAACTTTATCGACATTAGACTCCGAAATTAAAAAAAATGCAAAATATAATTTTACAAGTCCACTTTTAAAACTTGCATTTAAAGAACTTGGATGGACAAACATTGAAAATTTTCATATTGAAGATCCTGAAGAAAATATTCTTAATGAAAAATTTTCTAATTTCATTTGGATTGAAAATATAGATACTATAAAAGATAAAAAAAAGGTTGTGTTTTCTAAAGATGCCATTGAACCTTTAATTGAAATAATAAATGACAAAAGTAATCATGTTAAATATTTCAAAAGAAACTTACATTCAAAACAATAATTTATTTTAAACATTTCCTCGCTACCACACGATTGTATTATTAGAATGTTTAATTATACTATTATAACCACACGAAAGGATTCGTGCGGTAGTGGAGAAATGATTCGCGTAGTAGCCAAGTTTATCTTAGAATAATCTGTAAATTTATACTTACTGATATTAAACACCATGTCAATATTTGAATATAATAATTTTGATAGTCCATTAAGTGTTGGTGATGACAATCCTCACATGAAAAAATGTGTTTTTTGTCAAAATAAACTAGAAGTTTTTTCAATAAATGATTATTGGGATGTAGATTTAAAAGAAATTTATAACTTTCATCAATTAGGAAAGAGTTGGGTCCATGAAGAAGGGATGGATGAAGAAATGTGGGAGCTTGATCTTTCTACATATTCCTGTGAAGTATATTTTCATCATTGTAATAAATGTGGTTGGTGGAGAATAATAAAGGATGTGACTGTTAGTGCTAAAGTATGGCAGTTATGGCAATTTTTCTATGGCACTGCAGGGCTATCGAAAAAATTAGATTTGCATAATATTGATGTTCCAATCAATGAAATTTCAAAATATCTTCTAGCTAAATATGAAGCAAGATTTAGTTTACATCCAAAATTATTTGAAGATGTAACAGGACAGGTTTTTAAAAACCTTGGATATGATGCAATTGTAACAGGTTATTCAAATGATGGTGGAATTGATGTCATCCTAGAAAAGCAAGGTAAACAAATTGGTGTCCAAGTTAAGAGATACAAGAATAAAATAAAGGTTGATCAAATAAGAGAGTTAACAGGTGCTCTCTTTCTTTCTGGTATACCAAGTGGTATTTTTGTAACTACATCAGATTTTCAAAGTGGAGCCAATAAAGTAGTTCAAAAATCTTCTAATAAAGGTATGCCTATTGAACTTATAAACGCTACAAGATTTTATGATATTTTAAAATTGACTACTGAGTCTAAACTTGATAAAGAAAATATTCGAAATAAACTTGAATTAGCTTTAAATAGTAAATTATTTAGTTACAATTGGGAAAATCCTATGAATAGTCTTTAAAAAGTTAAAATTACCATACAATTCATTCTCCCCGCGCTACCGCACGAATCTTTCGTGTGGCTTTAGCTTTTAAACTATTATTGGAATGTTTAATTTATAATACATAACCACACGAAAGATTCGTGCGGTAGCGGTGGTGTGTTTTTTTTGATTATGGTTTCCCGTAAGAAAATATTATTAATTAGTAGTATATTCAATGATATAAAATTATAGACTAAATAGTATGTCTCTCCCTTATCGAACAAATATATTTATAAGAAATTAAAACATGTATTCAAAATTATCAATCAAAGGTTTAAGAGGTTTTTCGCAAACAGGAAATCTCAATTTAAGTATTCCAAATGGACAAATCGGCAGTGGCTTGACTACGCTTGTAGGACCAAACAATGCAGGAAAATCAACAATTATTGAAGCATTTAAAGCATTTAATAGTATTAAAGGGCATAATAAACCTAGCTTTACAGAGGGGAAAAGAAATAAAAATACAGATGATAGAATTGAATTAAAATTATATAAAGATGACGATAATTTTATAACTTTAAGAACCTCTCCTCAAGGGGGAAGCGAAACAGAATCTATATCGAATGGATTGGAGGATAGCAATATTAACATATTTGTCATAAAATCAAGAAGGACTTTTAATCCTTATTTTAGCAAAAGTAAATGGAATAGAAATGATTTTTTTCAACATGATGCATTTGAGGAACAAAGAAGTGCAGTTTACAATAATTTCAGCAACAGGCTTTTCAATATAAATGAGAATCCAAATGATTTTAATAAAATATTATCCAAAGTATTGAGCCCTCTTCCTAACTGGACAATAGACCAATCTGACAATGGCAACTATTATATTAAGTTTAATTATGATAACCATTATCATAGCAGTGAAGGAGCAGGTGAAGGACTTCTTAGTATTTTTACCATAGTTGATGCCTTATATGATTCTCAAAAAGATGATATTATTGTTATTGACGAACCTGAACTATCATTGCACCCAAGTTTACAGAGAAAGCTATGTCAGCTTCTTTTAGAATTTTCGGCTGATAGACAAATTGTTATTTCTACTCACTCTCCATACTTTGTTAGTTGGGAATCTCTTTTAAATGGAGGAAAACTGGCTAGAATAATCAAAAAAAATAATGGAACAGAAATTAATCAATTAGTAGAGAAACAAATTCAATCCATTAAACAACTTTTAGGTAATTTTTTCAATCCGCACACTTTGGGAATAGATGCTAAAGAAATTTTTTTCTTAGAAGATAATGTTTTAATTGTAGAAGGTCAAGAAGATGTTGTTTATTTCCAACAAATTCTTAATATATTACACCTGCAAATTAGTGGAAGTTTTTTTGGTTGGGGAATTGGAGGCGCAGGTAATTTAGATAAAATTTTAGATATTTTGAATCAACTAGGATACGATAAAGTTAGTGTAATATTAGATAAAAATATGGAACATTTAATCAAACAATACTCAAAAGATTATCCTTATTTATTTCAAGCTATACCTACAAATGATATCAGAGACAAAAAGGCTATTCAAGAAAAATCTGCTGTTGAAGGTTTAATTGATCAGTCAGGTAAAATTATAAAGGAACAATATATAGATGATATACAAAAAATAATAAACAATATCAACGAATATAATGCATAATAAATTAACATAAGCTAACAAAATCAATCTGTTAGAAATCATTAGAATTACTTATCGCTCAGCAAAGTCTCATGATTTTGAGCCCAATAAAATAAAACCAATCTATAAAAAAAAATAATCTCCGAAGTCTGAAGACTTCGGAGATTATTTTTTATTCTATTTTAAAATCAAATAATTCTTGAGGATGAACCTCTAATCCTTTAGACAGTTCCTGTATTGTTGAAATTCTTAAATCAACTTCTCCTTTTTCAATTTTGCTGATATTACTATGGTCTACATCACATTTCTGAGCTAACTCACGATAGCTTAATCCCAACTTCTTTCTAAATTTTTCAACTCTTTTTCCAAAAGCTATTCGAAACTCAATTCTATCCATTGCAATACCATTATCAAAGCAATTTGGAAAGTTTATAATAAAAAAAATGTAGTTGAATTAACCTACAGTTAAAAAATTATTTTATATTTGTACAATAAGCTACAATAAATGTAGCTTTGCGATACTTCAAAGAATAAAAGAAGCTATTGCTTAGAATCTTGCTTTTGAAAACTGGTAATTTTTAATAGGAACAAGACGATAAGCAGGAAGCTCACGACCTAGGCGTGGGCTCTCCTTATCTGTTCCAATGGTATACCAGTGCCTCAAAAGCGGATATTGTAGAGTCTCATGCCGTTTTTATTTTCATGCAGTTCTGTTTTTCTACAATAATTTTCTAAGCCTGCTTTACAACATAAAGTATCATGATACGGTACAATGGAGTGTACAATCCATTGCGGCTTTAGGGCTTTTAGAAAAACACAAATTCTATCATATTCATTGGGATTGTATGGGCAGGAAGTTCAGGCGGGCTTCCTCCTTTTACGGCCAGTAAAATCGTACCATAAAAACATGACAAAAATTTATAACCATTAAGGAACATGAAGAGAATAAGATAAGTTAAGATCCATCAAAGATGGTTGAAGCAACCCGCTAAAAACATAGCTTCAGCTATGAGCTTAATAATTCTTAATCACTTAAAAAAATCTTAATGGTTAAGAAAATAGTACATCAATTATTTTGAAAATCACTATTACAAAAATACAAACTCATGAAAAAAAACAGAACAGACTTTCAATCCCGGCTTGGCAAAAGCCGGAAGAAACATTGCGGCATACAGCTAATGGAAAACTATTTTAAGCTCAATGACCTTGCAGCATCCAAAGAGCTGCTAAACGACATTATAAGTTATGCGGTAAAAAGAAACAGCTGGATAAAAGAACACCCATCCGTTATCCTTCATTTTCAGCAGGCGATGCGGTCATTCATCCGTGCAGGCTACCTCATAGCGCTACAGGAAAAGAAAAGAACCGCAACTATTCAGTTGGAAGATGTTTCCCCGTCGGTTCTTGGCTTGCTTTCAGAGAAGGAATACCAAAATCCTCTGTTAGTCTTTAGAAAAGCATTCAAAGAATACAGCATCAAGGAGTTTGATTATTTTATTTCCGGGATGGTCTATCTCTCACTGGGAATCTATAACAATCTGCCGGAAAGGAATATTATAAGTCCATACATTCACCTCACCAAAATGCTGGATGCGGCCTATCTTATTCTTGAAAGGAAAGAGAAAAAATAAAGACAACTCCATCCTGGTTTGCAAAGAACATTTTAAATTAATGACTTAACTGTCAGCCTGACTTATGAATAGTATTTCATTACAACCACTATTGTTTGCCCCTACCCGAGAACTCCGTTGGTTTCCCACAAACTGCGTAAGACTTCCATACAGCTCATTTTATGACAAACACCAGTGGTTGTAATCAGAAGAGTTTTGCTACGCGAAGCTATCCTACTTTACGCCGTTCAAATAAATAAATCCGAAGTCTGGATAATTTAGGGCATTGAAAAAGCTAACCGAAAAAATTAGCTTACACTTTTTCCCTATATTTGACTTTGATGTTCAAGTGATATTCGGGGGCAAAACAATCCCGGATTCTCAACAGAAAACAAACACTAAATCTTAATACCATTGAAAATAAAATTAGTACTCCTTTTATTTTTTGGCTCATTGTTAGCCCATGCACAAACACTTCAATTTAAAAATATCGCCAATATGTCTGCCGGCAGAGGGGCCACAGCCAGTGTCATAGTGAATGATGATATCTATGTGAGCAATGGGTATCAGGCAAAAGCAAGTGATGCAAGGTATGTTGAAAAATATAATATTACCACCAACAGCTGGAGTATTCTCAATTCTACCCTGCTTCCCAAAAGATTTGCTAATTCAGAGACTTACAATAATAAAATTTATATTTTTAACGGTTGGGGAAACAGCCACCTTGAAATTATAGACCTTGCCACCAATACCCTATCGAAGGGGGCTGTGAATCGTTCCTACACAGGAAATGCAGGTTCAGCCATCCATAATGGCAGGATATATGTATTTGGCGGCAGCGGATTAAATGGAGCTGCCACCACCGTATTTTCTAATAAATTCCAGTACTATGATATCGCTTTGAACACATGGAACCCATTACCGGATATGCCCACAGCCAGAGAAGCAAAAGGCAAAATTGTTAATGATAAACTTTATGTAATTGGTGGTTTTAACGGGACGCCATCGCGCCTGATCAACGTTTACGACCTCAATACTAATCGTTGGATCGATAAGTACACGATGCCTGTTGGGATATCCGGACACTCATTAGCTGTATCCGGTAATAAAATTTTTATTGTAGGTGGTCTTAATAATCAATCTTTTTTGGCCTATTTTGATACCACAACCAATAAATTACATCAGTTATCATCCAATATGATTCCCAGAAGAGACGCTGCAGCTGAAGTATACAACAATAAATTATACATCATAGGTGGAAGTACAGCGTCCCTCACCAGCTCAGCTATTAAAAGCATACAAGTGGCAGATATTAGCGAAAGTGTACTTTCTGGAAATGTCAGCCAATAAGATCCAATATTTTAACAAAGGCCAGTGCGGGCAGGAGGCCGCCCCCAATAACCATTTACCGAAAGGAAATACCATCCGCTCTATTTTTACAGGGCGATTTTTTTGTATTATATTTGACGACTAACCATGATCTATGAAAATTCACTCTTTTTCCGGCTTTTATTTCCGACTGCTATTGATAGCTTTTCCGCAATTTGTATTTTCACAATCGGTCGGCTTTACCATTCAGGATGTAAAATTTGAAAGTCAGGGCATTACTCTCGCAGGCTCCATTTTAGAGCCTGAAAAACCATTGGCAGCAGTTGTCATTGTTCATGGCTCCGATCCGGTAAAAAGAGAAATGGAGTTCGCCAAACGCCTTGCCAAAGAAGGTATTGCCGTACTCACCTATGACAAACGTGGCGTGGGAGAATCCGGCGGGGTGTATGTAGGTCCATCTGTTGGCACAAATAATATCGACACTGCTAATCTTAATTTATTGGCTCAGGATGCCAATGCAGCCGTAAAAACATTCGGAACCTATTTGAAAGATAAAAAAACACCCGTTGGATTAGTAGGTTTCAGCCAGGCAGGATGGATCATCCCGATGGCTGCCAGCAAAAATCCACAGATTGAATTCATGGTCTTATTTAGTGGACCTACCATTACGACGCTGGAGCAGCTCCGGTTTCAGTTTTATACGAATGGAAACAATAATTTCTGGGAAAACCATACAGAAGCAGACGCCCTCGAACATACTAAAAATGATCCGGACAAATATCAATTTACAGCGACAGACCCAAAAACCTCTCTGAATACCCTTTCCATTCCCGGGCTTTGGCTTTTTGGTGAAAAAGACATCCAGATTCCGGTAAAGCTGTGTATGGAACAATTGAATACCCTTAAAGCCCAGGGCAAACCTTTTGAATATACTTTATTTTCTAAACTGGGACACAATACTTCTTCCGGCAACGATACGGCACCTGTCGATATTGCTGTCCAATGGATAAAACACAAAGCCTCGATTAAAAAATTTAAACTTTCAAAATAAAAACCAAAACAACATTTGCGCAATTGTATATATTGTGTATACCGTAATATATAATTTGGATGTTAATTTTACCAAAAACCCGTATGAAATTGAATTTTAGAATATTAACATTGTTTCTTATGTCCTTAATTTTATCTTGTCATGAAAAACAAAATAAAAAAAAGGTAGAAAATCTGAATAGTAATTGGGAAAAACTTGAAATTAATACTATCAGTGAAAAAATACTGATTTCAAAATTTTCTGATTCTGCAGAATATGAGCAAAATCCAAATAATATTACATTTAAAATAACGCCCGAAAATGGACAAACCAAACAGGAAAAAATCGTGAAAAAGAAAATTTATTTCACTAAATCTGAAAAAGATAGTTTAGCAAAATATATTTATATGTCTGTAACCGAGCCAAAATTTACAAATGTTCTAGCAACTGATTATGTGGGAAACGTGATGCTAAAATACGATACAGGAAACACAAAATTAACCTGTGAGTATAATTCAGTTGGAGATTGGAGTGTAGTTTCTGATGTTACAAGAAAAATTTATGAATTAATATCCAAAAAAGCAGAAGTATCCAAAAATTAAAAAAAACAGCAGAGAGGCCATAACCACAGACACATCAAGAATTAATGACAGAAAAATTTCCGGTAATAAACAGCACACTTTCACCCAATGAACTTGGCAAACTTATTCAGCAAAAATACGGATTAAGCGGCAAAACGGAATGCAGCATATTCAGACTTGCCATGAACCATTTATACATTGTTTCCGATGGCGAAAACAGATACGTTTTCAGAGTTTACACCAATAATTGGCGAACAAAATCAGAAATCCAGGAAGAATTAAGACTTTTACTTCATTTAAAAGACACTGACCGGCAAGTTGCTTTTCCAATTGCTGATCAATCGAACCAATACATCCAGGAAATTGAAGCTCCGGAAGGAACAAGGTTTGGCGTTTTATTTTCGTATGCCAAAGGTACAAAGACAGCAAAATTTTCATCACAGACAAGCTTTCTTATCGGGCAGGCATTGGCAAAAGTTCATCAATCCACAGAGAATTTTGAACTAAAGAGAATGTCTTACAATACTCAGAATTTGCTGGACAACTCTGTTTTTAGAATAAAAAAGTTCTTCAATAAAAACATCAGCGAAATTGAATTTTTAGAAAAACTGTCTGCATTTTTAACGCTAAAAATCCAAAATATCGACAAACCAGAAATGAGATATGGAAGCGTACATCTTGACGTTTGGTTTGACAATCTGCACATTGACGATGAAAAGGAAATAACATTTTTTGACTTTGACTTTTGCGGTAACGGCTACTTATGTTTCGATATTTCTTATTTCCTGTTTCAGTTACTTGCAACCAATCTGAACGAAGCAGAGTATCAGGAAAAAGCAGAAAGTTTTTTAAAAGGCTACGAAACAGTAACAGTAATCAGCGCCGAAGAAAAAAGATTTTTGCCTTATGCCTGTTTAGCAATTATGACCTATTACATAAGCGTTCAGTGCGACAGATTTGACTATTGGACCAATATTTTCCTGAATGGAGATCATTTAAAAAGAATGGTGGGAAATCTGAAACGATGGATTTCTTACAATAAAATTGAAATAGAATAACAGAAAACAATGAACAGCTAACATTACATTGGCAAAATACTGTACGAAAGTCTAAGTTGAAATATTTGCAATTTTTTGCCACTGCTATTTTTCGTTTAGACTTTCTTAGTAATTTAGTCACCCGAAAAAGCATCGGACCTGTTTGATAGAACTTTAACAAAAGATTCTGCCGCACTTCGCCAATACTTTTCCGTTGTGAAACATTCTATCTAAAATTGCGTTTAAAATCAAAAAAAACATGAATTCCAAACTTTTAACTACTATTTTCCTCTTAATAATTTCTAATTTTTCTTTCGGACAAACCAGTTTTTCAGAAAGTCCATTAAATGCTGTTTTTGAAACCCGGGATTTTACGAATTTCTGGACAGCATTTGACAAAATGGAAACTTCAAAAGAAAACCCGTTTAAAGAATATTTACAAAATGGTTCTGTGGGTTTAAAGGCGTTTCCTTACAGGGTAATGAGCGCAGATTCCTTATATGCTAATGTTAAAAGAAAAAAATCTGAATACGAAATTACACGGAATATCATAAATGACATCCCATCAAAAGAAAAAAGGTTACGCGCAATTTACAGCGCCCTGAAATATTGGTATCCTGAAGCTAAGTTTCCACCCATTTATTTGGTGTATGGTTTAGGATATTCAGGAGGAACCTCTACAAATGACGGATTAATCATAGGCACTGAAGTCATAAAAAATCTTGATGGTCTTCCGGCACTTGCTGCTCACGAATTAATTCACTTTCAACAAAATGTTGAGGGAGAACAAACTTTACTGAAACAATCCTTATTAGAAGGAGGAGCAGATTTTATCGGAGAGCTTATTTCGGGGGAAAATATAAATTCTGCACACCACCAATACGGCGAAAAAAATCTTGACAAACTATGTAAGGAATTTGTGAGCAGACTAAAAGGAGAAGATCAACAGGACTGGCTGTATCAAACGTCAAAAAAAGATGACCGCCCCAAAGATCTAGGATATTGGATGGGATATAAAATTGTGGAAGCCTATTTTAATAAACAGAAAGATAAGAAAAAGGCTATTGATGATATTCTGCACATAAAAGACCCCATGCAGTTTTTGAAAGAAAGTGGTTTTTTAAGTTCATATATTGAAAGTTATCAAAAATCTAAAAATGAAGATCCCGATACATTCTATAAAATATTTTCAGATGAAGTTTATAATGTATCAATCACTGTAAAAGTTCCCAATAAAGAAGATGATATATATATCACCGGAAATCAGGAAGAATTAGGAAAATGGGTCCCAAATAAGATAAAACTGAATAAAAAAAGTGATTATGAAAGAACAATAACACTAAAATTACACACCCCGGCAAAATTTAAATTCACGAAAGGAAGTTGGGAAAAGCAAGCTGAAGTTTCAGGAATAGAAAAAGGCAGTAATATTTCTTTAGAAATAGTAAAACCTAATACAAAAGTAAAATATGAGATCATCAATTGGTTTTAGAACTGAATTAAAAGAACGTCGCAAAATATGGTATTGGCAACGGTCAGTGACCTAGGCAAATTAATATATTAACCGTTCTATTTTATAGAACGTAAACTTTCTGCACATAATATCGCCAATACTTTCCATTATCCTCAATATCATCCAACAAAACACTGAAAATGAAACAAATACAAATTTTAATATATTTAATTCTATTTTCTTGTTGCAATGCTCAAAATTTAAGCGGAAAAATAAAAGATTCACTGATTTTTAGAAAAATTGAAAATCCAATCTTCAATCTTAAATTAATCAACGAAAAAACAAAAGAAGAACTAACAACAACTACAAACCAAAACGGAGAATTTGAATTCCAAAATTTAGAGAATGGAAAGTATAGACTTGCAATTCAAAACGAAGAATATCAAAAAAATGAATTTCAAATTGACTTCAATAAAAATCTGAATAAAATTTTTTTCGCAGAAAAATTCTGCAAATATCGAATGAATAAAAGTAAGACTTGCCCAATATGTAAATCAGATGAAAACGTAATTCCAATTTTTTATGGATTAACAACTACAAAATTTATGAAAAAAAACAAAAAAAAATATCATTTTGCTGGATGCGAAACCTCAAGTTGCGATCCAAAATGGTATTGTAAAACTGATAAAACTGAATTTTAAATACAACATTATATTGGCAACGGCCAGCGAGCGAGGCAATTTAATATACTACCGTTCTATTTTAAAGGTGTTTTTTAAATTATGTTAGAAGCAATACGTAAATTTAATATAAAATTATAACGGACGACAATGGCAGAATGGAAACCAATATCGATAACGGAACTTTATGACCAAATCCTAAAGACAGAAACCGACCTGACCGGAGAACTTTGGAACTTCTGGCAATTAATAAAAATTACTCCGTCGAAGTGGATAGAAAAAGAATATGGAGATGAAGGCGATGGTTTTTGGGTTGTGGCAATTTGCGGAACAAAAATTATTTGGTATAATGACATTGAAGAGGGATTCAATATTTCTGACTATAAAAACTACGGACAAATTGAAGGTTACTATTGTAATCAAGACGAATTGAATTGGGCTGTAACTCGGCTATTTGATTTAATAAAATTTGGTGGAGAAATTATTGGACAAGCTGGACCACCACAAAACCTAGCGTGAAAACAACACATTTGCAATAGGTGAGTTTCGTTTTCAGTAGAATCTGTTGGTTTAAAAAATATGTAAAGAATATGGTATAAAGGAATTTGATTATTTTATTTCCGGAATGTACTATTTCTCTCCTTAATACATTAATCTAAAAGCCAAGCCACACGAAAGGATTCGTGCGGTAGCGAGGATATCTTTCTTAAGTTTACTGTGAGGAAATTTAAGCAACTATTTTGTTTAAATTTACAAACAAAAAAATCACACAAATAACCGGACCTCAACCCTAGCAATGGAAAACAATTTTAAAAATTTCGAAGAATCAATCAAGAAAAAACACAGCATCAATTTCACTCCAAAGTATAAAGAAGAATTCAAAACATCTGTAAATGAAATACTATTCATTGCTATTTCAGAGAAAACTTTTGAAAAATTGGACTGGGATATCGTTTACAAAGACAACAACAGCATAGAAGCAAAGCGTAAAGAAACAGGCTGGATGAATGAACGCTGGACAGAAATCATTACAGCCAGCTATAAAAATGGAACTGTTTTAGTAAAAAGTGAATCTTTAGGTAACGAAATGTGGGATGTGGGAAAAAACTCTAAAAGAGTAAAATTATTTATTTATGCTTATCAGGAAACCTTAAAAACTTTTGACCAACAGGCACTCAATGAACTTGAAAGTGAAGTAGAAAGGAAAAATAACTGGGATGATTATATCATTCCTGAAACTTTACCAAAGCCAGCACAAACAAAAGTTCCCAATATCACAGTACCCATTATTGGAGGCTTATGTCTTTCATTAATTCTAGGTTTTACCTTAGCAATCCTTTCTTTAAAAGGACTTTACATTATTGTACTGTTTGAGTTTTTGGTGGCAACTGCTATTGCTTTTGTGATGAAATATTTAATTAAATTTTCAAACTACACGGATTTTAACAAATTAAAATATCTGTTGGGAGTGATGATTATATTGATTTATATATTAAACCAATATTTTCAGTATGAACTCATTTTGAATATAAACAATTTGGAAAGAATTGGATTTTTGAATTTTTTACAGATAAGATTTACTCAAGGTTTTACGGTAAATAAAATTAATTTAGGTTGGATTGGCTGGATAATAAGCTGGATCTTACAATTAGGACTCACAGGTATTTTTCTTTATTTAAAAATAGTTGCTGTCCTCACCAATTATATTATTGAGCGAGTTCCGGCTGAAGTTGTTGACTTCGCATTTTATCATGTTGTAAAAGAAAAATCAGAGAAAGAGATTAGAAACGAACTTGCTAAAAAAGGCTGGTCTGACAAAAGAAGTCAGGATGAAGCTCTTGAAGCAATTGGGGGAATGCAAAATGCAATAGAATTAAACAGAATTAAATAAAGATAAACATTTAAACGAATCCATATTTACAGTAAATTAAAAAAATACTTTTCCAAGTTTCTCAAACCTGTTCAAATAATTCATCCGCCCAAACCAACAAAATCAGCCAGATAGATTCCCTGATGAAATGATACAGAGATTTTTTCATTTCAAAACAATTACTTAAGTTTACAGGTTCTTCTAACTTCAAAAACACTTTCACAATGGAAAACAAAAAAGACGGGAAAATTCTTGACAAAGGTCCATTTTACCACGGTACAAAAGCTGATTTAAAGATTGGGGATTTGCTCAGTGCCGGATTCCAATCGAATTATTATCCTGAGATTACCATGAATCATATTTACTTTACGGCCTTACAAAACGGGGCAGGACTGGCTGCCGCGCTGGCAAAAGGAGATGGCCAGGAACGTATTTATATCGTAGAACCAACAGGAGAATTTGAAAATGATCCCAATGTAACCGATAAAAAGTTTCCGGGAAACCCTACCCGTTCCTACCGAAGTACAGAACCCTTAAAAATTGTCGGAGAAATAACGGAATGGATTAAACTGACCGATGAAGAGCTTCAAAACTGGCGGGAAAGAATCGCGAAGCTTCGGGAAAATCCGGACGCTGAAATTATCAATTAAGACCTCTGACTGTTTAAAAAATTTATACCATCATTTCCTTATCTACACTTACACACAAAAAATCAGGACAATAAAATTGCTCCAAATCCAGAGCAAAATTCTTTTTTTTTTGCCTTTTTACACTGATGTGTGTATTATTGTAAAAAAATTATTTCCATGTATATTCAGGTTTCCGATGACTTCAAAAAGAAAAGCAAATCCGCTGTTCTGGCCATAACTGTATTTATTATTGTTTATATCCTCATGTTTCTTTTGACCATAGCTCTGGCTGTAGGATGCATCATTGGAGGGATATGGTTAATTGCGGTAAAGCCCATGTTTTTGACCCTAATGCTGGGAGCCGGACTTGCAGGAACAGGAGGTTTTGTATTTTTCTTCATCATTAAATTCCTGTTTAAAAAACACATCAACGACAGAAGCCATCTTACCGAGATCAAAGATCAGATGAACCTGAACTTTTCAGAATGATCGATGAAATTGTAAAAGAAGCCGAAACCGACTTTCCCAAAAAAGTCTATTTGTCTTATGATGTGAATGCAAGCGTATTCTATGATTCCAGCTTCTGGAGTATGTTCTACCCTATTAAAAAGAACCTGACGATCGGACTTGGACTGATCAACACCTCCACAAAACAGGAACTGAAGGCTGTTCTTGCTCATGAGTTCGGACATTTCTCCCAACGTTCTATGAAAGTGGGGAGCTATGTATACAATGTTAATCAAATCATTTTCAATCTTGTTAATGATGATGAATCGTACCGTAATTCTATTTCACAATGGGCCAGCTGGAGCGGGTATTTTTCGATTTTTGCGGCATTGGCGCTTTTTATTACCGGTAAAATCCAGTGGGTTCTTACCAAAATGTATTCTTTTGTCAACATCCGTCATATGGCGCTTTCCAGGGAAATGGAATTTCATGCCGATGAAGTAGCTGCTAATATTGCGGGTTCACTTTCTTTGGAAGAATCGCTGCTGAGGATGGAACTGGCCAACAATTCCTATCAAAATGTACTTAATTTTTATGAAGCAAGATATTCAAAAAACCAGGCCAGCCAGAATATTTATAAAGAACAGTTTTTTGTCATCAATTTCCTTGCACAGCAAAGCGAACTGGACACCAAATACGATCTTCCCAATGTAAAGCTTTCCGAATCCGGACTTTTTAACAAATCGAAACTGACCATTGAAAATCAGTGGGCCTCCCACCCTTCCAATGAAGACCGTATTGCAAGGCTCCGGAAGCTTAATATCATAAAAGACTCTGAAAACGAACCTGCCAAAAACCTTTTCCGGGATTTTGAAAAAACAGAAGAAAAACTGACATTAAAGCTTTTTTCAAAGGTAAAATATCAGAAGGAAAAAACTAACCTTGACTTTGAGACCTTTGCATCTGAGTTCGAAAAACAGCATATTAAAGATTCCTTTGATAAGATCTTCAACAGTTATTATGACAATAAAAATCCTGACTTCAGTGTTCAGGAAAACGCAGCAGCAAAAGATCTTTCTTTTGAGCAACTGTTCAGTAAGGAAAAAGTGGAAATGGTTTACACATTAATTGCCCTTGAAAATGATAAAAAAACAATAGAAGCCATTATCAGAAAGGAAATTATTTTAAAAACCTTTGATTACGACGGTAAAAAATACAACATCAAGGAAGCTGGAAAGCTTGTTCCGGAAATCAGTAATTCTATTTCAGAGGTAAAAAACCAGATCCATCAGAATGATTCGGACATCTACACTTATTTCCTCAGATTGGCAAAAGAGGTTGATAAAAAAGATGAGTTTGAAAATATCTACAGAAAATTCTCAACCTATGACAGCGAATACGAAGACAGGTTTAAACCTTATACGGATATCATTGCTGCCACTGCATTTCTGAACACAAAAACACCGTTTGAACAAATCAGCAGAAACATCAAAAATCTTAAACCTCATGAAGAAAGATTAAAAAGTGAGATCACACCCTATATAGACAATCCCCAAATGATTGATGACCTTGAGGAACAAACCATAAAAGACCTGAAATATTATATCGAAAAAGACCTTATCTATTTTAATAACAACCAATACCTTGAAACTAATCTGCAGCTTCTCATGACTGCGATCAATATTCTGCCCTATTTCCTTCACAAAAAATATTTCCTTCTGAAAAAAGAGCTTCTCGCCATGATGAAGGATCTTGAAAACAGAATTGACGTTTCAGAAATAACTTTAGCAGAGAAATTGGTAAATACAGAAGGAAAGGAAAATGGATCTGCTGCAAATGAAATAACAGTTTAGCTTCTATGTATATTTAGAATCGTTCTGTTGACAGAGCGGTTTTTGCTATTTTTGAACAATGAAACTGAATATATTTATAATAGTAATATGAAAAAAACCTTTGAATTCCTTAAGCAATTAGAAAAGAACAACACCCGCGAATGGTTTGCCCTGCACAAATCTGAATATGATTCGGTTGTAAAAGAAAACAAGGCGTTTTTCAATAAAATTTATACTGAGCTTCAGGAACATGATAATTTAAAAGGCATACATATCTTCAGGATTTACAGGGATGTTCGTTTTTCCAAAGATCCTACTCCGTACAAAACCAATTTCGGGGTTGGATATTCCCGTTCAAAGCCGATGCTGAGGGGTGGATATTATATTCATCTGGAGCCCGGCAATAGTTTCGTGGGAGGAGGATTCTGGGGTCCCGATGCTAAAGATTTGCTCCGCATACGCAAAGAATTTGAAATCAGCACCGCGGAAATTGAAAAGATCACTTCTGAAGAAACATTTGTGAAATACTTCGGGCAAATCGAAGGAGATGCTGTAAAAACAGCTCCGAGAGGCTTTGATAAAGATCATCCCTCTATAGATCTTATCAGGAAAAAGCAATATGTAGTAAGGCGGAAATTTACAGATAAAGAAGTGCTGTCAGACGGATTCCAAAAAGAAGCCCTTCTTACTTTACTGGCAATGCGCCCTTTCTTTGATTACATGAGTGAGGTGCTTACTACGGATTTGAATGGGCAACTTTTATTTTAAGAAACAGAAATACTTGTACAATTGTATAACTCAATAAGGAGAAACAGAAATATCGGAACAGAGAATCAAGGTTATGGTCAAAATAACAAATTGACTATTTCCTCGCCATATGGAGATCTGAAATCTTTTTATGAAAGACTTTCCAACTATCAGAAAATAACCAGAATAATAAATAACCATGAATTTATATTTATAGTTGAAGAAACCCGTGAAAATTCTATCCATTCATGTTCAATCAATGATATCCAGAAAATCATTGAGGAGATTCCAACTAAGGATTATGGAGAGCTGAAATTTATCATTCTAAGGCAACCCAAAAGAAAAGAAGAAATCCTCTCTCCGGTTTGGGGAAGATTAATTTACAGTTATGAATTTGAAAATGAATATTTTCCTGCTATTATTCTAGATGCAATTAATACAGAAAAAAAATTATTATGGACGAAGAAACAAACTATTGAGGATCAAAAGGAATTCGAAAGATTAAAAGCTGATGGACATACATTTGTACAAACTAAAAGAAATTTCATCACCGAATTTAATCCCGAATTTGTAAGAAATACTCAACTTTATAGAACTCTATCACATGAATTTGGACACTATGTTCACTACTTAGAAGTTGTAGAAAGACCATGTAATCATACGGAAGATTATGATGAAAAAGAAAAAAGAATGGATCTATATTTTGCGCTTCCAAAAAGTGAGAAAGAAGCATTTGCCCACAAATACGCAGAGCAATTAAAAAATAAGCTAATTACTGAAAATAAAATTCCTTTCAGTACATTATAAAAAATCAACAAGAATATTATTCTATTGAAGAGGTTTTACCATACAACCTATTTTACTACAGGATATTTCATTTTTATAAAATCCGGTTAATATTTTACTTATTTTTATCTCACCAATATCACTAAACAAAATATTAATCATCATGAGTTTAAAAACATTAATCACGCACAGTGTTCAGTACAACAATTGGGTAGTCAACAAGTATATCGACTGGCTTTCAACCAAATCTGACGAGCAGCTTAACCGGGAAGTGATTTCCAGCTTTCCGACAATCCTTGCAACCCTGCACCACATCTGGCAGACCCAGCAATATTGGTGGAGTTACATTGCAGAAAATAATGATTTCGATTTTGCAAAAATTTCGGCCGCGGTTACTAAAGAAGAAATTTTCAACGGCATAAAAACCAATTCCCAAAAGTTGGTAGATTATGTGGAAAGCCTGTCAGAAGAAGACTTAACAAAAAATATAAAAATAGAATCCCAATGGTTCCAGTGCGACTTTTCCAAATATGAGTATATCCAGCATGCAATTATTCATGGAACCTATCACAGAGGACAAATTGTAACCATGGGACGGAATGTGGGAATAACAGATGCTCCAATGACCGACTACAACTTCTGGAATATTTATAAAGATACGGAAGTACAATCTGAAGCATAAGTAGCCAAGTATTCACAATATCACCAAAAACCCTGAATAATGAATTCAAATTATCTTTCTGCCAATCAGGGTATTGAAGCCATAGAAGACTGAAAAATATCTATAAAAAATGAAAGATTTTGAACTTTGGGAAGAAGAATTAAAAACCATATGGAATCAGCTGGGAACCATTCCCGACAATGATTTTATTGACAAAATAAAAGTACATACAGACAAAATATCTTCCACTGAACCCAATGCTATTGCAGATTTCGAAAGAGCCTGCGCCTACGATTCCACCGGCTTTGAAAAAAATGCAGAACCGCTGTACAGATCTGCTCTACGGTTAGGACTTACCGGATTGCGGAGAAGAAGAGCAAGAATTCAGCTGGCAAGTACGTTGCGCAACAATGGAAAATTTTCTGAAAGTATAGAAATACTGAGGGAAGAAAAAGAAAATTATTCTGATGAGCTGGATGATGCCGTCAATGCTTTTCTGGCACTGTCGCTTTCTTCTGTTGATAAGGATAAAGAAGCATTATCATTAGTTTTAGAATCACTTTCTGCCCATTTACCGAGATACAATAAATCTGTTTACAATTATTCGAAGGAACTTATCAAATAATGATGATCAATTTATAATCAGATAAGCAAATGAAAACTAACAGCTATATAATAACAAAGCCGTCTCTTTTGGTGTTCTGTACGTATTTCCTGATCAATTCCTGTTCCGAGCCGGCTCCCGCATCCAGGATTAAAGATATTTCCGATATAAAGGCTGAAATTGAAATTTATCAGAGCCTGACGGACGAAAAAGACAACAGCGTTTCCGTAAACTTGTATGATAAGAAAGGAAAAGAATTTGGCAACGATTCAGTGAAAATATCTGTCAATGAAAAAAAAGCAAAATATAAAATCATGCAACAGCTGTATTACAGCAAAAATTACGATTACCGCGCTGAACATGTAGCTCCGAAAAACAACACTTACGAACTACACATCCAACTAGGCAATGGAAAAAAATTCTTTCTGGCCAATATTCCCACCTTGAAATTAAGCAGCCCCGGAAACATTATCTATACCAAAGAAGCATCTTTAAAAAGTGATTATACCCTTCAATGGTCTGATCTGCACGATGTGAATGTCCTCTACTTTTCCAAAAGTGTTAGAGTAAAAAATAAAGAAGATAGCAATATACAGACGTTTATAGAGCAGGCTGCTGATACCATAAAGATAGGTCCGTCCGGAAGCTATACTATAAAAAAAGAAGAATTTTCCAAACCTGGAGAAAGACTGGGCATAATGAGCTTTAAATTCACAGCAGAAAAAACAGGAACACTCAATCCTAAGCTGTTAAGAGGCAGCAGTAGTAAAATAACAGGCTATCATGAAGAAAGAGTAAACTTCAAATAGCTGACTCATTCTCCAATATACCTTCTGGAAAGAATATTATTAAATAATTAATTATACTATTTATGAGAAAAATAATTCTTGACCTGGCCGTCACGTTAGATGGATTCATCGAAGGCCCTAATGGTGAAACAGACTGGTGCATCATGGATGATGATATGAACTTTAATGAGTTTCTGGACAGTATCGATACCATTTTCTACGGACGGGTAAGCTATGATTCCTGGGGGACGTATCAGCCGGAAGAAAATGCAGGTCCTGAAGAAAAAGAATTCTGGGACACCATTCATTCCAAAAATAAATATGTTTTTTCAAGTCAGGCCAGAAAAGATTCCGGAGCTGTTTTTGTCAGTTCTGATATTGCTGAAAAAGTAACCGAAATCAGGGCTCAGCCGGGAAAAGATATCTGGCTTTATGGCGGGGCTGGTCTCATTAAAACCTTTATTTATCTTAATCTTATTGATATTTACAGGATTTCAGTTCACCCCATTGCTTTAGGAAGCGGAAAACCATTGTTTGAAAATCTGAAAGAAAGACTTGAACTGAATCTCATTACAACAAATACCTTCCGGTCGGGTGTAGTACAGCTTATCTACGAATCAAAAAACAAATAAAACTACTTACAGAAATATATTAATTATGGAAAAATATGCACGGTCTTCGGACGGACAGAACATTCACTATAAAGAAAGCGGAGAAGGAAATACTGCCCTCTTATTCGTACACGGATGGCTCGGCAATGGAGAATGGTGGAACAGTCAGCTGGAATATTTCAAAGACAGTTATCACATCATTCAGATGGATCTTGCAGGACACGGGAAATCAGATACCTCAAGAACAGAATGGAGCAGTGAACGGTATGCAGATGACATCAAAGCAGTAGCCGACCAGATCAGGTCACAGGAAATTATCCTTGTGGGGCATTCGATGTCAGGAGCCTATGTTCTTGAAGCAGCTTCAAAAATTCCAAAAACAAAAGCAATTATCCTGATAGATACCGTTAAAAACCTTGATGAAACTTTTACAGAAGAACAGGTTGAGCAGGTTCTGTATGTACATTACCGGGCCGATTTTAAAAATGCAGTTGAAAACATCCTTCCACAATACCTTTTTACAGACAAAACGCCGCCGGATGTAAGACAGAAATTACAGGATGAATTTCTTCAAAACCCTGCAGAAACTGCCGTTGAGCTTCTCAAGCCTTTGTATAAAAAAGATTTCAGGAAAGAAGCGTCGAAAATCCAGGTCCCGGTAAGAGCCATCAACTCGGATAATTTTCCCACGAATATTGAAAACAACCGAAAGTATCTAAAAGATTACAACTACATTGAAATGTCCGGAACAGGGCACTACCCTATGCTGGAAAAACCTGAAGAATTCAACAAAGTTCTTGATGATATTCTTAAAGAGTTAAATGACAATTAATTAAATGCCATGCAGAACACCAGAATTTACACTACAGCTTTTGCCAGTGTCTATCCGCATTATATTCAAAAAGCAGAAAAGAAAGGCCGCACCAAATCCGAAGTTGATGAAATTATATTCTGGCTAACCGGATATGATGAAAAAAGCCTTCAGGAAATATTGGATAACAAAACCGATTTTAAAACCTTTTTTGAACAGGCCCCAAAGATCAATCCCAATGTTGTATTGATCAAAGGCGTTATTTGCGGATACCGGGTGGAAGATATTGAAGATGAACTCATGAGAAATATCCGGTATCTGGACAAGCTTATTGACGAGCTGGCGAAGGGAAAGAAAATGGAAAAAATATTGAGGGAATAATACAGCAATAGGAATCAAAATGCAAAATCAGGTAAATTTCTTCCCTATTTCAAAAAACTTCCCGAAATTTGGGATCTGTGCGTTAAAAATAATCAATGAAATAAAAATTTTAAATCAGAACATACAGTAAAACTTAGTATAAGTTTTCTTCGGGGCAGGGTGAAATTCCCTACCGGCGGTTACAGTCCGCGACTCCTTTCTTCGGAAGGGACTGATCTGGTGAAATTCCGGAACCGACAGTTAAAGTCTGGATGGGAGAAGAAAATGAAACGGTCAGTAAGATTCCTTACGGGCTTATTGTGCCGTATTTCATTTCCATGTACCGAAGACTATTTTAACTTTTAAAAGTAAAATAACATGGAAAAATTATTAGAACAATTTGGAGCAACCTCCACAGAACGTGTAGAGAATGCACTTCTAAAATTACAACAGGGAAAAGGAATTCTTCTGGTAGATGATGAAACCGCGAAAATGAAGGCGATATCATCTTTCCCGCATCCACCATTACAGAAAAGGACATGGCACTCCTGATCCGCGAATGCAGCGGAATCGTCTGCTTATGTATATCAGAGGAAAAAAGCAGGCACCTGAACCTCCGTCCGATGGTGGAAACCAACAATTCCAAAAATCAGACAGCATTTACCATTTCTATTGAAGCCAAAGAAGGGGTTGAATCCGGGGTTTCAGCTAAGGACCGTGTAACAACGATCAGAACGGCTGTAGCAGAAAATGCAGTGGCAGATCATATCGCAAGTCCGGGGCATGTTTTCCCTCTGATTGCTAAAAAAGGCGGCGTTTTCGAAAGACGCGGCCATACGGAAGGCAGCGTAGATCTTGTAAAAATGGCCAATCTGGGTGACGATGCCGTACTTTGTGAACTAACGAATGAAGACGGTTCTATGGCAAGACTTCCTGAAATTGTAGACTTTGCTGTCAAAAAAGAGATGAGCGTCGTGACCATTGAAGATATTTATGCTTACCGTAAAATGGTAATGAGCAATTAAACTTTAAACATTTTTAACGCACAAATTCGCCTACTGATATGATCAGCAGGCGTTTTTATTAAAAATTTAACCAAAAACAAATAAAATTATCATTTCAATACTATATTTTAATTATTTTTACAAAAAAAATCTTAACCATGAAAAAATCTTTACTCCTTTTATTAGGAGCATCTGCCCTGTTTTCTGCGCAGATCACGCTTACAAAAGCAGCCAACGACCCTATTTCCGGAAACGTTATCAACTACAATCATGTAACCGGACCCGTAAACAATTCCGCAACAGGAGCCAACACTACGTTTTCAAACGGAGGCCTTACCATGGGAATTTCGTCAGTGACGACTTATTCTACTCCTACTTCTGCTGAAATAACAACATTTCCGGGTTCTACCATTAAAATGATAGACGGAACAACAACCGTTTATTATAAAGCTTCTGCGACTAAACTGGAAATTACAGGAATTATAAATCCACAGCTTACCTTAAATTTCAGTGTAGACAATGGTACTTATAACAATTATCCTACTACTTATGGACCGGCACAAAATGACACAGCTAAAGGGACTTTCTCGTCATCTGTTGCCAACGGATTATTCAGCGGTACAATGAGTGCACAGGCTGATGCTTACGGAACCCTGATTATAGGTAATCGGACATATACTAATGTTCTTAGAGTAAAATATACGCAGAACCTTAATCTATATTCATCTTTTGATGTTGTTTATGCTAACCCTATCGGAACGGCTACCAATACATCCTATGCTTATTACGATGCCACTCACAGATATGCCCTGCTAAATTCTACAAGCGGAAACGTCAGTGTTCCATTGTTGAGCATCAACCAGACAGTAGGCACTGCATTAGCTTTAAACGAAGCATTCCTGTCAACCAGCAATACTACAGTAAAAAAAGAAAATTTAGTAGTTTATCCTAACCCTGCACAGGATTTTATCGGTTTCAAAGGAAATACAGATAATTACTCCAAAGCAAATATTTACAGCCTGGATGGGAAACTGGTTAAAACATCAGAGGTAAAATCCGGAAACATTCAAATCTCAGATCTTCCGCCAGCATCTTATTTCATAGAGATCAGCGGAAAAAATGCTGCAGACACAAAGAATACAAAGTTCATCAAGAAATAATAAAAACAAAATCCCCGCTCCTACAAAGGAACGGGGATTTCTTATTAACATTCAAAAACAGCTTTTAAAAAGTAGCCGCAGGAGCTGTTTCATTATTCAACTTTCTCTGTAGTTCTGTTTTCTTTCCTTTTGAGAAATCAAAGCTAACTCCCAGAACAAACATCGATTTGTTATTCATAATCCTGGTATGAACATTATAATCTACCAGACTTTCCGGTAGACTTTTTGTTTTATATTCTGAAGGCATACCGATCCAGTACATTCCTGCGGTAAAACTCCAGCTTTTCAGCCTGTAACTGGCAAAGAAGTGATTCTGGTTCTCATTGGTATTAAGGAAAGCTCCGCTAAGCGTATACACCGGAATGTTTACCATATACTGCACACTGAACGATTTATATTCTGAAGAAACCGAAAAATTATTCGCTAGATAATCATTCTTGATCAGTGCACCTTTACTCGTTCTTAAAGTTTCTGAAGTCGGTGTCAGTACAGCCTTTATTACAAGCAGACTGCTTCCAAACGGCTTATAGGAGCCGGACAGCTGTATCCCATACCGCTGGGAATTTTTCCCGTTTTCATAAGTCAGTGCATAACCTCCGAAAGTATCATCCAGAACATAATACTGATTGATCACACGATCTGTATACCGGTAGAAAAGGGAAGCATTAAAATCGAATTTCTTATTATTAAAAGAATAAATTAAATTATTGGAAAAATTCTGCTGGGACTTGAGAAAAGGATTCCCTTTCTGCACAATGTTCGGTGCCAGCTGAACCACGTTACTGCTGAGTGCGCTGCTCCAAGGACTTGTAGGGCTGTAGCTGCTTGTCAATCTCAGACTCTGATTGTTTTTAAGCTGATAACCTAAAATAACCTTAGGAGTAAATGACCATTCATCGAAAGTGTTTGCCGCACTTTTATTATGGATATTCGTAAGTCCCGCACCGACTCTGTAGCTGAATTTATCCGCTTTCCCTGAGAATTCTGTATAAAAATACTGCTCCAGATAATTAACGCTGTATTCCGAATGCCCTGCAAGATTATTCAGATCATTAGAAATAGCAGTGCTTGAAATTCGGTAGCCGGAAGAAAGTTTTCCCGCCTTAAAATCATGGGTATGGGCAAGTTCACCGACAAAATTAGTCTGCTCGGTTTTCAGGATCATATCGTTGTCGTACACCGAAACTTCAGATGGAACAATCCACTCTCTGGCAGATTCAGTTGTATTGGTGCTGTAATGAGAGCCTACCGCATTTAAGCTGAGTTCATCCTTAGAACCAATCTTTTTAGAATAATACAGATCCAGCTTAGGAATAGCATAACTTGAGCCGCTGTTTTTAAACATTTCATGCTCTTCTCTGAAGCTATCTTTGGTAAATACACTTTCTCCGGTGCCTTTTGAAAACCTGCTTAGGATATCCATATTCAGTTTAGCCTGGAAAGCATATTGATCGGGAACCATGCGGGTATAGCGCAAAGCAATATTCTGAGAAGTATATCCGAAATGATCTTTTCTGTTCTCATCCGAACGGTAATGCTCGCCATTCAGCTGATAATCATAAATGCTCTGAACCTGTCTGTCATCGTAATCCCTTAAATTAAAGAAATATTCCAGTCCAAAATTATTCTTCCCTTTCGTAAAATTAGCGTAGGCAGATGCATTCACAAATCCAGTGGTTAATCCAGACATGGTATCTACTCCAAAAACATAGCCTGTTTCATTGGATTTTGTAATAATATTGATCACTGTTTCTGCTCTTGAAGCCCATCTCGCAGGCGGAATATCATAATACTCCACTCTTACTACTTCACTTGGGGCCACACTGCGGATCTGAAGATCTGTAGCCTCTATCCCATTGATCAGAAACAGAGCAGTTCCGCCCTTCGTGCTTATGATCGTATTAGAAACAGGGTCAAGCTGCAGTTCCGGCAAAGTCTGCAGCAGGTCTTTTGCATATCTTGCTTTCTCCAAAGCCTCTTTATCAAAAGTGTAAACAGATTTGTCCGCAAACTGTTTCTTACGTTGAGATTTCAGGATCACTTCCTGGATTTCTTTTGTGGCTCCCTGTCCAATAGTATCATTTTTTGCGGCTTTCTGCGAAAACACAAAAACTCCACAAAGGAAAAACACAGGATATAGAACTTTTTTCATATTCAGAAATAAAATGATTTTGATAAAAATAAGACATATAAGATCCGGCATTTGTTACATCGCTTTTAAGCTTTTATTGAAAAATAAAGACAAACCACTAGGTTTCAAGCCTCTGTATCTGTCACATTAATAATACAGCACTAACAATAATCATTTAAACACTTTAAAGCAAAAAATTGAATCATATTGAAATATTATTGATTTATTGCCCGTTTTTTGCTGATACTATTTTACATCACAAAATATAAAGTCATGAAAAAGCTCCTCATCTTAATTCCCTGTTTTCTGTTTTCAGAAGCAGATGCACAGGAACTTCAGGCTGTTCCCACCGAAAAAATGAATATAATCAAAACGAATGTGACAGCCTATGCCTTCAGAAATATCAACCTGTCTTACGAAAGAGCGATCAACCAATGGTTTTCTCTCAATATAGGTTTTGGAACAATGACTCAGGGGAAAGTACCCTTCATTAATGCCTTTTTGAAAGATGAAGATGAAAAAAGATTTCAGAATCTGAGGGTTAAGGCCACAAACTTCACTATCGAACCAAGGTTTTACATTGGAAAAGGATATGGAAAAGGTTTTTATTTTGCCCCTTATTACCGGTATTCCGACGTCTCGTCCAACAGCTTTGATTTTTATTACGATTATGATGCTATTGATGGAAATACTTATCAGATACCGCTTAAAGGCCAGGGAAGCACCAGCGGAAACAGTGGCGGGCTAATGGTAGGCGTACAATTCTTTCTTACCCGAAGCCAGAATCTGGTGCTGGATTTCTGGATCGCAGGCGCCCATTACGGAAGCGGAAAAGGCGATTTCACCATGACCAGCAATTATACATTAACCCCGGAAATGCAGGCCCAGCTTAAAAAAGAAATTGAAAACCTTGATATTCCTTTTGTAGATTACACAGTAGAAACCAATGCCAATGGAGCAAAAGTAAAAGTGGACGGGCCGTGGGCAGGCTTCAGAAGTGGACTGTCTATTGGTTACAGGTTTTAAAATGATAATTAAATAGCACCGAAAACCGTTCTTTTAAGGACGGTTTAATAATTTCCTGAATTTTGTATCTTGGCTCATTATCTCTATTATTTATGAATTCATCATCTATAACTACCGCTCAAAGAATCAAAGCCATCGTAGGCGGATCTATCGGAAACCTTGTTGAGTGGTATGACTGGTATGCCTATGCTGCTTTTGCCATTTATTTTTCCAATTCGTTTTTTCCGGATTCGGATCTTAATGCCCAGCTGATGAATACAGCAGGTATCTTTGCCGTAGGTTTTCTGATGAGACCAATCGGCGGCTGGGTATTTGGAAGTATTGCCGATAAAATCGGAAGAAAAAAAGCGATGACGCTTTCTGTCCTGCTGATGTCTTTTGGTTCGCTTCTTATTGCACTTACCCCCACTTATAAGACTATAGGAATTTTAGCACCTGCCCTGTTGCTTCTTGCAAGGCTATTACAAGGATTAAGTGTCGGTGGTGAATATGGTGTTTCCGCCACTTATCTGAGCGAAATGGCTTCAGAAAACCGCAGGGGTTTTTATTCAAGCTTTCAGTATGTAACGCTTATAGGCGGGCAGCTGATCGCGTTAGGAATTCAATTGATTCTGCAAAAACTACTTTTAACGGAAACTCAGCTCGAAGAATGGGGATGGAGAATTCCATTTGTGATTGGGGCACTGCTTTCGGTGATTGCTTTGTACCTGAGAGCTAATCTTCATGAGACCGAAGCTTTTGAAAACAAAAAAGAGGTTAATGAAAAGAAAAAAGGAACTGTTACAGAGCTTCTGAAACATCCTAAAGCCTTGCTTACAGTAGTTGGACTGACTTTAGGCGGAACCCTGGCATTCTATACTTACACAACTTACATGCAGAAGTTTTTAGTCAATACTGTTCATCTTACCAAAGAACAGTCGACACTGATCTCGTTTGTCTCATTATTTATATTTGCCTGTCTGCAGCCTGCTTTCGGAGCGCTTTCCGATAAAATCGGAAGAAGGCCGTTGCTTCTAGGCTTTGGTATTCTGGGTACCCTGTTCACCGTTCCGCTTCTCACTGCTTTAAGCACCACAACATCGATGTGGACTGCATTTTTCCTGATCATGGCCGCCTTGATTATTGTCAGTGGCTACACTTCTATTAATGCAGTGGTAAAAGCTGAACTTTTTCCGTCAGAGATCAGAGCTCTTGGCGTAGGACTTCCATACGCTCTTACAGTAGCTATTTTCGGAGGAACAGCCGAATATATTGCCCTTTGGTTCAAGCAGTCCGGAACAGAACCATACTTCTACTGGTATATTACCGGATGTATTTTGTTCTCGTTAATCGTTTATGCGGGAATGAAGGACACTAAGAAAACCTCAGCTCTGGATAAGGACTAGGAAACAAACATATAAAAGATAGCGCCGCAGATTCTCTGCGGCGCCATCTTTTATATCTTAATGGTAAGCCTTTTTAAATTTCTCCACCATGCTATCCAGATTATGACGCTGGACATATACACTTTTTATTTCCTGGTATCTGGGTGACTTGTAAAAAACCTCATGAAAATCCATGCTTCCGTTCCCTACTTTCACTACTTTCTGTACGTCGATATTCAGTTTTTTCAGCTCGTCTTTAAAGACTTTAAATTCATCTTGTATATTGTTCATTTATATTTTTGGATTTTAGTTAAAAAAAATCAACTTTACACTTTTGCCCCTTCAGTAAAGCGGGGCCACTCTAAATTTGTAATAAAAATAGTGAATTTTTCAATATAATCACAAGGCGAATGCTATTTTTTTACTCAAATTAACGATTTTGTAGCGATTTTATATTTTTTTACAATGATCAAATAACTTTAAACTCATCACTTCTCCCTGAAAAATTGCTTGAAACTACTATCAATAAAGGGAAAATTAATTATTTCCAATAAACAGTATAAAATATTTTTAAGGGGCGATGATTTTTTCCCGAAAATGTTGTTGAAAATCATACAAAGGATTATGTACAAATGGATTGCAGATTTATAATAACATCAAAATTTAAATATCCTTATAAATATTTTTAAATATCCTGTAACATTTTAAGAAAGTACTCCTCTAAAAGACAAATTCACCTTAAAATTTTATAGAAATGAAAAAATACAGAATCTTCTTTATCCTGATGTTAGTTTTTGCAGCAGCATGCAATATATTTGGTCAAACCAAGAACTATCCGTTTGAGATAAAAAAGTCAGGTAAAGGAAAAAAATCTATTCTCTTTATTCCCGGGTTTGCCTCTTCAGGAGAAGTATGGAATGATACGACAGCGAAATTCGAAAAGGATTTTACCTGTTATACACTCACTATGGCAGGATTTGCAGGAGTAAAACCTCAGCCTGATGCCACCTTTAAAAATTGGGAAAACGAAATTGCAGCTTACATCAAAGATCAGAAAATTGAACAACTTGTTATTATCGGTCACAGCATGGGAGGTAGCCTGGCTATGGCACTGGCCGCAGATTATCCGGAACTCATCTCAAAAATAGTTGTTGTAGATGCCCTTCCCTGTCTCGCCGCATTATCAGATCCAAACTTTAAAGCTAAAGAGAATAACGACTGTACTGTGACCGTAAATACATTAAAGGCTATGACGGATGAACAATTTAAACAAATGCAGACCGGTGCTATTCCACGACTTGTAGCAGATCCTTCCATGCAGGAAACGGTGGTGAACTGGAGTATGAAATCGGACAGGGCAACGTTCGCAAAAATGTACTGTGATTTCTCCAATACTGATCTCAGGGAAAAAATCCAGCATATACAGTGCCCTGCCCTAGTGCTTCTGGAATCTTATTTTGTTAATTTTAAACCGGCAATTGAAAATCAATATAAAAATTTAAAAAATGCTGATATGAGATATGCTTCAAAAGGACTGCATTTTATTATGTACGACGACAAGGAATGGTATCTGGAACAGTTAAATAACTTCTTATTATCCAAATAATGGTATTTGAGGATATATACGAACTGTACTGGCAGAAAATATTCCGTTTATGCATGGGATATGTAAACAATTCCGAGCTCGCACAGGATCTCGCACAGGAAACATTCATCATTGTCTGGCAGCAGCTTCCGAAATTCAGGAATGAATCCGGTATCGGGACATGGATCTTCAGAATTGCTTCGAATAACTGTTTAAAGCAGATTGAAAAGGAGAAAAAGTTCAGTAAAGCAGACCTTCCTGTTAATCTTGAAGAAAAAAAGCAGGAATCCCTGGAGCCACAGATACAGCTTCTTTACAAGTATATTTCTGAGTTACCGGAAACGGACCGGATTATTATTTCCCTGGAACTGGAAGAAGTAAAGCAGGCAGAAATTGCAGGCATCGTAGGATTATCTGAGTCAAACATACGGGTAAAGATCCACAGGATAAAAGAAAAATTAACTAAAAGATTCAAAGAAAATGGCTACTGATATAGATTTTAAAAACCTCTGGAAACAGCAGACTGCTGAGAAACCCAGTATAGAAGAGCTGCTTGGCAAACTGAAGAGCTTTAAAAAGGAAAACATAAGAAAACTTGTCGCCACCAATATTTTACTGATCATAACCTGCATATTCATCGGACTGATATGGTATTATTATCAGCCTCAGATGCTGACAACTAAAATTGGAATTGTAGTGGTTATCGTGGCTATGGTTATTTTTTTAACTGCCTATAATCAATTGTTTATGAATTTTTACAGGCTTGATAATAATCTGACCAACAATGAGTATCTGCAAAGCCTGTATCTGCTGAAAAACAGGCAGAAGTTCATGCAGACCACCATGCTGAACCTTTATTTCATTCTTCTCTTCATAGGAATCTATCTTTACATGTACGAATATACATCAAGAATGAAGCTCATCTACGCAATAACAACATATGTCGTTACTTTTGTATGGATAGCCATTAACTGGTTCTATTTAAGGCCGAAAACAATAAAGAAGCAGCAGGCAAAAATTAACGGATTAATTGATAAATTTGAAGAAATAAACAATCAGTTAAAAGATTAACTACTAATGAACGATAGCAGCAGAAAGCACTGGGAAAACGTCTATGAAACCAAAAATCCGGACGAGGTAAGCTGGACACAGGAAAAACCGGAAGTATCCCTTGATCTTATCCGTTCTTTCGGATTGGGAAAAAAAGCCAGAATCATCGATATTGGCGGCGGAGACAGTAATCTGGTTGATTTTCTTCTTGAGGAAGGATACAAAAACATTACTGTTCTCGATATTTCTGCTAAAGCTTTGGAAAAGGCAAAAACAAGATTGGGAGAAAAAGCTGACCAGGTGACATGGATTCATTCAGACATTACGATGTTTGAACCTTCGGAAACTTACGATATCTGGCACGACCGGGCTGCCTTTCATTTTCTGACAAATGCGGAACAGGTTTCAAAATACACCGATACGGCCGCGAAATGGGTAAGAGGATTTATGGTCCTGGGAACTTTTTCAAAAGACGGACCGAAAAAATGCAGCGGGCTGGATATCCGGCAATATGATGAAGTTGCATTGACTGAAAGATTCAGATCAGATTTTACGAAAATAAAATGTTTCACTCAGGATCATACAACTCCGTTTGGAACCGTTCAGAATTTTATTTTCTGTAGCTTTAAAAAGATATAAATCTGTGGTTAAAAAACATAAAAGAGAGCTTCATTTCTAAAGCTCTCTTTTATTATGTTGTTTTTATTTTTATTTCTCTTCTTCCAGCTCCACTTCATGTCTCAGCTGCGCTTTGTAAAGGGTTGAGTAATATCCGTTCTTCTCAAGAAGTTCAAGATGCTTCCCTTCTTCTACAATTTTACCATGCTCCATGACAATAATTTTATCTGCCTTTTCAATGGTGGAAAGCCTGTGGGCAATGATGATAGAAGTTCTGTTTTTGGTGATCTTTTCTGTAGCTCTCTGGATCAGCTTTTCACTTTCGTGGTCTATAGAAGAAGTAGCCTCGTCCAGAATCAGGATTTTAGGGTCTGATAAATAAGCCCTAAGGAAAGATAGCAACTGTCTCTGACCTAAAGAAATAGAAGAGCCTCTTTCACTCACCACAAAATCATAACCTCCCGGAAGCTGCTCGATAAACTGGTCTACTTCAATTTCTTTTGCTCCCGCTTTGATTTTTTCCAGCGTAATGCTTTCATCCCCAAAGGCAAGGTTTTCAAAAATACTTCCGTGGAAAAGGAATACATCCTGAAGAACAACTCCGATGTGGCTTCTCAGATTGTAAAGCTCATAGTCCTTCAGATCAACATCATCAATTCTGATGTTCCCGGAATTAATATCATAAAGCCTCGTAATAAGACTGATAATCGTAGATTTTCCTGCTCCGGTTGCTCCTACAATGGCTACTGTTTCTCCCGGATTTACTTTAAAATCGATTCCTTTCAATACCTCCTGCTTCTCATCGTAAGCAAAATGTACTTTTTCGAATTCAATTTTACCGTCAAAGTGGTCTTTTTTTACCGTTCCCGTATTTGGCATCGCATAATCTTCATCCATTACACCCAATACCCTTTCCGCTCCTACAATCCCTCTCTGGATATTGTTGAAACGGTCTGCAATCTGCCTTAGCGGACGGATAAGCATGGAAATATACTGGATAAATGCAATAACCACACCCGCACTGATGGTAATATAACCTCCATAAAACAGGATAAACCCGATAAATAAAGAAGAAATAAGCTCTACTACAGGAAAGAATAATGAAAAAATGAAAACCGTTCTCAGCAAAGCACTTTTCAGGGTAATATTAATGTCATCAAACTTTTTAAATTCAGCTTCCTGCCTGTTGAATACCTGGATAATCGACATTCCCGCCAAACGCTCCTGAACAAAAGAATTCTGATTGGCCGTCCATGTTCTTTCATCTCCGAAAGCTTTTTTCAGCCTTTTCTGGAAAAATCTGGTAATCACAACCATTAATGGAAGTATTGCAAGTGTGATATAACTTAAATGCACGTTCGTACTGAACATCATAACCAAAACAAAGGCAATTCTCAGGATATCCCCGAACACCATAAGGAAACCGTCGGTATAAACGGTAGCAATGGTCTCCACATCTCCTACAGCACGGGTCACAAGCTGCCCGATCGGAGTTTTATCAAAAAATGATGTCCTGAAATAGATCAGCTTTGCATAAAGCCTTTCACGGATGTCACGGATAACGTTCTGTGAAATATAATTTGAAAAATAAACCAGGAAAAAGTTTAAAATAGTTTCTGCAAACACCAAACCTATCAGCATGTAGATATGCTTCATCATCATCGCTTTATCCCTCAGCTTGGTAATGTCGTTATCCACCACCTCCATAGTAAGATAAGGCCTGTAGGTAGAAACCACGGACAGTAAAACGGAAATGATTAAAGTAAGGATGAACCAGGACCGGAATTTCATTCCTATAAAGAACAGCCTCTTAACAATCCCCCAGGTATCTTGTTTTTTCATTGTACGAGTTGAAGAAAGAATTTAAAATTCTATGCAAAAATAATACTTTAAAATTTGAAAGCCTGTAGAAGTTCATCAAATCGTCATAGAAAATTTCAGATAAGAATTATTTATACAATGAATATAGTAAGCTGTATTCTATCTGTTTAAATACTTTTCAGCCGCTTTTCCTGAAGTTTTAGAGATTTTAGAATTGTTGGCCAGAAAACCAGTATCCCTATATCACTGGTGGCTGAGGCTCCCGAAGCCACAAAGCTGTATTATAAATCCTTATCTCCGATTTTTTCAATTTCCAGAGAAGGTTTACTGATGTTTTCTTTCACAAATTTCTTTTCAAGAAGCTTATAAACTCCATATACGGCCGCAATTGAAATGATCCAGCTGACAATACTGATTGGGGAAAAGCCTGTATAGTTCATATTATCTACAGCATCTGGGTCTGTAAGTCCTTTATAAATTCCATAAGAAAAACCAAAGACCAATTGAGTTCCAAGATATACCCCGATCGCCAGAAGCCCATAATGCCATTTTGTTTTCCCGAATCTTTCAGCAAGCTGTGCATAGTACCTGTAAGCCCCGATAAGAATAAAAATTGATAACATAATTTGTGTTTTATATATTTAACATTCAGCCATCCGGCATGAAAATAATACAGTATTTTTCACGGAATAACCATCGGTTGCTAAAGTACTTTTTTTTTCAATGCGGTAAAACAAAAGAGCATCCGTAAAATCACGGAAATTTTATGATGGAACTAAAATTCATAACCTACATCTACAAGGAATAGTCCGTGTCCCGGAGCTGAAGTTCCGGCCGCATTACGGTTTTTATCTTCAATAATTTTTCGCAGATCTTCGGGTTTTATTTTACCGCTTCCAATTTCCACCATCGTTCCCACGATAGCACGGACCATATTTCTGAGAAAGCGATTTGCGGAAACCGTAAATTTAAGTTCTGTTCCCTCCTGCTCCCATTCCGCTTTGTATATTTTACAGATATTGGTTTTATTGTCGGTCTTTAATTTGGCAAAGCTTGTAAAATCTTCATATTCAAATAAAATTTTACATGCCTCATTCATTCTGTGAATATCCAGCGGTCTTTTCCAGTGCTGCCATGCCGATTCCTGGGTGAAGGGGTTTTTCGCCAGGGAAATATAATATTCATACGTCCTGTAGGTGGCATCAAAACGGGCATGAAAATCATCTTTCACCTGAAAGACTCTTTTTATGGCAATATCGGGTGGCAGAAAACTATTTAGCTTATAAGGCAGATTCATCTGATCCGCTGCTTTTTCCGTATCGAAATGCGCAAATATCTTTTTGGCATGAACTCCTGTATCCGTCCTTCCGGCTCCTGTGGTTTTGATCTCTTCCCTTAATATGGTGGAAAGTGCTTTTTCCAGTTCTTCCTGTACAGAAATGGCGTCCGGCTGTATCTGATAACCGAAATAATTTTTTCCGTTGTAAGAAAATTCAATAAAGTATCTCAATGTATTATAATAACTCAACAAAAATACTTTAATTTAATGAAATATTTGTTGAAAAGTCTTCGAGAATATTATTCAAAATCCTTGTGAAATTCCCTATTTTTGCAAACGTATGAAAAGATGGTACCTTTATCCTTTTTCCCTCGGTTATCATTTGGCAACGGGTATCCGGAACACAATGTATGATCTGGGCGTTTTTAAAACGACAAAATTCAAGACTCCGATAATTAATGTCGGCAACCTTTCTGTGGGCGGAAGCGGAAAATCGCCTATGGTGATGTATCTTGCCCAATTCCTGTCCAAACATTACAGAACAGGGGTTCTTTCGCGTGGCTATGGCAGACTGACGAAAGGCTATGAAGTAACAAATTACGAAAGCAATTATAAAATTGTAGGCGATGAGGCCATGCAGCTTTTTGAACGCTTCAAAAACCGTTTCGTTATTGCAGTTTCGGAAGAAAGAGTTCCCGGAGCCAAAAAAGTGATCGAAGATATGGACCTTGATGTCCTTGTATTAGACGATGCCATGCAGCACAGGGCAATCAAAGCAGGATTCAACATTCTGATGACGGATTTTAATGATCCTTATTTTAAAGACCACCTTCTTCCGGCAGGAGATCTGAGGGAATCCAGAAACGGCTCCAAAAGGGCAGATATCATTATGATCAGCAAATGTCCCGATGAGCTCACCGAAGAAACCAAACGTTACTATATTTCAAGGATCAAACCTTCTTATAACCAAAAAGTATTCTTTTCATCCATTGGTTATGACGAAAATGTGTACGGAAAAGACAAAATGCTTCCGGACAACAACCTGAACTATTATGACATCCTTCTGATCACGGGAATTGCCAATCCAAAACCGCTTCTTGAGCATCTGGCCAAGTTTTCCCAAAGAGTTACCCATTTAAAGTTCAGGGATCATCATAATTTTACAGATGATGATATCAAAAAAATTACTGCAGAATATAAAAAACTGGGCGAATACAAACTGATCCTGACCACAGAGAAAGATTATGTACGTCTGAAAACTTTTGACTATCTTAGAGAAATTGTTTACTACTGGCCTATCAATGTCATTATTGATAAAAAGGAAGAATTCAACCAAATCATCTTAGATTATGTTAGAAAAAATTAAGCAGACTGCAGATTTCATTCACAATATTATCAAAGAAACTCCGGACTTTGCGATTGTTTTGGGATCCGGACTGGGAAAACTACAGGATGAAGTAGAAGCTATTCACATTTTAGACTATCCTGAAATCCCTAATTTCCCTCAAACGACTGTTGCCGGGCATGGAGGAAAATTAATTTACGGAACCCTGGAAGGCAAAAAAGTCCTGATGATGAGCGGGCGCTTCCATTATTATGAAGGCCATTCTATGGAAACGGTAACTTTTCCCATAAGGGTTTTCCATCTGTTAGGCATCAAAAACCTCATCCTTTCCAATGCCTGTGGCGGTATTAACCCCGCATATCGTATTGCAGACCTTGTTATTTTAAAAGACCATATCAATATGATGCCTGAACATCCGCTTCGGGGCAAAAATATCGAATCATTCGGGCCGCGTTTTGTGGATATGAGTGAACCGTACAACAAAAAAATGATCGAAACCGCTGAAAAAGCCGCCGCTGATCATCATATTAAAGTTCATCAGGGAGTTTATGTAGCTTTACAAGGCCCCACTTTTGAAACACCCGCAGAGTATGGCATGCTTAAAGCTATTGGTGGTGATATGGTAGGTATGAGCACCGTACCCGAAGTAATTGTTGCCAGACATATGAGCATGGATGTTTTCTGCATCTCGGTGGTTACAGATCTCGGCGGGCCGGATATTGCCTTTCCTGTTTCCCATGAAGAGGTTCTGAATGCAGCTAATAAAGCAATGCCAAATGTGATTGCTGTAGTAAAAGGCCTGATCAGAAACTACCAATAGATTTTATAGAAATTCTCAATCTCTTAAATTTTTCCTAATTCATAAAAAATCAATTATAAATTGCGTTTCATTGTTTAGATTTGTATACATGAAATTGAAAGAATGAAAAAGTTAGCATTAATTCTTACGATCAGTATTTTCGGGCTGGGCTACGCACAACAGCAGCCGAAAGTACTTAAAACCAGCTTTACCAAAGAAGCCCTGGTACAGAAACTTGAAGATGAGGAAGGAAAAAGCATTACCATCCAGCAGATTCTTGATCACCATAAAGGAAAAGTTTTAGTCATTGATTTCTGGGCCGGATGGTGCAGAGACTGCTTAAAAGCACTTCCAAAAGCTGAAGAACTTGAAAAGAACAACCCGAATGTAGATTTCGTATTCCTTTCCCTGGAAAGATCGAAAGAAGGTTTTGACAAAAGCCTCGACAGATTCAATATGAAAGACAAAGACAATTACTGGTTTGCTTCAGGCTGGAAAAATGATTTTAATAATTATATCGACCTCAACTGGATCCCAAGATATATGGTTATAGACCAGAAATCCTCTATTGCAAAATATTATGCTATTTCCCCGGAAGATCCGGAACTACAGGAAACCATTAACCGCCTTCTACAATAATGATTACAAGAGAAGCCACAGAACAGGATCTGAAGGTCCTTCTTGAATTTGAACAGGGAATTGTTACCGCAGAAAGGCCATTCAACAGCACACTTATTGATGGAGAAATTCATTACTATGATCTGCTTAAACTGATACAGGCTGAAGATGCATTTGTACTCGTTGCGGAAGAAAATGCTGAAATCGTAGCATCCGGATATGCACGGATTAAAACACCTGATAATAATTATTCAAATTTTGATCGCTATGCTTACCTTGGATTTATGTATGTAAAGCCTGAGCATAGGGGAAAAGGAGTCAACAAATTGATTCTTGACGGACTGTTGAGCTGGGCAAAATCTAAAGACATTTCAGAAGTAAGGCTGGATGTTTATTCCCACAATGAATCCGCTGTAAAGGCTTATGAAAAAGCCGGGTTTGACTCACTACTCACTACGATGAGGATGAAAATATAATCAGAATTCAATTCCAAAATAAATGAATCCATATCTTTGCGGTATGGATTCTTCTTTTCCCATCCGTAAGATTATTCATGTGGATATGGATGCATTTTATGCTTCTGTGGAGCAGCATGACAATCCCTCTTTAAAGGGAAAGCCTATTGCTGTAGGAGGAGAACACCGGGGCGTAGTTTCAGCGGCAAGTTATGAAGCTAGAAAATATGGAGTCCGTTCTGCCATGCCCAGCAAAACAGCTAAAGAAAAATGCCCGCACATTATTTTTGTACATCCCCGTTTTGCAAGGTATAAGGAAATATCAAAACAGATCCGGGAAATTTTTCATGAATATACCGATCTTGTAGAACCTCTTTCGTTGGATGAGGCCTATCTCGATGTCACTGAAAATAAGAAAGACATAGAATCTGCCAATCAGATTGCGAAGGAAATCCGCCAGAAAATATTTGAAAAAACAGGGCTGACCGCTTCTGCAGGAATTTCCGTCAATAAGTTCCTGGCAAAAGTAGCATCAGATATCAACAAACCAAATGGTCAGAAAACAATTCATCCGGATAGAATCGAAGGTTTTCTTGAGGAGCTGCCGGTAGAAAAATTTTACGGTGTAGGTAGGGTTACTGCGAACAAAATGTTTAGTTTAGGGATTTATAAAGGAAAAGATTTAAAGAAAAAAACACTGGAAGAACTGGTGAAGCTTTTTGGAAAATCCGGTTCCTACTATTATAATGTGGTACGCGGCATTCATCATTCTGAAGTAAAACCACACCGCATTCAGAAGAGCGTTGCTGTGGAAAGAACCTTTTTTGAGGACCTTTTTGACGATCAGGCCATCAATGAAAAACTGGAACACCTGAGCCAGGAGCTTCACCAGCGGCTGCAAAAAAACAATATCCTGGGAAGATCCCTGACTTTAAAGATCAAGTATAAGGATTTCTCACTTTTTACACGAAGCTTTACCAAGGAAGAGTACTTTACTTCGCCTGAGCAGTATTTTAATACCGGGAAAAAATTATGGGAACTCCGGCCTTTCGATAAGCCTGTAAGGTTACTCGGGCTTTCTCTTTCCCATCTCAATACGGAAGAAAAAAAACAGGTCTCTATTCAACTAAAAATCCCGTTTGAAGAATTTGAGGATTGACAGGTGAAAATTTTTCACTATCTTGTAGGAACCAAACCTTATTTTTATGAACCAAACAATGATTCAGTTTTTCCACTGGTATTCTGAAGGAGAAGGAAAATTATGGAAAGAAGCAGAAAAACAGGCTGCATATCTGGCAAAATTAGGAATCACGTCTGTATGGTTTCCCCCTGCCTATAAAGGGACTAACGGAGGCTACTCAGTAGGATATGATGCCTATGACCTGTATGATCTGGGAGAATTTGACCAGAAAGGAAGCCTTCCTACCAAATACGGAACCAGTACGGACTATATCAATGCTATCAAAGCTTTAAAGAAGGAGAATATAGAGATTATTGTAGATATTGTCCTGGGCCATAAGGCCGGAGGGGATGAACTTGAAAAATTCAAAGCTGTAAAAGTAGACGAAAACAACAGGGAAAAAGTTATTTCCGATGTTATCGAAATAGAATCTTATACTAAATTCACATTTCCTGGGAGAGGAAAAAAATATTCTGATTTTGAATGGAACTTCACCTGCTTCAGCGGAGTGGATTATGCTGAAGGTATGGATTCCCATATTTTTAAAATACAGTCGGAATACGGTAATGACTGGGAAGAAATGATTGATGACGAAAAAGGAAATTATGATTACCTGATGTACAACGATATCGAGCACCGTAATCCTTTTGTACGTGAAGAATTGAACAGCTGGGCAGAATGGTATTTTAATCTGACTGATTTTGACGGAGTAAGACTGGATGCCCTAAAACATATTTCATTTGATTTTTACAAAGAATGGCTAACCATGCTCCGCTCCAATTCCGGTAAAAATATTTTTGCTGTCGGGGAATACTGGGCCCCGGGGCAGCTCAATCTTCTTCAGAAGTACATTGAGGTAACCGAAGGCTGCATGAGTCTTTTTGACAGTTCACTGCAAAATAATTTTTATACTGCTTCCAGAGAGGGCGGCTCTTATGACCTCCGCAGAATCTTCGATGAGACTCTCACACAGGCAGACCCCATGCATTCCGTAAGCCTTGTGGATAATCATGACACCCAGCCTCTTCAGGACCTTGAAGCTCCGGTAGAAGCCTGGTTTAAGCCCATAGCCTATGCACTGATCCTGCTTCGTGAGGATGGCTATCCATGTGTGTTTTATCCCGACCTGTATGGCGCCCATTACATCGATAAGGATAAAGAAGGTAACGATCAGGAAATTTTCCTGGAAAAAGTGGATGGCATCGAGGAACTGCTTCAAGCAAGAAAAGAACACGCCTACGGTACGCAAAGGGATTATTTTGAAGATGCCAACTGCCTTGGATGGACCCGTGAAGGAGATGATGAACATTCAGGATGCGCTGTGGTTCTCAGTAATAAAGAGGCTTACAACAAGCCGATGGAAATAGGAAAACAGTATGCAGGCAAAAGCTTCAAAGATATCCTAAAAAGGTTTGAGGAAACAGTAACCGTCGATGAAAACGGATGGGGAAATTTCCCTGTTCCCGCAGGAAATGTAAGTGTATGGATTCCTGAATCTTAAATCAGTAATTTATTATTGAAAGCTTATTTTCCGGATTTTTAGAATTTCCGGTCTTTCCGAATAATCAGAAATATATCCGCTTCTGGCAAACTCCGCCCAAAGCGCTCTCAGTTTTTTTCCGTTTTCATGAATATAAGACCACGGAATATCTTTGAGCATCACGGAGGATTTCCAGGCGGATTCATTTCCGAAAATCAGAGGAAGATCAATACAATGCGGAGCCCCGACATGGCTGTTTTCCAAACCGGAATGAATTCTGAATAAATACACATTCCCTCCTGCTTTTGAATAGTTTTCTGCAAATATCTTTGCAGGGTTTCCATAGATGAGCTCAGTAGTTTTTTCAACGGTTTTATCCATGATCTTCAACCCTAAACCTTTTCCAAAGTATTTGTTTAAGGCGTCCGAAGTTTTAAGGTAAAAAGCAGTTTCATCATTATTCAAACCAATCAGGACATCATATTTTTCAGCAGCGGCATTCCATTTATCTACCGATTCCTCTTCTTTACATAAGGGCGGAAAGCCATACTGTACGCCAAAAGGCATAGCCGCTTTTAAACCATACCTGATAACAGACGGTACAAATTTTCCGTATTCATCCATCATTTTTAAAACATCGGTTTCGTCTTTCAAGACTTCCGTTTTCTTCAGAAATTCAGCGGACATTTTCTGTCTTTTATGACGTAATCCCAGCGGAGCACTCTGAATGATCACTCTTTGGAATAAGCCCTCAACACCTTCGGAAATCATAAGATGGGCAATAGCATCCCCTCCTGACGACTGCCCTAGCAAGGTAATATTTTCAGGATCACCGCCAAATTCCGAAATATAGGTTTTGATCCATTTTAAAGCTTCTATCATATCAAACAGTCCTAAATTCGGCGGTCTGCTATCATTACCTCCCAAAAAGCCGAAAAGCCCGAGTCTGTAAGAAACGGTTACGACCATGATCTCCTGTTCTTTTACCCATTCACTGGGATCAGAGGTAGGAAGATCACCACATCCTATTTCATGGGAACCCCCGTGAATCCATACCACAACAGGAAGCTTCCCCTGGTCTGTAAAATGGGCGGGACGGAAGATGGAGAGATATTGGGTCGATTCATCCGGATCAAAGTTTTCAATCTGGGTAGGACCAATCATTTTTTCTACCAGCGGACTGATGGCCTGCGGACAGACAGGCGTTTTATCCGGAAAAATGATTTCTGAAGGAGACGGCTGCTCTGCCACAGGTTTCTGAAATCTTTCAGATCGGGCATATCGGATACTTCCGGCCTTGATGATGCCGTTACTTTTTAAAGCTATAACTTTCCCGAAAGAAGTCTGAAAAATATGGGTTGTACTCTGCTCGCCCGTCATTTAGAAACTTTGAAAAAAACTATCTATTAAAATTAATTCAGTTTTTTGAAATGAGAAAATTTTTCCCCGGGTTTTAATGCTAAAAAATGAGGTTAAACACAAATGGCTCTAATTTTTAAAGCTAATTTTCACAAACACTTTATTAAAATGTACTGTTATACTTTCAAAATGATCAGTTTAAAGTTTTGTATTCACTCGGGGAAATGCCAACTTTAGTTTTGAATAGCCTGGTAAAATGCTGAGGATATTTAAAACCGAGATCATAAGAAATTTCACTGATTGATTTCGCAGGATCAAGAATCTGCTCTTTGGCAATATCAATCAGTTTGTTGTGTATAAATTCCTGAGCGGAAACGCCTAATTCTTTTTTGATCAGATCTCCGAAATAATTCGCGGACAGGTTCAGTTTTTCTGCGAAATAATTGACCATTGGAAAGCCTATATTTTTTGGATTGTCAGATTTAAAATAATCATCCACCAGATTCTCAAATTTACCGATAACTCCCTGGTTAATATGATCTCTTGTGATAAACTGGCGGTCGTAGAAACGCATACAGTAATTTAAAAATAATTCGATATTATTAACAATCAAAGACTTGCTATGTTTATCGATAGACTGCTCAAGCTCGAACTTTATATTTTTAAAACACTCTAAAATGATCTCCCTCTCTTTTTCAGAAAGGTGCAGTGCTTCATGCACATCATAAGAGAAAAATGAATAATCTTTTATGTTCTTTCCTAAATTGGTTCCTTTGATGAGATCCGGATGAAAAATTAAGGCATAGCCTGCCGGCTGAATCCATTTTCCTTTATTGTAAATTCCATACGTTTGCCCAGGTGCGATGAAAACCAATGTTCCTTCCTGATAATCGTAACTGTTTTTTCCATAAAACATATCCCCGCACATCACATCCTTCAAAAAAACGGTATAAAAACCGAACGTCCTTTTATGCTGGCAAACAGGATCGGATTTTGAAAAATCAATCACACTTACCAACGGATGCAGGGTTTCCTGCCTGGCCATTTTATTGTACTCGGATACACTGTTATAAATTTCAACTTCCTGATCTTCCATGAATTTCATTTTAATCTTATTCAAAATTACCATTTTCCTTCGTACCTTGTATGATGTCTGTAAAATTGGTAAGTATTTCGGTAATCTGTATAAGCTGCATTTATTTAAAAGTATCGATTTTTGTACTGTCATGAAATATAGACAACTCAATTTTATTAACTTAAATTAAATATACCAATGAGTACATTAACAGTAAAAGCCTATGGTGCTGAATCAGCTACGGCGGATCTGAAAGAAATGAATATCGAAAGAAGAGTAACCACACCTAAAGATGTAGAAATTGAAATTCTATATTGCGGGGTATGTCATTCTGACCTCCATACAGCCAGAAATGACTGGGGTGGATCTTTATATCCTGTAGTTCCGGGACATGAAATTGTGGGGAGAATTACCAATGTAGGAAGTGAGGTTACCAAATTTAAGGTGGGAGATCTTGCAGCAGTAGGATGCATGGTAGATTCCTGCGGACATTGCGACAGCTGTAAAGAGGATCTTGAGCAGTATTGCCTGAACGGATTTACAGGAACATATAACGGAAAAGACAAACATTTGGGAGGTCATACTTTTGGAGGATATTCCGAGAAAGTAGTTGTAGATGAACATTTTGTTTTAAGCGTACCGGAAAATCTGGACCTGGCAGCAGTAGCTCCACTTCTTTGCGCCGGTATTACCACATGGTCTCCACTAAGACACTGGAATGTTGGTCCTAACTCTAAAGTTGCGGTAGTAGGTTTGGGTGGACTGGGACATATGGCTATCAAATTAGCAAAGGGACTGGGTGCGGAAGTTACCCTGTTCTCAAGAACTCCGGGAAAAACCGAGGATGCCAAACAACTGGGAGCTGATCACGTGATTATTTCTACGGATGATGCACAAATGGACACTGTAAAAGGGAAATTCGACCTGATTATCGATACGGTTCCTTACGAACATGAAATCAATCCTTATATGCAGACGCTTAGTCTGAACGGAACTCTTGTTCTTGTAGGATTTGTAGGGGAATTCCAGAATGCTGAAGTAAGCACAAGACCTATGATTTTCCAGCGTCGTTCGGTTGCAGGATCATTAATCGGAGGTATTGCCGAAACCCAGGAACTACTTGATTTCTGTGGAAAACATAATATTGTTTCGGATATTGAGCTTATCAAGATGCAGGATATTAATCAGGCTTATGAAAGAATGATCAAGAGTGATGTGAAATACCGCTTCGTTATTGACATGCAGTCTTTATAAACATTTTTCAAGATTAAGGCTCTTCTATGAAGAGTCTTTTTTTATGCTTCATAGGATTTTTTCATATCCTGAAAAGCCCAGTCTGCCATTGCATCGATTACCGGAGCCAATTTGAGGCCTGCTTTACTCAGTTCATAGGTAACATGCGGAGGAACTACGGGTTTTGCCGTTCTGATAATCAGTCCGTCGGCTTCCAGTTGTTTAAGATGCTGGATCAGCATTTTTTCCGTCACTTCCGGAATCGCTCTTTTTAACTCGCTGTATCTTTTCTCTCCCGTTGAAAGGTTGAACAGAATAATCGGTTTCCAGAAACCACCTATTCTTTCCATTACATACATTACGGGACACTGTTCCAATACGCTCTTTCTGTTCTGCTGGATGGTAGAGGTTTCTTTAATTGCTGTCATGATACATACTTTAGGGTAAGTACTTGTATAAAAGTAAGTACAAATATACCTTTGTAAGAGAAATAAACAAACATTTTATATGAAAATTATTGTAACAGGTTCTTTAGGGAATACAGCAAAACCATTAGCAAAGCAACTCATTGCGGAAGGACACGATATTACTGTTGTCAGCAGCAGTGAAGCAAAGAAAGCAGAAATTGAATCTTTAGGAGCAAAAGCTGCTATCGGTTCCATTACGGATATTAATTTTTTAGTAAAGGCATTTGAAGGTGCCGACGCCGTATTTACCATGACTCCTCCAATTATGGGGGAAACCAATATTGTGGAAAACACCGCTGAAGCAGGAAAAAACTATGCTGAAGCCATTAGAAAAAACAACGTAAAAAAGGTTGTTATGCTAAGCAGCGTAGGTGCTGATTCTCCTGTGGAAAATGGCCCGATTAAAGGACTTCATCATATTGAAGAGATATATAATGAACTGGAAAATACCTCTGTTACTTTTTTGAGAGCAGGCTATTTTTATATTAACTTTTTCAATGATATTCCACTCATTAAAAACGCAGGAATCATCGGAGGAAATTATCCTGAGAATATCAATATTCCATTGACTCATCCTACAGATATTGCCAAAGCAGCAGCTGAAGAACTGGTGAAAAATACAGAGGGGAAAAATGTCCGTTATGTGGTAAGCGATTTACGTACTCCTTCAGATTTTGCGAAAGTTTTAGGTACCGCTACCGGCAATCCGGAATTACCGTGGGTGGAATTTACAGATGAGCAGTCTTTTGACGGAATGGTGCAGGCCGATCTTCCACAGGAAATGGCAGAATTGTATGTTGAAATGGGCAGAGGAATGAAAACCGGTGTCATTCAGAAGGATTTTATTGAGCAGGGATCTCCGGTTGACGGCGAAATTAAATTAGAGGATTTTGCCAAAGAATTTGCTTCCAAGTTTTAATTTTGGATTTCTATAAAAAATTTTCGGCGGACCTTTGGTCCGCCGAAAATTTATCTTCAATAAGCTATTCAAATAAAACAGCCTGAAATAAAACTATTTTTTCTCCTTCAAAGTCCCTTTTAAAACTTTGATTTTCCCGTCGATTGGCTGATCAATCTTCAATCCCAGGATTTCAGCTACCAAAGGATAAACATTGACATTGGAAAATTCGTCCACTACTACATTATTTCTGAACTGCGGCCCCCAGGCAAAGAAAGTAGCCTTCATTTCGGGAACCAGCCTTGGATTATAGCCATGTTTTCCTACTGATGTTTTCTTTCCTTTTTCCAGAAAAATTTTTGGAGCCATTGGAACAAGGAGGATCTGGCCTATTCTGCCGTACTGGTCATCTTTAGTTCCGAAATGCAGATATTTAGGAAGTCTCTTATCCAAATATACTTCGTAATCGTCTGTTTTTCCTGCTTTTAGTTCTTTGTATACTGATTGTACCTCATCAGGATTCTTCACCACTATCCTTAATAATGTTTGGGAATTATAAAAATCAAATCTGTCTTTATTAAAAAGGATGGAAGGAATTTCTAAAGGAGTTCCGCCGTCTACTTTTATCATTCCATGGTCAGAAACAAAAACGAAATTTACATTTTTCAATCCCAGGTTATTGACTTTCTGAACCAGATCGCCTATTGCCCTATCTATAAGATGAACTGCTTCTTCTGTTTCTTTAGCTTCGGGACCGAAATGATGGCCGCTTCCGTCCACTTCAGGAAAGTATAGTGAAATAAAATGAGGTCTTTTATCCATTGGTAATTTCAGCCAGTTGATCACTTTATCAACCTTTTCAGAAGGGGTAAATTTTTCATGATAAGGATAATAGTAAGTAGGTCTTTTTCCGCCGGCATCACTGGCAGAGCCAACCCACATCATAGAAGCCGAGATCATTCCCTGTTTTTCGGCCAATCCCCACAAAGGAGTTCCACCATACCAGCTTCCGTCCTCAGCATTTTTTTTGTCGCTCATGGCATAGAATTCTTTTCTTTTGTAATCGTAGAAAAAGTTATCAATCAGGCCATGATGTGAAGGGTATAGACCGGTAGCCAGGCTCCAGTGGTTAGGAAATGTTATACTTGGGTAGCAGGGAATCATTGCTTTGGCCTGAACTCCTTCATTGGAAAGCTTTAAGAGATTTTCTGCGTTGTATTTTTTAGCATAATCATAGCGGAAGCCATCCGTTGAGATCATGATCACATAAGGTTTGGTCTGGGCATCAACACTGTTATACCGGTTGGGAATAACGATCTGGGTGGTATCCACCGGTGCTTTCTGGGCAAAGAGTGTTAAAGAAAAAATAAGCAATAAAAAATGCAGTCCTCGCTTCATTATAGAAATTTTAGCAAAGTTACGGCCTAAATTTCTCCCGGAAAAGTTTATAAGATTAAAAGTATATTAAAACAGATCAAAAGTTTGATCTCAGGTTTTTTCATCCATTTTGAAAACAAAAAATACCTCCGGATATCAGAGGTATTTTAGATAATATTTACATTTAATTATTCTTTAATCAGCTTTTCATAAGACAGGTTTCCATCTTTCAGAGTGATCTCAAAATAATAAATTCCCGGTTTCAGATCTCTTACATTGATGGTTTCTCCGTCAGGCTTTACAGATTTTATTTTTCTTCCTGCGGATTCATAAATGTCTACAGATTTTATTTTATCTGCATTTTTAATGGTAACGGTTTCTTTGGCAGGATTTGGATAAAGAACGACTTTATTGTTTACTGCTTCTACATCATTGGTTCCCAAAACGGCAAAAGATCCGCTGGTAACTGATGTGTTGGCAGCTCCTCCATGCGGCGCTATCGTTAAACCTGCTGTACCTGTGATGACACATTTGGCGCTGATACTGGTTGCGGTGGCATAATTAAACTGGTTATCATTGGCACCGTCTGCTGTTGTCATATTACGTTCATATGCCATTGAAACTGTGGATCCGGATATCGTTGGTGCATTAATTACCGTCCAGTCCTGAGTATCTGCATCATACACTCCGATTCCTCCCAGATGCCTGTCAACAAAGCCTTCGTTACTGTATGTCAAAGCATCTGTGGGAGCCCCGGACATACCGGAATTGGCAGCGCTTCTGAATGTAAACCCGAACCATCGGTCCGAAGGTCCCGTAAGGTCCAGCCGAACTTTATTTGTTGTATTATTCAGGGTAATTTTGCCTGTTACTGTTCTTGTACCCACCGTACATGTCATAACTCCTGTGGATTTTTGTTGCGAAAAGGCCAAAAATCCTACGATTAATAGTAAAGAAGATAGTACTTTTTTCATGCCTAATTTTTTAATAAGTTAATGATTTCGTTATTTTTAGAAAATATGGCATATTCGAATGCCGTTTTGCCTTTTTTATCGGCTAATTCTTTATTGGCTTTGCTTTTCAGCAGGCTTTCTACCAAATCTTTGTCCTGGAGCTGAACTGCATAGATCAAGGGAGTCGTTCCGTTCGCATCTGCAAGATTGGGATCGGCTCCATTGGCCAGGAGTTTTTGGGTGAGAAGCTTGTTACCTTTAAAAACAGCTGCAGTAAGTGCGGAGCCCTGAGCGCTGCCATAATTAATATCTTTCACTTTATCCATCAAAAAATCAGCTACCTGATCATTGCCTCTGTAACATGCCAGGATAAGTGGGGAAAACCCATTCTCATTAGGCTTGTTGATGATATCGGGGTCCTTTTTCATGAGTTCTTTCACTTCAGCTACTGTTCCGCTTCTGGCAATATCAAATATGGTTTTCACTTTTTCCTGGGCAGACATTAGAGAAAAGCCCAGGAAAAGACTTACGATGAAGATGATGTTTTTCATTGTTTTGTCATTACATAATTGTATTCCACATTAACGCTCTCAGCGATCTTTTTGGTTACCATTTTCGGGATTGTTACCTTGTGATCGGCAGGTCTTGCCACAAAGCTTCCCTGCATATATATTTTCCCATCTTTAGCATAAATGGTAGCTGAAGAAGAGACGGCCTTATCTACCCCGTGAAAATTCAGGGTTCCCTGAACGGTATATTTCTGTGGTGAGGCAGTGAGCTTTGTTTTATCAAAATTTACAACTTTACCTTTGAATGTTGCTTTAGGGTATTTTGCTGTTTCTGCATAGCTTTCGTTGAAGTGCTCTTCCATTAATTTGGTTTTAAAATGGAAGTTTTTCACAGCAGAAACTGATGCCATTTCACCATTATCTGCATTCAGAACCACAACGTTATTATCATCTTTAGCGTAAACATCTTCGAACAGGGGCACGGATGCCTCAAAGGTTACGCTTCCTGTTTTGGAACTGTATTTCTGGGCTGAAACAAAGCCTGCAAAGAACAGCATACTGCTTATTAATACTAATTTTCTCATATCAAACATTTTTAATTTTCAGCAAGCCCGTCGGCTTTCCATTTTATGAAGGTGTTAATCTGGGTCTGGGATAAAGATCCGCCCTGAGGCATTTTTCCGGGGTCTCCGTTGGGTCTCTGTATCCTGTCGAGAATACCGTCAATATTGTTTTTTACATCGGTATAAGTTGTAAGGGGCTTAAAGCTTCCCGCAGAATGGCACCCGATACAGTTATTGTCAACAATTGATTTTACTTCGGAATTATATTTAACAGTTACCGTGATAGGGGTCTGATCTGAAATTTCCTCATAGGTTCTGCTGTCACAGGCAGTAAGCAGGGCAGCGGATGATAGTATGTATAGTATCTTTTTCATCTTAAAAAACTCTGTAAAGGTTAAACCCAAAGAAAATCTGGCCTTTTCCCCATTTTCCTACCGCATTGGTGAGATATCCTATGTCTGAATTGATCTGGGAATTGGTGAACAAAAGCTGGAAAACATGTCCCCCTGTTTCTATGTCCATACCCAGCGAGAGTGGATTTTTGTAGAAACTGTGACTGTCAAAATTCACAAAATATTCTGCGTTTACAGAGATTCTTTTAGAAATTTTATAACGCCCGCCCAAACCGGTCAGAAACTGGTTTTTATCTTCAATTGCAGGATCGTAAAGGTTTTTGTGAACATAGGAAGGCGACAGCTGCAATGAGAATTTATCATTGAATCTTCTTGAGATCAAGGCCTGCGTAAGATAAGAAAGCCTGTCGCTGAATCTGAGGTGGGGATAATTATCCTTATCCAGATCTGTATTCAGGGCCATCACATTATAGCCTACAATATCTGCCGGAAAATTTTCAGTCTGCTTTGCGAGTTTATACTTTACGGCACCTTCAAATGTTTTCATATTGGTTTCCCTGGAAAGGCTGACTGAAACATTGTCGGTAATGCCATAAATAACCCCTAATTTGGTAGAAGCATCATCAAGGCCGAAAAAGTTTTTAAACCCGGTGCTGATGTCTCCGAAGCGGTGCGCAACCACAATATACCATTCATTTTTGGCAGAGAGTTTTGTGGATTGACCTGTAACAATCTGTAAAGCTTTAAAGGCCGGCTGGGAAGTTTCTGAAGTTGTTTTAAGGGTGTCAATATCTTTCAACAGGTCTTCTTGTGCTGAGACAAAACCTGAGGCTAATACCGACAAAAATAAGAGAGTTTTTGTCATATACAATTTGAATTAAATTATGATATGACAAACTTATCGAGTTATGCATTCAAAAATAGGTGATAAAAGTCACCACAGAAATTGTTTTTATCAATGATAAAGACAAAATAATTAAAACATCATATATTAGACGGGTCTAACATTTTCATTTACAGCAATTTTAATTCCTTCTTTGGTCTGAAGAATTTCACCATCACTTTCAATCTTTTTTAAGACTCTGCTTACTACTTCTCTGGAAGTGCCCAGATTGTTGGCTATTTCACGGTGTGTAATCTTTAAAGGATGGTTTCCGGTAACAGCGATCTGTTGTTTAATATAGTTCAGGACCCGCTTATCAAGTCTGTGAAATACGGCATCATTCACCATATTCATGACATCTGAAAAACGCTTGTCATATTCATGATAAAACACTCTGTTAATTTCCGGGAACCGGATCAGCCATTCATGTATGACGGAAACAGGAATCAGGATCACTTCCGATTCTTCCTCGGCAACTGCATATACCCTGCTTGTGTAGTCTGTAAAAATAGAAGAAAATGTCATGAGACAGCTGTCTTTAGGTCTTATGTAATAATAGATAAGTTCCCGGCCGTCATTTAAGGTAAAAACTTTTATAGAGCCTTTAACAAGAAAAGGAACATATTTGTTTTTCTGCCCTTCTCTGATAATCTCTGTTTTTGATTTTATTTCAGTAATAATTGCATTAGCATGCAGTTCATTTAAAAAATCTTCCCCTAAAAAACCAAATTTATCAAGAATGAATTGATTATTTACCATATCTACTATTTTACCAAACAAATATATAAAATTGGAGTATTGATTTCTCTATTCTTTAAATCTTTCTACAAAAACTTAATAATCCATTAATTTTTAAAGCAGCTTGATTACCCATGATATATTGAATCCGGGCAATAAAAAATGCCTCAAATTGATTTGAGGCATTCTGATTTATTTTGAAAAAAATCTTAAGCTTGTACGTTGTTTCCACCTAATACGAAAGGCTCAACTTCTTTGATTTCTCCAAATTGCTGCTCGTAGTTAGTGATATTCTGTTGAAGAGCAGAAAGTACTCTCTTAGCGTGAAGCGGAGCAAGAATGATTCTTGATCTTACTTTAGCCTGTTGTACACCTGGCATTAATTGGATGAAATCTACAACGAATTCAGATGGAGAGTGGTTTACTAAAGCTAAGTTAGCATATACTCCAGCAGCTACCATTTCGTTTAATTCGATGTTGATGTTTCCGTCTTGTGGATTTTGATTGTTGTCCATTGTTATAAATTATGTTTTTTAAATTCGAAATTTGAGATTGTGAAAATATAAAAATAAATTCAAACCTCAAATTTCAAATCATTAATTTTAGTTAAGGTCTTCAAATTCTTTTTTAGAACCTACAATTACATTCTGGTATTCTTTAAGACCTGTACCTGCAGGGATTCTGTGCCCTACAATTACATTTTCTTTAAGACCACTCAAGAAGTCTATCTTACCAGCAACAGCTGCTTCGTTTAGAACTTTAGTAGTTTCCTGGAATGATGCTGCAGACATGAATGATTTAGTCTGAAGAGCCGCTCTTGTAATACCCTGAAGTACAGGCGTTGCTGTAGCAGGTAAAGCTTCTCTTACTTCAACTAAAGCCTGGTCTTCACGCTTCAGCTTAGAGTTCTCATCTCTTAATTCTCTTGCAGTAATCATCTGACCTGGCTTGAATTCTTTAGAATCGCCAGCATCTGTTACTACTTTAAGACCGAATACTCTGTTGTTTTCTTCCAAGAAGTCAAACTTATGTTCTAGTGCACCTTCAAGGAACTGAGTATCACCTCCATCCACGATAGATACTTTGGTCATCATCTGTCTTACGATGATTTCGAAGTGCTTATCGTCGATTTTTACCCCCTGAAGACGGTAAACTTCCTGAATTTCATTCACAAGATATTCCTGAACCGCAGTTGGACCTTTGATTCTTAGGATATCATCCGGTGTAATAGAACCGTCAGAAAGCGGAGAACCAGCTCTTACGAAGTCATTCTCCTGAACAAGAATCTGGTTGGAAAGTTTTACAAGGTAAATCTTTCTTTCACCGGTTTTTGCCTCTACGATCAATTCTCGGTTACCTCTCTTGATTTTTCCGTAAGAAACTACCCCGTCGATTTCAGTAACAACCGCTGGGTTTGAAGGGTTTCTTGCTTCGAATAATTCGGTAACTCTCGGAAGACCTCCGGTGATATCCCCTGCTTTTGCAGATTTTCTCGGGATCTTGATCAGGACTTTACCAGCCTTGATTTTTTCACCATCGTTTACCATTAAGTGGGCTCCTACCGGTAAGTTGTAAGCTTTTTGCTCAACTCCTTTAGAATCTACCACTTTCAAGGTAGGTACGGCTTTCTTATTTCTTGATTCAGAGATTACTTTCTCTTCGAATCCTGTCTGTTCGTCAATTTCAAGCTGGAATGAGATACCCTGGATAATGTCTTCATATTCAACCTTACCTGCAGTTTCTGCAATGATTACCGCGTTATACGGATCCCACTTACAGATTACATCTCCTTTCTTCACTTTATCACCTGGCTTCACTGCTAATTCAGAACCGTAAGGTACGTTAGCAATCATCAATGGTGTTCTGGTTTCGTTATCCGCAACCAATCTGAATTCCGTTGAACGGGAAACCACAACTTCTGCTGTGTTACCGTTTTCATCTTCAGAGGTAATGGTTCTTACATCGTCCATTTCCACGATACCGTCTCTTCTTGCAACGATAGATGGGTTTTCGGAAACGTTACCTGCAGTACCCCCCTGGTGGAAGGTTCTCAACGTAAGCTGAGTACCCGGCTCTCCAATGGACTGTGCTGCAATAACTCCTACTGCCTCACCCATATGGATCATCTTACCTGTTGCTAAGTTTCTACCGTAACATTTTGCACAGATTCCTTTCTTAGTTTCACAAGTAAGCGGAGAACGAACTTCTACAGATTCTAAACCTGCTTCTTCAATTCTCTTCGCCAATACTTCATTGATTACCTGATCTGCTTCAGCAATTAATTCGTCTGTTTCAGGATCATATATATTATGAAGAGAAACTCTACCTAAGATTCTTTCAGAGATTTTTTCAACGATCTCGTCATTTTTCTTAAGTGCAGTTACTTCAGTACCTCTTAACGTACCACAATCATCTTCAGTAACGATAACGTCCTGAGCAACGTCTACCAATCTTCTTGTTAAGTAACCGGCATCCGCTGTCTTAAGAGCGGTATCCGCAAGACCTTTACGGGCACCGTGAGTAGAGATAAAGTACTCAAGGATGGAAAGACCTTCTTTAAAGTTGGCAAGGATCGGGTTTTCGATGATCTCCGCACCGGTAGAACCGGCTTTCTGCGGTTTTGCCATCAAACCTCTCATTCCGGATAACTGACGGATCTGTTCTTTAGAACCCCTCGCTCCGGAATCAAGCATCATATATACAGAGTTGAATCCACCTTGGTCAGATTTCATTCTGCTCATGATCATTTCAGTTAATCCAGCGTTGGTGTTTGTCCAAACGTCGATTACCTGGTTATAACGTTCTGTATCGGTAATAAGACCCATGTTATAGTTGGCTCTAATTTCGTCTACAGTTTCGATTGATTGTGCAATCATCTGTTTTTTCTCAACAGGAACTACAATATCTCCCAATGAGAAGGAAAGACCTCCTTTAAATGCGTTTGAATACCCTAAGTCTTTCATTGCATCCAGAAACTTCACTGTTGTAGGGAAGTCTGTATCAGCAAGGATCTTACCGATAACGTTTCTCAATGATTTCTTAGTAAGAAGTTCATTGATATATCCTACCTGCTTAGGTACAATCTGGTTAAATAAGATTCTACCAACAGTAGTTTCGATCAATCTTGTTACAATTTCTCCATCTTCCTTAACCGGTAACTTACATCTTACCTTAGCATTTAGAGAAACTTTTCCTTCTGCATAAGCAATCTCTGCTTCTTCAGGGGAATAGAACGCAAGACCTTCTCCTTTTACTTTCATATCCTCTGTAGAACTTAATTCTTTAGTCATGAAATAAAGACCAAGAACCATGTCCTGAGATGGTACCGTAATTGGAGAACCGTTTGCAGGGTTCAAAATGTTCTGAGAACCTAACATTAATAACTGAGCTTCAAGAATCGCTTCTGGTCCTAACGGTAAGTGTACCGCCATCTGGTCACCATCGAAATCGGCGTTGAATGCTGTTGTTACCAATGGGTGTAGCTGGATAGCCTTACCTTCGATCATCTTCGGCTGGAAAGCCTGAATACCCAATCTGTGAAGCGTAGGTGCCCTGTTCAATAGTACCGGGTGACCTTTCATCACGTTTTCAAGGATATCATAAACTACTGGTTCTTTTCTATCGATAATTCTCTTCGCAGATTTTACTGTTTTTACAATTCCTCTCTCAATCAGTTTTCTGATGATGAACGGTTTGTAAAGCTCTGCTGCCATATCCTTAGGAATACCGCACTCGTGAAGCTGTAAGTTTGGACCTACAACAATTACCGAACGCGCAGAGTAATCTACCCTTTTTCCTAGTAGGTTCTGACGGAAACGACCCTGCTTACCTTTCAATGAATCTGAAAGTGATTTCAATGGTCTGTTTGATTCAGATTTTACAGCAGAAGATTTTCTTGTATTATCGAATAATGAATCTACTGATTCCTGAAGCATACGCTTCTCGTTTCTCAAGATTACTTCAGGAGCTTTGATCTCCAATAATCTCTTCAAACGGTTATTTCTGATAATTACTCTTCTGTAAAGGTCATTTAAGTCAGAAGTAGCGAAACGTCCTCCATCCAATGGAACCAATGGTCTCAGTTCTGGTGGGATAACAGGAAGTACACGCATGATCATCCACTCAGGCTTGTTGATCATTCTTGTATTGGCACCTCTCAATGCTTCTACAACGTTCAATCTTTTTAAAGCCTCAGTTCTTCTTTGTTTTGAACCTTCGTTATGAGCTTTGTGTCTTAAATCGAAAGACAATGCATCAAGATCGATTCTTTTTAACAGATCTTCTACAGCTTCAGCACCCATTCTGGCGATGAATTTGTTTGGATCGGAATCATCAAGATACTGGTTTTCCACAGGAAGAGTTTCCATGATGTCAAGGTATTCTTCTTCTGTTAAGAATTCCATAGCATCAAAGTCGGAACCGTCTAATTTTTTAGCAATACCCTGCTGGATCACTACATATCTTTCGTAGTAGATGATCATGTCTAATTTCTTAGAAGGAATTCCTAAAAGGTAACCGATCTTGTTTGGCAATGAACGGAAATACCAGATGTGTGCAATTGGAACGACAAGGTTAATGTGCCCGATTCTCTCTCTTCTTACTTTTTTCTCAGTAACTTCTACTCCACAACGGTCACACACAATTCCTTTGTAACGAATTCTCTTGTATTTACCACAAGCACATTCGTAATCCTTTACCGGACCAAAGATCTTTTCACAGAACAAACCGTCTCTTTCAGGCTTATGCGTTCTGTAGTTAATAGTTTCCGGCTTTAAAACTTCCCCTCTTGATTCCTGAAGAATTGATTCGGGTGAAGCTAAACCGATGGTTATTTTATTAAATCGACTTGATTTATTTTTATTTGACATTTGTTAGATTTTAAATTTTAGATTTTAGATTTTAGATTAATTTTTGAATGTTACCATTCAACATTTATAATTTAAAATTTAAAATTATTCCTCTAGTCTTACGTCTAATCCAAGACCTTGTAGCTCGTGAAGTAATACATTGAATGATTCCGGAATACCTGGTTCAGGCATAGATTCACCTTTTGCAATTGCTTCATAAGTTTTCGCTCTACCAATCACGTCATCTGACTTCACTGTAAGGATCTCTCTCAAGATGTTGGAAGCTCCGAATGCTTCAAGAGCCCAAACCTCCATCTCTCCGAATCTCTGACCACCGAACTGAGCTTTACCTCCTAACGGCTGCTGAGTAATCAATGAGTAAGGTCCGATAGAACGTGCGTGCATCTTATCATCAACCATGTGTCCCAGTTTCAGCATGTAGATTACCCCAACCGTAGCCGGCTGTGTAAATCTTTCCCCGGTACCTCCATCGTAAAGGTGGGTGTTACCGAATTTAGGAAGACCTGCTTTCTCTGTATATTCAGTGATCTGATCAAGAGTAGCTCCATCGAAGATTGGTGTAGCGAACTTCATACCCAATTTCTGACCAGCCCATCCAAGAACTGTTTCATAAATCTGTCCGATATTCATACGGGAAGGTACCCCAAGTGGATTCAATACGATATCTACCGGTGTTCCGTCCTCAAGGAATGGCATATCTTCTTCACGAACGATTCTTGAAACGATACCTTTGTTACCGTGACGTCCTGCCATTTTATCCCCTACATTCAGTTTACGTTTTTTAGCGATATAAACTTTAGCCAACTTCATGATACCTGCCGGAAGCTCATCTCCGATTGAAATTGCAAATTTCTCACGGTTTTTAACTCCCTGGATATCATTGTACTTGATTTTATAGTTGTGAATCAATTGTTTAACCAATTCATTCTTATCATTATCTACAGTCCAGTCTGCACCGCTTACGTTTACGTAATCTTCAACTGAAGTAAGTAATTTATGAGTGAATTTCACACCTTTTCCGATGATTTCCTCATCAAGGTCATTGGTAACTCCCTGAGAAGTTTTACCGCCTACCAGTGTATTTAATTTTTCAATTAAAGTATTTCTCAGCTCATCAAACTTAGCCTTGTAAGTGTTTTCAATTTCTTCAAGTTTAAGTTTTTCTTCAGTTCTCTTCTTTTTATCTTTAATGTTTCTTGAGAACAATTTTTTGTTGATCACAACACCTCTTAGTGAAGAGTCTGCTTTTAATGAAGCATCTTTTACATCACCGGCTTTGTCACCGAAGATGGCTCTAAGAAGTTTTTCTTCAGGAGTCGGATCAGATTCACCTTTTGGAGTGATCTTACCGATCATGATATCTCCAGGCTTCACTTCAGCGCCGATTCTGATCATACCGTTCTCGTCAAGATCTTTGGTAGCTTCTTCAGAAACGTTAGGAATATCTGCCGTAAGCTCTTCCATACCTAATTTGGTATCACGAACTTCAAGAGAATATTCATCTACGTGGATTGAAGTAAACCAGTCTTCACGAACCACTTTTTCGTTAATTACGATCGCATCCTCGAAGTTATATCCTTTCCAAGGCATGAACGCAACCACTAAGTTTCTACCAAGAGCAAGTTCTCCGTTTTCAGTTGCATAACCGTCGCAAAGTACCTGTCCTTTCTGTACCGTTTCACCTACTCTTACGTTTGGTCTCAGGGTAATGGTAGTACTCTGGTTGGTTTTTCTGAACTTGGTAAGGTTGTATGTTTTCGTAGCGGACTCAAACTGTACCAAGTCTTCGTCTTCGCTTCTTTCGTATTTAATAGTGATCTTATCAGCATCTACATATTCTACGATACCTGTCCCTTCAGCATTGATCAAAATTCTTGAATCTTTAGCAACCTGCTGTTCCAGACCTGTACCCACGATCGGAGCTTGCGGCTTCAATAGAGGAACGGCCTGACGCATCATGTTGGATCCCATCAATGCACGGTTCGCATCATCATGCTCCAGGAATGGAATCAATGAAGCGGAGATACCGGAAATCTGGTTTGGTGCTACATCGATAAGGTTAACCTGAGAAGGTTCAACTACCGGGTAGTCACCATCCAATCTTGCAATAATCCTGTCTGTTAAGAATTCTCCGTTGTCGTTCAGCTCCACGTTTGCCTGAGCAATTACTTTGTCTTCTTCGTCTTCTGCATTCAGATAGATAGGATCTGCAGAAAGGTCTATCTTACTGTCTTCTACTTTTCTGTATGGAGTTTCGATGAAACCAAGGTTATTGATCTTAGCATAAATACCTAAAGAGGAGATCAAACCGATGTTTGGTCCTTCCGGAGTTTCAATCGGGCAAATTCTTCCGTAGTGGGTATGGTGAACGTCACGAACCTCGAAACCTGCTCTTTCTCTTGATAAACCACCAGGCCCTAGTGCAGAAAGTCTACGCTTGTGCGTGATTTCTGAAAGCGGGTTGGTCTGGTCCATGAACTGAGAAAGCTGGTTGGTACCGAAGAATGAGTTGATTACAGATGTTAAAGTTTTAGCATTAACAAGATCAAGCGGAGTAAAGATTTCGTTATCTCTAACGTTCATTCTCTCCTTGATGGTTCTTGCAATTCTTGAAAGACCTACCCCGAACTGTCCTGCCAATTGCTCACCAACAGTTTTAATTCTTCTGTTTGATAAGTGGTCGATATCATCAACCTCAGCTTTAGAGTTTACAAGCTCAATTAAGTGTCTTACGATAGCAATGATGTCTTCTTTTGTAAGAACTTCAGTAGTAGTCGGGATGTTCAGACCTAACTTTTTGTTTAGTCTGTAACGTCCTACTTCACCAAGAGAATATCTTTGCTCAGAGAAGAATAATTTCTCAATAATTCCTCTTGCTGTTTCCTCATCTGGCGGATCTGCATTTCTTAACTGACGGTAGATATACTCTACTGCCTCTTTTTCAGAGTTAGTAGGGTCTTTCTGTAATGTATTCTGGATGATAGAGAATTCGTTGCTGTTTTCTTTGTGAATCAGGATCGATTTCACACCAGCATCAAGAATCAGATCCAAATGTTCTTTTTCAAGAATAGTCTCTCTATCCAAGATGATTTCGTTTCTTTCGATAGAAACTACTTCACCTGTATCTTCGTCTACGAAATCCTCGAACCATGTGTTCAATACTCTCGCAGCCAATGTTCTTCCTTCTACTTTTTTAAGGGCAGCCTTAGAAACTTTCACTTCTTCAGCAAGGTCGAAGATCTGAAGGATATCTTTATCAGATTCGTAACCGATAGCTCTTAAAAGGGTAGTTAATGGTAACTTTTTCTTACGGTCGATATAAGCGTACATTACGCTGTTGATATCGGTCGTAAATTCCATCCAAGATCCTTTGAAAGGAATAATTCTTGAATAGTACAGTTTGGTCCCGTTTGCGTGGTAAGTCTGTCCGAAGAATACACCTGGTGAACGGTGTAACTGCGTAACGATAACTCTCTCTGCACCATTGATGATGAAAGATCCGCTAGGCGTCATGTAAGGAACCGGGCCTAAGTATACATCCTGAACCACAGTCTGGAAATCCTCGTGCTCAGGGTCTGTACAATACAATTTAAGTCTTGCTTTAAGAGGCACTGAATATGTTAATCCTCTTTCCACACACTCGTCAATTGAATAACGTGGAGAATCTACCAGATAATCAAGAAATTCCAATACAAACTGATTTCTGGAATCGGTGATTGGGAAGTTTTCCTGGAAGGTTCTGTATAAACCTTCGTCTGTTCTGTCTTCTGGAAGGGTATCAAGCTGGAAAAAATCTCTGAATGACTCAAGCTGGATGTCCAGAAAGTCAGGAGTGATGATTTTTCCTTTAGCTGATGAGAAATTAATTCTCTGATTCCCCCTTGTTGTTGCTGTTGTTTTACTCATAAAACTTTTAAGAAAGGGTTAAAAAATATTTTGATTTATTCAAAAATATCAGAAGAAGACAAAGAAAAAAGATGAAAGAGAAAGAATACGTGAGAAAATTTTGGCGCAATTATCGGTCCTTATTCTTTGTTCTTTATTCTAAAAGGTCTTTAATCTAACTTCTAACTGCAACGCTGGTATATCTTTTCACAACGTAATGCAAAATATTTTTATTTACTTTTGAGGCAGAATCCGCCGCAGTATCTATATACGAGAAACCTCTTTCATTATTTTCATGAAAGAGCTGATTTTCAATATTTTATAGATTTACAAACAATTATTCGCGCCAAAAGAGGGACAAAGGTACAAAATTTCCATCATATAGACAAATAAAACTTATTCATTTTGAGAGCGTTAAAAGTTTTTTAAATAAAAAGGCCGTCCTCAGAGGGACGGCCTGTAATTATATAGAGTTTGAAATTATTTTACAATGATCTTATAAGATTTCATTGTTGATTTAGTCTCTATTTTCACAATATAAACACCTGCAGGTAGTGAAGCTGTGTTAATTTCGGCATTTCCGGAGAATTTACCTGATTTAACCAGCTGCCCCTGAGCAGAGAATAGTGCGTAAGTTCCTTCTTCTCTGGATTTAACATTTAAGTTTTCACCAGATTTTACCGGGTTAGGATATACATTGATATCGCTTGCAGTTGAAGTAACATCAGAACCTGTGATTCCTTTCGCAGCAGATGTCAATCCGTTTTTAGCGAATGCAGCATAAGGTGAAAGCGGAGAATCAGGTGCTCCTCTCTTCACAAGGTCTGTATCTACTACAGCCTGGATACCGTCTTTATCAGCATCATTGATTCTGGAAATAAATCCTACTCCAAAGTCATCCAGATTATCTTTACCGATAGCCCACAGGTCATAATCAGTTCCGTTTGAATTTAAGTCAACGAAGTCTGGCTTGTCGTCTCCATCTGTATTTTTAAGAGGGTATTTTAATACTCCAGAATCCGGAGAAGTTTCTAAAATATCTGCAATACCATTAGTTCCTACAGCTACACCGGCATCAATAACACCATTGTGATCTGCATCTATCTGATTGATTACTGATGTTGGAATACCAGATTCAAATAAATCTAAAATACCATCGTTATCGGAATCCAAATCCAAATAGCTGGAAATTCCGTCTCCTAATACCTGAACAGGACCAAATACTCCTTCCAAATCATCATCTTCAAATTTACCATTGTTATCAAGATCTTCTAAAGCATCCGGAATACCATCGTTATCAGAGTCAAGATCACATGCATCCATAATTCCGTCACCATCTGTATCAATAGTAGGAGATTTGTCATTTACTGCTGTACATCCTTCAGCACAATCAGGAATACCGTTACCGTTATTATCTATACTGTCGTTACCGTTAGGACACTGGTCGAAGCAGTTTGGCACTCCATCGTTATCATCATCTCTGCTGGCAAATGCATTATAGATATAGTAGTTTTGAGGAATACGTACTCCTGTACCACTATAGAAAGTCACTTTAATACGGTTGAAAGGCTTGGTTGCCTTACCTCCTACATAGAATTTATTAGAGTCCGTAGTAAAGAAGTTTCCGCTGATTAAGCTTCCTGTGCTGGTAAATACATCTGTTTGCGTATTATTATTATAAAGTGTTACCGTAATATTTTCAAGAACACTTACCCCAATTAAGTTTGCTGCTTTCTCTATCGTAAATCCCGCATATGTATTGGCAGGAAGAAGACTGTTCGTGCTCACTGTAGCATAAGCTGAGAAAATACTTAGTATTGAAGCGGCAGGGATAGTTGCTGTAGCATAGTTTGAAGTATTGGTATCCACAATATTTCCCGGATCAACCATTTTGGCTAAAATAAGACCAAAAAGCCCAGGACCTGAAGTCCAGCTGGAACCTGATACTATGTTTCCAGGGATTGCAGAACCACTTGTCTGAATTTTATCATTACAGTCGCAAGATGCAGGCTCTTCAAATGCATAATACACTTTTAAAGATCCGATGTTAACCCCTAAAGTCTGAGTAACTTTTAAACGTACTTCGTTAAAAGGCTTAGTTGTAGTAACCGAAACTTTTTGTTTTCCACTACCAAAACCAAGAACTTTGATATTGATTAAGCCACCACCATCAGATAATGTTTTGGAATCCTGAAGCTGGCCATATAAATAAGTTTCTACTGTAATATTTTTTAAGAATTCTGCACTTAAAAGTTTTCCTTCATCATCAGGAGAAATTACAAAACCTGCTTTGTTTCCTGCAGGGTACACCTGGTTTTTATCCAAAACTCCTACTGAATAAGATCCAAGAAGTCCAGCGGGTAATACAATTGATCCATAAGAATTCTTGTCTCCATCCCCAATTTTCTCTCTGTTCTGAACAAAAGAAAGTGGAGCAATGAAGCTGCTGCTTCCTGAAACATTTCCATCCACACCGCTTCCAGCGATAATATCATCACAAATTCCATTGTTATCTACAGGAACTTTAGTAGGATCGAATGCAAAAGCATAATATACATTCATTGCACTGAAAATAGACAGCACATTGGTTTGGTATAATCTTACTTCGTTAAATTCCTTTGTTGTTTTAAAATGCAGGAAAATTCTGTTTTTACTTCCCCCGAATGCAGGAACTGATAATAAAGTAGCACTTGTAGTAGATTCCTGAAGCACTCCATTTTTATAGGTGCTGATTCTTAGCGAACTCAACAGGTCTACTGTAATGAAGCTAGTCCCTAAGTCAACATTAAAACCTGTAATATAACCAGCAGGATAAGTCGTATTTGTGTTTTTCACAGATATACCGTTTCCGCTTACTAAAGAAGCAAAGTTACCCATGCTTACGCTGTTATCCAAACTCGCATCTATTACCGGATTCATACTTCCGTTATAGCACGCCAGACAAATACCTGAATTGTTTACAGGCTTCGCTTCCACACCCATCCCTCGGATAGGTTCATAACCTTTTTGAGCAGATACAGCCGCTGACATCATAAATATCACCAGCATGACTGCCAATTTCTCGAATAATTTTTTTGCCATTTTTGTTCTTGTTTTTATTTATCGTTAAAATTTGTGTCTTATTATAATGACTGCCATCCATACGCAGAATTGCCAGTCTGCCTGCAGCCAACAAAATTACCAGTGGTTACTCCCAGAGTCGTAGTTACTTCATATATTATTGTTCCTGCATTGGACGCATCACATGTCGGTCTTGGACCTGTAGCTTTTATCTGAACAGCCTTGCTTACTTCTAAATCTGCAAAGTTTGCCAGATTAGGAGTTACATTAATCCCCACATCCGAAATCACCGTACCTACAGCCCCTTGTCCTGAAAAAACATGGCTGGTATTAGCATAAGTTGATTGATTAGCCTGTGAGGTTCCGCTAATTCCGATCGCAATAGAACCTGATGTTCCCCCCACTGTATTATTGCTTCCGAAAGCAAAATTATTCAGGGTAACAACATTGTTTGCTCCGAAAGCAAATCCTCCATTGGTAGCGTTGTTGGTATGTCCTACTGCCACGGCAACTGAATTACCAGTAGTGTTAAAAGCTCCAAAAGCAAAATTGGCATTGGATAAAGTTGAATTATTATTCCCAAAAACTTTACCTCCTCCTACTGCACTGTTATTGGAACCAATAGCAACAGCCGGGAAATTGACTCCTGAAGTAGTAGCCGTATTTCCTTTACCAAGAGCTATATTGTTTGAAGTAGTGTTAATAACATTTGAATTTCCCCAGGAAAGGCCTGAAGCGTTTTCACCCCCTCCTGACAATCCTCCTGCAGCGTCAAGAACGGCATGCACTTTATTCGCACTTATCATTACCAGATCAGCCGCTCCTTTAGGGCCCAGGTAATTAGCAGAAGCAGGTGCAGCTCCTAAAACTTCAGTGGTCGTAGAAATTTCTCCTACTGCATTTCCTTTAATCTGCCATTCTGTGCCGGTTTGTTTCTGCCATAGCGCTCCATCGAAATAGTAATATCCTGGAGTTGTTACATTAATTGTAACAGATGCAGGGGTAGCATTAATTGATGTAACATATACCAAAGCTCCTGTTTGAGCAGCAGCATACGTTTTAGCAGCCAGCTGACTTAATGATAGCCTTGGAGCAATAATACCGTCAGGCTTGCTCGTATTTGTCGGAAGTCCTACTACATCAAGAGTTGCCTGCCCCTGATCTGTATTTATTCCAACCTGTGCGTTTATGCCAAAACATACTGACATAGCCGCAATCGTAAATAATCTGTTTTTCATTTCTAGTGATATTTGTCTTTTTTTGTGTGTTTTTATTTTGTGTGTGTTTTTTTTATTTTAGAAAGAGTCAATTTTTACTTTCAGGCAAAGGAGGAACTGTATGAAGATATTTATCTTCAAACATGTACTTGTTCCAATTGACGTTATGTTGAATTTATACAGGTAGTGCAATCATAAATAATCTGTTTTTCATCCTTATTGATATTGTTTTTTTGTGTGTTTATTTTATGGATATCATTCTTCTAAGAAATGAAAAGTATGTTTCTTCTTAGCGAATGAATAGCTGTTTATTCAATAGATTTTAAGATAGTTTATCCGGAAATTCAGTTATATCATGAAAACCTTCTACATTTTTCGAATCTTTAATGTAATGGATTCCTGATATATGTGACAGTGTGGTCTCTGCCATATTGCAAAGCGAATTATGCCAACTAGCAGCTACATAAAGCTTACTTATTTTCGCAACGACCTTAGTGAAAGCAGGAGTTCTATCTTTCTCTGAATATTTTTTGGGATTGTCGGCTTTGTAATTAAAGCCCGAGGAATAAAAGCACCACGATGAAACAGCAGAACTTTGTACTGTTAAATATGTATTGCCGGAATTTCCTATCTGCCCTGCCAACAACATATTAATACAATATGCTACAGCATAGCCATAGAAGAAAAAGTAACTTCTTTTCAAATTATGTATGTGTGTGTTTTTTCGAGTACAAATATAGTAATTTTACAATTAAAACAATCTTTTTGTATTAAATTTTTATGAAAAATAAAGAATCCTGTGAATAATAAATACGTTAAATTAGAAAATGATGAATAATCGTCAATAATAATTAAATATTAAATTATATAAATCAAACATATTCAAATACTTTTATGAATTATTGGCAATTTTTATTAGTTATAAAAACAAAAAAAAGCCCGGACATTACTGTCCGGGCTTCTTATTTTATGGGTAAATTGAATTATTTCAATTCTACTTCAGCACCAGCTTCTTCTAATTGCTTCTTAAGAGCTTCAGCTTCGTCTTTAGATACACCTTGCTTGATTGGAGCAGGAGCACCGTCTACGATATCTTTAGCTTCTTTAAGACCAGCACCAGTTAAATCTTTTACTAATTTAACGATAGCTAATTTAGAAGCACCTGCAGACTTAAGAATTACATCGAATTCAGTCTTTTCTTCAGCAGCTTCACCTCCTGCAGCTCCACCTGCAACTACTACAGCAGCAGCAGCTGGCTCAATTCCGTACTCATCCTTAAGGATAGCAGCTAATTCATTTACGTCTTTTACTGTTAAGTTTACTAGCGTTTCAGCTAAATTTTTTAAATCTGACATTGTTGTAATGTTTTTGTTGATTATTTATTTAATTTTTTGAGTGTAATTATTCAGCAGCTGGCGTTTCGTCAGTGCTTTCTGCAGCAGGAGCTTCAGGAGCTGCCTCAGCAGGAGTTTCTTCTACAGCAGGTGCAGCAGCTTCTTCAGCTTTAGCTTCTACTGTTTCAGGTTTGTTTTGAAGAGCAGAAACAACTCTTTGAATTGGAGACTGAAGTAATCCGATGATTTCACCGATCATTTCTTCTCTAGACTTAATGCTTACTAAAGCATCAAGGTTGTTGTCACCAACATAGAAAGTTTCCTGTACAAAAGCAGACTTCAAAGCCGGCTTCTCGTCTTTCTTTCTAAAGTCTTTGATTAATTTTGCAGGAGCGTTAGCTGTTTCTGCAACCATTAAAGCAGAGTTACCTTTGAAAGTATCAAACATTTCAGAGTAATCTACTCCTTCAATCTGCTCCATTGCTTTTTGTAAAAGTGTATTTTTTACTACTTTCACTTTGATATTTTGTTTGAAAGCTTGTCTTCTGAAATCAGATGATTTAGCAGCGTTCAAACCTTCTAGATCTGCTACATAAACTACTTTAGCATCCTGAAGCAAATCTTTGATCTCTTGTATTGCTACAACTTTTTGGTCTTTTGTCATTGTCTTAAGGATTATTATTAGTTAACAGATTTAGTATCAATTGCAATACCCGGGCTCATTGTAGAAGACAAGTAAATGCTCTTCACATAAGTCCCTTTAGCAGCAGTAGGTTTCATTTTGATCAAAGTCTGGATCAATTCCTGAGCATTTTCCTTGATTTTAGCAGCATCGAAAGATACTTTACCAATACCAGCGTGGATAATACCGTATTTGTCAACTTTGAAATCAATTTTACCTGCTTTCACTTCAGTTACCGCTTTACCAATTTCCATAGTTACAGTACCTGATTTAGGGTTTGGCATAAGACCTCTTGGACCTAACACTCTACCTAATGGACCTAATTTACCCATAACAGCCGGCATAGTAACGATAACGTCAACATCTGTCCAGCCTTCTTTTATTTTTTGTAAATATTCGTCAAGACCTACATAATCCGCTCCAGCTTCTTTTGCTTCAGCTTCTTTATCTGGTGTAACCAATGCTAAAACTTTAACATCTTTACCAGTACCGTGAGGAAGAGATACTACCCCTCTTACCATCTGGTTTGCTTTTCTTGGATCTACACCCAATCTTACAGCGATATCTACAGAAGCATCAAATTTTGTAGTGTTTACTTCTTTTACAAGAGCAGAACCTTCTTCAAGGTTATAGATTCTTCCTTTTTCTACTTTGCTTAAAGCTTCCTTTTGCTTTTTAGTCAATTTTGCCATTTCTAATAGTTTTAAGCGTTAAAAGTTGGTTTAGTTCCTGTTACTCTTAATCCCATAGATCTAGCAGTACCTGCAACCATAGAAACTGCAGAATCCATTGTAAAGCAGTTAAGGTCAGTCATTTTATCCTCAGCGATTTTCTTCACCTGATCCCAAGATACAGAACCTACTTTGTTTCTGTTTGGTTCTCCGGAACCCCCTTTGATTTTAGCCGCATCCATCAACTGAATTGCTGCAGGTGGAGTTTTGATAACGAATTCAAAAGATTTGTCTTCGTATACTGTAATTACTACAGGTAAAACTTGCCCTGGCTTATCTTGGGTTCTCCCGTTAAATTGCTTACAAAACTCCATGATGTTCACACCTGCGGAACCCAATGCCGGACCTACTGGTGGAGAAGGGTTAGCTGCGCCACCTTTCACCTGAAGCTTTACCATTTTAAAGACTTTCTTAGCCATTTTTAATTTTTTTAGTTTGAATAATTAATGAGTTTGGAAGCATTTATTATTCAGCAGATTACCGACTCACATACAGTAAATCTACTTTTCGGACTGCAAAATTATAAAATATTTTTGAAATAGCAAATGGAATGTACTGATTTTTAGAAAGAATTCAGAATATTTTTTTGACTGCATTCATATGAAACGAAGAGCTGAACCTTCACAAATGGCTCCTGTAATACAGAATGTTGGCTTTATCATCATAATTCTATTCATTATATTAAAACTTTCCGGAAACTATGGAACGTATTGAAAAACTACTCAAAAAAAATTACTGCCCGTTTCCGGACAGTAATTAACCTCTTGTTAATAATTTAATTTTACTTAATTATTATTTTTTGATAAACTTTTCGGTTACCACTTTATTTTTTGTTTTGATTTCCAGTAAATACATTCCTGACGGAATAGACTGTACATCTATTTTATTAACTTTCCCTGTAAGATTTATTACTCTCTGCCCGGAAGCATTATAGATAGAAACTGATAGAATTTCATCATCAGTCTGGATATTAACAAAGTCACCTGTAGGATTAGGATAAATTTTAAATAAATCCGAAGCAGACAATTTACCTTCTCCTTTTACATTTGATTCCGGTTTTTCTGCCTCTTTTTCTAATACTTTTTTACTGGCTGGCAAAGGTGAGTTATCTGTGTAAACATAAAAATAACCGTTGTCTATTTTTGTATCCGGTAAAATTAAGCAGTATGCATTTCCCTCTACTTTTATTCCATTCCATGAGGTATCATTTGCCGATCTTACATCCGCACCTTCAATGATAAAGTTACTTCCGTTTTTAACAATAACTCTGCTTTGAGGAGCCATTATCAATTTACATGTTGTCTTTAAACTTGAATTATTGTCAATCTTAACATTTGAGTAATTTCTAAAGTTAATATCCCAAAGCTCATCAGAATTCACGTTTAAGTAAGTATTTTTAAATGAATTTTCTGTAAAATACTGCCTTACACTTGAAACTGATGCCGTTTGAAACATCATTGAGACATCTTCAATACTCAGATAATCGTGATTACCTGATGAGTAACTCATCAAATTTGATCCACAGTCATGATGATACAGACCCAGATTATGCCCTAGTTCATGAACCATTGCTCTTGCTCCCAAATCAGAATAATACCACTGTTTTACGGTATCCCATGTAGGACTTCCGAAGACAGGGTTACCTACCGCATGTTGCTTTCTATGAATAAAACCGTTATAAATATCCGGCCAGAACTGTCTGGATTTTGCATCAAACTGGTTATAAAATGGAAACTCTGAAGCGGCCCAGCCTAAAGGAGTCTGCGTATAATTACCATTTTCGTATTCAGAATATATCTGTCCGTTATTGGAAAATGTAATGTTTATTCCAGGAGGAATACTTGGATCATTATCATAATAAGAGTAGTAATAGGTAGATCCTGGTATTAAAACACTGTTATTATCATACGGATTATTGTTGGCCGGATTAAAACCGGTTATCAGATAATCCCATGCAGGATCTACTTTCCAGATTTTATTTACAATAACTCTAATCTTTGTATCAGAGATTTGCTGAGAGGAATTTTCACACCCGCTTACCGGACTTCCCAGATTGGCCAGTCGATAATTGATCATATCTACAAAACTATTGAGAAATGCGGTATGCTCAGGGTTGTTTTGTTCAAAATTCCCTTTTCCGTCTGGCCTGGTAGGGAAAATAAAGTTCAGCTTCACATAGATAACATCATCGCTTACCTGGGGAATATACCTGGGATTATCATGTCCGTTTTGATTGTAATACCATGAAGTATTACCGCAGTTGGTATTGTTTTTTTGCACATCACCGGTAGAGTTCTTTTTACTTGTATCTATTATACAAGTTCTTGACTGAAGCTCTGTCTGTGATTTGAAAGTAACAAATACATTGCATACAATTAAGAAAAAGAAAACTTTTTTCATTATTTATTTTTTTCTAATTGTTGTATTTTTTTGTCCTGCTTTTCCAGCTTTTCATTTAAATCAATCAGATGTAAAGTAAGTTCCTCTATCTTTTTCAATAAAAGAACATTCATTTCTTTTAATTCAACTCCGTTCTTTACTACCTCATCTGCAGAAGGAATTTCAGGCAGGTGCTTATTCTGAGTTATAAATTTCTTTAGTTCATGTAAAGGCAGCAATTTATAATCATCACTAAATACATAATCCGCCCACCCATTAGCACTGGCAAATTCAACTTTAATTTTTTCAGTTTTAATTCCATCTTTTACAAAGAGCCTGTAATTACTACAGTCTGTGCAAGAGGCCAGAGAAGAATTGTAAGCATTGACTCCCATTAGAATTTTCCCGTTTTCCCTGGCGGAAAATATAGGATATTGCCAGTTGGCAGTAGATATAGTTAAAAGCCCGACATCATTAGACTGAGGATGAACGCTTTTAATCCACACCACGTCTGTTCCGCTGTTTTTATTCGGGGTATTATCAATAATGTCAATACCATCACCATCGACTGTATTGATATTGAAAAACATTCTGCCATCGGCAATTTTAAACCGCTCGGCATTGTTAGTCTTGAAGACTAAATCCTTATTATCCGTTGTTCCGATAAAGTTAGTTGCAGGATCTGTACCCGAATTACCCGTTAGTGACCAGCTTTGTGCTTTGCTGAAAGCCATGCATGACAATAAAGTCAAGAGAAAGATTTTCTTCATGTTATTAGTTTTAATGTTATAGTTTGTCCTATAAATTTAACTAATATTTTTCAAATACATAAAGTTAAAGGTCACTTTAAAGAGAATTTAATATACCATTTAAACTCATTGAAACTTCTATTCAATATTATAATGAATATGTTTCCGACCATGTTCTCATCTACGGTCCAATAAAATTATCCCTAGCTGTATGAATAGAATTTTGAAGATTTGATTGTTCAATATTAAAATCCGGCACAAAAAAAAGACCGCTTTTCAGCAGTCTTTATATATTTTAAAAGTAATGATTATACTTTTTCTACTTGCATATAGCTAAGTTCCATTGGAGTTTTTCTACCGAAGATCAGTACAGAAACTTCAATTTTCTTTTTGTCTTCAAGAATCTTCTCTACAGTTCCGTTGAATCCATTGAAAGGTCCGTCAATTACTTTAACGTTTTCACCTACAATATATGGGATTTCAACATCTGTTGCAAATTCTGAAAGTTCATCCATTCTTCCCAACATTCTGTTTACTTCAGATTTTCTCATTGGAACGGGATCTCCTCCTTTCGTTAAACTTAAGAAAGATATTACTCCCGGAATATTTTTAATCACGTGAGGAATCTCTCCCATCAGATCAGCTTCTATCATTAAGTATCCAGGATAGTAAGGCTTCTCTTTAGGAACTTTTTTTCCGTTTCTGATCTGAATAACCTTTTCCATAGGAATAACCACCTGAGTAACGTACTGCTCAAACCCTAAACGTTTGATTTCCGTCTCAATGTAGTTTTTCACTTTATTTTCCTGTCCGCTGATTGCTTTCAGCACATACCATTTCAATTCGCTCATTATGGGAAAACACTTTTATTAGTTGAACACGTTAATTAGCATTCCTATTATGTTGCTGATTGCTTTTGAAAACAATTCATCAACTCCAAAGGTAAATAATGCCAAAATCACTGTAGCAATAGTTACTACAATAGTAGAAGACTGAAGATCAGCCCACTTTGGCCATTCAACTTTATGTCTGAATTCGTTATAAGAACCTTTTAAAAAATCGACAAATGAACTCATAATTAATATTTGCACGGGCACAAGGATTCGAACCCTGATCAACGGTTTTGGAGACCGGTATCCTACCATTGGACGATGCCCGTAGATAAAAAGCTTCCGAGAGTTTCCTTCCGGAAGCTTTATTTATTTTAAGATGATTAGTCTAGGATTTCAGTAACCTGACCAGAACCTACTGTTCTACCTCCTTCTCTGATCGCGAATCTAAGACCCTCGTTAAGAGCGATTGGTTGTAGTAATTCTACAGTAATTTCCAAGTTATCACCAGGCATTACCATTTCTACACCTTCTGGTAAGAAGATCTCACCTGTAACGTCAGTAGTTCTTACGTAGAACTGAGGACGGTATTTGTTGTGGAATGGAGTGTGACGTCCACCTTCTTCTTTAGAAAGGATATAAACAGATGCTTTGAATTTTTTGTGTGGCTTCACAGAGTCTTTCTTAGCGATAACCATACCTCTCTTGATGTCAGTTTTTTCAATACCTCTCAACAATAGACCTACGTTATCACCAGCTTCACCTCTGTCTAGGATTTTTCTGAACATCTCAACTCCTGTAATAGTAGAAGTTAATTTTTCATCACCCATACCTACGATATCAACTGGGTCACCAGTGTTGATAATACCAGCTTCGATTCTACCTGTAGCAACAGTACCTCTACCTGTAATAGAGAATACGTCTTCGATAGGCATCAAGAATGGCTTATCTGTATCTCTTACCGGCTCGTCGATCCACTCATCAACTGCATCCATTAGAGCTTCAACAGTTTTGAACCACTTATCTTCAGAGTTACCTTCAGTAGCAGCAGTAAGTGCACCAAGAGCAGAACCTTGAATTACTGGAGAGTTATCTCCGTCGAAATCATAAGTAGCTAATAGATCTCTAAGTTCCATTTCAACAAGCTCTAACAATTCTGGATCATCCACCATGTCAACTTTGTTCATGAAAACAACGATCTTAGGTACGTTTACCTGACGGCAAAGTAGGATATGTTCTCTTGTCTGAGGCATTGGACCGTCAGTTGCAGCACATACTACGATAGCTCCATCCATCTGAGCAGCACCAGTTACCATGTTCTTAACATAGTCGGCGTGACCTGGACAGTCAACGTGAGCATAGTGTCTTTTTACAGTTTCGTATTCAATGTGAGCAGTATTGATAGTAATACCTCTTTCTTTTTCTTCTGGAGCAGAGTCAATCGCAGAGAAGTCTTTTTTCTCAGCAAGACCTTTGCTAGCTAATACAGCAGAAATAGCAGCTGTAAGTGTAGTTTTACCATGGTCAACGTGACCAATAGTACCAATGTTCAAGTGTGGTTTGTTACGATTAAACGTTTCCTTTGCCATGATTTAAAATTATTTATTTTATTATTTTTCAATTTTTCGGTGTGCAAATATAATGATTTTTTAAATACCAAAACCTTTTTATTTAAAAAAGTTTCAATATTCAATCAAAGAAGCACAAACCTTATATTTCGATGTATTGAGACTGCAAATTTACACAAATTTCCGGATTGAAAAAAATGAATATTAACGTTTTTATGATGCAGGATAAAGTATCTGGCTAATTATGAATGGTATAGGATAGAAAAATATTTCATCTGTCTTTAAAATTCCTCAGGATAAAACCGCAACAGATCTTTTCCAGTATATATCATAAACCCTGTATAGTTAAGCTTCTTTTTTGTGATATTTCTTTATTATGATTCTTCAGCTGAACCATTTTTGAAGGTAATACACGAAGTACCATCAGGAAAGTGCAGGATTGCGGCTTTAAGAAGACACATTATTTCGATGCAAGAAGCGCGGCAAACTACGTTTGCCGCGCTTCAAAATATAGAATAGAAGAAATATTTAAATCTGTTGGGACTTTCTAGTCCTGTTGAAGATCCAGAAGATAATCGGGAAAATAAGCAGCGTTAATACTGTTGCTGTAATCAGCCCACCGATAATGACAATGGCTAAAGGTTTTTGGGACTCCGAACCAATTCCCGTGGACAATGCAGCGGGCATTAATCCTATCGAGGCCATTAAGGCAGTCATAATCACCGGACGTGTTCTTGATTTTACCCCACTGAGTATGGCATCATCCAGACTCAGCCCGTTCTTGACATTCTGGTGGAACTCTGTAATGAGGATCACTCCGTTCTGAATACAGATTCCGAGTAGGGCGATCATCCCCACTCCTGCCGAGATTCCAAAATTTATTCCGGTAAGATGCAGGGCAATAATCCCTCCGATCAGTGCAAAAGGAACGTTCGCCAATACCAGCAATGAATCTTTCATGTTTCCGAAAAGGATGAACAGTAAGAAGAAAATCCCCAGAATACTGATCGGTACAACCTGCGCCAACCGGTGTGAGGCTCTCTGCTGGTTTTCAAACTGTCCCGTCCAACCGATGGAGTAACCGTCCGGAAGCTCAATATTGGCCACTTTTTTCTGAGCATCAGCAATGGTGCTTCCCAAATCCCTGTCGCGGATGGAGAATTTAACGCCGATATACCTTTTAATATCATCCCTGTAAATGAATGCGGCTCCGTTATCTTTTACAATGGTACTGATCTCTTTCAGCGGGATTTTTGTTCCGTCCTGGGTAGGAACCATCAGGGAAGCGATATCATTTTCGTCTTTCCTGTATTCCTGGGAATATCTGAGTCGGATCGGGAATTTTCTCTCGCCATCAAACATTTCTGAAGCGGTTTTACCTCCGAAGGCCATTTCCAGCACAGACTGTGCATCATCGGGCATCACTCCGTAAGCTGCCATTTTATCCCTGTCCAGAACTACACTTACTTCCGGCTGACCGATATTTTTAATGATTCCCGGATCTTTTACCCCGTCTACATCTTTGATCTGTTTTAACACCTCATCAGCCAGTTTATCCAGTGTTTCAAGGTTATCTCCATAGATCTTGATTCCGTTTTCCGCTTTGAAGCCGGCTACGGCTTCCGCTACATTATCCGAAATCGGCTGGGAATAATTGAAGGTAATCCCCTGGTAACTTCTAAGCTTTTTATCAATCTCTTCAATGAGTTCTTCGTAGCTGATGCTTCGTTTCCACTCTTCCTTTGGCTTAAGGTTTACGGCAAACTGCACAAATCCGAAACCGTTCGGGTCTGTTCCGTCATTGCTCCGTCCTGTCTGTGCAAGAACATCTGTAACTTCTGGAAAACTCATAATGTCTTTCTTCAAAAGATCAGCTGTTTTCAGGGATTCCTTTAGGGATGAGCTCATTGGCATTTCTGCAGTGATCCAAAGGGAACCTTCATTCAGCTGGGGAAGGAATTCCGTTCCCAGGAATTTTCCGGAGAATAAGGTAACAACCATGAAGGAAACAGCAATCACTAAACTCATTTTTTTATGTTTAAAAGTATAGTTGAATCCTTTCAGTACAATCCTGTCCCAGAAATTCACAAACGGGTTGTTTTTTTCTTTTACATTCTTGTTTAATAAAATATGAGAAAGAACAGGAACCAGGGTTAAGGTGAATATCAGTGCACCTATCAAAGCAAATCCTAAAGTGAATGCCAAGGGCGAGAACATTTTCCCTTCTACTTTCTGAAACGAAAAGATAGGAATCAGGGAGGTGATGATGATTAGTTTTGAAAAGAAGATTGCCTTTCCTAAACCTGTCCCGGTCTGTTTGATCCATCCTCCTTTGGACAGTTTGTTAAATTTTTCCGTTCCGTATTTAAGTGCTTTATGATCGAGCATTACAAAGAGACCTTCCACCATGACGACGGCTCCGTCAATAATAATCCCGAAATCCACTGCTCCCAATGAAAGCAGATTGGCACTCATTCCTGCCAGTTTTAAACATAAGAATGCAAACAGCAAGGACAGCGGAATAATGATGGAAACGATCAGCGTGGTCCTCCAGTCTGCCATAAAGATCAGGACAATTACGGTAACCAGAATGATTCCTTCAATAAGGTTATGCATTACGGTGTGGGTGGTGAAGTCCATCAGATTGTCACGATCGTAGAACGTTACCATTTTCACATCTTTTGGAAGGATTTTTTCGTTAAGTTCTTTAATCTTTGCTTTTACGCCCACCAGAACTTCACGAGGGTTTTCCCCTTTTCTCATCACAACAATTCCTTCTACCGTATCTTCATGATTATTAAGGCCGGCCTGCCCTACCCTTGGCATTGAACTTTCATGTACATCCGCTACATTCTTTACCAGCACCGGGTTTCCGTTGTCATTCTGGATGGTAATGTTACCGATATCATTTATGGATTTTACTAATCCTATTCCGCGTACTACATAGGCCTGTCCGTTTTTTTCGATCACATCACCCCCAACATTTAGATTGCTTTTGGTAACAGCATCATATACCTGAAGCGGTGTAAGGTTGTACTTGTCCAGGGCTCTGGGATCGATACTCAATTCAAAAACTTTATCCTGGCCTCCGAAAACATTGATATCTGCCACTCCCGGAACACCTCTCAATGCACGGTCGATCACCCAGTTCTGCAGGGTCAGCAGTTCTCTTGAATCTTTTGTTTTACTTTCCAGGGTATATCTGAAAATTTCCCCGGTAGGCCCGTAGGGTGGCTGAACTTCCGGATCCACCTCATCAGGAAGGCTTACGGTTCTTAATTGGTTATTGACCTGATTTCTGGCAAAAGTATCATCCACCCCGTCGTCGAAAAGAATTTTAACAATGGAGAGACCGAACATCGTGGTACTTCTCACACTGGTTTTCTTCTGGACCGGGCTCATGGCCAATTCGATGGGGGTAGTCACAAAGCGTTCCACTTCTTCTGCACTCCGTCCATTCCATTGGGTTATAATAACAATCTGGGTATTGGTGACATCGGGAAAAGCTTCAATGGGCATATTTTTGAAGCTTATAAAACCGGCAATAGCGAGAATAGCCACCCAGATAAAGGTAAATGCTTTGTTTTTTAACGAAAAAGCAATTATATTTTTAATGAATTTATTCATGATCGATTACATTGATGACCTAAAAAAGCCGTTGAAAAAAATTTTAGAAAATTATTTTGAACATTTCAATTTTAAATAGTTTTCTAAACCATTAAGCAGATTTAAGGGTTCAAGGATTATAAAACCGCCCAAGCAGAACCTGCTAAGTTTTCCTTACTTAAATTAACTGTTCAGGGAACGGTAGATCAGCAGCTGGTTATTGGTGATCACTTCTTCTCCTTCAGACAAGCCTTCGGCTACGTAGGTGATATCTCCCACCTGTTTTAATATTTTTATTTCTTTGATTTTTATATCTGTTCTGGATTTAAAAACCACTACAAAGCTTCTGTTGTCATCAAAAATCACTGCTTTTGAAGGTACAGTGAGCGCAGTATTGCTTTCCGAGCTTGAAACCTTGATGGTTGCTTTGCTTTCCGGGATTAAAAGACCGTTGGCGTTATCCAGCACCACCCTTGCCTGCATAGCATTGGTTTCGGGATCAATAATCTTGAATATTTTATCAATTCTCCCATCAAAAACTTTATCCGGGTAGGACAGTGTGGAAACCTGTGCTTTCATTCCCAGGCTTATTTTTTCAATATCCGATTCGTTTACATTCATGATGGCCCATACATTTGTTGTATTGGCTACATCAAAAATATTTTCGCTTCTGTCACTTCTCAGCTGCATGTCTTTATTAATGTTTTTCTGAACAATGTAGCCGCTGATGGGAGCAACAACACTGTAGATATTTCCTTTTTTCACATTATACACCGTACTTACGGCAGCAGCCCGCTGCATTTGGTCCTGGGCTTTCTGAAGGACGCTTTTCGCTTCAAGAACTTCTCTTTCCGTATTCAGTTTTCCTTCGTACATTTCTTTGGCTACACGAAGGTTATTTTGAGCAACCACTAAATCGGTTTTTGCATCACTTACATCTTTTTGGACTTCCGCCAACTCGGTACTTCTGATGGTTGCCAGTACCTGCCCTTTTTTTACATAGTCACCAAGCTCGGCATTAACGCTTAGAACGTTTCCGCCCACCAAAGGATAGACATCAATGTAGCTGTTTTTATCAGCAGATATTTTTCCGTAAAAGCTATATTGATCTTCTACGTTTTTTCTTTCAACTTTAGCCAGGGTAATAGCGTTGAGCATTGTATTACTTAACTCAAAACCTTTTTTCGCCTGGAGTACTTTTTCTTCTTCTTTTTTGGCACATGACAATAAAGACAAGGCTATCAGTACAGGTATTATATATTTTTTCACTATCAAACGGATAAACACACAAATGAGTAATATTCCTTCATAAAACATTGTTTTTCAATATGTTTTTATAAGAATACAAAAACTCACCTCT
>NZ_FQWT01000007.1 GCF_900129755.1 Chryseobacterium oranimense
ACAGAAGTTAAGCCCACCAGCGCCGATGGTACTGCGACAAGCGGGAGAGTAGGCCGCCGCCAGTTTTTATTAAAAGTCTCATACAACATGTTTGTGTGAGACTTTTTTGTTTTTGGATATATAGATAGCTAAACCTATTCTATCCCATACCTATTCTATACCCAACCTAGCCTTTACCTGGACATCACTCATCACTCATTATCTTTACATAAGCAATATCTACAACTTCCGTTGAATCTAAATGTGACTAGTAAATTCGGGAGACTCATATATCTGAGATGCTTATAAAGTTTCGTCAATATTTCAAGATTAATCATTCATAATCAGGGAAGAAAAATATTTTTGCTAATATTCTAATTATTGTGAAATATTTATATATTTGTTTAGAGCCATAAAACAAATTAATTGCGAAAGCCGAAAAGCATAAAGAGTAGGCAAAAAAACTAAAACAAAATACTATGAAAAATCTTAAGAAACTGACAAAAAAAGAACTGAAGACTATCGATGGTGGTGCTTTGGCATGCCCTCCTCCTGCAACTACTTGTGGGGAATGGTGTTCGTGGACCCCACAGCAAAGGCTGAGATGTCCTAATATGATCATAGATCCGGATCCGTGCGGATGTTAGATAAATAAGTTATTGAAAAAAAGATCCCTGGTATTACCGGGGATTTTTATGTTAGTCATACTTAAAATATTTTTAAAGCAGCCAATCTTTACTAACGGTTTGCTTTTCTATTAAGCAATATAAGATAAAAAAATCTCCTTATCATATCGATAAGGAGATTGTATTTTAAAATCCGACCTGGAAGCCTGCTTTTATTCCAAATGTTGAAATATCCGGCCTGTCAAGGTAATTTCCTCTCCAGTTAAAGTCAACCCTGAATATTCTAAGGTTTCCGATTCCTATATTTTCAATTCCGAATCCGTATTCAAAATAAATTTGTTCGCTTGGTGCTGAATATTTGAATCCATCTACATTAATGGCTTTTGAAGCATCGCTTAAAGTTCCGTAAGCAGTTCTAATGAAAGCAATTTCTCTAAGCTTAAGTTTTTTAATCAAGGGAATAAAAGAGAGTATTTTTCCATTGAAATGATGCTCAAGATGCAACGTTGTGTAAGTGTCTGCCACAAACTCATAGTAGTTAAGCTGTGAAAATGTATTCTGTGCCAGGCTGTATGACTGGTTTCCAGGAATTACATTCTGCAGGGCCAGCGGAACTGTGTCAAAAGTTTTTCCGGCTTCAAAGTTTACAATAGTTTTCCCCCAGCTTCCAATTAGGATTGGCTTGTAGAACATAAACTGGAGCCTGTTATAGTTGAAATCACCGTTAAAAAGGCCTTCAATACCTCTGGTGTATTTAAGGATAATGGTAGGGGCCAGTGTTCCGTGCTCATAACGGTCAACTCCTGTCTGGGAGAACTTTGCTCCCGGTCTTGCAATTAAACTTAAAGTAACGTGAGAATCGTTAAGTGTTTTTCTCAGATCACCATTCCGGTAATACATTAGGCTGAATTTATCAGGATTGGCTGATTTTATGCTCTGCAATGTTCCGTCTACACGAACCTGGAAGTTTTTCCATGGCTCAATGGAAGCAAAAATGTTAGTTTTGTTAATGGAGCTCAAAGAAGCGTTTTCTCCTCTTGCAAAAAGAGTGGATGATGCAAAGGTACGTGCCATGATTCCATCATCAGTGGTAAGTTGCACACCCAGCTGCTCAATATCCCTCTTCGTACCGGCACCGATCATAAATCTGTTAACCCTGTTGAACATATAACGGCCTTCTGCACCATATTTAACCTGCTGATCTTTGAATCCATATGCAGTATAGAACTGAAGCCTCCAGGGATCGTTTTGCCCAAAGTAAGTTCTTGCTCCCAGTCTTATTCTGTCGCCTTCCACTTCGTTTTTACCGTAAATTGAAAAAATAGGACCGATATCAATGCCTTTAAATGCATTATAATATCCTGATGCAAGGGTTTCATAGATTTTAACGATACGGTTGAATTTTGGTGTCTGCTGAAGCCTGTCAAGCATCTCATAAACGCCTTGTTCTGATTTGGATAATGAATCTGGTCTTGCTTTTAACCAATAAGCATCATCTTTATCTACAAATTTGTCATCATACTCTTCCTGTTTCCGTGTGAAAACTTTATCATCAAGAGGCTTGTTGAAGTCGTATTGGGAATAATCCACCGTTCGTTTGGCAATAATACTTTTGGAGGTTCTTTTCTTTGCGAAAGGGGTAAGTTCTATTTCTGTAATAAATTTTTTAGGGAGGAAAGTATTCTCATCAGGGTTGTCATATTCCAGCTCTGTGGAAATGCTGTTGATGAAATTAACGTTGATCTTCTGTGTAGACTTTAATGTGGCTCCCAGAACAGCATAGTTGTCCGTGTCTATATAAAGATAGCCCTGGAATGCTAAAACATCCTTTCTTTTAGGCTGATATCTTATTTTGTAGGCATTCTCACCATGGATCGAAATGGTGTCTGTCAGATTATAATCATAGGTACTGAATCCGTTTGTCCCAACAGGGCTTGGGAATCCTATATCAAAATAATTTAATGTATTGTCGTAAATATTAATATCGCGGTAAAGATTTTTTGCCGTGATGGTGATTACCTGATTATCCTGGAATCCAGATGTTTTTTGGGCAACAAGTAATCTTTTTGTCTTTTTTCCCGGTTTGTTTTCTCCATAGTTTTCGTAGACGGATTCATTCAGGAAGATGGGAAGCCCAATCTTGCCGCTCGCTGTAGAGTCTGCGTAATCGAAAATAAAATCAAGTTTATTGAAGATCTTTTTACTCATAAAAGCGCTGTCCAGATTGTTTGCATCAAACTGGATCTTTTCATATTCTTTATAAGTATAGGTATCGAATTTCTCCAGGCCGTTATTTCGTTTCCTTTTCCATACCTCCTGCATAATAGCATAGGCAGGATTTTCTTTTTTGTTCTTGTATTTTGGTTTTTCGTTGTGGATGACGATTTCACCAATGCTGCTTACCTTTTCCTGTGAAAGCTGTACGAAAACATTGGCCGCATTTTCAGGGGTGATATCAACGGTTTCGGTGGAATAGGCCTTTTTCGAAAACCTTAGTTTATGAATAATACTGTCGGACTGAACGCTAAAGCTTCCCAGGGTGGTCTTTAGAAAGGGTTCGGTATTATCATTTATAAAGACATCTACACCGGAAATTTCTTTATTTGTTTTTGCGTCTGTAATTCTTCCATTCACTGTGTTTTGGGCGTATGCCAGGCAGGATATGAAGAGCAGAAAAAAAAGATTGTAATATTTAGAGTTGTTGTTTAACATCATTTGGTTCTTCAAGCAATTAGCACAAACAAAAAGCGTGCTGTTTATTTAAAAAAGATCATTTTTTTTAACGTTTTCTATGAAAATTCATAAAACAGCAAATGTAGCAAAAATAACAGTAAAAGATTATGATAATTAATGAGTTGATCATAACGGATTTTAATGTTAAAAAGCAATTGTGAATAAGGTTAGTATAAAGAGGGAAACTAACAACTTTTTCACATTTTTTCCGCAGCTTTTCACAGCTTGTTAATAAGATTTCAAGATGTTTTTAAGAAGTTATCCATACGTTATTCACGGAAATACAAACGTATTTCATCATCATGCTAATAGCTTGCTGATATTTTTTCCACAGGTTATTAACATTGTATTTTATTTATTATAAGCCAGTTAATGATAAAATTCATTTTTTTCCACAGTAATATGGTAACTATAATATTTTCTTCAGATGATTAATTATTAAAGAATTACTAACACTTTTGGTTTTTTGTGGATAATTTCAAAAAATATAATACACAGATCAAGATGATAAGAATTGATAAATAAATCTACTTTTGAGCTACAGAAAAAAGACTTACTTGTTTGTAAGTCTTTTCCGGCTTCTGAATCGAGAGCTTTCTTTGATTATGAAAGTTGTAAGTGAATAGTTAATGTTTCTATTCTTGAAAAGTTTGATATTGGCCACGTTCCATTTTTATATTCAATCTTGCGTAAAAATCTTTTGGATTAAATCCTGTTCTTTTGTATTCTTTCTGTACTGCCAATTTTGCTTCATTCAGCCTTTTCCGGTTCTCCCATTCTGCAACAGTAATGATAGTCAGGTTTCCGCTATCATCATAACTTTCCAGAACTTTATCGCTAATGAACCCTGAAAGATTTTTAATAAAAACTCTATTGTAAGCCATTCTTTCTTTGAATTCCGCAACGGAAGATTTTGGAATAAAAAATTTATCAATTAGAAAAAGGATATTTGGATCAGCGGGTTTCGGTGGAATTGGTAAGGCTTCCAATTGTTGTAGAAAGCTAAAACGGTCCGTTTCAATTTCGCTGAAAACAATTTTTTCATTTTTAAATATATAGGTTGCAATTCCGTTTACAGAAATCGTTTTATGGGTGGGGATAATGTTTTGAAACGGGAGTTGATGTGTTCCGGTAAATATTTGTTTAACGATCACTTTATTATCTTCAGCAATGATATCCTCAATTTTCCATTGGGCATCAGGAAAAGCGGTGGCTAATTCGGCAATTGGCTTTTTGAAGGCGGCTACACCCTTTGCTCCAACAGAATTGGTATAGATATCCGATATTAAAATGGGCAACTTTTCAAACTGTTTAGGATTAAGTATAGAGTCGTAAAGAAGCCGTATAGCTTCTTTGTTTCTGATAATGTTCATTGGCTGAGTATTTTTAAATGATCTGGTTTGTGAAAACAAAGACATGGTTTGGCTGAATAACAAAACGGATGTCAGAACTATTTTGAATTTTGGGCTCATCATTAAAGTAATTTATTGATGCAAAGTTCAAGACTTGTCTCCTCAAATCATTGTAAAAAATCATTGATTTACCAATAGGAAGCAGATTTGTAAAACTCTGTTGGTGTTTGGCCGGTGAAAAGTTTAAAATCTTTGTTGAAATGAGCCTGATCGTAGAATCCGGCATCAAAAGCAGTGTCCAAAAGCCGCCCGTCTGTCTTTAAAGGAATGGCCGCGGACATCCGGATAATGGATGCGAACTGTTTGGGCGAGGAACCGATGCTTTTTCTAAACCGTTTCTCAAAGGCATCGTTGCTGATGTGTAGCATCTCTGCTAATTCGTTTATTTTTATATCTCCTCTTGCCTGCTGAATTTTAGCAACGGCATTTGCTATCATGCTATCGGGATTTGGATTAATTAGTCTTTTTAATAAGAACTTTTCCACAATTTTTACTCTTTGAAAGTTGTTTTTTGCTTCACACAACATTTCCTCGGTATTTCTGACTTCGTCAGGATCCAAAATATCATCAAGCAAAATACTTTTCTCAAATAAACCGTAAAGAGGTTCTTTAAAAAATGCGGAGGCTCCGCTCTCTTTGAACATGACAATTAATGTGGAAGTATTCGGGGAATAATTGATAAGCCGTACTGATTTCCGGAGCCCTGAAATTATTGCTTTTGGCAGTATGATCCGCTCCGAATTCACAGTGTATGAGTTTTGTCCGCTAAAACAAAAAGCCATGGCTATTGAGCTTCCCGGTAATACTCTGTTCTGTATTTCCTCATGGCTTTCAATAATTTTGATAGCCTTTATAAAAGGCTCCAGTGCTTTTATTGGTTTATACTCAATTATTTCCATTCTGCTTACTTCTGGTATAGTGCTGTGATGCTAATTAACGCTTGGGTATTATGGATATTTTATTGATTGTCAGTTGTTTTTATGTAATAAATATAAGAATTTTCTTCGGTTTAAAGATTATACGGACATTTCATTATTTAAACACGATATAAAATGATAGAAAAGCTGTAAATGCTTAATTATATTGGAGTAAAATAAAAAAGACTTACAGAAATGTAAGTCTTTTTGGCTCCTCCTGCTGGGCTCGAACCAGCGACCCTCTGATTAACAGTCAGATGCTCTAACCAACTGAGCTAAGGAGGAATTTCCTTTGTTTAAGGTGCTGCAAATATAAAAGGAATATTAATATCAGGCAAATTTTATCCCCAATTAACGGTGTTTTTTAACTAAAAATGTTGAATTTCAGCTACAAATATTTTGGGTTATTTGTAGATTGAGCCTGAACATCTTTAATAAATGGGGGATTTGCACATTCGTTGCGGATTAATTTCCTGATTCCAGCTGATTCTTCACTAAATTGAAATAGTCTGCTTTACGATATTCCAGGTAGTTTATTGCATATTGTTGGGTTAATAATATTTCTTTTTTAACCATAAACTTATCCGTACAAGCAGTATCAAAACCGGCACTTCTACCAATGGTCCGATTACACCCACGAATGCCTGGGGAGAGTGTATCCCAAATACGGATATAGCAACTGCAATTGCTAATTCAAAGTTGTTTCCTGTTGCCGTGAAAGCTATCGAGGCATTTTTATCATAGGGAACATTAAATGATTTATTGATAAAGAAACTTACAAAAAACATCAGCACAAAGTAAACGATTAATGGTGCAGCCACTTTTAAAACATCTAATGGTAATTCAAGTATCTTATCTCCTTTAAGGCTGAACATTAAAATAATGGTGAATAAAAGGGCATACAAAGTCCAGGGGGATATTTTAGGAATAAACTTCCTGTTGTACCATTCTAAACCTTTTGATTTAATTAAAAAGTAACGGCTCAAAAAACCTGCTAGAAAAGGAATTCCTAAATATATCAAAACACTTTCGGTAACGTCTTTCATTGATACGGTTACATTAAAATTAGCCAAACCTAATTTTTCAGGCAAAACATTGATGAAAAGCCAAACCATAAAGCTGTAGCTCAATACCTGAAATATGCTGTTTAAAGCTACTAACAATGCACCATACTCACGATTACCTTTGGCTAAATCGTTCCATACAAGTACCATTGCAATACATCTTGCTAAGCCAATAAGGATTAAACCAATCATGTAATCAGGCTCGTTTCTCAGGAAAATAATTGCCAATAGGAACATTAAAACCGGACCGATAACCCAATTCAATAACAAAGAAATTCCAATTGTTTTTTTATCTTGAAAAACTTTAGGCAACAAGGAATAATCAACCTTTGCTAATGGCGGGTACATCATAATGATTAAACCAATGGCCAATGGGATATTAGTAGTTCCTACTGATAAGGAATTGGTGATATCAGAAATATTAGGAAAAAAATATCCTAAGCCTATTCCTAAAAACATTGCTAAGAATATCCAGAGTGTGAGAAACCTGTCAAGAAATTTTAATTTTGGCTGCATTTTATTATTTTAATCTATTCCTGCTATTTTACTTCTTCATTTCAAGCCTCCCACGAAGGTGCTGTGGTCTCAAATGTTGCAATACCGGTAGCAATACCCTGTTCGTATATATTAGATATTTCGGGATAATGTTCTTTTTCAATTGCTAATACTTCCATTCTATTTTTTTATTTGTGAAAAAACATAAAACATTTCAGCTCCAATCTGTACACTTCTTTCTTGATAAACTTTTGTTTGTTCAGGTGTGTTATCCGAAATTTTCGGGTCCTCAAAGGTGATAGGAATACGTGCGTCGGCACCGACAATGAATGGGCAGCCACCATCAGCCTGGGAACAGGTCATGATTGCAGCAAAACCGGAAGCTGGATTAAAAGGACTGTCATATCTTTTGGAAAAGCCTATGATTGGATGACTATTTTCACTGGACTTGACAGCGTAGACGGGGTTTTCAGTGCCGGAAATCTCCAGTATTGTAAACCCTTGTTCTTTCAGGGTTTCTATAACTTTAGGAAACATTGCAGTTTCTTCTGTTCCCCCGGAGTAACAAGTTACACCCGGAACTTTATAATAAATACCTGCAATTTGTGCCCAAACTTGTGATAAATGGCTCCTTCTTGAGTTATGGGTACAGATAAAATTGATATTGACATCTTTTTTTTCTTCCAGCTTTTTTTGAATAAAGTCAACCAAGGGTGCTAATGTCGCTTTTCTATCTTCATTAATTTCTTGATTCTTTAATAATTCTATTGTTTCTAATAATTTGGGATACATAGCTTATTTTTAGATTAAAATTTTAGCAACATCCAGAATTTGGTGTACATCCGGAATTTTGTTTAGATGAAAGTTCGGATAAGCTTATTTTTTGTTTTTCAGAAGGAATTCCACAGGCATCCTTGGCTAAACAGGCTGTTGTTTTGTTCTTAAGTATAAAATTTTTCCCGTTGAATTCTAAATCGAATTTACCAATAGTTGTATTTTGGTATTCAACCTCTATTTCATCATCTTCAATTCCTAATTTTTCTTCTGATAGCTTGATGATGTTTAGAAGTTTTCCGGGTTTTAAACGATGTTCAAAATCATCAGCATTCCACAGTTGAAAGTTTACAACCTTTTCATTTCGGATAGTTCCACCACAATCAATAAAATGTTTGTTTACAGTTCCTACTTCTGTAACATGGAAATGTTCAGGAACAAAAGTTCCGTCTTCTAATTGAAATTCAACATTCTCTAATGTTGGTAAAATTTCTTTGATCTCAGATAATTTCATTATTGTTTTATTTATTGGTTAAATGCTATATTGCGATAAATAAGATTAAAAAAAGGCTTAACAGCATTTTTGTTTTGTAACGGTCAGAATTATTTTTGAGAAATATTCTTTCAGTATCTCAAAAGTATTTTCATCTATACAGTAACAAATTGCGGTTCCTTCGATATTTCCTTTGATAAGACCGGCATTTTTTAATTCTTTCAGATGTTGAGAAACTGTTGCCTGTGCCAAGGGCAGTTCATTGACGATATCTCCACATATACACGTGTTTACTTTTAATAAATATTCGATGATGGCTACTCTTGCCGGATGTCCCAATGCTTTAGCAATAGTTGCTATTTTATTTTGATCATCTGTGAAGTGGTCTGTTTTTGTTGCTCCCATGTGGTTTTGTATATCGCAATATTACGATAAATATTTTAATAAAAAAATATATTGGCTTTGATTTTATACAGTATGTGAAAACCCTTTTTATATATCATGTAAGTGGCTATATATAAACCATATTTTAAGGTTATTCAAAAAGTAATAATTTTTGCTAGAATAGCAAGGAAATTATATCAACCCTGACCACATAAAAAAACACCTACATTGCTGTAAGTGTTTAATTTTATTGGCTCCTCCTGCTGGGCTCGAACCAGCGACCCTCTGATTAACAGTCAGATGCTCTAACCAACTGAGCTAAGGAGGAATGTCCTTTGTTTTAAGTGGTGCAAATATAGGACGAATATTTATACCGTACAAATATTTTTTAGAAAAAAATTCAAAAAAATTATAAACTGCCCGTAAGCGCCTTAAAGATATCGCTTCCGAAGATCAGTAACATCAATCCTAGAAGGAAGATAACCCCGATCATTTGCGCATTTTCCAATACTTTCTGAGGTACAGGTTTCCCCGTAATGACTTCCCATAAAGTGAATAAAACGTGCCCTCCGTCAAGTCCCGGAATAGGAATAAGGTTCAGGAATGCCAGCCATACAGAGAACATTGCCGTAAAACTCCAGAATAGGCTCCAGTTTACAGATACTGCTCCGTCTTTAGACTTTTCTACCGGCATATTCTTAATGATTGCCAGTGGACCGCCTACTTTCTTATAACCCTGAACTTTTTTATTGAAGACCAGTTTAAACTGTTTAACCTGGTAAGTTAAGCTTTCAATACTTCTTGTAAACCCTCTTCCGATAGACTCAATAAACGTAAAATGCTGTGTATTGGCAAACTTTTCAAGCTGCTTATAAGAAGCTATACCTAATGTCCCTTCCTTCGAAACCTGAAGGCTTAGCGGCTGTAATGCGCCGGCTCTTAATATCTCCATATTAATAACTTTACCTGCATTTTTTACAACAGCGCCCTGCAGCTCGTCATAATAATTGATTTTCTGCCCGTTTACAGAAACTACCTGATCACCTGTTTTTAATCCGGCTTCAGCAGTTTTAGGATTCACAATTGTATCAATTACAGGAGCATATCTTGGCGTAAGGAATGCTCTTGGATTTTCATCTTTAAAAGCAAGTGCCTTTCCGTCATCATTCGTATTAAAAGTAAATTCCTGTCCGTTTCTTAAAACGGTTACCTGGTCGCTCAATAGAATGTCCAAAGACAGCTTATCCAGGTTATTCTGAACCTTTCCGTCTACTTTTAAGATCTTGTCACCATCTTTAAATCCCATTGCCTTGGCAACATTGGTATAATGCATCGGAGTTTCCACTTTAGTAGTATCGAAAGAACTCTCGCCATTAAAGTAAGAAAGACATCCGAAAATGATCCACGCAAGGAAAAAGTTCACAGTAACCCCTCCCAGCATGATGATTAGTCTCTGCCAGGCCGGTTTGGATCTGAATTCCCATGGCTGTGCAGGTTTCTTCATCTGCTCTTTATCCATGCTTTCGTCGATCATTCCCGCAATTTTCACATAACCTCCGAAAGGAAGCCATCCGATACCGTATTTCGTTTGCTCGGGGTGCTTTCTCCAGTCGCTGTCCGGAAGCTTTGAAGTATCGATAGGAACTTCTGTTTCTTTTCCGTCTACTACGATAGTTTCTGTATCCGGAAGATTTTTGGAAAGAAATTTATATTGCCATTTTCCGTTGATTTTCTTCATTGAAAAGATCGAAAACCACGGATCGAAAAACAGGAAGAATTTCTCAGCCCTGGTCTTAAACCATTTTGCCGGTAAAAAGTGTCCAAGCTCATGAAGAACTACTAAAATAGAAATACTTAGTATGAACTGGAAAATCTTGATTGCTAATTCCATTAATAAATTTTAGATTTTAATTTGCAAAGGTAACAATTATCAAAACTATGCCAAATAAAAAAGCCCCTCTAAATGAGAAGCTTTGTCATATATTTCGTGAATTCTACAGGTTGAAAGAAACACCGATGCTGCCGTTGTTGCCTACTTCTGCAAAAACGCCCACTTTCTCGGTGAAAAAGTAACGGGCTCCGATATGAGCTCCGATCCCGAAATCCTTTCCAAGAACACCAACGTCAACGCCAGGATAAATGTCCCATTTTGCAGGAAGATCAAGCGCTTCATTAAGGTGGAAATTCAATCTTCCGAAAGCAAAAACACGGTTATCTTTATCATGATCCTTATAATTATCAAAATAAACATTCAGACCGGCTCCAACGGATATAAGTTGATTCAATCCGTAATCATAAGTTCCGGTAACTCCGGTTCCGTATCCCCAGGCACTTAATCCCGCCTGAACTTTTTGGTCACCTTTACCTGTGTAAGCCTGTGCGTGGGCTGCTGTTCCGAAAAAAGCGATCATCAGCACCAAAAACAATTTCTTCATAATTTTACTTTTTAAATTGATAATGGAAATATCCTCATCAAAAATAGAACCGAAATCAATGGAAAATCGTATTTTTATTGAAGTTTTTTAACAAAGTTTATGAAAATTGCAGGACTTAATTTAGATATTGTCTGGAAAAATAAAGAAAAGAATTTCCAATTCATCGAAGAACAGTTTAAAAGCCTTGAAGCTGATATTTTCCTGCTTCCTGAAATGTTTTCCACCGGCTTCTGCATGGATGCCGCTGAAGTCTCGGACAGAAATGAAGAATCCCTTGAGTTCCTGAAGAAAATCTCAAAAGAAAAAAATGCCGCAGTCTGCGGAAGTGCTCCGGTAGAGCAGGACGGAAATTTTTATAACAGAATGTATTTCGTTCAGCCCGGCTCAGAGCCTGTTTTTTATGATAAAAGACATCTGTTTTCTTTTTCGGGAGAAGATAAAGTATATACTCCCGGAGATAAAAGGATTATTGTAAATTATATGGGGTTCCGGATCTTATTGCAGGTCTGCTACGATCTCCGTTTCCCGGTTTTTGCGAGAAACAATGATGATTATGATGCTATTTTATATGTGGCCAACTGGCCTGAAAAAAGAGTAGGAGCCTGGGAACACCTGCTAAAAGCCAGGGCAATAGAAAATCTGTCTTTTGTTTTTGGTTTAAACAGAATCGGGACAGATGGAAATGGCCTTGTTTATCAGGAAAGCTCGCATTGTTTTTTTGCAGATGGGACAGAAATTTCACAAAAGAACGGAAATATCATTTCTGCGGAACTGAATAGTGATGAACTGAAAGATTTCAGGCAGCATTTCCAGTTTCTGAATGACAGAGATGATTTTGAGATCAAAATCAAATAATTCGGAAGTTAAGATTTGATCTTTATTGAATATTTTGAGATGTTTTTTATTTTTTTTAAAAAGTATATTGTATTTTTTTTAATTTTAAATAAATAATTAGAAAGAATATATATGAATAAAAAACTACTGTTTGCTATCTTCTGTGTTTTGAATTTGGTGATGAACGCGCAGGAAAATGCACGTAATCAAGAAAATGATATTGCTGAATTTCAATTGGAAGATGGGTCTTCATTTAAAGCAAACTCTGTGAATGCAGTTACTAAAACTATTAATATGGGACAATTGATAGTCCACAACAGAATATCAGCATTTCAATATACAACACAGGCGGGTGAGAAGACGAAAGAAATAAACTCTAAAGATGTAAAAAAGATTATTTATTACAATGGCGATGAAATTTCTCAAATTCAGGAAAAAATTAAAGTAAAAACGGTAGATAAGAAAGGAGGTCTTTCAAATGATACAGCCGAAACGTTCGAATACTTACTCTATGACGGTAAAATTAAATTATACAGTTCAAATGTATTTGAGTGTATGGGATTGAATGCATGTTATTATACCCATTCAAACTTTTATATTCAAAAAAGCGGTGAGCCTTACACGGTTTTGGCAGTAAAACAAAAGAGTCAGTTCAATTCTAAGATGGGATCTTCCATTGAAAATATCGTTGATGCTTTTAGAGCGGTTGCCGGAGATTGTGGTTCATTTAATCAGTATTTAAATTCTTTTGAGAAAGAAATGATGCAGGAAAAGCATTTGGATAAAACGTTACAAAAAGAATATCAGGAAATTTATAAAACAACTTTACAAGAAGTAAAAAAAGATAGAGAACAAACCAAAAGATTATTTTATATCGTTGGAGATAAAATACAAAACAGGCAGGCTGAAATTTACATTGGAATCATAAAAGAGTATGAGAAAAACTGTCCGTAAATACGCTGGTAATTTGTTATAAAAATCCCATTTCACGAATCTAAACGGATGCTATCTCAACTATCTGTGTGTATAAAATAAAAAAAACTGTGAAAAAATCACAGTTTAAGCATATTGTTTAAGCAGTTCCGTGAGCGTATTCACGTCGTGGACTCCGCTTTCTTTCCATAAAAGTTCTCCGTTTTTGAAGACCGCGAGTGTAGGAACACCTCTTACACCATATTGTGCTGCCAAAGCAGGGTATTGGTCTACATCTACTTTGATGATTCTTGCCCCTTCACCTACGTTTTCCTTTACTGTATTTAAAACAGAGGACTGTACTTTACAAGGCTGGCACCAGGTGGCAAAAAAATCAATAAGTACCGGTCTTTCCGAATTGATGATTTCCTGAAATTTTTGTGACATAGTTTTTGATTTTTTATTGAAACCGCTAAGATTTATTCATAAGTCCTGGCAGTATAATATTTTATTTTCCTGATTGTTTTTCATCCTGGATTGCTTTTACATTTTTCCAGGTTGTACCGTCATAGGCTTCCACACCGTTTTTCTTTAAGATTTCCATAGCCTGATCGGCCTGGATCCCTTTATTGCAGAATACAACAACTTTTTTGCCCTTAAGAGAGTCTATATTGTTCTGAATTTCAGCTAAAGGAATATTAATGGCTCCTTTTGCTGTTCCTGCCTCATACTGTTCCGGAATTCTTACGTCTACCAGTGTTACATCCGCACTATTCACTACTTCTTTGATGTTGGGTTTTGGTACTGTAGCTGTATGGTTTGATTTACAAGCTGTTAAAGCTAAAACTGACGCAAAAATATATCCAGAAATTGTTCTTTTCAACATCCTACAATGTTTTTGACTGACAAACAAAGTCCGTTGTAGGTAGTTTCTCTAACTTTTTGATCCCGTTGAAACCTCCTTCTATTTCAGTAAAATTTCTGATTCCGTGTGAGTTAAGAACGCTTGCAGCAATCATGCTTCTGTATCCTCCTGCACAGTGAAGAAAGAAATGTTCAGAATCATCAATGGTTTTTATCCAGTCGCTGATCGTGTCAAGCGGCTTGTTAAATGCATTGTCAACATGCTCGGCAGAATACTCGCTTAATTTTCTCACATCAATAACAGTAGCATTTTCCGTGAATTGTTCAGCAAATTCAGCAGGAGAAATCCTTTTGATCTCATCCGTTTCTTTACCGGCATTTTTCCATGCAGCGAAACTGCCGTTCAGATACCCTAAAACATTATCGAAACCGACTCTGCTTAATCTTGTGATTACTTCCTCTTCCGTTCCTTCATCAGTCACCAGTAAAAGCGGGTGCTTTACATCTACGATCATATTTCCTACCCAAGGGGCAAAATCTCCCTTAAGGCCTATATTAATAGAGTTCGGAATGAATCCTTTATGAAATTCTGCCGGGCTTCTTGTATCTAAAATTAAAGCCCCTGTTTCTTCTGCCAAAGCTTCGAAATCTTCTGCAGCAACCGGATTCAGTCCCTTGTTCATTACGACGTCCAGGCTCTCATAACCTCCTTTATTCATCGCAACGTTCATTCCAAAATATTTCGGCGGAGCGGTAAGGCCATCAAGCACTTCTCTGATGAAAGATTCTTTATCAGGCTGATTCAGTGCATAATTGGTTTTTTTCTGGTTGCCCAATATATCCACCGTCTCTTTCTGCATATTTTTTCCACAGGCAGAACCTGCGCCATGAGCGGGATAAACCGTAATGCTGTCGTCCAGTGGCATAATTTTGCTCTGGAGACTGTCATAAAGAATTCCTGCAAGATCTTCCTGGGTAAGATTGGTTGCCTTCTGTGCAAGATCCGGTCTTCCAACATCGCCTAAAAACAATGTGTCCCCGGTAAAGATTGCAGTTTCAGTACCGTTTTCGTCAATTAAAAGGTAGGTGGTACTCTCCATCGTATGTCCGGGAGTATGCAGTGCTTTTATTTTTATTTTCCCAATCTCAAAGATCTGGTTATCTTCAGCAATAATGGCCTCAAATGCAGGCTGAGCAGTGGGTCCGTAAACAATGGGAGCCCCTGTTTTTTCACTTAGATCCAAATGTCCTGAAACAAAATCAGCATGGAAATGAGTCTCAAAAATATACTTTAAAGTGACGTTGTCTTTTTCAAGGCGATCCAGATAAGGTTTTACCTCTCTCAGCGGATCAATGATGGCAGCTTCATTTTCTGATACAATATAATAGGCACCCTGAGCCAGACAGCCCGTATATATTTGTTCAATTTTCATTGGGTCTTTTTTAAATTTTAGATAAAGATACGAAGTATTAGATGAAATGTAAACGAATTGTTAAATTCGGACGATAGTTTCTTTCAATATTCATGGCGGTCAACTATGAAAACCCTTATTTTCAACTGAAAAACGAAGGATGGTGAGCAGTGATTGTACAGACTGTTTTTTATCATGTTTAAGAAATGAAAATAATTATGTAGTGCTGATATCTACGAAGATGGCGTAATATTATTTTGTATTATTACTTTATTAGTCCAATATTTTATAAAAAATTTTATATTTATAAGTTTAAAAAAAGATCAGATGGCAGATAAAACACAATTTATTGAAGAACTAAATGCAAAATACACTCCTAAAGGAGATCATATTATACTCGGAAAAGGAATGCTGGACGGTGAAGTGGTGCCGGAAGTTAATGTTACCATTCCTTTAAAAACAATTAACCGTCACGGTCTTATTGCAGGGGCTACAGGGACAGGTAAAACAAAAACGCTTCAGGTATTTGCAGAACAGCTCTCCCATGCAGGAATTCCTTCATTGGTTTTGGATATTAAAGGAGATTTTTCCGGAATTGCAGAAGCCGGCCAGATGAATCCGGTCATTGAAGAAAGATATGCAAAAACCCAGCTCCCATATAATCCACAGGCTTTTCCGGTAGAGCTGATGACCATATCAGGAGGAAAAGGAGTGAAGTTAAGAGCTACCGTTACAGAGTTCGGTCCTGTTCTATTAAGCAAGATCCTGGAACTGAATGATACCCAGCAGAGTATTATGTCTATTGTCTTTAAATACTGTGACGATAAAGGACTTCCGTTAATTGACCTTAATGATTTGAAGAAAGTCTTGCAATATGTAACGGATAATGCCCAGGGAAAAGCTGAACTGGCAGCTAACTACGGATCTATTGCCCCGGCTTCACTGGGAGCGATCCTGAGATCTATTGTGGCTCTGGAACAGCAGGGTGCCGCTGATTTTTTTGGCGAATTGAGCTTTGATGTTCATGACCTTCTTGAAACCAGAGATGGAAAAGGGGTGGTCAATATCTTAAGAGTAGCAGAAATTCAGAATAAGCCACAGCTGTTTTCTACGTTTATGCTTTCGCTTTTTGCTGAAATTTATATGACTTTCCCGGAAGAAGGAGACAGCGGAAAACCCAAACTTGTTCTTTTCATAGACGAAGCCCACCTGATATTCGATGAATCTTCAAAAGCTTTGTTGTCCCAGATAGAAACCATGGTAAAACTTATCCGTTCCAAAGGAGTGGGAATTTATTTTATCACACAGATTCCAGGCGATGTTCCGGAGAATGTACTGTCCCAGCTTGGTCTGAAGATACAGCATGCTTTGAGAGGTTTTACCGCAAAAGATAAAAAAGAAATTACTAAAGCAGTAGAAAACTATCCTACAACTGAATTTTATGATGCATCAAACCTGATCCAGAATCTCGGGATCGGGGAAGCCTTTGTAACAGCTTTGGATGAAAAAGGAATTCCTACACCGCTTGTTCATACCTATCTGATCTCTCCGGAATCAAGGATGGATGTCCTGAATGATGCAGAAATTTCAGAACTGACAGGAAACTCTTCTTTAGTGGCTAAATATGAACAGCCTGTTGATAAGGAATCTGCTTATGAGATCCTGACCAGCAGAATGGAGCAGGCCGCCCAGAACCCGGCACCTTCCCAGAAAACAAAACCTGTGAAAGAAGAGCCGGGAATGTTTGAGCAGGTGCTTCAGAGTAAGGCAGGAAGAACTTTTACCAGCACTTTAATGCGGGAAGGAGCAAAAGCCCTTCTCGGAATGTTCGGATTGGGTGGAAGAAGAAGGTAAAAGTGAATTAAAATTTCTGCAGAAATAATTTGCTATGTAAAGACTATCAGCTTTTTATTGCCTTTTGCCGGCTGTTATTAATCTGGATATGGGCGATATAAAAGCTGTTTTTACTTTTTTTGATATATTTTTTGTTATTTTCGCAAAGCTGCCTCTGTCGGTGAAAATTAGATAACAGTGATGCAGTACAGTCTTTCAGTGCCAATGGCACAGGTTATGTATTAAGCCTGATGGCACTGGTTTTCAGCAGTTGATTTAAATAGTAATGATAAAAACAGGAGTATAACTAGAATTCAATGTATTCGATTATTGATATAGAAAGTAATGGTGCAGGTTACAGAAATGAATGCATTATAGATATAGCCATCTACAGGTATGATGGTCAAAAGATTACTGACCAGTTCATTTCTCTTGTTAATCCCGAAAGTGATATCACTCCTTTTGTACAGAAGCTGACAAGCATCACTCCTAAAATGGTGAAAACAGCTCCGAAGTTTCATGAAATAGCAAAAAGAGTTATTGAAATCACCCAGAATACCACTTTGGTGGGTCACAATATTGATTTCGATTACAGGATGCTGCGCCAGTCTTTTAAAAGACTCGGGTATGACTTTCAGATCAATACTTTAGATACCATTCCTTTAGCAAAAAAAATGATCCCGGATGAAGTGAGCTATTCATTGGGAAAGCTGGTGAAATCCTTGGGAATTCCGCTTACGAACCATCATAGGGCAGAAGGGGATGCAAGGGCAACATTGGAGCTTTTCAAGCTTTTAATTTCTAAAGATACAGAAAATGAGATTATTCAAAAGCAGCATGACGAAACCAATGCAAAAACCTATATCAACAAGATCAAGGTTCTTACCCAGGATCTTCCGAACGAAAAAGGGTTTGTGTATTTCCAGAATGAAGCGGGGAAAATTATTTTATCAGATTATGTTCAGGATATCAATAAGTTCTCCAAAAAAGTCTTCAATTCCAAGTCCCCAAAATGGGAACAGATCCAGAAGGACGTTGAGCAGATCAATTATGAACTTACGGGAACGGATATTATTGCAAAGCTGATCCTTAATTCCAAAAACATCAAAAAAAGGGAAGTATTTCCCTTTGGACTTTACTTCAGGAACAATAAATATATCGTTGAAAAAAATAAGCTGAATAAGACTGAAAGACCTATCCTTAAGTTCAGGTCATTTACCCAGGGAACAAAAGCGGTTCAGTTTATAGGGCTGCAGGAAGAATTCAATGATGTTAATGTTTTTATCAGAAAAATAGATTTCAGAAAAAGGAATGAGCTTTGGCTCGGCCAGGGAAGAAAGCTTGGAGAGAAACTGTTTCTGATCATTGAAAACGGAAAAGTAGTCTCTTATGGCTTTTATGAGCTGTTTACGCAGATCCAGACCATGAGTAAGCTTTCAAAACTGAAAATTGATTTACCTCTTCCTTCCACAGATCTGCATAATGATCTTCAGCTTGCGCTGCTTCGCGGTGATTTTGAGACGCTGCCGTTACCAAAATAAAAGGAAATTTATCCTTTACGGATTTTCATAAGAATCTGCTTTTCAAATCATTTTTCCTGAAATGAAAAATAAATAGTATTTTTGCAAAAAATAAATAGAAGCAATGCAAAATTTTAAACAAAATAAAACTGGAAAAAAGGGAGCTGTAAAGTTCTCTAAGGTTTGGAATATTTAAAAGACTTGTCTTGCATAAAAAATAATCAATGTGGCAGGCTCTTTTTCGAAGAATCTGCCTTTTTTTATGTTAAAATGAAATTATGAATTCAAAAGAATTATTAAAGATTGCCAATGAGTTTGGCACACCGGTGTATGTTTACGATGCGGAGTCCATCAAAGTTCAATACGAAAAACTTACATCTTCTTTTTTAAAACATACTAAGTTCTTCTACGCAGCGAAGGCTTTAACCAACATCAACATTCTTAAGTATGTCAGGAATCTGGGTGCCTCTTTGGATTGTGTATCTATTAATGAGGTTAAACTTGGATTAAAGGCGGGGTTTCCGAAAGAAAGAATATTATTCACCCCTAATTGTGTTGACCTGGCTGAAATAGAGGAAGCAATGGCTTTCGGAGTTCATATTAACATTGATAACATTTCTATTCTTGAGCAGTTCGGGAATAAATACGGAAATACCTATCCTATTCTTGTAAGGATCAACCCGCATATTTTTGCAGGGGGAAACTATAAAATTTCAACGGGGCATATCGACAGCAAGTTTGGCATCTCCATTCACCAGGTTCGTCATATCGAAAGAGTGATGAAAAGTACCAACCTTAATGTGGAAGGGCTTCACATGCATACGGGAAGCGAGATCAAGGATCCAGATGTTTTCCTTCAGGCATTGGACATTATGCTTGAGCTTTCCGAGCATTTCCCTAACCTTAAATACCTGGATATGGGAAGCGGATTCAAAATCCCTTACCAGGATACCGAAGAGGAAACGGATGTGAGAACACTAGGTAAAAAAGTAGAAAAAGTGATTTCTGAGTTTTCAAAATCTACAGGAAAAAAATTCGAACTATGGTTTGAACCGGGGAAATTTCTGGTAGGAAAAAGCGGTTACCTTTTAGTAAAAGCCAATGTCATCAAGCAGACAACAGCTACTGTTTTTGTAGGTGTAAATTCAGGGTTCAACCATTTAATCCGGCCGATGTTTTATGATTCTTACCATATGATCGAAAACCTGTCGAATCCTAAAGGAGCCGAAAGAATTTATACCGTAGTAGGAAACATCTGCGAAACGGATACATTTGCCTGGGACAGAAAGCTGAATGAAGTAAGAGAAGGTGATATCCTGGTTTTCCACAATGCCGGAGCCTACGGTTTTGAAATGAGCTCGAATTTCAATTCTAGATTAAAGCCTGCCGAAGTATTGTTCTTAGACGGAAAGGCACATTTGATCCGTAAAAGAGATGAATTTGAAGATCTGCTGAGAAACCAGATAGAAATTTTGTAGATTTAATTGGAAGATTGTAAATTTAAAGAACAAAAAATCAGCATATGAAAAAAATAATTTCAGTTCTGGCAGTTCTTGCTTTTACACATTCTTTTTCACAGACTTTTGTGAAAATTAAATCCGATAAAAATGTACTGGATAGCGCCTATAAGGGTGGGCAGGAAAAATTTGACAAAGATTTGGCTCTTAGTCTTCAGCAAACCGGAAACAGTTTTCAGGTAACAGGAGATTTTGTACTGAATTTTAATGTCAGTGAGAAAGGAGAAATTTCTGATATAAAGCTTTTACCTGAACTTTTCGACAAAACATTTGAAATAGAAGTGAAAAGAGATCTTGCAAGGGTACAGAAAAACTTTGCAAAAAATAAAGAAGAGAGAGTTTCTTTAGGTTTAAATTTCTCCAGAAATATTCCTGACCAAGATGGACGAGCTAGCTTTGCTCCTAATACTAACACAAGTAGATAGTCTCTTTAATAATTAATATAAAACTCCGCTCTTATGGCGGAGTTTTTTGTTGGCTGAAAGAGAATCATAAATCATATATTTTACTATTCCAGTATGTTGAAATTTTAATACTGTACAAACGCAGAATTATAATTTATTAGCTAAATTTGAGAAAAGGGTATGATTTTTTAATGTAAAATATATTTATTCACTTCAGTTTTCTAATCTAATAAACACCAAAAAATACTAATTATGGCCAAAAACATAGCAGAGCAGATTGTTGAAATGCTCGAAAATGCCAATGTGAAAAGAATTTATGCGGTAACTGGCGACAGTCTCAACCATCTTAACATTGCAGTTAAAAAAAGCAGCATCGAATGGATTCATGTAAGGCATGAAGAAGTAGGAGCCTATGCAGCAGCGGCTGAAGCAGAGCTTGACGGATTTGCCGTATGTGCGGGAAGCTGTGGTCCGGGACACGTTCATCTTATTAACGGAGTGTATGAAGCCCACAGATCTCACGTTCCGATGCTTGTCATCGCTTCCACAATCCCAAGCGATGAAATGGGAATGGATTATTTCCAGGAAACCAATACCATCAAACTGTTTGATGACTGCAGCCACTATAACCAGATGATCACAAGACCCGAACAGGTACAGAGAACATTACAGACGGCAATCCAGCACGCTATTTCGAAGAAAGGAGTAGCAGTAATAGGACTTCCGGGAGATGTATCAGAGCTTGATGCTGAGGAAGGATCAACTTCTACCCAGATATTCAGGACCAATCCCATCATAAGACCTTCCGATGATGAATTGAAGCAGCTGGCAGGCTTAATTAACGAAAGTAAAAAGGTAACCCTCTATTGCGGAATTGGAGCAGAACAAGCAAATGCTGAGGTAGTAGAATTATCAAAATTTTTAAATGCTCCTGTAGGGTACTCTTTTCGCGGAAAAATGGCTATTCAGCCTAACAATCCCAATGAAGTAGGGCTTACAGGACTGCTTGGGTTTCCATCAGCCTATCATGCAATGCATGAAGCAGATCTTGTTATTCTTTTGGGAACCGATTTCCCTTATCAGAAATTCATGCCGGTAAAAAATAAAATTGTCCAGATAGACGAAGCCCCGGAACGACTGGGGAGAAGGGCAAAGCTGGAGATGGGACTGGCGGGAGATGTAAAAGAAACCATTAAAGCCTTATTGCCTTTACTTGAGGAAAAAACGGATGCTCATTTTCTCAATGAACAATTGGCATTTTATGAAAAAGTTAAAGAAAGCCAGTTCGCTTACGTAAAAGACTTTGGAAAAGAAGATGCCATTCAGCCCGAATATGTTGCCCATACTTTAGACCGTTTGGCTAAAAAAGATGCTATTTTCACGGTAGATACAGGAATGTGCTGTGTGTGGGGAGCAAGATTCATTACCGGAACCGGAGAAAGGAAAATGTTAGGCTCGTTCAACCACGGATCAATGGCTAATGCTATGCCAATGGCTATAGGGGCTTCTTTGACTTATCCGGGTAGAGAAGTTATCGCCATGTGTGGTGACGGAGGACTTTCCATGCTTTTGGGAGACATGGCAACGATCTTTCAGTACAAACTGCCGGTGAAGCTGATCGTTTTTAATAACAGAACCCTTGGAATGGTAAAGCTGGAAATGGAAGTAGGCGGTATGCCGGACAACCAGACCGATATGATTAATCCTGATTTCGCAATGGTAGCACATGCGATGGGTTATCCCGGGAAAAATGTCCATAAGCCCGAAGAAGTAGAAGATGCGATTAAGGAATGTCTGGTCTACAACGGACCTTACCTTCTGAATATTTTCACCAATCCGAACGCCCTGGCTCTTCCTCCTAAAATTGACTTCGACCAGGTAATGGGAATGACAAAATCTATGGCCCAGCTGATGCTTGGCGGTAAGATGGAAGAAGTCCTGGAGACCGTAAAAACAAACTATAAACACATTAAAGGACTTCTGTAATGAGTGTATCCTTAAAAAGGTTTTATATAATCGCCTGGTTATTCGGGCTCGTATTTTATTTTCTGGATTACGTGGTCCGCTCTGCACCGGCCGTAATGATTCCTGAGCTCGTCAGCAATTTCAGTACTACGGAACTGAAGCTTGTCAGCCTCATCGGGACCTATTATTATACCTATTCTACCTGCAGCCTTATTGCCGGAATTGCCCTGGATAAGTTCGGTGGCAAAAGATCGCTTTTCGCAGGTGCTTTAATTCTGGGAATAGGCTGTCTGTTATTTCTGGCATCCGCTTATTCAGGTGGTGTGGCAGGAAGATTGTTGCAGGGAGCGGGGTGTGCTTTTGCATTTCCTGGATGTGTCTATCTCGCGAGTAAAGGGTTTTCCTCAAAATCTCTCGCGACAGCTGTTGGATTTACACAATGTATCGGAATGCTTGGTGGAACGGCAGGTCAGTTTGTAGTAGGACCGTGGGTGGAAGAAGGTGTCAATACAGATACTTTCTGGCTTTGGTCAGGTATCATTACCGTTATTACGGCATTTTGTCTGTTCCTGGTTATTCCCGGCGAAAAACAGTCGGAAGTACAGTCTGAGGAAACCGTTAAAAAAGTAGGTTATTTGGAACCTTATAAAATCGTTTTTAAAAATCCTCAATCCTGGTTGTGTGGTCTTATTTCCGGTCTGCTGTTTGCGCCCACCACTATATTTGCAATGACCTGGGGAGTTGCTTTCTTTGAAAAAGATAAAGGATTTATGTTTCATGACGCGGCTATTACAAGTGCAATGGTAGCTTTCGGCTGGGTTTTCGGATGTCCGCTTTTAGGCTTTATTACAGATAAACTGGGAAGAAGGAAACCTGTTCTGATTGGTGGTGCAGTCCTGATGATCCTAAGTTTTCTACAGCTTATCTATCTGCCGGAACTGTATTCTGCTAAAGTCAGCATGTTTATTTTCGGGCTTGGATCCGGAGCTGCCATGATACCTTATTCTATTATTAAAGAGACCAATCCGGATTATGTAAAAGGAAGTGCAACCGGTGCTATTAATTTTATCACCTTTGGCGTGACTACACTGGTAAGTCCGCTATTCAGCAGATGGTTCGGCAAAAACCTGGAAGCTTCTTCAGGAGAAATGCATTTCCAGCATTCCATACTATTCTGGATTGCAGGAATTGTGTTGGCAGTTCTGATTTCCTTGATGCTAAGAGAAACTGGAAGCAAAGCACGGCTTCAGCCTTCAAATACATAAAAACAGATTTCAGAATATGATAAAAACTTCGGGTGACAGCCTGAAGTTTTTCTTTTTGGTAAAGCATTTAAATAACTAACTTTGTTATAGCAATTTTAATAAACAATGAACCGGCCTATGAAAGTTTTTACTTTACTTATAGCACTTTTTATAGCAAATTTTACATTTGCCCAGGATATTGAGGAAAGAGATGATAATCAGATAACAGAAACCAATAAAAATCTCTTAAAAATAGATATCAAAGAACCCCTTTTGCAGGTTGCAGTAAAAAACTGTAATGATTTCAAAGCGGCTGCGTTTGAAGGCGGTGTGGCAGTTTATAAACAAACCCTTCAGAAATTCATGTACGATTATCTGAATTCAGATTTCTATGTCCTGAATGGTGATTTTACATTCACCCTTACTGTTGATGAGACCGGAAAAGTAACTAATATCGAAGGAAGCCCGAAAGTAGCCAACAGCACTTACTTTTTTGATGATATGAAATATGTGGTAAGACGCATCAAAAAAAACTGGATTCCGGCTTCATGTGACGGAAAGCCGGTTACCTCACAGATCAAACTGAAAATGAATTTCTCCTCCATAGCTACAGACTTATAACATGATCAGATGAAAAAATATTTTCTACTATTGCCTTTACTGCTTATAGGTTTTAAAGGTTTTTCGCAACAAACAACTGCTCAGTATCAATATCAGAAGGATGAGGATTTTCAAAAAGCTGAATTTCCGGGAGGGGAAGATGCTTTTAGAAAAGAATTTCTGAATATGGCGTATGCTTATGTCGATATGGCTTTATATGCTATTAAAGGAGAGGTTGCTTTTATATTCAATATTGATCCTAAAGGTAAAATTGATAAAGTGGACATCCTTCCCAGGTTTAAAAACAGTGAAGCATTTATTGATGATATGAAATATGCTGCTAAAAAAGTAAAAGGAAAATGGAAGGCAGCTACTAAAAATGGTGTGCCCGTCGATTACAAATTGATAATGAAAATTAGGTTTGATAATAATACATATGACCATGATTAGAGTACTGCTTTTTTTCTTGTAATTCTTATAAATAGCCAGCTCTTTATTCTAATATTCCAATTAAACAGAAGATTATATTACCTATGAAATTTTCTGTTAATTTTGAAGAAAGATAGTCCTGCCATTCTGTCACAATATTTTGTATCTTTGCAGACTAATCTGTTTGGGATTTAAAATTCATTATGATGCTTTGAATTTAAATGCCGGGCATTGAACTTTAAAACGATTATTGTGCAGGAAAAATATATAGACGAAACAAAACAGGGAGAAGCTTTTGCAATCGCTGAAAGGCCTGAGAATTCTAAAAAACTCTTTTTGGAAAGCTACGGCTGTCAGATGAACTTTTCTGATTCTGAAATTGTTGCCTCTATCCTTAATGAGCAGGGATACAATACGACCCTGAAAGTAGAAGAAGCAGACCTTATCCTTTTAAATACATGTTCCATTCGTGAAAAGGCGGAACAGACCGTAAGAATGCGTCTGTCCCAGTTTAAAAACCTGAAAAAGGAAAAGCCAAACATGACGGTTGGCGTATTGGGATGCATGGCGGAAAGACTAAAAACCAAATTTCTGGAAGAAGAACAGCTGGTAGATCTTGTAGTAGGTCCTGATGCTTACAGAGACCTTCCTAACCTTCTGAAAGAAACCGAAGACGGAAGAGATGCTATTAATGTGATCCTCTCAAAAGAAGAAACGTATGCGGATATCAATCCTGTACGTTTAGGAGGAAACGGAGTTACGGCTTATGTAACCATTACCAGGGGCTGCGACAATATGTGTACCTTCTGTGTAGTTCCTTTTACCAGAGGAAGAGAAAGAAGCCGCGATCCGCATTCTATTATTCAGGAATGTAAAGACCTTTTAAATAACGGATATAAAGAAATTACCCTTTTAGGACAGAATGTAGACTCTTACCTATGGTATGGAGGAGGTCCTAAAAAAGATTTTGCCAAAGCTTCCGAAATGCAGAAAGCTACAGCCGTCAATTTTGCACAGCTTCTTGACCTTGTAGCCAAAGCAGTTCCTGAAATGAGGATCAGATTCTCCACATCAAACCCTCAGGATATGAGTCTGGATGTATTCAGAATGATTGCAAAGCACGACAATATCTGTAAATATGTTCACCTTCCGGTACAAAGCGGAAGCAACAATATGCTGGAAGCAATGAACAGGCAGCATACCCGCGAAGAATACCTGGATTTAATTAAAAAAGCAAAAGAAATCGTTCCTGATATTGCTTTTTCACAGGATATGATCATCGGTTTCTGTAATGAAACAGAAGAAGATCATCAGGACACTCTGAGCCTGATGAAAGAGGTAGAATATGACTACGGTTATATGTTTGCCTATTCAGAAAGACCCGGAACGCCGGCCCATAAAAAAATGGAGGATAATATTCCTGCTGATGTAAAGCAAAGACGTCTGGCTGAGGTAATCGCCCTTCAGGGAGAACTTTCCAGAAAAAGAATGCAGTCTTACGTAGGAAGGATCCACCAGGTCTTAATTGAAGGAACTTCTAAAAAGAACAAAAACCAGTGGAAAGGAAGAAATTCCCAGAATGCAGTTTGTGTCTTTGATATGCTTGAAGGGCAGAAAATTGGTGACATTGTGGATGTTTTTGTCTATGATAATACCCAGGGCACACTTTTAGGGAGAACAGCGGAATAAATTCAATAAAAAGCTGGATGATCCTGCTTTAAAAAAATGTACTCGCGGGAAAATGATCAGTATTGAATACTATCAGAGAAGATCGGGATTGGACTGTAAAGGTGAGAATTGGCCATTATAGAAAAACTCTAAAAGAAAATATCTTCCGAAAGTAAAATGAACGGTGATATTACCGTAAGATTTTTAGTAAATTGTGAAGGAAAAACAGGACTGTTCAGAGTTCGGCAGATGAACACCGGTCTGAAGTAGACAGAACCAGATAAAAAAACTGGAAGAAAAGCTTCTGCGGTTCACAAAATCGCTGGAAGGCTGGATTCCTAAAGAGATAAAAGGGTTTAAAGCAGACTATTATCAGTATTTAACCTATAAAATTGAAGATGGAAAAGTTTCAGAGGTATTACCTTAGCTTTTTATTGCTTATCGTTTACACCAATACTATTGCGCAGGTCAACTGTAATGCAGTAGAGGGTGAGAACTGCAAAAAAGCTTGTGAGCAGTACAACTGGGCTTCGGACAGGCAAGACAGCCGGGAATCCCGGGAAGCTTTTGATAAAGCGGTGGGTCTTTGTCACGATTTCTCCAGTTCCTATATGGAGAAAGTCGTTCCTTATCTTAAAAACGAAGATTTCCTGACCTGGAAAATACTTATAGATAAAGCTGTAGCTGTAGACCCTAAAATGTATTTAGGGTACAGAGATTGGTCGAAGTTCCAGTTTTTGTGGGATTATAAAGAGGCTATCCGGGATTTAAAAGAATTAAAAAAATATTATTCTGATGACCTTGGGAGATCTTTAAACGGAGACTATCATTGGGATGTGGTGAGAGCTATGCCTTACAGTGCTTTAGGTCAGAAAGAAAAAGCAGCCGGCTTCATTGAAAATCCTTTAACATCCAAAGGGTATTTTAAAGGGACGGATGATCATTATCAGCTGGGAGTTACCTATTTTGAGCTGGGCAGATACGACAAAGCCTTAGAAAATTTCGAAAAACAGAGCAAGGAGAACAACTTTGCCGGGAATATATATTTTAAAAGTAAAGTTTCTAAAATAAGAAACAAAGATTATTTGGATTTAAAAAAGTTAGCATTAATGACTTATGATGAAGGAAAGACCATGAAAGATGTCTAGCCCATCACTTCAACAAAATCTACAGAAAACAGATAGAAGAGCTGTAGATTATTAAATCAATAATCAAAAATTTACTTATGAGCAACGACTTACAAAACATAAAAAACCGCTTTGGAATTATCGGGAATTTCCCGGCACTCAACAGGGCTTTGGAAAAAGCAATCCAGGTGGCACCAACGGACATTTCCGTTTTGGTCATAGGAGAAAGTGGGGTCGGAAAAGAATTTATTCCAAAAATCATCCACTCTGAATCTAAAAGAAAGCATCAGCCCTATATCGTGGTCAATTGTGGTGCGATTCCTGAAGGAACCATAGATTCTGAACTGTTCGGACACGAAAAAGGAGCATTTACCGGAGCTACGGCAACCAGAAAAGGATATTTCGAGGTAGCGGACGGCGGAACGATTTTCCTTGATGAGGTTGGGGAGCTTCCCCTGCAGACGCAGGTCCGTCTTTTGAGAGTCCTGGAAAGTGGGGAATTCATGAAAGTAGGTTCCTCCCAGGTTCAGAAAACCAATGTGAGAATTGTGGCAGCAACCAATGTTAATATGATGAAAGCTATTCAGGACAGCAGATTCCGTGAGGATCTGTACTACCGTCTGAATACCGTTCAGATTGACATGCCTCCTTTGAGAGAAAGAAAAGGAGATATCCATTTGCTGTTCAGAAAATTCTCAATAGATTTTGCTGAAAAATACAGAATGCCGGAATTGGAGCTGGATCCAAGTGCCGTTCATTATATTGAAAATTATAGCTTTCCCGGAAACGTCCGCCAGCTGAGAAATCTGGTAGAACAGATGACCGTAGTGGAAAGAAACAGGCAGATTACCGTTGAAAAACTGGCCGAATACATTCCTATGGAAACTCATCTTCCAATGGTGGTGAATAATCAGAGTGCCCAGAAGCAGAATGATTTCGGAAGCGAAAGAGAAATTATGTACAAAATTCTCTTTGATATGAGAAGTGATATCAATGATTTAAAATCTTTAACTTCAGAGCTGATTAAAAACAGGGGAACAGCAGATTTAAGCAATCAGGAAAAAAATCTGATCAACAGGATCTATTCTGCAGAACAAACACAGCCTGTCAGCCAGAATTCATTGCTGTATTTTGAAGATAAGTCTCCTGTAGTACAATCCGCACCTACTATTATTTCAAATTCGGATGACAGTTACGAAGATGTTGAAGATATAGAAATAGAAGAAAACCGTCCGGAATCCCTGTCACTTCAAAATAATGAAAAAGATTTAATAATCAAAGCGTTAGAGAAGCATAAAGGACGTAGGAACAGAGCGGCAGACGAGCTTGGGATTTCGCAGAGAACCCTTTACAGGAAAATAAAACAGTATAACTTAGAGGATTAAAAAGTAGGGTTTGTAAAGAGACATCAGAGTCTGTAAATCAAAAAAAGGTATGAATAAATTAAAAATAATATTTGGATTTGTAATCCTTTCACTTTTTCATCAGTGCTATTCCTTTACCGGATCATCATTGACGGATGAAAAAACCGTCCAGATCAATGAATTTCCGAATAATGCAGCGCTTGTGAATCCTACCCTTTCCCAGCAGTTTTCTACAGACATCCAGAACAGATTCCTGCAGAGAACCACATTAAAGGGGACGAAATCCAATCCTGATATTCTGATAGAAGGTGAAATTTCTGATTATAATTTCTCATCTGCCACCATCAGCTCCAATACACTGACGAATCCTTCAGGAGGTGTGGTACAGCAGGCACAGGGCAAGCTGACGATCAGTGTAAAAGTACACTATGAGAACAAAATACATCCGGATTCCAGCTTTGACAGAACTTATACGGATGAAGCGGTTTACAACAACGACCTGACCCAGAGCCAGATAGAAACTACCCAGGTAAAGCTTGTAACAGACAGAATTATTAATAAAATATTTAACGATATTGTAGCCAATTGGTAAGATGAATCCCAGAGTTTTAGAATTATTAAAAAGCCCTAAAAATATACAGTCAGAAGATCTTGGTCTTTTGAAAGAGGAGATCAATACCTTTCCCTATGTTCAGAACATCAGGGCGCTTCATTTGTTTGGGGTACACCTTTATGATAAAGAAAACTATCAGAAGGAACTTTCCACAACTGCAGCTTATACCACCGATAAAAAACTTCTTTACCAGCTGATTAACGGTAAGGCTCAGCGTGAGTCCAGGCCGGAAATCACAGAAGATAAGCAGCCTTCTAAAGCACTCGAAAAGCCGGTTAAATATTCCTATAAGAATAAAGCTTTCCCTATAAAAAGAGAGGAATCTTCCGAAAGCAGACAGGACAAATATGAAGAGGCGGCACAGATGGTAAAGCCTGTACAGGAAATCAAACATATTCACGTCAACGGAGAAAGAAACAGGATCCTGTTCGAAGGAGAAGAAAATTTCCTTGATGAAACCAATTCCGAAGTGATTGATCTTGAATCTACTCTGGAATCCGGTGTGATAGTGACTCAAAAAGCTGAATCCGTTGCTGTTCCTGATCAGGAAAGCATTGCGCAAACAGAAAATCAAAACATAGGAGAGCAGGAAGATTCAGAGGCTGGAGCAGAATTTACCCCCGAACTGATTGTTGAGGAAAATAAAATAGAAAGCCCTGCTGAAGAACAGGTCATCAATAAAGAAAGTGAAGTAAGTTTCCACGAAGTAGAAACATTGGCTCCGGAAACAGAAACGTCTCCGGAAACAGAAGAAAACAATCCTGTGGAAGAACCTGTAGCCACTGAAACACAGGTAGATTCTGAAACAATTAATGAAGATAATAGTATAAACGAACCCCATGCAGAAATTAGTTTCCACGGAATGGATGAGTTTATGCCGGATGTTAAAATTCAGGTAAATACTGATAACGAAACCGTAGCGCCTGAAGTTTCCAAGCCAAGTGTGAATAAACATGAGGAAGAAATGAGACGTCTGATTGAAGAAGTGGAGAAAAAAATGAAAGAAGCCCAGTCTGCTCCGCAGGTGAAAAACGAAGAGCCTGAAGTTGCCGATCATGAGATCAGTTTTGCAGAAACACAAAGCTTCCATTTCTGGTCCACAGAAAAAGAAGAGCCGAAGATTGAAAAACCTGCGGCAGAAGAGGTAAAAGATTCTTTGGAGCAACCGGTAGAGCAACAAGAGCCTGTAGAAGCTGAGGTAAAAAAAGAAGAAAAGCCTGAAATGCCTGTACAGCCTGTTTCTTCATGGAAGCCAATGAGCCTGGACTCTCACTTACCCGATTCTATGATCAGCAAGGAAACCAAAGTTTCCACACCGGATAAAGAAACTCCAAAACAGGAAGAGATTCCTGTTATAGAAGAAAGACAGGAAGAAGTCGCCCCACAAATTGTTGAAGAGCTTCAAAAAGAAACTGAGGCAGTTCAAAAAGAGGAACTTCCTGCTGCTGAAAAAGAAACACCTGAAATTGTAGAAGAAAAAAATGAAGAAGTTAAAAATTCAGAAGAAAGCCTTGAAACAAGAGAACCTAAAGAAGAAGTTCCGGTTATGAATGTTTCTTTCTTTGGGGCAGATATTTCAAGTCTGGCAGTAGACAAAACGGCAAAAGAAGAGCCTGTGGAGGAAATTAAAGCTGAAAATTCAAAGCAGGCTCCTGCGGACAGTAATGTTCCCGGGTTTATCAATACCTGGCAGAGCTGGCTTAAGATCAACAGACCGGCAGAAGAACCTGTTAAGAAAGAGAAGATCCCCGTTCAGGAGAAAGTGATTGAAGCTTTTATCGAAAACAATCCGAAAATCAGCCAGTTAAGGGACGAAAGTACCTACGTTGTCAAAGAAAAGAATGACGATATTTCCCACCTTATGACCGAAACACTGGCCAATCTTTACTTCGAGCAGAAACTTTACACTAAAGCCATCAAGGCTTTTGAAATTCTGATTAACAAAAACCCTGAGAAAAAGGAATATTTCCAATCCAGAATACAGGAAATAAAAGATTTCAGAAGTAAAGGCTAAAAGGGTTTAAAAAAGATATTGAAAGGCTGATCACAGAAGTGTCCAGCCTTTGTTTTTATATATCATCAGCAATATTTTTACCGCCTCGTAGTTTCCGCCACGCTTTCCGTCCGAAAATAACTACAAGAATAATCAGGATTATGGCAAAAACAGCTGCAATAACAGGAGCTGCCATTGCCAGGACAGACATAACCCCTGCTCCCGCAGTTTCAGTAGTTCCTACGACAGAATTGCCTAAACCTCCCGTAGTGGCAGTAGAAGCCGCCCGGATCCCTGCAAAGCCGGAACTGATCGTAGCTGCTGTTCCTCCTCCTGCAATTAATGCAAGTGCCCACTGGGGAAAAGTTCCCAGATCTGCAAACTGGCTGGCAAATAATACCGAGCCCGCTACAGTCGCTAAAGGGACTGAGATCGTATCCAAAAGATGGTCCACAAACGGGATGTAATATGCTAAGATTTCAGCAATAGTGGCAATTCCGGTGGTAATAAGAGCAGGAAGCCCCGAAAGCCACTCAAAATTCTCACTCATCGGAATCCAGTGAAAATAAGATGCGAGACTTACCGCAAACATGGGCAGAAAAACCCTGAAGCCCGTCGCCGCTGCCAATCCTATACCGATAAAGGCACTCAGGATGTAAGAAAAATAGGGAACATGATCTAACATTTTAATTTTCAGATTTATTGTTTCCCCTAAAATTACAAAAACTATGCAAGATTTTGTAAAGAATTTAATGACAAGTTACACAAGAGTTTAATTGGTAAATTGTTACATTGACAGATTTTTACATGATCAAGATTTCTTCTGCATCTGGCAAAGCTTGATAAACTGCTCTTCCACTTCCTGGAACTTGGCAGGCATTTCAGAAGAAACCCAAAACATCATGGCCAAGGTCTTTTCTCCAAAAGCTTCTTTAAATAAATCCTTATTCAGGCGATAACACTCCCTTAGAAGCCTTTTCACACGGTTTCTGTGTACCGCCTTCTTGAAATATCTTTTAGAAACGGAAACTCCAAACTTGTGACTTTCCACCGGCAGATTGGGCTTGTCTTTAAGGATAATAATTCTCAAATTTCCACAGCTCCTCCATTTACCTTTATCAAAAAGTAAAGCAATCTCAGTATTTTTTTTGAGTTTTTCTTCTCTGGAGTATGTAAAGTTCTGCATTAATCTTTTTTCACTAAATGATTGATAACTTCAGCTGCGGCATACAGCCCGAAGATCGCAGGAATATAGCTGATGGTGCCGTAAAAGGATCTTTTATAGTTGGTTCCATCAGTCATTTTAAGGCTTTCCTCCTTTTGCAGTTCATTAGAGAATACACATCTGAAGCCCTTATTGATCTTTTCCTTTTTAAGTCTTTTTCGTATCTGTTTGGCAAGATAACAGTTCTGTGTTTTACTGATATCCCTTACCATCACTTTGCTGGGATCAGTTTTCCCGCCTGCTCCCATAGAACTTACGAGTTTTATTTTTCTTTTTCTGGCTGCCTTTATTAAACACAGTTTTGGAGTTACGCTGTCGATGCAGTCCAGGATATAATCAAACTTATCAGAATCAAGAACTTCATCCATTCTTTCCGGATTGAGAAATTCATTGATCTTAACTAAATTGATTTTCGGGTTGATATCAAGAAGCCTTTCTGCCACTACTTCCACTTTATGCTGTCCTACAGTTGAATGTAGCGCAGGAAGCTGTCTGTTGATATTTGTAATATCTACCGTATCGCCGTCTACGATAGTCATATTTCCTACACCCGCTCTGGCCAGAAACTCTGCCGCAAAAGATCCTACACCACCTAAGCCTATTACCAATACCTTTGCTTTATTCAGTTTTTCCAGTCCTTCCTCTTTGATCAGGAGTTCTGTTCTCTCCAGCCAATACTTATCCATTCTTTATCGTGTCTAAATTTTCTAAAATATGTTCGTTCAGTTTTTCCAGAGAAATACCCTTTAATTCCGAAACTTTTGAATAAAGTTCTTCAATGTTAAAAGCTTCATTGTCAGTTTCTAAAAACATCCTGTCCAAAGGTGTATTCCTTACAATATCCTGCAAAGATAAATTATACAAAACAGCTTTTCCAAAACTCAGATAAAAATTATGAGCTAGAAGATCTTCAGCAATCTGTTTTTTTTTGTTGAAACCATGAATAATCATAGGCTGCCCGGATTTTTTCCTGAAAGAAATAACTTCATAAAATTTTCTTACACAATGAATAATAATGGGTTTTTTTACTTCATTGGCAATCATGATCTGCCTTAAGAAAACTTCTTCCTGAATTTTCTGATCCACGGAAACCAAAGAATCCAGACCGCACTCTCCAATGGCAAAACAGTTTTGAAGCATCATACTCCTCATCCATGAAAACTGCTGTTCCAGGTTGTTAACATCAATATCATTGGGATGAATCCCTATAGAATAAGGGAAATCAGGCGGAATTCCTTTCGCAAGATTATAAATTCCGTTTCTGATATATTTTTTATGATGGTGAAAATCAAAAAAATCCATTCACAAAAGTACAATTATTCAGAATTAATTTGAAATTATTAAACGAACGTTTATAAATTTGTTAAAAATTTCTTAACTTTACTCAAAGTGCACTTCATGAGAAAAAAATTTACAGAAAAACAGATCCACATTCTGGATATTGCTGAAGAGCTTATCGCCAAAAAGGGGTACGACGGAACCTCTGTAAGGGATATATGCTCCAAGGCGAACATTAATGTGGCGATGATTTCCTATTACTTCGGATCCAAGGAAAAAATGATGTCTTATCTCTATCAGTACCGTGTTCTGAAAACAAGGGAAAATTTTTCCGAATTTGCAGACACCATTAAGGACGGCAAACCTGAAATGCAGCTGAGAGAGATCATAAAATACATTGTTTCCCAATTATTCAAATACAACTATTTCCACGGATTTGTAACCCAGGAGCTGAGACATACGGAAAACTTAAAGGATGAACTGCTGGATTTTTATCAGCTGTTTGTAAAGAAACTGGATGATGTTATCAAAAAAGGAGTTGCTTCAGGAGTATTCACCTTTACACCGAAGCCTGAAGATATCCTTACCATGATCATTGGTTCTACGTTATTCGTGATCAGAAATAAGAATTTCTATGAGTTGTATGTGCCCAGCAAAAATGAAGAAGCCTATGCAAAAGAAGCCGAGAAAAAAGTAAGGATGAATCTTTTACTCAGCGTTTTTGCTATTTTGGGATACGCTGCAGACTAAATTTACGTTAAATATTCATAAAAAAAAATCTATTGACAAAAAAGTTATATTTTTGCAAATTAGTAAATCGGCTGTATAATCCGAAAACTGTTGAATTTTTTATATGAAAAAATATATTTTAGGTCTTTTTGCAGTGGCAGTTGTTTCCTCTTGCGTAAGCCAGCAGGAAAGAGCAATGAAGAGTGCTGACAAGAATTTTATCTTAAAGGCAGCCAATGAAAATTTTGCCAAAAAGAAGTGGAAGAATGCATTGGCTCTGTATGACAGGCTTACTAACCTTGTTGCAGGAACAGATGATTTTCCTAATGTAGGTTTCAATACAGCTTATGCCAATTATTATGACAAAAGCTATAAGCTGGCAGGACACCAGTTTAAAAACTTTGCCGTAAGTTTCCCTAAAGATCCAAGAGCAGAAGAAGCAGCTTATATGTCCGCATTATGCTACTATGAAGGCTCTATGGACTATAACCTTGACCAGTCTACTACAGAAACGGCAATCAATGAACTTCAGGATTTCCTGACGAATTATCCGAATTCTGAAAGATCTAAAAATATCAGCCAGCTGATTGATGAGCTGTCTTACAAACTGGAGTTCAAAGCATATGAAAATGCCAAACAGTACTTCAAAATGGCTGAATACAAAGCAGCCAACGTAGCTTTTGATAACGTACTGGAAGATTTCCCAAGTACTAAACTTCGTCCGAAGATTTATGATTACATCATGAAATCACGTTATGAACTGGCTTTAAAATCTGTATATGATCTTAAAGATGAGCGTATAGAAAGTGCACTCGCTTATACAAGACTTGTAGAAAAAGAACTTCCTAATACAGAATATTCTAAAACAGCAGTTGATCTTAGGACAAAGCTGATGAAAGAAAAAGAAAATTTTGCAGTTGTAAAAAAACAGACAGAAGCAAGAATTGCGGCATTAACGGCAAGACAGAAAAAAGAAGCGGATAAGATCGCAGAAAAGAACAAAGCGGACCAGCAGGTGAAGGATCAGATCAGTAATGAAAAGAAGGCAATGCAGATCCAGAGGGACAGTGCGGCACTTCAGACTCCTCCGCCGGCAGCCACTTTCAAAATTCAAAGATAATTCGTAAATTTGTCATCTTAAAATAAAATAATTTTCTCAAAATGAGTGTAAAAGATACAAAAGCAGAAGTAAATACTATTACTTACGATAAAGACAAGATTGAAGATAAAGTAGGTTCAATCTATGAAGCTATTGTTATCATGGGAAAGAGAGCAGAGCAGATCAATGCGGAGATCCGTACGGAACTTCACAATAAATTGGACGAATTCGCTGTGCACAATTCTACATTGGAAGAAGTTTTCGAAAACAGAGAACAGATTGAAATCTCAAAACATTACGAAAAACTTCCTAAGCCTACTTCTATTGCTATCGAAGAATGGCTGAATGAAGATATCTATTTCAGAAAAACAGAAGACAGAAAATAAACATTGTGTTTTTTATATATGAAGGTCATAAGGGAATTCGTTTCTTTTATGACCTTTGTCTGTTTATATCCGTCTTTGTGCAAAAAAAGAAGTAATTTAGGAGTTCAAAAAATTAAAACTAAATGAGTGTTTCCGGTAAAAAGATACTTATCGCTGTTTCAGGTGGAATTGCAGCCTATAAAATCCATTTCCTGATCCGGGATTTTGTGAAAAAAGGAGCAGATGTCCAGGTGATCATGACCCCCGATGCAGAACAGTTTGTAACAAAATTAAGTCTTTCAACCCTTTCCAGAAAGCCTGTATATTCAGATTTTTATGGAGATAACGGTACCTGGAACAGCCATGTGGAAATGGCCCTGTGGGCCGATGTAATGATCGTTGCCCCTTGTACAGCCAATACATTAGCCAAAATGGTTCACGGCATGTGTGACAATCTGGTAATTGCAACTTATATGTCTGCGAAATGCCCTGTATTTATTGCTCCTGCAATGGATCTTGATATGTACGCACACCCTTCTACCCGACAGAATATTGAGCAGGCAGAAGATTATGGACATATCATCATTCCTGCTGAAACTGGTGAACTGGCCAGTGGTCTGGTAGGACAGGGAAGAATGGCAGAACCTGAAACCATCTTTAAAACTGTTGAAAAATTCTTTACTTCCGGGAATCAACCGAGAAGTTTAGAAGGAAAAACTGTACTGATTACTGCGGGGCCTACCTACGAAGCCATTGACCCTGTAAGATTTATAGGTAATCATTCTTCCGGTAAAATGGGATTTTCTCTGGCAGAAGAAGCCTCAAAAAGAGGTGCTAAGGTTATTCTGATCTCCGGCCCGAGCTCTCAGGCAACTGATGATAAAAATATTGAACTCCATAAAGTAACCTCTGCCAAAGAAATGCTGAATAAAGTATTTGAATTTTATGACCGCGTAGATATTGGTATTGCCAGTGCTGCCGTAGCCGACTATGCTCCAAAAGAGGTCGCCAAAGAGAAAATAAAAAAGAATGATGACAGCTTAACTATTGAGCTGGTTAAAAACCCCGATATTCTTAAAACAATGGGTGAAAAGAAAACCCACCAGTTTCTTGTAGGATTTGCGCTGGAAACCCAGAATGAAGAAGAAAATGCTAAAGGAAAACTGGAAAAGAAAAACCTCGATATGATTGTCTTAAACTCACTTCGTGACGAGGGGGCAGGCTTTAAAAATGATACTAATAAAATCAAAATATTCACCAAAACAGGGAAGAAGGAATTCGATCTGAAATCCAAGGATGAAGTGGCCCGGGATATTCTGGATTTTGTTGAGGCTCAACTTTTAAAATAATTTTAATAAATTTCCGTTCTCAATTTTTAATTAGATAATGAAAAAAATCATAAGCCTATTCTTACTGCTTTTTATATACAATCTGAGTTTTTCCCAGGAACTGCTTGCTACCGTACAGATTAACTCCCAGCAGTTGGGAGGAAGTAACCAGCAGGCCTATAAAGCCCTGGAAAAAAGCCTTAGGGATTTCATCAATAATACCAGCTGGACAGGGAAAAAACTTCAGAATTTCGAAAAGATCAAATGTAATTTTGCAGTTGTTATCGCTGAAAGAGATGGAAACCGGTTCAAGGGAAGTATTGTGATCCAGGCAGTTCGCCCGGTATTCAGTACCACCTACGAATCACCGCTTATCAACCTTCAGGACCAGAGGTTTTCCTTTGAATATGTTGAAAATGAGAACCTTGTGTTCAATGAAAGACAATTCTCCGGCAAAAACCTGATTGATGTGATAAGTTTTTATGTTTATGTGATCTTAGGTTATGATGCGGACAGCTTCCAGTCGTTGGGAGGCACACCGTGGTTTGCAAAAGCCCAGCAGATTGCCCAGAACTCTCAGAACAGAAACTATGAAGGCTGGAACGTCATCAATGAACCAAGGAGCCGTACCATCCTGATCAATGAAATTATCAATCCAAACTGGAGCCAGCTGCGTTCCACTATGTATACCTATCACAGAGCGGGACTGGATAATTTATTCAACCAGGATCAGACAGCCGCTAAAAAAGTGATTTTTGATGCCCTCATGCAGCTTAAAAGATATGAAAACTCTTTCCAGCAATCCTATTACTTCAATCTGTTTCTTGATAATAAAAGTGATGAGATCTTCAATATCTTCAATTCAGGAAATAATGGAGGACTTGTTATGAATGATCTTAAAGAGCTGATGATGATTTTTGCCCCTAAATATTCGGAGAATAAGTGGAGTAAGTGGAAATAAAAATCCTTCGCTTTAAGTTTTTGAATACTTAATTCTATATTTGCATTACCTAAAGTAATCAGCTATTATCCATGCTTTCGAGAATTTACATTAAAAATTTTGCCTTGATTGATACCCTGGAAGTATCATTGAATAACGGTCTGCAGGTAATTACCGGAGAAACCGGAGCAGGAAAATCTATTATTCTGGGGGCTTTAAGACTGATTCTCGGCGAGAGGGCAGAAACAAAATCTATTGCCCAATCAGAAGAAAAAAGCATTGTAGAAACAGAATTCGACTTAAATAATCAATTCAAAAAATTCTTCGTTGAAAACGATCTCGATTACGAGCATCACACCATCATCAGGAGGGAAATTCTTCCTTCCGGGAAATCCCGGGCATTTATCAATGATGTGCCCGTAACGTTGGATGTCCTCAAAGAACTGTCTTCAAAACTGATTGATATCCATTCCCAGTTTGAAACCTCGAACCTTTTTACTTCAGAATATCAGTTTAAGATTATTGACGGGCTTTCTGAAAATAAAAAAATGATTGAAGACTATCAGAACGAATTTTCAGATTTCCAGAGCTTAAAAATACAGCTTAAAAAACTTCAGACCCAGCTTTCGGAAAACAGGAAAGAGAGTGATTATAAAGAGTTTTTGCTGAACGAGCTGGAAGAAGTTAAACTGGACGATGTAGATTATGAAGATCTTCAGAACCAGCTTTCCATCCAGGAAAATGCAGAAATGATCTCTGAAAATCTTGTACAGATCCTTTCAAGGTTTCATCAGGAAGAAGTCGGGATACTTTCGTTCTTTCATGAAGCGAAAAATAAACTTTCAAAAATATCAGAAGTCTCAAGTAGCTTTTCCGAACTTGACGAAAGGCTTGAAACCTCTTTCGTAGAGCTAAAGGACATTATTTCCGAACTTGAAAACGAATCCGAAAAAATAGAGATCAATCCGGCTAACCTTGCTATCCTGGTTGAGCTTAATAATAAAATCAATTCTTTATTTCTAAAGCACAATGTTTCTGATATTAATGAGTTGAAAGAGCTGAGAGACCAGCTGGCCGGTGAACAGAAAGGAGCTTCAGAACTTGAAGACCATATTGCTGAGATCGAAGACAATATTTCTAAAAAAGAGAAGACACTTCAGGCTCTTGCAGAAAAGCTTTCAAAGAATAGAAAGAAATCAATTCCTGTTTTCATTAAAAAAACTGAGGGACTTCTCAAAAAATTAGGTCTTGAAAAAGCCAGGGTTGATATTGAACTTCAGGACGTATCCGAATTTAATGCATTCGGGAAAGAAAATATCCAGTTACTTTTCCAGGCTAACTCAGGGTTCCCGTTAAAGCCCATTCAGACAGCTATTTCCGGTGGTGAAAGATCAAGGGTAATGCTGGCGGTGAAGAAAATTATTGCAGAAAGTGATGAGCTTCCAACCCTGATTCTTGATGAAATTGATACCGGAGTTTCAGGAAAAGTAGCGGAAGAAATCGGAAACCTGATGAGAGAAATGGCTGCAGATATGCAGCTTATTGTTATCTCCCACTTGGCACAGGTCGCGGCTAAAGGAAACAATAATTATAAAGTTGTAAAACGTGATATTTCCGGCAAAACCCAATCCACAATCATTCCTCTGAACAGCGAAGAAAAACTCAATGAGATTGCCCAGCTTCTTTCCGGAAGCAAAATTACTGAGGCGGCACTGGCACAGGCAAAAGAATTAATTGGCTAAAAAACTGTAACATATTTTACATTATATTTACTAATATAAAAACTAAAATATGTTTCTAAAGTTCCTAAGGCTTGAAATCAAAAGCTTTTTCCGTGGTACTTCTGTAGGCGTAAACCTTTTCATGAAGATTCTGCGCTTTATAGCGATACTCTATTTTATGGCATGCCTTGCAGGAGGTGCTTTTGCAGCCTTCTTTTATGTGAGGGATGAAATGCACCAGGACCCTTTGATAGTGATTTCAAAACTTTTAATCATAGCATGGGCTGTAGATCTCATCTTAAAGTACATCTGGCAGGAAATGCCCACCCAGAACATCAAACCGTTCCTGACGCTGAATATCCCCAAGAATACACTCGTCAATTATATGCTGGTGAAAACCTTTCTTTCGGCCCTGAGCTGGCTGAATTCCCTGTTTTTCATCACATTCTCCATTATTGCGTTATTCAACGGGTATAGTGTTGTTGGGATTCTCACTTGGTTTATCGGGATTTCTTTGCTTTTCTATCTTAATAATTTTATCAACATTTTGTTTAATGATAAAGAAACCATTGTTATTATTATAGGCTGTATTCTGGCTGCCGTTGCCGGTCTTGCTTATTATAATATTGTTCCGGTACTTTCTTATTCAGAGAAATTTGTGTACGGCTTTTATCATCGTCCTTATTTAATTGCAATTCCGGCTGTTCTGTTTTTCGGACTGTGGAGAATAGTCTTCAACTATGTCCGCAAGGAGTTTTATCTTGATCAGGGGCTTGAAGCTAAAAAACAATTCGGGAAAACGGAGAATATTGCCTTTTTAAACAAATATGGCGTTATCGGAACATTTATCAATAATGATATTAAAATGCTGAGACGCAATAAAGTAACCAAAGGGATCCTGATCGGAAGCTTTTTCTTCCTTTTTTACGGAATGCTGATGTATACTTCTACAGCATATAAAACTCCTGCGATGATGATGTTCATGGGATTGTTTGTGACAGGAGGTTTTCAGTTTCTTTTCGGTCAGCGGGTACCTGCCTTCGACAGCTCATATTATCCCCTGATGATGACGCTGAATGTTCCTTACAAAGAGTATCTTAAGGCAAAATGGTGGCTGATTAATATTGTGACGGCAGCTTCGGTGGTTATTGCTTTATTTTATGCCTATTTCGGCTGGGAAGTTTATGTCACCTTTTTTGCGGCAGGGCTTTATAATATTGGAGTAAATTCTCAACTTACTCTTTGGTCGGGAGCATACAATAAAACTCAGATCGATCTGAATTCAAAAGAAAAAAGAATAGGTCAGAAAGGCAGCTTTAATCTTAAGTCTATGCTTCTTCTGATTCCTAAAATGCTGCTTCCGATGGGTGTTTTTGCCCTTACAAAATACTTCTTTGGAATTACGGCCGGGGTTGTGAGTATTGCAATTTTAGGACTTGCAGGATTTTTATTCAGAGAAAAAATATTCGATATCATCGTTAAACAATACAAAAACGAAAAGTACAGTACGCTGGACGCATTCAAAAATAAAGGCTAAACTATGATTACTATCAATAACTTATCCAAAACATACGGAACTGCTACAGTTCTTAATATTGATCATCTTGAAATTCCTAACGGAGAAACATTCGGGCTTGTAGGAAATAACGGGGCAGGAAAAACGACTCTTTTCAGTCTTATGCTAGACCTCATACAGCCGACTACCGGTTTTGTGAGTATCGAAGATATCAAAGTCAATGAGTCCGAAGCCTGGAAAAACAAGGTCTCTGCTTTTGTAGATGATACTTTCCTCATCGGTTATCTTACCCCTGAGGAATATTTCTATTTTATCGGAGAGCTGAGAGGGCAGAATAAAGCTTCCATTGATGAATTTCTGAAGCCATTTCATGATTTTTTTAACGGAGAGATCCTCAATTCAGGAAAATACGTCCGTGATCTATCCAAAGGAAACCAGAAAAAAGTAGGAATCGTAGGAGCTGTTATCGGAAATCCGGAGATTATTATCCTGGACGAACCTTTTGCCAACCTGGATCCTTCCACCCAGATCAAACTGAAAAATCTTATTAAGGAACTTTCAAAGCAGGAAGGCGTTACTTTTCTGATCTCGAGCCATGACCTTTCCCATACTACGGAAGTCTGCAACAGAATCGTTGTGGTGAACAAAGGAGAGCTTGTGAAAGATATCAAAACCAATCCCGAGACATTGCGTGATCTGGAGCAGTATTTTGCAGATCAGGTTTCTTCGCCTTCACCAGTTTAATTCATTTCAGGAACAATGAGCATAGAATCACAGAACGTTACGGACTATCCTAACAGCAATACCATTTTTATGGTGTGGACACTTAATGACAGCCCTCAATTGAAAACTATTTTTCAGCAGCTTTGTGCCCTGGTTCTCAATCTTAATAATTCGGTTTTCAACAGATTTCCGGACAGCAGGGCAAGCTGTGTAATGGGAATTGGTTTTGAAGCCTGGAAAAAACTGGAACTTCCGACACCTTTGCCCAAGGAACTGGCTAATTTTGATGAACTTAAAGGAGTAAAGCATACAGCTGTTTCTACACCGGGAGATCTTCATTTCCACCTGAGAGCAGATAATAAAAGCCTTATTTTCGATATGGCAATAGAGATCTCGAAGCTTTTGGCTCCTTTTGGAGAAAGTATTCTTGAAATTCATGGTTTTAAATACTGGGATGCCCGTTCTATTCTCGGTTTTGTAGACGGGACGGAAAATCCGCATGGGGAAGACCGTGACTATTTTGCCAAAATAGGGGATGAAGATCCTCAGTACAAAGGCGGAAGTTATTTATTTGTACAGAAATATCTCCACAACATGGATGCATGGAAGGGACTTTCTACAGAGGAGCAGGAAAAAGTAATCGGAAGGTCAAAAGAAAATGACATTGAAATGTCTGATGATGTAAAGCCGTCCAATTCCCATATCGCTTTAGCCAATATTGAAGGCGAAAATGGGGAAGAACTTAAAATTGTAAGGGATAATATGCCTTTCGGCAGTCCTTCTTCCAATGAATTCGGAACCTATTTCATTGCCTATTCGAGTACCTTCAATACAACAAAGAAAATGCTGACGAATATGTTTATTGGAGATCCGCCGGGCAATTACGACAGGATTTTGGATTTCAGTACAGCGGTTACCGGGACACTTTTCTTTGTCCCTACCAGAAATATGCTGGATGAATTTTCCGGATAATTAAAAATAATGAACGGAATTATTAACAAAAATAAAAAGCCTCAGAATTCCTGAGGCTTTTCTACTATTTAATCTATAATTCTAAAAATTTATTTCAGGCTTCCTACCATATCTTCAGGCTTCACCCATTCATCAAACTGTTCCGCGGTCAAAAGACCAAGGTTTACAGCTTCTTCTTTTAAAGTTGTTCCGTTTTTATGGGCTGTTTTTGCAATTTTTGCTGCATTTTCATAACCGATATGGGTGTTCAGTGCAGTAACAAGCATTAATGATTTATCTACCAGTTCTTTAATTCTCTCATGGTTCGGTTCAATCCCTTCTGCGCAATGATCGTTGAAGGAGATGCAGGCATCGGCAATTAACTGGGCAGACTGAAGAAAATTGTAGGCCATCACAGGCTTGAATACATTAAGTTCATAATTTCCCTGAGTTCCTGCAAAAGAAATTGTTGTATCGTTTCCGAGAACCTGGGCGCAAACCATCGTCATTGCTTCATTTTGTGTAGGATTCACTTTTCCTGGCATGATGGACGATCCCGGCTCGTTTTCAGGAATATGAATTTCCCCGATTCCGGAACGTGGCCCCGAAGCCAGCAAACGGATGTCCTGAGCTATTTTAAACAACGAAACGGCCAACTGTTTTAATGCTCCGTGAGATTCTACAATCGCATCGTGTGCTGCTAGAGCTTCAAATTTATTTTCCGCCGTAATAAAAGGATGATTGGTGAATTTGGCAATATATTCAGCCACCTTTACATCATAACCTTTCGGAGTATTAAGCCCGGTTCCTACAGCTGTTCCTCCCAAAGCAAGCTCAGAAAGATGGGGGAGCGTATTTTTTAAAGCCTTTAATCCGAATTCAAGCTGTGCTTTGTAGCCTGAAAATTCCTGTCCAAGAGTAAGCGGAGTAGCATCCATAAGATGGGTTCTCCCGATTTTGACGATATCTTTGAAAGCTTCTGCCTTTTCAGCAAGCGTATTTTTTAGTTTTTCAACAGCCGGGATCGTTACCTCCACTACTTTTTTATAAGCGGCAATATGCATGGCAGTAGGGTAGGTGTCGTTGGAAGACTGGGATTTGTTTACATCATCATTCGGATGGATTTCAGATTTGTCGCCTAAAGTCCCTCCATTGTTAACATGAGCCCTGTTGGAAACCACTTCATTTACATTCATATTCGACTGTGTTCCTGAGCCCGTCTGCCAGATCACCAGTGGGAACTGATCATTCAGCTTTCCTTCAAGGATTTCGTCGCATACTTTGGCAATCATATCTCTTTTCTCTGCGGAAAGAACTCCAAGGTCAGTATTGGTATAAGCTGCTGCTTTCTTTAAATAAGCAAAAGCTTCAATGATTTCGTGAGGCATAGAACCTTCCGGTCCGATCTTAAAATTATTCCTTGAACGTTCAGTCTGTGCTCCCCAAAACTTATCTGCGGGCACCTGAACCTCTCCCATAGTATCCTTTTCGATTCTGTAATTCATTGTGATTGAAATTTTTATAAAGTTAATCATAAACGCAGAATCACGCAATTTATAATCATTATAAATATCAATACAGATGACTGATTTTACTCATGCTTTTTTGAGGATGCCGTATTTTTGCACAAACAAAAATTGAATGGATTTTAGATATCAGGATCCGTATCCGATCCAGAAAGACGATACGGTGTACAAAAAGCTTACATCAGATTACGTAAAGGTTGAAAAATTAGGAGAAAGAGAAATTTTGACCATTGATCCTAAAGGTCTTGAACTTCTGGCTGAAGAAGCAATGGCAGACGTTTCTTTTATGCTCCGTTCTTCCCACCTTGAAAGCCTGAGAAGAATCATCGACGATCCGGAAGCTACTGATAATGATAGATTCGTTGCCTATAACCTGCTGCAGAACGCTGCTGTTGCTGTTGAAGGAGCTCTTCCTTCATGCCAGGATACAGGGACGGCGATTGTAATGGGGAAAAAAGGAGAAAATGTATATACCGGGGTTGATGATGGTGAATACTTAAGCAAAGGAATTTACAATACCTATCAAAAAAGAAACCTCAGATATTCCCAGGTAGTCCCTTTGACGATGTTTGAAGAAAAAAATTCAGGTTCAAACCTTCCTGCACAGATCGATATCTATGCTAAAAAAGGAGATTACTACGAGTTTTTATTTTTAACGAAAGGGGGAGGTTCTGCCAACAAAACATTCCTTTATCAAAAAACCAAATCATTACTGAACGAAAAATCTCTTGAAGAATTCGTTAAAGAAAGAATTTCAGATCTTGGTACAGCGGCATGCCCGCCTTATCACCTGGCGCTGGTCATTGGAGGAACTTCTGCTGAAGCGAACCTGGCTGCTGTGAAAAAAGCCTCTGCCAAATATTACGATCACCTTCCGACAGAAGGAAATGAAGCCGGACAGGCCTTCAGAGATCTTGAATGGGAAGCCAAAGTTCAGAAAATCTGCCAGGAAAGTGCCATAGGGGCTCAGTTCGGAGGAAAATACCTTACTCATGATGTAAGAGTAATCAGGTTGCCTCGCCACGCTGCTTCCTGCCCGGTTGGAATGGGTGTTTCGTGCTCTGCAGACAGGAATATTAAAGGAAAAATCACCAAAGACGGGATCTTTCTTGAACAGCTTGAACAGGATCCGAAAAGATTTTTACCAGCTACTCCTCCTCACTTGGAAGAAGCTGTTGAAATAGATTTAAATAAGCCAATGCCTGAAATCTTGGCTGAACTGTCTAAATATCCTATCAAAACAAGACTGAAACTGAACGGTACCCTTATCGTAGCCCGAGATATCGCTCACGCAAAAATTAAAGAGATCATCGACAGCGGGAAACCAATGCCTGAATATTTCAAGAATCACCCGATTTATTATGCAGGACCTGCAAAAACTCCTGAAGGAATGGCCTCAGGAAGTTTCGGACCTACCACTGCCGGAAGAATGGACGTGTACGTTGATGAATTTCAGAGCCACGGGGGAAGTATGATCATGCTGGCCAAAGGAAACAGGAGTAAGGATGTTACCAATGCATGTGCCAAGTACGGAGGATTCTATCTTGGATCAATCGGCGGACCTGCTGCGATACTTGCCAAGGACAATATTGTGTCTGTAGATGTGGTAGACTTCCCGGAACTGGGGATGGAAGCAGTAAGGAAGATCGAAGTAAAAGATTTCCCTGCATTCATTATTACGGACGATAAAGGCAATGATTTCTTTGCCAATCTCGCCCATTAATTAGTTTAAAATCAAAATAAATTATAAAATAGGGCTTCTATCTTTTGTGTACAAAACAAAAAAGTCCTATTTTTGCCTAAAATCTTAGAGAATGATAACTATTTTATCAGCATTTTGGCCGTTCTACCAGTTCCTTTGGACTATATTCTTTGTAACGATGTTCCTAGTAGGATTCTGGTGTATCTTTATGTTCTTCGGTTTGGTAATCCCGATGTGGTTGACTGAAGGTCTGAAAGAATATTTCGGAAAAGTAAAACCTTTCGATCCTGAAGACATCAGAAGAAAACAGGTTAACGAGCAGGAAGGTGTAGAAGTAATCTTCAGCAATCCTAAAGGTAACGGACCTTTCATCCACGATCACGGACATCATCATTAATTGATTGTCATTACTTTTTCACCTGAATTCTGAAAAAGTAATATCAAAGCAAAACAACATATACAAACCGCTTAATTTTTTAGGCGGTTTTTTTATTACCCGTTTCTCAGCTGTTCAGGAGAAACCCCGAATTTTTTCTTGAATGCACGGGTGAAATTCTGTACATACTCATAACCGCATTCAATGGCGATTTCTTTGATCATGATGTCTTTATCAATAATCATTTTCTTTGCTTTAAGCATTCTCAGTTCCGAAATATAATCCGTAACGGTCATGTGATACTGATGTTTAAATTCTTTTCTGATCTTATTCTGGCTGATACCCGTCAGCTTTCCGATGTCTTCAGCTCTTATATTTTTGTGATAATTCTCATCAATAAATTTTTTAACAATAAAAGAAATTCCCGGTTCTTCCTTTGTAGTGTTTTTTTCATTGAACTGCTCAAAAATCAGGATGAGAAGTTTAATAATCTTGGCTTCAACAAATAACCTCTGCATCATTCCTTTTTTTGAATAACTGATCAGCTCATTTAAAATCATATGCATTTCTACGGTCATATAGGGAGGAGTTTTTTTGTGGAGAAAAATATAATTGTTCCGGATCATGTTTTCCAGAATTTCTGCATTTTCTCTGCTCGATTCAGGATCAATAAGGTTAAAGATGTACTGATAGTTGATCTGTATCTGGAAATATTTTATAGTTTCCGGGCTTTCCGTCCACAGTTCTGCTGTGCTTTCCCTCGCAGAATAGTGAAGTATATATTGATTTTTTTTAAACAGCAATTTCATATCACAGTCATTAGCTTCTAACCTGATATTGGGGCTTAGCAGAAAAAGAAGGCTGAAGCTCGCTTTACTCTCAATCATATGTAATCTTGAAAATTTTTTGGGCTGAGGCTCTTCCTGCATAATCATCTTGATGTTCTCGGAGCTGAAAAGCAATCCACTTCTGGAGGAATTCTTCATACACAATGATTTAAGGGATGATATTTTTTGAAATAAAGCTCTGACATCGGATAACAAAAAGTTTGGAAATGATAACTCAGGGTTGGGAATGAAAGGTAATTTTGTGCAAAATTAAATTAAATTTAGAATAATTAAAAATAATATTAAATATGTTTCAAAATTTACATTTTGCGATGCGTAAAATAGGTACAGGTTTAGCTTTGCTTACTATCGCAGGAAGTTACCTGTATGCCCAGCAATGGGAAGATGTAGGAAGTGCGGCGGGAATTTCAGCAGCCGGAAGCAGTTATAATAACCTGGCCGTAGACCAGACAGGAAATTATTACCTTTCTTATTATGACACTTCTGTTGCTAAAGGATCTGTGCAGAAATTCAATGGAACTTCATGGTCATATGTGGGAGGCTCACTTGGAATTACTGAAGGAATGGCAACATTTAACTCCCTGTCGTTAGACGGTTCCGGAAATGTTTTTTATACCAGCCAGATCGGTTATCCGGGTTCGGGAATTGCAGCACAGCAGTTCAACGGAACTTCGTGGTCATCGCTTCCCAATGTTACAACATCAGCAGCTAACTATCATGCTTCTGCAGTTTCTCCCTCCAACGTGCTTTTTACATTTGGCGGTCAGAATTCAGGAACAGTACAGCGTTATATAAACGGAGCCTGGGAACAGGTAGGAAATACAGGATTTTCAAATGGGGCTACATTTGCAGAAATGGTTATAGGATCTGATCAGAAAGTGTATACCTGCAGTATATCCGGAGGTGTACGGGTGTATCAGAATAATACTTCAGCGGCGGCTACGGAGGCATGGAGCCTGGTTGGGGGAAGTATTGTAGATGCCGCTTCATCTTCAGAACAGTATACCTCAGATATTGCTATAGATGGGAATAATAATCTGTATGTAGCTTATGTTTCCAGTTCAGCTAACGGGCAGAAACTGAACGTTAAAAAATTTGAAGGAAATGCATGGGTGCAGCTTGGACAGGCTAATTTTTCCGCTGGAAAGGTACAGCACGTAGCTATAGCGGTAACCCAGTCCGGACAGCCTTATGTGGTCGCCAGCCGCTTCGAAAATGATGATCTGTTAAGAAATACAGTATATAAATTTGATGCTGCTATACAGGATTGGGTGACTTTAGGCGGGAATTTTATTTCTGATGGTCAGGCAAAATATAACGACCTGGCCATAGACAGGGTAAATAATTATTTGGTACTGGCTTACACGGAAGATGTCACCAAAGTGAAAAGAATCCCGCTGGACGGTGTTCCTCCAGGCTGTACTAATACAGATCCGGGCAGCAATGCCGGAGATACAGGCTGTGTTACTTTTACTTACCGTGGACAGCAGGTTACCTATGCGACTGTAAGAGGTGGTGACGGGAATATATGGCTGCAGCAAAATCTGGGAAGCTCTCAGATTGCCTTTGCCATGGGCGATGAAAATTCCTATGGAGACCTTTTCCAATGGGGAAGATGGGATGACGGGCACCAGCTTAGAAATTCAGCGACAGCCGCTCCGGTATCACCAAATTCACCGGACGGATTAGCCGGCTTGAATGCTTTTATCATTGGCTCACCTTCATGGTGGGGAACCTTTGAGGCTACGGATAAATGGACTGCTTCAGATCCTGCAAACGTATCCAAGTATGTAGGGGCAGACCCTTGCCGGGCAGTAGGGACAGGCTGGAAAATGCCATCGCAGGCAGAATGGGCAGGTATTGTGAATGCCGAAAATATTGCCAATCCGGGAACTGCTTATAACAGTCACCTGAAACTTCCCGCATCCGGCTACAGAAGCTCTTCCAGCGGGGCACTTACGTTTGCAGGACAGAGAGGGTATTTCTGGAGCTCGGATACATCAAATTCAGGAGGGAAATACTTATATATCGGTTCTACCCTTGCCAATCCTTCTTCAGGAGTGATGAGAGGGCAAGGCTCTGCTGTAAGATGTATAAAAACGGCTTCCGCTCTTGGAACATCTGATATCATAAAAAATACTGAAACAGTGGGAATGTATCCTAACCCTACCAACGGGATCCTTAATCTCAAATCAGATTCACTGATTGAAAGTATAAATGTCATTAATATGGCAGGGCAAAGGCTTAATAATGTGCAGTTTATTAATAATCAAATCAATATGAACGGACTTCCGGATGGAATTTATATTGTAGAATTAAAATTAAAGAACGGCCGGGTTTTTTCTAAGAAAATTGTTAAAAACTAGGTCCTGTACCGTTTTTGTTGACCAGCAAAGGCTTTTTTAGCAAGCTTTCGTTGTGAAATAACATGATTAGTTTATTTTAAAAAATAGTTCATTACAATTACTTTTCCTGCAAAGACCCGTGAGTTTTTTCACGGGTCTTTTTATGTGAATAAAAAAATGAAGGACTTAAAGAAAAATAAATCCTATATTCGATAAAAAATAAGATAAATGAAAAAATTATATTCCTTTATTTACCTGTTTATTACAGTGTTGGTTTTCGGGCAAATCAATTATACGGTTACTCCGAATCCATTTAATGAAACAGATGTTATTACTTTAACGGTGCCGGGAGACCAGATTGATGAAACTGCCTGGGGTGTTTCAAACAATGCCGTTTATATCTGGTCTTGGTCACTGGATACCAATTACCAGAACAGCCAGGATTGCCCTACCAATGGCAGCTGGAATAATTCCAATGAACTGAATAAACTGACTTACAATTCAGGAACCGATACATATTCGATCACCTTTACTCCAACCACTTTTTATGGAAGAACAGGAATCGGGAGATTGGGGTTTTTGTTGAAAGATAAAACCGGGGCTCACCAGACATCGGATACTTTTGTGAACGTTGGAGTTTTAAGTTTAAGCCTGACGAATCCGGCAGCCAACAGCTTGACAACCGTTCCGGCAGGAAACTCGATTAATGTTACTGCAACAACGAATGTAGCGGCAACATTTCAGCTAAAAGCAAACGGAACCGTCATAAACTCTACCTCTGTACCTTCACAATCCTACAATTTCAGTTATACGGTAACCCAGGATGCCAATATGGAACTGATTGCAACAGCCAATTCCAATACCAAGAACGCCACGTTCATGCTGCAGATTCCAAGAAATGTAGTTTCTGAAGCCATTCCGGGCTGGATAAGACAAGGGATAAATTACAGTACAACAGATCCTACCAAAGTAGGCCTTGCTTTGTATGCTCCTTATAAAAACTTTGTGCATGTCATCGGTAGTTTTAATAACTGGACGGTGAATGATACCTACTTGATGAAGAGAGACACCACAAACCCTGATCTTTACTGGATTGAGCTGACAGGATTGACTCCACAACAATTGTATACCTTCCAGTACAGAACAAACGATATGAAAATTGTGGCAGATCCTTTCTCTCCTCAAATTTTGTCTTCTTATGATGATCAGTGGATTTCAAGTACAACCTACCCGAATTTACCTCCGTTCCCTGCCGGACAGAATTTTGAGGTATCCATGTTCAAAACAGGGCAGGTGCCTTACAACTGGCAGGTAACCAATTTCCAAAGACCGGCCAAGGCAGACCTGGTGGTGTATGAATTATTGCTGAGAGACTTTACCCAGGAAAAAAACTGGCAGTCGCTGATCAATAAGATCTCCTATTTAAAAAACTTGAATATCAATGCTATTGAGCTTCTTCCTATTATGGAATTTGAAGGAAATCTTTCCTGGGGCTACAATACTTCTTTCCACTATGCGCTGGATAAAGCTTACGGAACTCCTGAGAAATTCAAAGAATTTGTTGACCTGTGTCACCAGAACGGAATAGCGGTGATTTTAGATATTGCGTTCAACCACGCAACAGGACGTTCGCCATTAGCAAGACTCTGGAATATTGATCCGGATGGAGACGGTTATGGTGATATTGCTGCCAACAACCCTTATTTTAACCAGGTTCCGAAGCATTCTTATAACGTATTTAATGACTTTAACCACACCAGCCCCGCAACACAATATTATGTTGAAAGAAGCCTTCAGCAGTGGCTCACGGAATATCATATTGACGGATTCCGTTGGGACCTTACCAAAGGATTTACCCAAAGCTGCTCGGAAAACGATGAAGCCTGTACCAATGCTTACCAGCAGGACAGGGTAGATATTATGAAGAACTATGCTGACAAGCAATGGGCTATAGACCCGAACTCCTACATGATTTTCGAACATTTGGGAACAGATGCAGAAGAACAGCAGTGGGCCAATTACAGAATTGCCGAAGGAAAAGGAGTAATGCTTTGGAACAAGCAGACCGATCCTTACAACCAGAACACAATGGGGTATAAGGAAAACAGTAACTACGACAGGATGAATCATACCCTTCACGGCTTCACCAATATGTCTGCGGTGGGTTATGGAGAAAGCCATGATGAAGAAAGATTAATGTTTAAAAATCTTGCATATGGTGCTTCTAACGGGGCTTACAATGTAACCAACCTGAATACAGCCCTTGAAAGAATGAAAACTTTCGGAGCTACATTCTTCACGATTCCCGGTCCGAAAATGATCTGGCAGTTTGGAGAGCTTGGCTATGAATTCAGTATCAACCGATGTGCAGACGGTACCATCAACAGCGGATGCAGAACCGATGAAAAGCCTGTTGCCTTTACTTTAGGATATGATACCAATCCAAACAGAAAATCAGTGTATGATACCTGGGCCAAAATTATCAATATAAGAAATACCTATCCTGTTTTTAAATCAAAAACATACAGTGTAGAATCGAATAACCTTGCCAATGATCCAGAAGGCTTAATTACAAGGATTTATGTATATGACAATTCAATAGCAGGGGTAAAGAACATCGTAGTTTTGGGCAATTATACCACTTCTGCACAGAATGTAGTTCCTTACTTTCCTTATACAGGTCAATGGCAGAACCTGATGGATAATTCTGTTTCGACTGTTGCCTCTACTACTGCCCCTATTACATTGCAGCCTGGTGAGTTCCGTATTTTTGGAAACTATGCAGGAGCTTTGTCAACATCCGATGTGAATGCTGCCAACAAACTGTCACTTCAGATTGCTGATAATCCTGTAAAGAACGGTTGGGCAAAACTCATTTATCACAAAGTCAAAAACGGGGAAATCTCTGTTTTTGATATGAGCGGTAAGAAAATGGATTCATTCAAACTCAATAATGAAAGTGGAACCTATGAGCTGAAAGCCAATTATCCTCCGGGAACCTACCTGGTTCATCTACGGTCTGAAACAGGCATGGCCAGCCAAAAGATGATCATCAAATAAAATAAAGAGGGATAATGATAGATTATCCCTCTTTTTTATTGACAGCATAGAAAATATAAACCTGTTTTTTGAAAATTAAAAATATTAGTCTACTTTTGCAGTAGATTTATCAAGAAAGGTGGAGGGATTTGGCCCTATGAAACCTTAGCAACCTGCACGGCTCTAAAAAGTGTAAAGGTGCTAATTCCAACCCGGTATGGGGAAGATGAGAAAAGTCAACATTCTGACAGTAATTCCATTTCTTGAAGTCTTTTATACCTGCGGATGAGGTCCGTGGAAAATATTTATGATTAATTTACAAGGACAAAGATGAAAAAATTAAGCCTGTCTGTTATCCTCCTGGGAGCTGTTCTGGTCAATGCCCAGGAACAGGAAAAAGGAACCCAGATCGAAGATGTAATTATTGTAGGAAACCGGAATGCCAAAAGAACCAAACTGGAAACACCGGTTCCCGTAGATGTTATCAATATAGAAAAATTGCAGAAATCCGCCCCGCAAACGACGGTTCAGGATCTGCTGAATTATGTCATTCCTTCCTTCAACTCAGTAAGACAGTCGGCTTCGGACGGAACGGAGCATATTGACCCGGTGACTTTAAGAGGCATGGGGCCTGATCAGGTATTGGTGCTTATCAACGGAAAAAGAAGACATACCACTTCACTGGTCAATTATCAGAATACAGTGGGAAACGGATCTGTCGGCACTGACCTCAGCACCATTCCGGTAATTGCTATTGACAGGATTGAAGTATTAAGAGACGGTGCAGCTGCACAATATGGTTCCGATGCCATTGCGGGAGTTGTCAATATTATCCTTAAAAAAGATATTGGAGCTTCAGCAACAGCTTCCTACGGAATCAGTGGAAGAAACGATGGGGAAACCTATCAGGCCGGAATCAATTATGGATCTTCCCTGGGAAAGAAAGACGGCTATGTGAATCTTTCATTGCAGTTAAGCCACAGGGGAAAGACCACCAGAACCCAAAACCACGATCTTGATATCTTCGGAAGTAATTTTGCGTATGAATTTGCAGATGATCCTGTGGCCGCGAGAGCAGAAGATGACAGAATTATAAAGGAAAGAGGACTTACCCGCGATGATTTTAATTTCCAGATCGGGGACGCACAGATCAGGCAGGCACAATTGTTTTTTAATTCAGAATATCCGTTAAGTGACAGCTTTAAACTGTATTCCTTCGGAGGTTTCAGCATTAAAGAAGGAAAAGGATTCGGCTTCAGGAGGTTGCCGGGAGAAACAGATAATGTGGTTGCTGCTATTTATCCAAACGGTTTTCAGCCCGTTCTGGGATCGCAGGTATATGATTTTTCTTATGCCGTGGGAGCCAGATATAACGTCAACAATTGGCTGTTCGATTTAAGCAATACGTTCGGAAGCAATACCTTCAACTATAATGTAGACCATACCAACAATGCTTCATTGGGTACAAAATCTCCTACAAGCTTTTATGCAGGAGCACATAGTTTCCTTCAAAATACAATTAATCTGGATGTTTCTAAGAGCATCAATCAGTTTAATGTAGCCTTTGGAGGAGAGTTCCGTTTTGAGCAGTATCAGATCAAATCAGGGGATGAAGCTTCTTACACCCGGTATGACATCAACGGAAATCCTGCGGTCCCGGGATCTGAAGTGGAAGGAAATGGAGGCTCACAATCATTTATTGGTTTTTCACCGGATAATGCACTGAAAAAATCAAGACATTCTGCAGCGGTTTATGCAGATGTTTCCTATGATCTGGCTAAAAAATTAAATATAGATCTTGCCGGAAGGTTTGAAAATTATTCAGATTTTGGAAATACCCTGAACGGGAAGCTGGCGGTGAGGTATGAATTCATAAAAGACTATGCAATACGGGCAGCTGTGGGAACCGGTTTCAGAGCTCCATCTCTTCAGCAGCAGTATTTTAATAATTCCTATGCGGATATCTCCACTTCCGGGTTAGGAATCGTCACCAAAGGAATTTTCCGGAACGACAGTGATGCGGCCAGAGCCCTGGGATTTGATAAGTTAAAGCAGGAAACCTCGGTCAATGCAAGTGCAGGATTTACCCTCAAACCTGCAAACCGGCTGTTTATTACGGTAGATGGCTATTGGATCAGGGTAAAAGACAGAATTGTGATCACCAGTAATATTGAAGATCCAAGGCTGGCCCAGTACAATGTGGAAAGCGGGAGGTTCTTTGCCAATGCTATAGATACGGAAACTAAAGGCGTAGATGTTGTTGTTACCTACGACTGGAAACTGGGTGGTGGAAATTTAAATATCAGCCTGGCAGGAAATTATACCGAAACCAGGATTACGGATTTTCATTTCCCGGAAAACCTGGTTCCTTCACAGGATGAATATTTCGGACCGGACCAGGTGAATATCATTGAAACCCTTTCTCCAAAAACAAAAGCCTCCCTTGGTCTGAATTATGCCGTTGGGAAATTCAATTTCATGGTAAGAAATACGTATTTTGGTCAGGTCATACGGGATGGGTATCCTTTTGGGAAAGTCCAGAGCTTTTCTCCGAAAGTTGTTACCGATGTAAGTGTAGGCTATGATATTACGAAAAGTATCAACCTGACGATAGGTGCCAATAATGTCTTTGATGTATTCCCGGATCGTCAGATCTATGAAAATTCATACTATGGAGTATTTAAATATGCGCCGGTTCAGATGGGAACACTGGGGAACTATTTCTTCGGAAGGCTTAATTTTAATTTTTAACGGTTAAATGAGTACTGCTACACACCAGATCGGCTGGAAAACGGCTGCCGCTATCGTTGTCTCCAATATGATAGGGACAGGGATATTTACTACTTTAGGCTTTCAGCTGTCTGATATTACCAATACCTACAGTATTTTTCTGCTGTGGATTATCGGCGGGATTCTTGCCCTTTTCGGGGCGTTTTGCTATGCTGAGCTTGGATCTTATTTTAAAGGAAACGGAGGAGATTATATTTATCTGAAGGAGACCTACCATCCCGTATTCGGATATCTCGTCAGCTGGATTTCCCTGATTATCGGGTTCTCTGCACCGGTGGCCCTGGCTGCACTTGCGATGTCAAAATACCTTTCAGCTTTTAATTATACTTTTGGAAACGGCTTTGCCACTGCTGTGATTTTCATTGTGGCGGCAGCATTGTCATTCAGCCTCAAAGCATCAAGCAGGTTTCATAATTTTTTTACCTTTATCAAGATCGCATTTATTATTGTGCTCGTCATTCTGGGTGTAGGACTTTCAGGATCTGATGCGGGAAACAGCCTGGAATTCAGCAGCAGCTGGCAGGACGAGATCATGCTTCCTGCGTTTGCCACATCACTGGTTTTTGTTACCTACTCTTATACCGGCTGGAATTCTGCCTCTTACATTGCAGGAGAAATAAAGGATGTCCAGAAAAATCTTCCCAAAGCTCTGATTGTAGGAACTGTTTTCGTGACACTGAGCTATCTTTTGGTGAATTTTATTATGCTGAAACATGCTCCTGTAAGCCAGCTGGCAGGAAAAGAAGACGTGATGGGAGAAGCAGCTCGCAATATGCTGGGCGTAAGCTTTGGTAAAATTGTCAACATCTTTATTGCTTTACAGCTTATAGCCACCATAAGCGGTTATCTGTGGGTAGGCTCAAGACTCACACAGGCTTTCGCGAAAGAAAACCATCTATGGAGGTACCTTGCTGTCAATAACAAGAAAGGAATTCCGGTGAGGGCTATTTTTGCTCATGCTGTAATTGCAACAGTAATTATTTTAACGGGAAGTTTTAAGGAGATTTTTGTGTATACAGCCTTTATTCTTCAGCTGTTTGCCAGTCTTTCCATTTCCACCGTTTTCTTTCTTAAAAAAGGGCAGCGAAAAATATTCAAATCCAATATATTCTACATTTTTCCTGCTGTTTTTCTGCTTTTCAGCATTTATATCCTCTATTTTACCCTTATCCATAATCCTAAAGAAAGTATTATAGGGCTTGGGATCGTGGTTTTCGGACTGATTTTATATTTTATTGACAGAAAGTTTTTTAAAAAGACTGCGGAATAATTTAAGTCTTGCCATTCCTAGTCTTATACATCTTAATGATCAGAAAATTAGTGAATCTTAGGGATCAAAGGAATTTTAATTTGAATTAATAAATTCATATCTTTGCACTCTCAAAAATTGCAGAATGTCTAAATCATTAATTCCAAAACTAGAAGCTATTAAACAAAGATATAATGAGGTTGCAGACCTTATTATACAGCCTGATGTTATTTCAGATCAAAAAAAATATTCTTCTCTGAATAAAGAATACAGTGATTTGGGTAAGATTGTGAAAGTTTACGATCAGTACAAAGGTGCTCTTGATGCCATTGAAGAATCTGATGAAATTATTGCTGATGGCTCAGACAGAGATTTGGTAGATCTTGCCAAAGAGGAGAAACTTGAAGCTCAGGCTAAAATTCCAGGACTGGAAGAAGAATTGAAAGTTTTACTGATTCCTAAAGATCCTGCAGACGACAAAAACATCATTGTGGAATTACGTGCCGGAACAGGAGGTGATGAAGCAGCTATTTTTGTGGAAGATATCTACAGAATGTACACCATGTATTTCAAATCAAAAGGATGGAGACATGAAGTAACAGATTCCAATGAAGCGGCAAAAGGTTATAAAGAACTGATTATGAAGGTGGAAGGTGAAGGTGTTTACGGAATTATGAAATTCGAGTCCGGCGTTCACCGTGTACAGCGTGTTCCGGAAACAGAATCCCAGGGAAGAGTTCACACTTCTGCTATTACCATAGCTGTGCTTCCGGAAGCTGAAGAAGTGGATGTGGAGATCAATCCTGCAGATATTGAAATGCAGACATCCCGTTCAGGAGGTGCCGGAGGACAGAACGTTAACAAGGTAGAGACCAAAGTACAGTTAACCCACAAGCCTTCAGGTTTGGTAGTAGTATGTCAGCAGGCCCGTTCTCAGCTGGCTAACCGTGAACTGGCCATGGAAATGCTTCGTGCCAAACTATATGATATTAAGCTACAGGAAGTTCAGGGAGATATTGCAGCACAGAGAAAAACCATGGTTTCCACAGGAGACCGTTCTGCGAAGATCAAAACCTACAACTATCCTCAGGGAAGGGTTACTGACCACAGAATCAACAAGTCTATGTACAATCTGGATGCTTATATGAACGGAGATATTTCTGAAATGATAGACGCCGTGATCATGGCAGAAAATGCAGAAAAAATGAAGGGAGAAGAAGAAAATTACTAAAATAGATAATCACACAATATAAATATGAAAAAATTATTCTTACTGACAATTGGTTTATTCCTTATGTCTTCCTGCTCTACAGATGTCCAAAAGGACGATTTAGATTTAGGTAAATCTGAAAACAAAATAGGTAATATTACAAAGAATTTGAATAGTAAGGTTGATGAAAATTATGATTTTATCTTAAGTGATAGATCTGATGTTGTTCCTAATACAGATCCGACTAATTATGTTAGTGGCTATATTCAGATTTATTCTCCACAATTGTTAAGTGAAGGATATACTTTTGATTTAGAATACTTTATAGGAGGAAGAAATGTTTTTGGTGGAACTCCCACTATTTATCTGCCACCAAATACCCATTATGCTGAAATTAATCCATATGATATGATTCAACTATATGGATGTGGGGGAAAAACTGTAACTGTAAAAGTAAAGGCTATTAGAAAAGGTAGATTTCAGATTGTTACTGATAAAACGGTATTATCATCTTGTAATATTTCGCTTTACTTGGCTAATTGTAATGTGGAAATACCTAAGCCATCAGATAGTATCGGTGATGGGCCACAAGGGTTTTGATTATAACCTAATTTTGAGAGAAAGCTATTGTTAGAATAAATTATAACCACGCTCTTGGATTTCAGGAGCTTTTTTTTGCTTAAAAATCATTGAATTTAAACGAACCATGAAAAAACTAGGGAGAATTTTATTGCTGATGACACTGTTTTGCGCTCAGAACTTTTTTGCCCAAACCAAGACATTGCAGCCTGAGCAGGTATTCGCATTGTACTTTGATACTTTTGTGAAACAGGATGAACAGGCACTTAATAAGCTTAATAGCTATCTGCTTACGTTTCTTGGTACTGAAAATACCTATAGAATGGATCTGAAGAAGTCTTACCATCAGGATGTTCAGTATCTTACAACGTTATTTCTTGCAGATCTTCCGAAAGAGAAGGCTGATGTTTGTAAAAAGGATGCGGAGGAATATTATAATACGCTTTTAAATAATTTGAAAAATACCCGGTACACATTAAAAAGTGTACGGGAAGTGAAAAATGAATTTGCAGCAAACAGCTCTGTCATGGAGCTCAACGTAGATCTTATTTTCTCTGTTCCTGAAAAGCCTGTCGGACTGAAACCGGTTAATATCAAAAGAATGACGGCCGGTGAGCTGCAGAACTACTTAAAAAAGCAGGTGAAGGCATTTTCAGAACCCGGAAAGGAGGTTACCGTACAGCAGATTTTCAGGCTGTCTCAGGTAAAAAAAGACGGAAATACCTATTATTGGAACGGTGGTCCTCAGGAATTGGTGTGGAAACTGAACGATTCCTATTTTAAAAGTTTCAACTAGCACAAAATTAAATTACCAAATATAAATATGAAGAATATTAAAATCATTGTATTGCTCATGCTGGCATTATTCAGTCAAAACCTGCTGGCACAGACGGAAGTGAAAAAACCTTCGGAGGTTTTTGAAATGTATTTCGGAACCTTTGTGAAAAATGATAATGTTTCGCTTTCTAAGCTGAATGATTATTTAAAGCCTACGGTAGAGGGAGAAAATGCGTATCAGGTTGATTTTAAAACCGTTTCCCAGGATATGATGAAAGAAAGTACGGATAATTTTCTTTCTGCTTTTTCCAAACCTACGGCAGATGCCTGCAGAAAAGAAGCTGAAGAGTATTTTACAGCCATGATGGAAAATTTTAAAAATGGTAAACTTACCGTCAAAGAAGTAAAAGTTGTTCAGAATGAATATATTGAAGATCAGAAAATTGCTGAGGTTACCTATACTGTAAGCTTTAAGGTTCCTGCAAAACTTCCTGAGGTACCGTCCGGAGAGATCCAGAAAGTTAAGCCGGAAGATCTCAAGAAATATCTGGTTGAGAGTGTACAATACTTTAAAAATGCAGATAAGACGGTAGAAACGGAACAGAATTTCAGGTTATACCAACTTAACGAAGGTGGGAAAATATATTATTGGAATGGCAGCCCTGATGAAATTGTTTCCGGACTGACCGATTTTTATTTCGAAAGCTTCGGATCTAAATAATGACCATAAAAAAATATTTAATGAAGACCTTGAAACCAGGGTCTTTTTTTATTCCATATACTTTACGTATTTTTGAGAAAACCCTTGATTTATGAATTTTAAGCCTATCTTATTAACCGCTGGAGTTTTGTTTTCAGCAACTTTTTATTCTCAAAAAATGAATTATCCTAAAGCCGTAAAAGGAACCCAGACCGATACTTATTTTGGCAATGCTGTGGCAGATCCGTTCAGAGACCTGGAAAATGACTCTCAGGCTACCAAAAAATGGGTAAATGATGAGGTGGCATTCAGCCAGAATTATCTTTCAAAAATCCCGTTCAGAAGTGCAATTAAAGATCAGCTGACAGAAATCTGGAATTATGAGAAAATTTCAGCACCATTCAAAGAAGGAGATTATACTTATTATTATAAAAATGACGGTCTTCAGGCACAATCTATTTTATACAGAACAAACAATAAGACCAAGGCAACGGAAATATTTTTAGATCCGAATAAATTTTCAGAAAAAGGAACTACCTCACTTTCCAATCTGTCATTCAACAAAAAAGGAAACCTGGCTGCTTATTCCATTTCTGAAGGCGGAAGCGACTGGAACAAAATTATCATCATTGATGCCATTACCAAAAAGCAGATCGATGAAACGCTGATTGACGTAAAATTCAGCGGAATATCATGGCAGGGTGATGAAGGATTCTATTATTCAAGCTATGATAAGCCGAAAGAAGGAACCGTACTTTCCGGAATGACCGACAAGCATAAAGTATATTTCCATAAACTGGGGACAAAGCAGTCTGAAGACAAACTGATCTTCGGAGGAGATCAGACGCCGAGAAGGTATCTTGGAGCCGGAGTTTCTGAAGATCAGAGATACCTGATCATTTCTGCGGCCAATGCAACCAATGGAAATGAATTGTATATCAAGGATTTAAAGAAAGGAGGTGATTTTGTGCAGATCAACAAAGGATTTGATATTAATGCCAGCATTGTAGACACCCAGGGCGATGATCTTTTTATCTTTACCGATAAGGATGCCCCGAATATGCGCCTTGTAAAAACCAGCATAGCCAATCCTTCACCGGAAACCTGGAAAGATGTGATCCCACAGACGGAAAATGTCTTGGGAATATCTACAGGAGGCGGGTATTTCTTTGCTACCTACATGGTTGATGCCATTGATCAGGTAAAACAGTTTGACAGAACAGGAAAACTGATCAGGGAAATTACTCTTCCGGGAAAAGGAAATGTAAGTGGTTTTGGAGGAAAAGAAGAAGAAAAAGAACTTTACTTCTCTTTCAGCAACTATATTACACCGGGAACCACTTATAAATTCAATGCAGATTCCGGGAAATCCGAGATCTATCAGAAGCCAAAAGTGAAATTCAATCCGGAGGATTACGTTTCTGAACAGGTTTTTTACACGTCAAAAGACGGAACTAAAATTCCTATGATGATCAACTATAAAAAAGGAACAAAGCTGGACGGTAAAAATCCTACAATTCTTTATTCTTATGGAGGGTTCAACATCAGTCTTCAGCCTTCATTCTCAGTAGTTAATGCCATCTGGATGGAAAACGGAGGAATCTATGCTGTACCGAACATCCGAGGAGGAGGTGAATACGGTAAAAAATGGCATGATGCAGGAACAAAGATGCAAAAGAAAAATGTTTTTGAAGACTTCATTGCTGCAGGAGAATACCTGCAAAGCAAAGGCTATACATCAAAAGAATACATGGCATTATCCGGAAGATCGAACGGCGGACTGCTTGTAGGAGCCACTATGACCATGCGTCCCGACCTTGCAAGAGTAGCCTTTCCTGGTGTAGGCGTTCTGGATATGCTGAGATACAATAAATTCACAGCAGGAGCCGGCTGGTCATATGACTACGGAACCGCAGAAGACAGTAAAGAAATGTTTGAATATCTTAAGTCCTACTCTCCGGTACATAATGTGAAAAAAGGAACATGCTACCCTTCCACAATGATCATTACAAGCGATCATGACGACAGGGTGGTTCCGGCACACTCTTTCAAATTCGGTGCAGAACTTCAGGAAAAGCAGAACTGTAAAAACCCGATTTTATTGAGAATTGAAAAAAATGCCGGTCATGGTGCAGGAAGAGCAACCGATCAGGTAATCAGTGAAAATGCAGATCTTATTTCTTTTGCCCTTTATGAAATGGGAATAACGAAACTGAAATAATTGAATTTGAATTAAAATAAAAGTATCGGCCGCTCGAAGAGCGGCCGATACTTATTATAAGATAGCATATAGATCGTTGTTTAAAATTAAGAATAGGATCACAAAGTGAAAATGATCAATTAAACAAGAAACTGATAAAGATGTAAATTTTATATCATTTTATGCATATGAAACGAAAATAATTAAATGACTAACTAATATCATAAAATAAAAAAAATAGTCAGTTTAATTGAATTTACTTATTTTTTTTGGTGCTGCTATGCGTTAAATTGTTATTTTTGCTATGGATATTTAAAATTTATTAATTCTATTCTTGTAGATCATTATGAAAAAAAGAATTTTACTAGTTTGTGCATTAGCCGCTGGTGTTGCCAGTTTCAATGCACAGAGATGGGAACCTGCATCGCAGAGGACATCCCAAATCAGAAAAGAAGTTGATGTAAAATACTCTTACCGGGTAGATCTGGCATCGCTTAGAAGCATTTTAAAAGATGCAGTAGAGACAGGTAAGGATGCTAAACCTGTTATTGTTTCTCTTCCTACAGTAGAAGGGAAAATTGAAAAATTTGCGGTATACAGCAATCCGGTGATGGAAAAGTCTATGGCAGACAGATACCAGTTGGGATCATACGTAGGAGTAGGTGTTGACGACCCTTCTAAATATGTAAGATTCAGCACATCTCCTACAGAAATGCAGTCTATGATCATCAAGAACGGAGAATTCCAGTTCATTGAGCCGATCACTACAGACAAGCAGACTTACGGAGTATTCTATAAGACAAAGAGAACAAGCAGCGAGCAGGGATTCGAATGCGGGACTAACGAAAAAAATAGCAAAGATATCCAGTTCCTTAAAGAGAACGGTAAAAAAAAGCTTTCTAATGTAGGGATTACAAACAGACCTGCAAGCACAAAATATAGAACATATAGATTGGCTATGTCTGTTACAGCAGAATACACACAATATTTCATGGCTCAAGCCGGAGTACCTGCTACAGCAACGGATGCTCAGAAAAAAGCTCCTGCAATAATAGCAATGAATAATACAATGACTCGTGTAAACGGAGTCTTCGAAAAAGATTTCGGGATTAAACTTCTTGTTCAGGATTATCAGAATGTTATTTATATCGATGCTGCTACGGATCCTTATTCAGACTCAGATGTGGGTGTAGGTGATGGAGCATGGAATGCAGAATTGATGAATACTCTTCATAATAACGTAGGAGAAGTCAATTTTGATATCGGACATTTATTTGGTGCCGATGGAGGAGGTGGTAACGCCGGATGTATCGGATGTATCTGTAGTGATGATATGACATTGAATCAGGGATCTCCGGTAGCTTACAAAGGTTCTGGATTTACTTCTCCCGCCAATGGAGTTCCATCAGGAGATTCATTCGATATAGACTATGTAGCTCATGAATTAGGACACCAGTTAGGAGGAAACCATACTTTCTCCAATAACACGGAAGGATCAGGTGTAAACGTAGAGCCGTGGGGTGGTACCACTATCATGGGGTATGCCGGAATTACATATGATAATGTACAGATGAATTCTGATGCTTATTTCCACTATGCTTCTGTTAACCAGATTCTTAATAATCTTGATTCTAAGACAACCTGTGGTGTTTCACAAACCATTACAACCAATACAGCACCTGTTATTTCTCCGCTTCCAGCATACAGCATTCCTAAAGGAACAGCCTATTATTTAGAGGCTACAGCAACAGATACAGATCCTGTAAAATATACTTGGGAACAGTATGACAGCGTAGATGAAGATGCTACTATTTCCGGAGATGCCGGATGGGGCTACAATACACAGGGTGCATTAACAAGATCTTATTTTGGTACTACAAGCGGAAGAAGATACTTCCCAAGTTTACCTTTGGTTATGAACGGAATTTTGACCAATAAAGCAAGTCTTCCAAATAATACAAATCCTAGCTGGGAAACTGTTTCTTATGTTCCTAGATTACTTCACTATGCGGTAACTGTAAGAGATGAAAATGCACAGAGACCAATGCTTTCATCCTTAGAAACAACTGTAAATGTAGGAAATGACGGACCATTTAAATTTAACGGTCTTACAACAGCTACAACTTTATATAACAATGCATCCAACACAATTAAGTGGGCTGTAGCCAATACAAATGCTGCTCCTTACAACGTTGCGAATGTAAAAATAGATTATACAGCTGACAACGGTACGACCTGGACAGAATTGGTAGCTTCTACGCCAAACACAGGTACTTATACTGCACAGATGCCGGCAAGCTTAACAGGAACTGTTAAATTCAGAATATCTGCTATCAATAACATATTCTATGCAGTATCTCCTGCAGTAACAATTGGAGCTGCGCCTACTTCAACTACAGCAGCACCAACAGGAGTATCTACTACAGCAGCAGATGTTCTTAAAAATTCTGCAATTGTATCTTGGAACAGTGTGCCGGGAGCAGCTTCTTACTCTGTAAATTACAGAAAAACAGGAACTTCAGCATGGACTAATGCAACAAGTACAACCAATTCAATCTTATTAAGCAGTCTTGAAGACGAAATGGCTTACGATGTACAAGTAGCAGCTGTTGTGAATAGCGTACCGGGAGCTTTCTCTTCAAACTATGTTTTCAAAACAAAACCATTGGCAACAGGAGTAAACTACTGTATCTTAAATACAGGTTATAATGCAGTAGGAAATATTGCAAGAGTGCAGCTTTCCAATGTTAACCATATCGATACAAACATCAGATCATACAAAGATGTAAGTGAAAATCCGGCAAAAATAATCAATCTTATTAGAGGAAATTCTTATCCTATATCGATTTTTGGTATTTACAATCAAGCTGCTCCAATGACTTATAATGTGTGGATCGATTACAACAGAAACGGAGTGTATGAGACAAGTGAGAAAGTATATACAAGTGCTGCCATAGCTCCAGGTTCAAATGGAGTAGGAAGTGCTACGGGTAACTTCACAGTTCCTGCTTCTGCTTCTGTTGGAAACAGGGTAGTGGGAATGAGAGTGGCATCTAATTATTCTTCTGCATTAAATAATGCTTGCGGTACCAATGGAACTATTCCAAGTGGGGCAGGAAGCGTAATGGATTTCTCTGTGAAAATTTTCGGAAGTGCACTTGCAGTAGACGAAACAAAGGCAACCAAATCTGAAGTTGAGATTTATCCAAATCCTGCCGATTCTTTTGTAGGCGTTAGAAACCTTAAAGGAAAAGCAGATTACAAAATCTACAGTGCAGACGGAAGATTGGTTCAAAGTGGTAATCTTGATGGCGAGATCATTAATGTAGCTAGCTTGGCAAAAGGAATGTATGTAATTACTATTAATGATGATAATAACACATACAACACTAAGCTTATCAAAAAATAATAAATAAGTTATCTATAAAATGAGACCGGGCAATTGCCCGGTCTTTTTTGTTTAATATCAGCCCGTATCCTCCGGTTTCTAGTAAATGTTCTTATGTTAATTTAATATTTTAACATCAAATAAGCTTTTTTAATGCTAATATTTGGGTTTTAATTTTTATTTTTGTGAAAATGCTGAATAATTTTTTTGAAATCACTGTAAATATGAAAAAGAAAATTTTACTAGTTTGTGCTCTGTCCGCCGGTCTGGCGTCTTTTAATGCACAAAGGTGGGAGCCTGCATCCCAGAAAACTTCTCAAATCAGGAAAGAAGTTGAAGTTCAGTACTCTTACAGAGTAGATTTGGCATCACTTAGAAATATTCTGAAAGATGCTGTAGAAACAGGTAAAGATGCAAAACCTGTAATTATTTCTCTTCCTACAGCAGAAGGGAAAATTGAAAAATTTGCGGTATACAGCAATCCTGTTGTTGAGAAATCCATGGCGGACCGTTATCAGTTAGGATCATATGTAGGAGTAGGGGTAGATGACCCTTCCAAATATGTAAGATTCAGTACCGCTCCTACCGAGATACAGTCCATGATTATCAAAAACGGAGTATTTCAGTTTATAGAGCCTATCACTACAGATAAACAAACCTATGGAGTTTTCTACAAAACCAAAAGAACTGCAAGTGATAATGGATTTGAATGTACTACAGAAGAGACGAATGCCAAAGATATTAAATCATTGGAAATCCATGGAAAAAATAATCTTTCTAACGTAGGAATTACCAGCAGACCTTCCATTACAAAGTACAGAACCTATAGACTTGCACTTTCCACTACAGGAGAATACACCAAAAAATTTGATCCCGCAGGAGGAATTACCAATACAGTAATCCAGATGAATGCTACCATGACCCGTGTGAATGGAGTATTTGAAAAGGAATTCGGCATCAAGGCTATTATTCAGGACATCCCGGCGATCATATACACAGATCCTACATCAGATCCTTATACCGGAAACCTGAATCTGAATCTGCAGCAGACCCTGACCTCCGTGGTCGGCAATGCCAATTACGACATGGGACACGTATTTAATGCTGCTGGTGGAAACGGAAACGCCGGTTCTATCGGATCTACATGTAAAGATCCTACGAGCCCGACGAATTTAGCAAAAGGATCTGCATTTACACAAAATACCAACCCGGTAGGAGATTTATTTGATATTGATTATGTAGCCCACGAAATGGGACACCAGCTTGGTGGAAACCATACATTCTCCCATTCATCGGAAAATTCCGGAGTAAATATAGAGCCTGGAGGAGGAACTACTATTATGGCCTATGCAGGAATTACTGGAGATAATGTACAGATGAATTCTGATGCCTACTTCCACTATTCCTCAATCAATCAGATATTAACAAGTCTTGATGCCAAAACAGCCTGCGGAACATCTGTAGACATTACAACCAATACAGCGCCGGTGATTTCCCCACTTACATCAAGAAATATCCCGAAGGGGACAGCCTACTATCTGGATGCCTCTGCAACAGATGCACAGGGAGATCCGTTTACCTATACCTGGGAACAGTACGACAGCGTTGGAGCCAATAACACCATTTCAGGAGACAGCGGCTGGGGATACAATACCGAAGGAAGTATAGCAAGATCATATTTTGGTACAGTGGGAGGAAGAAGATATTTCCCAAGCTTTGCTACCGTAATGGACGGAAAGCTTACGGATAAAACAAACTGGGAAACTGTAAGTTATATTCCGAGAACTTTAAAATATGCCGTAACATTAAGAGATGCAAACCCTACAAGACCAATGGTTTCTTCCCTTGAAACTACAGTGGTTGTAGGAAATGACGGTCCGTTTAAATTTAATGGCCTTACCACTTCCTCGGTTTTATATAATAATGCATCAAATACAATACAGTGGGATGTAGCCAATACGACAGCAGCTCCTTACAATGTAGCTAATGTTAAAATAGATTACACAACAGATAACGGAGTTACCTGGACAGACCTTGCAGCTTCAGTGCCAAACAGTGGAAGTTACACAGGCCAGATGCCGGCTAGTTTAACAGGAGCTGTTAAATTAAGAATATCTGCGATCGGTAATATTTTCTATGCTGTTTCTCCGGCAGTTAATGTAGGAGCTGCGCCAACATCTACCTCGGCAGCACCAACGGGTGTTTCCACGATAGATACGGAAGTATTCAAAACTACTGCAAGAGTATCCTGGAACAGCGTACCGGGAGCTGCCACCTATTCTGTAAATTATAGAAAAGTAGGCGATACCAACTGGTCCAATACAACAAGTACGGTGAATTCTGTAGTTCTGACAGGTTTAGAAGACGAAACCAATTTTGAAGTACAGGTTGCAGCTGTAGTAAACAGTGTACCGGGAGCTTTCTCATCAAATTATACCTTTAAAACAAAAGGACTAAAAACAGGAATAGATTACTGCTTGCTGACTACAGGAATTAATCAGTTAGGAACTATTGCACGTGTCCAGCTTGCCAATGTTAACTATACAGACGGTACTTTCAGATCTTACAAAGATGTAAGTGAAAACCCGGCACAGATCATAAACCTTACAAAAGGAACCCAGTATACTGTGTCCGTCCTGGCAGGAAGCTCTTCCAGTTATGCTCAGTATCCTTTTACCGTAAATGCCTGGATAGACTATAACAGAAACGGGGTTTTTGAAGCAACAGAAAAAATAATGACTTCTGCCTCTGCAACAGGAACAAGAACGGAGACAGCAACATTTACCGTTCCGGCAACAGCTTTTAGCGGAGATAAACTATTGAGAATGAGAGTGGCAGGAAACTTTAACAGTGCGCTAAGCAATGCCTGCGGAAATACCAACCAGGCGGGAAGTGTCATGGATCTTTCTGTAAAAATCACAAGCGGATTGGCTGTTAATGATGTAAATACGGTAAAAACATCAGAAATATCCATTTATCCAAATCCTGCCGATACTTTCGTAGAAGTTAAAAACCTGAAAGGAAAAGCGGATTACAGCATTTACAGTGCAGACGGTAGAATCGTTCAGCAGGGTCAGATTGATGGTCAGAGAATTAATGTGGCACAGCTTGTAAAAGGAGTGTACGTAATCACAATTAAAGATGATAAAAACACTTACAATACCAAACTTATTAAAAAATAATAAGAAAGTTCATCAATAGCTGAGACCGGGCAATTGTCCGGTCTTTTTTATACATTAAAGCTCAGAAAAACTGTAAGTTAACAGAAGTTTCATGTTTCGTTCAAAAAAATTAACTTTACGCAGACAAAAATTATTGGAATGCGAAAGACAATTTCTGTGAAAAAACCGGATTTTAATGTAGAACCTCAGGAAAGAGAGGTCTATAATTTTGAAAAAGACGGTCTGGAGTTAAAATCATCTTATACCCCCAAAGATGTTAAGAATGAATCCTTAACACAGACTTCTCCGGGAATTGCTCCTTACCTCAGAGGCCCGTATTCCACTATGTATGTACAAAAGCCATGGACTGTAAGACAGTATGCAGGTTTCTCCACAGCAGAAGAATCTAATGCTTTTTACAGAAGAAATCTTGCTGCAGGACAAAAAGGACTTTCTGTAGCTTTCGACCTTGCTACCCACCGGGGTTATGATTCAGATCATTCCAGAGTAGTTGGAGACGTGGGTAAAGCAGGGGTAGCTATTGATTCTGTGGAAGACATGAAAATCCTTTTCAATGAGATTCCATTAGATCAGATCTCCGTATCCATGACTATGAACGGTGCAGTACTTCCTATTTTGTCTTTCTATATTGTTGCAGCAGAAGAGCAGGGTGTAAAACAGGAGCTTCTTTCAGGAACCATTCAGAATGATATTCTGAAAGAATTCATGGTAAGGAACACCTATATCTATCCGCCGGCTCCTTCCATGAAAATCATTGCAGACATCTTTGAATATACGGCTCAAAATATTCCGAAATTCAACTCAATTTCTATTTCAGGCTATCATATGCAGGAAGCAGGAGCCACTCCGGTACTGGAAATGGCTTATACCCTTGCAGACGGTCTGGAATATGTAAGAACAGGAATCAAAGCAGGAATGAATGTTGATGATTTTGCCCCGAGGCTGTCATTTTTCTGGGCCATTGGAATGAATCACTTTATGGAAATTGCAAAGATGCGTGCCGCAAGATATATCTGGGCCACTCTTTTGCAACAGTTCAATCCGCAGAATCAGAAATCTTTGGCCTTAAGAACGCATTCACAGACCTCAGGATGGTCCCTTACGGAACAGGAACCTTTTAACAATATTACGAGAACGGCCATCGAAGCCCTTTCCTCAGCTTTAGGCGGAACACAGTCGCTGCATACCAATGCCCTTGATGAGGCCATCGCGCTTCCAACCGACTATTCAGCGAAAATTGCCAGAAATACCCAGATTATTCTTCAGCAGGAAAGCGGAATTTGCGATGTGGTAGATGCTATGGGCGGAAGTAACCTTGTAGAAAGCCTTACCCAGCAGATGATCGAAGAAGCAATGAAATACATTGATGAGGTAGAGCAGGAAGGAGGAATGACCAAAGCCATCGAAGCCGGAATTCCAAAAATGAGGATCGAAGAAGCGGCCGCTAAAAAGCAGGCTAAAATTGATAGCGGTGAAGAATTTATCATCGGAGTAAACTCATTCAGAACATCATTGAAACAGGATGGTATTGAAATCCTGGATATCGATAACACAGAAGTTCGCAGAAAACAGATCGAGAGGCTGGAAAAAATAAAAGCAGAAAGAAATCCTGAAGCTGTTGCAGAAATTCTGAATAATATCCGAGAAAGTGCAAAAACCGGAAAAGGAAACCTACTGGCATTATGCATAGAAGCAGCCAGAAGAAGAGTGACCCTTGGCGAAATGAGCGATGCCATGGAAGAAACATTCGGAAGATATAAAGCCAATATTAAAACCATTTCTGGAGTATATGCCATGAACGCAGGGAAAAACGAATATTTTGAAAAAGCCCTTCACCTGACTCAGAAATTTGAAGAAGAAGAAGGACGCCGCCCAAGACTTATGGTTGCTAAAATGGGGCAGGACGGGCACGACAGAGGAGCAAAAGTGGTAGCCACCGCATTTGCAGATATGGGATTTGATGTCGATGTGGCGCCATTGTTCCAGACCCCGGAGGAAGTAGCCAAACAGGCTGTAGAAAACGATATCCACATCCTTGGGGTATCTTCTCTCGCAGCAGGTCATAAAACCCTTGTTCCGCAGGTCGTGGAAGAACTGAAGAAGCTGGGTGCAGATGATGTAACTATCGTGGTAGGAGGTGTTATTCCGCAGCAGGATTATGAATTTCTGTACGCCAACGGTGCAGATTTTATCTTCGGTCCGGGAACCAATCTTCCTAAATGTGCCGTGGAAATTCTTGAAAAATTTCTAAATTAACATTCTTATAAAGGATAAATTGCATGGCTTTTGTATAGTTTAATGAAAAATTTCATTATGGCTTATACAGTAGTTTCAGTATTTCCGGTGACTGTAGATACAGAGGAAATTAAAAAAAATTTAAAAGAAAAAGGATTTGACGAAGCAGATATTATTATCTCAAAGTCCAGAGTAGAAAGTGGAATGTCAACTGATCATCAGGAAGACGAGCAGACGAAAGGATTTTTTGACTATGTCTTTGCTCACGATGCAGAAATGTTGGAAGCCTATCGCAAACATAGCATAGGAAGAAGCAATGTTATTGTGTACACGGATGACCTCGAGCGGGCAAAAGTAGCCAAGTCTGTTTTAAATGAAAACGGTGCACTTGAAGTCTATCGGAGACCATCAGAACCCCGCGATACCATTCCTGAAGGCATGACAGAGCAGGAATATAACGGAATCATTGCCAAAGCAAGACATAACATTTACTTTCTCGGATCAGAAAGAGTATATCACTCCAATGAAGTTAAAGGAATGGATGATGAGATGGACAGCTTAGGATCGAAAGATTAATCACTCAAAAAATATAAGTCTGGATTATTTATCCAGGCTTTTTTTTTATTAAAAAATTTGGATATTCAGAAAAATTAATATATTTGCACCTGAAAATCAAGTTTAATCCATTAAAAACAACGAAGCAAATGTTCAGATTTAATCAGAATTCTACAGTTGGATTACCGCTTACAGTGGTAAGGCTTCGTGGTTTGGTATACTCTTAGAATAATAGTACAACGAAATATCAAAACCCGGAGTCGCAAAGATTTCGGGTTTTTATTGCGCAATATTTCAAACTCAAACAAGTTTCCCCGAAATTTTTTCAATATCAGAAGAATATAAGTATTGAACCTTTTTAGGATTCAACGTATTGTCTTCATTACAAATTTAGTTCAACTAGTATTTTAGTTGATAAAAAGAATATGCACAGATCAAAATTTTGAATCCTGTGTCTGGCATCTTATGTCTTAAAAATAAAACAATGGGAAATTTAAAACTAAAAGGAAAAGATATATTAAAACTCGGTTATCCGAATAATCAAAGCGTCAATGTGGCTCTGGAGGTTATGAAAAGAAATTTTGCAACGAAGAATATTCATCATGTAAGATCTATTTTAAAAGAAATCCTCCTGAACCCTGAAAACTTTGAAAAAGACCTGACTTTCGGACAGATTGCAGAATCGCTGCTTTCATCCAGAAAAACAGAAAAAAGAATGCTCAATACCCAGCGTGCTTCTTTCCGGATCTTTGGAAACAACATTTCTGAAGAAGCAAAAAACCAGCTGTACACCGCTTTAAAGCTGCCAATATCAACACAAGGCGCTTTAATGCCAGACGCCCACAGCGGTTACGGACTTCCGATAGGAGGTGTTCTCGCAGTAGAAAACGCCGTAATCCCTTATGGAGTTGGAATGGATATCGGCTGCAGGATGAGCCTCAGTATTCTGGATATACCAGTTTCATATCTTGACGGGGCAAGGGACAAATATGAAAAAGCCCTTGCAGAGCACACCAAATTCGGGATGTATGAAACCCATAAATCTCATATTGATCATGAAATCTTTGAGAGAGATACCTTCGATATGATCCCAATTTTGAGAAGATTAAAAGGAAAAGCCATTAAACAGATGGGGTCTTCCGGAGGCGGAAATCATTTCGTAGAATTCGGGGAAGTGGAAATCACGGAAGAAGATGACCAGATCGGATTACCGAAAGGAAAATATCTGGGAATCCTTTCACACAGTGGTTCCAGAGGCTTGGGAGCAGAAATTGCCCAGTATTACTCAAGAGTGGCTGCAGACCAGTGTCCGCTGCCAAAAGAAGCCCAGCAGTTTGCCTGGCTGGATCTCAGTACCCATCTCGGCCTGGAATACTGGACTGCGATGAATCTTGCCGGAGATTATGCCTCTGCCTGTCACGATGATATTCACAGAAGACTGGTAAAAGCAGTCGGAGGAAGAGTCAAGGCAAGAATTGAAAATCATCACAATTTTGCATGGAAGGAGATTCATAACGGAAAGGAAGTAATTGTTCACAGGAAAGGAGCTACACCGGCTAATGTAAACGAACTGGGAATGATTCCGGGTTCTATGACGGCTAAAGGCTTTATCGTCCGTGGAAAAGGAAATCCGGATTCACTGAATTCGGCATCACATGGAGCGGGAAGAGCTCACTCAAGAGGGGAATGCAGAAGCCTTTTTACTCAGAATGACATCAAAAAAGAGCTGAAGCTGAAGAAAGTTACTCTGATAGGAGGAAATACAGAAGAGGCGCCAATGGCTTACAAAGACATTCACGAAGTGATGAATGCTCAGAGCGAATTGGTGGATATCCTTGGAACATTTCAGCCCAGAATTGTGAGAATGGACAAATAATGAGTCTTAAACTTTACAACCTTATAGGTTTCAAAAACCTATAAGGTTTAATAAAGAATTATTTTAAAATTAAAAAAATGGGAGCACCTCATAACATAAAAAGATACGGAGAAGTCTGGCCGGAATTCAGAATCCTGCACGGACTTGAAATTTTAAATAAATTGAAAAAGAAAGTCATTATATCAGGTGGCTGGGCCTGGCATTTTATGTCACAAGAAGGCCATACGGAATATAAACATGCCCATGACCATAAGGATATTGACGTTTTTGTAACAAAAGAAAATGCAGCAGAAGCTGTGATAATCCTTCAGCAGGAGGGGTTTCAGAAAGTATGGACACGGTATGATCATCTGCAGAGTGACGAAAACTTTCGCAGATACGAGAAAACAATAGAGCCTGAGAACGGAAAGTCTCATAGGGTTACCATCGATTTTTTTGAAAGAAAGGATCTGGAAACTATTGAAATTAATGGTTTTAGTGTTGTTAAACCTGAACTCTTGCTGACATTTTACAGGAATATTCATTCCAGTGACAAATGCTGGGCTGTCATGGCTGCCAAAGAATTATTACAGAAAGGAATTGATCCTATAGGGCACCCTGCATTAAGTGCAATGCCAAAATTAAATTAAAAAATGGAAAAACTCATACAGATAACTTCAGGAAGAGGGCCTTTGGAATGCCAGTGGGTGACTGCAAAAGTTCTTAAGGTCTTCCTTGAAGAGATAAAAAATAATAAAATAGATTATGAAATCATCCATCGTGAAAACGGTGATGAAAACATGACCCTGAAATCCGCAACCATTCTTTTAAAAGCAAAAGATCTGACGGAATTTTTAAAAACGTGGCTAGGAAGCATATGCTGGACCGGGAAAAGTACATTCAGGAAGCTGCACAAAAGAAGCAACTGGTTTATCGGTGTTTTCGAACTGGAAGAACTCGAACAGGTCCATTTCAACGAAAAAGATATTCAGTTTCAGACTACGAGAAGCCAGGGAAGCGGAGGCCAGAATGTGAATAAGGTAAATACAGCTGTTCGGGCGGTTCATGTACCCACGGGAGAAAGTGTATTTGCACAGGATTCACGTTCGCAGCTGGAAAACAAAAAGCTGGCTATTATGCGTCTGAAAGAAAAGGTGACCGGACTTTATATCAGACAGCTTGAAAAAAGAATGCAGGACACCTGGAACAACCACCTGCAGGTACAGAGAGGGAATCCGGTCCGTACATTTTCCGGAACAGATTTCAAAAAGAATCATCAGGATAAATCATTCAAAAAACAAAGAAATATCCTGAAAAAAGAACTTAAAAACAATAGACATGACCTTAACTAAAAGTAAATATTATTTTGATGCACTGGACAATTATCCATACAACCTTACGGACTGCCTGGAAGCATTGAACTATGCCTTGTCCTATGATCCTGAAGATGCAGACAGTCTTTGCCTGATGGGTAGGATTTACAGCGAAATGCTCGCCGATTACGAAAAAGCAAAAACCTATTTTGAAGAAGCTATGCAGTGTAATGTAACCAATCTCAATACACCACAGCATTATATAAAATGCCTTTTGGATAATGAAGATCTGGACGAAGCTGAAAAACTGATCGGCTATGCATTAAAAATAAAAGGAATAGACAAGGCAAGAATATTGATACAAAAATCGCTGTTGTATGAAATCAGATTAGAGTATAAAAAATCGCTGGAACCATTAAAAGAGGCAAGAAAGTACAGTTATAACCAGGCAATGTTAGATTTTTTGAAAGGCAGGGCTAAATTTATCAGGAATAAAATGGAAAATAAGCCTGGAAAGAAAAATAAAAATAGTTAATATCATTTTTACTGAAAAAAGGATAGAATATGCGGCATTATCATAAAAAAATCATAACTTTAGTGTGGAAAAAACAACTTTATGGATAGAAAATTATTTTTATGGCCGTTTTCGGTGGCCGTATTCTTTGCCTTTGGCAAAATGAATGCACAAATTTCGGACCGGCTTATTCAGGACTATTATCAGAAAAGCGGGCAATTAGCCCAGAAAAATGGCACCAGCAGTAAAGCCGGCGTTATTATTCTGAATGAAGATCCTTCTAAAAGCCTGGGCGTGAATATCGTAAATGTTCAGCAGACCTTTGACGGGCTCAGAGTGTATAATGCTCTGGGAAAAGTGATGATCAAAGAAAATAAGGTGATCTCCGAAAAAAATGATTTTAAAAAGAATATTTCTGTTGCCAGCCAGGGAAAAGCTAAAGAACGTTTCTCAGAAGATCTTCTTAAGCAAAAACTTAATCTGACTGAAATTTCCAAGGTAGATTATCTTCCTAATGTATATTTTGAAAAAAACGGAGTCTATGTTTTAGCAAAAGAATTGTTTGTTTCAGATAAGAAATCATCTGATGTATGGCATGTCATTGCTGATGCAGAGACAGGCGAAATTCTTACAAAAGATAATTTAACCCTGGACTGTAATTTTACTCATGCAGACAGCTTTGACACTGGCTCGGAAGCAAAGGCAGAACAGTATTTGGTATCAGAAGAACCCGCTTTGGCAGGTGCAATGAGTCAGCCGTTGACAAACAATTTATTGGTTCCCAGCAATGCTTCTTATAACGTTTTCCCTCTTCCTGTAGAAGCTCCTACATTTGGACCCCGCGCAATTATTAACAATCCATGGGATATAACGGTATCTCCGCAAGGTTGGCATTCTGACGGGACTAATAATTATACCAATACCAGAGGGAATAACGTATATGCTTATTCGGATCAGACGAATTCCAATACTGCAGGTTATTCACCAAGTGGCGGAGCTACTTTAAATTTTGACTTTCCTTATGCAGAAGGAAGGTATATCAATCCTTTTACACATAGAGATGCTGCCATCACCAATTTGTTCTATATGAATAATAAGATGCATGACGTCTTTTATAAATTCGGGTTTACAGAGTCGGCAAGAAATTATCAGACCAATAACTTCGGAAACGGAGGACTGGGGAATGATGCTGTAAATGCCGAAGCTTTTGATGGAAGCGGCCTGAATAACGCCAATTTCAGTTCGGGATATGAAACCATAATATCTGGTGTAACCTATCTTCAGGCTCCAAGAATGCAGATGTATCTTTGGGACAGGGCGCAAACTGCGGCAGATCCTATCTCCAGATATCAGTATAATTCCCCTTCAACAGCAGTAAGCAGGCCAAAAGTAATGACCGGAAGCGCATCTTTCGGAACTCTTTTGTTTGATGGGCAGACCGTAACAGGTGATCTTGCTGTTTCGGTACCTGCGGATGCCTGTACTCCGCCTGCAGCCGGAAGCCTTACCGGTAAAATTGCAGTGATAACAAGTGTAACCTGTGAATATGGACTTAAAGTATTAAATGCACAGAATGCAGGAGCAATAGGCGCCATTGTTTACAGACCTTCTACGGATACCCCTGTCAGCATGGGAGGAGGAACCTCAGGAAGCCAGGTAAATATTCCTGCCATCAACATCGGAAAAACAGAAGGATTGTATATGGTGACGGAGCTGGGAAATGGAAACACGATCAATTTGACATTAGGAAATGATTTCAATGGATTCAAACATTCCAGTCTTGATAACGGTATCATTGCTCATGAATACGGACACGGTATCTCAAACCGTTTAACTGGGCAGGGATACAGCTGTCTTTCTACAGCCAACAGCGCAGAGCAGATGGGTGAAGGATGGTCAGATTTCTTTGCATTAATGCTTACGACAAGACCGGGTGACACTTCAGCTTTGGCCAGAGGAATGTCAACATATTCGGCAGACCAGCCAACAACAGGAGGCGGGATCAGACTTGCCAAATACTCGCCTGATTTTGGGATCAATAATTATACCTATGGAAGAACAAATACCGTTTCAGGATCTCATGCCATAGGATTTATATGGGCGACCATGCTTTGGGATTTAACGTGGAAATACATAGAAAAATATGGATACAACAGTGATGTACTGGCAAGCACCACTTCCGGAAATGCAAAAGTTCTGCAGCTCGTTGTAGACGGTCTTAAGCTGCAGGCATGCAGCCCTACATTCATTGATGGAAGAGATGCCATCCTTCAGGCAGATGCCGTAGGAAACGGAGGGCTTGACAAATGTATGATCTGGAAAACATTTGCGAAAAGAGGACTTGGCGTTAATGCTTCAGCAGGAGTTAAAGCAACCGCCAATGATCAGGTGGAAGACTTTACTGTTCCAGCGGAATGTAATGCGGCATTATCTACTCAGGATATTAAAGCAGCGGATAATAAATTTATCGTATTCCCTAACCCGACTTATGATGAATTCTTTGTTGGTAATTTAGACCAATCTTCTCAGGACGTGCAGATAAAAATGTTTGATATGTCCGGAAAATTAGTCTTTTCAGATGCCAGAGATCCTCAATCCAAAAAAGCGGTTTCTACCAAAGGATTCCAAAAAGGAGTGTACATGGTTCACATCAAACAGGGTGAAAAAATTCAGACTGAAAAACTTATTGTAAGATAAATTAATGAGGTATAAAATCATGGAAGAGACCATTTTTGGTCTCTTTTTTTGTAGATTTAACTTATGAAGCCTTATATTATCTTCTTTCTGCTGATCATTATCTCATGCAAAAAAAATGATTCAAAACTAACGGTTGTTCCAAAAGATCATGACCTGAATTTAAGATATGAAGTTTTAAATCAATTAATTGATAACGATAGTGTATCATTCGAAAATAACTCTTACATCCTTGTTAGTACATTAAGAACAGTTTATCTTAATAAGGATGAAAATAATGATGAGCCCAGACCATTGGGATTTGTTCTGGAATATGACCCGGTCTTTTCTAAAAATGATTCTGCCTACTATAAAAATCAGGAAAAAATAGTATCTGATTTTCGACTTGATAAAACTAAAATTCGCAAAAAACTGCGGTATGTAACTGATGAAGAGCTTCATAAACTGGATGAAAATAGAAAAAGTGATTTTTGGACTGAGTTTAATAAAAAATTTGGAGGTACCTGCATTCGGAGTTTCTCAGTACCTTTCTTTAATAAAGATAGAACAATGTGTATCGTACAAAGCTCAACTTCATGTGGCTATTTAAATGGAAGCGGATATACAGCAGTTTATAAAAAAATCAATGGAAAATGGGTCGAAGTTAAAGCACTTCAGAATTGGATTAGCTAGGATATGAAAATAAGTTATACAATAAAAATACTTCAGTTAAAGGAAACTTTCTCGATCGCTTATGGAAATTACGAGACAAGAGAAGCTTTACTGATAGAATTATCTCATTTAAACTGCAAAGGATACGGCGAATGTGTTGCTATAGATTATTACCAGATTGATCTGAAAAGCTTTATCAGCAGATTAAAAGAAATACAGCCTTTGCTTGAAAGACAGTCTGTTGTTCATCCGGAAGAATTTTTCCGTTTTCTCTCAGGGCTGGATCTGCATCCGTTCTTGATTTCTGCCTTAGATTGTGCCTATTGGGATTTATTTGGGAAGCTTGAGAATAAAAGCTTTGCTGAGCTGAACAGCATCCCTCTGGAAAACCTGGCTCAAAGCTCCATCACCATATCAGTCGGAAGTGCAGATGAACAGATTAAAAAGATTGAAAAAAGCAAGTGGAATAAATTTAAGGTAAAATGTAAAGGGTTAAACAAACCGGATATCAGCAGGCTTTTGCAGTTGAATAGGGATTTAGCATTGGATTCCAATGCCAGTTTTACAGATGAAGACTGTGTCTGTCTGCAGGAGAACATTGAAGTGCAAAAATTTTCATACCTGGAACAGCCGCGGCCGGTGGACCAGTATAAAATTTTAAAAAAAGAAGGTTTCGCCAACTGGATGGCAGATGAGGACTGCCAGAATATAGATTCCCTGGAAGAATTAATCCCTTACTATAAAAGTGTCAATATAAAGCTCATGAAATGCGGAGGACTGACCCCTGCACTAGGAATGATTGCCAAGGCCAAAGAATTGAAATATAAAATTATGATCGGTTGTATGACCGAATCTACCGTTGGAATTTCCGCTGCCTGCCTGCTTGCAGGACTCACCGATTTTGCCGATCTGGACGGAGCTAACCTGATCTCCAATGATTATGCCTCAGGAAATTTTGTAGAAAACGGAAAAATAATCCTCTCCGGAAAACCAGGATTGGGGATTGTCTTAAAATAGCTCAAAAAAAGTGGGGCATAAGCTTTTTGTCGCTTATACCCACAAATTTTCTGTTTTTTTAACTCTGGAGACCTTATTTTTTATTCACAGAAATAAGGTAATCATACACCATCTGATGCTGATCAGTGCTTAATTTAGCTTTAGGGGCCATTCTGCTTAAAGTTTTAATCCATCCCTGATCATCATGCTTGGCAGGATCCGGAAGTTTGTGGCATTTGGCGCATGAATTTTCAAAAATAGTTTTACCCTGAACCAGCTTTTCAGATGCAGTGTATTTTGGGCCTGTTACAGCGGTACTTTTAGGTCCGCAGGATACCATGAATGCTGCACCTGCGATCATGCTTAGAATTACTTTTTTCATATCCATATCTTGATTTTTGGTTATTTTTTCACAGAAACAATATAGTCATATACCCATTGATGCTGCTCGTCCGTAAGTTTTGCCTTCGGAGCCATTGAATTCATGATCCCTACCCACTGTACAGAAGTATGCGATGCAGGATCCGGAAGTTTATGGCATCTTCCGCAGGAGTTTTCAAAGATTGTTTTTCCCTGCGCTATTTGCTCGGCAGTAGATACGGCTGGTCCTGCAGGTCCTGCTGTAGAGGCTTTTGGAGTACAGGAAGCCAGTAAAATGCAGGTAAACAAGGCAGCAGCGGATATTTTTTTCATGTTTCTTAAATTTTGATTGATAACAAATGTAGGAATTTCCCTCTCCTGTTGATAAAGCAGGCTTTAGTTTTAATTTAGAAGAAATAAAATTAATGCCCGTTTGTAGGGGAGTTTGAAGGTTATTTTTATATTTTTGAATCAATGAAATTTTCTACAGAAGAACTCATCGATGGAATACGGTCAGGCAATAAGCGCCTGATCGGGAAAGCTATTACATTAGTTGAAAGCAAAAAAGCCGAGCACAGGACCCAGGCAGAAGAGCTTCTGAAGAAAATCATGCCTTTTACGGGAAATTCCGTAAGAATAGGAATCACCGGAGTTCCCGGCGCAGGAAAGTCTACATTCATTGAGAATTTTGGGAGACTTGCTATTGCTAAAGGCAAAAAAGTAGCTGTTCTGGCTATTGATCCAAGCTCTTCGATCAACAAAGGAAGTATTTTAGGTGATAAAACCAGAATGGAGGAACTTGCCAAAGAAGAAAATGCCTTTATCCGTCCTTCTCCTAGTTCCGGGTTTCTGGGAGGCGTTGCCAACACCACTTTTGAAACCATGATGATCTGTGAAGCCGCTGGCTACGACTATATCCTGATCGAAACAGTGGGAGTAGGGCAATCCGAGGTTCTGGTGGCCGATATTACCGACGTATTTTTATTCCTGAAAATTATTGGGGGCGGAGACGAGCTGCAAGGCATCAAACGGGGAATTATGGAAATGGTAGACCTTATCTTCATCAATAAAGTGGATCAGGATAATCTGCAGAAAGCAAAGAATACAAGGCTGGAGCTGAAAAGGGCGTTGGATTTCATTCCACCCAAAGAAAAAGGCTGGAAAATTCCGGTATTATTAGGTTCTGCCCTTCACAATGAGGGCTTGGGAGAAATTTACAGCATCATTGATGAGTTTATAGACCTTAAAAAGAAAACCGGACGCTTTAATGAAGTGCGTACCCGGCAGGCAGAAAAGCGGTTTGAATATTGGGTTCAGGAATATATTCTTGCCATGATGAAAAGAAGCGATTCTGTAGAGGCAGCTTATATACAGCATAAAAAAAATGCTTCAGAAATGGTTTCTAATCCCAGCACTGAAGCAAAACTGTTCGTTGAAAAATTTTTATCTAAAGACTAAAGTTTCTCCTTTTCTTTTGGGGACTCTTCATTCTTTGAGAGATATCCGTCATAGGTAATAGGCTGTCTGTCGTTACTTCTCATAGAAACAAATGCTTTCCCGCTTTTAAAAACTTCTACAATAATTTCGTCAACGTTTCGTCTATCATTAGGTTTGATCTTTAAAACCCAGTTTCCTTTTTTGTTCTGGGATTTGCTTATTGTGAAATCTTTGGAAGTAAAACGGTAGCTGTTATCGGCGGTATTGTATGAAGGATTGAACTGTCTTCCAAAATAGGGAAGAACCACTTCCATATTATTTTTTTTAAGCTCTATACCATAATTTTCTCCGTCAAGCTGAAGCATTCTTGTTGAAGGTGCATTCTGTATAGATCCCATCACATTAATTACCTCATAATTCATAGGATTTGCATGTTGCGCATGAAAAGTAAATTCTTCAGAACTTACCAGTGCATCGACTGTTTTGGAATCTAATGAAGCCTGTGAGGAGCAGCTTTGGAATAAAAAAAGAAATCCAAAAATAAATATAAGTGAAATATACTTTTTCATAACCGTAATAATTGTTAAATTTAAATAGCAAATTGTATGCAAATATATTCCTTCTGAACCATTTTGGAATAAAAATTGTAAATGTTGAATTATTAACACTCAAACAACTATGAAATTTACACATCTATTAGGAATAGGAGCAGTTGCCCTGTCGACTGTAGCTTGTACTACCAACCCGATTACGGGCAGATCTTCATTACAGATTGCCAATAATTCGGAAATCTTGACGATGTCTGCACAGGAATATAAAACGACATTGTCTAAATCTAAGATTATTACAGGAACTGCAGATGCAAAAAGAATAACGAGTGTAGGAAGCAGAATAAAAAGTGCAGCAGAAAGATATTACCAGAGCATAGGAAGATCCGCAGATCTTGCCAATTACAACTGGGAATTCAATCTTATACAAAGTAATGAGCTGAATGCCTGGTGTATGCCTGGTGGAAAAGTGGCTGTTTATACAGGAATTCTTCCGGTTACAAAAAATGACAACGGTCTTGCAGTAGTAATGGGACATGAGGTTTCCCACGCTTTGGCCGGACACGGTAATGAAAGAATTTCTCAGGCTATGGTGGCACAATATGGAGGTTCTATTTTAGGCGGAACCATTTCCAATTCACAATGGGCCGGTATCTTCGAAAAAGTATATCCTATCGGATCGCAGGTTGCCCTGTTGAAATATGGAAGAAACCAGGAGTCGGAAGCAGATCAGATGGGTCTGTATCTTATGTCTATGGCAGGATACGATCCAAGAGAAGCAATCCCTTTCTGGAACAGAATGGAGGCAGCTTCATCAGGAGCAAGACAGCCGGAATTCCTTTCTACCCACCCGAATCCGGAAACAAGGATATCAGATATCAATAAAAACCTTCCGAAAGCTTTGGAATATTATAAAGCAGCCGGAGGGAAGATATAATTATTCAGAAATTTAATCTTGTATAAAGCCTTATTTAATTTTTCACTAAATTGGGTAAGGCTTTTTCAATATAACCACTTAAACACAATATTTATGAAAAGTTTATCAATTACCGGACTTATACTGCTTGCTGTTTCGGCATTGCTTTTTTATCTGACAACTGATTTTACAGTAGGAGGAATTACCATCTCACATATGATGGGAGTAATGGCCGGAGTGGGAATTGGTCTTATTATTGGCGGATTGGTAGGGTATGTAAGCAAGGGAAGCGCCATAAAGGCTGAAGAGAAAAAAAGAGAATTCAAGCAATTACAGAAAGAAAAAGAGGAACTGGAAAAGCAGGCGGCGGAAATTGCCAGACGCGAAGCAGAACTTCAAAAAAATCAAAACCCTCAAATTTAGAATTTTGAGGGTTTTTTTATAGTGTTATTTTCAAATTATTTAAACTTATAGCCTACTCCTACTAAAAACAGGTTAGGTCTGTTGTCATATCTGATTTCGGAACCGGAAACCCTATTAATAAAGTTTCTTTCGTCTTTGCTGAAGGCTCCTTCATATCGTGCATTAATGATCAGTTTTTTGATTTCAAGTTGGGCACCGAACTGATATCCTACTGTGAAATTGTTTTTAACATTTTCTTTGAAATCATTGTAGGTATTGTCTTTGCTCAGGTTATAGCTGGCAACAGGTCCTACAAAAACGCCAAGCATATCTCCCAAAAGGTTGTAGCCTAGCAAAACAGGCATATCAAGACGATTGCTTTTTACATCAAAAGTAGTATTTTCTGTAGTGAATTCATTTTTGAAATGCGTGTAGTATAATTCAGGCATTACATATAATGAACCCGGAAGCCCCACTTTCAGGGAAAGTCCTACATTAAACCCTGCATTGTTCTTTCCTGTTCCTTCAATTGCATCATTTACCGTTCCTTTAATGTTTTTCCAGGAAGGAGAGCCTGTCGGGAATATCAGGTTAGCTTTTCCTGCCAGAGAAATCTGTGCGGAAGCAAACATTGAAAACCCGATTAATGCTATACTAAGTACCTTTTTCATTGTCATCTATTTTAGTGATTGTATTTTCAATCGTTTTATTATTTTCAAGTAAATATTCTCTCAGCTCTTTAAACAGTTCTGAAGAATAAACGAAGTCAATAAGATTTTTATTGCCCGCAGTAATCAGAATATCCTTATTCCCTTCCCATTCTTTAATTCCTAACCTCAGGTACACAATTTTCTCACCAATGGTCATCACGGAATTCATATCGTGGGTGTTGATGATGGTTGTTGTGTTGTATTCTTTGGTGATTTCAAGCAGAAGATCATCAATTACATTGGATGTATAAGGATCCAGCCCGGAATTCGGTTCATCACAGAAAAGGTATTTCGGATTGTTCACGATAGCTCTTGCAATGGCAACACGTTTCTGCATTCCCCCGGAAATTTCAGAAGGGAATTTTCTGCCTGCTTTATCGAGATGTACCCTGCCTATTACTTCAAATACCCTTTTCTTTTTCTCCCTGAAAGTAAGGTTGGTAAACATATCCAGCGGGAACATAATGTTCTCTTCCACCGTAAGGGAATCAAAAAGCGCACTGCCCTGGAATACTGTTCCGATTTCAGAACGGAGGTGCTGTTTTTCGTCCCTGGTCATTGTATTAATATCTCTTCCGTCAAAAAGGATTTCTCCTGATGATGGCTGGTACACATTCAGTAAACTTTTCAGGAAAACCGTTTTTCCGGATCCACTCTGCCCAATGATCAGGTTTACCTTTCCCTTATCAAATGATGTTGAAATTCCCTTAAGTACTTCAACTTCATCAAAACTCTTCTTAAGATCTTTTACCTCAATCATCAGCTTAATATTAATTGGGTTAAAATTAATTCCGAAATGATAATAAATACCATCGTCCACACTACAGCCTGTGTACTGGCTCTACCTACTTCAAGTGATCCTCCCTTTACATTATATCCGAAATAAGAAGGAACCGTAGCAATGATAAAAGCGAACACAATGGTTTTAATAAATGCATAATACACAAATAAATTAGGCATATACATCTGGATACCTACAATATAATCATTCTCCGTCCAGTTACCCGTAAGGACACCTGCAAGATATCCGCCGCCGATACCGAATACGATACTGATGGCAATAAGCAGGGGATTGAAAATGATGCAGGCAATGATTTTAGGAAATATCAGGAAATTGGGAGAATTCACCCCCATAATATCCAATGCGTCGATTTGCTCGGAAACCCTCATGGTTCCTATACTGGATGCAATATATGATCCTACTTTACCTGCCAGGATAAGGCTGATAATGGTGGGTGAGAATTCCAGAACCAAAACCGCTTTTGTTGCATATCCTACAAAAGAAGGCGGAATAGGGAAAGAGGAAGAATCAAAGTTATTGAACATCTGGATCGCGACTACAGCTCCCACAAATATGGAAGTGAAGATTACCAACCCAAAAGAATTGACGCCAAGATCATTGATTTCTCTCATGAACAGCTTCCAAAAAACCCTCATTTTCTGGGGCTTCTGCAAGGATTTACCTAGAAGGATAATGTATTCTCCTACTGCTGTGAAAAACTTTTTTAACATGCTGCTAAATTAGACTTTTTTTATTTAATTAAGGTTAAGGCTCAGTGGAATGCCTGAGGTTTATTTAACCTTACAAGCAAATATGATTCCTCAATCATATTCTTTATCTTTTGTTTGCTTTATTTTGCGTTTTTATCGCCACCGATCACCAGAAAAAAGGTTTTTAAAATAATAACCAGATCCAGCACAAAACTCCAGTTTCTTACATAGAATGTGTCTGCAAGAATACGCTTTTTCATCTCTACCTCCACATCTCCATAATCTCCACGAAGTCCGCTTACCTGGGCAAGTCCCGTGATTCCTGGCGATACCATGCTTCTTAAACTGTATCTCCCTATTTTAGGCCTATAAAAATTGTCGACGGCCAGCATATGCGGTCGGGGGCCAACGATAGACATTTCGCCCTTCAGAACATTAACGAACTGGGGAAGCTCGTCAAGGCTCGTTTTCCTTAAGAATTTTCCGATTTTGGTGATCCGGACATCGTTTTCCGCTGTAGTTTTTGTAGCTGATTCATTATTAACGATCATCGTTCTGAATTTCAGGCATGAAAATACTTCTTCGTGGAAGCCATACCTCTTTTGAACAAAAAAAACGGGTCCTTTTGATGTTGTTTTTATTAAAAGGGCGATGATTGGGAACAGCCAGGAACATACTAAAACCAATATGGTGATAGAAAAAACGATATCGAAACTTCTTTTAACCAGAAAATTAGAATAATAATCCAGAGGATATTTTGCCTGGCTGAGAACCGGCTGCGTCTGAATGTACCCCAGATCATACAGGAAAAAATCGCTTTGTGTAATGCTGGGAATCAGTGAGACGTGAACTTTATTGTCTTCGGCAAGGCGGAAGATCTCGGTTTCTACATTTTCAGTGAAATGGTTCTCCGTAGATAAAAACAGGGTGTGAATCCCATTTTTCTTCCAGAAGCTAACCAGTTCATTCGGACTGATGTCAGATTTATCGTATTCAAATATTTTGTATCCGTAGTCCTTCCTGTCCTGGAATATAGTCTTTAAAATCTCTGTAGATCCCGTTTCTCCCAGGAACATTACATTTCTATAATTGATCCCCAGTGAGCGGAAATATTTTATAGTAAAATAGATGACCGATTTGGAAAGGAAAATAAAGAAAAAAAGATAAAACGAAAGCCAGTAAATATCCGAATTAAAAAATACATTTTTGCTCACTTTACCAATAAGCAGAACGCCGAATATAAAAGTAAGGAAATGGATGAGAAGACGTTCCAGAAACAGGGTATAGGTAAGGTTCCTCTGAACATTATAAATTTTTGTCCTGCCGCTCAGCAGCATCCAGAACAAAAACAGCAATATCAGGGAAAAAATATTCTGATACCAGGTTTCTTCATGGTATTTTAAAGGCTCGTTCCGGCTTATAAAAAAGAATATAAAGATAGATGCAATAACCAAAAGGTCAAGCAAAATAATAATCGATTTCAGGTATCTAGAGTATCGAATTCTCTGCATCTATCGGTGTTATAACGGATATGAAGAGCTAATGTACATAATTTTTGCGGTATATTCCGGGATTCTATGAATATTATAAACTTTTGACCTGCTACTTAAGTATTTGAGACAAAAAAACAATCATATGAATAAAAAATATACTGATCCGGCATTTCTGTGAATTAAAAAATGATCTACGGAATATTCAGGTATTTATGGGTCTGAACCGACGCCTGCCATTCCGGATGAGCCAGAATAAAATCAGTGATTTTTGGATACATTTCATCGCGTTTGCTCCATTCACTCTGCATATACAGTTTACAGTCGGCAGAAACCTTTGCGGCCTGCTCCTGTGCGAAGGTAAAATCATGCTGATTGAATATGATCACTTTAAGCTCGCTTGCTTTCTGATAGATTTCTTCTTTTGGAAGTCCTGTTTTTTTAGGTGAAAGTGTAATCCAGTCGATTTGCCCGCTCATCGGATAGGCTCCAGAGGTTTCAATATGGATGGTGCATCCCAGCTCTTTTAATTTTCCTGTCAGGATATCAAGATTCCACATTAATGGCTCTCCTCCCGTTAAAACAATTGTCTTACAGTGTTTTGCGGCAGTTTCGGCAATTTCCTCTGCATTCATCAGCGGATGTAAGTTGGGATCCCAGCTTTCTTTCACATCGCACCAGTGGCACCCGACATCGCAGCCTCCCAATCTGATGAAATAGGATGCTTTTCCGGTGTGTGCACCTTCTCCCTGTAAAGTGTAAAAATGCTCCATCACAGGGAGCATTTTACCTTCTTTTAATAAAATATCTTCTTCTTTGTTCATTTTAAAATTAGTCGTTATAGACCGAAGTTTTGTATGCGATGATGGTGTTTTTCATCAGCATGGCTCTGGTCATTGGGCCTACTCCTCCCGGTACCGGTGTGATCCAGCTTGCTTTGGCTGCACAGCTGTCAAAATCCACATCGCCGGCAAGGTAATAGCCTTTTGGTGAATCATCATCTACTCTTGTAATTCCTACATCTACTATTACTGCTCCGTCTTTGATCATATCTCCTTTTAAGAAATGAGGATCTCCCAAAGCGGTAATAACGATATCTGCTTTTTTAGTATACTCTTCAATATCTTTGGTATAAGAGTGTGTTAAAGTCACGGTAGAGTTCCCCGGGAAGTCTTTTCTTCCCATCAGGATGCTCATAGGTCTTCCTACGATTTTACTTCTCCCGATAATCACACAGTCTTTTCCTTTGGTTTCAATATTGTATCTTTCCAAAAGTGTCAAAATTCCGAAAGGGGTAGCAGGTAGGAAAGTATCCATTTCCAAAGCCATTTTTCCGAAGTTTTCAGGGTGGAAACCATCCACGTCTTTCCTTGGATCAATAGCCATAATGATTTTTTCCTGATCGATCTGATCCGGTAAAGGAAGCTGAACGATGAAACCGTCTACTTCTTTGGATTTATTCAGTTCGTCAATTTTTTCCAGCAGTTCAGATTCGGAAACTGTGCTTGGAAATTTTAAAAGGGAAGAACGGAATCCTACTTCTTCACAGTCTTTTACTTTGCTGTTTACATAGGCTTTGCTTGCTCCGTTGTTTCCTACAAGAATAGCTACCAGATGAGGTGCTCTTTTCCTGCCTTCAAGGATTTTTTCCACTTCAGCCTTGATCTCTGCTTTTATTTCTTTGGATACTTTAAGTCCGTCAAGAATTTCTGCCATTTTTACTTTTTTACTTTATTTAGATTTTATTGAATACAACAATATCCTGGAATTCATCTGCACCTTCCTTTTCTACATCGGTTCTCCAGAATCCTCCTTTTATGGTGGTTACTTTTAATCCGGCTTCGGCCGCCATCTGATTCAGCAAAGGAATACTTACGGCAATATTGGCCGCGGTTACCTTATCGTCCATCAGCCTGTAGCCTTCATACTGATGGGGAAATGGCATGGTGCCGAATTCCTTTTTGGTTTCATCATACAGAAAAAATGTGGCCAGGCATTGGCCGTCACTTTTTAAAACCCTGCTGATTTCGTTAAGATATCTTTTGATCTCAGGTATCTGCATATGGGTGAAAACCGAGAACAGGAATGCTTTGTCAAACTGGGCATCATGATAAGGAAATGTAAAATGCTCCGCTTTTTGGCTGAACGTATTGTACAAATCATTATAAATCGGAGTGAATTTGAATTTAAAATTCGGATGCTTGTTACCAATGTGTTTATTACACCAGTTAATTCCTTTTTCCACTGCATCAAAACCATCATAGGTTCCTTTGTCGAGAACTTCTGTAAGGGCTACTGCCGTTCTTCCGATTCCGCATCCCACATCCAGAACGTGATCTGTATTTTGCAGTCCGATATATTTTTTAAGGGCATTTACCTGCCGGATACCATGGGGAATGAAATCGCTGCCGCCTACATAAATATCTCCTTTTTTAGGCTCGTTTTTGGATCTTTTTCCGGTAAGTCCGTCGTAGAGGTCTATCGGGAAATAATAGATCTTTCTCCCCAAAAGCCTCAGGCTGGGAGGAAGTTTATAATAATATGACCTTAATGCGGACATTGGCTATTTATTTCCTTTATAATAATTGATCAGTCCGTTCGTGGAACTGTCATGAGAACTGATGGTCTCACCGTTTTCAAGTTCCGGAAGGATTTTGTTGGCTAAAACTTTTCCTAATTCAACTCCGAACTGGTCGAAGCTGAAAATATTCCAGATCACTCCCTGAACGAAGATCTTGTGTTCGTATAATGCGATTAACTGTCCTAGTGAAAAAGGAGTTAATTCCTTGAATAAGATAGAGTTGGTAGGGGTGTTTCCGTGAAAGACTTTATAATTTAAAAGTCTGTCGATTTCTTCCTCGCTTTTTCCTTCATTCTTTAATTCCTGTTCTACTTCTTCTTCAGATTTTCCGAAGGCAAGTGCTTCAGTCTGGGCAAAAAAGTTGGCTAAAAGTTTCGGCTGATGATCAGAAACCGCATTGCTGCTTTTTGCATAAGCGATAAAATCAGCAGGAATAAGTTCCGTTCCCTGATGGATAAGCTGGTAGAAGGCATGCTGTCCGTTTGTTCCGGGTTCTCCCCAGATGATAGGGCCTGTTTCATATTCCACGAACTCACCGTTTCTGTCAACGCATTTCCCGTTGCTTTCCATATCTCCCTGCTGAAGATAGGCTGCAAATCTGTCCAGATATTGTGAATAAGGAAGAATTGCATAGGTAGTTGCAGCATAGAAATTACGGTACCAGATTCCTAAAAGTCCCATTATAACCGGGATGTTTTCAGAAAAATCTGCCGTCTGGAAATGCTGGTCGGTATCATGGGCTCCTTTTAAAAGATGCTCGAAATTGTCATAGCCTACTGCGAGAACGATGCTCAGGCCGATAGCGCTCCAGAGAGAGTATCTTCCTCCAACCCAGTCCCAGAATTCAAAGATATTTTCTTCTGCAATACCGAATTTTTTAACTGCTTCAACGTTAGTGGATAAGGCTACGAAATGCTTGGCTACATCTTTTTCTTTTCCTGCTTTCAGGAACCAGTCTTTTGCCGAATTGGCATTGGTCATGGTTTCCTGGGTGGTAAAAGTTTTGGAAGCAATGATGAAGAGTGTGGTTTCAGGATTAAGGGTTTTAACCGTTTCAGCAATGTGATTTCCGTCAACATTTGAAACGAAATGAACGTTTAATCTTGTCTTAAAATGCTTTAAAGCCGAAACAACCATTACCGGTCCAAGGTCTGAACCTCCGATCCCGATATTAACCACATCGGTGATTTCTTTGCCGCTGAAGCCTTTATGTTCTCCTGAAATAACTTTTTCAGAGAAAGCTTTCATGTGGTCAAGGACTCTTCTGATCTGCGGTTTGATGTTTTCACCGTCCACGATGATCTCTTTATCTGAAAAATCTCTTAAAGCGGTATGTAAAACTGCTCTTCCTTCTGTTTCATTGATCTTATCACCGGAAAACATTTTAGAGATAGCGTCTTTCAGCTGGCATTCGTTGGCCAGATTAAGCAACAGCTCTTTGGTTCTTGAATCGATCAGGTTTTTAGAATAATCAAAAAGGAAATTGTCTTTCTGCAGAGAGAATTCATTAAAACGATTCGGGTTGTACTGGAAAAGACTTCTCATATCAAAGTCGTTGCCTGCAAAATGTTCGTCAAGAGCTTTCCAGCTGTTGGTATGTATAGGATTTATTTTTGATAACATATTTTTAGAATTATATTGATTCAGGAGATGACAGCGGATCAGAAAAATTCAAAATCCATATCATTTTATTTCTGATCTGCAAATTTAAGGAAAAATAAAACCTCAGATAAATTTGAGCGTGATAAATAACAATTTTTTAAAAAAAAGGAAACCCCGGAACAAATCTGAGGTTTCATGGTTATTGTTAGTGGAAGGAATTAAGAAATTATTCGTCTGTTTCGTTCAGGATATTTTCAAGGTGTTTAGCCTGCCGTCCGTAAATATATTTCGTCCATAAAACGATATTAATGACTATCGCTATTGTCCCGACAAGAACACTTATAATCAAAGCCCGCTGATAAGAATCTGTCATATTTTCAAGAGACATTCCTTTTTTAGACAGAATCTTATAGAATTCCATACCTAATGTGATCATAAAATGAGGGAGTAGCAGGAACCCGAATGACTGGTATCTTTCCATATTGAGTTTCAGTTCGTGGTAAATCTTCCAGAGACTGTTTTTAGTATTTCCCGTATATAATTCGGTTTGCTTATAAAATTTATAAAATCCGTACATATAATAGGAGGAAATAACTACCAGCATAGCATAAGACGTGTAGTAGATAATATACTGCGACGATGGAAAATGCAGCAGTTGCGGAAAAAATGCAATAAGAACGATAGCCATAACCTGCATTGGAAATTCCGATTTCATGCTTTTACGGATTTTTTCTATGGGATGCTTGCTTTTCTTTAGCTGCTCTATGGTGTTGGGAATATGGACGCTGCTGCTATCCTCATTATTCCATTGTTCTTTTAATTGATCAAAATTCATAACCTGATTTTTTTATGATTTGCTGTATTTTTTCTTTGGTTCTGTTCAGTTTTACACGGGCGTTTCCTTCGCTCAGTCCTAAGTGGTCACCAATTTCCTTATGAGACATTCCTTCCATAAAATAGAAGATAACAGCCTTTTCAAGGGGTTTAAGTTCCTGGACTGCGCTGTAGAAAATTTCCAGCTGCCTGTCCTTTGATGGATTGTAGTCTTCATGCTGGATTTCAAAATGTTGGGGAACCTCCGCTTGATTATTTGTCCGGCGCTTCTCTTTTTTCAGATAGGTAATGGCGGTATTGATGGCAACCCGATACATCCATGTGGAAAATTCACTGTTGCCCTTGAAGTTCTGGTAAGATTTCCAGAGCTGGATCAGGATTTCCTGCTGAAGGTCTTCCTGGTCTTCCGCCGAATCGGCATAGATACGGGAAGTCTTATACAGAATGCCTTTGTGCCGGTTGACAAGCGTTAAAAAAACATTTTCAGTTTGACTGCTCACAACGATTCATGGTTTGGTTAGTTTATAAGCTGCAAATCCCAATTGTATAAAGTTTTTCATTTAAGTTTTTGGTTTTCCTATTCTTTAAATAGTAGGTAAGGCGAGCGCTGTCAATGTTACACTTTTTTTCAAAAAAATAAAAAACCTCCCAAAAAAGGAGGTCAGTAAAATCTAAAATTATGATGATAACCAGTTGGTTAGGATAGTTTATTGTTCATGGGTCTTTGTGTGTGCTGGCTGGGTTGGTTTTCTTTTTCTCAAAAAGTATAATATAATACCTAAGATTAATATAAGAGGCCAAACAGTAATGAGTCCTACGGCAATCTTTTGGATCAGGTAAAATCCTTCTACAAAAGCATTTTTGGCATCATATATAAAATTGAACTTATATTTATGATCAATATTCCGGGTATTGGTTACCGCAATTTCTGCAATGCGAAGCTTCGGTTCTTTAATGTAAATATCTACAGTGCTGTATTTTATATTGTCTGCAGTATCCATGTTGGCAAGTTGCTGCAGATTTCCCTCCGTCATATTATCGTTATCCAGTTTTACTTTGTCTTTATTTGCTTTCAGCTGATCGATATTTTCACTGGTCTTTTTTATTCTTTTTTCTTCCATTTCTGCATACCTGATGTTTGAGGTAACATCTTCAGCATTAATATTCCTGAAATTCAGAAAAAGCTTTTTATCATTAATCAGGGTAAGAAGCTCTCCTAATTTTTCTGTTGGAACTCTTACCTGCATTGCGTTTTCGCTCTGGTATTTTTTGATCATCATGGCCTCATCACCGGAAGTATTGTAAGTATCCTCTGAAATGACGTTGCTATGGAGATTGCTGTGCGTTACAAATCCTCCCAGATCCTGAACCGTTTTTTCAATAGAAATTGTTGCTTCGTAAACATCCTTTACCTCCATATTCACATCAGCCGTTTTAATGAACTGTTTGTCTTTTACGGTCATACTCGCTGCCGACGATACACTGTCTGAAACAGCCACTGTAGAATCTGTAATATAGGGATCTGCCCGTTCGATGGTGGCTACCTCACCTTTTTTACATGAATAGATTCCTAATAAAAGAACTGCTGACAGGGATAATTTAATGTAAGTCGTTTTCATAGTGTTGATTTTTTGTGGGTTTCTTTAAGCCAAAGTTCCGTCAGGATCTTTTGTAACGTTTGAAAATCAGGCGTAAAAAGTTTGTAAAGAAATATTTCTGTTTTAATGAGTTGTAAATCTGTGTTTTGTAAAATAAATGGGTACAGAATGACTTGTTTTCGGAGCAGTTTTTGCTTAACTTTTACAAATCAATCCCAAAATATTACTATGTCAAATACCTTTTCCAAAATCAGAAACGCAATAGAATTATTCAGATCCATAGATTTTGATCAGTTGAGTGCTATTTCTCAAAAAGTTGATCTGCCGAAACTGATGCAGAATTTTTCCAAGCTGGATGATAAGCAGCTGAACGGAATGATGAAAATGCTTGATCCCAATAAGAAAAAACGGGAGCTTCCTCCAATCGATGGTGATTTTTATGATATCTACCATACTTTAACCCCGGAACAGCGGGAAATACAGCTAAAGGTGAGAGCCTTCATGGAAAAAGAAGTGAAACCTTTGGTGAATCATTACTGGCTCAGGGACGAATTTCCTTTTGAATTGATTCCGAAATTCCAGAAACTGAATATCTGTGGAGTAACTTATGAAGGATACGGCTGTCCCGGAATGCCTTTTCTGATGGAAGGAGTTATTGCTATGGAAATGGCAAGAATTGATGCTTCGATAGCTACATTTTTCGGAGTACAATCCGGGCTTGCCATGGGTTCTATCTATATCTGCGGATCAGAAGAGCAGAAGCAGAAATGGCTTCCCCAGATGCAGAAATTTGAAAAAATCGGAGCTTTCGGACTTACAGAACCCGAAGTAGGATCCGGTGCAGCAGGAGGCTTAACCGTAACCTGTAAGAAAACACCGGAAGGCTGGATCCTGAACGGACAGAAAAAATGGATCGGGAACGCAACATTTGCTGACCTGGTTATTATCTGGGCTAGAGATCTTGATAGCGGAGAAGTAAAAGGATTTATTGTAGAAAAAGATAATCCCGGTTATTCCGTTGAAAAAATCAAAGGAAAAATGGCATTGAGAATCGTTCAAAACGGACTGATTACTTTAAAAGACTGTCTGGTGACCGAAGAAAACCGTCTGCAGAACGCCAATTCATTTAAAGATACCGGAAAAGTTTTACGGATGACCAGGGCGGGAGTAGCCTGGATGGCAACCGGTTGTGCAAGGGGTGCTTATGAAAGTGCTTTGCAATATACCAGAACCAGGGAACAGTTTGGGAAACCTATTGCCTCTTTCCAGATGATTCAGGGGCATCTAGTGGAAATGCTTTCCAACCTTACTGCGATGCAGACTATGGTTTTCCGTCTGTCTGAGATGCAGGATGAAGGAATTCTTAAAGATGAGCACGCCTCGCTGGCCAAAGTTTTTTGTACTTTGAGAACCAGAGATATTGTGTCCAGAGCCAGAGAGGTAATGGGAGGTAACGGTATTCTGCTTGAATATGATGTGGCAAGGTTTGTGGCAGATGCTGAAGCCATTTACTCCTATGAAGGCACAAAAGAGATCAATTCCCTGATTGTGGGAAGATCTATAACAGGATTCAGTGCATTTGTATAAAGATAGCAGGTTGCAGATGACAGGTATCAGGTGATATGCGCTGCACTACCTGTCACCTGTCATCTAAAATCTTTTAACTGATTAAAGCCTTATACTTTTCTCTGTTATCAATAATTGCCCAGATGTTAATGAGAAACATCACTACGGCTATGATCACTCCTGTCTGGTTAGGATCTCTGTAGACATTGTGAAGGAATATTCCTACCATTACAGGAAGGATAATGATAGCACCCAAAGCTCTGGTCTTCGGAAAGATAAACAGAATTCCTCCAATGACCTCTACAGCTCCCACTAAAGGCAGCAGCCAGCCGATTTCTGCGAAAGCAGCAAAAATCTTCACCTGTTCAGGAGTAAGCTTTGGCATTGGATTATAATGGAAAAACTTATCCAGACCGGCATTGATAAATACCAGTGCGAATAAAAGACAAAGAATAAATTTAACGATTTTCATAATTGTTGATTTTACATCAAATGTACTATAAAAATGGTATTCGTTGATTTATTTATAAATAATTTTGTTGATTTTTTCAGTTTTACCCTATAATTTCATATGTTATTCTATTATGAATTAATATATTTGATATACAAACCAAACTAAACAAAGTATTATGCTGAAAAATTTTCAAAAATTAGATCGTGAAAATTTAAAAAGAATTAATGGAGGCGGAGGCAAGCCTCCTATCTGCGATATCGGACCTGTAGGATGTCCTTGCATAATTCCACCGGGTGACCCTTGTCTGGGAGGTGGAGGTGGCGGCACTAATCCGGGGGATAACCTGGGATACTGTCCAGACAACCAGTCTTATATTCCATGCGACCAGGTATGCCCAAGTGGGATGAGCCCATTCTGTGCATTATAAAATTAAAGGCTGCTCTCAATAACTGAGACAGCCTTTTTTATTTTACAAGCTTATATTTTATTACTAATTACTTATTGCTCATTACCTATAATTAATCAGTCCATTTCCTTAATGGTAATATTCTTGGAAATCTTATAGCTTTTCTTCTTTTTATCAGGCTTTTCCTCTTCACCAAGCAATTTCCCCCAGGGTTTTAAACCTTCCACTCTTTCAAAAATAATTTTAATGATGGCAATAGCCGGAATACAGAGAAACATTCCTGCAATTCCCCAAAGATGCTCACCTAAAATAATTCCGATAAAAGAAAATAAAGCATTGATCTTTACTTTGGAACCTACAACAAACGGCAGCACAATATTCCCGTCAATAATATGCACGGCAATATACCCGATGGCTACATAGATGCAGGTAGAAGGTGTACCGGTTGCAAACGCGATAAAGCAAGATATTAAAAGAGAAATACAGATTCCCAGATAAGGAATTACATTCAGTAAACCTGTAAGGACAGCCAGAAGTATAGCGTATTTTACCCCAAGAACGGTAAGGAGGATGGAGCAAAGAACGGATACAATCAGCACCTGCAGGCAAAGTCCGAAAATATATTTCTTCGTCATCACCCGGATTTCGGTAACTACTTCCTGGACGCTTGCTTTATGCTTTTCATTAAAAACAGTTACAATGAAATTATTGAGAACCCTTCTGTAGTTCAGAATAAAAATAAAAAACAGGGTAAAAAATACAATAAAGCCAAAACCACTCGAAAATATTCCAAAAGTAAAACCGAGGATTACCCCTGAAGACGATAATAATTTATTGAGCCCCTGATTAATATAATCAAGCTGTTCATCTATTTTTACATTAAATGTTTTCGAAATCCAGTGCTGCAGATTGCTGAAAACAGTCGTCATCTGCTCCCGAAGATGGGGAAGGTCCTTACTGAAATCCGAAAGCTGTGATCCGAAAAAATAAATAAGCCCCGCTAAAATGGCCAGCATGATGAATACTGAAGTCATTGTAGATATAGATCTTGGAAATCTCAACCTTCTTTCCATAAATGTGGCAGCAGGCAGAAACAGCATTGCCATTAAAAAAGCCAGGAAAAAAGGAGCTAAAATACTCTGTCCGAGTGCCAGAAGATATCCCAGGCCTATAATGGAAATTACTACAAGCGTTAGATTAACAAGAAAAGGGAGTCTAAGAAAATTCATATTTTTTTCAAATCTGTTGTATAAAAATAAGAAAACCCTTCCATTTGAAAGGTGTTTTTGGCTTAATTAACATAATTCTTTTAACAAAATAAATGCCGTAATCCGGAAGTGTGGTATGTTTGTTATAATTACAGCTATTCCGAATTTTCAATTTTTGAATTGAATGATAAAAAAACGCGTCCCAAAAATCTGAGACGCGTTTCCTTATTGAGAGTTGATATGTTGTTATTTTTCGATGGCAAAGTCGATGACCTCTTCCATCCTGTTGACATAGTGTACCGTCAGGTTTTTCAGGTAATCCTTTTTAATTTCTTCCACATCTTTTCTGTTAGCCTCACACAGGATTACTTCTTTGATTCCGGCTCTGGTTGCAGCAAGAAGTTTTTCCTTAATTCCGCCTACGGGAAGTACTTTTCCTCTTAATGTTATTTCTCCTGTCATCGCAAGATGAGGTTTTACTTTTTTATTCTTAAACGATGAAACCATGGAGGTCAGCATGGCAATACCGGCCGACGGTCCGTCTTTTGGTGTTGCACCTTCAGGAACGTGAACGTGAATATTCTTTTTTTCTATCTCTTCCTGTGGTATTCCCAGCTCATCATGTTTGGCTTTAATGTATTCCAGAGCGATGGTTGCAGACTCTTTCATTACAGTCCCCAGGTTTCCGGTCATCGTAAGACTTCCTTTTCCGTTGCTCAGGATACTTTCGATATATAAAATATCTCCACCTACACTTGTCCAGGCAAGACCTGTTACCACGCCGGGTACTCCGGTAATTTCGGAAAGGCTTTTCGGTCTTGGAACTCCAAGGATTTCGTCTATTTTTTCAACGGTGATCTTCGGATCATATTCTTTCATAAGAGCGGTCTGAAGAGCAACCCATCTTGCAATGGAAGCAATCCTTTTTTCAAGGGTTCTTACTCCGCTTTCTGAAGTGTGAGCTTCAATAATATGCTTAAGTTCAGCATTTCCGAGCTTAAATGACTTGGTATCCAAACCATTTTCTTCCTGCTGTTTTTTAATAAGATGTCTTTTTGCGATCTCCGTTTTTTCCTCCATGGTATATCCGGCAATCTGAATGATCTCGGTTCTGTCCAGAAGAGGAGTCTGGATCGTTGAAAGTGAATTGACTGTGGCAATAAACATTACTTTAGACAAATCATAACCCATTTCCAGGAAGTTATCATAAAAAGCTTTATTTTGCTCAGGATCAAGAACTTCCAAAAGAGCGGAGCTCGGATCGCCATGAAGGCCTTGCCCGATCTTGTCAATCTCATCAAGTACGATCACAGGATTGGAAGTACCTGATTTTTTGATCGACTGTAAAATTCTCCCGGCCATTGCGCCAATATACGTTTTTCTGTGACCGCGGATCTCACTTTCGTCATGAAGTCCACCAAGGGATAATCTTACGTATTTTCTTCCCAAAGCATCAGCAACGGATTTTCCTAAAGAAGTTTTTCCTACTCCCGGAGGCCCTACCAGCAATAGGATAGGGGATTTCATGTTGTTTTTTAATTTCAAAACAGCCATGTGTTCCAGGATTCTTTTTTTGATGTCCTCAAGTCCGAAATGAGCTTTGTCTAAGATCTTTTCAGCTTTTGCAATATCAAAAACATCTTTTGTATAGGTTTCCCACGGAAGATCCGTAAAGAAATCAAGATAATTTCTCTGAACATTATAATCCGGAGCATTCGGGTTTTGGCGTTGCAGCCTGTTGATCTCCTTCTGGAAATGATCTTCTACTTCCTGGCTCCATTTTTTAGTCTTTGCTTTATTGATAAGATCTTCCACATCACTTTCCGGACCGCCTCCAAGTTCATCCTGGATGGTTCTGATCTGTTGGTTCAGGAAGTATTCTCTCTGCTGCTTATCAAGGTCTTTTGAAGTTTTCTGATGGATCTGGTTTCTTAATTCCAGCTTTCTGAAATCTTCATGCATCATTTCATAGCACTTTTTGGCCCGTTCCATAAGGCTTTTCTCTTCAAGCAGCTTTTGTTTTGACGGAGAAGGGAAACTGGCATTGGTACAGATGAAATTCAAAAGATCATCATTGTTATTGATATTCTTGATCGCAAAATTCGCAGCATTCGGAATATTAGGATCAAGTTCTATGATTTTTAAAGCTAATTCTTTAATATTTTCAAGTAAAGCTTCATATTCTTCCTTATTTTTCGGCTGGGAATCTTTTAGTTTGCTGATCTCCGCTTTAAAATAAGGTTGGCTTTCTACAATCTTTTTGATTTTGAATCTGTGGAAACCTTTGGTAATAGCTGTAATATTACCTTCAGGAAGCTTAATGATCTTAATAATCTTGGCAAGTGTACCGGTCTGGTATATATCTTTCTCGGCGGGCTGCTCCAGATCTGAATTTTTCTGGCTTACAATTCCGATGAAATCACCATTTTTCTGTGCCTCTTCAAGAAGCTGTATCGATGTTTTTCTTCCGGCAGTAATAGGAATTACCACGTTGGGAAACATGACCATATTTCTTACAGGAAGTATAGGGAATATTCTCTGTTCGGAATTCTTATCGGTTTCCGAAAAGTCTGAAAGATTGATCTCTTCCGCTACAATGTCAAATCCATCGCCGATCATTTCCTCTAAACTCATATCTTCAAATTCTGTCATACTTATATAAAATGACAAATTGTCATTTTCGTTTTAAATCGTTAAAATGAAATCTTACAATATGCCCTGAAAACGTGTGGCATATTATAGTTCTCTAAATTGCACAATACCTATGCCATTTGTTTTTTGCTAAAAAATATGGCCAAAATTTCCTTTTTTTAATAATCTTTCATTTTAAAAATTAAAATAAAGGAGTTCCGCTTCTCTAATTTCTTAAAAATGTGTATTTTCGCAAACTGATAAAAAACTATAATATATAAAATGGCAATTTTAGGACAGATTAGGAGTAAGCCTTGGCTTTTGATGGGAGTGATTGCATTGGCGCTTTTAGCGTTTTTGGTAAACCCCGATAGCATCGACAAGGTTTTTGGAAAAAATCCTGATGTTTTAGGAAAAGTAAACGGTGAGAAAATCACCCGCGAAGAGTTCAATGATCAGCTTTTCGTACTGCAGCAGCAGGCTGAACAGCAAGGCCGTCCAAAAACGGGACTTGAAGAGCAGGCTTGGCAGTTACTTGTACAATCTAAACTTATCAAGCAGCAGTTTGAAAAACTAGGCTTTGAAATGACGGATGATTATTTCTGGAGTCAGATCCAGTATGATCAGATGTTTGCCCAGAACAAACAGTTCTTTGATGAGAAAGGTAATTTTAAAACTCAAGAGCTTAAAAAAGAAATTGAAACATTAAAGAGCACCAGCCCTGAAGGGTACAACCAGTGGTTGAAAACCAGAAAAACTGTGGAGTACAGACTGATGGCTAGACAGGTGTTTACTAATATTTCTGCAGGGATCACTACTGGTAAGAAAGAAGCTGAAGAGCTTATGAAGCAGAGAGACCAGTTAGCGGATATCGATTTTGTAAAGATCGACTATGCGGCTTACCTTCAGAAAACGAAGATCAATGTGACAACAGCAGATCTTGAAAACTATATCAAGCAGCACCCTGTAATGTTCAAAGCTGAACCAAGCAGAAACATCGGAATTGTATATTTCCCTTCTACACCTAGCCCTGCAGATGATGCAGCAACTCAGAAAGAGATCAATAAACTCTTTTCAGCAGGTACGGATGCAAGCGGAGGTACAGAAAACTTCCAGAATACAAAGAACGACTCAATGTTCGTAATGGCAAATTCTGATATGCCGTTTAACAATCAGTATTTATCACCTGCCCAATTGCCTCAGACTATTAAAGGACAGATTACCACTGCAGCTATAGGACAGACTTTCGGACCTTATAAAGAGCAGAATTTCTATGTAGTTTCGAAACTTTTGGATAAAAAGACTTCAGATTCTACATTATCAAGACATATCCTGATTGCTTTCAAAGGAAGCCCTGCAGGAGAAGGATTAACAAGAACTAAAGAACAGGCTAAGAAACTGGCAGATTCTATAGGGGCTATTGTAAAAGCAACTCCTGCTAAATTTACAGAATTCCTGAAACTTTCTAACGACCCTAACTCTGCAGCACAAGGAGGAAGCTTAGGTTGGACAACTCCGGAAACACCTTTCGTTCCTGAGTTCCTTACTTATCTGGCAAACAACCCTAAAGGCGCTACAGGAGTAGTAGAAACACAGTTTGGATACCATATCATCAATATTGAAGATAAAAAAGCCGGAGCGATGAGCTATAAGGTAGCTAATCTTGTGAAAGAAGTAAAACCTTCAGACGCTACAGAAGCTGAAGCTGATAAAAAAGCAAGAAGATTCATCCAGCAGGTACAAGGGAAATCTTTCAACGATTTCGTGAATATTGCCAAAAAAGGAAACTATCAGTTCTCCAATCCTAAAGCAGCCAAAAGATTTGATGGCCAGCTTCAGGGACTTGGTACAGATAAAGACGGAGAAATTTTAGCATGGGCTTTCGATAAGAAAAGATCCAAAGGAGATACTGAATTCTTTACGGTAGAAGGTACAGGAGATAAAATTGTAGCTTACCTTAACGGAAAACAGGAAGCAGGTCTTGCAGATCCTGAATCTGTAAGAGATCAGATTGAAGTGATTGTTAAAAATAAACTGGCTGCAAAACAGATTTCTGATAAAATTGCAGGCGCTAAAGCCTCAAACTTAGACCAGATTGCTAAAATGTTTGCTTCAACCAAGCAGGCTGCTCAGGTTAATATGCTTAACCCTTCAGTAGCAGGAGCTATGGAACCTAAAGTTGCCGGTGCTGCTTTTGGGGTTGCAAAAGGAAAATTATCCAACCCTATTGAAGGAGGTACTGGAGTTTATGTTTTGATCAAAAAATCAGAAACTGTAAACAAGCAGCCGGGTGACCTTAAGCAGTTTACAGAATCTATTACCCAGAGAAATGCAGGAATGTTCGGACAGGCTTGGATGAAGAGTCTTCAGGACAATGCAGATATCAAAGACTACAGAATCGAGATCTGGAACAAGCTGGGAAATCAGCAATAGTAAGAAATTAATTTTTACAGATATAAAAGCGGCAGAATTTTCTGCCGCTTTTTATATTTAACGCAGAACAATAAAGAAAAAGATTAATTTAAAATGTGTTATATTTGCTCATTAGAAAAAATTTAGCAAGTGAAGTTGAGTAAAGAATTAAAAGCTGGTGTGATTGCACTTTTAGCTGTTGTAGGCTTTGTGTTGTTGTTTCAATTCATGAAAGGCAGAAGTCTTTTTACTACTGATAATATATTTTATGCAAAATACGATAATGTGGAAGGGCTTGCGCAGTCGTCCGCAGTTTCCATCAATGGTCTGAAAGTAGGTCAGGTTGATAAGATCATTCCTAAAACAGCAAAAGACGGAAAGATCAGTTTTGTGGTAAAAGTTACAGTGGATGACAAATTTGAGTTTTCCAAAAATTCAACCCTTGAAATCTTTGAGCCTGGCCTGATGTCAGGAAAAGAAATGAGAGTAAACCTTGTGTACGGAGGTCCTACTGCAAAAGATGGAGATACCTTACAGGGCGCTTTCAAACTGGGAACTTTGGGAAGCCTTTCCTCTCAGGTAGGTCCGGTTAAGGATCAGCTGCAAACTGTTTTACACCGTGTAGACTCACTGATGGCCAATGCCAATCAATTGGTGGACGGGCAGAACAGAGCCGAGATCAAAGCATTGTTAGCCAATCTTAACAAAACAGTAGGTGCCTTACAAACAACAGCAGGAAGCGTAAATACCCTTGTAGGACATAATGATCCAAAGCTCCAGAAAGTACTTGATGATGCCAGCGTTACCATGCAGAGCGGAAAAGTAACCTTGGATAAATACGGGAACCTTGCAGAAAGTATTGATACCAAAAAGCTGAATGCTGCCATAGCAAGTTTAGATGCTACGGTAGGAAAACTTAACCAGGTAATTGCAGGAGTTGATAACGGACAAGGAAGCTTAGGAAAACTAATGAAGGACGAGCAGCTTTACAATAACCTGAATTCTGCTTCCACTAATCTCAATTCGTTGATTGAAGATATGAAGGCAAACCCTAAGAGATACATCAATTTCTCGGTTTTCGGTAAGAACAATAAAGACTAATCACCTTATGCAATACATCGATAACATTATTTTTCTGATCTTATTAATTGCAGGATTCGGGCTGTTTGCAAAAAGCCTGCAAAAGATTTACAGAAACATCAGGTTAGGAAGAGAAATCAACAGAAGCGACAGAAAAGCCGAGCGCTGGGAAACCATGGCCACAGTGGCAATGGGCCAGAGCAAAATGGGAAAACGTCCGGTAGCAGGTATCCTTCACCTTTTTGTATACGTAGGTTTTGTTATTATCAATATTGAGCTGATAGAAATTATTGTTGACGGAGTCTTTGGAACCCACAGATTTCTGGCTTCCATTCTGGGAGATACTTTCTACAGTTTCTTTACGGCAACATTGGAGGTACTGGCTCTTTTAGTAATCATAGGCGTTGTTATTTTCTTTATCAGAAGAAATTTCTATGGTGTAAAAAGGCTTAACATGAAAGAGCTTTTCGGCTGGCCTAAAAACGATGCCAACTGGATTTTGGTCATAGAGTTCGCTCTGATGGTAGCTTTCTTTAGTATGAATGCTTCAGAATCTGTTTTGCAGGCACGAAATGCAGAAGGCTTTCATCATATAGGTTCTTTCCCGGTAAGTGAAATGCTTTTTGTGCCCTTCCTGAATGTATTCAGTTTTGATAATGGCTTCCTGATTTTTGTTGAAAGAAGTGCATGGTGGTTCCACTTTGTAGGGATTCTTTTCTTCATGAATTATCTGTATTACTCAAAACACCTTCATATTATTTTAGCTTTCCCAAGTACTTGGTTTGCTAATCTTGATAAAAAAGGAAAATTCAATAATCTTGATTCAGTAACAAAAGAAATCAAATTAATGATGGATCCTAACGCAGATCCTTATGCCGCTCCGGCTGAAGGAGATGCAGCAGAAGCTCCGTCTAAATTTGGTGCAGAAGATATATTCGACCTAAATCAGGTACAGTTGCTTAATGCTTACTCATGTACAGAATGCGGAAGATGTACTTCCGTATGTCCTGCCAATATTACAGGTAAAAAGCTTTCTCCAAGACTGATTCTGATGAAAACAAGAGACAGGCTGGAAGAAGTAGGAAGAAATATCGACAAAAACGGAAAATTTGTAGATGACGGTAAGAAACTTCTGAACGATTATATTACCAAAGAAGAACTTTGGGCTTGTACTACATGTAACGCATGTACAGAAGCATGTCCGGTATTGCTGGATCCGCTTTCCATCATTTTTGAAATGAGAAGATTCCTTGTAATGGAACAGTCTGCTGCTCCTCAGGAACTGAATCTGATGATGACGAATGTGGAAAACAATGCCGCCCCTTGGCAGTATAACCAGGCAGACCGTCTGAATTGGGCCAATGAAAATTAGATAATTAATCAATTTGAGAATTTGAAAACTATACTTTTAATTCATTTTCAAATTTCCAAATTCTCACATTTTCAAATTGAAAAGAATGGATTTCAGTATAAAAACAATGGCAGAATACGCTGCCGAAGGAAAAGCCCCGGAAGTTTTATTCTGGGTGGGATGTGCCGGAAGTTTTGACGACCGTGCCAAAAAAATTACAAAAGCATTTTGCAAGATATTAAACAAAATAGGAGTTGAATTTGCCGTTCTGGGACAGGAAGAAAGCTGTACAGGAGATCCGGCAAAAAGAGCAGGAAACGAATTTGTTTTCCAGATGATGGCCCTAACCAATATTGAGGTCCTGAATGCCTATGAAGTGAAAAAGATCGTCACTGCCTGCCCTCACTGTTTCAATACCCTGAAAAATGAATATCCGAGCCTTGGGGGGCACTTTGAAGTTGTTCACCATACCCAGTTCCTTAAAACCTTGATGGAAGAAGGAAGGCTGAAGATAGAAGGAGGTGCATTCAGAGGGAAAAAGATCACTTTCCATGATCCTTGCTACCTTGGAAGAGCCAACGACGAATATGAAGCTCCAAGAATGCTTCTTGAAAAACTGGATGCAGAACTTGTAGAAATGAAACGTTGCAAGACCAACGGTTTATGTTGTGGAGCAGGAGGTGCACAGATGTTTAAAGAGCCGGAAAAAGGAAATAAAGACATCAATATCGAAAGAACGGAAGAAGCGTTGTCTTTCGAGCCTAAAGTGATTGCTACAGGATGTCCTTTCTGTAATACGATGATGACGGATGGTGTAAAGCATTTTAACAAAAACACAGAAGTAGCTGTAAAAGATATTGTAGAATTGCTTGCAGAAGCTGAAGATTTGTAGCAGATAACTAAAAAACAGATAAAAAACTCAGGCTTAGGTCTGGGTTTTTCTTTATCATAAACTCAGGAATATTTCTTAATTTTATACTTTAAAACCGACAGGATATGAAAATTGAAGAATCAAGTATAGTAGAAACCAGCGACTACAGAGTCATTATATACCCCGCATCCAGACCTTTTGAAACCAAAGAGGCCAAAGCCATCACCGAAAAGTTATTCGATTTCCTGGCAACCTGGGCTGCTCACGGAAAACCACTTGCTTCATCGTTTAAGATTGAAAAAAATCAGTTTATCGTGGTATGTGTGGATGAAGAGAAGGAAATGGCTTCAGGATGCAGCATTGATGCCTTAGGAAAGGTAATGCGCGAAATTGATCAAGAATACCAGCTTGGACTTTTCGACAGAATGAAGGCCAGCTTTGTACAGGACGGACAGATAAAAACCCTGAAACTGCAGGAATTTAAATCCCAATTGAGAAACGGCGAACTGCCAAAAGATATCCAGGTTTTTGATTTCTCTAAAAATACGTATCTGGACTTTTTAAGCCATTTTCTGTTACCATTGGAAAAAAGCTGGGCTGCAGGCATCGCTTAAACAGCTGTAAAAAACAATCAATCAGAACTTTAGATTGAAGCCTTCAGGTAGTTTTCGGTTGAAAACAGTCTTGGTAAAGTCTTCAATGTAAGGTTCTTTTTGTTTGATAACCTTGCATGGATTTCCTACGGCAATTGAGTTGGATGGAATATCTTTAGCCACAATAGAACCAGCTCCAATAACCACATTATCACCTATTTTTACTCCCGGAAGGATCACCGAATTAGTTCCTACAAAAACATTGTTTCCAATAATGATAGGGCCGCATTCATCATGAATGCTGTGATCATTGTGATTATGGTTCGCAGAAATAAGGGAAGATCCTGCTCCGAAACCCACATTATTTCCTATAATAATGCCATTATTGGCCTGAATATAAATATTGGGATTATCCCCCGGATCACAAAGAATTCCTTTTTTTATTTTTGGATGGTTTCTGATCACTGAAGTAAAATGGACAGGCCACGGAACACTTCCGTTAATTCTTAAAATTTTTTGAGGAACCAGATAATGGAAAAAAAGAACATGTGGAAGCATATAATCGTACTTCTGACGGTAATATTCGGGATAGAAAAAATTATTAATTCTATGGAAAATCTGGTATTCAATAAATTTTTTAATCGGATTCATTTTTCTTCAGAATAAACATGATGTAAAAATACAAAAATCCGTAGCCGATAAACAAGAAACCGGAAAAAATCCCCACCAGATAGCTGATTCCCATTTCTTTTCCAATGAAAATTGCGGCAATATTAGCCAGGAAAAGATAGATATTGAAGACCAGGGCCACATTATTACGTTTCAGGATCGTTAAAATATCTGAAATAGGGTTGATAAGGCTTCTGGTAAGATATCCGAAGGACATCAGGAAAATAAAAAGCCCCAGGTGCTCCCAGTTTTTATTGAAGAACATTTCCAGAACAGGAATCCCGGCCACATTAATAAGTACATAGAGTGCAAAGATGATATAGAAATTCATCAGACTCATCTTTTTTGTATAGGCAAACAGTTCATCTCTGCTCCTGCCTTTGTTATTGATCTCTGCTGCTTTCGGATAATAAACAGTTGCAATGGAAGAAGAGATCAGAAGCAGCGGAACAGACATTATTTTTACGGCTAAAGAATATTCTCCCAACAAAGAGTCTGCAAAATAAAGCGAGATCAGAATCGGCATGATATTATTGCCTAAAGCATTGATCAGCGTTGAAGGATATGAATATTTAAAAAGCTCCGGTCTTTTTTTCGCATTGGCTATATATCTTTTGAAATCAGGTCTTACAATATATTTTCTTGAATAGTATAAAGCGGCAAGAAAAGCAGCAATATAGCCTATCAGACTACCGATAACAAGCCCGTTTTCTATCTTGATAAATACAAATAACACCTGAAACAGAAAACTTACCACAGAATCTATAATAGTTAATACCGATACCAGCTTGAATAATTTTTTCTTGGCCAGCAGAAACTTCGCATTATTTGTAAATAAATAGATGAATCCTGTAAATATCCCCAGAAATAAAATATTCTTAGGAATATCAAAAGGAATGAAAACCAGCAGGAAAGCCAGGAGCATAACGGTTGCTGAAATAATCCCGGCCGCACTGAAATTATTATTCACATCCTGTTCGTTACCTTCCAGCATGATCATATGTTCCTGGGCAAGGCTCAATACCACCGTAAATATGCTCATAATGCTCAGATAAATGCTGAAAATGCCATATTCCGAGGAACCGTAATATTTTGCCAGCAAAAGCCCTCCGATTACCAAAACGAACTTGGAGATAAAGTTTCCCTTAAAGATCGTGGTGATGTGGCTGCTGTTTAATTTTTTGAGTTTGTTTAAAAACATGGTAAAATATTACGGGAACAAATATATAATTATACATTTGCATAAAAAAGATTATTGAAAATTAACGGAAGATGAAATTCAAGCTCAATCCTATTTTACTATTTCAACTTACAGCGATCCTGTTTTTAACGGTTTCATGTGGAAGCGATGAAGATTCTTTACAGAGAATCGACCAGATCATGAATATTTATATAAAAAACAGTGCGGGACAGGACCTTCTGAATGCCAAGAAAAACGGTTCCTATTCTTCCTATGCGGTAAACGATGCTTTTGGTGCTACGGATGTATCTCCGGTATCTGTACCGCTTAAAATGACTACCGATTCGTTATATTACTTTGAATATATAAGAGGGGCAAAAAGGATGACAATGGATTCTTTGGGACCTGATAACAGAACATATCATTCCAAAATGGCATTTGCATTGAGAAGAACAGTGGATAATGCTGTTGAAACCACTATTGACTCTATGGAGATCAGATACCGCTGGACACCCACTGTATTTCAGGTTTCTGAGGTTCTTTACAATAATCAGGTAGTATTTACCAAGGCTGCAGATGCACCCAATGCTATAAATACCATTACTATCATAAAATAATTTTAAATTTGCAAAACTGTTAGCTTAGTATTTAAGTTTAACATCTAATATTTAACATCTCAATAAAATGTTACAAGTCAATTTTTTGCGCGACAATAAAGAACGCGTTTTAGAAGGTCTTCAAAAAAGACAATTCAAGAATCTTGGGTTGGTAGACGATGCTATTGCTACTGACGATGAAAGAAAAAGAATCCAGTTTGAACTAGATTCCCAGCTTTCCGAGATCAACAAAATTTCCAAAGAAATCGGACTTTTGATGAAAGAAGGAAAGAAAGAAGAGGCGGAGTCTGCAAAATCTAAAACAGCACAATTTAAAGAATCGAGTAAAGAATTACAGTCCCAGTTGGATGTAACGGAGAAGGCTTTGCTGGATATTTTATACCAGATTCCAAACATTCCGTATGAAGCGGTAAAAAGCGGAGCTTCTGCGGAAGATAATGAAAATATTTACCAGTCTCATGATGTGGAAGGCCTTGGAGAAGGAGCTATTCCTCACTGGGAACTGGCCAAAAAATATAACCTGATTGATTTTGAACTTGGAGTAAAGATCGCAGGAGCCGGTTTCCCTGTTTATTTAGGAAAAGGAGCAAGGCTTCAGAGAGCTTTGGTTCAGTATTTCCTTGATAAAAATGTTGAAAAAGGGTATATGGAGGTGAATCCTCCTCATGTGGTCAATGAGGCTTCAGGATACGGAACGGGACAGCTTCCTGACAAAGAAGGGCAGATGTACCACATCGGTTTGGATGATCTTTATCTGATCCCAACGGCAGAAGTTCCTGTAACGAACCTTTACCGCGATGTATTGCTTGAAGAAAAGGATCTTCCTATCAAAAATACAGCTTTCTCTCAGTGCTACAGAAGAGAAGCCGGAAGTTACGGAGCTCACGTAAGAGGTCTGAACCGTCTTCACCAGTTCGAAAAAGTAGAGATTGTAAGACTTGAAAAACCTGAGAACTCTTATGCTGCTTTAGAAGAAATGGTTGAGCATATCAAGGAAATTCTTACAGATCTTGAACTTCCGTTCAGAGTATTGAGACTTTGTGGTGGTGATATGGGATTCACATCAGCAATGACGTATGATTTTGAGGTATGGAGTGCAGCCCAGGAAATGTGGCTGGAAGTAAGCTCTGTTTCTAATTTTGAAACTTTCCAGGCGAACCGTTTGAAATGCCGTTTCAAAACAGAAGGAAAATCTCAGCTGGTACATACGCTGAATGGCTCTGCAATGGCCCTTCCAAGAATTATGGCTGCATTGCTTGAAAACAACCAGACCGCTGAGGGAATCAGAATTCCTAAGAAGATTGCAGAATATGCGAGATTCGATTTGATTAACTAAATAATATATCACTATAATAAAGAATCCCCTTTCAGTTTTGAAAGGGGATTTTATATTGGTTTACAGAAAATTATTCCGTTGTAATAACTACTTTCTTGTCTTTATTGACAAGGTTTTTGCCATCTACGAGGTCATTGGATCTTACAACAATTTCAACCGTTTTGTTATCGATCTGTTTTACAAAATCATGTTTACCTTCTATACTTTTGATGGGTTTCTGAAATTTAAGCCTGTTGGAAAATGTAAGATTGAACATTCTCAGCATTCCTGCCATTCCGGAAGCCATTTGTTTGCCATAGGCCTCAATGGAATCGCTTTTGGTCTTAGGAACAGTTTTTTCCTCCGTTTCCTTTTCTTCCAGCATTTTAAGAATACCATCGGAATTGAATTTGTCAGTATTAATCGTCAGTGATTTACCATCCCAAACGGCAACATCCTGCAAAGGAATTTTTTTCAGACGTTTGTCGCTGGCCAGAAGCTGGGTGATTTCTGAGGGCATAAGTTTATCATACTTCAGAGATAGACCTACGATCTCGTTCTTATCTTTGTCCACTTTCATATAGACTTTTTTCAGCACCTTCACCGAATCCTCATTAAGAGTTATTTTTCCGTGCTTCTGAACATTGTAAAGACTTGTCCAGTCAGTAGGCAGTTTATCCAAGTCGGTCAGTTTCTTCGGATCAGAACCCATCATGCTCATCATTCCCATTACACTTTTATCCATCAGGATATTCGACTGCATGCTGGTTGCAGAATCTTTGTAATAGGTAGTTTCTGTATTGATAGAGCAGGACTGTAGAACTATGACAAGAATGGCAGCCCATATAAAATTTATCTGTTTAATCATTACTGAAATTTTTAGTATTATCTTATGTATTACAAAACAAATACCAACCAAAAAACGGACTGAAATTTCAGCCCGTTTTTTTATTCTGTAACGATAACAATTTTTTTATCGGCATTCCTGAATTTTGCCTCCTTATCATACATTGCTTTGAGATCGTAATTAATTTTAACTGTATAATTATCGGTCTGTTTTACCCAATCGTGTTTCCCGGTTATGGATCTTATCTTGTTTTCAAATTTCAGAGTGGTTCCAATGCTTTTAAAGAACATGGTCACCATTCCTTCCACTTTTTCAGCTTCATCTTTGGACGCTTTGCTTTTCAGGGCTTCTTCAATATTTTTAAGATTAAAATTTTCTGTATTGATCGTTAAGGTTTGTCCGTCCCAATTATTGAAAATATTCTGATCCAGCGGAAGTTTTTCCTTTTTATTATAGCCTTTCAGCATCTGATAGTCTGCCTGGGTAAAATGATCCATTTTTAAGGAAAGGCCTGCCGGCTCATTATTTTCCTTGTTCATTTTCATGAAGATCTTTTTCATGAGCCTGATTGAATCGGGATCTGTAGTCTGCGGCTTGCCGTCCTGTTTCTGGATATCCAGAAAGCTTGTCCAAACCGTTGGCAGTTTATCCATTTCTCCGAATTCTTTCTGCTGTTTCAGAGAGTCGGGAGTCATAGCTTTCATTTCGGAAATAAACTGTCTCATATCGATGTCTGTGACAGAAGTTGATGCAGAGTCTTTGTGGTAGACAATTTCAGAGTTAATGGTACATGATTGCAGAACAAAAAGTCCTGCAATGAATAATAGGGAAATATTTTTCATGAAATTAGTTAGCTGTTTAATGGCAGTTACTTGAACTGTGGTCGTGACCTTCAATATGGCAGTTCCCATTGTGATCTTTGGAGATCGTCATCGCTTCAGCTCTAGGTGAGATATACGGAATTCCAAGTTCAAGGCCTCTCAAAATAAATAATCCTCCCAGAATAATCATAATAACCGGAACTGCTTTTAAAATTTTAATTCTGAAAGCCTGATTCATAAGATTTCCGGCCAGAACTACCGCAAACATGAACGGAAGGGTCCCAAGCCCAAATAAGGCCATATATGAAGCTCCCTGCCATATTCCTCCGGCTGCCAGGCTGGCAGTAAGAGCCATGTAAACCATTCCGCATGGAAGAAAGCCGTTAAGAAGACCGGTGGTAAATCTTGATCGGTAATCTGCTTTCTGAAGTAACTTCCCTAAATTTGATTTTACTGAAAACAGAAATTTCGAAAGAAAAGGTATTTTGGAAGCAAAATCTTTTCCGCCAAACGAAAACAAAGCCATAATAATCAGGAGGATTCCTGCAATGATCGTAAGATACTGCTGAAAACCTGCCATTTCAAAACCTTCCCCAACGATTCCCAGAATAGCACCCAATAGGGAATAGGTAACTATCCTGCCGAATTGGTAGGTTAAATTCTGAAGATAAAAATTTGTAGCCTGTTTTTTAGTCAATCCCATCGATAAAGCAATAGGCCCGCACATTCCGATACAGTGAAAACCGGAAGCAAAGCCCAATGCAATAGCCGATAAAATAAGTCCTATTTCCATATCACATCATAATCCATTCTGTAGTCTGTTTTGTCCTTTGTCCACATCAGTCTTAAGGTATAATTTCCTACTTTTAATACCTGTGCAGGTACTATAAAAGACTGGGTAGCATCAAGCTTTACAGATTTTTTGATATCTAAATTCTGGTCGTCGGTTCTGTTTAAAACAAATTTTACCGTAGTATTGGTATTGTTATATTCTTTTGGAAAGGTGATTTTAATTCCGCTTTTTTCCTGGCTGTATACCGGTTTTTCCTGCAGATCGTCTGCTCTTTTTTTAGCATCAATCACATCCTGATACTTAAGTTCCTCTTCGTAATAATTATCGGTTACCATTTCAGAATTCTTCTGCCCGTTCGGGAAAAGAAACAGCATGGATAATATGAAAACAATGAATGCAAATAATGCAATTACAACACCGTGTCCCCAACTAAAGTTTTTCATTTCTTCTTAAAATTAAAATTGCAGTTTGAATGGTCCCTCGAAGTAGGTCTGGTAAGAATCTACAAGCTTACCTTTCATATCGTATACCCCGATGGTTATATTCTGTTTTGAAAGTTTCATATCATTCTCAGGGAAGCTGATGTTGATGGTTCCTTTCGAAATTTTATCTCTGTCTACCTGTATTTTGCTGGATGCACTGTAAGTGATTTCTCCGTGAGCAGGTTCAATAACTTTTATAGTAACGATTTTCTTGTCATTGGTCTTGTTCAGGAAGGTATAATTGTAAGTATTGGTAATTTTTCCGTCTCTTACAAAGAATGTACTTCCTGCCGGTTTAATGAATTTTGCTTCCATTTCACCACGGTTGTAAAGAAGGAATCCTAAGAATCCTACCAGCAGAACCAGAACGACAGCAAAGCCTTTCATTCTTCCCGTGAACTTAAACTGAGTTTGGTTTTCAATTTCGTTTTCGGATGCATATCTGATCAATCCTTTTGGAAGGCCTACTTTATCCATTACCTCGTCACAGGCATCGATACATGCTGTACAGTTTACGCATTCCAGCTGCTGCCCGTCACGGATATCAATTCCTGTAGGACATACTACCACACACTGATGACAGTCGATACAATCTCCTTTTCCGGCTGCCTTACGGTCTTCTCCTTTTCTCCATTTTGATCTGTTTTCCCCTCTTTTAAAATCGTAGAAAACGTTGATGGTGTCTTTATCGATCAACACACCCTGTAATCTTCCGTATGGACAAACGAGCGTACAAACCTGCTCTCTGAACCATGCAAATACAAAGTAGAATGCTGCAGTGAAAAGCACCATTACGATGAAATTGGTAGGATGGGCAAACGGCCCTTCTGATATAATTCTGAATATTTCTTTATACCCAACGATATACATCAGCATAAAATGGGTAATGATTAATGAAATAATGATATAAACCGTCCATTTAAGGCTTCGTTTCCAGATTTTTTCGCTGTTCCACTCCTGTCTGTCCAGCTTCATTTGCTTGTTTCGGTCACCTTCAATAAGATATTCAATTTTACGGAAGATAGATTCCATAAAAATTGTCTGAGGACATATCCATCCGCAGAAAATTCTTCCGAACGCAATCGTAAAAATGATAATAAATATTAAAGAGGCGATAGCACCTAAAGTCAGGATAAAAAAGTCCTGTGGATAGAAAGGCTGTCCGAAAATGAAAAACTCCCTATCAATAACATTAAATAAAAAGAACGGGTTGCCATTAATTTTCAGGAATGGCACCGTAAAATAAATAATAAGTAAAATATAGCTTACAATGTTTCTATAGTTGGTGTATTTCCCTTTTGGTTTCCTTGGGAATACCCATTTCCTCTTACCGGATTGCTCCATTGTCCCTATAGAATCTCTGTAAGTTTCAGGGTCCAGAACCTGTCCCTGTCCGCCGCGTACTTCTATTTCTTCTATGTCTGACATATTGTAATATATTTAAAAAAGAAAAAACATAATTCGTTACTATTTTAATCTAATAACAAATTATGTTTTTTTCATATGTTTCTAATTTTTTTAAAATTATTCTTTTTCCCAATGCGCTTCGGTTCCCTGAGGAGCTGCTCCTCCCTGAGCCGGAGTCACTGGCGGTTGTTCCTGATTGATGTGATATACATACGCTGCAATCTTTTCAATCTCTGCTCCTGAAACCTCTCCGTTTTTACCGAATGGTCTCATCGCAGGGTTGGTAGGAGAACCGTTCCAGTCCATGTGGAAAACATTTTTGAATAAAGTTTTCTCAGGCTGGTTGATCCAGTAGTTATCCGTAAGGTTCGGACCAATACCACCGCTTCCGTCTTCTTTGTGACAAGATGCACAGTTGGTTTTGAATAGCTCTTTTCCTTCTGCTATATTATCAGCTGAATACTTAGCTGTTTCAATTGTTACAGGAGGCTGAGATTTCTGGTATTCCTCAATACTTGCTAATTGCTCTTTATATTCTTTTTCATACTCGCTTAACGGGTGAGCAAAGTCTGTGAAAGAGAATGCTGCAATATATACAATACAAAAAGCAGTCCCAAAATAGAATAGACCTACCCACCATTTAGGTAATTGGTTATCTAATTCCATAATCCCGTCAAAACCGTGATCGATAAGGATATCTTTTTCTTCTGTAGCAGACTGTTTTTTGAATGCACTGTCATACATTCTTCTTAAGAAAGGAATTTTCTTTTCTGCCAGGTAAGCTGCTTTTTCTTCCGGAGATAGTTTTTTGAATTTATTGTTTTCAATCAAATCCCCGATGGCGCTGTGGATGTAGGCCAGAATAGCACTGATCACCACTGTTCCCCAGAAATAAGGTGAAGCTAGGAACGAGTAGCTCTGTACAAACAAATAATAAAAAACTATTAAAAGTCCAGTTATTATTAAGATGTTTACAACAACAGGTGTTCTTTGTTTCATAATAAATAGTTTAATTTTTTAAATTAAAATCGTCATCCTCATCATCCCCAAGCGGAGCCTCTTCTTCCTCTTTGTAATATTTTTTAGGTCTGGTAAAGACATACACTACAAGAGCTACGAAGAACAGCATAAAGAAAATCAGAGCCAGCGTCTGGTAAAAACCAGCGTTTTCTGTATTGGATAATATATCTTTAAAGTTCTGAGGAATCATGTGAACCTTTTAATGTTTAGTTAGTACTTGCTGTTTTTATTTCTGTTGTCTTGATATCTGTTCCTAATCGCTGAAGGAAAGAAATAAGAGCTATGATCTCTTTTTTCTCAAGTTCTCCCTGAGGTCTCTTAGCGTAGGCCACTTTAAGGTCATTGGCTTCAGAGAAGATATCTTTTACAATTTTCTTTGACTGGTTGTCTGCCCATGAATTGGCAGAATCTATTTCAGCTTTTGTATAAGGAACCTCAAATGTGTTCTTCATCAGCTTCATTTTGTCTACCATTTTGGATCTGTCCAGATTGGTAGCAATTAACCATGGGTAACGAGGCATAATAGAACCTGCAGAGGTAGATCTTGGGTTATACATGTGTTTGTAATGCCAAGAACTTGGGTTTTTCCCTCCTTCTCTGTGCAAATCCGGTCCTGTTCTCTTAGAACCCCATAAGAATGGTCTGTCATAAACGAATTCTCCCGCTTTAGAGTACTGTCCGTTCTTACCGTTGAATCTGGTGATCTCATCCCTGAACGGTCTGATCATCTGGGAGTGACAAGCATTACATCCTTCACGGATATAAATATCTCTACCTTCAAGTTCAAGCGGTGAATATGGTTTTACAGCTGAAATTGTTGGTACACTTTTCTTTAAAGATAACGTAGGGATAATTTCAACTGAACTACCGATGGAAATCGTGAAGAAAGATAGAATACCTAATAATACCGGCATTCTTTCAAGCCATAAGTGAGTACCTTCTCCTTCTTTACGTTTGTTTCCGATGTTTGCCAATGCAGGTGCTTCAGCTGGAACTTCTTTCTGGAATGAACCTTTTCTTACGGTAGCAATTACGTTAACGATCATTAAGATAGCTCCGGAAATGTAGAATGCACCTCCAAGGAATCTCATTTTGAAATAAGGAATGATGGCAGTTACAGTATCCAGCCAGTTTTTGTACATCAAAGTACCATCCGGGTTGAACTGCTTCCACATTAATCCTTGTGTAAATCCTGAAATATACATTGGTACTGCATAGAATATAATTCCTAAAGTTCCTAACCAGAAATGCCAGTTAGCTAATTTTACAGACCAAATTTTAGTTCTCCACATAATTGGTACCAGGTAATAGATAACCCCGAATGCCATGAAACCATTCCATCCAAGAGCTCCTAAGTGTACGTGACCGATAACCCAGTCTGTAAAGTGACCAATTTTGTTGATGTTTTTTGTTGCCAAAAGCGGCCCTTCAAATGTTGCCATACCATAGCAGGTAACAGCCACTACGAAGAACTTAAGGATAGGATTTTCTCTTACCTTATCCCATGCTCCTCTCAGCGTAAGAAGTCCGTTAAGCATCCCTCCCCATGACGGTGCGATAAGCATGATGGAGAAACCAGTTCCCACAGCCTGCGCCCATGCAGGAAGAGCTGTATACTGAAGGTGGTGAGGACCAGCCCAGATATATACGAAAATTAATGACCAGAAGTGAATAATAGACAGTTTATAGGAGAATACCGGTCTGTCTGCTGCCTTCGGTAAGAAGTAATACATTAAACCTAGAACCGGAGTCGTCAGTACGAATGCAACCGCATTGTGACCGTACCACCACTGTACAATAGCATCTTTTACCCCTGCATATGCGGAATAAGATTTCCAGCCTGCGAAAGATAAAGGAACTTCAAGGTTATTGAAGATGTGAAGCATTGCTACCGCAATCCATGTTCCGATGTAGAACCAGATCGCTACATAAAGGTGTCTTACCCTTCTTTTTGCAATGGTCATGAACATGTTGATCCCGAAAATAATCCAAGAGAATGCAATTAATATGTCGATCGGCCACTCGTGTTCAGCATATTCTTTTGAGGTATTGATCCCCATAAAGAACGTAACGAACGTAGCAACGATCATAAACTGCCAAGTCCAGAAATGTAACCATGATAATGTATCGCTGTACATTCTTGTTTTTAATAATCTCTGCAATGAGTAATAAATACCGGTATAAACGATATTACATACAAATGCCCAGATTACGGTATTGGTATGAAGCATTCTGATTCTACCAAAACCAAATGCACCATGAGTGTTTATTAACCCTTGAATATTGCCTGATGCAAGGCTCTTGATGGTTGTATCATCTGTACCGAATAAAAATTCCGGCAATTCCGGGTAGAAAAGCATTAATGCCGCCGTAAGCCCGAACGTAAATCCTATAAGACCGAAAACTAAGGTCGCATAAAGGAACGCACGGACAATACTGTTGTCATAACTAAACTTTTGTGTTTCCATATCAACTATTCACTTTTTTCTTCAATTTTATTATTCTCTCCTATTTTTTTATCGTCTTTATCTTTGTCGCCGCTTTCCTCCTTTTCCTTGATTTCTCCATTATCAAAAAGGATTCTGACAGCCGGAGATTCATCATCTTCAAACTGTCCTTTTCGGGCATACACTATAAATACGACCAGGAAAATCGCAGCCAAAGAAACACTGCAGAGGATCATTAAATATAGAATATCCATTGGACAACAAAATTAACCTATTTTCGGGGTTCAAATTTAGTGAAAAATAATGACATTCATCAATAAATGCCGATTTCAGCTAATTTAAAATCAGTCTAAATAAGGGCCTTTACGCCTGTTTTTTGAAATATTTCCGGCCCAGAATCCAGGTGGAAACTGTAGTGAATGTCACTACCGTAATAGAGCTGATTGGCATAATGATTGCTGCGAAGAGCGGATGCATATGACCTGTAACTGCGTAACTTAAACCGACGATATTGTATAGAAAACTGATTATGAATGTCATTTTTACAATAGTAATCGAGCCTTTACAGACATTCAGGTAGTTGTCCAAAGTAACTACTTTATCACCATTCATGATCACATCGGAAGAAGGGGTAAAGCTGTTCGTATCATCTGCGATAGCAATTCCCACATTACTTTGTTTCAGCGCGCCTGCATCATTCAGTCCGTCACCAAGCATAGCGACTTTCATATTCTGATCCTGAAGGCTTTTGATGTAATTAAGCTTGTCTTCCGGGCTCTGGTTAAACGCCATTCCTTTGTAGTTCGGGATAAGTTCCTTAAGCTGGTTCTCTTCAGAAGAATTGTCCCCGCTCAGGATGAATATTTTGTAGCTGGTAAGCTTTGTAAACAGTTCCTTTAATTTAGGGCGGTATTCATTCTTAAAAATAAATTTACCCAGGAATTCACCATTTCTACTGATATAAACCGCTGTTTCAAGATTTTTAGGCTCCTGATCGTTGTAACGGGCAGAACCGATCTTGTAAACACTTCCTCTTATGCTTGCCTCATATCCTTTCCCGGAAATTTCCCGGAAATGTTCAACAGGGAAATAGTTGTCGGTAACCTCTATGAATTCATAAAGAGACTTGGATAGCGGGTGGTTGGAATTTTTTAATAATGTTTTGATATTCAGCTCATCAAATTCATTGATTTCAGAACCTTCGTATCTGATATTTGATTTTTTTCTGTGCGTAATGGTTCCCGTTTTGTCGAAGACAATCGTATCAAGTTTTGCAATCTTCTCGATCGTTAAAGTATCTTTTACATAAAATTTATTACGGCCCAGGATTCTCATAATGTGCCCGAAGGTGAATGGAGCGGATAGTGCCAGGGCGCATGGGCAGGCAATAATAAGGATGGCTGAAATTACCTGGAACATTTTTTCAAGGTCAATAAATGCCCAGTAAATTCCTGAAATTAAAGCGATACCTAAAATAATGAAAGTAAAATACTTGCTGATGTTGTTCGTTAGTGTATCGAGACCGGTTTCATGCTTTTTGAAAGCTTCCTTGTTCCAAAGTTGCGTCAGATAACTCTGGTCAACATCTTTGATGACTTCAAGTTCCAGTGAAGAGCCGATTTGCTTTCCTCCGGCGAATATTTTATCACCGGGCTGCTTGCTGATGCTTTCACTCTCTCCTGTAATAAAGCTGTTGTCAATATTTCCTTCTCCATTGATCAAAATAGCATCCACCGGAATGATTTCCTGGTTTCTCACTAAAATCCTGTCCCCAACTTTGATTTCAGAAAGAAGAATGTTGTCCTGTTTTCCTTCAAAGTCCACTTTGGTAACTGCGATAGGGTAGAAAGATTTATAGTCCCTGTCGTAAGATAATGCGCTGTAAGTTCTTTTCTGGAAAATCTTTCCCATTAGCATGAAGAAGAGAAGACCGCACAGCGTATCAAAATATCCCGGCCCGTAATCTGTAACCACTTCGTAAATGCTTCGTCCGAAAAGAACAAAAATTCCCAGAACAATAGGAACGTCTATGTTAACAATCTTGTTTTTTAGTCCGTACCATGCAGATTTATAGTAATCAGAAGCGGAATAAAACACGACCGGACATGCCAGAAGGAACATCAGTGTTCTGAAAAGTCCCTTATAATGCTCCATCCAATAATCTTCACCCCCTACATATTCCGGGAAGGCAAGGAACATTCCGTTTCCGAATGCAAATCCGGCAATGGCAAATTTGATGAGAAGGGATTTGTCAAGGTGATCTACGTTTTTATCGGCTGTTTCAAGGCTGATAACAGGTTTGTAGCCCAAGTTGGTTAAGAAATTAGCTAGTTCGCTTAATTTCAGATCATTATGGTTGAATGAAATCTGCAGCGTCTTTCTGGTGAAATTTACCTGGGAATAATTGATGTGCTCGTTCAGGGTGTGCAGACTTTCAAGAAGCCAGATGCATGAAGAACAATGTATTACAGGTATTTTGAAAGTGACAAGACTGGTGTTTCCTTCTGAGAAATCAGTAATCTTTTCAAAGATTTCCGGAGTGTCGAGATAGTCGAACTGGGAAGAGTTTTCATCACTTGGACGAATTCCTGCCCTTTTATTAAGTTCGTAGAAATTGGTTAAATTATTGATATTCAGAATTTCGTAAACAGACTTGCAGCCGTTGCAACAGAAAGTCTTTTCATCGAATAAAATCCGCTCCTTTTCTATACCTTGACCACAATGAAAACAGTTCTCGCTCACCACCATAAAATATTGAACTACAAAATTATAACAAATTTTTTTGTTTATCGCGTTAAAATGTTCTATTTTTGTGATAAATGTCATATAAAATGTCGCAGGAACAACAGATTGCAATTGAAGAGAGGTTCGCCAGAGTTTTTAATGATAAATCATTTAAGGAAAGACTTTCTAGCACTGATTTTGAAAAATATATTAGCAGTAAGAAAAAATTAAGTTTTCAAAAGCATGACACCATTTTCGAGGACGGGGAAACACCAAAAGGAGTATACGTTTTAGAAAAAGGAGCTGCCAAACTTTCAAAGTCCGGGGCTTTTGGAAAAGATCAGATCTTAAGATTTATCAAAGAGGGGGATATTATCGGCTATCGTTCATTACTTTGCGGGGAAAATTTCCAGGCAAAGGCTGAGGCTATGACAGATATTGAATGCATTTTCCTTCCGGCAGATGTTTTCATGTACCTTCTGGAGGTAGATCCGCAGCTTTCTTTTGCAATGCTTCAGAAGATTTCCTACGAATTGGGAGAATCATCCAATACCATTACTTTCCTTGCACAGAAGACAGTAAGAGAAAGACTGGCAGAAATCCTTATTCTTCTGGAACAGAAATTAGGTGTAGACCCTGAAGGCTTTATTAAAATTTCGCTCACCAGGGAAGAAATTGCCAACATTATTGGGACCGCCACCGAAAGTGCCATCCGTTTAATCTCTGAATTCAAACAGGACAGTCTCATAGAAGTGGACGGAAGAAACATCAAAATATTGAACCACGACAAACTGATGAAACTAGGTCACGTAGTTTTATAAATATCATACAACAACTTAAGTCGGCGAAAGCCGACTTTTTAACTTTTAAAAAATAGATAAATTATGTCTGTTCACTCTGAAATTAAAAAAGTTACGACTGAAACCTTGCGCAAAATGAAATTCGACAAGGAAAAGATAACAATGCTTACTGCATACGATTTTACCACTGCCAAGATGGTGGATGCAGGAGGGGTTGATGCCATTTTGATCGGAGATTCTGCGGCCAATGTAATGGCGGGCTTTGAAACTACATTGCCTATCACATTAGACCAGATGATCTACCATTCTCAAAGTGTGGTAAGAGGAACGGACAGAGCTCTTGTCGTAGCGGATCTTCCATTCGGAACCTACCAGAGTAATCCTGAAAAAGCATTGGAATCTGCCGTGAGAATGATGAAGGAAGGAGGAGCGCATGCTGTAAAAATTGAAGGAGGAAAAGAGATTTCTAAATCTATTAAAAAAATCATCAACGCCGGAATTCCGGTAATGGGACATTTAGGATTGACTCCGCAGTCGATCTATAAGTTCGGAACTTATAAAGTAAGAGCCAAGGACGAAGCGGAAGCTGAGAAATTAATTTCCGATGCACAGCTTTTAGAAGAATTAGGCTGTTTTGCTGTTGTTCTGGAGAAAATTCCTGCTGATTTGGCTAAAAAAGTATCAGAAAGCATTTCTATCCCGACCATTGGAATCGGAGCAGGTCCTGACTGCGACGGACAGGTTCTTGTATATCATGACATGGTTGGAATGAACAAAGGTTTCAGTCCGAAATTTTTAAGAAGATATCTTGACCTGTATACCGAAATTACAGGAGCAGTTGCCCAATATGTAAAAGATGTAAAAAGTGTGGAATTCCCTAATGAAAATGAAAGCTACTAATTGATGCAGAACCAACAGACTATTCAGGGGATTTTATCAATTGCGGCGCTTGTTTGTCTTGCAGCGGGATGGTTTAATCTCTTTTCTCCTGAAATCAATCATATCCTATCCGGGAAAATTTTTTACTACCTGATCGGAGCAAGCTTCTTCTTTCAGGCACCCCTTCTTTCCAATAAAAACTTTACGTATGCCATGTATGCGGCAGCCTTGATTTGTGTAGTAGGGGCAACTTTACCGGAAGGATCTAAATTTTCAGTGCTTAAAACAATAGGTCTTCTTGGGGGAATTCTCCTTTCATTTACCGGCAAACCTAAGCGTTCATGATGTATGGAGGAGCAGATTGTATATGAAGACAACCATCTTTTGGTCGTCAACAAAAAAGTAGGACAGCTTGTTCAGGGCGACAAAACCGGTGATGAATCTTTGCTGGAGTCCATTAAAAATTTTATAAAAAAAAGAGATGCCAAGCCTGGAAATGTTTTTCTCGGGCTGGTTCACCGTATAGACCGGCCTACTTCAGGATTGGTTATTTATGCTAAAACTTCCAAAGCGCTTTCCCGTCTTACACAGATGGTAAAGAACAGGGAGGTTAAGAAAACGTATTGGGCTGTTGTAGGAAAAGAAATGATTCCCCAAAGCCAAAGACTCGTTCATTATCTGAAGAAAAATGAAAAGAATAATAAGGCTATTGTTTTCCCAAAAGCAACAGAAGGAGCAAAAGAGGCAATCCTGACTTACCATGTGATTAAAACACTTGATAATTATCTGCTTCTTGAAATTGATCTTGAAACCGGAAGACATCACCAGATCCGCGCCCAGCTGTCAAAGACCGGAGTTCCGATAAAAGGAGATCTGAAATACGGAGCCCCCCGCTCCAACCCGGATGGAGGAATCAATCTTCATGCACGGAAACTGGAATTCATTCATCCTGTTACTAAAGAAAACATTGAAATTATAGCCCCGGTCCCGCAGAATGATGCGATCTGGAGAGCTTGTGAAGAATAAAATAAAATGATCCTGCAATTTTTTGCGGGATTTTTTTATTTAAGTTTTGTGAGCAACTCCGGGTTTTGTTTTTTTGAAACTTAATTTTGTCCATTCTGAAAAAATGTCTAACTTCGTCAGAACTTTAGGGGTGTCTGCAAACCTGCAGACTGAGACTTTACCCTTTGAACCTGATCTGGATTATACCAGCGTAGGGAAAAGTAAATGACTTTTGCTGTACATTCTATTGTACAATAACAGCCATTCCTAAAGTATATAAAAAATTAGGAATGGAACTTACAATCAACCACACAACGAAAACATTTGAAGTACTTCCCGACAATCTGGAAGCACTGATGGCTATGGAAATACCCGGGAAGAAGAAAGGGATTGCCGTAGCTCTCAACAATCGTATTATTCCACTGTCCGCCTGGGCAGAAACACTCCTTAGAGACAAAGATTCAATTTTAATCATTACCGCCACTCAGGGTGGATAACTCTCATTAATAAAACAAAAACTTATGGCTCATTCAATCACCTGTTCGCCATTTCCGAACGCCAGGAAAATTTATGTTGAAGGAAAAATACATCCTGTCAGCGTAGCAATGCGTGAGATTCATCTCAGTCCTACCAGGCTGAGCAATGGAACTTTGGAAGATAATCCCCCGGTAACCATTTATGATACTTCGGGTCCTTACACGGATGAAAATGCATCCATTGATATCATGAAAGGACTACCGAGAATCAGGGAACAATGGATCCTGGACAGAAAAGATGTGGATATCCTGAACGGAATCACCTCGGAATACGGGAAAGCCCGTCTTGCAGATCCACGTCTTGATCAACTTCGCTTTGCCTACGATCATAAACCGAAAGTAGCAAAAGAAGGCTTTGAACTTACGCAGCTCTATTATGCAAAACAAGGAATCATTACCGCTGAAATGGAATATGTGGCAATCAGGGAAAACCAGAGGATTGAACAGCTTGAATCAGTTTCCAGTGAAATGGCATGTCAGCATCCCGGAAACAGTTTTGGAGCCAATACCCCCAAAAGTAAAATCACCCCGGAATTTGTGAGGGATGAAATTGCAGCGGGAAGAGCAATCATTCCGAATAATATTAACCACCCGGAAAGTGAACCGATGATCATTGGGCGAAATTTTCTGGTTAAAATTAATGCCAACATCGGGAACAGTGCCGTTTCTTCCAGTATCGAAGAAGAAGTGGAAAAAGCGGTTTGGGCATGCCGTTGGGGAGCAGATACTATCATGGATCTTTCTACAGGGAAAAACATTCATGAAACAAGAGAGTGGATCATCAGGAACAGCCCGGTTCCTATTGGTACCGTTCCTATTTATCAGGCTCTGGAAAAAGTAAAAGGTGTTCCCGAAGATCTTACCTGGGAAATTTTTAAAGATACTTTGATCGAGCAGGCAGAGCAGGGCGTGTCTTATTTTACCATTCATGCGGGAGTTTTATTAAGATACATTCACCTTACGGCGAAAAGAGTAACAGGAATTGTTTCAAGAGGAGGCTCCATCATGGCCAAATGGTGTCTTTATCATCATAAAGAAAACTTTTTGTATACCCATTTTGAAGAGATCTGTGAGATCATGAAGAAATATGATGTGGCTTTCTCTTTGGGAGACGGTCTCCGTCCCGGATCTATTGCAGATGCCAATGACGCCGCCCAGTTTGCAGAATTGGAAACTTTAGGCGAACTGACTAAAATTGCCTGGAAACACAACGTGCAGGTGATGATAGAAGGTCCAGGACATGTACCGATGCATATGATCAAGGAAAATATGGATAAGCAGCTGGAAGTATGCCAGGAAGCACCGTTTTACACTTTAGGTCCTTTGACGACAGATATCGCACCAGGCTACGACCATATTACTTCCGGAATAGGGGCAGCAATGATCGGCTGGTTCGGGTGTGCAATGCTTTGCTATGTAACTCCGAAGGAACATCTGGGGCTTCCCAACAAAGAAGATGTAAAAGTGGGAGTTATCACTTACAAATTAGCTGCCCATGCTGCAGATCTGGCGAAAGGCCATCCCGGAGCACAATACAGGGATAATGCTTTAAGTAAAGCCCGGTTTGAATTCCGTTGGGAAGACCAGTTCAACCTTTCATTAGATCCTGATACAGCCAGAGCTTATCATGATGAAACACTTCCGGCGGAAGGAGCAAAAATTGCCCATTTCTGTTCCATGTGCGGCCCTAAATTCTGTTCTATGAAAATTACCCAGGAGATCCGTGATTCAGCAGAAAAAGGAATGATGGACAAATCCCAGGAATTTATAGAAAAAGGAAAAGAAATTTATATATGATCCTCGTTATCACTCCTGAAACAATGATTCAAAATGAGACAGAGATCATCAACCAAATGTTTCAGGAAGGATTGGATCTGCTTCATATAAGAAAGCCTAAGATAAGCCGGGAAGAAATGAAAAATTTCCTGTATCGTATCGATGAGGAGTTTTATCCTCAGTTGGTATTGCACGGATATGGTGATTTGGGGAAGGATCATCATATTTCCCGGCTTCATTTCAGGGAAGCAGAACGGAATGCAGGGATTTATAAATCCCATATCGGGAAAAATATTCTGTCCACTTCGGTTCACGATATGGAAACGTATAATGCATTAGGAAAAGAATGGGAATATTCATTTTTTAGTCCTGTTTTCCCAAGTATCTCTAAAAAGGGGTATGGGGAAGATTCATCATTAATAGAAGAACTGAAATATAGAAGTAACGAATGGGTAAAATTAATTGCATTGGGAGGAATTAACGAAGACAATATCTGTAAAGTGTTCGAAAACGGAGCAGACGGCGCAGCACTGTTAGGTGCGTTATGGAACAGCGATCAGCCACTAAATACATTTAAAAAATGCAGACAGAACGTCCTTTCGTGATGACCATTGCGGGATTTGATCCCTCAGGTGGCGCAGGTGTTTTGGCTGATATAAAAACATTTGAGCAGCTTGGTGTAATGGGACTGAGCGTTTGCACAGCAATGACCGTTCAGACGGAATCCCGGTGTTTAAGTTTGGAATGGCGGCCTTTAGACGAGATCATAACAACTATAAGTATCTTAATGAAAGATTACCCTGTTGAAGCCGTAAAAATCGGAATAGTAAAAGATGCATGGCTTCTGGAAAAGATTGTAGAAACGGTACGATTGTATAATGCGGAAGTAAAGATTATTTGGGATCCGGTATTAAAAAGTACTTCAGAGTTTTCTTTTTTTGACCTGGAAAGTTTACCTCTTTTAACAAATGCTTTAAAGAAGATTGATCTGATTACCCCCAATTATGATGAATATAATGTTTTACAGAAACATGACCTTTTAAATGGGTCCGGGAATTCCTGTGCGGTGCTGGTTAAAGGAGGTCATAGAAATGATAAGATAGGTACAGATATCCTGATCTGTCAGGGAAAAGAAACTTCATTGGAACCAGATTCACACGATTCTTCTGGCTTTTATCCCAAGCACGGTTCAGGATGTGTGCTCTCTTCGGCCATTGCTGCTCATCTTGCTAAAGGAGAAGCCCTTGAAGCAGCCTGCAGGAAAGGAAAATTATACATAGAAAAATTTTTAAAAAGTAACCCTTCATTACTGGGGTTTCATTCAACTTAATCATGGAAAAATTACAATACATATCTCAGGGACGCACAAAAGCAGAACAGGAAGACAACATCCGTAAAGTCTTGGACCATGGCATACAGTGGGTGCAGGTCCGTTGGAAAAATGCCGACGAAGCTGATTTTTTTCACCTTTGTGAAATTTCAAAGCAGCTTTGCTCAGAATATCAGGCTGTTTGCATCATTAATGATCATGTACAGATGGCAAAAGATATTGATGCAGACGGCGTCCATTTAGGATTAAAAGATGTATCGGTTGAAGTTGCAAGAGATATTCTGGGGAACCATAAAATCATCGGAGGAACGGCTAATACTATTTCAGATGTTCTGCAAAGAATAAATGAACCATGTGATTATATCGGTTTGGGACCGTTGAGATTCACTTCCACCAAGGAACAGCTGAGTCCGATCCTGGGTTTTGAAGGCTACCGGGATATTATTGAAGGTTTAAAGGCACAATCAATCGACATTCCAAAAATTTATGCTATCGGGGGTGTTGTTCTTCAGGATATGGAACTTCTTCAGCAAATAGGAATATATGGAGCTGCGGTTTCAGGAGAAATCACCAGCCGCCCGGCCGTCATCAGTGAATTTAAAAAAGCAATGATATGAACAATCAGAAATTAATAATAGCAGACCGGATTTTTGAATCCAGATTATTTTTAGGAACAGGAAAATTCGGAAGCCTCTCAGAAATGACCGACTCCATTATCGCTTCAGGAAGTGAAATGGTGACCATGGCCTTAAAAAGAATCGACTCCGGGTCTTCAGAAGATGGTTTGCTGGAAGCTATAAAACCTGCAAAAGTTCATCTTTTACCCAATACTTCAGGGGCAAGAACAGCCAAAGAAGCGGTATTGGCAGCGCAGCTTGCAAGAGAAGCCCTGGAAACAAACTGGGTGAAACTGGAAATCCATCCCGATCCGAAATATCTTCTCCCGGACCCTATTGAAACTTTATATGCCACCGAAGAATTAGCCAGACTCGGATTTATCGTGATGCCATACATCCATGCCGATCCTGTTTTGTGTAAACGTTTGGAAGATGCGGGAACCGCGGTGGTAATGCCTTTGGGAGCACCTATCGGCACCAATAAAGGATTAAAAACACTGGATTTTCTGGAAATCATTATCAGCCAGAGTAAAGTTCCCGTAGTGGTAGATGCCGGAATAGGAGCCCCTTCAGATGCTGCGAAAGCAATGGAAATGGGAGCAGATGCCGTACTCGTGAATACTGCGATTGCTGTAGCACAAAATCCTGTAAACATGGCCCTGGCATTTAAAGAAGGAGTTACAGCAGGAAGAAGAGCCTATGAATCGGGTTTGGGAGCTGTAGCTGATTATGCAGAAGCATCAAGTCCTTTGACGTCCTTTTTATTTGAATAATAAAGCAAGAAATAATGAACAGCTTTAAAGATGTTTTTGAACGCTATCATTGGGATGAGATAAAAGCTAAACTAGGAAAAGTTACCCATTCCGATGTCCTGGCAAGCCTTCAGAAGAAACATAAAACCCTGGATGATTTTCTGAACCTTATTTCCCCTGTGGCTGCAACAGAACTCGAATTAATGGCGAAAATGACCCGTCAGCTTACCCAAAAACGTTTTGGGAAAACGATTCAGCTGTATGCACCGATGTATCTCAGTAATGAATGTCAGAATATTTGTACCTATTGTGGTTTCAGCCTCGATAATAATGTAAGGAGAAAAACTCTTTCCGATACAGAGCTGATGATTGAAGCCTCGGTTTTAAAATCAATGGGAGTCAGTCATGTACTTTTGGTGAGCGGGGAAGCCAACAAAACAGTGGGAATTTCTTACTTTTTAAATGCTGTCCGCCTGCTGAGGCCTCATTTTGCCAATATTTCAGTTGAAGTACAGCCTTTATCCGAAGAAGAATATCTGCAGTTGCATCAGGAAGGCGTTTATTCGGTTTTGGTCTACCAGGAAACCTATCATCAGGAAGTTTATAAAGAATATCATCCCAAAGGAAAAAAATCGAACTTCCATTTCAGGCTGGATACGCCGGACAGGATAGGAAGGGCCGGAATTCATAAAATCGGATTGGGTGTTTTGCTCGGGCTTGAAGACTGGCGTGTAGACAGTTTCTTTAATGCTCTTCACATCGATTATCTTCAAAAGCAATACTGGAAAAGTAAATTTTCAGTTTCTTTTCCACGGTTAAGACCCGCAGAGGGCATCATTGAACCTAATTTCGTTATGGAAGATAAAGATCTGCTGCAGCTGATCTGTGCCTACAGAATTTGGAATGAAGATCTGGAAATCTCAATATCCACAAGGGAAAATGAAAAATTCAGGGACCATATCATATCATTAGGTGCCACAACGATGAGTGCAGCTTCCAAAACCAATCCGGGAGGCTACGCTGTAGATGTTGAATCCCTGGAACAGTTTGAAACCAGTGACGAACGCAGCATGGAAGACGTTAAAAATGTCATCAGAAAAGCCGGCTATGATCCTGTGATGAAAGATTGGGATTCGGCATACAGCGGAATTTAAAGAACTAAACCATTAAGAATATTGAAGCTATTAAGTTTAATTAAGAAAAATCAATAGATTTTAAATCTTAAAGCAAAGCGCACCTTAATGTTCTTAACACCTTAAAAAAACTTAATGGTTCAAAACAATTAAAAAATGAGCAAAGATATTTTTGCAAGATACAGCCGGCAGATTTTTATTGAAGAAATTGGTTTGGAAGGGCAGCGGAAGATCATCAATTCCAAAGTTCTTGTGATCGGAGCAGGAGGCTTGGGTAGCCCGGTCATCCAATATCTTGCGGCTGCAGGCGTTGGAAATATGGGCGTTGCCGATTTTGATGAGGTTGAACTTCACAATCTCAACCGCCAGATCATTCACACTGAAAATACAGTTAGAACCTCAAAAGTCAAAAGTGCAGAGCTTTTTGTAAAAAACCTTAATCATCACGTGAGTTTTACCGGGATTGAGAAGAAAATTACCCCTTCCAATGTAGAAGAAATCCTTTCGCAGTACGATATTATTGTAGACGGTTCTGATAATTTTACAACAAGATATTTAATCAACGATACCTGTACGAAATTAGAAAAGCCCTTGGTTTATGGAAGCATTCTTGGTTTTTCAGGACAGGTTGCCATTTTTAATTATAAAGGAAGCAAAAACCTCAGAGATCTTTTTCCCGAGCCGCCTTCTGAAGAAAATATCCCGGACTGTGACAGTCTTGGAGTTTTGGGAGCGCTTCCAGGCATTGTAGGAAGCATGATGGCTATGCAGGCCCTGAAAATGATCACCGGGCTTCCTTTACAAACGGATCAGCTTACCCTTATCGATACTTTGAACTGGAAATTCCAGACGATCGATTTTTAATTATATTGTTTAAACAAATAAGGCAGTAAAATAATTTTTTACTGCCTTATTTTTGATGATAAAAAGTTACTGCGGATTCTGCATCACGCCGCTATCCTCCTTCTTAGTCTGGTTCAGGATGTTTGGATCTTCCTTGGCCAGTTTATTCTTCGTAGGAATTTTATAATTGATAGAAATTCCAAAGTTTCTCGTATCGTACTTACTTCTGATCATTACAGGCTGTCCTTCAGGCGGATTCGAATAAACCTGCATCACCTGTCCGTTGAAAATATCATTCGCGAAAACAGAAACGGTAAGACGGTTGTTCATGAACTTTTTCGTCAGGGTAATGTCCAGGTTATTATTGAATGGTTTATCCGCTGTAAAATAAAAATACCCGGCTTTTGGCGTTAGATAACTGTAATTGGCCGTCAGCTTGATATCCTTCGGTAAAAGCAACTGGGTCATGATATTAAAGATCCAGAAGCCTTTATTATTTAAATTATCAATATCATGTTTCTGGTAACCTGCATACAGATACATGAAATTAATCTTGTCAGGATTAAAATTAAACTTCATGATCTCGCTCATCGGCTTGCTGAAAATCATAAAAGGGATAGGAAGCCCTACATTAAAGTTGTGAATTTTTATATTAGAAATATTCACCTGTCTGTTGTAAAGGTTCTTGCCGTTTTTCATGATGATCTGCGCTACCTGATCCTTTGCAGAACTTACACTGTATCCAATGAAGGCATAATCAAACGCCGAAACTTTCAATTCATAATTGTCAAAAATCGTAGGCTGAAGATCCGGGTTACCGGTAACTTCCGTATTCGGGCTGGCAAAGATGACGTTATTCGGGTTCAAGGCAGAAATGCTTGGCAGCGTGATTTTTTTATTGTAATTCGCTGCAACATACACCTGGTTCATCAGGCTATACTGTACACTTGCATTCGGGAAAAGCTTGAATTTATTGAAAGGGGTTAAATCCCTTTCCACAACAGCATTATCCTTTATAATTCGCGTCATCCCGTAAATATCATAGTTTTCTGCTCTTGCCCCTAAGGTGAAATCAAACTTTTTCAGTTTTGCCTGAAATTCAAGGTAGGTAGAAGCTGTCTGCCTCTGGTATTCCAAATTGGTAAGGCCTTTACTTTCCGTATCGTAATCCTGTCTCTCATATAAACCTCCCAAACTTACTTTTCCACCGTCCAGAAGCTTGATCGGCTGTGAGTAATCTACCTTAAAGTTAGCAACTCTCATATCCGACTTATTATCAAGTACATTTTCTCCGCCTACATTCAGGAAAGGCTGCCAGATATCCGTATAAAAGCCTCTCTGGAAGAAATTGTCCTGGGAGAATTTAGAAGTAGCCTTAGTATATCCGAACTGGAAATCCAATTTTTGAGATTTGTCACTGAAACGCTTCTGATACGTTACAACAGCTTCCTGTCTCAGGTTATTGGTATGGGCAACATCGGATGCTTCATAATCGGCTTCCCGGTACTGGACAGGATTAAAGCTTACAGGAATGTCGGCAAGTCCTGTACTGGCAGTATAATTGTCGTTATTATTGTGATAAATATCGTAGTTCAGCAATAATCTGTCCTGCCCAAGATCAAAAGTCAATCCTGATTTTGCAAAATATCCCCGTCCTATTCTGTCCGTATTGTTATGGAGAAGCACATCCTGATCACCATTCAGCATACTTTCACGGTAGTTCTGGCCTACATTCAGCTGCCATCCGAAAAGCTTATTTCTGGCATTCAGATTTAAAGAATTGGTGGTTCTGCTTCTGAATTTGTCGTAATTGCTAAAAGAATAATTTCCCGAATAGGTTGCTGTTAAATACTTATTAGCATTCTTATTGGTAATGATATTCATGATGGCACCTCCTGAGGTAGCCGGATATTCCGCTCCCGGCTGGGTGATCACTTCTATTCTGTCCACCGAGTTGGCAGGCATTCCTTCAAGAAAAGAATTCAGTTCGTTTGATGTGATATTCAATGGTCTCCCGTTCAGGTAAACATCCAGGATTTTTCCCTGGTACATCATTCCGGCGATATCGGTTGAAACCAGGCCGGGAAGCTTCTTTATACCTTCCAGAACATTTCCGTTATTAAGCTGTGGCTGCTCGGAAAAGTCAAAAATAGTACGGTCTGCTTTCTGTTCAACGGCTTTTTTAGTTTTGGTAATGACTACGCCTTCAATCTGTTTCTCTTTGTCTGGGGTGGTATTGGGTTTTTCCTGTGAATAGGCAAAAAAAGACGCCAGCAAAGACAGCGTGAATATAGTTTTTCTCATAATGTTTTTTACTACTATCCAGTTAGACGTAAAAAAAGCTCATTTGTTACGGTGAAATTTGCGAAAAGTTAAATTTTTAAGCATTTATTTTTTTATTTCCGAAATAATTATATCTTTGCCACGTAATTATCAAGAATCTCATAGATGGGATAGCAACCTGCAAAAACAAGCAAGGTGCTGAAATAGATAAGCCGATATGCCCGGAAAAAATGTTTATTCTCTATTTTTCTCCCATCTTGACATTTTTGTTTTAAAAATAAAATCAATGTTTAAAGACAAGGGAAACCACAAGACCAATTTAAATTTTAGTTTCTCAGATCATGAAGTGTCACTTCGTTATTCTGACCTGTTTTCATGCCATACCCACATGTGCATGTGTTGTTGTTTCTAGACTTCTTTAAAAAATAATTCAATCATTCAGGCTTTTAACCGTAACCTCAAATAGAGGTTACAGGAATTTTATTGCCTGAAAACAATCAACAATCAGTAATCAAAAAATAGAAAAACACATGTACAATTTCAACAAAAAAACAATCATAGCATCAGCAAGTCTTATTTCAGCATTTTATTTTGGGCAGACGGATTCCATATCTTCTAAAAAGATCGATGATGTGGTGATCCTGGGATCGAGAGGGGCCGGAAGATCTCTTACAGAAACTCCGGTTCCGGTAGATATCATCAATATTTCTAAAATTCTGAGACAAAGTCCCGTAAATAATATAAGCCAGGCACTTAATTATGTTGTGCCTTCATTTTCTTCCACATCACATACAGTGAATGACGGAACCGATTTCGTGGATCCCGCTTTGCTAAGAGGACTTGGCCCGGATCAGGTTCTGGTATTGCTTAATGGAAAAAGAAGATACCAGTCTTCGTTGATCAATGTTACCCTTACTCCGGGAAGAGGTTCGGTAGGAACGGATCTTAATGCAATTCCGGCTTTTGCTTTAGATAAAATAGAGGTTCTGAGAGACGGGGCTTCTGCACAATATGGTTCTGATGCCATTGCAGGAGTAGTGAATTTAGGATTAAAGAAAAGGCTTGGACTTTCAGGACAGGTATTTTTAGGAGGATATGCTTCACCAGTTGCTAATAATTTCTCAGGAGGTATAGACGGGGAGACCATTTCTGCAGATCTTAATTATGGAGCAAAGATCGGGGAGAAAGGATTTATTAATGTAACAGGTTCCGTACAATATAGAGACCCCTATTCAAGAGCAGGTGTCCGTCAGGGTGATATCTTTAATGCCTATAATGCCATTAATTACAGAGCATTGCAGAATGGAGTCAATATTGATGGGTTGTATAAAAATATTACCAATACGCCCAATACCCAGCAGATTATTAATACAATAAAGCAATACGCCTCACAGGTTGGCTATTTTTCGCAGGATTTCAAGGATCAGATATCAGGAGCTAACAGTATTACAGCATTGCAGGGGTTACTGGGAAAAGATTTCACTGATAAGGAACTGGCATACAGAGGTCTGGAAAGAAAAGATTTCAGTCTTAGGGCAGGACAGTCCAAGCTGCAGTCCGCACAGCTTTTTTTCAATTCTGAAATTCCCGTCAATGAAGACTGGAAAGTCTATTCTTTTGGAGGTTACAGCTACCGTTTAGGGAATGCAGGTGGATTTTACCGTCTTCCGAATACAGAAAGGAACATCAATGCTGTTACCCCGAATGGATATTTGCCGCAAATTGAAGCTACTGTGAATGATTATTCCCTGGCAGGAGGAATCAAAGGAAAATGGAACGGATGGAATGTGGATTTAAGCAATACTTTCGGGAAAAATGCTTTTAATTTTGGGGTGGTGAATACCTTTAATGCTTCTTTAGGAGAAAATTCTCCAAGAACCTTTGAAGCAGGAGGCTCAGAATTCTTACAAAATACGCTGAATCTGGATTTCTCAAAAAAATATGATGTGCTTCATGGTCTGAATGTGGCCTTTGGTGGGGAATACCGTTATGAGAACTATAAAGTAAATGCAGGAAACGAAAATTCCTATGTTTCTTATGATATCAATGGCCGCGTAGTGACGGCCGCTACTCCTGATAATGAAAAAGTAACTGATTTCTTTGGAGCTGTAAGACCGGCCGGATCACAGGTGTTTCCGGGGTTTAGTCCGGATAATGCAGTTTCCGGAAGCAGAAACAGTCTGGCGGCCTACGCTGATGTGGAAATTGAACCTACCGACTGGTGGCTCGTGGAAGGAGCTGTCCGTTTCGAGAATTATTCAGATTTTGGCTCTACTTTTAATTATAAACTGGCTACCAATGTAAAGCTGGCTAAAAATTTCAACTGGAGAGGAGCTGTTTCTACAGGATTCAGAGCGCCTTCTCTTGCGCAGATCTACTATAGTTCAACTTCTACATTGATACAGAAGGGGCAGACAACACAGGTTGGAACTTTCAGAAATAATTCCGAAGCTGCCCAGGCATTAGGAATTCCAAAACTAAAACAGGAAACTTCACAATCTTACAGTACAGGAATTACATGGAAAATTCCGTCTTTGAGCTTAGTATTTACAGCGGATGCCTATCTTATAAAGATCAAAGACAGGGTAGTGCTTACCGATTTATTCTATCGTCCGGAAGGAAGCTTTGCACCCGGATCTGATCAGGCGGTTCTCCAGGGAGCTTTCGACTTAGCCAGAGCCAGTGCTGCCAATTTCTTTGCCAATGCAGTGGATTCACAGACGAAAGGATTGGATATTACCGTTTCCCAGAATTCAAGAATTTCGGAAGGAATTTCTTTGGAAAATAATCTTGGGCTTAATCTTAACCAAACCAGAAGGATCGGGGATATTCATGCTTCACCTAAGTTGGTAAGCCAGATCAATAATTATTTTTCTGAACCGAACAGAGTTTATTTTGAAGAAGCTGTACCCCGTATAAAAGCTACACTTGCCAATACATTGAGGCTTGCAGCTCTTACCGTTTCCCTTAGAAATTCCTACTTTGGAAAAGTGACGGATGCCGATGTGCTGGATGCCAACTTTGACGGGATTACCGAAAGCAGAGAACACTTTATTCTGAATGAGCGTTTTGTTACGGATCTTTCTGTAGGTTATGATTTTAATAAAAACATTTTAGCAACTATAGGAAGTAATAATATCTTCAATATTCTTCCGTCGAAAAGTCCGAATATCAGCTCTTTGACGGCGGACAATCAGTTTGTGTATTCCAGACAGGTTTCCCAGTATGGTATTGGCGGACGTTTCCTTTTTGCAAGGGTGGAATTTAAATTTTAAATTAATTAAAGGACAAAAATAAAAAACAGAGACCGAATCTCTGTTTTTTATTTGATTATACAATTTATTATTGTGCTCTGTCTTTTTCCTCGAAATTGATGTTTTTCTTACTGATCTTCTTTTTGTTGCCTCCAAAAGTATAATTCACACTTAAACGGAAGCTTCTGCCATCCCAGTAATTATCCATATGCTGGCTGCTGTCGGTAAAATACTTGTCACCCCTGTACCTCTGGGCAAAAATATTGGTAACCGTCGCATTGATCTGAAGTTTCTTTTCCATCAGGGAAACTTTTAATCCTGAAGTAAGTTCAGGAAAAGAGTAGAAATAAGAGTTTACATTTCTGTAAGGAAGACTATGATCATAATTCAGGAATAAGGCAAGAGTCTTATTTTTATTTAAAGTAAACGTATTGCTTATCGAGTAGCTGAACGAACTTCCTTTCTGCGTTTCTGCCTGAATATTGAATACCGTTGAATTCTGAAGGGAAGCATTCATTGATATACTGGTTTCCCAGAATCTGAAAAAGGTATCGGTATAAGAAGCATTCAATCCCCAGAAATTATTGTTGTAGTAATTCAGATACGTGCCGATCTGTGAAAGTCCATCTATATATGAGATCTGTCCGAAGGCATTTTTCATCCTCAGGTAATAAACACTGGCAGAAAATTTACTGTTAAAAGTATATCCAAGCTCCCAGTTGTTGATATAAGCCGGAGTCAGCAAAGGATTTCCTGAAGAATAGGAATACGGATTCGAATACCAGCGGAACGGGTTGAGGTTACTCATACTTGGACGGTTGATCCTTCTGGAATAAGAAAAGCTGAACACATTTTTATCTTCTTTATAGGAAACATAAGCAGATGGAAACCATTGTGCGTAATTATATTGGTTTCCCGAACCGGAAGAAGGGGTATAGCTTTCTGCATTCGTGTTTTCATAGCGAAGACCGGCTTTCATTTCCCAATGCTCCCCGAAAGACTTTGCATAACTGATGTAAGCTGCATAGTTTTCTTCTTTATATTCGAAAAGATTGGCTCTTGTAAGATCTTCAATATAATTTCCTGCACTTACATTGAAATATCTGAGATCCGAACTGTTTTTAAACTGATTAAATTTTACTCCGGTTTCGATCGTCCCAAAAGAAAACGGAAGCTCAAGATCTGCCTGAGCGGAAAAAATCTGTGGTTTGATCAAGGAAGTGGTTCTCACATCCTGTACAGATTGATCTGAGGATTTCAGTGTAGAAAAATTGACTTCAGTATCAGAATTGTTCTTATAAAAATTCCCGGCAATGCTCAGTTTTTTTCCAAGGGAATCCAGTTTGAGATCGTAGTAAGCGCTTAAAGTGTGGGCAGGAAGCTTTTCACGGTGAAAAGTATTGGTTAAAAGATTTTCTTCACTAAGGTCTGAGGCAATGTTTTTCGTTGTATTAACAATATCCATCCCGGATTTCTGATGGGCGTAGATGTATTCCATCCCGATCTCTGCGTTTTTACTGATTTTATAGGAAAGATTAAGAGTCGGAGTCAGTTCCTTCCACATATCGCGTCGTACAGAATTGCTGTAGTTTTGGGATGTCCCCAGAATGGTGTAATTTTCATCAGAACGTTTGGCTGAGTCATAATAGGTTAATTTCAGGCTGCTGCTGAATTTTTCCGTTTGATAACTAAGCGAGCCGTTTGAACTGAAACCGGAATAAGTCCTCTGGATCAGATTGGTATTGATATTTCCGCTAAAACCTAAGTTGGGATTCTTTTTCAGGATAATATTGATGATACCGCTGTTGCCCTGCGCTTCATATTTTGAAGGAGGCGTGGTAATTACTTCTATTTTTGCAATGTTTTCCGAACGGATGGATTTCAGGTAGTTTAATAGGGCATTGCCCGAAAGATTCAGCATTCGTCCGTTAATCATCACACTTACCGTACTTTTTCCGGTAATAGAGATTAGCCCCATGTTTTCATCCACTTTAAGCATGGGAACATTAGCAAGAGTTTCGGAAGCGTCCATACCCTGCGAAGCTACCGATGCTTCCACATTGAAAATAAGACGGTCTGCTTTTCTTTCCAGGAGTTTTTTCTTTACCAGAAGATTAATCTGCTCCACCTGCTGGATGCTGTCTTTTTTAATTTGTGCCGATATCGTTGTTGAAAAAAGGCTGATGATCACAATGTATTTCAGTTTCATAGTTTAAAATCTTGCTCCAAAGGTATTTTCAAACTTATTTTTGTGAAATATCATTTAGATTTCATGGCGGATTATTCCGTTCAAAATATTTTCATCGGAAAAAAAACAGGTTTCATCGGAAATGTTTAGGAATTTGAATGATTGGAGCCTTACATTTGAGCATGAAGCAAAAACAAATCTTTCTCCTGCATTTTTTTTACTGGCTGCTGATTATTTTCAACGGAGTCGTTGCGGGATTGGTATATAATACGAGAAATCTGGATATCCTGAGTGTCACCATATTTTTTGCCAATTTTCTTGGCTTTTATGTAAATTACTTCTTCATCGCTCCAAAATTTTTTGATCCCAAAAGATTTTACATGATGATTATCGGCTTTTTTATCGGGGTATTCGTATTCGTTGTCTTCCGGTACTCAATAGAAGAGATATTGCTTCCCGCACTTACTGGCCGTAGAAATTATAAGGAGGGAACTACATTCCTGTACTATTTTTATGACAATATATATTATTCCAGCTTAACGGTTTTTGTAAGTACAAATCTCTGGTTTTTTAAATATTATTCTAAAATTGAAGCGGAACGTACAAGACTTATTGAAGAAAGAAAACATGCCCAGCTTCAGGCTCTGAAAACCCAGATCAATCCACATTTTATCTTTAATTCCTTAAATAACATCTATTCTCTGGTGTATCAGAATTCAGATCAATCTTTGCCTGCCATCGAAAAGCTGAGTGAATTGCTGAGGTACAGTACCAAAGACCTCGAAAAAGACGTTATCAGCCTGGATAAGGAAATTAGCTATATTGAAAGCCTGATCGGGCTCGAAAAACTAAGGATTAAGAATCCGGAAATGCTGGTGTTTGAAAAAAAAATCTCGAATCCGAAGCTTGAAATTTCTCCTATGCTTTTGGTTCCCTTTGTAGAGAATGCCTTCAAACACGGAGATTTCAGAAATAAGGGCTTTGTATTGGAAATTTCGGACGAAAGTAGAGTGCTTCATTTTTATCTTCATAATTTTAAAAACCAGGGAATGAAAGATACAGCATCAGGAATTGGTATTGAAAATGTCAGAAAAAGACTTGAAATTTTATATCCTAAAAAACATGAGCTTAATATAAAAGACCTGGAATCCGAATTTATTGTAGATTTAAGAATAATTTTCCCCTATGAGAACGATTAAATGCATTATTGTAGATGACGAGCCTCTCGCAATCTCCCTTCTGGAAAATTATGTCAGAAAGATTCCCTTCCTGGAGCTGGTTTTTTCCACGGAAAATCCTATTCTGGCATTGGAATATATACAAAGTAATGAAGCAGACCTGATTTTTCTGGATATTCAGATGCCGGAACTTACGGGAATCAATTTTATGAAGATCGTTGGGGAAAAGAAAAAGTATATCCTGACGACAGCCTATTCGGAATATGCGCTGGAAGGTTACGAGCATAATATTATAGATTACCTTTTAAAACCTGTTTCGTTTGACCGGTTTTATAAAAGTGCGGTAAAGGCTCAGGAACGTTTTTCTTTTTCTGAAAATAATGAAGAGTCTTATTTTTTTGTGAAATCCTCTGGTGTGCAGCACCGTATTAACTTCAATGATATTCTTTACATTGAAAGCATTAAAGATTATGTGAACATCAAAACATCCGATAATGAATATATTGTACTGGACACCCTAAAATCTTTGGAAAATGAGCTTTCTGAGAGGTTTATCCGTGTTCATAAATCCTTTATTGTTAATCTGGACAAAACTAAAAATATAGGCATAAAGAAAATAGTTTTGATTTCAGAGCAGGAAATCCCGATCGGGGAAAGCTACCGGAGCAACCTTCTGAATAAGATAAAATAAAAATCGGCTTCCGAAGGAAGCCGATTTTCTATGATTAATTAATCTAACAATTAATTCTGTTGTTTTTTAATCAGGTTAAGGGCAGAACCAGCCTTAAACCAATCGATCTGCTGATCGTTGTAAGTATGGTTGGCCATGATAATGTCTTTAGTTCCGTCTGCATGTACGAATTCTAAAGTCAGTTGTTTTCCTGGAGCGAACTGGTCAAGATCTAAGAAATTAACGGTGTCATCTTCCTGGATTTTATCATAATCTGCCTCATTAGCGAAAGTGATTCCCAGCATTCCTTGTTTTTTAAGGTTGGTCTCGTGGATTCTCGCGAATGATTTTACCAATACTGCTTTTACCCCTAAATGTCTAGGTTCCATCGCTGCATGTTCTCTTGAGGAACCTTCACCGTAGTTTTGGTCACCCACAACGATAGTAGGAATTCCGGCAGCTTTGTAAGCTCTTTGTACAGCCGGTACTTCACCGTATTCGCCGGTTATCTCGTTTTTAACATGGTTGGTTTCCATATTGTAAGCATTCACGGCACCAATCAGCATGTTGTTTGAAATATTATCAAGGTGGCCTCTGTATTTCAGCCATGGTCCTGCCATAGAGATGTGGTCGGTCGTACATTTTCCGAAAGCCTTGATCAGAACCTTAGCTCCCTGAATATTTTTACCGTCCCATGCAGGGAATTCTTCCAGTAACTGAAGTCTGTCCGAAGTAGGGTTTACTTTTACTACCACTGCAGATCCGTCTTCAGAAGGAGCCTGATATCCGTTATCATCTACTGCAAAGCCTCTTGCAGGAAGTTCAGAACCTTTAGGTTCGTCCAGTTTTACCTGTTCCCCGTTTTCAGCGGTTAAAGTATCGGTAATCGGGTTAAAATCCAATCTTCCGGAGATAGCAACAGCAGCTACCATTTCAGGAGAAGCTACGAAGGCGTGTGTATTTGGGTTACCGTCAGCTCTTTTGGCAAAGTTTCTGTTGAAAGAGTGAATGATAGAGTTTTTCTCTCCTTTATCCGCTCCCTCTCTGTCCCATTGCCCGATACAAGGTCCACAGGCATTGGTAAAGATTCTTGCATTTTCAAATTTTCTGAAAGAATTTAAGAATCCGTCTCTTTCTGCTGTGAATTTTACCTGCTCGGAGCCAGGGTTGATTCCTAAAATTGCTTTTGGCTTCACTCCTTTTGCAACGGCATCTTCAACGATGGAAGCAGCTCTGGATAAATCTTCGTAAGAAGAGTTGGTACAAGAACCGATCAGTGCCCATTCTACTTCAATAGGCCATCCGTTAGCTTCAGCTTTAGCCCTGAATTCTGCTACAGGAGTAGCCAAATCCGGAGTAAAAGGTCCGTTTAAGTGAGGCGTAAGTTCAGAAAGGTTGATTTCTATTAATTGGTCGAAATATTGTTCAGGGTTGGCATATACTTCAGCATCACCTGTTAAGTGTTCTGCGATTTTATCGGCGGCGTCTACTACATCCTGTCTTCCTGTTGCAGCCAGGTATCTTCTCATGGAATCATCATATCCGAAAGTAGAAGTTGTGGCTCCGATTTCAGCACCCATGTTACAGATGGTTCCTTTACCTGTTGCCGAAAGAGATTCTGCTCCTTCTCCGAAATATTCTACGATACATCCTGTTCCTCCTTTTACGGTAAGAATTCCTGCCACTTTCAGGATAACGTCTTTTGCAGAAGTCCATCCGCTCATTTTACCGGTTAATTTTACCCCGATAAGTTTTGGCATTTTAAGTTCCCAGGCCATTCCGGCCATTACGTCTACTGCATCAGCACCACCTACACCGATGGCTACCATTCCCAGACCGCCTGCGTTTACGGTATGAGAGTCGGTACCGATCATCATACCTCCAGGGAATGCATAGTTTTCAAGCACAACCTGGTGAATGATCCCGGCTCCTGGTTTCCAGAAACCGATTCCATATTTATCACAAACGGAGCTCAGGAAGTTGAATACTTCCGAGTTTTTGTTGATACCTTCCTGTAAATCTGCTTCAGCGCCTACTCTTGCTTGGATCAGGTGATCGGCGTGAGCTGTGGACGGAACCGCTACTTTAGCTTTTCCTGCCTGCATGAACTGTAAAAGTGCCATCTGCGCAGTGGCATCCTGCATGGCTACTCTGTCCGGAGCAAAGTCTACGTAAGAGTTTCCTCTCTCATGTGCCTGTGTAGCATTTCCTTCCCACAGGTGAGTGTAAAGGATTTTTTCTGAAAGTGTAAGCGGTTTTCCCACGACTTGTCTTGCTGCTGCAATTCTTTCAGGGTAGCGCTCGTACACTTTTTTGATCATATCAATATCAAAAGTCATATCTTAATTTAATTTTTCTTCTTTTTTAAATACACTTTCCGTTATTATTCTGTCTCGAAAATATTCCTTTACACTTCATCAAATTCTGTTCCTTCGATCTGTAAAAAGGATAAGTCTGATCAATAACCAGAATATTTTGCGTCTATCAAGTTAAGAAAAAAATGGAATTTCTTTCCTCTCTTTTATTTAAAATAATTATTAACAGGTCTTAAATAGAAAGGTTCTAAACAAAAATTGAAAGATTTTAAATTCCGCAGGACTAAAATCTTTCAATTATATTTAAAACAGTCCAAGGACTTATCTTCAAACTCTGTTAATGACCAACCTGAACCAATTCTTTGATAGGAGGGGCAAATTTAGTAAGGTCAATACCTTCAACTGCAGCTTTGTATTCATCTATATTAGGAATTCTTCCGATAATTGCAGACAATACAACAACAGGAGTTGAAGCCAGTAAAGATTCTCCTTTTTTACGTTCGGAATCTTCAACAACTCTTCCCTGGAAAAGACGGGTTGAGGTAGCCAATACCGTGTCTCCTTTTGCCGCTTTTTCCTGATTACCCATACAAAGGTTACAGCCGGGACGCTCAAGGTACATCATGTTTTTGTATTCAACACGTGCTTCACCTTTAGGAGCATTGTCGTCGAATTCGAACCCTGAATATTTTTCTAAAAATTCCCAGTCTCCTTCAGCTTTTAATTCATCAATGATGTTATAGGTAGGAGCTGCTACTACAAGAGGAGCATTGAACTCAACTTTACCTTGTTGTTTTTCAATGTTTTTAAGCATCTGAGAAACAATTTTTAAATCTCCTTTGTGAACCATACAGGATCCTACAAATCCAAGATCTACTTTTTTCTCTCCTCCGTAATAAGAAAGATCTCTGATGGTATCGTGAGTATATCTCTTGGAAACATCTTCGTTGTTTACATCCGGGTCAGCAATCATAGGTTCAACGATGGCATCAAGATCAACCACTACTTCTGCATAATATTTAGCGTTTGAATCTGGAGTTAAAGCCGGTTTTTCACCAGATCTGATCTCTGTGATTCTCTTATTGGCTTTATCAATTAATCCCTGAAGAACCTGATTGTGGTTATCCATACCTTTATCAATCATGATCTGGATTCTGCTTTTGGCAATTTCTAAAGATTCAATTAAGGTATTGTCTTCAGAAATGTTGATAGAGGCTTTAGCCTTCATTTCTGCTGTCCAGTCTGTAAAGGTAAATGCCTGGTCAGCCGGAAGTGTTCCAATGTGAACCTCAATGATTCTTCCCTGGAATACGTTTTCTCCTCCGAACTGCTTAAGCATCTGGGCCTGTGTAGCATGAACAACATCACGGAAATCCATGTGCTCTTTCATATTCCCTTTGAACGTTACTTTTACAGATTCAGGGATAGGCATGGAAGCCTCACCTGTGGCCAGTGCCAGGGCAACTGTTCCGGAGTCAGCTCCAAAAGCAACCCCTTTGGACATTCTTGTGTGGGAGTCACCACCAATGATGATTGCCCATTCGTCTATCGTGATATCGTTAAGAACTTTGTGAATTACATCGGTCATAGCGTGGTATTCGCCTTTTGGATCACGGGCTGTAATCAAACCGAACTCATTCATGAATTTCATCAGTTTAGGAATGTTTGCCTGTGCTTTTTTATCCCATACTGAAGCAGTGTGGCAACCTGACTGGTACGCCCCGTCAACGATTGGTGAAATTACGGTAGCTGCCATAGATTCAAGCTCCTGTGCAGTCATCAGTCCTGTGGTATCCTGAGAACCCACAATATTTACCTGTACACGAACGTCTGAACCGGCATGTAAAACCTTGCCTGGTGTTGTTCCAACAGCATTTCTGTTGAAGATTTTTTCCACAGCTGTAAGTCCCTGACCTTCATGGGAAATTTCTTTTGAAGGGGCAAAAACGGCAGGAGTGTCAATTTCTAAAAGTTTGGCTGCAAAAGTCTGCAGTTTTTTACCAAATACAATGGCATAAGACCCGCCGGCCTTAATGAATTCCATTTTCTGAGGAGTGAATGCCTTTGAAATGTCAATCAGTTCCTGGTCGCCGTTATATAGTTTTTTTGTTTTTGTATTGATTGTCAGAACAGTTCCGGTAGCAACTGAATAGGCTTCTTCAAGAACAATGTCTCCATTTTCATTACGAAGAGGATTACCGTTTTCGTCAAGCTTCTTAACCCAGTTTTTCAGGTCAATACCGATACCTCCGGTTACGTCTACGGTAGTAAGGAAAATCGGAGAGATACCGTTGGTTCCCCCAACAATCGGAGCGATATTTACAAACGGAATATATGGGCTTGCCTGTTTTCCTGTCCAGAGAGCCACGTTGTTTACTCCTGACATTCTGGATGAACCTACACCCATTGTGCCTTTCTCTGCAATCAGCATTACACTTTTATCAGGATGCTGTGCCTGAAGTGCTCTGATTTCTTCCTGTGCCTGAGACGTGATCATACATTTGCCATGAAGCTCACGGTCTGATCTTGAGTGGGCCTGGTTACCAGGAGAAAGTAAATCTGTTGAGATATCTCCTTCGCCTGCAATGTACGTAACTACTTTAATTTCTTCCGGAACATCCGGCAGTTTAGTAAAAAACTCTGCTTTTGCATAGCTTTCAATAATATCCTTTGCAATCTCGTTACCACTGTTGAATGCTTCTTTCAAACGATTGGTATCGGCTTCGTAAAGGAAAACCTGGGTTTTAAGAACATTGGCCGCTTCTTTGGCAATAGCGATATCATTACCTAAAGCCAGATCCAGCAATACTCTGATAGAAGGACCTCCCTTCATGTGGGATAATAGTTCAAAGGCATATGCCGGTGATATTTCTTCTACTTTGGATTCACCAAGAATGATCTCTTTTAAAAATTCAGCTTTTACTCCTGCAGCGCTTGTAGTTCCGGGTAGTGTGTTGTAAATGAAAAACTTAAGAGAGTCCGATCGGTCTGCGTTTTCAGTATCTTTAATCTGCGTAATAATTTCGCTTAGTAATTCAGCACTGTCAATTGGCTTTGGATGAAGCCCCTGGTTTTTTCTTTCTTCAATCTCTTTGATGTAATCCTTATAAATACTCATAATAATAGAAATCTTTCAATTTAAAAATGTAGATTAATAAAATGTTTTGCTAGCACTGTTTCTTTATCAGCCTATTACAATACGATAATGCTATTTTCGAAAGCAATGAAGAGGAGTAAAGTTCAGTATAATCTACCCCTTTTTTTGTCAATGTGAGATAATATTCGTTAATTATCAAACAATTAAAAAGGTTCCCAAAAGTACGAAAATTTAGTATTTTATAAGATGAAATTATTTAGATTCTTTATAAATATGAATTTGATAATTTCTATTTTTGGCCGTAATTTTGCAGGCAAATGATGAATATGAAAAATGCACTGAATTTTTTGGGTCTATTTATTTCGGTTTTCGTTTTTTCACAGACGAAATCGGTGAAGAAACTACCTATAAAAAATATAACGAAAACTGTTATAAGAAAGGCGTCTCCCGAGGTTAAACCGAATCCTGATCTTGTGGTGATCCACCAGGAGCTTCCGGTGCTGATTCCTAAAAAGGAAGATGGTAAATTTGGATATGTCAATCAGAACGGAAAATTTATAATCAAGCCTGAATATCATATTGCCGTGTTTTTTTATGAAGACTGTAATCTTTTGAATTCTCCCAACGAAAAGGTAAGGAAATTCGGGACAGATGAATATGCCACAGTGGAAAAAGATATGATTTCTTACCGGATCAATAAGGCAGGGAAAAGAGTCTACCAGTTCAAAGATTCAGATCTTGGAAAATGCAAGTTGGATAATTATAAACAGCAGCTTTACCAGGCATATGTCCTGAACGGGTTTTATGGCATCATTGAAAAATCCAGATTTGTAAATGCAGCAGATTACAGGGATTATCAGATTTATCCCCAGTATCAGTATTTATATATTATGGAAGGTGATGATGTGGCCAATCCAATGATTGTAGCTTCTCACAATGACAGATTCGGTGTAATTGATGTCAATAACAAAGTGATCATTCCTTTTGAATATTCCAATATAAAAAGAAACTTTACCTGGAAGCTGGGAAGAATGTTTGAAGTAACAAAAGACGGAAAAAACTATTACTATATTGATTCCAGAAATAATACGTACTAAGGCTGTAGTGTAGGCTATAAGCAGTAAGCTGGAAACTTAATGGCGAGTTTTTTTAACTATTTTAATTACATTAAGAAAAGAGCTTTTAGATTTAATCGTTATAAAAATATTTTAACACCCCGCAACTAAATAACCCGAACTCCACATCCGAAACCCATACCCCTAAACTCAAAAACCCCGTCTCACATTTTTTTTGTAATTTTGCGGCTGAAATAAAGGGGTGCTTTAACAGGCTGAGATTATACCCAATGAACCTGGAACGGATAATGCTGTTTAGGGAAATTAAAAATGAGCAATAGGTAATGAGAAATTCTCAAAATATTACTTATTACCAATTACTGATAACTCATCATAATCTGCCCCTTTTATTCATTAAATTTTAAAGATTTATAGAATGAAAGGATTATTTTTTTTAGGGCTTACTGTAGGCGCTGCAGCCTTTATCCAGGCTCAAAACAAAGATTCCCTGAAAGTCAGGGAAATAGAAGCGGTCAATTTTACCAAAAGACTGCCTGTTGCTAAGGAAATTATCAATGTACAGAAAGATGTAGACAGCAGAAATCTGGGACAGGATCTTCCGATTCTTTTGAAAAATCAAACCTCTATTATTTCTACTTCAGATGCCGGAAACGGGGTTGGATATACCGGATTCAGGATCCGTGGAGTGGAAGGAAAGGGGATCAATGTGATGATGAACGGGGTTCCGTATAACGATTCGGAAAGCCAGGGAACTTTTTTTGTAAATGTTCCGGATCTTACAAGTTCTGCCTCCCAGATCGTCATTCAGAGAGGGGTTGGAACATCCAATAATGGGGTTTCTGCGTTTGGGGCAAGTATTAATGTAATCTCCAAAGAACCGGAGGAGAAAATGTATTTTAAGACGGATGACAGCTACGGTTCATTTAATACCTATAAATATTCAGCGGAAGCAGGTTCCGGAAAGTTCTGGAAAGACAGGCTTTCGGTGATGGGAAGATATACACGCATTCATTCCGACGGATATATTGACCGCGCTTTTTCAAAACTGGATTCTTATAATTTCACGGCATTATTTGAAGAAGGTAAAACAAGACTCCGCCTGATGGCCTTCGGAGGAAAAGAAAAAACATACCAGGCATGGAACGGCATCGACCGGCCGACCTGGGAAACCAATCCAAAGTTCAATTATTCAGGGCAATATACTGATCTGGTTACCGGTGAGGAAAAATTCTATGATAATGAGACGGATAATTATCAGCAGAACCATTACCAGCTTTTATGGGAACAGAAATTCAGTGATAAATGGAATCTGGAAACAACGCTTCACTACACCAAAGGAAAAGGATATTACGAAAACTATAAGAGAGTGGATGAAACCGATGCGGATGCTACCCATTACTCCAATTATAATCTGCCGATACCGATCGTAAACGGATCGCCTGTAGATATAACAGATTTTATCAGAAAAAAATGGTTGAATAATGATTTTTATGGGGCAGTTTCCACCCTTTACGGAAAATTGGAACAGGTTGACCTTAATTTCGGTGTCGTGGCCAACCAGTATTACGGAAGACATTTTGGAAATGTTACAGGAGTGTATTTTCCTCAGATCAACGAATATGAATACTACAGAAACCGTTCAGTAAAAACCGAACTTGCAGGTTTTGCAAAAGCTTTGTGGCGAACCGGGGATCATTTCGAATTTTTCGGGGATCTCCAGATCAGAAATATCGATTATGATACCAAGATCCTTACCGCCGGAGACGGAGAAGGCGGAAATCTGGATAAAAACTGGCTTTTCTTTAATCCAAAAGCAGGGGTAAATTATAAAATCGGAAACGGAAAAGTTTTTCTTTCGTATGCGCATGCCCACCGTGAACCGAACAGGGATGATCTGATGAGTGATAATGAGGTAAAGGCTGAAAAGCTTCACGATTTTGAAGCCGGAATAGAAAAGCAGTTCGGGATTCTTGCCGTAACTGCTAATCTATACTATATGTACTATGTCAATCAGTTGGTACTGAACGGGGAACTGAATAATGTGGGCGCATTTATCAGGACAAATTCTGGAAAAAGCTATAGAAGAGGGATTGAAATCGGAGCGCTGGCGAAACTTTCCAAGCAGTGGGAAGTAAACGGTAATGTCAGCCTAAGCCAGAACAGAAATCTTGATTTTAAGATTAAAAATAATGGAACCCTTCAAAATCTGGGTGATACCGATATTTCATTCTCTCCCAATGTCATTGCCAATGTGGGTCTGAAGTTCAACCCTTCGAAAAGCTTCCTGTTTGCTTTAACGAATCAGTATGTCGGAAAACAGTATCTGAATAATACAGGTGATAAAAATCTGCAGCTAAAAGATTATTTCCTGACGGATTTCAATGCCCAGTATCAGTTTACCATTGCCCATAATGATATCGCTTTAAAATTGCTGGTGAATAATCTCTTTAATAAAAAATATGTCAACAATGGAGCTGTTTACGGTGGAGATCCATACTATTTTTCACAGGCAGGAACTAATTTTATGTTTGGGATCAGCTGGAAAATTCAATAAATGCTAAGATGGCAAAAAAGCAAAAAGGCTAAAATGCGGAAGAGCAAATTACTAAAAGGTAGAAGAATAAAATCGCAAATTACCTTTCTTTGCTTTCTCAGCATTCTTGGCTTATTCAGTTTGGCTGTTTAGCCTTTTCGCTTTTTCGCCAAAGTTTAAATAATACTATTCCCGTTTTGATGTGGAATAATCAAAAGACTGTTCCGGCGGTCTTTTTTATATCTGATAAATGTCTCCAAAAGTCGCGAAAAAATTATAAATTTGCTGCCAAATGAATATTTCGGCTTACATTTTAGAATATCTGAAACAATTTGGAACTGTGACGGTTCCGGGCTTCGGTGTGTTTTCGCTTAAAAATTCCAAGGCAATTATCAATTCCGAGAATGGAAGTATCCTTCCGCCGGCAAGTGAAATTGTTTTTGCCGTGGATTATGAAATACAGTCTGATGATCTGGCCGCTTTTATAGCCGGAGAAAAACAGATGTCTTTAGAGGCTTCCAGAAGTGATCTGAAAATTCAGACCGATTTTTGGAAAAAGAAGCTTCAGGCGGATCAGTTTCTGGAAATTCAGAATCTCGGAACAGTTCATATTGAAGATGATAAAACCCATTTTAAAGGGAAAAGAATAGAATCAGGACATCCGGATTTCTATGGGCTTGAAGAGATCAGGCTCTCGGATATCAATAACGGTGAAAAAGTCAGTACCACAGTAAACAAGGAAAAAGATTATAAGTTTAAAAAATCTATTCTTTGGATTTTCCTGCTGGCTATTCCTGTTTTAGGAATTCTGTATCTGGCAATTACCCAAAGAGAGCTTTTATTCGGAAAGAAATCTTTTGATAATGTTTCCGTGCAGACTTCTACACACAGAATTGTAAAGGATACCATTAAAGTAATGGTTCACAGTCCCGAAGAGGCTGTTTCAGATTCCCTGAAAAAAGATTCCCTGTCAAAACCTGCTGCGAAGGGCATTAAATCCAATCCGGCAGTTCAAAACAACACTAAGACTCAATGGCAAAAGTAAAAAAAGCGTCAGAATCCCTGACCATCATGACCAATATTGTTCTTCCGAACGAAACCAACTCTTTAAGAAACCTTTTCGGAGGTGAGCTTCTGGCAAAAATGGACCGTTGTGCTTCCATTTCTGCAGCCAGACACTGCGAAAGAAGAGTGGTAACAGCATCTGTAAATCACGTTTCTTTCAATCATCCTATCCCTGAAGGTGGAGTTGTGGTCCTGGAATCTAAAGTTTCAAGAGCATTTTCTACTTCAATGGAGGTGTATGTAGATGTATGGCTGGATGATCCCATTAACCAGAAAAAAGTTCATACCAATGAAGGAATTTACACTTTCGTAGCGGTAGACGAATTCAACCGTCCTATTCCGATCCCGGATATGATCCCGGAAACAGAAGAAGAAAAACTGAGACATGCTGCTGCTTTCAGAAGAAAAGAGTTATCATTGATCCTTTCAGGAAGAATGAAACCGCTGGAATCTGTAGAGCTTAAAAAATTATTCCAGGAGCCGGAAGAAGCAAAAGAATCTAAAAAAGATAAGAAATAAATCCTTTCTTTTATAAATCCGCCTTTGCGAAGAGGCTTAAACACAAATGTTTGCACAAATTGGTGTTTCAGAAATGAAATATCTATACTCTCCAGTTTAAAAACGGGGTAAGAAGAGTAATCAATGGAACATTATGAATTTTTTTGTGTCATTTGTGAAGTAATTAGTGTCATTAGTGTTTAAAATTATTCGTGTTTAAAAAATGAAGATTCTCCTTTTAGATAAAAACCATCCTCTCATCACAGAACAGCTTCTGGCTAAAAATTTTGTCCTGGAAGAGGATTTTACGTCGTCATACGATGAAATCTGTCAAAAAATTCAAAATTATGATGGTGTCATTATCAGAAGCAGAATTCCTTTGGATAAAAACTTTCTGGAAAAAGGGAAGAACCTGAAATTCATTGCCAGAGTAGGAGCCGGAATGGAAAATATTGATATTCCTGTTGCTGAAAAGCTGGGAATTCAGCTGATCAATTCTCCTGAAGGGAATAGAGATTCAGTGGCAGAACATGTGGTGGGAATGCTGCTGATTCTTATGAACCGTCTTTTTATAGCTTCACAGGAAGTGAAAAACGGAGTTTGGCTTCGTGAAGAAAACCGGGGGGATGAACTTCTTGGGAAAACGGTTGGCCTTATAGGATATGGTAACATGGGAAAGGCCACAGCAAAAAGATTTTCAGGATTTGGCTGTAAAGTGATTTTTCATGATATTCTTCCCGGACTGGCAGATGAATATGCTTCACAGGTTAGTTTGGATGAGTTGAAGCAGTCTGCAGACATCTTAAGTTTACATATTCCACTGACTCCTGAAACGCATTATCTTATAGATGAAAATTTTATTTCAGACATGAAAAAAGACTTTTATTTTGTGAATACAGCAAGGGGAAAAAATGTTGAAACTAAATATTTAGTTGAGGCTTTAAGATCAGGAAAAGTAAAAGGTGCCTGTCTTGACGTTCTTGAATATGAAAAGTCATCCTTCGAAAATCTGGAAACAGAAAACGAGGATCTGAAATATCTCCTGGAATCTGACAAAGCAATCGTAACACCGCATATTGCCGGATGGACCCATCAGAGTAAAGAAAAACTGGCACAGGTAATCGTAGATAAAATAGTAGCTTCGTACTGTTAATTTTAGCTAAGAAAGCAAAGAAAGCTGAGAAGTAAAGTTTTTCTATTCTAATTGCATTTGCGTTCTCAGCTTTCTTTGTTTTTGCCTTTTCGCGATTTCGCCCTTCCACTTTTTATGTTAAATAATTCATAATGTAGGCTTCGGACCGAGAATTTATTTTGAGTTTTATTAAATTGCCACTCATTTTTTGATACTCATGACGACGCGTAATTTTATACTTATTGTAACTGTTTTTTTATCCCTTATTTCCTGTAAAAAAAATGCTGAAGGCAAACAAGCTTCAGCTGAAAATTCAACCAATCTTCCGAATTACGGAAATGTAGACCTGAGCAATGTCTTTACCAAGGAAGACAGCCAGCTAGGAGATAAAGGAATACTCACAGGATATATTGACCAGTATTACAAAAAGATATGGGAAGGAGGCGACCTGAGCGGTGGAATTCTTGTGGCAAAAGGAGACGAAATCCTGTACGAGAATTACAGAGGTTTTGGTAGAGAAGGAAAACAGATGCCGATTGATAAAAATACGCCGCTGCACGTAGCTTCCGTTTCGAAAACTTTGACGGCAATGGCCATGATGAAATTGGTAGAAGCAGGAAAAATTAAACTAACCGACCATCTTACTCAATATTTTCCAGGATTCCCATACCCGAATGTTACCGTACAAACCCTTTTGGATCAGAGAAGCGGTCTTCCGAAATACGAATATTTCATTGCCAAAATACAGCCGGCCCCGGCAGAACTTTCAAAGACTTTTATTACCAATCAGGATATTCTGAATATGATAATCAAATATAAACCTGATCTGGCAAGAGATACGGATACAGGATTTATGTATTGCAATACCAACTTTGCCATGTTGGCTTTACTGATCGAGAAGATCACTAAAACCCCTTTTCCACAGGCAATGCAGGAAATGGTGTTCAAACCATTAAAAATGGAACATACCTATATTTTCCAGGAAAAAGATATACCTACAGCTGCCCAGTCTTTTTATTATGGCGGAAACAGATTGTATCCTCTGGACAGGCTTGATCTTATTTATGGAGATAAAAATGTCTATACAACGCCTAGAGATCTTTATAATTTCTCAAAAGCGATGTTCTCAAAAGAATTTTTGAAACCTGATCTCATGCAGATGGTTTTCACACCCTACAGCAACGAAAAAGCCGGAATGAATAATTATGGTCTCGGTTTCAGGATGAAGATTTTTGATAATGGAGAGAAACTTACTTATCACAATGGCTGGTGGCACGGGACCAATTCAGTTTTTGCCCATCTTCTGAAGTCTAAAGTGACGATCGTGGCTATTGGAAATAAATACTCAGGTAAAGTATATACAGCCCTTGCTTTATCAGGGTTATTTGAGGATTTTCCTGTTCAGAAAGATAAACTGCACAGCGTAATGAACGACAATAAAGATACTTTGAATGCCGGACATGAAGTTTTTGGAGAATAATGTTTAATTTTGCTTAAACATCTATGAAAAGACTTCTTCTATTATTCGTCATCTGTTTTCTTGTCCATTCATGTGCAAGAGTAGGAGCACCTGTCGGTGGTCCTAAAGATACCATCGCACCAAAATTTTTAAGCTCGAATATCGATACCACAAGGGTTAACGTGAGAAGAGATATCCGTGAGCTCAGACTGGATTTTGACGAATACATTACTTTAAAAGATATCAATAAGAATCTGATCATATCTCCGCCTATCAAAAATATAAAGCGGATCCTTCCTTCCAATATTGCCAATAAGTATGTGATGATCCAGTGGGAAGATACCCTTCAGGCCAATACTACTTACAATTTCAATTTCGGGAATTCCATTGCTGACAATAATGAATCTAATATTCTGCGTTATTTCAATTTTGCATTCTCTACGGGAGATAAATTGGATGACCTTTATATAAGTGGTGAAATATCGGATGCAGTAGCTATTAAAAAGAAAGAAGGAGAAAATAAACTCGTTGTAGGTCTTTATCAGGTAAAGGATACAATCAACTACAAACAGAAGCCTTACTATATCACAAAAGTGGACGATGATGGCTATTATGAGCTTAATTATCTTACCCCCGGAAAGTACAAGATCATTGCCTTTGAGGATGAGAACGGTAACTCCATCTATGATCCGGGAAAAGAAAAAATAGGATTCCAAAAAGAGCCTGTAGATGTTGAAAAGTCTGTTTCAGGATTAAATCTAAAAGTATATCCTTCCAAAAAGCCTTTGAAGTATGTTGAAATGAAAGAAAGTCCCGGCGGGGTTATTATGACATTTGAAGGGCATCCGGAAAATGTAAAGGTAGCTTCAATCAACGAAAAGCTTCAGGATATCAAGGTAACTCACCGTCCTAAATCAGATACTGTAAAGATCTGGTTTGATCCTGTGAAAAGTGATGTAGGTCAGACTGTTACCGAGAATCTTAAATTCAGTTACGATACCGGCAGCAAGCAGGATACGGTTTCCGTTTTCTATAAATACAATAAGAAAAATGCAATGGATCTTGAAAATGACAATGGCGGGCCTCTGCTGGCTCCCAATTCTGATTTTAAGATTAGATCCGGATATGTTATCGATAAGATCAGCCCTGAAAAATGGACTTTAAAAAGCGACAGCTTAACAACTCAGGAATTTACCGCAAAGATATCAGAAACGGATCCTTACCAGATTCAGATCCATTCAGACTTTGTGGCAGGTAAAAAATACCAGCTCACTGTTCCAAAAGAAACGGTATCATCCTATTACACTAAAAATGTACAGTCAAAACGTTTTGATTTTGAGGTAGAGAAAGTGGAACAGTTCGGAAGCCTTGCTTTTAACATTCAAAATGCTCCGGAAGCCAATTACTGGATCCAGCTTCTGGATGCTTCGGATAAAGTTGTTTATTCAAGATATACCAAAGGAAACAGCATCAAATTTGATATTCTGAAACCAAACGAATATATCGTCCGGATCCTGGTAGACAACAACGGAAATAAATTCTGGGACGAGGCTGATTTTGAAAATGAAACCTTTGCCGAAGACTCCTATGTTTTCTACAAAAAAGCTATTGTACGTCCGTTATGGGAAACCAAAGAAGACTGGGACCTGAAAGATACCAGAACACTGGACAATCCTAAAGGAAATGTTCCTAAACCTGCAGAAGTTCCTGCTGCCGGGGAAGCAACAAAAGAAACAGTACAGAAGGAAGTAAACAAAGAAGTGAAGTCGGAATCCGGAAATGCAGTCCTGACTCCGGTAAAATAGAGGTATGAAGACGTTAAAAAAAGTATTGTTCTGGACGTTGGTCGCTTTTGCAATCATCCAGTTCATCCCCATTGACAGGGTAAACAAACCTGTCGATACAGCTGTTAACTTTGTTGATACGAAAAAGACACCGGAAAAGATTAAAGGACTGATAAAAGGAGCCTGTTACGACTGTCATTCCAATGAAACAATTTATCCCAAATATGCTTACTTTGCACCGGTTTCCTGGTCCGTAAAAAGCCATATCAATGAAGGCAGAGAACACCTCAATTTCTCCGTCTGGGGAACCTATAATAAGGAACTGAAAGAGAGTATGCTGAGCAAATCTATCCAGACTATTCAAAACAAGGCTATGCCAATGCCCGGCTATATTGTCTATCATAAAGAAGCCAACCTTTCCGATGCAGAAAGAACACTGCTGGTTCAGTATTTTGAAGAAATGCTGAAATCAAAAACCTATTAAAAAACTCCCACAAAATCTGCGGGAGTTTATACAAAAATTATTTCTTTATATATTCCTTAAAAAATCTCTGCTGAGACTCAAAAGCAATATCATTAAGGTCCAGTGTATTCAAAGGAATCCAGACGGCCTCTGATATTTCAGAAAGCTCAAGGCTCACTTCAAATTTTTCCGGAACATTATACTCATAAAAGAGATCAATCGTATTATAATCGATTTCTTTATATTGGTAAACGTTTGGAAGACTGGCCAAATACTTTAAATTTGAAATATCCACATCAAGCTTAAGCTCTTCAAAAAGCTCTCTTTTACATGTTTCCTCAGCACTTTCCTTTGGATCTACAAAGCCTCCGGCCAGATCCAGTTTTCCCTTTTTAGGATCACGGTTTCTTCTGGTAAGGTAGATTTCGTCACCACATCGGATAACAACGGCTACCGCGCCGGCAACATTATTATAGAGGGTGAAACCACATTCGGGACAGCTCCATTTTTTTTCACCGTCCCAGTGCAGGGTTTCTTTGCCACAGCTTGGGCAGTATTTCAGTAATTTCATCTGTTCTAATTAATTTTTCAAAAATCAGATGCAACTGCGCTTCATTGAGCAATATTGATATTCCTCGGATGGTAACTCAAAATTACATCCCGAAGCTCTTCTGTCTTCAGATGGGTATAGATCTCCGTAGTGGTAATGCTGGAGTGCCCAAGCATTTCCTGGATATAGCGAAGGTCCGCACCATTCTGTAAAAGGTGTGTTGCAAAAGAATGTCTGAAAGTGTGTGGAGATATTTTTTTGCTTACGCCAGCTTTATCTGTAAGTTCTTTAATGATCAGGAATACGATCACTCTGGACATAGAGGTGCCACGGCTGTTCAGAAACAGAGTATCTTCGTATTTCTTATTAATCTTGTTTTTCGAACGTACTTCTTTAATGTAGGTTTCCAAAAGTTCAGCAGTATAATCGGCTAAAGGAACAAAACGTGTTTTGTTGCCTTTCCCGTTTACCTTGATATACTGTTCCTTGAAATTAATGTTCGAAATTTTAAGGTCAATAAGTTCCGAAACACGCAATCCGCATCCGTAAAGAACTTCAATGATACAATGATTTCTCTTTCCGAGATCAGAATCTGCCTCAATGGCTGCGATGATCTTATTGATATCCGGCAGGCTTAAGGTGTCAGGAAGATATAATCCCAGTTTAGGGCCTTCAAGCAGTGAAGCAGGGTTGTCTTCCCTGAACTCATCTTCAAGAAGGAACTTGAAGAAAGCTTTTATGGAAGAAATCCATCTTGCCTGAGATCTTTCGCTGAACTTCTGTTTGGAAAGATTGAAGATATATTCCTGTAAGTTTTCGTACCCGATAGAATCCGGACCGACATTTTCCAGATCTACTTCGGCGTAATCTTTTAATTTTTTGATGTCTCGAATATAGGCATCGAGAGTGTTTTCTGAAAAATTTCTTTCGAAGCGAAGAAATATTTCAAAATCTTTGATCTTTTCATCCCAAGTCATATTTGTGCTTTATTTTTTTAGTTCACAGTCCGATATTTGTTCTATTTCAATACCATGATTCCTCAAGAACGCTATTCCATCGTCGTCTGAATACTCATTAATATACACCAGCCTTGTAATTCCTGCCTGTAAAATCAGCTTGCTGCATTCTTTGCATGGGGACAGCGTTAAATATAACGTTGCGCCTTTTGCAGATTGCGTGGAAGCGGCCAGCTTTAATATTGCATTGGCTTCCGCATGAAGTACATACCAGTGTGTTTTTCCCTCTTCATCTTCACAGCAGTTTTCAAATCCCGAAGGAGTTCCGTTGTAACCATCTGAAATAATCATCCTATCTTTTACGATAAGAGCCCCTACCTGTTTTCTCTTACAGTAGGAGAGTGTTGCCCACTCCTGGGCCATTTTTAGATAAGCTTTATCAAACTTATTCATACCGCAGCATTAGTTTTTTCGAAATAATTTGGATTAAAAATCTAGAAGTTAGGCTTTCTTTTCTCTAAAAAAGCGGAAACTCCTTCTTTCTTGTCGTTCAGTTCAAAAAGTTCCCCGAAATACTTGATTTCAGATTCAAAACCTTTATCCGTGTCAGACAAGTTAACGGCCTGTATTGCCTTTGATATAGCCATTGGTGAGTTATGGGCTATAATACTCGCTAATTCTTTTGTTTTGGTTAATAATTCTTCAATAGGGTATACTTCATTTACCAGTCCGATTTCTTTTGCTTTTTGAGCAGGAATCATTTTGGCAGAGAAGATCATTTCGTTGGCGATACCTTTTCCTACAAGTTTAGGAAGTCTTTGTGTTCCTCCGTATCCGGGGATTAATCCCAGGGTAACTTCCGGAAGCCCCAGTTTTGCATTCTCTGATGCATATCTGATATGGCACGCCATGGCAAGCTCTAAACCTCCTCCTAGTGCAAAACCGTTAACGGCAGCAATTACAGGTTTAGATGTATTTTCAATTTTGTTGAACAGGGTATTATGCCCGTTTCTGGCCAGTTCTTCGGCTTTTTCCTGTCCAAAATCACTGAATTCTTTTATATCGGCCCCCGCTACAAACGATTTTTCACCACTTCCTGTAATGATAATTACCCTGCAGGATTCATCAGCATTAAGTTCGTCCATTGCTGAACTGATCTCCTGAATCGTTTTCGCATTTAAAGCATTTAAGCTTTGAGGTCTGTTTATTGTAACAACAGCTAATTGGTCTTCCTTCTCTAATAATATATTTTCGTAACTCATTTTTCCACTATAAAATATTATTTTTTGCAAATTATGAATTTTTTGCAAAAAAAAGGAAAAAATATTATTTTTTTTTCCTTTTAATTGATGAATTGTTCAAAATACTATTTTGAGTGGTTCATCATATTCGCATCTATATTGATGTTAAGCTGAGATGCCACTTTCATGCCAAGTTCAATATTAGTCCTGAAAAAGTGACATAACTGTCGGTTGATAATCTCGTCTTTTTTTGGTCCGGAAATTCCTTTCATGCTTCCTACTATGTTGCTGATTAGGTGTTCTCTATCCTCAACGTTCATTGCTTTTGTATAGAGCAGCCCGGGTTGGGTGTAGTGATCATCATCGTTTTCATTCCTGTTATAATTCGCAACATGAGCACTGTCCAGTTCATATTCATAATTCTTATAAGAAGGATCAGGCTTGATATCATCAAAGCTGTTCGGGTAATAATTCGGTTTGTCCTGGTAAGCACTTGAGTCTGCCATGAAGCCGTCTCTCTGATAATTGTTGACAGCAAATGGGCATCGGTTCACTTCCAGCTGATGAGCATTTACTCCAACTCTGTATCTGTGGGCATCCGGATAAGAGAACAGTCTTCCCTGAAGCATTTTGTCCGGAGAAAAGCTTATTCCGTTAATCAGGCTGCTTGGTGAAAAAGCAGATTGTTCCACATGGGCAAAATAATTGACCGGAACTTCGTTCAGCTCCATTTCTCCCACTTCAATTAATGGGAAATCACTTTGAAACCATACTTTGGTAATATCAAAAGGATTCCATCTGAAATCTTTGGCCTGCTCTTCTGTCATTACCTGGATATACATCGTCCATTTCGGGAAGTCTCCGTTTTCAATGGCGTTGCATAGATCTTCCTGGGCGAAATCCGGGTTTTCTCCCGCCATCTTTACGGCTTCTGCATCCGTAAAGTTTTTGATTCCCTGTTTTGTTTTAAAATGGAACTTTACCCAAACTCTTTCATTCTGATCATTGATCATTGAGAAAGTATGAGAGCCGAATCCGTGCATGTGTCTGTAGCCATATGGAGTTCCTCTGTCCGACATTAAAATTAGAACCTGGTGAAGGGATTCCGGATTATGGCTCCAGAAATCCCACATCATCGTGGCGCTTTTCAGATTGGTTTTCGGAACTCTTTTCTGGGTGTGGATAAAATCCGGAAATTTTTTGGCATCTTTAATAAAGAATACGGGTGTATTGTTTCCTACAAGATCCCAGTTTCCATCTTCCGTATAAAATTTCAAGGCAAAACCTCTCGGGTCTCTTGCCGTATCTGCACTTCCTTTTTCACCACCTACGGTAGAAAACCGGGCAAACATTCTGCATGAGTTTCCTACTTTTGAGAATAATTTAGCCTTTGTGTACTTAGTAATGTCATGGGTTACGGTAAATGTTCCGTATGCGCCGGTTCCCTTAGCGTGTACTATTCTTTCAGGAATTCTTTCCCTGACGAAGTGCGCGAGGTTTTCCTGAAGGATAAAATCCTGCAGAAGGACAGGGCCTCTAGGACCTACGGTCTGCGAGTCCTGATGTTCAAAATAAGGAGCGCCATTGCTGAGCGTTAATTTTTTAGAATCCATATAGTTATGATTTGTATGGTTGATTTCCCGTGTAAACTGTCTTATGCAGACGTATTAAATATCAAATTTACTTGAATTTTTGATTACAAATGGCAAAAACATTTTATCTTTGTAATAGATAATATTAATCACATGAACATTCAGCAACTGGAGTATCTTATCGCTGTAGATAAGTACAAACATTTTGGTAAGGCAGCTCAGGCATGCTTTATTACGCAGCCTACACTAAGTGCGATGATACAAAAATTTGAGGATGAACTGGATGTGAAGGTATTCGACAGAACAACACACCCGATCCGTACTACAGATGTAGGGCTTCAGATCATTGATCAGGCAAAGGTAATTATAGAATCTGTCAATGAGCTGAAAAATAAAGCCAATCTTTTGAATAATATTTTGGGAGGAACGATCAATTTGGGAATCATTCCTACTGTTTCTTCTTTCATTCTGCCAACGGAAATTTTTAAATTTTTGGAAGAGAATCCGAAAATCCAGATGAATGTAAAAGAAATGACTACTGATAATATTATTAAAGCCTTGAAAGCAGGTGAACTGGATGCAGGAATTATTTCCACACCATATGATTCTGCGGATGAATTTTACCAGGATTTTCTTTTCAATGAAGAGCTGATGATCTACAGCTCCAATACGGAAGCCAATAAAAAGAACTCTTATGTGGTTCCGGAAGAACTGAATGTAGAAAAAGTGTGGCTCCTTGAGGAAGGAAACTGCTTAAGAAACCAGTTTGAAAACATCTGTCATTTAAAAGAAAATACTTTAAAGCCGAAGAATCTGGATTTCTTAGCTTCTAATATCCAGACTTTAGTTCATATGGTGGATAAAGTGGGAGGAATCAGTATTCTGCCGGAATTGGCGCTGAGCCAGCTTTCTGAAGAGCAGAAGGAAAATGTTTTCAGATTCAAAAAGCCTTTCCCTTACAGAGAGATCAGCATCATATATTATAAGCCGACATTTAAGCAGAAAATTATTGATGAACTATCACATTCTATCAAGAATTCTTTAGAGCTTAAACTTAACTATCACGCTAACCCGAAGGAATTTGTAAGCATCAAGCCGCAATGAACTAAGAAGGCCGTAAAGTGATATAAATCATTAATTTTAAGAAAATTATAATTAATAAGCAAAATTCTTTAGTATTAAAAAAATAGTACTTAAATTTGCGGACGTTTATTAACGAGGAAAAATTTGACCTGATTGCAACCTCTCTAAAAATATGCTAAAACAGTATTCTTTTTCGGGCAATTATTCTTATTTTTCTTCACTTATTTTAATCTAAAAAACAAAGAATAATATGTCTTATCTATTTACATCTGAATCTGTTTCAGAAGGACATCCGGATAAAATTGCCGATCAAATCTCCGATGCATTAATCGATCATTTCTTAGCATACGATAAAAACTCTAAGGTAGCTTGTGAAACTCTGGTAACTACAGGACAGGTAGTGCTTGCAGGAGAGGTGAAGTCTGACGCGTATCTTGATGTACAGACTATTGCAAGAGATGTAATCAACGGAATTGGTTATACTAAAGGAGAGTATATGTTCAATGGGGATTCTTGCGGGGTAATCTCAGCAATCCATGAGCAGTCTCCTGATATTAACCAGGGTGTAGACAGAGCTGTAAATGACGGATCTTTCGAAGCCAAAGCCAATGCACAGGGTGCCGGCGACCAGGGAATGATGTTCGGTTATGCAACCAACGAGACAGCTAATTATATGCCTCTTGCGTTAGACCTTGCCCACACTATCCTTAAAGAACTTTCTGCATTAAGAAGAGAAGGTAACGAAATTGCTTACCTGCGTCCGGATGCAAAAAGCCAGGTAACCATCGAGTATTCTGATGATCATAAACCGGTAAGAATTGATTCTATTGTAGTTTCTACACAGCATGATGACTTTGGAACTGAAGAGGAAATGTTGAACAAGATCCGTGAAGATATCAAAAATATCCTTGTACCAAGAGTGGTGGCCCAACAAACTGAAGAGATCAAAGCTTTATTCAACGATCAGATCAAATATCACATCAATCCTACAGGTAAGTTTGTGATCGGAGGTCCTCACGGGGATACGGGTCTTACAGGAAGAAAAATCATTGTAGATACTTACGGAGGAAAAGGTGCTCACGGAGGTGGTGCTTTCTCAGGAAAAGACCCTTCAAAAGTAGACAGAAGTGCGGCTTACGCTACAAGACATATTGCTAAAAACTTAGTCGCTGCAGGAGTAGCTGATGAAGTTTTGGTACAGGTTTCTTATGCTATTGGTGTTGCTGAACCTTGTGGTTTATATATCAATACTTACGGTACTGCAAAAGTAGATCTTCATGATGGGGATATTGCGAAGAAAGTGACTTCTATCTTCGATTTAAGACCTTACGCTATCGAGCAGAACCTGAAACTGAGAAATCCTATCTACCAGGAAACGGCTTCTTACGGGCATATGGGGAAAGAGCACTATACAGCTGATAAAACGTTCAATAAAGGTCAGAAAAATGAAATTACCCTTAAAGGACTTGAGTTCTTTACATGGGAAAAACTTGACAAAGTAGATGAAATTAAAGCCGCTTTCGGTATTTAATTCTTCTTTAAAAATAATAAATGGCTGCTTTATCTTTGGATAAGGCAGTTTTTTTTAATTTTACATCCTAAATAATTTAAAGATGATGAATTTTAGAACGGGACTTGCCACACTTTCCATAATTTTCCTGAGCGTAATGGCAAAGGCGCAGTATACCATGCATAAAATGGTTACTGTGGGATATACTTACCAGAACCAGAGTTTCGGGGAAGTTGGGGGTAAGTTGCTTTTTCTGAAGAATGATGATGTGATATACAGACTGGGCGGATCTGCTCTGATGGGTTCCGCCAATTCCAAATTTGCCATCATGCCGAAACTGCAGGCTGATGTTCTTCTTAATTTTGAAAAAAATGTAGATTTCTATCACTCTTATTATCTTCTGTTAGGAGCTGAAGGAACCAATAAATATATTGCACCCAAAATAGGAGTTACTCTTTTCGGGCTGCTAGATCTTACCGGCGGGTATGCTTTTCCTATCGGAGACGCCCGTTTGAACGGAAAAGAGCTGAAAGGCTTAAATGTTAATTTTACATTAAATATCCCTACGGTCTTTATTCATGATATGTTTAAGTGATGTTTATTAAATTTTCTTGTTAAAATTTAATAATAGGTTAACAGTTATTAAAAAATTATTATATTTACACCATATAATAATTGTACTGCCTATTGATTTTACTTTACTCTAAAAAACTGTTTTGTATTTACAGCTAGGGCCAGATATAATATCTGGAGAATTGCTGGTCTGCAAATTTTTTATTATTGAGAAGAGTTATGAAATCAAAAACGGACAGCCTACTAATTTCCCTTTACCAGAAAGGAGACGAAGAAGCCCTATCGACCCTTATTCATCGTCATCAGAGAGAACTGTTTACATTCATTTTTTACAAAATTAATGATGAAGATCTGGCTAATGATGTTTTTCAGGATACATTCATGAAAATCATCCTGATGCTGAAAGAAGGAAGATATAACGAAGAAGGTAAATTCATTCTTTGGGCAAAAAGAATCGCACACAATCTTATCATTGATCATTTCAGACTGAAAGCAAAGAACGTGAAAGTTTCAGAAACTACTTTTGAAACAGACGAATATTCTATTTTTGATCTGATCAGAGAACCGTCGGAAAATATTGAAGATCAGCTGGTAACATTGCAGATTCAGGAAGATTTGCTGAGAATGCTGCAGTTTCTGCCTCAAAACCAGCAGGAAGTTATTAAACTAAGGTTTTTTGACGGCCTGAGCTTCAAGGAAATTGCAGATCATACCAATATGAGTATCAATACCACATTGGGCAGAGTGCGTTATGCGCTGATTAACCTGAGAAAAATCATGGACGAAAATAACATTGTATTGACACGGTAGGATAATATTTTTAAAAAATTCACGTTTATAGGAAAACATACTTTCGCCTATGAAAAAAAATGATTCCTTAAAAGTGAAAACTTTGAAACCTAAGAAACAAACAATTGATTTTTTATTGAATTACTCAAAAAGTCTTGAACTGGTAAAAACCAAGAGCAAGAATTTTCATGTTTCCAAAAATTAAAGAGTAATTTTGTGCTGTATGAAAATTCAGCACATTTTTTTTGATCTGGACAATACGCTCTGGGATCACCGTAAGAACGCTTTTCTTACCATCAAAGACCTTTTTGAAAAGCAGGAAATCACCTTAAACTACAATATAGATTTTGAGGAATTTCATTCTGTTTATCATGAAATTAATGAAAGTCTGTGGGAAAAAATCAGGGATGGAATCATTGATAAGGAATACCTGAGAAAACACCGTTTTTATGACACATTCAAGCGTTTTGAGGTGGATGATGAAGAGCTTTCACAGTATTTTGAAGAACATTTTCTGGATAAAATCCTTAACCATAACGAGCTGGTAGAGGGAGCTAAGTATATTCTTGAATATTTGAAGTCCAAACATTATACACTCCATGTTATTTCCAACGGATTTCAGGAGGTGACGGAGAGGAAATGCATGCTTTCCGGAATAGATAAATACTTTAAAACCATTACCAGCGCTGATTCTGTAGGTGTCAGAAAACCTAATCCAAAAATTTTTGATTATTCTTTAGGGCTTGCGGAAGCTTCTAAACAAGAAAGTATTCTGATCGGTGACGACTGGATTGCAGATGTTGTAGGCGCACAAAACTATGGGATAGATGTGATCTTCTTTGATGTTTACAAAGAAAATAAACAGGAAGAAGGGCTGAAGACTATTACCCATCTCTTGCAGATCAAAGAATATTTATAAACATACAATTTTTACATATTATTTTTTGAACCACTAAGATTATTGAAGAAGTTAAGTTTAAGATAAAAAATGAAATTTTTTTTAAGAATATATTTCTCTTAATCTTCCTATAGCTTTACTTAATCTTAATGGTTCAAAATCTTTTTTTATCTCTTCATTTCTTATTACTATTTTTCATTCATCTGTTTTTCCTAATTCTTTCCTAAATTGATTCTGAACTTTGCTCCATCATAAAGACAGAAAAAATTTAACGTTATGAAAAATATCAGAAAAATCACAGGAGCATTCGTATTAATTTTCTTACTGGCAGGCGGATTTATTTTTGCACAGGACAGAGCAATCAGTCCTAACCAATTACCTAAAACAGCCAAAACTTTTCTTGCCACTCATTTTAAAGGTATTACCGTAGGATCGGCCATTGAAGATCGTGAAATCTATGGTGTGGACGAATACCAGGCCTATCTGGCTAATGGTATGAAGGTAGAATTCGACAGCAGCGGCAACTGGAAAGAAGTAGACGGCAAACACCAGAAAATTCCTTATGGATTTATTCCTGCATCAATTCGGAATTATGCTGCCAAAAACTTTCCAAATACCTATATCGTGAAGATAGAAAAAGAAAGATGGTCTTATAAAGCTGAACTTTCCAACGGGCTGGATCTTGAATTTGACAGAAAAGGAAATTTCAGAAGAATAGATGATTAATTCGAACAAACAATATATAAAACACCTTAAAACCTTAATATGATGATCAACTGGAATATAATGAACAGCAGGGAGGGAAATGGATCTTCCCAGAGTATAAGGAAAAATGTGCTTTCTTTTTTAACAAGATATTATTCGGGCAGTGTGGTAGATTCGATAGAAAAGAAATGCGACGCTTATAAAATATATCTGATAAGCGGCCTGTGTCTTACTTTTGATGCAGCCGGAAGGCATGTAAAAACAAACTAAAAAGGAATAAGGAGGATAGAGGATCGGGAGTTGCAAAGCATGCTGCCGGGTTCTTTCCTCCGTCTTCCTGTCTATTTTCATATATTTGATAGAAGTTATAATGGATATGAAGATATTAATCATAGAAGATGAGCCGGAACTGAAAGATACCATACAGACTTTTCTGGAAGCAGAGCATTTTATTGTAGAATTTGCCCTTACATACAGTGCCGGACTGGAAAAGATCATTTCGTATGAGTACGATTGTATTCTCCTGGATATTATGCTGCCGGACGGAAACGGTATTGAGCTGCTGAAAGAGATCAAAAAACTGCATAAAAAAGACCCTGTAATTATCCTTTCGGCCAAAGATTCTGTAGATGATAAGGTTGCCGGACTGGAAATAGGAGCGGATGATTATCTTGCGAAGCCCTTCCATCTTGCTGAGCTTATGGCGAGGATCCGGTCGGTGATCAGAAGAAAGAATCAGGATGGGGAAAACATGATTGCGTATAAAAATATCAGTATTGATCCGGAAAACAGAGCTGTTAAAGTCGGTAATCAAGATCTGATCCTTAATCGTAAGGAATATGATCTCCTGTACTATTTTGTGATCCATCCGGAAAAAACATTACAGAAAACGACTTTGGCCGAGGCTATCTGGGGAGATTATATTGATCAGGCAGACAGTCTGGATTTTATTTATTCCCAAATTAAAAATCTTCGTAAAAAACTGAAAAACCTCAATGCAGAAGCTGATTTCCAGGCTGTTTATGGAATAGGTTATAAATTTGTCTGAATGAAAGTTTCGTTAAAATATTACACCATCAAATACATGATCGTTATCCTGCTGCTTATTATTGCAGTCTGGGCAGCGCTCTTTTATGCCTATATTCTGGATGAAGTGTATGATAATGTAGATGATGGACTGAAAGACAGGAAGATACAGATCATTAAAGCGGTATATCACGATCCGAAATTATTGGACAGTAAAGATTTTGGATTTAATGAATTTAAGATCAAGCCTATTTCCGAATCTGAATACAAGGACAAAAGCAGGTTCTATAATAAGATGTTCTATATGGAATATGATGATAAAGACCAGCCTTACCGTGTTTTGGAGACCGATTTCATAGATCAGTTCGGGAAAAGGCAGAGGCTTGAAATTCGCACGTCTACCGTAGAGCAGGATGAATTGGTATATGACCTCACCACAGCACTGATTGTGCTTTACATTTTGCTTGTCATCAGTATTGTTGCTGTTAACGGCTATCTGCTGAATAAGGCGATGCGCCCTTTCTATGCTATTCTTGACAGGCTTAAAAAATATCAGTTTGGGATATCTTCTTCGCAGGAAGCTCAGCGCTATGCCATTAAAGAATTTGAAGAACTCAATGTAGAGATTGAAGAAATGATTGACCGCAATGAGCTTGTTTTCCATCAGCAGAAACAGTTCATTGAAAATGCATCCCATGAACTCCAGACACCGCTGGCCATTGTGATCAATAAAATTGATTTAGTGATTCAGAATGATGATCTCGATAGAAAACACATAAACTTCCTTTCCGAAGTAAAAGGTGACCTCAGAAGAATGGCCGGTTTGAATAAATCTCTTCTCATGCTTTCAAAAATAGAGAACAGCCAGTTCAATAAAACGGAAAAGGTAGATTTTAATGAAATGATTTCTGAGCTCGTTAAAAGCTATGAGGACTTTATTGAATTTAAGAAAGTTCATGTCAGCATTGTTGAAAAAAGATTCTTTGGAGCGGATTTTAATCCCGATCTGGCAGGGATCCTGCTTTCCAATCTGCTTAAAAATGCAGTTAAGTACAATATAGAAGAAGGGGTTGTCAATATTATCATAAAGGACAACGAGCTGATTTTTCAGAATAGCAGTAACGGTATTCCACTTGACGAGGCACAGATTTTCAACCGCTTTTACAAACAGGGTTCAGACCACAGCTCTACGGGGTTGGGACTGTCTATCATCAGCACTATAACAAAACAATATCCCGGTTGGGATATTGTTTATAAGTTTGAAGAAAAAATGCATTGTTTTATTCTTTCTAAAAACAATGCAGGGTTATCGTAATGCTTAAATTCCTAAGCTCGTTCTTACTCTTTTAATGGTTTCTGTAGCAATAACTCTCGTTTTTGCTGCACCTTCCTGAAGTTTTGCTTCCAATTCATCAAGATTGGTCATGTAATAAGAGAATAGTTCTCTTTCTTTTTCAAATCTTACTAAAATCAGATCCAAAAGCTCTTTTTTTGCATGACCATAACCGAAGTTTCCTGCTAAATATTTCGCTCTCAATTCTTCAGTCTGTTCCGGAGTTGCAATTAATTGGTAGATGGCAAATGTTTTATCTGTTTCCGGATCTTTAGGCTCTTCCAACGTTTTAGAATCGGATTCGATGCTCATTACCTGCTTTTTCAGTTCCTTTTCAGGTAAGAAAATATTAATGATATTTCCCATGGATTTAGACATCTTACGGCCGTCTGTTCCGGGAACATATTTCGTGTCTTCCTGAAGCTCAGACTGAGGCAGTACGAAAACTTCCCCCATCTGATTATTAAACCTTGAAGCTACATCACGGGCAATTTCCAGATGCTGAAGCTGATCCTTTCCTACAGGAACGATCTCTGCGTCATACAATAAAATATCTGCCGCCATTAAAATAGGATAGGTAAACAAACCGGCGTTAACGTCCTGAAGTCGGTCTGCCTTATCTTTAAATGAATGGGCAAGAGTTAATCTCTGATAAGGAAAAAAACACGATAAATGCCAAGAAAGTTCACAGGTTTCAGGGATATCACTCTGTCTGTAAAAATATGTTTTTTCCGTATCCAGCCCACAAGCCAGCCAAGCCGCAGCGATCTCGTAGGTATTCTGTTTTAGAACCTTTGCATCTTTAATCTGGGTAAGAGAATGAAGGTTCGCAATAAATAAAAATGATTCATTTCCTTCCTGCTTGGAAAGTTCGATAGCAGGAATAATCGCCCCAAGCAGATTTCCAAGATGGGGGGTTCCGGTGGCTTGAATGCCGGTAAGAATTCTTGACATTTGTTTTTTGATTTATTAAAAATTAATGAAATGCAAATTTAATTAATTCTCCCGCAGATTACACAGATTTGCACAGATGTTTGTATAAAATTAAAAACGCAAGGAATTTAATCTAAAAAACAGGGGATTTCTCAGTGAAAAATTAAGGAATCTGAATCTTTTCTCCCCCGAATTTCGGCTGTACCCCGAAAAGCAGGTCCCAGTATACCTTTGTCTTTGCCAGGTATTCTCTAAGGTTGGTCTTTAAGCCGGCATATTTATTCACATCATTGGCGTTATAGCCGAAAGCCTCTATTCCGTTTTTTTGGGCCAGAAAAACCGCTCTTTCATTATGGAATTTCTGTGAAATGATCACCAGCTTCTTCTGTCCGAAGATATCTTTTGCCCTTACCACGGAATCCAACGTTCGAAACCCGGCATGATCCATTATAATCCTGTCCTTTGGAATGCCGTATTTCATCAGGGTAAGCTGCATATCTTCCGGCTCATTATACTCTTTGGTGCTGTTGTCACCACTTACAATGATATATTTGATCTTTCCGCTTTTATACAGATCTATAGCGGCCTGTATCCTGTTATAAAAATAAGTATTCGGCATGCCGTTGTTCAGATTCTTCCCGGTTCCGAGCAGTAAACCCACTTTGGTTTCGGGAACATCGGAAATGTTATAAGAAACAAAAGGGCTGCTCTCTTTTCTGATGCTGTAGTTAGCCCATGCTATAAAAATAATTCCTGCCACAACAAGCAGCAGGAAAATTTTAAAAATATTTTTAATTACTTTTTTCATCCGGAATACTGTTTTTTAAAACTCAAGTCCGTTAGGGAAAGCTTTTTTTCTGAATATTAACAATAAAGCGGCTCCTACTGTAATAGCTGAATCTGCTACATTGAAGATATATTTGAAGAACTCAATATGTTTTCCTCCAATCAGAGGCCAGTTGTCCGGAACATACCAGTCTACCAGAGGAAAGTGGAGCATATCTACCACACAGCCTTTCATAAAGGCGGAATACCCCTGTTCGAAAGGAACAAACTTGGAAATTCCTCCATATCCGATCCATCGGTCGATGCTCGGGTCATAAACGGTTCCGCTGTCAAAGATCAGCCCGTAAAACATACCGTCGATAAGGTTTCCGATAGCACCGGCAAAAATAACGGCCATCGGGATCAGAAGATAATTGGACGCTCCCTGCTGCAGCCATTTCTTAAACATATACACCATTCCACCGATTAAGAAAAGCCTTAAAATTACCAGAAAATACTTCCCAATGATTCCTCCGAAATGCAGGCCATAGGCCATTCCCGGGTTTTCCACGAAAGTCAGTTTAAAACCAGGAAGTACAGAAACGCTGTCGTCCAGGTTGAAATGGGTTTTGATGTAAATTTTTGAAGCCTGATCAATTAACAATACTAAAAATGTTATAGCTAAGATCTTTTTCATTACAGTCCTTTTGGTTTAGAAGGTTTCTCCGGGTTTTTCTTGTCGAAAATTTTCTTTGCCACTTTTTCTGTATGAAACGTATTTTTGGTGTGAGCTTTTTCAAATTTAATGTTCATTTCCTTTAGAACACTTTTCAGTGCGCTCAGTTCCATAGGATTCTTAGGATGTACTATGATAGATTCCATTTCTTTTCTGTTTTTATATATTACATTTTGGACAGTTCGTCAAGTCTTTTTCTGTCTTTTGCAGAAAGATCATTGATTCCGTTTTTGCCCATCTTACTCAAAAGTCTGTCGATTTCTTTTTCCCTTTCGCGTTTGTCGGAATTAAACTGATCATCGATAGTATAGTTCTTCTGCCGAACGGGAAAGAATCTGTTTCTGATCCATTCCCTATTGAAAAACAGTAAAACTGCAGCAACAATAATTGCTAAAATCAATACTTGGCTCATGGGTATACATTAAAAATTAGGTTTATAAAGTATCCTCGAATACGATATAAACCCAATATTATTTTTACAAACCTTACGGCTTATTTCTGCATATTTTTCGCTTCAATGCTCAGCGTAGCATGAGGAACTGCCAGAAGTCTTTCCTTAGGGATCAGCTTCCCGGTTACTCTGCATACACCATAGGTTTTATTTTCGATTCGGATCAAAGCATTTTTAAGATCACGGACGAATTTTTCCTGACGTCCGGCTAAAATAGAGTTCTGCTCTTTGCTTAAGGTTTCCGCTCCTTCTTCAAAAGCTTTGAAGGTAGGGGAAGTATCATCCGTCCCGTTATTCTGGTCGTTGATGAAGCTTTCTCTGATCAGCTGAAGATCTCTTTCCGCTTTTTCTATTTTTTCTTTTATAACTGCCTTAAATTCCTGTAAATCAGCATCGCTGTATCTAACTCTTTCGTCTGACATATTCTTTTCTCTTTTTTAATAAAATTATGAAATGGAATTTGAAATACATTAACTATATGTTAATTCTTTTCAACATTTACCTTAAAATTAACCTCATCTATTTCGATTTCGTTAAAATTTGAAAGTGAAGATACAATTTCTATTTTATTTGACAAGACCTCTGAGGAAATATATTCCTCATTTTTCTTAACATCTTCAAGGAAAGGAGAATTCTCTTCGATGGAGATCTTAATTCTGTCTGTCAGTTCAAAGTCTTTATCTTTTCGCAGGTTCTGAATTCTGTTGATGAACTCTCTTGCGATACCCTCAGATTTTAATTCTTCAGTTAACGTCAAATCTAATGCCACAGTTGTTTTCCCGTCGGAAGTTACTGTCCATCCCGGGATATCTTTCGTAGAAATTTCCACATCATCAGGGGTAATCTCGTAACCCTGGATGTCTATTTTTCCTTCTTTTTCAAGGCTGGAAATCTGTTCCGCATTCATCTCAGCAATCGCTCCGCCTACAGTTTTCATGTCTTTTCCTAGCTTAGGACCAAGAGCTTTGAAGTTAGGTTTTATCTGTTTTACAATTAAGTGAGATGCTTCTTCTGCATTGATCAACTGTAATTCTTTAACATTCACTTCCTGCTTGATCAGTTCTGCAACGGCCAGGATCTGCTCTTCCGTTTTGGAATCAAGAACCGGTACCAGTACTTTCTGCAATGGCTGGCGAACTTTTACGTTTTCTTTCTTTCTTAAAGAGAAAACCATGCTCGTGATGTTCTGTGCCAGATGCGTTTTTTCTACAAGATCCTGATCGATCAGGCTTTCATCAGCTACAGGGAAATCCGTTAAATGTACAGATTCACCTTTATCTTTTCCTGTTACTTTATTTAAATCCTGATACAATTGATCCATAAAGAACGGAGCAATAGGCGCAGATAATTTCGCTACGGTTTCAAGGCATGTATATAAAGTCTGGTAAGCAGAGATTTTATCATCAGAATAATCTCCCTTCCAGAAACGTCTTCTGCACAGTCTTACGTACCAGTTGCTCAGGTTATCATTCACAAAGGTGCTGATGGCTCTGGCTACTCTTGTCGGTTCATAATCTTCGTAGAATGCTTTTACTTCTTTGATTAAAAGGTTCAGCTCGGAAAGGATCCATCGGTCGATTTCCGGACGGTTTTCCACTTCTTTTTCTGTATAGTTGAATCCATCCACATTGGCATACAAGGCAAAGAATGAGTAGGTGTTGTAAAGTGTTCCGAAAAATTTTCTTCTCACCTCATCAATGCCTTCGATATCAAACTTCAGGTTTTCCCAAGGATTTGCATTCGAGATCATATACCATCTTGTAGCATCCGGACCATATACTGAAAGCGTTTCGAACGGATCTACCGCATTTCCTAAACGTTTTGACATTTTCTGCCCGTTCTTATCCAGAACAAGCCCGTTACTCATTACATTTTTATAAGCAACAGAATCAAAAACAGCAGTTCCGATCGCGTGAAGCGTATAGAACCATCCACGGGTCTGGTCAACACCTTCTGCGATGAAGTCAGCAGGGAATGCCTTGTTATTGTCGATCATTTCCTTATTCTCAAACGGATAATGCAGCTGAGCGTAAGGCATAGATCCTGAATCGAACCAAACGTCGATCAGGTCACTTTCACGGTTCATTGCTTTACCTGAATCAGAAACAAGCACTACTTTGTCCACTACGTTTTTGTGAAGATCAACCAGTTCATAGTTCTGCTCAGACATATTTCCGATTACAAAACCTTTGAAAGGATTTTCTTTCATGAATCCTGCAGCAACAGATTTTTCAATCTCATTGTACAATTCCTCTACAGACCCGATGATCTTTTCTTCTTTAAGATCTTCCGTTCTCCAGATTGGCAACGGAATACCCCAGTATCTTGAACGGGAAAGATTCCAGTCGTTTACATTTTCAAGCCAGTTGGCAAAACGTCCTTCTCCGGTAGCTTTCGGCTTCCAGTTGATTTCTTTGTTTAAATTAACCAGCCTGTCCTTCACAGCAGTCATTTTCACAAACCATGAATCCAGCGGATAATACAATACCGGCTTATCAGTTCTCCAGCAATGCGGGTAACTGTGGACATATTTTTCAACCTTGAAGGCTTTATTTTCAGTTTTTAAAACGATGGCCAGTTCCACATCCCAAGATTTTTCAGGAGCAGTTCCGTCATCATAATACTCGTTCTTGATATATTTTCCTGAAAATACTTCAGGCACATTTTCTCCTTTGATGAATTTACCCTGAAGGTCTACAAGAGGAACAAGGTTATCATTCTCGTCTTTTACCAACATTGGAGGAATTCCGTTTTCCTTTCCGACTCTGGCATCATCTGCACCAAAAGTAGGAGCAATATGAACGATACCCGTACCGTCTTCAGTCGTTACAAAATCCCCGATGATCACTCTGAATGCTTTTTCAGGTGAATCGTTAGGAGTAAACCAAGGGATAAGCTGCTCGTATTGAGTCCCTGCAAGCTGCTCTCCTGTGAATTCTTTTATAATTTTGAAAGGAATGACTTTGCTTGCTTCAGTATAAGCTGCAAAATCTTCATCCGTTCCTTCCGCATATTTCTTACCGAACACTTTAGGTAAAAGAACCCTTGCCAATACAATGGTGATAGGCTCAAATGTATATTGGTTGAACGTTTTAACCAAAACATATTCAATATCTCTTCCTACTGCCAAAGCTGTGTTGGAAGGTAAGGTCCATGGAGTAGTGGTCCATGCTAAAACATGCACATCTCCATCCACCTCATTAAACAGTTCAGAAGTTTCTTTTTTCGCTTTGAACTGTGCCACTACCGTAGTATCCGAAACATCACGGTAAGTTCCCGGCTGGTTAAGTTCGTGGGAAGAAAGTCCTGTTCCTGCTTTTGGGGAATAAGGTTGGATCGTATAACCCTTGTACAATAATTCTTTATCATACAATTGTTTCAGCAGCCACCAAACGGTCTCCATATATTTGGATTTGTAGGTGATATAAGGATCATCAAGGTCTACCCAGTATCCGATTTTCTCTGTAAGGTTATTCCATACGTCAGTATACCGCATTACCGCTTCACGGCAGGCTTTGTTGTAATCTTCAATTGAAATCTTTTTGCCAATATCTTCTTTCGTAATTCCTAATTCCTTTTCTACGCCCAGTTCCACAGGAAGTCCGTGTGTATCCCAGCCCGCTTTACGGAAAACCTGTTTCCCGTTCTGCGTCTGGAAACGACAGAAAATATCCTTTAATGCTCTGGCCATAACGTGGTGAATTCCGGGCATACCATTTGCTGAAGGCGGACCTTCATAAAAAACAAACTCGGCGTTACCCTCGCGAATCTCAACACTTTTACTGAACGTTTTATTCTGTTTCCAAAACTCCGATACATTCTCGGCTATGTCAATAAGGTTGAGGTTTTTGTATTCTTTAAATTGGCTCATTGTAAATATCTCAATATCGTTGATTAATTAAGTCTGCAAATTTAGTGATTTTTGTCGGTTTATAAGATATGTTTTATTTAGCTTATATCTATTAAAAAGTCAATTTCAGAAATATAAATGCAGAATGAAGTTTGAAGGTGAATAGTGAAGAGTGAATAGGTGAATTTTTCTTGTGGTTTACACTGTTTTTCACAGTTGTTTTATTCAATAGGAGCGGGCTTTAGCCCGCCTAAAAATGGGCTATATTCATTAGGCTTTAGCCAAAATTTAAAATCAAAAGCCATGGCTTTCACAAATGGCATATTTTTCACAGCAATAATATAAAAATTTCGTAAATTTCAATAGATCCCAAAACCAATGTCGTATGAAAATTTTCTGCAAACTACTCTTCATTGCTTACTTTCTAAATTATTTTGCAGCATCAGCGCAGAATAATTATCCGCAAAACTATTTCCGGAATCCGTTGAATATCCCCATGCAGCTGGCAGCCAATTTTGGAGCCGTCCGTTCCAATCATTTTCATATGGGCTTGGATCTGAGAACCAACAGCCAGGAAAATTTATCGGTTGTTGCGGCGGCTGACGGTTATGTAAGCAGGATAAAAGTAGAACGCTACGGTTTTGGAAATGCAGTTTATATCACCCACCCCAATGGCTATACTACAGTTTATGCTCATCTCAATAAATATTTTGACCAGCTGGATGGATATGTAAAAGAAAGACAGTACAAAGACGAAAAATGGGAGCAGGATATCACTTTTTCTCCCGGGCAGTTTCCCGTAACTAAAGGCCAGGTCATCGCTTTAAGCGGAAATACCGGAGGTTCGGCCGGACCGCATTTACATTTTGAAGTCAGGGATACTAAAACGGAAGAATGTATCAATCCTCTGCTTTTTGGCTTTAATATTCCGGACCGTGTTGTTCCTACGATCAGCGGGCTGTATTGGTATGACCGTCGTTTCAGTACTTATGAGCCCGGGGCAAATGGAATTCCGGTTAAAAAAGCCGGCAATGCATATACAACAGATATTATCCAGGTTACTTCACCGGAAATAAGCTTTGCGGTTAAAGCTGTGGATAAAGCCAATCAGGGATTTAACCTTGGAATTTATCAGGCAGATCTGTTGATGGATGGTAAGTTGATCTATAGTTTTTCCATTGATAAAGTAAGCTATGATGATACCCGCTATCTCAATGGCTGTATAGATTACACAAAGTTTTCGAGAGATAAAATGAGTATCCAGCACTTATCCGAATTACCGGGAATGAAACTGAAGAATTACAATTCATCCGGTAAAACAGGAATTATTCACCTTGAGGATGACAGTGTTCACAATATTGAAATTGTTTTAAAGGACGTTAACGGAAACACCAGTAAGCTGGTCACAAAAGTTCGTTATGCTGTAAATTCACAGCAGGTAACTCCTTCGGATCAATTGGTAAAACCGGATGAAGCAAAAACAGTAAGTACCGAAAATGCGGCAATAAATCTTAGTAAAAATGCAGTGTATGATGCGGTGAACTTTAAAATAGGTGAAAAACCGGCTTCCCATCCGGCTGCAATTTCCAATACTGTTGTTCTGCAGACTGCATACATTCCGGTTCATGATTATTTTACACTGAAAATAAAACCCAACAGGAAACTATCAACTGAAGAAAAGAATAAACTGGTTATGCTGTTTGATTACGGAAGTGATACGGATGCCGTAAAAGCAAAATGGAATGGAGACCGGGCAGAGGCAGAATTTAACAGACTTGGTACGGCAGTTCTGCTGTTGGATGAAAGTTTACCTTCTGTTTCTGCGAACTGGAAAGAAGGAGCCCTTGTAAACAACAGTAGTTTACGATTAAAAGGAACGGCTAAAGTGGGTGATATTGCTTCATTCCGTGCGGAACTGGATGGGAAATGGCTCCGCTTTGCCCGGTTAAAAGACGATTTTGTCTATGTTTTTGATGAAAAATGTCCAAAAGGCTCAGGTTCACATGTCTTAAAAATAACAACAATCAATACGGCAGGAAACACTAATACGCAAACTTTTACTTTCCAACGGTAAAATGATAACGCTCAATAATTGTTAAATCTTTTAATCATTCAATCTTTTAATTTTAAATAAATAAATTTGTCTTTTAAAAATAAAATCATTGGAATTCTATCCGGCCATCGAAAAATCAGGTATCCAGGAAATAAAAAAGTTTCAGGAGCAAAAGCTTCAGGAGCTTCTGGCTTATCTTGAGACTCATTCACCTTTTTATCAGAAATTATTCAAAGAAAATAATATCAATCCTGCAGATATCCGCACATTGGAAGATCTGCAGAAGATTCCGACCACTACAAAGAATGATCTGCAGCAGTACAATCACGATTTTTTCTGTATTTCGCAGGACAAAATTGTGGATTACAGCACCACCTCAGGAACTTTGGGTGATCCGGTCACTTTTGGATTGTCTGATAATGATCTTGAAAGACTGGCCTACAATGAAGCCATTTCTTTTGCCTGTGCCGGAATTCAGAAAGGAGATGTCGTTCAGATGATCACCACCATCGACAAAAGATTTATGGCAGGGCTTGCTTATTTTCTGGGGTTAAGGAAAATGGGAGCCAGTGTGGTAAGAATGGGCCCCGGAATTCCCGAGCTTCAGTGGGATTCTATTTTCAGATACAAGCCTAAATACTTAATTACAGTACCTTCTTTTCTTTTGAAAATGATAGATTATGCTGAAAAAAATGGACTGGATTATAAAAATTCAAGTGTTTACGGAGCGGTATGTATCGGGGAAAGCATCAAAAACCAGGATTTTACCGACAATATCCTTTCGCAGAAGATCAAAGAAAAATGGAACATTAAATTGTTTTCCACCTATGCCTCCACAGAAATGAGTACCGCATTCACGGAATGTGAATTTCAGATCGGCGGCCATCATCACCCTGAACTCATTATCACGGAAATCCTTGACGATAACGAAATTCCTGTTCAGGAAGGTGAAAACGGAGAGCTGACCATCACTACTTTAGGGGTAGAAGCCATTCCTTTGCTTCGCTTTAAGACCGGGGATATTGTTAAGGCTCATTATGAACCGTGTCAATGTGGAAGAAACACGATGAGGCTGGGCCCGGTTGTCGGAAGAAAACAGCAGATGATCAAGTACAAAGGGACGACACTTTATCCGCCTGCGATGAATGATATTTTAAATGATTTTAGTACCATTTTGTGTTATCAGATTGTTATTCAGTCTGACGAAATTGGTTTGGATGAAATTATTATCAGGCTGAGCACAGAAGAGGACCATGAAACTTTTGTCAATGAAGTTCGTGATCATTTCCGGGCAAAGCTAAGGGTAAGTCCTAAAATTGAGATCATAGATTTTGATATCCTTTCCAAAACCGTTTTCAACCCAAACAGCAGAAAACCGATTACCTTCATAGATTTAAGATAAAAATACATCACAAACATGAAAAAATGTTGGCTTGAAAGCCAATCATTACAGTGAAAAAAAGTAAAAGCAGTTCAGCAGACCAATATTTATAATATATTTGAAACTTAATTTTTAGAAACCTATAACCATGAAAAAATTATTATTGCTATTATTTGTAGCAATGACAACAGTGGCTTTTGCCCAAAATCAAATCAATATTGAATCCGGAAATTTCGATTTCTTAAAAGACCAGACCGAAGTGAATGTGCAGTTGAAGTTCGATAATGCTGTTTATCAGGAGAAAAATTTTACAGAGGCACAGTATATAGAAAACAGGAAAGCAGATATTACTGCTAAAAAAAGTGAAGCGGTCTGGAAAAACTGGGAATATCAGTGGGGGCAGTTTAAAACTTCAGAATATTTGAATTATTTCTTTGAGGGAATCAACAGCAAATCAAAAAAAGTAACATTTAAAAATGATACTAAAGCAAAATATACCCTAATCATTGATGCAAAATGGATTTATGCAGGCTGGTACGGCGGAATGATCGGTTCACAGGAAGCTAAATTAACTGCGGACCTGACGTTTGTAGAGACAGATAATCCGTCAAATGTGGTGATGAGGTTACAGGCTGATAAAATCCAGGGGAAAAAGATGAACAAGGATTTTGCCTGGGAATACGGAAGAATTGCCGGAGCTTATGAAGTGACAGGTAAAAAACTCGGAGCAGAAATAAAAAAAGCACTTAAATAAAACAAAAGGGTCTGAATTTTTTAGACCCTTTTTTATGATTGTTCCTGCTGTTTCTCCATTTTGATGAGGTTGGCAAGGTTTTTAATAACCGTATCGTGCTTTCTTACAAAAGGATTGTCCTTATTCCAGACATAGCCGGCTAAAACCGCACATATTTTCCTTTTCACATCTTCATTTTCAGGCCTGTGGAAAAATAATTCCTGAAGATTTCCCGTATACCATTCCTTCACATAAGTAGTGAAAACATCTACGCCATAAAGAATATAATCCGTGTACTCTTTCTGCCAGTCAATTTTCTCACCATTAAGCTGTCTTAGAGCCAATTTCGCGGCAAGCATTCCTGATTCCGTAGCAAATGCCATTCCTGATGAAAAAACAGGGTCAAGGAACTCAGATGCATTTCCGGTCAGGGCATATCCATCCCCAAACAGCTGCTTTACCGAGCAGGAATAATCTTTCAGATGCCTTGGCTCAAAAAGAAAATCCACATTGCCAAAACGTTTTACATAATAATCAGAAAGAGAAATGGCTTTTCTTAGTGCTTCTGTCGTATCACCGTTTTCAGATAGGTTTTCAATATAATCTGTAGGTCCTACAATTCCTACGCTCGTATTACCGTTGGAAAAGGGGATTACCCAAAGCCATACTTCAGTTTCAATAATATCAAAAGAAATAAGAGTACCTTCTTCGCCTTCCTCCCTGTTAATATCCTTTACATGAGAAAAAATGGCAGAATGTGGAGACAGTTTAGAAGGTTTTTCAAGATCAAGCAATCTGGGAAGCACTCTTCCGTAGCCACTTGAATCGATCACAAACTTAGAGTGGATCTCCTTTGTTTCACCGTCTTTATTTTTTACCGTAGTTACAGAATCTGTGCCATTGAACCGGATATCAACAACTTCCGTTTCAAATTCAAGATCAATGCCCTTGTTGATTACTTCCTGGGCCAGTGTATTATCAAAATCAGCTCTTGGAACCTGCCAGGTCCAGTCCCAGCCTTCACCAAACTTGTCACTGAAATCAAAAATGCAGACTTCATGGCCTCTTAAAAAACGTGCTCCAAGCTTTTTTTCGAAGCCCATTTTATCCAGAGCCGGAAAAAGGCCTGCTTCATCAAAATGATCCATTACCCTGGGAATTAAGCTTTCGCCTACCACCAGTCTTGGGAATTTTGTCTTTTCAACAACCTTTACGTTGACGTTGTTCTTCTTTAAGTATGAAGAAGATACGCATCCGGAAGGTCCAGCACCGATTACGAGAACGTCAACAAATTCTTTGCTCATCTTGATTTTTTATTTTAATAATAACTTCTATCTTTGCCGCTAAATTAGTGACAAATAATTAATATTTTACAAAATTAGCAACTATTACTTTTAATTGATGAAAATAAATAACTTTTTAGAACTGAAGGATTTTCAAAAAATTATCATTGAGAACGGAAAAATTGAACTGGACGAATCACTTTTGGATAGAGTAGAAACAAGTTTTCAGTTTTTGAAGGAATTTTCGAAAAATAAAGTAATATACGGAGTCAATACAGGTTTCGGACCCATGGCTCAGTTCAAGATCAGCGATGAAGATACCCACCAGCTTCAGTATAACCTGATCAGAAGTCACTCTTCAGGAATCGGGAACCCATTGCCGGCCGAGGAAGTAAAAGCATGTATGCTGGCCAGATTGAATACCCTTTCACTTGGAAATTCCGGCGTTCATCAGTCCGTTGTTCATTTACTTAAAGAATTGATCAACAGAGATATTATACCGTTGATTTTCGAGCACGGGGGAGTTGGTGCAAGTGGCGATTTGGTACAGCTTGCCCATCTTGCTTTAGTGCTGATCGGAGAGGGCGAGGTTTTTTATAAAGGTGAAAGAAAAGCCACAAAAGAAGTTTTTGAGACTGAAGGTTTAGAACCTATCAAAGTAGAAATCCGTGAAGGTCTGGCTTTAATGAACGGAACTTCTGTTATGTCCGGAATAGGAATCGTTAACGCATACAAAGCGAATCAGTTAACAGATATTTCCATCAGGCTTTCCTGTGCCATTAATGAGATTGTTCAGGCTTATGATGATCATCTTTCCGAAGCTTTGAACGGAACCAAAAAACATTACGGTCAGCAGAAAGTAGCAGAAAGAATGCGTGTCCATTTATCCGACAGTAAGCTGATCAGAAAAAGAGAAGATCATCTTTATACCCACTTTGAAGAGCAGGAAAAAGTATTTAAGGAAAAAGTTCAGGAATATTATTCATTAAGATGTGTTCCTCAGATCCTGGGACCTGTTTTAGATACACTGGAATACACTGAAAATGTTCTTGAAAACGAGATCAATTCAGCCAATGATAACCCGATCATCAATGTAGAGGACAAACATGTATACCATGGCGGAAACTTCCACGGAGATTATATTTCGCTGGAAATGGATAAGCTGAAAATTGTGGTTACCAAGCTGACAATGCTGGCAGAAAGACAGCTGAACTACCTCTTGAATGCAAAGATCAACGAAATATTGCCTCCTTTTGTAAATTTAGGTAAATTAGGCTTTAATTTCGGAATGCAGGGAGTACAGTTTACAGCAACTTCTACTACTGCAGAAAGTCAGATGCTGTCCAACTCCATGTATGTTCACAGTATACCTAATAATAATGATAATCAGGATATTGTGAGCATGGGAACCAATGCTGCTGTCATCTGCCGGAAAGTGATAGAAAATGCATTTGAAGTGTTGGCGATTGAAGCCATCACAATCATTCAGGCTGTTGAATATCTTGGTTTTCAGGATAAAGTGTCATCTTCTACCAAAGAACTGTATGACGAGATAAGAAAGATCATTCCTGCATTCTCAGACGATATGGTGATGTATCCGTATCTGGAAGAAGTGAAGAAATATTTAAAAGCAATGTAATTATCCTTGATAATGAATTGTTATACACAAAGAACGGAATTTAACTTAAAAAAACTAAAACTAAATAAACACTAACACATGAAATGTGCAATTGTCACAGGCGGCTCCAGGGGAATTGGAAGAGCAGTCTGTATAAAACTGGCGGAAGAAAAAAACTACCATATACTCATCAACTACGCTTCTAACGAAACCGCAGCAAAGGAAACTCTGGCTAAAGTAGAAGAGCTTGGAGCTACAGGAGAGATCCTTAAATTTGATGTGGCCAATGCCGAAGAAAGCCTGAATGTTTTAACGAAATGGCAGGATAAAAACCCTGACGCAATTGTTGAAGTAATTGTAAACAACGCCGGTATTACAAGAGACGGATTATTCATGTGGATGCAGAGTGAAGACTGGAACAGTGTGATCAACACAAGTCTTAACGGATTTTTTAACGTAACCAACTTCTTTATCCAGAAACTTCTACGCAATAAATACGGGAGAATCATCAATATGGTCTCTGTTTCCGGGGTAAAAGGAACTGCGGGGCAAACGAATTATTCTGCGGCAAAAGCAGCTTTGGTAGGCGCTACAAAAGCACTGGCCCAGGAAGTTGCCAAGAGAAATATTACGGTAAATGCAGTGGCACCCGGATTTATCAGAACAGATATGACCCAGGATTTCAATGAAAACGAAATGAAAGCCATGATCCCTGCCAACAGATTTGGAGAAGCCGAAGAAGTGGCGGATCTTGTAGCCTTTTTAGCTTCTAAGAAAGCTTCATATATTACCGGGGAAGTAATAAACATTAATGGGGGAATTTATTCATAAATCAGGTAGCAGATAAAAGGTAGCAGTAAAGACCTGCAACCTGCAACCTGCAATCTAAAATCTTAATTATAAATGGAAAATAGGGTTGTAATTACCGGGATGGGAATTTATTCTTGCATCGGGACCTCTCTGGAAGAGGTCAGAGAATCCCTATATCAAGGAAAATCCGGTATTGCTTTGGTTCAGGAAAGAAAAGAATTCGGGTTCAGGTCCGGCCTTACTGGAGTAGTGTCTAAGCCGGATCTTAAAAACCTGCTGAACAGACGCCAGCGTGTAAGCATGGGAGAGGAAAGCGAATATGCTTATCTTGCTACCACAGATGCCCTGAAACAGGCAGGAATAGATCAGGATTTCCTGGATGCTCACGAAGTGGGAATTTTATACGGAAACGACAGTGTTTCTCAGGCAGTTGTAGAATCTATTGACATTGCCAGGGAAAAGAAAGATACAACATTGATGGGATCCGGAGCGATCTTCAAATCAATGAATTCAACGGTAACCATGAACCTTTCAACGATTTTTAAGCTGAAGGGGATCAATCTTACCATCAGTGCAGCCTGTGCGAGCGGTTCCCATTCTTTGGGCCTTGCTTACATAATGATCAAAAACGGATTCCAGGATATGATTATCTGTGGAGGCGCACAGGAAACCAACAAATATTCAATGGCAAGCTTTGACGGCCTTGGAGTTTTCTCAGTAAGAGAGGACGAGCCCACAAAAGCCTCAAGACCTTTTGATGCAGGAAGAGACGGCCTTATCCCGAGCGGGGGAGCTGCCAGCCTTATTGTAGAAAGCCTGGAATCTGCACAGAAAAGAGGCGCCACCATTCTTGCAGAGATTGTAGGCTATGGATTCTCTTCAAATGGCGGACATATCTCTACACCAAACGTTGACGGCCCGGCCTTAGCTATGGACAGGGCCCTGAAACAATCCGGATTAAAAGCGGAAGACATCGATTATATTAACGCTCATGCGACATCCACACCAATCGGTGATGCCAATGAAGCTAAAGCGATCCATGAGATCTTCGGAAGCGAAGTTCCGGTAAGTTCTACAAAATCCATGACCGGCCATGAATGCTGGATGGCAGGGGCAAGTGAAGTAGTGTACTCCATTCTGATGATGCAGAACGATTTCATAGCCCCGAACATTAACCTGGAAAACCCTGACGATGAGGCGAAAAAGATAAATTTGGTCTCAAAAACGAAAAATCAAAAAATTGACGTATTTTTGTCGAATTCTTTCGGATTTGGGGGCACCAACTCCGCATTAATAGTTAAAAAATTTGATTAAAAACATGGAAAGGGAAAAAATTGTTGACATCGTTAATGATTTCTTAGTAAACGAATTCGAAGTGGATGGCGATGAGATCAGCAATGATGCCAACCTGAAAAAAACACTCGGGCTGGACAGTCTGGACTATATTGATATGGTCGTGGTTATTGAATCTAATTTCGGGGTGAAATTAGGAGAGGCAGATTTCAAAAAAATGGTGACATTTGATGATTTCTACACTACTATTGAAAATAAAATTGCTGAAAAAAACGCATAACTATCGATTGAACTTTATTTTTTTAATAATGTAACAATAGAACAATGTACCAGTATAACAGTAAATTAAACTATTGTTATGCTGGTACACTGATAAATTGGTAAACTGTACATATGAACAAGTGGAAAGGTAAATCTAAAGGAACCATAACGGGATATAAAATATTCGTTTGGTGCATTAGAAATATCGGCATACGGAGTTCATATTTTGTACTTTACTTTGTAGCTTCCTATTATTTTTTATTCCTTAAAAAAAGCAACCGCTACATCTTTTATTATTTTCAGAAAAGATTGGGCTATGGATATTGGAAATCAAAGGTTTCCGTATTCAAAAGCTATTTTACCTTCGGAAAAGTTCTGATTGATAAAACCGCAATTTCTGCCGGCCTACGGGAAAAATACACCTACGAATTTGATGGTGTTGAAAACCTTACCAGTCTTCTCGCTGAAAAAAAAGGCGGAGTTCTTATAAGTGCCCACATCGGAAATTTTGAAATCGCAGAACATTTCTTTGCAGATATCGATTTCGACTGCCAGATCAATCTGGTGACTACGGATCAGGAAGTAACCGTAATCAAAGAATACCTGGAAAGCGTTGCTGTAAAACGCAGCAATATCAAATTCATTTACGTCAAAGATGATATGTCCCATATTTTTGAGATCAATCAGGCTTTGTCCAACAATGAGCTGATCTGCTTCACGGGAGACCGTTATTTTGAAGGTTCAAAATATCTTGAAGCAGACCTTTTGGGGAAAAGTGCCAGATTTCCGGCCGGTCCTTTCCTCATTGCCTCACGGCTGGGGGTTCCCGTGGTTTATGTGTATGTAATGAAAGAAAAGAACCTGCATTATCATTTATACGCAAGGGTGGCAAAAAATATTAAAAGCCGTGATTCTCAGGGACTTCTCAATTCCTACGTGCAGAACCTCGAAACCATGATCAGAAAATATCCCCTTCAATGGTTCAATTATTTCGATTTTTGGGATGATATTGATTAATTTTTCTAATTTTAACAACGAAAACTAATTAATAAACTCAAATCATCCGGCAATTCAGAAAATGTGATACGGTTTGCACCATTTTCCCAAACCTGAATTTCCGTTAAAATAAAAACACACACACTTTTCCTCTTTTGAAAAAAGAATACGACATACTTGTGATCGGCAGCGGATTGGGAGGCCTTGTTTCGGCTCTTATTTTGGCCAAAGAAGGCCTGAAAGTCTGTGTTCTGGAAAAAAACAACCAGTACGGCGGAAACCTTCAGACTTTTTCAAGGGAAAAGCTCATCTTTGATACCGGAGTTCATTATCTGGGCGGTCTTTCAAAAGGACAGAATCTTCATCAGTTCTTTTCCTATCTCGGAATTATGGATGATCTGAAGCTGCATAAAATGGATGAAGACAGCTACGATAAGATCTCTTTTGGTGATGAAAACATTGAATATCCTCATGCGCAGGGCTATGAAAATTTTGTAGAGCAGCTTACAGCTTATTTTCCCAATGAAAAGCAGAATTTAGAAAGCTATTGTGAAGAAATCCAGTATGTATGTGCCCAGTTTCCAAGATATCAGATAGTCGGGAAAGAAAGCTACAATGAAGAAATTCTCCACCTGAATACCAAAAGATTTATAGAATCTGTTACCCAGGACAAAAAGCTGCAGGCAGTATTGCTGGGTTCCAATTTTTTATATGGCGGCGACTCTGAAAATATTCCGTTTTACGTTCACGCACTGACGGTAAATTCCTATATTCAAAGTGCTTATAAATGTGTAAAAGGAGGAAGCCAGATCACAAAACTGCTCATTAAAAAACTTCGCGAACATGGTGCAGAAGTACATAAACATTCCGAGGTTTCTGAATTTATTTTTAATGAAACGGGAGTCTTATCTTCCGTAAAAACAAAAGAAGGAAAAGAATATACAGCGAAAAAATTCATTTCCAACATAGAAATACGTTCTTTTATTAAATTAATAGGAGAAGAAAAGCTTAGAAAATCCTTTTTGAACAGGGTCCTGAGCTGGGAGCCCGTTTCATCATGCTTCAGTGTTTATCTGATCCTGAAACCACAGTCATTCCCGAACTTCAATTATAATATTTATCATTATTCGTCAGAAGAAATGATATGGAATGCATTCCGCTACACCAAAGAAAGCTGGCCGGAAACCTATATGCTTTCCTCCACACCCTCAAAACACCATCCCGATTATGCTGAAAGCCTTACAGCCATTTCTTATATGGATTTTGAGGAGGTCAAAGCCTGGAAAGAAACTGTAAATACCGTTGCCGATGAGCATGAAAGGGGATTGAAATATGAGCAGTTCAAATTAGAAAAAGCAGAAAAAATGATTACTGCCCTGGAAAAGAAAATTCCCAACCTCAGACATTTCATAAAAAGCATTTATACTTCATCGCCGCTGTCTTACAGGGATTATATAGGCAGCTTTGAAGGAAATATGTACGGCTACATGAAAAACTCGGATAATCCGCTGAAAACAATGGTTTCTCCAAGGACAAAAATTGATAACCTGTTTCTGACAGGCCAATCTGTGAATATGCATGGAATTCTGGGAGTAACGATTGGAGCATTCAACACCTGTGCGGAAATCCTGGGAAAAGAACTGATAGACGGCCGTTTGAAACAAATGATCAATACTCATGAGAAAAAATAACAGATTTACCGTCTTATTCAGGGGAATTCAGTTGGTCCTTATCTTTTTCCTTATTTCATGTGGAGTCTCAAAATCAATCCATCATATTCCAGAGATCAGTACGTATGCGCTGGAAACTCCGGAAGTGAGCAAGATCAACGATTCTACGTTCAGTTTCAACCGGAATTATTTAACCAAAAATAAACAGCAGATCTGGGAACTTTATATCAAAGGTAATCCTTTACAGCTGGGATATAACAACGGAGCTTTAACCCAAAACCTGATGCAGAAGCAGGAAGAAATTTTCTTCTCAAAAGTGGAAGGCTTTGTTCCTTCAAAATTTAAACAAAAACTGCTTCGCGGATTCCTGAAATGGTACAACAGAAAAATGTACCTGAACGTAAGGGAAGATTACCAGGCAGAACTTTATGGTCTGTCCCGATATTCCTCAGATAAGTACAATTTTATTGCACCAAAATACCTTCGGAGCTTGTATCTTCACGGAGCCCATGACATTGGGCACGCTATGCAGGACCTGGCTATGGTAGGATGTACCTCACTGGCTGTCTGGAACGAAAATACGGAAGACGGGGATCTCCTCATCGGAAGAAATTTCGATTTCTATGTCGGGGACGATTTTGCTAAAAATAAGCTGGTAGAATTTGTAGAACCGGAAACCGGAATTCCCTATATGTCTGTAAGCTGGCCCGGAATGATCGGTGTAGTTTCAGGAATGAATAAAGAAGGAATTACCGTAACGATTAATGCCGGAAAATCTAAAATTCCTTTGACTGCCAAAACCCCGATATCTTTGGTAACACGGGAAATTCTGCAGTATGCGAAAAATATTGACGAAGCGATCGCCATTGCTAAAAAAAGAAAAGTTTTCGTCTCGGAATCCATTCTGGTGGGCAGTGCAAAAGATAAAAATGCTGTAATTATTGAAGTTTCGCCTAAAAACTTCGGAGTGTATAAAGTGGAAAATACCAGCCGGATGTTCTGTACGAACCATTTTCAGTCCGAAGCTTACAAAGATGATAAAAGGAACCAAAAGCACATTATAGAAAGTCATTCCCAATACCGTTATGAAAAGCTCCAGGAACTTCTTCAGGAGAATAAAAAACTGAATCCTGAAAAAATGGCAGCCATTTTACGTGATAAATCCGGTTTGAAAGGTGAAAAAATAGGATACGGAAATGAAAAGGCGATCAATCAGCTGCTGGCCCATCATGCGGTTATTTTTTCTCCTGAAAAAAGACTGGTTTGGGTGTCCTCAAATCCTTATCAGCTGGGAGAATTCGTATGTTATGATCTGAACGAGATCTTTTCCGGCAAACAGGCAGAAGAAAGCTTACAGGCAAAAACAGCACTAAATATCGCAAGAGACCCTTTTGCGGATTCAGAGGAGTACCATCATTATGAAATGTCCAAAAAGCTTGGTGCGGAAGTGAATAATGCCATCGATCATAAGGATATTGTATTAACAGATGATTTTATTCCCTACTATCAGTCCATGAATCCGGATTTCTGGCTGGTTTATTACCATGCCGGAAGATATTACTTCGGGATCAATGAGTTTGAAAAAGCTAAAACTGAGTTTGAAAAGGCTCTGACAAAAGAAATTACCACTGTTCCGGACAAACAAAATGTGGAAAAATATCTGAAAAAAACGCTAAAGAAATTAAGATGATTCCCAAACATATAAAACTGCTGTTCTGCATTCCTTTTATAATCATTATTGCTTATACGATTTACCTGTTTACAAGATACGGCTCTATTCCGGATATTATTCCCATTCATGGTTACGGCGGAAAGAATGACGGATTTGGAAGCAAATTGTTTCTTTTTGCTCCTGTCGTATTGAACCTTATCATTTTAGCTTTTATCTGGCTTATTATAAGGAAGCCGGAGAAGATTAAATTTACTTTTGAGGCAAAAGAAGAAGATGAGGCAAAAACCTACTATCAGTATCAATTGGTTTTAGTCATTCTCGCCATATTTGTGACCATGGTTATGAGTCCGTTATCTTTTTCGGATGTTGTCTTTAAGTAATGATTTCTTATTAAAAAACAGGAATATTTTCGTTCCGGTTAATTATTTTCCGGGTTCAGCTTATTCAGGAAAAGAAAGGTTGCTATTCCACAAAGGGCAGACATTGAAGTCGCCAGAATAGCACTCCCAATCACGTACTGAAGAAGATTATTTTTAATCAGTTCAAAATTCAGTTCACTGCTTAAAATATTACTGTCACTATGTACAAAAGGTGCACCCAGAAACAGGGACGCTGCAATGACGAAAGGAATAAAAGGCGGGAGACTTACGTTGGAGGCAATAAACGCCAGTACTTTATTCAGTTTGAAAAGAACAGATAATGAAATAACAAGCAAAGTATGGAATCCCCAGAAAGGAGAAAGCCCTATAAAAACGCCGAGGGCAATTGAAAAAGCCTTTGTACGGTTGCTGCCGTCACTTTCCAGCACATCTTCCTTTAAGAACCTTTTAAAGCTTTTTTTTTTGAAATTATTCACGAAGTTTCTGGGAATAATGTAAAGCAGGGTGATGGTCACCAAAATTGTATTCAGAATGCTGATCCTTGTAAAATCTTTGAACGGCCTGAAATGCGAAACCCTTTCTGCCGGATCATACAAAACCTTTACCGGTACATTCTTTACAGGAACGTGCCTCCAGGCTGTTCTTACAATAATCTCAATCTCAAATTCAAATTTTGGAGTAAAATATTTCTTAGGAATTCTCAGCAGAGGATACAATCTGTACCCGGATTGGGTATCTTCAAGCTTTATCCCCGTTTCAAACCAGAACCAGAAGTTGGAAAACCGGTTTCCAAAGCTGCTTTTTTTCGGGATTCCGTCCTGTGACATGTTCCGGTTTCCGATAAGCAGTACATCCTCTTTTTCCTGGAGCAGTGCTTCTGTGAATACAGGAATATCGTCGGGATAATGCTGCCCGTCCGAATCAATAGTGATGGCATAATGATAACCAAGCTCCTTTGCCTTTCTGAAGCCAATTTTAAGCCCGTTACCCTTGCCTTTGTTCTCAGGTAAGGAAATAACAGTGATCTGAGGATATTGGGACAGTATTTCCGGGGTAGAATCTGTAGAGCCGTCATTGACTACAATAATGCTGCCGGTATATTCCAGCACGCCGTCTATCACTCTTTTCAGAGTTTTTTCGTTATTGTAGGTCGGTATTAAAACGCAGATCTTCTTTTCAGAAATTGCATTTTGTACTTCAGGCAGGGTCATTGGTTTATTTTATGGAAGCTCTTTCTGTATCTGTGAAGGATTTGGACTGCATGACGAATTTTTTCACATAGCTTTTCAGGGCTGTGTTCTGCTTGCTGTAGTTATTGATCAGGAATGCCTTATCGTCTTTGATGCTGCCTCTGTATCCGACTATTTTCGGAATGTTTTCCTGAACACTTAATCTGATTACCCTTAGCTCTATATTATTCGGATTGCTTTTGATAATACTTTCAAGGCTGGTAGCACCGCTTTTTACAAGTGCTTTCCTGTCTTTTTTGGTAATCTTGGCTTCCATGATTTTAGCTGCTGCTTTATAGCCTGTTGTTACAGCATCCGAGCCGGACTGCTTTTCAGCAAGGTTAATGAATGCTTCAGTGTTGGCATTGGACGAATTGGCCTTTGCATAGCTGTTTCTTAAAGCTTCTAAATCACTTTGAAAGAAGAAAATAAAAGCGGTGATGAGGGATAAGAAAAGTTTCATGAAATTTTATTTTTTATAGCTTACTGACATTTTTAATGCAATAGTCTCGCCAAAAGAGGTTGTATTCTTTACTTTAACATCTTCTTCATTTTCAGTAATATCCAGCTGAAGTTTCAGGTCCGGAGTCTCAAAAGGATTGATAATCGCCATGAACTTTACATTGGAAGCTGTTTTCAGGAATAGTTTGGAACCCGTAAATTCCTCTGTAAGTTCTTTTACAATCTGCATCATACAGACTCCCGGCGTCACCGGATTTCCCGGAAAGTGGCCTTTAAAAATATCATGATCCTTATTCAGATGAATATGGGCGGTGAAACTTCCGTTTTCTGCCTTTTCATAAGATTCCAAAGTATAAAAGTCTGTAAGAATGGTTTGCATAATGCTATTTTTTCATGTTAAATGTATAATAAAGTCCCGTCTGGAAAACAACGTTGGAGTGATTCCTGTTGTAGCTGTCTACCGGTACAAAGCCTTTTTTTACCCTGGCTTCGATACCAAAATTTTTAGTAATGTCATACCCTAAACCAGCAGTAATTCCCAGATCGATTTCATTTTCAGGGTCAAAATTCTTTTTATCTACTACAAATTCCAAAGTCGGTCCAACATGTACATTGAACTGATTGAAATAAAATTTATTCACAAGCTGTAATCCAAGGTAAGATACGGAAAGAGTTTTCCCGTCCCAGTTATTAACGTTCGTATTTATTTTAGCTCCCTGTCTGGAATAGTTGATTTCCGGCTGGAGTGCATAAAATTTTGCGAAACGGATATTTCCGAGGAAACCTATGTAAAAATCTGTTTTGGTTTTGTAATCCAGATAAGGTTTCTCAGCATTGGGAAACTCTTCGTAATAGTAATAATTAAACTCTTCACTGTTCGAAAAGTGAGAAAAATTGGCTCCTGCTCTTATTCCCGGGGAAAATGTTACCTGGGCAAAAGCAAAGCCCGAGACCAATGCTGTGATGAGAAATAGAAGTTTTTTCATGTTAATTCTGTTCGTTTTCGGTTATTTGAAATAGTTTTATATTGATCTTAAAGTCCTTGTGCTGGAGGTTTAAGCTATCTGCGAAGATATGTTTTTTTGCCTCAAAAGTAAAATCGATTTTTTCCTTATTGTTTCTGGTATAAATAATCTCCTTGAGAAGACCGTTTTCTTTATTGAAAAACAGGTAATAGGTTTTATGATCAACCTTTGACAGGTAAATTTTAGAATGAACGTTTTCAAAAGATTCATTTACATGATATTGTCTTTTCAGCAGCTGCTGGAAATCGTTCTTTAAAAAATTGATCACAATCTTTTTATCCAGATCCGGAAGTACGTAATTCAGTTTAAAATCATTCTCAGAGATCTCGAAATCGATCAGTTTGTTTCCGAAATCTGAGGTCATAGCTACACGGTGAGTCCTTTCGTTAAGTTTTTTAATGATCAGGATTCCGCTGACGTGATTTTTATAAATATCCATCTGGCATTTATAAACATAGTCTTCACCGGAAGAAAAATATAGGTTTTCTACTGTTTTTTCAGAGCTTTGAACCGGTTTTGCATCTGTAAGCTTATAGGTCTTACAGGAAACAAACAGCACAAGAACAAGGCTAAAGGCTAAATTCCGAAGCAGCAATCGCGGCATTGATCTTTGTATTTTTGAAAACAATATTGGTAGTGTCACCGGAAGCTTCCGTCATATTCACCTGCGAAACCGTAGATTGGTTTTTAGGGAAATGAAGCTCGATCTGCTTGATGTATTTCAGCAGCTGGGCAGATTTAGGAGTGAATTTTGCCACGTTGAAGTTCCCGTTTTTGAAATAGGAAACAGAAAATTCTGGATCGCTGAACATTTTCCCGTTCGAACTTCCCACGATCAGCTTATTGATCTTCTCAAAAGTTTTGCTTTTGGCATCCACAGAAGATTTTTTTCCCTGATCGTTAATGAAAATTTTATTATCCTTGAAAACAATGCTGTACTGGTAAGGCTTTGTATATCTCCAGCTCAGTGTATTTGGTGTTTTTAGCGACATTTTACCGTAAGTGACAATGCTTTTATCCAGAAAGTCCATCTTTTTGGTCTGGGTGAAATCACTCTGCAGCGTTTTGATCTCTTTGGTTTCGGAAGAAACTTTGGCTACAAATGCTTTTGCTTCTGCTCCTGACATGGCCGTCATTTGTGCAGAAATGAAGCCGGAGACTAATAAAAATGCTCCAAAAGCAATATTTTTAATCATTTTTCTTTGATTTTGTAATTGAATCGACGGTAAACGTCGAATATTTTTTCTCCTTCAAAAATAGCAATAAATCTACCAATACGTTGTACGTCTTTTCAGAGGTATCGTGGAGAAGGATAATACTGCCTTTTTTCAGGTCTGTAGTTACTCTTTTAAAGATCTTTTTTTCATCATCCGTAATGGTATCCAAAGAACGTACATTCCAGCCGATGCTTGTTTTATGAGTTTTTTTAATGGCTTTGGCAATACTGGGATTGGTAACCCCGAAAGGAGGACGGTACAGGTCATTTTGTATTTTACCTGTTTCCAACATCACTTCATCACACTTCTCAATTTCTTCCACCATTTTTGAAGCAGATAAAAAACCTGTATTATTGGAATGTGAGTAGGTGTGGTTTCCAACAGTATGGCCTTCCGAGATAATCCTCTGAAAAGTTTCAGGATATTTCTCGATTTGTTTTCCAATGCAGAAAAAAGTAGCTTTTACCTGATGTTCTTTAAGTAAATCTAAAAACTGAGGTGTAAATTCTGTTGGTCCGTCATCAAAAGTAAGGGCAACCTCATTGATTTTTGTTCTTTTGTGGGTAATACTGTTCACGAAATACCCAAGGCCGATATCAAAAGAACCCCAGACTACTACAGCAGAAAAAGCCAGAAAACAGGCAATATAAACCCAAAAACTGCCATGAAACGCATAAATAAAAACGTTACAGAAAAGATAAAATAGAATAAATGGATAATGTTTCATCTTTGGAATTTAGCCGTTTACCTTTTTTACTTTTTGCCCTTTAAAAAGCTCTCTCCAGCAATACTAAACTGTGGTCGCTTCCTGCCAGATGATTATAAAGAAGAATATTTTTGATTTCTGTCTTATTTTCTGAGTTAATCATCATGATTTCAGGGATTTGCTGCTCTTTCAGGATATGACAGGCCATAAACGTTGAAAAGCCGCTTGCCGTATTGAATTCACCGCTCAGATGTTTATAATACAGTAAAGCAGAATTTTGGAAAAGATCCATTGCTCTGTTATAATAAACATCAGATTTTGCATCTCCGCTGAAACCTAAGATTACGGCATCAATGTTTTCGCTGGTCAGATTATTTTTAGCAAGGAAATCCGTCACCAATGACTGCGTTTCTTCTATATCTAACCTGTTAATGATCTGAATATCTTTAAGTTTTGCATAAGAATTTTCAGTTTTATCTTTTCCTAAAACGAAAAATGCTGCTGCTTCGCCCCAGATCACCCCATTCGTTTCCGAATGCAGATAATCGGCGGGAAGATTTTCTTCTTTTTTGATGGTATGGTTAAGGCGGTACAGCTCCATAGTTCTGTCGGTCTGCTCATCTGCTGCACCTGCTAGAACATTTTCAGCTTCACCGTCATTGATCTGCAGTTTAGCATCAAGGAACGAGAATTCCAGTGATGAAGAGGTGTTGACGTATGTGAAGTTGTACGCATGGCATTGAAGCCCCAAAGCAATCTGTCCTGCCACAGTATTATGGGTGGACTGAATAAAGAATGTAGGAGTTAAAAACTCTTCATTATTATCGATCACATTTTTCAGGAATTTTTCTGAATCCTGTGAGCAGCCCATTCCTGTTCCTACGATAATGGCATCCGGCTGTTCAATTCCGGCTTCCTTTAAAGCGTAATGGGAAGCTACGGAACTCATTTTTACTGTTTTAGACATTCTTCTGCTCATGGCAGGCGGAATGAATTCTTTATAATTTGGTTCTATCGCTTTTAAGATCTGAACAGTGTTTTCGATCTTTAAATCCTGGAAGAAATTCTCTTTTAAAGTGTCCTGTACAGAGATGCAGGATGCACTGTTGATGTATACCGCACTCATGATTTTGAGAAAATTAAAGTAGAACAATTGCCTCCGAAACCGAATGAGTTGGAAAGAACATGGTTAATGCTTTTTTCTTTCAGTTCAGTAACTGGGATTAAATTAAACTCTTGCATTTTCGTTTTGAAATTCAGGTTAGGGAAAATAAGTCCGTGCTGCATGGCCAGAATAGAAAATACAGCCTCAATTCCTGCTGCTGCTGCCAAAGTATGGCCTGTAAAAGCTTTGGTAGAACTGAATTCAGGAACCTGATCTTCACCAAAGATCCTGATCATGGCAATTCCTTCTGATAAATCATTATTGGGCGTAGCCGTTCCGTGAACGTTGATATAATCGATATCTTCTTTTGCAAGTCCGGATACTTTAAATGCTTGTTCCATAGCTAAATAAGCACCTTGTCCGTTTTCTGAAGAAGCAGTCTGGTGATGGGCATCGTTTGCGTTGCCATAGCCGGAAAGATAGGCGAGGACTTTTTTATTTTCTTTTTTTACCACTTCATCAGATTCCAGAACGATGTAGGCTGCGGCTTCTCCTAAATTCAAGCCTTTTCTGTCATTGTCAAAAGGAGTGTTGTAAGAATCTGTAAGGATCATCAGCGTATTGAACCCGTTCAATGTAAATTTTGAAAGAGAATCTGTTCCGCCAACGATAACTCGGTCCAAAACTCCGTTTTTGATGAGCTTTGCCCCCATCATGATCGCATTGGCTGCTGAAGAACAGGCGGTACTGATGGTAGAAACCATGCCTTTCAGCCCTAGATAATCAGCGATAGCCAGCGAGGAGTTGCCGGCATCGTGGGAATCGATGTATTTTTGCTTTTCAGGAAAGTTTTCGTAAGAGTAGAAATATTTTTCGGTAATGTCCATTCCGCCTACGCTGGTAGAGGAAATCAACCCGGTCTTATAGGCATTGATATCTGTAATTCCGGCAGATTCTACAGCTTCTTTGGCGGCAACCATGCCTAATAAAGATGTTCTTGTTACGTTATTGTCTTCAGGCAGCTGAAGCTGGCGGATAAGTTCTTCATTAGACCACTTTATTTCGCCTGTTTTTATAGATCCGGCATGACGGGTCTCAAACATTTCAATGTCTGAAATTCCATGTTTTCCGGTTTTCAGCGAAATAAGGTTTTCTTCCACATTATGTCCTATGGAAGAAATGATTCCCATTCCTGTTATGGCAATTTTTTGGCTCATGGTTTTTAATAATGTAACAATGTATCAATCTGACAGTTTACCAATATTGTTGCCCTGTTAGATTGGTACATTGCTAGATTGAATGAATTATTTGGTTCTGTTTGCTTCAATGAAGGCAGCCATTGTATCGATAGACTGGAAAATTTCCTTTCCTTTTTTCGGATCAGCTAATTTTATTCCATAGTCTTTATCAAGAAGAACGATAAGCTCCAAAGCATCGATAGAATCAAGGCCAAGACCTCCACCAAATAAAGGATCTGTATCTTTGATCTCTTCTACAGAAACGTCTTCAAGGTTAAGGACTTCAATAATTTTGTGCTTCAATTCTGTTTTTAAGTTTTCCATAAGTATTTAATTTTCCAATGTATCCATGTACCGGTTTACCTATTTCAGTATTGTTACATTGTTACACTGTTATATTGTTACATTTTTATAAGGTTAGCAAATATACAAAAGCTTTATAATTATCCTGATAAAGTTCTGTCCAGCCGCAGAGAACTTTTTCCGCTTTTCCGGACAGCAGGATCTGTTCTGCATAGTCGTTTAAAAAATTTTCGTCAAATTCATCCAAAACGAAAAAAGCATTTTCCGTCTGCATTTTGTGTTTAATGCTTATCTCGCCTACACATATGTTCGGTAAGGTATAGACAAATACGGCCGGGCTCGGGAAATAATTTTCCTGGGAATTGATGCTTTCCTGGTATTTGAAATCCGTATCAAGGCTTGATGATCTGTTGGCAAAAACCACTGCTGTTCTGCTGTGATTTTCATCTTTCAGAATCATTTCTGCGGCTAGAAAAGCCAGCTTGCTCAGATTATCCATCTTGTGGAATTTAGGATAGCTGATTTCCAGGTTTTTATATGCTTCTTTGGCAAAGTCATGAAATGTTTCGCTTTGGCTTTCAAAAATAAGAGCATCATTGACGGTTATTTTTGAGTGTTCTATGGTGCAGCTGTCTGTTTTCTTCATCAGTTTCAATTTAACATTTTTCCAGAACAACTACCGCATTGCATCCCCCAAAGCCTGACGCTGTTTTTAAAATATATTTAATCTTTGCAGGCTGATTTTCTTTAATAATATTCAATGGCTGGGAAATGCCTTCCACTTCAAAATTTTTGGAAGGGATAAGCATTTCATGACGGGCACTTTCCATGGATATGATGCTTTCCAGAAGTCCGGAAGCTCCTAAGCAATGACCATAATATCCTTTCATACTGTTCAACGGAGCATTCTGAAGTTCCATTCTGTTGAAAGCAATGGCTTCCATTTCGTCGTTATATAAGGTAGCGGTTCCGTGGGCAGAAATAAAATCAATCTGTTCCGGGATGATATGGGCTTCTGCCATGGCGCTTTTGATACTGGCAAAAAGTCCGTCACCTGTTCTGGAAGGTCCGGAAATATGATTGGCATCGTTCACTGCAGAATCTCCAAGGATTTTGAACCTGAATTTTTCGTTTTTTGAGATTGCTTCGTCACTTCGTTCCTCGCAATGACCTGAAGTGATATACATAGCTGCTGCAGCTTCACCGATATTGATCCCGTTTCTGTTTTTGTCATAAGGCTTACAAGGCCCCGTTCCAATGGCCTGGAAAGAATTGAACCCCGAAATAACAAACTCGGAAACTTCATCACCGGCAATGACGAAGGCATCTTTATATTTTCCTGACAGGATCATGCTTTTAGCAACAGCAATGGCCATAACCCCTGAAACGCAGGCATTGGAAACCACGATGGGCTTTGTTTTAAATCCGAAATAATCAGCAATTTTCTGTGCTAAATTAGAAAGATAAACGCCTTCCGGTAATTCGGTCTGGTTTTTTAATAAACTGATGTTTCCTTTGGTGGTAGATAATATAAAGGCTGTTTCTTCTGTAATGGGATGTTTCTCAACAAGAGGTTTTAAACTTAGAAGAAACATTTTCTCCAGTCTGGTAAAATCCTGATTTACGAATTTTTTTCTGAATTCTTCATCAAGTTTTTCAGTATCAATGACCGAAGCATAAAAAGCTTCCTGGTTTTCAATTACTTTATGCAAAGCTACACCTGAATTTCCCCTGACCAGATTATTCCAGTTGGAGGAAACATCAAGCCCTAAAGGCGTGATGCAGTTGTAGTCTGTAATGTAAATTTCCTTCTTCATTATAGTCCCATTTTATCTTTCCATGCCTGAAAAAAATCAGGGTTATAAAGGCATAAATTTCCACTGCTGTCTAAGAAGACCTGAATGGTTTCTCCGCTGCAAACCAGTTGATTATCCTGATTGAACAATTCGTAAGTATAAATCAGTTTGGCAGATGCGGAATTCACAAAAGTAGTAACAATCCTGAAGGTTTCCCCGTATTTTAAAGGAAGGAAATGCTCGCAGGTACTTTTTACGATAGGCGTTACATATCCGGCATTCTGAATGTCTAGGTAGGTAAGACCATGCTGTCTTCCGAAGGCTTCTCTTCCGTCTTCAAAATACACAATATAATGACCATGCCAGACAATTCCCAGCGGATCTGTTTCATTGAATCTTACCCTTACTTCTTCGGTACAGATTAATATGTTTTCTTTAGACTGCATTTTGTTTTCTTTCGTAAAAAATAGAAATAGCTACCATGGCAATATAGAATGCAAACAGTAACGCAAGCTCTTTGGCAATTCCTGTGATTCCGCTGTTTCTTAAAATAATATCATAATAGGCATTCAGTCCCCAGTTCATGGGAGAGAACTTGGCTACAGCCTGCATGAATTCAGGCATCAAGAATACAGGCACCCATATTCCTCCGATGGCGGCCAAAACGACCACCGAAGTTGCCCCAAAAGGGGCAGACTGTTCCTGAGTATCGGCAATAGTTCCCAATAAAACCCCAAAGCCGATAGCGGCAAGTCCGGAAAATAGGGTCACTACAAGAAGCTGCAACATTTTTCCTGAAACATCAAATGCCGGAAGGTCCATATACGGGAAAAGATAGATTCCTACAGCTACCATCAGTAAAAACTGAATGATACAGATGATCAGATAGGTGAATGTTTTTCCTAAAATATGAACGAAATACGGGGTCGGGCTGATTCTTGCTCTTACGCTGGTACCCTGGCTTTTTTCTTTAACTAAATTGATAGACAAAGGAACCACGATAAAAAATATGGCAAAAAGTGTCCATGCAGGGACATTATGCTGAACGGAATTCGGCATGACCTCCATAGCTCCTTTTTTGGGAGTGATTTCCTTGAAACTGATGAGGTTTTTGTTCTCTTCAAGGTTTTCCTCAGTCCCAAGCTGTTCCTGGAATGCTTTGTAGATCTTTTTGTTTTCAATCTCAAAGACCATTTTATTTACGGAATTCATGACTGAATTTTTAAATCCTGCATTGGTAGCGGGATCAAAGTACAGGTGAATTTCTTTTGCTTTTGGAGCCGCTTTTTTAACCTTTGCAGAATCACCTTCCAGGCCAAACGAACTTACGATTGTCTGAACTTTGGAGTCAATATTGGCATTCAGGTCTTTCGTTAAATTTTGAGGAATAACGATAGCCATCTGGTAATCTCCTGAAAATACGGCATCCTGAGCAGATTTTTCATTATAATTGGTCAGCAGCTGGAATGTTTTACTGGCTTCCAGCTCGTGTTTTATGTTTTTTGAGACCTCAGATCGGTCATTATCAATAAAAATGATCGGGATCTTTGAGCCTTCAAGGTTTTTAAAAGTAGAATCCTGGATCAAGGTAATGGTTACTATCAGCAGTAACGGCATGACGAAAATAATCACGATTCCCCCGATATCCCTCTTCAGAAGAAGGATCTCTTTTACAAAGCTTCTCCAAAGTTTATACAACAACATCTCTTAATTCTTTTCCTGTTAATGAAATGAAAACGTCTTCCAGGTTTTCAGCATTGGCAATCTGCGCCACCAATTCTTCCGGTGTTCCTACCGCATGGATTCTTCCCCTGTCGATAATGGCAATTTTTGTACAGAACTCTTCCGCCTCGGAAAGGTGATGGGAAGTGTAAATAATACACGTTCCATTTTTATTCAGTTCCTGTAAGAAATCAATGATCACTTTTTTAGACTGAACATCAACACCCACAGTAGGCTCATCCAGAAACAGAATTTTCGGGTTGTGAAGGGTTCCTGCAATAAGGTTGCAGCGTCGTTTCATCCCTCCGGAGAACTGTCCTACCTGTTTATCTGCGAATTTTGATAACCCCATGATTTCCAGGGATTCGTCAATGGCTTTGTTTAATTTTTTATGGCTTAAGCCGTACAGGCTTCCGAAAAACATCAGGTTTTCCCTGGCTGTTAAAGTAGGGTATAATGCGTATTCCTGCGGAACAATTCCAATGATCTGTCTTAATTTGAAACCATCTTTCTGAGGAGATAATCCATTGATTTTGAATTGTCCTGAAGTAGGCTTGATCAACCCGGAAAGCATTGAAATCAGAGTGGTTTTCCCCGCTCCGTTTGGTCCGAGAATCCCGTAAATTTCATTTTTCTCTATATCCAATGAAATATCGTTGACGGAGAAGTCTTCGGCATTCTTATACTTTTTATAAAGATTTTTAATCTCAATCATATTCTCTGCCATATCAGATCGCTTTTCTCAGTTTTTTGTAAAAAGCTTCTTCCAGATCAGCAATATGAAGCATGGATTTGGAAAGATTGTTGTAAATATCGCTCTTTGAGTTCCTGTTTTTGTAAACGCGGGCAATATCTACGGCAAAATCTCTCCAAAGGTCACCAATAGCTGTGATTTCTTTCGAAAGTTCTTTTAATTCGTCATTTTTAAGAATAACAGCCGCTTCCTGAAGGAATGCACCATAAATGAATCTGAAACCTCCGCCACCGGTACCGATTTCTTCCTGCATTCTGATCAACTGTCCCAAATAGTGGTTGGTTACTTTGGTTCCTTTCTTTTCAGCCCATTTCGGGATGCTTTTTGCCACCCATCGCATGGCTTTTACCCCGATAAGCGGAACCGGAGCCAGCATATTTTTGCAGGTATCTTTAATTCCTTTTCTGATGGCTTCTTCAAGATTGACATGTTCCGGGATATAAGTAGGATAGTACATATGTCCTTTTGGGGGCAGCGCGCCTTTGGCATATCTTACTTTTTCCAGCTCAGCTTCCGAGAGGGTAGTGGTGTAATCCATTACCGGGTCGCTGATCAGGAATTTTCCGTCTTCTTTTCCGTATACTACAAGATTGTGGGCGTTGAAATGGAATTTATATTCTTCAGGAAAATAGGTAAGGTTAAAAACGCCCACCTGAAGTCCTGTAGGAATGTTTTGGTTTAAGTTTCTTTCCAGAGCGGACTGTGCATCCTTAGGATTGGAAAACTTTTCTCTTTTGATTTTAATTCCCAATCTTTTGGCTGCTTTGCTGAAAATAGCACCCGGCATCGGCCTGTAGCTGAATCCCGGCGCAAAATTGACTTTCAAAAAGGGCAGATAGACAAAAAACAGGCCGGAACCGATCCCGAAGATCATTGGTTCGCTGAGCTTTAAGCCTTTATTGAGTAACAGATTGGAGGCAACACCGTTTTCGCAATGTGCGGTCTGATGGTGTTCGAAGTTAAGTTTCATTTGCTGCTTTTATCTTTTTCATTGACGGAATGAACCGGCACATCATTTATGCCGTGTTTTCATATTATTTCCCGTCGAAGTTCTTTAATTCATCCACTGAAATATCAAATGCATCGGCATATTTTTTCAGGACGGATTGGCTTAGTGTCTTAAATACTTTAGGTTTTGCGTGTCTCTTTACACGCCATTGCCACATTCCTACATAGGCTGCAAGAACCTGAAGATCCATTTTATTCAGTTCCATAAAATAGATAATAGGACTTACTAAATTATTGGCCACATTCTGTCTGGCTTCCTCAATCCTTTCATGGATCAGCTCCATAGATTCGTCAAGGGCTGCTTTTTTGGCGTCCCAGCCTATGCTGTTGGCGGTTGTATAATTATCATTCTCATCGGTCACATACAAGACTTCGGTCATGTTTGCCGATTTCAGATTGCTTTCGTCCTGAGGCAGGTCTTGTTTTTTCATGTAAACTGTATTATTTTTTTAATTTCAGATGAAAAATACTTCACCTTTTTGATTCTTTTTAATCAGTTGGCTAAAATAGTGAAAATACATTATATGTAAATCATATTAATTATAATGCCAAAAACATGTCTTTTACACGTCAATTCAAATATTAATCCAAAAAATTATAATCCTGATTTGCTGTAACAACTGCATAGTAAATACAGACTCATTAGATTCTAGAAATTTGAATTAAATAATAACTTATGAAGAAATTTTTTATTTCCGTTTCACTTTTCTGCATGCTGAGTGCAATGGCCCAGAAATTTGAAACCCAAAAGGTGACGGATAGCCAGGGATATACTTACGAAACGGTCAAGAATGACCAGTCCGGTGTAAGGGTTTATACTTTGAAAAACGGATTGAAGGTTTATCTGGCGAAGAATGATGACGCACCGAGAATTCAGACTTATATTCCGGTAAGAACAGGATCCAATAATGACCCAAGCGACAATACCGGTCTTGCTCACTATCTGGAGCATATGGTTTTCAAAGGTACCTCACATCTGGGAACTCAGGATTGGGCAAAGGAAAAGGTACTTTTACAGCAGATTTCTGATCTTTATGAACAGCATAAAGCAGAAAAAGATCCGGAAAAGAAAAAGGCTCTTTATAAAAAGATAGATGAGGTTTCGCAGGAAGCTTCCAAATATGCTATCGCGAATGAGTATGACAAGGCCATTTCTTCATTGGGAGCTACAGGAACCAATGCGCACACATGGCTTGATGAAACCGTCTATAAAAACAATATCCCATCCAACGAGCTTGAAAAATGGCTGAAAGTGGAGAAGGAACGTTTTTCCGAGCTGGTACTGCGTCTTTTCCATACGGAGCTGGAGGCAGTTTACGAGGAATATAACAGAGCTCAGGATAATGACGGCCGTCTTGTGAATTACGCGATGATGGAAGCTCTTTTCCCAAAACATCCCAACGGACAGCAGACGACAATAGGTACTTCAGAGCACCTGAAGAGTCCTTCTATGGTCGCTATCCGTAAATATTTTGACACCTATTACGTGCCTAATAATATGGCTGTTGTTTTAGTAGGTGATCTTGATTTTGATAAAACAATCAAACTTGTTGACCAGTATTTCGGTTCTTTCAAATATAAGGAGCTGCCTATGAAAAAAATGGTGAGCGAAGAACCAATGACGAGCATTGTAACAAGAACGGTAAAAAGTCCTAGCACACCAAGAATGACCCTGGCATGGAGATCCGATTCCAATGGAAGCCAGAATGCAAGGTTAGCAGATGTTGTGGCGGAAATTTTGAGCAACAGGGGAGATGCGGGACTTATAGACCTTAATATGAACCAGACACAAAAAGTATTGGGAGCTGGAGCTTATGAGTCAGCTTTTAAAACTTATGGCGCATTTACCATGTCTGTAACACCTAAAGAGGGGCAATCTTTTGATGAGGCTAAAAAGTTGTTACTGGATCAGCTGGATTTAGTGAAAAAAGGGCAGTTCCCTGACTGGATGCTGAAAGCCATCGTTAATGACAAGAAGGTGCAGCGTATGAAAACATGGGAAACTGCAGACGGACTGGCAACTACCCTGTATGATACTTACATCAATGAGAAAACATGGCAGGATGAGCTGGATGACATCAACCAGTATGAAAAAATTACAAAAGCAGATGTTGTAAAGTTTGCGAATGATTTCTTTAAGGATAATTATGTAGTGGTTTACAAAGAAAAAGGAGTGAATGATAAGCTGGTTCGTGTACAGAATCCGGGAATTACTCCGATCAAGCTTAACAGGGAAGCTCAGTCTCCTTTCCTTAAAGAGATTTTAAACAATAAAGTAGCTGACATTAAGCCTGAATTCATTGATTATAAGACTGCGATCCAGACTTCACAAATTAAAGATAAGAAGATAAGTTTCGTTAAGAATAAATATAATGATGTAGCACAGATCAGCTATATTTTCCCTTTCGGAACGGATAATGATAAGGAGCTGCCAATTGCTGTAACCCTGTTCGAGTATCTTGGAACAGATAAGTATACGCCTGAACAGCTGAAAGGTGAATTCTATAAACTGGGAATCTCTTACAGCTTCAGAACATCCAATGATCAGGTAATTATTACCCTAAGCGGACTTGAGGGGAACATGAAAAAAGCGACCGAGTTAATGAATCACTGGCTGACCAATGTAAAAGCAGATAAAGAAATCTATGCGAAAACCGTAAAGACAATACTGGAAGCAAGAGCTGCCGGTAAAAAAGATAAGGTAAGAATTATGGCCGCGCTTTCGAATTACGCCAAATATGGTAAGAATTCCAGAATGACGGATATTGTTTCCAAAGAACGTCTTGAAAGCATTGATGCGGCGGAGCTGATGAAAAAAGTCAAAGTACTGAACCAGTCTCCATATGAAGTGCTGCTTTACGGACAGGATCAGTCAGGTTTGGAAAAAGCCGTTAAGCCATATATCACGGAAACTACTGTTCAGCCTGCAAAAGCCAAGGAGTACCCGGAGCCTGCCGCAGAAGGAAAAGTATATTTCACGAACTATGATATGGTGCAGATGGAAATGGCTAAAGTGGCCAAAGGAAGTGAGGTGAATCTAAGTAACTTTGGAAAAGCCAATGTTTTCAATGAGTATTTCGGAAGAGGCCTGTCGTCTATCGTTTTCCAGGAGATCAGAGAAAGTAAGTCGCTGGCGTATACAGCTTATGTTTCTTATGCCAATGCAACAGAAAAAGGACATGCGAACTATATCACCAATTATATAGGAACGCAGGCCAATAAGCTTCCTTTGGCAGTAAACGCGATGAATGATCTTATGGTGTCATTGCCTCAGGTTCCTGCGCAGTTCGAAAACTCAAAAGGTTCCGCACTGAAGCAGATTGCCTCCAACAGGATCAACAGGACAAATATTTTCTTCAATCAGCTGGCACTGAAAAAGCTGGGTGTTGATTATGATATCAGAAAAGATATTTATGCTGAAATCCAGGGTCTGACACTACCTCAGCTTACCAGTTTTTACGATACAGAAGTAAAGCCGGTAAAATACAATACAGCCATCATCGGTAAAAAAGAAAACCTGGATATGGAATCTATCAATAAAATGGGAACATTCCAGGAAGTATCTCTTGAAGAGATCTTCGGATACTAACCTTTTAGGATAGCAATTTTTTAAGCGGGGCAGAAATGTTCCGCTTTTTTTATTTACTGAATTGAAAATTAACCACAAATACAACAAATGTGTCTTCACGAATAGCACAGAATATTCAATAGGAACGGGCTTTAGCCCGTTTGCTTAATAATATCAAAATTTCAATCCGGCTTTAGCCAAAACCTTTTTACAATGCAATCATTCATGCAGATCTATGTCATCCGTGATTAAAAACAAAAAACCGCACAATTTGTGCGGTTATATAATTAAATCAAAATAAATATCTCTAAGATTTCACCTCCTGAATAAACAGATTAATCTCTCCCCTGATCAATATCTCATCATCATGAAAAGTTTCGCAAAAAATATTACAGATATTTTCATACTGGGAGATCAGTGAAGCTTTTGAAATGATCTTATCTCCAATTTTAGGAAGTGCAAATACTTCAATTTTTTTGATATTGGTAATAAAGCCAATCACTTTGGTGTCTGCTTCGGGATTTTCAAAAAAACTCTGTCCCAAGATAGATGAGCAGGTCTGGGCAAGATTTTCAATCAGGCCGGCTTCTGCAAATTCACCATGGTGAACAAAAATGTTATCTTCTTTGATCTCAAAGGAAGTCACAACTTTTTCTTTGGTCAGTTCCAGGATATAATCTGCCATCAGCATCGGTTCGCGGTGCGGCAGAAAGTTGTGTATATTAATGATATTCTCTTCCTTGATTTCCATTTACAGTTTATTTTACGGCAGTTTTCATCTGAGATTTTGCAATGATCACGCCATTCAGTTTCGTGACGATGTCTACCAGGGTTACTCCCATTATTTCATTGAGGATCGTTACTTCCGATACCAAACGGTCTCCTGTCCTGGGTAAAGTTTCGGCTTCAAAAGATTTGATTGCTCCGATATATCCGGTAGGCGCATCTTTTCCTAGCAGGTAATATTTGTAGCCTGTGTGTAAAGCAACACTCTGTGCCTGGTGCTCAATAAGACCTGAAGCCTGAAATACGCCATCCTGAATAAAAATATTCTCTTCCCTGATTTCAAACCCTGATACAAGATGTTCATCAGAATATTCCGAAAGCTCATGAACCATGACAAACGGAAAACGCTGCGGAATAAGGCTTCCTACAAAATCCTGATCAGATGTCGGCAGTTGGTGTTTCATTAGCAAACAGTTAACAGGGCACAAGAGTAGGCAAATCTTCCACTTTCAGGAACACACAGGAGTACTTTTTTTCCTTTTTTCAAAGTTCCGGAATTCATTAATTCTTCCAGTGCGATGAAAATAGAACCGGCACCAATATTTCCAACCTCGGAAAGATTATAGAACCATTTCTCAGCAGGGAAATCCATGCCTTTTTTAGCAAACTCTTCTCTCAATCCGTCTTTAAAATAACCTGAAGAAATGTGAGCCAGAACATGGTCTATTTTCGCCGGGTCCAGATTGTGTTTGTCGAAAGAAGATCTTAAGCTTTCCGCTCCTTTTACAAGGATATATTTGTCCAGGATCTTTGTATCCTGCTTAATTGCAAAAATAGATTCTTTCAGCCATTCGTCAGAAGGGTAATCTGCCCATGATTTCAGGCTTCCATCTTCCTGCTTGTCGCATCCGGCATACATACAGGCTTCAATTTCGTGGGCATAAGAGTAAAAATCAATAAATTCTATTTTTAAAGAAATCTGATTTTCTCTTGGTTTATTTTCTAAAAGGAAGGCACCCGCACCGTCAGAAAGCATCCATCTGAGGAATTCTCTCTTGAAAGCAATGATAGGTCTTTCTTCCAGTAACTTTAAATTTTCCGCTTCATGGTTGAATTTATCTGCAGTCATCCAGGCAGACATTCTTTCAGAACCTGCACAAACGGCATTTTCCTGTACACCGGCCTTTACGGAAAGAAATCCGTAGTTCAGGGCATTCATTCCTGAGTTGCATAAGCCGGTAGCGGTATTAATTTCAATAGATTTCCCGATATTCAGCTCACCGTGAACCATAGAAGCGTGGGAAGGCTGCATCTGGTCCGGAGAAGTGGTTCCAACGGACAACAGCTTCATATCTTCCTTTTTGAAATTTTCATCGAATAATCCTTCTACAGCTTTTGCTGTCAGCTGTGCATTGGTATGGGTAGGATTTCCTTCTTTGTCTAAAGCATAATATCTTGTGGTGATCTTGTTATTTCTTAAAATCAGTGATTTTGCTTTAGAAGGAACCCCGTTGATCAGACCAAGATAAGTTTCCATTTCATCATTTGATACCGGGCTGTTGGGTAAATATGTTGATGCTTTTGTTATAAATACGTCGTACATTCTATTTTAAATTAATTCCTTGTAAATATGTTTTTTGTTTTTGTCTTTTAAACCAAAATATAGGGGTTGTCAGTAAGTGTAAAACTAAGACGACAGGTGAAATAATCCATATCGCGGCCATCAAATATACCTTAAAGAATTTTATCAGCAATGGACGCTTCTCTTTTTTCTTGATAATGAGGTTGGACCATACGGTAAAGATCTTGTTGCCTACTTTTTCCACTCTTACTAAAAAAGGACGGATCTCTACGGCGCCATTCTTTACCAGATCCGGCTGAAGACCGGATAGGTTTCCGCTGCTGAAATGTTTTTCTATAATATTTCCATATTTTACTGAGCCTGCAATTTCCTCATCCGAAATACCTGCTGCCGGCAACATACCGGATTTTTCTTTCTGTCCGGTGGTCAGCCAGCGTAAGATCGTCAGAACGCTTGTATAATTGTCATGCCTGTCTACCAAAGCAATATTCCCTACCAATTTTGCGCCAAGATTTTTTAAATAAACCTTCAGCTTCTCCTGGGAAAGCATCCACATGTTGCGGGTGCCTGAAATGGTAACCACATCGGTGTCTTTCATTATCTTTTCCGCGAAACCGCTTTTCAGGAAAGAAATGATAGGAATGGATGGGGTAAGGTACCAAACCTGGTATCCGAATAAGATGAGGTCATACTTCTTATTCAGGATCTCATCAGAAGGCGGAAAAATCTCTCTTGGGATCTGAAGATAAGATTCAGGGAAAGTGTTGAAGAAAACGTCTCCCGGCCATGGGAAAGGGAAGTCTTCTTTCAGCCTGATATTATAATAGGTAACATCGTATTCTTCCTTTCTGGCTTCGAAAGGGCGGGCCACATTCTTCACAATATCCTCCAGCTGGCCGGTTTGCGAATAGTAAATGATCAGTATGTTTTTTTTCATTAATATTCTTTAGCGGTTACAAAAATATGCTTTTCATATTTATTTAGTGTTTTTTGAATATTTTTATTGCCTGTGAACTGAATTTCTGCTGATAATCTGAATTTTTCAGTTCATAATGTGGTATGTTCAGCAGAATAATGGTCTCAGGAAGTTCCTTCAGCGTACCAATATCAAAATTTTTATCTGAAATCAGAAGGATGTCAATCTTTTTATTGATTTCCGGGATGCTGCTAATATAGTTCAGTTTTCTTCTTTTTACCAAATAGGTTTGTTGGGCTGTTGCCCTTCTTTCTTCATCTTTAATGAAAGAAAAAATTCTTCTTTCCGCCTGGTAAAGGGTGAGCAGGATATCCTTCTGTCCAGAATCATCTGCTAGGTGCAGAATTGATGCGTCTTTCGGGATATATTGGTTCAGTTCAAAGTAAACAGATTTGTTGGTGTTAAAATCATCTTTGACTTCTTTTACCACTTCACTGTCTTTGTAGAGGTAGCTTAAAAATAATTTTTTTCTGAAATAGTTCTCGTCCTCCAGTTTATTACGAAGTTCCGCAAATTGATCTCTGAAATAGGCATTGATCTTTTTCGTTCTTTCAGAATAGTTCTTTCCAAAGCTGACATCATCCTTACTGATCCTTTCCCCTACTTTTACGGTGATGCCCCCATCATAAATAATGAAGTCTCCTTTGGGCAGTACTTCGGAATTTCCGTGGATGTACAGCGGAAGAATATCCAGGCCGAACTCTTCAGCCAGATAAAATGCTCCTTTGTGGAATCTTTTGACGTCATTGGTATAAGAGCGTTCTGCTTCAGGAAAAACTACAAGAGAGTAGCCCTGGTCAATTTTTTCTTTCAGTTTTTCCATTCCGTTCTCTATTCCCTGAGAAACAGGGAAAAAGCCAAGCGCCTTTACCAGTCTTCCGAAAACCGGCGACTCGTATACCCAGTCGTTAACCAGGTAGATGATTTTATGAGTGACCATAGCAATGGCCAGCGTATCCAGGAAAGAAGTATGGTTGGCAATGATTACGGCAGGTCTGCTGAAATCTTCCGACGGATTTTTTATAACCCTTTTCTTTACAAATGGGTTGGTGTATAGTACTGATGTTAAAAATTTAGCTAAAATCAATTTAATGATATCTAATGTTTTTCCTTTTGATCTTTTGACGAACATACTTCCGATCAATGAAAAGACAAATCCTCCCAATCCATAATATAAAAAGGATAGAACGGATCTTAAAAATAACCCGAAGGTGATCGGGGAAAGTCCTTTTTTTGCCCTGTTTGTGATCAATAGTCTAAACCAGAAAGGATAAAGCGTTGAGGTGATAATGATTACGGAGAACATCCCGATTAAGGCAACTAATGCAAGTGAATGCAATGCCGGATGTTTGGCGAAGATCAAAGAACCGATAGACAGAACAGTAGTGAAAACGGCCAGAATAATAGACGTTCTGTAGGTTGGAAGCTCGTTTTTTCCTGTCGTATGCTCTTTCTGCATAGCTTTTGTCAGGAAAATACTGAAGTCATCTCCCACACCGAAAACCAGCGTACAGACTACGGTGCTGAAAATATTCAATTCTAATCCAAAGAAATACAGGATACCTGCTGTCACGATTCCTGTCAGTACAATAGGAAACATGGTAAGAACCGTAAGTTCAAAATTTCTAAAGAAAACAATGATGGTAAGGATGATGGCCAGAAGGGAATAATTAATGAGCGTTCCGAAATCTCTTTTCAGCAGTCCCAGGAAATTTTCATTCATCTGCTGGCGGTCAATGGCCAGGGCATTGTGGTTCTTTTCTACGTCTTTTATGAAAGCGTCTCTTTTCTTTTCATCCACTTTTACAACATTGGAAACCGTGTAAAATCCATTCTCACTGCTCAGGAATTCAGGGATCTGTAAGGCTTTGATCTTCTCATAGTCCTGAAGGCTTAAGGGGGTATAGGTTTTATTTAAAATTCCATTGAAATTATCAAATGCAGCACTGTTGAAACCAAACTGATTCCCACTGTTCACCAGTTCCGAAACTGTACGGCTTTTTTTATCCCCATCCCAGAATTGATTCCATACCTCGATCCTTTTTTTCTGATCTTTTTCTGAAAGTACAACGTTTCCAAGAGAATTGTAGCTCAGGATCTTTCCTTCCTGCTTTTCTTTCTCAAGGAAACTGCTGAGCCGGGTGTTTCTTGTCAGTGCCTTTTCTTCGGAATCTCCGTAGGAAATGGTATAAATGGATTTGGAGGTAATGTCGGAAAGCTTCTGGAGCTTAGCCTCACTTATCTTTAATTCTTTTGGAATATAATTCAGGTCGCCGATATCTTCATTGAATCCTACATGCCTGAAACCAAAAAGGCAGGCAACAATAATAATGGAACATCCTATAATAAGAGGCTTATTTTTCTCGTAAGGATAAGAACCGATCTTGTCAATAAAATTAGTGTTGTGCCTGTCCTCCTTCTCTTTGGGCTTGTAAAGTTGAGGAACGATGATTAACGCAGTAATGGAAGACAGAATAACTGTAATCGCTGCAAAAAGACCGAGATCTTTCAGTGCTTCGGAACGCACAAATACCAGACACAGGAAAGAAACGGCTGTCGTAGCGCTGCTCAGTACAATAGGCTGGGTGATTTCCTTGTAAAGTTCTTCAATATTGTTGTTGTGCTTGTAATGGGTGAGAATATGAAGGGCATAATCTATCGTAATCCCGATAAGGATTGCTCCCACACTCAAAGAAATAGCTGAGATTTTATCTTTTATAAAATAAAGAATTAAGAGAGCAAGCAATACTGAAAATACAGTCGGGAGAAATACGATAACCGGAGTGAAGAAATTCCTGAAATAGTAGATCAGCAGGATCAGCAGGACTGTCATAGAGATCATTACCGTATTCTGAATGTCTTTTTTGATCTGCTGAGCATTGGCTACGGCAATTACCGGAGAACCGAAATAGCTGAGTTCTGTTTTTCCTTTAAACTGCTTATTGATATCATCCTTTATCTGGTTGAGCTGATTCACAAAAGCTTCATTACCTTTGGTGTCGTTACTTTTATTTTTAGGATCAATGAAAAGCAAAAGGTTTTTTCCGTCTTTCGTGACGATATAGTTGTCTTCAAGCTTAAAATCTTTGCTGATGTTTAAGGCATTTAATTTTTTAATCCCTAAATAGGTAATTCCCAGCGGATCTTTTTTAATGAAATCTTTCGTTACAAGGCTTGTGGGGGAAACCAGGGAAACGTAATTGCTTTCTACCTGTTTTGATATGCTGTCTTTTTGCAGTTTCCTTTCAATTTCCCTATAATCGTTTTCATCAAGAAAAAGAGGCAGGTTCTGACTTACAAAATCAAATGTTTCAGAAATTTCACTGTCGTTCACCTTTCCCTGGACAGCTCCGATATACTTTTTTAAAGGTTCAATTTTTTGAAGAAAAGTATCTGCCGTTTCCGAAAGTAAAAAACCTTCCTCTTTGGATCTGTTCTCTATAATGACAATGATTTTATCTGAAAAATTCAGCTGTTTAAGAACTTTTGCCGTAAGATCGGATTTTTCATTTTTAGGGATAATCTGATTGATATCTTCCTCAAAATTAATTTTTGAAGCAAAAAATCCGCATATAACAGCTATTCCTAAAGCAATAATTACTGAAAGAATCCTGTTTTTAGAAATCAGATAATATAAAAATATAAAAAAACGATGCATTAGCGTATGGAATCAAGTCTGCAAATTTAATTTTTTCAGTATTAGTTCAAAACATTTCAGCTATAAGTTTTGTCTGAAAATCAACAAAATATTCTAGGCAGAATAAAAAAATATTCTACTTTTGCAAAAGTTCCCTCTTAAGATATATTTTAAACCCATATTTTATTAAAGAAATAAGAATCTGTTTTAGATATGTTGAAAAAAAATGATGAAAAAACAAACGGATTGCTATTTTGTAGTGGTATCCCTTTTCTGCTGTCTGCATTATCTATACAGATTGGCATCTTCCCGCTGTATGCTCAATTCATTAACATTCCATTAGATTAGCATGAGTATATTACATCCCTATTTCATCGTTGCGATTGTATATATGCTTTTCTTTAGTATACAGGAAGTTTTTGGTAGGAAAGTAGATAAAAAATGGTTCTGGTTTTTAGGGATCTATCTCATCATATTGGTAGGTTTCCGTGATAATGTGGGACCTGACTACGGAAGTTATAAAGGACTCTACATTTATTCCGATACGAAGAGCTACTACAGTATTTTCATGAAGATGCTCCATATGAAGGGGCCTGACCAGCTGGAAGTGGAGTGGCTGTATACCCTGATCAATAAGATATTGCTGAATGTCTTTAATGCCCCCTTTTACGTCCTTACCCTGGTTATTGCCATCTGTGCTATTTTCTTTAAGATAGAATATACGGAAGACAATACTTTTTATCCCTTTACCTTTACCCTTTTCATGTTCATCCCCTATTTCTTTGTTGGGGAAAGCGGACAGATCAGGCAGAATCTCGGGACGTTTATTGTTTATTTCGCGATACGGTACATCAAACAGCGGAAACTGTGGCATTACCTGTTCTTTATATTTCTGGCATCAGGAATACATACTGTGTGTTACCTGTTTCTTCCAATGTACTGGCTGGCCCGTGTTCCTTTAAACAAAACTATAATGCTCGTCCTGATCATTATCTCTGTATTTCTTTCACCGTTCGAGATATACCGTGTTTTTGGGAGCTTTTTGGATAGTATGGCTTCAGACAATATTCTGGTGAATGGCTTAAATGGATATATGTACGAATCTACAGAAAGGTTGAATGGCGGTTTCGGGATTCCTGAAGCTATGATGATGATCCTCACTTTCTTCCTGTTTACATTTGATACCAAAATGAAAGAAAAATATCCCTATTACGAATACCATAGAAACTATGCAGTTATCGGGATCTGTTTTTACTTTATTTTCAGGAATAATCCTGTATTCTCATCAAGACTTGTGGGAGCATTTGTCGGATTTTCTTATGTTTTGATCCCCAATACCATGTATGTGGTTTCAAGTGGAGTGAAGAAGATGATTTATGCCTTTATTATTGCACTTGTTATCTTTAACTTTGTGGTGTTCTCTTCTTTCATAAATATTAAAGTAGGTAGATTTACCATTGAACTTTATAAAAACCATATTCTCCCTTAAAATAATTTATTACAACTATATAATATTTGACAAAGACAGCCCTGGAGCTGTCTTTTTTTATGGCTTTCCGGTATTGTTACATTTCTAATTGAGCTGAATCATAAGAAATTTTAACAAAAAAAATTACTTTTGTGTGAAAAGTAGAAATTGCTGTTTCTGTATCTATAATCTTTTAATCGTTTGTTATTGTCAATTTAATTAATGTATAATTTTATTATTTATAATATTAATTGGTTATTTATAGCAAGGGCTTAAAAGTTGTATTTCCTGTAATAGTACACAAGCTTAAGGATATGAAAAATTTAGTTAAAAATTTTGCGGCAATTTTTTGCCTAGTGTCGATATGTACCTATTCCAAGAATAGGATAGAAGTAAAAAAGATCTTTCCGGGCACCTATACTGGTAAATCAGTACCTGCAGGAAGGGATAGTCTGACGAAACCCAATAATCAAATTTTAGCAGTCCCCGACTGGACAAAAGCCCCCAACAGTTATATTTTTGATCCCAGGCAGGAGAGTGAAGGCTTATTGATTCCCGTAAAAAAAGCATATGCTATGTGGAAAGACGACAGCTACCTCAAGAATGAGGGGATTCCTTCCGGAAAAATGTCAGCCGATGTCCTGTGGGAGGATACCCATGGTCTTATCAAATCCGGACCCGGATACTCGCTGGAAGTCATGAGTACCAATGAAAATGCCAAAATAAGGGTTCCCATCAACAAAGCTAAGAAAGGAAATGCTGTTATCGCCCTGAAGGTGAACGGTGAAGTATATTGGAGCTGGCATATATGGGTAACAGATGATCCTTCCAACGGCTCCAAATATAAAAGCTTTGATAATGTCACAAGAATGAGAGCGGATGGAACAGTTGAGGTGATTCCTGATTCCGATTGGGGCTGGATGGACCGTAATCTTGGAGCTTTAAGCAGCTCCATTACCTCGTCAGATTGGAATAGAAGCAGCGGCCTCCTGTATCAATGGGGCAGGAAAGATCCTATCCCGCCGTTAGTGACAAGGGGAAATGATTTCTATGAAGTTTCAGGATCTATAGGAAGAGTAAGGCATAGGGGAGCCAAGAACCTGACCGGTGCTGTAAATATTGATAACCTTACGAAATATGTTCTCTTTTCAAATGCTGAAGTAACCAATAATATCAGACTTTCCATTAAGAATCCGCTTAGCCTGATCTACGTAAACAAAGATGATAACAGCGGCCAGGCGTACTATAATAACAACCTTAATCTTCAGGTTAACTGGTTCGGACGTTCAACAGTGCTGCCTGATAACAGGCTTTCGGAGCTTAATCTTTGGTCAGATAATTCCCAGGGACTCATCAGCACAGGATATAACAATGATGCCAGTGCAAGGCCTTATAGAAGTAAATCATCTTACGATCCATGCCCGAATGGATGGAGAATGCCGTCAATGCTTGTCGCCAACCTGGCTTCTCAGACTTATGTGGATGATATAAGGCTCGATTTTTCCCCTTTCGGCGTCAGAACCAACCTGGCAAAAAATGTTTTCGAAACCAATAAATACCATATTATAAAGCCTACTGATAATGGCGTTCCGTCTTTCATGACCGGATTTAAGGTTTATCCTAATTTAGGTTTTGATCTCTCTAATGCAGGAGGAAATGATATGGGTATTTTTCCCGGAACCGGACAGCTGATAAGGGCTGCTCATCAGGGGCAGTATACCGATCAGCACCATGTTGCTTTGTGGACTGCAACTATGACCCGACACTTTGATTCTTCTCCGGCAGTAACTACAAGAGGTCTTTATATGATTCCCGATAAAGGCCAGCCGGACGTACCCGATCCTAATTATCCCAATATCAAAGGGAGGTATTTTTACATGCCTATGTCAGGAATGTATACTTCCGAGGCCAATGGATGCAGATGTATTAAAGATCCTCTTTATATTGTAGACAACTATGATTTCCCTTCAGAATATCTTGATCCTCCTGCAGAATACAGGGAAGGTATCAATAATCCCAATACGTATCAGGATGTAAAAAAATCGACTCTTTTTACTGTAGAGATTCCTGTGAGCAAAGCTTTCTCGGTACAGAGCCAGCTTTTAAATAATCAGGATATATTGGCTCCTGCGAATTTTAACAGTCTAAAAGCAAATGTCCTCTGGACTACCAATACGGCTCTGATTAACAGGATATCCGTGATTAATCCTTCTCCTAATTCACTTCAAAGCCTCAGTGATTCAAAAATTTCAGTGGACATCAATCCAAATCAAAGTGGAAATGCCGTTGTAACCCTGCATAACGGAAGTATTACCGCTCCTGTATATTGGAGCTGGCACATCTGGATCACCGACTCTCCTCTTGGATCCTATACCTATAAAACGGAACTTCCGGTGTCCGAAGCTGTGAACTATATAAATTATGTAAATAAAGCTGATGTCATACTTCAGACAGAATTTATGGACCGTAACCTTGGAGCGGTAGATGCATTTCCGATCGTTGCCAATGCCCTTACGCCTACTTCTGCTGAGCTTGCCAAAATACGCGCCTCTACAGGAATGCATTATCAGTGGGGAAGAAAAGACCCGATTCCAACATTCCAGCATGCAGATAACAGAGCCTCATTTAGTATATTTTTAGGGACAGCATCAGCAAACGGAACAGTTGCCTATACTACTTTAACGTATGCTGCCTATAATAATATGTCCGGAAACTATATAGTGCCCTATAATACTTACGCGGCATCTGTTGCACAGGGTACAGATAAACCGGCAGATAAAATAGCAAAAGTACTGTCTTATTCCGTGAAAAACCCTTTAACGTATATGATTCCAAGCACTTTTGCTCCTTATAACAGCAGTATGCCTAATTATACCAATGGAACAGACTGGCTTGCCAATGAACCCAACCTCGCTCCTGACCGATGGGGAAGAGGCGGTGAAAAATCTCCTTTTGACCCATGTCCGGAAGGTTGGAGGATCCCGGATCTTAGCAATGTAGCCTTGATTTCTAACCAGGATTTTGGACAGTCACCATGGTATAAAAAAGATAAGAATGTAGCTACATTTTATAGTGTAAGTACAGACTATTCGGGGTATAGAGTTAGAAACCCGTCTACAACCTCCACTATAGGCTATATGCTGATAGGGCCATCTTATGTGGTTGGAAACTATCCGGATTCCGGGACGCGGGGGTACAGAAATGTGATAGCCAATCAGACCCCTACAGGGACATTTAATAATGTCAATTTCCAGTATCCTGCAGTATGGACAGCAGGTTTAGCTTCGAATTATCTGGGAAGATCAGTGAATGTAATGTTTGATGCAGCGTCTACGGCCAACCGTTTTATTGCCTTTAATGATAATAATGATCCGTATTTTGCAACAAGCTGCAGATGCGTAAGAATAAAATATGATGCTCAGGGAAATGAGGAAGGTCCTATTCCAAGATTGCCTGTTACAGCTCTGGCTTCAGGGAAAGCAGCTACGCCTTTCAGCAGTGCTGAGGTTGCAGAAAAAGTAAATAAGAACAAAATCTCTTTATTTCCAAATCCGGTAAAGGATATTCTGTACATCAATACCCAGGAAAAAGACGGTTATTACTACCAGATTTATAATGCATCCGGCCAGTTGGTCAGATCCGGAAAATTTGAGAATGGTAAAACAGACGTATCCTCACTCAGTTCAGGAGTATATTTGGTGAGGATTAATAACGCAGAAGAAATTGTGAAAATTATCAAACAATAAATTAAAAAATAGTAGATAAAGCAGAATAGGGTTTCCTGTTCTGCTTTTTTATGGGTTTTATATGTTTTACATCTATCACCATTGGTGAAAAATTCTATATCATCCGTCTCATGTAAGCCGGATTTTACGCTAAAGCATACTCTCTAAAGGACTTGATATGTTTAAGAATGCCCTCAGGAACGCCTATTAAACCCATCTAAAAATCAAATTAAACCGTTTTAACAAAATGTATATAATAAAAAAGCTTTACTTTTGCAAAAAATTTTTAGAATGTCGAAAAATTTAGTAATCGTAGAGTCACCGGCAAAAGCAAAAACTATTCAGAAATATTTAGGGAAGGATTTTGAAGTGAAATCGAGTTTCGGACACATCCGTGATCTTCCAAAAAAAGGAATGGGAATAGACCTTGCCACATTCAGTCCAGATTACGAAGTTTCGGCTGATAAAAAGAAGCTGGTAACAGAATTGAAAGCAGCCGTAAAGAAAGCTGAAATGGTATGGCTGGCTTCCGATGAAGACCGCGAAGGAGAAGCTATTGCATGGCACCTTGCGGACGAATTGAAGTTAAAGCCTGAAAGCAGAAAAAGGATTGTTTTCCACGAGATTACTAAAAATGCCATTCTAAAAGCCATTGAAAACCCAAGAGATATCGATCAGAACCTTGTGAATGCCCAGCAGGCAAGAAGAGTTCTGGACAGGATCGTAGGTTTCGAAATGTCTCCGGTGCTCTGGAAAAAAGTAAAACCGGGTCTTTCTGCAGGAAGAGTGCAGTCGGTAGCGGTAAGATTAATTGTAGAAAGAGAAAAAGAGATCCGTGAATTTGTTCCGAAAGCAAGCTTTAAGCTGGACGGTATTTTCTTAAATAAAACCGAGCAGGAGATTGCCGCCAGGCTTAAAAAAGACTTCGAAAAAGAAGAAGACGCAGAAAAATTCCTGGAAAAAGCAAAAACTACAGAATTTAAAGTTCTGAATGTTGAAACAAAACCCGGAACACGTTCTGCTTCTGCGCCGTTTACTACATCTACCCTGCAGCAGGAAGCCTCTTCCAGATTAGGATACAATGTAACCAACACCATGCGTCTTGCACAGAGACTGTATGAAGAAGGGTATATTACCTATATGAGAACGGACTCGGTAAACCTTTCGCAGGAAGCAATTGAAGGAGCAAAAAAACAAATCGTTTCAGAATACGGAGCAGAATACTCATCACCAAGAAATTACACCACGAAATCTGCTTCTGCACAGGAAGCTCACGAAGCGATCCGCCCGACTGATTTTGCGGTAAAAAGCATAGGTGATGCCCAATTAAACAGATTATATCAGCTAATATACAGAAGAACACTGGCTTCTCAGATGGCTAATGCCAAAATTGAGAAAACCGTAATTGAAATAGGAAATGCCTCATTGCCCCAGCATTTTGAAGCCCAGGGAGAGGTAATCATCTTTGATGGTTTCTTAAAAGCCTACGGGATTGTAAAAACAGAAGACGATGATGAGGAAAACAATGAAAAGCTTCTGCCTAAAGTAAGTGTTGGTGAGATTTTAAGCTATAAAAAAATTACTGCTTCGGAAAAATTTACCAGACCGAGTGCAAGATATACGGAAGCAGGTTTGGTAAAGAAGCTTGAAGAACTGGGAATTGGACGTCCGTCTACTTATGCACCGACGATCCAGACCATCCAGAACAGGGAATATGTGGACAAAAGAGAGATCGATCCTCAAACCCGTGAGGTGGTGAAAATGTCCCTTACAAAAGACAAGATCAAAAAAGAAGTCCTTGAAGAAAAATTCGGGGGTGATAAAAATAAATTTGTACCTACAGACATCGGTGAAGTCGTAAATGACTTCCTGACGGATAATTTCAAAGAAATCCTTGATTATGGATTTACTGCCAGAGTGGAAGAAAGCTTTGACGAAATTGCCAACGGAGATCAGAAGTGGAAAGAAATGATGACCAATTTCTACTCAAAATTCCATCCGAGAATTGAAGATGTAGAAGAAAATGCAGACAGAGCCACCGGAGACAGGCTTCTTGGAGTAGATCCCAAAACCGGTAAAAACGTTCATGCAAGAATCGGAAGATTCGGAGCCATGATCCAGATCGGTGAAACGGAAGATGAGGAAAAACCGATTTTCGCATCATTAATGGCAGGTCAGAATATTGCAACAATCTCTTTAGCAGAGGCTCTTGAGCTTTTCAAACTGCCATTTGAGCTTGAGGCATTTGAGGGACAGCCGGTTTCAGTAGGAGTAGGAAGATTCGGGCCTTATGTAAAATGGGGCGAAACCTTTATCAGCATTCCGAAAGGAGAAGATCCGCTTTCTGTTAATCAGGCGCGTGCAGAAGAGATTATCAACGAGAAGAAAAAAGCAGATGCACCGATCGCAACGTATAAAGGAGACCCTGTAACGAAAGGAACAGGAAGATTCGGGCCGTTCATCAAATACAAAGATATTTTTGTGAATGTTCCGAAAAAATATAATTTCGACAACCTTTCCCAAAGCGACATTAATGAACTGATTGATGCCAAGCTTGAAAAAGAAGCCAACCGATACATCCAGCAGTGGGAAAAAGAGAAAATCTCTATTGAAAACGGAAGATGGGGCCCATTTGTAAAGTTCGGGAAAGCCATGTTCAAGATCCCTAAGAAAAAAGATGATACGAAATATGAAGCTGAAGATCTGAAAGAAGTATCTCTTGATGAGGTTAAAAAATGGATCACCGATCAGGATAAAAATGCTTTTGCAGAGAAAAAGAAACCGGCAGCCAAAAAACCTGCCGCTAAAAAAACAACCGCTGCAAAAAAGACAGTGGCCAAGAAAAAGTAATAGGAAAATAACTATATAAAGCCGTTAACATAAGTGTTGACGGCTTTTTTTATCAATAAAAATACCGCAGTTTATCAACTTGCTGTGGTTTTTTTGTATGTTTGTTTAATAAAGATATTTGTTAAATTAACCTATTCTCAAGTTCTCAGATTAAAATATGGATTTTGAAGATTTTATTATTTCACCAAGGAATTTCAAAGCGGAAAGCTGGCAGATTGGCAGCAGAATCACGAAAGATATAAAGGAAGACAGCATTGTTCTTCTTTTTGTTTCAGATTACAGAGGTGCGGGCGGTGATGCGGAAGTACAGGACTTTACAGCGGTGAGAAAAGAATTTTATAAACTTTCACAACTGGATTTTGAAGTTCCTGTCGTAGATCTTGGGGATCTGGTTTCCGGAAAATCTGTTCAGGATTCACACTACATCCTGCAGGAAGTTCTGTCGGCATGCCATTACAAGAGAGCTCTTCCGGTCATTATTGGGGGATCCAATGATTTTGCCTTTTCATTATTCTCAACACTGAATTTTCATAAGCAAAATATCAACTATACCCAGATCAGCAATATTATTTCCCTGCAGCAGGGCGAAACAATTAACGAGCACACCTTTTTGGGGAAAATACTCGGTTCCAAAAATTTTTCCATCAAGAATTATCACCATCTGGGTTATCAGAAACATTTGAACGAAACAGATTCGGTAAGACTGATCAAAGAGGTGCAGTTTGATATTGTGCGTCTGGCGGAAATGATGAATTCCACGGAAAAGACAGAACCGTTTTTCAGAAAAGCAGATCTGGTTACCCTAAACTGTGATGCTATTGAAAGTTTCAGTGAGCCATTTTCGATGAATCCTCAGGTCAATGGACTGAACAGGAGAGAAATATGTGCCTATATGAAAGAAATAGGGCTGAGTGAGAATTTAAAATCCGTAGGAATTTTTAATTATAATATTTACTCCGAAAGCCAGCTAAATCACCAACTTCTTGCACAAATGCTCTGGTACCTCATTGAAGGGATCAATATCCAGCGGTCTCACCCGAAAGAAAGGCATTACGAGCTGTTCTATGTTTTGATTGATGATGAACAATATGCTTTCAAAAGGGATACTTTCAGTAATCTCTGGTATTTTGGAGAAGATGAAAACATAGAAAACTGTATTCCATGTTCTAAAAAAGATTTTGAAGAAGCAAAAAGAGGAACGCTTAATCCCAGGCTGACTTTTTAAGTACACATAAGATGAAAAAAAAATTATTAATAAGTATTGTTCTGTTAGCCGGAGTATTCTGCTTCGTGTATTTCTGGAATAAATATTCCTATGCCGGCGAGAAAGATTATTTTTCTTCCCGTACAAAACCGGAAAACGGTTTGCAAATCGGTATTATTGGCGACAGTTGGGTGGTAAGGCAGAATCTGGATTCACTTTTACAGAAAAAGCTTTTGGATAAAGGAATACAGTCACAGATTTATTCTTCGGGAAATCCTGGTGCTAAAACCAAAAAGATTTATGAAAACCTCTTTAAAGATGACACTGAAGAATTTTCCTCCAAAAAAATCATAGAAAAAAAGCCGGATTACTGCATCGTCATTGCCGGAGTGAATGATGCTGCCACCCATGTTGGCCCCGGATTTTATACCCATCATATGGTGATGATCATTAAAACACTTCTGCATTATAACATCAGGCCGGTTATAGTTTCCCTTCCGGAATTTGGCGTTGAAGAAGATTTTAAAAATAAAAATATAATCAGCAGCCTCAGTAACAGAGGGGCTGAATTGGTTTTGAATGAAGGCAATCAATTTAAAATACCCGAATACAGGAATGCCCTGTCCGAAGAATTAAAAAACGATGGCCTCGATAAAAAGGTGATCATGCTCAATTTTGATGAAGTAAGCCCTGATTACGATAAAGACCGGGGTTTATATGCAGATCCTCTTCATTTGAATAAGCAGGGATATCAGAAATTCAGCGAATTTCTGGCCAACGGAATTGTTAATTTAGAAGGAAGAAAATGATGGTTTCAGTTATAGTTCCCGTTTATAACGTAGAAAATTATCTGGCGAAATGCCTGGATTCCCTGGTTGGCCAAACTCTTCAGGATATTGAGATTGTAGTTGTTGATGACGGCAGCAAAGACCGTTCGGGACTTATTATTAAAGAGTATGCAAAGAATTTTCCTGAGAAGATAAAAGCTTTTTCCAAAGAGAACGGTGGTTTAAGTGATGCCAGAAATTTTGGGATAGAAAGAGCTTCAGGGACGTATATAGGTTTTGTAGACAGTGACGACTACGTTACGGAGACCATGTTCGAAGAAATGTTGCAGCTGGCAGAAAAACATCAGGCTAAAATGGTTATCTGCAATATTCAAAAGGTAGATCAGTACGGGAAAATAACCCAAAAGCTGACGCAGATTCCCAATATGCCTGAAAAGATAGAACTGGAAGATCATTTCTCTGTTTTTTCGGATCTCAGCTACTTTGCCTGTAACAAGTTGTTTAAAAAAGAGCTTTTCGAACATAGAAAATTTAAAAAAGGAGTTCATTTTGAAGATATTCAGCTGATACCACAGTTGCTTTTGGAATGTAAAGCTTTGGCCCAGACCCAGAACTTTCACTATCAGTACCTGGAACGTACGGATTCTATTACAAAAACCCATACGGAAAAAGGCCTTGATATCCTGAAAGCAGTAAAGGATGTGGAAGCCGCATTTGAAAAATCGGGATATTCCCACAAAAGAAAAGAGCTTAAAAATTTCCAGATTTTTGAAGGGGTATATTCTTTTCTGGCTTACTTGGCTTTTGTAAAAGACAGCGGTATATTTTATAAAATGGATGCTGAACTGGCCGTTTTTATGGAAGAAAGGAAAATAAAAATTCGAGATATATTAAACTATAATCGTTTTGGTAAGAATTATCTTTTATCTTTGCCGATGAAAAAAAAGATTTTTTATCTGCTGTTTTTTGCCGGACAAAAGAAGTTGATAAGAAGATTGTTATAACACAAATGATAAGTACAATTATTTAAGTCATTATATAAAACATTGACAGATAGCTTTTTATAAAGTGTTTTGATGTTTTTTAGGAATGTTGATGATGTGCTTAATAAAAAAAAATGAAGAATTTTGAATTGTTCTTAAGCGAATCAGGAATTTCTATTTTTTACGTGAAAATAGGATTAGGCTTTCTATTCTCTTTTTTAATTACTTTTTTCTCCATCCCTACCATCATTAAAATATCCAGAAGAAAAAATCTTATGGATGAACCTGGTATAAGGAGTTCTCACCTCAGAAAAATCCCTAATCTCGGAGGGATTGCCATCTTTTATTCAATAGGAATCTGTGCATCCATCTTTGCCTATGAGCTTTTTGATTTGTACAAATTTTTATTTGCTTCGTTAATTATTCTTCTTTACATCGGAGTAATGGATGATATTGTTGTAATGAGAGCTTATAAAAAACTGGTGGCACAGATCATCGTATCTTCACTGGTGGTAATAGGTTCCGATATCAGGATCAGAAGCTTATTTGGGATATTCGGGATTTATGAAATGGGCTACTTCATAAGTGTTTTATTTAGCATCATCACTTTTATTATTCTGATCAATGCATTCAATCTGATTGATGGAATAGACGGACTGGCAGGAGGATACTCAGTGATCTGCAGCGGTCTTTTCGGGATAAGCTATTACCGCCTGGGAGAATATAATTATCCGCTTGTGGTTCTTTCCGTTATTATCATAGGAACTGTTCTTGCATTTTTATACTATAACCTATCCAACTACAGGACGAACAAAATATTTATGGGAGATACGGGATCTATGCTTCTGGGATTTCTTCTGGCATTTACCTGCATCTGTTTTATTGATATTTTTATAGACAAAGAGCTTCCCAACGTTCCAAGATATCACCTTCAGTCTGCACCGGTAATAGCGGTTGCTATTCTTATTTTACCGATTGTGGACACATTAAATGTAATCATTATCAGGCTGTGCAATAAAAAATCACCTTTTGACGCAGATAAAAACCATATCCATCACAAGCTGCTGAAACTAAACCTTACCCACAGAAGGTCTACCTTTTATATTATTGTGTATTACCTGATGATTGTTATTGTGGCTTATTATTTAAGACATATCAATATCAATCTCCTTTTAATGATAATTATTTTCTTAGGTTTTTTTGGAGCCTATTTACCGGATCTTATTTATCATTTACGAAATAATAAGAAAATAAGAATTTAATTTTTACTTTTGCAAATAACATCCCAAATATGATGAAGAATTTGAAATATTTATTTTTATTACTGCCCTTTTTTATGACTTCCTGCATCACCAAAAAAGATGTAAGGTATTTACAGCCTAGCGAAAGCCTTGTAATCAATGAAGAAGGACTTATTCCCTACAATATTCCCACCTACAGAATTACCAAGAATGATATTCTTAATCTTAATATTGTAACTACACCTAAGGGAGACGCGGCCCAGTTTTATTCATCTTTTAATACCTCCGGAGGATCTGGAGGAGGAGGTGCTGCTAATCCCGCTATGGCAGGAGGTAATACTGGAGGTTCTGCAATGGGAGGGAACATGAATTTCTATTTTAACGGTCTGAAAGTAGACTCTAAAGGAGATATCAACGTATTTGGTATAGGATATATTAAAGCGGAAGGAAGAACACTGGAAGATATTACCCAGGAGCTTCAGGAAAAAGTAAACGAAAACTTCCAGGAAGGAAAAGCAGAAGTAAGACTGAATACAGACGGAATTACCTACTACATTCTTGGAGACGTAGAAACAACAGGTCTTTCCGGAGAAAAAGTAGCTCACAAAAATACATTGACTATTACAGAGGCATTAGCTATTAACGGTGGTTTAAACAGAACTGTTGACCGTACCAATATTGTTATCCACAGAAAATTGCCGGAAGGAATAAAAGTAGCAAAGCTAGACCTTACCCGCGAAGATATTATGAATTCCCCGTACTATTATGTACAGAACGGTGACGAAATCTATTTGAATACCAGAGGAAAAAGCTTAAACGGATTTGGAAAAGATCCTATACAGACTTTAACAACTGGGGTATCGGTGATTACTACAGCATTATCAATTTATCTGCTTCTTAAAAACCTTTAACCATGATTCCAGACAAAGACACCACCATAGGGAAAAACGAACCCCAGAAGGAAAAGTATGGATCGTTTGCATTATTTGATATCGAACATTTCCTGAGAAGAATACTCAGAAACTGGTACTGGTTTGTATTCATGCTGTTTATCGGCTATATTATTTCATGGGTATACAGTAAGTATTATGCACAGAACATTTATGCATCGGATCTCTCTCTGAGTATCTCCAATAATACATCCAGTTATTTTACGCCCAACCAGTCTATCAACTTTATCTGGGGACAGAGCGGAAACCAGGATGGAGTTTATCTTAAAAAAATGCTGTTATCCAGATCTCATAACGAGTTTCTGGTAAAAGAACTGGATCTTTTTGTTAATTATTCTACCAAAGGTCTTATCAAATCAACCTATATTGATAAAACCGATTCACCGGTTTTTCTTCAGATTGATAAAAAACACCTTCAGCAGGTTAATTATCCTATTACCCTTATTCCAAAAGGTGGAGATTCTTATGAAGTGATTCTTCCGGAAGAAGGGCAGTCTACCAGTTTGTACAGTTATGAATCAGAAGGATTTCAGTCTATTAGCGGATATAGCAGACCTGCCAATAAGGTTATAAGAATCAACGAATGGTATAATTCTCCCAATCTGCGTTTCAGACTGATCAAGAATACCACGACTCCTAATATAAAGGTTAATAATATTGTTGTAAATCTTAACACTGTTAATCAGAGTGTTAATGATATTGTTTCTACCATAGGAGTAGAATTTGATAAAGAGATTGCAACCATTATGATCATCTCCAAAAAAGGGTTCAATCTTAACAGTACGGTGAACTTCCTGAATAAATCAGTAGCCGAACTTCAGAAAAAAAGACTGGCGGATAAAAACATTGTCAATAAGAATACAGACCTTTATCTGCAAACCAACATAGACGGTATCCGTAAAAAACTGGATTCAAGTGCAGCAGTTCTGAACTATCTCAAAACTTCAGAAAAACTGTATAATATCAAAGACAGAGACGAAAAATCTTTAGACAAAATAAAAGAACTTGAGGCAAAGAAAGCTGATATCTTAAGCAAAATCAGTTCCCTGAATAATATTAAAAATACCCTTCAGGCGCAGAATTTTGATAAAATGATCAGCACGAATGCGGCCGGCTTTGAAGATGGCTTCTTTACTGCTTCTGTTACAGAACTTAAAGCCTTATATATAAAAAGAAGAGAAATGGCAACCATCTACAAGCCAAACTCTGAGCCTATGAAAGAGATAGACAGGCTTATTAATGAGGCTAAAATGGGTTCATCGGGCGCTTTGGGAAATTATTATACAAAATATTATGACGAAATCAATAAAATAGACCGTCAGGTAGCCGAAGCCAATGCCGATCTTACCTCATATCCTGAAAAAGAAAGAAAATACCTTGATGCAGAAAGGGGGTATAGCATGATTGAAGCTACCTATAACAGCCTTTTGGGAAGACAGAATGAAGCACAGCTGAAAGTAGCTACCAACCAATCCGATATTACAGTAATAGACCCTGCCAAGAATTTGGGTCAGGCTCCGATTGGTCCTAACGTAAAAGCAATAAAATCGGCAATTATGTTTGGTCTGCTACTGTTTCCATTATTGTTCATCCTGATTGGTGAAGCATTGGATAACAAAATCCGAAACATCAAAGAACTCCTGAGTGCAACAAAGATTCCGCTTCTTGGGGTCATCGGAAACAATACCAACGAGAATATGCTTACCGTTTTGGAGCAGCCTAAATCATCAGTGTCAGAAGCATTCAGAGGAATTAGAGCTAATATGAGATTCCTGATGGAGAACAGCAGGGAAGACGGTAAAGGAAAAATAATTTTGATAACTTCCTCCGTTGGTGGTGAAGGAAAAACGTATATTTCCATTAACCTGGCCTCAGTAATCGGTTTGAGTGATAAAAAAACAATCCTTCTGGGGATGGACCTTAGAAAACCTAAGATCTTCGGGGATTTTAAAATTGATAATAAATACGGGATCTCCAATTATCTGACCGGAGAAGTAGAAATAGATCAGATTATTAATAAAACCAGGATTCCTGGCCTTGATGTAGCTACTTCCGGACCAATTCCGCCAAACCCTTCAGAGCTTTTAATGAGCGGCAGAAATATCAAGTTCCTTGAAGAGTTGAAGGAAAAATATGATTTCATTATCATCGACTCGCCTCCGGTAGGTTTGGTTGCGGACTCCTATGAACTGATGAAGTATTCCGATGCTAATATCTATGTCGTTCGTCATGAATACACAGAAAAATATATGCTGAAGATGATAACTGAGAAATACCACAACCATGAGGTTGATCATTTAGGGCTTATCTATAATGATTACAATAAAAAGCAGGGATATGGCTATGGTTACGGTTATGGATACGGATATGGCTACGGATATTTTGATGAAGACAAAAACTATAAAGAACCGCTCCTGATCAGAATACGCAATAAAGTACGGGCAATATTTAACAGGAAATAGTATATTCTTATTAAATACTATCTTCAACATTTGGTGATATATGTTATTTTTTTATATATTGCAAAAGAATTAAATAAAATAACATGAAAAATCTAAAAAAACTGTCAAAAAACGATTTAAAAATGATTAATGGAGGGAAGCAGTTGCAGCCACTTACAACGCACTGTTTTAGTAATGCAGGATGCCCTTCAGGACAAATTTGTGTTACTTGCTCTGGCCCGGATTGCGGCAGCTTAGGTAGCGGAATTTGCATCTAATACAATTATTCTTGAAAACAGTGATTAACAGTTTTTATTTATATTGAAACCAAATACTGTTCAAATTTCACTGGTTTGATTTTTTAAGATCAGGATAATTTTCAGGAAAATTAAATAAAGCCCTCACCAATGAGGGTTTTTTTTATGTTGTGAGTTACTTATATTGTATAAATAGTATATAAAGAAATATTTTTGGCACTTTGCCGTTTACTTTATAACAAATTATGTTTTTTTGTTTATTTTTAACTAAACATTAAGGATATCTTTAATATAAAAATGTTTTATATTTGCAAAAATTAAATTTTAAAATAACCATAAATCCATATTCTTTTATGAATAAAAAATTATTGTTTAGCTTTATTGCCTTCCTGGGAATGGTAAGTGTTAAAGCACAAAGAAACGAATTGGGAGTTCGTTTGGGTATGAGTAACCTAGTTGGGGACATCGGAAGGACCAATTATATTTTACAAAAGCCGTTGGATTTAGACAGAATGTCAGACTGGGGGTTCCCGTTTTATGGAGGTTTATTATATAGATTTAATTTTAACCCGCACCAGACCGTTAGATTGGATTTAGGATATAACCAGATTCAGTTTAGTGATAAAGCTGCAAAAGAAGAATATAGAGTAAATAGAAACTCATACGGAAAAAACAATGTATACGAAGCAAGTTTGATGTTTGAATACAATCTTTTCCCTGTAAACAATGAACAGGTAAGCATGGTGAGCCCTTATATCTTTGGTGGTATAGGTGCTTTGATGTTTGATGCCCCTAAAGCTGATCTTGTACATGATTTTAGAAGAGATGCAGACGGTGTGGCACAGGCTCCGCTTAATGAACTTGACTTTACAAGTACTCCTGTATATACATTAGGAAAAAAAGTAACCATGCATATCCCTTTTGGGGTAGGTTTAAAATACAAGTTCAATCATAATTGGGCTATATTTGCAGAAGCTACATTCAGATATACACTGACAGATCAGCTGGACCACAGCCGACTGCTTTCAAAAGATCTGACTTCTAGCTATAATGGAGATATCTTAGATCCTGCTACCGGTGGCTCGCTGCTGCAGTCAGGGAATTATTATGCAGTCTCTAAAGAAAGAGAGCAGGAGCTGCTTAACAAAAGAAATATAGGGGACGAGAGGTCTAAGGACTGGATGAATACTTTTAGTTTAGGATTGACCTATTCATTCGGAAGACCTCCGTGTTATTGTGATTAATTAATATGTCGTTGATTAAAGATAAAATAAATTCTCAGAATTTACCGAAACACGTCGCCATTATTATGGACGGCAATGGAAGATGGGCAAAAACACGTGGCGAAGAAAGAACTTTCGGTCACAGGAATGCCATTGATGCAGTAAGAAATGCCATTAATGCATGTAATGAGATAAATATCCCTTACCTGACACTGTATACATTTTCTTCAGAAAACTGGAACCGCCCTGCAAATGAAGTTAATACACTCATGAACCTGCTGGTGGAAACCCTTTTGCTTGAAGCTGAAGAGATTTTTAGCAAAGGACTCAGAATGCATGTTATAGGGAATTTAGAAAAGCTGCCTCCCCTTGTGAGAGAACAGCTTGAACGTGTAGTAGAACTTACAAAAGAAAACACAAAAGGCAATTTAGTACTGGCAATAAGCTATGGCTCACAGAACGAAATACTGAACGCTGTGAAAAGCATCAGTTCCGATGTGAAAGAAGGAAAAGTTGATATTGAGAATATTGATGAAAAATTATTCGAAAATTACCTTTATACAAAAGACTTCCCGCCTGTAGACCTGCTGATCAGAACCAGCGGCGAAATAAGAATAAGCAACTTCCTTCTTTGGCAGATTGCTTACGCGGAATTACAGTTTTTAGATGTCCTTTGGCCGGATTTTACAAAAGATATCTTCTTCCAGTGTATTGTAGATTACCAGAATAAAGAGAGAAGATACGGTTTAACTGGCGACCAGATAAATGCCCAATAAATTTAAAGAAAAGAAAGACTCGATAAAATGAAGTTTAGACTATTACCCATCATAATGTTTGCTGCTTCGGCACATTTTTATGGACAAGTAACTCCTCAGGACAGCACTAAAGTAAATAATGCTGTACATGCAGAAAATGAAGCAGGAACTTACACTCTTAAAGACATTGTTGTAGATGGGGTAAAAAAATATACGCCGGCACAGATCTTAAGATTTACAGGCTTAACTAAAGGAGAGGCTGTAGATATTCCGGGACAAAAAATCAGCAACGCTGTGAAAAAACTTTGGGATACCCAGTCGTTTTCAGAAGTTGAAGTATATGTTCAGAGTATTGAAGGACAGACTGTAGTTTTAAGATTCTACCTGGAAGACCTTAAAGAACTTGGAGAAGTAAAATTCACAGGTAAGGGGATCGGTAAGTCTAAAAACGAAAAGCTGACAAAAGATAACAATCTCAAGCCCGGGACAAAGATTACCCAAAACCTTATTTCCAGCCTTAAGACAAAAGTTCCTAAGGATTATGTGAAAAAAGGGTATGCTGATGCCAGAATCACCATTCAGGATAAAGTGAATGCCAACGATCCGTCTTTGGTAGACTGGACCATCAATGTAGAGAAAGGCAAAAGAGTAAAAATTGACCATATCGAATTTGAAGGCAACCAAAGCGTTACAGATGCAAAGCTTAGAAAAAAAGCCTTCAAAGAAACCAAACAAAAGAGATTTGGTATCGGCGGAATCCTGAAATCTTCGAAATTCATTGAAGAAAAATATCAGGAAGACAAACAGAGTCTTATCAGCTATTACAACTCACTGGGGTATAGAGACGCTAAGATTGTTTCAGATTCCGTATGGAGAAACAAAAGAAATAACTACGAGATCAATGTAAAACTTAATGAAGGTAAAAAGTATTATATCGGAGATGTTACATTCACCGGAAATACTGTTTACTCTACAGAATATTTACAGAGATTATTAGGATACAAGAAAGGAGATATTTACGATGCTGTAGGGTTTAATAAAAAAGTTGGAGAAGACGGAGGTAAAGAAGATGACTCAGATATCAAATCTGTGTACATGAATAATGGGTACCTTTTCTCTAATGTAACTCCTGTGGAAAAATCCGTATCAGGAGATGCTGTGAACCTGGAAATCAGAGTTAATGAAGGAGAACAGGCTACCTGGGACAAGGTAACATGGCAGGGGAATACAACCACCCATGACCACGTCGTGCTTAGAGCCCTGAGAACAAAACCGGGAGAGCTTTTCAAGAAAACAGAAATCAAAAGAACCTATTTCGATCTTGCCGGGATGTCTTTCTTTGACCCGCAGCAAATTAAATATGACATTAACCCTGATCCTCAGGACAATACCGTAGATGTAAACTGGAGCCTTGTTGAGAAAGGATCTTCTCAGGTACAGTTACAGGCAGGTTACGGTGGTAATAGCTTTATCGGGACATTAGGACTTACGTTCAATAACTTCTCTTTAAAGAACTTCCTTAAATTTAAAGACTTTAAACCGGTGCCTCAGGGTGACGGCCAGACTTTATCAATCCAGGCACAGGCCGGACAATATTTCCAGAACTATGGGATTTCATTTACTGAACCATGGTTATTCGGAACAAGACAAACTTCCCTTTCTGTTAGTTTAAATACCTCACGAGTAAAATATAACGATAGCAGTGGAAATGATCAGAAGCTTAATATCTTCTCCGCATCAGCAGGTCTGAACAGATTACTGAATTGGCCGGATGACTACTTCTCGTTATATACAGGAATCCAGTTCCAGAATTATAAATTCAGTAACTATCCATTCCAGTTCGGAGATACTACAGAATACTATGGAGATGCAAACAACTTGAGTCTTAACTTAGGTTTAAGCAGAAACTCAGCAGGTATCGACCCAATCTTCCCGACGATGGGTTCAAATATTGAACTTTCCGCGAAATTAACCGCACCATATTCATTGTTCAGCAACAAAGATTATTCTACAATGTCACCGGTTGACAAGTATAAGTGGATGGAATTCTACAAAATCAAGTTCAAAGCCGATGTGTACAACGAGGTTATCGGGAAACTGGTGTTGAGATCTTCCGCTGAAATGGGATTCATGGACGGATATAACAAAAAACTTGGAGCTCCGCCATTCGAAAGATTCTATGTAGGAGGTACAGGTTTGTTCGGAGGTAGATATGACGGACGTGAATTGATTCCGTTGAGAGGTTATGAAAATGCTTCAACATATGGAGGAGAAATAGATGACATTACCCAAAGAGGAGGAGGTACAATCTATAACAGATTTACACTGGAATTAAGATACCCGATCTCAATGAACCAGACCGCTAAAATTTATGCACTTACCTTTGCAGAAGGAGGGAACGTATGGAACTCGTGGAGTACATACAACCCATTCCAGCTGAAAAGATCTGTAGGGATTGGTGTAAGAGTTTATATGGGAGCCTTTGGTTTGATCGGATTTGACTTTGCTTACGGATTCGATAAGACAGTTTCCGGAACAGAGCCTTCTGGATGGAAAACACACTTCCTGATGAACCAATCATTATAATCACACATATGAAGAACCCTAAAATCATTTTCACATTTGTATTGTTCCTGTTTTTTGGATTTTCAAACGCACAGAAAATTGGAATAGTAGATACAGGCTATATCTTAGACAAATTGCCTCAATACAAAGAAGCAGAAGCAAGATTAAATGCTCAGATCGATACCTGGCAGTCAGAACTTCAAAACCTGCAGTCAGAATACGAAAGAAAAAAATCGGCATTTGAAAGTGAGAAAGTATTGTTGATAGGAGACCAGCTAAAGCTTAGAGAAAAAGAAGTGATGGACCTTGAGAAAAACATCAAGACCACTACAAGCTTACGTTTTGGAGCCAATGGTGAGATTACAAAACTAAGAACAAATCTGGTTGTACCGTTCCAGGATCAGATCTGGACGGCTGTTAAAACAATGGCTGAGAAAAATGGATTGGGCACGGTTCTTGATAAATCCGATAACAATGTGCTTTTCCTTCTGCCAAGATATGATTATACAGAAAAAGTATTGACGATCTTATTAAAAGGATCTGCTCCATCTGATAAAAAAGAAAAGACAAACAGCAAAAGTAAAAAGTAATATATAAATTAACTTTTGCTTAAAATTGAAATCTAAAAACAAATTAAATTATTTATTTTACCAATTATGAAAAAATTAAGTGTATTATTTGCCGCGGTAATAATGGTTGTATCGGTAAGTATGGCGAAAGCTCAAAAATTAGCTTCTGTAGATTTAATGGGAGTTCTTAATGCAATGCCTGAAAAGAAAAAAGCAGATACGGATATAAAAACTTTCCTGGATGCAAAGCAAGCTGAAATTAAGAAAAAAACAGATGCTGCTCAGGCTAAATTCCAACAGTATCAAACTGAAGCTCCTAAGAAAACAGCTGAAGAAAACACTGCTAGAGAAGCAGAAATGAAAAAATTAGGGGAAGAAATCCAGCAAATGCAGGAAAAAGCTCAGAAAGATCTTCAGGCTAAGCAGGATGTAGCTTTCGGACCTATCGAGAAAAAGCTGAATGACGCTATTGAAAAAGTAGCTAAAGCTAACGGTTACGACTTCATCTTGGATGCAAACGCAGGAGCACTTGTATACAAAGGAGGTGCAGACGCTACAGCTGCTGTTAAGAAAGAATTAGGGATCAACTAATAAATTAGCAAAGTTTTATAAATTAACCGTCTCTTTTAGAGGCGGTTTTTTTATTTTTGCCCTATGGAAAAAGAAGTATCAACAACCGTAAAAGTAAGGTTCAGCGATTGTGATCCGATAGGACATTTGAATAATGTAAAATACCTGGACTATATGTTCAATGCCAGAGAAGATCATGTAGAAACATTTTATGGATTCACATACGAAGAATATACCAAGAAAACCGGATGCACATGGATTGCCATTCAAAATGAAATTGCTTACTTAAGAGAAGTAAGATACAATACCCAGGTGGTGATCAGCAGCAAAACAATAGAAATTCAGGACAGGACGGCTAAAGTAGAAATACTTATGAAAAGCCTCGATGAGAAAACCGTACATGCAGTTTTATGGGTTACAGTGATTTATTTCAACCTTAAAACAAGAAAATCCGAAATTCATCCCGAAGATATAAAAGAAACATTTCATAAATTCTATGTAGATCTTGAGCAGAAAGACTTCCAGTCCAGAGTGAAGTTCCTTAGATCTCAGAACGCAAAAAATTCATAATAAAAATTAAAGAATCACACATGAAGAAAATAGCAGTAATAGGAAGCAACGGACAGTTGGGTAACTGTATCAGAAAAATTGCACCCGATTTTGAAAATACCTATGAATTTATATTTACAGATTCTCAAACTCTCGATATCACAGATGAAGATCAGGTTAATGATTTCTTTTATGATAACAAACCGGACTACTGTATCAACGCATCCGCTTACACAGCTGTTGACTTAGCCGAAAAAGAAAAGGACAAAGCATTTGCTGTAAACGCTTACGGAGTTGCACACCTCGCTCAGGCCTGTGCAGATTACAAATGTATCCTGATTCATGTTTCCACCGATTATGTGTTTGATGGAGATACCAACCTTTCCTATTCAGAAGATGACTTTACCAATCCGGCTGGAGTATATGGCGAATCAAAGAGAAAAGGAGAAGAACTTGCTCTGGAAATTAATCCGCGAACTATCATTTTAAGAACTTCATGGTTGTATTCAGAGTTTAATAAAAACTTCGTTAAAACAATGCTGAGCCTGTTTTCTCAAAAAGACGAGCTTGGAATTGTTGCCGACCAGTTTGGGCAGCCTACCAATGCCAACGATCTTGCAGAAGCGATCATGAATATTATTGAAGCCCCGGACAAAACTTTCGGTATTTTTCACTTTTCAAATTACCCCGAAACTACCTGGTTTGAATTTGCCAAGAAAATTGCTGAATTTTCAAACTCTTCGGTCAAATTAAATCCCTTGACGACGGATCAGTATCCTACTCCTGCAAAAAGACCGGCCAGAAGCACAATGTCTTTGGATAAAATAGAAGAAGTATATAAAATAGAGCTTAAGCATTGGGAAAACAGTCTCGAAGAATCTGTCAAAATATTAACACAACAATAATATGATCAAAAACCTGGCGGTTGCCATCTCCATATTCTGCATTCATCTCTGTAATGCTCAGAATGTATATCTTTCAAAAGTTGAGAAAACAAATGACAATACAGATAAGTTTCTCTATAAAAAAGCAGAAACCATAACCGATGCCGAATATCTGGGGGAAATTGAAGTTCAGGGATTCTCAAAAGATGATGCAGCTGTTTTTTCTCTCATATATAAAAAAGCAAAAGAAATAGGAGCCAATACATTCTCATTTAAACCTTTTGAAAATATAGAGGGTACCCCTCAGCCTTTTAATCCTGCTAATTATAAAATTGCCCTTTATTATACCCCAAAAGAAAAATTGAAGGACCAGGAGGGTAAATTATATGTTTTTGCTTCTTCTGATAAAGAACAGAAGATTAGTATTAATAAAAAAGACTATTTACTGTCACCCAGATCTTACCTTACCCAGGATATTATTCCCGGGGAAGTCTATATTATATCGACAAAGAAACTTCTTGGTTCCACAATTAAAGTTCAGGCTAATAAAGAAAACCTATACTTCCAGGTATCTTCTTTGAGGGTAAAGTCAGACACTTCCGGAGCTGGCGGTTTGAACCTGAAATCCGGTGATATTGTCGGA
>NZ_FQWT01000009.1 GCF_900129755.1 Chryseobacterium oranimense
CCACCAGCGCCGATGGTACTGCGACAAGCGGGAGAGTAGGCCGCCGCCAGTTTTTATTAAAAGTCTCATACAACATGTTTGTGTGAGACTTTTTTTTGTTATATACGGTATGTACCTATACCTATTCTATACCCAACCCAGCCTTTACCTGGACATCACCTATCACCTATCACTCATTACTCATTACTCATTACTCATTATCTTTGCATAAGCAATAAGCAATAAGCAATAAGCAATAAGCAATAAGCAGTACGTGGAAATCTGTGAGGCAGTAGTTTGAAATATCAACTGATCATTAATTATATCAGTCTAATTACTTACCGTAAACACAATTTTACTATTATAAGTTGCAGCAGGAATAGTTACAGATACACCGCTTAACTGATATTGGATATTGATCCCGGTATAGGAAGTAACTGATAAGATAGTAGATATTCGGAATAATTCGAGAGCAGTTTGGGTTACAGTCTGATAAGCAGTTCCGCCGGATATGCTGCATCCCACACATAATGTGGTTCCATTGTTTGTTCTTTTTGCGGATAAAACCAAAGAGCTATTCCAGATGGGATTGGGCTCATAATGGACATAAACCTTTACGCTTCCCAATAAAGCAGGTAAACCCACATTTAGAATAGACTGGTTGGTAGCGCTGGCATAGGTTCCTGCATAATCGCTGCCGGCTTCTGTAATAGCAGGAATACTTACCGTCCAATTGGTTCCTGAAACAGATACCGTTTGTGCCTTTAAGCTCATACCAAGCATAAAAAGAATAAAACAAATACATTTTGTTATACATTCTTTATTGCGGGTAATAATACAGATTAATTTCATCTTTTTATATTTATTCGGTAATCGTATAAGTTATGACTACAGGAGTATTTGTTCTGGCAGAAAGATTAGCATAAGTATTTACAGAAAGACTTATTGTAAGTCTGTGCCCGTTATTAGCTCCGGTTCCTGTAAAAGCACCTCCTATTCCTGTAATAATGGTGGCAGCTGTTGTCGATAATATGACCAGTCCGGATGATGTACCTAATGTGCCACCGCCAGCACCTGATGCAGCTGCAGCCTGAATTCCTATATTAACTCCCGGGATAACCTGATTAATAGAAGCCGTAATTCTTCTCGTAAGGCCTCCGGATGCAATTGCAGAAGTATAATTGATCCATTTTGTAGTATTGGCTGCAGGAGCAGTTAAAGCCTGTCCTGCTTCTGTAGGGGCTGTAAAATTCAATGTAATTGTTCCTGTTGGCTCTACATCCAGTAAAGTAACAACAGGAAGTGTCACAGCAATAAGCGTCTGTGAATATAACGTACCGGTTATCATACAGAGAATCAGACCAATTATATGCTCTTTTACTATCATTTTTTCTTTTTTATTTCGTTGTATCCCACCTTTATTGTTTCCTGCTGGTACTTAATTTCACTTTGCTGTCTGACAATATGAATAGTTATATTTTGGGTCTGGGATGGTTTAAGCTCGAATTGAAAGGAATCTGCTGCTATTTTATACCGTTTGTCCAGGCCGTTTCTGTAAAGCTTAACTTTCCATTCTCCCGGACGCAAATAAGTAAAATCAAATGTTTCCCCGAGAAATACTATTTTCCGGTAAGTATGCTCCCCATCTGATATCTCAACAATGATGCTTTGTTTGTTCTTTTTTTCTTTTTTAGGCTGAAGATGGACAAAGCTGTACTGATTGGTATTTTCTTCAGAAAGCAGAATAATTCCTTTAATCATGGATGCTGTTGTTAAACCGAAATTAAACGTATTTTCTTTGTTGATAAGATGTAATGATGCAGGCAAAGAAATATCGGAAATATCATTAATATCTGTTGTGGAACGGTCTATCTCAAGAAAATAATCTCCGGGAACAACATTTTTGAAGGAGTAATTGCCATCTTTGTCTGTGACGGATAAATTGCTGCCCAGCATTAGTTTAATTCCTTCTGTTTTTCTGACTCCCAGATTGCTGATGTTTCCTGATAAAGAAATATACTCGGTGGTTTTTTGTACCGGAACATTGAGGCGGAGTGTGTATCTTAACGAGAATATAAAATCCTTATCACCAAGCTCACCACGCTGTAATGAGTACCTTCCTGACAGATCAAGCTCACTTCCTGGAAAAAGTTGCTGATGATATAGAACTTCAAACAGGTTTCTGTCCCTGAAATACTCCTCAGGCATATAATTGTTCTGGTAAAAAAGACTCAGACTGCTTTTATCGGAAAAACGGCTGAAAATTCTAGCTCCATAATAAATCTGTCTTTGGTTTTGAAGCTGATACCTTGAAGTAACAGCATAGCTAGCATAAACATTGAAAGATGTTTTAAATTTTTCGAAGGCAATATTGGTGGTGTAGAAACTGGAATTTCCATTAAATCCACTCAGGTAATTATTTGTTTTTCCTAACTGTCCCTGAAGATTCACCTGGAATATTCCTATCTTCTGATCGATGCTTAATTTAAAATACTGCTCATAATAGTCAAACTGTTTAGGCTCCAGGCGGTCCTGGTATTTTTGAAAGCCATTATAAAAAGTAATTAGACCATTGGAAAGATATTTATATTGGATTCCATACTGAAGAAAGCGTCTGTAAGGAGCCGCAAGAAATAAAGTATCTCTTTGAAAATTTCTGGCATCCTGGATATAGTTGGCAAATACATTGATTCTTTTCGAAAAAGTATATTGAAAATTCCCGTTAAATGTGCTGGTATTGGTAAAATAACCTGCAAATTCCGGACTGGCTCTCATATACATTACATTACCGTTAAGTCTTTCAAAAGAAGCCTGGGCCTGGGCCAGATAAGCTGTGCCCTCCACTTCATCATTTTTACTGTATGCGGCTTCACCGGAAAGGCTAATGTTTTTTGAAAGTTTGAATTTCCCTGCGGCATAAGGAAGATGAGTTTCAGAATAAAGCCTGATATTCCCGAAGTTTACTTCTCCTTTCCTGGGAACTTTGTAAAGATATCCTGCCGTAACTTCGGACTCTTTACGGATTTTAAATGTGGAATATACATTGAATTCATCTTTAATATCCCGGAAAAATCTTGGATGATTATAAAACCCGCCTAAGCTTATCTTTTTTAAATCATACCGGACTTCTGCACCGCGGCCATATCTTGCAAACTCGGTTAGGTAGGAAGCTGAGTACATTTTATCCCCGAGGTGAACAAAAAAGTTGTTCCTTTTATAATTGATAAAATATTCTTCATATTGGGTAAAAGAATTGAACTCAACTGGATTGGCAGATACAGCATGAAATTCAACCTGATTCTTATTTTCTTTATCCAGGCTCCCTTTTCCATAAAGTTCACCCTGAAAGCCATCCTTATAAACACCCATGTTTTTCATCCCTATAAAAGATAAAGATGCTGAAACGGGAAGCCTGTGGTATATATCATCTTCTACAGGCTTTACCGAAATTACTTTAACACTTACATAAGCCGTTTGGTTTTCTTTTGGGTTATCCGGGGAGTAAACGAACAGGCTGAGATTCTGAAATTCATTTTGCCCAAGCTCCGGATCGGTGTTTTTATAAATGCTGATCGTTTTTGATTCGTTTGGGGATAAAGTTAGAGAAGCGTCGTTATCCACTACGGCATTTTTACTTTCCAGAATCAGTTTTTCGGTGATATTCCCATTATTTTTCAGAAGAAAAAACGCCCGGATTGTTTCGCCTGCACGGATAAATTCCGGCGATTCCAATGCAGTAAGATTAAGTTTTCTGTTCCCGGAAACAGTGATGGATGATGTTTTTACGAAAGATGTTCCATCATGTTGATCATTTCCTTGAAGAATGACGGAATAGATCCCCTGTGCTGCCTCTGGTGCGATACGGATTGGAACAATATAGACGGTTTTTTCACCGGCAGCAATTTTAAGTTCTGTTCCTGATAAGATAGGGGTAATAAAAGGGCTGGATGAAGTAACGGTAATGGTATATACTTTATTTTCTGTCGAACTGTTCTCTAAAGGAAAAGAAATAGAAGTAGACCTTCCGGGCATCAGGCTATCTTTTTTGGCAGCCAAAGAATTGGACTGCTGCTGAGAAAAAATATGTGCCGGGAATATGGATAGAAGGACGATATATAAAATACAGTTTTTAATCATTCTTTACTTCTAATTCCACATTGAGTGCAAAGGCATTGTCTTCTTCATCCGTGGCTATAAGAACAGCCTTGTACTGGTTTGCCGGAACTTTGCTGATGTCAATATGAAATGATTTGGAGGTCTGTGGTAATAATCCCATTGCAGTGCTTGTATAGCTACCGAGCCGTTCCCCGGTTTGCCTGTTGTAAATTTCAATTGTTACGGATGGTTTACAGTACAGGTTGCCGTTGTTGGCTATTGCAATTTTTGCTGTTTGTTTTCCGTCTTCCTTTTCAATTTTCACGCTTTCAAACTTAAGGTCAGGCTTTGCCTTTTCGGGTTCAAAATCGGTAATAACCTGGATGGCATACCGGATGACCGAAGTAATATTTACTCCTGCCTTATCGTCACTTGGTTTTATGTCTTCTACAGGTTCCACAATAATAACACTCCAGTAACTTCCGGGGTTGGGTGATTGATCGGGAACTGTAATTTCATAAAAAACCTCAGTTTTTTCTTTTGCTTTTAAAGTGATCAGATTGGTATTAAGTCTGATCCACTCTCCATTACTTCTGTTATTGGTGTGAATGGCAGTATAGTAAATCGATCCGTCAGCCTTGTAGGTAAAGTCCTGTAGAAATAATTTCACGTTTTGAGAGCTATTGCCTGTATTTTCAATGGCGATTTTTCCTTTATAAACTTTTCCGTTTTCCACTTTGTAAGTATGGGTAAGGCCGTTTAGAACGACAATACCGGCTTGCAGAAAACCAAACTGCAGCATTAGGAATATTAAAAGAAAAACACGCTTTATCATAATCATGTAAAGTTTGAAATTAAATTACTGGCAATATAAAACCGGGAAGAAACTGATGAGCGACTTCCTCCGGCTTTATTTATAGAATAAAAGCTTAAACTAGTTGTCTGAGATCGTATATGTAACTGTAGCCACAGTACTAGCCGTTGCCTGTAGATCTGCATAGGCAGCTACTCCTCCGGGGCCGCTTCCTGCCGCCAGGGCATAGGTAAGATTATGTCCATTATTGGCTCCATTCCCGGTATAAGCACTTCCGATCCCAGAGATAATGGTTTGGTCTGCGGCGCTCAGGGTAAGCTGGGCAGAAGGTGTTCCTAATGTACCGGCCCCACTGCCTGTGGCGGCGGCAGCTGTCACATTGATGTCGATTCCCGGAATAAGCGCATTTACTTTTACAGATACATTACGTGTAGGGTCTGCAACAGATTTGATGGATGAATAATTCAGCCAGAGTGTACTGTTGGATGTGGAAGGCGTTATAGGATTACCTGCTTCGGTAGGAGCTGTAAAACCTAATGTAATGTTTTTCGTTGCAGCTGGTTCAATATCTACCAGTGCAACTTCAGGAATTGAAATAGTAATGGTATGATTGTCAGTATTAGTGTCTTGTGCCTTTAAGCTGCCAGAGAATGCGGCAGCAATTAGACATACCGTAAGGCTTAGGTTTAATTTTTTCATGATGTTGTTAATTAGTTATGTGAATTTAATGAAATTCAACAAATTATAGTAATAAAATTGTTATTTTTAAATATTATTAACTATTTCTTTATAATATTACTTTATGTATTAAAATATCTATATGAAAATTATGTAAAACGGATCTTTTAAGCTATGCTCATCATAATAAAAGCCTTACCCATATAGGGCAAGGCTTTATTTTTATTAGTTTTTTTGGATTACATCCAGTGTGGATCCGATATGGAAACTTTTCCGGTTTCTGTTCTTCCGGCAAAATGCCAGATATGATCGTTAAACATTACCTTTAAATCATACCAGCCTTTATTTTTGTTGAGATCAACCGTTATTTTTTCTTCTGTTTGATGTAAAGAAACTGTGTTTTTATTCTTTTCATACAGGTTTTCCACCACGACAGATAAGTCTCCGTTTTTCTTTTTGAAAACAAGTTCGGCTTCATTTTTAGAACTGCTGCAGATCAGCTGAACCTCTATTTCAGGTATATTGTTTCCGCTGAATTTCCTGAAAAAACCATTAGGACCAAAAACTTCATAATCATATTTTCCGGGGTTCACAGTGTGTAAAAGTTCCTGTTTTGAATACAGAGCGTAGGAAAAATAATAACTGCCGCTGCTCAACTGTGCTCTGTCATAAATTAAAAGCGGAACGCCTGCCTCTTTTAAATTAGTCATTCTAATCTTACCGTTTTCCATATTGACATGGTAATGATAAGGAAGCGGGTTGGACGGTTTAGTTCCCCTTTCCTGAATGTCAAGTAGATTTTCATTCAGCTCATTTTCAGAATACCATTTCAGATTGGGAACAGGTTTGCTCCTGGCAGCGTTGATGGTTTTTGCAAAATCTTTCTGATCAAGGTAATCCATCTTTGGTACTTTGGAGTTTGAAGAATTAAAAGCAGAAGTTAAATCTCCGCAAATAGCCCTTCTCCAGTCACTGATATTATCAATTGTAACGTCTTTATTATATTTTTTCCTGATAAATTTCTCCAGAAACTGCAGAACAGAAGTATGGTCCGAAACTTCGGAATTCACAAAGCCGCCTTTCGTCCAGGGAGATGCGATGATCATCGGAACCCTGTACCCCAATCCGACAGCTCCTTCTATTCTTTCATGATCCTTCAGCGGAAGAACAGACATGTATTCCTGCGACTGATCAACATATTCGGCTCCTTCCTTACTGTTCATATCTACAGGCTGGCTTGGGTTGGCTGGAGGGGCAAACGGAAGGACATGATCAAAATATCCGTCGTTTTCATCATAATTGATTATGAAAATTGTTTTTTTCCAGGTCTCAGGATCTTTGGTCAATATATTTAAAACCTCTGAAATATACCATGCTCCATACCATGGTGATCCGGGATGATCAGAGAAATGCTCGGGAGCTACCAGCCAGGAAACCAATGGAAGTTTTTTCTCTTCCACATCTTTTCGGAACTGGAACAGGACGTCTCCTTTCGGAACAACCAGTCTTTCTCCGTTTTCATCGTTTCCGATCTCCAGATTCCAGTAATCGGGATCGTTGATATTGGTGGTAAAAGCTTTTTCGTGAAGGTTTTTTTCAAACTGCGAAAGTTTGGAATAGTTTTCAGGAGTATATTTTTTCTGATCTTTTTCCAGTTCAGCGATCATCGTTTCCAATCTCTTCTTCTGATCAGGATTTTTTTCAATTTCCTTTTTCAGGGAAGCAATGATGTTAGGAATATTCTGATGGTATCCTTTTGAAAATTTAACGTTAAATTTTGAAAACCATTCAATCGGATTATCTGTGAAATTACTCAGCCAGGCTTCCTGTTCACCTGACATTCCTTTGGGAAGGCTGATCTCGTTCTGATAAATTTTCCAGGAAACATTCTGTTCCTCTAAAATTTCTGGAAAGCTTTTCCAGTGTGCTTGTCTTGCCTTGTCGTAGTCAATATTTTCATTGTATACGTTAGCTTTTGCTTTGCCGTTCTGATGTTCACGGAGCGTTCCCGACCAGTGAAAAAGCCTGTTGGGTGTTGTTCCTGTAAGTGAAGAGCAGAAATATTGGTCAAATATTGTAAATGCATCTGCCAGCTGATAATAAAACGGAAGGTCTTCCCGGTTATAATAGCCTAAAGTAAGGGGAATATTTTTATAATCTTTATTTCCGGAGGCTTTAAACTGAAGCCATTTGTCGTATTTTCCTTTATTTAAAGCTTTCTGCTGATCTCCCCATGAATGTGGCAGTGAGCTCATCCATGTAGATTTTGTATTTCTAAGATCTAATCTTGCAGGGGAAGCATATTTTCCGCTATCACCTTTTTGAAAAAAAACGGAATGGCCGTCTTCTTTAACGAAAGCTCTTTTATCAAGAAATCCCCTAACTCCTTTTAATGCTCCGAAAGCATGGTCAAAAGAACGGTTTTCCTGCATCAGGATCACCACATGCTCTGCATCATAAAAGGTAGACATTGCGGCAGGTTCAATGGCCAGTGCTTTTAAAATAGCAGGGTGAAGAACACTTGAAGTTCCCAGCCCGGCCAGCAAAAGGCTTGATTTTTCTAAAAATTCTCTTCTGTTCATATTCAATCTTAATAAGAAATAAACCGCAAGTTAATTGGATTTTCCTGCGGTTTACATTTTTTTATATACTATTTATTTTTTTACTGAAGCCACCACGGTTTGGAATTGATATTGTCATTTCCTCCGTATTGGGCAGCCAGTGCCGCTTTCAGATTGGTGCTGTTATAGCTATATTCTGCCTGCGGATATCTGAATCTGAACGGGGCAGAAACTCCTGTCTGTAAAGGATAGTTTGGATATCCTGTTCTTAAATAATCATAATAGGATGTCCACTGGCTCTGGTGGAACATCGTCATATATTTCTGGGTCATGATTTTTTCGAGGCGGTTCTGAAGCGGATCTGCATCATTGTAAGCCACTAATGGAGATGCCAGGTACTGATTCACATCAAATCCTGAAAAATATTGTCCCGGATTTTTTACGTAGGTCTGGTAAAAGCTGAAACTTGCTTTAACAGCATTGTCATAATGTGGCTTTGCCGATCCGGAGATCCATCCTCTGGCAGCGGCTTCGGCAAGGATAAATTCCAGCTCCGGATAGCTCAGTACGGAAGAAGGTTCATTGGTAGGATCTTTGTAAAAACGGTCATTGACCTTGGAAATATTTTTTGCAGTGATCAGAGCTGCATTGTCTGAATAGGAAGAAGTAGGATTTCCTCCGTTGTAGCCTGTAAAATCGGTGATGGGTTTTCCGGCTTCTTTTGCGGCTGTAGTCTGTGCGGCAAAAGTGAAAAGACGTGGGTCCTGCCTTGCTTTAAAAAGATTAATAAAGTAATCGGCCATGTATAAACTTGATCCGTAACCGCTGTTGTTGAACATAGTATATCTGCTGTCTGCCGCATCGGCAAACTTAAGCTCTCCATTATCGGAAATAGAGGTCATTAAAGCCTGACTTCCTGCGATTGAAGCAAATTCATTGGCGATATTATAACTTCCCAGTGTCGTTTTTTTAGACATGGTGATTAAAATTTTTAGGCGGAAAGAATTGATCAGCTTTTTCCATTTTGTGGCGTCACCGTTGTAGATAATGTCACCTTCAATTTTATCATTGGAATTAATCAGGTCATTGGCTTCTTTCAATTCGGATAAAATTCCTGCCATTACTGTTTCCTGGCTGTCGTATTTCGGTTGGGTAATTCCGGCTTCCCCTTTGGCAGCTTCGGTGTAAGGGATACTACCGAATTTTAAGCTTAAATTAAAGAAATAATAGGCTCTGTAGAATTTACCGATGGCACTATAGTTCTTATTGTTGATCTTTTCGGCTTCCTGCATCATTTTTACCGTATTCAGAATACCTTTTGTGTATACTTCGAAGGAGGCATCGTTCCATTTCATGTACTGGTAAGTGTTTTCTCCATCCGTACCGATCATCATTCTGGAAGCATACATATTGTCACCGTTTACCTGGAAAGCGTCTTTTGAAACATAGGTCAAAAGGACTTTGGGATCTACACTTGCCTGGTCATTAGGGTTTTCATTGATTTTGTCAAGGTCGGTTTCGCATGAGGCGAGGACCAGAAGTCCTGCCACCGCAATAGTCTTTATACTGAATTTTTTTAGCGATTTCGCTGCAACATTTATATTATTTTTCATTGTTCAGGATACTTGTTAATTAAAATTTAAGATTAAAACCTATTCCTATCCATCTGCTGGAAGGGTCCTGGATATCATTGCTGTCTTTCTTGAGCTGGTAATCGGGATCGGAATAAAGGTTTTTAGACTTTTTCCACATCGCCAGATTATAAGCGGAGATATTGGCGGTGAAATTTTTGATCATTCCTTTAGGATTCAGGAGGTACGAGAAATCGTATTCCAGAACTACAGACCTCAGCTTAATGAAAGTTCTGTCGAAAACATTTGCAAACAGTTCACTCTCATCTTCCGTTACCCTTGCCTGATAGGGATAATTCTGTGCCCAATCCTGAAAACTGATCGGTTTTGTGTGGGGTGTATAGGTTCCGGTAGCGGCATTGTAATTTACTCCGTCCGGTACAAAATAGTAGGTTCCCGGATTGGCATATTCAAGATCTCTGTAGGCTGTTGAGTTCGGATGTTTTCCTCCCCACCACATTTTTTCTACGACCTGGGACCTCATGACGCCTCCTATGCTTCCGTCGATTCCGATATTCAGCGTAAACTTTTTATATTTAAAGGTATTGTTAAAGCCAAACGTCCAGTCCGGATTGAAGTGGCCGAGATTGCTTGGTGCATCTGCTCTTGTAGGCATACCCGTAGCGGCATTCAGGATTACTTTTCCGTCCGGGGATTTCTTCCAGGTATAATCATAGTAGCTGTCCATTCTTTCGCCAAGCCTGATATTATTGTAATTCGGCATATTGTCGTAAATGGAAGTCAGCTTTTGTTCATAAGTACTCCAGTTGATTAAAGACCTCCAGGTAAAGTTGGCTGTTTTTACAGGAACCAATCCTAAAGAGATCTCCAGACCTTTCGTGATATACTCGTTTCCGTTTACATACTGAGAGGTAAATCCTGATGACGGTGCGGCCGGGAATTCAAGAATATTGTTATAATCCAGTGTTCTGAAATAAGTAACATCCAAAGTAACCCTGTTTTTAAATAATCCTGCGCTCAATCCCAGTTCATAAGATTTGGTCTGTTCAGGTTTTAAAGAATTTTCAACGTTCAGGATAGTAGGATAATTATACATAGGATTCCCGTTAAACGTCGCTCCTTTATTGTTCAGATAATAATTTCTTATGGAATATGGCTGGAAGTCATAGGCAACCTTCGCCCATGAAGCTGAAAGTTTTAAAAGATTAATGGCTTCCGGCATTTTAACAAGGTTTGAAACAACTGCACTTACCGAGGCGGAAGGATAGAAGTAAGACCTGTTGGCTTTCGGAAGGGTAGAAGACCAGTCATTACGCCCTGAAACGTTGATGAAAAAAGCATTATACAATCCTATATCGATGGTTGAGTAAGCACTGTAGATCAGCTTTTCCTTAAGGTAATCGTAGTACTTTACCGCTCCGGTTGAATTTTCCAGTGTGTATAATTCCGGGATTTTTAATCCGTCTGTTGAAGCATTATCAACATTGTTTTTATAGTAAAAAGTAGAACCTCCGGCATTGATCGTAAAATCAAAGTTATCAGATATTTTTTTCTTGTAGGTAGCAAGGATGTCGGAGTTCAGGTTCCATGTTTTGGTATCATTCAGGAGATAACCTCCGCTTCTCGGAGCGCTGTAGTTAAAATAAGAATACGGACTCAATATCTCTTGTTTGTTGTGGTTTTCCACAATAGATATCTTTCCTTTTACGGAAAAATCTTCAGTGGCTTTATATTCCAAGCCGGTCTGGGCATTGATGATATTGGTTCTGTTTTTATTCTTGTAATATTCGGCTCCGAACCAAGGGTTATTGTACCAGGCATAGTTCCAGTTAGCCTGGGCAGTTCCTTCTTTTCCAGGGATCCACATGTGGTTTTTAAGATCCCTGCCGTCTACATCTGCTCCCATCCAGATCAGGATGGTGTACATATGGCCGCTTGGATTATATTCGTAGTTGGGAATATTGGGCGTGAAGGTTTGGTTGAAATTAAATTTAGTATCAAAGGTTAATTTTTCTCCCAGATGATTTTCAGAAGAGAAGTTGACGCCGTAACGCTGCAGATAGGAACCGGGAATTCTGTCGTCGTAATTCATGAAATTTCCGGACAGCCTGTAAATATCTTTGTTGTTTTTATAGCTTACCGCGAAACTGTTATTGTTAATAACTGCAGGCTTTAAGAAAATATCAAGGTTATCATGATACTGCCAGTCTATAGGAACTCTTTCGTATCTTGATTTGTCGTTATATTGGCTTCCTGTCACTGCTCCATACCACGGAATTATCTGGCCTGTCATTTTATCCCTGATCGGGCTGTTCCATTGGGCAATTTTCAGCCCGGGAACAAATTTAGGCCCCCAGATCATATCACCGTCATTCACACCGCCGTCGGCACCATCCCAGAATTCGTATTTTCCGTGAGATCCGTTACCGTATTCGTTCTGGGTTTTCGGGAGGTTGGTAAATCCTGCCGTTATCATGGTATTTTGTGAAAACTCTACAGAAAAGCCTTTTTTTCTGGCATTTTTTGTCGTAATCAGGACGGCTCCGTATCTGCCTCTGGAACCATAGAGTGCAGAAGCGGTTGCTCCCTTCAGGACGTTGATATTTTCAATATTATTGGGATCCAGGTTCTGGAAAACTTCTTTTTCCACAATCACGCCATCAATTACGAAAACCAAATTGGAATTTCCTCTCAGCGTAAACTGCGGAGCCTGCTGCATTCCTGTAGGATTGGATACATTAAGCCCGGCTACCTGTCCGGAAAATAAATTTCCTATACTCGGTGTGGTAATAGTTTCAAATTGTTTTGTTCCTACTTCCTGAGTGGCATAGCCTATCTTTTCCTTCTTTTTGGCAATTCCCAAAGCTGTAATAACTACACCTTCAATTTGCTTTTCATTAGCTTTTTTTAAAACAACAGAATATTGTCTTCTGGAAGAAACTTCTACCGTATACATTGAAAAATCCGGGGCATAGAATTCAAGGATATCCTTTGGATTGGCAGATATGGTAAAGTTACCGCTTTCGTCGGTCACTGTTGTTTTTCCGGTATTTTTGTCAGTGATGCTCACGCCGGAAACGCTGGAACCGTTTTCGGATCTTACATTTCCGGTAATGCTAATTTCCTGGGCAGTGAGATAAAGGGGGAGTAAAAAAACAGCAAAAGTAGCTAAAGTCTTCTTCATTTTTTTTGAGAGCAAATTTAGCGGAGTACTGTTACCTGAATTTTAATGTGGTATTAAAAGAAAAATACTTTTTAATATTTTTTAACATGAATATTTAACATAATAATAAACTGAAAGGGCTGCTTTATTTTATTATTTTGCTTTTTTATACTATAATAATCCTTGTATGTATGCAGTAGTTTCTTTCTGAATGCTATTTTTTTAAACTTTGCGTGAAAAGAAAAGAACATAGGTTTTTATCGCAAACTCTTAATAATAAGTCCAGAGTTTTCACACAAAAGAAACTCTTAAAACCTACTCAGGATTCCCCAATGGATTTTGATGTCATTAAACTTAAAAGGGTTTCCGAATTCATTACCATTAGAGAGCTGGAAGCTCATCAGCCCGATAGGAATAAAGAAATTGAACCCAAGTCCTACACTGTAAAGTTTAGGTTTTACATTTAAGGATTTGTTATTGAGCTGTCCGTATTGTCCGAAGAAATCAAAAAAGGCCTGGCTTCCGATGAGATACCGGTATTCTAAGCCTGCATAATAATAGAAGTCGCCGGCCAGGGATTTCTCATTGAAACCCCGCATGGAATTCCATCCCCCGAAACGGTAAAGTTCATTGGCAGAGAATTCAACCTTGGAATCCATCATGGCTCCTTCCGCTTTTATATTGAGAAAATGGTTTCCGGAAATATGATAATTATGTTCACCGAAGAAATAAAACTGGTTCTGGTTGGCTTTAATATTATCTTTGGTATAGGTGGTCGTCAGATAATCATAACCGGCATTGATCCTGGTTTTATAAAGAAAAAGGTCAATATCCGTAGGTTCTGTCATTTCAAACCAGATCCCGAGCCCTCTTTTATTATAATCCTTACCCTGAACATACAGTGTGTCTATGATGCTGGATGATTCCAAAGTTGCTCTGAGCCCGATCCTGTTGCGGGAATTGATATGATAATAAAAAGCCGGCAGGAACTTCACATTGGCAAAAGTGGAATCCTGTCGAAAAATATTGACTTTCAGGTTCATCCCGACATTAGATTTAAAAAGGTAAGGAATATCTGTTTGCAGATCAAAAGTCTGGCCTTTGTCCGGGTTTCTCTGCCAGTAAAGGTTAACGGTCTCAAAACCATTGAACATATTCCTGAAGTTTACATTCAGGGTTCCGTTCAGGGTAAATTTTTCCGTCTTGTCATTTCCAAAACCAATTACCCCATCAAACGTATTGGTCTTTTTCTTTTCCATAAACAGGTAAATGCTAGTGGAGTCTTTAGTAAATAAAGTTTGAGGAGGCCGTTCGAGAGTGACAAAAGCATGGCTCTGAAAATTCTTGCTGATGGCCAGAAGATTTTTGTCATCGTAAGTCTTTCCTTTGAATTCCTTTTCCAGGTTTTTCATAAACCTTTTAGGAACCCTTTCGTAGCCTTTTACTACAAAATTATCAATGGTACGCTTATCATTTTTGTTGACATCCAGCTCTATGACAGGATAGCCGTTTTTCTGGCCTTTATATTTAGATTTAAGACGGCTGAAAGAATATCCGTCATCTATATACCTTTTGTTGATGCTTTTTTTAGTTGAATCTAAATTTTTAGTGAAAAAATCCTTCTGGATCTTTAGTTTCAAAGCAACGGAATCAGAAAGGTCTACATAGGTTTCATTGAAATTTTTCCCTTTATCGTAGAAAATTTCCGTGCTGTCGCCTTTCACTTTTACATCCTTCAGTTTTGTGAAGAAATAATTGCTCTGGGATAAAGAGTCCAGGAATTTGGCTGCAGAAAGGGAATCCTTTACTTTTTTTCTGACTTTGGTTTCCGTGTCAATAAGCCAATACTGTTTTTTCTGCGCTTGTACAAAAACGCAGAACAGGATAAAGAATATTTTCAGAAATAACTTCAATGTTCAATTTATATACCCAATAAAGACGCTTTACGAACTGAGATAAGATCTTATATGAATCTCAATACGTCTTAATGGTTTAACAGCAGATTTAATAATTTTTTAAATAACTGAATTTAGTCCAGTTTATTATATTTTTTCATCAGATTTTCGTAGGTTCCCTGCGGAAGAATCCATTTCAAAGGAACGCCGATTTTCTGTCCGAATTTACCGAAATAATAGTGGGCTTTCCATTTATTTTTATTCAAAAGTGTTTCCACGTACGCTGCCACCTCAAGAGGATCGGTTCCGTCACCTACATGCGAATTCATCAAGTTATACACTTTATCAAATATATTTTTGTAAGGTTCCGAAACCTGTGTTCTTACTCTGTTTTCTGCAATATTTGTTTTGATGTCACCAAGATGTAAGGAGCATACGTCAATATTCCATGGGTATACTTCATATCTTATCGCTTCTGTTACCTTATCCAGGGCAGATTTGGAAGCAGAATAAAAGCCACGGAAAGGAAGTCCCATTTCACTTCCGATACTTGAAATATTAATGATCTTCCCAAATTTGTTTTCCCGCATTTTCGGAAGAACGGCACTCATCATCTGGACAGCGCCTACAAGATTCAGGTTGAACAGCTTCAGAATATCTTCTTTTGTAGAATCTTCCACAGCGCCTACCATTCCCATTCCGGCGTTATTGATCAGGACGTCGATCCTTGATTCTGTTTTTAAAACTTCAGCAATGGCATTCTGAACGGCTGTATTATCGGTAACATCGGTTGGAATAGATATGAAGTATTGGCTTTCTGTATGTTTCCGGCTTAAACCGTATACTTTATGGCCTTTTTTTCCGAAATATTCGGCGAGCACAAACCCTATTCCCGATGAGGTTCCGGTGATAATAATAGTCATTGGATTATTTATGATTTTAGACTTTTGTTTTTTCCTCCGGCTGCTGTGTTTCAGCACCAACCGTATTTTCAGCAAATGTAAAAAAAGAAATAGGAACTCTATTATTTATTGGTATATAAATTGCTCAGAAACAAAATCCGCCCCTGTTTTCTGAATTTGTTTCAAAAAGATATTGATAAATTGTGGATAACTCTGTGGATAAGTAGGTGAGTAAAATTATAGAGCAATGAACAGTAGTTTAGTTATCTTCATTATGTTGTTGATTATCAGTAGTGAATTTCTTTGTCCGAATCCGGAATTTTCAATTTGTTTTCCCCAATCCTGAAATTGTTCATTTTGATCAGTGTTTTAAACGGGTGGATAAACTCCTTGTGGATATCTTTTGGAATAACCCTCTCTTCATCATCGCAGGATGAATGCTCCTCGTCTATAATTACTTTTCCTGTTGAAAAATTAATTTCGTTCAGATAATTGAAATCACAGGTGTCTTCAAACCTGTCATGAGAGCCGATAAGGTAGAAATCACCGTTCTGAAACCTGAATGTATGTGTATAAGTCTGGGTATGCCTCGAATTGGTGTTGAATACCTGGGTTACAGAAAAGCTGTTGTTTTTGATTGATATTTCAGGTGGAGTATTCTCTTCCGGATAAAATCCTGTTCCGCTTGAAAAAATAAAGGTTTTGTTTTCTTTCCAGACTTTTTGTTTTCCGTTGATGTTTTTCAGGATAAATAATGATCTCGCGAAATCATCGCGGTCATTCAGGGGCGTGTTTTTATCCGTGTTGAAAATGATTACGGTTTCATCTTTTCCGTCTCTGTCCAGATCTCCTTTAGCTTCGGTAATTTTTTTATATCCTTCCGGAACAGAGAAGTCTTTCAGGTTTTGTGCATAATATCCTGAGACGCATGCAATACATAGAAAAGAGAAAAGGAATTTCATCTGCAATAGGGTTAAAATTCCAGGCCGGTATCCTCTTTCTGAATCATTCCCGTATCTTCCAGATTGCAGATACAGCCTTCAACGGTTTTGTAATTCCCTGAAATACGTGTTTTTTTTCCTTTGCTGTCTGTAATGATGATTCCGGCGGCAAAGTTCCTGTTTTCGGCAAAATAAGTTCTGTACAACAGATACTGATATCCATTGTTGGTAAAGGAAAGATTGTCTACCTCCATGCTTGCATTCTGCTTCCCGCCGCCTCTAAAGTAGGAGTTGTATTTAAACTGTTTCCAGCTTTCTTTTGTCCTGGTCATTGGGAATTCCATATCTACATGGTCCTTGCTTCCGAATCTGTACTGGATATATTCATTCTTTTTATCTTTAACCAAAGCCATGGTCTTCCCATTATTTGTTTTAAACGAGAAAACCGTTTCTTCATTGGGCAGCAGATATTGCGCCCAGGAAAAAATAGGGATTAACAGAGAAAAAAAGAATAAATACTTTCTTATCATATTGGAATTTTTTTATCCTCTAACCATTATGTCGTTTAAATCTTTCCAGAACATAGGATAAGATTTTTCTACCACATCCTCTTCTTCGATATTGAGTTCTTTAATGAGGCAGTACGGGGCAAAGCTCATCGCCATCCTGTGATCCTGGTAGGTTCCGATGGAAATATGCTCTTCCGGTTCTCCAAAGCTTACGGATTTGATGGTAAGGTCTGTTATGTCTGTTTCTGTGCCCAGTTTTTTTAGTTCGTTATATAAAGCCTGCAGCCTGTCGGTTTCTTTGACTCTTAATGTTCCCAGGCCGGAAATATCAAATGGAATTTTTAATGCAGCGGCCGTTACGCAAAGTGTTTGTGCAATGTCCGGGCAGTTATTCATATCCAGAACAATTTTTTCCGGGAAAATAAAATCGGGCACCGGCTGAAGGGTAATCTTATGCTCATCTTCTGTGAAGATGGTTTTGATTCCGAAAAATTCTTCATAGATTTTAGCAATGGCAGAGTCTCCCTGAGTAGATTCTTTGTAAAAACTTTTCAGGTGGATGGTTTCTCTTCCCAATGCACAGATCGAGTAGAAGTATGAAGCCGAGCTCCAGTCGCTTTCCACTTCGTAATGTACTGTTGATGATTCACTGTTTGAATCAAATGGCTCCACTTTAATGGTGTTTCCTTCAAAGCTGTTCCTGATCCCGAATCTTGTCAGGATATCCAGTGTCATTTCTATATAGGATCTTGAAGTAACTTCGCCAACCAAATGAATCTCCAGCCCGTTTTCAAGTTTTCCGGCAATCAAAAGAAGAGAGGTAATGAACTGGCTGGATATATTGGCCGGAACATTCACCTGTTTTTGGGTGATCTTCCTTCCTGTGATCTTTAAAGGCGGGAAGCCTTCGTTTTCCAGATACTCAATGTCAACCCCTAAGTCTTTTAAAGCGTTGACCAGGTTTTTGATCGGTCTTTCCTTCATTCTTTTAGACCCGGTAAGGATGGTTGTTTTTCCTTCAGATATTGAGTAATAGGAAGTAAGGAAACGCATAGCTGTTCCTGCGTGGTGGATGTCTACGGTTTCTGTGTTTTCGGACAGTGCTTTTTTCAGCAGCTGGGTATCCTGGGAGTTAGACAGGTTTCCGATCTGTATATTTTTAAATAAACTTTCCAAAATCAACAAACGATTCGAAATGCTCTTCGAACCGCTGATCTGAACTGTTTTTCCTGATGCTAATTTTGATTTTTCTAACTTCATTATTTCTTCAGTTTAAGACATCAGATGTTAGATTTCAGATATCGGATTATAAAAAAAGTCTGGTATCTGTGATCTGATATCTATATATTATTTCAACTTCTCGTTGTTTTGATGCCGGTCCTTGTCACGGTCCGTTTTAATCTTCATTTTTTTGTCGAAAGCTTCCTGCAGATTCACTCCGGTTTGGTTGGCTAAACATAAAGTAACAAACAATACATCTGCCAGCTCTTCACCAAGATCTTTGCTTTTATCACTTTCTTTTTCGCTTTGCTCGCCATACCTTCTGGCAATGATGCGGGCTACTTCACCTACTTCTTCGGTCAGCATGGCCATATTGGTCAGTTCATTAAAATAGCGGACTCCTATGGTTTTGATCCATTCGTTAACCTGTTGCTGCAGCTGTGTGATTTCCATTATTGATAAGCTCCTAAAGTAGGGTTTGTTGTTCTCGATACATTCACAATGTCAAAAGGTACTGTTCCTGCTACCGTCACATTTCCTTTTCCTCTTGCTGGAGATGTGGTTTTTACCCTCAGGTTCATCTTCGCGGCAAAATAATTGAGGAACTGCGGATCTTCATTTTTAATGCTCTGTACTACATTCACATTATTGTCGAAAGGAAAGCCGGCTTCCGGTACACCAGAATATTTTATCAGTGAATTCTGGATCAGAAACTCAAACTGCTGTCCCGGAGTCTGTTCAAAATTAACAGAATTATCCCTGTCTGAAAATACAATGCTGTTTTTTATATCAAGACGCTGAAGCGCTCCCTGTTCCGTGGTTCCGGCCGCATTTTTCCATTCATTGGTGGCTGTGATCCCGTTTCTGTTGAATGATCCCATGGTTTTAGAATAGTTCGCAATGGTAGCATGGGTATAGCTGTGGTTTCCACCTCTAAAGATCCCGATACATGACTCACCGCAATTGTTCATCACCAGATTCTTGGCGGTAACTGTTGATCCTACTGCATAAATACCATATTCAAAGAAAGTATGGATGAATGAGTTGCTGATATTGGCCGTATTCTGTTTCATATCAAATCCTCTTGTCCCTCCGAAAAGTCTTGCAAAATTCATATTGAGGATAGAGTTGGGCTCCATCCGTATAGAGTTCCAGTTTTTAGGAATGGTGTCGTAATAAGGATCATTTCTGTCTCCGCGAAGGATTACCTCATTGTCAAAAACCCCGTTGATATTCAGGGTTGCACCGGATGATACCTTCATGCCGCTGTTTTTATGGAAGTAAACTTTGGTTCCCGGCTGGATATCCAGGGTAATATTAGGATCGATGGTAAGATTTCCGTAGATGATCTTAGCCTTATTGTTATTCCATGTGGTGTGGGTGGAAATTACATTGGGATTGGTAGGGGTTTCGATGAAAAATTCAGCATCCTGCACGACTGAGAATAGCGTCACATGCTGTTGTCCCGCACCGCTGCTGAAAAGGATTTTGTCTTCGGCAATAGCTTCAGGGCCCGTAGCTTCAGGGGCTATTTCCACAAAAATATACATGCTGTCCTTCTTTCTTAACGGAACATCTTTGAAATCAAAGCCCGGCTTTCCGTCTACATTGATCCTGTATAGTGATGAGCTTCCTTTTTCCAGATTAATTCTCGGAATCAGAACATCCTTGTCTTCATTATTATATACTTTTACAACATAAGTTTCGGAACGTACCTGGTGGTAAACCGTGTCACAGAATACGGTATCCTTTGAGAAACTCAGCTGCTGCGAAGGAGCATCAAAGGTAATATCATCCTTATTACACGATACTGCTACAAGAAGCATCCAAAATGAAAAAGCCAGTAATAGTTTGAATTTCATCGAAATTAAAGTTTAAGATTCCAAATTTAACGAAAATACTTTGAATTTCTTATCAAGAAAAAATATTGAATTGGGTATTTGTATATTTGAAAAAATGTTGTACTTTTGCAACCTAAAATTAGCAGAGAAATACCATTACTATTTCGAAAGCAAACTTTAATTTTTTAAAAATTGTATTATGAAAAAAGGAATCCACCCAGAAAATTATAGACTTGTTGTTTTCAAAGATATGAGTAACGACGAGGTGTTTCTTTGCAAATCAACTGCGGAAACTAAAGATACTATCGAATATGAAGGACAAGAATATCCATTGATCAAAATGGAAATCTCTTCAACTTCTCACCCTTTCTACACTGGTAAAGTGAAATTAGTTGACACTGCAGGTAGAGTTGATAAGTTCATGAACAAATACAAAAAATTCGCTAAGTAATTTTTTGTTACCTAAACATACGAAGCCTTCCAATTTATTGGGAGGCTTTTTTGTAATAATAAGATATAAGCTCGGATCATCCAGCCTTCAGATTCGGATTTTCTGATATTTCTTTCGGGCTATTTTTGTATTTTTGTTCTGAACAGAAATGAGAAGGAGAAAACTTTTATATTTCATCTTCTAAATTCTGACTTCTAATTTTTAACCTTTACACAATGCAATTAGTATTTTCAGATGCCCAATACTGGGAAGATTTTCTTCCGCTTACTTTTACCCGTCCTGTTGCCGCCATGAGATGCGGAATCCTGACTTTTTCCGAACGATGGCAGAAAATTCTGGAAAATGATGAAGTTTCCTACTTCACCGAAAACTATCTTCAGAATAAATTTAGGAATCCCGAAGAAAAAGAGAGTCTTTTCCTGGTTACTAATTTTTTACCAACAGAAACGGTGATCCGGCAAATCAAGGAGCTTAAGCCGGGTGAAGCTCTTGTTTATGAAGATGAACTGATCGCAGCCAGGATCAATATGAAAGGATTCTCCCTGAACCAGATCGAAAAGATGACGGATATCAAAGAGGATTTAACTTTCTTTAAAAAACCTTCAGATCTGTTTACCTATAATCATCTTGCCATAGATTTTGACTTTAATCTGCTGACTGCCGGAAGAACTTCACAGGAACTATCTTCTACCAACGGATTTTTAGGGGATAAAAAAGACCTGTTCATTGAAGAGGGAGCCCAGATAGAATTCTCTACCATCAATACAAAAACCGGAAAGATTTATATTGGTAAAAATGCTGAGGTAATGGAAGGCTGTAACCTTCGCGGACCTATAGCACTGGGGGAAGATTCCAAGTTTAATCTAGGATCGAAAATTTATGGTGCTACAACGATTGGCCCACACTGTAAAATAGGAGGCGAGGTCAATAACATCATTATATTCGGATATTCAAGCAAAGGGCATGAAGGATTTGTCGGGAATTCGGTGATTGGTGAATGGTGTAATTTCGGTGCAGATACCAATTCTTCCAACCTTAAAAATAATTACAGCCCGGTGAAGCTTTGGAATTACAGAACAAAAGCTTTTGAAGATACCGGCCTTCAGTTTGCAGGTCTCATTATGGGAGATCATTCCAAAACAGCGATCAATACCCAATTGAATACGGGAACTGTAGTGGGGGTTGCTTCTAATATATTTAAACCCGGTTTTCCGCCCAACCTTGTGGAAAACTTCTCATGGGGCGGAGGTAAAGATGATGAAAAGTTTAAACTTGATAAAGCTTATGAAGTTGCGGAAAGGGCAATGGGAAGAAGAAAAGTGGCTTTAGCGGAAGAAGATAAGGCGATATTGAAACATATTTTTGATAATTATTAATATTGAAGGCCTCCATTTCGGAGGCTTTTATTATTTATTTTCCCAGAATATCATTCATCCTGGATAAAAAATAGTTAGCTTTATACACATCATAGAAACTCCTTTATAAGGTGGTTTTATGAGCATTCAGAAGAAGAAAAACAGAAAATCATTACTTTTTTTTAAATGTAATGTAATAGAATTAAGATTTTAATTGTCTTACCTATAGAAACAAAACTCATGACCCAGGAAACTTTCAAGAATACGGTGTTTATTCTCAAAGACGAGATGTATCGTTTTGCGAAAAGATTCGTTATGAGCAGTGATGAGGCAGAAGATGTGGTGCAGGACCTGATGGTAAAATTCTGGCAGAAGAAAGAGGAGCTCGGGCAGTTTGGAAATTTAAAATCCTACGCTTTGAAATCCGTCCGGAACGAATGCCTGAACCGCCTGAAGCACCACGATGTGAAGTTAGGATTTGCAGATTTGCAGCTTCACCGCTCGGAATTGTACAGCATGGACATCAATAATCTGAAGGAGCATATTATAGGGTTTATCAACCAGCTCCCGGAAAAACAGAAAATGGTAATCCATCTGAAGGATGTAGAAGAATATGAGGTCTCGGAAATCTCCGAAATGATGGAAATGGAAGAAAATGCAGTCAGGGTAAACCTGATGAGGGCGAGACAAAAAGTAAAAGAACAAATATCACAACTGATGAGCTATGAGCAAAGATCAATTTCAGAATAAATACGATGAAATCTTCCACGAAATAAAGGAAGAAAAGATGGAGTGGAGTTTTGAAGATTTTCTTCAGAAGGCAGAAGGCGGAGATTCAGGATCGAATGAAGCTCCCATTATCCCGCTTCAAAAGAATAAGCCTTCCTTTCCGAAATGGTTCTGGATGGCAGCCGGATTAGTGCTTCTTTTCAGTGTCGGTTTCTTGATGAACAATTACCGTATAGGAGTTGCTGAAAGAGAAAAGCTGGTAAAAGATGAGGTTTTAAAGCAAAAATCCAGGTTTATTGAAGAGAATAACGATCACCAGGAGCAGGTAGCGGTTAACCATACCGATTCAATTTCCGGAGCCAAAAAAGACTCTCTTTTCCAGGAAAATTCAGTAGCGGAAAAGGATGTGATGGATGAAATCCTGCCAAAAAGAGGGAGGCTGAAAAAAGAATCAAAGCCGAGGTTTGTAGATAATTCCTCATATAAAACTAAGAAAACGTTGAATGATTCCACGGGTTACAAAGACTCTTATGTTATTGTAAACGGTAAAAGGATCGATAACGTAGATGAAGCAATCAATATCACTAAATATTCATTCCAGGTATTTGCGAATAATGTCAGTGAAAAATTGGTTCAGCCGGCAGTGGTAAACGATGATTATTAAACAAAAAAATAGATTATGCTTCTGATCAGGCACAAATAATCAAGCTTAAATAAAAATTGACTCATGAAAAAAATGTTTATAATATTCGCGCTCGCTTTTTCCCACTTCTTTACCGTGTATGGTCAGAGGGATAAATTCGATATGCTTTTCGACAGATATCAGGAAGTAGAAGGGGTTACCTCTATAAAAATTGCCAAACCCATGTTCGGAATGCTCAGCAGTCTTAATATTGACGATTCCCAGCTGGACCAGATTAAACCCCTGCTTTCGAAGATTAACGGATTGAAAATCCTTATTACAGAAAACCCTGAAAATATCAATACCACGGAAGGGCGTAAGGTTCAGGATAATCTTGCCAGGCTAAGCAAAGATGTTTCGGTCTATTTAAAAAACCTTAACTACAACGAGATCATGTCCGTTAATAATTCAGGAGCGAAGATTAAATTTCTTTCTTCCGACGCAAAGGACGGAATATTGGATGACCTTTTATTAAGTATCGACGGAGGAAAAGGTGAAAACATTCTGGTAATGCTGGATGGAAAGCTTTCTATGGATGATGTGAATAAGATCATCAATTCCAGCGAAACCAAAACCAATCCTGTAACCAACCTGAGAAACAGCCTTACTTCTGATAATACCTCCTCATACCTTAACGGAGAAGCAAGAAACGTAGGTGAATTCTCCGGAATTAATGTAAGCACAGGCGTTAACGTGGTTTTCAAACAGGAAAGCCCTACCAACGTAAAAGTAATTGCTGATGCGGATAAACTCCAGTATATCATCACAAAAGTTGAAAATGGTGTGTTAAAAGTCTATGTAGACAATAAAGGGACAAAGAGCCTGAAGTTTAAGAACTTAAGCGTTAATATTTCTTCTCCGAGAATGGACAATATCAAAGTGTCTTCAGGAGCGAACTTCAACGTGGTGAACTCTATCAAAGAAAATAACATGGCTATTGATGTATCATCAGGAGCAAATGTAAAAGGAGATTTTAGGGTCGACAATACATTAGATATCGGGACTTCATCAGGGGCAAATATCAGAGCGGGAGTTACAGCGGGAACTATTACTGTAAAAGCATCAAGCGGATCCAATACCGCCATTGAAGGAAAAGCAAACTCAGGAATTATAGACATCAGCAGTGGTGCCCTTTGTAAAGCCGATGAGTTAAGATTAAATAATCTTGAGGCAGAAGCAACATCCGGAGGAAACCTGTCTGTGAATGTCTCTACCAGACTGAAAGTAAAAGCTTCATCAGGAGGATTGGTAAAATACAAAGGAAGACCGGAAATAGAATCCAATATCAGCAAAACATCGGGAGGAGCCCTAAAACCTATCGACTAAAAAATAATCACCATGAAAACTCTAAAAAACATTTTTTTCGGAACCTTTATCTTGTGGATGCTTCAATCCTGCCTTCCTTCAGGAAGACCGAATATGGACTTTGTCAGACAGTCGGAGCATGATTTCAAAGGAGCAAAATTTGTCAGCTTCAATGTCCCTGTATTTATGGCAAAACCTTTTATTAAAAAAGCTTTGAGGGAAGATGGTGAAAGTGAAGAGGTGATCAATCTGATCAAAAAAGTTTCCAAAATAAAAATAATGACAGTAGATAACGGGAACAAAGAAATGCTGAATGAATATTCCAAATACCTGAACAATAATGATTTTGAAGAATGGGCTACCATAAAGCACAACGGTGAAAACGTCAATGTAAGGGTAAAGCAGAACGGTGAAACCATTAAAAACATGATGATCACCGTAAATTCAGATAAAGAACTTGTATTTGTGGATGTTAGAGGGAACTTTACGGCAAATGATATTTCAAAAATGATAAACGCAGCTACAGATAAATAATTCATCACCAATCACTTATTTATTATGGAAAAACTCATCAGAGAAGTACGTATCCTTAAAATATATGCCGTTTCGCTTACCGTTGTGTTTATCCTGTTTTTCTTTTTTGGATTTAAAAACCAGAAAACCACCCAGCGATTTGAAGAGATAGATGTAGAACGTATCAATATCATTGAAAAAGACGGTACACTGAAAATGGTGATCAGCAACAAAAGCCGCCAGCACCCGGGAATGTTCAATAAGAAAGAGCTGAAGCCGCGGGAAAGAGAAGCCGGAATGATTTTTTTCAATGAACTTGGGGACGAATGCGGAGGGCTTGTGTATGGCGCTGATAAAGACGGTTCTGGAATGGTGTATTCCGTAGATCAGAGAAATACGGACCAGATCATGCAGCTTCAGTATATGGAAGGAACCGGGAATAAAAAGAACAGGACCTATGGTCTTAAACTTTGGGACAGGCCGGATGATTTTCCTTTAGAAGATATCATCAAATTTGAAGACTCATTAAAAAAACTCAATGATCCTGTTGCCTCAAAAAAAGCATATGCAAAGCTGAGAAGTGAAGGGAAGATTACACAGGAAAGATTCTTTGCCGGAAAAACAGCAGATGGTGACGTAGGACTTTTCATTAAAGATACCAAAGGAAATGTGCGCCTTAAAATTTATGTGGATAAAAACAATCAGACCCATATGGACAAGCTGGATGAAAACGGAAAAATTATTCAATAACTGAAAACAAGTAGTTTCATATACTAAATTTATTTTGTACCGAGAGAGACCGTTCTGAAAAAGAACGGTTTTTTTCATTTAAGTTATTGATTATTAAATTTTATTTAAACTATTGAAAAGGATTTTCATATCTCGTCAAAATAGCCTAATTTTGCAAAGAAAGTAAAGATGTCTATTCATAACAAAATTGTAGAGACAGCCATCACTTTCGATGACGTTCTTCTAGTCCCTTCTTATTCAGAAGTTTTACCTAACCAGGTATCATTAAAATCAAGACTTACCGACAAAATTACACTGAATGTTCCGATAGTTTCTGCTGCGATGGACACAGTTACTGAGGGAGATCTCGCTATTGCCCTGGCAAGAGTAGGAGGTTTGGGTTTTATTCACAAAAACATGACGATCGCTGAGCAGGCGGCACAGGTAAACCGTGTAAAGCGTTCAGAAAACGGAATGATCTCTGATCCTGTTACCCTTTCAAAAGACCATACTTTGGCTCAGGCTAAGGAAACTATGGCCAAATATAAAATTTCCGGCCTTCCTGTAGTGGATGCTGACAATGTACTGATCGGAATTATCACCAACAGGGATGTAAAATATCAGGAAAACCTGGATATGAAGGTTGAAGAGATCATGACCAAAGATAATCTGATCACTTCTGATAAAAATACCAACCTTGAGAAAGCAAAAGAAATCCTTCTTAAAAACAGAGTTGAAAAACTTCCTATCGTAGATAAAGACAACAAATTAGTTGGATTGATTACCATTAAAGATATCGACAACCAGCTGGAATATCCGAATGCCAATAAAGATGAGAACGGCCGCCTTATCGTAGGAGCCGGAGTAGGAGTAGGTGAAGATACTTTAGACAGGATAGCTGCCTTAGTAAAGGCCGGAGTGGACATCATCGGTATCGATTCTGCTCACGGACATTCAAAAGGAGTTCTGGATAAAATTGCTGAAATCAGAAGAGCATATCCGGATCTTGATATCGTAGGCGGAAATATCGTAACGGCAGAAGCCGCGAGAGACCTTATTGAAGCCGGAGCTAATGTTCTTAAAGTAGGAGTGGGACCAGGTTCTATCTGTACAACAAGAGTTGTTGCCGGAGTTGGAGTTCCACAATTATCTGCTATTTATAACGTATACGAATATGCAGCATCCAAAAATGTAAGTGTTATTGCTGATGGAGGAATTAAACTTTCCGGGGATATTGTAAAAGCTATCGCAAGCGGTGCTGGAGCAGTAATGCTGGGATCTCTTTTAGCCGGAACCGATGAAGCTCCGGGAGAAGAAATTATTTTCCAGGGAAGAAAATTCAAGTCTTACCAGGGAATGGGAAGCCTTTCTGCCATGAAGAGAGGAGGAAAAGAAAGATATTTCCAGAGTGAGGCTAAAAAATTCGTTCCGGAGGGAATCGAAGGAAGAGTACCACATAAAGGTAAATTAGAAGATGTGATCTTCCAGTTAACCGGAGGTCTAAGAGCCGGTATGGGTTATTGTGGAGCTAAAGATATCGAAGCTTTACAGAAAGACACCAAAATGGTAATGATCACCGGAAGCGGATTAAAAGAATCCCATCCACACGATGTAATCATCACCCAGGAAGCTCCGAATTATTCTTTGTAAGATAAAATCAATTTAATATAAAGTAAGCTGTACACAATCTGTACAGCTTATTTTTTTAATTTAAGTCTACTAATTTTAAATAATTTACAAATAATTTATTGATAAAAAACAGGTTGTTATTTTGTCTGAAAATAACACTTTAGCTTGTTAATCGTTGAAAATAATGAAATTTTATATTGGAAAATTATGAATAATTAACTCAATAAAAATGATTTTTTATTAAATATTGATAAAAAAGTATGAAATATTAGTAACAAAAACTGTTTTTTGCTACTAATAGAAGATATATTTTGATAAACCATCTCTTTACGGAGATGATTTTCATTGAAATTTTAAAAAAAATGAAATATTTGAAGTTATGAAGAAAACTTTCCTTTATGGAGCAATGCTATGTTCACTTTCATTAGTTGCCCAACAGCAGCAGGAGCAAAAAACCTGTGGCTTTGAGCAGGAGTTACAGTTACAGGACAGAACACTTCCTGGAATTAGACAGATGTTTGATAAAATTATCGGAAATATCCAGGCTCAAAGACAGTCAGATCCTTTATCAGCTGCTAAGGGTATGGTCAATGGAGTTTATGAAATTCCTGTTGTGGTTCACGTTATTGAAGGGAATAATCCTTCGTATACAAGAACAGATGCCCAGATCCAGCAATGGCTGGAAAATGCTAACAAGATGTATGCGGGAACTTATCCATGGCCGGCCAGTGGTTTGCCGGCAGATTTCGGAACATCAGCAGTATTCCCTATTAAGCTGGTTTTAGCCAAAAGGGATCCGAACTGTAATGCTACAACAGGTATTGTAAGATATAACGGGAGTACATTGAGCGGCTATAATACATCCGGGATGGCTTACCAAACGACAAGCGGCGCTTCCAGAGCTGCAATTAAAGGTTTAGCTCCGCACTGGCCGGAAGCTTCTTATTTTAATATTTATGTCATCACTACATTTGACGGAAGTACTACTCCTAATGCTGGTTTGATGGGATTTGCAGCGTTTCCGAATAACCTCGATTCCAACTACGAATCATTCATGAAAACCGGGGTGGTAACCAAAGCTCACGATACTACATTTGCTCATGAATTTGGGCACGCAATGGGATTATATCATACTTTCCAAGGTGGCAGATATGATGCTGTTCCTGCAGATTCAGATTTTTGCCCACCTACAACGGGAGTTTGTGATGATGATGATGATCAAGTTTGCGATACGGAAAGATCAGGAAGCGGTTACTATGCATGGCCCGTTCCTTCCAATTCAGCCATCAACTCATGTACCGGTACAAACTACCAAGGAGTACAATATAATATGATGAATTACTCCAATTCTGTTGCTCAGAAGTTTACTGCCGGGCAGGGGCAGAGAATTAATGATTCATTCATGTTGCTTAGAAGCAGCCTTACAACTTCAAAAGCAGGGACCGCTTTACCTGCAACTCCAGCTCCGTCTGTTGTACCTGCTGTAGGTTGTGTGCCTCCAAGCGTACAAAATCCAGGAAACTATTTAGTAGGTCCTGTTTCTGTTAAATTAGGACAAATAGATAACGCCTCTCCAGGATATTGGGCTGCGCATCCGTATTACTATGTGGATTATACTACAAAAGCTTGTACAATGAAAATATATACTCCTCTAGTAGTGAACCAGTCACAGACTATTGATGTTGGGATTTTTGGGAATCCACAATTTGTACGTGTTTGGATAGATTATAATAACAACGGAACTTTTGAAGCCAATGAATTAGTAGCTTCTGGTGATGATGTGGCAATTGGAGCAGATGGTAACGGAACTTTTACCGGAACCTTTACCCCGCCGGCTACAGCAACATTGAATACTCCATTAAGAATGAGGGTTATTGCTGATGCTGAGTCACCAAGTTCATACGCGCCGTGTGGCCAGCTTGGATACGGGCAGGCAGAGGATTATTCTGTAATGTTAGTCAACAACCTTGCTACAAGCGAAGTTAAGGTGGATAATACTGATCTTGCTATTTATCCTAATCCGGTGGCAACAGGTGATAATGTATTCATTAAGGCTAAGGACGGCAAAAATCTGAAAGTTTCTATTTCCGATATGTCAGGAAGACTGGTAGCAAGTCCATCTGTAACTGAAGAAGGAAACGGAGTTTATAAAGTAAACCAACAGCTTGAAAAAGGAGTTTACATGGTTCAGATTTCCAACGGAAAAGACAGTAAGACGTCTAAACTGATCATTAAATAAAAATTTGGTCATACAAAATACTAAATGCCTCCAGCAATGGGGGCATTTTATATTACTATTACCGTCAGCTTATTTTAATATATTTAAATCTTGGCTTGATAACACTGTTCAGAAATCTCCCTTTCGACCTGGCTTCCCTGAATTTTTCAGCTATTGATGCCGGTACCTTAAGATAATCATAAACAGCTCCGGACTGATAGATAATCCTTAATATCTCAGTCTCGGGAGTGTAAATATAGCTGTTGACAACACTTGATGGCATAGGAAATAATCAGCAAAAAATATTCCCAAAAAATAGCTTTCAGAATCTCTGAAAGCTATATCAATAATCAATTAATGCTATAAAGGCATTGCTTTTTACTTTTTCACAAATTTAAACTCATAAGATTCAAAATTTTCAGTAATGATTTTCAGAACATAAACTCCTGTAGAAAGAAGAGAAACATTGATCTTCTGATCGAATTTTTCAGATCTTACCAGCTGTCCGTCTGCATTATAAATTTGTACCTTCTGTCCGTTATTAATTCCGGAAATATGGATTACATCTGAAACCGGATTCGGAAAAACCTGGATTTTAGATTTTGTAACTTCCGATGTGGCCAGTGAAGAACTATGTACATCCCCTGTCATGGTAGAATTGCTGCCTGTAAGATTTCCTCCGCACTGTCCGCTGGTTACTGCTGTGTTTTCTACCCATGTTCCGAATGTGTTGCTGGGTGGTCTCTGGCTGCCGGTGTTCCCTGTTGAATTATAATAAATCAGCAAAGGGCTGGCAAAAGTTCCGTTACCTTCATCAGCAAGAAATTCCCATCTCGTCAGAGTATTGTTCCACTGGATTTTAAATTCGCAGGTTCCCAGCCCTCCGCAAGGCTGACCGTCAACCGGTGTGGTAATATAGATCCCTTTATTGTATGAATCTACTCCGGTTTTATTGAATATAAAGTTCTGGTTATCAAATAAATTATGACATCCGTTGAAAGTAATGGTCTGTGCAGCCACTGAACTTCCAAATGCTATGATTAACAAGTAGAGAATTTTCATAACTTATTAATTAAAAGATGGATAAATCCCCTGTAAAGCTATAATGCATCTCATCGTAACAAACGGAGGTCTGTTTTCATGTGGCTGAGATCCTCCTGCCGGATTCAGCATGGTAGATTTCATTGTTGTATTGGCATTCGTATCAGAATATTCTTTATCTAAAAGCTTTGTGTCTGCAGGGAGATTGCCTGTAGGCGTATTCTGATTACCCTCTGCGGTTACAGCATTCACGGTATGACTATGAACAGGCATCTGTTGCTGGGTCAGTGTAACAGTTTCACTGCCGCCCATTTCCCCTATAAAATAATTCTGTGATATGCCCGGTCCTTGCCCCTGGGAAACTAAAACTCTTCCTCTCATATCGGGCAGTGCAAAGTTAGTTGTTCCATTTCCTCCATAGGTGGTTCCCAATAAAGAGAAAAGGGCCTGGTTCTGAGCGATAGGCAAGAGCTGTCCGTTACAGTCTGCCCATCCGTTTGGCGCTCTGTTGTAGGGTACAAAAGCAATCTGTCCGAGGAAAGGTTCTGATTGTGCTTTCAGGGTAGCGGTAAACGCACTCCCGATAAGCAGTGTGCATGCTAAAATTAAATTTTTCATAATGATTAGTTTAGTGATGTAAAATTATAAAATATTTCGTATAAAATAATTATATATAGAAAAAACCTTTCAAAATTCACTGAAAGGTAAGATTTTATTAATGTTGATTTCTATTATATTAGATTTTTTCTCTATTGCCCGAGCATCTTATGATATTCTGCAATATGAAGGTATCCTTCTTCTTTAATAGTGACATCAAGCTGATATTTTCCGGCTATTATATAAATGTCTTTAGGCGACATGCTTCCTTTTTTGCTGAGTTCCACACTCATGTCTTTCAGGAGGTCTAAATGAAGAATCAGGTCTTCTCTTGTTTTTTTGGCAAGATCCTGTATCAGCTTTTCAATTTTTTTATCGGTGATATCATGCTGCATACGGTGTGGATAATCTTCCAGGTTATAGGAAGCCTGATATTCCTCATCAAATCCGTATTTCCTTATATAATCGGTGGCAAGCATGGTCGCCTGTTCCCTGTCGTGACTTCTTCCTATGCTTGCATTATTTTCTCCAAACACAATTTCTTCAGCGATACCACCGGCAAGATAAATCTTAATTTTGTCGAGAATGCTTTCTTTAGTATCATGAATCTGGTGCGGGAATGTAAATCCTGCGGCATAGCTGCTGGCAACCTTGCTTTTCAGCTGTAAAGGTGCGAAGCCTGTATAAAGTATATAGCAAACGGCATGTCCGCATTCATGAACACTGATGTTGGCTACTGCATCAAGCTGGTTGGACTGGCGGATACTGTCGATTCTTCCGGTGTAAGGAATCTCAATGATACGCTTTCCAATTTTCCCGGTAATGGTTTTCTGGTTTACCGGGTAATCTATTTCAATGCTTTTATCATCATTGATGATAGCTTCAAACAGAAATTTGCTGAGGTTTGTGTCCAGAATATCTACCACACTGCTGAACACAGGACGTACACCTTGTACAGGGAAAACACCGTTCCTATAGATCAGCTCATTAATATTTTTATTGATTTTTAAACTGATGCCAAATTTTGATTTTGTTTTGGTTCTAAGATTGTTGATTTCTCTTTGGATAAGCTGCTGGAAATCCTCTGTTTTTAATGAAAAATAAATCAAATGAATATTTCCAAACCGGGCTACCTGCTCCGGGCGGAATTTCCTTGATAGTGCATTTTTTATATCAACAACGGTTATTTTCTTTGTGAATGCATGGTAAATATTGGCATCTATATCTGCCTCGCTGGTCTCACGGGACATCTGGAAAGCTTCATCCAGGTTTCCACTGATGATGATCAGCATTTTGCTGTAATCTACCGGCTCATAGATCTTCTTTTCTTTCTGCTTTTTCAGGATTAGCTTGATCATATCCTCTTCCTTCATATCGATGATGCTCATCACATCATCTTCCATGCTGAGGTACTTTTTCAGTTCTTTGGCATCCCAAAGGTTCAGGTAAGGATTTTCATCCATTTCCGTTTCACCGTTTTTCTTGCGCCGTTCATTTTCCTTTTTGCGTAAAAGATAAGAGAACAGGTAATGTTCAAGATCATCACGTTCTCTTTTGCTTAATTTGCCGTCGCTTAATAGTTCCCAGAAATCAGTAAACTTTGTCTGGGGTACCGGAGTGCCGTCGGGATCAATCGTATTGAACCGCTGGATTTCGTCAAAAAGGACTATACTTGGTTTTTCATCGTTGAGACGATTGCTCTGGAAAATATCGGAAACACTTTTGCTCCATGAGGTTTCATCGCTGTTGCTAAGCTCTATCTCAACAAAGCGGTTCTGAAATTCAAGGAATCGCACTGTTTTTCTCACAAGATCTGTTTTCCCTACACCGGTCATCCCCCATAAATTGATTACTACGGGACGGGTCAGGATTTCAGGCATGAGGTACCAGATCTGAATGTATTCCATTAAATCATCAATAATCTTATCAATTCCGATGAATTCTTTTTTAAGGAATATTTTGCAGTCGTCCAGCTTTTTCTTTTTCTTCCGGATTTCTTCTTTATCAATAATCATGCGTGAAAAATACGCTATTTTTTTAAATTATCCTTAAAATCATCAATTCTGAAATCCGTCAGGGCATTTCCTTTTTCAATTTTTTCTTTAGAATAGAGCCTGAAATCATTTTCTGTTTTTTCTAACAGGTAATCATAAGGTCCGACATGAGAAATTAATTTTACCAGAACAGGGGAGATCTCCAGACAGATAAACAGTCCCATGATAAAAGCTGCTGCCAGTCCTATAATTGCTGAATTTTTGCCTAGCTCATCCAAAGCCTGAAGCCTTGCCGCAAAACCATTGAATTTATCTTCAAAGGTATCTGAAGACTTTCTTTCTGTTTCCAGGTTAGTATAAACTTTGGAGATTTCTTTATCTAAATACTCCAGTCTGGGAGCATTTTGCTTCTGGAAATCCTCAAGATCTTTACGGCGTTGTTCCTTCAGTTCCTGTTTACGTTTTGCATTCGGACCATAACCTTCTTTTCCGCTGGTAAGCCCGGATTGCTTCCCAAGAATTTCCTTTTCAAGTTCCACAGCTGCCGAGTCGTAAGCTTTTTGATATTGTACTGTTTTTTCGGCAATCTGTTTCTTTTCTGCCTCAAACGGGCCGCTTTGCTGCAGAATTCTGCCGTTCATTTCGCCCTGAAGCTGTTTTTTGTTTCTTTGAATGATGGTATTAAGCTGCTTGTTGACCTCTTTTTCGAAGATTTTAAGCTCCAATGGCTTAGAAATGATAATTCCTAAGAATGTTGCTAAAATCAGACGGGGAATAGACATCAGTATCTGATTCCACCACGTTCCTGTTTTTTTAATGGAAGAAACGATATAGCGGTCCAGATTGAAAATCATCAATCCCCACAGGATTCCAAATCCTACAGAAGCCCAGATATTATCAAATACAGTATACATAGCATATCCTGCGGATAAAGTTGCGAATACGGCCGTAAATAATACGATTCCTCCGATCCCTGAAAATTTATTCCATTCGCTCGGAGTCTTTCTTAAAATATGAATATTTCCTCCGGAGCATACCATCAGAAACTTCTGGAACCAGTTTATTTTATGATTCGTTTGATTTATAGTTTGTTGGTTTGTTTTCATAACTGAAAATTTATACAAATGTAGTATTAAAAATCATACCAATGTAAAAGATAGTATTATGTTTTGCCAAGTAATTGTGTGTTTTTATTTAATAGTTTGATTTATAATATGTTATTTATTATTTACAAAAATTGTTTTGTCTATTTTTTTATACGACAAGTTTTGTCGCTTTCCATCGATACTACTATATAATTAATCATTGAAAATACTATAAAGAGCACATGAAAATGACATTATCTATGTTAAATCTCCGCAATGAGATTTGTATATATGTTAAAAAATGTTAAATTTACCCGAAATTACTAAATACACAAACAGATGAAGAAAATTCACTTTGGTGCATATATTGGGCAAAAACAAATACTTGGGTAAATGAGAAATAAAAATTATTAAGATGAATTATAACATCAAAAATTTCATAATTTTTTCTTCTTTATTTATACTTATTATCATTTTAGTTATTTTTTTGCGGAAAACAACTAATGATAGTTTGCTTGATTATGAAATATCTGCAAAAGTTACTAGTATTTATAGAGATAGAAAAGAGCACAATTTTTTGTTTGTAAAATATTCTAATGGCTCAGTCGAGCTGTTAGATTATCCCTATAAAATTGGAGATTCTATTTCAAAAAAAAAGGAGATTCCATAGAGTATATTTTTAGAGGAGATAGTGTTATTCAAAATAATTTATTTGAGACAGCAAGAAGAGAAAAGACACTTAAATGAAGTACTGCTAACTTTTAAGTAAATAAAAAATGGACCCTCGCAATTTGTGAGAGTTTTGTATTTCATAGTGCAATACTTTTCTGAAAAATAAGTTTAATAAGTAAGAAAATATTTTTACGCTTATTTACTTCACCCTCCCCGGATTCTGCTTCAAAAAACTATCCCATCCACTGTAAGATTTGGTATCTGCAATAGTTCCGGAGTTGAAATGATGACAAACCGCAACAGCCAGACCATCCGAGGCATCCAGATATTTGGTAGGAAATTCCTTCAGTTTTAAAAGGTTCTGAAGCATTCCGGCTACCTGTTCCTTGCTGGCATTTCCGTTTCCGGTGATCGCCATTTTAATCTTTTTCGGAGAATATTCTGTGATAGGAATATTTCTGTAAAGGCTGGCGGCCATTGCAACTCCCTGCGCGCGGCCCAGTTTAAGCATACTCTGGACATTTTTACCATAAAATGGAGCTTCCAGGGCTACTTCATCAGGATGGTATTCATCAATTAATGCTAATGTTTTGTCAAAAATATATTTCAGCTTTGTTTCGTGGTTGGGGTATTTTTTCAGGATTAGTTCGTGAATGGAAATCATTTCCATTTTACTTTTCGTTACGGAAATAATACCGAAACCCATAATAGCCGTCCCCGGATCAATACCTAAAATTATCTTCTCTGAAATCATGGTTCAAAGATAAGATTTATTAATGTTAAAATTATGAGTTGTCCGTATCGGGATTACCTAGATGTTTTTCAGCGATGGGAACCCATTTTCCATCGTGGCGGAGAAGCAGGATTTTATCGACTAAAAATTTAGTTTTGTAGATTTTACCCTTGTAGACTTCCCATGCCTTAACATAATTTTCAAAAGTGAGATTTCTGTACCCCACCGTCATATGTGGGGTGAAAGATTTCTTACCAAAACTGAACTGCTGTATAACACTTTGGTGTAAAAGATTTAAGCTTTCATTAGCTTCAGGATGTACAAAAATGACCGGGTTATTGGGATTGGGGAACCCTCCGAAGCCGTTCAATATAATTTCAAAAGGAGGAATCTCTGTATTTATTTTTTGAAAAGCAGTGTGGATATCAGCTTCAAGCTCCAGTTCTCTGTCAAAAGGTGAAAGTAAAGTAATATGGGCATCATTCTTTAACGCCATCGAGTTTCCGTAGTTCAGGGCGAAATCCTGTTTAAAAACTTTAATCTCGTCGATGATTTCCTGAGGAGGATAGATGGCAATGAAATACATTTTTTTCATATCGCTAAATTACTGTTTTGCTTTAAGCTGCAACAGGGTATTTTCCAGGTTATCCGTTATCTTTTTAACTTCCACATGAGGTTTGAAAGCCCAGCTTTTGCCCTTTTCTTCATCGGCAATATTAGATAAAATAATAACCGATGTTTTGGTCTTTGGATAGTAAATATTCAGAGAAGGGGAGCCCTTTACATAACCGCTGTGAAAATAGCTTTCCGGACTTCCGATACGCAGCATAATTCCATAGCCATAACCCATTTTTCCCAGAATAGCGTGATGCCTTTCCGAACTTTTGGACACAAACTGCTTTAACGTTTCGGGTTTTAAAATTTTTCCTCCGTAAAGAGCATTGTTCCACGTGTGAAGATCATCTATAGTTGAAAGAATACCGCCGGCAGGAGTTCCTATGTCTTTTCCACCCAATCGTTTAGGCATATCCGGAACTACAGAAAATCTGGCAGCATTACCCAGATAGGCGCTGGCGAAATTTTTACCTTTAAAAATATTTCCGGTAGAAGAATTTTTCATTCCCGCTTTTTTGAACAGTTCCAGAACATTTTCATCATATGATTTTCCCGAAACTACTTCTACGATTTGTCCCAGTGCATTAAATCCGTCGTTGGAATAGAAAAAATCGGAACCACTTTTGAACATCAGCTTCCCCCCGAACGTATTTAATCCTGAAGTATGGTTTAAAAGCTGATGAATGGTGATATTCTCATAGTCTTTATTTTGAAACGCCTTCAGATATTTGGATGCCTTATCGTTCACATTTAGTTTCCCCTGTTCCATTTGGAGAAGGATAAGTGCCGCGGTAAATTGTTTGCTTACCGAACCTATGGCAAAAATTGTACTGCTGTCGATCTTTACTTTGTTTTTAAAATCGGAATAGCCGTTCTCTTTCCTGTATAGTTGCAGGGAATCTTTAAATACGGCAATACTTCCGTTGAAATTATATTTTTTGAAGACGGAATCGATCTGTTGTTCCAGAAGAGTTTTCTGGAAAGCAGTAATGGTAGAGTCTATCACTGCATTTTTGTCAACCGGTTTTTGAGAAACTTCAGTTTTACAGGAGAACAGAAACAAGGAAAGCAAAAAGAAGGTGAAATTTTTTATCACAGGTGTTTTATTTAGATTAAAAGTTACTGAGCAGGGATCAATGTATACTTAAATATAAGAAAATCCCTTGAAGTCTCAAAGAGTAGCAAAATTTGTGCTAAGCCAGCGTGCTTCCTTTATAAGTATTTAATATTTTTGAATAGATAATTTTATAACCATCATGAAAGAATATTTGAAAAGCGATTCAGAACAAATTGACCATATCCTGAACATTATAAAAGAACAGGGAACCGGATACCTTAATACCCTTGCAGATAGACCAACATCTGTAAACAATGATCTGATTTCAGAGCAAATGGATCTGCCGGAGTCCGGTATGGGTACTGAATCAGCTTTAAAAATATTCAATGAGAGATTTGAACCCATTATGGTAGGGTCGTCAGGACCGAGATATCTGGGCTTCGTAACCGGAGGGACTACGCCGGCTTCCATCGCAGGCGACTGGCTGGCCACAGTTTATGATCAGAATACCCAGTCGGTGAAAGGTCAGGGAGATATTTCTGCCGGTATAGAGCTGGAAACCATAAAAATGCTGCTGGATCTTCTCGGGCTGCCGGAAAACTTCCTGGGAGGCTTTGTAACCGGAGCCACCATGTCCAATTTTACCGGTCTGGCCGTCGCAAGGCAATGGATTGGGAAGGAGCTGGGAAAAGACTTTGCCAAAGACGGGATCTCAGGAACCGTTAAAGTACTGACAGCCACGCCTCATTCGTCGTCCATAAAATCCCTGTCTCTTCTGGGGATGGGAAGCGGAAATATCGTCAGGATAAAAACAGCAGGAGACAACCGGGAAGCCATTTGTTTGAAAGACCTTGAAAATCAGATCGTGCAGTTAAATGATGAGCCTTTTATTTTAATTTCGAGCGGAGGAACAGTCAATACCGTTGATTTTGATGATTTCTCAGAAATCCGTAAGCTGAAAGAAAAATATAAATTCTGGTGGCATATAGATGCAGCATTCGGTGGTTTTGCCGCTTGTTCAGACACCCATAAACATCTTGTCGAAGGCTGGGAAGATGCAGACAGTATTACAGTGGACTGTCATAAGTGGCTTAACGTTCCTTATGAAAGCGCTGTGTTTTTTGTAAAAGAAGAGTACAGGATTTTACAGGTAGAAACCTTTCAGAACTCAAATGCACCTTATTTGGGAGATCCTTTGGATAATTTCGGTTACCTCAATTTCCTTCCTGAAAATTCCAGAAGATTGAAAGCGCTGCCGGCCTGGTTTTCAATGATGGCATATGGCAGAGACGGATATAAGGCTATCGTGGAAAATAATATTAAACTGTCAGAGCAGTTTGGGGAAATGATTGAAAATAGTGATGCTTTCAAATTGTTAGCTCCGGTAAGGCTGAATACCGTATGTTTTACTTTAAAAGATGATACAAAGCAGGATCAGGTTAGTAGATTCCTGGAATCGCTTAATGAGACGGGAAAAGTCTTTATGACCCCTACTTTTTATAACAGCCATACAGGAATAAGGGCAGCTTTTGTCAATTGGCAGACTCAGGAAAAGGATATTGAACTGATATTTGACCTCATGAACAAAATAGCAGCAACGGTAGGGTAGGCTATTAGTTGTTATTTCAGAATCAGATCACAGAACCAGAAAACGTATTCGCCATCTTCCTCTTCTGGACTGGCTTTAGGTTTAGGATAGGTTTTCTTTACAGTATCGCCGATTTCAAAGTGAACAGGAGCTTTAAAAATGAGTCCGTCAAAAGTAAAGGTGTGAAATTCTCCATTTTCTCCGCATGGATCAACATTTTCCGGAAGATCATTGATAAAATCCCGATCAATGATTCTTCCTGCAAAACTTTTATCGAGATACGTTTCATTCACGCAGGTTACGATAGTTTTGAATCCAAGGTTCAGAAATTCATGGATAAGGTCTGTCGTGTTCTGTTTCCAGAGCGGAAATACAGCTTCCATTCCGATGGCTTTCAACTGGTCTTCACGATATTGTCTGAGATCTTCCAGGAAAATATCACCAAAAACGGACCGGGTAATTCCCAAAGACTGAATATCGGTCATCGTTTTACTCATGATATCACGGTATTCCTCCATAGACGGTTCTTTGGGAAGTTCCATTTTAATTAAAGGAATTCCCATACTTTCAGCCTGCTTTTCCAGTAAAGATACATGAACACCATGCATGGAAATCCGCTGAAACTCTTTATTGATGGTGGTCAGTAAAGTGGTAATTTCAGTTTTGTTTTCTTGCTGGATTTTATAAAGGGCAAGGGCAGAATCTTTTCCACTGCTCCAGTTGAATACGGCTTTCGATTTCATTTGAAAATAAAAAATCTCCCAAAAATAGAGAGATTCTGTGAATTATTATTTAACTTCTTTGATAGGAATAAATCCTCCATTGATGTAGTCAAGTTTTTGCTCAAACGGAACCGAAGTAGACTGTGAAGCCAGTAACCCGCCAATAATCCCGAAGAATGCAGAAGCAAGAACCACATCTCCTGTTTTTGCAGTTGATTTTATTTTTCCGGTAAAATAAAAATCTCCATCTCTTTTTTCAGCCTTCACGAGAGCATTTTCCACAGGCAAATAAATATATGGAGAACCATTATAAACAATGGCAAATACATCATTTTTTTTAATTTCCTTTTCTTTACCTTCTATTGTTTCGTAAAGTTTAATGATTTTATTGGTTTTTCCGTAGAATTTTGCACTGGAAATTGTTTTTTCAGACGGTTGAAGGTTTTTAAAAGAATTATAATCAGGATAAATTCCTTCCTTTAGTTCCGGAGAATTATATAAACTTAATTTTTGTTTTTCAATTTCATCAAAATTTTTGAGATCATTAAAAGTGTATCGGTCTGTTTGTATTGCTTTTTTAGAAACGTTTCTGCTTATAAAGTCACTTACCATTTCGCTTCCTTTTTTCATCGTAGCTTTGGTAACATCCATAGATGAATGATCGATAACTGAATCTATTTTGTCGAGATAAGAATAAGTTCCGTCTTCGTTTTTAGCAAACAAATAAGCCTGGAAGTAGCAGTAACCGTGTTCACTAAAGGCTCCTGTAATTTCGGCAAAATACAACTGTTTTAGATACATTACAATTGTACCGTCATCTGTATTTTCACCATTAATGTTGTTTAACAGATTTTGGAATTGATCATTAAGATTGGTTGTAGGAACAACTCTTGCCTTAGTGTTGAATGCTCCTTTCTGAACAATTCCCAAAGATGTAGAGTCTATTCTGGCATCAATAAGTTTTATGGCTTTATAATAACTTTTGTCTAGTTTTTTATCAGGAAAACTGATTGAAAAATCCTCGGTTCTTTTTTGGGAATACATAGAAACCGAAAACATGATTCCTAATAAAATTAAAGTAGGGTTCAAAATTTTTTTCATTAATGTTGAGGTTATAAATTTTTCAATTGCTAAAATAATACTTATTAAGTTGAATCTAAATTAAAACCTCAAAGAAAATTCCTTGAGGTTTTAATTTGTAAATTATTGATACGTTAAGTAGCCAACAATTGTCTGTACGGCTACGGATTACATATTTCTTCTGTATTTACCACCCACTTCAAACAGAGCATTGGTAATTTGTCCAAGGGAACAGTATTTTACAGCATCCATCATCACTCCAAATAAATTTTGCTGGTTGATGGCAGCGTGTTGTAATTGTCTTAAAGCTTCCGCAGACCTATCGGCATTCGATTTCTGGAAATTGTGTAGGTTTTCAATCTGAACCTGTTTTTCCTCCTCAGTAGAACGGATCACTTCTCCCGGACGAACCGTTGGAGAGCCGTCTTTTCCAAGGAATGTATTTACCCCGATGATCGGGTATTCTCCGGTATGTTTCAGCCATTCGTAATGCATGGATTCTTCCTGGATCTTGGAACGCTGGTACATGGTTTCCATAGCACCAAGAACACCGCCTCTTTCCGTAATCCTGTCGAATTCTGCATACACTGCTTCTTCTACAAGATCTGTCAGTTCTTCAATAATAAATGATCCCTGAAGCGGATTTTCATTTTTAGCTAATCCCAATTCCTTATTGATAATCAGCTGGATAGCCATTGCTCTTCTTACGGATTGCTCTGTAGGAGTGGTAATAGCTTCGTCATAAGCATTGGTGTGAAGAGAATTACAGTTATCGTAGATTGCATACAGTGCCTGAAGCGTCGTTCTGATATCATTGAAATCAATTTCCTGGGCATGAAGAGAACGTCCTGAAGTCTGGATGTGGTATTTCAGCATCTGGCTTCTTTCATCTGCCCCGTATTTCATTTTCATGGCTTTTGCCCAGATTCTTCTGGCTACACGACCGATCACTGAATATTCAGGGTCAATACCGTTGGAGAAGAAGAAAGAAAGGTTCGGTGCAAAATCATTGATATTCATTCCTCTTGACAGATAGTACTCTACATATGTGAAACCATTTGCCAATGTGAATGCAAGCTGGGAAACCGGGTTGGCTCCGGCTTCGGCAATATGATATCCTGAAATAGAAACAGAATAGAAATTTCTTACTTTCTCTTTAATGAAATACTCCTGAACGTCGCCCATTAATCTTAAAGCAAATTCAGTAGAGAAAATACAGGTATTCTGCGCCTGATCTTCTTTTAAAATATCAGCCTGAACGGTTCCACGAACCGTTGCAATAGTTTTGGCCTTAATTTCAGCATAAACATCTGCCGGAATAACTTCATCTCCTGTGATTCCCAACAGCTTTAATCCCAAGCCATTGTTGGAAGGAGGAAGTTCACCGTTATATTTTGGTCTTTCTAAACCTTTATCATCAAATTTTGCCTTTAAAACAGCTTCCACTTTAGATTCAAGACCGTTTTCAGCGATATATTTTTCAACATTCTGATCGATGGCTGCATTCATAAAGAAAGCAAGCAGCATCGGAGCAGGACCGTTAATCGTCATTGAAACGGAAGTCAGAGCATTCACAAGGTCAAACCCTGAATACAGCTTTTTGGCATCATCCAGTGTTGCAATAGAAACTCCCGCGTTTCCGATCTTACCGTAAATATCCGGTGGTAAAGCCGGGTCCTGGCCGTAAAGCGTTACAGAGTCGAAGGCTGTAGATAAACGTTTTGCAGGCATTTCGGCAGAAACGTAATGGAATCGTCTGTTCGTTCTTTCCGGGCCTCCTTCTCCTGCGAACATTCTTGTAGGATCTTCTCCTGTTCTTTTGAACGGATAAATACCTGCGGTGTAAGGAAATCCACCCGGCAGGTTTTCCTGGCCTTTCCATTTGATCAGGTCTCCCCAGTCATTATATTTTGGTAAAGCAATTTTTGGAATTCTTAAGTGGGATAAAGACTCTGTTGAGGTTTCCACCTTAATTTCCTTTCCTCTTACGAAATAGGAATAAAACTCTTCATGGAAAGCCTTTTTCGTATCTTCCCAGGTTTTCAGGAAGTCGATGTTTTCCTGCTGAAGTTCCTTTTCAGCCTTTTGATATTCAGCGTCTAAAGCTTCATTGGAAATAATTTTTTTAACACCGTCAATATGATACATTTTTCTGGCAAGCTCGGCCTGCTTTTCAATGTTTTCATCATATATTCTGTTGTTTTCTACAATTTCAGAAAGATAGCGTACTCTTTTTGGAGGGATGATCGTTACTTCGTCTGTTATTTCCTGCTCAACGAAAGTTTTCAGATCCAGGCCGGAAAACTTATCGTTTACCTTTGAAATCAATTTGTTATATAATTCAGTGGTTCCGTGGTCATTGAACTGTGATGCTTTTGTAGCATAAACCGGCATTTCGTCCAACGGCTGCTCCCACAGTAAATGGTTTCTCTGGAATTGCTTTCTTACAGCTTGAAGAGCATCAAGCGCCCCTCTTTTATCAGATTTATTTAAAGCCACTAAGTCTGCATAATCCAGCATGTCGATTTTTTCCAGCTGAGTTGAAGCTCCATATTCAGGAGTCATTACATACATGGAAACATCCGCAAAATCAGAAACCTCCGATCCGGATTGCCCGATACCTGAAGTTTCAAGGATGATAACATCAGGATGCGCTAATTTCAGCACATTTAATGCAGAGTGGATAAACGGAGAAACGGAAACGTTGTTTTCTCTTGTTGCCATTGAACGCATATAAACCCGCGGATCATTGATCGCGTTCATACGGATTCTGTCCCCTAAAAGTGCACCTCCTGTTTTCTTTTTGGAAGGGTCAATAGAGATGATGGCAATTTTTTTGTCAGGATTTGAACGGATAAAACGTCTTACCAGCTCATCTGTTAATGAAGACTTTCCTGCTCCACCGGTACCTGTGATCCCGATGATAGGAATATTCAAATCTTTTGATTTTTCATCAATCGCTTTTACCAGTTCCGGTTTTTCTTCTGAAAAGTTTTCAACCGCAGAAATGATTTTTGCAATGCTTGTAGAGTTTTCAAAGCTGATGGAATCCAGATCACTTGCTGTAACCTCTTTTCCGGTTGCGAAATCTGACCTTTTCACAAGATCATCAATCATTCCCTGAAGACCAAGCTCACGGCCGTCGTCCGGAGAATAAATCCTGTCGATACCGTAATCCATAAGATCGGTGATCTCTTCAGGCAGGATAACACCGCCGCCACCACCGAAAATCTTGATCTGCGGGGAATTTTTTTCTCTTAAAAGGTCGTAGATATATTTGAAATATTCATTGTGACCGCCCTGATACGAGGTTAATGCAATAGCGTTGGCATCTTCCTGTATCGCTGTGTTCACCACTTCTTCAGCTGATTTGTCGTGGCCAAGGTGGATCACTTCACATCCTGTTCCCTGGATCACGCGGCGCATGATATTGATCGCAGCATCATGTCCGTCAAATAATGACGCTGCTGTTACGATTCTTACTTTGTTGGTTGGAGTATATTTTTGGGTTTCCATAAAAAATCTAGAAAGTTTCTGAATTTCCAAATATAACAATAAAATAAGAACCTTTTGATTTTGTTTAATTTATTGATTTTAAGTCTGTTATTAATGATGGGAAGGTTAGTTTTTCTCCTGCTTAACAATCATTCGTTTAAAAAGATGTGTAAAATCTCTATTTTTGCATTGTTATATATTATATGGTATGAAAAAGGCTTTGATGTATTTTGGTTTAGGAACAGTAATTAGTTTCCTTATCAATTATTTTTTTTACAGTTCTGAAAATATTGTTCTCGACCTATATTATGCGCTGGCCTTTGGGATAGCATGGGGAATTGCCTATTATCTGGATACTCCCAATTTCACGCTGCCGCAAAAATTAGGTATTTCTTTTGCGGTAATGGGCGTCTTGGTTTTAATAGGGACACTATTATTCAGTCTGGAGCTTGCGATTCCTTCAATACTTAAATTTTCAACGGTTTTTGTTGCCTATTATCTGATTGCCAGCTTTCGGGGAAGTAAATCACTCAGAAATCAATAATAAAAAAGAGGCTGTTTCAAACGGCCTCTTTTTATTTTATTTATTAATGCATCATCAGGAAGCTTACCAGCGCAAGGCCGATAACGAGGAATGTAAATGCAAAGAAGTTAATCATAAATAATATACCTCCTATAAAAACACTCACAATGCCGTGTGCATGATAAGTACGGTGGTGTGCAATGAAGAAATACAGAATGCTGTAAATTATCAGAGCACTTATGAGTAAATACAAAAGCATATTAATTGCCCGGATATCTGTTACACTTGCCAGTTTTATGATGAACGATGTCAGCAGTATGTTCAGTAACAGAAAAGAGAAATAATGGAGGGTGAAAATTCCGTGATCGAAATACCACCATTTCTTCTTATGATGGAAAATCCATAAAAAGAAGGCAAACACCGGAAGGTAAAGAAACAATGCTTTCGGTAAGTTGTGGAAAGAAGTTTCTGCAAGTTTTTTGAATATTTCCCCTTTCGTAACTCCCTGTTCCTTGAGTTCGAAAAATTTGTGGGCTAATGGTTTTTTTATAAAATTAAAAACTGAAGGGTTTTTTGCAAGAGCCGAATCATAGGATTTTTGAGTTTTATAGCCTTCATAAGCCGTGGATTCGTCTATTTTCTTGTTCATTTCCAAAGCACTTTCGAAATCATCTATCTTAGCAGAATCAGGAACGATGACGGTAAGTTTCTGAATGGCAGCTGAATCTTCTTTGCTGATGTTTTTCTGAGCTTTTATGCTGTCCAGTTTTTCCTTGGTTTCAGCGGCTTTTATTTTTTCAAAGAGACTTTTTTCGTTTGGATTTTTTTCTTTTTCATTAAAATTAAGATTAAAAAGAGGAAATAAGGCGAACATGAAGAAGGTAATAAAGCTGACAAAGATGTAAAGCTTTACCGGAGGTACAAATTGCTGCCTTTTGCCGGCCAGATAAATACTGGTAAGTCTTCCCGGTCTGAAAAGCAGATTTTTGATGGTTCCCCAGAATTGTCCGTCATAATGAGTGAAGTCCTCTATGAAGTGTGTGAAAAGGAAATAAAACGGCTGCCTGGTTTCGGTATTTTCCTGACCGCAGTGCGGGCAGAATCTTTCTTCTACGGTATGCCCGCAATTCTGGCAGGTTTTGTCTTCTCTGATTTTTCCGTGGCTCATGGATATTGGGAATATGGTTTGTCGCAAATATAAAAATTTCACGACATAAAATAATTATATCAATAAGCTTTCAGGGAAATCTTTAATGTTAAGTTAATAAAGTAAGAGTTTAGTGATTAAACTCTTTACTTTATCACCTGTGTTTTTAGAATCTTCGAAATGTTTTTTTTCAACGCTCATGATTTTTACAAGTTCTGTGCCAAAGCAAAGCAGTTGATAGAATCTATTAAAATGAAGACAAATCCAGGAGACAGTATAGATTAAATAAAATATGTTTTTGGGTTACAAAAATAATTTGTACCTTTGCACACCCTTTTAGGGGAAAATTATGTTTAATCTTTAACTAAAACGTGTGAATACATTAAGTTACAAAACTGTTTCAGCGAACAAAGCTACTGCTAATAAAGAATGGGTTGTGGTAGACGCTGAAGGACAGCCGTTAGGAAGACTAGCTTCTACGGTTGCAAAGATTTTGAGAGGTAAGCACAAAACGAACTTTACACCTCACGTAGATTGTGGTGATAACGTAATCGTTTTGAATGCTGGGAAAATTACGCTTTCCGGAAATAAGTGGGCTGATAAGACTTACATCTGGCATACAGGTTACCCTGGTGGACAGAAGTCTATGACTGCGGCTGAACTTCAGAAGAAAGATTCTTTAAAAGTATTGGAAAAATCTGTAAAAGGTATGTTGCCTAAAAACAGATTAGGATCTGCTTTATTGAAGAACCTTTATCTATATGAAGGAACTGAGCACAAACATGAAGCTCAACAGCCTAAAACAATTAATGTTAACGAATTTAAATAATTAATTATGTCTATAGTTCACAAAATCGGAAGAAGAAAAACTTCTGTAGCTAGAGTTTATGTAAAACCAGGTTCTGGAAACATTACAGTAAACGGTAAAGACGCTAAAGAATATTTCTCTACAGACGTGATGGTTTACAAATTAAACCAACCGTTCATCCTTTCTGAGACTGTTGGTCAGTATGACGTTACCGTAAATGTTTTCGGTGGTGGTAATACAGGACAGGCAGAAGCTATCAGATTAGGTATTTCAAGAGCTTTATGCGAAATCAATGCTGAATTCAGATTAGCTTTGAAACCAGCTGGTTTACTTACAAGAGACGCAAGAATGGTGGAAAGAAAGAAGCCAGGTCAGAAAAAAGCAAGAAAGAGATTCCAATTCTCAAAACGTTAATATCAAGATTCAAGATATCAGACACAAGATTCAAGACTTTGCTCTCAGATCTTGGCTCCTGGTTCTTGGTTCTATTTTATCTAAACAAAAAAATTGCCCGTTACGTTTAGCATCCAAACGCTTCTCCCATCTAAAGAAGTTGTTGATTGTTTAAAAGACGGAAAGTAAACTAACAAAAACAGAAAACATGGCAAAAGCAAATGTAAAAGACCTTCTAGAGGCTGGTGTACACTTCGGTCACATGACCAGAAAGTGGAATCCAAATATGGCTCCATACATTTTTATGGAGAAAAACGGTATTCACATTGTAGACTTACATAAAACAGCAGTTAAATTGGATGAAGCGTGCAGCGCTTTGGAAAAATTAACTTCTGCAGGTAAAAAAGTTCTTTTCGTAGCGACTAAAAAGCAGGCGAAAGAAGTAGTGGCTAAGCACGCTGCTGAACTTAATATGCCTTATATTACAGAAAGATGGCCAGGAGGTATGTTAACGAACTTCGTTACGATCAGAAAGGCTGTAAAGAAAATGAACTCTATCGACAAAATGAAAAAAGACGGTACGTTCGAAACTTTATCTAAAAAAGAAAGATTACAGGTTGACAGACAAAGAGCTAACCTAGAGAAAAACTTAGGTTCTATCTCTGACATGGTTCGTCTTCCTTCTGCAATCTTCGTTGTAGATATCATGAGAGAACATATCGCTGTAACTGAAGCTAAGAAATTGGGTATTCCAGTTTTCGGTATTGTTGATACAAACTCTGACCCTAGAAAAGTAGACTTCGTTATCCCAGGAAACGATGATGCTTCTAAATCTATCGATATGATCTTAAACATCGTTTCTGATTCTATCAAAGAAGGTCAGTCTCAGAGAAAAGCTGATAAAGAAAAATCTAAAGAAGAAGGAGAAGTAGTATCTGCTGATAAAGATGCTGATTTCGATGCAGAATAATTAAAGATTTTCTTTAATATAGGAAAAACGCTGGATTTCGGTCCAGCGTTTTTTTATTGATGTCTACTCAAAACTCAATCCAAAAAGAAACCCACTCTACAGAGCGGGTTTTTATCTTAATTACTGATCTTTATAGCGTATGATGTAGTAATGAATTTATTAGCCTGATAAGATGAATTGCAAAGCATTCCGGAGAGGCTATAATTTTTGTTTTTAGGGACCATGGTGTAACCCACCTTACCGGAACCTATCGGGATCTTTTTAAAGAAACCACTGCTGCTCACTGTAAGAACCATATTGCAGGGCGATTTGTTTTCGACAGAAATGGAGGTGTTGGGATTGGAAGGAGAATCCTCATTAAGAAGATCATTTAAAACGGCCGCAGTTTCAGGTTTATAGGTTTTAATAAGCTCAGCATATTCCCTTTCCGTACTCATTGCAGAATTCCCGGAAGTATTTCCCGAAACTGAAGGATAAGAAGTTCTTATAGGATAGTTGCCATAGTTTACACTACAACTCATAAGGATAAGTGAAATTCCGGAGAAAGCGAGCAGCTTTTTCATACAGTTATTTTTTTGATCTTTTCTTTTTTGAAGCATTCACAGGTACTGTTTCTTTTTGTTCTTTTGATGGCTCACTGTTTATTGGTGGCTTTTTTGTACCCGGATTTTCAATGACTACAAATATACTTTTTTTTATGTCTTTCTGAGAAGAGTACTTTACATCGCATACATTACTGTTCAGGGTATAAGAGCCTTTGTTGAGAACAATAAAATTCTCGCCGTGAGCAGGAACTGCTAGGTTATAGAAGTCTTTTCCTTCAATTCTCAGGATGATATTGCAGTCCGAGTTATTTCTGAACAGGAGTACAGCCTCTTTTTTAGTAATATCCTCATCAAACATAGCGTTCAGAAGCTTTACCGTTTTATCTTTATGCTGGTCGGAGGTTTCGGCAAGAAGTTTTTTAAACTCTTCCGCATCATTGGAACTGGAATTTCTCATAAACCTGTTCGGAATATCCGTCATTACGGGTCTGGCTTCCATAGGTTTCGCTTTGGAAGCACCTTTTGTCCATTCCGAATTTTTTAAGGCAATAAGCTTGGGTTTTAGCACATATCTTTTAGGGTCATCAGGATGTGTGTTCTTAAGGTACTCTTCAATTTCCTTGATATTTGTGCTTTTTAAAATGTCTTTGGTTTTTTTCTGCGCTGAAGCTGTACCCGAAGTAAGGATCAGGAAGAGGAGGGGCGTTAAAATTTTTTTCATCAATTTGTTTTTATTTCACTAGCTTATCCGGAATTTTATATAGGTTATAGTCTTTCCTTTAGCTGAGAAAAGTTCTTCATAGTAAGTTTTTATGTCTCTCAGGTGTTCCGTGTTGGGATCATATTCAGGAGCACCATAAATATCGTGATGAGCGGAGATGATTTCATAGCCTGCACCCTGTAGATAGCCTAATGTATAGCCATGCAGAAACTCTGAATCTGTTTTCAGATGGATAATTCCGCCCGGTTTTAGGAATTTTTTGTACCGCTCTAAAAAGTCAGGGTGAGTGAGCCTGTGCTTGGTTCTTTTGTATTTGATCTGAGGATCAGGGAACGTGATCCAGATTTCATCCACTTCATTTTCTGCAAAAAAATAATCTACAAGCTCAATCTGGGTTCTGAGAAATGCCACATTTGTCATTCCGTTTTCTACAGCTTCTTTAGCACCAAACCAGAATCTGGCACCTTTAATATCTATTCCGATGAAGTTTTTTTCAGGGAATGTTTTGGCAAGTCCTACTGAATATTCTCCTTTACCACAGCCCAGTTCCAGTACAATCGGATGATCATTTTTAAAGAAGTCCTTTCTCCAGTTTCCTTTTAGTGAAAAACCGTTTAAGGCATCCTCTCTTGTGGGTTGGATAACATTTGGTAATATCTTGTTTTCAGCGAATCTTGCTAATTTATTTTTGCCCATCGAATTATTTATAAAATCCTGCAAAAATAGTGAATTTTGCATAGATTACCTTGCCTTTTAAAGATAAAAGACTGGCTTCAGGGCATATTTATGGACGGTTTACTGTGTTGCGGAACTCCCTAAAGTAACCATAATGGCTTTTTCAATTGTTTTTTGGGAAGCATACTGGGCGCCACAAACAAGGCTTGTGAAAAGATACTGTCCTTTATCTATAACAATTGTGCTGTCATCATGGGCGGGAACGGCAAGTCTGTATTTGGTATTTCCTACACTTTCCATTCTTACGATGATATTACAGTCAGAATTATTTTTGATAAGAACGATGCTTGTTTTGCTATTCGGGTCGTTATCGAAGAGTGAGTTTAATATTTTTACTGTTTTGTTCTTGTGTTCCACGGGATTTTCTGCCATCAGCATATTGAACTCTTCGGCTTCTGCGTTAGGAATAGCAGCATTGGCAGCTGTATTTACCACAAAGGTGTTCTGGGCAGTACTTGGAGTATAAGTTACTGTAGATTGTTTGGCGGCAAGCTCTGCCTTGTACTTGGCGATCTGTTTCTGTTTGATAATGGCATTCATTTCATCGAAAGTGATCTTGGTAGAAGGTCTTCTTTTCAGCAGGGCAAGCATTTCCTGCATATCTTTCACCTTCTGGTCGGCAGGGTGGGCATCTTTGATGTACTGCGTCATCATTTCCATGACCCTCGGCTTCAAAACAGATCTCCTGGGATCATCAGGGTGGGCATCTCTGAGAAAAGCATTGATCTCATAGATATTTTTACTTTTTAAAATATTGCTGTAGTCTTTCCCTCTTTTTTGGGCAGACACATTAAAAAACAGAACAGAAACAAACAGTAAAAGTAATTTTTTCATTAACAAATATTAAATTAAAGGCTGGTGTTCTTTTTTAATTTATGTTTTTAGGCAATTAGTTTATGGTAATAACGAAATACTATTGTTTTTATTTTTTACACTTAATAGTCAGATAAATTTAAACATAATTTTAAATAAAAAAGAAATGTACATTATAAATTATGAGATAATATACATTTCTTAAAATATGTTGAATAGAAGTTTATTTAATAACTTCCTGAAGATTCGAGGTTTTAAGCCTTTTCTGATAGATCGGAAGATACTTTTCAATAGGAACCTTTATTGCTTCAAAATTACCGGAAAGCACATAAGCTTCAATGTTTTCTGAAGTATAAACAAACTGAAGGAAATTGTCAATAAGGTTATCCGGAATTTTAAACTTAGCAAAATAATCCTTACCAAGATAATTTTTGATCTGCGTTACAGAATTATTCATCCTTTCATACGCCATATAGCGCTGCTTTTTCTTCCGGTCTCCGGAAAGGATATCATAGATGCTTTCCAGGCTGAAGGTAAGCCCTCCGTCCCTCAATCCGGCAACCGGAAGCTCTGGGGAAGTTCCGTCGCCTTTAGGCTCAGGAAGCCCAATTACTTTTTTAATAGCAAGACCTTTATCCTCTTTTCTTATAGAATTTACATCATACCTGAGATTTCCTGTAGGTTTGAACCTGTTCAGTACAATCTCCTGAATTTCGTAGTAGGCAATTTTTAATTCAATGAGGTTTTTCTGCTGCATCATCTGCGGAGTAAGCTTTACATCTTTCCTTTCTGTGACAATGGAAGTGAAACGGATCACATCACCGGGAACTGCAGGAATATTATAAGTACCGTTATAATCGGTAAGTACGGTTTTCTGGGTGTTCAGATTGGTTACGTAAACCTGGTTGAGATACAAGATTGAGTTGTCTCTTAAAAATACCTCTCCGGAATAGGTCTGTGCATTGATTTTTGCCAGAAAAATCAGCAGCAATAGGGTAATTAGCTTCTTCATATAATTGGGGCAAAATTACGTAGAAATACAGCAATTTATACCTATTTAGATAGTGATTACAGGTTAAAGTTATATTAAACTTTAACATTAAACTGTTAATGAATGTTATAAATGTTTCAATAGTAAAAAGATATGATGAAATTTAGAATAAAATCATTCTATTCTTTATTTTTTACCAGGAGCCAGCTCGTATACTTTACGGAAGTGGAAGTGCCATATTCCGTCCAGGTAATAAAATACCAGTAAGTTGCTGTAGGAACAGGTCTTCCGCCCATTCTTCCGTCCCAGATGTATCGGTTACTTGGGCTTCCCCTGAAAACTTCAGCACCGTAACGGTCGAAAATTCTGAATTCAAGGTTCGGATTGCTCATTAAAGCAGAATAATCGATCGTATCATTGTGGCCGTCACTGTTAGGGGTAATGGTGTTAATGAGATTGATGATAGCAAACTGCTTATCTACTTCACCGCATAATTTGGAGTCTCTCACAAATACGGTATGGCTTCCTCTTGGTACATTGTAGAAAATATTGATGCTTTGCCAGTTCACCCCATCCAGGGAATATTCATAAGGAGGGGTACCGCCAGTCACTCCGACTGTTACAGTAGAACCGTTAATTTCAATAGAACTGATTGTAGGAAGAGGAGCTTCTGTAACATTTACATATTGTTTGTAAACACATCCGTTGAAGGTAAGCTCTACCCAGTAACTTCCCACAGGCACATTGGAAATAGAAGGAGAGGTAGCTCCAGTACTCCACAGATATTTTTCAAAACCTGGACCGGCATCCAGTTTAGTGGTTGCTTTTGAACAGATAACCTGATCTTTTAAAATGTCTGATTTCTTAGGAGTTTTGATAGTGATTTTAACAGATCCTACCTCAGGGCAAACCCCGCTTTTCTCAAATCTGATATAGTAGGTCTGTGTACCTGTAACGTTAACTGTTCCTGATAAAGGATTGATATTATTCTGAGCATTACCCAGACTTCCATAGAAAGTATAAGTTACAGAAGGATCTGTTGTAAATTGCGGGATGAACTGAGTAAGGTTGACCGCTTTTGTTCCATCAAGATCATCATCACAAAGACTCGTGGCCACTGCTGATGTTAATAAAGTAACACGGGCTCCGATACTGAACTGTAAAGGCTTCACTACAACGGCACAGCCGTCCGGGGACTCCACCCTGATGTAAATAGTGGTTGTTGCCGTATAGCTCCAGTTATTAGGAAGTGTATTGTTATTTCCTGCATTGGCATCAGCAAGGGATGCATAATATCTTACGTTGGTAAAATAATTGGGATTATTCAGTACAATAGCTGTTATATTGGAAAGGTTCACGGTGACCGTTCCGTCCATATTATCATCACAGAATGTTCCGTTATAATTGTTGGTTACAATAGCCAGGTTGTATAAAGAAAGAGTGATCTGGGCAATACTTTTACAGCCCAGATTGTTTTTTACCACTGCATAGACAATGGTTCCGTCTGGTGCAGTATAAGCATTTGGGGAGGTAATAAGCGCTCCGGGATTTTCTGTTTGTGCATCTGCCAGGGTAGGATAGTAGGTAATAGTTACCGGCGAGTTGTTGGTTACATTCGCGGAAGTAAGATTGAAGGTTCCCTGCCCGTTGATATTACACGCATGCAATGTGGCATTTGTTACAATAAGAGGTATAATATTGATGGTGACGGTTACGGTTTCACAATCTGTAAAAACAGGATCATCCCCGCAGAAAGTATAGGTAAAAGTATCTGTTCCGGTAGTGCCGGGTGTGTTGACGGAATAAGTAATAACACCGGTCACGGGATCTATGACTACCGTTCCCAATGTAGGCGCATTCACAATAGCGACAGTGGAAGGAACAGGAGCCTGTGCAGAGCTGCTGAATGCAGGAGTGATGGTTTTGGTATTACAGACATTATAGGTTGTTGTGGTCAGTTTTGTACAGTTCAGTACTTTAAACTGTTCCGTTACCAAAGGGGCACATCTCCCCATAGTTACCGAACAGGTGTAATATCCGGACTGTGTGGGACTGATGGATGCTCCTGTAGCTCCGGGAATAAGGTTGCCGTTCACATACCACTGATAGGTATCATAAATTACCGGGTCTACCGTAAGAACAATTCCCGGAACACAGTTTCCTCCTGATCTTAAAATAACAGGCTGTGTAGGGAAACCTGCAAAAAAGCCTCCATATCCTACAGCATTACTTCCTGCAGTAATTCCTGCGGTAACCGCTTTGTCAGAAATTACGGTAATCGTTCCGGTTACATTAGGAATACCATAGGTCACCCAGTTATTGGTACCTGTCATGTTGAAAGGGCCTGTAGTTGCAGGCGGAACTGCCCCGTTTACTGTAACATTGGCGCCTTTTTCCGTAATAAGGTTCAGCTTTGTGGGAATATTAAGAATCCCTAATGGATTAGCCGTGGAATGTACAAAGTTTTCATCAATAAACCCTAATTCATTGATCTGTTTGGGAAGATAGCAGTTCAGGGCAGGAATAAAATTGAATCCGCCGGTTGCCACTTCACTTCCTGATACGGAATCCCCTGCCAGAACCTGGTAAACATATGCATTTTTGGAAGTTTTAAGATAAAGGTTATAATGCGATGCTCCCTGCAGTTTGTATTTTGAGTTCGGAACTACGTAATACTGCCCCGCATTTAAGGTAGCAAGGGGAGGGATTTCATCATTGACAAAAATCTGGGTATTGTTTTCAGTAGCAATGACAATGGCTCCTTCCATATTGGAGCCTACACTGCCGTTTCCTTTGACAAGGGCAAACTCGCTTCCAAGCCTTTCCACAGGGACAGACTGATCCATCAGAATATCAGAACTTGAAGGAAAGTTTCCGGAATACTGGCCGTTGAAATTCCCATTGGTTACATTCACCGGTTTGTTAGCAGTGATTTTAGCACCAATAAAGCCATCTGTATTGGTGGAACCTGAACCATCTATAATATAGGATTGCCCTTTATTGAGGGTAAATGTCATGGTAGGGTTTGTAGCGCCGGTAGTTCCGTTGGAAAACTGCACTGTTGGCTTATATCCGCTTATTGTAACTGTTGTGTTATCCTCAGTAGCAAGAACACTGGCCATAAAGTTTAAGATGGGGTTGACAACCGTTATGGGAGCATTGGCGACATAAAAATTTTTTCCTGTAGAAGGTATTCCTTTAGAGGTAATAATCTCTGCATGGTTGAATACTGAAAACCTGAGATTGGCATAAAAAGGGAAGTCTGCCTGCAGATAAAGCCCTTTCGTAGAGGGAGTAAACAGATCTGTCTGAAGAGTTGTTATAATATATTTTCTGAGTACATCAAATTTCTGGGGATTATTCTTACTGATGGTTACCGTACCGATCAGAATGTTGTTACTGTAAATATTTACAGGGAAGGGAGTGGTTCTGTTGGTAGATAAATATAATTTCTGATACGGACTGGGACTTCCGGTTCTGTCCACCATGGGAGCAAACCAGTGTTCCCTGTCCAATTGACCGAAGGCAAAGGTGAAAAAATAAAGTATAAATAAAAAAGATAAAAATTTTTTCATTCAGTAGAGGGAGTTTAACACAAATTTAATAATAAAATGGATTTATACCTTGAAAAAATAATAAAAAAACCGCGATGGTAAAATCGCGGTTTAGAAAGGCATATTTTCAGGGTTACTCTCTGCTCTTCACAAGAATCCAGCCTGTATATTTTACTGCGGTCTGTTTCCCGGATGGCTCATTCCACTGAATTTCAAACCAGTAGTTTCCGGTAGGTACTCTTTTGCTTCCGCCTAAAGTTCCATTCCATTTATAACCGTTTGATTGATCTCCCCGGAATATTTTGCTTCCGTATCTGTCGAAAATAGTAAATTCCAGGTTCTTTTTACCTGCCAGTAAAGAATAATCCAAAACATCATTTACCCCGTCATCATTGGGAGTAATAGCATTGATAAGGTTGGGAATAGTAATTTCCACTTTAATAGGATCACAGTTATAGCTGTCTTTTACATATACCGCAGATATGCCTCTTGCTACATCAGTGAAAATATTGGAATCCTGCCACTGGATATTATCAAGTGAATACTGATATGGAGGAGCTCCGCCTATTGCATATACCGTAACTGTAGTATTTGAAACATCAATATTGGATACTACAGGCTGTTCGGAAGCATATACTTTTACCGTCTGCAGGGTAATACAGTCGCCTGTTTTCAGCTTTACCCAATAGGTTCCTACACCAACGTTACTGATTGCCTGTGTAGTGGCTCCCGTACTCCATTCATAACCATTGAACCCAGGTCCTGCGTCAAGTGTGGTTTTATCTTCCACACAAATAATTTTATCAACAAGAACAGCAGAGGTTACAGGAGGAAGAACGGTAAGGGAAACTTCCGCAATTCTGTAGCAGCCATTCGCGTTGATTACTTTTACGTAGGCAACTCCTGTAGGGGCAATATAATTGGCAGGGTTTAAAATTTCATTCGTACTATTGTCTGCATCTGTAGGAGAAGGATAATATTTTTTTGTAACTCCCGGCTGCGTAGTGACTGAAGCATTGGTAAGGTTAAATAATCCGGTGGCCGGATTGGCTTCCAGATAGCAAGCTCTCAAGGATGCATTGGTAACGACCGGGCTTTCGGAAACCGTTAAATTCAATGTTACTTCCTCACAGTCTGTAAAGTCAGGGTTATTTCCACAGAATTTGTAAACAAAAGAGTCTGGTCCTACATAATTATATGCAGGAGCATAGCTGATAACTCCTGTAGCAGGATCAACAACTGCATTACCGTTAACAGGTGGTGTAACGATGATTACGCTGCCCGGTACTACAGACTGGGTGGAATTGGTAAATGTGGGAACAATCAGCTTAACACCGTCACAAACCGTTTGATTTAAGGTGGTTTCCGTAAGACATGTGAATACTTTATACACAGGAGTCGTTATCGGAGGACAAGAGCCTACCGTTATTTTTACAGTATAATTGCCTGATTGTGTAGGAGTATAGGAATTAGTTACAGCTCCGGTGATAGGAGTGCTGTCTCTGTACCACTGATAAGAATCAAAGCTGTCATCTACTTCCAGTACAATTCCGGGGATACAGTCTCCGGTTTGTTTGGCAATCACCGGAATGGAAGAGAATCCGGCAAAATATCCGCCATAGCCTACCACACCACTTCCGCCGGATATTCCTGCAGTTACAGCTTTTGAAGAGGTGATCGTTACATTTCCTGTAACGTTAGGTACAGAATAAGATACCCATGATGAGGTTCCTAGTACAGGATATGGCCCCTGTGCTGCAGGAGGTGTACCACCGTTTACGGTAACCGCAGCCCCGGTTTCTGTGAGAATGTTTAATTTAACATTATTGGTCGTAGGAGGCAGGATATTAATATTTCCTATTTCATCAATTTTTCTGGGAAGATAGCAGTTCAATGGAGGAATATAATTGAATCCCACTGTAGCGTTACTGTTGGCCACGCCTGCCAGAAGCTGGTATACATACACATTTTTGGTTGTTTTAATGTACATGTTATAGTGATTATTACCCTGATTGATGTAATTATTGTTATTGAGCTGGTTCACCCTGTAGCTTTCTCCTTCGTTTAAGGTTATTGCCGGTGTTGCTCCATTGTTGATGAATACCTGTGTGCCCCCTTCTGTGGCGACAATCAGGGCGTCTTCCATTCTTTCACTAATGTCTCCGTTTCCTTTAACGAGGACAAATTCATTTCCCAGTCTGTCTGTAGGTACGGACTGGTCCATTACGATATCTGCTCCGTCAAAAAAAGAACCGGGTGGAATGATGGCAAACTGACCGTTGAAATTTCCGTTGGTCACAGAAATAGGTTTATCAGCCTCTATTTTGGCACCGATAAAACCTTCTTTGTTTCCAGCTTTATCACCAACCCCTTCAATGATATAGGACTGGCCTTTATTGAGAGTAAATGTGAGCGACGGATTGGTTACACCGGTCCATCCGTTGCTGAATTCTACATTGGCAGAATAATCTGATACGGTAACTACAGTATTGTCTTCCGTAGCCATTATACCGGTAGTGAAATTCAAGGCCGTCACAGGATTTTCTATGGGGGCAACAGCTGCATAAAACTTTTTGCCGATTCCTGCTTTTCCTTTGGAAGTCAGGATCTCACCATGACTGCTTACAGAAAATCTGAAGGTTGCAAAATAAGGTTTTGTCCCTTTTGTGTACAATCCTTTGTTTACCGGAGCAAACATTTCGGAAGTATTGCTGATAATGATATTTCCCAAAGGAATAGGGAATGTCTGGGGAGCCCCTTTGGCTATCGTCACGGTTCCCAGCAGGATATTGTTGCTATAAATTTCTACAGGAAACGGAGTCGTGGAATCTGTAGAAAAATATAATGCCTGTTGAGGGCTGATAATGTTTGTGCTTCTTGCCGCCATCGGAGCAAACCAATGTTCCGTATCTCTTTGCGCAAAAAGCGGATTTGCTGCTGTAAACAGCAAAAGAAAAGTGAGTAAAAATGTTTTCATACATGTGGGAATTAAGGATTGGCGCAAAAATAGGAGAATATTTTCAGTGAGATTATAAAATATGTAAAAAATATTGATTTTTTGTTAAAAAAAAACCGCGATTTCAAATCGCGGTTAATTATTTATTGCTTAAAGATGGTTATTCAATGTTTTTAACTAAAATCCATCCTGTGTAATAGACTGGAGTTTTTTCTTTGTTAGATTCATTCCAGTTGATGTGATACCAATAGGTTCCGGTTACAAGCTTTTTGTCATAATGTTTTCCGTCCCATTTGTAATTGTTGAATTTGTTTCCGGTGAAAATCATGTTTCCGTATCGGTCGTAAATTACAAAAGAAAGGTTTTCTTTATAGGCCAGCTCGCTGTAATCGATAAAGTCATTTTTATTGTCACCGTTAGGAGTAATAGCATTTACCAGGTTAGGAACCGTTACTTCCACGGTAGTAGGGTCACAATTGTAAGCGTCTTTTACGTAGAAAATATGCTGACCTCTTGTAAGTCCTGTGAAGATGTTGGAATCCTGCCAGTTGGTTGGTGTATCTACAGCAAATTTATAAGGAGGTTTTCCACCGTTCACAATTACTGTTGCTGTTGTGTTGGATATTTCAATTTTAGTGATTACCGGATCTTCAGCTTTTCTTACTCTTACAATTTGAGGAAGTAAACATCCGTTTTTGCCCAGAATAACAGTGTATTCTCCAATACCTACATTTTGAATGGAAGAAGTTGTAGCTCCTGTATTCCATTGATAAGAATCGTATCCGGGACCTGCATCCAGATTTGTAAGGCCGTCTGCACAGATATACTGGTCAACAAGAACCGGTGATTTTTTTATCGGAAGAGCAATCAGCTGAATTTTTGCATTTGCTGTACATCCTTCGTTAGTAGTAACTTTTACATAAACATATCCTCCGGCAGATGGATAGTTTGTAGGAACTGTAATTTCGTTAGTTCCGGCAGTAAGGTCAGCCATCGTAGGATAGTATTTTTTTATTACCGCATTGTAGTCGGTAACGCTTGCTTTAGTAAGATCAAAATAAGCATAAGGATCTACATCATACTGGCATGCCTTAAGTATTGCATCTCTCACTACGAAAGGAACTACGGTAAGATTTAAAGTAACCTGCTCACAGTCGATAAATTCAGTAGCGTTACCACAGAACTTATATACGATCTGATCCGGGCCATAATAGTTGGCTGTTGGAGTGTACGTAATGGTTCCGTTTGAGTTTACTACAGCAGTACCATGCGTTGGTGCAGTAATAATAACTAGGGTACCTGGTACCGGAGTTTGTGTTGAAGAAGTGAATGCCGGCGTAATTACCTTAGTGGAACACGCACTCAGAGTTTGGGTAGTTAGTTTTAAACAGGTATATACCTTATAGATAGAGGTTGTAACAGGAGGACATGTACCCATTGTTACTTTTACGGTATAATTTCCTGAAGTTGTAGGTGAATAAGTATTGGCTGTTGCGCCCGGGATAGCGGTTCCGTTTAAAAACCACTGGTAACCTTCATAGGTGTCATCCACCTCAAGAATGATACCCGGAGCACATTCTCCTGATTTTTTTGAAATTACTGGGATTGATGAGAATCCTGCAAAGTAACCGCCATATCCTACGGCACCACTACCTGCGGAAATCCCTGCAGTTACGGCTTTTGAAGAGGTAACGGTAACGTTTCCTGTCACATTGGGAACCGAATAAGATACCCATGCGGTAGTTCCTGTTACAGTAAAAGGTCCCTGTACTGTTGGAGCAGGAGCTCCGTTCATCGTAACATTAACAATTGCGCCTGTTTCAGTAAGGATATTTAATTTTACATTTTTCGTACCGCTGGAATTGGTTTCAGGAAGCTGATTGATCAATCCTATTTCGTCAATTTTCCTTGGCAGGAAGCAGTTCAAAGGAGGGATATAATTGAACCCTTCTGTTGCTGAACTGTTTGGAAGTCCTGCAAGAAGCTGATATACATATGCATTTTTAGAAGTTTTGATATGCATATTAAAGTGAGAACTTCCCTGATCAATATAGGGGAAAACATAAGTATTGTTTGGTCCTTGGCCCACTCTTACCCACTGCCCCTCATTCAGGGTCTGAATAGGAGTGGTAGAGCCGTTAAGAAATACCTCTGTATTATCTTCTGTTGCTATGATTAATGCATCTTCATCTCCGTCATCACTGTCGCCGTTTCCTTTTACAAGGACAAACTCGTTTCCTAGCCTGTCTGTTGGTACAGATTGGTCCATAACAATATCTGAACCGGCCGATCCTGCACCCGGAGGAAGAGCAAACTGACCGTTAAAGTTACCGTTAGTCACGGATACCGGTTTGTCGGATACTATTTTGGCACCGATAAAACCTGTGGCATTGGTTCCTACATTGTCTCTACCTTCGATGATATATGCCTGCCCTTTATTAAGGGTGAATGTCATGGTTGGATTGGTTGTTCCGGTAGTCCCGTTGGTAAATTGTAATCCCGGACTATATCCGGAAACGGTAACTGTAGTGTTGTCTTCCGTAGCTAAAACTCCGGCTGTAAAATTTAAATAAGTAATGGACTGTCCGGTCATTGGAGAAGCGGCAACATAGAATTTTTTTCCAATACCTGCTTTTCCTTTTGACGTTAATATTTCACCATGGCTGGTAACACTAAACCTGAAATTTACATAATATGGCTTTGTCCCTTTAGTATAAATCCCTTTACCAATGGGGGTGAACATTTCTGTAGGCAGATCGGTAATCATCGTTGCCGTTGTTATATCAAAGGTTTTTGGATCACCCTTCATAATGGTTACTGTTCCAAGAAGTACTCCATTACTGTATATTTCTACGGGGAAGGGTGTGGTGGAATCCGTAGAAAAGTATAAAGCCTGTTTTGGAACTGACAGAGCAGAAGGTTTCGCTGCCATAGGAGCAAACCAGTGTTCTGTATCCCTTTGTGCAAAGAGCGGGTTAATTGATAAAAGAAATAATACTAAGCTGAGTAGAAATCTTTTCATGTGTGTGGAATTAGGATTTCTACAAATTTAAAATAATATTTGAAATAGTGTTAAATAAATATAACAAAAGTTAAAAATTAATCATGATTTTTAATTAAAAGCCATCCGGAATATGAAACTGGTAATTTCGTGTCAGGCTCCGTCCATGTAATTACGTACAATACGTTCCGTAGGAAGGTTTCTTTCGTTTACTTTTCCATCCCGGATATAATTTTGTCGGATATGTCTGCCGGAAGGTTTTGTCTGAATCAAACAAAAATGTCATGTTGTTGAATATTAGAAGATTAGATTCAGGTTAAGTTGGCAGTATGAATAGGCTGTACAAAAAAATCCCGGTGAATTTCACCGGGATCTGTATGATTCTTTGAAGGATAATTAAGCTAGGCTTACTCTTACAAAACCTGTTACTTTAAGATCTGCATTTACAGATTTTACATAGTCAGCTACAGAAATAGAGCTGTCTTTGATGAAATCCTGGTGGATCAAAGTATTGTCTTTGTAGAATCTCTGCATTTTACCTTTCAGGATATTGTCGATAATGTTTGCAGGCTTACCTTCTTCAGTAAGTTTATGTCTTTCGATTTCCAGTTCTTTGTCGATAGTTTCCTGAGAAACTCTGGTTTCGTCAAGAGCGATTGGGTTCATTGCAGCAGCCTGCATAGAAACAGCTTTAGCAACTTCGTCAGCTCCGTCTACTTTAGCAGAAAGTGCAGTGATAGCAGCGATTTTGTTTCCAGCGTGGATGTAAGCTCCAAGGTAAGGCCCTTCGATTCTTTCGAATACTCCGATCTCGATTTTCTCACCGATAACTCCTGTCTGCTCGATTAATTTATCAGCAACAGTAAGTCCGTGGAAATCTGTAGCTAAAAGCTCTTCTTTAGTAGCTGCGAAAATAGCCATTTCAGCTAATTCGTAAGCAAGCTCGATGAAAGCTTCGTTTTTAGCAACGAAGTCAGTTTCGCAGTTTAGAGAGATGATCGCACCTAAAGTGTTATCCTCGTTTACTCTAGCGATTACTGCACCTTCAGAAGATTCTCTGTCAGCTCTGTTTGCAGCAACTTTCTGCCCTTTCTTTCTAAGGATATCTACTGCTTTTTCGAAGTCTCCTTCTGCTTCAACTAAAGCTTTCTTGCAGTCCATCATACCTGCACCTGTTTGGTTTCTTAATTTTGCTACGTCTGCAGCAGCTGGTGTATAAGACATAATATGTATTATTTTTTTATTTAAGATTAGTATTAATTTTTAGCTTAATTTTAAAGCAGTGCAAAGATAATGATTTTAATGATAAACTAAAAAATGACTTTTCACGTTATTGATATATTTAATACTATTTTAAAGACTTGATTAATGAAAAAAATCTTTCTCCTTATATTTCTATGCATTTTTGCCTTAGGTTTCTCCCAAAAAAAGAAAAAATCGAAATCCAAGGCGGTCGTAGAAAAAGAAACAGTAATCATCTACACAGAGCAGGATGCTGAAGCCTCCAGCGAGGCCAGAGTGATTGCAGGTTTCCTGAAACAGAATCCCGGACATGCCAAAACCGATTATTTTAAAAGAAAACTGATTGAAATGATTATGGCCGATAATTCTCCTGAAGCCAAACCTACCATTAAACCAATCAGTAAAGAAAAAATAGAAAAAATTGTTCAGAATAATGAGCTTAACAGCGGTAAAGTAATAGCAGCCAGTAATAAAACACCTGCTGAAAACAAGAATACAGATAAGGTCAATGATGCTATCAATGCTCTGAAAGAAGAAAGACTGGCAAGTGTTGGTTCGGTAAGTTCCGCCAAAACTGCCGGGGTTGCCAAATCGGGACCCAGCGAAGCTAATAAAAAAACGGCAGCAATGCTTACCCACCTCTTCAATAATGACATGAATAAAAATGAGGCTTACGTCAATATCAAGAACAGATCCAGCTGTAACCTTGTTGTGAAAATAAGCGGAAAAAAATATTATAATTTAACCGTTCCCGCAAAAGGACAAAATTTTATTCTGATAGATAAAGGAGAATATGTACTGACGACAATGGTGTGTGATGCCAAGTATTCTTCAATCAAGAAAGTAACACAGGACATAGAAATTGCACTCAACGTAGCCGATTAAGATCAATTAAAACTAAACTATAAATAAAAAGCGGTTAAGAAATTTTCTTAACCGCTTTTTTGTTTTATCCTTTAAACTGTCCCATTGCAATGAATTTCTCCTGCCTTTGGGTTTCAAGTTCCTGTCCTGAGAACTTTGAAAAAGCTTTAATATTCTGTAAAATAGAATGCTTAAGATTCAGGTAAGCCACTTCAGGGTCATATTGAGCGCCTCCAAGAGGTTCTTCAATAATACCGTCGATGAATTTTTCTCTTAAAGCATCTTGTGGGGTAAGGTTTAATGCATTGGCTGCATCTTCCTTGTGATCCCAGTTTCTCCATAAAATAGAAGAGCAGCTTTCCGGTGCAATTACGGTGTACCATGTATTTTCAAGCATGTATACTTTGTTTCCCACACCTATTCCCAATGCTCCGCCACTTGCTCCTTCACCGATGATATAAGTGAAAATAGGCGTTTTAAGCTGAACCATTTCGAAGATGTTTCTGGCAATTGCCTCTCCCTGGCCTCTTTCTTCAGCTTCCAGCCCAGGATAAGCTCCCGGTGTGTCTACTAAAGTTACCACAGGGATCTTGAATTTTTCAGCAAGCTTCATCAGTCGTAAAGCTTTTCTGTATCCTTCAGGATTCGGCATTCCGAATCTTCTGTGCTGTCTTTCTTTGGTTGTTCTCCCTTTCTGGGTTCCGATGATCATTACTTTCTGACCATCCAATGTAGCTAAACCACCAATCATTGCAGGGTCGTCTGCGAAATTTCTGTCTCCGTGAAGTTCCAGGAAACTTCCTTTGTCTACCATTCCATTGATATAGTCAATTGTATAGGGACGATCCGGATGACGGGATAGTTGTACTCTCTGCCAAGGGGTAAGGTTTCCGTAGATTTCTTTTTTCTTTTCCAAAATCTTATCCTCAATCTGGCTGCATGCTAATTTTACATCAACACCACTTTCTTCTCCTACTAAAGAACAAGTCTGAAGTTGATCCATCAGATCTTTTATAGGAAGTTCGAAACTTAAATATTCCATTTCTTGAAGTAAATTAAATCTTTCAAATTTATGAAAAATTATGAAAAACTATTTAAAATTATTGATAGCATTGTTTATTCGGGAGATAGTTTCCTCTTTTCCAATCAGTTCCATGATATCCGGAACGTCCGGGCCTTTCAGTTCTCCTACCAAAGATAAACGCAGCGGCATCATTACTTTTCCCATGCCCAGGCCTTTGTTTTCGGCAAAATCGTGGACTGCCTGCTTCAGGATTTCTGAACTGAATTCGGTAGTGCTAAGATTTTCTGCCAATTCACCTAAAACAGCAGATGTTTCTTCGTTCCATGCTTTTTTCGATGCTTTTTCATCATAAGAAAGGGGCGCTTCGAAGAAAAATTTTCCGTTTTCGTAAATGTCTTTAGGGAAAGTAGCCCTTTCTTTCATGAGACCGATGATCTTTATTAATTTTTCATCGGAAACACCGGAAAGGTTAATATCTGTATTTTTTAACAGCTGAAGAAGTTCGTCGTCCGATTTCATCTGGATATACTGATGATTGAACCATTCCGATTTCTCTTTGCTGAATCTTGCACCTGCTTTATGCACTTTATGAAGATCAAATTCTTTTGCCATTTCTTCCAGCGACAGGACTTCTTTGTCGTCGGCAGGGGACCAGCCCAGTAAGGCTACCATATTGATGAAGGCGTCAGGAAGGTATCCGTTTTCTCTGTATCCTTTTGAAACAGCTCCTGTTGCAGGATCTTTGAAATCCAACGGAAATACAGGGAACCCGAATTTATCACCGTCTCTTTTGCTTAATTTCCCAGAAAGTCCTTTCTTTAAAAACTGCTTTACGGAAGCGGTTAGCGGGTTGTCTTTATCGTTTTCGCCCAGCATGGATTTAAATCTCGGGCTTTTTACTTCTGAAAAGAAAGATTTGATAAGTTCTGCCGATTCATCAAAAGAAAACTGACTGTTTTTCAAAACAAATTCTTCTGCAAAAGATTTTGTAATACTGTCGATATTATCTTTATTGATTAAGGTTGATACATCGGGCTTCAGGATCAGGGAAAGGTGTGCAAACTGCGGTGCTTCCCAGCCCATCGCTTCGTATAGTAAAGTGTGAAGTCCTAAAGACGGCAGCCATTCCTCACCACGGATCACGTGGGAGATTTCCATTTCATGGTCATCAATGATGTTGGCAAAATGGTAAGTTGGCATTCCGTCGTTCTTTACAAGAACTTTGTCGTCCAGTGTATTGGTATTCACGGAAGAATGTCCGCGGATAATGTCTTCAAGGTTAAGGGTTCTGTCTACCGGCATTTTGAATCTTACCACATAAGGTGTTTTTTCATCCAGTAATTTCTGAACTTCCTCTTCGGAAAGTGCAACACTGTTTCTGAGACGGTTTCTGGTTTTATTATCATAAGAGAAAACCTCTCCGTTGGCCTCAAATTCAGCACGGATGGCATCCAGCTCTTCCGGTGTATCGAAAGCAATGTAAGCATAGTCTGTTTTCAGGATCTGCTCTGTGTATCTGTCGTAGATATCTCTTCTTTCAGACTGTCTGTAAGGGGCAAATTTCCCTCCTTTCTTAGGACTTTCATCAGGAATGATTCCGCACCATTCTAAAGCTTCCTCGATGTATTCTTCAGCTCCTTCAACGTATCTTGCCGTATCTGTATCTTCAATACGAAGTACAAATTCACCACCCTGGTTTTTGGCAAAAAGGTAATCATATAATGCGGTTCTTACGCCTCCCAAATGCAAAGGTCCTGTAGGACTTGGAGCAAAACGGACTCTTACTTTCTCCATTTCAATAAAAATTTTGTGCAAATTTACTTAAAATTACCCGAGTTCGGGTGAAGAAAATTAAGATTAAAGGGCTGGAAGCTCGAAGAGGAGGGCTGAACGTTCCTGCTGGAGTTAATTCATCCTCAAACTTCGCTCTTATTTAAGCATCAGCAGCTTAAAGAATAAGACAGGATTTTTATACTTGACCTTGTATTTTTCTTTTTTCCATTCCGTTCTTAGTCTTTCTTTTTCGGATTCAGAATCTGTTTCGGATAAAAGGATTTCATATTTGAAATGAATGAGCTTCAGCTGGTATTTTTTATAAAGTTCCTTGTCGGCTTTGATGTAATCGAGGTATTTATGAGTAACTTTTTCATAGGAATCTTTCATCAGCTTCCAGTTTCGTGAAAGACTTGTAGAAAGAATCCTGTAATAGAACAGTTTTTTATCGATAAAGCCTATTTTGTATCCTTTGGAGGTAAGCCTAAGATTCATATCCCAGTCTTCGGTATTGATGTTTTCGTCAAACGGATATTTTACCAGAAGCTCTTTTTTTACAAATGTCCCTACATTGGCTGTTTTGTTTTCAGAAACATTTTCATGGAAAAAACGGTAAAGGGTATCTATGATCTGTTTTTTTTCTTTTGGGCTGTAGGCATCTGTCATTTTATCTTCAGACTGATAATATTTATAACCATCCGAAAGGATAAAATCTACCAGGTTCTTCTGAATGTATGAAACCTTCTCTGCAAGATGATCTTCTGTGAGCCAGTCGTCTCCTGAAAGAAGAGAAACATATTCTCCCGAAGCATGTGAAACGGCAATATTAATATTTTTTGCTACCCCAAAACTTTCAGTGTTCCGGATCATCTTGTAAGGGCGGTCAAACTTTGAAAGAACTTTTTCCGCATTTTCAAATGTCTTGTCTTTGGAAGCATTATCCAAAAGAATGATTTCATAATTGGGATAGGACTGCGAAATGGCGGACAAGCATGCCTGCTCAATGAACTTTTCATGGTTCATGGTAATGATAATGAGGCTTACAAGCGGCGGATTGTTCATATTTTTGGATGGAATTTTTTAAAATTAAGGATGGGTCCTGTAAATAAAATAATAATATTCATCAGCTGATTTTCTTACTAAAACAGGTTGCCTTTTTTGAAGATGGAAGTATGTATAAAATATTGATGTGAAGAATGGATTATCCTTTATTTTTTTCGTCATAAATATTCTTTTGGATACCATATAAGTGTATTTATAAACCCTCAGCTTCCATTGTATGGCAATAAGATTTCTGTTCTTTATTCAAAATCAGACGGCTAACTGCTATTTAAATATTGAGTAACTGCTCCAGCTTCTTATTAAAAATTTCAGGATCCAATCTGTAATCCTCATGGAAACCTTCATAATCCTGCGGATAAATATAGAAATAAAGATCGAAGCCTGCTTGTTTAGCTAAGGTAGAAAAAATAGCAAAGTCTCCCCATACGGAACTGAACCAGCTTAGGCCTTTGGCACCTTCATTGGCAAACAAAACATTCGTCCAGGCTGCACCACTGGGACCAATAATATATTCAGCATTGTTGACCAGATAGATTTGCTCATGAATATTCAGATCTTCAAAAAAGACTTCTTCAAAACCATGCCTTTGTACTAATGCCAGAATTTCTTCTTCATTGTATTTTCTATACTGAGATCTTCTGGAGATAAATATTCTTTTAACAGGCTGAATGCGGACTTTAGCGAGATCCAGATTATCAAAGGCCGTTTTTCGGAGATATTGGAGCGATGATTTCGATAGTTTGGTAAATCCGGCTTCATAAGTCATTCCCGGCATAATATTCGGGACTGCATAATTGTTGCTGGTGATATGCCAAAGCTTTTTAAAGCGGTAATAATTTTTTCCGTGGCTGAGGAACATAATTTTATAATCCTTCAAAAAGAACATAAGCAGATCCTTCAGGTTTTCAACCTTCTGTACATCTTCATCTATGATGATCAGCTTATTTTTAGCATCAGGAATATATTTGAAATACTCAACTTTGGACAGGATATCTACCAGGAAATGATAATAATTGAAAGTAAACGTTCCACCCATGAAAATAGCTTCCTCATCATAATAAACCTCTTTATAGTTCTTCACCTTGGCCAGAGTCATCGAATGCTGCAAAAGATTGTTGGTATTGTAGACATAGGTAATCCTGTCGTCGTCATGCCATCTCTCGTAGTAGATCTTTTCTTTTTTCAGATCTAAAAAATAAGTAGAGTTGGGAATACATAAAACATTCTGAAGGGCAAAAATCTCTATAGCATTTTTAGGGGCTTTTATAGTAGCTTGGGTAGTTGTATCAAACGTCTTAGGCAGAAACAATTCTGACTCTTCTTTATCACTGATCGTCATTCTTTCCGTGCAGTATTCAGAAGGGATAGAATCCAGTGGTAAAAAATCCGTTACGAGTCTTTTGGCTTTCCTGAAAAAAGACTTGATATAATATTTTTTTCTAAGTGCTTTAAGCTCCTTTTCTAAATGTTCAATTTGTTCCTTCGCATTCATATTCTAAAACTTGGGATGAACTGAAAAATAGGTATATCGGTTAAGGTGTTCTATATAATCCCGTTATAATAATCCAGGGTTTCATTAGCCATCTTATCAATACCGAATTTTGATTCTATTAATTTTCGGGCATTCACTGAAATCCTGTTTCTCAGCTCATCGTCTTCAAAAATAAGACTTATCTTTTCGTGGAAGTGATCTTCCCCGGCAATCAGGCCATTTACAGGTTCTTCTATAATTTCTTTAAAAGAATCTATCGCAGAACACACCACAGGTTTCTGCATAGCCATTACCTCAAGCAAAGATAAGCTAAAATTTTCACCTTTGGAGGGAAAGCAGACCACCTCTGCTTTGCCTATGAGCTCTACAATTTCCGCACCCGGTTTGTTTCCGTAAAAATGAATTGAATTCCTGCTTTCCGGATCCTGTATGTTTTCGGCTATATAATCAGGGTAGTGGTTGGGCTTACCTATAAAATGGAGCGATGCTGCGGGATATTTTTTTCTAAGTTTAATAAAAGCATTAATAAGAGTTTCCGCTCCCTTTTCGTAGGATACATTTCCTAGATAGAAAACAGATTGGTGAATGACTTCCGCTTTTTCAGAAGGCTTATAGAATTTTTCATCAATACCGTTGTAGATGAGTTTGGGGTTTTTAATGCCGAAAAGGCTTTTATTGATCGCCTCATTGTACTTGGATATCACAATGATGTTTTTCGAGCTTTTAAAGGCTTCTTTTTCACAGAAGATTCGTCCTTTATGAACTTTTTTATATCCAAAATACTTCTCCAGAACAGACCAGGAACCATGGCACCTGATTACATAAGGGATTTCTTTGGGAATAGAAAGTGCCAGACCGTCAAAATCATGGGTTTCTGCAATGTCAAAATGAAGGTTATTCTTCCTGATCCAGGTATTTATTTTATCTGAAATTATTTTTTTCTCAGAAAGATAGGTTTTAAAATGAATCTTTTCAAGAGCTTTTACTTTTCCGGTAGCCGATCTTAGCAGCTCAAGAAGAGGATTGGCTTTAAAAATATCTTTTACGGAATGGATCTTTATACCATTCTCCTCTATATCAAATGCATGTTTCGAGATCAGGAAAACATGTACCGAGATCCCTCTCTTTACAAGTTCTGCACACAAATTTTTATAAAAAACGCCTGTACCGCCTACTTTGGGAGTACGGGAAGACTGGTATTCCCGGGTTACAATAAGTACATTTTTTATTTCTTTCATGAATTCAGTTTAAATACCGTGTTCACCCAATGGTCAAGCGTATACTTATTATAAACTTCTTCAGGCAGCTTTTCGTATGGCGTATTGAAAAAATCTTTGTTTACATTACGGAAATTTTTATCCAGAACCAGAATATTATTGGGGTTATAAAAATCATACGTTTTGATCGTAGGATTGTCGGTGATGATTTTCTTTTCCAGCGCCATAGCTTCAAATATCCTGAAACTGAGCCCGGTCTGGTTAGCACGCATCAGATCGAGAATGACTTTGGTATTTTTGTAATAATCCGGCAGTGCATGATGAGGTATTTTTTTTCTTCCGAATTTTAAAATATCAATGTTTTTTGGATCAATGATTTGGTTCAGCTTATTTTTCCAGCCTTTTTTACCTACCATGTACACCTCAAATTTTATTTTCATGGGCAGTAACCTGTTGATCAAAAGATTCAAAGCAGAGAGTCTTTTTTTATCATAGGAAGTAATGTAGAACAGATCCAGCTTAGGATGCTGCTTTTCGGCAGGAAGATAGTCGAGGTAATTATAGTTGGTAATCTTTTCGAAACCGAAATTTTTCACATCATTATCATCAAAGGAAAATATCGTATCAAAATAATGAAGATGTGTTGCTGGGTTTCTGGCCATGCTGTCATAAAGATAAGCAATATTCCGGTCTGCATATTCCCTGATCTTCTTATGGATATTTTCCTCAATAGCTTCAGGATTGATGACCAGAATCTGATCCTGCTTTCCGATTTTTTCCAGAGATTCCAGTATGAAACTTTGTCTTTTGTGATATTTCGGGTTTTTGCCCAGAAAAATCTTGCTGAAAGTGTTTTTTATACGCTCACCAGTATTTTTATGGGTAAAGGCTCCGATGTTGATATGGCATGCTTCAATGCCTTTATCACTCAGTTTTTCCACTATGTGTTCATCATAATGCCAGAAATCGAAGCTGATTAAACAAATTTTCATACTGCAAAAATAAAAATTTCATAATTAAATTTATATTTTTGATGAAAACCCTGAGCGGAATGCAAAAGAAAATTCTTATTGATGTTGAAAGATTAAAGTACCCAAAGTCGGGAATTGCCAACGTATGTGTTTCATTAATAAAGGGTCTGGACGAAAAAGAGTCTGATTTTGACTATACTTTTTACGGTCCGAAAAAAAATATTCCAGGCACAAAAAAAAGTTTTAATATCATCGACTGGAAGCTCTGGCAAAAGAAATTTTCAATCAATACAAAGCCTTTTTCACTAATCCATACCACTCATCAGCTGTCCGAATATTTTCATACTGTAATGAACGGCCAGAAAAAAGTGGTGACGCTTCATGATCTTAATTTCTTACATGACAACAGCTCGGAAAAAAAGGTAAATAAAAGTAAAAAGCTCGTCCAGAAAAATATAGGGAATGCAGATGCAATAGTCTGTATTTCAGAGTTTGTGAAGGATGATTTTCTTAAAAATAAGGGACTTTTCAAACTGAAAAGTAACGTTAAAATTGAAGTCATTTATAACGGACTTATCTTTCCCGAAACTACAGGATTCAGTTCCCGCAACACTTACAGTTTCATTGGCAAAAAATACATTCTGAATATCGGGGTCCTTTTTCCAAAAAAGAATCAGGAAGTGCTTCTGGACCTTATCTCAAAAAACGACAGAGATCTTGTATTGATCACTTCATCTGCGAAGTCTGCCTATAAAGAACAGTTTTTAGAAAAAATCAGAAAACTTGGGCTGGAGAGGAGAGTGCATATTTTGGAAAATGTAGATAATAATGAAAAGTATTTTCTTCTGGAGCATTGTGAATCCTACTGCCACCCTTCACTGGCAGAAGGCTTTGGAATTCCGCCTGTGGAAGCCATGCATTTCGGGAAACCTGTTTTTCTAAGTAAACTAACAAGCCTCCCGGAAATTGGAGGAGATTTAGCTTTCTATTTCGATAATTTTTCGGCAGAGCACATGCAGCAGGTGTATGCATCGGGAATGCAGCTCTATGGCTCCGGAAAAGATGAGTATGCCTTAAAATTAAAAGCCAGGGCAATAAAATTCGGCTATCTTGAGATGGCGGCTGCCTATGAGAAGCTCTATAATGAGCTGCTGAATTAAAATTTAATTTTTCCGAGTCTCAGTTTCCACTTGAATACATTTAAACTGTCGTCTCCTCTGATATCAATCCTTTTGATCTCAAATTTATTTTTCCAGGGATAATAGGCAATATTGTTACCTATACGTACTGCAGAAGTGATTCCTGCATTTTCAAGGATAGAGAAAAATTCTTTTTTCTGTTTACCTTTTTTGGGAAATTTACCATAAGGATAGGCGAGTACCTTTGTAAAGGGAATTGCTTTTTCCTCAAGGGTACGGATGTTTTTATGGAGATCATCTGCCGCTTCCTGTAAGGAGATTTGTGAATAGTTCCTGTGAGCATGGCTGTGCAGGGCTATTTCAACCAATTCGGGATTAAGGGATTTTATCTCGTCAAAGGTCATCAGCTGGCGGTTTTCTTCGTTTTCGCTTTTTTCGATAAGCTCAGTTGGAACGAAGATCGTTGCTTTCAGCCTATACTTTTCCAGTAAGGGAATCAGGTATTGAAGGTTATTGAGATAGCCGTCATCAAATGTCAGGATAAGTTTATGCTTCAGCTGGTTGCTGGTATTCAGATCATTAAAAAATAAAGTGTTGTAATTGCTTTTAATATATTGAAGCTGGTTTTCAAGGTTTTCTGCAGACACAGTAAGTAAATCTCTACCTGGAATTTCTTTTTCCGGCAGAACTTTGTGATACATGAGAATACGGACGCTTTCTGTTTTCGAAAATCCTAGTGTCCTTTTAATGAATCTAAACATGGCTATCTGAATTTTACAAAACGTATATTCTATAACGATCTTACGGTTTATAATAATTCTACTGTTTTAATTTGATTGACTGATTTTATGATGATAAGTCTACAAAAAAAGAGATCTGTTACAATCTTCAAAAATAATTAAATATCAGATGCATTAGCTTAAAAAAATATTAAAATAATATTTAAGCCTTTGAATAGGTGTCACAAATAAAAAATAAAGCCGGAAGCATTAGCCCGGCTATTGTATTTTAGATATAAATTATTTGAGCTTGAGAATCTCGTTGATCTTGATGTATTTTAGAAAAGTGTAAAATGCGCCGGTAATAGAAATATAAAATCCCGCAACCCCATCAAGAAAGCCGAACTTGAAAAAATAGGTTTTCATAAAATCATAAAAAGGCGAAAAAATAATCTTAAAAAGAGATACCGACTTCCCGCTGGAAATCTTTTTTTCTGCCATCAGCTGGGTATAGCTGTTGATTTTTTCAATATGATGGGCAATACTTTTATAGGTATAATGATCGATATTTCCAGGCAATTTTCCTTTTTTATCTTGTGTTATGAAACATTCATGTACCAGATCGTCAGTATATTTTCCATGTCCTTTTTTAAAAAACCTTTCTCTCCATACGTTTCCCCATCCGCCATACTTAATGGTTTTTTTCAGCAGGATGTTGTTGAAGTGGATTTCATAAACATTATAAGGAGGGTTGGAGCTGTTTAAAATTTCTTTAATAGCCTGCACTGCTTTCTGGTCCGGAACTTCATCGGAATCCAGGAACAGGATCCATTCTCCCGAAGCTTCAGACAGGGTATAGTTTTTCTGACAGCCGAAGCCGAGAAATTTTTTCTGAATAAATTTTACCTTTGGAAACCCGGTACAGATTTCCTCGGTTTTGTCTGTGGAAAAAGAATCAACGACAATAATCTCATCGGCTATCTCATAGATGCTCCTGATGCTTTTCTCAATGATTCTTTCTCCATTTAAAACAATATAACAGACTGATAACTTCATTAATGAAATTCTGTAATAGTTTTTTCAATGATTTTGACGCAGTCTAACAGCTGCTCTTCTGTAATTACCAAAGGGGGTGCCAATCTGATGATATTTCCGTGGGTTGGCTTGGCAAGGAGACCATTTTCTTTTAATTTTAAGCATAGATCCCAGGCTGTAGAGCTGTCCGGAGTATCATTAATCAGGATAGCATTTAAAAGGCCTTTTCCTCTTACTTTGGTAATCAGGTTATTTTTAGCAATGATTTTTTCAATTTCGGATCTGAAAAGCTGACCCAACTTTTCTGCTCTTTCAGATAGCTTTTCGTCTTCAACTACATCCAGGGCGGCCACTGCCACTGCACAGGCAATTGGATTTCCCCCGAATGTAGAACCGTGTTGTCCCGGCTTGATTACGTTCATGATATTGTCATTGGCCAATACGGCTGATACAGGATACATACCTCCTGAAAGAGCTTTTCCCAAGATCAGGATATCAGGCTGCACATTCTCGTGGTGGCAGGCAATAAGCTGGCCTGTTCTGGCAATACCCGTCTGAACCTCGTCTGCGATAAACAGCACATTGTGTTTTTTGCATAGTTCAGATGCATTTTTAAGGAAGCCTTCGTCCGGAACATAAACACCTGCTTCACCCTGGATAGGCTCTACCAGAAATGCGGAAATATTTCCTGCTTCTCTGTTCAGTACTTCTTCCAATGCGGCAATATCGTTGTAAGGAATTTTTATAAATCCTGGAGTAAAAGGTCCGTAATTCTGATTGGCATCAGGATCATTTGAGAAAGAAACAATAGTAGTGGTTCTTCCGTGGAAATTGTTTTCGCAAACAATGATTTTGGCTGCGTTTTCTGAAATTCCTTTTACTTCATAGCTCCATTTTCTTGCTAATTTTACGGCAGTCTCTACGGCTTCAGCTCCGGAATTCATAGGAAGTACCTTATCAAATCCGAAAAGAGTAGTGATTTTCTGCTCATATTCTCCCAGTTTTGAATTGTAAAATGCTCTTGAAGTAAGGGCAAGTTTCTGAGCCTGCTCTACCAGTGCCGACACAATTCTGGGATGGGAATGCCCCTGGTTTACAGCAGAGTAGGCGGAAAGGAAATCATAATATTTTTTGCCTTCCACATCCCATACAAAAACACCTTCTCCACGGTCCAGAACTACTGGAAGAGGATGATAGTTGTGTGCTCCGTGCTGGTCTTCAAGGTCAATAAAATACTGTGAGTTTTTTGCTGTTGCTGCTGTTGACATATGTTTTGGTTTTTGACAAATTTAAGCATTATTAATGAGATGTATGAACAAAAACATAATAGGGTACGGGGAAGTATTTAAAGTGTATTTTAGGGCCGGATTGGGGTGTTTCAGAAAATATTTCTTTGCCTGATAAGGTCAAACAGGTTTTATATCTTTCAGGAGAGCTTTATATTATTTTAGAAACTAAATTTTATTATCTGCTATAAGATCAATTCTATCTCAATAAATTTTATTTCTATTTCTTTTAACTTTAACCACAATATCTTCACCGATTGATTTCTGGAAATATGAGTTCAATCATTACAGCCAAAAAAAGACAGAACAGCATCCCGATCGGAAACTACTATTCTGTCTGTTGTTATTTTTTTGATATGGGAATTATATCCTTAAGATGAAGGCCATTCTCCTCTGTATGAAGAATTACCAAGATCAATTTGTTCTGCACTCACAACAAAAGTGATGTACATGCTGTTATCATCTACTGCGTCGAAGTCTACTTCATGCTGGATTACATATCCGTTCTCCCATTTCAAAGTAGTCAGTGTTCCTTCTTCGTGAGACTTGTTAAAGGTAACCTCTCCGGTTGTAGGCTTGTATTTTCCGTTAAGAAGACTTTCCAGAATGTCTGATTTTTCTGTAGCTTCCACTGTGATTTTGATGAGTGCATTGGAAGGATCTGATGCCACTCTTCCTGATACATCTGTAGAACGGGATACACTGTAGTTAAGCTTTAGTAACTTTTGTCCCTCACCGCCGTTGAATTTTAAAATTCCTCTTGAATTTCTTTCTGCCATGATTAGTAAATTTTAATTGTTAATATTTTGTGATTTGTTTTTTATATCACCAAAAATAGAAGTAATTATATTATCAGGAAAAAGTTTTTGGAAAAATTTTAAAAAGTGTAGTAATTCTTCGACTAACACTTGTTAGGTGACTTGTTTGTTGGTACTCAGTGTTTTATAGGATTTGGGATGATGGAGTTGATAAAGTCCGATAAACAGGGAGATTGAACATTTATAGAAGCTGTACCGGATTTTTTGAATAAAAAAACTGCCCCGGATGAGGCAGTTTAAAATGTTATCTGTAAATAATCTTAGTGATTATCATATTTTCTGTCCATTACAAAATCCTCCATGAATTTTGTTGTATAGTTCCCTGACAGATAATCTTCATTATCCATCAATTGTCTGTGGAAAGGAATCGTTGTTTTTACACCTTCAATATAGAATTCTTCCAGTGCACGTCTCATTTTAGCGATAGCTTCCTCACGGGTTTGAGCCGTAGTGATAAGTTTAGCGATCATAGAGTCATAGTTGGAAGGAATTGTATATCCTGAGTAAACGTGAGTGTCCACTCTGATCCCGTGTCCGCCAGGAATATTTAATCCTGTGATTTTTCCCGGTGACGGTCTGAAATCAGCATAAGGATCTTCAGCGTTGATTCTGCACTCGATTGAGTGTAATTTCGGGTAATAGTTGATTCCGGAAATAGGAGTTCCTGCTGCAAGAAGAATCTGTTCTCTGATCAGGTCATAATCAATTACCTGCTCAGTAATAGGATGCTCTACCTGGATTCTTGTATTCATTTCCATGAAATAGAAATTTCTGTGCTTGTCTACAAGGAATTCAATAGTTCCCACACCTTCGTATCCAATGAATTCAGCAGCTTTTACAGCAGCTTCACCCATTTTCTCACGCAGTTCGTCGGTCATGAAAGGAGAAGGAGTTTCTTCAGTCAGTTTCTGGTTTCTTCTCTGTACAGAACAGTCTCTTTCAGAAAGGTGACATGCTTTTCCGTACTGGTCACCAGCCACCTGAATTTCGATGTGTCTTGGTTCTTCAATCAGTTTTTCCATGTACATTCCTCCGTTTCCGAAGGCAGCCACAGCTTCCTGAATAGCAGATTCCCAGTGATCTTTAAGGTCTTCCGCTTTCCATACAGCTCTCATACCTTTTCCACCACCACCGGCAGTAGCTTTGATCATAACAGGATATCCTGTTTCTTCAGCTACTTTTACAGCATGCTCATAAGATTCGATCAATCCGTCAGAACCTGGTACACATGGTACTCCTGCAGCCTTCATTGTCGCTTTGGCATTTGCTTTATCACCCATTCTTTCGATCTGCTCAGGAGAAGCACCAATGAACTTGATGTTGTTTTTCTGGCAGATTCTGGAGAAGTTGGCATTTTCAGATAAAAACCCGTAACCAGGATGAATAGCATCGGCATTGGTAATTTCTGCTGCTGCTATAATATTAGAGATTTTAAGATAGGAGTCTTTGCTCATAGCAGGCCCTATACAAACTGCCTCATCAGCAAATCTTACATGGAGACTGTCTTTGTCTGCAGTAGAGTATACGGCAACGGTTTTGATCCCCATTTCTTTGCAGGTACGTAAAATACGCATTGCAATTTCGCCACGGTTGGCTATTAATATTTTTTTGAACATCTTCTTCGAAATTTTAAATTATAAATTTTGAATTTTAAATTATTTTAAATGAAAGCATTCATCTAAAATTTATAATCTTTAATCTAAAATTCCTTAAGATGGATCTACTAAGAATAAAGGCTGGTCGTATTCTACCGGTGTAGCATCGTCTACTAAAATCTTCACGATTTTTCCGCTGATTTCAGAATCGATCTGGTTGAATAACTTCATTGCTTCGATTACGCAAACTACTTTTCCTACGGAAATTTCATCACCTACGTTTACGAATACATCTTTATCAGGAGATGGTTTTCTGTAGAAAGTACCGATCATTGGAGATTTGATAGCCACATATTTGCTGTCATCTGAAGCGGCTTCTGTTTTTTCAACAGAAACTGCTGCCGGAGAAGCAACAGGAGCCGGAGCTGCCGCAGCCTGAGGTGCTGTGTGGTATACTGCTGGCTGTGCATAAACCGCATCGCTACCTGCTAATGGAGTTTTAATGGTGATTTCGAAATCTTTAGTTTTGTATTTTACTTCTGAAACTTCAGCTTTAGATACAAACTTAATAAGATTTTGTATGTCTTTAATGTCCATAAAATTGATATTTGATTTTGTCCCAAAGATACCAAAAAAACGTAAAAAACAACAAAAAACCGCCAAATTTTATCAAAATTGGGCGGTTTTTGTATTAAAATGAGGCTTTTTCACTGAAAAGCGACTCTTAGTTTTCTTCTGTAGCTGCTACTTCTTTTTCCAATACTACTTTACCTCTGTAGTAAAGTTTTCCTTCATGCCAGTGAGCTCTGTGGTAAAGGTGAAGTTCACCAGTTGTTGCATCTTTCGCTAATTGAGGAACTACTGCTTTATAATGAGTTCTTCTCTTATCTCTTCTTGTGGACGACTGTCTTCTCTTAGGATGTGCCATTTTGAATAACTTTTTTAATTGATGAGCGATGAGATTCATCATCTCATCATATTTAAATTATTTTATTTAATTATTGTCTTTTAATTTTCTCAACGCGTCCCATCGGGGATCGCTGTCATGCTCTTCCTCTTCGGACTCTTCAATGTCTTTCGGACTGAACCTGTTTAGAATTTCCAGATCTTCATCGCTTACATTCGGTGAAATTTTTTTCATGGGTATAGAAAGCTGTACGTTTTCGTAAATCAGCTGAGCTACATTGAATGCATGATCTGAAGCTGGTATCGTAATGACGTCTTCATTGCTGTCGTCATATTCTTCACCAAAATTCACCAAAATTCTGATCTCGTTTTCAATAGGATACTCGAACTCATCATTTGTGATATCACAAATAAGGGTAACTGTCCCATGTACTTTGATCTCAAATTCCAAAAACGTGGTATGTTTTTCAAGAAAAACATCTGCGGTTATATTAGGATTTGTAAATTCCTGTTCAGTGTCAAATAATTGAAAGAACGTTTTATCTATCTCAAATTTGAACACGTGCTTCCCGTTTTTGAGTCCGGAAAAGCTTACGTCATAGTTTCTTAACTTGTCCATAAAATGAGTGTGCAAAAATATGCAATTTTTTTATAATAACAAATAAAATCCATAACAAATTAATTTAAAATTTGTTTTAACCGGTTATCCTTCATTTTCATCCGGCAGATCTTCATCCACTCCGTTATCAACGGCCATCTTTCTTGGCTGCATACGGTTGTTCATCAGATCGTTATATTCGCTTCTGTTTCTGAAGATTTTAATAGCTGTAAAGATGGCTTCCGTAAAACTCTGCTCATCGGCAATGTTTTTTCCTGCAATATCATAAGCAACTCCATGATCTGGAGAAGTCCTGATAAACGGAAGTCCGGCCGTGTAATTTACACCTTCTTCGTAGGCTAGGGTTTTGAACGGTGCAAGCCCCTGATCATGATACATGGCTAAAACAGCATCAAAGTTTTTATACTTGTTAGGCTGGAAAAAACTGTCCGCAGGATATGGTCCGAAAGCCAGTATTCCATTATCGGAGAGTTCTTTTATTGCCGGTTCTATAATTTCTATTTCTTCTTTTCCGATTACGCCTCCGTCGCCTGCATGAGGGTTCAGCCCCAACACGGCGATTTTAGGTTTCTGCACACAGAAATCCTCAATCAAAGTCTGATTCAGAGCTCTGATCTGTTTTTTTATTTTTTCCTTGGAAATATTTTCTGCTACACTGGCAATTGGAATATGGTGGGTAGAAACAGCTACTTTAAGATCTTCCGTAACCAGGAACATAAGTCCTTTTTTACTGAACTTTTCTTCGAAATATCCTGTATGTCCGGCATGTTTAAAGCCCATCTTTACCATTTCATCCTTATTGATGGGTGCGGTAACAAGAACATCAATGTCTCCTTTCATTAAAGCCTCGGTAGCAAGATCCAGAGAATCAATAGCCATTTTGGTAGATTCTTCCGTTGGTACTCCCAGTTCTACATTCACATTATCCTTGGTAAGGTTTACCATATTCAGTTTTCCTGCCTGTGCCTGCGATGCTTCATTGATGTAGTTGAAATTAAGATTCAGCTTGAAAATATTTTTCTGAAAGGTGAATAACTTTCCCGAGCCAAAAATCACCGGAGTGAAAAAATCCGTAATGGTTTTGTCACTCAGGGACTTCATGATGATCTCCGGACCGATGCCGTTAAAATCACCGATTGAAATTCCTACTCGTACTTTATGGTTTTTTGGGCTCATTTTGATTATCTTTGAAGATTATAATTTACAAATTTAGCAAAAAATAATATGTTCACAGGAATTATTGAAGCAGTTGGCGTTATTGAAAAGATTGAAGAAAAAGGAAGCAACATAGATTTTACATTAACATGTCCTTTTACAAATGAGCTGAAAATAGATCAAAGCCTTGCCCATAACGGATGCTGCCTTACCGTTGTTGAGATAAAAGAAGACCAATATGTGGTAACGGCAATCAACGAAACTCTTGAAAAAACCAATCTTGGAAAATGGGAGGTAGGTACTGTGGTAAATCTTGAGCGATGTATGAAGATGGATGGACGACTGGACGGACATATCGTGCAGGGACATGTTGACAAGACGGGTGAAGTGGCAGGAATTGAAAATAAAGACGGAAGCTATTTTATTACTATTAAATATGAAGATACCGGCAGTTTCGTAACAGTTCCCCAAGGGTCTATTACAGTGAACGGGATAAGCCTTACTGTGGCAAAAAGCGAAGATACACAGTTTTCTGTAGCTATTATTCCTTATACCTGGGAGTTTACCAATATGCAACATCTTAAAATCGGAGATAAAGTTAATTTAGAATTTGACATCATTGGTAAGTATATTGCTAGGTTAATTAAAAAATAGGATGCCAATAAGTAAATACAAAGGATACAGTTTAAGGAACCGGGTGTTTTTCGGTTTTCTGCTCGTATGTTTTTTAAGTGTTGTCGCTACATCGCTGGTTCCCTATTTCGTTTTAAGGAATAATTCCCTGCAACAGAGTAATATTGATATGCAGGAGAAAACTAATGCGGTGATGACCTATCTTAATTATGCGGTAAGCCGAACTCTCGTGGAGACCAAAGATCTTCCGCAGGTGTTGGGCAACAGTATTTTTGAGATAGCGGATATCAACAAACATGATATTGTAATCTACGATCTGCAGGGAAATTACCTGCTCTCCAATAAAGATGAAAGCCTTATTGATCAGAAAACCATACCGGTCAATATCGTCAATAAAATTCTGGCTACTGATGCAAGGGTAGATATTAAAGGATATGACAAATCCAAAGATGCAGAACGCACTTCCTCTTATCTTCTTTTGAAAAACAATGAGCTTGCACCTATAGGAATTGTATATATTCCTTTATATCATAATGAATCTGCCTATCTGGATGTTCTTCACCAGTATGTAAAATATATTCTCCTGGTAGATATTTTCCTCATTCTTTTCAGTATCTGGATTAGCTGGGTAACATCTAACAGTTTAGCGAAAAATATCACCAAATTTTCTGATATGATTACCCGCATTACTTTATTCGAAAATGAAATGCGTCCTATCAGATATTATAAGAATGATGAACTTAATGCGCTGGCAAGAGCGTACAACAGGATGATCCTCCAGATCCAGGATCAAAAGGAAAGATTGCGTTTCAAAGCGTCTGAAGAAGCCTGGAGGGAAATGGCAAAACAGGTTGCTCATGAGGTTAAGAATCCTCTGACTCCTATGAAACTGACCATTCAGAACTTTGAAAGAAAATTTGATCCCGAAGATCCGAATATCAGGGAACGGGTAAAACTGATGAGCAAAACGATGGTGGACCAGATCGACCTGATTGCTACTGTTGCTTCTGCTTTCTCGGAATTTGCCAAGCTTCCTGAAAAAAATAATGAGGTTATTAATCTGAATACGGAAGTTGAAGATATCCTGCGCGTTTTTAACGATGACAGTATTTTTATGCACTCCAACAAGTCGAATATTATGATTAATATGGACAGGATTTACCTTTCCAGGATCATTACAAACCTTGTGACCAATGCGAAACAGGCACAGAGTGATGAGCGTAAACTGATCATCAATGTAGATGTGGAGCAGCACCAGAGAAGAGTGATGATTTCCGTACAGGACAATGGTATTGGAATTCCTGAAAATATGTATGAAAGAATATTCGAGCCTAATTTTACCTCTAAAAACAGCGGTATGGGACTCGGACTTTCCATGGTAAGAAAGATGATCGAAGATTACAAAGGTGAAATCACCGTGAGATCTGAAGTAGGAAAAGGATCTACATTTACCATTACACTCCCTACCAATTTATAGTGAAGCCTTTTAGATTTAAAAATTTTGAAATTCATCAGTCAAAAGATGTTTTCCGTGTGGGAACAGATGGTGTGTTGTTGGGGATTCTGGCTGATGTGGAAAATGCCTCGGAAGTTTTGGAAGTAGGAACCGGAACCGGCCTGATTTCATTGATGCTTGCCCAGAGAAACCAGGATGCCTGCTTTCTTGGACTTGATATCAATGAAGAGGCAGTTTTACTTACCAAAACAAACTTTGAACATTCCCCTTTTCGTTCAAGGCTGAAAAATATTCATCAGGATTTTAAAACCTTTGACACTGAAAGGAGATTTGATCTTATTGTTTCAAATCCGCCTTATTTTGAAGAATCCACTTCCGATAAGGATAAACTGGCACGCCAAACTGTTGAACTGAATTTTAAACAGCTTATCGAAGTCTCTGCAAAGTTATTGTCAGAACAAGGTGTTTTGTCGGTGATCATTCCTGCCGAAGCTGGAAACGGCTTTATTGAATCGGCTTTGAAATGCCGGTTGTTTTTAAAGCGAAAGATCAATATCAAAGGGATAGAGGGGTCAAAAACGAAAAGATTAGTTCTTGAATTTTCATTTACCGAAGGAATGATTAAAGAGTCTGATTTCGTGATAGAAAAAAGTCCGAGACAATACTCGGACCAATATCTTGAACTCACCAAGGAGTTTCATGTCTTTAAAAACAAGAACTATTAATTATTCAAATAATTCTGCGGTATCCAGCACAGATACTTTTCCATCCTCACATCTGATCGCTTCACCAGGGAAGTTCTGAATCATGTGATAATCATGTGTTGCCATTACTACAGCTGCTCCATTTTCTAGGGCTACCTGCTTCAGAAGGGTCATGATTTCGTTGGAGGTTTCAGGGTCAAGGTTTCCTGTAGGCTCATCAGCAAGAATAAGATCCGGATGGTTCAATAAAGCTCTTGCGATAGCGATACGCTGCTGTTCACCTCCGGAAAGCTCATGCGGCATCTTGTGCTTCTTGCTTTTCATGTTTACGCTTCCCAGCACTTCATTAATGCGGTCTTCCATCTTTACTTTATCGCTCCATCCGGTTGCCTCAAGAACGAATTTCAGGTTTTTTTCAACCGTTCTGTCAGAAAGAAGCTGGAAGTCCTGGAATACGATGCCCAGTTTTCTTCTCAGGTTCGGAATATCCGAAGGTTTCAGCTTGGCAAGCTCAAAGCCTACCACAGCCCCATGTCCTGATGCTAAAGGAATGTGTCCGTAAAGAGTTTTCAGAAGAGAACTTTTTCCGGAACCTGTCTTTCCGATAAGGTAGCAGAACCTGCCTTTTTTAATGTTAAGATTAACATCAGAAAGAACAGTGAAGTTTTTTTGCGCAATTTTTGCGTGCTGTAAGCTTATAATATTATCTCCTGAGATATTTGTATGCGGCATAATTCAATTTTATGGTTCTGTTTCTAACCTATTTTTTCAGATCTTAAAAATAGAAAAAAGAAGCTTAAAAACCTTAAACTTTGGGAAATTTTAACAACAAAAAATGCCTGAAAAACTACTTTTCAAGCATGATTTGTATATGATAATCCGAGATATTATCTCTTAGCGCGGGATGCACTAACAGTTAAACTCTTTCTGCCTTTAGCTCTTCTTGCTGCCAAAACTCTTCTTCCATTTGGCGTAGACATTCTTTCTCTGAAACCGTGTTTGTTTCTTTTCTTTCTTTCTGATGGCTGGAATGTTCTTTTACTCATTACTATATATTTAAATCGTAATTAATCTATTAATTTTCAGGTTGCAAAGATATAGAAATTTTTAAAAGTTACAAACTTTACCCATCTTTTTTTAGAAATTATTTGAAATGTTTTTCATTCCTAATTTTATAAGCTGTACCCCGAAACGAAATCTGGTGTAAATAAATAATATGCAGATCATTTATTTAAAAGCTCTATCTTTGGAAACTCAAATTTAAAGAAAAATAAACACACGATGTTTACACCAGCAGAACTTTTAGATATCAATACATTACTTACGCCTGAAAACAAGATAGTTATTCTCACCCATTATAATCCGGACGGGGATGCTATAGGTTCCAGCCTTGGGTTAAAACATTACCTGGCAGCAAAAGGAATTCCGGCAGAAGTGATTGTACCCAACGATTTTCCGAAATTTCTGAAATGGATGCCGGAATCTAAAAAGGTGATCATCGGTGAGTATAAAAGAAAATATGCATTCGACCTCATCAGTGGGGCAGATGTAATCTTTTGTCTTGATTTTAATGCTCCTTCGAGAATAGGACTGCTGGGCGAATGGCTGACGAAATCGAAGGCTAAGAAAATTCTTATCGACCACCATCAGCAGCCTGAGCAATTTGACTTTGTTTATTCTGATACTGTAATTCCTGCCACTTCACAGATGATTTATCATTTTATAGAAGCGATGGAGGACGAAAAGCTGGTCAATCAGAATATTGCAGAATGTCTTTATACCGGGATTATGACGGATACAGGCGGTTTCCGTTTCCGTTCCACAAGCGCAACCACCCACAGGATTATTGCCCATTTAATTGAAAACGGTGCTGATCCTTCCGTTATCACTTCCAATACATGGGATACCAATACGGTTTCCCGTCTTCATCTTCTTGCTCTGGTATTGGGAAGAATAGAAGTGGTGAATGATGGTAAGGTGGCTGTTTTGTCTCTTACAAGAAACGAACTGAAAGAATTTGGTTTCCAGAAAGGGGATACGGAAGGCTTTGTGAATTATGGACTGAGCATTGCCGGGGTAAAGATGGCGGCTTTCTTTATGGAAGATCTGTATGAGGATTTTATTAAAATTTCTTTCAGAAGTAAGGATGATGTAGATGTCAACCAGTTTTCCAGAAAATATTTTAACGGTGGCGGTCACATCAATGCAGCAGGAGGAAAATCCGATGAATCTCTGGCAGATACTATTGAAACATTTAAGAAAAAACTTCAGCAGGAAGAGCTGTAAGAAGGGAAAAGGGCAAAAATTGTGAAAGGGTAAAACGGTAATTTGCAATTTCTGGTACATTCAGACTCTAAAACACTTATACACACGTACGCTTATACACTCAAGCCTTTAGTGTATCCTTTGCTTTCAAGTTCTTCACATGTATACTCGTACACTTCCTGGAACATGACATCCAGATTTTTCTTGCTGAATAAGCTGAATTTCGTCATTTTGGGAGGATCTAAAAAAATATCACAGGATTTAACCTTGGAATAAACTGATTTTGCGATAGCTAAGTGGAGAATCCGGTCGAATTCTTTCATAAGGCTCATTTTTTTTAATTCATCATAGCTTATGGAGTTGACGTGAGAAGCGATCAGAAAATCACATTTATCAATAATCGGTTCTATGGGAAGGTTATCTAAAACGCCGCCGTCAACATATATTTTTTCTCCTATCCTTACAGGCGGCAGAATGAACGGAACACTTGATGAGGCTAAAAGAGGGCTGAAAAGTTCTCCTTCCGAAAAGAAATCCACAATTCCGTGGGTCATTTCTGTAGCAGTTACATATACAGGAATTTTTAAGATCCTGAAATCATTTTCAGGGAAATGATCAGTGAACAGTTTTAAGATGAAATTGGAGCTGAAAATGCCATTCTTGGAAAGCTTAAGATAGGATCTTGAAAAGAACGTAGTATACTTTACAATATCCATCATTTCATCCGGAGATTTCCCGAAAGAGTAAAATGCTCCTACAATAGAGCCTGCGCTGGTTCCTGAAATAATATGGGGTTTCAGATTATATTCTTCCAATGCCTTCAATACCGCAATATGGGCAATTCCGCGCATGCCTCCACCTGAAAGTGTAAGGCCTATGACCGGCGGTTTCTTTTTTTTGAAAGAGAATAAACCCATTGAAATAATTAATCTTTACTAAGATACAAGAAATTTTGATACACAGACTTAAGTCGGCATTCCGGTCGTCTGTTACAGAACTAATTTTTTTGGCAAATTGTGGAGAAGTTCGGTATTGATGATTTCGGCACAGATGCTGGGTTTTTCCCAATGCCCGTTGTGCCCGCAGTCAAGGATATAAGATTTTATATTCGTTCTGTCCGGCAGATGCTTGATCATGGTATCTGTTTTTACAGCATTATCGTGTTTTCCGGCCAGGATTAAAATTTTAGCTTCCAGGCTTTCAATGACGTGCTTTTTGTCTGTTCTTTCCACCATGCCTTTTACACAGGCAAGTGCGCCCATATTGTTGGTTGAAAGTGCTGTCTCCAGTGCAGTTTCAATTTTCCCTTCCAGAACATCTCTTTCATTGGGATTAAAGAGATTGGGAACCCCGGCACGGGCGTAGTGGGCGAAAGCATCTTTGATGATCCTGTAGCTTTTGATGCGTTGCTGTTTTTTCTCTTCATCATCAGGAAAATAGGTGGAGAAGAATAAAGTCAGGCTTTTAAGGTTTTCAGGATATTTATCTGCAAAAGCCAGTGAAGTATATCCTCCCATGGAATGTCCCAAAAGATGTACTTTGCCTAGTTTCTCATGGTCCAGAACTTTTTTCACTTCATCAGCCATCAGTTCCATGGTGTGGACTTCGGCCAGGATATCAGATTGTCCGTGGCCAGGAAGGTCTATTTTAAGTAGTGAGAAATTTTCTGAAAGGTGAGGCTCCATGTCACTCCAGATAGAGATGTTTTCCATAAAACCATGAAGAAGCACCAAAGTCTCTTTTCCGTTTCCTTTTCTTTCAAAGTTCAGCATAATCTTAGTTGTTTCTTCAAATTTAAATAAAAAAGAGCATTATGAAAATGCTCTTCGATTCTATTGGGTTAATTCGGTATAAATTTTCTTTTCCCATGGTTTTATATCTGTGATACCGTATCTTTCTTTTTTAGAGATCGCGATATTGTCCAGGATGTCTACGAAATTTTTATAACTGGCGTCATCAGTAGGTTTTACAATGACGGTGAAATTTTCCGGTACCGGTGCATTTTTATAAGCTTCAGAAATGATCTTGGATATTTTTACCCCGCTGAAGTCTGTTTCTTTCAGGTTTGTTGCATTCAGGTCCTTCTCATTGCTCTGGTGATAAAATACCCTGTTATCTTTCCCGAGGATAAAAGTAACCTGGTTTTTATCTCCAATATGAGATATGTTTGTTGGATGTGGATTAGGATCCTTTGCCGGAAGCCCTAGATCCATCACATTGGGTTTTGTAAAATTGGTGGTAAACATAAAGAAGGTGATCAATAGAAATCCTAAATCTACCATCGGAGTCATATCCACCCGGATTAATTTTTTTCTTTGTTTGCTTCCTCCCTGTTTTTCTTGTGCGATTACTTCAGCCATAATTCATATTTTTAAATGTTAAACGGTTTTGGTGAAAAAATAAAGTATCGATACTTATTTGAAGGAGTGTATACAAAGTTTGTACCTAAAATTAATAAATAGCAATTAAATTTAAAATCTATAAAATGATTGGCATAAAATAGTTATACAAGATTTTATATTCGTAAGATTTTGTGAATTTTTAAGAATATTGCAATTTTAGTTTTACAAATATTAAAAAAGCCCTATCAAAATAATGATAAGGCTTTTTATTATGTTTAAATTAAAAATTACTTCGTTGTTTTATAGTAATTAACTCCGCATTCTAAGAACTTTTTGAAATCCTCTTTCGGCATATATCCGGATACCGGGGTGTTGATTACTTTTCCATCCGGGGTGATCAGAACGTAGTGCGGCTGGGAATTGTTGTTAAAATTCACCTGCTGAAATAAGCTCCATCGGTCACCAATTGTTTTTACCTTTTTCACCTGTCCGTCTCCAAGATCGATTTTGGTTTTCTGATCTTCAGGAAGTTCTTCCTTGTCATCTACGTACAAGGATGCTAATACAACATCATTTTGTAAAATCGGAAGAATATCCGGCTCGCTCCATACGAATTCTTCCATTTTACGGCAGTTTTCACAACCATAACCCGTGAAGTCGATCAAAATAGGTTTGTTTTCCTTTTTAGCAAGCTCAACGGCTGTAAAGAAGTCATGTTCCGGATGCATGCCCAGAATGCCGTCTTTTTCATCATGGAAATAGCTGACATTCAATGGAGGCAGAATTCCGCTTAATAATTGTAGTTTGGGACGCTCGGAAGGAATTAATCCCTGGATGAGATAAATCACAAAACCTATTCCTAAAGCTCCCAATACCTTTCTGGTAATGGATATTTTCGGCTTTTTATCATCATGAGGAAATCTTATCAGCCCAAATAAATAAAGTGCCAATCCTAATGCAATGATGATCCATATGGCAATAAAAAGCTCTCTTTTTAGCAGGAATGTTTTAGAAACCAAATCGGCTTTAGATAAGAATTTTAAAGCCAAAGCTAATTCTACGAAACCAAGAACTACTTTCACGGTATTCATCCATCCTCCTGATTTTGGAAGGCTCTGTAAAGCTTGCGGGAATAAAGCCAGCAAACCAAAAACAATAGCCCATGCCAGCCCGAATCCTGCCAGTGCAAAGGTAAGCAGCATAGGAACATTGGTAGATCCTGTCACTGCACTTCCCAGTAAACTTCCCAGGATAGGTCCTGTACATGAGAAAGACACAATGACAAGAGTTAATGCCATAAAGAAAATACCAATAATTCCTCCTGCTTCTTCAGCTTTGGAAGATTTATTGGCAATAGAACTCGGTAATGTGATATCATAATATCCGAAGAAACTTCCCGCGAAAAAGATGAATATGATAAAAAAGGCAATATTCAGCCATACGCTTGTGGAAATCTCATTGAAGATGTTTCCGGCAATTCCGTCGATCAGATGGAAAGGAAGACTTAACAGAACAAAGATAAGAAGAATGAAAAATCCATAGATCAATGCATCTCTTTTGCCTTTTGCCTTATTTTTATTTCCTTTGGTAAAGAAAGAAACCGTTAACGGGATCATAGGGAATACACAAGGGGTAAGAAGGGCAATTAAGCCACCTACAAATCCTAAAAATAAATAGGTCCAGTAGTTTTCTCCCACTTTTTCCACGGCAGTTCCGCAATCGGTCAAAGGTTTCTGGAAATCAATGGTTGCTATTTTTAATTGTTTCGGATCAAGCTTTGAAGCTTCTGCCACGGTTACTTCGCCTTTTACAGGGTCTGCGACAACAGTTTCTACCGTTTTTACCGAATCTTTCGGAGCCTCAGTTTTTTCTTCTGTAGCTTCTTCAACTGCTCCTTTTGGGGTTACTTTCTGATTGAACTCTAAAGTATTCGGAGCTAAACAAACCCTGTCATCACAGGTCTGGTAGGTAATTTCAGAGATCACATCTGCAGGCTTTGCAGGATCTTTCAGTTTAAATTTCTGCTTGAAACCGGCTGAATTGGAGTAGAAAACAATCGTTCCCCCGAAAGCCTCTGAAAATTCCTCATGTTTCTTGCCAACTTCAGTAAATTTTCCGATCAGCTCAATATTTTTCCCTGAAACTTTGTATTCGGTAGGAATTCCCGTATCCTCAGGAAGATCTTTGGAATAGATATGCCAGCCGCTTTCCATAGTAGCATTTAAAACAGCTTCATATTGGTTGTTCCCCAAATCGTTGACGGTGAACTTAAACTTTACGGGATTCTTGATCTGTGCATTAATTCCTGCCGCTAAGAAGAGCAGAACTGCTAAAAACCAGTTTCTAAATTTCATTTTTTCTTTTCATTAAAAATTTTGAGAATACTTTTCGTTTTCTCATCCTTTGCATATCTTCTGTCTTGTCTGAGAGGTATAATTCCGAGCACGGAATTTTTGCTGTCACACAGTATCCAAATTTTTGGCCTCGCTAAAATAGATAATTTTTCGTCCCTAAAAAACTTAGAAACCTTCTTTCTGCCTGAAAAACCAGACGGATAGAACTCATCACCATCCTGCTGTTTTCTTAACCGCAGTGGGAACTGAAGTTTTGCGGCATCAAAGTCCCACTCGAAACTGTTATTGATTCCTTCAATATTTTCAATTGTGTCCTCAAGGCTGATACTCATCAGGTCTTCTGATAAATCAAAACTTTCCATCAAAAGGATTTCATCTTTTGTTTCCTGTTCCTTGTTTTTATCTACGAGAATTAACTCATTTCGGTTGATGATGAGGTGATAATCTTTTGAAAAAAAAGAGCTTCCGTTTTCTGCAGTGAAAATCTTGGGGATTTCTTCCTCTTGATCAAATCCGTATTTCTTTAAAATCTCAAATTGTACGAAAGTGCTTTCCAGGCTCAGCTTTTCCTTTGATAAGATTTTGTGCTCCGGGTTAAATAAAGTTATTTTATTTTCAATTTCCTCAATCTGTTTTTCTACAAAATCCCTGGTTTGGTTTAAATAAGAAGAGCTTTTTTTGAAATTTTCCAGAAAATGTTCATTCGTTTCTAAAAGTTTGGGAACGATTTCATTCCTGATTTTGTTTCTTAGATAATCATTTTTTTTATTTGAAAGATCTTCCCGGAAATCAATCTTATTTTTTTCAGCATACTCATAAATTTCTTCTTTTGAAAAATTTAAAAGTGGGCGGATTGTATTATTTCTGCCTGCCGGAATTCCGCTCAGTCCGTTAATGCCTGAAGCTTTGGAAAGATTGATGATGAATGTTTCCAGCTGGTCGTTCAGGTGATGGGCAGTAACAAGAAACTCAAGGTTTTCCTGCTCCCGGATTTCCCTGAAGAAGCGGTAACGGATTTCCCTGGCCCAAAGCTGGATGGAATTTTCCGGTTTTCTATCTTTTTCCGAAACTTCATACAGATGAAACCGAACATGATTTTTCTCACAAAAATCCTGAACCGTTTTCTGGTCCAGATCCGAATCTTCGCCCCGTAGCTTGTAATTGATATGGGCAACCTGGTAAGTAAGCCCCAAACCCTGAAAAAGAGAGGCCAGAACCATAGAATCGGCACCGCCGCTTACAGCCAGGAGATAGCTGTGATTTTCCGGATTTCTGACAAGCTTTTCAAGCTGATTTTTAAAACTGAATTTTTCCAAGACTTATGTTGAAGATTTCTTTTATGCAAAGATAATCCATAAAATTCAATTCAATTTTCCTAACTTTGATTCGTCTAAAAATGATTACATATGAAGATTATTAAAATTTTAGGAATTTCTGCAATGGCGTTGGGGCTAACTTCTTGTGTCAGTAAAAAGCAGTATGACGCATTAAGCACAAACTATAAGCAGTGTATTGAAAATATCGGGGAAAGACAAAGAGAGATCCAGGATTTAAAATCTCAGAACTCTGCATTGACAGGGGAGAATAATCTTTTAAAAAGTCAGCATGATGCTTTGAAATCGTCTTTGGATGCATGTCTTTCCAATACAGGGAAAAGCTCTGCCAATATTGATAAACTGGTTGGGGAAATCAATGCTTCCAACTCTTACATCAAGCAGCTGATCTCTAATAATGCTAAAAATGACAGTCTGAATCTGGCTTTGTCCAACAAGCTTAAAAGATCTCTTGATAATGTAGCAGACGATGACGTACAGGTAAAAGTACTGAAAGGAGTGGTAATGATCTCGCTTTCCGATAAAATGCTTTACAAAACAGGAGACTACAATGTATTGCCTGCTGCTCAGGAAGTGCTAGGAAAAGTAGCTAAAGTAATTAATGATTATGATAAATATTCAGTGCTTATCGAAGGTAACACGGATAATGCACCTTTAAATTCTCCGAACCTGCCAAGAGACAACTGGGATCTTTCTGCATTGAGAGGAACTTCCATTGCTAAAGTCCTTCAGACACAGTTCGGTGTAGATCCGGCAAGAATGACAGCGGGAGGTCGTTCCGAGTATAACCCTAAAGCAACCAATATGAGTGTTTCGGGAAGAGCGGAAAACAGAAGAACGGAAATCATCATCATGCCGAAGCTGGATGAATTCATGAAATTAATGGATATTGCTCCTAAGAAGTAATTGAACATACATACAAAAAATAAATCCCGAAATTATTCGGGATTTATTTTTTTCATCAAATTAGCTCTTCTTTTTTCAATAATGAAATAATCCGATGAAAAAATGAGTTGGATATTTCTGTTTTAGTTTTTTTAGACGAAGAATCCGCCTTGCCTTTCGGCCCTGCGGTCTTCTGATTCTCGGTGTTAATTAGTAGTTTTTCCCCTACATTCATTACTTTTTTCTTAGTGTTTTTACCCTTTGTTCTGTGCAAATGTATCACTAACTTCCATACGAAAGTATCCGTATTTTTACGGTATTTTAAATGGGGTTTTTACGGGGAATGCAACGAAAAATACCGGCTGATAATCATTTTTTCTTTATATTTAAGTACTTTTGGACAATATAAAAGAATTGCAGTATGAGCTTTTTTGAAGAAAAAAATCCTGAAATGGACAGGTATCTGGAGAACCATGCTTCCTCAGAACCTGAAATTCTGAAAAAACTGAGAAGAGAGACCTATCAGAAGACCACACAGCCGCACATGATATCAGGCTATCAGCAGGGAAGGCTTTTAACTATTATTTCCCAAATGATGCAGCCTAAAAATGTACTGGAAATAGGAACTTTTACAGGATATGCAACACTTTGCCTGACAGCAGGACTGGCCAAAGATGGAAAAATAACGACTCTGGACGTGAATGAAGATCTTGCATATCTGCCGAAAAAATATTTTGAAGAGAGTGAATATGCAGAACAGATTGAATTCAGGCTTCAGGATGCAAAACAATTTTTGAGAGAGACAGATGAGGTTTTTGACCTTGTTTTTATAGATGCCGATAAGGAAAACTATGCGGAATATTTCAGACTGATCAAGCCCAGGACAAAATCAGGTTCTGTGGTCATGTTTGACAATGTTCTTTGGTACGGAAAAGTACTGGAGGAAAATCCGAAACAGAAATCCACACAGGTCATCAGGGAGCTGAATGATTTGATCGCAAAAGATGATGATTTTGAAAATCTTATTTTACCTTTGCGTGACGGAGTAAACTTCCTGCGAAGAAAGTAATTAAAAAAATAATTAAAGATTAAGAAGTTTAGAGATTAGGAGACCATGTAATTTCTAAATCTCTGAATTTCCTAATTTCTAAATTAATAAAATGAATAAAGGAATTTGTAATGTTACGGTAGCACCGGTTCGTGCAGATAGTTCTGACAGAGCGGAAATTGTTACGGAAATACTGTTTGGGGAAAGCGCAGATATTTTGGAAGTGAATAAAAACTGGACCAGAATAAAAATGCATTATGACGGCTATGAAGGATGGATGGATACCAAACAATTGAAACCTGTAACAGAGGAAGAGCTGGCAAAAAGAAAAGTGACCATAGTGACTGAAGATTTCTCTTCGGTACTCATGAACGATGGGAAAACCCTTTTATCCATGGGGTCTGAGGTGGAATTTCCGGCGGTGGCTTCAAGAAGGAGCCATGATCTTCGCGAGAGTATTGCTTTGGCGGCAAAAGAATTCCTTAATGTGCCCTATTTATGGGGTGGTAAAAGCTTTTTTGCAGTAGACTGCTCAGGCTTCACCCAGCTCGTTTATAAAATTCATGATATTAAATTGCCGAGAGATACCTATCAGCAGGCAGAAGTGGGTGTACCTTTGACCTTTGTAGAGGAAAGCCAGCCTGGCGATTTAGCCTTTTTTGAAAATCCTGAAGGAAAGATTATTCATGTAGGAATTATGCTGGATAACCAAAAAATCATTCATGCTTCAGGAAAAGTAAGGATAGATACTCTTGATTCTACGGGGATTTTTAACAAAGAAATGAACAAGCACACTCATAAACTAAGAGTAATTAAAAACGTACTCTAGCTTTAAAAACCTTCCAAATGGAGAATGTTATTTTTACAGCTTTTGATATTTTTAATTTCGGATTAGTGGTTTTTTTCTGGTGGTTTACCCTGAAACATTATAAAACCCTCCCTAATAGAATTCCTGTACATTTCGATTTTGACGGGAAGGCTGATAATTTTGGCAATAAAGCCTATTCTTTTTTTACCCCCCTTCTGGGAACGTTTTTCTATTTTTTGTTTGCCTATACATTAAGGCATCCTGAAACAGCTAATTTCCCTGTAGAAATCACAGACCAGAATAAAGATGTCCAGTTCCTGATTATGGAAGCATTTTTGAGGTGGCTGTTCACACTGATCATGCTTATTTTCATGAATGGGCAGGATTATACGTTCAGATATGCTTTTGATGAAAATGTGAAACCTAAAGTTCCATTATCGACAGCTATTTTATCAGTAATAGGAAGTTTAATCATTGTTTTAATTTTTGTAGCGGTATTCAAATGATATATTCTAAAAATAATTCACAACATTATATCTGGGGGAACAATTGTGACAGCTGGGTATTAAACGATTCTGACGATCTTTCTGTAAAACAGGAAAAAATGCCGGCAGGAACTGCTGAAAAACTGCATTTCCATGAAAGGGCAGAGCAGGTTTTTTACATTTTAAAAGGGGAAGCTGTACTGCACATCAATAACGAAAAATTTCAGGTAAAGTCCGGGGAAAGTATTTCCATTAAGCCCGGATCAAAACATTTTATTTCCAATGAGTCTGAAGAGGGGATCGAGTTTCTCGTTATTTCAAGCCCATCTACTCATAATGACCGTATTGAAATTGAAAAATAATTAAGATGTCCTTTCTATACAACATATTTGTCAACCTTCTTATCTTCGGAATGAAGATTTTTTCTTTGTTGAATGATAAAACTAAAAAAGGAGTTGAAGGGAGAAAGCAGTCATTAAGCAAAGTGAAAGCTGCATTTTTACCTTCGGACAAAGTAATCTGGATGCACGCAGCCAGCCTTGGCGAATATGAGCAGGGACTTCCTGTTTTGGAAAAGCTCAAAGAGAATTTTCCCAACCATAAGATCCTTGTCACTTTCTTTTCCCCTTCAGGCTATGAAAACGTTGTAAAAAGAAAGCACATTGCAGATCTAGTCTGTTATCTTCCTTTTGATAAAAAAAGTATGATAAAAGAGTTCATTTCCCGGTTTGATACGGAATTGTTTTTTACAGTTAAATATGATTACTGGTATCACCTTCTGGCAGAGCTCAGGCAACATGGAGCTAAGATTTATGTGATTTCGGCCTTATTTTATGAAAGCCAGGCTTTCTTCACATCGTATGGAAAGTGGTTTGTAAAGCAGCTAAAAAAAGATGTGGACTGGTTTTTTCATCAGACCACCTTTTCTTTTGCATTAGCCAAGAGTATTGGATTAGTCAATTCTTCAGTAACAGGAGATACAAGATTTGATAGAGTAAAACAACTCCGGGCAAGGGATAATCACGTTGAGTTCATTGCAGATTTTATAGGAGCACATCAATCTGTTGTATTCGGAAGCTCATGGCATGCGGAAGAAAAAATTGCCGCCACAGTTTCCAGAATGAATGCTGATCTGAAACTGATTATTGCTCCTCATGATCTGAAAAGGGTAGAGCATTTAAAGAACCTTTTCCCCGAAGCATTATTATACAGCGAAATACGAAATTCTGTGCTTCCGGTTCCCAAATATCAGATTTTAATCATCGACAGTATCGGTTTGCTGTCAAAACTATATTCTTATGCAGATGTAGCAGTAGTAGGCGGAGGTTTTCATGATGCAGGTCTGCATAATATTCTGGAAGCAGCTACATTTGGAACTCCTGTTATTTTTGGAGATCATTATAAAAAGAATCCTGAGGCAGACGATCTTATTGCAGCCGGCGGAGGAAAATCTTTTTCAGAAGAATATGCAGCAGCGGATTTTGTATTGTTCCTTCTTAATAATGAAGAAGAGTTGCGGGAAATGTCAGGAAATGCAAGAAAGTTTATAAAAGAAAAGCCTGATGCCACCAATCTTATTCTGGAGAAGATTCTATCTTAAAAACCCCTGACTTTTAATGTCTTTTATAATTTGTTCAATATTTTCCGGGATATTATCGGATTCAAGCCAGTTGATATCCAGCCCATTATTGATGCAGAGTTTCTGCAGGTAATGATTTTCAGAAATTTTACTACGGATTTCTCCCAGGAACTCATCAATCTCCATCCAGTAATCTTCATCCAGCTTTCTGGTTAATACCAGAGCTTTGAAAACTTTATTAATGATATAAATGTATAATTTATAAACATTGTCAAACCTTTGTCTGCTCAGGTCACTGTTGAAATCCAGGATTCTGTTCACCAGCAAAAGGTTCAGAGAAACTTCCCCAAACTTATCCGTTGTTATTTTGACATGTTCGGTAATATCTGCACTGATAGTACGGATGGTACTCATGAAATATTTGGCATTCCCGATGTACTTTGAAGCCAGGAGAATTTTTTCTGCAACATTTTCCTCCATGGCATTTCTCTTATCATCGGTTGTTTCCGGGTCAATCAGCTCAAAATATAGCTTTTTAGACAGAAGCTTATCCTTTTTCAGGAGCCTGAAAATAAGACGGTCTTTTTCTATGCTGGAAAAAGCACTCAATGCAGCTTTAAATTCTTTTGAGTACTCCACTAATTGAATATTTTAGAATATTTCAGAAACCCGTTAATGGCCCAGTTGGCAGTGTAATAAAAGGATTTTAGAGTAGAAAAGCCCATAAAGTCCTTATATACCAGATACTGATCTTTGATGATGTTTTTTTTCTTCCGGGAAACACTGTTTTCACGCATTCTGTATTTTGCCAGAGTTTTGTTAATAGGCATTCCTTCAGGAATCACTTTTAAAAGATTCAGCCACATAACGTGGTCTTCACGCTTGCTTTTTATAGGAAACAGGAATTTTCCGACTCTTTTGGTGTCGTACATGGTGGAAACCGGAGCCAGTCTGCATGTTTTCAGAAGGTTGGAGAAAGTTACGACCTTGTCAGCCAGGAAATCCTTTAGAACTGGCTGCAGTTGCTCATTACATCGCGAATAATTGCAGTAAACAAGTTCTGCATTATGTTCCTCCATATAATCTGTCATGGTTTCCAGATATTCGGGATACCAGAAGTCATCGGAATCCAGAAAAGCAATATATCTTCCTGTTGCTCTTTCAAGGCTTTTATTTCTTGCATTTCCGGCACCTCCGTTTTTCTCCAAAACCTGTAATTTGATCCTTGGATCATTATACTTTCGGATAATTTCGACCGTATTGTCTTTGGAAAGATCATCGGTGATCAGCCATTCCCAGTTTTCATAGGTTTGGTTTAAAACAGACTGTATCGTCTCTTCGATGAATTCTGCGGAATTATAACAGGGAGTGATGATGGAAACCAGGTCTTTCATGTGTGCTTTTCTGGGGTAAAATTATAAAAATTTTTTCTCATAAAGGTGCCACGATGCAATTCCTATCCCGATCACTACCAGCATGCATACAAAACCCATGAAAAAAGGATTATAGTTGGCAAACAGCCCAAGCGTAGCAAATACCCTGATAGTAGGGAAGTGGAATATATAGATGCCGTAGGTAAAATCTCCGTACTTCCCGAAATTGTTCAGGAACTTCAGTGAATAGGCAATATACAGAACAATAATACTGATCATGATAGGAGAGAACAGCTTGATATGAAGGATCAGGTCTATCCAGACCGTTATGATCGCAATGATGAACAGTATATTTTTATATTGAATGAATTTCTCAAAATGAAAATAAATCAGCATTCCTCCTATGAAATAGCAAAGCGATCCGGGCAATTGTCTGGATATAGCTGCTCTGCCCGTCATTTCAAAATAATTTAGGAATATCAGGGAAAGGAAATACAGTATAATTAAACTCAAATTCCTGTATTTATTGTTTTTCCCGAATAGCAAGAATATCAGCGGGACTGCAAAGTAAAAGCACATTTCAATCTTTAGCGTCCATAAAGCTCCGTTTACCGCTTCATTACCAAATACTCCGGGAAGGGAAGGAGCCATGAAATTCATGAAAATAGAGTTCCAGAAAAGATATTTATAAACCTGTATATTGCCAAAATATTCGGCAAAAGACAGGGTGCTTACCAGGCTCAGAAGGGTAGCGCAGAGAAATACAACTAATAAATAAGCAGGAACAATCCTGTTGAATCTTTTCTTCGCGTAGCTTTTAAGGCTGGAAGATCTCTCGTAGCTTCTTGCAATAAGGAAACCACTGACAATGAAAAACGAAAAAACGGCAACTTCTACGGGACTGTGGGTTAAAAATTCAAGCTGACTCGAGTCGCTTAAGGCTCCCAAATGTCCTACAAAGACAATGAAAGCAAGGAGAACACGGATGAAGTCAAAATTATTTTTCGTTATACTCTGCATTTCTGTTTCTTTCTGCAAAAATAGTTTTTTAATAGATAGAGGAAAAACTGAATTCAATATTTGTTAAATAATGGCTGTTTTGAAGGTTAATCTTCTAAAATTTTCAGAAATATACTTTATTGAAATTATTTTTCACAAAAAATGGTGATATAAATCAAAAAAATTATAATTTTAGCCCTTGAAAATTTTATCTATGAAGAAATTAGCATTACTATTTGCAGGTTTATCATTATTTGTAGCTACAGGGTGTAATGATGATGATAAGGAAATGGAATATCCTCTTGTAGGGGTTTGGCAGCCACTGAAAGAAGTGGTTACTACGGTAGAGACGGGTGAAGACCCTGTTTCAGATCTTATTACCTATACCGACTGCCAGAAAGAAGGCAGATGGAGATTCAATTCTGAGGCAACAGGAAAAGTAACCACGAACGGAGAAATCGGGACAACACCGCAATGTACCATCTTATCTGACCAGAACTTTACCTATACGTATGATAGAAGTGCGAAAACAATAGTGATCAAATTCCAGGGAATTGTAGAACCGTCCAACGGAAAAATAATTACCCTCGACGATACCACCCTGAACTTATCCTTAAGAGAAGAGACCCAGGATCCGACTGTATATAAAACAAGAACGTATACAATGAGAAGAATTCCTCAGTAAATATACATTCCATACCTAAATACAGATCTCATCTCCGGATGAGATTTTTTATTGTAAAGGATTTCCGAATTAATTAAAATTAAAATTTCCATTTCTTTTAAAATCATTATTTTTGTGAAAATTAGAATGGAAGCTGAAAAAAATCTAACATCTAATATCTAACATCTAATATCTATAATAAAGTGTTTTACGATCATCAGCAGATAGAAAAAAAGTGGCAGAAGTACTGGGAGGACAATCAAACCTATAAAACCTCCAACAACACAGATAAACCTAAGTTTTATGTTCTCGATATGTTTCCGTATCCATCCGGGGCAGGGCTTCACGTGGGGCACCCGCTGGGATATATTGCATCAGATATTTATGCGAGATATAAAAGACATCAGGGTTTTAATGTTCTCCATCCGGTAGGGTATGACAGCTTCGGACTTCCTGCTGAACAGTATGCGATCCAGACAGGTCAGCACCCCGCTATCACAACCGAGGAAAATATCAACAGATATGAAGAGCAGCTGAAAAAGATCGGTTTTTCATTCGACTGGAGCAGAGAAGTGAGAACTTCAGACGCCTCTTATTACAAATGGACGCAGTGGATCTTTATCGAGCTGTATCATTCATGGTATAATAAAAATACTGATAAGGCAGAACCTATCCGGACTTTAATTCAGCATTTTGAAGAAAAAGGTACAGAAGGTTTAAATGCGAATCAAAACGACGAATTAACTTTCACGGCAGAAGAATGGAAAAATGCTTCAGACCTTGATAAAGAAGATATCTTATTAAATTACCGTTTAGCTTACAGAGCAGAGACCACCGTAAACTGGTGTCCGGCTTTAGGAACCGTATTGGCCAATGATGAGGTGAAAGACGGAAAATCCGAAAGAGGAGGATTCCCTGTATTCCAAAAGAAAATGATGCAGTGGAGCATGAGAATTTCTGCCTATTCAGAAAGATTATTGCAGGGATTAAATACCCTTGACTGGCCACAGCCGCTTAAGGATGCCCAGGAATACTGGATCGGGAAATCACAGGGAGCGCAGGTACAGTTTCAGGTAGAAGGTCATGATGAGACCATTGAAGTCTTCACAACAAGACCTGATACGATTTTCGGAGCAACATTTATGGTACTGGCCCCTGAAAATCCTTTAGTGGATGCTATTACTACAGCCGCTCAGAAAATTGAAGTAGATACTTATATAGAAGAAACTTCCAAAAAAACCGAAAGAGACAGGATGTCTGATGTGAAGAATGTAAGCGGAGCCTTTACGGGAGCTTATGCCATCAATCCTTTCAGTGGCGAGAAAATGCCGGTCTATATTTCAGATTACGTATTGATGGGCTACGGAACAGGTGCTGTAATGGCTGTTCCTGCACATGATGAGCGCGATCACAGATTTGCAAAGAAATTCAATCTTACTATTAAAAAGGTAGTTGAGACCGATGAAGATGTTCAGGAGAAATCTTTCGATTCTAAAGATTCTGTTTGTGTCAATTCAGATTTCTTAAACGGATTACATTATAATGATGCCAAATCAAAAATAATTTCTGAAATCGAAAACAAAGGAATTGGCCACGGAACCACCAACTACAGGCAGCGTGACGCCATTTTTTCAAGACAGCGTTATTGGGGTGAGCCGGTTCCTGTATATTATAAGGAAGGAATGCCTTATACGCTTCCGGTTTCTGCTTTGCCGCTGGAACTTCCTGAAGTTGAAAAATATTTACCAACTGAGGATGGTGATCCGCCATTAGGAAATGCAAAAGTATTTGCCTGGGACGAAGCCAATCAGAAAGTGGTTTCTACAGATCTTATAGATGATCAAACGGTATTCCCGCTGGAATTATCCACCATGCCGGGTTGGGCAGGAAGCTCATGGTATTTCCTTAGATATATGGATCCGAATGATCAGGAGGTTTTTGTGAAAAAAGAATTGGCGGATTATTGGGGACAGGTAGATTTATACATCGGAGGAAGCGAACACGCAACCGGCCACTTACTATATTCCCGATTCTGGAACATGTTCTTAAAAGACAGAGGCTACATTACTCATGATGAGCCTTTCCAGAAACTGATCAACCAGGGGATGATTTTGGGGATGAGCGCGTTTGTTTATAGAAATTTTTTAAAAGTAACAGTTTCCAATAAAAAAGAAGAATTTAATTCAGAAGAATTTAAGCAATATTACCAAGAAGTTATAAATGGAACTCCTATTTTTATCTCGAGAAAATTTATTGCGAAGTTTAAACTTGATGAAGATTATGATTTAGAAAGTGATTTAGAAATTGTTAATCAAATTAATCACGCAAAAGAAATTATCAAAAATAAGTTTAAATTAAAATATCCAGAAATTGAAGAAGTACAGGTTGATTTTAATGCTCTTAAATGGTTTTTGATGCCTGTTCACGTTGACGTATCCTTATTAAAAGGAACCTCTGATGAATTGGATACTGAAGCCTTCAAAGCCTGGAGACCGGATTATGCCGATGCTGAATTTATTTTAGAAGACGGGAAATACATCACAGACCGTGAAGTGGAAAAAATGTCCAAGTCAAAATACAATGTTGTAAACCCAGACGACATCTGTGAAGAATACGGAGCAGACGGTTTACGGCTGTATGAAATGTTCCTGGGACCTTTAGAACAGTCCAAGCCATGGAATACACAAGGGCTAAGCGGAGTATACGGATTCCTTAAGAAATTCTGGAACCTGTATTTCAATGGCGAAACTTTTGAAGTTTCCGATGAGGAACCTACAAAGGCAGAATATAAAGTTTTGCATACCTTAATAAAGAAGGTGGTTTATGATATTGAGAACTTCTCATTCAATACTTCCGTATCTTCATTTATGATTGCTGTGAACGAGCTGCAAAAAATAAAATGTAACAAACGCAATATTTTAGAGCCATTAGCCGTTATCATCTCTCCATATGCACCGCACATCTGTGAAGAGCTTTGGAGCTTATTAGGAAATAAACAATCTGTGGAGTTTGAGAAATTCCCTGTGCTGAACGAGGAATACCTTGTAGAAGATGAAATTGAATATCCGGTAAGCGTAAATGGTAAAATGAAGTTCAAAATTTCACTTTCTGCCCAGTTATCGGCTAAGGAAGTAGAAGATTTGGTGATTTCGGATGCTAAGATGCAGCCTATTTTAGAAGGTAAAACACCTAAAAAAATCATCGTAGTGCATCACCGTATTGTGAATATCGTAATTTAAAAAAAAGTTAACATTGGGAAATTAAAAAAAATGAGGGTCTTATTTTTTTAAATTTCTAACCTAAATGTTAAATTTGGAGAAAATAAATAAAATATCTAAAAAAAATTATTATATCGAAATCGTATTAAAATTTCTTTATCAGAAAAATGCAAAATGTTTATTTAAGACTCTTGCATTTTAATTAATTTTGCCTTTAATTTACACCCTGTAAAATTTTAAAAACAATATAATTTAGTTAAATATGGAAATGAATGTTTCAAAAAATGATGAGCAAGTAGTTGCTAGAAAAGCAGGAGGTCTAAACCCGGCTGTTATTATTCCTATTTTATTCGTTATAGGAGTTTGTATTTATTTATTTGTTCTTGGGAACCCAGGAAACTTTAAAGACGCAGAAAAGCTAGGTAGCGGATCTGTAGCTTTCTCAAGTGTTGATGGAAAAGACATTCACCCAGAATCGTTTTTAGGTATTATCTACAAAGGAGGGGTTATCGTACCAATCTTGATTACTTTCATGATTACTGTAATCGTTTTCTCTTTTGAAAGATATTTCGTTCTTGGTAAAGCTGCAGGAAAAGGAAACCTAGACAACTTCGTAGTACAGGTAAGAAGCTTATTGAATCAGAACAAAATTGATGAAGCTTTAGAAGAGTGCGACAGACAACAAGGATCTGTAGGTAACGTAGTGAAAGAAGGTCTTACTACTTACAAAGCACTTTCTCACGATACTACTTTAAATAAAGAGCAGAAAATGGTAGCTCTTAACAAAGCAATCGAAGAAGCTACAACTCTTGAAATGCCAATGCTTGAAAAGAACATGATGATTCTTTCTACTTTAGGTACTGTAGCAACGCTAATCGCACTTTTAGGAACTGTAATCGGGATGATCAAAGCATTCTTCGCATTAGGTTCAGGTGGTGGTACTCCGGATGCTGCTGCACTTTCTACAGGTATCTCCGAAGCCTTGATCAACACGGCATTAGGTATTGGTACTTCAGCTATCGCGATTATCCTTTATAACTTCTTTACATCTAAAATTGACGGATTAACTTATAAGATCGACGAGATCGCTATGAGCATCCAGCAGTCTTTCGCTGAATTCAACTAAGAATTAGCAAGGAATTTGCATTCCAATTAAAAAGAAGTTTAATATTAAATAATTCAAAACAATGGCGAGAGTCAAACCAAAAAGACATGGTGTAGTGACGGATATGACGGCAATGTGTGACGTTGCCTTCCTACTACTTACATTCTTTATCTTGACCACTCAGTTTAAAAAACCTGACGTGGAGCAGATTAAACCGCCATCTTCAATATCAGAGAAGTTACTTCCTGATGCAAGTTTGATGACTATCAACGCTACACCTGATGGAAAATTCTATTTCCAGCCGGTAGACAATGCATCAGAGAGATTACAGCTTTTAGACAAAATGGGGCAAAAGTATAATATGACTTTTACTAACCAGCAAAAAGCGTCATTTCAGAAAGTACAAGCGATTGGGGTTCCTATGAGCCAACTGAAAGGCTATCTCGATATGTCAGATGAGGAACAGAAAAGTTTCAAGAGTCCTACAGGGATTCCTATGGATAGTACAAATAAGCAGTTAGTAGACTGGGTACAGCAGAGTTTGAGCGTAAATCCTGATTACAAATTAGCAATCAAAGGAGACGTTACCACTCAGTATCCAAAAGTTAAAAGCCTATTTGAAGGTTTAAGAGATATTGATTTTCTTAAATTCTGGTTGATTACATCACAAGAAGGTAAACCATAATAATATCATTTAGAAATGGCAGAAGTACAAGTACAGGAAAAAGGCGGCAAGGGCGGCAAGGTCCGTTCCAAGAAGCAGAATACCAGAGTAGATATGACTCCGATGGTGGACTTGGGTTTTCTATTGATTACCTTCTTTATGTTCACAACCACATTCAGTAAACCGAATGTAATGGATTTGGGTCTTCCGGCTAAACCGAAAGATGAAAAACAAAAACCACCTCCAACAGAAATTAAACTTTCTAACTCAATTTCTGTCTTATTAGGAAAAGACAATAGAGTTTTTTGGCACCAGCAGGATGCTACTTCCTTGAATGACCAAACTCTTATGGAAACTACTCTTGACAGAGAAGGAATTAGAAAAGTAATTCAGCAGGCAAAATCTAGGGCTGCAGATCAAACGAAATTTACCGTGATCATTAAGCCTACTGACGATGCTGTATATAAGAACTTTGTAGATATTCTTGACGAAATGGCCATTACCAAAAGCGAGCAGTATGGGGTAACCGATGTGAAGCCTTGGGAAAAAGCTATCTATAACAAGAAAGTTGGAAATAATGGAGCTGCGGCTGCACCAGCTACAAAGTAATTTAACCATAAAATTGTATATCTATGGCAGATGAAAATGTATACAATCAGAATCTTACTTTAGATGAGATTGTATTTGAAAATAGAAACAAGGAATATGGTGCCTATGATCTGAGACATCAGTATCCAAGACTTCTGACAAAATCTTTTATTGTTGGAACGGCATTATTCCTGGTTGCGGCTTTGTCTCCTTTTATTTATCTTACCATTAAAAGACTTACTGAACCGCCTAAGCAGGAAGTAAAGGCAGACTTGGTAAACATTATTGAAGATGAGCCAATTATTGAGCAACCGAAAGAAGAAGAACCACCGCCACCTCCTCCTCCAAAAGAAGAGGAAAAAATTGAGGTGATTCAGAACGTGGTTCCTGAGCCTGTAAAAGCTCCGAAGATTGAAACACCACCGCCACCAATTTCTAAGCAGTTAGAAACGACGACTGGTTTGAACAATCAGGAAGGGGTAAAAGCTCCGGCTTATACACCACCGCCACCACCACCATCTACTGGTACTAAAGCAAGTACAGTGGAAGTAAAAACAAACAACCCTAATGAGATCTACAAAGATGTAGACCAGTCTGCAGAATATCCTGGAGGTATGGGAGCATTAAGAAAGTTCCTTGGGGAAAACTTTGATACTTCTTTGATGGAAGGAGGTGAAGGTACACTTAAAGCTAAGCTTAAATTCGTTGTAGAAAAAGACGGAACTGTTTCTGCAGTTACTATTGAAGAGAAATCTCCAAATAGCGACTTTAACAACGAAGCAATACGTGTAGTTAAGAAACTGAAAAAATGGACTCCTGCGAAAAGAAACGGGGAGAGCGTTAGATCTTACTATAGCGTACCTTTCACGATGAACTTTGAATAAGACTTATTTATTCAACTTATAAATAAAAAGAGAAGCATATGCTTCTCTTTTTATTTTTTTTGGTATTTTTGTTACATGATGTTCAACTGGTTATCCTTAGTTACAGGATTATTTTATATCGTATTGGGAGTTGTGGTTATTATCTACAAATTTTTCTTTACGGTTTTAGAGCCTGCTATTGCTTATGCAATGGGCGCAGTGCTTATTCTTTATGGAATTTTCAGAATCTATAGAGCAATTTCAAGAATTAAAGATTCAGGAAATGAGAAATAGTTTAAAAATTGCGTTGCTTTCTGTAATGAGCATCGCCGCTGTAGGCTGCAAAAAAGACGACAAATCTCCATCCTATCATAAAGGAGATCTTACTATACTTACCGATGAATCTTTTAAAAGCGTTACCGAAGCTTTGGCAGACGGATATATGATTAATTATCCCGAAACCCATATTAAGATTGTAACGCAGAAAGAAGATCTGGCTTTCCTTGATCTGTTGAAAGATAAAGCAAGAATAACCGTAATGTCAAGAGATCTTAGCCCGGAAGAGAAAAAAGCATATGAAGAACAGGTAGATCTTAAGTTTCTCCCGGCAAAATTCGCTGCTGATGCGGTTGTATTTGTTGTTCCTAAAGATTCGCCTAAGCAGAGTATCTCTATGGATGAAATTAATAAGGGATTGCAATCCGATGCGAAGAACTTTATTTTCGACGGGACCAATTCAAGTAATCTGAATTTTGTTGCCCAAAAACTGAAAAAACAGCCAAAAGACCTGAAATTTTCTATTATTCCGGGAAATCAGAAAATTATAGAAGAATTAGGAAAATATCCGGATAAAGTTGGAGTTATTGGATTAAATACCTTCAGCCGTCCTTATGATAAAACCTCTGAAAAGCTGCGAGATATGGTAAAAATTCTTCCCGTGGAAAATAATGGAAAGTTATACACCGCTGATGCTGCCGGACTTCGTGAAATGGAATACCCTTTTACCCGTGTTCTTTACTTTTTAACCAATGAAGGGAACTTTAACATAGCAAACGGATTTATCAGATATTCATGTACCCAGCTAGGACAGATGATTGTACAAAAAGAAGGTTTACAGCCCTATAATATATACAAAAGAGAGGTACAAATGCGTTAAAAAATATTAAAATAATAAGCCCCACTTTATAAAATATTATTTTGGTCTGAAAATTGTGGAGCATATAACTCAAAATATAAGAAAAATATAAAATGAAAGATATAATGATTATGAATGTAAAGAAAATTGCTTTTGGAGCTGCCGTAGTATTTTTTTCCGGTTTAGCCACTGCACAAACACTGCAGGATGGTATTAACAGTATAGACAGTGATAAATATGCTCAGGCTAAAACCAATTTCACAGAAATGGTTGCCAAAGCACCAACAGCTGAAAATTACTTCTATTTAGGAAACACATACCTGAAGCAGGGAGAACCTGATTATGCTAAAGCTATTGAAAGCTTTAACAAAGGTTTGGCTGCTGACAGCAAAAGCTATCTTAATAAAATAGGTTTGGCTACAGTTAAGCTAGGTAAAGGAGATAAAAGTGCAATTGCTGAAATTCAGAAAATTGTAGCAGATTCAAAAGAAAAAGATGCTGAAGTATTATTCAGAGCAGCAGAAGCTTTAACATTGTTCGAAAAGAACAGTGCACCTGATGCAGCTATCCAGTATCTGACAAAAGCTATTGAAAAAGCTGAGAAAAAAGGAGTTCCTGCTCATTACTACTATACACTTGGAGATGCTTACAGATTGAAGAGAGTTCCTGGTGACGCTATGTCTGCTTATGACAAAGCGCTTCCTTTAGCTAAAAATAAAGCATCTGTTTATACAAGAATGGCTACCCTATGGATGGCAGCACAACAGTGGCAGCAGGCTAAACAAAGTATTGACAAGGCAATTGCTGTAGATCCAACTTATGCACCTGCATATAAAGCTTTGGCTTCTTATGATATCAGATACCAGCAGAATGCAAAAGCTACTCAAGACCTGATCAACTATACAAAATATGCTGATGAGGATCCATATACTCAATTAGAAATTGCTAAACTATACTTCACTAACGAGGATTATGCAAACTCTAAAACAGTTTTAGATAAGATCTTTGATAAAATTGATGATCCGATCAAATTTAAATTAAGAGCTTACCAGTCTTATGCAGATGGAAATTATGCTGAAGCAAAACAAAATATGGATACTTTCGTATCGCAGGCTGAGAAAACAAGAATCCAGCCGGCTGACCAGGGTCTTCAGGGACTTATTGCAGCAGGTTTAGCTAAAACTGAAACTGATGCGGCTAAGAAAGCAGCTTTAAATACAGAAGCACAGCAAAAAATTGCTATTGCTAAAGCAGCTAAAGATGAAACATTGAAGTGGGATATAGAATTGGCTAATATTGCAGGAGGAGGAGCTTCTCAGGCTGAAGCGGAAAAAGGACCTACAACTCCTGAAATTGAAGCATTGAAGAAAAAAGTTGCTGCCAATAAAGAAGATTCAGATTCCCTGTTTAAACTGGCGACAGCTTACCAGGATGCCAAGAACTGGAACGGTGCAATACTTACATGGCAGAAAATGAGCGCTTTGCTTCCGGATTGGGCTCCAGCGTACTACAGCCAGGGGTATTCTTACCAACAGGCAGGAAATAATGATGCTGCGAAATTGGCATATGAAAAATTCATCAGCACTGTAAAACCTGCAGATCAGGAAGCAAACAAGCAGACTTTAGCCTATGCATACTTCGCTGTAGCTTATATGAGCAAAGATTCTGACCTTGCTAAAGCTAAAGATTATGTAGCTAAATCTTTACAGCTTGATCCTACTTACCAGGATGCTGTAAAACTAAATGCAGAAATCAACAAGTAATTTAAAATTTAAATTATAGATATTAAAACTTCCCATTCTCAATGTTTGGGAAGTTTTTATTTTAAATCTTATCTTTGAAAATATGAAAACAGATATACTTGCTTTTGGAGCCCATCCTGATGATGTAGAGCTTGGATGTGGCGGCACTATTGCCAAAATGATTTCGGAAGGGAAAACATGTGTCATCGTAGATCTTACAAGAGGGGAGCTTGGGACCAGAGGTACAGATGAAACCAGGAAAGTAGAAGCAGGAGAGTCCGCAAAGATCCTTGGGGTTTCTGCCAGGGAGAACCTTGGAATGAAAGACGGGTTTTTGGTTAATTCTGAAGAATATCAGATAGAGATCGTAAAAATGATCCGCAAATACCGCCCGGAAATCGTCTTGGCCAATGCAATTGATGATAGACATCCGGACCATGCAAAAGGAGCGAAATTAGTGTCAGATGCGTGCTTTTTATCCGGTTTGAGAAAAATCGTAACAGTTTTGGAAGGCGAAAACCAGGAAGTGTGGCGGCCAAAGCAGATTTTCCACTACATTCAATGGAAAGATATCAAGCCGGAATTTGTTATTGACATATCAGAACACCTGGATAAAAAGATTGCGGCCTGTATGGCCTTCAAAACGCAATTCTATGATCCTACCTCCAACGAACCTGTTACTCCGATCGCAACAAAAGATTTTTTGGAAAGTCTCACTTATCGTGCTCAGGATTTGGGAAGATTATCGGGAGTGACTTACGCTGAGGGATTTACGTCTGAGAAGTTGATTGCGATGAAAAATTTTGACGGAATTGTTTGATAATTAAAAAATATCTCCTATATTTGCACTCACAAAACGGTGATTGTAGCTCAGTTGGTTAGAGCGTCGGATTGTGGTTCCGAAGGTCGTGGGTTCGAGACCCATCATTCACCCAAGAAAAGTACACTTTTAAAGTGTACTTTTTTTATTTCCGTATACTTCAAAATACTAATTTAAGAAAACACTTTTTGGTGTGTTAATTTCTGTTAATTGTTTGATAATCCACAAGAAAAGTATATTTTTGCAGTGTCAACATACATTATCAGTATAATAACTGTTGTCAATAAAAACTAAAACCTGAATTCAAAAAACAATTAAACCATGAAAAAACTACCCTGAATTTTATTCTGTTAATTCATCAATACTCATTTCCGGCAATTTAGAATTAAAGTAATCCTCAGATTTCTTTGAAGATAAAATCATCTTAATTATTTCAGTAATCACATAACTGTCGATACTGAAAGAAACTGCGTATGCTCGTCGGTAATGATGCGGTATTATCAACTGACAAAATACTTTTAAAAATCAAAGTTCAAAGAAAATGCATGTTTTTCGCGAGCTAATCTGATTTTGAAAGTTTCAATGGAGCTCAGAAACCATTCAAACGAAGCGGAACCGAAAAGCTAAAAGAGTAGGAAATATTACGAAACTTAAACATGAAGAAATTTATTTTACTGAAAACTATGAAAAAACTCTACTTTTTACTTTTGATACTGAGTTCAATTTCAGCATTTGCACAAACGTATAGTTACACAACTTACAATACTTCGAATTCAGAAATAGGGAGCAATTACATTGCAGATATTAAAGCCGATGCCAATGGTTTATTATGGCTGGCAACTTCAAACGGGATTTCAACTTTTAACGGAACTGCTTTTACCAATTACAACACTACAAATTCCGGTATCGCATCTAATTCAATTATAAAAATTCAAATTGATGGTTTGGGCAGAAAATGGATTGCCTCCCAACTTAATGGAATTATTGTGTACAACGGAACGACATGGACTAATTATACAACTTCCAATTCAGGGCTGCCGACCAATACAATCAATGATATAGCAGTTGACGGACAGAATAATCTTTGGATTGCAACAGATTCAGGACTTACAAAATTCAACGGTACTACGTGGGCTAATTATCCTTCTGTGACCAATCTGAATTCTGTAGCAACTGACAGTAATAATGGCGTTTGGGTTACAAATGGAGGGGTATTGTATAAATTTAATGGAACTGATTTTGATTTTATAGCTCAGGGAACTGAAAGAATATTGAGAATTGCCAACAATATGGTGTATGTAAAAGGTTCTGACAGCTTAATTACATTAACAACGAGCGGAACTAACCTCACATTCATCTACCAAAGCACTTCTTGTCTTGCAGGATATAATCCGAACGCTTTGGATGTTGACAGTAACAGTAAGGTGTGGATTGGTTTTAATGGGGCAGGTCTGCAGAACTTTACGGATTGTACGACTTATACCAGAACAAATACGAATTTAGGTCTGCCGGATGACTATTTCAGTGCTGTTAAAACACAATCTTCAGGAACTATCTGGCTGGGAACATTGCAGCTTGGCTTGACAAAAATGTCACCAGGGGCAGTTCAGACAGGGTGCTTTCAAAAAATAGACGCCGGTAGTCTGCATAGTGTAGCTATAAAAACAAACGGAACTTTATGGACCTGGGGAAATAATTATTCAGGACAGTTAGGAAATGGTACTACCACTAATTCTTCAACTCCAAAACAAATAGGAACGGGCAATAACTGGAAGGAAATTGCTGGTGGAAGCAATCACACCATTGCTCAGAAAACCGATGGAACGCTTTGGGCTTGGGGAGCAAATTCAGGTCAGTTGGGTAATGGTACAAATACAGATCAGCACTCACCGGTACAAGTAGGAACCGCTACTGATTGGAAAACTTTTGATACAGGAATGTATCATACGGTGGCTATAAAAAATAACGGAACACTATGGGCCTGGGGACTTAATCCTTATGGGCAGTTAGGTACCGGCAATACCACTACGAGCTTAGTACCTGTTCAAATAGGAACTGCTACTAACTGGTTGGCTGTTCAATGCGGACAGGATTTTACCATTGCATTGAAGACAGACGGAACACTTTGGGCCTGGGGAAGCAATACTTACGGTACTATTGGAGACGCTACAAATACCAATAGGTTAGTACCTACTCAAATAGGAACTGCTACTAACTGGAAGGCTCTTGGGGTTGGAGCGCTTCATGTCACGGCATTAAAAACAGACGGAACACTTTGGACCTGGGGATATAATGCTAATGGGCAATTGGGAGACGGAACAACTGCCAATAAGAATGTTCCAACGCAAATCGGAACAGCTACTAACTGGCAGACTATTGCTTCCGGGGGAAATCACACCACTGCTGTAAAATCCAACGGGACACTTTGGGCCTGGGGAAGAAATCAATATGGGCAACTAGGAAACGGGCTTACAACCAACAGTAATGTACCCGTACAAATAGGCAGTCTTACCACATGGAAAGCTGTTGCTGGCGGAATATCACATACTTTTGCCTTAAAAAGTGATGGGACTGTGAGTACATGGGGATTAAACCTTTATGGTCAATTAGGTGATGGTACTAATGCTGATAAAAATATTCCAACAGCTATTGCCTGTCCGACTTTAGGTGTTGATGATTTTACAAAGTCGGACAATGCTCTGAAGGCTTATCCGAACCCGGTTAAAGACAAACTTGTTATTTCGTCTGATAAGAAAATTTCTTTAGTATCGGTTTATAATGTATTGGGTCAGGAAGTGTTGAATAAGACAATAAATGCTAATGAAAGCACAATAGATTTTTCCGGCCTTGCATCAGGAGTTTATCTGGTTAAAGTAAATTCAAATGATGAAGTAAAGACATTGAAAGTTATTAAAAAATAAAATGGATAATTAGGTTAATCATCAGACTCATGTAGTCTGGTTTTTAACTATCACTCATCAAAAAAGTACACTTTTAAAGTGTACTTTTTTATTTTATCAATGAGCTTTCAGTTAATTTTAGGCATAAAAAAAGCACCTTTTTCAGATGCTTGTGTTTTTAGAATATTCTTTTTTAAACTTCGTCGTCAGAATCAATTGTGAATGATTTGCTTTTGAAGTCTTTGTCATGTTTTTCTGATATTACATCCTCACCCTTTTCGTTAATGATGAAATCTGTGGATTCATTAAACATCTCCTGGAAACTTTTAAAATCTTCTTTGTAAAGATAAATTTTGTGTTTCTCGAATGTAGCTTCCCCATTCTCTCCGAAATTCTTTTTACTTTCAGTAATCGTAAGATAATAATCTCCTGCTTTCGTCTCGCGCACATCAAAGAAATAAGTTCTTCTTCCTGCTTTTAACACCTTAGTGAAAATTTCATTTTCATGGCGTTCCTTGTATTCACTCATTGTTAGATATTTTTTAATCTTGTTAAGAACAAATATAAAAGAATTCTTTTAATCACAAAATTTTTTTTATGATTTATTTAACAATTGAGAACGAAATGGCTAAGCGGTTACAGAATTGGTAATTTCGGTTAAGTTGATGATTTTGTCAGCTCTCTGAGCGCTAGACTCTCTGTGTGTGATGATTATGGACGTAGCATTGCTGATTTTCCGGTCAATATTTTCAAGGATATTCTGTTCGGTTTCAGTATCCAGCGCAGACAGGGAATCATCGAAAATAATGATATTCGGGTCCTTAATTAACGCTCTGGCGATACATATTCTTTGTTTTTGTCCCCCGGAAAGCATTACCCCGCGTTCACCTACCAGTGTTTTATACTGGTCTTTAAATCCGATAATATTTTTATCCACATCTGCAATCTTAGCATATTCCACCACTTTTTCATGGGAAGGATGATCGATAGCAAAGCCGATATTATTTTCAATAGTATCAGAGAATAAGTAGCTTTCCTGAGGAATATAGCCAATGAAATTTCTGTAATTTGTCAGATTATGGTCCTTAAGATTTTTACCGTCAATTAAAATTTCCCCTTCCGTAGGATCAATCAGTCTGCATAAGAGGAGGGCAATGGTAGATTTTCCGCTTCCTGTTTTCCCCATGATCGCAAGAGATTCCCCGGCTTTAATTGTAAAGCTCAGGTTATCCAATGCTCTGATTCCTGTATTTGGATACACATAAGAAACATTCCGGAACTCGATATCCCCTTTGATCGGGTAGTTCTCGAAATTCGTATTGATAACTTCTGATTTCTTGTCCAGGAATTCATTAATCCTCTGCATCGAAGCCTCAGCCCTTTGGTTCACGGAGGTTACCCATCCTACCATTGAGAAAGGCCAGATCAGGATATTGATATACATAAAGAAATCAGCAATTTTACCAACACTTAATTGCCCGGCGATATATTTCTGTCCGCCGATTAGTATGACGGCTACATTCAGTAATCCGATCACAAATAAGATAATAGTAAAGAAATAGGCTTCGGTTTTCGCCAGATCTAATGCTTTGTTTTGATAATCGGTAACTTTTACGCCGTAGTTTTTCTTGATATAATTTTCTCTGGCAAAAAACTTCACCACCCGGATTCCGGAGAAACTGTCCTGTACAAAAGTAGAAATAGCAGACTGGCTTTTCTGCATAATCTTGGACTTCTGGTTGATGATTGAACTTACCTTAAATATGATGTAGGATAAAATGGGGAGCGGCAAAAGAGTCCATAAAGTCATGGAAGCATCTGTTTTTACCATATAAATACTCGTAATCAAAAGAAGGATCAGGAGATTCACCACATACATTACCCCAGGCCCCAAATACATCCTTACCGCTACAACATCTTCGCTGAGCCTGTTCATCAGGTCACCAATGGTGGTTTGTTTATAATCTGTAAGAGAAAGCTCCTGGTAATGCCTGTAAATTTTATTTTTCAGTTCATATTCAATCCTTCTGGAGGCTACAATGATGGTCTGGCGCATCATAAAAGTAAAAAATCCCGTGAGAAGTGAGCAGCCTACAATAATAGCCACATACACCAAAACCTGTTTGTTAAAGCCCAGATTTCCGCTTTTTGTAAGTTCGTCTACAGACTTTCCTACAAACTGAACCTTATAAATATTGAAGAAATTACTGGCAATGATGAATAATAACCCCCAAAACAATAATATTTTGTGCTTCCAAAAGTAAGGGTTTAAGGTTTTTAGCGCTTTCATAAAGTTTTACAAATTTACAAAAATGTAAACACACTACGAATTTCATCAATTTTAATTTTTGTATCTTTGCACCCATAAAAAGCTCTTTGAATGTTAGGAAGACGACAAATCCGTGAAAAAGTAGTACAAACAGTGTATTCATACTATCAGAATCCTGTAAAGTTTGATGTTTTAGAGAAAAACATGTTCTCAGGAATAGAGAAAATCTATAACCTCTATATTTATCAGCTTAATTTTTTGGTGGCTCTGAAAGAATTGGCAGAGACTCAAATAGAAATCGGTAAAAACAAATATATCAAAACCGATGCTGATATCAATCCTAACCAAAAATTTATCAATAACCAGGTACTGATCAAGCTAGAGGAAAATCCTGAAAGATTATTTTTTACAGGCCAGCACAAACAGTTGAAATGGGATCTGCATGATGATCTATTGGTGAAAACATTCCAGAGGATTACTGCAGGAAAACGTTACCAGGATTTCATGAAAGAAGACGGATATTCTTTTGAAGACGATCAGAAGTTTATCGGAAAACTGTTTTTAAGGTATATTGCTGAAAATGATGATTTCCAGGAATATCTTAGTGATAAGGAACTTTCATGGTATGACGATATCCATATTGCCAACTCAATGGTACAGAAAACAATCGGTTTCCTGAAAGAAGATGAAGAAAGCAGAACTTTAATTAAAATGATTAAAGATGAAGAAGATAAAACTTTCGCAGCAAAACTCCTTAGAGACACCCTGAACAACTGGGAGGCTAACGAGAAGACACTAAGTGAAAGACTGGAAAACTGGGATCTGGAAAGAGTGTCTTTAATGGATAAAGTAATTTTGTCGACAGCCATTTCGGAACTGGATAATTTTCCTTTTACCCCTTCAAGAGTTATTATCAATGAATATATTGAAATTGCAAAAGTATTTGCAACAGACCGTTCCAATATCTTCATTAACGGAATTTTGGATAAATATTGTAAAGATCAAAATAGAATTTAACATGAAAAAGACATTATCAATTATCGCTTTGTCTATCATAGGCCTAGGTTTGGTATCTTGTAAAAAAGAAAACCAGCAAGCTGCTACAGGAACAGAAGTTGCAGATACTACAGACTCTACAGCGGGTGCAACCAATTTAGCTCCGAATTCTGCAACGGCACCGGTTTCTGCTGAAACAGCAGCTGCAGCACCGGTTTCTAACCAGCCATTAACATCTGTAGCTCTTTCTGAAAGCAACTTCGATTTTGGAAATATCAAAAAAGGAGATAAAGTAGAGCACGTTTACGAAATCACAAATACAGGAAAAAATCCTTTAGTAATCTCTGAAGTAAAGCCTGGATGCGGATGTACAGCTCCTGATTTTACAAAAGATCCTATTCTTCCTGGTAAAAAAGGAAAAATTACTTTGCACTTTGATTCTTCAAGCTTCGACGGAAACGTTCAGAAGTATGCCGATGTATTTGCAAACGTAGATAAAGCTCCTATTAAATTAACGTTCACAGCGAACATTCAACCATAATTATATGTTGACAATCTTTTTACAGGCACAGCCACAGGGATCTTCATCAATGATGCTGATCATGATGGGGGTGATGTTTGTCGGGTTTTATTTCCTGATGATAAGACCTCAGATGAGAAAACAGAAACAGGAGAAAAACTTCCAGGAAACCTTAAAAGTTGGAACCAGAGTGGTGCTTACTTCAGGTCTTCACGGAAGAATTGCCCAGGTTCAGGATGACGGATTCGTGATCGAAACTTTATCAGGAAAACTGAAATTCGAAAAAGCGGCTGTTTCAAGAGAATTTACTGAGGCCCGTTTCGGAGATAAAGCAAAAGCGGCTGATAAAACAGCTGAGAAAAAAGAAATCGAAACTGAAAAGAAATAATCTTTTAGCTGAAAATATTGATCCGGCGCGGTGAACGAAGTTCACCGCGCCGGTTTTTTTATAAGTATAAATGTATTTTTTTTAACGCAAAGTCTAATTGTAGTGCTACATATTCTAAGCTTGCAAAGAAAAAATCAATCAAAGATTGATTCTATTAAACGTGCGAATAAAATGCATGCTTAATCAGTGACGAAGTCACACCTCTTTGCTTCCTTAGATTACCACAGCTGGAAATTTAAACTTTGCGTAAAAAACTCATCTACATCACATTTTAAGCAGTTTGATCTTAAAAATCCTTCAACTCTTTTTAAAATTCATGTTTCATAAAACCAAATAAAATATCTTTGCGGGATGAATCAAAATACAGGCAAAACCGTTCTCATTTTAGGCGCCAATTCAGATGTAGCCAAACAGTGTATCAAACAGTACCTTGAAAAAGGATTTTCTGTGGTAGCGGCTTCAAGAGATACTACTTCGCTTCAGAAATTGATTGGAGAGAATCACCTTGATCCGTCAAAAATTACCATCCTTTATTTTGACGCTGTAGATTTTGACTCTCACCAGAAATTTTATGATGAACTTCCTGTAAAACCTCATATCGTAGTGTATGCCGCAGGCTTTTTGGTGGATAACGAAAAAGCACTGAGAAATTTTAAAGGAGCACAACAGATGATGATGGTTAATTATATGGGAGCCGTTTCTATCCTTAATATCATTGCTATGGATGAAAGCAATAAAAATCTGGAAAGAATTATAGGCTTGTCTTCTCTTTCGGGGGTAAGAGGAAGGAAAAGCAATTTCGTGTATGGAAGCACAAAAGCAGCTTTTACAACTTATTTGGCTGGTTTAAGACAGGAATTGGCTTCAAGAAAGATAAAAGTCAATGCTTTGGTGATTGGCTACATCAGAACCAAGATCAATGAAGGGCTCCAGCTTAATGAATCCCTGATCATGGAACCGGATTATGTGGCAAAATACATCGTTAACGCCGGAAATTCATTTACCATTGTCCCGAATTTCAAATGGAAGATGATTTATATGATTTTGAAGATACTTCCTGAAAGTTTGGTGGCGAAACTGCCTTAGATTATTCATTTCTAATAACCACTTTTGAAAATCCTAAGCTTTGCATTAAAGTATTATAATTGTTGAGAAAGAGAGTATTATTTCCATATTGTGAAAATCTTAATTGCTCTTTACTGTCTTCAATTAAAAAAGAATTTCCACTATTACCATATTCTTTATCTATAAATTTCGATTTCATCAGATTGTTAAAGTAATTCATCAGGCTTAATTGTTGTGAATCAGATAGAATAAAATGACGGGTAGTATCTCTTATTTGGATAAGTGAACCTGAACTATCCATCTTACCACAGTTAACTTTATATTTTATATAAGTTAATTCAATTCTGCGTTTTGATTGATAAACTTTAATAATTTCATCATGACCTCCCCATTCTCCACAATCAGCAAACCGTGATTTTATGAATATGGTGTCTTCGTTATCGAAACTAAATATATTTTTAAATGAATATTCGGGTTGCCCTGAATTACCTTTCCCAAGATTTTCTTTTTTAGAACAGCTTATAAAAAATATTAATAGAAATATTAAAGGTAAAAACTTCATTTGGATTTAGGCTATATTCAAAAGTATCAAAATTATTCAATACTCTGTAACAATTCCAACGCCTTCATCATATCAATTCCTTTCCCCAAAACCGGCTTAAATAAATCCCCTTTTTCCTTAATTCGTTCCAAAGCATTATCAATCGTAAAATCAGTGGGCTTCAGGCCGGGCTTAAGCTCTTCCCATTCCAGCGGCATTGAAACGGAAGCGCCTTCTTTAGGTCTTAAGCTATAAGCACTTGCCAGGGTTTGTCCTGTCCTGTTTTGCAGATAATCCAGGTATATTTTCTTGTCGTCTCTTTTCTGCAGGCTTCTTTCCAGAGTAGTGAGCTTGGGAAGTTTTTCATTGACCTGTTTCATCAGGATATGGGCAAAATCTTTCACCTGGTCAAAATCATATTTTCCACCCATCGGAATATAAACGTGAATTCCCGTACTTCCGGAAGTTTTACAATACCCTTTAATTTTAACAGACTGTAAAACCTCATTTACCTGAAGTGCAGTTTCAATCACATGGTCAAATGTATTCTTCTTTGAAGGATCGAGGTCCAGTACGAGATAATCAGGATGTTCGAGGTCGGGGAGGGCACTGTTCCACGGGTTCATATCAATACAGCCCAGATTATTCAGATAGGCTAAAGTAGCCTTATCGTTACAGTAAACATAATCAATATATTTATCATTGGATTCGGAATATACTTTGGTTGTTTTAATCCAGTCTGGCATATTGTCCCCTGCATCTTTCTGATAAAAGCCCTGTTCTTCAATTCCATTCGGAAAACGGTTCAGAGAAAGCGGACGGTTTTTGAGATAAGGTAAAATATAAGAAGCGACAGACTGGTAGTATTCAATGACCTCCCCTTTGGTAATTCCATCTTTAGGAAAATAAATTTTATTTTGATTGGTAAGCTTCACTGTATGTTTGTCCAGGGTCACTTCTTTCTCTTTTTCACTATTTTCTGCTTTTTTTGTTGAAGTTTTGGTTTTCATTTCTTTAGGTTTTGGGTTAATTGAACTGATTGTGATTTCTTCCGGTTCCTTATCTTCCCGGATGGCAACAAATACGGGATGCCGGTAAATGCCGTCTTTCGTAATTTCGGAATATTTAATTTCGCAAACCAGTTCAGGTTTTGTCCAGGTCACAGGCATATTGGTTTTAGGGATGGTTTCGAAAGGTGAGGTTTTAATGATCAGTTTTTGAAGCCTTCCATAAAGCTGTTCTAAAGATTCATTATTAAATCCCGTCCCTGTGTGGCCGCAATAGATCAGCTCGCCATCAATATATTTCCCCAGAATCAATGCACCAAAGCTTTTCCGGGAACCTCTGGGTTCTGTAAATCCACAAATAATTGCTTCATCTGTTTCCGTAAATTTTATTTTAAGCCAGTCGGTTGTTCTGTGGTTTTCCACATATAAGCTGTCTGCTTTTTTAGCGATCATTCCTTCCAGCTTCATCTCTTTCATCTGGTTGAAAAAATCAATTCCTTTTTCAGGAATATGGTCGCAGTACTTGATGATATCTGTTTCTGTCAAAGCTTCCTTTAAAAGCTCTTTACGCTGCAGAAGAGGAAGCTCTTCCGTAGAATGGCCGTTCAGCCAGAGAAGATCAAAAACCTGGTAGGTTAAAGCAAGGTTTGGGTTGTCACCGATCTGTTGTAGCAGCTGGAAATTGGGTTTACCATGCTCATCGTAGGCAACTATTTCTCCGTCAAGGATCATTTTATATTTCTGGTGTTCAAAATCTTCTGTGACCCTTTCAAATTTGGATAAAAATGAAATTCCATTACGGGAATAGAACAGGAGATTCTTATGGCTGAGATCGGCAATAGCCCTGTAGCCGTCCCATTTTATTTCAAAAATCCAGTCTTCATCATCGAAAGCCTTTTCATAAGACTTGGCCAGCATAGGTTTGATAAACGAGGCCAGCTTTTTTTCATTCGTTAAAGAATTGAAACTCTGGAACCTTTTTTCAGAAGCTATGACTTCTTTTTTTCCTTTATTTTTAGGCTTTTTTTTTCCTCTAAAAATTTCGTCACCAGAGATTTTGATGAAGTATTTTCTTCGGCATCATAAGGGCTTTCTGCAAATTCATCTTTATGCTTGATCAGCAGCCATGCATTATCTTCACTGTTTTTCATTTTGACAAGAGCAAACTCGCCTTTAAGTTTTTTGCCGTGTAAAATAAATTTTAATGACCCTGAATGAAGTTCTTTCAAAAGCTCTTTTTCAGCAGAAAGTTTCGTTTCTTCCAAAGGTTCATAGGTTCCGCTGTCCCATACTTCCACCTGCCCGGCACCGTAATTGCCTTCCGGAATATTTCCTTCAAAATCTTTATAATCGTACGGGTGGTCTTCTACCATCATGGCAAGCCTTTTATCTTTAGGATCCAGTGAAGGACCTTTGGGAACAGCCCAGCTTTTCAGAACACCATCCATTTCAAGACGGAAATCATAGTGAAGACGGGATGCCGCATGTCTCTGGATGACGAAGATAAGCTTATCCTTGCTTTTTTTCGTTTTGCCTTCCGGTTCTGTAGTTTCGTTAAACTTCCGTTTTTCGTTATAATCTTTTAGAGCCATTACGATGCAGATTTGGATTTGGAATTTTGTAAACTGGCTTTCAGCTGGGCCATAAGGTCAATTACTTTACCTTCTTTGGCTGGCTCGGCCTTTTTAGCTTTTATATTTTTACCTTTTGCTTTCTGTTTGATGATTTTCATCAGTTCGTCAGAATAAGTATCTTTATACATAGCAGGATCAAATTCCTGGGAAAGTTGTTTGATAAGACTTACCGCCATTTTAAGTTCGGCAGGTTTGGGAGCTTTCTGGGCAGGGATTTTAAGATCTTTGTAGTCCCTGATTTCCTGATCAAACCGAAGCCTGTTGAGGACAAGTATTTCGTCATTATAAGGTCTGATCATTCCTATGGCTTCACTGTCACGGAGAACGAAAGTTCCGATTCCGGCCATTCCGGTTTCCAGTAACGCATTTAATAAAAGCCTGTAGGCATTTTCACCATTTTTTTGAGGTTCCAGGAAGTAAGGATTCTCAAAGTACACACTGTCTACTTCAGACTCCTGTACAAACTGGTCAATGGAAAGTATTTTTGTCTTTTCAGGGCTTGCGGCCTCATAATCCTCTTCATCGAGAACAATGTATTTATCATCCATGAGATAACCTTTTACAATGTTTTCCCATTTCACTTCTTTCCCTGTGCTCTCGTTTACTCTTTTAAATTTAATGTTGGAATAATCAGATTTATCGAGCATATCGAGATCAAGTTTTGTAGTTTCTGTGGCGGAGTAGATCTTAACAGGAATATTGACTAAGCCGAATCCAATGGCGCCGTTCCAAATTGCTTTCATTGTCTTACGTTTTGCGTAAGAAAGTACAATGATTGTGCCGAGTGAAAAATATTTACCAAATGTGGTATTTGTTTTGAATTTATAAACCTTATGGAGTAATATCAGTTATAATTGTTTGAAATTGATCGATTTCTTCAACTTTATTGTTGCTGAACCAGAATTGAAGTAAAAAAATGGAGTTTGTAAAATAAAAAGGTGGAGAAACTTTCTCCACCTTTTAAGTGCTAATGGATATAAATTTCCTCTATCTGATTATTCTCCGTATTTAAAATAAGAAGTCCTTCATCTTCTCGATTGAGCTGTCCGAGTAAGCTTCCGTTATTATTCCATACAGAAGATTTTCCGGCACATTCATAGCCGCCTGATTTTCCGGTGAAATTTGCCATCAAAACATGCATGTGATATTTTTTCGCGATATCGGAGAGTTTAAAAAGATCATCATCAATGAAGTTTACAGAATTAAGAACACTGGCAGCATATACATTCGATCCGGCCTGATAAGCTTCCAGGGAATGATTTGGATCAGATAAATCATAGCATATTGCTAACGAAATCTTATTCTGTAATATGTTCAGCTGGCAGAAATTTTCACTTCGTGAAAAAACACCTGTCTCTGTTGGGAAAAGATGACGTTTTGAATAAATTTCTCTTCCTTTTCCCTGCTGGAAGATGATGGAGCTGATAAACAATTTGTCATCTGCTTTCGTAGGCATTCCAACAGCGATGGTAATATTATTCTTATCTGCCATTTTCTGAAAAATGTCTAAAACAGGATCTTCGTAATGAATTGAGAGCTGTTCCGCCAGTTCAGGTTCATAGCCGGTAACTGAAAGTTCGGGGAAGATCACCAGATTAACATTATGATCAGCTGCGGCTTTAACTAATGTTTTGTGATTTTCAATATTTTTAGGGATATCTCCCTTTACAGGATTAATTTGGGCTGCTGCAATTTTCATTTTTTTCTAATTACAAGGGTTATTAAATCCGGTCCAGAGATTTTTTCACAAACTCTACGATCATGGGATTAGGCTGATTTTCTGTAGAAGTAAGTGCCGGTTGAAATAGTGTCCCTACAAAAAAAGGATGGGATTGTATTTCAAATGAACGGTAATGTCCGTCTTCAGAAATTGAAGTTAAAGATAATCCTCTGCCTTTTAAAATATCAACGTATTTTTCACTGATGCCATAACTGCAATTATACTTGCCTATAATAGTATCCTGATTAATTGTTCGGTAAAGAAAACTGTTTTTATCAATAATTTTCAGATTTTCCTGTTCTCCTCTTAATGAACATGAAAGTTTTTTTATCAATGAATCTTTTGCATCTGGATTTGTTTCTTCATGGTCTGCATTTTCAATATTGCATACATTTCTGGCAAATTCAATAATCATATGCTGAAATCCGCCACAATTACCAAAAGTGGGAATATTATTCTCCCGGGTAAACTGTACGGCATTCAGTACATTTTCCATATCCCGGTACGGACTTCCCGGAGCAATCCATAATCCTAAGTACTTATGTTTTTCAAACACAGTTTTAGCATCGAAAATATCAGTAGCAATCCAATCAAACTGAATTTCACGATTTAGTTTTTTCTGAACACTTCTTGTAGTATCATTGAGTGCATGAAGTGTGAAATGATTGGGATTGAAGTCTCCCAGAATAGCAATTTTCGGTATCATAAGTGTATATAAATAAAAAAAGCGGAGACAAAAATCTCCGCTTTACGTTATGCTTTTAAATTCAATTGTATTTCCAGTTCATCCAGCTGGGCTTCAGCGATGGATGCCGGGGCATCGATCATCACGTCGCGCCCTGAATTATTTTTAGGGAACGCAATGTAATCTCTGATCACTTCGTTTCCGTCAAGAATAGCTACCAAACGGTCAAATCCGAAAGCTAATCCACCATGAGGCGGAGCACCGTATTTAAAAGCGTTCATCAGGAATCCGAACTGAGCTTCCGCTTCTTCTTTGGTAAATCCTAAAAGGTCAAACATTTTAGATTGAAGATCTTTGTCAAAAATTCTGATAGAACCTCCTCCGATCTCGTTTCCGTTAAGAACCATGTCATAGGCATTAGCTCTTGCTTTGCCCGGATCCGTTTCCAGTAGATGGATATCTTCCGGTTTCGGAGAGGTGAAAGGGTGGTGCATCGCATGATAACGTCCGCTTTCTTCATCAAATTCCAGTAATGGGAAGTCGATTACCCAAAGCGGGGCAAATACATTCCCTTTTCTTAATCCCAAACGGTTTCCAAGTTCCATTCTCAGGGCAGAAAGCTGTGCTCTCACTTTATTTTCGTTTCCGGATAAGATCAGCATTAAGTCACCTTCCTTAGCTCCGAATTTTTCGATTATTCTGGAAAGATCTTCTTCGTTGTAGAATTTGTTGACGGAAGAGGTTTTCACACCGTCATTCTGGAATTTTGCCCATACCATCCCGGAAGCTCCGATCTGCGGACGTTTTACCCAGTCTACAAGTTCATCGATCTGTTTTCTTGTGTAATCTGCGCAACCTTCTACGTTAATTCCGACTATCAATTCAGCGTCATCAAATATTTTGAAATCTTTTCCTTTTACCAGTTCGTTAAGTTCCACGAATTCCATTCCGAAACGGATGTCCGGTTTGTCGTTTCCGTATTTTCTCATCGCATCTGCGAAGGTCATTCTCGGGAAGTCTCCGAATTCCTGTCCGGTAACGTCTTTAATCAGCGTTTTTGTCATTCCTTCAAAGACATTCATGATGTCTTCCTGTTCAACAAAAGCCATTTCACAGTCGATTTGGGTAAATTCCGGCTGTCTGTCCGCTCTTAAATCTTCATCACGGAAACATTTTACGATCTGGAAGTATTTATCCATTCCGCCTACCATCAGAAGCTGTTTGAATGTTTGTGGCGATTGTGGAAGAGCATAAAACTGTCCCGGGTTCATTCTGCTTGGAACCACGAAGTCTCTTGCCCCTTCAGGAGTAGATTTAATTAAAACCGGGGTTTCCACTTCAATAAAACCTTCGTCTGAAAGATAGTTTCTTACCTTCTGAGCCATTTTATGACGGAAGATCAGCTTTTCTTTTACAGGGTTTCTTCTGATATCCAGGTAACGGTATTTCATTCTTAACTCCTCGCCACCATCTGTTTCATCTTCAATAGTAAAAGGAGGAAGCAGGGATTCATTAAGAACCGTTAATTTTTCAACTAAAATTTCAATTTCTCCTGTTGGAATATTGGGGTTTTTGCTTACCCTTTCAATTACTTTCCCGGTAACCTGGATCACAAATTCGCGACCCAGTTTTTTGGCTTCTTCCATCAGTTGGGCAGAAGAACGGTCCTGATCAAAAACAAGTTGGGTAATTCCGTAACGATCCCGAAGATCTATCCAAATCATAAATCCTTTATCACGGATAGTCTGTACCCATCCGGAAAGTGTAACTTCTTCATTAAGATTTTTCAGAGATAATTCTCCGTTCGTGTGTGATCGAAACATAATTATTTGTTTAAGGTTCAATGTTTAAGATATAAGGCTGAGCTTTTTTGATCATTAATTTTCCAGCCCTAAATTCAGGATGCAAAGATAGGATTTTTGAAGGTTTCAGAAACAAAAAAAACTTCCTTTCGGAAGTCTTGTATATTATTTGAGGGCTTTTTAATTAATTATTAGCAGCTCCCTGCTGTATCAGCAATTGTACAGTTTGCTCTTTTTTCCCCAATTTAGCTAATGCAAGAGGAGTTTTTCCGTTACATTCCTTGTTAACATCTGCCTGGTTGTCCAGAAGAAATTTAACAATATTATTTCTGCCATAAAGTGAGCTGAAGCCTAATGCGCTGAAAGTCTCATCCTTAAGTGGAAAGCATTTGTTGTAATCTGCTTTTGAAAAATTCTTTTTAAATGAAGCAACATTATCAGATTGAATAGCTTGCATCTGAGCTTTGCTGAGACTCTGGGTCTGAGCAGAAAGCATGTTGGCAGATGCCGAGATGACAAGTAGAAAAGCAGTAGAGATTATTTTTTTCATAAGATTCATTTTAAGAATATACAAATCTAAATTATTTTTTTGATATGAGTAACTAATTTTTTATAAGAATTGAATTTGTATTTTTGGAAATCAGATAATTATTGATCAGAAAATGACAAAATATATAGTATTTTTGAAAAGAGCTTTCAGCGGTGAAGAAGTAGACTACACCAAAATCACGATCAGAAGCGCTGTTCTTTTGCTGGCAGTCCCTATGATGCTGGAAATGGCTATGGAATCGGTATTTGCTTTAGTTGACCTGTATTTTGTAGGACATCTGAAGGAAAGCGGATATGCCATCCAGAGTGTTGGTCTAACGGAATCTGTACTTTCGGTAATGTATTCTATTGCAATAGGAATGAGCATGGCTGCTACCGCTCTGGTGGCGAGGAGAATCGGGGAAAAGAATCCGGAGCAGGCTTCCAGGAGCGCTGCGCAGGTTTTACTGGTCTCATTTCTTATAACTTTTATTCTTAGTTTATTCGGAGTTATTTATGCTGAGGAAATTCTGATTCTGATGGGATCGAAGCCTGAAGCTGCGGCATATGGAAAAGATTTCACAAGGATAATGATGGGCAGCAGTGTAATTATTATGCTTCTGTTTTTGATCAACGGGATTTTCAGGGGAGCCGGAAATGCAGCTATTGCTATGAAATCGCTTTGGATTGCCAATATTGTCAATATTATTATGTGTCCGGTACTTATCAAAGGTTTTGGTCCTGTTCCTGCGATGGGGCTTCCAGGAGCGGCTTTAGCGACTACGATAGGCCGAAGTGTCGGGGTGATTTACCAGCTGTATCATCTTTTGGTTGCTGATACCCAGATCCGTATTTCGCTTTCTTATTTCAGCCCTGATTTTAAGCAGATCAAATCTATTGTGAAGATTGCAACTCCGGGAATTTTTCAGTTTGTAATTGCCTCATGCAGCTGGATCTTTCTTGCCCAGCTGGTGGCAACGACCGGCGGGGAAAATGCTTCAGCCGGATATCAGACGGCCTTAAGGCTGATGATGTTTTTTATGCTTCCTGCCTGGGGCTTGAGCAATGCTGCTTCTACACTGGTAGGGCAGAATATGGGGGCTAATGAAATGCTGAGAGCCGAACAGTCTGTTATGAAAACAGTAAAATATAATGTGATCTTTATGCTGGCTGTGAGTTTAATATTTTTCTTACTCGGAGATTTTCTTGTAGGATTTTTTACACAAGAAGCGGAAATTAAAGATTTTGCCAAAAATGCATTACATATTATGAGTGTAGGATTCATTTTCTATGGAATTGGAATGGTATTAATCAATGCATTTAACGGAGCAGGTGATACCTGGACACCAACGTGGGTCAATTTCTTTGGGTTCTGGCTGTTTCAGATCCCATTGGCCTATTTTCTTTCCAAGCATTTTGGAATGGGTCCGAAAGGGGTATTCATCTCGATTCCTGCTGCAGAAACTTTAATTACCATCGTTGCCTTTATTTTATTTAAAAAAGGGAAATGGAAGACGGTGAAAGTATAAAGGATGGAAACCGGGAGAATTGACTTTGTATGATCCGGAAAACCTCTTGCTTTCAGCTCTGCACTTTCTTCATTCATCAGTTTTATAAAAATTTTAACAGCCGGAATTTTCTGCTGTATACCATATTTTATAATTTAGTATTCAACCAATAAATATTTATCACTATGGGAAAAGGAGACAAAAAATCAAGAAGAGGAAAGATCAATTCAGGAAGCTATGGTAAAAGAAGACCTAGAAAAGCTTCTAAACCGGTTGGTTCTTCTGAAACTAAAGCAAAAAGCTAAAAATAAAAAGGCTGAAGATTCATCTTCAGCCTTTTTCAATATGCAAAATTAAATTATTTACCTCCTAAAATATTACCAAGGATGCTTCCTAATCCGCCTCCTTGCTGCTGCTGGCCACCGCCACCTCCAAGTACGCTTCCTAAGATATCGTTTAGTGGATTACCTCCGGACTGAGACTGTCCACCATCTAGAACGCTTCCTAAGATGTCATTCAAAGGGTTAGATTGTTGTGCCTGAGCCTGGTTAGATGCATTTCCAAGAATTCCTCCCAAAAGATCTCCTAAACCTCCGGCCCCTACATTATTCTGCTGTTTCTCCTTACCGATATATCCCATGATAACAGGGGCAAGCATAGCAAGCACTGGTCCTATTTTGTCAATAGAGATTCCTGTATTCTGAGAAAGTTGGTTTTCAACAGTACTTTTCTGGCTGCCAAATACATGATCAAGGATAGATCCGCCTTCTGCCTGTCTGGCTTCAGCCTGTGAAGCATCATCAAGAATACTTCCGTCGTGGTCTTTATCTAAAGCGTTATTTAAAGCTTCTGCCTCTTTAGCATCCTGAGATTTGTTTCTAAGGTAAGAAATAACCAAAGGAGCAGCGACTGCCAATAAAGCAATTATCTGATTTTTGCTGATCCCGAATTTGTTTTCTGCCTGTTCAGCAACCTGATTGCTGGTGTTACCTGTAAGTAGGTCAATTAAACTCATGTTGTGTTTATTTATAATATTAAGTAAATCAAAGATATCAAAAAATGTGATTCACTGAATTTTTGTATTCACAATTATTGTTAAAGTTTTTTGATCTCTTCCTCTGTATATCCTTTGCTTTTCAGAAGCTCTATATAATCCCTGGCTCCATTGATCATCCAGTGCATCGGATCGGGAGATTTCTTTTTTTCGATAATAAATTCCAAAATGCCGACATTGTTATTCATCCAGGGAAGCATGTAATAATCAAGACCGCCTTTATACATTTTAGCCTCGTGAAACTTTCTTCCCGGCTCCGTTAAAAATGCCGCTTTGTAAACAGCAAAATAGCCTAGAGGAATAAGAAGACATAACCATGAGAACTTTTTCAAACGGGCATATTTTGGTAATGCAAGGCCATACCCGATAGAAAGGGCAAAGATCATATTGAAAGGAATGAAAAATACATAATTATCTGATACTGCGTAGAATGTAGAGAATCCGTACACACATACAGCAGCTGTGAAGAATACAAAAAACATCTTTTTATCCGACTTGTATAACTGTATCATTCCGATAATCCCGAAAACGATAAAAATATTGAAGTTGTAAACCAAATAAGCAACAGACTGAACAAAATCTATTAAATACTGTTTGGGTGTTTTCTTGAATGTTTCTTGTATCCAGCGTCCTCCTTCCGCAGTATAGGGAGAATTCAACGGTAATCCCTGGGCAAGATTTAAAATATTGATAGCCAGGAAAAGAAACAGGAATATAAAGAGTGAAGAGTAAACATATTTTTTCTCCTCTTTAAAATAGTATAGAAAGACAAACAGAGCCGGAATCATTAACACATTCTGTATATGCAGCCATAGGCTTATTCCTAGAAACAGTCCGCTTAGTATAATATAGACCTTCTTATTTTCCGTAAAGCTCTTTACCATTGAAAAAAAGAAAAGACTCACCCATAACGCATTATAAGTATATACTTCAACAATTTCCGCATTTCTCCAAAAAGAAAAACTAAACCCAAAAACAAATGCTGTTGTGATAGAAACCCATTCTTTTTTCGTAATACTTTTTACCGTAAGATAAATCACCGATACCGTAGCGGCGGCAGAACCTACAATTAAAAGCCTGCTTGCAGCAATGGCATCCAGCCCGGTAATATCTTTAATCAGGATACCTGTATTTACATACAGAAAATGAGTAATAGCCGTAGCAACTGTGGCGTATTTGCCTAGCTCAACTGTATGTACAAAGCCTACGCAGTCCGCAAACGGGATTCTTGTAAAACTTCCGGCATAATAAATTGCTAAAAAGATAAAAAAGATGAAGACTGCGTATAAATTTTTAAGCATACCTTAATTCTTAACAATAGGAACATTAGAGCAGGCTTCCCCGAACATTAATGATTTTACCATTGGCTTTAGCTGTTCAACAAGTTCTATATATGCATTTTCCGGAATTTCTTTGTCCGAACATCCTTTTACAAGCACTCTTTTACCTCTCATATCTTCAAAATCGTAAGTCTGGATGGCATTATGCATGAGGATCACTTCCAGATCTTCACGGTTCCCGAAAACAATTTTTTTAGCAACGTCTGTAAGCTTTGCAGTCAGTACAAAGTAAGCCCACAGTGGAACGATGGTGTCCACAGAATTATAAATGTATATATAAGTGTCTTTATACTCTTCCGTATCTATGGCATCCACTTTTTCCCTGAAATCTTTCTCCTTCAGGATTATTTCCTGAAATAGAAAATCTTTAAGGTCAATTCCTTTTCTTACTCCTTTGGGAACCAGAGTGGACAGGTCGAAATTCACAAGGCCGCTTTCGGCAACTTTATTTCGGATTTCAAATTCTTCTGACATTTTTTATCATTATCTTTGGACAAATTTACAAATTAAGATTTACTTGATCTTAATTTGTTCTCTATCCTTACTATAGAAATGAAGTATTATATTATTGCAGGAGAGGCTTCCGGTGATCTGCATGGGAGTAACTTAATGAAAGCCCTTATGAATAAAGATCCACAGGCAGAAATAAGATTCTGGGGTGGAGATCTTATGAAAGCACAGGGTGGCACGCTGGTAAAACATTACCGTGATCTTGCTTTCATGGGATTTCTGGAAGTGGCTATGAATTTAAGAACCATCCTGAACAATATTAAATTCTGTAAAGAAGATATTCAAAAACATAAACCTGATATCCTGATTCTGATAGATTATCCAGGGTTTAACCTGCGAATCGCAAGATTTGCAAAGGAACTCGGAATCAAGGTAGTTTATTATATTTCTCCACAGCTGTGGGCATGGAAAGAAGGAAGGGTAGAGATTATCAAAAAATATGTGGATGAAATGATGGTCATTCTTCCTTTTGAAGAAGACTTTTATAGAAAACATGGTGTGCATTCCCATTTTGTAGGACATCCGCTTCTTGATGCCATAGGCGGTCTAAGCGATATCAGCATTGAAGGATTTAAAAAGGAAAACCATCTTAATGAAAAAGAGATCATTGCACTTCTTCCCGGTTCCCGTAAACAGGAAGTGGAAAAAATGCTTGAAATAATGCTTTCAGTGAGACCTCATTTCAAAAATTACCAGTTTGTGATTGCCGGTGCTCCAAGCCTTCCGAAGGAATTTTATCAGAAATATGTGGATGATAATGTTCATTTTGTCTCGAACAGGACCTATGACCTTCTGAGATGTTCCAAAGCCGCTTTGGTAACTTCAGGAACGGCAACCCTGGAAACTGCTCTGCTTAATATTCCGGAAGTGGTATGCTATCGTGGAAGCAAAATTTCCTATGCTATTGCCAAAAGGCTTGTGAAAAACATCAAATACATTTCTCTTGTGAATCTGATTATGGACAGGGAAGTTGTAAAGGAACTCATCCAGGCCGATCTGAACACGAAAAACCTTGTTGAAGAGCTTAATAAAATGATTGAAGGTGAAAAAAGAAATCAGGTTTTGGCAGATTATAGCCTTTTAAGGGAAAAACTGGGTGGAAAAGGAGCCAGCGAAAAAGCTGCCGAGATAGTTTTGAGCTTAAATAATTCCAATTGATCTGTCTGAAACAGACTTCCTTTTATACAATTTATCGATTTAAATTTAATTACCATGAACTTTAGAAGCCTACTGATATGCATTTTGTTGATGTGCACTTCAATAAAAAGTTTAGCCCAGAATAATACGCCGGATGAAAAATTTCAGATTTTCTACTACGGCTGGTATGCAAATCCTGAGGTAGATGGCAAATATGAGCATTGGAATCATGATATTTTACCTCACTGGAGCAATCCGAAATGGAACAACCTGGGAAATCACAAAGGAGGTGATGATATTGGAGCTAATTTTTATCCCGCTTTAGGAAATTATAGTTCCAACGATCCGGAGATCATTAGAAAACATATGAAAATGATCAAAGAATCAGGAGTTGGTGTAGTCGTTTTAAGCTGGCTGGGAAAAGACTCATTTGTAGATAAAAGCATCACAAAATATCTTGATATTGCCGATCAGTTTGGTTTAAAAGTAGCTTTTCACATAGAGCCATTCTACAAAAATATTGTTGAACTCAGGGAGCAGCTTTCTTATCTGATCAATACTTACTCTCATCATCATGCTTTTTACAAAAAAGATGGCAAACCGTTGTACTATGTTTACGACAGTTATAAAATTCCTCCTTCAGAATGGTCAAAACTGCTTTCCAAAAACGGGGAAAATACAGTACGGAATACAGAACTGGATGGACTTTATATCGGGTTATGGGTTGAAAAAGAACATTCTGATTTTTTTGCAGCATCAGGATTTGACGGTTTTTATACCTATTTTGCCAGTGAAGGTTTTGTTTTCGGGAGCACAACTTTAAACTGGAGCTATCTTTCCCGATTTGCAAAAGACCATCACCTTATCTTCATCCCTTGTGTAGGGCCTGGCTATTCCGATACCAGAATAAGACCCTGGAATGAAGCCAATTTCAAAAGCCGTGAAAATGGGAAATATTATGAAAGAATGTTTCATGCAGCTGCCAAAGTAAATCCGGACTTCATCGGCATTACTTCTTTTAATGAATGGCACGAAGGAACGCAAATAGAACCTGCAATCTCTAAAAAATCAGGAGATTTCAAATATGAAGATTACGGAAAGGATTCCTGGTTCTACATAAAGGAAACCAGGCGTTTGATCCATCAGTTTTCCGGGAATAAATAACCCTAAAAATATTTAAAGCTGTCTTTCAAGATGGCTTTTATTTTTTTTACTAAAACCTAATTTTATAGTAAATAATCAGGCCTTATATTATTCATTATGTTGGGATATAAAATCTGAATTCTGCAAAATCAGTGTTATTGAATCATAAGGAAATTAATTACTTTTTGATTTCCAAATTACACCAGATGAACAAGCAGCCTCTTCTTATTCTTAGCCTCTGTTTTATTTTAAGAATTCTTTTTCAGGATCATTTTCCGATAGATAAAACCATAATATACGCAGTTGCAGGAGGCTGTTTATTGATTTTCCTCTTGTATTTTATGACATCTTACATTCTTCATAAAATAAAAGCAATATTGCTGGGGCTTATGTTTTTCGGAGCCGGAATAATTCTTCACTCTTTTAATACTTTTTCGTCTGCTCCCTTATCTGTGCCTCAAAATGGATCTGTATTTTTTAAGGTTTCAAAAAAACTAAATTCTACAGAGAAAAATAAAAAATATGAGGGATCAGTTCAATCAGGAAAAGAAAACTTCAAAGCTGTTATTTATATTCCCAAAACAGCTGAAGAGCTGGATTTTAAACATTATTACAAGGCGGATGCTTATATATCAAAACCAAAACCCCCGCAATATGACTTCCAGTTTGATTACGCCAACTATCTGAAAAGAAAAAATATTGAATATCAGTGCTATATATCCGGAAATATAATTTCAGCAGTAAGAGCAGATTTGAATATCAATGAATGGATTCAGCAGCATCGATTGAACATATTACAAAAAATTGACAAATCTGAAATGTCCTATAAAACCCGGGAATTTTTAAAAGGAATTATCCTCGCGGACAGAACGGAAATGGATGCAGGGACCGTGCAGGATTTCAACAGGTCCGGGATGCTTCATCTGCTGGCTATTTCCGGGACACATATCGTAGTGATTTTCGGAATGTTTTACTTTTTGCTGACAAGATTCAGCCCTTTAAGGTTCAGGAAATATGCGGTTGTCACCAGTATTGTTTTTATCTGGGTTTTTGCAGCATTTATTGGGTTCGGAAGCTCAGTGCTGCGTTCCTGTATTATGCTTTCCGTATATTTTATCTATGTGTTGCTTCAGAGAAAGCCGGATCTGCTTCATTCCCTCTCCCTGTCAGCAATGATTATTTTGGTGAGCGATACGCAGCAGCTCTTCGATATAGGCTTTCAGCTAAGTTTTCTTGCCGTGCTGGGAATATTCTGGCTGAACCAGCCTCTTTTGAAATATTTTCCCCGGCAGGATGGTTACTTTAAAAAACTTATCTGCAATACCATTACTATTTCGATCTCTGCACAGCTGGCCACATTGCCATTGGTATTGTATTATTTTCATCAGTTCTCGCTGGTTTCTGTTCCTGCCAATATCCTGATTGTTCCGTTTTCAGAAATTCTGATTGTGTTTTCCTTTCTGATGACCGTTCTCATAGGGTTACATATAGATTTTACATGGATTGATTCCGTATATGACACTTCAATCCAGGTTTTGTTAAGCCTGATTCACTGGTTTGCAGAAAGAGATGTATTATTTTTTTCGAACATAGCGATGAATTTTATTGAAGTTTTATCTTTGTCTGTGATCGTTTATATGCTGAGGCCATTATTTTTAAACATTAATTTCAGAAATTTAGTCAGGGCAGTTGCGGCGGTTCTTGTTTTTTCTCTGCTCAGAACCGGATTTGATATCTTTGCAAATCAGAAAGAAGAAATAATGCTTCATGATTTCAATAAAACTAAAGTATTATCTGTAAAAGATGGGAACAGAGTTTGTTTTTGGGTGTCAGAAAACTCGGATGAAAAGAAAATTTCCAGGTTTATAGCTGATCCTTACTGTTCCTCCAGACGAATAAAAAATATAAAAATAAAAACCTTTCCCAAGTCAGCAGAAAAGGTAGTTTATAATGGCAGAATTTATGATTTGAAATAATAAACCGATATTTCATTTTTCCCCTTTAAATAATGTATTGGATTCTTATTTAGAAAGATTACAAACTGGCTAATTGTGAGATTTCTCACTTCCCGATATTGTTAACATTTCTTAATTTTGTGGGAAATTCAAATTTAAACTTATATGGCAGGTTTAACGAGTTCTACGATAGGTAGAAAATATGCGATGGCATTATCAGCTCTTTTTTTGCTGATCTTTCTTATACTGCATTTGACGACAAACTTATTATCTGTATTGCCGAACCGTAACATCTTTAATACGGCTTCTGATTTTATGGGTTATAATCCGCTTGTCCAATTCCTGATGCAGCCTATTCTTGGTTTTGCAGTTATTTTCCATTTTATCATGGGATTCGTACTGGAGATTAAGAACAATAAAGCACGTCCGATAAAGTATGCTTCCAACAACCCTTCTGTGAACTCTTCATGGATGTCCAGAAATATGATTATTTCCGGAGCTGTTGTTTTAGCCTTCTTGGTACTTCACTTTTATGATTTCTGGCTTCATGAAATCAATTATAAGTATGTGGAAGGGCTTGCTCCAGATTCAGAACGTTTCTGGCCGGAGCTTCACGAGAAGTTTGCCGATATCTGGAGAGTGGTACTGTATGTAATCGCTTTCGTTTTATTGGGACTACACCTTGCTCACGGTTTCCAGTCTTCGTTCCAGTCTATCGGAGCAAGACATCCGAAATATACTCCGGTAATTAAAGCTTTTGGAAAATGGTATTCAATCCTTATTCCTGCAGGTTTCATTTTTATCGCAATTTTTCACTTTGTAACTCAATAATATCAATATACCAATATGAGTAAATTAGATTCAAAAATTCCGGCTGGTCCTTTAAAGGATAAATGGAAGCATCATAAAGACCATATGAACCTTGTTGCACCAAACAACAGAGATAAGATTGATATTATTGTTGTAGGTACAGGTTTGGCAGGAGGTTCTGCTGCAGCTACTCTGGCTGAGCAGGGATATAATGTAAAAGCATTTTGCTATCAGGATTCTCCAAGAAGAGCACACTCAATTGCAGCGCAGGGAGGTATCAATGCCGCTAAAAACTATCAGGGTGATGGTGACTCCACTTACAGATTGTTCTATGACACAATCAAAGGTGGTGACTACAGAGCAAGAGAAGCTAACGTTTACAGATTGGCTGAGGTTTCTGCCAATATTATTGACCAGTGTGTTTCCCAAGGTGTTCCTTTCGGGAGAGATTACGGCGGTCAGCTAGATAACCGTTCATTTGGTGGGGTTCAGGTAAAAAGAACTTTCTATGCAAAAGGACAGACTGGTCAGCAGTTATTATTAGGTGCATATTCTGCAATGAGCCGTCAGATCGGTAAAGGTAGAATCAAGATGTATAACCGTCATGAGATGCTTGATCTTGTTATTGTTGACGGGAAAGCAAGAGGAATCATCGCAAGAAACCTTGTAACAGGTGAAATTGAAAGACATTCTGCTCACGCTGTTGTTATTGCCTCAGGAGGTTACGGAAACGTCTATTTCCTTTCTACCAATGCAATGGGATCAAACGTTTCTGCAGCATGGAAGATCCACAAAAAAGGAGCGTATTTCGCTAACCCTTGCTATGTACAGATTCACCCGACTTGTATTCCGGTTCACGGAACTCAGCAGTCTAAACTTACTTTGATGTCTGAATCATTAAGAAACTCCGGAAGAATCTGGGTTCCTAAGAAAATTGAAGATTCAGTAGCGATCAGAGAAGGTAAACTAAGACCGGAAAATATTAAAGAAGAAGATAGAGATTATTATTTAGAAAGAAGATATCCTGCATTCGGAAACCTGGTTCCAAGAGACGTTGCGTCCAGAGCGGCTAAAGAAAGATGTGATGCCGGTTTCGGAATCGAAAATAATGATACACAGGAAGGTGTTTACCTTGATTTCTCTACAGAGATCATGAAAAAAGGTAAAGAAGCCGCTATCGAAAAACATATCCATAACCCTACAGAGCAGCAGATCTATGACTTGGGAAAAAGCTGGATTGAGGAGAAATATGGTAACCTGTTTGTGATGTACGAAAAAATTACTGCAGATGATCCTTATAAAACTCCAATGAAAATTTATCCTGCGGTTCACTACACAATGGGTGGTGTTTGGGTAGATTATAACCTTCAGTCTACTATTCCAGGATGTTTCGTAATCGGTGAGGCTAATTTCTCTGACCACGGAGCGAACAGATTGGGAGCTTCTGCATTGATGCAAGGTTTGGCAGACGGATATTTCGTTCTTCCTTATACGATTGCAGATTATCTTTCTGCAGACATCAGAACCGGAACTATTCCTACAGAGTCCGCAGCATTTGATGAAGCTGAAAAAGGAATTAAAGATAAAATAGATTTCTTCTTAAATAATAAAGGAACTCATTCAGTTGACCATTTCCACAAAAAATTAGGACACATTATGTGGAATAAAGTAGGAATGGGAAGAACTCCAGAAGGTTTAAGAGAAGCGATCAGAGAAATCGAAGAAGTAAGAAACGATTTCTGGAAAAATGTAAAAGTACCTGGTGACAATGACGGCATGAACACTGAGCTTGAAAAAGCATTCAGAGTGGCAGACTTCCTGGAACTGGGACAATTAATGGCTATCGATGCACTGCATAGAAACGAATCTTGTGGTGGACATTTCCGTGAAGACCATTCCACTCCGGATGGAGAAGCGGAAAGAGACGACGTAAACTATAAATATGTCGGAGCTTGGGAATATCAGGGAGCAGATATCAACAGTGAAATTCTGCATAAAGAAGACCTGATATATGACAACATCGAGGTTAAAACTAGAAGTTATAAATAATCTCCAACCTATAAATACAACATTATGAGTGCAAAAAAAGGCCTTCATCTTACACTGAAAATTTGGAGACAGAAAAATAGTAAAACTAAAGGTCAGTTTGAGACCTACAAAATATCAGATGTTTCTACAGACTCTTCATTTTTAGAGATGTTAGATATTCTGAACGAAAATTTAATTAACGAAGGAAAAGAACCTATCGCTTTTGACCACGACTGTCGTGAAGGAATCTGCGGAATGTGTTCCCTTTACATCAACGGTAGAGCACATGGTCCGGATACAGGAATCACTACCTGCCAGCTTCACATGAGAATGTTCAAAGACGGGGAAACTATCGTTATTGAACCTTGGAGAAGTGCAGCTTTCCCTGTTATCAAAGATTTGATGGTAGACAGAAGCGCATTCGACAGAGTAATGGCTGCCGGAGGTTTCATTTCCGTGAACACTTCAGGAAATACACTGGATGCCAACGCAATTCCGGTTCCTAAGGAAGATGCAGACAAGGCAATGGATGCTGCTGCTTGTATCGGTTGTGGAGCATGTGTGGCAACTTGTAAAAACGGATCAGCAATGCTGTTCGTTGGAGCTAAAGTATCTCAGTTTGCTTTACTTCCACAAGGTAGAGTAGAAGCAAAAAGAAGAGTTCTGAACATGGTGAAAGCTATGGACGAAGAAGGATTCGGAAACTGTTCAAACACAGGTGCATGTGAAGTAGAATGTCCGAAAGGAATTTCTCTTGAAAACATCGCCAGAATGAACAGAGAATATATGGCTGCTATGGTAGACCAAGGATAAAAATCCTATTCAGATACATTAAAAATCGTCTTCATTTTGGAGACGATTTTTTTATGCATACCCTATCGCTGTTAAAATTTGTTAAGTTGTTGCTTAAATAAGACATTCCTTGTTTAATAAGTCTATATTTGGTGAGCACATAGGTGTATAAAATAGGATTGGAATTTTCCAGATCTGTTTTTCAGACGTAAATTTTATAGCATTGGAAAGACCTTGGAATTCCCTTTTTATAGGTATTCCATAAAATTTTCAAAAAAAATAAATAGTGTTAATCAACAAGCCGCAAAAAACGTATTTTTGCGTAATATTAAAATTGAAATGAAAAAATATCTTTTATTGTTTATCATCACAGCTTTTGTGATGTCTTGTTCAAAAAAAGTTGAAGTTAAAGGAAAAATTACCGGAAGTTCACCACTCGAAAGAATTGAATTCGTTGAAGCTTCTGGTGTGGCAACCCTTCCGCTTGTTAATATTGGTTTAGATAAAGGTGGAAACTTTACAGGAAGCTTTGAAGCTCCTAAAGACGGGATGTATGTCATTAACTATGCAGGAAGACAAAACCTTATTTATCTTGAAGGCGGGCAGAAACTGAATATCTCAGGAAATGCAATGACTTTCCCTAATGAATTTGTAGTAACAGGAGACGCCAAGAAAAATAATGATTTCCTTCAGGCAAGCCAAAAATTCCTGGGTGAGTACGGAAGTAAAATCAACATTCAGCAGCTAATGTCCGGTGACGAGAAAACATTCCTTAAAGGAGCTCAGAAAATCGAAGCCGATATCAATAAAAATGTAGAAGAGCTTGCTCAGAAAAATAATCCAAGCAAAGGAATTCTGGAGTGGAAAAAGAATGATGTGAAAGTAACGATCCTTAACCTTCTGGCGAACTATGAGATGTCACAGCGCCAGATGTCAGGAAACCCTTCATTTAAAGTTTCCAAAGCTTTCAAAGATTATGAAACAAAACTGGAAGGAGATAAAGACGTAATGGTAAAAACGATTCCGTTATACAGACAGTACCTTCTTGTGAAAATGAGTCCTGACTTTCAAAAATATGCAGAGGCAAAAGCTAAAGGAAAAACAGATGTTACCACTTCTGAAATTTTTGCACAGTTCCTGAAAGACAGAAAAGAAGTTTCACAGACTGCCAAAGACTATTTGTTGGCATTTGTAGTGGCTCAGGATATTCATCCGGGTGCTCCTGCAAAGAATATGGATAAAGTTAAGAAAATCATCGATACAGATATTACAGATGCAGGTATCAAGGCGGACCTTGTTAAAATGCAGTTAGCTGTTAATGGTCTTAAAGTAGGAGAACCTGCTCCTGAGGCAGCATTAATAAAAGCAGATGGTAAATCTTATAAGCTTTCTGAAAATAAAGGAAAACCATACATGCTGTTTTTCTATGCATCATGGAATCCTTACATCAGTGAAGCTACAGTTCCTGTACTGAAAGAAGTGGTGAACTTCTATAAGTCTAAAATGAACTTTGTTTTTGTGAACGTAGATGATACAAAAGACCAGTTCGTAAAAACAAGCAGTGCATTGCTGAAAGGAATTCCGGGAACCAATGTATATGGAGAAAAAGGTCTGGATTCAGATATTGCTAAAAAATATGGAGTATATGGATTTAAACTGCCTTGCTTTGTAATTGTTGATAAAGATGGTAAAATTGCCAGCAGATCTTTTGTAAATCTTGGCGAACAGGAAGTCGTAACCATATTGGACAAGCTTACAGGTCTTTCTGCACCGAAAGTACAGCCGAATGTTCAGATGATGCCGGGAATGCCGGTTGACCCTTCTGCACAGCCTGCCAATCCTCAGCCAGCTCCAACAAAATAATAAACTTTAATATAGATGGAAACCTTATCTTCGGATAAGGTTTTTTTTTATTGTATTTTTGCGGAATCAAACCGGGGGAATTCTTTCGGTTACATTAGAAAAATAAAAATAGAGTTTACGATGAAACCGGACGGTATCATCTGAACGTTAAAAGAAATTGAGTTTAGGGATGAGAAAGAAGAAAGATATAATTCTTGAAAATATTAAGCTGTTTGGTGCAGGGGCAAAAGGTGTTGCCATAGGAAAAACCGAAGAAGGAAAAACCGTATTGGTTTCCGGGGCAGTTCCCGGTGATGTAGTAAATGCCAGAGTTAAAAAATCCAAATCCAAATACTACGAAGCTGAAACGGTAGAAATTTTGGAAAAGTCGCCATTCAGAGTAGATCCTAAATGTATTCACTTTGGAACGTGCGGAGGGTGCAAGTGGCAGAATATGAGCTACGAAAAACAGCTTGACTTCAAACAGGAAGAAGTATACAATAATATTAAAAGAATCGGAGGGATTGATGATTTCGAGACCCTTCCGATTCTGGGCGCTGAAGAACAGTATTTCTACAGAAATAAAATGGAATTTTCCTTTTCCAATGCGAGATGGCTTACCCAATATGAAATAAGCTCTGAAGAAAATTTTGGAAATAAAGACGCTCTGGGCTTCCATATTCCCGGAATGTGGAGTAAGATCCTAGATCTGAAAGAGTGTTTCCTGCAGGAAGACCCATCCAATGCGATCCGTTTAGCCGTTAAGAAATTTGGGGTAGATAACGGGTTGGACTTCTTTGACGTAAGAAACCAGGAAGGATTTTTGAGAACTCTGATGATGAGACAGAACTCCAAAGGCGAGTGGATGGTATTATTCCAGCTTTACAGAGAAGAAAAAGAAAACAGGGAAAAGCTTTTCCAGTTCTTACTTGAGCAGTTTCCACAGATCAAAACACTTGTCTATGCTATCAATCCTAAGCAGAATGATTCCATATATGATCTTGATATCAATGTATACTTCGGCGAAGGCTTCCTGATGGAGGAAATGGATGGATTAAAATTTAAAATAGGTCCTAAATCTTTCTTCCAGACCAATTATAAACAAGCATTGGAACTTTACAGAAAAACACTGGAGTTTGCAGATTTAAAAGGCGATGAAGTAGTCTATGACCTTTATACTGGAACAGGAACAATTGCCCAGTATGTAGCGAGAAATGCCAAGCAGGTAATCGGGATAGAATCTGTACAGGAAGCCATTGATGCTGCTATTGAGCATGCTGAATTAAATGGTCTTACCAATACCACATTCTATTGTGGAGATATGAAAAATGTCTTTAATGACGAATTCATGGAAAATCATCCGAAAGCAGATGTTTTGATTACCGATCCGCCAAGAGACGGGATGCACCAGAAAGTGGTAGAGCAGATCCTGAAACTTGCCCCGGAGAAAGTAGTATATGTAAGCTGTAATTCAGCGACGCAGGCAAGAGACCTTGCTTTAATGAAAGAACATTATACTCTGGTAAAAATCCTTCCGGTAGATATGTTTCCGCAGACCCACCACGTTGAAAACATCGCATTGCTTGTTAAAAAATAAAATTATTTAAATTTGACTTTCAAATCTTAATATGAAGTATTTTAAATTTCTCATCATGATCTGCTTTGTAGGAATGCTTTTTTCCTGCGGCGGAGATGACGATATCTGCGAAAGTGGAGAGGGAACGCCAAGAATGAAGGTGGCATTCAAGGATGTAGTGTCTGGAAAAGCCAAAACTTTAGATTCATTGTATATAGCAGTAGATTACGGTTCCGGAAAAGTGCAGCTTGGAAAAACTGAGAAAACAGATTCCAGGCTTATCCCCTTAAGGGTTGATGATTCACCTTATACGGATGTTTATTTCAGACTTGCAGATAAAGGAGCAGAATCCCATGTACGGATTAATTATACCACAAAAGCGACCTATGTTTCTCCCGGATGCGGAATCAAGAAAACGTATGAGAATTTAAATTCACAATTAATACAACCCAATCCTGTACAGAAAATCGAAGCAGGACAAAACCAAATAGAGAATGAAGACAAGACTAATCTTTTCCTTATTTTTTAGCATTATATCTATAGCCGGATTCGCCCAGGAAAAAAAGGAAACCGGTGAAGCTAAAAAAGTGCAGGAAAAATACAAGCCGAACTTTATGGTAGGTTTTGATATCCTTAACGCGGGTGTTTCTTTCTTTTCGGACAGGGTCCTTTATCAGGGTTTTATTTCATCTAAGGTGAAAGGAAACATTCATGCTATTGCAGAAGCCGGGTTTGAGAAAAATGTATATCAAAAGAACGGCTATGATGCAAAGGCAAGCGGGCCTTTTGTAAAGGTGGGTGCATTTTATATGCTGGCAAAAGACCTCGAAAATGAATTCAACGGTTTTTATGCCGGTGGTAAGATAGGAGGGGCATTTTACAATCAGGAGTATATGGCGGTTCCGGTTCGTGGCTTTGGGGGCAGTGCTTCATCTGTGGCGTTTCCGTCTTCATCGCAGACCTCCGCCTGGGTAGAAGGAACTCTGGGGGGAAGAGTGCAGCTCTTTGAATCAAATTTTTATATTGATGTTAATCTTCAGCCAAGATACTTAGTATATACCTCAAAACAGGATGATATTACCCCAATGATTGTTCCCGGATTTGGAAGAAGCTCATCCAAATTCAATATGGGATTTGCATGGAATATTGCCTATAAGTTCTAAAGCAGATATTTCTCAATAAAAACAGAATAGCACTTATTACATCATATAAAATAAGTTGTAAGCATAATTAATCCTCAGATTTTTCTGAGGGTTAATTTTTTATAATAATAATTTAAATAGGAAATATGGTGATTATTATTTATTATTATTTATAGTTTAATGATTTTATCTTAATAGAAATATTATATTTGTAAAATAATCTAATATTTAAATAATTATGAAGAAAATTTTTACTTCAGTATTTTCTCTCTGTATGTTTGCTGCTGCTACTGCCCAGTGGACTCCGTCTACGGGACGGTCGGGAGAAGTAATACAGCGGTCAGATGTCAAAGAATATTATGCTCTCGATATTTCCTTATTAAGATCACAGCTTGCAGGAGCTCAGGAGATGGGGCAGAATGCAAAGCCTATTGCTATTTCGCTTCCTACTTTAGACGGTAAAATTGAAAGATTCAATGTTTACAGCTTTCCTGTTATTGCTAAAGACCTTGCCGATCAGTATCAGCTGGGATCCTATGTAGGGGTGGGAATTGATGATCCCTCCAAGTATTTAAGATTTTCACTGGCTCCCAATGACTTTCAGTCTATGATTATTAAAGATGGAGTATACCAGTTCATTGAACCTCAGAATGCTTCCAAAACCATTTATGGAGTGCACGGAAAAACAAAACCTTCGGGTTCCCAGGGCTTCCTGTGTTCCATGGATGAAGATATCCTTTCAAAAAAGGAGATTGCCCAACTTTACAATACCCATAAATCCTTTGCCAATAATAATACGGATTTTTCTAAATCTTCAGATAAAAAGTACAGAACTCTAAGGCTTGCCCTGTCCGTAACCGGAGAATATACTGCTTACTTCGGTGGTACCCAGGCGGGAGCCCTTACCGCTATGAATGCTACACTTTCAAGGGTAAACGGAGTTTTTGAAAAAGATATGGGGATACATCTTAATATGGTAAACTATCCTACACTTGTCTATATGGATTCCGCTACAGATCCATATTCTCCTGCTTCTCAGATGAACAACTGGAATGTTCAGCTTCAGCAAACCTTAACCAGTGTTGTAGGAAACGAAAACTACGATATAGGACACCTGTTCGGAAGAAGCGGTGGCGGAGGGAATGCAGGATGTATTGGATGTATCTGTGTAAACCCTGCGACACCAACAGCCAAAGCCAAAGGTTCAGGATACACTTCACCAGCCAATGCCATTCCGCAGGGAGATACTTTTGATATCGACTATGTAGCGCACGAAATGGGTCACCAGCTTGGAGCCAACCATACCTTCTCTCATAATCTTGAAGGTGCAGGAGTTAATATGGAACCGGGATCAGGATCCACTATTATGGGATATGCAGGGATTACCAATGCTGATGTTCAGGATAACTCCGATCCTTATTTCCATGTTGTAAGCATCCTTCAGGTTCAGAATAACCTTGTTGCTAAAACCTGTGATGTTGAAACTTCGGTTACCAATAATCCTCCTGTAATTGCTGCATTAAATGATTATTCTATTCCGAAGGGGACAGCATTTGCCCTTACAGGAAATGCTATTGACCCGGAAGGAAATCCTATGACCTTTACGTGGGAGCAGTTTGATAATGCCAGCGTTCCGGTGACTTCTGTTAATGGAAATACAGGGTCAGGTCCGCTATTCAGATCTATACTTCCGTCTACTTCACCTACAAGATATTTTCCTAAGCTAAGTACGGTTCTCGCAGGGAATCTTTCTTCTTCAGCCGACTGGGAAACCGTATCCACCAGAGCAAGATCTTCAAGCTTTGTATTTACTGCAAGAGATAACAGTCCGATTGTAAATGAACAGCAAACCAATTCAGCGCTTCAGAATATCAATGTAGGAAATGAGGGACCTTTTAAAGTGACTTCAACTACCGTTTATAACAATACTGCAGGTGCTGTTACCTGGGATGTTGTGAATACCAATAGTGGAATATACAATGCACCCAATGTAAAAATAGATTACACGGCAGATAACGGATTGACATGGGTAGTAGTTTCACCATCCACACCGAATGACGGGGCAGAAGCATTTACATTTTCTTCCCTTCCTACCGGAACGAATATAAAGATCAGGGTAAGTGCTGTAGGGAATGTTTTCTATGCAATAGGAAATGCTACAGTAGCTGCTTCAACGGCAACGTGTTCTTCCGCAGCTGCTACAGGAGTTGCAGCTTCAGGATTGACAATTTCTTCAGGAAATATTACCTGGGCGCCGGTTCAGGGAGCTACTTATACTCTGAGATACAGAAAAACAGGAACTACAAACTGGGTTACGGTAAATGTTCCTACAAACTCTTACTATATTTCAGGGCTTGAGGATACTACGCAGTACGAAGTACAGGTTGCCAATATCTGCGGAAGTACCGTAGGAACTTATTCTGCAAGTACAAACTTCAGTACATTGCCTTATGCATACTGTACCAACGCTACAGGAAGCTCCGATGATGAATATATTTCAAATGTATCTGTAACCCCGGTTGGAATGTCAGCGGTTTCCAATACCAGTGCGGCATCCACTTATACAGATTATACAACAGACCTTTCAAAATTGATTACCCTTAGACAAGGAAGTTCAGGTAATGCAATCAGTGTTACAAAAGCATGGACTTCCAGCCAATATAATGAAGGAGTAACTGCCTGGATAGATTTCAACAGGGATGGTAACTTCACAGATTCTGAAATCATCTTCACCAGCCCGTCCAACATGGTAACTCCTGTTTCAGGAACCTTCTCCGTACCGGCTAATGCATACACAGACAAAAAAGTGATCATGAGAGTGGTAATGGCTTATGAAGATCAGCCTGAAAACGGATGTAACGGTTTTGCTTATGGTGAAATTGAAGATTATCCTGTTCAGATTCAGCTTGCTCTGGGTACAAGCGATGTCAGCAATCCAAATAATGATATCCAGATTTATCCTAATCCGGTAGTCGATATTCTGAATGTGACCAAAGTGTCTGATAAAGCAGTCTATAAAATTTACAATACTGCAGGTCAGCTGGTAGGAAATGGAAATATTAATGACGGAAAGATCAATGTTTCTTCTCTTGTAAAAGGCGGATATGTGATCACGATAGATGAAAAAGATAAAGATCAGTTCAGGTCTAAATTCATCAAAAAATAATCCTAATTAAAACAATATAAAGTCCTCAGGTCCTCCTGAGGATTTTGTATTTTTATACATAGAATGTATTATTATTGTGAAATTTTTACAAAAAAATATTTGAATGAATATATTAATAGTGAAAAAATTATTAGATTTGTGTAATTATTAAAATATTAGCGTATGAATTAAAAAACTACTTTTTTCATTACAGATAATCTGTAAAACAGATGTTCAGAATGTGCTTGAGCATCATCAAATAAGAAACACTATACCTTATTACTATTGTTATTATAACTAAATTTTTAAAATATGAGTGGATTTTTACTCTGTAAAATGAGCCGGCCCTTTAGGGTGCTCATAACATTGCTTTGTATGGTCTTCGGGCTGTTTTCACAGGCACAAACAGTTACCATTGGTACAGGTACAAGTACTCAAAGATATCCTTTGAGTGTGTACTACGGGTATCAAAGAGATGCATCACTTTATACTGCAGCAGAAATTAATTTGCCTGCTGGAGGAAGTGTACTGTCAGTAGCGTGGAATGCCACAACAGCTACAAGTGCTACTGCTCCGGTAAAGGTTTATTTAAAAACTGTTCCGGCTGCAACAACCACCCTTACATCACAAGACTGGCCTACAACTACTGCCGGCGCCAGTTTGGTGTATACCGGAACGATCAATAATATAACGACAGGTTGGAACACCATCACCCTGCAAACACCTTATTATTATAACGGGACAGAAAACCTGATGGTACTGGTAGAAACAGACTATGGAGGTACCGGAACCGGAAGTACTTCAGGAAGTGGTTTTACCTACTCTAGTGCTACTTCACGACACATGTATATAGAGGTGGATAACACTGCCCCTACTACGAATACAGGAACCGTGAACTCCAACAGGCCTAATGTTCAGTTTACCTTTGGCGCGGCTCCTTCATGTATACCGCCTTCAGGATTAACTTTAGGAACTGTAACACCAACGAGTGCAGCAATCAGCTGGACAGCCCCTTCTTCCGTACCGGCAGGAGGATATGATGTTTATTACAGTACATCTGCTACAGCTCCAACATCTGCAACTCCGCCTTCACAAAACATTACGGGGACAAGTACAACACTTTCTCCATTGACAGCCAATACGGCTTATTATGTATGGGTGAGATCAAAATGCAGCGGAACAGATCAGAGTACATGGATCGGACCGTTGAATATATTTACAGGATATTGTACACCAACAGGAGGTTCCAGTTCAACTTCATACTATCTGAAAACTGTTAATACAACAGGAGGAATCACGAATATAAACTATACAGCTAATTCATATACCGCTTATGTTAACAGTGCCTCTCCGGTTATTACCGCATTGCCTAGTAACACGGTAACAATGAACCTGAATACCGGGACAAGTACTTACTATTATTATGTTTGGGTTGACTGGAATAATAATATGAGCTTTAATGATCCGGGTGAAACAATTCTTGCAACGCCCAACTATGTTACAAACGGAACGGCAACAATTGTCATTCCTGCATCACAGGCACCGGGTAATTACAGGGTAAGAACGGCAACATCGTTCATAGGAACAGTAAATTCGTGCGGATCAGCACCTTATGGTAACTATGTAGACTTTACATTGACCGTTATGGCATTACAGCCATGTACTACCGCACCTCCAAGTAATATTACGGTTTCCAACGTTACCCCAACTACGGCTCTTGTAAGCTGGCTGCCTTCTACAGGTGCTACTTATGTATTAAGATATAAAGCTGTAAGTGCAGCAACATGGACTTCAGTAAACATTACGACTCCTCTTGCGAGCAATTATACAATAAACAACCTTACAGAACAGACTCAATATGAAGTGCAGATTGCTACAATCTGTGGTGGAACCCAGGGACCATTCTCTGCAAGTACCACCTTTACAACTCCTGCAATTTCTTATTGTAATTCTGGTTCTACAAGCAGCACTATTGATGGTTATATCAGTAAAGTTGTTGTAACTCCGAATGCTGCAATCCCAATGACCAGCACTTCAGATTTCAGTAATTATACAGATTATACTACAGATCCTGCAAGACTTGTTACCCTGGTAAGAGGTTTAGGAGCCAATACTGTTACTGTAGAAAAAACCTGGCCGGGAACTCAATGGTCTTTCGGAACAGGAGTTTGGATTGACTTTAACAGAAACGGAGTTTTTGAAGCGTCAGAACAGGTATTGAACTCACCAAGTAACACAACTACTCCTGTGACTGCTACTTTCACGGTACCTAACGTTGCCGGAGGAGTTTACACAGGAAACCTTACTACCCGTATGCGTGTAGCATTGAGAGAAAGTGCTACGGCTGCTCCTTGTGGAACTTTCACCTGGGGTGAAGTAGAAGACTATGCTGTGAAACTTATTGATCAGCCTGCTTGTACTACAGCGCCGCCTACAAACATTACCGTTACCAACCTTACCGCTTCTACAGCGACGGTTTATTGGATGGCTGCAGCAAATGCTACTTACACCATTAGATGGAAGTTAGCTACTGCCGCAACTTTTACCATCCCGCCTGTGACTTTGGCACCGGGAGTAAACAATTATACGATTCCTGGACTTGCTGAGCAGACTAAATATGATGTACAGGTTTCTACTACATGTGGAACTTCTACAGGACCATATTCTACAACAGTACAGTTTACAACGCCGCCACTTTCATACTGTCCGATGACAGGTACTGGAACTAACGACCACATTTCAAATGTAACCGTTACTTCTTCCAACCCTGGAGTTCCGGTGATGAGTAATACCACTGTACAGAATAACTATACAAGCTATACAACCCCTCAAACGTTAATCACTCTTGATGCAGGTTCTGCCAATAATAAGATCTCTGTAGCAAAAGGATGGACGGGTGCAACAAGTAATGATGCAGTGTCAGTCTGGATTGATTATAACAGAAACGGTGTTTTTGAAGCATCAGAACAGATTATAAGTTCTCCGGCAAACACAACAACTCCTATTACAGCAACCTTCTCAGTTCCGGCAACTGCTTACACAGGTGCACTTACTACTACAATGAGAGTTGTTCTTAAGCGTACAAGTGCTCCGGTATTGTGCCAGAATGCGGTAAACGGTGAAGTTGAGGATTACGCGGTAAGAATCAGACCTTGTAGCAATGCAACACCAAACCAGCCTACGATTACAGCTACCCATAACTCTGCTACCCTTACATTAACAGGTTCGGCAACTAACGTAACCTATCTTGTAAGATACAGAGTTCAGGCAACTCCTCCGGGAGCGTGGACGGAAGTATATGCCTCAGCATTGTTAAACAACCTTCCACTTGTATTAACAGGTTTAACTCCTGCTACTATCTATGAGGTTCAGGTGGCTACGGTTTGTGGAGATGTGGCTGGTACATTTACTGCGATCAAAACATTTGTAACAAGATGTGATCCTACACCTCCAAATGTTACAGTAAGTAATATCACGACAAACTCTGCACTGATTACATGGGCACCGCTTTCGGCAAGCTCAACATATACACTGGAATGGAGAAAAGTAGGAGCAGCTACATGGACACAGGTTCCTAACATTGCACCTCCTACCAATACATACTTATTAACCAACTTAGATCCGTATACTAAATATGAAGTAAGAGTAGCTAATAAATGTGTTGGAGAAACTACTCTTAACCCATATTCAAATCCGAAAGTATTTACTACGGAAAGAACATGTGAGCTACCTCCTCCGGGATTAACTATCACTCAGATCAACCCTACATGGGCTGAAGTTACATGGGAAGGCTTCCCTGGGGCTACTTACATCCTTAGATACAGAAAAGTAGGTATTCCAAGCTGGACAAATGTTCCGTTAACAACGAATACTTACACTATAACAGGATTATTGGAAGAAACGAAATATGAAATGCAGGTGGTAAATGTTTGTAATGGTACACCAGGTACCTATACACCTCCATACTATTTCACAACACCTACAGTAGTTTACTGTCAGATGGCTTCTCAAAATGCTGTTAACGAGCATATCTCTAAAGTTACGGTTGTTCCAAGCGGAAGACCTAAAATGGAGAATGAGTCAGGACCTTCCAGCTATACAAACTATACAGGAGTACCTGATACATTTATTGAAATGGTTCAGGGATCTACAGGAAACCAGATTACGATTGAGAAGAAATGGAACGGAACCAACCATGATGAAGGTATCGCGGTATGGATCGATTTCAACAGAAACGGATATTTTGATCTTGATGAAAGAGTATTCACATCACCTCCAAATACTACAAGTCCTGTTACAGGAACATTCAACGTACCTGTAGACGCTTACGTAAGCATGACGAACCACAAGTATGTAGTAATGAGAGTAGCATTGATGAGAGATGGAATTCCTGTGAACTGTACTAATTTTGCCAACGGTGAAGTAGAAGATTACTCTGTAAGAATCTCTAAACCAGGAGTGCCGAATTCTCTTAATCAGACTGATATCATGATTTACCCTAACCCGGTAAGTACAGTATTGCATGTGAAAAATATTAGCAAGAAAGCTAAATATAAGATCTACAATTCTGCAGGACAGGTTATCGGAGATGGTATTCTGCTTAACAACCAGGTTAATGTTAGCAAGTTGATCAACGGTATTTATGTAATAGATATTGATGACAATGGAGTAACAGTTCAGAAGAAATTTATTAAAGAATAACATTAAATTTCAAATATAAGGAAGCCCTCAGTGATGAGGGCTTTTTTTATGTTTGGATCTGGTTGTTTTGATGTTTGTATAGTTGTTAATTGCAGGCTGAATAATAATAATTTAAAGAAGAGGCCGTTTCACCAGGAATTAAAAATTGCGGATACTGATACAAAGGATGCATCCATTTTCTATCCACAAGATAAATTGATTCTTTCTTCACCTTGATCATTGTGTTCTTGCCTGAAGCAAACTTCTGTAAGAAAGAAGCCCAAAAGAATGGATCGTAGATCTATAAATGTTTATTTTATATATTATTAGATTTCTCAATTTCTTTGATGTATACTGAAAGCGTAATTCCGGTTTTTTTCTTAAAAGCCAGAGAAAAAGACTGTTCATTATTATAACCCAATTCTTCAGCAATAGCCAATAATTTGTATGAACGGAATTTTTTATCCTTTATCAGCCTGTTAAGGGCATAATCTATACGAAGGTCATTAAGATAAGTGGCAAAATTTTTCCCTTTCTGTGTATTGATAACTTCTGATAAATAGGTAGTGTTGGTTTTAATACTTTTAGCTAAGCTGGCCGAAGTAATCCCTTTTTTTAAAAAAAGTTCTTTGTCCTCAAAAACTTCCAATTCCTTTAAAATAAATTGAGTTATATCTTCTGGAGTGGCTTTAGCCGATTTATCCTCTGTTATTACTTTATTCTCAGTATCAGTTTGTATAGGGATTGGAGAAGGATTTGTGATTAATTTTGCTTTCGAAGTTTCAAAACTTCTCATCTCAACAGTATTGATAAGGTCTTGAGCAATTTTCCTGTGCTGTCTTTCTCTCTTTTTAGACCTGGAATACAAGAAAGAAAGCAATACAAGGATTATAGATAGAAAGCCAATAGATATATTTAAAATTGTTTTTCTGCTTTGTAGATCGTTGATGATGTTTTCTTTTTCATGCAGGAGTTTTGGAGTATCATATCGTCTGGGCAATTCACGGGATACATATTCGAATTGAGCATCCAGCATATTGTCTATCTTTAAAAATCTTTCAACATAATACAACTGCCTTTCTTTATCTCCTTTTTCTTTGTAATAATCTATCAAGTAAGTATATGCCTCTCCAAATTCAGGAACAATATAGTTCGTTTTTTGAACTAATGAGTCTATTTTAGTGAAATTTTCTATGGCCCTTTGGTTATTATTTAATGAAGCATAAGATTTTCCTAAATATAGAAGGACATAGTTCTTTTCTCTTATATCGTCTGCTGCAAGAAAATATTTTTTACACGGTAATAAATTATTAATGGCAAGTTGATACTTCTTACGCTTCAAATTATAAAATCCCAATAAACCCAAGTATTGGTGATATCGGTAATCATCTTTATTTTTAAAAGCCTGCAAACCTTTATTAATTAATATATTGGCTGAATCTAATTTGTTGAGTTCAATATAGCAGTCTGCAAGGTTTACACGGATTTTGTCTAATTCATTGTCAGTCAGATAGCTTCCATTATCCATGTAATATTTCAATACTTTAGCAGCTTCCGAGTCCTTTCCTATATAACTGTTTAAATAGGCAATATTGGTTTCTGCTAAAGCAATTTGTCTTTTATTGTTTTTTTGTTTTGCATATTTTAGACCTATTATGTAATTATTCAGTGCTTCTTTTTGATTATTAAATTTAAAATATACATTTGCTTTTAAAAGATAAATACGCGTAGGATATGCATCATCTTTTAAGTTCTTGGTTATTTCGGCTAAACTGTCTATGTATTTTAAGGCATTTTTTTGATCTTCGTTGGCATACATAAAAGCATATCCGTTAGCAATTTGTGAAATATCCTTTTCTCGTTTTGCTTTCGCTAAATAGTATTGTGCAATGAGTTTTGATTTTGCAGGATTTCCATCATAATTATAATCATAAAATTTTTCTTTCAGTTTTTCATAAGAATCGTTTCTTAAGGAATCTGTTTTGGCCTGGGGATACAATAAATGATATCCGGTAAATATAAATAATAAAAGGAGTTTTATTTTCATTGTGCCTTAAATTCGTTACAGATATGCAAAAGTATTGTTTATTTTATTAAATTAGGGCGTTTTGTAATAGGAGATGTGAACTTATAAGAATAAATATTTACGAAGCACATAGAGCTATAAATTTATAAATTTATAGCTCTATTAGATTTTATATTGAGAAAATATTATTTTCTTTGCGGTACATAATTTAAGTCAATTGACAATGAAAAAAGAAAACAAAAAAGAGAAAAAGCTATCTTTAAAAAAGCTGCAAATGGCTAAGATCAATAATCCACGCAAAATATTTGGAGGAACCAAACATTTTTTATTAGAATGCAGTGATCCGGAAAATACAAGTAGTAACCACGGAGGCGTTGATACCGGCATGTAACTTTTAAATTGTGAGAAGTATAATATTTATCATTACCGTTTTGTTTGTAGGGAATTTTTATTCACAGAATACTAATTTAGCTCCATCTGTACCTGTTACTGAAAAATATTTTGGAACTCAAATAGTAGACGAATATAGAAACCTTGAAGATTTAGAAGATCCTGCAGTTAGCAACTGGATGAAATCCCAGACAGGTTATGCAGATTTGGTACTTGATAAAATTCCAAACAGGAAATATTATCTTGAAACAAGATTGAAACTGGATGAAAGGCAAGGATATTCTGTTTCCGATTTGAAAATCACAGGTAATGATAAATATTTCTACTTAAAAAGAAATGCTGAGGAAAAAACATCCAGATTATATTTTAAATCAGGATTGGATGGAAGAGAAGAATTACTGTATGATCCTTCTGATTTTAAAACAGGGAATAATTTTATAATTAATGTAATTAGCCCCAGCTGGAATGGAGAAAGAGTAGCAATCTCCCTGACAGAAAAAGGAAAAGAGCTTTCAGAAATCATTATTATGGATGTTAAGACTAAATATATTCATCCAGAAATAATTACTAATACAAATCCTGCCAACATTGGGGGGATTAAATGGCTAGAAGATAATTCAGGTTTTTTCTATGTGTATTACCCAGTTATTGAAAACAATTCCAATCAATTTGGAAAAAATACACAAGCCATATTATATAAAATAGGAGAAGATCCTAAAAAATTAAATGATGTTTTCTCAAATATCAATAATCCAGATCTGAAAATCGGAAAAGAAGAACTTCCTGTTATTTCGGCTGTTTATTCCGATGAAAAATATTATCTCGGAATGTTGGTGGGAGCGGAAAATTTTCGAAAAACATTTATTATCGATAAGAAAGATCTGTTGAATGGAAAAAAAAACTGGAAGATCTTATTTGATAAAGATGTCAAAGTTTACTTTGTAAGACTATCAGGTGACGATATTTATTTTTTATCAGGATATGATTCTCCTAATTTTAAATTATGTAAGACTAATGTCAACAGCCTGAATTTTAAAAAAGCTGAAATATTGATTCCTGAAAAAAAGGATGAAGTTATTACACAATATGTCCTTACCAAAGATGGTATTTACTTCACTACCTCTAAAAATGGTGTAGAAGCCAAACTCTATTTATATAAAGATGGAAAGGAAATTCCTATTTTGCTTCCTTATGTTTCAGGTAATATCAATTTACAATCAAAAGGAAGAAATTTTTCTGATATATGGGTTAGTTGTTCCGGATGGGCAAACGAAGAGCAGCGGTTCAGATATAATTTAGCAAACAATACTTTTAAACTGGAGAATCTGGCTCCTGTTGCCGAATATCCTGAATTTAAAGATATTGCAATAGAAGAAGTTGTCGCAAAATCTCATGACGGAATTGAAGTCCCATTATCTCTAATCTATAATAAAAATTTAAAACGTGATGGTAAAGCTCCTGTTTTGATGGATAGTTATGGAGCATATGGAGTGTCTAAAAATCCTTTTTTCGCCAAAAGTTTTTTATTGTGGGCCAACCAAGGAGGTGTAATAGCAGTGGCTCATGTAAGAGGAGGGGGAGAAAAAGGAGAAGAATGGCATTTGGGAGCTTATAAAGAAACTAAAGCTAACTCCTGGAAAGACCTCATTGCTTGTGCTCAATACCTAATAGATAAAAAATTTACATCCGCCAAAAAAATTGCTATTTTGGGTGGTAGTGCAGGTGGAATTACCACTGGAAGAGCTATGACGGAACGCCCCGATTTGTTTGGAGCAGTAATAATAGAAGCAGGTGTCCTGAATGCTTTAAGATCTGAAAAAAATGGAATAGGGGGAACAGATGTTTCAGAATACGGAAGTGTCAATAATCCAAAAGAGTTTAGAGGAATACTGGAAATGGATGCTTACCAGCATATTAAAAAAGGAGTAAAATACCCCGCTACTTTGATTTGTACCGGAATTAATGATCCTAGAATTGCTCCCTGGCAGTCTACCAAGTTTGTGGCTAAATTGCTGGCTGATAATAAATCGAACAAACCGGTTCTCTTAAAGATAGATTACGAAGGAGGTCATGGCGGTGGTGCTATTCCTATTAAACAACGATATTCCAACTTAAGTGACATTTTTGCGTTTGCTTTTTGGCAGTTGGGTCATCCTGATTATCAACCAAATAAAGAGATAAAAAAATAAAATGTCCCGTTTCCCATACCAGTTCTTTGATGAGTATGTTGTTCGTACTCCATTATTTTCATATAAAAAGTTTCAGGAAACAATAGATAAAGCGGAACCTCAAGAAGAGTTTTTAAAACAAATCTGTGAAAATTCAATATTTCAGGAAGCCATTTATCTGGCCTCGCCCTATCTGTATTCAGAATTGGAAAATTGGCTTTCGGGAAAAGAAGTTTACTCAAAGGGACTTGAAAAATTAAAAAACACACTGCTGAAATACTACAGCCGTATAAGTACAAGATGTACTCCTTTTGGTCTGTTCTCGGGAGTAAGTTTGGGTAAATTCGCCGGTAAAACTTCTAATCAGTCAGGTTCAGATTCTATAAATAATCAGATAAATACTGACAACTATCATCGCGATACCAAGCTTGACATGCATTATCTAGTCGGTTTATCACAGCATTTTGTAACGATACCAGAAATCAGAAATAGGCTATTATTCTTCCCCAATAACAGTATATACCGAGCAGGTAACAAAATACGTTATGTAGAGTATCAATATACTAATGGGAAAAGAGACTATATTATTTCATCAGCCCCACTTTCGGAAGAGCTAAAGCATATATTATACTTTTCAAAATCGGGAAAAACCATAGAACAGCTTGCCGCACTTCTCATTAATACTGAAATAACTGCAGAAGATGCCGCAGAATTTGTAGATGAGCTTATAGACAATCAGGTATTGATGAGCGAATTGGATCCGAATGTTTCAGGTACTGATTTTCTAAGAATAATTGCTTCTGTATTAAATAAAATTGAAGCGGTAAATGAGGCCGAAACTTTATTTTCTATTCAGAAAAGGCTGGAGAAACTAGATCGGAATATTGGGAACCCCATCTCGGAATATGTAAAAATAGAAGAGCTCGCTAAATCCTTTGGTACTACTTACGAACAGAAATATCTTGTCCAGACTGATCTTTATGATGAAAATAAATTTATATTATCACCTCATTGGAAAAAAGAGCTCAAAAAAGGTATATCTTTTCTAAATAAATTAACAATATACAATGAAGAAACCCATTTAGAAAAATTCAAAAAAATATTTAGAGAAAGATTTGAAACACAGGAGATACCTTTATCACTCGCTTTAGATACAGAAATGGGGATTGGTTATAGGCAAGGTATTCCTGCAGAAGGACTTCATCCATACCTGGAAGATTTACAACTTCCCAACTCTCAAAAAAAGCAGGCAACTATTCAACTTTCACAAATTCATAAAATCCTAAACGAAAAGTTGCAGGAAGCTTTATTGGAGAACCATCATATTATTGAACTATTTGATGAAGATTTTAAAGATTTTAAAGAAAGCTGGCAGGATGTACCCGATACCATATCTTTCATGACAGAAATAATATCTGAAAATAATAGAGAAAAATTATGTATTGAAAGCACTAGCGGAAGCACTGCTGCTAACCTTTTAGGAAGATTCTGTTCAGAAAACTCAGAAGTACAAAAACTTACCAAAACCATTACACAAAAAGAAAAAGAGTTAAATGAGAATTACATTTTAGCAGAAATAATTCATCTTCCCGAGGCTAGGATTGGAAATGTAATAAGAAGATCGACATTAAGAGATTATGAGATTCCCTATCTTGCACAATCAGTTTTACCAGAAGACAACCAAATATTAATAGAAGACTTGTATATTTCTTTGAAAAATAACAGAATCGTTTTATGGTCAAAAAAATTAAACAAAGAAATAAAACCATACTTAACAAACGCACATAACTATTCTATCAATACTCTTCCGGTGTATCATTTCTTGTCAGATCTGCATTCTCAAAATGTACGGACAGGATTATACTTTGATTGGGGTGGACTGAGCAAAATTTATCACTTCTTACCAAGAGTAGAATATAAAAATATTATTATTTCAAAGGCCCGGTGGAAAATAACAGAGAAGGAAATTTTGCAATTTTCATCATCAATTAACCATAAAGAACAATTTCTTATTGAATTTAGAAACTGGCGAAATAAAAGATGCATTCCCAAATGGATCCAATGGGTAAAATCTGATAATAAGCTTACTGTAAATCTGGAAAATTATGATTTGGTAAAAATGTTTATTGATGCTATAAAAAATCAGGCGTATGTTCTAATTGAAGAATTTTTATGGAATGAAAATGATGATTATAAGCGCGAGTTTATCTTTCCAATGTATAAAGACAAGAAATAGGTAATGGTAACAAGAAAATTTAGTCCGGGAACCGAATGGCTTTACCTGAAAATTTATACGGGAATAAAAACGGCAGATGGAATTTTGGAAGAAGCGATACTGCCTTTAGTGGAAGATTTTCAAAAGAATAATTATATTTCACAATGGTTTTTTATTCGTTATACTGATCCAAAACCACATATCAGGCTAAGATTCAGATTAAAGAATATTGAATATTACGGATCAGTGCTTGACAGAATAAACATGACTTTGCTGGAGTATCTTAATAGCGGTGAAATTTCAAATGTTTTAATCGATACCTATAGCAGGGAGATTGAAAGATATGGCGAAAATACGATCGAAGATGCTGAACAGTTATTCTGTAAAAACAGTGAATTTACACTTCTGTGCTTGGGTTATGATGATGAGGAAAAAATTATAATCAGTCTTTACTATATTGATGAAATGCTAAATCGACTTAAAAGAGCAGCTGATGAAAAACTGGATTGGATAAAAAATTATAATCATGCTTTTAAAACCGAATTTAACGCGGATAAAAAAGTGAACAGTCAATTAGATAAAAAATATAGAGAATTTAAGCCAAAATTTATAGAATTTGTCCAGTCTGAAGAATTTTCAGAAGAAAGAAATGTTGTTATTTCCAATATTGAAGAAAGCCATGCTGTCTTTCAAAACATACTGATTCATAATAAAAATGGATCTTTGGGAATGCCTTTACAGCATTTTTTCCAAAGTATTTTTCATATGAATATCAACAGACTTTTTGTTTCCAATCAAAGATTATTTGAAATGGTAATCTATGATTATTTATTGAGATACTACAAAACCTCCGTTTACCAAAACAATCAATAATATAAATAAAAACCTCGCTAGAGAAATTCAGCGAGGTTTAATTTATTCAATATCGAAAATGACCTGTTCGGTCTGTTCCTTAAGATCCTCTAGGTTGGTATTGTTATAGATAATACAGTCAGCCAGTTTTATCTTATCCTTTTCGGGCATTTGCTTTTCCATGACGGCTTCTACTTCACGGTAGGTTTTTCCGTCCCTGTCCATTACTCTTTTCGCTCTGATGTTATCCTCGGCTGTCACCAGGAGTGATTTATAACACTGTCTGTTCAGTTTTAATTCAAACAAAAGGGCTGTTTCTTTAAATACTAAATATTTAGTCTGTTTTTTCAGCCATTCTTCAAAATCAATCCGAACGGCAGGATGAATGATTTCATTTAATTCCTGCAGCTGCTCCTTATTATTGAAAACCTTTTCTGCTACAAATTTGCGGTCATAAAGACCATTGGAATCATAAGCCTCATCGCCCAGTAATTCTTTGATCTTTATCTTCAAATCTTCACTCTCGTTGACAATTGCTTTAGCTCTGTCATCGGAATAATAAACCGGAAACCCGAACTCCTCAATAAACCGGGCTACCGTAGTTTTTCCTGAGCCTATTCCGCCGGTAAGTCCAATCACCTTGGGTGCTGGTTCCGGTTCTGCTTTCTGTGTTTCTGAATGTAACTCTTCCATAATCAAAAATTAATATCCAAAAACATCATTAAAACTGTGAATTTCATCTAATCTCACCCCTTTTTCAGTCATTTTAAGGCTTGCCAGCTCATTATGGGCATCGTGCTCAAAAAATAGCAGATATTCATTATCTACACACTGTTTCAGAAACTTTGCTTTCTCCTCCATAGTAAGAAGGGGTCTTGTATCATATCCCATGACATAAACCGGGTTGATATGTCCTGCAGTAGGAATAAGGTCCGCTGCAAAGACAATTGTTTTTTCCTGATATTGGATTACCGGAAGCATCTGTTTTTCCGTATGGCCGTCTACAAAGATCACATCCATTTTCAGATCAGGGGCAAAACCATAATTTCCTGTAGTAGGAAGAGGTAAAAAGTTTAATTGCCCGCTTTCCTGCATCGGAAGGATATTCTCTTTCAGAAAGCTAGCTTTTTCTCTGGCATTAGGTTCTGTAGCCCATTGCCAGTGGTTTTCATTGGTCCAGAACTGTGCATTTTTAAAAGCAGGTCTGTATCCTGTCCTGTCATCATTCCATTCAATAGCGCCTCCGCAATGGTCAAAATGAAGGTGGGTAAGGAAAACATCGGTGATATCCTCTCTCACAAAACCGAATTTCTTTAAATTTTTGTCAAGACTGTCATCTCCCCAAAGCGAATAATGTCCGAAGAATTTATCATCTTGTTTATTACCAAGACCGCAGTCTACAAGGATCAGTTTCTTGCCGTCTTCTATAAGCAGGGAACGTGTTCCCAGTTCAATCAGGTTTTTTTCGTCTGCAGGATTGGTTTTTTCCCACAGACTCTTTGGGACGACTCCAAACATGGCTCCGCCGTCCAGTTTAAATTTTCCACATTGTATAGGATATAATTTCATATATATATTTTGATTATTATTTCTTTATTAATCTCATTTTCTCAGCAATTTTTCTTCCATTCTCGTCAGAGTGTTCAAGTTCTGAGATAATATTCTGATAATCATGATCTTTTCTGTTCTGGGAAAGTTTCTGCTTGATAAATATTTCTGTTGGAACTATTTTCAGCCCAAAAGCTCCCTTCATTTCCTTTTCTACAAATTCCCTTCCCATATCTTTTACCATAACAGGGCATTTCTGGAATTTTTCATACTTGGAAGTTAATTTCTCCAGATGGTGGTAAAGCTCATCATCGTTCATAAGTTGTACCTTTCCATAAATCTGAACTGCTTCATAGTTCCATGTTGAAACATTCACATGGTCGTACCAGCTGCTTGAAATATAGGTGTGGGCTCCAAGGAAGTCACACAAAACTTCATCACCGTCTTTTAAGATTTTTGCCTGCGGATTTGCTCTTGAAATATGAGTTTCCACATACCTGTTTTCGGGATCATCTTCATTAAGCATCATCATGGAATGGGTTGCTCTTATTTTTTCATCGGAAGAAATAAGTAAAGCAAAAGCATTTTCTCTGATGATTTCTCTCATCAGATCATAATCTTCACTTCTGTATAATTTTGGAACAAACATAGATTCTTAAAATAACTCTCCCGGGTTTTTCGGACGGGATATTTTTAAATGCTGATAAGCTTTATCGGTCACTTCTCTTCCTCGTGGCGTTCTGATGATAAATCCTTCCTGAATCAGGAACGGTTCATACACTTCCTCCAGTGTTTCCGGATTCTCGGCAATTGAAGTAGCCAGAGCAGAAATTCCGACAGGTTTTCCTTTAAAATTTTCAATCATGACACGCATGATCTTATTATCCATTTCATCCAGGCCAAACTCATCCACATTAAGGGAGTTCAAAGCATATTTTGTAATATTGATCTCAATTTCTCCGTTTCCTTTGATCTCTGCAAAATCACGCACCCTTCTTAATAAAGCATTGGCAATTCTCGGAGTTCCACGGCTTCTTCTGGCGATCTCTATGGCTGCATCCTCATAAATCTTACTTCCCAAGACCCTTGAGCTTCTCTGGATAATCATCGATAAAAGTTCAACTGAATAATATTCAAGCCTGCTCTGGATTCCAAATCTGGCCAGCATCGGCTTCGTCAGCATTCCGCTTCTTGTAGTGGCACCTACCAGGGTAAAAGGATTCAGTCCGATCTGTACACTTCTGGCATTCGGGCCGGTTTCCAGCATAATATCTATCTTATAGTCTTCCATGGCAGAATACAGGTATTCCTCCACGACGGGAGACAGACGGTGGATCTCATCAATAAAAAGAACATCATTTTCTTCCAGATTTGTCAGTAACCCGGCTAAGCTTCCCGGTTTATCCAGAACAGGACCGGAAGTGATCTTGCAGTTTACCCCAAGTTCATTGGCGATAATATTGGCCAAAGTGGTTTTACCCAGACCCGGTGGACCGTGCAGAAGAACATGATCGAGGGCACCACCACGCTTTTTGGCAGCACTGACAAAAACTTCAAGGTTTTCCAAAGTTTTTCTCTGCCCCGCAAAGTCCTTAAAACTCTGGGGCCGGATCTGCTCCTCCTGCATAAGCTCTTCATGCGAGTAGTTTTCCTTATCTGGATGTAAAAAATCTGGCATTAATTCATTTCATTTACCTCAAAGATAACAAATTTAGACTAAGGTTGAGGTTTAGGCTGAGAAATTTCAGGGTTTAAAAAAAGGAAGATACTAAGGCTGAAGCAGAGAGTCAGGTAAGGATGAACCGCAATTTAGATTTAAAGAATTGAGATATTTTAAGTATTTTTGAGAGGAAAAATTAATTATTAACAAGCTTTAGCTTTAATCTTAGATAAATGAAATTGATAGGCCCTTTCAAGCAGATCGTAACGTTGGCAGATCTTCCGTTAAGAGGAAAAATATCCGATGACCAGATTGATATCATATTAAATGGTGGAATTTTAATAGATAATGGCTTGATTAATAATGTTGGAGACTTTGAGATATTAAAGAATGACAATCCGGATGCTGAAACAGTAATCGTAGAAGGAGATCAGATTGCCCTTCCCGGATTTGTGGATTCCCACACCCATATCTGCTTTGGAGGAAACCGTGCTAATGATTTTGCAATGCGGAATGCAGGGAAAACATACCTTGAAATAGCAGAAAGCGGAGGCGGAATCTGGAGCTCAGTGCAGCATACGAGAAATGCCTCAGAAGAGGAACTATTAAAGACTTTACTGGAGAGGATCCAATTCCTGATTTCTTTGGGAATTACAACCATTGAAATAAAAAGTGGTTACGGTCTGGATGTGGAAAACGAGCTTAAAATGCTTAGAATAATCAAAAAGGCACAATCTCAGACACCGGCTAAGCTTGTTCCTACATGCCTTTCTGCACACCTGAAACCAAGAGATTTTGAAGGAGGCAATCAGGAATACCTGGAGTATATTCTTACCGAAATTTTACCTAAAGTAAAAGACGAAAATCTTGCTCAACGTGTAGATATATTTATTGAAAAATCTGCATTCCAGCCGGAAGAAAGTAAAGAGTTTCTCCTTAAAACTAAAGATTTAGGTTTTGATATTACTGTTCATGCAGACCAGTTTACACCGGGCAGTTCAAGAATTGCAGTAGAAGTGGGAGCAAAATCTGCAGACCATCTGGAAGCAACTATTGATGAAGATATTGAATTTCTTGCGAAATCAGATACGGTGGCTACTGCTCTTCCGGGGGCAAGCTTAGGACTCGGCGAAAAATTCACTCCAGCCAGAAAATTACTCGATGCCGGAGCTATTGTAGCTATTGCCAGTGACTGGAATCCAGGTTCAGCACCGATGGGTAATTTAATTACACAGGCCTCTATTCTGGCAACTTTTGAAAAACTGACCACAGCTGAGGTATTAGCCGGAATGACATTCCGTGCTGCTTACGCATTAAGTCTTGAAAATATCGGAAAGCTGGAACCCGGTAAAAAAGCGGATTTTGTAACCTTTAAAACCGATAATTTTCAGAATGTCCTTTACAATCAGGGAAGCCTGAATGCAGAGAACGTATATATTGATGGAAACCTGATCCATTAAAATGTGAATTCGGATAAAACGTTAAGGAAAAGCATGATGGAAAAGGACAGATATAAGGCCTTTTGGGATTGGTTTTTAACACATGAAAAAGTATTTTTTGAAGTTGTTAAAAGCAGGGTAAACATAGAACAGCAATTTTTTGATGTCCTTGCCCCTGAACTTGCCAAAATAAACAATGGCTATTATTTCCTGTCCGGAATGTGTGATGAAAATACAGCAGAACTTATCGTTACGGTAGAAGGAGACATCAGGAAAATAGCATTTGCAGAAGAGCTGATTGCTGCCGCTCCGGAGTTGGATCACTGGAAATTTACCGCCCTTAAGCCTGAAACAGATGTAGAAAGTGTAAAAGTCAGGTTAAATGGCTTTGAATTCACGAAAGATAATATCTGTTTTTATTCCAATGAAATAGAAGGCTACCCGGATGAAATTGACCTTACGTTTGTTTATGATGATTTCACTGAAGAAAATAAAAACTCAGTTACAACAGGAATCTGTATTTTCCTGGATAATTTCCTGGGAGAACTGAATTTTGCCACTCAGATCGACACCTTCAGTATCATAGGTAAAAACGAAGCACAGAAAGATCTGGTGCCGATAGAAAAATTAAAAGAATTCCTTCTTTGGCGTGAAAGAGAGTTTACAGAGAAATATAAAGATGTTGGGATTTTAGCCGCTGATGATCAGTTTTCTCTTTTTGAAGGTACGCTGAACAACGGAATGCCGCTTATGGGAGTAATCAATATATCCCTGTTAAAATACAGTGCAAAAGCATCATATCCATGGATTTCACTTTTGAAAATTCATTACCAAGGAAATCATGAAGGACTTCCTCAGGAAAAAGATTACAATGCAATGAATCTTATTGAAGATAAGGCTGTAGAACTTCTTGGTTCTGAAGATGGTCATTTGTACATCGGAAGAGAAACAGCAGACAGTTCAAAAAGCATTTATTTTGCAAGCAATGATTTCAGGCAGGCTTCCAAGGTTTTGGACCGCCTTATAAAAGAAAACAAAGAATATAAAATTTCACTCGAAATTTATAAAGATAAATACTGGCAGAGTTTTGAACGCTATAATGTAAATTAAAAAATCGATGTATGATTTGGCAAGGAAGATTAGACGGAGAAGAGCTCCTTTTCCACAGGATATTTCAAAGAGTAAAAGAGGAACGTAACTACGACCATATTAAAGCAGATGATTTTGTACTGCATGGTTTTGCCGTTGATGAAGGAGTGAGACGAAATAAAGGACGTCAGGGTGCTAAAGATGCTCCTGATGTGATCAGAAAAAATATGTCCAATTTCCCGGTAATCCGCCCGGATTTTTCCCTTCTGGATTTCGGAAATATCACCTGTGAAGACGGTGACTTGGAAAGTACTCAGAACAGTCTCGCGAAAAATGTTTCAAAAGTCTTGTTGAAAGGAGGAAGATCGCTTGTGTTAGGCGGAGGTCATGAAGTGACTTATGCTCATTACCTGGGGGTAAAAACTGCTTTTCCCGAGCAGAAAATTGGAATTATCAATATAGATGCCCATTTCGATAACAGAAAGCCTGAAGAAGGAGTAGGAGCCAGCTCAGGAACAGGTTTCTGGCAGATTGCACAGGAAGGACAGATCAATTCACTGCATATCGGAATCCAGAGAAACTCCAATACCCTGAAACTATTTGATACTGCGCATCAGTACGGGATGAAATATATCCTGGCAGATGAATTGTTTTTTGAAAATCTTCCTTCCATCTATCAGCGGATTGATGAATTGATGAACAATGTAGATGTTCTTTATCTTACCATTTGTATGGATGTTTTTAATGCCTCTATTGCCCCTGGAGTTTCAGCTTCAGCATATAACGGGATTTTTGCGGATACCCCTTTTATGCATTTTTACAGGCATATTTTAAAAAGTAAAAAGCTGATCGCCCTCGATGCTGCAGAAGTCAATCCTTCCCTGGATATTCAGGACAGAACAGCGCGGCTTGCGGCATGTCTTGTGAACGAGTGGTTTATGATTTAAGAAGAAATTATATTATTTCAATAGAGAAAAATCATTGCTTTAATTAGCCTTAAGGAATAAAATTTGTTACTTTCACCGTGCTTTTAGAGTAGAAGCATTCATAAATTCATTTTGTGAATTTAAAACAGAAATTATATTATGGAACAGTTAATTGAAAATAAGCTTATTAAAGCAGATAAGACATTTTCAGAGTGGAGAAAAGTGCCGTTTGAAGAAAGACAGAAGCTGATTGCAAAAGCGGCAGAAATTTTAAAGAACAATTCGGAAAAGTTCGGCAGGATCATTACGACGGAAATGAATAAACCTATTTCGGAGTCGATTGCTGAGGTTGAAAAATGTGCTTTAATGATGAATTATTATGCAGATGCTGAAAATATTTTAAAACCCGAAAAAGTTCAGTCTGAATTTTCTTATTCTGAAGTTCATTATGTTCCGAAAGGTGTAATTTTAGGCGTAATGCCATGGAATTTTCCATTCTGGCAGGTGTTGAGATTTGCTGTTCCGGCGATTTTGGCTGGAAATACAGTAGTGTTGAAACATGCTTCCATTTGTTTCGGAAGTGGAAATGCCATTGAAGATGTTCTTTTAGAGGCCGGTTTTCCTGAGGGTGTTTTCCAGAGTCTGGAAGTGGGGCATACAGTGGTAAAGGAAATTCTTGAGCACGATGCTGTGAAAGGGGTAAGCCTTACCGGTAGTGGAAAAGCAGGTGGAGAAGTGGCTTCAATCGCAGGTTTAAATATCAAAAAATCTTTATTGGAATTAGGGGGAAGTGATGCCTTCATTATTTTCGATGATGCGGATCTGGATGAAGCGGCAAAAGCAGGAGCGAAATCCAGACTTCAGAATTGCGGACAAACCTGCACTGCGGCCAAAAGGTTTATTATTGATGAAAAAATTGAAGATGAATTTTTACCTAAATTCATTGAAGAATATAAGACCTATGAAATTGGAGATCCTTTAAACAAGGAAACCAAATTAGCAGGAATGGCAAGACCTGACCTGGCGGATGAGCTGGAAGCTCAGTTCAACAGGGCGCTGGAAAATGGTGCTGAGATCATCATTCCTCTGGAAAGAATTTCTGAGAATGAATTTAAGCCCGGTTTAATCCGCGTTCAGGAAGGAAATCCTATCTTAAAAGAAGAACTTTTCGGACCTCTTGGAATGATCATGACTGCTAAAAGTGATGAAGAAGCTTTACAAATGGCGAACGATATTCCTTTCGGACTTTCCAATTCCGTTTGGACGAAAAAAACAGAGCGTCAGTTATTCTTTATCGAAAACCTGGAATCGGGGACGGTAAATATCAACAGAATGACAAGTTCTGATCCACGTTTTCCATTCGGTGGAAGCAAAGCTTCAGGATATGGAACGGAGCTTTCTTTATTGGCTTTAAAAGAGTTTGTGACAGCAAGAACAATCGTGGGAAATTAATTTACCATGTAAAAATATAATCATTAAATAAAAAAACTCCCGGAAAAATCTATTTCCGGGAGTTTTTTGTATGATTGTCAAAAAGTAATTTTGCTTATTGCTTATTGCTTATTGCTTATTGCTTATTGCTTATTGCTTATTAAACAGTCGTCAGTCTCAGCGTATTCGTTTTTCCGCCTTCATAAGACGGCGTCGCATTGATATTGATGACAAAATCACCGCTTTCAATATAACCGTGGTTGTGAGTCAGCATATTTACCTGGATAATAGTTTCGTCGGTAGATTTTTTCATGTCGTAATAATAGGCATGAACTCCCCAAAGAAGGTTCAGCATGGTGATCACTCTTCTGTTTCCACTGTAAACGATGATATGGGAATTCGGTCTGTGAGCAGCAAGCTGGAACGCAGTATATCCTGAATGGGTTAAAGTAACGATTGCGGAAACATTTGTTGTTTTAGCAATTCTTACAGCTGCAAGACAAACCCTGTTTGTAATGAACCTTTCATCGATGCAGTTATAATCTTTTTCAATAGGCTCATTTTTGTGCTGGTAAAAATGAGTTTTTTCGATATTCTGGACAATTTTGGCCATGTTTTCCACTACCTGAACCGGATATCTTCCCACAGAAGTTTCTCCCGAAAGCATTACGGCATCCGCACCGTCCAGTACAGAGTTGGCAACGTCATTTACTTCCGCTCTGGTTGGCGTAAGGCTGTTGATCATTGTTTCCATCATCTGCGTGGCAATAATCACCGGCTTGGAATAGAATCTTGCCTTTTCTACCAGGTTTTTCTGGATAGCAGGAACTTCCTCCATCGGAACTTCCACACCAAGGTCACCACGGGCAACCATAAGTCCGTCACATTCCAATAAGATTTCGTCAATATTTTTAACACCTTCCGGCTTTTCGATCTTAGCAATAATAGGAGTTTTGAACTTTCCGTTCGGATGGCTGTCGATCAGCTTTTTAAGGTCAATAATATCCTGTGCGTGACGAACGAAAGAAAGGGCAATCCAATCAACCTCCATGTCAAGCATGAAATTGGCATCCTGAACATCTTTTTCCGTAAGGGCAGGAAGAGATACATTGGTATTCGGAAGATTTACCCCTTTTTTAGAGCTTAGAGGTCCCCCTTGAATAGTTTTTGCTTTTACGGTGTCTATTTCGTTGGTTTCAATAACCTCCAACATTAGTTTTCCGTCATCAATAAGGATTTTTTCCCCAACTTTTACGTCCTGAGGGAACTGCTGGTACGTCATGTAAACCTTGGTAGAATCTCCCTCCATTTTCTCATTGGTAAAGGTAAGGATATCACCAGGATTCAGGTAAGAACCTTCCTTTACGACACCTACTCTCAGTTTCGGGCCCTGAAGGTCTCCCAGGATACCTACAGAAAAACCGTATTCCTGATTAAGCTCTCTGATAATTTCTATATTACTTCGAACTAATTCGTAATCTGCATGTGAAAAATTTATTCTGAAAATATCAACACCTGCTTTCATGAGTCCTAACATTACCTCCTTCGACGATGAAGCTGGCCCTAGTGTTGCGATGATTTTTGTCTTCTTTAAATACTTATTCATAATACTGGATAATTTGATAAAGTTCTTCCTCAGAACCTAATGTATAATCTTGTATCGGAAATACAAGATTTTCAGGGAGCAAAATTACGGAAAAATCAGGAATTTGTTCCGAAGTATGAAGAATATATTCCACATCTACCTGATTATTTAATAAAAATTTAATGTTTTCTTCTTCTGTGAAGAGCTCGGTCTGCAGTTTTTTTTGCTTACTTTCCGAAGACCGGTTCGAAATGAATGTAAAACATGTCTTTGTAAACTTGTCATAAGCTTCAAATCTCGGAAAAAAATAATCATAATAAGCCCCATGAATCATCATGTCTTTCTTTCTTGAAAAGGTAAGGCCGTTGATTTGATTTATTTTGTAGAAAAACTCATGGGCAGGTATATCTTTTGCTAATCTTACCAATCCTATGGTAATATCTTCAAATTCTATATCATCAAGATCATAAAGTTTTTGAATTTCCAAGTATGTTTTCTTTTTTGTTTAAAATATAAAATGCTCTTTGTGCTGCTTTTTCCTCTGCTTTCTTTTTGGAAGTTTCCGTCGCATTGGCGATCTTTTCTTCTCCCAGCCAGACATGGCACCTGAATACAACTGCTTTATTGCCCTGGACCTCTTCACAGGTCTCGTATTTTATATTTACTTTTTTCTTCTGGCTCCATTCAAGCAGAAGACCTTTGTAGCTTACAATTTTATTTTCAAGCTTGTTAATTTCTGTAGGCGTCAGCAATCTTTCCAGAATAATCCTTTTACAGGCATCATAATGGAAGTCCAGATAAACGGCACCAATAAGTGCCTCAAATAAATTTCCGGAAATGTTTTCACCCAATGCTGCGGATCCCTGTTTCTGCAAAAGATCGATCAGCTTCAGGTCTTCACCTAATTTATTAAGGTTCTTCCTATTAACAATTTTAGATTTCATCTGGGTCAGATATCCTTCATTGGCCTGAGGATAGGTCTGGAACAGATGACAGGAAATAATTGTACCCAAAACAGAATCTCCCAAAAATTCAAGTCTTTCGTAATTGCTGTCTTGATTTTTAGAAGAGCTTTTTAAAGAGAAAGCTTCACGGTAAAGAGCAATATTCTGAACCTCTGCGCCCAACATTTTTTTCAGTTCGGTACTGAGGAAATAGTCTCTCTCCGTTAATTTTCTTTTTCTTTGTCTGAGAAGGAATTTAGAAAAGTATTTCTGTAACTCCATTCATTGAATTTAGATTTTCTTAAATAGAACGCAAGCGTTGTGCCCGCCAAATCCAAAAGTATTGCTCATGGCTACTTTTACATCTTTCTTAACAGCGGTGTTGAATGTGAAATTCAGTCTGCTGTCAATATTTTCATCATCAGTAAAATGGTTGATGGTAGGCGGAACCATACCATGAATAATAGTTCCCAATGCAGCGATAGCTTCAATAACTCCGGCAGCTCCCAGAAGGTGACCGGTCATTGATTTTGTAGAATTAATCTGAATATCATAAGCGTGCTCGCCCAATAACTTTGAAATTGCGTTGGATTCTGCAATATCTCCTAATGGAGTAGAGGTACCATGCATGTTGATATGGTCTACTTCATCAGCAGTTAAGCCTGCATCTTCCAGACAGTTTTTCATTACCAGATAAGCGCCTAATCCTTCAGGATGCGGGGCAGTCATGTGATGTGCGTCTGCACTCATACCACCACCTTGTAATTCTGCATAGATTGTTGCACCACGTTTTACGGCGTGCTCATATTCTTCAAGAATGATACATCCTGCACCTTCACCTAATACAAAGCCATCTCTGTCTTTATCAAAAGGTCTTGAAGCTGTTTTAGGATCGTCATTTCTTGTAGAAAGTGCCATCATCGCATTGAATCCACCGACACCACTTGCTGTTACGGCAGCTTCAGAGCCTCCGCATACAATAACGTCTGCTTTTCCAAGCTGGATGATCATCTTGGAGTCAATCAAAGCGTTGGCTGAAGATGCACAGGCAGATACCGTAGTATAGTTCGGCCCGTGAAAGCCATACTCAATTGAGATATGTCCAGGAGTGATATCCGCGATCATTTTAGGAATAAAGAATGGGTTGAATCTTGGAATTTCCGTGTTTGCCCATCCTAAAACCTCAGTTTCGAAAGTCTCCAGACCTCCGATTCCTGAACCCCAGATTACCCCGACTCTGTTTTTATCAACATTGTCTTCCATAATTCTGGAGTGTGCTACCGCTTCTCTTGCGGCTACCAGCCCAAGTTGAGTATTTCGGTCCATTTTTTTTGCCTCTTTCTTATCGAAATGCTGCAACGGATCGAAACCTTTCACTTCACAAGCGAATTTAGTTTTAAAGTTTGTGGCATCAAAAAGAGTAATCGGAGCAGCACCGCTCTCACCTTTAAGAAGATTTTCCCAGTATTCTTTTGCATTATTTCCAATCGGTGTTATTGCGCCAAAACCGGTTACAACTACTCTTTTTAATTCCATAAACTTTTAAAATTTTCTTTTTTGTTGAAGAATATTATTTATTTACTACTTCTTCGATGTAAGCGATAGCGTGTCCTACAGTAGTAATTTTTTCAGCCTGATCATCAGGGATTTGAATATTGAATTCTTTTTCGAATTCCATGATTAACTCAACTGTATCCAATGAGTCAGCTCCTAAATCGTTTGTGAAGCTAGCTTCAGGAGTTACTTCTGTTTCTTCAACGTCAAGCTTATCAGCGATGATAGCTTTTACTCTTGATGCAATGTCTGACATAGTAAATTATTTTTTTAATTGTTAGATGGTGCAAATATATAAAATTCTTCACGATAAAACATTTTTTTAGTCTTTTTTGTGGGTAGACTATACTTATTTTATAGCATGGAGTTTTAGTGTTTTCGTTTTCAGGTGTTTATGTTTGGGTGTAAATCATATTCAAAAAGATCATTCTGAAAAAGTCATTTATGTCTGACATATATATATATGATGAAAGATCGATTTAGATGTTTAATCAATAATGTATAGAAAAAAATATAAATGCCTGAGCTTTCTAACAAAGTTTAATTGAGCTATACAACAAAACAATTCCTTTGAAATTGTGGGAACTTTGTCACAATTAAAACAAACAATATGAGACGCATAGATAAAGCCTACATTAATGGAGGGTTTGCCGAATTACACGGCACAGAAGTATTCAATCTTATTAGTCCTGTTAATCATGAGAAAATTGGAGAAGTGGTTCTTGGTGACGAAAGTGACGCAATAAAAGCTATTGTTGCTGCCAAAACTGCTTTTAAAACATTTTCTAAAACGAGTATACAACAGCGTATTGAAATCCTTGAAAAATTAAAGAGATCTGTAGAAAGCAAAGAAAAGCAACTTATTGAAACCATGATCCTGGAATATGGCGGAACCCGACAGTTCTGTACAATGAGTTTTCAGAATATGGTTGGCTCTTTTGAGCATATGATAGAAACATTGCATCAATTCGAATTTGAGAGAAAAGCAGGGAATACTCTTGTTCAGATGGTTCCTGTAGGGGTTGTGGGCATTATTACACCATGGAATTCCAGTAACAGTTTTATTTGCAATAAATTTGCGACAGCGGTGGCTGCAGGCTGTACGGTAGTAGTAAAACCAAGCGAAATGAGTGCGCTTCAGACACAACTTATTATAGAGTGTTTCCACGAGGCAGGACTTGCGGATGGGATCTTCAATGTGGTCAACGGGCTTGGAAGTGTAGTAGGAAGTGAAATTGTAAATCATCCGGATGTTGCTAAGATATCTTTCACAGGCTCTACCCAAACGGGAAAGATGATTGCGAAAGGGGCTGTGGACAGTATGAAAAGAGTGACATTGGAACTTGGTGGAAAATCACCAAATATTATTCTTGATGATGCTGATTTTACACAAGCCATTCGCCAGGCTGTTTTTGGTGCTTATATGAACAGCGGACAAGCTTGCATTGCCCCAACACGTTTGTTGGTGCCCCAATCGAGACTGGCAGAGACTAATCAGTTGGCAAAAGAGGCCGCTCTTCAGGTTGTTGTAGGTGATCCTGTTAATGAAAATACGAATGTAGGTCCTATGGTTTCTGAAAAACAATATGAGAGGGTGCAGCATTATATCCAGTTAGGATTGGATGAGGGTGCAGAATTATTAGTGGGTGGAAAGGGAAAGCCTGAAGGACTTGAAGATGGAAATTATGTTAAGGCCACTATTTTTACCAATGTCCGAAATAATATGCGGATTGCACAGGAAGAGATTTTCGGACCCGTACTGTCCATTATTTCTTATCAGGATGAAGAAGATGCTATTGCTATTGCCAATGACACTCAATATGGACTGGCTGCTTATGTAACTTCTTCGGATGAGCATAGAGCTTTGAAAGTAGCTTCCAGAATTGAAGCGGGAAGAGTTTGTATTAATGGATTCAAACACGATCCGCTGGCGCCGTTTGGTGGATTTAAGCAATCCGGTATTGGAAGGGAGTTTGGAACATATGGCCTGGAAGAATATTTGGAGCCAAAATCAATTTTGATTTGAGAAAGCATAAAAAATATTATATTAAACAGTCAAGTTAAAAGCTTTTAGCTTGACTTTAACTTTAATCAAAATGTCCGAAAGTATAAATTACATCAATTACTCTTGTTATTTTACAGTGTTTCGTGAAGGTGAGCAGTTTTCTTCCTACAATTCATTATGTATAGTGATTTCAGGAGAAATGGAACTTAATGACGGAACTCACCGGCAAGTGTTTCGCAGCGGTGATATTTATCTTGTGAGGAAAAATCAGTTATTGAAATTTCTGAAAAATCCTGGTGAAGAATCTGAATTTAAATCCTTATCCATGAGATTTGATGATAAAATGCTTGAACAATTGAGTGAAAAAGAGCATTTTATTCTTCAGGATAGGGTGAAAGCACCTGCCTTTATTGAATTAACTACAGCTCATCACCTAAAGTATTTCATGGAATCTTTGCTGCAATATCAGGATCTGCTGGAAAATAGATCACCTGAACTGGCCTTGTTAAAACAAAAAGAGGCTTTAATTCTTTTATTTAAGCACGATCCATCATTGAAAAATATTCTCTATGATATTTCCGATCCTTACAAAATTGATCTTGAAAAATTTATGCTCAGGAATTATCATTTTAATGTAAAGCTGGACCGTTTTGCTTATCTCACGGGGAGAAGCCTAGCCACTTTTAAGCGTGATTTTGAGAGAATATTCGGAACGGCTCCCAGAAAATGGCTGCTTGAAAAAAGACTTCAGGAAGCCCGCTATCTTTTAGAAAAAGGAAATAAAGCTTCTGATATTTATCTTGACCTTGGCTTTGAAGATCTGTCTCATTTTTCATTTGCCTTTAAAAAATATTATGGTTTGCCGCCAAGTCGGTTATAAAAAATAAACCGTCACGATTTATGGGACGGTTTATTTTTGTGGAGTTGGAGGATATAGAATCTAATCAGATTATCAGAACCTTGAGTTTACTTGTAAACTTTGCTACCACGTTTGCTACCACATTTAATTGAATATAGTACATTGTATAAATTCGTATTCATAACTTTAAAGTAATAAGTTTTTTATATGAAGAAATATTGTATTTCTTGAATGTTTAAAGAAAGATTACCTTAGAGTAAGATATTGAAATGATGTTTGTATGGAATCCCATATTATTCTCGCATCCTTTTTTCTATATTTGATAAAAACTTTAAAACATGAAAAACTTTATTGAAGTTAAGGGCTGGAATGGTGTGGTTTACAAAGTAAACATAAGCCAAATTACACACATTTATACACCGAATAAGCCAGAAACTCCAATGGAACAAAATTTAAATGTCATTTTATCTCGTGTCTTTCTAAGCTGTGGAACTGAAATGGTGACAAAGTCATCTATTGCAGAAATTGAGCAACTTATTACTGACGCATCTAATAAATAGCACAATGGAAGAAAAAAAAATACCAATTTTCGATTCTTATCAAGACGCAATCGATTATAGGGCAAATAACTTTACCTATAATCATCATGCAAGATTTTATACCGTAAGAGTTTTTGACAGATTTTGGATTACTAAAGCTGTAATAATTGCACCAGCTGGTGCAATTGAGGCTAGAGAATTTATCTTAAAGATATCAAATGACTTTTCGGAATATTATGACGAGCTATGTAAGGATTATTCTCCATCTAATCAATTTCAAATTCGTTATCACAATATTCAATAATAAAGAATTTTATAACTATCCCAATAGACATTTTTATAAAACCGCGATTCTAAATATTAATAGAGTTTGACTAAATAGTAATCTGTCATTTTGAAATTTCATTCTAAATAGAATAATTATATAATCAGATTTAATAAATTAAAAACCGATATAATATAAAATGTCATTCTCATATCTTAAAATGATTATTTAATAAACATTTTTAAATTGCAAACTATGGCAACAACTCCAAAAGAACAGATAGGAATAGACCTGAAAGGTCGAGTAAAACGTTTACAATTAGCCGAAAGAAATATGTTGCTTCCTGTTTTTGAAGCCATAGTAAATTCTATTCACGCTATTGAAGATACCAAAGTGCCTAACGGTAAAATTGAAATTACAATACAACGGACCCCTCAGTCTTCTATTAGTTTTGAAGAAGAAATAAAACGCAGTGCAGAAATTATTGGTTTTACAATCGAGGATAATGGAATTGGTTTTACAGAGGAAAATTACAAGTCTTTTAAAAGAGAATATTCTACTTATAAGGCTAATAGAGGCGGGTTAGGAATTGGACGTTTTATGTGGCTGAAAGCTTTTACAGATGTAAAAGTTGAAAGTTTTTTTTATGAAGAAAAAAAACCTGTAAAAAGGTCTTTTTTCTTTAATTTAAAAACAGAAGATGGAATTGATAAGCATCAATATTCTACAGTTGAAAATATTGAAAGTAGAAAAACCACCGTGAAATTAATAGGTTATAAAGACCCTTACAAGACTAAATGTCCCAAAAGAATAAAAACAATTGCAGATCGAATTGTAGAACATTGTTTAATCTATTTTTTAAATGTGGACTGTCCTGAAATTATTTTAAAAGACGACGAATCTCTTATAGACTTAAATCAATATTTTATTGAACTTACTTCAGGAAATACTTTTAAGGATAAATTTTCGGTTGGGAAATTTCCATTTAACATTACTTTATTAAAATGGTTTGAACACGAGCAATTTACCACCCATAAAATATCAATGTGTGCTGACAATAGGGAGGTTAACTCTTTTAATGTAAGTAAAGTTTTTCCTGACATTAATACTAAAATTGAGGATGTAGATTCCGGACGTCAATATTTAATCGTTTGCTATATTGAAGGTGTTTATTTTGATGAAAATAAAAATGACGAAAGGACAGAAATACGTTTTAGTAAAGATGGAATTTTTGATTCAGAACTGATAAGTGAGTCAGAGCTTTATGAGTCACTTAGCCCAATAATAAAAAATTATTTTTCAGAAGAAGTTGAAAATTTCAAAATAAAGAAGTTAAATCGTATTTCTGCATTTATTGCAGAAAAAGCACCTCAATACAGGATTTTAAATAAGTACAATCATTCTTTCGAAGATATTGCAGTAGCTGAAAATACTTCCGATCAAGATTTAGATCTTAAATTGTATAAAAAATTACAGGATATCGAGTTTGAATCCCGAAAAGAAACGATTGAGGTTCTAAATAATAACGACGAGGAAAGTGCTGATGAATTAAAAGAAAAGTATTCAAAATTATTTGAAGAACTTTCTGATATCAATAAGTCGAAACTTGCTCAATATGTAGTTCATCGGAAATATATTATACAACTTTTCGAAAAATCTCTTGCCTTAAACCAAAGCGGTAAATATGAACTGGAGGATACAGTTCACAGTATTATTTATCCTACAAAAACAGATTCTAATCAAATTGATTTTAATAATCAGAACCTTTGGATTATTGACGAGCGACTAAGTTTTCACCACTACCTATCTTCAGATAAACCATTAAATACGATTGATGGGTTTGAGTATGACAGTTCCGACCGTCCCGATTTAATGATATTTAACAATCCAATTTCTTATGTTGAAGGAGATGAAGCACCTTTTAACTCTATTGTTTTAGTCGAATTTAAACGGCCAATGCGAAAAGGATATAATGAAACTGATGATAATCCAATTGTTCAGTTGTACGATTATGTTAGAAAAATTAGAAAAGGCAAAAAGCTAACTAATGATGGAAGAACCTATGATATAGGTGACCACACTAGATTTTATTGCTATTTGGTTTGTGATAGAAATGAAAAAATAGATGAATATGCTGAAAATGCTCAGTTGGAAAAGACTTTCGATGGACTTGGATGGTACGGTTACAATAAAACATTAAAATGTACGATAGAAATTTTGCCTTTTAATCAAGTTTTATCAAATGCTAAAAAAAGGAATAAGGTCTTATTCCATAAATTAGGAATTTAATGAATTAATCATAAAAACTAAACTAACCATGAATTTTAATGAAAACATTAACAAACAACAAAATTTACCAATAGAGAAAGTTGATGAGGATGATGTTGATGCAATTATCAGAAAAAATAATTACAAACTCACTGCTGATAAAATTAAAGAAAAACTCAGTAAAATATTAAATGATCCTTCACAATCAGCCAAACGTTGGATATGGGAATTGATGCAGAATGCTAAAGATGTAAAAAATAAATTTGGAAAAGTTTCTGTTGAAATTGAATTGTTTAATGATCAATTGGTTTTCAGACATAATGGAGATCCTTTTAAAATGGCTAATGTAACTGGATTAATTCAGCAAGTAAGTTCGAAAGATTCAAACAATACAGATGAGGAGGTGACGGGTAAATTCGGTACAGGTTTTATTGCAACACATCTTCTGTCTGACGTTATAACAGTAAATGGAATTGTTTATCATAAAAATACTCATAAAGAGTTTGAAGTTGTTTTAGATAGAAGTGGCAGAACATCTGAAGAATTACTACCTAAAATTGAAGATGCTTTAGAGAAAGTAAGAAAGATAGATACAGACTCTTCTTTTAGAACTATAGAAAACTATGAAAATGACAGAGAAGAAGAACATTATCATACTTCTTTCAGCTATATCTTAACAAATGATGAAAAGAAAGATGCGGCTAAAGACGGGATTGCAGATGTGGAGAACACGTTGCCTCTTACATTGGTTAATGTTTCTAAAATAAAGCAAGTAAAAATTATTGACCAAATACAAAATACAATAAGTACTTATAAAAGTGAAGATATTTATGATGACGGACAGATAAGGAAAATTCAGATTAAAGTAAGTAATGGTAAATCTCGCTATTTCATTACATATTACACAGCAGAACTTTCATTATCTGTGGAGGTGAATGATTTTGAGAACCTAAAACTAATAGAACATTTTGGAAAAACGCCAAATTTGTATCGGGATTTTCCGTTAATAGGTTCGGATAAATTTTATTTTCCTTTTGTGTTCAATGGGAATAAACTACATCCTACCGAAGAACGTAGTGGAATTCCAATACATAGCGAAAGTGCTGCTGATCACCTTGATAACAGAAGGTTAGTAGAATCAGCCTTTGAGGCTGCTAAAGTATTTACTAATTATCTTTTGCATATTGGCGCTCAAAATCTATATGTCTGTGCTATGTCGAGATTGCCTGATGAAAAATGGCAATCGGCATCAAAACTTTGGTATGAATCATTACAAAAAGATTATCGTAGTTTTCTAAATAAAAAGACTTTGATAGAAACCGACTTTCTTGAAAATGGAAAACAAAATATAGAATTAGATTTTGCATGCTTACCGTTTTACGGCGATAATGAGAATGATAGATTGAAATTTTATAATATTGTAGCACCATTCATCGGTAGAGATAAAATACCTAAAAAAGAGCTTTTAATAAACTGGATTAAAGCTTCAGGCCCCAAAGATGAGCTAAAAAGTTGGGGAAGAAACATTAGGTATTCTATTGTTGAGTTGCTGGAAGAATTACAAGGATTGAAAAACCTTGATGCTTTATCTAGCAGAATACAAGGTGAAATAAAAGCAATTGATTGGTTAAACGGCTTATACGCTTTTTTAATAGAGTATAAAGAAACTGACTACTTAAAAGAATTTGCAATTATTCCTAATCAAAACAACTGTTTTCAAAAATTAACTCCGGATACATTACATTTAGAAGATAAAGAATTTAATATTCCGGATGAATTTTTAAATGTTTTAAATGACTTAGGGGATGATTGGAAAAACAAGCTAATTCATCGGGAGGTTAAAATGCCTGGCCAAAATATTGAAAAAAAAGATTTATTATTGGCCTCGAATAGAATTAATGAAATCATAAAAAAGGATGATTTTAGAAAACGACCCAATTACTTTAAAATAGTTATTGATATATTACGGAATATTACATCATTGGAAAATACTGAAAATTTTAGAATCGAAATTTTCCAGAGAGGTAAACAACTTTTTCGTTTTGAAGAAAATGTTAGAAAAGTATCTAATACAGCGAATTTTAACTTCCGTAATGCATTAAATATTTACATAGAAGATTTTAATTCTGAAATTGAAAGTCTTGTAAATATCTATGGCTTATCTAAAAAATTAAATATTGATAAGCCTACTGCTGTATTTTGGCTTGATAATTATTTAAATAGATTGCTATCAAAACAGGATTATTCACACCATATACAATTCGGAAATATTGTTCCCAATCGATATGAAGAATTTTGTGCTTATGATGACTTAAAAAATTTCGGTACAAAAGAGTCTCCATTAGATGATGATCTTATATTAATTTTAAATAAATTAGATACATCACAGGATTGGAATAAAATATTAGTATTAGACGGCATTAATATAGATTGCCAACCTAAAATTTTTGAAGAATTGGCAGTGTCAGTGGATTCAGCAATAATAGAAATAGAGAAACAAGAAGCTATCGAAATCGGTTACATTAATTCTTTTAAGGAGTCTATTTTTAAATTAATTGAATGGTGTAATCAAAATGAAAGTCGTTCAAATTATTTGAAACATTTCAAACAACGTAAGAATGATTTATGGGTCAAATTTTCTATGACCAATGAAATTCTTACTTTAATTAAAGATGAAGAAGCAATAGGTACATTAAGGTTGATTAAAGAGTCTAAAGTCTCTAAAGAGCAACTGGCAGATTTATTAGATTTTTATCCGAATGGGCTGCCACAAAATTTAATGGACTATGCAAAAGAAGACTCCCGTAAGAAAAAGGAATTTAGTAATTTATTAAAGGTAGGATCAAAAGTGGAACAATTATTTGTTGAAACTCTTAAAGATTTTAATTTTTTAAGTAATAGGGAAGAAATTGTTCACGCTGGTGGAGGTTCATATGATATCAGGGTTTCTAGTCCGGAAACAGGTAAATCATTTTATATAGAATTAAAATCTTGTAAATTTCAAAATACAGATCCAATTAGTATTGCAATATCTCAAGCAAAAAGAGCTGTCTCGGAATTGAAAAATGAAAATTTTGCGATTGTGGTTATTGAAAGAGCTAATGAAAATGTAATGGACGTAGAATATGTAAGGAAAAATTGCAAATATTTTAAAAATCCAGGTGAGTATTTAATCCATATTGTTGATGGCTATAATACAATTGAAGAAACAGCAAACAAAAATGAAAAGGTTGATCTTAGAATGGATAACGCTGAATTTAAGGGTTCATTAAACTATAAATGGGTTTTAGATAAAATCGGGGATTCAGGTTTTACCGAACTGATTAAAGATATAAATAAAGTTTTATTATAAGGCGTTTAATTTTAAACTGACTATATATCCAAATTGATAATTCCTTTATAAATAGTCTATTGGAAAAGTTTTAATTGCAGTGCTTTTGTATATATTCTTTGAAGGAATAATGAATAAAGCCTGAAAATATTTCAGGCTTTATTTACTTTTTATTAACTACTTTTAGGACTTGATGTCTTTGCAATGTTCCTCTGTTATCTACATAGGTATTCCTATTTTGTTTGGATAATTGGGTTTGTTCCTTTTGAGTTACTTATTGTTAAAATTTTATATATTCTTTTATAATAGCAAATTCGAAATTAATACCAAAAGATTAAGAATATTATTTTTAATCTTTAGAACGGTAAACTTTCGTACAGACAAACAGATGAAATGTAAAAAGTCCCATTAAAACGAAACACATATTTGTTCCACTATCCAAGGTGGATGCCGTTTTATAAATTTTATTTTTAAAAGTGTCACTTTCAAAATCTTCCAAAGATATTCCCAATGCGTCATGTAGTGTATTGTAAAAATTAATATGATTGTCGATTACAGCAAACGAGAGAATAATTCCTAAAATGCTGATCAGAATTCCGGTTAAAGACAGTATTTTCATTGATTTAGTTATTAATTATTATAAATTTTTATGTATCCGATATGAATGGAAGTTTAAAACTTAGTATCCTCTGTTATTTTTAAATTCTTTCTCACATTTTAAAGAACAAAATTCCTTCTCTCTGTTTACAATACATTGGTATTTCCGATTATGATTGTCAGCTAATTCGTAACTTTCAATGCAAGATTTTGGACTAACGGTAAATGCACCATATACAGCGGCAAGTATTTCTAATGGATCGTCGGATTTTGGTTTTACAACTAACCTTAATAAATCTTTTGATGTATTAATTGTACCATCGATACTAATTTCTTTTCCGCACCATTTACATTCTTTAATTCCCATACTGCATGTTTCGCCATTTCGCATGAATGGATCAGGATTGGGATCACTCATTATTTTCTTTATTTTGATTAGATCTTCGGAGGATAAGCCGTCATATTTTTCGGTCAGTTTTGCATTGTTAACAAGATTTTCTGCTTCCGGTGTGATCTCAATATCATTCCATGAAAATGTTTCATTATCAATATTGATTCCTTCCAAAGTTTCATTATTTTCACTGTCATTATTTACAGAATATGTTTGGTTATGATGTTCGGTTACAATTTTATTAGTAAACCGGAAATCCAATTTTTCCTTCCTGTCAAAATAATCATACATAATCAAGACTGCGAATGAAAAAATGAAATAAGCAAACCAGTTTGAAAACACCGTAACTTTGGGTGATTCGTCTTCATCATCTTCTATTGCAAAAGAGTAAAGTATTACTGATAAAATTTTTAATATTGTAATAAGACCGAAAAACGGTAACAGAAAAGTTGTAGAAATGAGTGACTCAAACTCAAGATTTTCAAGGTATTCAATGAATTTCATGGTGTCTTCTCTATTTTTTATAATAGTCTAACTTTTTATCTTTCGTTCCGTCACCATTTTGGTCATAATAGTCGTAATCTTGAAGAATAAGTTCATTTGTGTCGCTATGCTTTATGTAGTATTTCTCACCATCAATATCTAATATGTTGGTGGAAGAACTATAAGAATATGGATATGTCTCAATGCTTCCAATTTGCTGACATTGATTAGTTGAATAGTTTAAGACGTAGTTAGTTAAAAGATATTTACTGTTGGTAGTAAATTCATGTATTGCCTCTATTTCACATTTTGCATGATTGTATGAATTTAAAGGTATATCAGTTTTTCCATTTAGGATTACAGTTTTATAACGGTGCCATTTACCGATGAATTGCTGTGATTGATTTTTGTTTTCATCTGTTGTTTCAGAGTCACCATTTGAACATGATGTTAATGATAGGATAGTTAAGATTGATAGAGAAACTTTTTTCATTGTTAAAAGTTTTTATTTCTTCAGCCCCAAAAAGAATTGTTATTAAATAAAGAAAGCATGAGGACTACTAACAAATTCTATCAAGAAGGTTCTGGTAAACCGTTGGAGTCGAAAATGTAGCATCCCCATGCCATATAGATATGACATGGAAGTTGCTAACATAATCCCTCCAAATAAAATTTACCAGATTTTCTTGAGGATGTCGTTAGACAAGCATTCTATGTGTTCGAAATGTCTTTAAAATTGGATTCTTATAATCCTTGTTACAGCAAATATAGGCAGTCTTTTTCTAAGTTGAAAACTAATGAACAATATTTTTAAATAACAGTGTCGGAATTTTGAGAAAAAATGGTAAATTTTTTTTTATGAATTAGGGGGGGTGATAGTTGTCCAATATTCAAATGAAAATTTTTGTAAAAATTTTTTGTACTATATCATCCCCCTTATATTTTAAGGTTATTTTACTCGCCGGCAGGGAGGGGGGATTTCCACCCCGGACTGACTATCTCACTGTAGTATCATAGGAAATTGTTTTGCTCTATTAGAAACACACAGTTTATTAAAAGAGCTTAATCACATGCAAAACTTGTATTCAAATATACCGTAGTAAAAATGCACACACACTGATAGCTAATATCTAGCTTAAAAATTAGGCAAAATGAACGTTTTGCGGTAATTATGCCCTTATAATTATTTGAATACAAAATTATGAAAGTAAGATACCATCGTGTAAGTACACACCACCAAACAGCCGGAAGACTTGAAACCGATAAAGAAAAATACGATATAGAATTCTTTGAAAAAATATCGGGTAAGGTGAATTTTAAGGACAGACCCAAGGCGAAGGAACTCATTAAAATTATTGAACAGAAAAAAGTTTCAGAACTTCATGTAATTGAGCTGAGTCGTCTTGGAAGAAATACCGCTGATGTCCTTACCACACTCGAATGGCTGGAAAAAAAAGAAATCAATGTAGTTATCAAAAATATCGGACTGGAAACCATGCCACAGGGAGTAAAAAATCCTATTGCAAAACTATTAACAGGAATTCTTGCAAGTATCTACGAATTGGAAAGACAGAATATTATGGAAAGATCGGCACAGGGAATTACCGCATATCTTGCCCGTGGTGGTACTCTTGGACGTAAAAAAGGATCTACCATTTCCGATGCACATTTTATGGCTAAACTAACAAGTAAAAAATGTTTGGAGTTATTAAGGAAAGGCAGAACTATTAGAGAGTGTGCGAAAATCTGTGACATCTCAACAAGGACTGTACAGAAGGTGAAAAAAATTGCTGATAAACTTGAAAAGTAATTTCAGGTAAATTATTACGTTTTAGGGTTTACGACAAAAAAGTTATGTTAATTTCACGTTTGTAACGGTGGTTTTTTTGGTAAATCTCCTTTTATTTCTGTCGATAAAATATTTAACATATTGATATTAAGTCATTTAAATATGTTACTGTTCATCGTCTATTAAAAAAGGATTTACGGCAAAAAAGGTCTTTAAAAGTATCAAAAAATACAGTTTTTTGACCATTTTTTCGTTCAAAACCCCTATTTGTGCAAAATAATTGCCGTAAATTCTACTGTAAGCCGGTCCGGCATATATCTCTCATCTTCAGTTTGGCAGTAAACTTTATTATCAGCTAAGAAATTTGCCTGAATAAAAAAATCTTTTTTCTTTTGCTAAAATTTTTTAATGAAAGTACTTGTTTCTTCTACGTTTGATTATTCTGAAAGTGAATTTAATGAGGTTTTGTTTTTATTAAATTCTGTTCCAGGTGCAATAAATTTTGTTAACGGTGGATCAGTTAACGAGAATATTTTACAAATTATTTCACCGGATTATATGTCTGACTCACCGCTGACCTTCGAAGGTTTTTGGAGTCTTATTAATAATTACAGAATATTAAATAAGATTGACAGTGCTGATTACGTTACGCTCCTGACCCCAAAAAGAAACAGACCGAATTGGTTCAGTGCATTTCAAGGCAAAAATATTTTTGTAGACACAAATGACTGGGATTTTTATACTAAGAAAGAATCAAAATATGGGGTTGCCTTTTCTGTTGTTGAAAATCTCCTTCAGACGTTGATGAATCTGAATATAAAATCTTTAGGTAGTGAACCAAATATTCATAGGCAAACAACAGGGTGTATCAATGATCTCTGCCAAAAAAAAGAGGATATAATGTTTAAACTCCGTGACTGCTATATATGTGAGTCCTGTAAAAATCGTATAAAAAAAGAAAAAATAGCTGTACCGGTCATTCTACATTTAATCCACCTCATGGAGTATTTCAGAAAACAAATGGTTGATAATTTCAGCTGGCTCACAGAAATGGAAATAGATCATGTAAAAGTTGACAGTAATGGTGTTCTCAAAATTGGAGATGTTACTGTTGAGATGGGCGAACAGAATAAATCAATTTATTTTCTCTTTCTTATAACTCCCGAAGGAATTCCAACACAAAACTTAGATGTACATAGAGATGTTTTATCCAGATTGTATTACAGATTAAAACATCCGGAAAATCAGGTCAAAGTTTCTGAAAGCGTTTTGGAAAAAGAAAGAAATATTAATAGATCAACAGTACAGGAAAGTAAAATGAAAGAAGTTAAAGGAGCAGTCAAACTGCTTACAGAAAATAAAAGGTTTAGGGAAGAAAAAAGTAAGATAAACAGAAAAATTAAAGAAGCCTTAGGTTTGAAAATGTCGGAATTATATATGATTCATAATTTAAATGAAAATGATCTCAAAGTTTATAAGGTAAAGATAGAACAAGACAATATATTCATAGATGGAAAGTTTATTTTATGATTTATTTAATTTGCTGATAATCAACTCGTGCAACGTTGCAAAATAACTATTGCAACGTTTTTTGTTTTCCGAAAAAATAACGGTATCCACAACTTTGCAATGTCAATAATGACAAACAATTAAAAATTTTTAGAAATGAAAAATTTAAAAGATTCAGCAAAAGTTGTGTTAACACAAACAAGAAAAATTGAGATCATCCCAACGCATTTACTTGAAATTCCGGAGGAATATCTTCAACTGTTTGGTGAAATTTTCGAATCAGAATTTATTAATCAGTTGGGTGAACAGATTCAAAAAAATGGTTTTTATACACCAATTACCACTTTTAAATGTGATGATAAGTACGTCATTTTGGATGGTGTTTCAAGGCTGAGAGCTCTTCAAGGTTTAGGAGTAAACGAAATAAACTGTTTCGTGACAGAATTAGATCCTCAATCCTCAGATGAGGTAAAAGATCTGATTATTGAATTTAAAATGAATGCAGATTTCAGTTTGAATCAGATTCAGAATATGATCTTTCATTTTTTACGTATGGGTAGTCAATATAGTGAACTTGACAACAGTACAATGAACCAAAAAGTACAAAAACTGGCGGAGATTCTCGGTCCTGGTTGGGGCAGAAGTAATATCTTTCATTTTCTTAATGTTTATAAGTGGGAAAAACTAAATCCAACGTCTCATCTTAACCTTATTAAAAAAATCTTTGACGGCGAATTAACGGTTGGAAAAGCTAAAGATGCAATTGAATTTTTTAATGATGAGTTTTTACCTTACACTTTAGAAAACGAACTCGAAAGTGGTATTGTAGAAGAATTCATTAAAGGGAACATCAGATTTAAAAAAGATGTAAAAAAATTAATTGAGGCATATTTCCATAAAACGACAGAAAGATTTACTCCAATTAACACTCCTGATGAAATCTCTTCCGACAATTATCAGATTATTCACTGTGACAGCCGGAAAGTTGAATTTAAAGATGGTACAAAAATTCAGGGTATATTTACTTCTCCACCATACTACCAACAGATCCGATACTCAAAACCAAATGATCCTGAATACAACAATGAATTGGGCTGGGAAAAGACTCCGGAAGAATACGTTAAGAATGTGATTTCGGTGATCAAAAGAGGGGCAGATGTAATGGATGAAAAAGGTGTGATAATGATCAACATTAATGAAACTTTCCAAAAAGGTGTTTGTGTTGGGATAATACCTTTGTTGATAACTGAAATGAAAAAAGACTTTCATTATATTCAGACATGTATGTGGGTAAAACCTGATGCAAAACCACAGCAGAATAAAGTGAAGAGGCTGATGAATTCATTCGAATACATTCTCATTTTCAGTAAGAGTAAAAAGTATAACTATAATCAGTTTAAACTTTACAATTCTGATAAAGCTGCTAGTGTTTCCAAGGGATGTTCGGAACAGTCAGGAAATGGGAAGAAAGTTTCAGGACTTCATATTTCAAATACTTTTGACCAGTGTAGGGATTTTATGTTTGAAGAGGATTTTACTGATTATCTTGTGTTAAACCATGGTTCAGGAAGATCACAGGATGAAAATCTTTCACAGGACTTTTTCGGTTCATTTCCTACTCTTTTACCTATTCCATTCGTCATGTCATTCGTACCCGAGAACGGCACAGTCTATGACCCATTCGGGGGAACTGGCACAACAGGCAGGACATTACTGTCTCTAAACAGGAAAGTAATTATTACAGAACTTTTGGGAAAGAATATCCCCAATATTAAAATGATGCTTGAAAAAGGTGAGTCTGATTTTGATCTCAGTACTTACACTCAGATGAAGGATGATTACAATTATCAGGAAGGTACAGTAGATTTGGCAGCGTAGCCTATCGGTATTCACAAAGTCACCGTTCCGGTGCAGTAACCAGAGAAGTTTCGATGTAAAAAATTATGTTGCCAAAAATAGTAACAAGAACTTCTGTTGCTAAAATTTGGAATGGTGATGCTGTGGATAATCTGAAAAAAATTACCCTTTACTATTAACATTATTAATAATACTTTTATTATGAAAAAAATTAGAATTCCTTCCTCGGTTCCTGTTAATGAAATATTTGAGGATTTTGAAAATAAATACGCAAAATATTTTGGTGAAGATATTTCAGCAACAGAACTGGCGAATATTAAAGATGCTGTACTCCTTCTGTTACATTTTTTACTTCCTTTAAGAATTGAAAAGGATGAAAAGACCGGATATTTTAAAATATTAAACAGTAGAATATTCAATGATCTCACCGGTAAGAAATTCAAAGTGGCAAAAGATATTCTTATGGATGAAACATTTCCGGTAATTGAATGTGATCATAAATATTATGAGGGAAAATCTTACGGTTACAAACTGATTGATGAATATTTTATGAAAGGCGGGTCCATCTTGTATGATTCATATGGTAAACTTATTACTAAATATTATAGAAATGTAGGTCAAAACCGAAACAAAATCTTTCCAAAATTAGATTTTTTACAAAGTAAACTCACTAAGAGGATCACCATCAACGGTAGTGCCTTAGATTTTCTTGATCACTTTTTCAAAAAATTTGATGATAGAATACGCCTCCTCAATAATGAAGAATTTGATATTTATCAGATAGAAAATAAACGTAAGATCATTGAGGTAGTATGGCGGAATGATTTAGGACTGATTTCTGACGGTATTTTTGGCGCAACTGAATCTGAATCCTGTCAAAGATTTTCTTCGGTTTTTACACGTTTAAAAAGAGAATTAAGACATTTTATTGAGATAGATGGTGAGGAGACTATTGAAATTGATTTAAAAAGTTCACAACCGTACTTTCTTAACAGGATACTTAATTCAGATTTTTATGATTCTACAGATAGTATCTCTTTAAAATCAATATTTCCTGAACTGTATAATGAATTGTTTAATACAAAGAAGATGGTGAAAATTGATAACAGTAACTTTAATTTTATTTTAGGTCATCCTTATCTATTAACTCTAAATAAATTTAATCTTTTAAGTAATACAGATGAATTACTATATAATAATATTATGAATGATAATAGGGTACAAGAAGTCTTTAATTATGAGATAAATGATAATTTTACAAACAGTATATATTATCCATTTAAATCTACAGATAACAATATTAAATATTATATATATTCTGATATAAGATTATTATATAATGCTGGTTCCCCACCCCTTTCATATATGTGTGGAAAAATTGAAGACATGACCGATATTAGGGAGTTTAAGAGCATGAATTTTCATATAGATTTTTACCAGCATCTTACGAACTATTTGGATTTGAGTATGACCCGGGAACAGATCAAAGAACGTTTTCAGTTATTTCTCAATAATTCAGGTGATCGGAATAAAGACTTTATCTCAAAATGTATGAGAAGATATTTTCCAAATGTCAACAGAATTGTTGAATTTTTTTTAAGGGTAAAATTTGAAGATCCGCAACTCCGGCTGAAATATAAGAATCCATTTTCTCTTTTACTTCAAAGAATTGAATCATACCATTTATTACAGGTTGGTGTTAAGAATTTCTGTGATCACTTTCCCAAAGAACCGGTGGTCACAATACATGATTCAGTGATTGTAAAAAAAAGTCATCAGAAGTATATGATAAAGTATCTTAAAGATGCAACTGAAAAGATTACTGGAATTCCGGTCAGATTTGATGTTAAAAACTCAGATCCTTTTGAAAGTGTTGATGACCTTATCAATCAATACTTAAACGATTGCCGAATTTAGTTACATCTAAACTGCAACCAATACAATTAATTAAAAAATAAAGAAATGAAAAACATATTAATTTTAGAAATAACGAAACAGGAATTGCTGCAAGAATTGAGGGATACTATTGTTAAGGAAATAAAACTGTTGTTAGAAGATACAGACCGTAATAAAAAAACACTTCTGACACGAAAAGAAGTATGTGAACTTCTTGATATTAGTGAATCAACTTTAAACAGATGGACTAAAGACGGACGGCTCGTAACTCATAATAAAGGAAACAGAGTTTACTATAAAAGGTCTGATGTTGAAGACTTTTAGAAAAAAAGGATGTCGTACTGTCACGACATCCTTTTTTTATACTTCTAAAAATTCGAGTTTTTTCAGTATTAAATCTTTTTGCTTTATTGCCCTCTCCAGCTGAGTATTCTGATCATATAATTCGACCATTGCCTGAGTTTTATGTCCGGTATTTGTCATTATTCCTTCATCACCTAAAATGTGCCGGAAATTTGTAACAAAAGATCTTCTGCAAATATGTGACGATATTAATTCCCATTTTTCGTAAGTATCTACTACTTTTCTGTTTCCCACCATTTTGCCTCCCACCAACTTTTCGTCCAAACCGGCTAACTGACAGACAGTTTTTATATAATCATTAAATTTCTGATCGGATATTTTTCTTGGAAATTGCCCGTTTCTTTTTGTAAGTATTTCTTTTACTTTCGGAATTAAAAATATAGTAATTTCATCATTTGTTTTCTTCTGAGTGAAAGTTAAAAAATCTTCCTGTACAATTTTTTCATGGTTAAAGTTTAAAAGGTCTGAAACTCGCTGTCCGGTAAAACATCCGATTAGTAACCAATCTCTGGCATTTTCCAGATAGTCGTACGGTAATGGAACTGATTCTATTTTTTTGAGTTCACTAAGTGTCAGTATAGGATGTTTATAAATTTTTGGTTTTACATAAAATGACCAATTGGCAACATCATCACTGACTTTATGTTTGTTTGATTTTGCAAACTTAATAAAAGTCTTTATGATTTTCAGTTCTTTTACGATTGTTACTTCTGCATATTTCTTTACTCCGCACCAGTTGGTAAATTTGTCTCTGAAATTATCGTCAATATCTCCAACTGTTAGACGTGGATTTATCTTGTCTAATTTACCTTTAATTACACGGAATTTACTAATTGAAGCTTCTGTAATAGGTTTATGTTTTCCGAGAGAAAACACACTTTTCTCTTCAATATATTTTTCAATAAGGTCAGAAATAAGTAATGAAGGTGCCGTCTTTTTTACTGATTTTTTTACCGGCGTACCACCATAATTTTTAGCAATGAAATCTTTAATTTTATCACTGTCAACCTGATAATTATTGTTTAAAATAAAACCGTTCAGAGAAACCTTAAATTCATTTAATTTGTTATTAAGGATGTCAATATTTCTGTTTAGTAGTTTTTCAATCTCATTTTTGGGATTTCTTTTTTTCAGACCATCATTGTAACACTCTCTTTCAGAATCCCAATGTTCTGCCATGATTGAAAAAGGTGTTGTAAGAACAATATCATCTTTTCTGCCTCTACGGTACCTGAAACTGATTTTTGTTTCTCCGGTTTTTTTTCTTAAATAAAATCTTATACTCATGTATGCCCTGTTTCAGGCTAATATCTGGCAAAAAAATGAATTTGCAATGGTTAGCTAAAGATTATCGTCGAGTTCATGAATCAATTTATCTACTGTCTGTTCTATTTTATCTTTTTTTAATTCACATTCCCATACTGTTATAACTTTCCATCCCCTTTGAAGTAGTAATTCAGTGTTTTTTTTGTCTCTTTTCTTGTTGCCGTTAATTTTGTCAGTCCAAAATTCGGTTCTTGTTTTCGGAATAACATAATATCTGCAATTTTCATGACCGTGCCAAAAACAGCCGTTTACAAAAACTACCGTGTTATATTTTTTTAATACAATATCCGGTTTCCCCGGTAAACTCTTATCGTTTATTCTATACCTGAAACCTTTAGAGAAAAGAAGTTTTCTCAGCATTATTTCCGGTTTGGTATTTGTTCCTTTTATCTGCTGCATATTAAATCTTCTCTGCTCCGGTGTGTGTCTGTCACTCATAATCATATAATTTACGGGTTCCCGTATCTACAAAGGGTAGAATAGAAGTAAATTTACAAAAAATGTATTTGAATAAGGATTATAGGTAATTTTACGGTATTTTATTTTACAGAAACATCGTAATTTTGTAGATTGTAAAAAATAATTAGTTAAACAATTATTGGTATTGTTTAAAGTTTAATAAAATGTCAAAACTAAAATTTATAGATTTATTTGCAGGTGCAGGTGGTCTCTCAGAAGGATTTGTGAGAGCGGGGTTTAAACCTGTTGCACACGTTGAAATGAATAAAGACGCATGTGATACTTTAAGAACACGAACTGCTTTTCATTGGTTGAAGGAAGAGGGGCGAATAAGTGAATACTATGATTATCTCCACGGAATTACAACAAGGAAAGAACTTTGGTCTAAAATCCCGGATCATCTTATAAAATCTGTAATTAATACAGAAATTTCAGAAAAAAGCTTACCCACGATATTTGAACACATTGATGAAGAGTTGGGCAGTAGTAAAGTTGATTTGGTAATTGGAGGTCCACCTTGCCAAGCATATTCTGTAGCCGGAAGAGTAAGAAAGGATATGACAGATGATCCAAGAAATCATCTTTACAAACATTATGTGGAATTTTTGAAAAAGTACCAGCCTAAAATGTTTGTCTTTGAAAACGTTCCGGGAATACTTTCTGCTAATAATGGCCACTATCTTCAGTTAATTTTTGATGCAGTAAGAGAAGCAGGTTACGAACTTGATAAAAAAGTGTTGAATGCACAGGATTTTGGTGTGTTGCAAGATAGAAAGAGGGTAATCATTATAGGTTGGAAAAATAATTTAGAAATAGAATATCCACAGTTTTACAAAGTTGAACAGAGATTTGAAGTAGCAAAACATCTTTTTTCTGATCTCCCAAAAATTAAAAGTGGTCAGGGTGAGTGGGGAGTTTCTCCATATATTCAAGATACTAACGATTATTTAAAGGCTTCCGGTATAAGAAACGGTATTGAATTTACTACACAGCATATTTCCAGATTCAATAATGAAAATGATCTTGAAATATATAGAATTGCTGTTGATAAGTGGGTAAATGAAGGTAAGCGTTTAAACTATGCTGAACTTCCTCCAAGACTAATCAAACATAATAATACTAAAACATTTACCAACCGTTTTCAGGTTGTAAATCATAAAGGTGTTTCTCATACTGTTGTTGCACATATATGTGCAGATGGACATTATTATATACATCCAGATATTATTCAGAACCGTTCTATAACGGTTAGAGAGGCAGCAAGAATTCAATCCTTTCCCGATGACTATTTCTTTGAGTCAAATAGAACAGCAGCTTATAAACAGATCGGAAATGCTGTACCGGTATTAATGGCAGAAGGAATAGCAAAAGAAATTAAGACTTTAAAAAATGTTTTTAATGTGGAATAAAAAATAAGCTGATTTTCATTAAAACAATAACCAAAACTCATCTTGAAAAAAATATGAACAAACCTATTGATAAGGGTCTACACTTATGCCGTCCGAATCCGCAGTATTTGATTAAATCAATAGCTGAACAAGGATATTCACTTGAAACAGCTTTTGCTGATTTAATAGATAACTCTATCAGTGCTGAAGCTAATAACATTGAAATACTGACAGATACTACTAGCGGTTTTATGGTCTTCATTACAGATAATGGTACAGGAATGACAAAGGAACAGCTTATCGATTCATTGTCTATCCCAAGCTCTGATTTAGATAATGAAAGAGAGGTAAAAGATCTCGGTCGTTTCGGACTTGGTCTTAAAACCGCATCTTTTTCTCAAACCCGAAACCTTACAGTACTTTCCAAAAAAGAAGGAGATAATAAATACAGTGGTTTTGCATGGGATGTCGAATATCTGAAAAAAACAGAGGATTGGACACTTAAAGTTCTCACAGATGATGAAATTAATATTTTGCTCAGGACCTATCATGCTTCATCAGACACACATCTTAATAAATTTGAAAACTATCTGCCAAGTACTTTGGTGATTTGGCAGGGACTTTTCAAATATGAAAATTATTTGCAGGAGCAAAATAAGATAAAGGCTTTAAATTCTGACCTTTCCGACAATGTTGAGGAATATCTTTCAATTTCTTTTCACAGGTTTATTTCACGTGGTTTAAAGATCAGACTTAATAATAAAATTTTAAATGAATTTGATCCATTTCCCGAGGTGGAGTCAATTATAAGACTACCAAAAAGAGTTGGAAACATTAGTAATTCATCCATAAAATTTGAAGGTTTCGTTATTCCCTATGAGGCTATAAAGGAATCGAAGGAACATTTCAACAGATGGACAACTCCGAAGAAAAGTTTAATGGATATGGAAGGCTTATACATCTACAGAGGAGACAGACTGATATCATATGGCGGTTGGCATGGGATTATAAAAAGATCCGGTAAAATGCAGCTGGGAAGAATGAAAATTGATATTGGAAATGATTTGGATAATGTCCTCAAACTGAATGTTGCAAAATCTCAGATTGAAATTCCTTTTGAGTTAAAATCTGAATTTTACAGGAGCTTGGAAGACCTCAAAGAAAATGCTCAGAAAGAATTTTATAATGTTGGTCTGAAAGAAATAAAAAATACTTCCAAAGAAGATAAGGACAAGGAATTATTCAGAAAAGTTTACACTAACAAAGGGTCTTTGATTTATCTAAACTATTCCAATCCACTGCTAAACTTCTTATATGAATCGTTTGACGATGACCAGCGGAAAATTTTTAAAGTTCTTACAAAAAATATTAACGCTGTCTTCAATAAGAACAGACAGTTTGATTCTGATACAATCATAAATGAAGACAATGATTCTGTCAATCTTGATGAAATTGAAACTGCGATTGCGAAGTTAAGAGAGTTGGGAATTGACGAAGACAGTATCAGGAAAACATACATCTCCAACATCGTTTCAAAAAAAGATATTAACCACATTTTATAATTCTCATGGACCGTAAACACATTGATATATTAAAGCTATTACTTAACAAACATTCTAAAGATCTTGATTTTATCGAAGTTCACTCTGAAATCTTTTCACAAAAAGTTTTAGATGATTTCAAGATTATGTTGTCGGTATATGGAACGGTAATGTCACCGGAAGACGAAACTAAATATTTCGATTTATCACTTAATGAATTTTTGCATGAAAATCCTATAACTGTCAATCTCTCTCAAAGTTTGGTAAAAAAAAGAAAACATTGGCTAACCGAAGAGAGGAAAGTAAAGGCAGGATGGGTTAATGACTCAAATCCTTTAGCTTCCTACCGTACCAGATATCTTGAATATCTGCGTAAGATCGGCAGAGCTGACAAAGTTGTTGATGAAGTAGCACTGTCATCTTTGTCTATTTTGGAAAAGATTGAAGATCCGTTAGTTCACCACCCTTTTCAAAAGAAAGGTCTTGTTGTGGGTAGTGTGCAGTCCGGAAAAACAGGAAACTTCAATGCGGTGATCAACAGTAGTATTGATTTAGGATATAGACTGATATTGGTTCTTTCTGGTGGTATGGAAGACCTTAGGAAACAGACACAGGAAAGAATTCAGAAAGAGGTTGAAGGCAGAGAAATAAAGCAGGGTGTTTGGAACGGAGTGGGTAACATTGCAAAGTTTGGTACTCAACATATAAATAAAGAACAGATAATTATTCCAACTTCATTTGAGAAGGATTTTAATTTGGGATTGACAAATGCAGATTTTGCACTTGATAAGATAAATGTTCTTGTATGCAAAAAAAACACCTCAATATTAAAAAACATACTTATATGGCTGAAGCGATTTGCAACAAAAGAGGTTATTGATAATATACCGTTACTAATTATTGACGATGAGGCTGATAACGCCTCACTGAATAACTTAGGACATAAAGGTAAAGAAGAAGCAACAAAAATAAACTTACAGATAAGATGTATTTTAAGTCTTTTTTCAAAAAGCAGTTATATAGGATACACAGCAACTCCGTTTGCTAATATTTTACAGGACAGAAATTCTAAACCGGAAAACAGTTATAAAATCATAGATAGGGGTGAAGAATATAATTTTTCCCCTATTGGTAATCTTTTTCCTGAGGATTTTATTGAGTTACTCAGTCCACCGAGTAATTATGTTGGGCCAAAGAATTTCTTTGAAACGAAAATTTCTGAAATAAAAAAGATTCCGTCACTAATAACGGTTATAAATGATTGGTACAATGAGTTTCCTTACCGTGTAAGGAAAGATGACCCTGATATACCTTATACAAAGACAGTTGAAGAATTGTCTGTGGAATTAGGATCTGATATGCTCGCCCGTAAAGAAATCCGTATAGATTCGAGAGCAGCAACAAAATATGATAATTTTCCCAAAGATTTACCTGAATCTCTTAAAGATGCAGTTAAATGCTTTATCATTTCGTGTGCAGTCAGATTGAAAAGAAAGCCAAGCATGAAGGACTCTGTCCTTTTTCAAAAGCATAATTCAATGCTGATTCATATTTCAAGATTTACATTCTGGCAAAACAAAACGACAGAATTGCTAGAGACTTATTTTGACAAATTGAAAAAAGCACTCAATAATGATCCTGTTAATTCAACGGTTTACAATGATCTAAGGAGGGTCTGGAACAAATATTATATCGAAAGTATTGAACAGGGCATTGTCAAAGATTATCTGCCAGAAGGGTATACAGATGAATTTATGACTCCGGTTAATTTTGATGGTGTTCTGAACCACCTGATCGCTGCAGTAAATGGTATTGAGATTGTATGCGCCAACAGTGAATCTAAATTCACCTTGGATTACTCTAATGAAGCAAAACAGTACATAGTTGTTGGTGGTAACAGACTTTCAAGAGGTTTTACATTGGAAGGACTTACTGTCAATTACTTTGTTCGCGATACAAATTATGCGGATTCACTTCTTCAAATGGGAAGATGGTTTGGATACAGACCAGGTTACTTAGACTGCTGCAAATTATTCACAACAAGTGATACGATTGAAAGTTTTGATTTCAGTACCGGAGTTGTTGAAGATATCGAGGCGCAATTCAGTAAAATGTCATCAAAAGACCGCACACCGGCAGAGTTTGCCATCAAAGTAATGAATGATCCTGATGTTATTAAAATTACACGCCCGTCAATACTTAAAAATGCACAGACAATAAGATGGTCTTATTCAGATAAATTAGATCAGACTACAAAGTTTCAAATAGATAAAATACGAATAGAAAATGCTTGGTCAAATTTTTTAGATTATTTTAAAGCTAAAAATTATTTGAATTTTGGCAAACAAGATAAGCCGACAATAAAATATTTTGATTCAGATGTCGAAGAAATCTGTTCTATACTGTCAATGTCTAATTCGTTTGCTAATCCAAACCATTATAATCCTTTAATTTCTTTTATAAAAGATGTTAATAAAGAAAAAGGATATTTAAGTAAGTGGTCGGTTGGGATTAAGATTACAGGTAATGGACAAAGACAATTCGTCGAAGAATTGTTAGGATTTAATATTGATCCGGCAGTACGTAACATTAAGCAAAGTAAAATAGATGATACAATCAATAAAAATACTTTTATTGCATCAGGAGACTCATCAAATATTATAACAGCGGGTTCTGATTTTGCATTTGCGATAACGGAAGAACTACGGTTAGCAGCAGAGGAAAAATTTAGAAATGATAATGAAGATAGAAAGACATATCCTGAAAAAATCTATAGAAACAGTTTGGATAAAACTCATGGAGTTTTAATAATCTATCCAATTGATATAAAAACCTTAGTTGAAAAAAAAGAACTTGAGAATTATTTCCTTTCGAAAGGTATAACTGAAAATACTCCTCCGTTCTTAGGTTTTGCCGTAGGAATTCCAGACTTAGGAGACGATTTTGAAAAAGATTATTTTGTTCAGAAAGGATTCTTGGATGAACATGGAAATATTATTAAAGACTTTGTTGTAGATGAATCATCAGAAGACACAGAAGATACCGGAACCGATGACGCTCAATTCGACGATGAATATACTGAAATGATCCATGAATAACATAGTAAAATTCATAAACGACTTTTGGATCTCAAACGAATCAGGGGATAAAAAAGTTACAGGTATGTTGCAGAAATTGTCAAGTGATAGTTTGGCAGATGTGTACATCGGTTTCAGTGAAGTTGGTAACAGATGTCTATTTCTAAAGGCTGATGTAAGTGGTGTCGTCTCTGCACAAAATGAGAAGACCAATATATCATTAATTATTGACAGAGTAAATAGTCTTGTATATATTGAACTTAACGATATCTATTTTGGAGAGGTCTTTAATGATTTAATTGTTTCAATCTTCAGTCATATCAAAGATATGCAGTCATACCAAAGTGTTCAGCAGTTTGTTGTACTTTTTACAAAATGGAATGAACTTTTTAAATCCAGAATATCAAAAAAGCTTCTGTCAGAGCGGGAACTGTATGGTCTGTTAGGTGAACTTTTTCATCTGAAAAAATTTTTGAATAATTGTAATGATGCAAATGACATTAACTACACTCTTGATTCTTGGAGTGGTCCGGATGGAAAGGCAAATGACTTTATATTTGCAGATATAAACCATGAGGTTAAAACAATAGAAGCGACCAAAGATTTTGTTGATATTTCAAGTGAGTATCAGCTAAACTGCATTGAAAAACCTGTATTACTTGTTGTTTACAAATCTATGAGATCTAATGAAGGTTTTTCCCTGTCACAAATCATAGATGAAATACGGATCATAATTGACCGTAATTACGGTGACGTCGAAAGGTTGCTTCACAAGCTCAATATGTTCAATATAGATTTTAAAAACAAAAATGTTTACGAAGATATCAAGATTGAAATTTCCAAATCCTTTTTCTATAACACAGACCATGAAGATTTCCCAAAGATTACTCCGGGAAATCTGATTCAAGGGATAAATTACGTAAAATATAGAATTAATCTGAGTTCCATCAAGAATTTTACAACACAAATATGAACACCTACGAACTGAAAAAATATAGAGGTCAGCTTTTCTCTGATCTTTCAGAAGACAATTCTGTCACAGAAAATGATTTTATAGACTATTCGCTGGATATTTTACTTGATTCTAAACTGATCGACAACAAATCAAATAATGACAGCTATATAAGTTCATTTAATGAATCGCTGGGGAATAAGACATATTTTAAAATCAATTCTTATATCAGAAGTGAAACAGGTGAGCGGCTTCAAATTTTTATAGTTGATGAAGACGGTCTGTTTTTTTCAGATGATGAATCTTTACAGTCTACTCAGGAATATTACAACAGTAGATTTAAGCTGTGTGAAAACTTCATAAATCTTGCCTTTAAGAAGAAGCTGAATAATATTTCAGACCAAGGTCAGATCAATGCGCTTCTAAATTATATGGGTTCGTCCGATGGAATGCATGAAATCGATGCTATAGATATATTTTTGGTATCACCAACAATCACATATCAAAAGTTGGGAAGTGGGGAAAATCTTAAAGATTTTGATTTTAAAGATTCTAAAGTTACCTTGAATTTTTCGAGACTGAAAGAAGGTCATAAAAATGAATACGAACAGTTTTCCAAGGAAATAGAAATATACAAACATCTTATCAATCTAAATTACCTTTATAATAATTATCTGATGGCAGGTAACAGAAGCTCATTGGTGATAGACTTTAAAGAATTAGATTTCCCCGGTATAAGATTAACAGAAGCCGTAAATGAGGAGAAATTTGAGTCTTTTATAACGGTGTTTCCTGCGACTTTACTCACAAAACTTTATCAGAAGTACAGTTTCAGACTTTTAGAGAAGAATGTCCGGTCGTTCCTGCAATTTAAAGGACCTAACAAAGGGATGAGAGAGACTCTGCAAAAAGAACCTGAGAAGTTTATTGCTTACAACAATGGTCTGACTGTTACGGCTACAGGAAAAACTTTTGACGAGAATGGTTTTTTAGACACTTTAACGGACTTTCAGATTGTAAATGGTGGTCAGACCACTGCTTCTATTTATTTTTCAAAAAAGGACGGCATTGACATCTCTAAAGTTTTTGTAACAGCTAAAATAAATATTGCGAAAAATTCAACCGAAGACGAGCTTGATGATCTGATTTCTAACATCAGTAAATATTCGAATTCACAGACAAAAGTTTCAATAGTTGATTTAAGATCAAGAAATTCTCAGCTAGGACGAATTAAGAATCTTTCAGAAAGTGTAATGACACCTACCTCAAAAAAATGGTTTTTCGAGAAATCAAGAGGAGAATTCAATACATTACTGCGAATGTCATCTAACAAAAACAGTATTGAGAAACAGTACCCGAGAGACAAACGGCTTTCAAAAGAACAGTTGGGTAAATACTATTCTGCTTGGGGAAATAGTCCTTATCTGATTAAGAAAGGTGGTGAAGCGGTATTCAGAATATTTATTGAAGATATAGATTCAAAAGAAATAACAAGAAACTTTTTTGAAGATCTTATCGGTAGAGTGATCTTTTTCAAAGTATTGGAAGATATTCACGGTACAAGGGACAAAGCAATATCCCAGATCAGATCAGCGATAATTCCATATACAATTTCTGTAATTCATCATTACACCGATAATTCGAAAGGTGATGACTTTAATTTTTTCAAAATTTGGAAAGATGAAGGTCTCACAGAATCTGCACATGACTATTTTTATGACTTGATGAAACTTATTTTACGGGTCATAAAAGATAATGCAACGAGTGATGATTTGTCTGAGAACTCAAAGAAGGAAGATTTGTGGAAAAGTGTTATAGGAAGTAAGGAAATTCAGGATTATATGATTTCATCAAATTCCCAAACATTACTGAAAGAATATTCTATTAAAAAATCCGACAAAAAGAAGTTACTGTCAGCAAGAAATAATGCAAAACCGGTAAGTTTTGAATCACTGAAAAATGCTTCTGTACTCTTTGATAAAGGTGAAACTTTTTTTAAAAGGATACAAATGGAGTTCTACGATTCTCTCAGCAAAGCGGACAACTACAAAATTGATGCGATAATCGCTTCAATAAAATCAATCAGGTTTGCAGATGCGGTTCCGCTCAATGATAAAACCGTTCAGGATTTTGAAAAAATTAAAGACAGACTGATAGCAATTGATCCTGAAAAATTTGATAATATTTTATCAGAGTTTTCAGAAACAGACTATTCAAAAGGAGTTGAATGGGTAATAAAAAAATATAACGAAGTGATGAACGGTGATGGAGATTTTTACACCTATTTTAAAGGAATTGCTGATATAGCAGCTTCTAAAGATGTTAAATTTACTTCAAATTTTAAAGAAATATCTGATTTACTAAGTAAAAATAATCCACCCTCATTAAAAAACATTTATTACTTAAATTTCTACCTAAATTCTTTGTAATCTTTAAATATATCAGTTGTTGGTTTAGTACAAAACTAAATCAAAATAGCTTAAAGGTTCCGGGATTTACACAGAAAATGTCATTGCTACCACTGTTGCTACCATCTAATTGACATCTATTGAAATTAAGTGAAATCAACATTATATAAAAAACCCTTTACATCATTGATATAAAGGGTTTTTAGTTGACAAAAGGTTTCATAACCTTTCATCTCAGTGGAGTTGGAGGGATTCGAACCCTCGTCCAAACAAGCAATACATAAGCTTTCTACATGCTTATTCTACCATTGATTTTCGACTGGAGGCAGAGGGCAGACACCCAACTTCCAGCTTATCCTCTGAAATTTTCGAGTTTCAGCCAAAGCATCTGAAACCTTATTCCTGCATTCCTATATCCCAGGATCAAACGCCGCAGAACAGAGCATTTGTGGGATATCTTGCTTCCTTACTATCTTCGGGAAAACGCTTGATCTACTATACTTCGATATTAAGCTGCAAGAGCGAACTCTTCGTTGCCAGTTAAAATTTTGTAGCAAGGGATTAAAGAGATCGCGCTACGGTTCTCTGCATGCTTACTTACCCATTGATCTTGCTGTCGAAACCAGTCAACCCCATGAATAAAGTAGATGCAAAGATAATACTTTTTGTTTACATTTTATTAATATCGGTATTTTAATAAGGGAAATGAATGATTTTAAAGCTGTCAGGATCTGAATATTTGGTTATTGTGGATAAAATATTATCATGTGTTAATGACCATTAATAAAGGATTTTTCTGAAAATTCCAGATAGAATATTGATTGTTTATGGCAATATATTTTGTGTTGTAAGAAAAATTGCCTAGTTTTGCAATCCAAAATGAGATGTAAAATATGTTAATAATTCCAGTAAAAGATGGTGAATCCATCGACAGAGCTTTAAAAAAATATAAAAGAAAATTTGATAAAACGGGTACAGTTCGTCAATTAAGAGCTAGACAGCAGTTTATTAAGCCTTCTGTAACTTTAAGACAAGCTAGACTAAAGGCCGCTTACAAACAAAGAGGTCTTAGCAAGGAAGAGCAGGCTTAAGATTTTCTTAACCACATACTAAATTCACTTCTTAAATACGTATATTTGAGAGGTGAATTTTTGTTTTTATGCCTTAAGCAATGTTAGAAAAGTATTTACAATATTTACAGCTCGAAAAGAGGTATTCACCTCACACCATTACAAGCTACAGGAAAGATCTTGAAGATTTTTCCCATTTCTATCTTAAAACAGAAGCTTCCGGAGATATTTCCAAAGCAGATAAAAAAATAATCAGGAATTTTATCGTTGAATTGAGTGAAAATAATATTTCAAAAAGAAGTATTAATAGAAAATTATCATCACTCCGAAGTTTTTACCTTTTTCTTTTAAAAATTGGTGAAATTAAAGTTTCCCCAACTGAAAGCATACCTTCACTTAAGTTTTATGCTGAAAAACAGATTCCTATATCACAGAAAGAGATGCAGACGCTGAGTGATCGTGTTCTGGCAGATCAGCCTGATATCCTTGAAAAATGTATTATTGAAGTCCTGTACCAGACCGGGATGCGTAAAGCCGAACTTTGTGGCCTGATGTTTGAGGATGTTAATATGAATGGAAATGAGCTTAAGGTAATAGGTAAAGGAAACAAAGAACGTTTTATTCCTGTCTCCCACGACCTGTCAGATCTGTTAAGAAGTTATCTGGAAATAAGGAAACCTGACAGCGAACATCAATCATATTTTTTTGTCAATCAAAAGGGCAAAAAACTCAATGAAAAATTTGTTTATGTGGTAGTTAATAAGTACCTTAGTCTTGTAACAACGAAAGAAAAAAGAAGTCCTCACATCCTGCGGCATAGCTTTGCTACACACGTTTTGGATAATGGGGCGGAGATCTCCAAAGTAAAAAAAATATTAGGGCATTCCAGTCTTGCCAGTACTCAAGTCTATACGAATGCCAATATTGAACAATTGAAAAAAGTGTTTAATCAGGCTCATCCTCGAGCGTCTAAAAAAGAAGAATTATGAAGATCACAGTTCAATCAATTGGTTTAACTCCACACGAACCATTGGAATCACACATTGACAAAAAAGTAAGCAAATTGGAAACCTTTTATGATAAAATTCATGAATGTAAGGTGTTCTTAAAAGTTGAAAATAACTCAGACAAAAGTAACAAAACTGCTGAACTTATTTTAGCTGTTCCGGGAGATGATATTGTAGTGAAAAAGACATCTGAAAGTTTTGAAGAAAGTTTGGACCTATGTGTTGATACCGCTAAAAAGCTATTAATCAAGAAAAAAGAAATGGCGTAGTAAAAAAAGTTAAAAATAATTATAGAAAAGTTTGAGAATTCAAAAAATCCGTTCTATATTTGCACTCGCAAAAAGGGAACAGCGATCTTTTGAATTCTTTTTTTATATTTGCCTCCATAGCTCAGTTGGCCAGAGCACGTGATTTGTAATCTCGGGGTCGTGGGTTCGAATCCCTCTGGAGGCTCTTTTTAATATAAACATGAGGGGAGATTCCAGAGTGGCTAAATGGGACTGACTGTAACTCAGTTGCTTCGGCTTCGTAGGTTCGAATCCTGCTCTCCCCACATTTTATATTAGATAAAAACTTGTGTATCTAAAGGATTTTTCCTAAGTTTGCACAGCGTTACCAATAATTTTGGAAACAAAATTGCGGAAGTAGCTCAGTTGGTAGAGCGTCAGCCTTCCAAGCTGAATGTCGCGGGTTCGACCCCCGTCTTCCGCTCAAAATAGATCACTCTTTTAGAGGGTGATTTTTTTTTCACTGCTGAAAAAGCGTAGAGTAGATTTTCTCTAAAGCGTTCAGACCAAATTTAAAATTGCCTCCATAGCTCAGTTGGCCAGAGCACGTGATTTGTAATCTCGGGGTCGTGGGTTCGAATCCCTCTGGAGGCTCAATTTTAATATAAACATGAGGGGAGATTCCAGAGTGGCTAAATGGGACTGACTGTAACTCAGTTGCTTCGGCTTCGTAGGTTCGAATCCTGCTCTCCCCACATTTTATATTAAGAAAAAGTCTTGCAGATTTAAAAGGATTTTCCTAAATTTGCACAGCGTTACCAATAATTTTGGAAACAAAATTGCGGAAGTAGCTCAGTTGGTAGAGCGTCAGCCTTCCAAGCTGAATGTCGCGGGTTCGACCCCCGTCTTCCGCTCAAAGAAAATCATGCTAATTAGTGTGATTTTTTTGCTTCAATGCCGACTTAGCTCAGCGGTAGAGTGCTTCCTTGGTAAGGAAGAGGTCACGGGTTCAAGTCCCGTAGCCGGCTCTAAGCGAAAGCCTTTCCCACAACGGGTTTTCGACTTTTTACAAGACC
>NZ_FQWT01000008.1 GCF_900129755.1 Chryseobacterium oranimense
ACAGAAGTTAAGCCCACCAGCGCCGATGGTACTGCGACAAGCGGGAGAGTAGGCCGCCGCCAGTTTTTATTAAAAGTCTCATACAACATGTTTGTGTGAGACTTTTTTGTTTTTATACCCCTTATCTTTGCAATAAGCAATAAGCAATAAGCAATATCTACAATTTCCGTTAATCTGTTCATTTTCTTTATTCTACTTTAAAATATTAATCATATTATTTTTATTCATAAAAATTAAAATAGATTAAATCTCTTAAAGGCCTTTTATTTATGTCGTAACTTTATTATATGAAAGAGCATATTGTGAGAGGGTTCAGATTTGAAACTTACAAAGCACCGGAATTATCTGTATTTGACCGGTTGCTGGAAATTTTTACAGATTTGCTGACCCATACCTCGGGAGATTTTGATGAAGCAATCGACTGGCTTCGAATGTTGGATGAAGAATACCAGCTGACTATTCCGGAATACACTATTGATGATTTTATTGAAGACCTGAAAAAGAAAGGATATATCCGTGAAGAAGTTGATCCTAATGGTGGAAATGGAATTCGTTTGAGTGCAAAAATGGAACAGAATATCCGTAAACAAGCACTTAATCAGATATTCGGGAACCTTGGAAAAAGTGGAAACGGGAATCATAAAACCAATAAAAGCGGAACGGGAGAAGATACAACAGGGGAATTCCGTAATTATAGCTTTGGAGATCCGGTAGAGAAGATTTCTATTACCGAAAGTCTAAAGAATGCCCAAATCAATAATGGAATCGGAGATTTTCATCTTACTGAAGATGATTTAATTGTTGAAGATAGTATTTACCAATCTCAGATGAGTACGGTTTTGATGATCGACATCAGCCACAGCATGATTTTGTATGGAGAAGACCGTATCACTCCAGCCAAAAAAGTGGCGATGGCGCTTGCGGAGCTTATCACAACGCGTTATCCGAAAGATACTTTGGATATCATTGTTTTTGGGAATGATGCCTGGCCCGTGAAAATTCAGGAACTTCCTTACTTACAGGTTGGGCCGTATCATACGAATACGGTTGCCGGGCTTCAGCTGGCGATGGATATTTTACGCAGAAAAAGAAATACCAATAAACAGATTTTCATGATTACCGACGGGAAACCAAGCTGTGTTCGTCAGTCGGATGGTACCTACTACATGAATTCCTATGGTTTGGATGAATATGTTGTTCAGAAATGCTATAATATGGCGTCTCAGGCGAGAAGGTTACATATTCCGATTACTACTTTTATGATTGCACAGGATCCTTATTTGCAACAATTTGTAAGTGAATTTACGGAAGCCAATCAGGGAAAAGCTTTTTATACGGGATTGAATGGACTAGGTCATATGATTTTTGAAGATTATGAGACTAACCGTAAGAAAAGAATTCGCTAAAAAATCATTATTCATAAAATATTCAAGAAGTTAATAAATCAGATTTTAAATAAATAAAATGACTGAAAAGCCAACTATACAAACACTAGGCTCATTAAGAGCATCAGGATACCTATCAAAAAACATTAAAGACGAATTAAGAGATAATTTAAAAGCCAAAATTCGCAATAAAGAATCTGTATTTGAAGGAATTTTCGGATATGAAAATACAGTTATTCCTCAATTGGAGCATGCTATATTAAGCCGGCATAATATTAATTTATTAGGATTAAGAGGTCAGGCAAAGACCAGGTTAGCAAGAATGATGACGTCTTTACTGGATGAATGGATTCCTTTTATTGCAGGAAGTGAAATTAATGATGATCCGTTTCATCCGATTTCCCGCTATGCTAAAGAATTAATTGAAAAAGAAGGTGATAATACCCCGATAGAATGGCTTCACCGTGATGAAAGATTTTTCGAAAAACTGGCGACTCCGGATGTGACTGTTGCCGATCTGATCGGTGATGTGGATCCTATTAAAGCTGCCAACCTTAAGCTTTCTTATGCGGACGACCGTGTAATTCATTTTGGGATGATTCCGCGGGCAAACCGTTGCATTTTTGTCATTAATGAATTACCGGACCTTCAGGCAAGGATCCAGGTTTCTTTGTTTAATATTTTGCAGGAAGGAGATGTACAGATTCGTGGGTTTAAGGTGAGGATGCCTTTGGATATCCAGTTTGTTTTCACAGCGAATCCTGAAGATTATACGAACAGAGGAAGCATTGTGACTCCTTTGAAAGACCGTATCGGATCCCAGATTTTGACCCATTATCCTGAAAACATCAATATTGCCAGAGAAATTACCCGGTATGAATCCAGCTTAGACAGTCGTCAGAAAAATGGAGTATACGTCCCTTCTCTGGCGAAAGATCTTTTGGAACAGATCGGTTTTGAAGCTCGTGACAGCGAATATGTAGATTCAAAAAGTGGAGTGAGCGCCCGTATGAGTATCACTGCTTTTGAAAATTTATTGAGTACGGCAGAACGCAGATCTTTATTAACCGGTGATGAAACAACATCAGTAAGGTTAAGTGACTTTGTGGGCGTAATTCCTGCGATTACAGGGAAAGTGGAGCTGGTGTATGAAGGTGAACAGGAAGGGGCAGAAGCGGTTGCCCAGTTGCTAATTGATAATGCGATCAGAACTTTATTCACCTCTTATTTTCCGAAAGTGGAAAAGCTAGAGAAAAAACATATTGACGGGCCGTTTAGCCAGATTACGGATTGGTTTCTGGAAGATGACGGTTCCTTGGAAATTACCGATGAGTCTTCAGATGAAGTGTATGCAAAATCTCTTAACAGAATTGTTCCTCTTGACCAGATCATTGAAAAATATCAGCCGGATACATTACCTGAAGATATTTTATTCTTAAAAGAATTTATTCTTTGGGGACTAGCAGTTAATAAAAAACTGAATAAAGAGAGATTCAGAACGGGCGTGTTCTTTTCTTAGAATTGAATTTATTTAAAGCTATTCCCGCTTTCCGCACTCGCTATTTTCTATTTTTGGCTGTGGCGGCTTTGCCGCCGCAGCCAAAAATAGAAAATGAGCTCAAACAATTGCTGCAATCGGGGCTAGGGTACAATCAGTATTTATAAATACTGAAAAATAAAGGAATTTTAAAAAATTACAATGCTTCTAAAAGCTTGAACAAAAAAAGATGTGGAAAACCAATTCCACATCTTTTTATATTTTCAGGATAACTCAGGATTATCAAACCTGGATAACTCCCAGATTAAATTTTTCAGTAATAGGAGAGTGATTGGCGGCTTCAATACCCATGGAAATCCATTTTCTTGTATCTGTAGGATTGATGATCGCATCTGTCCAAAGTCTTGCAGCGGCATACGTGGCCTCTGTCTGCTTCTGATACCTTTTGGTAATGGTATCCAAGATTTCATTGTGCTCTTCCTCGGAGATTTCTTTACCTTGCTTTTTCAAAGTAGATTCCTGGATTTGAACCAAAACTTTTGCTGCTTGTGATCCACCCATTACAGCAAGATCTGCCCATGGCCATGCTACAATTAATCTTGGATCATAAGCTTTACCACACATTGCATAGTTTCCGGCTCCGTATGAGTTTCCGGTGATAATTGTGAACTTTGGTACTACAGAATTGGAAACGGCATTTACCATTTTAGCTCCGTCTTTAATAATACCGCCATGCTCGGATTTTGAACCTACCATAAATCCTGTAACATCCTGAAGGAATATCAAAGGAATCTTTCTCTGGTTACAGTTGGCAATAAACCTTGTTGATTTATCAGCTGAATCCGAATAAATAACCCCTCCAAACTGCATTTCACCCTTTCCGCTTTTTACAAGCTTTCTCTGGTTGGCTACAATTCCTACAGACCAGCCATCAATTCTGGCCGTTGCGCAGATGATGCTTTTCCCGTAGTCAGGTTTATATTCTTCATATTCCGAATTATCTACCAGACATTTAATTATTTCATAGGTGTCATACTGCTCCGCTCTGGAAACAGGGATTATTCCAAAAATGTTGTCTGGATTTTGCTTTGGCGGAAAACTTTCTATCCTGTCAAATCCTGCTTTTTCAGTACTTCCGATGGACTTCATGATGTTTTTGATTCTGTCCAGAGCATCTTTATCATCCTTAGCCTTATAATCGGTAACTCCTGAAATAGAGCAGTGCGTAGTAGCTCCTCCAAGAGTCTCATTGTCAATAGTTTCCCCGATGGCTGCTTTGACAAGGTAGCTTCCGGCTAGGAAAATAGAACCGGTTTTGTCAACAATCATGGCTTCGTCACTCATGATCGGAAGATAAGCACCTCCGGCAACACAACTTCCCATAACCGCTGAGATCTGGATGATTCCCATAGAGCTCATCTTGGCATTATTTCTGAAAATACGTCCGAAATGCTCTTTATCAGGGAAAATTTCATCCTGCATTGGAAGGTAAACTCCTGCAGAATCAACCAGATAGATGATCGGAAGTTTATTCTCCATAGCAATCTCCTGTGCTCTAAGGTTCTTTTTTCCGGTAATAGGAAACCAGGCTCCAGCTTTTACAGAAGCATCATTGGCTACAACAAGGCACTGTCTGCCGGAAACATAACCCATCACGACTACCACTCCGCCGCTAGGGCAGCCTCCATGCTCTTCATACATTTCGTAACCTGCAAATGCACCGATTTCTATAGAATCTGAACCTTTATCAAGAAGATATTCAATTCTTTCTCTGGCTGTCATTTTTCCTTCATCGCGAAGCTTTTGAAGCCTCTTCTCTCCGCCTCCTTTTTTTATTTCAGCGAGCAATTGATTGATATCAGATAATTTTAATCTATTCTGATCTTCCCGTTTATTAAATTCAAGGTCCATAAAATTTCAATTTTTTACGGCTAAAGATACTATTTTTATAATGAATGAAGGCTGAAGTAAAACAAGTGTTTAATATATTGGTTCTCAGAAAATTGTGAAATTTTTAACAAAAAATTATTTTTAAATTACTGATATTTTTTCTAACTTTACTTCAGAGTAAAAGGGATGATATTCCCTTATATTTACTCTAAGTTCCTAGTTTATTTTTTTAATAGTTTATTATTTGAAGGCCCTGAACGTTGAACAAATTTTCAGGGTTTTTTTATGTCCATTAAGTTCAAATTATGCAGTATTATTCAGCATAATATTTTCTGTACTCTATGATATTCAGATAAGAAGATACCCCTTTGTTTTTCTGGTATTTTTTATAAGGGCTGAACCCTAACTTTTCCGGGATTTTTCTACTTGCTGTATTTTCTTCATCAACGGGATAGAGAATATATTGAAAGGTAAAATTATTTTCTGAAAATTCAATCAGGCTGGTAATAATTTCAGTGCCTAATCCCATACCCTGCCTATCTTTTCTTAACCAGAGTCCAAGTTCTATAGACTCTGCCGTTATATTATGAATGCCACAGCAGCCTATAAATTGATCATTAAAGTCAAGAACAGTCATTACCAGATCAGTATTCTTTAACAGAGATTCTTTGGATGCCTTTACAAAACTAATGACGTCATTTCTATCCCCTGTTGGATTGAAAGGCATATATCTGGTAACTTCTGCAATGAAGCATTCGTTTATGTCGTCAATATATGATTCATCCACTGGTTTCAGAATCAACCGATCTGTTGTGATCCTAATATTGGTATTTAATCTCATTACGCAAATCTAAAATTTTTATCTTATCATAAAGTTTTTGTGTCATAAACCCTTAATTCCAACCAGGTTTTATTGTTGTTTGATAATTGAGTAAATGTATCTTTTTTATTATTTTCTAAAATTAATTATAGAAAAAATATAAAAACAGACTAAATAATTATTTGTTAAAATAATATTTATATTTTTTTATGAGATTTATAAAAGCCTATTTGTAAATTTGCCTGTTAAAAATTTACAGAAGTTAGGATATGCAAAAATTAGCGCTTTTCAGGCTGCACTTGATTGTTTTTTTATGGGGGTTCACTGCAATTTTGGGAAAACTGATTCATGCTAATGCCCAGATTCTTGTATTTTACAGAATGCTGTTTGCAGCTGTGTTTTTATTTGTCTTTATCAGGGTTTATAAAAAGGAAAGTATTAAAGTATCAAGGAAAATATTTTTTCAGCTTGCAGCAATAGGTTGTGCCATGGCACTTCACTGGTATTGCTTTTTTTATTCAATTAAAGTATCCAACGTATCGATAGCGCTAAGTTGTCTTTCACTTTCCACTTTATTTGCCTCTATTTTAGAACCTGTAATTTTTAAAAGGAAGATCGATATATCAGAAGTCGTAATGGGGGTGGTAATAGTAGCCTGCATATTACTGATCTTTAAAACTGAATTTCATTTCAAAGAAGGGATTGTCTACGGGATACTCTGTGCGGTGTTCGGGACTGTTTTCTCTGTTTTTAACGGCAAAATGTTTGGTAAAACCAGCTCGGGAAACATTATATTCTATGAAATTTTTAGCGGATGGTTTGTTCTCGCTCTATTTTATATGTTTACAGGACAGATTTTTCAGATGAATGAAATAAATTACAGAGATCTGGCGTTAATATGCTTACTGGCAAGCGTTTTTACTGCTTTTCCAATGTTGGAGTCGGTAAAGCTGATGAAATATATTTCGCCTTTTACTCTAATTTTAACAGTTAATTTAGAACCTGTCTACGGAATTATACTAGCTTTTTTTATCTTTGGAGAATCAGAAGAAATGAGTCCTATATTTTATGTGGCTTCAGGCGTTATGATACTGGCAATCATTGCAAACGGATTAATGAAAGCCAGAAAACAAAAAAACTTTAACTAAGCATCAAATTTATATGATGAAGAAATATTTTTTACTTGCATTTTCACTGCTGTTTGGGCTGTCTCAATCTCAGATCATAAGAAAATACTCCAATGAATTTTTAAATATCGGTGCCGGAGCGAGAGGGCTAGCCATGGGTGGGGCTGTAATTTCCAACCAAGATGATGTGTATTCACCCATGTGGAACCCGGCCGGTTTAATGGCCATTGAAAAAGACTGGCAGGGAGCAGCAATGCACGCAGAATATTTCGAATCCATCGCAAAATATGATTATCTGGCATATGCAAAAGTTCTGGAAGAAGGAGTGTTTGGAGTTTCAGTTGTCAGATTGGGGGTAGATAATATCCTGAACACAACCCAGATGATTGATTCTGAAGGTAATATAGATTATGATAAAATTACCAAATTTTCCCAGTCTGATTATGCAGCCATCCTTTCTTATGCCTTTAATCCTGCCGGAAATACTAAACTTGATGTCGGGGTAAATGCCAAAATTGTTTACAGAAATGTCGGGAAATTTGCCAGCGGATATGGTTTTGGTTTCGATATCGGAGCTATTTATAAAGCAGATAACGGATGGAAATTCGGAGGGATGCTGCGTGATGCAACGACTACGGTAAACTTTTGGAGCATTAATCAGAAAGAACTTTCAACAGTGGTGAACGGGGAAGAATTTAACCCGGCACCAAAAGATAAAATGGAACTTACCATGCCAAAACTGAATGTAGGGGCAAGTAAGATCTTCAACATTAACAGCAGCCTTTATGTATTGCCGGAAGCAGGGATCAACGTTGATTTTGCCAAAACAGCAGCTTTGATATCAACAGATTTTGCAAGTATTACACCCTATGCCGGTGCTGAACTTGGATATCAGAAAATGATCTTTGTACGACTTGGGGTGAACAGGTTTCAGTCCATTACAGATATTGAAGACCTTAAAAGAAAAGTTTCTTTCCAGCCAAGTGCAGGTATCGGGATAAGATACCGCGGACTTACACTGGATTACGCGATTACCAATTCAGGAATCGGAGGATCCAACTTCTATTCTAATTTTTTCTCTCTTAAACTGGATATGGGAGCGTTCAGAAATGATTAACTTTGAAACGTAATTTTAAAAGCAATGAAAAAGATTTCCATACTTACATGTATATTCGCAGTAACAGCTGTTTTTGGACAGAGAGTTTCAGATTATAAATATATTTCCATTCCTCAGACGTTTAAGGATTTTGAAAAAGAATCCTATGGCCTGGATGGAGTTTTGATAAAGACCTTAAAATCTAAAGGCTATATAGCGATTCAGGAAGGAAAAGATCAGTGGCCCGCTGAAATTGACAAAAGCTCATGCAGTTTTGCAACAGGTAATATCAATAATAAAAGCAGCTTTCTGAGAAACAAAGTAGAAGTCGAGTTCAAAGACTGTAACGGAAAGGTATTATTTTCATCAAAAGGAGACTCCAGTCTTAAAGAATATAAAGAAGGATATCAGGACGCCCTTAACCGTTCTCTGGTTTCACTTCCAGTTTCAAATCCGATAGCAAATCTTCAGGTTACAAAAACTGAAAGTCCGAAAGAACAACAGGTTGTGAAAAAAGCTGAAGAGGCTTCATCTGCACCCGTTTCTGAAAATAAATCAGGAAAATACACCAACGGTAAGGTAAACCTTCAGAAAATCCAGGTAGATAATAATCAGTTTATCCTGGCAGACGGAGGAAGCTCTGTGCCATTTGCTGTTTTTAAAAATTCTTCCAAAAAGGATGTTTTCAGAGTGAAACTTTCGGATGGAAGCTATACCATCGGATATTTCGAAAACGGAAATATCGTGATCGATATGCCGCAAACCAACGGAGAATTTGCCAAAGAAGTATTTTCAGCAAAATAAAGATACATTTGAACAACACTATAATCCTTAATTCAAACGTAAGAATGAGTTAAGGATTAAATTTTATACTTATGAAAAAAATTTATATTTCCATATTGGCAGCTCTGTCAATATATTCCAATGCCCAAAATGTTTTCAATGCCAAGCTACATGAAATAAATTTCGGTTCTTCTGGTGATCCCGGAAATTTAATTAAGTTGAATGATCTGATCATCTTTCCGGCCACAAGATACAGTGATGAAGGAAGAGAACTCTGGTGTTTTAATTCTGTAACTCAAAAGTCTGTATTACTTAAAGATATTTTTCCAGGTTACAACAGTGGTTTATCTGGTTCTCCCTCTTTTGTAAATGTAAACGGCAAAATATATTTTGTAGCACAAGATACTTTTTCTAGCTATCAGCTTTGGGTAACAGATGGAACCGTTGCCGGAACGATGAAAGAAAAAGATCTCGGCACAAATTATTCTATCGGTAACCTTGTTGTTGCCGGAAATAAAATTTTCTATTATGTACAAAATGAATTGTGGTCGTATGACACGGTTTCAAAGGTACTGCTGAAAGTGAAAACTTTTGTGTATTCCGGGGATGTAAAAATGTATTCATTTAATAACGAATTAATTATAGGAGCCGATGACGGTGTATCTGGAAAAGAAATCTGGAAATCGGATGGGACGGTAGCTGGAACTGTTCTACTGAAAGATATTGTACCTGCAGGCGGAAGTATTTCCGGAGATTTCAATATACTTCCCATGAATAATAAGTTCTACTTTATTGCCAGTCTGGGAACCGGATATGGACTTTATGCCAGTGATGGAACTGAGGCCGGCACAGTTCCGGTAAAACCTTTAAGGGCACCGAGGTTGAACGGAATTTCTGCAGATAATTATTTTGTATTTGAAGGATTCGATCCTGATGCGGGAGGAATGGAACCTTGGGTATCAGATGGAACGGCTGCAGGTACTAAAATGCTTAAAAATATTATGCCGGGAAATACCAGTTCCATGGGCAATAGCAAATTTATAAAACTTAATAATAAAATATATTTCGATAGCAATGGAAATGGAGTAAGCACGGCTTATGGCGACTATATCTGGGAAACAGATGGTACTGAAGCAGGTACTGTTTTATTTAATACCCCATCTGGGACGGAATTATATGGAAAAAGTTCAGATGGTATGCATCTAATTCTTACAAAACCAAACTACGGCAACAGATATTGGATAACGAATGGAAACTCATCTCAGACATTTGAAATTACGGATATTGGAATGCCTTATAACAATAGCTTTATTGATCTGAATTCTAAAATTTATCTTACCGGGTATAGTCCAAAGAATGGAACAGAACTATTCTCTGTAAATCCGATTTCTCAGAACTCTTCTTTAGCTACTGATATCAGCAGATTTGAAAGTTCTGCACCACATTCTTTTGGTATTCTGGACAACGAATTTATTTTTATTGCAGCAGATCGCCAATATAACAACCAACTCTACAAAAGAAATAAAAATACACAACAGCTTGAAAGACTTTCCACCTTTGGAAACACTTCTTTTATGGGAATGTTTTCTGATAATAAAGATACTTTCTTTAAAGTAGGAAACTATCTTTATACTAAAAACGGAACTCCAAATCCAAGGAGCGGAATGTACAGAACAGCTGGTACAGAGATATATTCAGAAGGATTGTCTACACCGCCGGGTACGGTTACTTATGATAATTCTTTCTATGTCAATTTAAATGACAATACCCTTTTATTTTCCGGCTACAATAATATAATAGGAACAGAATTATGGAAAATCGATAACGATACAGATACAGCGGTTTTGGTAAAAGATATTTCAACAGATAACATGGGAAGTATGTACAATACAGACTCTCAAACTGCAGTTTTGAATGGTTTTGCCTATTTTGTAGCTAAAGAAAACGGAAAGCTGGGGATCTGGAAATCCGATGGTACATCTGCAGGAACTTCAAAAGCGATTGAATTCAGTTATCAGGACGGAACAGATGGAGATATTAAAGTATTAAAGAGTTTCAACAACAAGCTCTTCTTCACAAAAAGACAGGAAAATTCAAGCTATGGACAAAATGAACTGTGGGCTTCAGATGGGGATCAGGCATCTGCAGTGTTGTTGAAGAATTATGGCTCAGGAAATATTTCCAGAGAAACAGAAGTTCTAAATGGTAAATTGTTTTATAATACTACAGGATATCCATCAGGTCTCTATTCAACAGATGGTACTGTCGTGGGAACTACCGAAGTTCTAAGCGGAAACTTTTTTGGAGAAACTAAATTCAAAAAATGTGGAAATCAGTTGTTTTTTACCAATAACAATGGAGCTCAGCTTTGGAGAACGGACGGGACGGCCAGTGGTACTTTCAGTTTAGTGTCCAATTTGTCTTCTGCAAAAGAGATGATTTGTGTTAATAATTATCTGTACTTTCTGAATGGAGATTCGCAGAAAGTATGGAAAACAAATGGTATGGCTTCCAATACAATGCCAATGGATATTTTTGTAACCAATGATGACAATCAGCTGCTGTCTAATGAAAATATAGAAAGAATAGCAACTGATGGAGAAAGATTATACCTTTCCATTACCACAAAAAATCATGGTACTGAATTGTATGAAGTTACGGATACTTTGCCGGCTCATTTGGCTACTGATGATATTCACAGAGCGGATGAAAAAAATGCTAATGCGGATATTCAGATTTATCCTAATCCTGTTACAGAATATTTTTCTGTAAAAAGTAAAGAAAATTATAGAATTGAAACAGTAAAAATCTTTGATGCTTCTGGAAAATTGATGAAGAGCATAATGAACACTAATGATAAAATCAACGTATCAGATCTCTCTTCAGGAATATATTTTGTTAGAATAAAGACCGAAAAAAGAGAACATCTGGGCAAGATCATTAAAAAATAATTATACAAAAGGCTCTTGGAAAGAGCCTTTTGTATTTTACAATATTAATTACCGTTGAAATATTCATAAATAACAGCTGCCTTACTTTTCCCAAGAATCTCCTCCAGGGTTTCAAGGTTTGATTCTTTGATTCTTTTTACAGATTTCAGTTTAGAAAGGAGAAGTTCAATTGTTTTTTCTCCAACGCCCGGAATTTCTTCAAGCTCAGATTTGATGGTAGAATTTTTTCTCCTTGTTCTGTGATGCCTTACCCCGAAACGGTGGGCTTCATCCCTTACTCTCTGCAGGATTTTTAAAGTTTCAGATTTTTTATCAAGATATAAAGGAATAGAATCTTCAGGAAAGAAAATTTCCTCCAGCCTTTTGGCGATCCCTACAATCGTGATTTTGCCATAAAGACCTAATAATTTTAAGCTTTTTACAGCAGATGAAAGCTGCCCTTTTCCTCCGTCTATAAGGATCAGTTGCGGAAGATCTTCCCCCTCGTCCAGCATTCTTTTATAGCGGCGGTAGATTACTTCTTCCATGGTTGCGAAGTCATTGGCGCCTTCTACCGTTTTGGGATGGAATATCCTGTAATCTGCTTTACTTGGCTTACCGTCTTTAAAAACGACACAGGCAGAGACAGGGTTGGTTCCCTGGATATTCGAGTTATCGAAACCTTCAATATGTCTAGGTTCTACAGGCATCCGAAGCAGCTTTTGCATTTCGGACATAATTCTGTTCGTATGTCTTTCCGGATCTACAATCTGTACCTGCTTTAGTTTTTCTAAACGGTATTCTTTTGCATTCTTCTCGGAAAGTTCCACAATTCTTTTTTTGTCGCCAACTTTGGGAACGATGAGTTTTACATTCGGGATTTCCACAGATAAATGGAACGGAAGTAATACTTCCTTGGAATCGGAGCCGAATTTCTGGCGGATCTCGATTAAAGCTTCTTCCAGAATATCTTCATCGGTTTCTTCAAGAATTTTCTTTATTTCAGTGGTAAAACTCTGGATGATATTTCCGTTTCTGATCTTGAAGAAATTGACATAAGCCGCCGTTTCATCACTCGTCATTCCAAAAACATCCACATCATCAATATTAGGATTTACCACCGTATTTTTAGCCTGGTAATCTTCCAGAATATCCAGTCTTTCCTTGATGATCTGTGCTTCTTCAAATTTAAGGTTGGAAGCCATTTTCATCATCTGATTCACCAGATATTCTTTAGCTTTCCGGAAATCTCCTTTGATAATCCCACGGATAGCATCGATCTTTTCATCATAATCCTCTTTGCTTTCCAGATTTTCACAAGGGCCTTCACAATTTTTAATGTGATATTCCAGGCAAACTTTGTACTTTCCTTCTGCAATTTTTGAAGGGGAAAGATTAAGATTACACGTTCTTAGCTTATAAATATGTTTAATGGTATCCAGTAAAATCTTTGCCGGACGTACCTTAGCGTAAGGACCATAGTATTCAGAACCGTCCTTGATTACATTTCTGGTCAGGAATATTCTTGGAAAACTTTCATTTTTAATGCAGATCCATGGATAGGTTTTGTCATCCTTCAGCAATACATTATAAAAAGGGCGATGCTCCTTGATCAGGTTGTTTTCCAGTAAAAGAGCATCATACTCACTGTTTACGATGGTTGTTTCCAGGCGGGCGATCTTGCTCACCATTATTTTAATACGGTAGCCCGGAAGGTTTTTATTGAAGTAGGAGAGAACCCTTTTCTTTAAATGCTTGGCTTTTCCTACATACAGCAATTGATCGTTTTTATCATAATAACGATAAACGCCAGGTTCCGATGGTAAAGTTTTGAGCTGTAATTCTAAAGAAGGATTCATATAACAAAATTAAGGAAACTTTCCCTATTTAAAAAAGAAAACCTGCAGATGACTCTACAGGTTCATTTTATTGTTCAAAGTATTTTTATCCGTGGTTCATTTCGGTGTATTGATAGATCAGGAAGCTTAGATAATCCCACTCTACAGAGTTTTTAGGATATTTTTTCATAAACTCGGCATTGTCTCCAAACAGGAAATCGTAATTGTCTTCAAAATCATCCTTGTGAAGCCACATTACTTTTTCACCCTTTTTTACATAATAAGATTTGATGACACCACCGCCAAATGCAGGAGCACCACCAAAACCTGTAGATATGGTTTCTGAAGCAAAAGGATCATGATAAACCGTAATAAGTTCATTAAATTCAGGATTTATAACCTGCATTAAAAAAGCTTTGGGCTCTTTCTTGTTTTTTAAGGAAACAATCTGGTTTTCGTAGGGGATTGCATCATTGGTTACAGATTTACTGTATTTTTTGGTGCTGTAATTTCTCATGTTTGAAATGAACTTTCCTGCTTTCATAGATTTTTCCCTCTCTGTCGCATACAAATACATTTCAGCAATGTCTGCCGCCGCAAATTTCATGGGCTTTCCTGTATCAACATCTTCAATTGTAATGGAAAGAATCTGTCCCCTCTGTTTTTCCCACGATTTACTGTAACCCTGGTGTTCAGTATTGTCTTTTAATATAATTGTAGAAACCTTTTTATCAGATGCAGTATCGAAACCTTCGTTAAACAGATAACGATTCATTTCTTTTCTTTCTTCTTTAGAATATTTTACTTTCTGGGCGAAAGCTGTTGTACTTGCTACACATACAGCAAGGAGTAGAGTTTTCAGTTTCATGTATTATTGTTTTTAATTTCGGCAGTAAAAATAGCAAATTAATTTACTTGTTATTTAGAAAAATATAAGACGGTAAAATTTAGCTTTTACAATTATTGTTAAATGTGTAATTTTAAGAAAATTTTAGAAATGATATACGGTGTAGATGTTTTCACTTTCCATGATGTTCTGGAAATCTGTAAAAAACCAGGTAAGGCTAAACTTAATAAAGCAGCCAAAGAACAGATTTTAAAATCTCAAAAAAATGTTCAGAAAATAGTAGAGTCCGATAGATGCGTCTATGGGATCAATACTGGTTTCGGGCCTCTCTGCGATACCAAAATATCAGCTGACGAAACTGCCCAGCTGCAGTATAATCTTATTATTTCTCATGCAGTAGGAGTAGGAAAACCTATCCATAAAGAACTTTCCAAAATCATGATCATTGCTAAAGTTCATGCTTTATCAAAAGGATTTTCAGGAGTTTCCCTGGAAGTGATTGAAAGACTGATCCTGATGCTGGAAAAAGATATTATTCCTGTAGTACCGGAGCAGGGTTCTGTAGGAGCATCCGGAGATCTTGCGCCTCTTGCCCATCTTGTACTTCCATTGCTTGGATTGGGACAGGTTTGGGAAGGAGATCAGATTTACGAAACGATGGAAGTTCTGGAAAGACACGGTCTTGAACCATTGGCCCTGGGCCCGAAAGAGGGTTTGGGATTAATCAACGGAACCCAGTTTATTTTGGCTCATGCAATCAAAGGACTGGAAAAGTTTGAATACCTGCTAAATCTTGCGGATATGACTGCTGCCATGAGTATTGAAGCTTACAGAGGTTCTGAAAGCCCGTTTAAAAAAGAGCTTCATGAGATCAGACCCTTCGAAGGCAGCAAGAAAGTAGCAGCCAGAATGGTTAAATTTTTAAAAGGCTCAGAAAATATGAAGGCCCACGAAGACTGTGAAAGGGTTCAGGATCCATATTCCATGAGATGTGTTCCGCAGGTACACGGTGCCAGCAGAAATGCCTTTGAACACCTCAGAATGATGGCAGAAACTGAACTGAATTCTGTAACAGACAACCCGATCGTTCTAAGCGCTGAAGAATCTATTTCCGGAGGAAACTTCCACGGACAGCTGATGGCTCTTCCATTGGATTACGCTACACTGGCGGCAGCAGAGCTTGGAAATATTTCAGACAGAAGAAGTTATTTATTGCTGGAAGGAAAATATGGACTTCCAAGATTGCTGACAGAAAGCTCAGGACTAAATTCAGGATTCATGATCCCGCAATATACTTCAGCCGCTTTGGTTACGGAAAATAAAACATTGTGTTTCCCGGCTTCGGCAGATTCTATCCCTACAAGTCTGGGGCAGGAAGATCATGTTTCTATGGGAAGTATTTCCGGCAGAAAATTCAATCAGGTGCTGGGAAATCTGGTTAATATTTTAGCTGTGGAATTAATGTTTGCAGCACAGGGGCTGGAATTCAGAAGACCTTCAAAATGCTCGAAGATCATCGAAGAAAACTTTGCCATCATTCGTTCAAAAGTGAAAAAGCTTGAAGACGACAGGTTAATAGGACAGGATATGCTTGCCATTGCAGAGCTGATCAATGAAAGAAAGTTTAATGTAGACGCTTAATTAGTAAATGAAAAAACTAATCACTATTTTAAGTCTTTTTATCGGAACTCTTGCCTTCTCTCAGGCTTCTGAGGCTAAAATCCGTGAATTCATTAAAATTACGGGAGCTGATAAAATGGCTATTGCAGCGGTGGAGCAGTATATATTGCAGTTTAAAGAAAGAAGGGCGGATATTCCGGAGGAATTCTGGAGTGAATTTGCTGCAGAAGTTACATCTGATAAAATGACTGATCTTTATATTCCGATTTATGCTAAATATTATACTGAATCAGATCTTGATGAGCTTATTAAATTTTATAAATCTCCCATTGGACAAAAAACGCTTAAAGTAATGCCTTCTCTTATGAAGGATAGTATGGAAGCAGGAGGAAAAATGGGAAGTGAAATAGCTCTTCAGGTAATGGAAAGACTTAATAAAAAAGCCGGTTACCAAGATCCGCCACCACCTATGCCGGAAAAAACGGAAAACAAATAAATTGAAGGCTTCCTCTTACCGGGGAAGCTTTTTACTTTACATTTTAGTATTAAATATTTAAATTGCATTAAATTTTTTGAATAAACCAATGATCACTAGTAGAACCGATTCTTCCAATACAGACTTTCAGGATTTAGTAAAGCTTCTGGACGCCGATCTGGCTGTCCGTGATGGAAAAGACCATGAATTTTACCATCAGTTTAACTCAATTGATGCATTGAAAAACTGTGTGGTAGCTTATTCTGAAGATGCAGCCGTTGGTTGTGGTGCATTTAAACCTTTTTCCGATGATGCTGTAGAGATCAAAAGAATGTATACCAATGAGGAAATGAGAGGGAAAGGATTTGCATCGAAAATATTAAATGAACTAGAGATCTGGGCCAAAGAAGAAGGGTTTAGCAAATGTGTTCTGGAAACAGGCATCAAGCAACCGGAAGCCATTGCTCTGTATGAAAAAAACGGATATTACAGAATTCCTAATTACGGACAGTATATTGGTATTGACAATAGCGTTTGCTTTGAGAAATTACTGTAAATTTTTTAACAGCTAGCTGCATATAAAGATTCATATTCAGGTAATACTAAATTCATTTTTTATAAGCTTTTAATTCACATCAAAGTGTTATATTGTGGTTCCAAACCATAAAATTAATACTATGAAAAAAAGTGTATTTTACCTTCTGGCACTGTTCCTTACATTGAATTCGTGTACCAGGGATGAACTTCAGACCGAAAATCCATCTGTTCAAGTTGTTCAGAAAGATCCTTTAACAGGGAAACAGATCAATTCGGAAATTAACAGTACGATCAAAAACAGCGGAACATTTAACTGGAAAAACGCTTCGGACCACTTGCTTTGGAGTGCAGTTTTCAGGGGAAACAGGATGGTTTCCATCGGCTTTGGAGCATCAAAAGATGATTTCGACAGAAGCCTGTCGGCAAACAGCAAAGCAATGGAAGCTGAAATTCTTGATGTTATCAGACAGCAGGAAGGTGTTGAGCCGACCAGATTTCTGATTTCTTCCGATCAGTATCTTAATCAGATAGATGTTGTCGTAGAAAAGGAAGAAACTATTACAGCACTGCGAAAAATGAAAACCATACGCTATGTAGAGCCGGGAGATTATCATTATTTTGAAATAGAAAACAGCCTCAATCCCAATGCAAAATCAAGTGGTTCTTCAGGCTGTGGATTTGATTCTGCTGTTTTAAATGCCGCAGATTATACTACAACAGCTCCTAATGCTAAAATTCCATGGGCCTTTACCCAGCACAATATTCCTAATGCATGGAGCTACAGTACGGGAGCAGGAGTGACCATAGGATTGATTGATACCGGAGTTTCGCCCGAACAGACCTTATTGGGAAGCAGTTTCAATACCGGAGCATCTTCCGGAAGAACAATCAGCAAATTCGGATCATATGTCAACGGATCCACTACAGACGGTCCGGCTGATCAGTGCGGGCATGGAACAAAGATGGCTTCTGTAATGGCAGCCCCGAAAAATAATGCAGGACTTCCTGTAGGAGTTGCTTACAATGCCAATCTTATTACTTATCGCGCGGCTTCCAATGTTGTGCTTGAAACTTCCAGTGAACAGAATGGCGTAAAAACAGCATTCACTGATCTTGCCAATAATGCCGGTGTGAAGATTATTTCCATGTCCATGGGACATATTTTCTCCGTCGGAAAGATTGAAGATGGAGTGAAATACGCCTATTCCAAAGGAAAACTGATTTTTTGTGCAGGAGGAACCTCTACCAGTTTTACCAATTTTGTCGGCGTGATTTTCCCGGCAAGTATGTCCGAAACACAGGCCGTAACGGGAGTAAAAGAAGGAACTTCCAATCAGAAATGTGACGTTTGCCACTCCGGAAGCCAGATCGATTTTACCTTCCAGATGGAAAGAGCGAACGGAAATACAGTTCCGGTTTTAAGTTATTACAACAATCAGGCTGATTATGTAGGCGGTTCATCAGTGGCTACCGCTGCTACAGCAGGTATTGCGGCTCTGGTCTGGGCCAAAAATCCGTCATGGACAAGAGAACAGGTGCTGAATAAAATGAGACAGTCTGCCACCTATTATCCTACTGTAAATTCAAATTATGGCTACGGAAACATCAATGTTCTGAAAGCAGTACAATAAGTCATTATAATATAAAATATTGGGAATATCTCAATCTGCCTGAGCGGCACGGATTGATGATATTCCTTTTTTTAACTGCAATTTCATATGCTGGTTATCCTATTCTTACACTGGTCATGCTTAGAGATCCTCCGATCAGTTCATCATTGAATAAGGAAAGGTTTTCGGCCTTATCCTTTAAACCTAATGTATAGATCAGCGGAAGATAGTGATCCGGTGTAGGGACAGCATATTGGAGCGATGTGCCCTGTTTCTGGTAATCTATAATATTCTGGAAATTTCCGTCCAGAAGCCAGTTGTTGGTTTTTTCACGCGCTTCAACAGCCCAGTCCCAGCCGGCACCTACCGTGTCAATATTTTTCCAGTCGATCAGGCGGAGATTATGGACAATATTCCCGCTTCCGATAATCAGAATTCCTTTTTCGCGGAGTTTATTCAGCCTTTTGGCAAGATCGAAATGATATTGCGGAGGTTGGGTATAATCTATACTCAGCTGTATGACCGGAATATCAGCATCAGGATACATGTGTTTAATTACCGACCATGCGCCGTGGTCAAGTCCCCAGTTGTGATCTTCCTCCACTAAAACTGGAGCCAAAAGCTCAGCTGTTTCTCTGGCCAGTTCAGGGCTTCCGGGAGCAGGATACTGCACATCAAATAATGCCTTCGGAAAACCTCCGAAATCATGGATTGTTCTGGGCATATTCATTGCTGTTACAAAAGTTCCCTGTGTATACCAATGGGCAGAAACGCACAAAATGGCATAAGGTTTCGGAATTTCCTGAGCCGCTTTTCTGAAACCCTGTACAAACTGATTTTCTTCAATAGCATTCATTGGTGAGCCATGCCCTAAAAACAGAACAGGCATTCTTTGGGTATTTCTGAAATTATCGCTGATATTTTGCAGATCGTTGAGATTCATAAATAAGTAATTATTGAAAAAGGTTCAAGGCTTTTAGAAAAATCCCTGAACCTTTTGTACGTTAATTTTATGATAGTTTTTTGAGATATTCTCAAAAACCAGATCTATTTTATGCCTGTTTTACAAACTGTAATTCTCCGGCGATTTTTACTTCATCACTTACCATTACACCTCCTGCTTCAAGAGCTGCATTCCAGTTAAGTCCGTAATCTTTTCTGTTAATTTTCCCTTCAAAAGAAAATCCGGCTTTTGTATTTCCCCACGGATCAACGTTAATTCCACCGAAGTCTACATCTAAAGTGATAGGTTTTGTAATACCGTTTACAGTAAGATTTCCGGTTACTTTATCATTTAAAGCCTGAGACTCGAATGTAATAGTAGGATATTGTTCCGCATTGAAAAATTCAGCTGATTTCAAATGGTTGTCTCTGTCTGTATTGTTCGTGAATACAGAATCAGTCTGTATGGTAGCTGTAGTTTTAGCGTTGGCGAAGCTGTCATCTTCAGATTCAATTTCAGCGTTGAAATTTCTGAAGCTTCCTTTTACATTAGAGATCATCATGTGTTTTACTTTGAAAGTAATTTCACTATGCGTTGGGTCTAGGTTCCATTTTGTTGCCATTGTATGTATTTTTGTTTGTTATTAATACTGCAAATGTAGGGTGGGGAACATATACAAATCATTGATTTAGGTTAAGAAATGAAATTGATAGGTGAATGGTCAATTAATGGTACTGAAAAAATTCACCATTGACGATAGATATTTCGCCCAAGATTTCAATTGAATAATGATTATTAGTACTGAAAAAAATCACCATTGATGATTCACCATTCACACTAATTCTTCCCGCTTTTTCCTACCATTAAGTTAAGGATTTATTTTTATCAGTACATTAATTCTGTTTTATGAATGTTTTATTTTAACATTTGTTAACGGATGGTTTTTATTTCTTATTTTTGAAGGATTCAATTTTATACAATGAAATTATATAGATTTTCTTTATTGATGCTGGTTTTGGGTGGTTCTGCAATAGCACAGACCCAAAAATTTACAATGGCGGAGGCAGTAAACGGACTGAGAACAAATCTGGCCGTAAAAAATATTTCCCAGTTTTCTTGGACTGCAGATGGTAAATCGTATATCCAGGCTGTAAAAGGCGGTTATCTGATTACTGATCTTAAGACCAACAAACAGGATACACTTGTATCTTTAACCCAGTTGAACAGATCATTCTCTGATGCTCAGCTGAAAGCTGTTCCACAGATTAAATTCATCAGCGGGTCAAGCGGTTATTTTAATGCCAATGATAAAATGTTCTGGATCGAAAAATCCGGAAACGATTGGAAGGTGAAGACAGCTGCATTAGACGGAAATGCATCCAATGTGAAAGTATTCGGAGATAACCAAACCTTTGCATTCACCGTAAAGAATAATTTATTTGTTAATAAAAACGGAAAAACAGTTGCTGTAACCAATGATTCTGATGAAAATATCATCAACGGAGGTGCAACAGTCCACAGAAATGAATTCGGAATTGATACAGGAATTTTCCCTGCACCGAATTCAGAAGCAGTAGCATTTTACAGAATGGATCAGACAATGGTAGCGGATTATCCCGTTATAGATTGGTCCGTAACGCCGGCAGTAAACCATAATATCAAGTATCCAATGGCGGGGCAGAAATCCCATGAGGTAACTTTAGGGGTTTACAATATCAAAAATCAGTCAACCACTTTCCTGAAGATTGATGGCGAAAAAGACCAGTATCTGACAGCAGTTACCTGGAGTCCGGATTCAAAATATATTTTTGTTGCTGTTCTGAACCGTGGGCAGAATCACATGAAAATGAATCAGTACGATGCAGCTACAGGAAATCTGGTAAAAACCCTGTTTGAAGAAACCAGCGATAAATATGTGGAGCCTCAGCATCCGCTTACTTTTTTCCCGAATTCCAATACAGACTTTATCTGGCAAAGTCAGAGAACCGGTTATAATCATTTGTTCCATTATAGTCTTGAAAAAGGGCTTATTGCCCAGATCACAAAGGGAGACTGGCTGGTAACAGATATTTTGGGCTTTAATGATAAGAAAAAGGAAATCTATTTCACTTCTACGAAAGAAACGCCTCTGGAAAAGCATTTGTACAAGATCAACTGGACAAACTTTAAAATGCAGCGTCTTGATAATGCGGCAGGTGTACATACAGGAATCCTGAGCAGCGACGGGAATTACCTTTATGATACTTACAGCAATGCAGGTACGCCCAGATCTGTCAATATTATTAATACCAATACGGCAAAATCTACAAATATTCTTACGGCAGAAAATACATTGAAAAACTATCAGAGACCTGAAATTAAAAATGTAGAATTAAAAGCTGATGACGGAACACCGCTTTACGGAAAGATCATCCTTCCGACAGATTTTGACGCCAACAAAAAATATCCTGTAATCGTTTACCTTTATAACGGACCGCACCTGCAACTTGTAACCAATACCTTCCCGGCATCAGGAAACCTTTGGTACGAATACATGGCGCAAAACGGATACATTATTTTCACCATGGACGGAAGAGGTTCTGCCAACCGTGGAATGAAATTTGAGCAGGCAGTGTTCAGAAACCTAGGAACTACCGAAATGAACGATCAGATGAAGGGTGTAGATTACTTAAAGTCACTTCCTTATGTAGATTCCCAGAGAATGGGTATTCACGGATGGAGCTTTGGAGGATTTATGACCACAAGCTTTATGCTTCGCAATCCGGATGTCTTCAAAGTTGGTGTTGCCGGAGGTCCTGTGATCGACTGGAAAATGTACGAAATTATGTACGGTGAAAGATATATGGATACGCCACAGGAAAACCCTCAGGGATATGCAGTGGCTAATCTTCTGGATAAAGTTCAGAATCTGAAAGGGAAATTGCTGATGATTCATGGCGCTCAGGACGATGTAGTGGTTTGGCAACATTCCATCAAGTTTATAAAATCTGCTGTAGATAATGGAGTTCAGCTGGATTATTTTGTGTATCCGGGACATCCGCATAATGTGATCGGGAAAGACCGTGTTCACCTGATGCAGAAAGTAACGGATTACTTTGATCAGTATCTGAAGAAATAATAGGAAAATCCAGCCGTCAGGCTGGATTTTTTAATTTAGTAATAAACTCAGAAATCCGTTCTTATCAAAGATCAATGCTTTTGATCTTCATCATTCGTAATTTTGCTTATCTAAAATGTAAAACATAAATTCAGAAATATGGAATTAGGAATAGGAATGTTTGGTGACCTGGCTTTTGACCAGGCAACCGGAAAATATAGAGATGCAGGTGTTAAGATCCGTGAAATACTGGATCAGGTGAAATTAATGGATGAGGTAGGACTTGATGTTTTTGCTATGGGAGAACATCACCGTCCGGATTATGCAGTTTCGTCACCGGAAATGGTACTGGCTGCAGCGGCAAGTATCACTAAAAATATAAAGCTGGCAAGCGGAGTAACGGTTTTAAGTTCTTCAGAGCCTGTAAAAGTATATGAAGATTTTTCAACTTTGGACCTTATATCAGACGGAAGAGCTGAAATATTTGTAGGAAGAGGTAGCTTTATCGAATCATTTCCATTGTATGGATATTCATTGAATGATTATGAAGAGCTTTTTGATGAAAAACTGGAACTACTGTTAAAGATCAATTCAGAAGAAAATGTAACCTGGTCAGGAAAGCTTCGTGCACCTATGCAGAATCAAACCGTTTATCCGAGAGCGAAAAATGATGGAAAACTGTCAATCTGGAGAGCGGTAGGAGGAACTCCACAATCTGTTTTAAGTGCTGCGAAATTAGGAATGCCTTTAGTGGTAGCAATCATTGGAGGAATGCCTGTACAGTTTAAAAACTTGGTGGAATTCTACAAACAGGAATATCAAAAGGCAGGGCACGACGTATCTCAAATGCAGATTGCCATTCATTCACACACTTTTGTAAGTGATGACAAGGCTGTTGTAGACGGTTATTTCAATAATTATAAATCCCAGATGGACAGAATCGGGGCATCCAGAGGCTGGGCTCCTTACACCAAAATGCAGTATGACGGTGGAAGAAGTAAAGACGGAGCTCTATTTATAGGAAGTCCGGCAGAAGTGGCTGATAAAATTGCCTACATGAAAGAGATTTTTGGTATCACAAGATTTATCGGGCATATGGATGTAGGCGATCCGGCTCACGATGTTATGATGAAATCCATTGAATTATTCGGGGAAAAAGTAAAACCGGCTATTCAGAAGCTTTAAAATAGAATCCTGTTGTATACCAGCAGGATTTTTTTAGAAATCTTAATCATATAATTATATTACTTTTACAGAAAAATAGCAATGCAGGAACAATCCAAAGATCCGCTGCACGGAAAAAGACTCGATGCCATTCTTGAAGAACTGGTAGAATATTATGAAGGCTTTGAGAAACTTGGTGAGCAGATCAATATAAAATGTTTTACAGATAACCCCAGCATTAATTCGTCACTGAAGTTTCTCAGAAAAACTCCCTGGGCCAGAACCAAAGTGGAAAGCCTGTACCTCTATGTATTAAGACAGAAAAAAAAGAACGAATCAAAAAGAAGAGATTAAAAAGGATTTTTGTTTTAACGGGTTTACACAGCCAATCATTTCAAAAATAGTATATTTGTGATGTTAATCGTGAAAGCATCACGAAAAAAAGAAAAAATATGACAATTGAAAACAACCATGTTGTAGCAGTAAGTTACATACTTCATACCATCGAAGAAGATGGAAGTAAGATTCTTGTAGAAGAAACAACAGCAGAAAATCCGCTTACATTTTTATACGGTGTAGGAAGAATGATTCCAAAGTTTGAACAGAATATTCAGGGTCTGAAAGCAGGTGATAAAGCATCTTTTGTGATTCAGCCTGAAGAAGCTTACGGAGAAAAAGATCCGAATTCAATCGTGCAGTTGCCGCTTGATATGTTCCAGGAATCAGGAACTCCGCCTGTAGGGGCTATTTTGCCTCTATCCGACGGTCAGGGAAATAATTTCCAGGCGTTTGTAGTGGAAGTAACTCCTGAAGGAGTCGTAGCGGATCTTAACCATCCAATGGCTGGAAAGGTTTTAGATTTCCAGGTAGAAATTTTAAACACACGTCCGGCAACGGAAGAAGAACTGGCACATGGCCACTCTCATGGAATTGACGGGACAGATGCCCACTAAACCATAATGAAATGTCCGGATTTTTTCCGGACATTTTTTTATTCTAAAAATTCTCCGCTCACATAAAACCAACGGTTTTGAATCATTTTGAATTTCGATAATTCATGATGAATATGTTGATGCCCCTCCTCATCAGTATAGTAGGCTTTAAATTCAACTTTGCTCACAGATAGCTTATCTATAATTTCCAGTTTTGTCCAGGTATTAATTTCACCCCATTCCTGCAGATCTTTTTTATTGTGAAATTGTCTTTTAACCGGAGATGTGGTTTCCATTAAATAGTCTCCATTCGGAACGGCAAATGCTGAAAACCGGGAACGCATTAAAGCTTCTGCAGTAGGAGCATGCTTTTCTCCGGTATGGTAAGGCTTGCAGCATTCTTCGTAAGATTTTCCCGAGCAGCAGGGACAGTCCATATTTCAAATTTTTATTGAGCACAAAAATAGAGATTTTATCAATAGAAACGGGCTAAAGCCTGTTGATTCGAAATTGCAGAAAAGCAATAACCATAGTGGCAATTCCAATATTCAATAGAAATGGGCTTTAGCCCATTTAATCAAACAGAATTATTTCATCGGCTTTAGCCAAAACTTATAAAAAAAGAAGCACCCTTTCGAATGCTTCTCTGTATAATTTATTTTATAAAACCTCTGTTTCTCAATAAAGGCTTAATGTCCGGATCATGACCTGTAAAATCTCTGAATGCCTGGTTAAGGTCTACAGAATTTCCTACAGAAAGAATATATTTTCTGAATCGGTCTCCGTTTTCTCTGGTAAGTCCGCCATTGTTTTTAATCCATTCCCATGCATCATTGTCAAGAGTTTCAGACCAAAGATAAGCGTAATATCCTGCAGAGTAACCTCCGCCCCAGATGTGGGCAAAATAAGGAGTATGGTATCTTGGTGGTACTGTCGCTAAGGTAAATCCATGACTGGCCAATGACTGTTTTTCAAAATCAAGAACAGGAATTAGTTGGCTTTCATTGGTCACGGTATGCCAATCCATATCCAAAGCAGCAGCAGAAACAAGCTCTGTCGTCATATATCCTTGGTTGAAAGTAGCTGCTTTTTTAATTTTATCAACCAAAGCCTGAGGAATCGGCTGTTTCGTTTCGTAGTGAATTGCATAGTTTTTAAGAACTACAGGATCCAGTGCCCAATGCTCATTAATCTGTGAAGGGAATTCCACAAAGTCTCTCGGAACACTCGTTCCTGAAAGCGACGGATATTTCTGGCTTGCAAACATTCCGTGGATAGAATGCCCAAATTCATGGAACATTGTGGAAACATCATCATAGCTGATCAGGGAAGGTTTTCCCGGAGCCGGCTTCTGGTAATTGTAGCAGTTGACAATCACAGGTTTTGTTCCTAAAAGATAAGACTGCTCCACGAAGTTGCTCATCCAGGCGCCTCCGTTTTTAGAATCTCTTGTATAGAAATCAAGATAATAGATCGCAATAGATTTTCCGTCATGGTCAAAAACTTCATAAGTTACCACATCAGGATGATAAACAGGAAGATCCGTTCTCTTTTTAAATGTCAGTCCGTAGAACTTTTCCGCGGCGTAGAAAACTCCTTTTTCCAAAACAGTAGTTACTTCAAAATAAGGTTTGATCTGGTTTTCATCGAGATCATACTTTGCTTTTCTTACCTGTTCTGCATAGAAGTTCCAGTCCCAAGGTTCTACTTTGAAGCCTCCTTTCTGCTGATCGATGAGGTCCTGGATATCTTTTGCCTCACGTCTTGCTGTTTCTACAGCAGGGGTCGCGATCTGGTTCATCAACTTCGTAGCGGCTTCAGGTGTTTTAGCCATCTGGTCCTGAAGTTTCCATTCGGCAAAGCTTTTCTTGCCGAGGATCTGAGCTTTTTTAAGCCTTAGCTTAGCAAGCTTTTCAATCGTTTCGCGGGTGTCATTTCCATCACCTTTTTCAGCTCTCAGCCACGATGCTTTGAACAGTTTTTCTCTTGTTGCTCTGTTCTTCAAATTTTGAAGTAGAGGCTGCTGTGTTGTATTCTGAAGGGCAAGAAGATATTTTCCCGGCTGTCCTGCGGTTTTGGCATCAGCCGCCGCAGCTTCGATCTCATCGGCAGAAAGCCCGTCCAGTTCCTTGGCATCAGAGAAAAATACGCCTCCTTGTTTTCTTGCTTCCAGTAATTTATTGGCATATTGAGTAGAAAGTGAAGCAAGCTCCTGATTGATCTGCTTTAGTTTTTCTTTATCAGCCGAAGAAAGATTGGCTCCTGCAATTTCAAAATTCTGCTTGTAATACTGAACCAGTTTTTTGCTTTCAGGATCCAAACCGTCTTCTTTAATAGACTTGATTCTTTTATATAAATTTTCATTCAGGTACATTTTATCGGAATGCGCAGCAAAAATGGGAGCGTATTCTTCATCTAAAGCCTGAAGGGTAGGGTTGGTATTTGCGCTTGTAAGATTAGAAAATACAATGGTGGCTCTTTTTAAAACCTCACCGCTTTTTTCCAGGGCTACAATGGTATTTTCGAAAGTAGGAGCTTCCGGGTTGTTGGCAATTTTCAGAATCTCAGCATCGTGCTGTTTAAGCCCGAAATCGAAAGCCGGTTTGAAATGTTCATTTTTAATTTTATCGAATTCCGGAGCCTCATACTGAAGCTTGCTTTTCTTCATAAAAGGGTTTGAAGACAGGGATGGATCGGTAACAGGAGTCTCCTGTTGAGTGTCGGTTTTCTTCATGGTAGTACAAGATTGATTAAGTGCCAGAGCAGAAATTAACAATACCGATGAAATATTTTTCATAAATTAGTTGTTATTAAAGTATAAAGATATTAAAACTTAATTTATAAAAGCAGTAAACATGAAATCAACAACTCTTTTTGTATTCTCAGCCTTCGCGCTGATGACCGCATGTAATGATAAACATGACCGAAGAAATGGTGAAAATAACTATAATAATGATAAAGACAACGGGTGGGTAGATAATGTGATCAACAAAGAAAGCGGCCCGGTGAGAGAGAAAGAATTTAAGGGAGATTTTGATGAGATTGAAGTTTCCCAGGCGATAGAAGCGGAAATCATCAAGTCTGAAACAGAAAAAGTGGTTATTTCCGCACCGGAAAACATCATCAATGAAATTCTGGTAGACAACAGCGGCGGAAAGCTTCATATTCATTATAAAAGAGGCATCAGGGTGATGAACAGCCATAATGTGAAGGCAAAAATTTATGCAAAAGATTTCTCAAAACTTGTTGCCAATTCTGCGGCAAGTATCCATGTGAAAGATAAATTTACACAGGAAAAAGTAGATATTGAAATATCCAGCGCAGCAAGTGTTTCCGGAGATCTTGAGGCCAATGATTTTGATATCTCGGCGGACAGCAGCAGCAGCTTCAACGGAAAAGTCTGGGCAGTGGATCTTGATGTTGATGCTTCTTCGGCAGCCAGTATTGATATTTCCGGGAAAGCTAAAAATGCAGACGTCACTTCCTCATCAGGAAGCAGCATCTCAGCTAAAGAACTTGTTGCAGATAATGTAAAAGCTGAAGCCTCCAGTGGGGCAAGTGTTCATATCGGCGCGGTTTTATCCGTAAATGCTGAAGCTTCATCAGGAGGCAGTGTGGATATTGCTAAAAGAGGAGAGCTTAAAAATGTAACCAAGGAGGAAAGTAGTGGCGGAAGCGTCAGTATTCAATAATAATTAATTGGAGGATTCCTCGTCATTTTCTTCTTCATCTGCTGACGAGGAACCTTCCCAATCTTTGTTATCAAAATTAAGGTTATCATAAGCCAGTAATTCCTCCTCCCGCTGGAGGATTTCTTTTGTGGTGAACAATAAGATCTCATCATCATCCTTTGCTTTGGCCAGTCTTCTGATAGAGGCTTTATCTATCGCCATAAATCTTTGTCCGAGACGTCTTGCCGCGTATTTTCTCATACCCGTTTCGTGAAGAACATCAACAGCCATATCTACAGCGGTTCCCAAGGTTTCGCGGTAAATATTTTCAATGCCGTTGTTGAGGTAATTATAAGCATCAATCCTGTTTTTAGCTCTTACAAAAATCTTGACTTTGGGATAATGTTCCCTTACCAGTTCAGCAATAAATTTATTATCATCAGGATCATCAAGACAGAGAACCAAAATTTCAGCGTCTTCAATTCCTGCAGCTCTTAGAATAGGGATTCTGGTAGCATCTCCGTAATATACTTTGAAGCCATAGCTCCTTAACAGCTTCACCCGGTCGGAATCCCTGTCCAGAACCGTTGCTGAAATTTTATTAGCCTTTAAAAGTCGGCCCACCGTACTTCCGAAATGTCCGAAACCTACAATAATGATTTTCTTCTGGCTAACGGTATTGTCCAGAATATTGAAATCATTATCCGTATCAGGAACTTCCCTGATAAACTTAGGCGTAATCAATTTATCATTAATAATCAGAAGGATAGGGGTAATACACATGGTAATGGCAGTAACCGCCATCATTTGTGCGTTGAGTTCAGGGCTTAACAGGTAAAGATCCGAAGCGTAATTAATTAAAACAAAGGCAAATTCCCCTACCTGGGAAAGGGCAAATGCATAAAACAGACTCTGCGGTGTATCAATCTTAAAAAACTTTCCAATGGCATATAAAACCACAAATTTTACAATCAATACGGCAAAAACAGTAGAAAAAATAAACAGTGGGTCCTGCTGGATAATATTAAAATTGATGGTAGAACCTACACTTACAAAGAATACAGCCAAAAGCAAACCTTTAAACGGATCAATCTGGGCTTCCAGTTCATGCCTGAACTCGCTGTTGGCAAGCATTACCCCTGCAAGGAAAGCGCCCAGTGCCGGCGAAAGTCCTATGGCTACCATAAGCTCTGAAACCCCTATGACAAGGAATAATGAGGATGCCGTAAGCAGTTCCGTCATTCCTGACTTTGAAACATATCTTAAAAATGGAACAAATACATATCTTCCCAATAGGATCAAAATAGCTACTCCTAAGATCACCGTCCCTGCCTGCAGCCATTCCGGGAGTTTCTGGATCAGAATCTGTATGTCATTATCATGATGATTTGCTTTATAATTGGCAATAATCGGTAGAATCGCCAGAATAGGGATCACGGCAATATCCTGAAACAGAAGCGTGGAGAAGGAAGCCTCTCCTGCAAGGGTTTTAAGGTTATTTTTTTCCTGAAGGGTCTGCAGTACAATAGCTGTGGAGGAAAGTGCAAAACACATCGCGATGGCAACAGCTTTATCTATCCTCCATCCGGCACTGATGAAAACAAGGAACAGAAGTGAAATGGAAAGCAGCATCTGCGTAAGTCCCAAACCTATAATTTTCTTCCGCATTTCCCAGAATTTCCTTGGCTCCAGCTCCAGTCCCACCAGGAAAAGAAGCATAATCACACCAAACTCACTGGCGTGCATGATATCGTTAACATCTTTCCCGGTAAGCCTCAGAACATAAGGGCCGATAATGATGCCTCCCAAAATATATCCTATCACGGAACTCAGCCCAAATTTTCTCGCAAGTGGAACCATAATAATGGCTACACCAAGAAAAATTAATGTATTCATTGCTAAACTGGATTCCATATACTATTATTGGTTGAGGAGTTCTGTAAATTCTTTCTTATGTAAAATAATATCTTTTTTGCTTAGTTTATGGGCTTCATAAACAATTTTAATGTGCTTGATATCAGCTTTGAAAACCCTTAAAGAAACAATCAGTCCGCTGATCAGTTCCTCTACGGTGTACTGGTAGGTTCCGTTTTTACTGAATGACCTTTCTCTTCCTCCGGTCGTTACCAGGATATAAATTTCTTTGCCTTCCAGCGGATTGGTTTCGCCTTCCTTGAGCCAGTCGCGGTCAAAAACTTCATCGATCCATAGCCTTAATAAAGGCGGCATTCCGAACCAGATAAGCGGAAACTGAAAAATAAAACGGTCATAATTTTTTAATCTTTTCCTTTCCCTGAACGCTGCAATATGAAAATCAGGATATTCTTCGTAAAGGTCTCTAAGGGTAAAATGCTGGTGGCGGACATAGAAATTAATAAGCTCTACATTAGAATTGGAGTGCTCTAAATAGGGATGTGCAAAAACTACCAGCGTCTTTTTCATATACCTGTTTTCAGTAAATATAACGAAAAAATATTGAATTTAAAATGGGTTTTATGTGATTTTATTAATTTTTCAATAATTAAAATTGAATTTAATGTTAAAATAAACAAATAAATAGCTAGTATTTAATATATTAAATAAAAAATCGGGCAGACCGCCCGATTATATTGAATTTTGTTATGTTTCTTATTACCATCCGCCGGATGCACCGCCTCCTCCAAAGCTGCCTCCTCCTCCAAAGCCGCCGAATCCACCGCCGCCGGAACTTCCACCACCAAAACCGCCTCCTCCGAAGCTGCCCGGGAAAGGGAAGAATCCACCAGGATAATTTCTCCGTCCTCTTCTGGTAATGATCACATCATCATCGTCATTATTGCCGCCTCGTCCTCCGCCTCTGTTACCGAAGATAATTGCCAGAAGAATGAAAATCACAAATGCGATGATAAGGATCTTAAATGCACTTCCATTTCCTGAAGGTGAGGTTTCTTCTACTGGTTTGAATTTTCCCTGAACGGCTTCCATGATTGCGGAAGTACCACGGTTGATCCCTTCATACCACTGTCCCTGCCTGAAATTGGGAGTGACGATATAATCAAGGATCTGACCCGCCACGGAAGCTGTGAGATACTGTTCCACAGCTCTTCCCTGCTGGATAGACATGGTCCTGTCTTCAGTAGCAATCAGGAAAACAACACCGTTATCCACGCCTTTTTTTCCGATTCCCCATTTCTCGCCGAACATGGTTGCCAGAAAGTTAACGTCTTCTCCTTTGGTAGAAGGAATGATGACTACTTCAATTTCTGTGGAGGTAGAATCCGAAAATTTGATCAGCTTATTGTTCAGCTCATCTTTTTGCTGCTGGGTAAGCAACCCTGCTTCATCAAACACAGGATATAAGACCGCGGGTTTTTGCGGAATCGTATACTGTGCTGATACAAAAGTGTAAAAGCAGAGGAATATGAATGAAAATACTATTTTAAGAGAACGTAATCTCATTAGGAAGCTGATTGGGGTTTTCTCCTTCTACAGGAAAATATTTTTTGAGTTCAAGACCGGTTTCCAGGATACCGCTTTTTAAAGCTTTATAATAATTTCCTTTGGCAAATTCAGTAGTAATGTAGTCGTGCAGGTGATCCCAATACGACTGGTGTACTTTTTCATGAATTCCGATATCTCCGATAATGGTCAGGTATTTCTGTTCGAAATTCACATGGAAAAGCACTGCATTTCTGTCGGTAGTTTTATTCATACAAAGCTCCTTGAACACTTCAAATGCAGTTTGTGCATTCTCTGTTTCCGTGTTCGAGTCGATATGGACCCGGATCTCGCCTGTAGAATGTTCTTCTGCCGATTGTATCGCCTCCACAAGGGAATTGATCTGCTGATTTGTCAGAAAACGATTCATTATTATTTAAATACTTCAGGAGCTTTTTCAGCACCGGCTTCAGCCTTGAAGAAAGGTTTTTCTTTAAAGTTGGTAAAATTTGCCAGAATATTATTCGGGAACGTTTTGATCGTTGTGTTGTAATCTTTCGCAGCATCATTATAATAAACTGTTTCAGTTCTGATGCTGTTTTCAATCGCCGTATATTCTCTCTGGAAGTTGATGTACTGCTGGTCAGCCTTCAGGTTAGGGTAAGATTCCACTACCGCCATCAATCTGCTTAATGCACCGGATAATTCCCCCTGTGCGGCCTGGAATTTTGCCATGTCAGCTTCTGTCATATTCGTTGGGTCAACGTTGATAGACGTAGCTTTTGAGCGGGCTTCAACCACTTTTGTAAGAGTTTCCTGTTCAAATTTTGAATAGGATTTAACCGTTCTTTCCAGGTTTGGAATAAGATTGGCCCTCTTCTGATATACAGTTTCTATATTGGACCACTTGGAATTTACGTTCTGTTCTTTCGAAACGAAATTATTGTAACCGTTTTTTCCCCAGAAGAATATTACACCTACAATAATAAGCAGTGCGATACCGATAGTTCCTGCGCTCAGGCAGCCTTTATTTTTCATAGTTTATTTTTTTAAATTTTTTGTGCTAACCAAATATACAAATTATGTGCTAATTTTGTAAAAAATTATCAGAATGACAACAATAGTGGTGGCAATGGGAGAGAAGAACGAGATCGGTTTTGAAAATAAACTGCTGTGGCATCTTCCTAAAGACCTGAAGCACTTTAAAGATATTACTTCCGGACATCCGGTTATTATGGGAAGAAAAACCTATGAAAGTATAGGTAAACCATTGCCTAACCGTACCAATATTGTTATTTCCAGGAAGAAAGACTGGTTTGAAGAAGGAATTCTGATCGTAGGAAGCATTAAAGAAGCCGTAAAATTTGCCAAAAAGATTGATGAAGAGGTTTTCATTATCGGTGGTGGGAATATTTATGAACAGACGATGGAAATTGTTGATAAATTGGAAGTTACTTTAGTAAAAGCTGACCTTGAGGCCGATACCTTCTTTCCAAAGATCAATGAAAAAATCTGGAAAAAGACTGACGAAATATGTCATGAAAAAGATGAAAAGAATCCATATGATTTTTGTTTTCAGACCTATGAAAGAATCAAGAGTGAATAGCAGCGAAAATTCTAACAGGTAACCTCTAGCTTCTAACCTCTAAATTTTCTATCTTTGCACTTCTAAAACTGAATAATGAATAAGTACATAAAAATTGCAGTTGCAGCAGTTCTTATCCTTTTAGGACTTTACATGATGATTTTCACAAGAAATCTGGGCTGGGGAATTGTAGTTTTCCTTCTGGCAGCAATACCTATCATACTATTCTTCAAGAATGAATATATTCTTCTTGCCTTCTGGCAGCTGAGAAAACAGAATATGGAAAAGGCAGCACAATGGTTAAACGGAATTACCAATTACCAGGCACAGCTTCATAAATCCCAGTATGGATATTTTCACTACCTGTTGGGACTGACACAAGCACAAGAACATCCTGCAAAAGTGGAACCTCTAATGAAGAAAGCTTTGGAATACGGTTTGAATATGAAACATGACAGAGCGATGGCTACACTGAATCTTGCAGCAGCAGCTATTTCCAAAGGAAGAAAGCAGGAAGGACAGAAACTTCTGGAAGAGGCAAAAAGATTAGACAGCGCGGGAATGATGACAGACCAGATTAAAATGATGAAAGAACAGCTGAAAATGCCATCCATGCAAAAGCATATGCATAACCCGAATATGAGACAGAGAGGAAAATTCTTCTAAGAAAATACAAAACGAAAAAGCACCTGATCCAGGTGCTTTTTTATTTTAAACCAAACAGTGATCACATTTCCGAGTTATGATCATGGCCGTAAAATTTGGGTATCTGCCATTGGTATTTTACAGCCAGAGTCCTGATGGCAACAATTAATAGAATTGTAAATATCTGTATAAATGTATAGGAAAGCGGTATATACTTTGTCATTAAAAGGAAAACGGATCCTCCGACAATACACGCTGTAGCATAGATTTCTTTCCTGAAGATCAGTGGAATCCGGTTCAGTAGAATATCCCGTATAATTCCTCCGAAACAGCCCGTGATCGTTCCCAGGGCAATACATATGAAGGGATGAATTTCTGCATTAAGTCCTTTCTGCACACCGATAATGGTAAATAATCCCAGCCCGAAACTGTCAAAAATAAAAAGGGTTACTTTGAAGTTCTTTTCGATCGATTTGAAGATCATGGCGAAAATACTTGTTCCCAGTATTAATGCACAAGTCAGCAAGTCATGCATCCAGAAAACCGGAATATCCAGCAGAAGATCCCTTACAGTTCCTCCGCCAACGGAAGTAACGAACGCAATAATCAGAACCCCAAACGGATCAAGACGTTTCTGCATAGCGGCAAAGCTCCCAGACATCGCAAAGGATATGGTTCCGAGTACTTCTATGGCAAAATTGAACTGTTCGTGCATATGTTTATGAATGATAAATGATAATTAATGAATGATTCCTGCATCTGCAAATTTTCGGCCATTCATTAATTATCATCTATCAATTATCGATTATACAATTTATCTCTCCACCCTCACCGAATCCGGAACCAGCAGTTCATATTCTCCGCCGTGGTTGATGATCTCTCTTACAATGCTACTGCTGATGAAAGATTTTCCGGATGAGGTTAATAAGAATACGGTTTCCAGTTTTTTGTGGGCCAAGGTCCGATTAGTATGAGCAATAGCTTTTTCGAATTCAAAGTCGGCAGGATTTCTTAGACCTCTGATGATGTACTGTGCATTTTTTTCGAAGCAGTAGTCTACCGTTAATCCTTCAAAATAGTCAACCTCCACATTAGGGAATTCGGCAACAGAATTTTGGATAAATTCCATTCTTTTTTCCAGGGGAAACATATATTTTTTCTGGGAATTCTGCCCGATGGCAATAATCAGTTTGTCAAAAAGCGGAGCCGCTCTTTCAATGATATCATAATGTCCCAGGGTAATAGGATCAAAAGATCCCGGGAAAACAGCAATTTTCATGTTTTACGTGTTATGATGAGTTACGTGTTGTGAGTTTCGGATATGTGGTGTGAAATGTTTAGGATTATACTGCTAATCTTTATTTTCCCCTCTATTTAATCGTCAACTCCCATCCTCTAATTTCTTCTATTATTTTTTATTCAATGCTTTTTCTACTTCGTTTCCGCAAAGGTCTGTGATGGATATTCCGTAAATTTTTGCCTGTTGCGGAAGAATGCTGGCAGGGGAGAATCCCGGATTGGTATTCATTTCAAGCATGTAAGGAATCCCGTCCATAAGGATGAATTCGCTTCTTGAAAAACCACTCATTCCAAGGGAATTGTAAGCTCTTTTTGAGATTTCTTCTACTCTGATTCTTGTTGCATCATCAATTCTTGCAGGGGTAATCTCTTCTGAAGCTCCTTCATATTTGGCTTCATAATCAAAGAATTCGTTGGTAGGAACAATTTCGGTGATTCCCAGAACGATAGTTTCTCCTTTGAAATCTATAACGCCTACAGAAACTTCCATTCCGTCCAGGAAGCTTTCGATCAGGATTTCATCATCTTCTTTGAAAGCAATTTCCGTAGCGGCAATTAATTCTGATTTCTCCTTCACTTTTGAAATTCCCAAAGATGATCCGGACTGGTTAGGCTTTACAAAAACAGGAAGCCCAAGACTTTCGACAATTTCGTCAACATTAATATTTTCTCCTTTTCTTAAATAAATGCTTTTTGCAGAAGGAATTCCGTATTTGGAAAGTACAGCTAATGTATCTTTTTTATTGAAGGTAAGAGCACTTTGGTAGAAATCACATCCGGTATACTTCTGTCCGATGGCATCCCAGTAAGCCTGAAGAATCCCGTTTTCACCCGGAGTTCCGTGGATAATGTTGAAACAGGCATCGAATTTCAGTTTTTCATTGTTGTCCAGCGTTACTGAAAAATCTCCGCGGTTGATTTCATATTTTTTGTCGTTTTCACCCAGAAAATACCATTCATCTTTAAGGATAACTACTTTATATACATCATATAGATTTCTGTCAAGAGAATCGTAAATCAACTGACCGCTTTTTAGGGAAACCACATATTCATCCGAATAGCCTCCCATAACAACGGCAACACTTTTTTTGCTCATAACCATTATAGTATCAATTAAGGCAAATTTAATCATTTTATGTAATGCAATAAGGGAAATTCAGAAATTTTAAAATTCAAAATGAATTGTATTAAATAAAAGCACATTTAAAATTATTAGCTATATTTGCCGTTATAATTAAAGTATTTTTAAGTATGCTTAAATCACTTTTCAATTGGAAAGTTTTACTGAATTTAGTAGTCGCCATCGGTGTTTTTGTGGGGTTGGTGTGGCTTACTTTCCGCTGGTTGGAGTACCATACAAACCACGGTCAGGAAATTCCTGTGCCCAACGTTATTAATAAATCGGTGTATGATGCCGTAAAAATATTAGAGGATACCGGACTGGAGTATGAAGTAGACAGTGCGGAATATAATCCTAAATATAAACCTTTCCAGGTTTTAAAGATGCATCCTTTATCCAGCTCGCGTGTAAAACCGGGATCACTGGTAAGAATTGTAGTGAACCCAAGAACCTGGGCGCCTATTACTGTTCCGGATGTGATCAATAAATATTCAGGACTGGCTTTCCAGAGACTGGATCAGGTGGGGCTTAAGATCGGTGATACCATCTATGAACCGAGTATTCAGAAAGATGCTCTTTTAAGAGTATTATATAAAGGTAATGCAGTGAATCCGGGTTCACGACTTCCGAGATTCTCCGTGATCGATGTTGTGGTAGGATCAGGACCTATGAGAAATATTTCTATTCCTAATGTGGTGGGGCTTTCGGTAAAAGAAGCAAGAGCAGTAATCGCAAGGAGCTTATTTGAAGTAGGTCTTGTAGAACATGAGGATGGAAGTAAGGATGAATCTGATATTATCTATTATCAGGATCCGGCTTCCGGGGATGTAAGAGATCAGGGAATGCAGATTGACCTTTGGGCCAGTAAAAGAACCCCTGCAGAACTTAGGGCTAAAGTAGAGCAGCTGAATTCTATTTACAGAATGAAAGTAGATACTTCACTGCCTCCGGTACACTATGAAGAGGTTCCTACCTATTCGGAACCCAATTATGAACCGCCTGTAGCCGCTCCGGTACCAAGAAAAGAAGTTCCTAAACCGGAACCAGCTAAGACAGAACCCGCCAAGACGACAAGTGCAGCTACCGGTGCTAAACCTGCAGGAACTACAGCAGAAAAGCCTAAAACTACTGCAACCGGCAGTCAGACTTCAGGTAATAAACCGGCAACTACCGGAAATACAGCTCAACAACAGCCGGCTCAAAAACCAAAAGCTAAGAAAATAGTAGTAGAATAATCACTATTTATTATAAAAAATATAGGCTTCAACTGCAAAATGTTGGGGCCTTTTGCGTAAAAAATAAAACAATGGCAGAAGATAACGAAGATTTTTTTGACGAAGAATTATTAGAATCCGACAGTTTGGAGAATATCGATATTGATGAAGAAAATAAGGGATTATATGAGCACCTTAATATCAAAGTTGATAAAAACCAGGAGCCGTTAAGGATTGATAAATTTTTATTGATATACAGACAGAACTCTTCACGGAACAAAATTTCGCAAACCTGCAGAGCAGGAAATGTTGTGGTCAATGGTGCCCCGGTAAAACAGAACTACCGTGTAAAGCCCGGCGACCAGATTTCAGTGCTTCTTGCCCATCCGCCAAGACAAAATGTAATCATTCCTCAGGATATTCCTGTGAATATTATTTATGAAGATGATGATCTGGTAGTTGTAGATAAAGAACCGGGAATGGTAGTACATCCAGGCCACGGAAACTGGGACAAAACTCTGGTAAACGCACTGGCTTTCCATTTTGAAAAGAATGGAGAGAAGTCTGATCTGGACAGGGTAGGACTTGTTCACCGGATTGACAAAGATACATCCGGCCTTTTGGTGATCGCTAAAAACGAATATGCGCTGAGCTTTTTAGCCAAGCAGTTTTTCAACAGAACGACAAAAAGGTTATACTGGGCTTTTGTCTGGGGAAATCCACAGGAAGATGAGGGCACCATAAGAGGGCATATAGGAAGGCATCCTAAAAACCGTATGCAGATGTCCGTTTATGAGGATGGAAGCCATGGAAAGCATGCCGTGACCCATTATAAGGTTTTGGAGAGGTTTAGATATATGACCTGGGTAGAATGTAAGCTGGAGACCGGAAGAACCCACCAGATCCGTGCTCATTTCAAGCATATTGGCCATACTTTGTTTAATGACGAAAGATATGAAGGTCATACCCCGCTCAGAGGAGTGAATCTGCCTAAGTATAAGCAGTTTATAAAAAATGTATTCGAAATTCTCCCTAGACATGCACTTCATGCCCATACTTTAGGGTTTATACATCCAACAACTAAAAAGGAATTATATTTTGAGAGCCCAATGCCTAAAGATATGGCGGATGCTGTAAAAAAATGGAGAAATTATTTAGAAAACTAAAAATATATTGAGAATTTTTTTATATTTGTTGAATTGAAATCAAGATTTGTTATGAGAAAACTATATGCTATCGTATGTTTAGCTCTTTTGTCAAATGCATACAAAGCACAAGAATCACTACCATACTATCAGCAATATCTTCTGGATGGTGAATTCCTGTTCAACCCAGCTCAGTACGGAAAGACCGACTACGTACAGCTTAATGCTAATTACCACAAACAATTTGACAAGTTTAGCGATTCTCCAAATACGCAGTCTATAGGAATCAACGGGAACATTTTCGACAGAGTAGGAGCAGGGCTCTCTATTTTCAGAGACAGTAATGGACCTATTTCTGCAGGCGGTATTACAGCGGGAGCTTCATACTTTATTCCACTAAGTAGTGAGGGAGACAGAAAAGACCAGTTCTCTTTCGGTACCAGTGTTTCATTTTATAATATGAACTTCGACTATACTTCAGTGAACGTTGAAGATGGTTACGATCCTTTATTGATCGGGAAAGAAGGGAATATTTTTATGGCTTATGCCAACTTCGGGGCAGCTGCTACCTACAGAAATATTTTCGCAGGAGTGTCTGTAAACGATATTGCACTAAGCAATGATAAGGCTATTGTAAACGGAATTGAGCCTTCCCCAATTAAATTCTTCTTAAACTTAGGATATGACTGGCATTTTGCTGACAATATCTATGTAACGCCATCAGCGTTGATCAACCTGAACACCAATTCAACAAGAATGATCGACTATAACTTAATGGCTACTTTCTTTAACGATATCAATTCATTCTCTGCCGGAGTAAGCTACAGAACGGTACAGAACAGATTCGACAGCCAGCAGCTTCAGATTGCACCGGTTATTAAAGTAAGATTCAATAAATTCATGGTCGGAGCTACTTACAACATCGGAATGTCTGATATCCAGACTTATGGTGGAAACAGCTTCATGATCAGTTTAGGATATAACTTCGACAACTTTATTAATCATAGAGGATATAGATATTAATCTGATATAATTTAAATAAATTTGAGCTCTGAAATTTTCAGGGCTTTTTTATGATATATATTCACATTCCATTCTGCAAGCAGAAATGCAGCTACTGCAACTTTCACTTTTCTACATCTTTAAACTTTAAAGATGAAATGATCCGTGCCATGAAGACCGAAATCCGGCTTAGAAAAGATGAATTGCAGAATAAAAATCTGAAATCCCTGTATTTTGGAGGCGGAACCCCTTCCATTCTTTCGGCAGATGAAATTAAAGGTATGATTGATGAAGTGCAGAAGTATTTCAGCTTCGATAGCGATATTGAAGTTACTTTGGAGGCTAACCCGGATGATCTGGATAAAAACTTTTTAAAACAATTAGCTCAATCGCCGGTCAACAGGCTTTCCATAGGCACCCAGAGTTTTTTTGAAGAAGATCTTAAACTGATGAACCGTGCCCATAATGCATCTGAAGCAGAAAGTTCCATCAAAAGAGCACAGGATTTTGGATTCGATAACTTAAGTATAGACCTTATTTATGGTTCTCCAACCTCGAATCTTGAGATCTGGAAAGAGAATTTAAACAAAACCATAGCCCTTGAAGTTCCACATATTTCATCTTATGCGTTAACCGTTGAACCCAAAACAGCTTTGGAAAACTGGATTTCGAAAGGAAAAGTTGCCGGTCCGCAGGAAGAAGAGCAGAATAAAGAATTTTACTATCTGTCAGATTTTTTAAAAGACAATGGTTTTGAGCATTATGAAGTATCCAATTTTGCAAAACCCGGCTTTTATTCAAGGCATAATTCTGCGTATTGGAAGTATAATGAATATCTCGGAATCGGACCTTCGGCACATTCTTATAACGGATTTGATGTCAGAAGCTGGAATGTTGCCAACAACCAGCAGTATATTAAAAAGCTTTTTACCGGAATTCTTGCCAAAGAAGAAGAGATCCTTTCCCAGGAAGATCAGTTCAATGAAATGATCATGATCGGGCTGAGGACAACTTGGGGCGTAGATCTTGAGAGCCTGAAGAATAAATTCAATGATAAAATTCTTGAGCATTTCCAACACGAGATAAAATCCAAAATAGAAGAAGGTATTTTAGTCACAGAAGACAATCATCTGAAAATTCCGGAAAAACATTGGTTTATGGCGGATGGAATTGCTTCAGACTTATTTTTGGTATAGCGTTTATTAATGTATATTTGAAATCTTACTTTAAATAAAAACTATTAACTATGAAAAGAAACTTATTTTTCTTTTTTCTCTTTTTAAGTGCTTTACATTTTTCGCAAAAACCAATTTTCACAAAAGCAAAAGTAAATGCTGTAAACGTTTACAGAACATCTGCAGAACTTCAGAATACAGTCAATGTATCAGTTCCGGCTGGAACGTCCGAGATTGTAATAACCAATATTTCAGATGAGATTGTAGAGAAATCGGTGCAGATTAATACCAATAACAAGGATATTTCCGTTCTTTCCGCTCAATATAGAAGCAGTTACAATTCGGATTATTTTGAAAATAATAATCCCAACGGGAAAAAAATTAAAGATAGTATCGGTATTTTAGAGAATCTCAGTACAAAAATCAATATAGAAAAACAGACCAACGAGAAAACACTGGAGCTTTTAGATAAAAATCAAAGTCTTCTGGTGGGAAGCAGTGCCTCAAGCGTTGCACAGCTAATGCAGCTGACAGAGTATTATAAAACGAAGAGAAACGAAATAAGCTTGGCACAGCTTGATATTAATAAAAAATATACCGAAACAATTCTAAAGCTTGAAAGGTTAAGAAACCGTTTGAAAGCAAATGCAGAAGCTGAAGAAACGTTTTCCGACGGTGTCCTTGTTCTGAAAGTTGTAAGCAATACAGCAGGGAATGCCAGAATGAATTTAGGATATCTGGCAGAAAATGTTTTCTGGGAACCTTTTTATGAGGTAAAAGGAAATAAACTTACAGAGCCATTGGATATTACTTTTAAAGCAAAAGTAAGACAAGATACGGGACTTGACTGGAAAGGAGTAAAACTTTCACTGATCAATGCAAGATCTTCCAGAAATAATGAGGCTCCGGTAATGAATCCCTGGTTTCTGAACTCTTATAAAAATGAAGAAAGAACAAGCAATGGTTATTCTGACAGAAAAGATACATTGCGAACCCAGCAGATTGAAGAAGTTGTAATGGTAGGATATGGCATCAAAATTAATGAAAATCAACTGAATGTAAGTTTTGATGCAGATATTCCTTATGATATACTCTCAAATAATGAAGATCATTTCATTAATTTGAAACAAATGAAAATTCCTGCAGAATACAAATACTATACGGTTCCAAAATACAGCACTACAGCATATCTGGTTGCCGAAATTAAAGATTTTAACAAGTACAATCTGATTTCGGGTTCAGCCAGCGTTATTTTTGAAAATATGTATGTAGGAGAAACAAGAATAAATCCTAATCAGACAGATGATAAGATGAGCATTACTCTGGGGGACGACAAGAAGATCAGTATACGTAAAGAAATAGTGAATGATAAGGCAAGTGAAAAATTATTCTCTTCGTATCAGGAAAAAACAGTTACTTATGATATTATCGTCCGAAATAATAAAAAAGAGGCGATCAATATTGATATAAGAGATCAAATCCCTTTGAGCAAAGATGAATCTGTAAAAATTGAGCTTCTTCAGAGTGATAATGCAGAACTGAACAAAGAAAAAGGATTTTTAACCTGGAATGTTAAAGTCTTGTCATCTGAAACAAAAAAAATAAGAGTAAGTTATAAAGTAAGATATCCAAAAGATTTTTCGATCAGTAATCTTAATTAAATATCCGATTATTCACTATTTTTGTATAAAATTTCAGTTCACTTGAAAACTAAAAAGCAAGATTATTCACATCTTTCACCAAGCCAGCCTATCGGTATTTTCGATAGTGGGGTGGGAGGACTTACCGTAGCTAAAGAGATCAAAAGACTTCTTCCTCACGAAGACCTGATCTATTTTGGAGATACCAAACACCTTCCGTACGGTGAAAAGTCGAAGGATGCGATCATAGAATATTCTACAAAAATCACCAATTTTCTGCTTGAGCAGAACTGTAAAGCTATTGTCATTGCGTGTAATACGGCTACGGCAAATGCTTTGAATGAAGTGATGCAGTCTGTTAATGGGAAAGTTCCTGTTATAGATGTTATTAATCCGGTTGCAGAAAAGGTAGCCTATGAAATTCACAATAATGTTGGGGTAATCGCCACAAAAGCTACTGTGAATTCCGGGCTGTACAAAAAAAGCATCAGAAAGCAGAATAAATGGATCAAAGTTGATGAGCTGGCTACCCCGTTACTGGTTCCTGCCATCGAAGAAGGATTCAAAAACCATCCGATAACGCACGCTATCATTTATAATTATTTGAGTAATAACAAGCTCAAAAATATTGAAACACTTATTCTCGGCTGTACACACTATCCTTTGCTGATTGATGAAATCAAGCAATATTACGGAAACCGAGTACGTGTGATTGATTCACCCAATATTGTAGCCAACCATCTGAAGATTATCCTGGATAAGTATCATCTTCTGAATGACAATAATCCGAAGCCAAACTACCATTTTTATCTTTCGGACCTTACAAAGAACTTTGAGAAGATCTCTAAAAAATTCTTTGGAAAAACAATAGATCTGGAATTGAAAGTTTTATAATACAAAAAGCTGTTTCTCTTGAAACAGCTTTTATTTATGAGAAAAGTCCCATATTAAGGTTCTAAAACAACCATTTCGCTCTTCAGCCTTCTTTTTGGGGTTATCTCCGGATGATTGCTGTCGTTTTCATCTCTTTTCCCGATGGCTACGGCAAAGAGCGTTTTATAGGAACTATTTTCCAGGATATCGTCATATTTTTCAGTTTCAATACCTTCCATAGGAGTAGAGTCTATTCCCATAGCTGCACAGGCAGAAAGAAGAACTCCCAGTGAAAGATACACCTGATGCCCCATCCATGCACGAACAGCATCTTCACCATTAGGTTTTACCATGCTTCTGTAATAATTTACCGAACCTTCCGGAAGATTTTCCTCGATCTGCTTTTCAAAATCTTTGGGATTCCTCAGTACCTGAAATACAATTAAATGGCTGCTGTCCAGTACTTTTCCTTTGTTGAAATAAGACGCTTCTGCCAGCTGTTCTTTAAGCTCAGGTTTATTAATGAAAATAAAATTCCATGGCTGGCTGTTGATGGAAGACGGGCTTAGATTAAGGATTTCTTTCAATTCTGCAACTTGTTCTTCACTGATTTTTCCCTGAGGATTATACTTTTTTACCGTATACCTCTTTTTCATTTGCTCTAAAAAGTTCATAAATTATTGCACTATCATTTTTATAGTTACAAAATTAATGTAAGTTTACTACCTTTGCAATAACGGTAAAAAAGGATAGTATAAAATGTATACCATAGACAACAAAGAATACCCATGCTGTACCAGTGTAACAATGAAATTTATAGGGGGAAAGTGGAAGGCGGTAATTTTGCATCACTTACTGAATGGTGCTAAGAGATACAATGAGCTGAAAAAGTCTATTCCAACCATTACGGAAAGGACTTTGAGCCTCCAGTTAAAACAGCTTGAAGAAGATCATATCGTCAACAGAAGAGTATATACGGAAAAACCTCCGCTGATGGTGGAATATACCCTTACGGAATTTGGAAAAACATTGCTCCCCGTTCTGGAAGCTATTACCAATTGGGGAATTGCGGCACCGGAACATTCCATAAAAAAAATAATCAGGAACTAAATTTCCTGATTATCTTCTTTATTCGCTTCGAAAAAACTGAAACTTACATTTCCGTATTTTCGGGTATCTATTAAATTGGGATGCTCCAGCTTCATTCTGCTCTGATGTTCCACAATCAGAACCCCATTGGGCTTCACAAATTTATTATTCAGAACCAGGGACAGCAGCTCATAATATTTCTTTTCCTCCATTTCAAACGGAGCATCAGAAAATACAATTTCAAAGCTTTTCTTATTCCTGAATTTTTTAAGCCAGTCAAAAACATCACCTCTCTGAACATTAATTTGCAGCGACATGTCAAGTTCAGAAGCAGTTGAATTAATAAAACTGGTATGTTTCGGATTCAGTTCCACTGAAGTTACATCCTGACATCCTCTGGAGGCAAATTCGAAAGTAATGGAACCTATGCCTGCAAAAAGATCAAGTACGGAAACCGACTGCATATCATATTTATTTTCCAGGATACTGAAAAGGGCTTCTTTGGCAAAATCTGTTGTAGGTCTTACCTCAAAATTTTTGGGAGCCGCAATTTTTTTTGCTTTCCACTTGCCGGATATTATTCTGAACATATTGGTTTAGGGTTTAGGTAATAGGTTTTAGGGATCAGGGAAACATTTATAAGGCTAAGCCCTGTTCCCTTATTCCTAATCCCTTTAATTAAGTATAAAATTCTTATTAGGAACATTGTCAAAAACAATTCTCATGTTTTTAACGAATTTCTGAAGCTCGGAGATGAAGGTTTCGTTTTCCGTGGTTTCACCGTAAGCGTAGAAGTTGGTCTCATTAATTCCGAAACCTATTTTGCTTAGCGTAAACATCACGAAATACAGAAAGTCGACCTCAGAATTCACATCCAGGTTGTTGTATAAAATAACCTTCTTGTTATCAATGGCGAAAAATTCACATTGGTTATGATATAGGTTAATATGGATTTCCTTATTGTTCTTATTGTTGATTGAATTTAAAAACTTTTCGCCGGAGAAATTAAAATGAACCGGGACTGCCAGCTCTTTTATTTTCCTGTAAAAGTTTTTAGGAAACGTATAGTAAAACTGTACCCCGAATTTTTTATTTACAGAAAGCATCAGTTCCTCTTTTTCCCTGTCTGCCGGTGCATTGAAGGCAATCAGTTCAAACCCGGCTTCATGCTCTGAAAACCCTTCAGGCATCAGGGTGAAATGGTTTAATGCAGAGATCACATGGATTTCATCAAACCTTTGTTTAAGAAGGATTTCGTCCAGCTTTTCTTCAATAAGATTTTCAGGAGTTTCTTCAGTAACGAAATAAGACTTTTCTTCCTGAATGCTTTTGTTTTTTGCAATCTGGTAGATTAATCCGTCTTTGGTAAAAAGTAAATTAAGTACGTTCATATTTCAATTGCTGCAAATTTAGTGAAATTCTATCATAACAGCACCCGATTGATGATGAAGTATTTCCTTATTATAAAAATCGATATCTGCCTGGCTTTCCAAAACATCCATTACCATTCTCTGCAGTATTCCGTCACCAATTCCGTGTACAATCTCTAATCTTTTCAGATTGTGCTTTCTGCAGAAGTCCAGAACCTCCATCAGCTTTGCTTTTTGAATAAAGAGCCTCTCGAAACTGTCATAATCACCAGGATTCTTAACCAGATGATCAAAGTGAAGATCCAGGACCATATGATTTTTCTGATGCTTTTTGGAGATAATTTTTTTTGGTTCAGCTTTTTTTACTACCCGGATATTTTCATAAAGGTCCGAATTTTTTGGAACCAGCTTTTCTTTTGGATATTGGTAGGTAAACCCATACTCATCCTTAAAAACAACAATATTTCCGTTCACGGAAGTAATAATTCCGCTTAAATCTTCATCTACTACAGAAACTTTGTCTCCGATTTTCATGTATTGTGTTCCTTCTTTTATTGTTGTCAAAAAATTAATTTTTCGGTCCCAGCTCAATGATTTCCAGATCTTTTATTTCTTCCCCTTCCACCACGAAACGCATCATTGTTCTCACCTTATGCCATCCCTGCTTGCCACAGGCTCCGGGGTTCAGATGAAGAAGATTGTTCTTTTGGTCAAACATTGCTTTTAATATATGGGAATGACCTGAAATAAACAGTTTAGGTGCTTTTTCAGAAATTTCCTTGTAGGCAAGCGGAGTATATTTCCCGGGATATCCGCCGATGTGGATCATTAAAACTTCCAGATTTTCACAGAAAAAACGATTCACTTCAGGAAATTCAGCCCGGATCTTTGCATGGTCTATATTTCCGTAAACCCCTTTTAAAGGTTTTATTTTTTCCAGTTCTTCAATAACCTCCATACTTCCGAAGTCACCACAATGCCAGATTTCATCGGCTTCACGGGCATATTCTAAAATCCTGTCGTCTATATAGGAATGGGAATCGGAAAGAAGGAGAATTTTAGTCATTAAGATTTGAATTTTTGCAAAGTTAGGAAAGATTTATTTTCTATTAAAGATCAGGTTGTTTTTAAATAAACAAAGTTTTGCAGGAGGGGCCGGCATCGTCTAATATTTACTAAATTTGAGAAAATTTATAAAAATGAAGCAGAAATTTTCTTTTCTACTTTTTCTGGCAGCAGTAGGGCTTTTCAATGCCCAGGTTGAAGAAAAAAAACTGGATGAACTGATCCAGAATACCTTAAAAACGTTCGATGTTCCGGGAATGTCCGTAGGGATCATAAAAGACGGAAAAGTGATCTATTCCAAAGGGTTCGGACAGCGCTCCTTAGCCACCAAACAACCGATGGATGATACTACACTGGTAGGAATTGCATCCAATTCAAAAGGGTTTACATGTACTGCGCTGGCTATCCTTGCAGACGAAGGAAAACTGAACTGGGACGATAAGGTTTCAAAATATATTCCTGAATTCCAGATGTACGATCCGTATGTTTCCCAAAATGTAACGGTTAAAGACCTTGTAACCCACAGAGCCGGGCTAGGTTTGGGGCAGGGTGACCTGATGTTTTTCCCGGAAGGCGGAAGCCTGACTGTTAATGATATTGTTCACAACGTAAGATATCTGAAGCCGGAAAACCCTTTCCGAACTAAACTGGATTATAACAATATCATGTTTATCGTAGCCGGAGAAGTAATCCACAGGATTTCCGGTCTTAGCTGGGCGGAATTTATTGAGCAGAGAATCATGAAACCAGTAGGAATGACCTCCAGCTATGGAAGCTACAACAGAGCAAAAGCAGTAGCTAACAAGATTGACGCACATGCCCCTGTAGATGGTAAAGCCATCGCAGTTCCCCACGACTGGAACGAAACAGGAAATGCTGCAGGAGGAATTATGAGTAATATCAAAGATATGACTACATGGGCAGATTTTCTTTTAAATAATTTCACCACAAAAGACGGAAAAAAACTGGTTTCAGATAAAAATGTACAGCAGCTGTGGAGCCTGCAGATTCCGGACAGGGTTGCTTTAAAAAATCCTTATGATACAAGTTTCTACGGCTATGGATTAGGATGGTTTTTAAGCGATGTAAAAGGACACAAGCAGATCCAGCATACGGGAGGATTAATTGGAACCGTTACGCAGTTTACCCTGATTCCGGATATGAAATTAGGAATTGTAGTGTTGACCAACCAGCAGTCCGGGGCAGCTTTTAATACGATCACCAATACGGTTAGAGATTCTTATCTTGGTGTGGCAGACAGAAACTGGCTTAAAACATACAGCGAAAGAATGTCAAAAGTAAATGCAGATTTTGACAAACAGAAAAAAGAAGCTTTTGCTAAATCCGAAGCTTTTAAAAAAGAAAAAAACCTTCAGCCTAAGCCAGAACAATTTGTAGGTAAATACAATGACCAGTGGTTCGGAGATGTTGAAATTTCTCAGCAGGGAAATACATACAGAATTTCCTGTCAAAATTCTCCAAGACTGAAAGGAGAACTGCTTCCTTATTCCAATAATTCTTTTATTATTAAATGGGATGACAGAAGTTATGATGCTGATGCCTATATCATGTTCAACTATGATGAAAACGGAAAAGCAGAATCTGCAAAGTTGAAGCCTGTTTCAGATGTTACGGATTTCAGCTTTGATTTTGATGATCTGGATCTTAGAAGAAAGTAGAGGTATAAACGAAAGCAAAATAACGAAAAAGCAAAATTGCAAAGCATTATTTATTCAAATATTCAATAGGAACGGGCTTTAGCCCGTTTTTTTATTATTTATCAAATATAGATGTTCTCCTTTTTAAAGAGTAAAAAAGGAGTAGGAGAGATTAAATAAAAGGAAGAATTATATTTTTCCAGGTTCATAAAAGAACAGAAGCTTCTTTTTGGCACCTTCAAATTCAGACCATGAATTACAGTCTATTTCAAAACCGGCTACTCCGCAGGTTGGGAAATGAAAAATATCCTCAGAAATGGAATTCGCAAAATTGGAAATTCCGTTGTTATGGGAAAAAAAAGCGACAGAGCTCACACTGTCATCCAGATCGTAAATTACAGATTCGAAATTTTTTTCAGAAGGGTTATACAGTTTATCTTCCGTAGAAACTGTAAGCTGGTAAGCCTGGTTAAAGATCTTGCATGTATTCAGTGCACGAACTGCCGGGCTGGAAACAAACCGGTCAATCGTAATATTATTGCTTTTCATGAATCTGGACATGTTCATAGCATCTTTTAATCCTTTGTCTGCCAAAGGCCTGTCAAAGTCCTCCGTTTCTTCCGGCCAGTCGCTTTTCGCATGTCTTACGAGGATGAGTTTCTTCATATTTTCGTTTTTTGGAAGATTAAAATTATAAAAAAAATAATGGAATAAAACATGATTTTTATAAAAAAGCTGCGTTATGAATAAAATCATTAAATTTTACTAAATTTGCACACTTATGGGACAGATCCTTGCAATAGACTATGGAAAGGCACGCTGCGGCATTGCTGCGACGGATGATATGCAGATTATTGCCAGTGCTCTGGATACCGTTGAAACACGGTTTTTGATGGAGTTTCTTAGGAAATATTTCACCGAAAACAAAGTGGATGATGTGGTAGTAGGCCTTCCTACAGATTTGAAAGGAAATATATCCGAAGTGGAGACCGATATTTTAAAATTCATTGAAGAATTTCAGAAAGAATTTTCCGGTATCGCAGTCCACCGCCTTGATGAAAGGTTTACCTCAAAAATGGCTTCTTTTTTTATCTCCCAAAGCGGGAAAAGCAAAAAAAAGAGACAGGAAAAGGGGTTAATAGATAAAGTAAGCGCAACGATTATATTGCAGAATTTTTTAGAACAAAGAATAAGATGATTTTACCGATAAGAGCTTTTGGGGATCCTGTTTTGAGAAAAGTAGGGAAAGATATAGACAAAGATTATCCCGGTTTACAGGAACTTATAGATAATATGTTCGAAACGATGTACAGTGCAAACGGCATTGGGCTGGCAGCACCGCAGATCGGGCTGGACATCCGTCTGTTTGTGATCGATGTAACTCCTCTTGCAGATGATGAAGATTACGAAGACATCAAAGATGAGCTGGCCGAGTTCAAAAAAGTTTTCATTAATGCCAGAATCTTTGAAGAATCTGGCGAAGAATGGAAATTCAATGAAGGATGCCTTTCTATTCCGGATGTAAGAGAAGATGTGAAGAGAAAAGGAACGATCGTTATTGAATATTATGACGAAAATTTTGTGAAACATACAGAAACTTTTTCCGATATTAGAGCCCGCGTAATTCAGCATGAGTATGATCATATTGAAGGCGTGCTGTTTACCGATCATCTGAGTGCTTTGAAGAAAAAACTTGTAAAAGGTAAACTGACGAAAATCTCCCAGGGCGATGTAAGTATCGGCTACAAAATGAGATTTCCAAAATAAATTTAAACTAGGATTAAAAACAAAATAATAAAAAGCAAAAAGCTTCGTGCCAATTGCAGAATTTACAAAAAATAAAATTATGCTGTTAGAAAAAATAATTTCAATTTCCGGAAAGCCAGGACTTTTCAAATTAGTTTCCCAATTAAGAAACGGTTTTATCATTGAAGATGTTACCACTAAGAAAAAAGTAAGCATCGGAAACTCCAGTCAGGTGAGTTTATTGGATAATATCGCAATGTTTACGGTTGATAAAGAAGTTCCTTTGTTCGAAGTTTTTGAAAATATTGCTAAAAATAACGATTACAAAGAAGCGATTTCCCACAAATCTTCCGATGAGATTCTGAAAGAATTTATGACGGCTTCTCTTCCTAACTATGATACGGAAAGAGTATACGCTTCAGACATCAAAAAACTGGCTCAGTGGTACAACATCCTTCAGAAAGCAGGATATATTACCCCTGAAAGCTTTGTAAAAGCAGAGCCGGAAACATTAGACGGTGTACAGGAAGAAGTAAGTATTGAAAAAGAAGCTCCTAAAAAAGCTCCAAAAGCTGAAAAGCCTGCTACTCCAAAAGTAAAAGCTACTTCTGCAGCTAAAGCCGCTCCAAAAAGTACCCACACAAAGAAAGGATAATCCCTTTTTGAATTTGAAATACAAAACCTTGTCAAAAATGATGAGGTTTTTTTGTTTTTAGGTAGCAGATATTAAGTAACAGTAAATTTCGAGAAAGTTTATATTAGGTTTTATCTTTAAACATTAAACATTAAACATTAAACATTAAACATTAAACATTAAACATTAAACATTTTTTTACCTTAAACTTTCACTTCCGACTAATACCACAGAGCCAAAATATCCCTTACCTTTGTATAGATCGAATTTCTCATTACTTATGAATACCAGACAAGAAAAACTAGAAGCTTTCGGAAGATTATTAGATATTATGGACGATCTCCGTGAAAAATGTCCGTGGGACCAGAAGCAGACTTTGCAATCGCTCCGTCATCTTACTCTGGAAGAAACCTATGAGCTTTCGGATGCGATCCTTCAGGAAGATTTACAGGAGATCAAAAAAGAGCTTGGTGATGTACTGCTTCATTTGGTTTTTTATGCTAAAATCGGTTCTGAAAAAGAGAGTTTTGATATAGCCGATGTCATCAATTCCTTAAACGAAAAACTGATCTTCCGTCATCCACATATTTACGGGGATACAGAGGTGAAAGATGAGGAAGAAGTAAAGCAGAACTGGGAAAAGCTGAAGCTGAAAGAAGGAAACAAATCTATTTTGGGCGGTGTTCCGAAAAGTCTTCCGAGTTTGGTAAAAGCCTACAGGATCCAGGATAAAGTAAAAGGAATCGGTTTTGAATTTCATGATGCGGAAGATGCCTGGAAGAAAGTAGATGAAGAAATCAGGGAGTTTCATGAAGAAACAGATCCTGTTAAAAAAGAAATGGAGCTGGGGGATGTATTTTTCTCACTCATCAACTATGCAAGAATTTCAGGACTGAATCCGGACTCTGCTCTGGAAAGAACCAATTTAAAATTTATTTCAAGATTCCAGAAAATGGAGAGGCTGGCTGAAGAATCCAATATAAAACTCGCCGACCTGTCCCTGGAAGAAATGGATGTATTGTGGGAAAAAGCAAAACTGATGGCATAGCATGAAAGTACAGCGTTCCGTACATCACAGATTTCAGTATCTGCTGGAGTTTAAAAAAACAGAAAGGAAATGGCATTTCCCGTTTCTTGCGGCACTTTGTATCGGGAGCTGCTTATTCATCGGTTATTTCTTAGGAAAGCCCAATTACGGAAGCTTATCGAGTCTGGGAGCGCTTACAATTTTATATTTTACTTCAGCACCCATCAGCCAACGGATGATTCATCTGGCCGTTTGTGCATTCGGGATGGTCTTTTCTTTTACTATAAGTCTGTTTTTCAGCTTTAATGCCTATACAGCAGGATTATCTTTGGGAATTGTCTCTTTTCTGGCACACTTTATAACATCGTATTTTAAAATTCCTCCACCAGGAAACTTTTTCTTTATCATGCTGGCGGCTATGGCAAGCACCTATCAGTTTGACCTGGAAATGATTCCTGTAAGGGTAGGACTTGTGGCTATGGGAGCCATTTTATCCTGTACATTAGCTTTTCTGTACTCTGTTTTTATAGAGAAAGGAGAGGTGCTGGCTATTCCCAGGAGAAGAAAGTTTAACAAAAGAAGATATACTAAATTTGTAGAAAGTACCATTATAGGATTTTTCATGATGCTGACACTGATTGTAGGGCATCTGCTTAAATTTGAAAATACCTACTGGATTTCCATTGCTGCAATAGCGATTATCCAGGGACGTAATTTTGAACATGTCCGTCAGCGGAATATGCACAGAATTCTTGGAACCTTTATTGGAATAGGTTTTGCATGGCTCATTCTGCTCTTTGATCCTGCCAAAATAGAAATGATCATCATTATTACAGTTTTGCAGTTTATTATAGAGCTGCTTATTGTAAGGAATTACGGTTTTGCGGTGATTTTTATAACCCCATTAACGATTCTTTTAACGGAAACCGGAAGTCTGGTTCATCATAATGTAGAAGATCTCATGCATGCGAGGCTTTTAGACACTATTATAGGAAGTCTGATCGGTTTGGCTGCCGGCTTTTTTCTTCATCATCAGCAGATAATTAATAACTTAGAGAAAAATATCCGGTACTCGTATTTTCAGTTTAAAAAATTAAAAAAATAGCTATGTTGCGTATTCTTACTTTATCCGCTTTCTTACTATGGAGCTGTAATCCAAAAGCTCAGGACAGTCCTAAAACCGAGCCTCTGAAAGTAGAATTTTCCCTTCCTAAAAAATTGAAGGAAGTTTCCGGGATCGTATTGTCTCAGGATAAAAATACCATTTGGGCTATAGAAGACCAGGGCAACAAGAATATGGTATACGGCCTGGATATGCAGGGCAAACTGGTGGCTGATGTTCTTGTGGAGAATGCTGAAAATAACGATTGGGAAGATATTACAAAAGATACTCAGGGGAATATCTATCTCGGAGATTTTGGAAATAATGACAATAACAGACAAAATCTGGCTATTTTGAAACTGGATCTGAAAGATGCTTCCCAAAAGACAACAAAGGCTGTTCAGACTACAAAATTTCATTACGAAGGACAGACGGAATTTCCTCCGAAGAAATCGAACTGGCTGTATGACTGTGAAGCTTTTGTAGAAATGAACGGTAATTTTTATCTTTTTACCAAAAACAGAAGCAAAGGCTTTGACGGAACTTTCCTCGTATTCCAGGTTCCCAATAAAGAAGGAGATTTTGAAGCCAAATTAATAGGGAAACTTAAGCTGGCAGGAAAATACAGTGATGCCGCCATTACTTCTGCTGCTGTGAACAGTACGCAGGATAAAATCGTTCTGCTTACCCATAAAAATATCCATGTTCTTTCCGGATTTACCGCAGATAATTTTAATACTGCTAAAATTGAGAAAGTACCGTTAAATCATAATTCACAAAAAGAGGCTGTTGTTTTCCTAGATGATAAAACACTCCTGATTGCTGACGAAAAAGATAAGGATACGGGCGGAAAAGTATATAGATTTGAATTGAATCCTCAAGGCAAATAAATGTAACAGGCAAAAAAAAGTTACAAGCAGAATATTCTATTCGTTAAAAAATAAGAGGGACAATTTTTGTCCCTCTTTTGCTATATAAATTTTTTCTTCGGATTTAGAAAGTCATTCCTACGCCGCCGGAGATCCTTCCTCCATCGGAACCATAGAAATAATTCAGTCTTGCAGAAAGCATATCAACAACGCTTATCCAGAATCCGGCTCCTACAGACTGGTGCCATTTTTTTGAATCTTCATGATCATTCCATACACGGCCCAGGTCATAACCGATCAGGACTCCCATATTGGCGGGGATGATATTGTTCCTTACCCTTCCGAAATCCCAGCGGATTTCAGAGTTATTGGTGAAATAAGATTTGCCTGAAAATCTGTCATTACGGAAAGCTCTCATTCCGTTATTTCCGCCTATACTTGCTGCCTGGTAGAATTCGAAATTATTGTTGCTGATCCACATGGCGTTGCTGGAATTGGCAAAAACAAAATTTCCCCTTTTGTCCAGCCTGTGATCGATCGTCAGTGTACCGTTCAGGGTGAAGAAATTCTTTTCAGTATTGGAGAGATTCGTTTTCCAGTCTGCATTCAGTAATAATTCCAGACCCAGGGTAGGGAAGGCATTATTATCCAGGTTTTTGAAGCTGAATGTATAATTGACTCCCGCAAACTGCTGGCTTTTGAAAACTTCAGGTCTCACATCCGGCGACTGATCTACAAAGCGGTCGCCTTTTCTCTGTACCTTATTATCTTCAAAGGTAAGCTGGAACTGATGCTGAAGATTCATCCAGCTCTTTTTAGAGATAGACGGTGCGAAATTGAACTTAGAGATTCGTGCCCTGTTGTATTCTCTTTCCGTATTTTCTTTATCATATTGACTTTCGTTGGACAGCCCAAAGAAGTTTTCAGCAAATCTGGGTGTTGTATAAGCCGCATCCAGATTGAAATCCCATCCGGATATTGCCTTTTTGAAAATTCCTTTATAAGCAGCATTGAACCCACCTGTTGCCGTATAAAAATTAACTCTAAGGCTGTGCTTTTGGGTATAAGGGTCGCGAATGAAATTATTGACGGTATAATTGGCCAGAACCCCTAAAATTACACCATCATCCGGATTGTAATCCGCATTCGGATAGCCTGCAAAGAAATTGTATTTCGGATGCTTATAGTTGTATGTATTGATATCATAGTCATCGGAAATATTTTTTGTTCCGCCACCGTTGTATGTATTTTTCTGGGATTTAAAATCGTAGATTTTTACACTTTTCCCATCAGCAATATTGTACACATCATGATTATAACCGCCCACAAGCCTGATATTCATCTTCGGTCTTCCTTCGCCTGAAACTTCATAAATATCATCATCTTCAAGGCCATAGATCCAAAGTTCTTTTGTTTTGGAATCATCATATGTTTTTTCAAAAACCAATTCAGGGTTTTCTTTGTTTTTATCTAATTTATATTGCTGTACGTGAACAGTATTTGCTGTTTTTGTGATAACGAATTTATCAGGATTCACTGTTCCGGCAAGAGGAACTTTTTCCTGCAACACATCATAATATTGCGAAGCATAGTCCTGAAGTTTTGTTTTTCTGACTTTTAGTTTTCTCTGAATATCAGCAATCGTTTCATCACGTACTTCTTTCGGAAGATTCGCGAAGGCGTCATCAATATCGGCATCTGTAAGATGTTCCTGGATGTATTTAGCCTGCGCAGTCCATTCTTCCTGTGAAGCTCCTTTTAAAAAGATGAGGTCCAGCGGATACGGTTCCATATTCATCCACTTCACATTTTTAATATCATCCTTAAACGTTTTCATATGGCGGATAGCCGGAACATTCATAATGATCTTAAAAGCAGCTCCGTCATACTTACTGAAAGCCTGGTCCCTGTCTTTTGGGATAGGCTTGTAAACAACCTGGTCGCCATTCTGGTATTCTGCCCATTTCCACTGGTCAGAATGCCTGTCCCAGTCGCCGATAAGCATATCGAAAATCCTTGCTCTTATATAAGATTCCCGGTCTACCGAATATTTGTAATTTTTAGTGAAATTTTTCAGTACATCATCGGTCGAAACAATGTCTTTAGCGTTATCAAGTGAAGCTAAGGTCTTGGGATCAGATGAAAAACGTTCTTCAATCATGTACATTTCATCACCATAGTTTTCATTATATTCTCCCAAAGCATATTGTTTCGGGATATAATAAAGCTTCGGATTGCTGTGGAAAATGCCAAGTTTATCAGCCATGTTTCCTACAGAAAAAGGAGTAAACGGGTGATTGGTGGTATAAAAATCAAGCAGGAACTTTTCAGGAAATGTATTATTCAGCTCATTTCCGAAGGTACTTTTTTTGAAGGCCATATTATTCAGGAAACGAACGGCACTCTTCTTTACACCACGCATAACGAATTCCTGTCCGTCTGCTGCTTTCAGCCTCAAGCTGTTCGACTGGTTGCCTCCACCTTCTCTGAATGGTGTAAAGCCACCGTTCAATGATGCAAGATCTGCGGTTGGCGCTTCAATCGGGATACCGTAATATTTTCTGTAGTGCTCACCCCATAGCCAACGGTAAACAGGTCCTTTTTGGGTAAGTTTTACAGGATAAACGCTTGAAGTTGCTGTGGCCGGAAAATCTTTTGGATAATTATTCACAAAGGCATCCGGTTTTGAAATCACAGAAATATGGGCAAGCTTTTTAAGGCTGTTATCTTTTGTAGAAAAATATTCCACGTCTGTACTCTGGTCTTTTCTGATATTCAGAACGGCAAAACCGCTGCCCCCGTAAGAGAAATCAGTCTTTTCCGCAATCGTAGCAGGATCGGTCTTGGAACCGGCACCGCTGATAATCTGCCTGATATTCCTGTCTTCATGATACTGCAGGTTATGATCATGCCCGGAAACAAAAATAATGTTTTCCTTATCCTGAACAATGCTTTTCAGTCTGTTGGCAAGATCTGCATAATGTTGATTATTAATATCTTCCAAACTTGCTCCGGAAGAACTTCTCAACACATTAATCAAACTTGCTGCAATAGGAACAGGAATCTTGCTTTTCAGAGGATAAAGATGTGATTTTGCAGAATTGAATCCTGCATGTGTTCCACTGCTGATGACAGGATGATGAAGAGCTACAATAATCCTTTTATCCTGATTTTTGGTTATAAGGTCTTTAAATTCCGTGAAAAAATCCTCACGGGTTTTAATGGTGCAGTTTTTATTTACACCCGGGTACTGATCCCAGTTGACAAGGGCCCATTCCGTATCAATGACAATAAGCTTAATATCTTTGGATAAACTAATATCATCGATGCCACAGGAATTTTTAGGAAGAAAGGTTTTTTTATCATTAAAATAGGCTTTCACAAGATCTTCCTGTGCCTTTAATCCTTCAAGACCGTTGTTCCAGTCATGATTTCCCGGAATAACAAGTGTTTTCCCTTTAAAGTTTTTGGTAATGGCAAGCTGATTTTCCAGTTTTTGCTTTGCCAGCGCATAATCTTTGTCGGATTCTTTAGGCAGGCCGTTAGGGTAAATATTATCACCAAGGAAGATCAGCATGGAATTGCTGTCTGCGGAATCCAGCTTGCTTTTGAGTAAGTCTAAGGTATTCTGCGCCTGAGGCTCATCTGCATTTCCGGCATCACCGATCAGGAAAACTTTAAAATCATTTTCAGATTTTATATCAGAATTTTTTATTTCAAATAAGTTTTTACCCTTTTTTACGTTATATGTTGCGCACGAATAGAGAACTCCCGCAGATAATACTGCCCTAAAGGCAATAGAAGTTTTTTTTAAATGAGTTTTAAAGGATAAATTCATAAATTTACATTAACAAAAATTCAGGAATGAATATTTTACACAAAGCTAAAGATTATGTAGAAATCTTATTCAAAGATAAGTTATCTTCTGTATACTTTTACCATAATTTTATCCATACGACCTATACTGTGAATAAGGCCGAAGAGATTATGCGAAATACACCTGTTTCCAAAGAGGATCAGGAAAAGGTGCTTCTGGCCCTCTGGTTCCATGATACAGGATATGTGGAATGTGCACAGAACCATGAAGAAAAAGGAGTAACCATCCTTACCGATTTTCTGAAACAGGAAAATTATCCTGAAAGTTATATTGAAGATGTTTCCCGACTGATCCTGGCAACCAAAATTACCTATCAGCCGCAGAACCTTCTGGAAAAAATTGTAAAAGATGCGGACTGCAGCCACTTTGCCAGCCACGATTATAATGATATTTCCGATGCCCTGAGAAAAGAATGGGAGCTCACCAATGTAAGATGTTTTTCCAATGACGAATGGAATGCCGGCAATCTTGATATGCTTAAAAACAAGCATCATTATTATACGGAATACGCAAAGGAAAACTGGGAGCCTCTGAAAAAGAAGAATATCAAGAAAATAGAAAAGAAGCTCGAAAAAGAAGAGGATAAAAAAGAAAATTCCGATAATAAAAAAGAGCCTAAAGAACCGAAATCTGACCGCAGTGTAGATACCCTGTTCAGAGTAACCCTGAATAACCATACCAGACTGAGTGATATTGCCGACAGTAAGGCGAATATCCTTCTTTCGGTGAATGCCATTATTATTTCCGTCTGTCTTTCCGTGCTTGTTCCTAAGCTGGATACGCCTAAGAATGCCCACCTGATCATTCCGAGCTTTATTCTGCTTACCTCAAGTGTTCTGACCATCATATTTGCCATTTTATCAACAAAACCGAATGTGACGAAGACGAATTTTACAGCTCAGGATATTGCCGACAGAAAGGTGAATCTTCTGTTCTTCGGAAACTTTCAGCGAATGCTCTTCAGCGATTATCACAATGCAATGAAAGATTTAATCAAAGACAGGGATTATATCTATGATTCTATGGTGAAAGATCTTTATTTTCTCGGAAAAGTCCTGGACAGGAAGTATAAACTTTTATCCATTACCTATAAGATATTTATGGCAGGAATTATCATTTCCGTACTTTCTTTCGGGTATGCTTTTCTTTCTCTTTAATTAAAAAAAACTGCGATGATAGTAAGACAGCGGACCAACTGGCTGAAAATGTTGTTTATATGGAGAGGTTCTGTGCTGAAGAAAATTATCGTTCAGCTGGCTGTAATTTTATTATTTTCACTGGCCATCTATTTTTTTAAAGGAAAAATCTTCGATTATAAAGTACATCTCAATCCTACTATTTTTACGCTGATCGGTCTGGCACTGGCTATTTTCATGGGATTCTGCAACACGGCGAGCTATGACCGCTTCTGGGAAGGCCGGAAACTTTGGGGACTGCTCGTGATCGAAACAAGATCCTTTACCAGACAGATGCTCTCAATGGTGAATGATCCCTCGCCGGGAGCCAGAGAAGAGAAAGAAAAGATCATTAAAATGGTATCGGCATTCTGCTGGTCCCTGAACTATCAGCTAAGGGAGAAATCCGGGACGGAGCATTTAGCAAGACTTCTTTCCCCGGAACAGGTAGAACAACTAAAGGATAAGAAATTTATTCCCAGCATTATTCTCGGTTTTATTGCAGACTGGCTGAATGAGCAGCAACGGAAAGGCCATATCGATACAATTGTAATGACTTCCATGAATCATCATCTGAACCAGTTTTCTAATATTTTAGGTGGTTGCGAAAGAATTCACAATACGCCGCTGCCTTTTGCTTACAGTATTTTGCTTCACCGCACGGTTTATCTATACTGCTTCTGGCTGCCTTTTGGATTGGTAGATACGGTTGGCTGGATGATGCCTTTAATTGTCCTCTTAATCAGCTATACATTTATTGCGCTGGATGCCATTATTCAGGAGATCCAGGAACCTTTCGGAGAGGAAGAAAATGATCTTGCCCTGAACAACATGTGCAGAACGATCGAGTACTCTATTTTCGAGCAGGCAGGAATGCCACAGGGTGAACTGAAAGAGGCAGATTCTTATTTTGTTGACTAGCTTTGAGTCAAAGAAACCCTCAGTGCCAGCAGACCCGTAATTCCCTGCAAATCTTCCACTTTTAAGAACTCCACATCATTCTGCAGGATTCCTTTTTTCTGAAGTTTATTGATGTATTCCAGATATTCTCGCTGGTTTTCCATTCCGAAATAAACAATGGTAATCTTTCCTGGACAGGTTATTCTTTCCGGAGAGTCTTTGATATGGGCTTTATCAAGGCGTTTTTTTATAATTTCATAATACGAATTGTAGGCGCCGTCCACATCGAAGCGTTTCTCGTCCATTCTGAAGCGGATGTCTATTTTTTCATTATAGACAAAAAGTAGCGAAGCTATATCCAGCTGGATCGGCAGATTGTTCTTAAAGGTCTGGAATTCCCGTTCCATGTTGCAGATCGTCTTCAGCTGCCAATACCTTAATTTGTGGACTACTTTTGAAGTGTAAGCAAGTTCCGGGGCAATATTATGTCCGATGTATAAGTTATGCTCTACGCCATCGGATTTGAACCTTTCAAAGTAATGCGGGAAGATCTCCTGGGCTTTAACCTGGCTTTCGTCCAGCATATCGGCCAGTTTCCTGTTGACCAGCGTTATAGAATCATCCAGATTTTTTCTGTTGGCATAAAAAAGATCGGTTTGAGAAAAGACCTGCAGAAAATAATCTTTGATCTTGTTTTTTATCTCCCTGTCGGTTTTCAATTCCAGTTTTCCCTGGAGATAAGGATGGATCTCTTCTCTTAAAAATCTCTGAAGGCGCTGTTCCGTATCAGCCTTAATTTCATTATTCAGCTCATTTTCAAAAACATCAAGGGCCAGAAGATATTTCTCCGAATCGGAATTAATAAGGGTGAAAATATCGTGGAGGCTTTCAAGCTGCTGGTTGAGATCTTCAAGCATCAGATTAAAACGCTTATCCGAAGAAGAACGGATGTCCGAGAAGCCAAAAAGAGGAGTGAGGTTTTTAAATGTAATCTGTTTCAGGGTATACATTTTTTTCCCAAGTGAGGCATTGAAATACTTTTCAGCTTCATTCCTGAATTTCCATACGACACTGTCGTGAATAGAGGTATATTCACGCTGAATAATAGCTTCTATCTGGTAGTTTTTTTCAAAGCTGAACCTGTTCAGGGAGAAAAGGATCATATCAGTGAAAAACTCCATTTTTTTAAGCTTTAATCCGTTAAAACTATTGGCTTGCGGAGAAGTAAATTCCATAATAGCCAAAAGCTCATTGTCTTTCATGATAGGAATTACCATGAAACTGTTGATATTGTTATCCCTTAAAATACTAAAAGAGGGAAGATTTTTAACATCTTCATCCAGTTTATTGACATTGGAGACAACAATCGGTTTAGAATTATGATTGAGATTGTTGAAAGTATTCTTTCGGGTTTCTTCATCAAATGCATTGATCCAAAAATCGAGGACATGATGGGTGAATATATTTTCGTAAATAGGCAGCCTGCCAAGTTTCTGGTCTTTTTTGTCAAACAGCATTAAACCGAAATTAAGTTCCGGTACATCGAAATAAGATTTGAAAATTTCTACCAGGTTTTCATTAGGACTCAGATCTTCCGGATCAATCTCAATCATACTGGATTTCAGATCAGACAGAGCCACTTCCGAAGTGCAGTCTACCAGAGAAATAATAGTGAAGCCTTTTAATACCCATGATTTTGAAGGAAAATATTTTTTCCAAAGCTTAAAGTCATCAAGGTTTTCAAGCAGCATATCCAATACATCATCAGAAGGAATTTCTGCATTTTCAGTTGGATAAATGTCTGTAAAATCTGCATTTACCGTGATCTTATAATGCTTCATGATTCCCTGTCTGTTCGGAATATCGTAATAAAACGGCATGGTGCTTTTGATATCCCTTTTGAAATAGGTCTGAAGGATAAGACAGCAGCAGAAAACATAAAACTCATTATCATCAATGTTCCTGAGTTCTATTTCAAAATCTTTCCCGGCGTCTTTCAGTATATTTTTAAATCTTTCAGTATAATTAAAAGTGATATTGGAAAGCGGAATACTGGCAGCTTTAATTTCATTGTTGGTAAGCCCCGTAGGGAAAAGGTCTGCAAGCAGAAGCCTGATGAGGTCTTCATGTTTATCAAGAAGTGTCACATCCTGGAAACCGTCTTTCAGTTCCTGAAAATTCCTTGTTCTTTCAATAAGTGACTCGGCATAATTGACACGGTATTCGAGGCGGTCATTATAGCGGATATGTTCCAGCACATCCAAATATTTTTTGAATGATATAATAACCTGAAAGGGAGCGTCTTTTTTGTAAAGATGAGCCAAGAGCTGAAATTTAAAGTAAAGTTATGAAAAAAACATTACTTCCAAATGTATTGCAAATAGATGAAAGTTACCTTTGTAAGCCATTTTTTTATTTTTCCTGAATAAAATCCGAATATAGATATAGCAATGATTACTGCTTTCTTTTCTTTTTCAAAAATTCCGCAGTTTTGTGAATAAGATTGGGATAAAATTCTGATGTTCCAATCTTTAGTTCCCGGGGTACCGGAAATAAAAATTTCATAAGCGGAACAATAAATATAAGGGCAAAGGCTGCGAACGGAAGACCATAATTTGCCGTTTCTGTTTTGTCTTTACTTATAAAAAATAATTGCTGAAATAATTAAAGTGGTAAACAGGTTTATAATGACTTTTTGATTGTGATGAATGTTATTCAAATGCAGTTGTTTGGGGATATGATCTCTGCTTATTTTATTGTTTAGTTACATATTAATATAAAACCTTAAAAATTTACTAAGCTTATTCGAATCATATTTTACAAAAAAAGCACAACTGAAAAGTTGTGCTTTATATATGCTATAGTGAAACTTCTATAATCCAAACTGTCTAGCAAACAGATCCGGGAAAATTCCCAGAATAATAATAGATGCTATGACAAATACCGCTACAATATTATAAGTAAGGGTTACTTTTTCTGAAGATTTGAATGTAGATTCTTTAAAGAAGAACATTGCAATAATCAGTCTTAAATAATAGGCAATGGAAAGGGCAGAACCTAGTACTGCGATGACTACCAAGAAAGCCGCACCGTTCATGGCCTGGGAAAATAAAGCAAATTTACCCATAAAACCGGCAGTTAAAGGAACTCCAGCCATTGAAAGCATAGAAATAGCTGCTGCTGTGGCCAATAGAGGCTCAGTTTTAGCCAATCCTTTGAAAGCTCCGAAAGAAGTTTCTCTTTTCAGTTTTTCTACCCAGATCAGGCACATGAAAACTCCTACCGTAGATAGTGAGTAAGCAAACAGGTAGAACGCCAGGTTGTAAGTAGAAAGGCTTGTCATTCCGAAGAACACCAATCCGATGTACCCTGCATGGGATACTGAAGAGTAAGCCAGCATTCTTTTCGCGTTGGTCTGTGCAAGACCCATAACGTTTGCCAAAAGTAAAGTAATGATCAGGAATACTCCTAAAACATTGATCCATTCGTGGGTAACACCTGTAAAACCTATCGTCATCAGTCTGAAAAGAGCAAAGAATCCTGAGATCTTTACTACACTCGCCATGAATGCTGTGATCAAAGAAGGTGATCCTGCATATACATCAGGACTCCACATATGGAAAGGAGCTAAAGCTACCTTGAATGCCAATGCACAAAGAATCAGCAATACTCCTAAGATGAACATTACATCTGTAGAGTTGGCTAAACCAAAATCATGGATTTTATAAAGGTCAAAGCTTCCCGCACTTCCATAAATAAATGCAATCCCGAAAAGCAAGAAACCTGTCGCAAAAGCACCCATTAAGAAATATTTGATTGAAGCTTCGTTTGATCTTAAATCAGTTTTGTTGGCACCGGCCATTACATACAACGGAATGGAAAGAATTTCTACTCCTAAGAAAAGGGTTACCAGATTCTGGAATCCGAAGAGAATAATTCCTCCGCATAATGCAAAAAGCATCAGCGCGTATAGTTCCGACTGGTGGCTTCTGTGATTGCTGAAAGCAAAACCTCCCAGAAAAAATAACAATAATGTCGTTACAATTGATATTTTAGTGAATAACGCAGTATTGGCAGTATAGTCATACATGTGTCTGTACTGTTCGAAGAACGCACATTCCGGCATGAAGCTTACCCATAACGCGATGATTAATCCCAAAATCCCAATGTATCTTGCGAATTTTCCATGTTCAAAAACTCCTGAAAATAACGCAACAACTGCCGTTAGGAAAACAATAATTAAAACACTCATTTTTTAAAATATCAAATTAGCTTACCATTGATTGGTAGATAAACTTCAACGAACTATTCACCATATCGATTATCGGTTGTGGGAAAATACCAAATACAATCACAAAAACCGCTAAACTTGCCAATACGGAGAATTCTACACCGGAAAGGTCTTTTGCTGTGCTTAAAACAGCTTCATCTCCTTCTCCGAACATTGCTTTTCCGTAGAATCTCAATAAATATACAGCAGCGAGAATTACCGTAAGACCAGCAATTACTGCTGCAAGACCATTAAAATCATATACAGATTTCAACAGGATAAATTCCCCGATGAACCCATTGGTTAACGGAACTCCCATTGAACCTAAGATGATGATCAGGAATAACACGGCAAATTTAGGAGCCACTTTGGCTAAACCTCCCATCTGTCTGATATCTCTTGATTTGAATCTCTTGTATAAAATATCGCAGCAGTAGAATAATCCAACTACGTTGATACCGTGGGCAAAAGTCTGAACTAAAGCTCCCTCAGCACCTTCAATGTTAAATGTTCCTCTTAAAGAAATTACCGCAGAAGAGAAGATCCCTGCAACCATCAGTCCTACGTGAGAGAAAGATGAATAAGCAATGATTCTCTTCATATCTGTCTGGATAATTGCGATCAACGCACCGTGAACAATTCCTATGATGGCAAGGATAATAACGATCTGTCCGGAAATTCCTGCAATAGGAAGCGGAGTGATCGGAAGTAAATAACGCATTACCCCATATACTGCCATTTTCAGCATGATCCCTGATAAAAGCATGGATCCCTGAGTAGGAGAGTAGGTATACGTGTCCGGCTGCCATGTGTGGAAAGGAAATACCGGCAATTTCACTGCAAATGCAAAGAAAATAAACCAGAATACCACAGTCTGCTGTACTTCGTTAAGATCAGCATTGTAAAGATCTGTTAAAGCGAATGATGCAGAGTGGTTGTACACATAGATCAATCCGGCTAACATAAATAATGATCCAACGAATGTATATACGAAGAATTTTGTAGTGAACTCGAATCTTTTGTTTTCCTGTCCCCAAAGTCCGGCAATGAACCAGATTGGGATCAGGGTTACTTCCCAGAAAATGTAGAACAGCAATCCGTCAAGGGATGTGAAAACTCCTACAAGACCAAACTGCATCAGCAGGATCAGACCGTAGAATGTGTTTCTGTAGCTTACATTTTCGTTGAAAGATGATAAAATAATGATCGGCGTAAGAATATTGGTCAACAATAAAAGCAGTAGGCTCATCCCGTCAATCCCGAAATGAAGCGAGCTTTTAATAAATTGTGACCAAGGGTAATTGATCTCGTGCTGCAATACACTGTCTACTGTCGGATTAAAATTAAAATCCGCTGCGATGTAGAAAGTAATAAGCATTTGGACCAACGCAATTCCCAGCGCCAGATATTTGCTGGATTTATCTTTCCATGCAAAAACTAATCCCGAACCTACTAGAGGTAATAGTAATAATGTTAATAATAAACCAGACATTATTGTAATATAAAGTTAACAATCAGTATAATTCCCACCGCTAAAGACATGATAAGAATATAGGTCTCCACATTTCCGTTCTGGATACGCTTCATGGCTTTTCCGCTGTCTTCAGCACCTTCGCCCACGAAGTCTACAAAACGGTCAAGGATTCCTTTATCAAACATCTTTCCTCCGCGTCCTAATCCTTCAACAGTTTTTACAATCAATGCATTGTAAAGTTCGTCTACATATAGTTTTTTAGCAGAAAGCTTTTCCCATCCGGTATAGCTTTCTTCTGCAAGAGCCAGTTTTTTCTTCTTCACGTAAGTATTTTTTACAACAAACCAAACGGTGAAGAACATAAGAACTGTAGCTCCCAGCAATATCATTTCAGTACCAAACGGAACGCCTGAAAGGGTAGCTTCCATCTGGCTGAAGCTTTGCTCGGTAAGAACAGGCTTAAGCCATTCCATTAATTTTGCATAATGACCGTGTCCGATGAAGTGAGGAAGGTTGATGAAACCTCCAAGCACAGAAAGGATAGCCAGTACGATCAACGGAAGCGTCATATTAGACGGGCTTTCGTGTAAGTGGTGTTTTTGTTCTTCTGTACCTCTGAACTCTCCGTGGAAAGTAAGGTAATACAGTCTGAACATATAGGTTGCAGTTATTGCCGCTAAAACAAATAAGATTACCCAGTAAATAGGGTTTTTAGCGAAAGCTGCTACTAAAATTTCGTCTTTTGAGATCATTCCTGACAATAAAGGGAAACCTGAGATTGCCAATGTTCCGATAAGGAAAGTAGCATGGGTAATTGGGATATACTTTTTAAGCCCACCCATGAAACGCATGTCCTGCTCGTTGCTCATCGCGTGGATTACAGAACCTGCTCCCAGGAACAATAATGCTTTGAAGAAAGCGTGCGTCATTACGTGGAACATCGCTGTTGTATAAGCTCCCAACCCTAAAGCAATGAACATAAATCCAAGCTGTGAAACGGTAGAGTAAGCTAATACTTTTTTGATATCGTTCTGACGAAGCGCATAGAATCCTGCTAAAGCTGCAGTCAGGAATCCGATGAATAAAATGCCTCCCTGAACGGTAGGTGCCAAAGTGAATAAGAAGTTTGATCTTACTACCAAATAGATACCCGCAGTTACCATCGTTGCCGCGTGGATTAACGCAGAAACTGGAGTTGGCCCGGCCATCGCATCCGGTAACCATGTATATAAAGGAACCTGAGCTGATTTACCGGTTGCCCCGATAAATAAACTCGCCGTAATAAAGATAATTACTGTTCCGTCCAATTCAAATTTTGAAGAATTTTGCGCTACCGTAAGGTAATCTACAGCATTGGTTTGCGCAGCGATCATAAAGATACCGATCAATAATGCAAGGTCACCAATTCTGTTCATGATGAAAGCTTTTCTTGCTGCTTTACCATATTCTTCGTTGGTATACCAGAATCCGATTAACAGGTAAGAACAAAGACCTACGCCTTCCCATCCAATGAACAGGATCAGGTAATTGCTTCCCATTACCAGAAGTAACATGGAGAAGATGAAAAGATTAAGATAAGTAAAGAACTTATAGAAACCTTTGTCGTGGCTCATATATCCGATAGAGTACAGGTGAATCAAAGATCCGATCCCTGTAATGATCATCACCATCATCAAAGAAAGCTGATCGATCTGGAACCCGAAATTGATCTGAACCCCGTTTACTGTAAACCACTCAAATGCTTTTACTATAACCGGCTGGCTTTCAGAATTCATATTCATAAAAAGACTTACCGCAATACAGAAAGATCCGAAAACCATAGCTGTAGCCAGCGAGCCTACCAATATTTTTGGAAGATTTTTCCCGAATAAACCGTTAATAAGAAACCCTAAAAGTGGTAAAAGTACTATTGCATACACTAAATTTTCCATTCCTTATCCTCTTAATTTATTAAATATACTTACATCTACAGAACGGGTATTTCTATACAGCATAGCAATAATTGCCAGACCTACCGCAACTTCAGCGGCGGCTACCACCATAATGAAGAAAACTAAAAGCTGTCCGTCTCCGTTTCCTTTGTACGCTGAAAAAGCAGCTAATAAAAGGTTTACAGAATTCAGCATAAGCTCTACACAGCCCAAAATAACAATAGCGTTTTTTCTCAGCAATACTCCCAAAACTCCCAGACAGAATAATACTGAAGAAAGTATGATGAAATAATTCAGAGGGACGCTTTGTATAAATGTATTTACTTCTCCCATAATTTTATAAATCTTTTTTACCGATTAATACCGCACCTACAATACCTGCCAAAATTAGGATGGATGCAAGCTCAAACGGCAAAACATATTCGTTAAACAAAAGCCTTCCCAGATTTTTCGTAAGACCCACACCTCTGTCTACATTTTCAACAACAATGTGGTTGTCCTGAACGCCTCTGAAAACACCTAAAACTCCAATTAATAAAAGCCCGGCTGTAAAAACCCCGACAAATTTTAAAGTATTGCCCTTCTTACTTTCGTCTTCTTTATTAAGGTTAAGCATCATCAGAATATAAAGGAATAGTACCATGATGGCACCTGCGTACACTATAATCTGGATAATCGCAAGGAATTGTGCATTCAGAAGGATGTACATGCCCGCAATGGAAAACATCGTAACAATTAATGACAAAACAGCATAGAGAGGATTTCTTGCAAATACAAAGTAAACCGCACTTGCCACTGCTAAAAACGCCACCAAGAAAAATAAAATCTGATCCATTATTTTACCGCATTTTTTTGTTTCTCGGATTGTCTTGTCGTAATGTCAATCCTTTCATTTATTTTTTCAACCAACTTATCTTTTCCGTAGATGAAAGAACCTCTGTTGGTTTCCACATCCACCAATCTGTCTGTAAGATAGATGGCAGATTTCGGACAGGCTTCTTCACACATTCCGCAGAAAATACATCTCAGCATATTGATTTCATATACTGATGCATATTTTTCTTCTCTGTAAAGTCCTTTTTCCTCCTTGGTTCTTTCTGCAGCCGTCATCGTAATGGCTTCTGCAGGACAGGCTACGGCACAAAGTCCACAGGCTGTACATCTTTCTCTGCCTTCCTCGTCTCTTTTCAGAACGTGCTGACCTCTCCAGATGGTAGTTCTCGGCTTTTGTACCTCAGGATATGAATATACTGCGGGAGCTCCTTTTATCACGGTTCTTACAGCATGCTTGAATGTAATCCCCATCCCTGTAAAGATAGCAGGAAGGTAGATTTTTTCAGCAAGGGTCATTTCTTTGTTGGAAACAACTTTTGATCTGTTTGTAAGTTTCATTTAATTATAGATGTTAGATGTTAGACGTTAGATTTTAGACTAATCTTGCCTGTTATCTTAATTTTTAATATTTAATTCATACAAACCTTATAGGTTTTTAAAACCTATAAGGTTTAGATACGGTTTAATTAATTTCCAAACGCTAAAATTACAGCACCTGTAATTAATAAGTTTACCAATGCCATTGGAATTAAAGTTTTCCATCCTAAGTGCATTAGTTGGTCATATCTGAATCTTGGAAGCGTCCATCTGATCCACATGAAGATCAGAATTCCGATTACCGTTTTCGTTAAAAATGCTACGATACTCAAAATTCCTGCTGCGTTTTCGCCCCAGTTCTGAGTAACCCATTCAATTCCCGGATAGTTGTAACCTCCGAAGAAAAGAACCACCATGAACGCATTGGAGATAAACATATTCACATATTCGCCGAACATATATAAACCTAACTTCATGGAAGAATATTCTGTAGAATATCCTGTTACAAGCTCAGATTCACATTCAGGTAAATCGAAAGGGTGTCTGTTGGTTTCTGCCAAAGCTGCAGTAAAGAATACCAGGAAAGCAATCGGCTGGTAGAAAATATTCCAGTTCAGTCCGGAAACCCATGGAATAACTCCCCAAAGATTTCCTGTTGTCTGGCTTTCGGTAATTTCTTTTAAATCTAAACTTCCTGTCATCATAATGATAGAAAGTAGTGCTAATCCCATCGCCAATTCGTAAGAGATCATCTGTGAAGAAGCACGGATAGCACCTAATAATGAATATTTGTTATTCGAAGCCCAACCTCCGATCATGATTCCGTATACCCCAATGGAAGCCATTCCGATGATGAAAAGTACTCCTACATCAATGTTGGCAACCTGCAGGTCAAAAGATGTTCCTGCAATATTTAAACTTTTACCCCAAGGAATAACCGCTCCTGTAATTAATGAAATAAACATTACCAATGCCGGACCCAATACGAAAAGGAATTTTTCTGCATTGGCAGGTGTAAAATCTTCTTTAAAGAAAAACTTTCCACCATCAGCAAGAGGTTGCAGCAATCCGAAAGGTCCTGCTCTGTTGGGACCAATTCTATCCTGCATGATAGATGCTACTTTTCTTTCTGCCCAGGTAGAGTAGGCTGCAATCGTAAGAGACAGCAGGAAAAGTGCCAGTACAAGTATAAGTTTAAATGTTAGTAAATCCATTTTTATTTTTAGATGTTAGAAGATGGGAGCAGAAAATTGAATATTCTCATTGATTTCTGTTTCTCATTTTCAAATTAACTAATTATCAAATTTTCAAATTTATTGTTCGTCTTTTTCACTGATTTCTTTCGCCATAGGATTGTCTAATACTCTTAGCTCATCCTTAGGTTTTTCGTAGTGATTCAATGAAATTACTGAATGTCTGTCGATATGTCTAGGACCTTCAATGTTCCAGTCAGAAAGTTCTTTTCTTTCGAAACGGCAAGTATCGCAGATGAATTCTTCCACTTCTCCCCATTGGTCTTTTCTGGCAGTCACTCTGATGATTTCATCACCTTTCATCCAAACTACGGCTTTTCCTGAACATTTATCACATTTGCAGGTAGCATTCATTGGTTTTGTGAACCAGACTCTGCTTGCAAAACGGGAAGTTCTGTCTGTTAATGCTCCCACCGGACAAACATCAATAATGTTTCCGATGAAGTCGTTATCTAAAGCTTTATTCAAATAGGTAGAGATTTCAGCGTGGTCTCCTCTGAAAAGAATTCCGTGCTCTCTTTCTCCTGTTAACTGGTTTGCAGCCAATACACATCTTGCACAAAGAATACAACGGTTCATATTCAGCTTGATATTCGGACCAAGATCGTCTGCTTCGTATGTATTTCTTTCAAATTCGGTTCTGGTCTCAAGGTTCCCGTGCTCATAGCCAAGATCCTGAAGGTGGCATTCACCGGCCTGATCGCAGATAGGGCAGTCCAGCGGGTGGTTGACCAACAGGAATTCGGTAACGGCTTTTCTTCCTTCCTGAGCTTTTTCAGAAGTAAGATTTTTCACTTCCATACCATCCATTACGTTAGTTCTGCAACTAGCGACTAATTTAGGCATAGGACGCGGATCTGCTTCGGATCCTTTCGAAACTTCGACCAAGCAAGTTCTACATCTCCCTCCACTGGTTTCCAATTTGCTGTAATAGCACATTGCAGGAGGTACAGATTTTCCACCGATTTGTCTGGCAGCTTCCAAAATAGAAGTTCCAGGCAAAACTTCAGTAGTCTGTCCGTCTATAGTTATTTTGAATTTTTTAACCTCTTCGCTCATATTCTATGCTTTCGCTTATGCTTTTAAGGCGTTAAGCTCTATTTTAATTATACTTCTTCGTGTTAAATGTATATCCGATGCCTGCAAGGACCTGTCCGAAAACAAAATCCTGACGTGCTTTATCCGGCTTATTATTTAATGTAGTCTTGATATCCCACATATTGATATATCCGGCTTTAGCCTCTGCCCTGATCATCCAGTTTTTCCAGAAAACCATGTTAAGGCTGGTTCTAAGATCGGTTCCCATACCTGCTACGTGAAAACGGTCACTTCTTTCATTTCCAAAAAGCTTGATGTTACTTTTAGGAAACATCACCCCGATTCCTGCTCCATAAGACCATACCAGATCTATATTCTTTTTATGAACAAGGTTCCTGTATTTCTCAAGACCTAAATTTTCATAATTCAATCCATCCGTATGCTCAAAAGTAAGAAACTGTTCGTCAGCTAAATTTACCTGACCGTTCTGTACCATTCCTGCATATTTAGGATCTGAAATTGTGCCTGAAAAATCAACGGTCTGATTTTGCTTCATCACATATTTCATATGATCTATCCCTAAAACAAGGGCTAAATTATCTTTTATAAAATATCCAATCCTGAAATTGTACTGTGTTACGGTAAACCAGCTTGGATCAAAATAAACGATTCCAAATTTTGTAGGCTTATCTCTTGCCTGTACATTATTCAGTTGAAAATCGTAACCATTTCCTGTAAAATGGATATCTGAGTTGCTAAAAGCACCTCTGTTCCAGCCAAAGAAAACAAACACCTGGCCTTTCTTGCTCAAAGGATTGGGTTTCTGTTTCTTTTCTTTTTTTGGAGCTACCTCCAGTTTATATTCTTTGTCTAATGTATCCTGTTTTATTTGCCCAAAAGCAAACCCCGACATCATTAAGCCGACAACCAATAACTTCTTCATTTTTTAGCTATGCATTTTTTTCAACAGCCGGAATAGGGTCAGCATAATTAGCTAATCCATAATTTTGTGTCTGAGACAGCTCAGGGTTTTTAATGTGCCACTCAAATTCATCTCTGAAATGACGTATTGCTGCTGCAACCGGCCATGCTGCTGCATCTCCCAACGGACAAATCGTGTTTCCTTCGATCTTTCTCTGGATATCCCAAAGTAGATCGATATCTTCCATTTTTCCTTCTCCTTTCTCTATTTTCTTTAAAATCTTATACATCCATCCCGTTCCTTCACGGCAAGGAGTACATTGTCCACAACTTTCGTGATTATAGAATCTTGCTAAAGTCATGGTGTGTTCCACGATGCACTGGTCTTCATCCAGAACGATGAAACCTCCTGAACCCATCATGGTTCCGGTTGCGAAACCACCGTCTGCCAATGATTCGTAGTTCATATATCTTGGCTCTCCGTTCACTGTTCTCAACAATAAGTTTGCTGGAACGATTGGAACAGAGCTTCCTCCCGGAATACAAGCCTTTAATCTTTTACCGTCTTTAATTCCACCACAATATTCGTCAGAGTAGATGAATTCTTCTACAGTGATGGTCATATCGATTTCGTATACCCCCGGTTTGTTGATGTTTCCGCAGGCAGAAATTAATTTTGTACCTGTAGATCTTCCCACTCCGATTTTGGCGTACTCAGCACCTGTAATGTCAATGATTGGAACAATTGCCGCAATAGATTCAACGTTGTTTACCACCGTTGGTCTTTCCCAAAGACCTTTTACAGCCGGGAATGGTGGTTTTAATCTTGGGTTTCCTCTTTTTCCTTCAAGGGATTCAAGCAATGCGGTTTCTTCACCACAGATGTAAGCTCCACCACCTCTCTGAACATAAATTTCCAAATCGAAACCTGTTCCCAGGATGTTTTTACCTAAAAATCCTGCTGCTTTGGCTTCTTCAATAGCTTCTTCAAGAATATCAGGAATCCATGAATATTCTCCACGGATATAGATATATGAAGTGTTTGATCCTAAGCAGTAAGAGGAAATCAGCATTCCTTCAATCAATAGATGAGGAAGGAATTCCATTAGATATCTGTCTTTGAAAGTTCCGGGCTCAGATTCATCTGCATTTACCACCAGGTGTCTTGGAACGCCTTCCGGTTTTGCCAGGAAGCTCCATTTCATCCCTGTCGGGAATCCGGCTCCACCACGGCCACGAAGTCCGGAAGCTTTTACTTCTTCAAGGATTTCATCGGGTGTCATTTTCAAGGCTTTTTCAGCTGCAGTGTATCCTCCCTGTTTGCGGTAAGTTTCAAAGTAGCGAATGCCTTCTATATGTGCGTCTTTAAGTAAAAGTTTTTTACTCATTGTTATTTGCTTCTTGCAATTGGCTTCTGGCTTCTTGCATTAATTATTATTAAACTTTAGTGAATAATTTAAAATCTAAAATTTAGAATTTAAAATTTCTATTAATCCAAGGCAACCTGTCCCTGTCTGCAAAGATCAAGGATTTCGTCCACTTTTTCTATCGTTAAATTTTCATGAAAGAATTTTCCAAGCTGCATCATTGGTGCGTATCCGCAGGCTCCAAGACATTCGGCAGGCTTCAGGGTGAACATACCGTCTTCAGTAGTTTCCCCGTCCTTAATGTTCAGTTTGGTTCTGATATGGTCAAGGATTTTTTCGCTTCCGCATACCATACAAGGTCCCGTTCGGCATACTTCCAAAACATATTTACCAACCGGTTTCATATTGAACATGGTATAAAAAGTAGCTACTTCATATACTTCAATTGGCTTGATACTTAATAATTCAGCAACATAATCCATCACAGGAACGTCTAACCATCCTCCGAATTCTTTCTGTGCTAAGTGAAGTACAGGAAGAAGAGCAGACTTTTGTCTTCCTTCAGGATATCTTGCGATAATTTTGTGGACCTGTTCTAAACTTTCCGGTTTAAAAGCTATTGTTTCGCTCATTTTATTGAATGTATTATTGTACAATGTACAATGTACTAATGACTTATTTATTTTAATCACTGCAAAATCATAAATACATTTTACAATGATACTTTTTACAATTTTATGCGTCTAATTCTCCCGCAATAATATTCATACTACACATGGTAACGATCGCATCTGAAATTACAGAACCTGTGATCATTTCAGGGTAGGCCTGATAGTAGATAAAGCATGGTCTTCTGAAGTGAAGTCTGTAAGGGCTTCGTCCGCCGTCGCTCACCAGATAGAATCCTAATTCTCCGTTTCCTCCTTCTACAGCATGGTAAACTTCTCCTTTAGGAACGTCTGTTTCTCCCATTACAATTTTGAAATGGTAGATCAGAGCTTCCATTTTCTGATAAACATCTGCCTTTTCAGGAAGGTAGAAATCGGGAACATCCGCGTGGAATGGTCCTTCAGGAAGGTTTTCGTATGCTTGTTTGATAATTTTAATAGATTCCCAGATTTCCTGCTGACGGACCATGAAACGGTCGTATGTATCACCTGCAGTTCCTACCGGAATAATGAAGTCGAAGTCTTCATAAGAAGAATAAGGCTGTGCAACTCTTACATCATAATCTACGCCAGACGCACGTAAGTTCGGACCTGTGAAACCATAGCTTAATGCTCTTTCTGCAGAAATGGCTCCTGCTCCGATGGTTCTGTCCATGAAAATTCTGTTTCTTTCCAATAACGTACAGAATTCTTTGAATCTTGGCGGGAAAGTTTTAAGGAAATCCTTTAATAACTCATGGAATTTCGGGGTGAAATCTCTTTCAAAACCTCCGATTCTTCCCATATTGGTGGTCATTCTCGCTCCGCAGATCTGCTCGTACATATCATAAATACGTTCTCTTTCGATGAACATGTAGGTAAGACCTGTAATTGCTCCTGAGTCCATCCCGGTTACTCCGTTACAGATCAGGTGGTCACCGATTCTTGCCAGCTCCATTAAAATAACACGCATATAATCTACACGTTTCGGAACTTTAACACCGATGAGCTTTTCAACTGTCATATGCCAACCTAAGTTATTGATGGGTGCAGAACAGTAATTCATACGGTCGGTAAGGGTAGTGATCTGAGAATAATTTCTTCTTTCGGAAATTTTTTCAAATGCTCTGTGGATATATCCTACGGTTTGCTCTGCGTGAAGGATTCTTTCCCCATCCATCGTTAAGATGTTCTGGAAGATTCCGTGAGTTGCCGGGTGGGTAGGTCCTAAATTGAGGGTGTAAAGCTGCCCGTCAATCTGCTCCTTACTTTCGTATTGGTTAAGTATATTAGATAATGAGTTATCTTTCATAATTTAAATGCTTTAGGCTTTAGGCGCTAGGCTTTAAGCTTACTGCTTATTGCTTATTGCTTACTGCATTATTTTTATCTTCCGAACATATCATCGTTCTTATCTGTTCTGGTACCGTCTTCAAGTCGGTATTCCTTCAGCATAGGATGGTATCCGAGGTCTTCCATATTGAGGATAGGTCTCAGATCAGGATGTCCTTTAAATTTAATTCCATAAAAATCATAGGTTTCTCTTTCCATCCAATTGGCTCCTGCAAATAATTCCACAAGGGAGTCCACTTCAATATTTTCTCTGGACATAAAGATCTTCAGACGCAATCTGAAATTGTCCATCATATTATGAAGGTGATAGATGACACCAATTTCCTTGTCCGGAAATTCGGGATAGTGAATCCCGCAGATGTCGGTAAGAAAATTGAATCCTAACGATGAATCTCTCAGATAGTGAATGATCTTTTTGATATCATCTTTCTTCACCTCAATGGTTAACATTCCATAAGGTTCTGAGCTTGAAATGACAGATTCCGGAAATTCTCTTGTGATTGCTTCTAATACAAATTCGTTTGTCATTTCCGTTAGTTGCTTATGTTGTAAGAATCTAATAGTTTCTGGTATTCAGGCATATCTCTTCTTCTGATGCTTTCGCTTTCTGCAAGGGCCTGAACCTGCATTACCCCTTCGATGATCTGTTCCGGTCTCGGAGGGCATCCCGGAACGTATACGTCAACCGGAATAATTTTATCAATTCCCTGTAATACAGAGTATGTGTCAAAAATACCACCGCTGGAAGCGCAGGCTCCAACAGCAACCACCCATTTTGGCTCAGCCATCTGAGTGTAAACTTCTTTCAGGACGGGTCCTAACTTTTTGGATATGGTTCCGCAAACCATCAGCATATCTGCCTGTCTTGGTGAGAAAGAGTTTCTTTCCATACCAAATCTTGAAGCATCATAGGTAGGGTTCAGGGTTGCCATAAACTCGATACCACAACAAGAGGTTGCAAAAGGTAACGGCCAAAGTGAAAACTTTCTTGCCATTCCGATTACACTGCTCAGTTTCGTTGCGAAAAAACCTTCTCCTTCAAATCCTTCCGGAGCAGGTGCATCTGTTCTTATTACTGGTTTTTTATCTGACATCTTGTAGATGATTTTAGATTTTAAATTTTAGATTTTAAATTAACTTTTAATTCAAAATCCCCATCTAAAATTTTAATTTAAAATTTATAAATTCTCTATTTGTCCCAATCTAATGCACCGCGTTTCCAAACATAGAAAAACGCCATGAAGAAAATTGCAACAAATGTAAGTACGGCCAGGAATCCTTCCATTCCGAATTCTCTGAAATTCACCGCATATGGGTAAAAAAATACGATTTCAATATCGAATAGTACGAATAATACCGCAGTCAGGAAGTATTTAATGGAAAACGGCGTTCTCGCATTTCCCTCTACAGGAACCCCACATTCCCAGCTTTGGTTTTTTACAGAATTTCCTTTCTTCTGTTTTGGTCCCAGAAAATGGGCTCCAAGCAAAGAAACAGCTACGAATGCCACAGCTACACCTGCTTGAATTAGAATTGGAATATAACTTTCAGGTAAATTCATTTTTGCATTATTATCTCAATTTGCAAATTTAGCGAATAAACAAGAAAGCATGAAATTAATAAGCTTAAAAGTGGGATGAAAATAGGGAAAAGTGGTAATTTAGAATCAATAAAAATAGTATTTATTTCTTCATTTTTTTGAGGAGAGAATAGGCCATGAACGATATATATCCAAAAAGAATACTGGCAAGAGCAATATTAACGATCGTATTCATCCTGTCGTCCTCGATACGGAAGAAGAAATTGTAAGCAATGAATATGGCAATAAGAACGGCGAAGACAATGAGATGTGGTTTCATGGGATGGATGTTGTGAGGTTCGGGTTTCGTGATGTGGGTTTAGTGTTTTGAAGTTTTAGGCAGGGTAGATGGTTTGAAATTTCCAGGTTGTAAAGTTTGAGTTATTAGTTTCAGATATAAAATAAGTCTACTAATAACTCATCGCTTATTACCCATTACTCATTACTCATTACTCATTAACTAAAGTCATGGAGTATGTCCTTCTTCTCTTATGGTTTACAGGGTTGTAGTCCTGCCACAGTAGCTGAACACTTTTGTTTTCTTCCAGTTCAGGATTGGTTTCTGCAAACTGAATTCCCATACTGGTAAAACGTACAAAAATTTCTTTGAAGATAATGGCCGTTACACCACGTCTCTGGTATTCAGGGTGAATTCCGATCAGATAAAAATTGGCCCGGTCGTTTTTCTTTCCTGCCTGCAAAAAATGCCACCATCCGAATGGAAGGAGCTTTCCTTTTGACTTTTGTAGTGCTTTGGAATAGGAAGGCATTGTAATGGCAAAGGAAATCAGTTCATTGTTTTCGTCCACTACACAGATCACGTAGTTTTTGTCTATAAAAGGGAAATACTTTTCTTTGTAAGTCTGTATCTGCTCATCCGTGATAGGAGTGTAGGTAGAAAGGTGCTTATAAGTTTCATCAAGCAATTTAAACATAGGTTCTACGAACGGTAAAATTTCCTGCTTTGATTTGAAATTAAGTACTTTAAGCTTGTATTTCTGAGCGATCAGTCCACTGAATTTTTCGACTTTTTCAGGAAGAACTTTTGGGAAGTTCATTTCATATTCCACCCATTCCTTTTCTTTGGTCATTCCAAGATCTTCCAGGTGTTTAGGATAATATTCATGATTATAGATTCCGATCATGGTAGCTAATTTGTCGAAGCCCATCGTAAGCATTCCGGCCTTATCAAGATTGGTAAAGCCCATTGGCCCTTCGATCTTCTCTATGTTATTTTCTTTGGCATAATCTATAGCTTTTTGAATCAACGCTTTAGAAACTTCTTTATCATCAATAAAATCGATCCATCCGAACCGGACTTTTCTGATGCCTAGTTCCTTTTCTTCTTTATGGTTGATGATTACAGCGATTCTTCCAACAACTTTATTGTCTTTCAGTGCAAGATATTGTTTCGATTTTGAATACTGTAGTGCCGGATTTTCCTTTTCGTCCCAGATTTTGAATTCGTCTTTGATAAAGGAAGGGACATAATAAGGATTATTTTTATAAAGATCCATTGGAAACCTTACGAACTTTTTTAATTCATCTTGGTTTTTTACTTCAATAACTGAAACTTTAGACATAGTTTAGAGGGTAATTAAAGAGCAAATATAGATAATAAAATGTAATACTTTGGCACAGTTTTTACATCATTATGATTAAAATTTAAACACAAAAAATCTATATAAAATGATGGGTTATTATATCATTATCGGTATTTCAATGATGGTGAGCTGGTGGGTTTCGTCGAGATTGAAATCGAAATTTGAATATTATTCCAATGTACATCTCAGAAACGGCCTTTCCGGAAAAGAAGTGGCAGAAAAAATGCTTAGAGATAACGGGATCAATGATGTGCAGGTAATTTCCGTTCCGGGTCAGCTGACGGATCATTATAACCCGGCAGATAAAACAGTTAATCTTTCAGAAGGAGTCTATATGCAGAGAAATGCTGCGGCTGCGGCTGTAGCGGCACATGAATGTGGGCATGCAGTTCAGCATGCGGTAGGATATTCAATGCTGAATCTGCGTTCAAAACTGGTTCCTGTTGTTAATATAAGTTCTAATTTAATGCAGTTTGTCCTAATTGCCGGTATCGGGATTATGGCGGCGACGAGATCTATTGATAATCCAAACGGTAATACTACGGTTCTGGCGATAGGAGTGGCGATGTTTGCAATGACAACGCTTTTTGCTTTTGTAACCCTTCCGGTGGAATATGATGCAAGTAACAGGGCCATGAAATGGCTTAAGGATACAGGAACAGTTACTCAGGAAGAATTTGTGGGGGTTCAGGACAGCCTGAAATGGGCGGCAAGAACGTACGTTGTTGCAGCTATCGGATCTCTGGCGCAGCTTTTATACTGGGGATCTTTACTGTTAGGAAGCAGAAGGGACTAATCTATAAATTCAAATGAAACATACTGCATCTCGGATAATTTATCTGAGATGCTTTCTTTTTGGGATAATTTTAAAGAAGCGATAAGGATACAGTTTTCATTGGCATCAAAATTCAGAACCTTTGCATCAAATTTCGAAAGGAGGGTGAAAATGGTATTCTGCTGATTAAAGTTAAACTGAATTTCAATTTCTGTTTCAAGCTCCCGGGTGACAATATGGGCTTCTTCCAGTGTCATCTTGGCGCATTCTTTATAGGCTTTCACCAATCCTGAAACGCCAAGCTTTGTGCCACCATAATACCGGACAGAAATTACTAAGACATTCGTTATTTCATGGGCCAGAAGCTGATTGTAGATCGGAAGACCCGCGCTTCCGGATGGTTCTCCATCATCATTGGCCCGGTAATTTTCTCCTTCAAGGCCCATTCTGAAAGCATAGCAGTGATGGGTCGCTTTAGGGTGCTCCGCCCTGATTTTATCTAATGCTGCCTTTAATTCCTTTTCATTATTGACAGGAAAGGCAAATCCGATAAACTTGCTTCCTTTTTCTTTTAGTAAGGTGTTTTCTATGGGTTTTTCTATGGTTTTGTATTCAAACGTCATTCGTGCCGGCTTTATCAATGCAAAAGTATAAAATACAGGATAAGTTATGCAATCATAAATTAAAAAGAAGCCGTCAAAATTTTGACGGCTTCTTTTATTTTACGACAGGTCCTTCTATGATCCGCAATAATCCAATGGAAGCAGACACATGTAGTTTGTAGGACCACAAAAATCTTCAGGACACTTATCTCTGCATCTTGTGGGTTCTCCGGTAGGAAGTGTACAGTTTACAAATGCTCCGCCGGTAATGCTTTTTAAGCCAATTCTTGAAATTTTCTTTAGATTTTTCATTTTAATTATAATTTGGATTCAAAGTTTTAATTCACCATGAAGTTACTTATTTGTTTTCTATTAAAATGTTGTTTTCTGAAAATTTTATTATGTTAAATGACTTATGCTAATGTAAATGATACTGATAAAATAAAAATTTTAATCTAAGGATTTAGTTTGTAAAATGAAATTGTATTATCTCTGAATATTTTAATATCATTGGGTTTAAGGTCCGATATATCAGGTGCTTTAGTACCATTCTCCAGTAGGAGGCTTTTGTTTCTGATTACAATAGCTTTGTCCCAAAGCCCTTCTTTAATAAACTGCTGTAGGGTATAGCTGCCTCCTTCTATAATAACGGATTGTATCTGTTCTTTGTACAGAACAGTCATCAGGTTGTTCAGAAAGTTTTCTTTTTCAATCTTGATGAATTTGATATGGTCTTTGGTTTCTTCTTTTTTACTGTTTATAACCAAAGTTGGTGCCTCAGGGGTATATATTTTAAAATCTTCCGGAACTTTCAGATCGAGATCAATAAGGATTCTGAAGGGGTTTATTCCTTCAACATTTCTTACGGTCAGGCTTGGATTATCATTCAAGGCAGTTTGTGTACCCACTAAAATAGCGTGCTCATCGGCTCTCAACTGATGTACGAACTGGTTAACCAAAGTATTTGAAATAGCTGTCGGTTTGAAATCTTTATCTAAAAAACCATCTCCTGATTCTGCCCATTTTAAGATAATGTAAGGTCTTTTCTTTTCGTGATAAGTGAAGAATCTTTTATTAAGTTCAATACATTCCTTTTCAAGTACTCCTGAAACGGCTCCGATACCTGCATCCTGAATAATTTTTTTTCCTTTTCCATTTACCTTGTCATGGGAATCCATCGCGCCTATGACTACTTTTTTAAAGCCAAGTTCTTTGATTTTTAAAGCACACGGTGGTGTTTTTCCATAATGGGCACATGGTTCAAGAGAAACATAAATGGTGGATTCCGGGATAAGAGCCTTGTTTTCTACTGAGTTGATCGCATTGATTTCAGCATGGTTTTCTCCTGCTTTATGATGATATCCTTCCCCGATAATCTTTCCTTCATGAACAATCACGCTGCCTACGAGAGGGTTGGGGTAGGTTTTACCAAGGGCTTTTTGAGCCAGCTCAATGCATCTTTTTATGTATAATTCGTCGGTATTCATAAGGTAAAAAGAAAAAGCGAAGACAAATTTCTTTGCTCCGCCTTTTTATATTTGTTTAATAAATTAATCTCCTGTAATGATATTGTGAAGATTCTGTTTTAAGGTTTCCAGATGAGCCTTCTTCTCGTCAATCGTGTTGAATGTATCTCTCAGAAGAGGATTTTCTCTTGATGGCTTGTTGAAGAACGCAAGGTTGTTTTCAAGTTTTACAATCTCACCTTCAAGGTCAGAAATCTGGCTCTTGATCTTTCTTGCTTTGTCTGTAAGCTGGTTTTCTGTTAATCCTTCTTCTTTAAGTTCAAGTTCATTGATCTTATTCAGCTTCAGTTTTTCTCTTAAAGCTCTGTTGAATTCGGTATTGATGGAAATTTTGTCTCTCGGTACCTTTCCGATGTTGTTCCAGGCTGTTTTTATAGCTTCTATTCTTTCGATACTGCCTTCTTCGTTGGAAACGGTCTTCAGTTCTTCAAGGATTTCTTTTTTCTGCTTGTAGTTTTCTTTCCAGTTATCGTTGGATGCGTTATTTTTCTCTCTGTAATTATTGAAAAATGTGTTACACGCGTCGCGGAATTCATCCCAGATTTTATTGGTCATGCTTTTTGGAACATGCCCGATCTTTTTCCAGTCTTCCTGAAGTTTTTTGAACAGAGGAACGGAAATATCCCATTCTTCATTGTTCATATTATCCTGGGCAGTCTGGATAAGCTTCAGTTTTTCTTCCAGATTGGCCTGTTGGGAGCCTTTCAGGGATTTATAGTAATTGTTTTTTGTTGTATTGAAGCCTCTGAGCGTCGTTTTGAAATCATTCCAGTTTTGGTTGGAAAGTTTTCTTGGAACGCTTCCTGTTTTTAAGAATTCTGTGCGGAGATCTTCCACCCTCTTAATTGCATTCTGCCAGTAACTGTGGTTAGGCGTTTCAGAAGGCTCGGACAGTTTCTTAATTTCCGCAATGATCTGATTTTTCTTTTCCAGATTGGTGTTCTGTTCACCTTCGATAGCTGCTGAAAGTTCAGATTTTCTTTCGTGGATTTTGTTGGAAATCTCCTTGAATTCTTCCCATGTTTTTTCCCGGAATTCTTCAGCTACAGGTTCAGCTTCTTCTTTCCATAGTTTATGAAGATATTGAAGCTCGTTCAGTGCTTTCTGAATTACCGGCTCATTTTCCAGTTCTTTGGCACGGGCAATGATGTGCTGCCTTTTTTCCAGATTATGGCTGAATTCCTGTTCAAGAAATTCTTTATTCAGATCCAGCATCTGATAAAACTGATTCAGGTGATGGAAGTAGTTGTTATTTAGGATTTTAAATTCAGACTTAGCAACCTGTCCTGCTTTTGACCACTCTTCTTTGATCTCACGGATGGATTTGAAGAGATTGGTTCCCGGTTCGGAATTGGTATAAAGATTTTTAAGCCTTTCTATGATATTCTGACGGTGCTCAAGGTTTTTCTTTTGCTCTTCGTCCTGAGATTTCTGATAGCTGTCGTGCTTTTCTCTGAAAATATTGATTAAAGCAGAGAGCCTGGACTGTGAAGGATGCTCGTAGCTGAAGTTTTCAGGGGCATTTCCGCCTTCTGTATATTCATGCTTCTTGTCTTCCACTTCATCATGGATGTAATGACTTGCTTTTTCTTTTAACTGGTTGAATCTTTTGAAATTTTCACCTGCATTAGGTGAGTTGATAATGGTTTCCATTTCTTTCAAAGCATCAGCCAGAGAGATATCCTCAACATGGTCTTCCTCTAAATGTTCTGCATCATCATGAGTATTTTCAATGGCAGATGCAGAGGTTTCCGAGGTTTCTTCCGGAGATACTTCATTAGAATTTTTGTTTTCTTCGTTTTCAGAAAGATTGTTTTCTGTAGTCATAGCAAATCTTTTATGTGAGTGGCGTTAATATCCTTTTGTATATAGCTGTAAAGTCAATTAAGGTACTAATTTAGGTTATTTTTTTTGAAAATTCCAAATTTCCCAGGCTTTTTCTGCTTGCTGTTCAAGCATATAATACCCATTGACTGTTTTCGCTCCTTTTTCTGATGCATTGATGATGAATTGGGTGTAATTCGGGTTGTAGATCAGATCTATGATCAGATGTTCGGAAGTGATTCCTTCAAAAGGAAATTCAAGGCAGTCCTCAACGTTAGGAAATGTACCTACAGGTGTACATTGGATGATGATTTTATAGTCGCGTACCGTATCACTGTCGAGATTATTAAAATTAACTTCAGAATTTCTGGAGATAATGATGGATGGAATTCCGTGTTTATCCATGACATATTTCACAGCTTTTGCAGCCCCGCCATTTCCTAAAATCAAAGCTTTGTCCTGGTGTGGTTTCTTATGGAGAAGAAGCGTTTTCTCAAAACCGAAAGCATCGGTATTGTAACCTGTCTTTTTTCCGTCTTTGATTAAAACACAGTTGACTGCTCCAATTTTCTCCGCTTCGTCACTCAGGCCGTCAAGGTAATCCACAATTTTTTCTTTGTAGGGGATGGTAACATTAAATCCCAAAAGCTCAGGATCATTAAGGAGCTTCTTTACTTCATCAATTTCATTCAGGTCGAAAATATCATAGGTGAAATCTTTCAGCATTAATTTCTGAAATTTGTCTTCGAAGAATTTTTTGGAAAAGGAATAGGAAATATTCTTTCCTATCAATCCTAATTTTTTATTGGAATCCATACATCAAAAATAAAAAAAAGACCGAAGAAATCGGTCTTTGTTACTAAATATTTTTTACGGGTTAGTCTACCATGAATTTTGTAGAGAAACTGTCTGTTTTTAAAATGTAGTTTCCTTTGGTAAGTCCTTTAAGGTTGATTTTGTTTGAGTTTTTAAACGGATTTGCAATCACTTCGATTAATTTACCGGAAAGGTCATAAATCTCAGCTTTATAAATTTTATTTAAATTTTCACCTTTTACGGATAGTTCATTATTTCTTACCGGGTTAGGGTAGATTGTGAATTCCGATTTGTCTTTTTTCACCTCCGAAGTTCCTAATGTACCAAAACATGTCCAGGTAAGGTCATCAATGGCGACTCTATTTCCTGTTATCGGATTTACAATTTTAATGACAATATCTCCGCTTACGTTAATGTTATTGATTGTAATTGAAGCTGCTGGAGCTGATGCAGTGTAAGGAATTGTTCCTACTGTTACACCATTTACCAGAACGTTGAGACTGCCCGGATCGCCACTAAATTTCAGTTGGGCTTTTAGAGATAAGCTTCCAATACCTCCTGAAATTGTACTACTTGTAAGACTTCCGTTTCTGATAGTAATTGCTTTCCCTGAAAGTGTCTGGTCGGTTCTTGCATCGGTTGCGGTCCAGGTAATATTATTATTAGTCCATACTGTTGTTGCATATGTATTTGGAGCACCTGTAATTGTCTCAAAATTTTCAGTTCCACAGCTTGTTCCTCCCGGCTGTCCTGCTAAAGTTGTTCCATCTGCATTGTTACTTTGCGGAGAGGCATTTCCTGAAGCATCTTTAGCAATCACATAGAAAGTATAAGTGGTAGACGGCGCCAATCCCTGAACAGTGGCAGTAGTGCCTGAAACCGTCATTTTGAATACTCCGTTAGCATATACATCATAGCCTGTAACCCCGATATTATCTGTAGCCGCTGTCCAGCTTAAAGAAATCGTACTGGATGTAGGATTCTGAGTAATAAGGTTGGTAGGAGCAGTAGGAGCCTGTGTATCTGCAACCGGTGTGCCCCATATCTGGTTAACGTAAGAAGGGTTGTCTATAAATGGATTTCTGTTTCCCTGATAGGTATAAGATGCGTTGTTTCTGGCAATTTCCTCAGCGGATACAGGATCTGCAGCATGCCAGGCTAAAAGCTGGTTCAGTTCCCATGGCTGAAGACCCGGGAAGGCTGATCCGCCAAGCATATTTCCTGTACTGAATCCTGAAAGGCCGTCTTCATATCTCGTTACGAAATAGAAGATCATTCTTGCTACATCACCTTTGAAAGCATCGATAGGCTCAAATACAGTTCCCCCATATCCAGGAGATGCTGAATTTCCGAGCTTAGAACCATTATACGAAGTAAAAGTAGCATTCTGTACTTTCCCGAATGGATAGTTCGATCTCATACCATTGACTTTCCCATCTGTAGCACGGATGAAATGAATATCTGCTACCATTGGATGTGCCTCATTGAATAAGCTTTGGGGTACAATATGCTCTCTGTTGTAGCAGTCACCCTCACTGTTATAGCCACTACCACCACATTGATTTGTACCTAAGGTATATGAATAAGAATCTGGTCCATTTGGATTTTCAGAGTAAATATCCAGAATAGTTCCGTCATTTTCATAGAAATTGTCACGGTCTGTTGTTGCGTAACCAGTCCATAGACCATTGTAGCCATTGTCCTGATGCCCTTGCGAAATTATATTTTTAAGAGCCGTTTTAAGTTGAGCACCAGTCAACCCTGTAGCAGTAGCATAATAACCGGCTGGTGCTTGTGCTGATGCAAAAATAATTGCAAAACTTAATAAGAAAAAAGATAAAATTTGTTTCATTTCAAAAAAATTGGGCCGTAAAGGTACAAAAAATTGAAAATGAAGTATATTTTATTTTAAATTCGTCATATTAACTTTTGGTAATATAATCTTTGCTGATTTTGGAAAAGAACCATGAAATAATAATTCCGAACAGGGAAGCCGTGAATGCTACGATAAGATAATTTTTCCCGACAATTTTTACAGGAAAAGGAAGTATTTCATTAGCTCTGAAGAATTCCGTATAAAGCTGGAAATAGCAGAGCAGCGTTCCTAGAATTAATCCGGAGATAACTCCCGAGATTACGATAAGAAGTCCGGTATAAAAATAGGTCATTCTTAAATGGCTGATCGGAAAACCTAGTGAAATAAGAGACCTTGACTGTTCTTTTTTATCAAGCTGAAGAATAATAATGGCTCCGGCCAGATTAAAGGTTGTAATAAAAATCACCAATGCAAAAATCAGGTAAATGAACATTTTTTCTGTATTGATCATCTTCCAGAAAGCTGCATTTTCTTCTTCCTTGGTTTTTATTTCGATATTTTTGCCCAGTGAGGCAAGGAGGCTCTGCTTTACAGCATCAGCATTCTCCGGATTTTTTAATTTAATTACAATCTGATAGGCTGATTTCTTGGGAAGGTTCAGTAATTCTTCTGTAAGTTCTATCGGAGCAATGATGTAACTGTCAAGCTGTTCTTTTCCGGGAAAAACACCTGTTACCAGAAAATCTCTTTTATTGTAGATGTCCTCTTCCTTATTAATGATCCCCGTTCCCGGCTTAGGCATAAAAACAGTTGCATAATTTCCTGAGGAATCTATAGGAATCGAAAGTCTGTTGTGAAGATTGGTTTCCATCAGCACTTCATTGGAGTACTTGAAACTTGGATAAGTGCCGTAGAATACATCTTTATCAATAGGATTCACTTTCGTGTAAGCGGAATCAACACCTCTTAAATAAGCAATATCGCCTTTATCTTTATAATTAACATAGACTTTTTCCTCAATGACACGGGAAAAACTGCTGATTGCTTTGTCGTTCTTTAAAACAGACGCAACCTTATCCATGTCTTTCACAGTTTTGCCTGATGTACTTTTCAGGGTGAGGTCTGCGTGAAGATTGGAAATAAGATCTTTATTCAGGATTTCAAGGCCCGAGAATACTGATATAATAACAAACATTGCAGTTACAGCAACCATCATTGCACCTACCGAAAGCCAGGTAATAAAGGTCACAGCAGTACTCCCTTTTTTAGCCAAAAGGTATCTGGATGCTATATAAAATGCAATATTCTTCAAGATTTATAAAACAGGATTATCGCCTTCGCCTCTTAATTCTCTTTCCAATTTTTCGACATCATCAAGAGCAGTGTCAAGATAAAAGTTAAGCTGCGGAATAATACGTACCTGTTTGGCCATTTTCTGACCGATAAAATTTCTGTACTGAGGTTTGTTTTCTTCAATTTCTTTCATCACCGCGGAACGGAATTCCTGCGGGAAAATACTTAAATAAATTTTAGCAATACCCAGATCTGCCGTTACTTTTACATCTGAAACGGATACCAATATACTCTGCTTGCTTTCTGAAGACTGTTTGCGGAAAAGCTCTGCGAAGTCTTCCTGGATAATCTGTGCTACTTTTCTTTGTCTGTTACTTTCCATAAGTTATGCAAATTTAGTACTTTTGTTTGAATTGATACCTTTGAAATTCAGCTCCGGTATCAAATTTACGATTTAATTATATTTATTAGTATTTATGAAGCTAGAACATATCGGTATTGCGGTAAAATCTTTAGGAGTTTCTGATGAGCTTTTCGCCAAATTATTAGGAAAAGAATCCTATAAAAAAGAAAGTGTGGAAAGGGAAGGAGTAACAACCTCTTTTTATGGAACGGGAGAAAGTAAAATTGAACTGCTGGAAGCCAGTAATCCCGAAAGTCCGATCTCAAAATTCATCGATAAAAAAGGGGAAGGCATCCATCATTTGGCGTTCGGGGTAGAAAATATCCTTGAAGAGATCGAAAGATTAAAAAAAGAAGGATTCCAGTTTATCTCCGAGGAACCGAAAGAAGGTGCTGATAACAAATTAGTTGTCTTTCTGCACCCAAAATCCACAAATGGAGTGCTGGTAGAACTTTGTCAAGAAAAGCAATAAAAAGTTTTGTAGTGAAAGAAATTTTGCTATTTTTGCAATCACAAAATTTAACCAAGTTTTGAGGTCCTATAGCTCAGTTGGTTAGAGCACCTGACTCATAATCAGGTGGTCCCTGGTTCGAGCCCAGGTGGGACCACAACAAAAACCGCAATACTTTATTGGTATTGCGGTTTTTATTTATGTTCTAACTTTTCATATTCAATCTTTCCTCCTGAAGATCAAGTAAGCGAAGATGTTTTCTGATGATTTCTTCATCTAATAAAAGCTCTTCGCGGTTTTTATTGATAAGCCAGATTCTTTGAGTTTCGAGAATGTCAATATAAATATTCCGGTATTCTGTGAAATTAATAATGATTTCGGAACTGCTCAACTGTTTCTCATATTTCTCTAATTGATCTTTCAATGCAGGGAAGCTTTCTATTTTGTGAGCATAATCTTTACGGATTTTATCCACTGCCACCTGAGCAAGGCTGTTTTGAATGTCATAATCGATTTCTTTTTCACTTCTCACAAAATCCCGGTCTATGGGTGGGAATTTTTTCAATAAAAACGGAAGAGTAAGTCCCTGAACAAGCAATGTTAAAAGAATTACGAGAAATGTGATGAAAAGAATCAGGTTTCTTTGTGGGAAAGGAGTTCCGTCATCTAAAGTTAAGGGAATTGAAAGTGCCGCAGCCAGAGAGACTACGCCTCTCATTCCTGTCCAGCCAATGATCATAGGGGTTTTCCAGCCGGGAGATTGTGCATCTGCAACTGTGATGAAATTTCTCATAATTAAGGTCGTAACCACCGCTGCATAGCCTGCGAAAATTCTTACAATAATCAAAACTGCGGTAACCGCAACTCCATAACCTATTGCGGTGTAAATATCGGTATCGCCTAAACCGGAAACAATCTCGGGAAGGTCTAAGCCGATGAGCATAAAAACAATCCCGTTGAGTAAAAAGCACAGACTCTCCCAAACCGTTACAGTACGTATTCTGGAGGCACTGCTCAAAAAATCGTGACTGCGATAAGAAAGGAATAAGCCACCACTTACTACGGCCAGAATACCGGAAGCGTGAAGCTGTTCTGCTGCCAGATACATCGAAAAAGGGGCAATAAAAGTAAGTAAAATGTCAGTGTTTGAATCGGTAGGTAAAATTTTGTGCATTTTCAGGAAAATATACGCGATTAGAAGTCCGATTCCTACGCCTCCAACACACATCCATACAAAACTTCCGGCTGCTTCATGCCATACAAACTGTCCGGTTGCTGCAGCAATCATCGCAAAGCGGAAAATGATTAAAGAAGATGCATCGTTCAGTAAGCTTTCACCTTCGAGAATAGAAGCTAGCCTCTTAGGTACTTTTACAAATTTTAAAATCGCTCCGGCACTTACTGCATCAGGTGGAGAAACAATTCCGCCCAATAAGAAACCTAACGCTAAAGAAAATCCCGGGATAAAATAATTGGCAAAAATAGCGACCGATAACGCAGTGAAAAACACAACAACAAAAGCAAAACTGAAAATAATCCTGCGCCATCGCCAAAGTTCTTTCCATGAAGTTGACCAGGCGGCTTCATATAATAAAGGTGGTAGAAAAATGATAAATATTAATTCAGGTTCTATTTTTATGGGTGGTACTCCAGGAATAAAACTTATTAAAAGACCTGCCAGCACAAGCAAAACAGGATAGGCCACCTGAATTTTTTTAGCCAGCATAATAAGCATGGTGATGAGAAGAACTAAAAAAAGATAGAATTCGAAATTTTCTAACATGTGCAATTTTTCAGATAAATATATATTAAATTTTTAAAAAAGATTGACGCTTATTAAAATTAAACAGGCTCTAAATGTTGATATAGGATATATATAAAATTTTACCTTCAACAACTCATGGATTGGGAATAATAGCAGATATGTCTACAATAAAAGAAACTGAAATTCTTAACTTTGTAATTTTCAGGGAAAATATCATTGAAATATTTTACAATTACCATCAAAAAGAAATAAAATGTCAATAACAAATGAACAGGAATTAGCGGGAATGCAAAAAGTAAGTGAGGCTGTTGCCTATACTTTAAAAGAGATGATCAATTATGCTCAGCCTGGTATGACGACAAAAGAAATTGATGAATATGGCGCTAAGATCCTTTCCGGTTTCGGGGCAAAATCAGCACCTTATTTAACGTATGGTTTCCCGGGATGGACCTGTATAAGTGTAGACAATGAATTTTGTCATGGTATTCCGACTGATGAACGGGTTTTAAAAGAAGGCGATCTTATTAATATTGATGTTTCAGCGGAACTCAACGGCTATTGGTCAGATAACGGAGGCTCTTTCATCATTGGAGAAGATATTCATTCCCATCAAAAGCTTGTAGATGCTTCCAAAGAGATTTTACAGAAAGCAATTAACAATATTAAAGGAGGTGTAAGAATAGCTGATATCGGATTTCTTATGGAAACTGAAGCTAAAAAGAGAGGTTTTAAGGTCATTAAAAACCTTGGAGGACACGGAATCGGAAGAAGCCTTCATGAACAGCCGGATGAATTGATGAATTACAGAAACCGTTTCGATTCCAGACGGTTCAAGAAAAATTCCGTAGTGGCAATCGAAACATTTATCTCAACCTCTTCAAACCTTGCCGTAGAGCTTAATGACGGATGGACGATGGTAGGCAATAAAGGCGGCTATATGGCACAGCACGAACATACCATTGTAGTGACTGATGGGAAACCGATCATTTTAACTGAAATGAATGAGATCCTGAACTAAAATTCAGACGCGTATAAAACGATAAAAAGCCACTTACAGTACTGTGAGTGGCTTTTTAATGGTAATTAATTCTTACAAAGGAAGCTTATAATCACATTTGGGATCATTGCCGATTTCAACTCCAGGAATAACTTCACCGCCAGGGCAATACTGATTGCATGCATTCCATACTTTGGTGCTGTTGATGTAACAAAAACAATTACATGGATGAACCGGAATTGGTCCTGCTCCCTGAATTTCCCTTAAATTTTGTCTTCCGATTTTCTTTAGATTTTTCATAATGAATATTTTTAATTGGTTTAGTGAAGTTAATAAAAAATATAAATTCAATTTTAATATTTTTTCATATAAGTGATTAAAAATCATATACTAAAATGAAAATTTGCTATACTGTCAGGAAATCATTTAGATATATCAATATAAAAACAAACCACCTGCATCAATGCAGGTGGCCTATTATGTATGAGTAATTCCGTTACTTTCCGCCGCCTCCGCTTTTCTCCACGTCTGTTTTGGTATTTCCTTTTACCTTTTGGTTTCCGAAACGTTTTACGAATGAAAGCGAAAATCCGTACCAGTCGGATTTCAAAGCTGACCTGAAAGTTCCGTCCGGGCTGTAAGTAGTGGTATCAAAATTGGGTCTGCTGAAAATATTCATCAGCTGCAGGCTTACCTCCATCTGTGTTTTAGGGAATATCTTCGTGGCAGAGATATTATGGAAAATATTGGTTCTGTTGGCCAATGAGTTTCCATTGTTCTGATTAGAGACTTCCACCCATGCGCTCAGGTTAATATTTTTGTTGAAAAGATTCGTATACGAGAGATTGGCTGAAGCTCCCATATAACTGATGTAATCTCTGCTGTCAAGTTTATTCACTTCGTTGAAGTCATGGTTATCGATATAGTACCACCCAACTCCAACGTTTACATTCAGCTTGTTTTTCAGGAAAGTCTGATTGGTGTTGGCAAAAAGATAATACTTCTGCACTTTCCCGTTAAGATTGTCCGGCAGGGTAACCGTCCGGCCGTCTTCCTCTGCAAAGGTGGTCCAGTAATCCTTATCCGTATACATGTACCTTGCAGAAAGGAAATACTTCTTCATGAATCCGAATTTCATATAAAGCCGGTGGCTTGGGTTAGGCTCCAGATCCATATTTCCGCGCGAGAATGTTCCATCATTGGTAGGCACCAGGAACGGATTGAATTCCGAATACCACGGCCGCCAAAGATTACGGTTATACGTTAAACTCAGATCATATTTATCCGAAAAAGAATATTTCAGCAATAAATTCGGGAGTAGAGTACCGTAAGAATCCTTTCTTTCCGTTCCGGCCACATCCTGTCTCATTTTATAATCAATGTGCTCATAGCGTACCCCGATTCTTGTTTCCAGTTTTTCGAAGAACGTTTTACTGAAGTTGACATACAGGGAATTGATATTATCCTCATAATGAAAGACATCATTGGGACGGAGATTATCTGCATTATTCCCTGATAAGCTGTTGGGAATTACATTATTGTTAAAATCCATTTTCCCGCCTACTTCAAAACTGCCTCCTTTTCCCAAAGGTTGGGTATAATCTACTTTCAGGTAATAATTCCGGGTTTGTTCATGAGAGTTGATACCAAGCCTGTTGATGGCTGACGAAGTATCATAGGTCTTTAAAAACTCATTCGTATTCTTCTGAGAATTGTAGTTGGTTCCCAGATTCACATCCAGAATCTTGTTTTTTTCCTTATCGTAATATTTATAAAAAATATTGGTCCCAAGCGTGCGGTAACGTCCTGTTACATCCTGATTTTGGTGGTAAGCATCAAACAGGGAGTCATTTTTTGTTCTGATGAGGTCTGCATCAGAAGTTGATGAGTTTCTACTCTGATAATATTCAAGAATAAGGCCTATATTATTTTTATCATTCAGTTCATATTCAGAAGTGGAGGATAGGGAAGGACTCTGGCCCCTGCCTAAGGTTTCATTGCTGATCCTGGTAACATCATTATCCTTATATAAGCTGTTGACACTGGTATTTTTTTGAAAGTAAGTATTGTCGCTGTAACTGCCGATTAAAGTCTGTGTAAAATTTTTCTTGTGATAATTAAGGTTGAGATTGGTATACTGCGAATTTTTGGTATTCTGCCTGTTGTTAAAGGTTACACTGCCTTTCATTCCTTCGTCGTCTCTTTTTTTAAGCACGATATTGATGACCGATCCGGCGGTTTCGTAGCGTGATGAAGGGCTTGTGATCACTTCAATTTTCAGCAGGTTATCTGCAGGAATCGTTTTCAGGTATTCCTTTAATTCCTTGCCTGTAAAAACAGATTTTCTGTCATTGATATAAACCGTTACCGATTCCCCTTCCGCTTTTACAGCATCATTATTATCAATGCTTACCAAAGGGGTCATTCTGAGGACGTCCCAGGTTGTATTTCCCGCAAGAATTGAGCTGTTGGATACATTAAACACTGTTCTGTCAGCTTTCGATTCCACGGTAGGTTTTCTTGCCGTTAAGGTAACTCCTTCAATTTGATTTTCTTTCTGCTTGATGGTATCATTTTTTGCCTGTGCAAATAAAAAAGAACCTATTAATAAAGCGGCCGAAGATATAATTATTTTCATTCAAAGTGATATTTCACCAATAAGACATTTATTGCTGAAAGTTTGTTACATCAAACTAAGAAAATTAGTAAAAAATTAACAAATAGCGGGTTTTGTGATAAAATGATACAGCCTATAAAGTCGGTTCAAAATCTTTTTAGTAAGTTGTTGTTTATTCTAAAGTTCTTCAGACGTCAGGAAAATGATGATAATCTAAAGTAAAAATCCTCTTTATTCGTTTATGCTATAAATAAGAAATCTATTCATATATTTATTATTCTGATTCTCTAAAAAATAAAGATTCAGAACAAAAAAACAGCAGAATGAATTTTAAAAAACAAATGGGGCAGTTTCCCAATGAAAAGAGAAAAACCTATTTCAGCACACTGTCCAACTATACCAACGGGAAATTTCAGAATATACTTCCCACACCAGCACTCCTGGAAGGAGAAAGCATGACCAAATTACTATTCCAGACCTTACGCAGAACAGAAAATGTAAGCCCCAAATTACCTGTCCCGTTCGTAATAACTGACCTGAAGAATCTTAAACCTGACGAAAATGTACTGGTATGGTTTGGGCACAGCTCCTATTTTATCCAGATTGATGGCCAAAAATTCCTGATAGATCCTGTATTTAGCGGGAATGCATCCCCAATGCCCGGTTCTATAAAAGCCTTTGCCGGATCGGACCACTATAAGCCGGAGGATATGCCGGAAATCGATTTTCTTCTTATCTCACATGATCATTGGGATCATCTCGATTATTCAACCGTTCAGACACTGAAAGATAAAGTAGGTAAAGTTATTTGCGGTTTGGGAACCGGGCAGCATTTTGAATACTGGGGTTGGGAGACAGAAAGAATTATTGAAAAAAACTGGTGGGAAAGTGTCGGTTTAGCAGATGGTTTTACCATTACACTTACACCGGCAAGACATTTTTCCGGACGACTTCTGAACCGGAATATTTCACTCTGGACATCTTTTGTATTGCAGACGCCGTCTAAAAAGTTGTTTCTTGGCGGCGACAGCGGTTACGGGAACCATTTTGCAGAAATAGGGAATAAGTACGGCCCTTTCGACCTTGCCATAATGGAATGCGGGCAGTACAACGAAAAATGGCCATACATCCACAGTCTTCCTGAGCAGATTATCAAGGAAGTTCAGGAACTGAAGGCTGAAAATTTCATTCCTGTTCATAATTCAAAATTCAAACTCGCTCAACATCCATGGTTCGAACCTTTGGAGCTGGTTTCAAAATACGCGGAAGAAAACAGTATACCCGTTACACTTCCAATGATAGGGGAAAAAGCAGATCTCGATCAACTAGGAAAAGTAACCTGGAAAAAATGGTGGCAGGAATTGATGTAATGATTGAATGCACCTCCTTAATCCATTAATTTCTTCTTTGATTCCTTACAATATACACTCAAGAAATAGAACTTTGTGTGAAAAGCTAAGCACTATTCAAGTTAAAATCCGGCCCAAATCTGAGCCGGATTTACCATTCATCATCAACTAAATTAAAAAATTATGGTTCCTGATGAGCCACTTTCGTATGGATGATATCGTAATAAACAGAAGGATTTCCTGCATCGGGAATAATTCTGTAAGTAAATTCAGAACTATTCAAAGTAAGAATATCAACAACCCGCGTAAAAAGTACATTTCCATTGGCATCCAGAGCAGTGATTGTTCTTTTCTTTCCATCCGGAGAGATGGACCATGTTCCCTGTGACCTCAGGACGTTATTCAGTCCGTAAATCGTAAAAGTTCCGTTCGCTTTAAAATAAGAATATCCTACAAAGCCTGCTACACTTGCATCAGTCAAAGCTACCGGATTTCCGTTTTTATCTTTAGCTCCGGTGGTTTCCCATGGAGTGGAAGCCAGGATAAGCTGTCCGTTCGCCGGTTCTGCATGAGCCGTTTTTGTATGGATAATATCATAATAAACGGAAGGATCATTTGGATTGGTGTGGATTCTGTAGGTGAATTCATTTCCGTTAAGGACAAGAATGTCTACTACACGGCTGAAAATCGAAGTGCCGTCAGGATTAAGCGCTGTAATGGTTCTTGTTTTTCCTTCAGCATCCACAGCCCATGTTCCACGGGATCTCAAAGCGTCATTGAGATTATAGATTGCAAAACTTCCGTCAGCTTTGAAGTATGCGAAGCCAACGAAACCTGCTACACTTGCATCCGTAAGAGCTACAGGATTTCCGTTTTTATCTTTAGCCCCGGTCGTTTCCCACGGAGTGGAAGAAAGGATCTGTGAAGGAGTGGGTTGTTCCGGAACAATATCATCGTTATCAGAGCATGATACAAAAGCTGATAGCATCAATACAGCAGTGATCAGGTAATAGAATTTTTTCAGTGTATTCATAATTGATATTTTTATTCTCTGCAAACATATTCCTTATGAAAATCAAAACGTTGTACAGAATATCTCTTTTGTTGTAAAATGTATAACTCTCCATTTGATATATAAATTAATTGACAGAGAATAAACCATAAATAACGAATCAGGATAATTATTTCCGCTTAAAAAACTATTTTTGAATATGAATAACAGAAACCGTGGAAAAAATACCGGAGATGATGTGCTGTTTGGCTCTGAAAAACAATTGAGCAGACTGAAAATGGCAGCAAAGGACATGCTGTATTTATTGACGCGGGATTATCCTGAGAAAGCTTCTTCAGAACTGGTAGGAAACAGGTATAAACTGAAGACCCGTCAGATCCAGGCTCTACGTGGAGCTTCTGCATCGGAGAAACAAATAAAGGATAGAAAACTCAGACAGCTGGAAGCGGCAGAACTGGAAGGCAAAATTCTTTATATCGATGGTTTTAATGTGCTTATCCTGATGGAAAGCCTGCTCTCAGGAGCTTATATTTTTGAGGGATCCGATGGATGTTTCCGCGATCTTTCAGGCGTTCACGGAACCTATAAAAGGGTCAACCAGACTTTAAGAGCAGTGGAACTTGTGGCAGTTTTTTTCAAAAAAATCAAAATACAGAAATTGATATGGATCTTTGATAAGCCGGTTTCCAACAGCGGAAGAATTAAAGAAATTATTCTTGATTTTGCCCACGAAAATAACCTGAACTGGGAAGCCGGACTGGAATACAATCCGGATAAGTTCTTGGCAGAAAACTCAGAAATAGCAATATCTTCAGATGCATGGATACTGGATCACTGTAAAATGTGGTTTAATCTCATAGGATACTTGGTTATAGAAGAAAAGCTACAGGTAAACCTTATAAAAATGTTTGAAAATGCAACTGTTTGAACCTTATATTCCCCTGATTTCAGATTCATGGAAGGAGAAATACCATGCCGTTCTTGCCGAAGAACATCTTCAGGCTATGGAAAATAATATCCTGAAATTTAAGAATGACCAGCTGGAATGGGGTTTTCCATATTTTAATGAAGAAATTAAAACAGACCGGACAGAAAGTTTCAGAAAATTCACCGGAATATTTCAAAGTAATAATCCTGATGAGGTAAAAGCAGTACAGCTGGAAAAAATCCCGTTTGAGCACTGGTTAAATGTTCTGGGCCAACGTCTCACTTCCGCCAGTATTCGTGATGAAAATGCCATTCCTCCTTTAAAGGAAACCCTTATTCAAACCTGCTGTCAGCCATTTAATGATGAAATAACCGTTTCGCAAAGAGCCTGGGAAAAGCATACCGGAAGAATGGATGATCAATTCTGGGGAGAGGTCAGGGGTAACAACCAGCAGAAACAGGAAAAAGTGATGGAAAAGATCTCTTACATTTTAGACAACAGAACCTGGTGGAATGTTTTTTATCACTACAAACATGAGCTTGTTTTTGAAGCCAGGGAAAAGGAAGGTCATGGTATCCGCTGGAGCCACGGAGGGAAAAAGCTGATAGGTTTCCTAGAAAAATTCATCAATGAGTAAAGTGAAATTTGCACTGCGTAAAAAGGTTGCGCATCGAAAAGCTAATTTTGCCTGAAAAAGCAGTTTAATCTGAAGAGCAAATTTTACTTATTAGCAGCAATAACTTATTTTCCTTTTAATAAAAAACATGAGAAATATTTACAATAAAGGCAACTTCAGAGCTGGCGAAGACGGAAAAATTTCCCAGGAATTAAGAAAGTATGGCAATAAGAAATGGCGGAGAACACAAAAAGCAGCTATAGAAGATCAGTTAAGTGAAACATTTAAATTCAAAAAAGCCAGAAAAAGCCGACATAAGATAATCTGGGTGAAAATAACGAAAGAATTTAACGGAAAAAAACAGTCTGATTATCGCGGGTTTTATTCTGAAAAAGAATTTGCAAACGTTTTGAAAGGCCCTAATATTCTAAGATATTTTTACATAAAAAACAAAAACAGAAACAAATGAATACATATATTGATATTGGCATTAATCTGACCAATAAACAGTTCTATAATGAACATGAAGAAATTATCAACCGTGCCCTGGATCATGGGGTAGAACAAATGATCCTCACGGGAACAAGCATACGCGGAAGCAAAGAATCTGCTGAAATTGCGGAAGACTATCCGGAGATTTTATTTTCTACAGCCGGAATCCATCCCCATGATGCGAAATCTTTTAACCAGCAAAGCATTTCTGAGCTCAGGAGCCTTCTGAAACTGGACCATGTGGTCTCGGTAGGAGAGTGCGGGTTGGATTTTGACAGGGATTTTTCTCCAAGGCCTGTTCAGGAAAAGTGCTACAGGGCTCAGCTGGAACTGGCTCTTGAGATTAGCAAGCCTCTTTTCCTCCATGAAAGATCGGCTTTTAAAAGATTTAATGAAATTACGGATGAATATCTTTCTGAACTGCCGGAAGCAGTTGTCCACTGCTTTACAGGAACACTGGATGAAGCGAAAGTCTATCTTGATAAAGGTTTCTATTTAGGATTTACCGGAGCAATAAGCGATGATAAAAGGTTTAAACATCTGGAAGATGTTGTCAGATACACGCCGCTTGACCGCATGATGATAGAAACCGATGCCCCTTTTATGCTTCCGAAAAATATGCCGAGAATGCAGAACCGCCGCAACGAACCGTCTTTTCTTCCTTATGTAGCCCAGACTATCGCTCAATGGAAGAAAATCAGCATTTCGGAAGTAGCGGAAGAAACCTCAGAAACCACCAGAAAATTTTTCAGATTATAAAAAAAGAGCTCTACAAATTTAGTAAAGCTCTTTTTTTAGCGAAACAGCAAAACAGGATATTACCTATCAGCTTCTTCGCTTTCTTTGCCTTTTCACCTTTCAGCCTTTTCGTCCTTCCCCTCTAAAGACTTTTCAACGCCGATTCCAAAGCCAGTTCCATCATTGGTTTAAGGGCTTTTTCTCTTTCATCAGCAGAGATTTTTTCGTGGGTAGGAATAATGTCGGTTACAGTAAGGATTGTAGCAGCATTTTTTCCTAAATATTGGGCATTCGCAAATAATCCGAAAGCTTCCATTTCTACTGCCGGGCAGTTATATTTTGTAGCAATGGCAGGAATATTCTGATCTTTTCTGTAGAAAATGTCACTGCTGTGGACGTTGATCGCTTTTGCAGCCAAAGATAGTTCCTGAGCAGTTTCATTAATTGTTCCGAAAATATTTCCCTGGTGAGGAAGGATTTCGTCTTCAATTTCCCACGCATATTTTGCATAAGTACTTTCACTGGCCGCATTTTCAATATTTAAAATATCAAAAAGCTTAAGATCTGTAGTATAAGCTCCGCAGGTCCCGATTCTGATGATGGTATCTACTTCATATTCCGTAAATAATTCAAAAGAATAGATCCCGATACTCGGAAAGCCCATTCCGCTGGCTCCTACAGTAATCTCTTTACCTTTGTAAAGGCCTGTATAATAAAAGATTCCTCTTGTTTTGCTTACCAGTTTAGCGTTTTCCAAATAATTTTCAGCAATATATTGTGCACGAAGCGGATCCCCCGGCTGCAATACTACTTTAGCAATTTCTCCTTTTTTTGCACTGATGTGAATACTCATAATGTTATTTTGAAGGAACAAAGATAACAACTTTTAGATTGAAATGTCCAGAATGTTCCTTGCGCAGATTCTTCTTCATGATGGGACACGGATCTGACCGGTTGGAATAAGAAAAATCTATAATCTGTTTAATCTGCAAAAAAATACAAATACTGTACTGTATTGCAAATACAGGATCAAAAAGCAATAACACAGAAGAAGTATTTCCATACTCTGCTTCTTATTTTAGCAAAAATTAAAGACAGATACAATGAAAATAGAGCATGTTGCGATCTGGGTAAAAGATCTGGAAAAAATGAAAACATTCTACCAGACCTATTTTGGAGCCGTTTCCAATGAGAAATACCACAATCCTGTAAAGCATTTCCAGTCTTATTTTTTGAGCTTTGAAAACGGCTGCCGTCTCGAAATTATGAACAGACCCGATATTCAGGAGAGCGGGAACTCTTATGATTCCCAGCAGTTCGGGATTATTCATCTGGCGTTTTCTACGGGAAGTAAGGAAAAAGTAGATGAACTGACAGAAATTTTAAGAAAAGACGGTTATACCATAGCGGGCGAACCCCGTACAACAGGTGATGGCTACTACGAAAGCGTAATTCTGGATCCGGAAAATAACATTATTGAAATAACTGATTAAAGTAAGGTTTTATGGATTGGATTAGGTTTCGGCGGCAAAGCCGCCGAAACCTAATCCATCAAATATTTTAAACTTATTTTTTGACACCAGACTCATAGTTTTCATCATAAAACAATCTGTTTCTTTATCTGTCAAATCCGGATAAAATACACTGTGAAAATAATTTCACCTTGATTTAATCAGCCTTTTTATCAATTATACAGGGAAGTATTATTTAACTATTAATCATTCATATAAAATTTTATTCTCTGCGAAATAGTTTTATTTTTGTTAGATGATGCAAACCGGCTCCCCATTTTTGGATACTATCTTTCTGCTGCGGAAAAGCGGCAGCATGACTGTTTTTACAGATATACAGCAGATTTCAAAAAAAGAAGAGCAGGAAGCAGGAAATTATTTTGAAGCGGAATTTGAAAACGAAAGACTGGAATTTTTATCTTCGGAAATCCGTTGTCATAAAGAAGCAGCGGTTTGGGCAGCTAAGGTTTTATACCACAGTACCCAGCTCTATCTTATCCGGAAAAATACAGCAAAAGATCTGGAAAAGCTGATTCCAAAATTGAAAATAACGGCGGATACTTCTTCCCTATTATCTGCGGATTTATCATTAAGGTTCTTACCTCAGATAGCATCTCTGCTGCATGCTGCAGATCCAGATGATCCGTTGATTAAAATTCTGGAAGATATTCTTACACAGTTTCATTATTCAGCGGTTGGGTATCATCTTGATTTGGGAAAAGTCAATTGGGAAAAAGAACTGAAGGACAAAACCTACCGGAAATTATATCTGGAGAGAATTGTTGAAAAGAAAGCTTATGAGCTGGCTGAAATTCCCTATATTAATAAACTTTTAATAGCAGATTTCGGAATATACAAAGATATCTATTGGAGAGATTTAAAGATTGTTGAACATGGAGATTAATACTGCGGTTACCCTCGGTTTTGTAACAGCGTCCTACTTTTTTATTTTCAGTATTCTGGCATACTATGCCCAAAAGATCATCTTTAAAAAGAGGATTAAAGAAGTTCATATGTTTATGTCATTCTCAAAACCTTTGTATTCTTATACCCTCAGAAATGATGTTGAGGTGAAATATGGCTATATACCGCTTTCCAGCTATATCAATGTTGATTTCGGGGAAGCTGGGCTTACAGGCCCGGAGCAGAAAAAATATGAAGCGGAAATCAGGAATAATGGTATTGCTTTTCAGATAATGATAACCGTTTTTTTCCTGGTAGTTTTTGGTGCATTAAATTTTATTCTTGGAAATAATACGCTGACGATGTTCAGTGATTTGGGCTCCAATACCTGGGCATTAATTTCCGGAAAACAGGAATTTTCGGATTTTGCGGTATTTATTCACAGCCAATATAATGCTTACGGAAAAAATTTTTACATAGTGGCAGCTACAATGATGTATTTCATTGTGATTGCATTACTGATGATTGTTACCTCATGGTCTCCGTACCTGTCACTGATTTTATCCTTGTTGATTGTAGTAATCTATTGTTTATTGGTTTTTAAATATTTCGAATTACCGCTTACTTTCTATATAGATCTGATGCTCGCATTGATTATTAGTGGATTTATATACTTTTTATTATTAAGATTTTTCATAAAATAAATACTGATGACTCAAAATATTACAAAACTTAATACCGTTCTCAACTACGTAAAAGATACTTTTGTAGGAAAAAATGATGTAGTGGATCTGTTGGGAATCTGCCTGTTGGCTAAAGAAAATGCATTTCTGTACGGACCTCCCGGAACCGCAAAATCTGCCATTGTAAGAACACTCTCAAAAACAGTAAAAGACGGAAGAAACTTTGAGTACTTATTAACCCGCTTTACGGAACCGAACGAAATTTTCGGGCCTTTCGATATCCGTAAACTCAAAGAAGGGGAGCTCCTTACCAATACCGAAGGAATGATGCCGGAAGCTTCACTCATTTTCCTGGATGAAATATTCAATGCCAATTCAGCGATTCTGAATTCACTTCTTACCGCTCTGAACGAAAAAATCTTCAAAAGAGGAAAAGAAACAAAAAAATTGCCGGCGCTCATGTTCGTGGGGGCCAGCAATGTTCTTCCGGAAGACGAATCGCTTAACGCATTATTCGACCGTTTCCTCGTCAGAATCAATGTGGATTATGTAAATCCTGAGCTTCTTCAGCAGGTCCTTCTGGCCGGAAGAAAGCTGGAAAACGAAACAGAAACCCATATTCCGGAAATTCTTGCAGATGAAATCAGGGAGCTTCAAAACCTGTGTAAAACAGTGGATTTGAAACCCATCTACGAAGTTTATCTAAACACCATCATCAGTTTAAGAAATACAGGAATTGCCATCTCAGACCGTAGAGCAGTAAAGCTTCAGAACCTGATTGCTGCCAGTGCTTTAATCTGTGGAAGAAATGAAGCCGTACTTTCCGACCTTTGGGTGCTGAAACATATCTGGGATACGGAAGAACAGATTGAAATTCTTGAAGGCATCATCAACAGAACCATTGAAAAAGACGATCATCCGCAATCCCATCCACAGGCTATGCAGAACAAAACTCCTAATCCGGAGGAAGTAATGAAAGACGTAAAAATCCTTGTGGAAAAATGGAACAGCGGAATGCTCAGCTTTGAAGAGCAGAATGTGATCAAAGATAAACTGAGATACCTTCAGACCCGCTGCGACTGGATCAGAAACCCGGAACAGAAACAGTATATACAGCAAGAAATTGAAAGCTTATGGCAGAAGATCCTTCAAAGTGTGTAAAAGAATTCCGCGCAGAAATTCCCCGTGCCGATGAAGATGTTCTCGGCTCAATAAGAGACTGGAAAAATATCCATATTGCGGTGGATGAAGAAACGGTATGGCTGAAAGGCTTCACTGATGAACAGACGGTATCCGCAGAAATCCGGCAGCTGCCGAATTTCATATTGTATGAACTGCGTGAAGGTCTTCTATTTAGAAAAGGAGCGCTGGTTCCGGACAAAAAAATGAGAACCGCTTTGCTATGGTCACCGATAGATAAGGCATTGCGTCTTACCTTTCCGGCTTCCAACCAAAACTATTTTGGGATAGATGAAAAAGTTAAGGTTGGCTTAAAGCCAGGCAGTGAAGAACATCCTGCTTTTGCATTATTAAGTATAATTTCAGAAATTAAAGAAAGCATTCCCGCCCAGCCGGATTTCAAGCTTGAAAAAATTGAATGGACGGTAATTAATGATAAAGCCCTGTTTCTGGGAACACCATTGTTAAGCCTGCCGGGTAAAGCCTATTGGACAAGAGGCGGACACCTTCTGCCTGCAGGTTTTGAATTCGAATTTAAAAATATGAGTTCACTTCTGCAGCGGCAGTATAATAAAAATTTGGACAAATGGCTGTTATGGAATGAAGACGGAACCTATCTTCCCATTAAAAAAGAAGATTTACGACCACTGTCTGTAAGCTCATTCCGTCTTACTGAAAAAACAAAAGAATGGATTTAAACGAATATTTCCAGTCATACGAAAACTACTTCTGGGAGTGGGAAACCGACGAGGATATCGCCGGAGATTCCGGATACCATGATTATAACCTCATCTCGATTCCGGGTGTTGGGGCAATAGCCTACAGACCTTACGTGATGGAGATTCTGAAAGAACTTCAGCCACAGGGATGGCCTCCTTTCGGGGCATTGCTTATGGTATTATATGCAATGCAGGACGGATACACAGATTTCGCAGGTCCCTTAAAACATACCGCTAATTTTCACAGCATCGGAAATTTTGATTTCACCGCAGAAAAAAGCATTGAATTCCTTGAAAAACTTAAATCATTAAATAAAACCTATAAACAGGGACAAAACAGAATAGTACTTCTTCAAACCTTATTTCAGGATTCACATAACAGGCTGGCTTCAGGTAAAGCAGAAATGATCCTCACAAATTATTACCGCAGACCTCACATACTGGCTGCAAGTGCAGAAAAAAAATATGCAGGCCCATCAGCAATTAACAGGGATCTGAGTACCCTCAATCTTTTGAATGAAAGATTCCCTACCACGCAGTCTATTGTTGATGCTATGCGGGATCACATGGATGAACCGGAACTGGATGACGAAGTAGTGGAAGAGGAAACCACTGTAGAAACGGATAAAGACTTTATTCAGCAACTCATCGAAGAGCCCAAAACCTTTCAGGTAGGCAGTCTCATTAAAAGAATATGGAGCGGATTAAGAATTCCTATGCGTCACCTTTCCCCGGGAGAACAGCCTATCGGAGGAATTTCTGATATGGCGAACAAAGGAGATCTGCATAGGATGCTGCTTTCTGAATTTGCCAATGATGATGAGGTTTTCATGAACCGTGTGGCCAATAACGAAGCATTGTATATTCAAAGAGAAATACCGCCGGAAGAAAATATTTTTGAACGTATTATTTTAATCGATACTTCCCTTAGAAACTGGGGAATACCGAAAGTAATGGCATTTGCATCAGCTATTGCCGTCATTAAACATCCCAAAGCCCATTCAGAATGTAAAGTTTTTGCACTGGGACAGGCATGCATCCCGATTTCTCTGGATAAAACCGAACATATTATTGAAAACCTGAATCAGGTAAGCCCTGTTCTGGAAGTGTCAGAAGCTCTGGAAAAATTCTTTAATGAAGAACATACTGAAAAAGATCTTGAAGTATTTTTCATTACTCATCAGGAAAATCTTGCCGATGAAAAAATAAGGAAAGTAATTCATGAAAACAGGGACAGGTTAAAATTCCTGATCACAACAGATGCAAACGGTGAACTGAATTTCTACAAACATCATAAAGGAGCCAGAAAACACATTCAGAAGATAAAGCTTCCCTTGCAGGAATTATGGGCCAATCCGCCGCAGCGTAAGCAAAAAGCCCATCAGATCAACGGTAAGAAAACAGATCTTCCACAGAATTACCCGATCCTGTTTCCGACCCCGTCCAATAAAATTGCCCAGTTCTTATATGAAGGTGAATTTTATATTCTGAGTTCAAAAAAACAGCTGCTGAAGACCTATCTTTCTGATAATTACTATGACCGGAATTCCTATGATTATTACAAAACCTATCATGGCTGTGAAGTTCTGATTGAAGATATTTCGGTGAGACCGAGAGGACAGTTTGCTCTCGCTAAGAACAAACAGCAGCATTTTATTTTATGTCAGTACCAGGCTGATAAAAAGCTGGTTTCAAAACTCAATCTGAACACTAAAGAATATTCCGAGCAGAATGTTACCGGATTGAATATTCCCGGCTCCTATCACCTGATCTATTTCGGAAAGAATTTTTACCTTCACCAGCCTACGAATTCTTCACTTTACAAAATCAATCTGGAAGGGAATGTATTTGTAGAAAACATTTTCAATGATGATGGCGAAATAGATAAAAATGTGGCAAAAGCAGAGATCGAAGCAGCCAAACTTAACCGAAGCGGCATGAAGATCATCAGCAATTTTAACAGAATAGGCATCAACGAGAACAATAATCTGGTGATTTCAGGAAATGAACTGAGCAGGATATACGATAACTCCCTGAACCTTTATAAAAACAGGTTTGAAGTAAAGATCCTGGCAGAGCAGAATAAAAATAAGTTTACATTCCAGGATGGCAGCGAAGTGATTACAGATTCCCGCGGAATGCTTACTTTTAAAAGCAGTAATACCGGAATACCAACATTTTATATTCCTTCCACAGAATACGGCTTTTTAGCCCTGGCGACCGATACCGAATATGGCGGATCAGAATATTACCTTCCAAAGCATACCTTACTAAAAGTGAAAACGATGGAAGAAATGTATACTCAGTATTTAACAGCATTTATTAACCAGATCCTGGATTATGGAGCTTAGAATAAAACCTTTTCCTAAAAACAGTTATCCTAAAAAAGGCCTTTTGATTAAAGATCCTTCACCCCGAGTATGGCTTCATGAAATGGAAATACTGGGAATAGATCTCAATCACATAAAGTCTTATGCTATTCCTTCGGATCAGCCCAATGTCCTGTACGGATGTTTACTGGTTTTTAATGATGAAGCGCCTCAGGAAATCGGAAGAAATGCTTATTTCCAGTGTGTGGATGACCAGCTTTTTATCCCTGAAAATACCATATTCTATCCAAAAATCAACCCGGAAGACTGGCTGTCTGCCGGTTCAGTATTGATGGTGATGCATCCTGAATTTGGTTTTGTAAAACTTACGGAAGAAATAGACTGGCTTTCTGTGATACAGGAACCCGAAATTTCAATCGGAAAAGTAAGAAGACCTTCAAACGGAGTGAAAATTCCGCAGCATATCGAAAGTTTCACCGTTGAGATGGATGATGAAAAAGTTCTGGAAACCCTTCAGCAGCCGAAAAGTGAAGAGGAATGGATGAACAGCCTTCCTTTCGACCTGAAAAAAGTAATGGCAGGAAACAAAAAAGAAATTGAAAAGTATTTAAAATATTTAGAAAAATATCCTGACAGAGCTGTAGAACTAGGTGTTCCGCTGGATATTATGGGAACATCCCGCGGCGACGGTTTTGGAAAATTTACCTTTGGAGACAACTGGCTGAGTTCTCTGTTCGGAGGTTCAGGAGACCGGAAGGAAACTGCAGGAAGCCGGAATTTCCGGTGGATATTCTGGGGTGTTGTAGTGATTGCTATTCTTTTCAGGATTTTCATGCCGGCAGATAAAGACAGGACCCAGAAAGAAGATTTTCTTGTTTCATCAGGTAAAATTATGAACGGGACGGAAAAACTTCAGTCAGATATCATTGCTTATCAGTCCGGGGTGACAGATATTGACATGAAAATCGACTCCATTTACGGAAAAGAAAGGAAAAAGCTTTCCAATGAATATACTGCGGCCGGAGCTGCCATGTCAAAAGACAAAAACGAAAGAGAGCGGTATAAAAAGTCAGGAGGCAGAAACCTGGGGGAGGTTGGAAATGATATTGAAAAACTGAATGCCAGAGAACAAAACAGCAGGGATTCCCTGAAAATTGTATATTCAAAAAGAATTACAAAACATCTTGTTCAGCAGGAAGAAGCCATGAAACATAAGATTTCAGATTCACTGAAACAGTACACCAAAGGAAAACCTGTGAATGGAGAGATCGTGAAATTTATTTTAAAGAAGAAGCAGGCTCTCATAGCAGATTCCCTCGGAAAGTTATATGGAACACTTGATATAACGGAACTTCCGCCGGCTCCGGTTAAAGATTCAAAAATTGGAACCCTTGAGTCGGGAGAAAGCAGTGATTATAAAGAAACCAGGATTTCAGATATCCTGTATCTAGTGATTTTCATGTTCGGGGCTGTAGGGCTCTATTCTTTTATTTTTAAAAGAAAATCATTAAACCTCGGTGGAGACAATGTACCGCTTTGGGTGAAGATAATATTGTCTGTTATGCTGGTTTCCATGCTGGTATATTTATTTTATCCGCTGATAAAAATGTTTGGCTACAACTGGTTCGTATGGATTCTGGTGATCTTTGTGATCCTCCTTCTCTACCGCCTGTTCAGCGAAGACAAAACCATTTTAAAGCCTGATGACGATGAATAAACAGAAATTTATAGACAAATTCCTGATTGCATTTATGATCCTGGCAGTGTTTAAGATCATTGGAATCGCAGCACAGCTTTTTCACGAAAGTTTTTGGAGTGTAGTGGGGACGCTGGCTATTTTCCTGGTTGTAGCTTTTATTATTATGATTGTAATCACAGCCCTAAAAGATAAAGAACAGAACGGCAGAAATTCAGGAAGAAGAGGTTCCGGTGGCGGAAACTTTTATCTGGAAACTTCCTTATTTGACAGAATCAGAAACAAATACGAAGAGCTTGCTGAAAAATATATCGCAGAGAAAGACTATAAAAAAGCAGCCAAAGTTTACATGAACCTCCTTCAGGATAATTTCCGCGGTGCAAAAACCCTGGAAAATGGCGGCTTCTATAATGAGGCAGCAGCTGTTTATCTTAAAAAATTAAATAATAAATCAGAAGCAGCGTCCTGCTACGAAAAAGCAAAACAGTACAAAAAAGCAATTGACCTGTACAAAGAAATGCAGCAGAAAGAAAAAGTAGGAGACCTTTATAAAGAATTGAATGATATAACAAATGCCCTGAGCTATTATCAGATGGTTGCGGATGATTATACAGCCAACAATCAGATGGTAAAAGCATCACTGGTATACAGCAAAAAAATGGAACAGCCGGAAGAAGCTCAAAAAATTCTGTTGCAAGGATGGAACGAAGATAAAGATGCTTTCAACTGTCTGAATAATTATTTTGCCAATGTTTTTGACCTTAAAAAACTGGAAAAAGAGATCCGGAACCTTTATCGGGATACTCCATCCTACAAAAAGGGAATCTATCTTGAAGCCATGAAGCACGAGTTTAAAAAAGCTCCTGAGCTGCAGGCTGTAACCCGTCATATTGCTTATGAAATTATTGCAGAAAAAGTAGCCACCCGTTCCGAAATCATTAATGAGTTGAAACATTTCAATCCTGATGACAGTGTAATTTTAAAAGACATTTCGAGGTTTAAAACCGGAAGAAACCGGATATTAAGAAAGTAAGATTCAAAACTTAAGAATTTAATTAAACAAAGTTTTATTTTACCGACAGGAATAAGGTGGCTGAGGTACCCTCAGCCACCTTATTCTTAACAAACAGAAACTATTATTTCATTTCTCAAAAACAATTTTTCATATCTTTGCGCCAGAAAATTATGACACTACAAAGAGCACATATCAATGTAAATCTATGCGATAGCCCTTCAATAAAAGGATTATTCGGATACGAATGGATGATATGGAATGAGGCGAAATGTGCTTGCTTTGAAAATTATTTACAATAAACCCGTAAAAATTTAAACAAAATACCGCAGAAACGCCTCGATAACTCGAGGCGTTTCTTGTGTTTTAGGCCATAAATTATTTAGAATGAAAAAAAATAACCATATAAACGAAAATTTTTTAATCAATAATGAACATTTAATACAATAAATAAGAGTGATAAGTAACCCGATGAGAGACAGTCATTTAGGTATTTAAGAGATCTGCAGGATATTGCGGACAGATATTGTCTATGCTTAATTTTTAATTTAACTATTTGATTTTCAATTATTTAATCTAAAAATAAATTTGGAGATTAAAAAATTTCGTACTTACTTTGCAACCGAAAATTGAAAGCAACAGGTTTTCACGATTCAAAAACTTTTTAAATAACAAGAATATAATGAAACAATTACATAACATATCTAATCAGTATTCAAGACTAAGCGGACAGGAGCCGAAAGGATATCCTTGTATGATTCTCGATATTGAATTTATAAATAAAAGGTGCTTATATACGTAGGTCTCAGTGATCTGACACGTCAAAATATATACAGCGCCTCCCGAAAAGAGGTGCTTTTTTTATGGTTTCTTTAGCTTATTTGGTAAAGCGCCGGTCTGTGAAACCGGAGAACAGGGTTCGATCCCCGAAGATACCCCAAAATAGAATGGTCAATTCGTTCCACTGTGAATTTAAAATTGACGGGCAAAGCAATAATAATTGACCATTCGCATTAAAAAACAATCTCATAGCTCAAATGGTTAGAGCACCGGTCTTTTAAACCGGGGGTTGAAAGTTCAAATCTTTCTGGGATTACCATTAAATGTGAATAAATCAATGGTGAGTTTTGCTTCACAAATGAATTTTTGAAAAATTGATAAGCAAAAGCGAATTGACAATTGAGCATTCACCAATTAAAAACGGTCTCGTAACTCAATTGGACAGAGTATCGGTTTTCTAAACCGTAAGTTTCAGGTTCGAATCCTGTCGAGGTCACAAAATAGGTCTATTGAGGTAATGGTAACCTGCCCGGCTGTCTCTTGGGCACTGCGAGTTCGATTCTCGCATAGACCGCAAAGATTCACGGAAAGTTTTGGCTCCGGCTGTCTCCCGGAAAACAATACTGAAGTGAATCTGAAAAACTGGAAAGATAACGGTGGTTGTTTACCCGTCTTGGACGCGGGAGGTCATAGGTTCGAATCCTATTCTCCAGACGAATTTTGCTTATGGCAAAGATGAGAAGTGAAAGGTGAAAGGTGAAAGGTGAATTTTGCTTCGCAAGTGAATTGAAAAATTGACGGTGAAACGAATGACAATTTAGTATTCACATCAAAACGATTTCGTAGCTCAATAGGTTAGAGTGTCGGTCTGATACACCGGAGGTTGAAGGTTCGAGTCCTTCCGAAATTACAAAAAGTGAAAGGTGAATTTTGCTTCGCAGGTGAATTGAAAAATTGACGGTGGAACGAATTGACAATTGACCATTCACATCAAAAACGATTTCGTAGCTCAATAGGTTAGAGTATCGGTTTCATAAGCCGGAGGTTGAAGGTTCGAGTCCTTCCGAAATTACAAAAAGTGAAAGGTGAATTTTGCTTCGCAGGTGAATTGAAAAATTGACGGTGGAACGAATTGACAATTGACCATTCACATCAAAAACGATTTCGTAGCTCAATGGTAGAGCACCGGTCTGTTAAACCGGAAGTTGAAAGTTCGAATCTTTCCGGAATCGCAGATAACTAAATGTTAATTGTTTCAAAAGAAGAGAAAAAAGGTATGTCAAGAGCAGAAGATCTTTACGCCAAATACGGAAAAATACCGACAGCCTTTTTCTTTTTATTAGAAATTAGAGGTTAGAAGTTAGTTTAAAAATTATTCATTACTAATTGCTAATTCCTCATAAAATGATGGTTCGCCGAAGTGGAAGAGTCGGGGCGGTCTGCAAAACCGTTGTAAAAACTGAGTGGGTTTGAATCCCATAGCCATCTCAAATAACTAAAATGAGATTAGTTCCGGAGAAAAGTAAAAGTTTGTCGAGCGCAGAAGTTCTTATATCAAACTAAAAATAAAGACAGGCTTTGTTTTTCTTCACAAAAAAGAATTTGGATGTTGGAAATTGGAAGTTAGAAAATGGTGAGAAGCGTAAAAGTTATCCATTACTTATTACTCATTATACATGGAAGTACGCCGAAGTTGGAGAGTCGGGGCAGACTGTAAATCTGTTGCTTCATTGCTGAGCAGGTTCAAATCCTGCTACTTCCACAAAACCGCTGATAATGTAACGGCAGCATGCAGGAAAAGTACTCTTGTTGTTCAGGTTCGATTCCTGGTCGGTTGGTTTAAACGCTCCATTAGCATAGCGGTAAGTGCATCCGGCTTTCTACCGGACGACAAGGGTTCGATTCCCTTATGGAGTACATACGTGAATGATCATACATCAATTGTGAATATATAATACCATGAAAGTTCAGATTGAGAAATAAAATTGATTGATCATTCACAGAAAAATGGGAAAGAGAAAAGTTTGTCAAGCGAAGAAGATCACAAACACTAGCAGGCATAGTTTATACAGACAGGCTTTCTCTGACCTTTCATGAGTGATGAGCAATAAGTAATTGTAAATGATGAAAAAATCAATTGTAGTATTAATCATTGCTCATTCTGATTACTAATGAACAATTCGCGGGAATGGTGGAAATGGTAGACACACTTGATTTAGGCTCAAGGTTTTGGGGGTTCGAATCCCTCTTTCCGTACAAAATGCCTCTCTATTCCAACTGGCAGAGAAAACGGCTTTAAACCCCGTAAAGTCCCGGTTCGAATCCGGGGAGAGGTACAGGAATATGAATAATAAGCAATAAGTAATTATTGTAAATGGTTAATATTGAATTGATGAACGCAATTTATTGCTCATTACTCATTACCAATTACTTATTAATTATAAGCCCGGAAGAGTGGTGTACAAGGTGTGCACGCTAGTCTGAAAAACTAGAGGCGCAGGTTCGATTCCTGCCTGTTCCACCAAAATATAAATGATGATTGATCAGTAATTAATGATAATAGTGGATTGTAAAATTCACATATCGAATCAATTATCAATCATCATTTATAATCAAAGCTATCCTGATTCATAGTGTAACTGGTCAGCACACAAGACTTTGACTCTTGTTGTTCAGGTTCGAATCCTGATGAATCAACAGAAACTACTCTGATGGTGTAATGGCAGCACCCCAGTCTCCAAAACTGAGGGTATAGGTTCGAATCCTGTTCGGAGTGCAAAAAAATGATAATAAATGGTCAATAGTCAATAGTGAATTTAAAATTGATAAGTGAAACGAATTGACCATTCACGATTGATAAAATAAACAATTTAAAAACATGTAGAAAAAATGGAAACGCAACAAGAAGTATGGCAGAATATGAACGGAATTTTTTTCCGCAAACCTATCACGCAGCTGGTAGAAGAAGCCATTATCCGCGAACAGGCTAACGGTCACCGTCTGAAAGTATGTGTGGGTTCAGACTCCCACGTATATGGCGATGCGATCAGTTATGCAACGGCAATCGTATTCGTTCGTGAGGGAATTTTAATTTCCTTTCCAAAGGAGCGTTTACCTTTATCAGAAAAGAAAGAGAAATACAGAAGATCAGTATCAAAGAGCGAATGCTGAATGAGGTGAACAGATCCGTAGAAATTGCTTATGCTATCTGTGCCATTCTGGATGCTTATGGAGTAGAAATGGAGGTACACGCAGACATTAATACCGACCCGGATTTTAAGTCTAATGCAGCATTGAAGGATGCAATGGGATACATCTTGGGAATGGGCTATGTGTTTAAAGCAAAACCTTATGCATTTGCAAGCTCCAATTGTGCTGATATGATGGTTTAATGAAGAAAAAACTGGAAGTTTCAAAGACTGTGAAAAACAAATAAAAGAACCTAATAAAAACTGATAACCATGTATTTTTTAATTCAGGCTAATGTGTATCTAGACCCCGATCATTATAAAATTTTTGATGCATTGGAAGAATTGAATATTGATTATGATGTAATTAATATTCCGCCAGCAGCAGAAAAAATAGACTTCAAAAACAAATAGAAAAGATGTTTTTGTCTATGGTTCGGTGACGATTGCGAGATTGGCAAAGCAGAATACAGAATGGTTCCCAGGCTCTTTTTACGGTGGTAATCATTTATATGAAGTGTATTCTAGGTATTATGGTGAGCATCTTTTGAATCATCAGGTTTCCATTCACAAAATTTCAGAAGATTTGATCTGGGGAAGTGGCGAAACAAAATTTATCAAACCATATAATGAAGCTAAAATTTTTACAGGAAAAGTTTTCACAGAAGCAGAATGGAGAGATTTTGTTGTTGAATCTATCGAAAGCAAATTAAATAGGATCACAGAAGATTCTTTAGTACAGGTTTCTGAAGCTAAACGAACGATCAAAGAAGCAAGACTATGGATTATTGGCGGACAAATCATCGATGGAGGGTATTATAAATTTAATGACGATGCTCCTTTCGAAGAAAAAGTTGCAGAAGACGGATTTGCGTTTGCAAAAGAAATGATCCGACTTTTCAACCTTGAAGAAGCCTTTGTAATGGATATTTGTTTAACGGATAAAGGCTGGAGAATTGTTGAAATAAACTGCATCAACAGTTCCGGATTTTATCCCAATACGAATGTGAAAAGCGTTATCAAAGCATTGAGTATCTACTTTTCCAGCTAAAAAATGAAACCATGGAAATGACCAAAAGATTATTGTTTCTGGATGATATAAGATACCCGGTTGAGGCGTATCATTATACCCGACAGGACATTTTCCTCAGGAAAGACTGGCATATCGTTCGGAACTATGAACAGTTTGTCAGCAGAATTCTGGAAAAAGGACTCCCGGACATGATCTCTTTTGATCATGACCTCGCAGAAGTACATTATCTGCAACCCGGTTCCGGTGAATACACAGAAAAAACAGGCTACGATTGTGCCAAATGGCTGGTAGAATATTGTATGGATCATCATTTGGATCTGCCTGAGTTTTACTGCCATTCCATGAACCCTGTAGGAAAGGAAAATATTGAAAGCCTTTTAAAAAACTTTAAAAACTTGTAATGGATATTTTTAGATTGATTCAGGATATAAAAACGCATTTGACCCTTAGTTTTAACGAGGTTGACGAGTGGTTTGATCAAGATAAAAGAACGCTGAACTACCAGCCTTTAAACGGTGGCTGGACGGTTCAGCAGATTTTAGAACATATTTATCTCACCAACTTTTATCTGCTCATTTTGATTGAAAAAGGTTCAAAAAAAGCAATGCGGAATTACAGAGATCTTGATCTGAATGCTGAAATAAAAAATTACAGTTTTGATAAGGAGAACTTTGAAAAAATAGGTGAACATGGGGCTTTTGAATGGATAAGACCTGAGCATATGGAGCCAAAAGGAGAATTGGATTTAAAGGAAATCAGAAGCTTGATTTCAAAGCAATATCATCAGTGTTTAAACTATTTAGACCTGATGAAAAACGGAGAAGGCCTCCTTTGTAAAACAACAATGACAGTCAATGGTCTGGGGAAGATCAATGTGTATGAATACATTTATTTCCTTTCCCTGCATGCCAGGCGACACATTATTCAAATGCAGAATAATCAATTAGAAATTATTAAAAATTAAAAGAAATGAATTTCAAAACATATAACTCTATAGAGAATGCTTACCAGACCCGCGTGATCGATCAGATCAGGATGCAGGGGTTTGGGGATGAGGTTTTCATTGTACAGGAAAAGGTTCATGGAGCTAATTTTTCTTTCTTTACCGATGGAAAGGAAATTAAAATAGGTAAGAGAACAGCTTTTATTGAAACAGGTGAAAAATTTTACAATGCCCACCAGATTTTGGACCGCTACGGAAGAAATGTAATTGAACTGTTCCAAATGGTGAAAAGCATGTATCCTGAAACTGAAACTGCAGTCATCTATGGCGAATTATTCGGGGGAGGTTACAAACATAAAGATGTAGTACCAGTAAAAGATGCTGTAAAAGTACAAAAAGGTATTGAATATGCCCCACATAATGAATTTTACGCTTTCGACATTAAGCTGAACGGAACTACATATCTGGATACAGATGTGATGAATCAGATTTTTGAAGAAACTGGTTTTTTCTATGCTAAAATAATATTTCAGGGTTCGCTGGAAGAAGCTTTGAAGTTTCCGAATGTTTTTGATTCTAAAATTCCAGGATGGCTTGGCCTGCCCGAAATTGAAAACAATATCTGTGAAGGAACTATTATCAAAACTTTGAAAACAAGATATTTTGGAAACGGAGCCAGGGTCATTCTAAAAAATAAGAATGAAAAATGGACTGAAAAATCCAAAATGGTTAAAAAAGACAAACCCGTAAAAGATCAGGTTCATTTCAGTGACACGGCACAGAATATTTGGGAAGAAATTCAAAAATATGCAACCATAAACAGGCTGAATAATGTGGTAAGTAAAATTGGAGAATTTGAACCCAAAATGATGGGGAAAGTCATTGGCCTTTTTGCACAGGATATATTGGAAGATTTCGGGAAAGATTTTCCTGAAGCCTTCAGGAGCGTGGAGAAAGAAGAGCAGAAAAGAATCAATAAGAAGTTGAATACTTTAGTTATTGATTTTATAAAACAAGAATTCATGACTCTTAAAGTTTAGTTCCGGTAAAATTGACCGGAACTTTTTTATGTCTAAAATTAACAAACGAATTATTAAAAATGAAAACAACAGAAAATATATTAATTATAGACCTGGAAGCCACCTGCTGGAACGACAGACCGCCCAGAGGCCAGGAAAGCGAGATCATCGAGATCGGGGTATGCATTATGAATGCTGTAACCGGCAAGGTCTCCAAAAATGAAGGCATTTTAGTGAAGCCGCAATATTCAAAGGTGAGTCCTTTCTGTACGGAACTGACTTCCATTACGCAGAATATGCTGGATAATGAAGGCATCATGCTGGAAGACGCACTGGACATCCTCAGAGCAGAATACAATTCCGAAGATCTTACCTGGGCAAGTTACGGAAACTACGACCTGACCATGCTTCAAAACCAGGCCAGAAGATTCAATGTGGATTATCCGTTAAGTGATGATCATATCAACGTGAAGACATTGTTTGGCCAGCTGCATCCAACGGTGAGAAAAAGTGTGGGAATGAGCAGAGCTTTAAGCGAACTTAATCTCAAGCTTGAAGGAACTCACCACAGAGGGGTAGATGATGCTAAAAATATTGCAAAAATCCTTCATTGGTGCCTTCAACAAGATTAATGAAATCATTTGAAAAACTATTTTATAGATGACTCTCTTTCTAAGAAAGGGAGTTTTTTTTGTATCAGATACAGCAATGCATATTTTTTAATTTTAAAGCTGATTGCAGTTTATTGCAAAAATTGTTTGTTTTTTGTCAGAACAGGGATTGAATAATTTAACTTTTTATTCAGAAATACGGATTAAATTACTATTGAAAGCATAATTTTTTGTTAAAAAACTCACTTTGAAGGGATAATTACATACCCTGTCAGTCATTTTTTTATTATTTTAGTCCCCAAGATTGGAATTATGCTTACTGAAGACGAATTGAAGAGGATTTATTTAAATTATAAAATCAAACAAATAATTCCTTTTCTTAAAAAGTTTACCCCAAAAAATAAGAAAGATGCCGCTGTCATTTTAAATAAAGACAGAGGTTATAATCAGGCCTCCATGCTTGCCATTTTAGCTTCCAGCCGGACCCAGGACCAGTACAAGAAACTGTTACCGGGTTATTATACAATCCCTACCAATTTTCTTTCAGAATTATTGCTCATTAATGATGTCCCCAGATATACTGAGTAAAGATAGAAACCTCGTCTGGTACGGCTTTTGAAGAGATTTGAGAATTAAGTTCCGGCTTTGCCGGATGAGTCCTGAACAAAGGACATTTGAAAAACTATTAATATCCATTCTTACAGCATAGAACATCCGGTTTTAATCTTAAAAATCTGGAGATATACTAAAGCTGTTACCTCTTGATCAGCCCAAAGCTGCGGCCGTAAGACTGAAAGAATGGCAAACAACATAACCTGAAAAAATTATTATCAAATTAAAAACAAATGAAAGAAAGACTTTATGAGATCCTTAATGAGGAAAAAGCACATGAGATTATTCCGTTTCTGAAACAACTTACAGCAGAAGAAAAAAAAGCCCTGGTACCTACCATAAAAAAACTGGACAGGGAGATCAGCAAGATCGTAATGACGAAAAATTCCTATCATACTGCCGGCTCCGCAGACCAGCATTCTATTATTGATATAGCATCGTTTGTCTGTATGGACCAAAAGCATTACGGGAAAGATTACTGGAGCCTTTTTCACAACAGGGAACAGACCGAAAAAATACTTGAATGGGGATGCCCGCACTGGTTTTCAGACTTTATCAACAATTCTATAGATGCAGAATTTACAGCATTTAATTATCAGGATATTCTTGGGTGGGCAGCAAAAGGCTATGTACAGCCAAGACCTGAATTGCTTGGATATCATTTAAGTCTTCAGCCCTATGACCTGGAGAAATTCCCGGAGACCCTGGAAACCCATTTCTGGTACCTGTGCGAATTTCCTTCAAAATCACTTCCTTTTAAAAGAGAATGGCTTCCATTAATTCAGAAACTGATTGCCGAGAATAAAATAGAAAGAAAAAGATTCCTGAAAGAATGTCTGTTGGCAGCCAACAGGAATTTTAACAAAAATGTTACAGGATGGTTTATGGATGCATTTAATGCATTGAAACCTTCTGATGAGGAACTTATTATATTTCAGGATGAACTGATGGCTGGTCTGGCCTCTGTACAGTCAAAAGCGGTGAATACCATGCTTACGAATTTGAAGAAAATCGTTCAGGATCCTGCGTTCAGAACCGATGAGTTTTCAAATTTCCTTCCCAATTTGTTGAGCTCAGAAGTCAAAACGGTGGTGGCCGCCAGTTTGGTAGTAACAGAAAGAATTTTTCAGAAAAAGAAAGCCGATACAGAAAACTTGGCAATGGCCTTAAGTGCGGCCTTCGTTAGCAAAGATGAGAGCATACAGACCAAAGCGGCCAAGATCATTCTAAAATATATTCCTGTTTCTGAGCAAATAAAAGAAGCACTGTCCCATTATGCTGATAATATCTTGGCTAATATAAGACCAGCACTGGTTCAGTATATAGATAACAGGCAACCTGAACTGGATATTTTTGAGCCGGAAAAATTAGAACTCATCAATGAGGAGTGTAAAGTTCAGGAGCTGCAAAGTTTTGAAGATCTTATGTTTCTTCTCCCGCAGGCTATTGAAAATCCAGGAACCCACTATTACGATTTGGCACTTGCAGGGCTTATCCGTTTCGCTGATGAAGCTGATGCCGGCTCTGTAAAGCTTTTTGAACCTGTATTTCAGAAAGCCTGTAAAACCATTGCCAAATGGGAAGTGCACCATTTTAATATATTATTGTGTAATCTCATCATTAATTATGGACTTTCACTTTTAGAAAAATTTCCTTTTCAGCTTAAGAATATTGAAAAAATATATAGGAAAACCCGCGAGGATGAAGCCTCCAGAGAAGTGTATTCCACCTATCATAAAAAGCTGAAGCCTGTTAAAGATATGTATGCAGGTGGTTTGGTTATGGAGCCGTTTAAGCATATTGCAGTCCATGTTTTCACTCAGATAGCTTCAGGAGATAAAACTCCGTTACTGTCTACAGTCACCCATGAGCCATGCTGGGTAAGCCCTGAAGCATTGGTAGAAAGATTTGAAATTTATCAGAACAAAAATATAGAACCGGATGACCTGGATGTACAGCTTGCATTGCAGCGATGTTCCTTAGAAAAGACTTCAGAGGCATTACGGTTGGCGGAGGAAAAGTTAAAAGGCGAGTATAAAAACCTCCTGCTTTTCTTCTTTAATAAAAATTCTGCTCCTGAAGGACAGTTTGAGCATCCGTCGTGGTGGATGACGGCCGGAATCACACGTTCTCCAGAAACTACTTTTGAAGAATTTAAGAACTTTGGTTATGACGATATTCCAAAAGAATTCCTGACCGGAATTTATGAATGGAAGACAATCGACAGCAAAAAAAATTCCTATTATCCTGTTGAGCTTAACATCAGGGTTCCGAAATACCACCTGAAAAAAAGGGAGCATCAGCTTTTCCTCGAATATTTTGTTGCAGAGCAGAAAAACTTTTCAGAAACCCCTTCATTGATATGGAGTTTCCCGAATACATTAGGAAATGTTTTGGCTAAAACCATTAAAGACTGCTTGTTCTATTCAGGAATTGCAGAAGTTTACGAAAGAAATTTTGTTCTGAATATAGCCCAGGCGCTCTATCAGATGAAAAAGCCTCTGGATACAATGGGCTACCTGTTCCTGGGAACTATTTTCCTGGACGGAGACAAAGTGATCCGTGGAACAGCCGCTGAAATATGGCTGGAACATGTTTCTCATAAAGTAATGGATAATAAAAGTCTGGGAAAGGTAATAGGTCTTCATGAAAAGCTGGAATGGGCTCCTGTTAAAAGACTCACAGACCTTATACAGCATCAGATGATCAATGTCAGCAAAGATCATAACCTGGCTTTGGAACAGCTTCTTACCCATATTTTGTTACAGATGGAAGCACCCGTTACCAATCTTAAAAAAATATTGGAGATTTACCACGAGGTTTTAGCTCTGAACCAATCGGAAACCGATACCAACTTAAAAGAAAAACTGAACAGCTGGAAAGAAAATTCCAGCCTGAAAAAAATCTGCAGTCTTCTTCTAAAAAAATAGATATGGAAGATACGCTAACTTATCATTATCAGAGACCTTCATCTTTGATAAAAAAATCTGCATCTGAAGAATTATTTCTGTCCAAATACAGTGAAATTCAGAAAAATACAGATGCTCCCTGCTTTTTCTGGGGCGATGTCGGCCAGCCTTTTATACTGGCAAGATGTCTCATCACGCTTTCCAATATTGTGAAATCAAGCTTTAACCTGTCACCGTTTCAGATGGCATTGCTAAAAGATCCTATTGTCACTGCCGGAAACGGGCGGTTGCGGTTTGAAGGTTTTTCGCATTGTGCCGGTGTTTATGCGCGGGTAGATATTTTACCTGACGGACTTCACGGTGAGTTTCTGGAAAACGGAACCACCAATGTAGATTTTAATCAGTCTATGATTACAGCTCTGGGGAGTATCCGGCCTAATGAAAAAATAATGCTTTCCGTAGGTGAAAAAGAATTGGGACTTTATAAAGAAGAACAAAAAGTGGTGGAACGGAAAGTTCCGCTGCCCGTAAAATGGATCAAAGGGCTAGGTACCGTTCAAATCTATCTTTCCGAATCAGAAAAGATTCATTGTTTCAATAAAATCCAGACTCAGCAGCTGTTCAGGGGAATACCCAAAGGCGCCATAAAATCAGATTATTACCTGATTATCAGAGGGAACAAGCCCATGTTTTCACCGGTGAAATCAGCGGATGCGGTTTGTATCGGGGGGCTTCACCGGCTGCGTCTGCTGGAACCTCTTATTCCTTATATTGATCAGATGCAGGTATTTCCACATGCCGATATGCAGTCTATGACCTGGCAGCTCTACATGGGGAATCTGAGGTTCAGCTTTTCATTGTCAAGAGAAGCCTGGAGGGGATTTTCCGGAGAAGGGGCTGTTTTGAACAGTCTTATTGACGATATTTCGGATGAATGGATAGATGCACTGGATAAATATGCTTACGCCAATCAGTCTTTTAATCCTTCGGCTTTTGCTTTAGATGAAAATATAAGCCTTGAAAAAACAGGTAATCTTACGGGAAGGCTGGCTGCTATGGGACTTTTGGGTTACGATCTGGATGACAACGGTTTTTTCTACCGGAGACTTCCATTTAAGCTTAGTAGGATTGTTGGTTTAAATCCAAGGATGAAAAACGCAGAAAAACTCATTGCAGAAGGAAAAGTTGAAATTTTAAATAAAAATACTACCAGAACGGAAGCAAGGGTAGAGGGTACCGGTGTACATCACACAGTGATCATAGAGAATGACAAAGAACGCTGTACCTGCGAATGGTTTAGCAAATACCAGGGTGAAAGGGGACCGTGTAAACATGTTCTTGCCGTGAAGAAATTAATACATCCTTAAATTAAAATAAAAAGGGCGGCTTATAGAATTAGCTGCCCTTTTTATTTATTGATGTTTCGTCCATTTCTCATAAGAATTATACCCAATTCCGGCTTTCCTTTACCTTTAAGGATAGATTAAACTCGAGCTGGTTTCCGTTTGCGGCATCGAAATAAATAGCCAATGCTGGCATCAGTGCAAAAACCATAAGCTTATCCATGCCTTCCCTCAGAAAATTATAAGGTTTTAATCTTTACTGGAAAAAACAAAATGTCTTGGCTGAAGATTTCTATCTGTTCCCACAATTCCAATGTAAACCTATCCATAAAAATACTTTTCATCCATATATTCAAGCTTCAGACCCAATATTTCAGTATAAAACTGGATTGAATTCTTCACATAATGTCATTTCGATAAAAATAAAAAATAATATAAAAAAAATGACTACGCAAAAAGACTGCGTAATTCTGTTTTTACTTTGCATCAGAAATCAAGAGGAAGATGATTTTCTCTAATGTTTAACAAAAAACAGTAACTCATGAAATTTAATTTTTTAAAGAAAGAGAAAAATACCATTCTGAACTACGAAGGTGCAAAGGCATTTACCATGACACCTGCCGAAGAACTATATAGTGCTGTAGTTACAACAGGATTATCCAATACCTCTTATGAAAAAGGAAATGAAAGATTGGAAAGGATTCAGTCTCTGATCAAGAAAAATGATCCTGAATTTGTTGCTAAACTGGCAGTTTATGCCAGAAAAGATATGCATCTGAGATCTATCCCATTAGTATTGACTGCAGAACTTGCAAAAAAGGCTTCAGGCACAGATTTGGTGAGCAGAACCGTTGATGGTGTTGTACAAAGGGCAGATGAAATCACTGAACTTTTAGCCTATTATCAGACTGCCAATAAAAGAACAGAAAATAAAAAGCTGAACAGGCTTTCCAAACAGATCCAGAAAGGTCTTGCAAAATCTTTCAATAAATTTGATGAATATCAGTTTGCGAAATACAACAGAAAAGCAGAAGTAACATTGAAAGATGCATTGTTTTTGGTTCATCCGAAGGCAAAAGACGAAAATCAGCAGACAGTTTTTAATAAAATTGTTGGTGATGCATTGGAAACTCCCTATACATGGGAAGTAGAGCTTTCTGTTTTAGGTCAGACCAAATTCACGGATGAAACAGAAAAAAAGCGTGCATTTAGCAATAAATGGGAAGAACTGATCTTCAGCAATAAGCTGGGTTACATGGCTACCCTGAGAAACCTGAGAAATATTTTAGAAGCAAACGTTTCTTCTGATGCTATGGATAAAGTGTGCAGCTATTTATCGAACGAAAAAGCTGTAATGAAATCAAAACAGCTTCCGTTCAGGTTTTTGGCAGCATATAGGGAATTGAAAACGATGAATTCTCCTTATCTGTCATCTGTTTTGGAAGCACTGGAAGATGCAGTGATGATGAGTGCCAAAAATATCAAAGGTTTCGGTTTTGAAACTTCAGTGGTGATTGCAGCAGATGTTTCCGGTTCTATGCAGCAACCGGTTTCTCCAAAAAGTAAAGTATTGCTTTATGATATTGGTTTGCTGATGTCTATGATCTTGCAGTCGCAATGCAAAAATGTCATTACAGGCATGTTTGGGGATAGATGGAAGAGAGTTCCTATACCTAAAAACGGTATTTTGAGAAATGTTAATGAATTTTATAAGCGTGAAGGTGAAGTAGGCTATTCTACTAATGGTTACCTGGTGATTGAAGACCTGATCAAAAGGAAAGAAAAAGTAGATAAAGTAATGTTATTTACTGATACGCAGCTATGGAACAGCAGCGGAAACCGCAACTCTTTTGAGAATTCCTGGAACCGTTACAAAAGCAGTGCTCCTGATGCTAAATTATATATTTTTGACTTGGCAGGCTACGGTAAACAGCCGCTGGATATCAAGGAAAATGATGTATATCTTATTGCAGGCTGGTCAGACAAAGTTTTTGATGTACTGAATGCCTTGGAAGATAGAAAATCTGCCGTTCAAGTGATTAAAAAAGTAGTGCTGTAAAAGGCACTGCTTTAATCAATTGATGAGTGATTACAATTGGTTTATAAATAAACAGAACTTAATATTTAAAAATAAAAATAAACTGCGTAAAAAGAATGCGCACTTCAGAAATAACTTTGCATTGTTATTAATCCGGTGCCGTAAGGAAAGAACTTCTTCGACTTTCACTTGAACAGAGTCTATCCGCCACATCGCCCGGTAAAACAAACCAATGCCGTACAATAAGAGTTTCATCGTCAAACTTCCAATTTGAATACATTCAAAAACTCTTATATCCATTGCTTGGTTTTATACAAAAAATAAAATAAGATTAAAAAACAGATAGTTATGAAAATTTATAAATCATGTCTTAAAGAAGCAGTGTACTGAGGTTAATCTCTCAATACATGAAAAATTTTAAAATATTAAAAAACTCCTTTAGAATTAATGAACATGGGCTCATTGATTTCCCAAAGAAAATTTCTGGCATACGAATCTCAAGGCTAGTGTATGGTGATAAAATGGGATGCTCATATTGTTTCCCACACGGTTTTGAAACCGTTAATTCCCATTATGGAAAATATCAGAGAAACTGGAAAAAATACAGAAAAACTCACTATAAAATATAAAGTAGGTGCCGTAAAACAGAATTACTTCGCTGGTGGCAGCAATATAGGTTCGAATCCTGTTCTGGAAACAGATGGCGTAATGGTATCGCTCTGTCTTAAGTTTCTGTTTGCCTGATTGATTGCCTTGCTAAAAAAAATCAAGTGTCGTTTTAGGATCATACTTCGGGATTTAGAACATTGGGGTCGCAGGTTCGAATCCTGCCTTTTCCCTCGAAAAGGAGAAGTAGCTCAGCAGGTAGAGCACATGCACGAAAGGTCCTTTTATTATTACCTTGATTTAAAATAAAACAAGGCTTAATTTAAAATGAGTCATTAAAGTAAATAAAAAAGTAGGGTGTCGTTTTAGAATCTTACTTCTTTTGTTAAACGTTTGGCCGCAGGTTCGACTCCTGCCTTCCCTGTTGTAAACGGGATTGTAGCTCAGAAGGTAGAGCAAAACGCAGAAAAGATTCTTTCATTATAACCCTGACTTCAATAAAAGAGTACCGCATAAAAGGCTTACTTCGAGTCGGAAAATTAAATCTCAAAATCTAAGAAAAGTGCAATGTCTCTGAATAACAGTAAGGAAAAAGATGCACGTCTGCCTTTTCCCTTTTGCCTCTTTTTGGTTAAAAATATAAACAAGTGCCGTAGAATAGTGTTACTTCGCTCATCACGACGGGGTCGCGGGTTCGAGTCCCGTCTCTTCCACAAAAACACAGCTTAACATAGGAAGAGTAGCTCAGTTGGTTAGAGCACGATTACACACTTTCAGCCGTTGCCTTGTTTTACCTAATATAAAAGTGTCGTAAGGAAAAAATACATCGTACCATTTTTGGGGAGGAATAGCGAAGCCGGTCACACCGGCAAGGTTATCCGGTTCGATTCCGGCTGAACGAGAGCCCCACTTTTTCCTGCTTATTACCTTTTACAAAAATGCCGGTGAGTTATTCGCCGGCATTAATTACTTGTTCTATTTCTTCTTCGAAAGTTTTCTTCCAGTTCATGATGGTTGTCCTGCTGATTTTATATTTTCTGGACATATAGCTGGTGGAAAAACCATGCTTATTCTGATACTGTAAAAGTTTGAACATTGTTTTTTTATCATAGGTTTTCAGCTTCTGGTTGTTGATCTGGCTTTCCTTAGACTGTTCAAAAATTTTTTCGTTAAGATTCAGAATATCCTCAGTTGTATTGAGTTTTCCCAGAAGTTCTTTGATCTTGGGGTCTTTCAGCTTTTCCGGATGCTCCAGTTTCAGCATATCGTAGTATATCTTTTTGTAATTGGGGCGCATAATGAGCTCTGTTTATCCGTTAGTATTATCATTATTTTTCTGAAGCCAGCGGTGAAGCGTACTTTTGGGGATAGAGTATTCTTTGATCACTTCGCTATACGTCATCTCGCCGGATAAGATTCTTTTCATAATAAAATCCTTGATTTCCTGGGTATAAATATTTTTTCTGAAATAGGGAATTTTATCAGATTTCTTCTGGTTCTTGTTCACTGCAGATGGTGGTGCATACAGAATGAGGTGTGAGCTGTAAAGCCTGAAAAAATCATATTCCAGGAGCTTGCTCCATCTCAGCAGTAAATCTGTATCAATGGATTTGCTCTGATATACGTTTTCAATAAACTGCTCGTCTTTGCTGAGAAAATTACAGATCCTTTCCATAGATACCTCATTTTCATCAACCATTTCTTTGATAAACTTTCCTATATGAATTTCCTTATATAACATGTATTATTATTTATTAAATCATGAATAAAAAAGAAAATAGATAATATATTACATTCCAATGAATGTCTGTAGCGTCAAAAATGTACGCTTCAGAAAATCTTAGCGGCAGCAAAAGGGAAATTTAAGCTGGGTAGCATATCTTTATATATGCACAGCGGCAGTCTGAGGGATGACCGGCCAATAATTGTTTTAGGTTATATCTTTAAGAATACTTTATATCTTCCATTTCCTGCTCTATATTCTATCAGTTAATTCAGATAACCTTTTATGCTTTAGATTTTAATTCTGTATAAATATGCTTATCAGGTATTTCCATACAGTTTTGTAATATTTTTAGCTATTTACCTTAGTGTCAACAGGGTTTACCAGGTATAATTTTAATGAATAGTAAACGATCTGTTTGTTAATTTTCAAATTTAAATAAAAAATAGAAGTTATTTCCTAAAAATAAATAAAAAAAGTCTTCAAAAATAAAATTTAATTAAAATTTAACATATTAAATAAACGTATTGGTGAATTCTTATAAGCTGGAATAAGCAATATTGAAGGAGGTTTAAATAAAGTGAATAATATTAAAGAAAATCCACTTTTATTATTATGTTAAAAACTATTTAGGCATCACACGGTATGTAGGATCATCCTGAATATTTACTTCTATAAAACCACTGGCATTATCCAGAAGCTTAATGCAGTCGGGGCTTAAATGTTTAAGAATGACATGTTTATTCTGTGCCTTATATTTTTCAGTGATTTTTTTCAGGATTTCAATAGCCGACATATCTACCACACGGGATTCTTTAAAATCAATAATAATAGTCTGCGGGTCATTAGTGACGTCAAATTTATCGGCAAAAGCAGTTGTACTGCCAAAGAAAAGAGGTCCGTAAATTTCATAGACTTTATTACCCGCTTCATCTATTGTCTTTCTGGCTCTGATCCTTTTGGCACTGTCCCAGGAAAATACAAGGGCAGAAATAATAACTCCAATCAATACCGCCAATGCAAGATTATGGAGAATAATTGTGATGAGAGCAACAAGTATCCCTACGAATATATCCGATTTTGGCATTTTTGTAATGATGCGGAACGAAGCCCATTCAAAAGTGGTGATGGCTACCATCATCATTACTCCCACCAGCGCAGCCATTGGGATCTGCTCAATAATGGAGCTTCCGGCAAGGATAATAAAAAGGATCGTTAAAGCCCCGACAATAGCAGAAATTCTGGTTCTTGCGCCCGCCCCGATATTGACCAGCGTCTGGGCTACCATGGCGCAGCCACCCATTCCGCCAAAAAATCCGTTGGTAATATTGGCAATGCCCTGAGCTACCGCTTCTTTATCAGATTTGCCTTTTGTATTGGTGATCTCATCTACCATATTTAAAGTCAGTAAAGATTCTATCAATCCTACACCGGCCATTACTAAAGAATAAGGAAAAATAATTTTCAGGGTTTCCAGGGTGAAAGGAATTTCAGGAATATGAAAAGAAGGTAATGAACCACTTACTGAAGCAATATCTATCACTTTCTTGGTATCAACATGGAAAAAGTACACTATAGCAGAAACAATAATGATAGCCACCAAAGATGCTGGAACAGCCTTGGTTATCTTAGAAAAAATTAAGACGATCAAAATAGTAAGAGCTGTCAATCCTGCCATAATCATTAATGCTGAACCTTCCATCCATGTCGTAATACCATCCTTTACCACTTTAAACTGAGCTACCTGGGCCATAAAAATAATAACAGCAAGACCGTTTAAGAAACCATACATAACAGGTTGGGGAATGAGCCGCACAAATTTTCCAAGCTTAAAAGTTCCCACCAATATCTGAATCATTCCTCCAAGGATAATCGCTCCGAAAAGATACTGTACTCCGTGAGATGAAGCCAAAGCTATTAAAACAACAACTGTTGCACCCGCGCCACCGGAAACCATTCCCGGCCTGCCGCCAAAAACGGCAGTGACAATTCCCATTAAAAATGCAGCATATAAACCTGTAAGTGGAGATAGCCCGGCCAATATGGCAAATGACAAGGATTCAGGGATCATTGTCATGGCAACCGTTAAGCCCGCCAAAACCTCATTTTTAAGATTGATATTCCGCAATGATTGAAAACCAGATAATATGTTTTCCATAAACTATTGAGATATATAAAGGTGCGAAGATTAAAAATTAAGTGATTATGAAAGACAGATCCAAAACAGAAACTCCGGATATGAGGAAAAATATTCACCTTAGTACTTAAGGCGGTGTGATTTGCGAAAATGTAACTGCGAATCGTTTCATAGACTGCAAAGGTAGAAAAAATAAAACGAACCTTAAAAAGGATCGAAACGGGATAGAATTTTAAGAAAAGGAGAAGAAAAACGATGAAAAATATAGGATATAGACAGTTGTAAAAGATAAATCTGTGAATCAGTAAGATCAGCGAGAATATGAAAATTACTATTCGCAACAACCAAACAAGGACTGTAAAATCAATCTACAGCCCTTGTTTTTTAAGTTGTTAATGTACTTGCAATGAAATCAGGTACTAAAGCATAGTGCGCCAGTTTCATGCTGATCGAAGCCCTTCCGCTCGTAAGAGTTCTCAGATCGGAAATATATCCGAATGTAGACGCTAACGGAACTTCCGCAGCAAAAACTTTCCTTCCGGACTTTTCATCAATAGACAGAATAATCCCTCTTCTCCGGTTAATATCAGCGGTTACTGCGCCTGTATATTCTTCAATACTCTGGATCTCGACCTCCATCACAGGTTCCAGAAGCTTAGGACTGCATAAAACAGCTGCTGCTCTGAACCCATCCCGCGCAGCCATCTCAAAATCATAAGCCGCAGAATCCTGACTGTGGAAAGATCCGTCCAGAAGAGTGATCTTCAAACTTTCCAGAGGATAGCCTTTTAAAGGACCGTTCTCCATAGCTTCCCTGAATCCTTTTTCTACAGAAGGAATAAATTCGCCGGGAATAACGCCTCCTTTAATAAGATTGACGAATTCCAGTCCCATTTCATTGTTTTCTCTTGGACCGATCTCAAAAGTGATATCTGCAAACTGTCCGTTCCCGCCGTTCTGTTTCGAAAGCTTTTCACGGTGGATCATAGCTTCAGTTAGAACCTCTCGGTAAGATACTTTAGGTTTCCCCTGATTGACTTCTATACCATGATTCAGACGCATTTTTTCCAGAGTTACCTCAAGATGAAGTTCGCCCAGGCCGCTCAATAACGTTTCTCCGGTTTGCCTGTCCCTTTCAACGACCAAAGAAGGATCTTCCTCCTGAATCTTGGCCAGAACCAAACCGAAAGATTTCTCGTCACTGTTTGTTTTAGGCTCAATCGAAACCCTGATCACAGGGGCAGGAATTGTAATCGCTTCCAGTAAAACAGGTTTCTCAACAGCTGATAGGGTATCTCCTGTTTTGGCATCTTTTATTCCTGTTAAAGCTACAATATCACCTGCTTTTCCTACCTCTATCGATAACGTTTTGTCCGACTGCATTTTAAGGATTCTCGAAATCCTGAAGCTTTCACCCGTTCTTGCATTCAGAACCGTATCTCCGGATTGTATCATACCGGAATAAATACGAAGCATAGCAAGCCTGCCCATGTGCTTGTCGATCACAACTTTAAAAATCAGTCCCGACAAAGATTCCATTTCATTTCTTGCCAATTCTACAGTTTCTCCCGTATGAGGATTTTCCCCCTGAATGTTTGAAAGCTCCTCCGGTGCGGGAAAATACGTTACTATAGCATCCAGAAGAGGTTGTACTCCTTTATTCTTGAAAGCTGAGCCGCAAAGAACAGGAACTGCTGCTCCGGATCTGCAGACTCTTTGTAATGCTTCACTGATCATTTCCTCAGTGACCTTCTTGTCGGAATCCATAAAAATCTCAAAGAAACTCTCATCATATTCTGCAAGGGTTTCCATAAGCTTCATTCTGTATTCATCCGTGTCAGCTTTAAGATCTTCAGGAATTTCCTTTTCAATAACAGTTTCCCCATTGTCATCCATCCAGTATAATGCTTTCTGCCTGATCAGGTCAATGACCCCTTCAAAATGGTCTTCCGCTCCGATAGGGATTTGAAGAGCCATAGGAACCGCATGAAGTTTCGTTTCAATTTCCCTGAGAACGGAAAAGAAATCAGCACCGATCCTATCCATTTTATTGATGAAGCATATCTTTGAGGTCCCATGTTTCTCAGCCTGGAACCAAACGTTTTCGGTTTGTGGCTGCACACCTGAAGAGGCACAGAAAACAGCAACAACACTATCCAGAATCCTTAAAGAACGCTCGACTTCTACTGCGAAATCGATGTGTCCAGGCGTATCAATGATATTGATGTTATAAACCGTTTCTCCCTTTTTCCATTGTGTAGATACAGCAGCAGATGAGATGGTAATTCCCCTGCTTCTTTCCTGGATATCTTTATCCATGGTAGTATTTCCATCGTCTACATTTCCGATCTTATGGATGAGGCCTGTGTAATAAAGAAGCCTTTCTGTTAAAGTAGTTTTTCCTGCGTCTACATGGGCAATAATTCCTATGTTTCTTGTGTTATATTTCATTTTGCTGAATTTAAATTGTTGATTTTTAAGAATACAAATGCGTATTCTCTCTGTTTGAAATCTGAAAATAAGGCAGCAAAAAAGACCCATCTGAATAGATAGGCCTTCAATATATTTTTTGTAATGTAAAATCTAAGGAACTATTCAGATAAATATTTAGTGCTGCCAGAGTACACAGCTCTCACAGGGTTACTTAAAGTTATTATATTTATCATTGTTGTTGACATTTTTGATTTTTAATCAGGTGCAAAATTAGATATTTTTTTTAATTATCAAAATTTTTTCGGATTAATTGAATTTAAACTAATAATGAAGTCTTGTTTAAATGACAGGAAAATCACAGTCAAAATTCATAAAAATTTCTTAAAACAGAGAAGTACATAATGCATTTATGAGAAAAATTTTATCTTTGGGAAGAATAGCCTATTAAACACTTGTTGATGATTAAATAATTTTAAATCTTTTTCAAGAAAGCTAAATAAAACTTTTAACTTAAAACTATTGAAAACGGATATCGACATTCATAACCACTGTCATTTTTCTTTTGACTTGTGGCTCACCCTAATCAAATCTCATCCTGAATTTAAAACAAAAAGAGTTGAGCTGTTCACCTCGTTTTTTAATATTGATAAGCCTATTGATGAAGTTGCGAAAACCGTAAAATATTATGATGATCTTTGCAATACGATCAATGAGGTAACTGGAGGGAATATCGATACATTTGAGATCTACTTAATGATTCTGAATGCGCTGAATGTAGATGTAAAACAATTAGATAATAAAAAACTGGACTCATTTTATCAGAAAAGTGAAGAACTGTTTTTAGAATATAAACCGGTTGTCATTTTCGAAAACATAAAAGAATTTCTCGATCAGATTAAAAATCAGGGAAAAACCATTAATATTTTAAGCAATACAGGATTTATCAAAGGAAGAACGATGCGGAAATTTTTGATCCAGGAAGAGCTGGATCAGTACATAGATTTTCACATTTATTCTGACGAGATCAATATTTCCAAACCGAATCCCCTTATTTTTCAGGAAGTAAAAAATAATCTTAAAGATCAGGAACTTCCGATGCACCGTATTCTTCATATCGGAGACAATCCGGTGGCAGACTACAGGGGCGCAAAGGATTTCGGTTTCAGTGCACACCTGCTAAAACACTAATATATTATGAACAAAAGATACAGCTTACACCACATTCATTCGGCGGATGAGTTCACATTCTCACCTGCGGAATACAGTTATTTTAAGTATGGCGCTAAGTCGTATGCTGAAAAATTTGCCAAAGAATTATTCGATGGATTTATTGCCGGGCATGCAGAACTTTTAAACACAGAAAAAGAAATTGTGGTTCTGCCAAGTCCCTATATGGCCATTCCGACAGCCTCTAATTTCTTATGCTTTTTCTTTAAAAAGCATCTGGATATGTATCTCTTTCAAAAAGGGAGAAAATCCAGTGTTTTATCAAAAATTAATAGAAATCATACCTATATCACAGATTACGGGAATCTTAACTTTGAAGACCGTAAAAATCTGATTGCCAATGATACATATTATATAGACAAAGACTTTTTACGCGGAAAACTTTGTATTTTTATAGACGATATTAAAATCACGGGAAGTCACGAATTTACGGTGAACAGGATTTTGGATGAATACAATGTGGAGGCCGATTTTATGTTCCTCTATTATGCGGAACTGATGAATTTTGATCTTGACCCGAAGATTGAAAACTTTTTCAATTATTATGCTGTAAAAAATATAAAACACATCGCAGAAGTAATGGAGAAGCCCGATTTCGAATTTAATACAAGGATCGTAAAATATATTTTAGGCCTGGATTCAAGTAATTTTGACTATCTTACGTCTAAAGTAAAAAAAGAGCAGATGGATCTGCTTCTGGAGCTGGCAATCAGCAATAATTATCATTTAATAAAAGAATATAAAAATAACATCAATACTTTAACACAAACGGAACTATATTATGGCTATTAACTTACAAAAAGGACAAAGAGAAAACATTAACGCACCTAAATTTACTGTAGGTTTAGGATGGGATATCAATAATACTTCTACAGGAACGGCATTTGATCTTGATGCTTCTTTATTTTTATTGGGAAGCGACAAAAAATTAGTTTCAGACGAGCATTTTATTTTTTATAATAACCTGGAGTCACCGGATAAATCTGTGATCCACACAGGAGACAACCTTACCGGTGAAGGTTCAGGAGATGACGAGCAGATCAAAATAGACCTTACAAAAATAGATTCAGCAATTCAGGAGATTACCGTTGTGGTAACGATCCACGATGCTGATGCGAGAAAACAGAACTTCGGGCAGGTAAGAAACTCTTTCATCAGAATTTTTAATTCAGATACCAATGAGGAAATCCTGAAGTACGAACTGGATGAAGATTTCTCTATTGAAACAGCTGTGGAATTCGGAAGAATCTACAACAGAAACGGAGAATGGAAATTTGAAGCTGTTGGGGCCGGCCAGAGAGAAGGTCTCGAAAAATTTGTATCAATTTATCAGAAGTAATTATGGACAATCAGGATAATCAGCCCATAGATCCGATGGGATCAATTGAGCCCCTTAAAACATTTGAACCCACACCAATGACTCCTCCGGGCCAGCCTGCACAAAATGCAGCACCTCCGGTTCTTGTAGACAAGGAAGGAAATGTAAATCTGGCTCATTTACCGTCAGATGAAAGACAGAAATACGAGCTTCTGGCCAATTCTATCGATGAAACCAATCCCGGTTCCATCGTGAATTATGGTGCCGAGCTTCAGAAAACCTTGTCCAACCAGAGTGACAGCTTTTTAGGAAATGTAAGAAGATCAAACTCAGGAGAAGTTGGCGCATTGATCAATGACCTTTTGGTAGAATTGAACTATGTAGACGTTGATGAGCTTCAGCAGAATAAAGTGAAAAGCTTCCTGAGCAAAATCCCTTTTATGAAAAAGGTCATGACGCAGGTGGAAAATCTTTTTGCAAAATATGACAAGATCATCAGTAATATAGATCAGATTGCCCATAAAGTGAATGCCGGAATCATTACGTCTACCAAAGACAATGCGGTTCTGCAAACCATCTTTGAAAGCAATGTGAATTCCATCAAGGCTATTGAAGAATTAGTGATCGCAGGAAATGTAAGAATGGAAAGAGCTGCCGGAGAACTGGCCCAAATGGAAGCTGCCCCGCAGAACTACCAGGATTACCAGATTGCAGATAAAAGAGATTTCATTGCGAGGTTAGACCGGAGAATGGCAGATCTTAAGGTAGTGCGTATCATCATGATGCAGTCGCTTCCACAGATCAGGCTGGTACAGAACAACAACGTTTCCATTGCAGAAAAAGCGCAAACGATCCTTACTACCACACTTCCGGTTTGGAAAAACCAGCTTTCACTGGCGGTGGCAATGTTCAGACAGCAGCAGAATATCGAGATCCAGCAGAAAGTATCATCTACTACAGAAGCGATCCTGAAGAAAAATGCAGAACGTCTTGGCCAGAATTCAGTGAATGTGGCAAGAGCGAACGAACAGACAATCGTATCCGTAGAAACATTGAGAGAAACCACTTCAATGCTGATCAATACACTGAATGAAGTGAAGCAGATCCAAAAGCAGGGAGCAGAAGGCAGAAGAAAACTGGATCAGGATCTTCAGACATTGGAGCACGAACTGAAAGCAAATGTCAGAAGCTAAATAACAGCATACCAAGGTGGGGGATGACGCAGCAACCATAATGTCTCAGAGCAAAAGAAGATTAACCAAGCTTAAACTTCTTGCTAATTTTTTTGAACATATTGATATCATATCTATTTACATCAAAACAGATATTATCCACAGTTTGTTTCAGGAAAATAAAACACTGGACTATAGCAAGCTGGAACTTTTTCACCTGCAGTATACCGACAGCCTCATTGAACTTCTGACCAAAATAAAGCGTCAGAAAGAAAATGATATGCTGACTGTTATTAACGAAATTGATGTTAATACAAAATATATTGAAAGCTTTGAGGAAAGGAGAGTAGATAGTTTTCAGACCGACCGGAAGATGTACAGCGGTATATTTTCCCAACATCTGAAAACACTCTACAAAGACCTTACAGAAGATATTTTTACAGCGGACTGGAATAATGTCCTGTATTTCCATAAGAAATACGGCCAGGAATTCTACAGAACGGGAGCAGATGAAGAACAGCTTAAGCCTAAACCTTTTCCGGCGTATCAGTATAAAGATTATACAATAGAAAGGAAGCTTTTGGGAAGGCTGAACATTCAGGGCTTCAAAGTACGTTTTATCTGCGGCTACCTGATCGGAACGTTCGAATATGAGCTCTTTAAAATCTTCCAGTCCGATGACTATTTTATTTTCGGGGTGGATGACAAAAAGCTTTATCTGTTTGACGGTAAACTGGAAAAACTGGATATTTCAGAAAACCAGTCCAACCAGAGTTCAATTATCAATCAGCTCAGAACAAAGAATGAGCTGCTTGAAAACTCGATCAACGAAAGAAAGCGTACGATGCCCGCAGAAGTGGAAAATGTGCTGAAAGATTATCTTAAAAGCCTCGAAAATATAGATATTATGAGCAAAATATTCGCATTCGATGAAGAAACAAACATCCTGCGGGCAATGCTTAATTTGAATTTAAATAATAATTAATGAGAAGAAGGCAAAGAAAGCTTATGAGCAAAGAAAAAACGATTTATTAAGCTTTACAAGCTTCCTTCCAAAATAAACAACAATACTAAACATACAAAATATGGCTATTAACTTACAAAAAGGTCAGAGAATTAACCTGAAAAAGGAAAACGGTGCCGAACTTACCCAAGCTTGTGTAGGAATCAACTGGGGAGCAATTGAGAAAAAAGGATTTTTCGGAACTAAAAAAGAAGCAGTAGACTTAGACGGAAGCTGTATTTTATATGACTCCAACAAAAACGTTACAGAAGTAATCTATTTCGGAAACCTGAAATCAAAAAACGGTTCTGTAAGACATAGCGGAGACGACCTTACGGGTGATGTAAACGGAGATGATGGATTGGATAACGAAGTGATCACAGTAGATTTCAGCCAGCTGGAACCGAATGTGGAACACGTTGCTCTAGTACTGAACAGCTACCAGGGACAGGATTTCGGAACCATTCCTTTTGCTTCCATCCGTATTTATGAAGGAACACCTACCAACGTAAGAGAGGTTTTCGCGAAATACGATATTGCCAATGATGCTTCATTCAAAGGACATGTAGCGATGGTTATGGGAGTTTTCTACAAGAGAAACGGCGAATGGAAATTCAATGCCATCGGAGATCCTACATCAGACAGAAAACTGGAACAGACCATCCAGACGGTTCAGGCCAACTATTTATAGTCAATAGCTGATCAGTAAAGATGCGTTTTGGCTCATTCGGAAAAAAAGAATAATTTTATAAGCTTGAGCTAAAATTTATTGATCTATTGATATCAACATAAAAACATTAAAAATTAGCAATATTTGTGCATACCGTACATCTATTGCTTTTATCATATAATAACATAAACTGAAGTGGAACATCAAAGTATTTTAGAATTGCACCCGGGCTTGGTGTGGGGATTTGCGGTAACGGTTGTTATCATGCTGCTCCTGGATTTAGGAGTATTCAACAAAAAAAGCCATGAAGTATCGTCCAAAGAAGCTACCATCTGGTCTATCGTATGGATTTCATTATCCATGGTATTTTCCGGAGTAGTATACTGGGTTTTCAACACAGACGGAACGCCTGAAAGTCATGCACTGGCCGTAGAGAAATTTACGCAGTATCAGGCAGCCTACTGGATTGAAAAGGCCCTTTCTGTGGATAACTTATTTGTATTTATCCTTGTTTTCGGGTTCTTTAAAGTTCCGAAATACCTTCATCACAAAGTTCTCTTCTGGGGAATTATCGGAGCGTTGATCTTCAGGGCGATATTTATCTTTGCAGGAGTAGGGTTGATTAACCTGACCTATCTTCCTGAAATGAATATTTTCGGTCATCCCGTACAAATCAATGTGGTAATGACCCTGTTCGGTCTGTTCCTTGTCTATGCCGGGATCAAATCTTGGGGCGACGGCGATGGCGATGATGATGAAGATTACAGTGATACTGCAGGGGCAAGACTGATCAAAAGTTTCTGGAAAGTTTCCGACAATTATGATGGTGATAAATTCTTCACGATTCAAAACGGGATCAAGATGGCGACGCCACTTTTAGTAGTGGTTGGGGTAATCGAATTTACGGACGTTCTTTTCGCAGTAGATTCCATTCCGGCAATTTTTGCAATTTCTAATGACCCGTTCATTCTTTATACATCCAATATTTTCGCAATCCTGGGATTAAGATCTCTTTATTTCCTGTTGGCGAATTTCATCCATATGTTCAGCAAACTTCCTTACGGATTGGCAATTATCCTTTCATTTATCGGGGTAAAAATGCTGATTGCACCGTGGATTCATATTCCGTCCCCAATTTCATTGGGAATTGTAGGAGGAGTTTTAGTGATCTCCGTTCTTCTGTCCATTATCTTCCCTGAAAAAGAAGAAGAGGAAAAAGAAAAATTAGAAGACTAAGAAAAAATTCTTTATTCAAAATAGATGCTCCTGAAATATGACTTTCAGGAGCTTTTTTTATTTTGGATTGCTTAAAATAAAATTTATCAAAAAAATAAACAGACCAGTCTGTCTATATTAAAATTTTCTTGTACATTTGTGGTATAAATTAGGAAGAATGAAATCTCCAAGAGAAAGAATACTGCAAATAACCTTTGATCTGTTTGGACGTCAGGGCTATAATTCTACAGGAATCAACCAGATTATTTCGGAAGCAGCAGTGGCCAAAGCAAGCTTTTACCAGCATTTCAAATCCAAAGAAGACCTTTGCGCAGAATTTCTAAATGTAAGACATCAATATTGGTTCAATGAGCTGAATCTTTTTTGTGCTGATGAAGAAAATCTAAAGCAGCGAATTCTGAAATCTTTCGATTTTCTTATTTATATGAATCAGAAAGAAAATTTCCGGGGCTGCAGTTTTCTCAATATTTTATCTGAGATCCCAATGGATAATGTTAAAATTTTAAGCGTAATCCAACAACATAAAAAAGACCTCAGAAATTATTTCTTCCAGCTTTTGAAAGATGAAGAACTGTCTGATCATATCTATTTGCTTTTCGAAAGCAGTATCATCGAAAGCCAGCTTTTCAGATCCAATGATCTCATAGAGCGATCAAAAAAAATAATCAATAATCTAATTCCTTAAAAAATGGAACAGAAACACCCGCTTCCGCCTTTCACCCTTGAAACGGCAATAGAAAAAATACAGATGGCAGAAGATGCCTGGAACAGTCAGGACCCTGAAAAAGTATCCAAAGCTTATACGGCAGACAGTGAATGGAGAAACAGAGATACCTTCATTAAAGGAAGAGAAGAAATCGTTAGTTTCCTGCAGAAAAAATGGGAAAACGAGCTTCATTATCATCTTAAAAAAGAATACTGGGCCCATACGGACAACCGTATCGCCGTCCGCTTCGAATATGAATATCAGACCAGGGAAGGCAACTGGTTCAGAGCCTACGGAAATGAAAACTGGGAGTTTGATCCTAATGGACTTATGCAGAAAAGATATGCCAGCATCAATGATGTAGCGATTCAGGAAGAGGACAGAAAATTCAGGTAAAATTCCAATCTATGATTACAGATTAAGGTGAGCAGAAAACGACTCACCTTTTTATTTCTTTAAAATTTTACTGAATAAAATGGTTCATGGTCTTCGTTACTAAAGCTTCTTACTCATAGCTCTTTCCGTGAAGCAGCTTATTGATTTTCTTTCTGGTCTGCATGGAAACTTTATAAGCTTCATCCCGCAGTTTCTGGATCTTTCCGACTGGCTGGAAAAAAATCTTGCTTTCGAAGGGATTAAATGACAATAATTCGTTCGTACAGCTGGCAGGATCCAGTAATGAGCCTTTATTAATTTTCACCTCCCCGATCTTAATGTAAGGCGAATTTTTCCATTCTACATTAAGCCTGTTAATGGGTTGGTTTTTCAGGTCATAGCAGAATTGGATTAGAACCTCTGCCGTATAATCATTTTCCTGGAAATAACTTTTCAAAGCATCTTTTATCTTTAATTTACGTCCGAATTTTTTGTTTACGGACACCGGGACCAGCTTTATTTTAATCATATTTTCCCCAAGCCGGTAAGCGCCTACAGAGTGATAATCGAAAGACAGGATAAAATCGTTCCTTTTGCTCAGGATTTTCAATACATTTTTAACAAAAGACAGAGAAAAGGTGGCAGGGATTATTTTAACAGCCTGAGAAACCAGTGAAAAAATACCGCTCCATCTTTTGGTATAAAAACGGTTTATTGCAGTAAAAAGCTTCAGAAAATGAGATACGGAATTCGTTGGAAATAAAGGAAAATTAACCAGTGGGAAATTCGCGATCAGGCCGCCGTTTTCATCTTTTACCTTTATGGCAAATCCATAAGCTGGAATATCCTTTTCAGTGTTTTTAATTTTCAGATGAGCATTCGAAAACCTGATGGTCAGGTCAAATTTTTCATTGTCAAAAAACGGAAGAAGTTCTTCAGGAATGTTCTGATCAATAAAAAAAGTACCATCAGCTGCAGCATACGTTTTAGCATGGGCATTTCTGGTGGCATAGTTGACATCGCTAATGGAAGATGACTGTTCTACGAAATCTGCAATAGACCTTTTATTGATTTCCAGAAGTTTTTTTTCCTCTTCATTAAGCTCATCAAATTTCTTATTATATTTTAGTGGTTGTGGCATTTAGTTTTTAAATCCAATTATAACGCCAAGTTTCGGAATCTGTGTTAACATAATATTAAAATTGTTTGAATTTTCATCAGATAGTGAAGTAATAATGCCAACCTGTACCCTAAACCATTGAATTCGCTTCCATTAGCCTAAACTCAAGAACTCAAGAACTCAATTAATCAAAACTTTAAACATAAAACTTTAAACACAAAACCTTAAACCCTAAACTCAAAACCCGCACCCGCAACTTACTCCCACAACTCAAAAACTCCTATCTTTGTAAAAAATATCAACAATGGGAGTAGCAGATATGTTATTTAAAAAGAAAAAAGAACTGGCAGAAAAGAACCTTAATGATGGTAAGGAATACATGGAAGAATATGGTAAAAGAGAAAGTGTGGTACAGCTTCCAAGCGGTTTGCAGTATGAGATCATTACCGAAGGCGAAGGTGCGAAACCGGGACCTAAATCTACTGTAAAATGCCACTATCACGGAACTACTATTTCCGGTAAAGTCTTCGACAGCTCTGTGAAAAGAGGAACTCCGGCATCTTTCCCTTTAAATAAAGTAATTAAGGGATGGACAGAAGCACTTCAGCTAATGCCTGTAGGAAGCAAATGGAGACTTATCATCCCTCCGCACTTAGCTTACGGGGATCAGCAGATCAGCAAAGAAATAGGCCCTAATTCTACGCTTGTTTTCGAAGTTGAATTATTGGATATAAAATAATCCGGCTTAAAAATAGCTTAAAAATTTACCTGAACTCAGGTAAATTTTTTTATTTATACTATATTCGTACAGATAATCGTAAAGCACGGTTGGGAACCAGTTTCCAATGTCTCTTTATAAACATGGTGTTTAAATTTATCATGATAAAACCTGGTATCTTAAAAAAGCACTCTAAAATCTTGCTCTTGCGATTACCTGAAACATTACACAAAGCAAAAATAAAACTGAATGAAAAAAATCGTTTACTTTTTGGTGGTATTCAGCCTGTTCACGTCCTGTGTTTCCAAAAAGAACCAGGCCATAAAGCAGAATATCCTTACCTTAAAGGACAGTTACTGTAAAGCCCCTTTTAAATATAACTACAGCAACAGAATTCCATCTTACAATTCAGACTCTATTTTGTTGGCCAATAAAGATTTGAGAGGAATGTTTTCCGATCAGAGTATTTTAATTCTGAATGCGCTGGATAATCTTGATGAGGTGCATCAGATCATTGAGCTTAAAAAAGATTCCTCTATAGCCTCACAGGTTAAAGTATTGCAGCTTAAAAGTAAAATCAACAGTAAAATTACCATTGCTCTCACTGAGCTGGATGCTGTGGCGGCAGAATTCGACTGTGAAGGGGAAAGAGTGACACAAATAGGAAACTATGTAGATAACCTTAATGACTCCAAAAATAATAAGCTGATTCTTCTTTCCATAGTAACAGGGGCTGCCGCATCCGTTGCAGGCGGAATTATACAGGATGGAGGATGGAGTAATGCCGTTGACATCAGTGGAGGAGTCCTGGGAGCTGGCTTTGGTCTTGCCACTCTTAATCCCAAAGGAAAGAAGGTAGAATTTATCCATCAGAGAAACCTGTTGAGAGATATCTGGAGGCAAAAACTGGAATCTCCTAATTTTCCGCCTTTCATCTGGTACATGTATACGGAGAAAAAATTTTCCAATAAAGAAAGACATTCCATTATCAGCAGCATGAAAGAAAGATGGCTTCATTACCAGTTTGATGATGACAAAACCGCTGCCGACCAATCCGTGATATTCAGTGACGGAGGTTTCTACAGGGCAGATGACCTCCATAACCGGGCTGCAATGCTGAACCAGATGCAGTCGGCAACACGAACCATTAACCAGAATATCAATTATCTGCTGCTGGATTTGGATAAATTAATTCTTTAAGAAAAAATTAACTGTAATAAAATTTGTTACATTTAAAAATTTTTATATCTTTGCCCTGTAATTACAATGAACAATACAAGATTTGCTACGGCAATACATATTATGACCTTATTGGCAAAAAGTCCTCAGGAGTGGCTCACTTCTGAATGGATAGCCGGTAGTATCAACATAAATCCCGCGATTGTCCGAAAAGAAATCAGCGTATTGAGGGAAGCTGGTCTTATTACCAGCAGACAGGGGAAAGAAGGAGGAAGCCAGCTTGGTAAAAGCGCAGAACAGATCAGTATTTCTGAAATCTACAGAGCGGTGAAGAATACTGAAGTTTTAGGCAAGAAAAATCAAAATCCTAATCCTGCCTGTAGTGTAGGGAAGGAGATTAATACTCATTTAAATACATTATTTGAAGAAACGGATCAATTGGTTACTCAATTTTTAGGTGATAAATCTCTGAAAGAGTTTTCCGAACAGTTTGAGTAAAATTTTTTAACCATAAATGTAACAGTTTTTATTACAATTTAATTTTAAAATAAAATATTATGAAAAAAGTAGCAGTAATCGGCGCAACAGGTTTTGTAGGAAGCAAAATCGTAAATGAATTAGCAGAAAGAGGATATGCAGTGGAAGCTTTGGTAAGAGATGCTTCCAAAGTAGAATCAAAAGAAAATGTAACAGCAAAAAGCGTTGATGTAAACAACACTGAAGAGCTTGCAGAAGCTTTAAAAGGAAATGATGCCGTGATCAGTGCCTTCAATGCGGGCTGGACGAACCCGAATCTTTATAATGATTTTCTGAACGGTTCCATCAATATTGAAAAGGCAGTAGAAAAATCAGGAGTGAAAAGGCTGATCGTAGTGGGAGGAGCCGGAAGCCTTTATACTCCGGACAACGTACAGATCGTAGATACTCCGGATTTCCCTGAAGCTTACAAGCCGGGAGCAACCGCAGCAAGAGACTATCTAAACAAAATCAAAGAAAATAATACCCTTGACTGGACCTTTTTCAGTCCTGCCATTGAAATGAACCAGGCGAATGTAGGAGAAAGAACAGGGAAATACAGAACCTCTCTGGAAACTCCTGTTTTTGACGAAAACGGAAGAAGCCGTCTTTCTGTAGAGGATGTAGCTGTAGTCCTGGCAGATGAACTGGAACAGAATAACCATATCCGTGAACGTTTTACAGCAGCTTATTAATTCACACAAAAAATCAACAATGTTAAAAAAGAAATTATTATCGTTGATGGCCATATTGGGTTTTGCAAGCTTGCTGTTGGCCGGAAACTTAAAGATCAAAGTTTATAATCCCGGTTCAAAAGCCATCTTTCCCATTACTTCCACCATTATTTATGGAGATAAGGATGCAATGCTGATCGATGCCCAGTTTCAGAAGCAGTATGCAGAACAGCTGGTAAAGGAAATTAAAGCCACAGGGAAAAACCTGAAAACAGTATTTATTTCCCACAGTGACCCGGATTTTTACTTTGGACTGGATGTCATCAAAAAGGCATTTCCAAATGTGAAAATCATTTCAACTGCACAGACTGCTTACCTTATATCTGCCTCGAAAGATGATAAAATGGCAGTTTGGAAACCACAACTGAAAGAAGATGCTCCGTCGGAAATCATTGTTCCTGAAGCTGTCAATGCAATTCCGGACCTGGAAGGGAATAAAATTGAAATAAAGCAGAATGCTGAAGATACAGCCCATAGTTTTGTGTGGATTCCATCACTGAAAACTGTTGCAGGAGGTATTTCCGTTTCCGTAGATTCACACATCTGGATGGCAGATACACAGAATGTGAAAGCCATTGATCAATGGTTAGCCCAGATTGATGCCATGAAAGCGCTGAAGCCTGAACAGGTAGTGCCTTCTCACTTTGCTAAATTATCTCTGTCTCCCCAGTCTCTTGATTTCGTCAGAAACTATCTGGAAAACTATAAAACAGCAGTGACTGAAAATAAAACATCTTCCGGGGTTGTAGATTTCATGGTTAAAAAATATCCTGATCTTCACGGAAAAGATGAACTGGCAATGGGAGCAAAAGTTTTCTTCGGAGAAATGGATTGGGACCTGAAGTCACCTTATCCGGCTATTGGAAATAAAGTGGAAGTTGATTTCGGAACACTTAAATTCGTTCTGGACTTTAAAGACAATAAGGAAATGTCTTTCACAGGAATTTCCGAAAACGTAAAAGGCCGCACGGATACCGTACAGTATACTGCCGTAGAAGTAGCAAAGAATGTCTTCATGGTGTACTGGCACGAACCCAAATTAGGCTCTAATGTTACCCATATTCAGGATTATAATAAAAATATAATCTATACCAATATTGCAGATCCAAACGGGACCTTTACCCATCTGAAAGGAACCTTAAAAATTCTGAAATAAATTGAATAATAAAGCAAAAACAAAAACTGCTGTCGATAAGACAGCAGTTTTTCTTTTATAAATTCATAAACAATTTCGGATTTACCGGAGTATTGTTTTTGTGTACTTCATAATGAAGGTGTGGTCCTGTAGAACGCCCGGAATTTCCGGATTTTGCAATAACCTGTCCTACCTTTACTTTATCATTTACTTTCGAAACCAATTGGGAAAGATGTCCGTATAGCGTAGCCAGTCCGTTTCCGTGAGAAACAATAACGCAGTTTCCGTAACCTCCCTTCTGCCCGGAAAAAATAACGGTTCCTGCAGCAGCAGCCCTTACATCTGATCCGTAAGCAACCGCAATGTCCAGACCTTTATGAAACTGCATCTGATCTGCCTCAGCAGGGGGATTGTTCTTTTCCATTGGAGCTTTAGCGGAAGTATTACCGGCAATAGTTTTCGTTGAGGTAGCAGCAGAGGATGGTTCAGGAGCCGAAGCAGAAGGAGCTGCTTTTGGGGTTACCATTACTTTTACTTCTCTTTTATTGCCATAGCTGTCAGTCAATTCTATGATTTTCTCAACAGGTTCAGCCTTTACTTCAGGTTTTGGAGCAGCAGCAACGGCTATTTTAGATTCAGCAGCGCCTGATTTTACAGAGGCAAATACGGTTTTAAATGGAATAGGATTTTTTCTGATGCCGAAATTAGAGGAAATATATCCATCAGTAGGCATTCCAAGAGGAACTTCCATCAGTTTTTTCTGCAGATTCATCAGATACTCGCTGTAGCGGTTGGCCTGCTTGGCAAGGTATATGGAATTCGAAATGCTGTCTTTACTGAGGACCATCAGCTTTTCATCGGTGATGTTTTTAGATCTCAGGAAAGAATTAAGCTCAGCAACAGTCTGGTCTACCATCGTAAGATCTGTTTTCATTTTTAGATAATCCACACTGTCTTTCTCAGTGTTGATCTTAACCAGGTTCACTTCATACATTTTGTCATCTTTTTCGGAAAATAACTTTGCGATAAAGACGGCCTGTGCAAAAACTACTAGCAAAAGCCCTCCCAGGAGAATATTCACGTTCTTCTTGCTGTTTAGAAATTTCTTCATATTTCTTCTCTTAGTATATTACAAAACGGTTTTAAGCGTGCAAATTTAATTAAAAATACTCTTTGTACGATATTTTTAGAGAAAACTTAGTTTTTTCTGTATTTAACGTATGATTAGATATTTAATTGTGTTCAAGTGTTAATTTTTTCAGAAAATGGTTTTTATCATAGGCTCAAAAGTCCTTGTTCCGTCTTTGTTTTAATATATTTGCAGTTCACATTCCAATTATGGCTAAAAAGAAAATAATTTCAGAATCTTCTCATCCAAAAAAGAATAAAAACGAGGTTTCTGTAGGAGTAGTAGGAAGCGGAAGTTTTGCAACCGCTATCGTAAAAATGCTTGTTGAAAACTGTAAAACGGTGCACTGGTGTGTAAGAAATGAATTCGTAAAAGGAGCTATTGAACTTCGCGGGCACAACCCATCCTATCTTACGGCAGTTAATTTCAATCTTAAAAGTCTGAAACTTACCACAGATATCAATGAACTTGTAAGTGCCTGTAATGTGATCGTATTGGCGACACCATCCATTTATCTTTCGGATACTATGGATAAAATGACCTGTGAATACGGAGACAAGATCTTTGTGTCTGCTATTAAAGGAATCATTCCCAAAGTAAACGATGTAGTAGCCCATTACCTGAGAGACGAATTTAAAATAGGTTTCAGAAACCAGGCGGTTATTGCTGGGCCATGCCACGCCGAGGAAGTGGCTATGGAAAGGCTTTCTTACCTTACAGTAGCTGCGGCGGAAGATGAAACTGCTGAGAAACTGGAAAAAATTTTCAGCTCAGATTTTATCAAAGTGCATTCCAGTAAGGACATCTTAGGAAATGAGTACAGCGCAATCCTTAAAAATATTTTTGCCATAGGTGCCGGAATTGCAAGTGGATTGGGCTATGGAGATAACTTCACCGCTGTTTTTGTTTCCAATGCGATCCGTGAAATGGAAATCTTCCTTGAAGCTGTATATGAAGCCCCGAGAGATGTTAATGAAAGTGCTTACCTAGGGGATCTTCTGGTAACGGCATATTCCCTTTTCTCAAGAAACCGGAGCTTAGGAAACCTAATCGGGAAAGGCTACACCGTAAAATCTGCAATCCAGTCCATGAATATGGTGGCAGAAGGATATTATGCAGCAGATTCCATCTACAAAACGGCAAAGCAGAAAAATCTTAAACTGCCAATTATCGATACCGTTTATGCCATTCTTTACGAAGGAAAAAATGCGGAGAAACAGTTCAAAAAACTGACTGCTAAATTAAATTAAAGAAAAATTTTATTCAAACTTTATATTGAATGATAAAAATACAGCTTAAGCCTTCCGGGTTTAAGCTTTTTTGTTGAATGCCTTGAGCAATAGTAAGTGTTTGCCTAATTTAATCAGCTATTTCAATAGACAATTATTGACAGTATCCATAGAATTTTATTGCCGGTTTAAAAACTGTTTTTACCATAAAAAATAACGTGTTAAAATCGTTAAACCCATTCTTATTTATAAAACTTTTCCCGAAATTTGAAGTAAAATTTAGAATTATGCCACAATCGCTTACAAGCAGAACACCGAAACCTAAATATGACGTTGTACTGATAGGCGGCGGAATTATGAGTGCCACTTTAGCAACGCTGCTTCACGAATTTGATCCCAATCTTGAAATCGCCATATTCGAAAGGCTTGGCAGGTTTGCCAAAGAAAGTACGGCAGCATGGAACAACGCAGGAACGGGACATTCAGCTTTTTGCGAACTAAATTATACCCCTGAAAAGCCAGACGGAAGTATTGATATTACAAAGGCAGAGAGCATTGCAGAACAGTTCGAAATGTCAAAGCAGTTCTGGGCGTACCTTATTACTCAGGGATATGTAAAAGACCCCAAAGAATTTATCAATTCCTGTCCCCATATGAGTCTTGTATTTGGTGAAAAAGATGCTGAATATCTCAGAAAACGCTATGAGAAAATGTCAGGATCTGTCCTGTTTTCCGGCATGGAATATTCTACAGATCATGAACAGCTTAAAGAATGGATTCCTTTGGTGATGAGCAAAAGAAATAAGACCGAAGTAATGGCGGCTACCAAAATGGATATGGGAACTGACGTAAATTTCGGGACATTGACCAGAAAAATGGGGCGCCACCTGCTGGAAGATTCTAATGTGGAAGTTTTCCTTTACCATGAAGTAAAAGATATTGATCCGAGAGAAGACGGTAAATGGGAAATGAAGATAAAAGACAGGATTCACAATCACAAGCAGGAAGTTGTTGCTGATTTTGTATTTATCGGTGCAGGAGGTTATGCACTTCCGTTGCTGGACAGTTCAGATATTAAAGAAAGTGAAGGATACGGAGGTTTCCCTGTTTCAGGACAGTGGCTGGTAAGTCATAATCAGGAATTGGTAGAGAAGCACCACGCCAAAGTATACACCCAGGCTACGGTAGATGCACCGCCGATGTCCGTTCCCCATCTGGATCTTAGAATCATTGATGGTAAAAAAGCACTTCTGTTCGGGCCTTTTGCAGGGTTCTCCACAAAATTCCTGAGAGAAGGAAGCTATCTGGATTTGCCTGAAAGTGTTAATACTAAAAACCTGAAATCATTATTCGGTGCCTGGTGGCACAATATTCCACTGACTAAATACCTTATTCAGCAGGTAGCGATGACAAAATCCCAGAGGATGCAGCACCTGAGAGAATTCATTAAAGATGCCAAAGAAGAAGACTGGGAACTGAAAGTAGCAGGGCAGAGGGTACAGATTATCAAGAAAGATGAAAAAGACGGTGGAAAACTGGAATTCGGAACCGAAGTGGTGGTCAACAAAAGCGGAACCATTGCCTCATTGCTTGGTGCCTCACCCGGAGCCTCCACAGCCGTATTTGCCATGCTGAATGTGCTTGAGAAATGTTTCCCTGAAAAATTACATGGTGAATGGAAAGATAAGCTTCTGGAAATGGTCCCTTCATATGGCCAGAAATTAGCTCAGAACCCTGAACTTACTGATAAGATTAGAAATTATACCAAAGAAAAATTAGAGCTGGAATATTAGAAAGTGAATAGCGAATGGTCAATTTTGCTTTCGCAAATGAATTTTTGAGTGAGATTAAAGTTGACCATTGACTATTCAAATTACTCATCACTTATTACCCATTATTTATAAAAAAGGTGGAAGAAGTTGTTATAAAGCCCATCATAGCCAAAGATCTCCTGGAATCCCTTCAAACCAAAGTAGAGGAGGAGAAGCAGGTGATTGTACACTGCTGTTTTCCGGCTTCCCCGTTTTTAGGCAACCTGATCAGAATCTGGAATTCCACTTATCTGCTGGACAATCAGTCTGAGCATAAAAGTAAGCTGATTCATGCAGAAAATATTACCATCTATCCCAACTGGACTCCGGTGCCGTTTATGCGGGATTTTTGGTTTACCCTAATATTCTCCGGCTTACCGAGAGATTGTAAAAGCTTTGACCTTAAAGAAGTTATTCCCGAAGAAGGAGGATTCTTTGTAGAATCGATCAAAAGAAATGCTCTGGATGTTTACCGGGTGAAAATTTCCGAATCTTATTAGCATAGAATGGTAGCACGCGAGGAAAAATTAAAACAGATCATCAGCTGGGCAGAAAATAACCCTGATATCCGCACCGTACTGCTTACCAGTTCGCTCGTAAACCCTTATGCTCCGGTAGATGATTTCAGTGACCTGGATATAGAGCTTGTTTTCGAAAACATGAAAGACTATGAGACGGACAGGAAATGGATTGATCTTTTTGGTGAGCCCATTTCAATGCTGGAAGAAGATGAAACCTATTTTGACGGGAAGCATGCTATGAAAATGGTACTGTATGCAGACCATGTAAAAGTGGACTTTAAGCTGTATCAGAAATCAGAGTTTGAAAAAGAAGTTCAGGGAGAAGTCCTTCCTGAGGATTGGGATGTGGGTTATAAGGTTTTGATTGATAAAGATCATCTGACTGAACATATGAAATCGCCTGCCTACCAGTCTATTATGGTCAAAAAGCCAACGGAACAGAAATTCAGACAACTGATGAACGATTTCTGGTGGGATACGACCTATATGGTCAAATGCCTTAAACGAGAAGATCTGTTCTATGCCCAATTTATGTCCGGGGAAATCAGAACGGATTATCTTGTTCCTCTGATTGAATGGTATATTGCCGGGCAGCACAACTGGGAAAATATCACCACCAATAAACATGGCCGCCTTTTCAGAAAATACTTACCCGTAGAACTCTGGACAAGAGTGAAAGCTACTTTCGCAGCAAGCAGTATTGAAGAAAACTGGCGTGCTTTATATGCCACTGCAGACTTAGTACATGAACTTGGAACAGTTTTAACCGAAAAACTAAAATTTGAATACCCTCAGAAACTGGAAAATGATATCAGGAAATACATCGATGAGATAAAATCCATGCCTTGATTTTAAACAAACTCATTCTGCCGGATCAGATTTTCAATACAGTATTCTGCAATGGCTGTGATCGTTACAAAAGGGTTGACGCCAATGGTTCCGGGAATTAATGAACCATCTAAAACATACAGGTTGTCGTGATCCTTTAATTTTCCATATTCATTCGTTGCTTTCCCCAATACACAGCCACCCAGCGGGTGATAACACACATTTGCCCCGAAACCGTTGTTAAATAAGAAATGGCTTCTCGTTCCGCCATTGGCCCTGTTCATCTTTTTGATAAAATAGTCGGCATTTTCCCTCATTTTTACGGTATTGGTCTGGTTCCAGTCTAAACTGATTTTCTTTGTGTCCGGGTCATAATAAACTTCGCCTTTTTTATCGACCCTGTTAATAAGAAGATATAAGGCTGTTGCCACATCCATTCCCATTGGAAGTGGTGCTATTTCAGTAAAAAAAGGATGTTCCTCATCTTCCCAGTTGTCTATACCGCCCACAGGAATGGTAGATTGTTTAGAGCCTGTACCGCCCGAAAGAGGTTTTACCCAGTTTCTGCCCGTCATGAAATTGCCGTTGTTCCCCCAATTCTTCCCGATCTGATCATGAACAGGAAAATGATTGACTGCATTGGAGTGCAGAAGCAGTTGTAAAGTTCCCATTGTTCCGGCAGCAAGAATCAGTTTTTTACAGTTGAATTCTTTCTCCGAAACTGTAGTTCCCGAAGTGTCGGTTTGCCGGACCTGTAAAGTGTACGTTTTATCGCCGTTAAGTTTTATATTTTCGACATGATGAAGATCCAGGATTTCAAGATTTCCGGTTTCCAGTGCTTTTTTAAGGTATGTTTTGTCCAGGCTGTTTTTCCCGTGATTATTTCCGTAGATCACTTCCGTGTTGAAAGCAGACCGCGGAACTTCATTTCTATATTCCTTCTCCATATACTGGAAATCATATACATTCGGAACACGGATGGTTTTAAATCCGGCTTTATGTGCTTCTGCTTCACCTACTCTTGTAAATTTATAATAAGGACAATCCTTTAAAAACTGTTCACCGATAACATTAACTTTCAATTCCTTTTGCACCAGTGGAAAATAATGACTGTAAAACTTTTCGCTGTCCAGATCAGGAAATACTTCCTTAAAATAGCTTTCCTTTGGTGTAACGGCCATTCCGCCATTAACCAGGGAACCTCCGCCAACTCCTCTCCCTACCCAGATATTGATGTTTTCAAAATCCATCCTGTCCAGTGTTCCAGTAAATGGAGCTAAAGAAAAAATATTCATAAAAGGAGCAATGGTTTTCTTTTTCAGCCATGCAGCACTTTTTCCGGGTTTCAGCATATTAGAAAAAGGAATCCCGGATTTTTCCCAATTCAGACCCATTTCCAGCATCACAACTTTTTTCCCTGCTTCACAGAGACGAAGAGCAGATACAGCACCGCCATAACCGCTTCCGATAATAAGTATTGGTGCTTCTATAATCTCTTTTCCAGATTTTCCTGTTTTAGGTTGTACAGCCTGAAACAGATTAGAATTAAGAAAATAAAATCCTGATACCGCCAGTAAGCCTGTTTTAATGAATTTTTTCCTGTCCATGCCATCTGTTGGTCAAAAAATATGCTAAAAGAAATAGAATTTTGATTATTTAAAAGAGATTGTATCTTTTTATCACAATTTTAACCTTTCATGCTATAGAAAATCTTTAATTTTACGTATAATTTGTATTAAAGATGAAAAAAAATCTGATCCTGATCTTGCTTTTCCCGTTTTTTGCTTTTGCTCAAAAAATGGTGTCCCCGGAAATTATGGCAGTTAAGAAATTCCAGGAAGAACTCAATGCTGAATATCTGAATCCTAAGGAAACACCTTTAAGAGGAGATAATTTTACCAATTTTAAGGGACATCCTTTCTTCCCATTTGATTTAAAATACAGGGTTACTGCAAAACTGGTTAAGACTAAAAATCCCCAGCCTTTTGAGCTTCCTACCTCTTCCGGAAAAACCAAATCTTATCGCGAATATGGGAAAGCTACCTTTCAACTGGATGGGAAATCCTATACCCTTACCTTATACCAAAGTCTTGGACTGATCAAGCAGAAAAAATATAAAGATTATCTGTTTCTTCCCTTCCGTGATGCTACCAACGAAAAAGAAACTTACGGCGGCGGAAAATATATGGATCTGAAAATTCCGAAAGGCAATACGATTATTCTGGATTTCAATCAATCCTATCAGCCTTATTGTGCATATAACGCTTACGACTACAATTGCCCGATCGTTCCTGAAGAAAATAAGCTCCCTGTAGAGATCAGGGCAGGAGTGATGTATCAGGATACTTATCATCATTAAAAAAATATGGTCAGTTTAAGGTTTTTCACAATATCTGATTTCCCGGAGCTTGATTATGCTCTGGATGAAAATCAGCTGAAGTATACTTCAACCGTAGAAAAAGCACTGGAAAGAATTAAACAAAGAAATGACAGTAAGGCAGTGGCTGTTACCATTCTTGAGGGTGAAAAGCCTGCCGGTTTTTTTGTGCTCGATTTTGGAGAAGACAAACTGGATCTTACCGACAATGAGAAATCGGTTTTATTAAGATCTTTATCTGTCAACCCGAATTTACAGGGAAAAGGAATCGGAAAGCTGCCATGCAGCAGGCAGATCTTTTTGTCAGAGAAAACTTTCCGGATTGTGATGAAATTGTTCTTGCCGTAAACCAGAAAAATATTTCAGCCTATCAGATTTACCTTAAAACAGGTTACCTCTACGAAGGAAAAAGCAGGATAGGAAGAAGCGGTCCGCAATACCTCATGCATAAAAAACTTTAAGAAAATTTTAATTCCAGATTTTCTGTTTGGCTTGATTCTTTCCATTAACTTTGAGTAAAATACGAATAAAAATATGGAAATATCCCTTCAAAATCAGGTGGCTGTTGTTACAGGTGCCTCCAGTGGAATAGGCTCAGGAATTGCTAAATCTCTTGCGGCTGCAGGAGCTACCGTAGTGGTCAATCACTCCTCAGAACGATCTCTGGGAGAAGCACAGGCTATTTTAAAAGAAATTACTGATGCCGGCGGAAACGGGATTACGTATCAGTGTGATGTTTCCAAAGAAGACCAGGTGATCAAAATGTTTCAGGATACTGTTTCGCAGTTTGGAACTGTGGATATTCTGATCAATAATGCAGGGATTCAGAAAGACGCCAAATTTACAGATATGACTCTCGATCAGTGGAATGCAGTAATCGGTGTTAACCTTACCGGGCAGTTTCTTTGTGCAAGGGAGGCGATCAAAGAATTTCTGCGTCGCGGTATAGATACTTCCCGATCCATTGCCTGCGGAAAAATCATTCATATCAGTTCCGTTCACGAAATTATCCCCTGGGCTGGACATGCCAATTATGCAGCCAGTAAAGGAGCCATAAGAATGCTGATGCAAACCCTTGCTCAGGAATATGGAGCGGATAAGATCCGTGTCAATTCTATCTGTCCGGGAGCTATTCAGACCCCTATTAATAAAGATGCATGGAGCACGCCTCAGGCATTAAATTCACTTTTGAACCTTATTCCTTACAACAGGATCGGTCAGCCACAGGATATTGGGAATTTAGCTGCTTTTTTAGCAAGTGATCTCGCCGATTATATTACAGGAACCAGCATATTTGTAGACGGAGCGATGACCACTTTCGAAAGTTTTTCTACAGGAGGGTAGACGCTGTGCGGGTTTCAGGGTTTGAGAATTTGAGTATGAACAGGAATGATTGTTAGTTTACTGGTTGTCAGTAATTGGCTTTCTATTTTGATATTCTGAAATCTGACGTCTTAAGTCTTTTCTCTTATTTCTATTCATCAATACGTTTTACAAAAACAACAACACATGTCCGAAAAACAAAGACTTTCAGAAATAGCATGGAAAAAATGGGGTCCCTATGTCAGTAACCGTGAATGGGGGCTTGTCCGCGAAGATTACAGTGCAAACGGAGATGCATGGAATTATACCACCCATGACACGGCAGAAGCCAAAAGCTACCGTTGGGGAGAGGAGGGAATCTGTGGTATTTGTGATGATCTCCAGCAGCTGGTTTTTTCCATCGGATTCTGGAATAGAAAAGATAAAATGGTGAAAGAACGTTTCTTTGGGCTTACCAACGGGCAGGGAAACCACGGGGAAGATGTCAAGGAATATTTTTATTATCTCGATTCTACCCCTACGCATTCTTACATGAAGATGCTGTACAAATATCCCCAGAAGTCTTTTCCTTATGAAGATCTTTTAAAAGTCAACGCAGAAAGAAATAAAAATGAACCTGAATATGAGTTGATTGATACAGGAATCTTCGATCAGAATGAATACTTTGATCTGTTCATTGAATATGCCAAAGAAAGTGAGCATGATATCCTGATTAAACTTACAGTAGTTAATAAATCTGAAAAAGAAGCTCCGATTTTCATACTGCCTACGCTATGGTTCAGAAATACATGGAGCTGGGGTTATGATGACTATCTGCCAAAACTGGACAGTGAAGATGCAAGACATATAACCGTCAGCCATAAAAATATAGAAGTCAAAAACGTATATGCAAAACAGTCCGTGAAGACATTGTTTTGCGATAATGAGAGCAATACGGAAAAGCTTTATAAATCCCCGAATCAGTCAAGATATTGCAAAGATGGAATTAATGATTTTGTGATCAATGAAAATTCCCAGGCTGTAAATCCCAAAAGTACAGGAACTAAAGCTTCTTTCTTTATTGATGAAATACTGGAAGCAGGAGAAACAAAAATCTTTGAATTCAGAATGTCAGAAAAGGATTTAAAGGACCCTTTTGCCGATTTTGAAAATATTTTTGAACTCAGAAAAAAAGAGGCAGATGAGTTTTATGCTGAAATTCAGGAAGGCATTTCATCAGACGATGAAAAAATGGTTCAAAGACAGGCTTTTGCCGGAATGCTGTGGAATAAAATGTTCTACCATTACAACGTTGAAAAATGGCTGAAAGGAGATCCCGCAGAAATGCCGCCTCCCAAATCCCGGGAAAAAATCAGGAATTATGACTGGAAGCATCTGAATAATGAACATATCATTTCAATGCCCGATAAATGGGAATATCCCTGGTATGCAACATGGGATCTGGCATTTCACACGATCAGTTTTTCACTCATTGATCCGGATTTTGCCAAACATCAGCTGAAGCTTTTCCTGTTCGAATGGTATATGCATCCAAACGGCCAGATTCCTGCCTACGAGTGGAATTTCAGTGATGTAAATCCTCCGGTTCATGCGTGGGCTGCCTTCAGGGTTTTTAAAATAGATGAATATATTAAAGGAAAACCTGATCTTGAATTTCTGGAAAGCGCATTCCAGAAGCTGCTCATGAATTTTACATGGTGGGTAAACAAAAAAGACAGCAACGGCAATAATATTTTTGAAGGAGGATTTTTAGGACTTGATAATATTGGTGTTTTCGACAGAAATCTAACGCTTCCAAACGGGGAACAACTGGAACAGTCTGACGGGACAAGCTGGATGGCTATGTTTGCCCTTAATATGATGCGGATTGCCCTTGAACTGGCTTTGTATAACAATGTATATGAAGAAATGGCTATGAAGTTCTTTGAACATTTCCTTTCCATTGCCAATTCACTGGATAATATGGGAGATGAAAAGTTCAGTCTATGGGACGAGGAAGATGAGTTTTTCTACGATGCCATCAGTTCCGATGACGGAAATCATATGTATTTAAGGTTAAGAACCATTGTTGGGCTGATCCCTATGTTTGCCGTTGAGGTGATTGATGATGAAATGATCGAAAAGCTTCCTAATTTCAAAAAAAGAATGAAATGGGTTCTCGAAAATAAGCCTGAACTGGCCGCCCTTGTATCAAGATGGGAAGTAAAAGGTCAGGACTCGAAGCACCTTCTTTCACTGCTTCGCGGGCATCGTTTGAAAAGATTGTTAAGCAGAATGCTGAATCCTGAAGAGTTTCTGAGCGATTACGGTGTCCGGGCATTATCTAAAGAATATGAACAGAATCCGTATACACTCAATTTGAACGGCACAGATTATTGTGTGAAATATACCCCTGCAGAAAGTGATAGCGGACTTTTCGGAGGAAACAGCAACTGGCGCGGACCTATTTGGTTTCCCATCAACTTTCTGATTATTGAAAGTCTCCAAAGGTTTTTCTTCTACTACAGTCCGGATTTCCTGGTAGAATATCCTACGGGAAGCGGAAACTATTCAAATCTGGATCAGATTGCAGATTCTTTAAGCAAAAGGCTTTCTAAAATATTTTTAATGGATGAAAACGGGAAACGCCCTGTGAATGGCCAGTACGAAAGATTCCAAACCGATCCTGACTTTAAGGATTATATTTTATTCTACGAATATTTCCACGGGGATAATGGAAGGGGAGTAGGAGCTTCACACCAGACCGGGTGGACGGGGCTGATTGCAAAAATCCTCCAGCCAAGGTTCTCCAAAAAAGAAATTGCAGAAGCCGAAACAGAAATGCCGGGAGAAGTGAAAAGCTAGCAGTTAAAGCGATCTTTATAACCTCGAATATTTTCTGCTATTCAAAGATCTGCTGTATCACTTCAAGCGATGCCGGGATTTTGAAATCTGTGATATGATAATGATAGTATACTAAAATACTGTCCAGAAAATCTTTTCGCTGTGAGGAATGAATTTTTGTTGCATAAAGGTTTTCTGCGCAGAGAATTTTTTTCCATAATCCGGAAATTTCATTAGTGAACAGCTGATGGGCAGGGAGCTCGGAAAATGTTCCGGTTTCCGGATCCAGATAAGGCCCATCATGCATCAGGGGTGCAACTCCCTGGATTTTCAATACTGCAATTAAAAACAACAAATGACACTGGTAATTTTTAGACATTAACTCGTCTATGAACTGATCAATACTGAAGAAAAGCCCTGGGTTCTTATTTTCGTGTCTCAGAACCTGATTCAGAAAGTCTGATATGAAGAAAATTACAGTATTGGTTCTGATATCCGTATACGTATCATGGTTTTTCACCAGCTCAAATTTTGAAACCAGCGGAATTCCGTTTCCTTTTGCAGGATTAACTGTGAAATTAAGCAAGCTTAATGGCTGGAGCAGGGCTTTCTTTTTATTTCTTTTGGAATAAATACCTTTTACGAAATACGTCTGAAAGCCGTCCTCTTCTGTAAAACAATGCAAGACTGCATCATTTTCACCATATTTTATGAATGATAATAAAAATCCGTTTTGTGAATTCATTAATTAACTACAGCTATTTTTGCAGTAGCTTTATCTGATCCGTCTTCATTAGTCATCAGGACAAAATAAATACCTGAAGCTACTCTGGTACCCTTTTGATTATTGAGGTCCCATTCATAATAACCACCTCTGGCTACCGCAGAATGAATTACATTTCCTGCCGCATCTGTGATTCTGATATTAGTTTTTTCCGCAAGTCCCTTAATGGTTACTTTTCCTTTAAAGTTTGAATACACAACAGGGTTAGGATAAACTACTACATTGCCGAAATTGGCATTCACATCTGCAACGTCTCCCTGATAGGCTACAATACCATTAAAAGTGACGAAATATACCTTCCCTGTTTTTCTGTCAACTTTTATATCGGTAACGGAATTGGTAGGAAGAGGCGAGTTTTCTTTTGTAAAATGTTTTATAGTCTGCTGTCCATCGGCAGAAAGATAATATACTCCTCCTCCGTCTACAGAAAGCCATTTGTAATCCCCGGCATCCACTTCTATCTGTAGTATCTGTCCGTCTCTGAAAAGTTCTTCTCCAAGTCCGCCCTGTTCTATGATAATAGGTTCCACTTTAGGATCCGGATCTTTTATTGCGGTAGCAGCATTAGGTAATATTCTTAAACCACTGTCGGTACCGATCCAGGCGTCTCCTGATTTGCTGAAAGCTACAGATAAAGTTCCTTTTGAATTTCCTGCAAACCCGTTGGTGTCTTTTAATATATAATCCGTATCATCCGAAAGGTTGGTAGGGGTTTTATAATCGTATACAATAAAATTATTAGTTCTTGGAAGCGGGAACCATACCATATTTTCATAATAAACCGGTGTTTGAGCACCATCACTTGTTATTCCGAATTTTTTTATGACAAAATCATCAGTTCCTCTGTCATAGATACCTATAGAGGGGCTTCCATAGTTGAACCCGAAGGAAACAAAAAGATTATTCTGCGGATCATGGGCAAAACCTACAGGACGATGGGAATAATCACCTGGCGATCCCAGATCATATCGCTTCACAAAATCAAAATCTTTACTGTTGGCGTTATACTTCATTTTATAAACACCCTGTGCAGTAACCGTATAGTTGGTAAAAAAAACTTCATTGGTATCTGCCGGATTGAATACGGCATCCAATACATTTATTGGTGCAGTCGTTGTTGAAAAAAAGGAAGAACGTAGCCACTCAGTACCGTTAAAATAATAGAATCCAGGCTTTTTCGGATTGTCTGCAGGCTGATTATACCTATTCACTCTTGATCCTGATGACACAAGCATTTGGTTATTATCATACAGGTTAATCTTATAAGAAGAGTTGGAATATGGCCCTGATGGTTTATATGTAGTTCCGCTTTCTTCCTTTATTCCGGACAATATTGTTCCTGCATATATTTTTCCGCCGGCGGTAATTGCTGTATTACAGTCTTCTCCTACACTTATGGCATTCTGCGATACTCCGTTTAATCCAAAAGTATATATTCTGTTATCCGTTACAATAATATTGTTTGCATTGATGACTATATCCTGGATGTTTGAAAAGCTCGCCGGTAATGGTGTGCCCGTACCGTTATTGTAAATATACGCAGCATTGGAAGAAGAAAATATAAGTGCCGATTCAGCATCAATATGTTTGTATGATCCTGGTATTTCATTTGTCCATGTAGAAAATACAGGAAACGTAGTATTCATTTCATGGCTTTTAAGGCCGGTATTTGTTACCGAATAAACTTTATTTCCGAACATGGCTGCTTCATTACTGGCTTCATATACACCACCGTTCACAAAGAATGCAGAATCTCCGAATTCTTTTTTATTAATATTAAACATGGAAACCCCGTATCCTACAGATATTACAGCCTGATCTCCTGTAATAGAAATATGATTGATTTTCTTACTTCCGTTATAACCGGTTGCGATAGGAATATCAACAATATATTTAATCTCTTGCGGAGTAATAACGTCCATCGAACCATTTGCGTATCCTATAATCCCTATTTTAGTTTGTGGATTATAATCAAAGGCAGATATACTGACGTCATGGAGTCCGTTAGCTTTTGACAGCTTTGTAATCTCCCCGGTTGAAATGGTATAATAGAATATCCCGTTTTCAGTGGCGGCAATTATTTTTCCATTATCTTCCTTCATGGCAAGGACATTATTATAGGAAAAGAGATCCGTCCATTTTTTTGATGAAATAACCTGCGCATTCATAAATTGCAGGGAGGCTAAAATACCCAGAGAGATTAAAGAGAGTTTTTTCATATTATACGGTTATGCTGCTGTCTATTGCCTGGTTGTTCCAGGAAATATGCTTTACGTTTTTATTTGCGTCAAAGTAAAAATCTATTCTGCCAAGAAGAAGACCTGCCCATCCTACCTGGTTGACCAGGACATTTTTACCCTGTCGGTTGGTGAATGTTTGTGGTTCAGGTAAAAAAGTATGGGTATGTCCGCCCAGGATAATATCAATATTTTCTGTTTTGGCAGCCAGAATTTTGTCGCTTATTTTATCAGGTTCATCTTTGTAGTCATAGCCTATGTGAGAAAGGCAGATGACAAGATCACATTTTTGTTCATTTCTCAGAAAATTGGAATAATGCTGTGCTACATCTACCGGATCCGAATATACGGTTTCTCCATATTGTTTTTTGCCTACAAGACCGTCCAGCTGAATGCCTACTCCGAAAATTCCAACCTTTATTCCATTTTTATTAAAGATTTTATAGGGTGAAGTTTTTCCGTCCAGAACCGTGTTTTTGAAATCATAATTTGAACAGATGAATGGAAACTGTGCATTGGGAAGCACTTTTAAGAAACCATCCAGGCTATTGTCAAAATCATGGTTTCCCATCGTGGAAGCATCATACTTCATCATAGACATCAGTTTAAATTCCAGTTCACCTCCAAAAAAGTTGAAATAGGGAGTTCCCTGAAAAATATCACCGGAATCCAGGAGAAGAACATTGCTTTCCTGGCTTCGGATCTGCTGTATCAGGCTTGCTCTTCTGGCAAAACCACCCTGATTGGGATTTTTGGTATAGCTTGCATCAAAAGGTTCAATTCTGCTGTGCTGGTCATTGGTATGAAGAATAGTCAGTTTATTTGCAGATTTGAAAGGATTGAATTTCAATTCTTCCGCCATCATCATATTGGGAGCTAAAGCTGCTGCTAAAGATCCGCCACCTATTACTTTTAAAAATCTTTTTCTATCCATTATTTCTTACCGATAAAATTTAAACGAGCATCTGTATTCGGAACCACTTCAGGAGTTTTCTTAAAATATTCAATGAAAAGATCCCTTAATCTGATTCCTGTGGAAATAGATTCTCCTTTGGAAAAGAATTTCATATTGTCCCCGCCAAGTGCCAGATAATCTGATGTGGCAATATAATAATCCTGCGAAGGATTTACAGGTTGACCATTAATCAGGGATTTGGTGAGCTGTCCATTATTGGTTTCAATATATAAGTGGGAGACAGGATTGTTGACCTGGGTTTTTGCATAGTAATCAAAAAGTCCCTGGAGATCCGATCCTTTCATTTTTACGATAATCACCTCATTTTCAAAAGGCATTACTTCAAAAACACTTTTCAGGAGAATATCACCCTTTCCGATTGTAGTACGTATTCCTCCGATATTGATCAGGGCCGCATCTACGTTTTTATTCAGATTCTTTTTCGTCCATGCATCGGCACCTTCAAAAGTATAATCGGCCAAAAGATTTCCAAGATTGCTGTTATCTCCCTGTTTTGTAAGGTCTATACTGGTATGGGAGATCTTTTGGTTCATCTCTTTATCCAGTTTCTGCTTATAAGGTTCAATAACATTTACAAACGCCTCATCATTTTTTAGCTCATTATTAATAGAAATGTTTTTCTGGGGCTGAACTTGGGCCAGCTGCAGCGTAGATGCTGTTTTGCAGGCAGTAAGTGTAGCCAGAGCAATTCCTAGTAACAAGAATTTATTTTTCATAATATCTTTTAGTATATGCAAATATAATTATATGTATAATAAAACATTATTATTTATTACAAATTCTTGTCGTAAATTATTAAATTTGGCAAAAATAATTCTAACAGATGAGCATTTTAAAAGGAGTAGGTGTTGCATTGGTAACACCCTTTAATGAAGATTTATCCGTTGATTTTGATAGTTTAACAAAACTTGTTGAATTTAATATCGAAAACGGAACCAATTATTTAGTTGTTTTGGGAACTACGGCAGAAGCTGCAACTCTTTCTGACGAGGAGAAGAAACAGGTGATTGATCATATCATTAAGGTTAATAATAAACGTGTTCCCCTGGTTTTGGGAATTGGCGGCAATAATACTCTTGAAGTTAAGAAACAGATTGAAGAAGCAGATCTTTCTGCATTTGAAGCGGTGCTTTCTGTGTCCCCGTATTACAACAAACCTAATCAGGAAGGACTTTACCAACACTATAAAATGCTGGCGTCTACCGGTAAAAATATCATTATTTATAACGTTCCGTCAAGAACAGGGCAGAATGTTGATGCTGATACTACGATCCGTCTTGCTAATGAATTTCCGAATTTATTCATGATTAAAGAAGCGGCACCGAATATTCTTCAGTATTTTGATATCTTAAGGAAAAAGCCTGAAGGGTTTTCACTGGTTTCTGGAGATGATGAATATACGCTTCCGGTAACTTTAGCTGGTGGAAATGGTGTAATTTCTGTTATAGGGCAGGGATATCCTAAAGAATTTTCCACAATGGTTCAGCTGGCTTTCGAGGGGAAAGTAAAAGAAGCTTATGAAATCCACAATAAATTGGTTGATATTACAAGACTTATTTTCGCAGAAGGAAATCCATGCGGGATTAAAGTGGTTCTTGCGGAAAAAGGCATTATTAAAAATTATTTGAGACTTCCTTTAGTTCCTGCTTCAGAAGGACTTTATGCGAGGATCAAGGCTGAAATGGCGAAAATTTAATAAGTCAATTGTGAAATTTACAAGTGAATAGTCAATCTTAAAATGTACCGTTGACGATTCACCATTGACATCAAAAATATCAAAGGTGAAAAGCTGCGGCTTTTCACCTTTTTTTAATTGTAAAATTAGAAAACATGAAATTAAAAAAAGGAACAGAAAAAGATATTCCATTGATCCGGGATCTGGCCAGAAGATCATGGGAAAGTGCTTATGTGGGAATTATTTCCCAGGAACAGATAGAATATATGCTGGATAAAATGTATTCGGATGAAGAAATTTTAAGCCAGTTTCAAAACCCGGATTATCATTATTATCTGATTTTTGATGAAAATAATAATTCGTTTGAAGGCTTTATGGGTTACGAAAACAATTATGAGGCAGGAACTACAAAGCTCCATCGTATCTATTTGGTTCCTGAAAGTAAAGGAAAAGGATTTGGTAAAGAGGCATTGATCTTTCTAAAAGACAAAGTATCTGAAAGTGGAAATGAAAGAATTATTTTAAACGTAAATAAAGTGAATTCTGCTAAAAAATTTTATGAATCTCAGGGATACAGAGTATATGATGAAGTGGTTTTGGATATAGGTGGAAATTTCGTGATGGACGATTATTTAATGGAGTATGTATTTCACAAATGATTGACTTAAAATTCTGTAACATTTAATTTTAATTCTATAACAAGTGATGTTTTTTTTTGATTCATCTTTGTATCAGAACCAAATCACTTTCAATAATACATTCATATGCTTGGTTTTGAGCTTTCGTAGCTTTTTATCAGTATATTTTTTTCATCCTTAGTGTTTAAATTCCTGTATTCAATATGCAGGAGTTTTTTTCTTTTTATACATTATGTTAAAAAAATAATTCTATTTCACTTTTAAATGAAATAAATTATTATATTTACTTCGAAATTCAACACACTTATACCAGGATGAAAATGTATGTAAAATTTGATTTCAATGCTCTCTGTAAGAAAGTATTGGATGAAAAGCTAAAAGAGCATGGGCTGAAATACCGCCTGCTGAACTTTGGCGAAGTGGAATTCTATGAGCCCTTTACCCAGGAACAGCATAATCTTTTTAAGAAAAATCTTAAAGATTACGGAATAGAAATTATAGAAAGCCAGAAAACGGCTTTAGTACAGAAGATAAAAGATGTCATCGTAGAGCTTGTTTTTTCCGAAAATGCGGTTCCCGTTAAAGCATCCATTTATATTGCTGAAAAGCTGAATCACAGCTATGGATATCTTTCCAATCTTTTTTCCGAGGTTGCCTATACATCAATAGAAAATTTTATCATCCTTCAGAAAATAGAATATGCCAAAGAGCTGATCCTGAATAATAAACAGAGTCTTACAGAAATTGCGCATAAGCTGAATTATTCCAGTGTAGCGCATCTGAGTACCCAATTTAAAAATACTACCGGAATTACCCCTTCCCAGTTCCAGAAGATCGTTATGAAAAGAAGAAAAAACCAAGCGATAGCCATAAATTCAAAAATGCTGTATGAATAAAGAATACCTGAATGTAATAACGGTAGATGATGACGAAGGAAACATAATATTCTTTAAAAATATTTTCAAAGATTTAAAGATAGGTGTGAAATCGCAGTGTTTTTCGGATGGGGAAGGACTTATGAAATATTTGAAAAACTGCGGGGCCATTATTCCGGAAGTAATCTTTATAAGGTATGATATGCCGGGAAAGCATAGTATGGATTATCTGAAAGAAATTAAAGCAGATTCTAAATTCAGTACCATAGTAATTGTCATGTATGCTCAGCAGATTTCTGAGGCTGAAATTGAAGAAATATTCGTTGCCGGAGCTCATGTTTTTATGAGACAGCCGGAGACTTACGAAGGGCTGAAAAAGGCAGTCACAGAAATTATTACAATCAACTGGCAGTATCATTCTTCAGGATTGAATATAGATAACTTTATTATGAAAGTATGATGAATAGAGTTTTTTTCAGCAATTGTTTTCTGAAAAGAAATTATATTCAATACATTCTATTCACACAAAAGTGAAAATTGTATAATTAATAATGAAAATAATATAAGAAGAAATCCACGCAATATGATCAATTTTGTAAACATAAACATTGCAACACAAATTATTTATATATAAAAGCAATGGATGATAAGAAAATAGATTATTTCATATAGAAAACAAGATATAAATCACAATGTTAGTTTTAACAAAATGAATTATGTTTATTTCCAGCTATAAAGCATAGAAGATCTTTAAACAAAACGGTACAATCATGAAAACTTAAGAAAGTTGGAGGGTATTTATTCGTTTCATTCCCACTTCCTTCAACTTGAACAGTTAGTTTTTATAATAAGCAAGTTGGAAAAATAATTCATTTTGTTTTTTAATTTATTTTAATAGTCAGGACTGAAAAATTCAAATAGTATATAAATATTTTCTCACCAAATCACAAAATATTAGTTCTTACTATTAAAATAAATTTTTAAGATCAAAAAAGTAATTTCTTCTAAATAACAGTTTTATAAGGGGGCCGCGGAAAGATTTTTCTTTACGCGGTTTTTTTATGAAATTTTACTCCATTTATTCTTTCCCCTATAGTATTTCAAATAGTAATTTTTAATGATCATATTGTCCGGTCTGTTCAGATGCGGATCTGCTTCCAGGATTTTATCAACCGTATTTTTTGTTGTTTTGATAATGGCGGAGTCATTCACAAGATCAAGTCTTTTAAAATCTACAACCCCGCTCTGCTGCGTTCCTAAAATATCTCCCGGCCCCCGGAGCTGCATGTCGACTTCAGAAATCTTGAATCCGTCATTCGTTTCCGTCATGGTCCTGATACGGGTTCTGCTTTCTTTCGATAATTTGTCTGACGTCATAAGGATACAATAGCTTTGTTCCGCACCCCTTCCTACGCGTCCTCGCAGTTGGTGAAGCTGGGAAAGCCCGAATCTTTCTGAGCTTTCTATAACCATTACAGAAGCATTCGGGACATTAACACCCACTTCAATAACCGTAGTTGCCACCATAATTTCTGCTTTTCCGGAGGCGAAATAATTCATTGCGGCATCCTTTTCAGCAGGCTTCATTTTTCCGTGAAGCATCGTAACATTATAATCAGAGAATGCATTCATCACATGATCCAGACCTTCCATCAGGTTTTTATAATCTAAAGTTTCCGATTCTTCGATTAATGGATACACGAAATAAACCTGTCTTCCTTTTCTGATCTCGTCTCTGCAGAAATTATACACATAGGTTCTGTCTTTTTCCCGTCTGTGCGCTGTAATGATAGGCTTTCTTCCCACAGGCATTTCATCGATCACAGAAACATCCAGATCAGAATAAAAGCTCATAGCCAGCGTCCTGGGAATAGGAGTTGCAGTCATCACCAGAATATGGGGAGGAATTTTATTCTTAGCCCATAATTTTGCTCTCTGTGCTACTCCAAACCTGTGCTGTTCATCAATGATAGCCAGGCCAAGGTTTTTAAATTTTACCTTATCCTCCAAAACAGCGTGAGTTCCTACCAATATGGAAAGGGTGCCGTTTTCCAGCTCTTCATGAATGATTTTTCTTTCCGAAGTTTTACTAGAACCTGTCAGCAGGCGTACATTTATACCTGTTTCCTTTAAAAGGTCTTTAATTCCATTGTAATGCTGCTGGGCGAGGATTTCAGTGGGAGCCATCATGCAGCTCTGAAAGCCATTATCCATAGCAATGAGCATTGTAAGCAAAGCGACCATTGTTTTCCCGGATCCAACATCTCCCTGAAGAAGCCTGTTCATCTGGATCGGTCTTTTCATATCCACACGGATCTCCTTTAAAACCCTCTTTTGTGCATTGGTAAGGTCAAAGGGAATATGATGATTATAAAAATCGTTAAAATGATCACCTACCACAGGAAACGGATTTCCAGGTGAATGACTTTTATGATGGAGCTTTTTAAGGGCGTAACCCAGTTGGAAAAAAAAGGATTCTTCAAATTTCAGCCTGTTGTCAGCTTTTTCAAAATGTTCCATATCCTTTGGGAAATGCATATTCAGAAAAGTATGCTGCCGGGATAAAAACTTAAAGGCTTTGATCATATATTCAGGGAAATTTTCCTCAATGAGGCTGGGAATCTCCTTGCAGATATTTCTTAGAACATTCTGGAAAAACCTCTGATTCAGACCTCTTTTGGTAAGCTTTTCCGAACCGGGATAGATAGGTTTCAGGCGGCTGTCGTTTTCTTTATTTTCTTCAGCTTCAATTTCAGGATGGGGCATGGAAAACTGCCTGTTAAAAACATTGATCTTCCCGAAAATATAAACCTCACGGTTCACCGGAATCTGCTCTTTCAGCCATTTTGAATACTGAAACCATACCAGGTCCATTGTTCCCGTATCATCATTGAATTTTGCAGAAAGCCTTTTGGTTTTTCCGGTCTGTACTTCCTGGACCTGTGTAATTCTTCCTTTCAGCTGTACCTCAATAGCGTTTTCCTCAAGCTGGGAAATTTTGTATACTTTATTCTTATCCAGATACCGGATAGGGTAGAAGTTCAGAAGATCTTCTACAGTGGAAAGGCCCAACACACCTTTGATGAGTTTGGCTCTGTCAGGACCAATTCCTTTTACATATTCTATAGAGGTCTCTAAAGTCATTTTAAAAATGAGCCCTAATTTCGGGAAAATAGACTTAAGATTAAAATTTTTCTCTAAAATAAAATCAAAAAAACGGCTTCCAATTGGAAAGCCGTTGTAAGGTTTAATCTTTTATTTTAGATTTGAATTTCTTCTGATAATCTTCCCACTGTTCTCTGGACCGGATCTTTTTAAACATATCTTTAGAAATAAATTCTAAATAAGGTTCTAATTCCCTGGCAGAAAGCTCTCCCTGAAGGATCGTAATAGGCCCACCATTTTCATCCAGAAATACAGTACTCGGAACTGCTCCGACGTTCATATACTGAGTAAATTCATGCAGGGAATTTCTTCCCTTTTTATGTTCGGTATTATCATTGGAAAATGTTCTTCCGAAAGCTTCAATTGATTTTTTTTCTTCAGCATTGAATTTTACGGGATAATAATTTTCATTTAAGATCTGTGCAATTACAGCATGACCATATGTCTTTTTATCCATGATTTTACATGGGCCACACCAGTCTGCATAAAAATCGATCAGAATTTTTTTCGGATTTTCCTTTTGGGCTTTTAAAGCTTCTTCAATGGTCATCCATTTTATTTGCGCAAAACTGAAATTTATTAGTAATAATAGAATTATGCTTATAATTTTTTTCATAATTTGATATTTAACATAAAAATAAGCATAATCTGCTTACGTTATTTTACATCCTGCATTAATTTTTTCACAAACGGAGATATCAAAATTAATACCACACCGGCAATTACCGCATACAATCCCAATTGTTTATATCCATCGGTGTAAGTGATCAAAGCATCATAATTGGTAGATCCTTCTTTTGCTGTGGCAAGACCGGCACCAATAATCCCTGCAACATATTGCCCGTAAGCCGAAGCCAGAAACCACATCCCCATCATCATTCCTTGCAGGTTTTTGGTTGAAAGCTTAGTCATAATCGATAAACCGATCGGAGAAAGGCAAAGTTCACCAAGAGTAATAATCAACAGTGCAAGTGTAAAGAAGTTCAGCGATGTTATTCCCTGAAGGTCGGCAAAAAGTCTGGTTGCAAATAAAACATAGTAACCAATTCCAAGAAAAATAAATCCTAAACCGAATTTAACGATGGTATTGGGTTCAATTTTTCTTTTATTCAACCAGATCCAAAGAAGCCCGATAAGTGGGGCTAGAAAAATAATGAAAAATGCTCCTCCTGAATTATTTACCCCATTCGGATCAAGTCCGAAAAGGTCTTTATTAAGATTTTTAGCAGCAAAAATACTTAGTGAGCCTCCACTTTGTTCATAGATTCCCCAGAATAGAATAGAGAAGATGATGAAAACTAAAGCCGCCCAAAGTTTTTTACGTTCTGATGAAGTTACTTTGGACATTTCATAGAAAAGGTAGATCAATGTTAAAGGACCGATGGTCCACATAAAATAATCCGTGTATTCCGTTTTGGCTACCATTGTCATAATAATCGGAACGAAAATGAGAGATAGTACATAGACGCCGTATTCTTTCCATTTCGGTATCGGAGCAGATTTTACTTCTGCCAACGGATGTCCCGGTTGAAGACCAATGGTTCCCAGGGTTCTCTGGGTAAAAATAAAGTTGATAAGGCTGATTACCATTACTATTGCTGCCAGTCCAAAGGCAATATTCCATCTCATTCCTTCCGGAATAACGCTACTTAATACTTCTCCTTTTCCAATGGCAATACATAAATATCCACCAAGTAAGGCACCGAGATTAATTCCTGCATAAAAAAGAGAAAATCCGGCATCAGCACGTGAATCGTTAGGCTTATAAAGCTGTCCGACCATGGATGAGATATTAGGTTTAAAGAACCCTGTTCCTACTACAGTAAATGCAATTCCTAAGAAAAAGAATTTGTGTGGATCGGTTGCCAGGATTAAACTTCCGACGATCATCAGGAGCCCGCCCCAGAAGAGAGATTTTCTGAATCCAAGGATTTTATCGGCGAAAAGACCACCTACAAAGGTAAAGGCATATACGAATGCCTGGGTTGCACCATATTGAAGATTGGCTTCTTTTTCATGGAAATTAAGCTGCGAGATCATAAAGAAAACCAGCATCCCACGCATTCCGTAGAAACAGAATCGCTCCCACATTTCAGAGAAAAACAGGCTCCAGATCTGCTTAGGATATTTTCCTTTAAAATTTTGTATTTCTTCTAGAGTTAAGCTCATAATTGTATATGATAATTTTTAATTAAGGATTGTTATTATTTTTTTGATCCAGTTCAAAACGGATTCTGTCCTGATCTATGATTTCTTTTAATTCCTCTTCTTTTGGTAAGTAAAGAAGATATTTGCTGGCAAAGAGGTTGTTTTTGTCATTCAGAACAGAATATTTTACGATAGTTTCGTCTTTTTCTGAACAGAGTAGAATTCCAATAGTAGGATTATCGCCTTCGCCACGTTTCAGATCGTCATACATTCTTACATACATATCGATCTGTCCGATGTCCTGATGGGAGAGTTCTCCGGTCTTAAGGTCGATGATGACAAAGCATTTTAAAATATAATTGTAAAAAACAAGGTCTATATAAAAGTCTGAAGTATCAGTGGAAATATGCTGCTGCCGGGCCACAAAAGCAAATCCTTTCCCAAATTCCAGAAGGAATTTCTGAATATGGTCAATAATGGCAGTCTCAATTTCTTTTTCTGATATTTTTTGATCCGCTGTTAAACCTAAAAATTCGAAGATGTAGGGATCTTTTAATAAGCTGTGGATGTTTTCTGCCGGAGATTTTTTATGCTCCAGAACTCTTTCGTAGGCAAGTGAATTGATCTGTCTTTTTAAATCCCTGTAGTTCCAATTATTCTGAATAGTCTCAGTGATGTAATAGTTCACTTTATCAATGTGATCAAGCCTTACAAGAAGTCTGTAATGGGTCCAGCTCAATTCGTGACGCAATGCGTCACATTTTGGAAAAGTCTGGTAAAAAGAACGCATATTTCTTAAATTACTCTCATCAAAACCTTTTCCAAATTCCAGAGAAAGTTTTTTAGAAAGATTCTTTAATGTTTGTTTTCCGTATTCGGCACGTTCTTTTCCCTGTTGCTCATCTTCCACGATCAGTTTTCCTATCTGCCAGTAAGTAAGCAATAAAGTAGAATTCGCGATCCGAAATACTTTTTCGCGCGACTGCCTAATAATTTCCTTTACGGACTGGAATAAAGAATCTTCGGAGATTTCCATCGTACGAAAATAAAAAAAACCTCTGACTTTGCAGAGGTTTTTATTATATTAATTGATGCGGTTATTTCACACCGTGCATCATTTTCTTTAATATTGGAGAAAGGAACGCCAAAATAACAGATGCGATACCACAAAGTACTACGAATACCATAAAGAATTCAAATAGGTTGTGGATCTCAAATCCTGCAAATGTAGGATTGTGTAATGGTAGCTGAGCCTTTTCAAACGCTGCTGTCTGATCAGCAGTAAGAGTTACTTTTTTATCTAGGACATCCTGAAGGTTGACCCCGATTTCTTCTGCTTTCTTAAACTTATCCCCTGTTGCAGGAATAAGAGCTCCCAATGAACCTGCCAGGGCATAACCCGCAGCATTGGAAATGAAGAAAACACCATATAATAAAGATGCAAACCTCTTTGGAGCCAGTTTACCAACCAATGAAAGACCGATTGGAGATAAGCAAAGCTCACCACAAGTCTGGATGAAATATAGAAGCATTAACCATTTGATAGCCAATAATCCTGAATTTCCAAGATCTTTTACATTGTGTGCAATGATGAAGTAAGAAAGAGCGATTAGTGCCAGACCCATTGCCTGTTTGAAAGGAGATACAGGTTCTTTTCCTTTTGCTCTCAGCTTATCCCATGTTAAACTGAACGGAACTGCTAACAGAACTACAAAAATACCATTAAAGATCTGAACCATTGAAGGCGGCATATTCCAGCCGAAAATATTTCTGTCTGTCTGGTTATCTGCGATGAACGTTAATGAAGATCCTGCCTGTTCAAATGCTGCCCAGAAGAAAATAATAAAGAAGGATACGATATAAATTACCCAGATTCTCTGTCTTTCCACTTTGTTTTCTGCAGAAGTCATGATCAGGAATGCCAGGGAAATACCGGCTGCGTAAATGAAAGGATAGATAATTCCTTTAATTAACTGCCCCATTTCTACAGAGCTGAATCCGAATTCACCCACTAATAAATACCTGAAAACAAAGAATAGAACTACAAAAATAAGTCCTGTAATACCCAATGATGTTCCTGAGAATTTAGCAGTTTGTGTTTCACCTTCCTCAAAATCCTCACTTGTATTATGTTTTGGCAATCCACCGATAGGTCTTCCTTCCGGGGTCACCACATATTTGTTTTTAAGGATGAAGAATGTTACCGTTCCAATGATCATTGCAATTGAAGCCGCTAAGAATCCCCATTTGAACGCGAAAATATCTCTTACTCCTGTGGCAGCATCTTTCACGTCTCCTACGTACGGACAGATAAATTGGCCAAGGAATGCTCCGATATTGATTCCCATATAGAAAATGGTGAAAGCAGAATCTAATTTGGATTTTTCCTGCTTAGGGTAAAGGCTCCCCACCATTGAGGAAATATTAGGTTTAAAAAATCCATTACCGAAGATGATAACGAATAAAGCCAGCCACATAATCATTTTGGAGCTGCCAAGATCAGCAGAGAAGGTGGAAGCACTGATAAACAGTAGAAACTGGCCGATTGCCATTAAAGATCCACCGATTAAGATGGCATTTCTGTTTCCGATGTACTTATCTGCAATGAAACCTCCCAAAAGAGGCGTTAAATAACATAAAGCTAAAAATCCACCGTAGATGATTGCCGCATCCGCTTCTTTTATTAATAAGGAATTTACCATAAAGAGCGTTAAAAGGGCTCTCATCCCATAAAAGTTGAAACGCTCCCACATTTCTGTTCCGAAAAGAACCCACAATCCTTTTGGATGCCTTGAATTCTTGTTCTCTACAAATTCATCCGGTTTCGGACTTAATGCTTCAGTATTATCCATTCTATTGTTAATTTTTGTTAAGACTGACAAATATAGTTTTTTTTGGGTTTTTGGCAAGGTTTTAATTTTATATTTAAATAAAAAAGCTGCAGAATGATTCTGCAGCCTGATATTCTTTATGATAAATAAGGATTAATGTCCTTTTTCTTTCATGATCTTGTTTAATCTTTTTAACATAGACAGCCCTAAAAGTGTAGCAAATATTAATAAAGCGAAATTAACAAGGAAGTAATTCATCTTGTTATCGTAGCTGTACCAGGTACTGGCCAGGATACCTGAAAGCTTATTTCCCACCGAGTTGGCAAGGAAGAAACCTCCCATCATCAAAGCTGTAATTCTTGCCGGAGAAAGTTTGGACACAAAAGAAAGTCCCATAGGTGAAAGGCATAATTCCCCGATGGTAATGACTCCATAACCAGCTACAAGCCATAATGGTGAAACTTTTACAGCTCCGTTATCCCCGGCCATTACGGCAAGAACCATTACAAGGCATGATAACCCCGAGATAAACAGCCCCAAAACAATTTTTGTAGGCGTCAAAGGTTCTTTTCCTTTTCTTCTTAATAAGGCCCAGAATCCCACGATAACCGGTGTTAAGGCGATTACCCAGAACGGATTGATAGATTGGAATAATTCCGTATTGTATAAGTAGACCTTCGTTTCCGGATTTTTCTCTAAGGCAGCACGCTGTTCAGTAGAGATATTTTTGAAATATACGTCTTTTCCGGTTTCTTTAATGGTATTTCCATCTTTGTCTTTCTGAGACTGGAACTGGTTGTCGTATACGGGAACTTCCTTGTCTTCATAACTCTTTCCGTCCACCATGTATATGTTTTCAAGAGGTTTCTCCAAAGAAGCGGGAACACTTCTGTCCGTATAATAATTGGCCCATCTTGTAAGAGCCGTACCATTTTGCTTGAAAACCGCCCAAAAGAACATACTGATCAAAAATACGGAAAGCAGGGCCCCGATTGAAGGTTTCTCTTCCGGCTTAGCCTTAAAGTAAAGGGAAGCGTAAAAGTAAATAACAGGAACACAGGCAAAAATGAAGGCATCCGTACTGTCGCTTCCGAAAATATTTCCGGGAACAAACCATCCTATAGCTCCTACTGCAATGGCAGGAACAAAAACTTTAATTAAAATTTCGGAAAGTTTGGTATCTCCTTCTTCTACAGGTTTCATCTGTGCGGCATGGATATAGTGTTTTCTTCCGATCGTAAAAATAATCAGACCAACGAGCATTCCTACTCCTGCTGTGATGAAAGCTTCGCCCCAGCCAAATTTATTACGCATAAACGCTGCAATGATGTTACAGATGAACGCCCCGATATTGATCCCCATATAGAAAATATTATAGCCGGAGTCTTTATTGGCTTTATAAGGTTCTTCAGAATAAAGGTTTCCTAAAAGTGTGGAAATGGTAGGCTTAAAGAAACCATTCCCAATGATAATTAATGCTAAGGAACCGTAAAAAAGAGGAAGGTCCTTGAAAACACCCATGCCTATGTAGCCGGCTGCCATTAGTATTCCTCCCAGATAAATAGATTTAATATACCCTAAAACCCTGTCAGCCAAAAAACCTCCAAGAAAAGGGGTGAGGTAAGTTAAAGCGATATAGGTTCCGAAAATATCATCAGCAGTTTTGTCCGGAAGTCCAAGTCCTCCTTTCAGTCCGGTAGGCTCAATGACATAAAGAACAAAGATTCCAAGAATCAGATAGTACCCGAAACGCTCCCACATTTCTGTGAAAAAGAGGAAGGGCAGGCCTTTAGGATGTTTAGTCTTCATATAATCAATTTTCAAATTTCCCAAAAATAGGTTTTTAATTTTAATTGATAAAATAAATAATATTTTATGAAAATGATTAATAATATAAATACAAAACCTCTCCAGTGATGGAGAGGCTCTGAAAATTTATTTAAAAAAAATTATAAGTTATTCAAGATAAAATCTGTCATCTTCTGATACAGCTGTGGTCTTGTCTGTCCGCCGTAAATTCCATGGTTTTTATCCGGATAAGCCATAAACTCAAATTGTTTTTTGTTTTGAATCAAAGCCTCGGAAAATTCCATAGAGTTCTGGAAATGGACATTATCATCGGCAGTCCCGTGGATCAGTAAGAATTTACCCTTCAATAGATTGGCGTATTCTGTCGGAGAATTTTTATCATATCCGTCAGCATTTTCCTGAGGGGTTCTCATAAATCTTTCCGTGTAAACCGAATCGTAATATCTCCAGTTCGTTACCGGCGCTACGGCAATTCCGGCTTTGAAAACATCTGCTCCTTTCGTCATTGCTAAGCTGGTCATATAACCTCCAAAGCTCCATCCGAACATTCCGATTCTTGTTTTGTCGATGTAAGATTGCTTTCCAAACCATTTTGCAGCAGTAATCTGATCTTCAATTTCATATTTTCCTAAATTCATATAGGTCACTTTCTTGAATTTACTTCCCTTGTAACCTGTTCCACGGCCATCTACACAGGCAACGATATACCCTTTCTGCACAAGGTGATTAAACCACAAAGCATTACCATTATCCCACGAATTCGCAACCTGCTGAGATCCGGGTCCGGAATACTGGTACATAAACAGCGGATATTTTTTATTAGGATCAAAGTTTTTAGGCTTCATGATCCATGCATTCATCTGGTCACCGGCGTCATTTGGAATGGTAATGAATTCTTTATCTGCAAAATTATCGGCTTTTAATTTCTGTAGCTGCTCATTATTGTTCTGAAGTTCTTTTACTGTTTTTCCGTTTCCGTCTTTCAAAACATAAGTGTAAGGTCTTGCAGCGGTAGAAGATGTTTCAATGAAATAACTGTAATTTTTACTGAAGTTGGCAGAATTGTTTCCTTCCGCATTAGAAATAAGCTGGGATTTTCCGTTTTCAATATTTACTTTGGAAACAACTTTGTTAATGCTTCCTTTTTCAGTGGTCTGAACATAAATTTCCTTAGATTTCGGATTGAAACCGTAATAATCCGTCACTTCCCAGTTTCCTTTTGTAATCTGCTTTTTTAGCTTTCCGTCTTTGTCGTACCAGTACAGATGGCGGTTTCCATCTCTTTCAGAAGCCCACAGGAAGGAATCATCTTCAAGGAACTCTAGGGTAGGACTGTCCGTATCGATCCATTTTTCATCCGTTTCTGTGAATAGTTTCTGAACGGCTCCGGTTTTGGTATTCAACTTTAAAATATCGGAAGCATTCTGAATTCTTTCAGAAGTAATCAGAACCATTTCGTCAAGTTTTGCGGTCTGGATTACGTTCGGGATATAATAATTTTTGAAAGAACTTAGGTTGATCGGCATTGTTTTTCCCGTATCAAGACGGTACAGCTGCGCAGAAACAATAGAGTTTTTTTCTCCAGCTTTAGGATATTTATAACGCATTTCTGTTGGGTAAAGCGTTTTCCCATAGATCGGGATATAGATTTCCGGAACCAGGCTTTCATCGGATTTTACAAATACAATGGCATCCGAGTTTTTGGTCCATTCATATTGTCTTGCATGCCCGAATTCCTCTTCATATACCCAGTCTGCAAGTCCATTGATAATAGAATTTTTCTTTCCGTCACTGGTAATCTGGGTAATTTTCCCCGTGCCCAGATCCTGGTAGAATAAATTATTTTCAGAGATAAATGCTACTTTCGTGGCATCAGGAGAAAATCTGGGTTCCTGAACTGTTTTTCCTTCATTCAGGCTGATTGTTTTCCCTGATTTAAGGTCTTTTACATCAAATTTTCCCAGAAAGGAATGTCTGTAAATAGGCTGGCTTTCTGTTAAAAGAAGGATTTTCGACTCATCATCGGAAAATTCGTAGCTTTCGAACTTACCGTCCACAATGTTGCCCTCTTTTTGTGAAGTTTTGTAAGAATATTTGGCAATTCCGGCCGGCTCAATAACCAGGTAATTCTCTCCGTTTTTCATGGATGTAATCCCGGCAATGCCTTTTCCGCGGTAATATCCTGAATATATTTTATCTAAAGTAATTTCCTGCGCAGATACATTATGGAATGCTACAGCTACAGTAAGAGTTAAGAGTAGTTTTTTCATTTCTATTATTAATGGATTTCAAAGATAATAATTTTATTAAATGGACAAAAAAGCTTTTTTTCTGTTGGTTTTGGCAAAAAAATTGAATGTATAACAGCATATCAAATTAAAATAATAATTATGGAAACGAATGCATACAACCAGAAACTGAACCGCTATGTTTTAGCTGATCAGATTGTTTATACTGGATTTTCAAGTTTCAAAGATGCGGAAGAATGTGCAAACAAAAAAGGGGGAACTTTGGTGGAAGTAGGTTTTAAAGATGGGAATGATAATCCTCAGATCACCCATGAAGCAGGACTCATTGAAAAACGACTTCATTATTATGTATATGCCGGTGACGAATATAAATTTATCCATTCCTCTGATCCCGGATTCAGAAAATACGCAGATGAACTACAGAAAATAAAGGCAAAAATACGCCAGGATGCACCGGACGAAAGGTATCTGGCCAATTTCGAGATTGAAAATGCAGAAGACCCGATCATTGTGATCAAGAATGATCATTTTGAATCGGTAACTTCAAGAGAACGCTCCAAATATTTGAAGCACGCTGAAGTATATGAACTAGGGGTATCCCTGCCAAAATCTTAAAATTTTTATATCATGAGCAAGACTAAATATTCAGAAAAAGCTCAGGACAAAGTAGGAAAGGTCATGCACGAATTTAAAGAGGGTAAACTGAAATCTTCTTCAGGAAAAAAAGTGACCAGTAAAAAACAGGCAGTAGCCATAGGTATTTCCGAAGCCAGAGAAAAAGGGCTGAAGGTACCAAAGAAAAAAAAGGATTAGACTCAAAATAAAAATTCCGGGAAATTTTTCCCGGAATTTTATTTTGAAGGGTTAAGCAATTAAATTTCTTAGCCTTTTTGCCCATTATACAATATCCTGTAATATTCATCCGCCATTCTATCACTGTTAAAATGTTCCTGAACATCATCCATAGCCGTATACTGGATTTTTCTCCATCGGTCCGGATGATCGTAATAGGTAGGAAGGATCTCGTTTTCAAGGATTTCGTACAGTTTATTCAGATCATAAGTATCCTGTTCGTAGATGCTCATATTCATATAATCTGCTTTTGGAACGACAAATGAATTTTCTCCCGGTTTGGCAAATTCAGGAATCCATCCGTCATCGGTAGAAAGGTTAACGGATCCGTTCATGGCAGCTGTCATTCCCGAAGTTCCCGAAGCTTCTCTTGGTACCCTTGGGTTGTTAAGCCACAGATCTGAACCCTGCTTCAGAGATTTACTCAAAGAAAGCTCGTAACCGGTAAGAACGGCCATGTTTTTATGATTCTTGCTTTCTTCCACCAGTGTGTTAAAGGTAGAAATAGCAGAGTAGTCCATCGGATAGGGTTTTCCCGACCAGATGATCTGCACCGGGTATTTTGGATTGTTTAGTAATTTGTAGAATCTTTCCTTGTCGTGAAGCAGTAAGTCTGCCCGTTTGTACCCGGCAAACCTTCTTGCCCAGACAATAGTGAAAATATTTGGGTTAAACAGATTTCCGGTTTGGTCTGCAACAATTGTGAATAACCTTTTCTTTAAATGTTTTTTGCGGTAATCGAAAACGGTTTCGTCATTCTCATCTTTAGCATTGTAAAGAGGTTTATCCGCCCAGTATTTAAACTCCTGGGCATTGGTAATGGAAGTGATTTCGCAGATTCCCGGATATTTGCTCCACATAGCCCTTGAAACCACACCGTGCAGCTTAGATACACCGTTCGCTATCCGAGCCATTTTCAAAGCACATAACGAGTGATTGAAACGGTCATCGTCCGATCCCTCAATGCTTTTCACATCTTCCATGCTGAAGCCTGAGAAATAAGACATATCGTAGCACAGTTTCAGATTATGCTTTTCATTTCCTGCTTCTTCCGGGGTATGAGTGGTGAAAACCAGTTTTTCTTTTACTCTGTTCAGGTCCCCGTTATACTTTTTCAGAAGGTAAAATGCTGCAGGAAGTCCATGTGCCTCATTCAGGTGGTACACATCCCTTTCTGCATTCATTTCGTCCAATAATTTGGCACCTCCTTTTCCTAATAAAATATACTGGGCCAGCTTTGTAGACTCATTGGCATCATAAAGCTTGTGGCAGATCGTTTTGGAAACATGATCATTTTCCGGAACATCCGTAGAAAGAAAAAACATCGGTGCCGTATTGAAAATTTCAGGATCAAGGTACCATACTTTTACCCATACCGGGGCACTGTGGATTTCGATCTGGAATTTTATTCCCGTATCTTCAAGGAAGCTGTACATTTTTCTCGTCCATACCGGCTGAAGAGTTTGGTCATGGTTTCTCGCCTGATCGTAATAACCGAATTTCCATAGGATTCCGATCCCGATAAGGTCCTGTTTCAGGTTATATGCACTTCTCATATGGGATCCTGCAAGGAATCCCAAGCCTCCCGAATATATTTTTAAAACCTGTTCAATGGCAAATTCCATCGAAAAATAGACGGTTTTTTTAGAATATTGTGGATTAACGTTGTAAGGTATTTTAAAGTTTTTAAAATCCATATAAGTCACAGTTTTATAATTTGAACGCTAAAGGTATTGATTATGAAAATAAACTTTACATTAATTATTTGATAAATTAATTTAAAAGTATCCTGTGAATAGTTTTTTTACTTACCTTTATTATGTAATTTTTTGAAAATCAAAAACTTCTAACGGTGAAAGTCAATGCGGCATGCGCTCTATGGTTACTTAAAAAAAATTACTTATGAAAAAGACATTTTCTGATGAAGATTTAATAAAGAATCTGAGCCTATACTATATGAACCGGCATTTGAAAAAAAAGCCGATGGAGAAATATCACCGTAAAATAGATGAATCTCTGCTTCATGACCGCGAGAAGTATAGAAAGAAATCTGAAATTCTGCTGCTTAATTCGTTCATGCATCACTTCCCCGAAGTGAAATTTGAAGATCTTACCTGCGAAAGCCCTGACTTTATCGCAAAATTCAACGACAAGAAAATTGGCATAGAACTGACCGAAGTGATCAACCATCTGGAAATGAAAAAGGTGGAAAGCACTTTAAATAAAATGTTCCGCCAGGCAGAAATATTATTAGAACAGGAAGACACCGCGAAGTATCGTGGTGTTTATTTTTTAGAATTTTATCCGAATATTAAATTTGATAATATAGAACAGCAGGAAGAAAATATCCTGAGTATTTGTAAAAGCATCAAAAAAAATAAGCCGGTAGGATGTGTAAAAGGAATGAGAAAATCTTTTCACCGGAGAAATGTTTTTATTACCCATGAATACAGCATGAATCTGTTCGATGAGCTTTGCTCCGAGAAAATCCTTGAGCTTATCGATAAGAAAAATGAAAAATTCCCTTACTATGATACTTCCGTGGATGAATGCTGGCTGGTGATTGTATCCGATATGAATTCTATTGCATCCAGATATACCTTCATCCAGGACAAAGAACACCTGCAGGAAGTGAAGAGTCCTTTTCATAAAATTTTTCATCTGGAAAATCTGTGCGGAAATATTACAAGTATAAAATAGTTGTTGTTTATCGTTGGATATCATAATTATTATGTGTTTTTATTTGTAATAATTCAATATTTTTAAAATTCTATTGTTTGTGATTAAATTATAGGTATATTTGATGTACGTGTTGTAAATCAGCACCTACCATGTGATTTTTAAATCATTTACTAAAAACTATATATCTATGAAAAAACTTTTACTTCTTATTTTTTTCGGTATTTCCCAGATATTTTTTGCACAGGCAGATTGTGCGACAGCTCTTGCAGTCTGTGGAAATTCCAATATTACTTATAGTCCTACCGGATATGGTAGCATCAAAGAGCTTGTCAATTCAGGGAGCTGCATTGATGCAACCGGAGAGCACAATTCGATCTGGTATAAAATTACAATCGCCACCGGAGGCACGCTTACCTTCGATCTGGTTCCGAATAATCCGGATGCCGACTATGACTGGGCTATTTTCGGTCCTAATGTAAACTGTGGAGCTTTAGGATCACCTATTCGCTGCAACGCTGCAACGGTTATAGGCCCCGGACCTGCTACAGGATTAAATATGACCAGTACGATAACCAATGCTTTAGGAGGTTCACTTACCCCTTACTGTAAATACATGGATGTTTTACCCGGACAAACCTATTATTTGTTTATTGACAACTGGGTGAGCAGTACCAGCAGCACAACGGCGCCATTTTCTTTAACATGGGGCGGAACTGCAACATTAGCTTCTCCGTTTACCGATCCTGCTTTACAGCCGTATCCGTTCATCCCGCCGGGAGTTCCTGCTGCTAATCCGGCAGATCCGAAAGAAGTAGTTATATGTACAAACCCTGCCGTATTTGATTTCTCTACCCTTTCTGCAGGAATTTTAAACGGAAATCCCCATTTCAGCGTAAGCTATCATATGAGTCAGAATGATGCGTTGACAGGAAATAATGCGATCACTGTTCCTACAACAGTAAATACAACTTCTGTTTATTATTATAGTATCAGCTATACCGATCCGACCAATCCAAACAGTCCGCTGAATCAATGTAAACAGATCGGAACATTTAAATTCAGGGATGGTAAGATCACTGCAAAAAATGCGACACTGACCCAATGTAACAACAATAATGCAGGAACAGCGGTATTTGACCTGACAACAGCCGATGTTATTGCAGATCCGACGGTAACTAAAAAATATTACAACACGCTTTCAGATCTGAATGCAGGCATCAATGAAATTACAAATCCATCAGCATTTACTTCTGCCGAAGCAACGATTTATGTAAAAGTGATCTCTACATTCGGATGTACTGCTGTTGCACAAATTACACTGAAATTTCATCCTGTTGTAGTCGTAACTGATGCTACATTAAGATCCTGTGCCATTGAGGGTACTCCTTCCTTAGGCTCTTTTAATCTTACGGTAGCGTCTGTCACCACACAAACAGGTGCAGGGAAGAAATATTATCCTTCAGTGGCAGATGCGGTCAATCAGACCAATGAAATTGTAACGCCTTCACCTTATACGGCTCCTGACGGTGTAGTATATGTAAGGGTTTCCAATGCACAGGGATGCTATAATATTGCTAAAATTACACTCGTGGTTATTCCTCCGGTTTATTCCACTGTTCTTAAGGATAAAATTATCTGTGTGGAAGACAGGACAACTCTGGATGCCGGACCTGGATTTAATGGCTATGAGTGGAGTACGGGGGCAACCACTCAATCTATCACCAATGTAGGGGTTGGCACTTATTGGGTGAAACTTAAAACAGGTGACTGTACCGTAGTTCAGAATGTAAAAGTATATCCTTCCGAGCAGCCTGTTGTCTCCAGTATCGAAATTTCAAACACTACCGTTACAGTATTTGTAATAGGAGGTACGCCACCTTATAAATATTCGATGGATAATATTAACTGGCAGGATTCCAATGAATTCAATAATGTCAAAAGAGGCGATGCGACAATATTTGTAAAGGATTCTTATGATTGTGATCCTATAGAAATCAGTATTGTCGTTCCTAATCTGGTAAATGTGATCACTCCAAATGGCGACGGTTACAATGATTTTATCGATTATTCTGCTTTAGCCAATAAGACCAACTTTGTAATGAATATTTTTGACCGCTATGGCAACATGATCTTCCAGATGGATAAATTTAGCGGATATAAATGGGAAGGCACCAGCAAAGGCGGAGTGAAAGTACCTACAGGAAACTATTGGTATTCCGTAAGCTGGAATGAAAATGATAAACTGAGCACCCCTGTAAAATACTCAGGGTGGATCGTTGTTAAAAACAGAGATTAAGCTTTTTAATAATAAACTATATAGACAAAACCATTTCGGAAGAAGTGGTTTTGTTGTTAAAATAACTTTAATTTTAGTTGTACAAAATAAAAAATATGAAAGAGCTTTTTGTAAACCGTTTTAAGTATTATAAGTCTCTCGGAGACAAATCCTTCGGGCAGCTTTCTGATGAGCAGATCTTCTGGCAGTACAATGATGAAAGTAATTCCATCGCAGTAATTGTTAAGCATATTGCCGGGAATATGCTTTCCAGATGGACCAATTTTTTAACGGAAGATGGTGAAAAGTCCTGGCGGAACAGGGATGATGAATTTGTGAATACTTTTAAAACCAAACAGGAGGTTACAGATTATTGGGAGAAAGGCTGGAAATGTTTTTTTGAAGCCCTGGATCAGGTTAATGAAGAAAACTTATATTCTACAATTTATATAAGGGGAGAAGCACATTCCGTTTTAGATGCTGTTCTGCGGCAGCTGGCTCATTATCCGTATCATATCGGGCAGATCGTTTCTATTGCGAAAATGCTCAAAAATGAAGACTGGAAAACACTTTCTATTGCTAGGAACAAGTCTCAGGAGTTTAATGCTGCAATGAAAGATCAGTTTTCTAAGCCTGAAGAATCTTCCAATTCATCACCGGTGTGCTTTCAGAACAGTTCCGAAGTAAGGGATGAATTTAAATAATAGATTGAATCAATTTAGCAGTATTATTAAAATTACTATCTTTGCACCCATAAAATTTACGAGTCAATAAATGTCTACTTTTCACGGAACTGCCGCATTTCATACCCTCGGCTGCAAATTAAATTTTGCGGAAACATCTACTATTGCCCGTCAATTAACAGATGCAGGTTATGATAAGGTAAGCTTTGATGATAAAGCAGATGTTTATGTGATTAATACCTGTTCAGTAACTGAAAATGCTGACCGTGAGTGTAAACTTCATGTGAAGCGTGCTATGAAAGCCAATCCTGAAGGGCTGGTGGTTATCGTAGGATGCTATGCCCAGCTGAAACCCGAAGAAATTTCGCAGATTGAAGGGGTGGATCTCGTTCTGGGAGCCAAAGAGAAATTCAATATTCTGAGCTATCTCGATGATCTGGAAAAATCGGAAAGTGAAGGAGTGGTTCATTCATGTGAGATTGAAGAAACGGATTTCTTTATCGGAAGTTACTCAATCGGCGACAGGACAAGGGCTTTCCTGAAAGTACAGGATGGATGCGACTATAAATGTACATACTGCACCATTCCGCTGGCCAGAGGAATCTCTCGTTCAGATACCATCGAAAACGTAATCAAAAATGCCAGGGAAATTGCTGAAAGAGACATCAAAGAAATTGTTCTTACCGGTGTCAATATCGGGGATTACGGTAAAGGTGAATTCGGTAATAAAAAACACGAACATACTTTCTTAGACTTAATTTCAGAACTCGATCAGGTGGAGGGAATCGAAAGAATCCGTATCTCTTCCATAGAGCCGAATCTTTTAAAAGATGAAAGCATTGATCTTGTTTCCAAAAGCAAGAGCTTTGTTCCTCATTTTCATATCCCGCTGCAGTCAGGATGCGATGATTTATTGAAAAAAATGAAACGCCGTTATCTTACCAAGCTGTATAATGACAGAGTAAATAAAATCCGTGAGGTAATGCCGGATGCTGCCATTGGTGTAGACGTTATTGTTGGATTCCCCGGTGAAACGGAAGAAAAATTCATGGAAACTTATAATTTCCTGAACGAGCTTCCTATTACCTATCTTCACGTATTTACCTATTCTGAAAGAGAAAATACGGAAGCTGCCGATATGGATGGTGTAGTACCAATTCCGGAAAGAAAAAAACGCAATAAAATGCTGAGAATACTTTCTGAAAAGAAGAAAATGGCATTTTACCAGACCCAGCTTGGAAAGACACTTCCTGTTCTTTGGGAGCACGAAAATAAAGACGGCAAAATGTATGGCTTCACAGAAAACTATGTGAGAGTCCAGAAAGATTTTGATCCTGCATCCGTCAATCAGATTGAATTTCTAAATTTAGAAAAAATCCTGTCAGATGGCACGGTTTCTGTGCAGTCATCCTTCGAAAGTTTTTTAGCAAAAGCGTAGTCTCTTTGCAAAATTTCTACTAAATTTATTTTAACTTTAAATACCACATTCATGAGAGATAAGTTTTTATCTTGGGGAATTGTATTGGTAATTGCAACATGGATTGTCGCGTTACTGATCAGAGCACATTACTGGATACCCATCCTTTTATCTGCTATCTATGCATTGGGCGTTTATAACGCTTACCAGTCGAAACACGCTATTTTGAGGAACTTCCCGGTATTGGGCTACTTCAGGTACTTTTTCGAGAGTATCTCACCCGAAATGCAACAGTATTTCATCGAAAGAGAGACAGATGGGAAGCCGTTTCCAAGAAATCAGCGTTCTGCGGTGTACAGACGTGCAAAAAATCTGAGTGATACCGTTCCTTTCGGGACACAGTTAGAAGTTAATCACAGAAAATATGAAGGAATCAAGCATTCCATTTATGCGAAATCACCTAAAGAAGAGCTTCCGAGAGTATGGGTTGGGGGAGAGCAATGCACCCAGCCTTATCATGCCTCTCTCTTCAATATTTCAGCAATGAGCTTTGGAGCGTTAAGCGACAGGGCACAGATTTCCCTGAACAGAGGAGCTAAAAAAGGAAATTTCTATCATAATACAGGTGAAGGAGGTATTTCCCCTTATCACCTGGAAGGAGGAGATCTTTGCTGGCAGATCGGAACCGGATATTTCGGCTGTCGTGATGAAGAAGGGAAATTCAACCCGGAACTGTTTGAAAAGTATTCCACCCTTCCTAATGTGAAGATGATTGAAATTAAACTTTCCCAAGGGGCGAAGCCGGGACATGGAGGAGTGCTTCCTGGAGTGAAAAACACCCCTGAGATTGCAAAGATACGTCACGTCACTCCGGGAATGACTGTTATTTCACCACCATCCCATTCTTCATTTTCCGATGCAGCTGGCCTGTTGAGGTTTGTACAGCAGCTTAGAGAGCTTTCCGGAGGGAAGCCAATCGGTTTCAAGCTTTGTATTGGAGATACCAAAGAGTTCGAGGATATCTGTGTACAGATGAATGTTCTAAAAATCTATCCTGATTTTATCACCATAGACGGAGCAGAAGGAGGTACAGGAGCAGCACCGCCGGAATTCTCAGATGGAGTGGGGATGCCTTTGGAGCCGGCTCTGATCTTTGTAAACAGAACTTTGAATAATTATAATTTAAGAAGCAAACTGAGAGTAATTGCTAGCGGAAAAGTCCTGACAAGCTTGGATATTCTGAGAGCCATAGCTATGGGCGCGGATATGTGTAATAATGCAAGAGGATTTATGTTCTCTTTAGGGTGTATCCAGGCTTTAAGATGTAACAATAACAACTGTCCTACAGGTGTTGCCACTCAGGATAAAATGTTGGTTAAAGGCCTTGATGTTACTGATAAAAGTGAAAGAGTATACCATTTTCATAAAAACACCCTTCACACCTGCAATGAACTGATCGCAGCGGCAGGAAGAAACTCTTATGAAGAAGTAGATGCTACGATGTTCATGAGGGGAGATGAATTTGATCATCTGGCAGATCTTTATTTCCCGGATATTTTAGGGAATGTAAAGCAGAAAGCAAGATAATAATCAACAGATATAAACATAAAAAACCGCCTTCATCTGAAGGCGGTTTTTTATATAATTGAATTTAAATTATTGTCCATCCGGTCTGTCTGCTCTTCCATACACCTGGAAGTTGAACACCATAGAGTAATTTCTCAGAGAATACTGCGTATTGTAAGGATAGTGTGGATCTCTCGCAAAAGCAGCTCTTGAAGGCACAATAATAACTCCCTGAAGATTATAGGGGCTTCCACTTGAAAGATTGTTAAATGCCTTAAATTTCTGCATTGCTTCACGGAAGCCTTCGACTTCATAGTAACTTCTCTGTTTTGCAGCATCTGTTGTAGCTGCATCCAGCACAGACTGTTTTACATAATAATACATAGGATCCACAATTGGAAGTCCGTTACCATTAATTGTGTTGGTAATGGCCAGAGTTGAAGCAAAAGCTACATTTCCATCGGTATTAACAGCTAAAAGAGCATTAGCTCTCATCATCATAGTAAGAATATCTTTCGGACCGATGGTTTTAGCATCAGTTGCTGATGGCTGCGCCCCTTCCCGAACAATATAGATCGTTCCTGATGGAAGTGTTTCATAAGGCATATCTATCAGCTTCTTCTCATTATCATCACTGGTATCCGTAGTACTGAAAGCTTTTATATTTCCCTGGGCGTCCAGATAATTTTCGCTCATAAACTTCTTAATCGCCTGATCATCATAACTGTTCTGAACGGTAATGTCTTCCGGTTCTTTATACGTTTCAATTTCATCATCTTTCTTACATGCAGAAAAACACAAAGATCCCGCAAGGATATATAAAAATATTTTTTTCATTTCAAAAAACTTTAATTACTTTACAAATAATATAACGGCAAAAGTATAAAAAATTATGAGAATAGATAAATTTTTATGGTGCATTCGTTTTTATAAGACGAGAAGTATTGCAGCAGAGGAAATTAAAAAGAACAGGGTTTCCATAGGAACATCCGCCGTAAAGTCGTCTAAGGAGGTAAAAGAGGGGGATGTTATCAAGATTCGTAAAAATCAGATTGATTATAAAATAAAAGTCACCCAGATCCCGAAAAGCAGGATGGGAGCCAAGCTTGTTCCCCTTCATATCCAGGATGTGACGGATAAAGAGCAGTATGAATTATTAAAGCTTCGTAAAATGTCACAGGATTATTATAGAAGCAAAGGTGAGGGAAGGCCTACGAAGAAAGACAGACGTGAGATGGATGAGTATGTAGGAAATGATATTGCCTCAGATTTTACAGACTGGGATGATTTCTTTGGTGAAACAGCAGATGGCCCCGAAGACAGTGAAGATTAAATGAAAAGCTCTAGAGATAGAGCTTTTCTACTATTTCCTGAACAATATCTTCCGGGGTTCTTGAATCTGTATTGATGCTGTACTGTGCTTTGCTGTAAAATGCATTTCTTTCAAACAAATGTTTAGCGATGAACTCAGGCAGATCTTCATCCGGAATATTGGCTATCAGCGGTCTTTTTTCTTTCTGCTTGGAAAGTCTTTCGTATAATGTACTGACGGAAGCCCTTAAAAAAATACTTTTTGAGCTGTGGTTGATAATTTCCATATTATTATAATAGACCGGCGTCCCTCCTCCCAGGCTTAAAACCACATTTTCTTCCGAAGCAAGAATTTCCTCCAGCGCCTCTCTTTCCAGCTTTCTAAACTGAATTTCCCCCTTTTTTTCGAAAATTTCTGGAATGGTTAATTTATTTCTCCTGGAAATCTCTTTATCGAGGTCAATGAGTTTAAAATTTATTTTATCGCTTAAAATTTTGGAAATGTGAGATTTGCCACATCCCATGTATCCGATCAGTGAAATAACCATGAATTTTTTTTAAACAAATTTGCAAAAAAGTTTTGAGATAATGAAAAAACGCCTATCTTTGCACCACTGAAAACGAGGGATATTATTCAAATATAAATCGTTTATAAAGTGGCCGACTCGGTAGCTCAGCTGGTAGAGCAATACACTTTTAATGTATGGGTCCTGGGTTCGAATCCCAGCCGGGTCACAAGCGAAAAAATTACTGGATTTTTGTAATTTTATAGCCTGCGTGGTGAAATTGGTAGACACGCCATCTTGAGGGGGTGGTTTCCTAAGGATGTGCTGGTTCGAGTCCAGTCGCAGGCACTGCAAAGAAAATTTTATAATTAACAATGAAGTTATTTCATTTTTAATTGTGGCCGACTCGGTAGCTCAGCTGGTAGAGCAATACACTTTTAATGTATGGGTCCTGGGTTCGAATCCCAGCCGGGTCACAAGTTTACTGAAAAGTAAATTTTTTTCATATTAATATTTTGTGATTTGGTGTTTCAAAGGTCTCGTAAGAGACCTTTGATTTTTTTTATAATTACTATTGCAGGAATAAAAAAAGATTTATATCTTTGCACCGCTTTAAAAACGATATCAGAAACGTTAATCGTTTTATTTGTGGCCGACTCGGTAGCTCAGCTGGTAGAGCAATACACTTTTAATGTATGGGTCCTGGGTTCGAATCCCAGCCGGGTCACTAATTTACTGAAAAGTAAATTTTTTTCATATTAATATTTTGTGATTTGGTGTTTCAAAGGTCTCTTACGAGACCTTTGATTTTTTTATTATATGCAGTTTTATGAAAAAGAAAAACTCTGATTATATTAACCAGAGTTGAGTTTTTATAAAAAAAGTAACGATGTATTTTTGTTGAACAATTGTTTAATTAATCCAGGTGCATATTGTCAATAAGCCTCACTCCATCTACTACAACCACGATAAATGCTCTGTAATTCCTGTCTTTATAGAAAAAATCTGTTTCTTTTAAAGTGTTTTCATCGGCAATCAGGAAATATTCCAATTTCATTCCCTGTTGCTGGTCAAAAATATCTGTTACTCTTTCTTTTATTTCAGGAATGGTGATCACGCGGAACCAATCGTTTACCTTAACCAGGGTTTCGTAAATCACCTTTGAGGCTTCTTTCCTGTCTTCATGAAGTCTTTGGTTTCTTGAGCTCAAAGCCAGGCCATTTTCAGCTCTGTAAATAGAAACTCCTATGATCTTTACCGGAAGATGTTTCTTTTCAACCATTTTTTTAATGATGGCAAGCTGCTGGAAATCTTTTTCCCCGAAATACGCATGGTCCGGTTTTACCTGTCTGAAAAGCTCTTCTACCACAGTTCCCACTCCATCAAAGTGTCCGGGTCTTGACTTTCCTTCCATCTCGTTTTCCAGTCCGTCGAAATCATAATGCCGGCTTTCTGTTTTTTCAGGGTAAATGTCAGCTACTTCAGGAATGTAAACTGCATCCACCAATCCCGAATTTTCTAAGATAAGAATATCCCTGTTCACATCTCTTGGATATTTCTCCAGGTCTTCCGGATTATTAAATTGGGTAGGATTTACAAAAATTGAAGAAATTACCAGGTCATTATCTTTTCTGGCTTCTTCATACAGGGAAAGATGGCCTTTATGAAGCGCTCCCATAGTAGGGGCAAAGCCTATCTTTTTACCCATTTCTTTCTGTCTTTCAATGAAATCCTGAAGGGTTTTCTTATTCTTTATAACTTCCATAGTTTATTTTAATACTAATTCAAAAATACTAAAAATATCATATAATTATATGAGTTTTTAATAATTTGAAAATGGGAATTATCGTAAAAAAATGTTAATTAAAATAATGTTGAATGTTTTTTTGTAATTTTGCACATTAAAGCATTTTTACAAAAATATAGATAGAATTTATGCCGAATCAAAAAATACTGTACATTACTACAGAGATGTATCCATATCAGGAAGATACGAATATGGCTGCATTGGTAAACAAAATGGCACTTAAGATGCACAATGAAGGCAATGATGTAAGAGTTTTTATGCCAAGATTTGGACAAATAAGTGAAAGAAAATTTCAACTTCATGAGGTGATCCGTCTTTCGGGAATGAACATTATTATCAATGATCTGGACCAGCCTTTAATTATTAAAGTAGCATCTCTTCCGGGGGAAAGACTGCAGGTTTACTTTATTGATAACGAAGAATACTTCAAAAGAAAACAATATTACGTAGATGATGAAGGAAATCCTTTTGACGACAACGACGAAAGAGCTATTTTCTTTGCAAGAGGAGTGATAGAAACCATCAAAAAATTAAACTGGGTTCCCGATGTAATTCACTTAAACGGATGGATGTCTTCCTTTGTTCCTATTTACCTAAAAACATACTACGAATCCGATACCTATTTCAAAGATGCCAAGATCATCCTTTCCTTATACAATGAGAAGGATGCTGCACTGGACAAAAACATTGCCGAAAAACTGACATTCGATAATATTTCAGGATTAAAAGCGTTAGATAATCCGACAATCAAAAGTTTTGTTATTGAAAGTATGAACTATGTTGACATGGTAGTGAAAGGAGATGAGTTTCTGGATGCAGATCTTGACAAAGGTTTCAATGAAACTGCCACTTCAAAATCGGAATACGTCGACGTAGATTCTATAAACCAAATTTATTAAACACATTTTTAATGACTCATACTGTTAAAAGGACCTTTGCCATACTTTTCATGGCGGTTTTCGGGAGCGCTCTTCTTTATAATTGCGAACCGGAGGCGGATTCGCTTGGCGAACAGCTTTTTATAGATGGTGCTGCGGAAGGCAATGTATCTTCTTATGACCTTATTGCTTATAATATTGATAATCACGATTCGATCAGAAGTGATGCCAGCAGACTGGTACAACAAATTAACACTTCCGGCATATCCTCATCCCGTTTTGTTCTAGGAGCTTTTTCCGAAGGGCAGTTTGGTATGCAGAAAGCATCTTATCTTACCCAGTTAAGAATGAGTACGGATAATTTTAGTTTCGGGACTACTCCAAAAGTGGATTCTGTAGTTCTGGTACTGAGACCTGATGTTGTTGCCGATTCAGTAACTACCCTTCCCCTAAAGGACGAAAGCATATTAGTCGGAACTGAAACGGTACCTGTTTCTACGGAAATCAAGACGTATCCTACCAGTTTTGAGTATAAATATGGTAAAACAAAGTTAGGCCCGGGAGGAACACATACTTTAATGCATATTAATGTAGATGAAATTACAACCTTCCTGGATGGAAATGATGTTGCTTTCAAACGCTCCAACGTGGTTGTAGGTACGGGAGCAGCTTTAGGATCTACTGTATTTAACGGAACGGTAACTGCTAAGACAATTACTAAAAAGTCGGATAATTCAGCTTTATTTACTTCTGATGCAGGAATCAGAATTCGTTTGGACAAGGATTTTTTCCAAACCAAGATTCTTGACAAGAACGGTAAACCGGAGCTTATGGATGCGGCTAACTTTACAAGATACTTCAAAGGAATCAAGCTTTCTGTAACAGATACAGACGGATATCTTCTGCAGATTTCTCCGGAATCTATGGAAATGATCATGTATTATACCAATGAAAAGAATGATAACGGGACTATCACCAGACCACAGTCTACCTTTAAGTTCTTGCTGACAGGAGGTGTGGGTAATGCCCGTATCGGCCAGTACGAATACGACAGAACAGGTTCTGCATGGGCAGCTGCAAGATCGTCAATCAATGAAGTTGATGGGGATGCCAAGCTTTATGCACAGGGAATGGGAGGACCTTCTATTGCTGTGAAGATTCCTGATGCTACAATTGCCAGCCTTAAAGCATCATATGAAAAAGATAAGAATGCAATTATGAGTGCCAAGATCAGAATCTATACAGATGCTGCAACATGGAGCAATAACTATAAAAGAACGATTGATAACTTAATGATTCTTCCTGTTGTGAAGGATGCGAACGGATTGCTTACTTCTTCAGGATTTCTTTCAGATTTAACATCAGGGTTTGGGATGATAAAATCTTATGATTTAGATAAAAATCCATCTTATTACGACTTTGTAGTTACAAAAACAGTGAAAGATATTGTTGAAGGTTCAGAAACAAATAAAATACTTCTCGTTAATATCGGAAAGTTTGTTCTAACTACATCAAGTTCACTGGGAGGTTATAAGTTTACCACCCGAGCATTTGCAACAGAAAGAGGCGTTTATGTTGGTTCAGATAAAACCAATGCCAACAGAATTCAATTAAAAATTACTTACGGAACTAAAAAATAAAAACACCAGAAAAATATGTGTGGAATTGTAGGATATACAGGATTTCAGGATGCGTATGATATTGTAATCAACGGTCTTAGAAGATTAGAATATAGAGGATATGACAGTGCGGGGATTGTTTTGGAAGGTTCAGATAATAAATTTGAAGTTGAGAAAACAAAAGGTAAGGTTGATGATTTGGTTAATATTTCATCACAGTTGAAAGGAACAGCCAAAATAGGAATGGGGCATACCAGATGGGCTACCCATGGGGTTCCAAGTGATAGAAATTCACACCCACATGTGTCGAACAACGGGAAAATTGCTCTTGTACACAATGGTATTATAGAAAACTATGATACGATTAAAACAATGCTTACCGAAAAAGGATTTACTTTTAAATCCGAAACAGATACAGAAGTTTTGGTAAATCTTATCCAGTATTTCACAGATCTGAAGCCGGAAACAGATTTTCCTACGGCAGTAAGATATGCTTTAAATGAAGTATACGGAGCATACGCTATTACTGTGCTTCATGAAGATTATCCGGGAGTATTGGTAGTGGCAAGATTAGGTTCTCCGCTGGCAATCGGTCTTGGAGACAAAGAATATTTCATTGCTTCTGATGCATCTCCTTTCGTGGAATTTACCAAAGAAGCTATTTATCTTGAAGAAGGCCATATGGCGACTATTTCATTGGAAAATGGAGTAGACATCAGAACTATCAATGACAACTCAAAAATAGAACCGGAAGTTCAGGAACTTAAATTAAGCCTGGAACAGATTGAAAAAGGTGGTTACGAGCATTTCATGCTTAAAGAAATCTTTGAACAGCCTAAATCTATCCATGATACAATGAGAGGAAGACTTCTTGTGGATGAAGGTGTTATAAAGATGGCCGGAATCTGGGATCATCTGGAGAGATTCAAGAACGCTAACAGAATCATCATTATTGCCTGCGGTACGTCATGGCATGCAGGTCTTATCGGGGAATACCTTATCGAAGAATATGCAAGGATCCCTGTAGAGGTGGAATATGCATCAGAATTCAGATACAGAAATCCTATCATTACCGATAAAGATGTTGTTATTGCTATCTCTCAGTCAGGAGAAACAGCAGACACCATGGCTGCATTGAAACTGGCAAAAGAAAAAGGAGCATTCATATACGGTATATGTAATGTAGTGGACTCTTCCATTGCAAGAATTACAGATGCAGGTTCATATACTCACGCTGGTCCTGAGATCGGGGTAGCTTCTACTAAAGCATTTACTGCACAGCTTACTATTCTTTCTTTAATTGCCCTTAAATTAGGAAAACATAACGGTAACCTTGGAAATGCTGAATTCATGAGCCTGATTACTGAACTGAATGCACTTCCTAAAAAGATCGAAGAAGTTTTGAGCACTACTCACGAGCTTACTCAGAATATTGCCAAAGACTTTATCCAGACTACCAATTTCCTTTATTTAGGAAGAGGATACAACTATCCTGCGGCATTAGAAGGTGCCCTGAAGCTTAAGGAAATCTCTTATATACACGCAGAAGGATATCCGGCAGCAGAAATGAAGCACGGACCTATCGCGCTTATTGACGAGAACATGCCAATCGTTATTATTGCTCCTAAAAAAGGACATTATGATAAAATTGTAAGCAATGTTCAGGAAATTAAAGCCAGAAAAGGAAAAATCATTGCCGTTGTTAATAAAGGAGACCAGCAGGTAAGCTCAATGGCAGATTATGTGATTGAAATCCCGGAAACCTCAGAATGTTTCTCTCCAATCGTTGCCTCTGTGCCTTTACAGCTATTGGCGTACTATATTGCTATTTACCGAGGAGCCAATGTAGATCAGCCAAGAAACTTAGCAAAATCGGTAACTGTGGAATAAAAAACAGTTGTAAATAAAATAAATTTAGATTTCTTCCGTTATTTCAAAAAAAATCTTAAAAGTTTCTTAAAAAAATTATATATTTACGGCTTAATTATAAAAATTAACATGAAAAGGATATTTCTTTTATTATTGTCTGCGTCGGTAGCATCAGTATCTTGTTCAGGTGGTGGCAGTTCTTCTGTAGGGAAGCCTGGAACAAAAGGAGAATTGATACCAAGAGAAAAAACGAAATCATTTGTTGCGGAAAGACCATACGGAATGGTCGGTATTCCTGCAGGTTCATTTGTTGCTGGTCTTGCAGATCAGGATCCAACAAACACACCTGAAAAAGCTTCATTGAAAACTGTTACTGTTTCCTCATTCTTTATGGATGAAGCAGAAACTACCAATGCAGAATACAGAGTATTTATCAATTATGTAAGAGATTCCATTGCGAGAACTCTGTTGGCCGAAGCTGCTGGGGAAGGCGGTGAAGAAGGCGGACGTAAAGGCGCAAGCATTGGAGACTATGCATATCTTGCTAAAAAAGAAGAAAATTTAACACCTTATCAAGAATATTTAGAAGGCCAGGGAGGAAGAGAAGACGGAGGCTATGATCCATCCAAAAGACTAGACTGGAAAATCCCTTTGCACTGGAGTACTGGAAAGTATCCTGATGTAGAGTATGCAGAAGTTTTGGAATCTATGTATCTGCCTGCTTCTTCAAGAATAGGAAACGAAAGAATTTTAGACGTTAGTAAACTAAAATACAGCTACCAGTGGGAAGATATGGATGCCGCACTTGCTGATAACGAAAGAGGAGCAAACTTCCTTAAGAATCAAAGCATTGCCATCTATCCGGATACTACTGTGTGGGTGAAAGACTTCCACTTTGCTTACAACGAACCATTGTTTGAACAGTATTTCTGGCACAAAGCTTACAAAGATTATCCTGTAGTAGGGGTAACCTGGGATCAGGCAAGAGCTTACTGTAACTTCAGATCTAAACTGAAAACAGATTATAACGAAAGCTTAAAAAGAAAAAAGCAAAGACCAATGAAGTTCCGTCTTCCTACAGAAATCGAGTGGGAATATGCTGCCAGAGGCGGAATGCAAAATGCTACTTACCCTTGGGGAGGTCCATATTTAATGGATGACAGAGGTTGCTACCTTGCCAACTTCAAACCTAAGAGAGGTAACTATATGGAAGATGATAAAAAAGGTACTTATACATATACAGCTCCAGTAAAGAAATTTAAGAAAAATGGATTTGGGTTATTTGATATGGCTGGAAACGTTTCTGAATGGACAGAATCTGCGTATAACAACTCTTCTTATGGATTCTCTTCTACATTAAATCCTTCTACTAAGGATAAAGTAGACACAAAGAGATCGGTAAGAGGTGGATCTTGGAAAGATATAGGATATGCCCTTATGACAGGTGCTAGAGATTGGGAAAGAAAAGATTCTGCAAGAAGCTATATCGGATTCAGAACTGTACAGGATATTCCTGAAGCAGCTGTTAAGCCAAGAAGAGTTAACAGATAATTTAACCAGACAATTTTTCAATAACAATTTTATTTAACATTAAAAAAACTAACTTAATATGTTTAAGACTAAAGATGCTTGGATGAATTTCTTTTATTCATTCGGTGCTGCAATTGTAATTCTTGGAGCTTGGCTTAAAATTACTCACATTACCTTGGGACCAATTAACGGTAATATGGCTCTTACAGTGGGTCTTATTACGGAGGCTATTATCTTTATCATTTTCGCATTTGACCCTCCGAAATCAGAAGAGTCTTATGCATGGGAAAATGTTTATCCTGAACTATTGGATAAGCATGCCAACCCAAACCCTTTACATTCTAATGTGTCATCCAAAAACAATGCACAGCAGTTTGCAGAATTAGAAAATTCTCTTTCAAATAAATTAGACAAAATGCTTCAGGAAGCAAAACTGGATGTTCAGTTATTTGACAGACTTAGAACAGGTATCGACAAATTCTCCAACTCTGTTGACCAGATCAACCAGACTGTGGATGTATCTGCTTCTACTCATAAATATAACGACCAGCTTAACAAAGCTGCACAACATATGGAAAGCATGAATGCTTTATATGCAATGCAGCTGGAAAACGGTAAAAAACAATCCGAGTTTGCCAACAAGTACGTTGCAGATATGCAGAAATCTGCAGAGCAGTCTGAAAAATTCAATCAAGAATTACAAGGTTTAACAACTAATTTAAATAGCTTAAACAGAGTTTATGGTGGTATGCTTACTGCTATGAAGTCTTAATTCCTAACCATTTCTAAATTAACTACTTAATCAAAAACTAAAAGAAAAGAGAATGGCACAAGGAAAACAGACCCCTCGTCAGAAGATGATCAACCTGATGTATTTGGTGTTCATCGCGATGATGGCCCTAAATATTGATGCAGAAATCATCAGATCATACTATGACTCTACCAGAGCATTAAACGAAACCAGAACTCTAACGGAGAAAAAGAACGAAAAGATCTTTGAAAAAACATTAGAAGCTAAAGCTCAGCAGGTTCCGGATACGTATGCACAGCCTTGGGAGAACTATAAAGTCTTAAAAAGTAAGATCGATCTATTGGTATCCTCTGCTCAAGGTATTAAAGATGCTTTGAAAAAGCAGTCGGAATTTCATGACAAAGATCCTAAAACAAGAAAAGATATCGATGTAAGTGAAAACTTCGCTGCATTGAACAACAATGAAGCAACTACAGAATATTTCTTTAAAGAAGGAGATGAAAATACACCTTCAAAAGGAGCTCTGGAACTAAAAGCTAAAATTGACGACGTAAGAAATTATATCAATGCAACTTTTGGAAATAATCCTCAGCTGAAAGATTTAGTAGACAGAGCCAATAAATCTCTGATCGCTGAATATCCGAAAGGGAAATCTCCGAATGAAAAGACATGGTTTCAGAATAAATTCTATCACCAGCCGTTAATCGCTGCGATCTCAAACCTTGAGATCATCCAGAATGATGCGAGAAACGTACAGTCTGATGCATTGGCATTATTACTTCAGGAAAAAGTGGATGCGAATATTAAATTCTCAAGCTACGAGCCTATTGTTTCTGGTCCGGTGGATATCCAGGCAGGAAAACAGGCTGAAGTAAAAGTAATGTTGGGTACTTATTCAAACAGCAATAAGATCAATATTTCTGGGGTAAGCAGAGTAGAAAATGGTAAAGGTATCATCCCTATTTCAGGATCTGGTATTGGTGAGCATAAACTTGCCGGAACAATTACTCTAACGGATGCTTCAGGAAAACCTCAAAGTTTCCCTTGGACGCATACTTATAACGTAATTGCAGGACCAAGAGAAGTAAAACTTGAAAAAGGACTATTGCTTTCTGCTGATAAAATGAATGTAATGTATAGAGGACTTGAGAACCCTGTTTCAGGATCAATCTTAGGTGCTGACAATTCTAAACTTTCATTATCTGCTCCGGGTGCTTCTGTAAGAGGTACAGGCCCAGGAAAATGGATTGTAAAACCAACAACAGGAAATACAGTTAAACTGACGTTATCAGGAGTAGATCCTTACGGAAAATCTGTATCTCAGGTGTTTGAATATAGAATTAAAAATGTTCCGCCGCCACAAGGTCAGATGAGAGGACAGAACGTATTGTCGATGCCGGCTACTTCTATTCCTAACCAGTCTGTACAGGCAGCGATTCCTGACTTCGACTTCCCTGTTTCGTTCACTGTGACTCAGTTCATGGTAAGAGTACCTGGAAGAGCAGCATTACTGGTTCACGGAAACACATTAGGTGATGCCGCAGGATTAGTGAAAAACCTTAGAACAGGTGATGTAGTTTCAATCTTCGATATCAAAGCTACAGCACAAGGATTGGAAGGACAGCAGATTAAAAACATTACTCCTATAATTATTAATGTTCAATAGGACTAAAATTGTAATTTATTATGAAAAAATATATTAGCACCCTTTTAGTATTAGTTTCGGGATTTGCTTTTTCCCAGACTATCCTGAACGCATCTTCTCCGGAAGAGTTCAGACAGATGAGAGAAGAAAACAAACAAAAAGTTGGTGATACTATTATTGATAACAAAGTAAAGCCTCTTGAATATGGTTTTGTAGAAGATAAAGATATCCTTAAGAGTATGTTTGTTTGGGAGATCATTGATATGAATGATAAGATCAACCAGCCATTCTATTACGACAATCCGGACGGACTTCTTGCTACGCCTACAAGATCTTTGTACCAGTTATTATTGGACGGTGCCTTATCAGGAAAGATCGAGCAGGTTTATGATGATGAAAACTTTACCGTGAAACTTTCACCGGAAGGTATCCAGAAAAGACTGGAAAAAGTAATCATCAACGATGCTGCTATTGATATCCTTAACTCAGGAAGACCATTAACTGAACAGGAGAAAAAAGAATATACCGACGTTTTCAAGACTACTACTGAAAAAGTAAAAGTTCTTAAGATCATGGGTATGTGGTTTATCGATAAGAGAGACGGACAGATGAAATACAGACCTCTTGGGATTGCAGCAATGGGACCAGATCCTGCTGTACAGGGAGTTATAGGACCAGATGGTAAGCCAATTGCCGGTAACGACGAGCTTATCGACTTGTTCTGGATTTTCTATCCGAATGCGAGAGATATTTTGGCAAACAATTATGTTTACAACAGAAAAAACTCTTCTGCAGACCTGTCTTTCGATGATATCATCAATGGAAGAAGATTCTCTTCGGTTATTTACAAATCATCAAGCGGTTTAGGGGATGGTACCATCAAGGATTACATTCCTAAAGACGCTGAAGATCAGTTGGAAGAAAGCGAAAGAATCAAAGCTCAAATCCTTAACATGGAAAATGATATGTGGAATTACTAAGATTTCACTTGATATTTATACAAAACCTGAGTACTTTTACTCAGGTTTTTTTATTATGAAAAATATAGACTATATCATTGTTGGAGACGGATATGCAGGACTCTTTTTCGCACATCAGCTAATTAAGAATAACAAATCATTTGCGATCTATTCTGAAGGCAGGAAAAGCGCTTCTCAGGTTTCCGCAGGAATTATCAACCCTGTGGTTCTCAAAAAATTTACTACGTTCTGGAAAGCTCAGGAACAAATTGACTTCCTGAAAGACACTTTAAATGAAATAGAATCTTACAGCGGAAAAAATTACCTCATCAGTTCACCCATCCATAGAATTTTTCACGATGAGAATGAACAGAACCTTTGGCTGAAGAAATCCGTAAATGAAGAACTTTCAGGCTTTCTTGATCAAAAATTCGATCATTTAGAGGTGGTAAAAAACGACTTTAAGACAGGAAAGGTTAATCAGTCTGCCAGGTTAGAAGTAAGTGGGTTTTTCATGGGTCTATTTGATTTTTTAGAAAAAAAGGAACTTCTGATTAAAGAAAAGTTTGATTATTCAAAACTGAATCCTTCCACAGGTTCCTATAAAGATATACAATTCAAAAATATAATCTTTTGTGAAGGCATGGGAGTGAAGGAAAATCCTTTTTTCTCAGATATTGCTGTTGTCCCGAATAAAGGACATCACATTAAAGTAAAACTTTCCGAAGAAATTCCACAGGATGTAACCATTAAAAAGAAACATTTCTTATTTCCAACAGATAACGGACTCCATTTCTATGGCGGAACCTACGATAGGGAACAGCTCCATCACCATATTGATGAATCCGCCGTTACACAGCTTGTGAACGGTCTTTCTGAAATTTATCCCTATGACTTTGAAGTGAAAGAAGTAAATTTCGGCTTCAGACCTACCGTGAAAGACAGAAGACCTATCATCGGAAGACATGAATCATTTAAAAATCTTTATGTTTTCAATGGTCTTGGCGCAAGAGGAATCCTGAATGGCTGCTACTTTTCCAGAAGCCTTTATCAGTTTATTGAAGAAAATATACCACTTCACGAGGAAGTTTCCCTTGACAGATTCAAATAATTCATATCTTCAGACAAAGAATTAAACTATGAACGAAAATGTCCTGGGTATAATAGCCGGAATTCTTACATCCATCTCCATGATTCCTCAACTCATTAAAGTAATAAAAGATAAAAATGTAGATGATATCTCGTTAGTAATGCTTCTGGTACTTATTTCAGGACTGTCGCTCTGGGTCTGGTATGGCTTTATTAAAGACGAATTGCCCATCATTTTATCAAATGCTTTTGCGGTTCTTGTCAACATAAGCTTGCTGGTTTGCTACATGATCTATAAAAAATCTTAACAAAAAAAGGTGGCCGAGAAACTCGAAGCCACCTTTTTATATCGTAAATATATTGAAGGCTGAATTTTTTGCCTTTTTACTCTTTCTTAGCCTTAATTTTTACGGCTGAAGAACAAACTTAGCCAACGGAGCCATTCTTGCTTTGTTAAGTGTCAGAGTATTTCCGTTTACCGAATAATTATCTGCAGCAAGCACTGCTTTTGTAAATAATTGTTCAGTTTCCAGATCCTCACAAGCCATCATGGTAGACATTCCCTGATTGAATTTGATCCTCATCACCTCAGGTTTGATCTCATAAGTTCCTCCAAACCCATTGCATCCTGCATGGCCTTCATATCTCATACCTTCCGTATTAAGCTTGAAATAAGGATTGTTTTTAGGGTTTTTAAGTTGGATCGGCTGTCCGTTCAGTTCTGTAAGCTTCCATGTTTTGCCCGTGATATCAGTCGTTTTTTCTGCTGTCGGGGTAGTAGTTTTACACGCCGTAAGACATACGAATAATAAAAAAGCGGATAAATAATAATACAGGTTTTTCATAATAATTATTTTGGTGGTAATATATTCAGGCCTTAGATTAATAGGAGGCCATTTTCGCAGATCCTGATCCATTCTTTTCACGTTTTGCATGAAAGAGAACCATATCTACATTTTTTTTCAGTAAAGTAATGTTTCCTTTAATATTGGAATATTGATATTCTTCATTGCTGGCAGTATATTCAGGAAGAGCGTCACTTTTTTTAAGGTCATACGTTTTGCCTTCCAGATGAACTGTGGCTGTACCTTTTGTATGATTAATAGTGACCTCAATTTTTTCCCCATAACTGTCCGTGAAAACATCTTTTGAGATTTCATCCCTGTTCTCAGGAGCAGCTTCCGTAACAACTTCTGCCTCTTTACCAGGATGTTTACATGCTGTTGAAGAAAGGACTGCCAGCCCGATAAGGACCGATGTAAATAATTTTTTCATAGTGATAAGTGATTTGTAAGTGTGTCATGAAATAGCAGTGTTAATACTACATAAATTTACAAATATTTTTAATAAATATATGTTAATTTTACATAAATTAATTAGATTTTTTTATCCGTTATGCATTACAGATTCCTTACAGCAGTTTTCATAAAGCCTGAAAATACTGTGTTTCTTTAAAAAATGTAAGTCAGATCACCGTTAGAATGGCTTGTGTTAAGCCGACGGTTTAAGAATAAAATAATACAGTTTTTCCATGTTCTACATTTGTTGTTTTTATTGACTGCAAAAATATTAAAAATTATATGATGCTGATATACAGTAAAAAATGATTTAAATCATGCCACCGTAAATTCTGTTTTTCACATTTATTTGACATACATTAATGCGTTCTTGTGAAAATTCCGTTGAATAAAGGATTTAGTGTCTGTCATGAAAATTTAAAAGCAATTAAAAACCATTGTGAAAATTTCAAATTTTCTTATTCAGTTTATTTAAAGGAGAGTTAAATTTTGTTAATCTGTTATGAGCGTATGCCTTTCTGGACGTACATTTGCGACTTCAAATGAGAAATTTTATTATTTACTTTTTAACCGGCCTTTTTCTGCTTTTCGTAGTAGAAAGCAGACTTAGTGTTAAAACACTCCGTAATGACTATTCAGGTCATGTTTCTCATCATATGCCTAAAAAAGCCAACCGGCTGAACCAGACTTTCGAGAAGCTATCCATACAGCAGATGGCCGATCAAATGGACAATTCAACCCTGGAACTTACTGAAGATGACTTTCAGCTGTCCGATACCATACAGCTGTTTGCTGTTTTTGCCGGTGTTTTCAGCCTGGTTTATATTTTTGGCTTATCTTCTTCAAAAAGCAGAAAACCTGTTATTCCGGGCTTTCTTTCGCTCTATTCCAATGTTAAAACATTCATTCTGATCCGTTCGATCAGAATTTAAAATTCCGTTTTTTCCCAATCTGTTTTCTGTCCACTATGCGGATGGAGATCAGCTGCGTTGCATATGCAGGTAATCATTACGGCGCAGTACATCTATTACCGCTTTTCATTCAAAACATTAACGATTTATTATAAACTCTAGAATTATGATCAAAAGAGTTGTCGCAAGTATTGCGCTAAGCAGTCTTCTGTTGTTTACAGCATGTAACAAGAAGAAAGAAGAAAAAGAAGAAGCCGCAGTTTATCCCGTAACCACCCCGGTAGTGATGGACACGGTAATTGACAAAGAATATGTAGCACAGATAAGATCTGTAAAAAACATCGAGGTTCGTGCCCAGGAAAAAGGTTTTCTTGAAAAAATTTATGTAGACGAGGGTCAATACGTGCATCAGGGGCAGACATTGTTCCGTATCATGCCCCAACTGTACCAGGCAGAATTACTGAAAGCTCAGGCAGAAGTTGCCCAGGCTACCATCGAATTAAAGAATGCAAGCACATTAGCCAATAACAATATCGTTTCCAAAAACGAAAGAGCAATGGCTAAAGCTAAACTTGATGCAGCGAATGCTGAAGCTAAACTGGCTCAGATTCACCTGTCATTCACAGACATTAAAGCTCCGTTTTCAGGGATTATCAACAGATTACCTTTGAGATTGGGAAGTCTGGTGGATGAAGGAGATTTGCTGACGTCCCTTTCCGATAACACCAATATGTACACCTACTTTAATGTTTCAGAACCTGAATATCTTAATTATCAGAGAAATGTAGCTTCAAGAGGAAGTAATCAGGTAGGTCTTTTGATGGCAAATGGAGATTTATTCCCACAAAAAGGTGAGGTTGAAACCATTACAGGAGAATTCGACAGTGAAACAGGAAACATCGCCTTCAGAGCCAAATTCCCGAATCCTGATAAATTATTAAGAAACGGAGAAACCGGAAAAGTAAGAATGACCTTACCGCTGAGAAATGCTTTAATCATTCCTCAGAAAGCAACCTACGAAATTCAGGATCAGAAATACGTGTTCGTAGTAGATAAAAACGGAGTGGCAAGGTCTAAAAATATCAAGATTGCTTACGAACTTCCGGATGTTTACGTTGTGGCATCAGGACTTGCAGTGGGAGATAAAATCTTACTGGAAGGAGTTCAGAAAGTGAAAGACGATCAGAAAGTTCAGACAAAAACTCAGGATCCTAAAAAAGTTCTTCAGTCATTGAAATTAAAAGCAGAGTAGGACTCTATAAATGAAGTAAGTAAATTATGTTTAAGAAATTCATTCGCAGACCTGTTCTGTCTATCGTAATCTCTCTGATTATCGTATTTATGGGAGTTTTGTCTTTGGTAAAACTCCCGGTAACACAGTTCCCGTCCATTTCACCGCCAAAAGTAAACATCACCGCAGAGTATCCGGGTGCCAACAATGAATTGTTGATCAAATCCGTGGTTATTCCATTGGAAAGAGGTCTTAACGGTGTGCCGGGAATGAAATATATGACCTCCGATGCCGGAAACGACGGGGAAGCTTCTATTCAGGTGGTTTTCGATTTGGGAACCGATCCTAACGTAGCAGCAGTCAACGTTCAGAACCGTGTATCTTCGGTAGTAAACAAACTTCCGCCGCTGGTAGTTCGTGAAGGGGTAAAAATTACCCGTGAAGAGCCCAACATGCTGATGTACATCAACCTGTACAGTGATGACCCGAAAGCTGACCAGAAATTCCTTTTCAACTACGCAGATATTAATGTAATGTCCGAACTGAGAAGGGTAAGCGGGGTTGGTTTCGCAGACATCCTTGGGACAAGAGAATATGCAATGCGTATCTGGCTTAAACCGGACAGATTAACGGCTTACAGTATTTCGGCAGACGAAGTGATGGAAGCGTTAAATGCTCAAAGTTTGGAAGCATCTCCGGGTAAAACAGGGGAGAGTTCCGGAAAGCGTTCGCAGTCATTTGAATATATTTTAAAATATCCGGGTCGTTTCAACAATGAAAAAGATTACGGGAATATTATCCTTAAAGCAAAGCCTGACGGAGAATTTATCAGATTAAAAGATGTGGCAGATATAGAATTCGGTTCCTCCATGTATGATATTTATTCTACACTGAACGGAAAACCTTCTGCCGCAATCACCGTAAAACAATCATACGGTTCCAACGCAAGTGACGTTATCAAAAATGTAAAATCTTTGATGGCTGAGTTGCAGAAAACCACCTTCCCGAAAGGAATGCATTACGATATCAGTTATGACGTATCAAGATTCCTTGATGCCTCAATTGAAAAGGTTGTTCATACCTTATTTGAAGCCTTCATTTTGGTGGCCATTGTGGTATTCCTGTTCCTGGGAGACTGGCGTTCAACGCTGATTCCTGCTTTGGCGGTTCCGGTTTCACTGGTGGGAACATTTGCCATCATGTCCGCCTTTGGAATTACATTAAACATGATCTCGTTATTTGCGCTCGTAATGGCGATCGGGGTTGTTGTGGATGATGCGATTGTGGTAATTGAAGCTGTTCACGCCAAAATGGAAGAGAAACATTTATCTCCATTAAAGGCGACGGAAGAGGCTATGCATGAAATCAGCGGTGCGATTATCGCAATTACTTTGGTAATGGCATCCGTATTCATTCCGATTGCCTTTATGTCCGGTCCGGTTGGGGTTTTCTATCGTCAGTTCTCCATTACAATGGCTTCTGCGATTATCCTTTCAGGGGTGGTAGCCTTAACATTGACGCCAGCTCTGTGTGCTTTGATCTTAAAAAATAACCACGGAAAGCCTAAGAAAAGAACTCCGATTACCATTTTCCTTGATAAATTCAATGGTTTATTTACAAAAGGAGCTAATAAATATGAAGGGATGCTTAATAAAACGGTTAAGAAAAAGACCATCACTTTACCTTTATTATTAGCATTCTGTGCCTGTACATTCTTTCTGAGCAACTCACTTCCTTCAGGGTTTATTCCTGCGGAAGATCAGGGGATGATCTATGCGATCATTCAGACACCTCCGGGTTCAACACTGGAAAGAACCAACCAGATCGCTAAAGAATTGTTGAGAGAATCTGAAGGAATAGATGGAGTACAATCCGTTTCTTCACTGGCAGGTTATGAAATTCTGACAGAAGGTACAGGTTCCAACTCCGGTACGTGTTTGATTAACTTAAAAAGCTGGGAAGACCGTAAAGAATCCGCCGCAGAAATCATAGAAAAGCTTGAAGAAAAAGCTAAAAATATTCCGGGTGCGAATATAGAATTCTTCCAGCCCCCATCTATTCCGGGGTATGGTGCTGCAGGTGGTTTCGAGCTTCGTTTGCTGGATAAAGCAGGAAGTGGAGATTATCAGAAAATGGAAAAAGTAAGTAATGATTTCGTAAGGGAACTGAAAAAGCGTCCTGAACTTGGTTCTGCATTTACATTCTATTCAGCTAGTTTCCCTCAATATATGTTGAGAGTGGATAATGATCTTGCCGAGCAAAAAGGAGTGACGATTGAAAATGCAATGGATAATTTATCTACGTTAATAGGTTCCAACTATGAAACCAGTTTCATCCGTTTCGACAGACCGTATAAGGTAATTGTTCAGGCGGGTCCTCAATACCGTGCGCTGCCGACAGACTTATTGAAATTATATGTTAAAAATGATAAGGAACAGATGGTTCCGTATTCAGATTTCATGCATTTGGAAAAAGTATATGGTTTGTCTGAGATCACGAGACATAATATGTATAATTCGTCCGAGGTAAGTGGAACTCCTGCACCAGGCTACAGTTCAGGACAGGCGATTGCAGCGATCAAAGAAGTTGCAGATAAAACCCTTCCAAGAGGTTTTGGGATCGACTGGGCAGGTATTTCCAAAGATGAAGTAAGCCGTGGAAATGAAGCGGTATTTATCTTCCTGGTGTGTTTAGGATTCGTGTATCTGATTCTTTCTGCACAGTATGAAAGTTTCATTCTTCCGTTGCCGGTAATTTTATCATTGCCGACGGGTATTTTCGGAGCTTTCCTGTGTTTAAAACTGTTAGGATTGGAAAACAACATCTATGCTCAGGTGGCGATGGTCATGTTGATTGGTCTTTTAGGTAAAAATGCCGTACTGATTGTAGAATTTGCCGTACAGAAGAAGGCCGAAGAGGGGATTCCGGTAGCTCAGGCTGCCATTGAAGGAGCTGCGATCCGTTTCCGTCCGATCCTGATGACATCATTTGCATTCATCGCAGGTTTGATTCCATTGGTAATGGCGACCGGGCCGGGAGCGATTGGTAACCGAACGATCGGTACAGCCGCCGCAGGAGGGATGTTGATCGGAACTATTTTCGGATTAATGATTATTCCTGGATTGTATTACATCTTCGGAACCATTGCTGAAAAATCTAAACTGGCAAAATATGAAGAAGAGAATCCTTTAACTGAACAAACAGAACCGTACCAACACGATGACAAACATGAAGATTTATAATAAATATATAGCAGCCATTGCCTTATCGCTTGTTTTAGCAAGCTGTAAGGCGCCGATGGCGACCGTCATAAAAGACGAGATGAAGGAAAATGTGCCTCAGAATTTTAATCAGGAAGATCAGGGAGATGCCAATAATAACAGCGGAACTACACCCTGGAGACAATTCTTCACAGATCCTGATCTGGTAAACTTAATTGAAACAGCTCTAAAAAACAACCAGGAATTACTGATCACTCTTCAGGAAATTGAAATTGCCAAAAGTGGTGTTTTAGCTAAAAAAGGAAGATTAACGCCTACGGTTGCAGCAGGAATAGGAGCCGGGGTGAAAAAGTCCGGCCGTTATACAAGCGAAGGAGCAGGTGATGCTACTACAGAAATAGAACCCGGGAAAGAAATGCCGGATCCGCTGGGTAATTTTGAAGGAGGGCTGATGGCAAACTGGGAAATCGATATCTGGAAAAAGCTCAGGACCGAGAAAGAAGCAGCTGTTGCTCATTATCTTTCTACCGTAGAAGGGAAAAACTTCGTATTGTCCAACCTTATTGAGGAAGTGGCAGATAATTATTATGAACTGCTTGCTCTGGACAACCAGTTAGATATTATTCAACAGTACATTAAACTGCAGCAAAGAGCGCTGGAGATTTCCAAAATTCAGAAAGAAGCTGCTGCTGCCACCGAACTGGCTGTGAAAAAGTTTGAAGCTGAGCTGGCAAAGTCAAAAGCGGCAGAATATACCATCCGTCAGAATATTACGGAAAAAGAAAACCAGATCAATGCTCTTCTGGGAAGATATCCGCAGCCCATCGTGAGAAAGAAAGAAAGTTTCATGTCTACAGTACCTCAAACGGTTTATACAGGAATTCCGTCCCAGTTATTGGCGAACCGTCCGGATATTAAACAGGCAGAATTAGAATTAAAAGCATCAAAGCTGGATGTAGAAGCTGCCAGAAAGGAGTTTTATCCGTCACTGGAAATTTCTGCAACCTTAGGATTGGAAGCTTTTAAACCTTCTTATCTGGTTAAATTGCCGGAATCTATTGCTACAAGTCTTGCTGGTGAACTGGCTGGTCCGCTGATCAACAAAAGTGCAATCAAAGCCAATTTCCAGACGGCTGATGCGAGACAGATACAATCTCTGTATGAATATGACAAAACGATCTTGAATGCTTATCTGGATGTAGCCAACCTTATGTCAAAGGTTAAAAATATAGACCAGTATTATCAGTTAAAATCACAGGAAACCAAAGCTTTAGACCAGTCTATTGATATTGCAAACCAATTATTTAGGAATTCAAGGGCAGATTATCTTGAAGTTCTTCTGAACCAGAGAGATGCTCTGGATGCAAAACTGGAGCTGATTGAAGCTAAACAGAAACAGCTGAGCACCGTTGTAGATATTTACAAGAGCTTAGGCGGTGGCTGGAAATAAAACATCATAATTCTCAGTAAACAGTTAATGTTTTGGGCTGATCCTTTCGGGGGTTGGCCCTTTTTATTTTCCATGAGTAGATTTTGTTGATGGGGGTTGACTTTATTCGCTAATTGCAAGAAATTGATTGAAGAAATACTTGCATATGTGAATTTAGATTAAATCTCAAAGTTGGGATTTGAAATGCGTTAAAAAACGTTAAATTTGCAAAAATATATTAACTAACAACACGAATAGATGGAAAAACTCTACATGAGTGCATTTACCATGTGCACAGTTCTGGGGCTATCTGCCCAGGAAGTATTGTGGCAGAAAGATATCAAGTCCAATACTCAGGATTTTCTAAGCCAGATCACTACAACCATTGACGGTCAATACTTAATTACAGGAAGCAGTATTCAGAGCAGTAAGCTTCAGGCAGAAGACAGTAAGCAGAATGGTGGCTACGATTTCCATTTAATCAAATTAAACCAGCAGGGAGAAGAAGTCTGGGAGAAATACTTTTCAGGTCAGAATCATGATTACCTGTCAGCTTCTGTAGCTACCCAGGAGGGTGGATTTCTTGTTGCCGGCACTTCTTATTCCGGAAAAGGTTTAGATAAAAAAGAAGATTCCAAAGGTGGCTCTGACATATGGCTTATTAGATTAAATGAATTTGGAGATGAATTGTGGGAGAAAACATTAGGAGGTTCTTCCGATGAGGAAGCCAGAGCTGTGATTCAAAGTACAGACTTCGGGTTTTTTGTAGCTGGTAATGTTCAGAACTCAGCAAAAGGCTATGGCTCCAAAGATGTTTTAATTGTAAAACTTGATAAGGATGGAAAAGAAATCTCCCAGTTAATTTTAGGAGGAAAAGGATTAGACGAAGTGGAAAAAATGATTCCTACTAAAGATGGAGGAGCTTTGTTAGGAGTCTATTCAAGAAGCAATGCAGGAGGTTCTAAGAAAACTGAAAACTTTGGTGAGGGTGATTATTATATTATCAAACTTTCAAAAGAAGGAAAAGTAGAATGGGAAAAGAGCTTTGGAGGAAAATCGGATGATCATATAAGAACTCTTGCTTTAACATCAACAGGATATTTAATTGGCGGAGAATCCAGATCCGAGAGATCCGGAAACAAATCTGTAGGAATAGAAGAAGGAACAGATCTGTGGCTTATTTCCTTAAATGAAAGAGGCGAAGAGCTTTGGCAGAAGTCCTACAGTTTCGGAAACAGGGATATTCTGATGGGAACAAGTGTTCTTCATTCGGCGGATGATAAAGCTTCCAAAGGAATTTTATTAGGAGGTTACACCCAGGCAGAAGGAAAGATACAGACTGATGATGAAACTTTCTGGATGCTTTATCTGGATCAGGAAGGAAATGAAAAGTGGAGAAAACACGTAAAAGGAGAATCCAGAAAAAGAGAAGAAAGGTTATCTGATATAAAACTGAACAGAGACGGCTCGATTATTCTGGCCGGAACCAGCGCAGAGGAGCTTGGAAAAGAGAACTGGAAGATCATAAAGCTTGGAGATAAACAACTCGATCAGTTAATTGAAAAGCAGGACATCAAGATTTATCCGAATCCTGTTTCAGATTATGCTTATGTGGAAATCAGCTTTGATTTCAAAGAAGCTGATATTATGCTGTATGATATGGGAGGAAGACAGCTTCAGAGTTTGAAAACTAAGAATAAGGTGACTAAGATTAATACCCAAAACTTGATTCAGGGGGCTTATCTGGTAGCCATAAAAACGGATAACAATAAAACTGCTAACGCAAAATTAATTAAGAAATAATGAAAATATTTAGTATTCAATTGACTTTTATTCTAATGATAGTATGTCAATTAATTAATGCTCAAGATAGACCAATGGAAGATTATTCCATTGCAAAAAGGATAAATATTTCAAATGATTACAATTCTGGAAAACCTAGTATCACTATACCATTATACAATATTAATTTAGATAATTTAAACTTATCAGCTTCATTAGGATATTTAAATAATTTAATTATAGGTGAGCCAGCGATAGTTGGTACAAACTGGGATGTTAATTTGTTCGGCAAAATTATCTTACAGTACTCATGGGGAGATTTCGACCCAATTCCTAACAAACAGGCAAATGGTTTCTATACTAATGTTGGCCGTGTATGTTTTATAAGAGAACAAATTAATCTTACAAAAAAACAAATGTTAGATAATCCAAATGCAAATGTGAGAGCTTATACCCCAAATAAATTTTATTTTGAATTTTTAGGATATAAAGGGACATTTGTTTCAGATAATGTAGGTAATATAATAGTTTCTTCTGATAATTCAGATTTTAAAGTTACATTCAATGGAGATAGATGCTATAATGATTATTCACCAATAAGTAATTCATTACCGGAAATAATAATGGAAGATCAAAAAGGAAATAAATTTTATTTTGGTGGCGATTATAATTCTCTAGATATTAATTATGCAAAAAATAAATATACATATTCTAACATGGTTAGCAATGGAGGCAATACACAAGTTACAGAATATGATGTTTATAGACGTATTAATTATATAAATGGTTTTTATCTAAAAAAAATAGAATTAAATAGCGGAAGAATAATAGAAGCATTCTACAAAAACGGTAATAAAGATTTATTAGCTGGATTTACTAATGGTGGATATTATTTTGGTAGTGATTATTCTTTTGTAATGCCCTCTAAGTCTACTTTGGAAAATAATAATTTATTTATTGGCGTGGATAAAATAAATAACTATAATACTGGTAGTGATTGGAATACTTCTACAAGTAGTGGACTTACTCGTAATCAAACAGATACATATCAAAAAATTGCGATTTTAGATTCTATAAAATTATCGGATTATGGTATTATAAATTTTGAATATCAACAGATCAATAATGATCTTACTAAACCTTTTTTAAAGAAAATCCAATTAAAAAATAATAATAAGCTTATAAAAACTATTGATTTCAACTATAATATAAAAAATGATAGAGTTTTTTTAGGAGATATAACAGCTAATTCAGAAAAGTATGCTTTTAATTATTACGATGAATTGAGTAATCAAAGTATAACAAATAGTTATAGCGGGTTAATAAGCAAAATTATCTATCCTACTAAAGGATTTGATGTTTTTGAATATGAACAAAATAATGTCTCTAAAGTAATTGGTGTTAATAGTAATTATATACCTGTGCTCAATGAAATTCAAGATACTTCAGTCCCTGGTCAAAGATTAAAAGCAATTAAATCATATAGTAATAATTCCAACTATATTGAAAAAAAATATACGTATAAAAATGACAATGGAAAATCTTCGGGTATAACTACTGTTAAATTAGCACCTCCTACAGGTAGTGCATCAGATCCTTTAGCAACGTTTTCTACTAATGGTGGATATTATAAATCATTATATGGTCCTTATATTACATATAGTAAAGTGACTGAAGAAATAATGAACAAGGGGAAAAGTGAGTTTTATTTTACGGACATGGCTACAAACCCGGACTCATTAGATGTAAATAGATATGCTACATACAGCACTGCCGACTATGGTTCAAATGCTATTTATATAAATAAAAATGTTGAAAGAGGTAAACTTTTCCTGACTAAAAAATATGATAATGATAATAACTTAGTGTTTCAAGAAACGATCAAATATAAAAATTTCTTGCATAATGCCAATCTTAAAAAAGAAGTTTCAAATACTTGTTTGGACTGCAAAATAACAGATTACAGATTCTATGTTAATGCAACTATGAGAATGGATCCGTTAAATGGTCAAAGGGTAGCAGGTTTATACACATCTCAGCCCCTTATGCCATTTCTACCAGCTAGTATAAACACAAAGCAATTAACTTCTGATAAATCAACATTTTTAGAAACGACGACAAACATAGAGTATAATGATAAATATTTGTATTGGCATCTACATCCAATAAAAATAACGACAAATGTTAATGGAAAAATTACTACTACTTATAATTATTATCCAGGAGATGTTTTAAAAACAGTAGGGTGTTATACAGCTAATTGTAGTTTTGTAAACCTCGATAAACCAGGAAGGAAAATGTTAACATATAAACAGATGACGGATAGTAATATTAATTTCCCTATTCTAATTCTTAATAAAAACAGTAATAATAAATTTTCAATTTCTGAAAAAATTTTTGAAAAATTTGGTGTATCAAATAAATACAGATTGCTCTCCGAAAGAATAAATGATATTAGTTCTTCTTTTGATGAAACAAATTTTGAAAATGCAGTAGTTTTTGAGACTAAAAAATATGAAATTTATGATAGTAAAGAAAATTTAATCCAATCAACACCACAAACCGGAATTCCTATAACGACTATTTGGGGGTATCATCAAACATTGCCGATAGCTAAAATAGAAGGCGCTACATATTCTCAAATTATGCAAATATTTAATTTAGATCCTAATGATCCTAATTCATATTTACAATTGGAGATTGTTAAAAAGTCAGATCTTGATAAAGATGACTTATCTGAAAATGTACTAATTTCTAAATTAGATAATTTCAAAAATCATCAAGCCTTAAAAGATTATCTTATTACGACTTATACATATGATCCTTTGATTGGAATAAAAAGTATTAATCCTCCATCTGGTATTAAAGAAAATTATTTATATGATACTTATAATAGACTAGAAAAAATTGTAAATATCGAGGGTAATATTTTAAAAGAATATAAATATAATTATGCTCCAACAAAATATTATAATTCTGAAAGAAGTGGAAATTTTATGAAGTATTGTGGTAGTAGTGAAATAGGTACAACTTTTACTTATACCGTAGCTCCTAATACATACACATCAATAATAAGTCAAGATGATGCTGATCAGAAAGCACAAAATGATGTAAATGCTAATGGACAGAATGCTGCAAATAATAATCCAAATGGCACATGTACACCTTTTACTTGCAATCTTTCTTTTAATTCATCAATTGGAATAAATGGAGGAGGGAGCGCTTCAGTCCAACCGAACTCTTATTATAAGTTATCTTTTGGTTTTTCTTCTGGATCAAATTCGGTTAATTTACCTTGGAGCACAGGAGTTACAATAGGTACCATAAGTGGAACGTGTAGGCCAACATCAGAATATTCTTCCTACAATGGACAGGTGTATTATACAATTAAAACCAATGGTGAGGTTATTTTAAAGACTCATGGATCTACGTTACCAAATAATACATCATATAATTATGACATAATTTTCCCAATAAACTAAAACGATGAAAAAAATAATATTCATTGCTGATATACATCTGTTAACAGCAGTTGTAAATCATGTAGCAGCTTCACCATTTAGCAATAACCAGTTAAAAGAACAAGAACAGTTTCTTAATATTTACCCATTAATTTAAAAATATGCATAAAAAAATATACATAAGCATAGGATTAGTACTGGGTATGTATCACTATGGCCAGGTAGTCCTGAATTCTCCTCCTGCTCCTAATACGGAAAAAGCAGATCCTCAAAGTATACGTATGCTTCCGGGATTCAGCTTCAATTCTGTAAGCGGGACATTTCGAGCCTATATCGGAGGGTCTTCTTCCAATAATCCGGGGAATACCTATACGCCTGTCACTGTTGATTATTCAACTAATATTTCAAATACTGAAAATTATATTTATACCAGACAGTATTTAGTACCTACTGAAGTTTCAAACGGATCTCTGCAGCAGATACAGAGCATACAGTTTTTTGATGGCCTTCGAAGGCCTAAGCAGTCAGTGAGCATAAAGTCTACTCCAACAGGAAAAGATCTTGTCATTCATATTCCTTATGATGGATTTGGAAGACAAGTAGACAGTTGGCTTCCGGTTCCTATGTCTTCACAAAATGGAAATATTCAATCCGAAGTGGAAAGCAGCGCCAATACTTATTATCAGGGGAACGGAATAAATGATTCATTCCCATTCAGTCACAAAAATTTGGAAAACTCTCCGCTTGACAGGCTTTTGAGCCAGAAAAATCCTGGTACAGACTGGCAGAATAAGCCTGTTACTTTCGGTTATGATACCAATACAACAGGTGAAGTGAAAAAATATACCACCACAACTAGTTGGGTTGATGGTGCTACTTCTTCTGAATTAAATGCCTCCGGAACTTATGGTGAGGCACAGCTGTATAAAAATACCGTTATTGATGAAGATAACAATAAAACGATAGAATACAAAAACGATAAGGGACAAATTATACTAGTCAGAAAAGTCATCAGTTCTTCAGAAAATGTGGATACTTATTATGTGTATAATGAATATGACCAGCTGGCGTTTGTAATTCCTCCTTTGGCTTCCGCTTCCGCATCAATATCTGCTGCAGTTTTGGATCATCTATGTTATCAGTATAAATATGATGGCAGGAACAGGCTCGTAGAAAAAAAGCTTCCGGGAAAAGGTGCGGAGCAGATGGTTTACAACAAAAAAGGCCAGATTATTCTGTACCGGGATATTGTTCTGAAAAACGGGATACCTAATTTCACAGCAGATAACTCATGGGCTTTTACCAAGTATGATCAGTTTGGAAGAATTGTTTACACAGGAATTTCAAGGGATGGAACTTCAAGGCAAAACATTCAGACATCCATTGATAACCAACCAGCGGGCATTTCCTATGAAACCCGTGGAGGAAACCTTGTTCTGAATGGAATTAACACAGGATATGGAAATGTTTCTTATCCTACAAGTATTGACAAGGTCCTTACGGTCAATTATTATGATACTTATCCTCAGGATGCTCCGGCAATTCCGGCAACTATTTTAGGCAAGGAAGTATTGCCTCAGGATGTTCAGAGTTCGAATGTTAGTACCAAGGGCCTGTCTACAGCCTCTTATGTGAAAAATGTTGAAAATGATAACTGGACAAAGACCTATACTTATTATGATAAGAAAGGAAGAGCAATATCTGCCTATTCTGTAAACCATCTCGGTGGGTATACCAAAACTGAAAGTTTTCTGAAATTCTCGGGGGTTCCTGAATATACACTCACTGAGCATAAAAGAGCAGCAGATGGAACAAAAGTAAATATCAAAGAAACTTTTGAGTACGATCATCAGGAAAGGCTTGTGAGGCATTGGCATCAGGTAAATGGCGGAGCACAGGAACTCCTTGCAGAAAACCTTTACAATGATCTTGGCCAGATACAGACAAAAAATGTAGGGAATACAACAGGAAGTGCGTTGCAGAATGTTAAATATGCATACAACATCAGAGGGTGGCTCACAAAAGTTAATGAACCTTCCGATCTGCAGAATAAACTCTTTGCATACGAGTTGAGGTATAACAGGCCGGACAGCCAATTCTCCGGTTCTGCGAGATACAATGGAAACATCTCTCAGATGTCATGGATTACCCAAAGTGATGCTGTAATGAGAAATTATTCTTACGAATATGATCCCCTTAACCGTCTTAAAGAAGGACGTTTCTGGGACGCTATGAATTTAGACAAGGGAGAATACTATGAGCAGCTTACCTACGATTTGAACGGAAATATTAAAACCCTGCTCAGAAGAGGAAGACAGCTTCCAGGCTATACCGCGCCTGAAGTTATGGATAACCTCGAATACCATTATGAAAATGGTGAGCAGAGTAATAAACTGGCTTACCTTAAAGAGATAGGTACAGGTAATGCTTTAAGCGGCTATCCGCTTTCATCAGGAAGTACCGGCAGTACAATTATCTATGACCTGAATGGGAACATGACGGTTCAGCAGGATAAAAGTATTTCTTCTATTCAATATAATTATCTAAATTTACCAGAAAAGATTACCCAAAACTCTAAAGTAACAGATTACACTTACAGGGCGGATGGGATAAAAGTAAAAAAGATCTTTGGTACAGATACCACGGATTATTTAGATGGTTTCCAGTATGAGAACAGTACATTGAAATTCCTCCCTACTTCAGAAGGCTATTTTAATTTTGAAACAGGAAAGTATGTGTATAATTATATTGATCATCTTGGAAATGTCAGGTTGAGTTATTTTAAAAACGCCTCAGGGGCAGAGATCATTGAAGAAAGTAATTATTATCCGTTTGGCTTGAAGCATGAAGGGTATAATGTTTTTTCGGGAAATCCTGCGTATAAATATAAATACAATGGGAAAGAACTTCAAGAGACTGGAATGTACGATTATGGAGCGAGGATGTATATAGCAGATCTGGGAAGATGGGGCGTTGTGGATCCACTGGCAGAAACATCACGAAGATGGAATCCTTATACTTACGCCTACAATAATCCAATTAGATTTGTTGATCCTGACGGTATGTTAGCAATGCCCCCTGAGGGTAGTGGAGGCTTTAATATTGGGCAAATTTGGACAGATAGTTATGGCAGTTGGGTAAGAGTAAATGAAGGCTGGGAATCAATAACAAAAGGGCAGCCTTCTATTGTTGATGAAATTCTGCTTACGGGTAAGGCTGATGGGGGTTATGTAAATGGAGATATGATTTATAACGATAAAAATACTTCAGGATACAAATTCATTAGTACCGGATATAATAAGAATGGGGATTATGCAGGCTTTGAGAGTAATCTTTCATTAATTCATACAGCATATACAAATAATACTGGAAGTGGGGCACTTCCCCTTGCTTTTGATGTGGGTGGTGAAGCTTCTATCTTATCTTCCAATATATCAGTTAGGTTAGGTACGGAAAATAATAACTTTTCTGGGAATGCAAATGGAAGTATATGGTCCATAAATGCAAATGCTGCTGGAGGAGCATTTACGGGAGAAGGGGATAGGTTTGGTGTTTTATTTGATGGAAATATAGGGGCTCAAGTTTTAAAAGGAGAAATTTCAGGTTCTCTAAAATTATTTGGAGTAAATTTTAAAGGAACACTTGGAGGGACTGTTGTCTCTGCTCATATTGGAGGTACTGCAGGAGCTTATTTAGATAATAATAGCGGAACGTTTAATATACAGCTTCAAGAAAATATCGGTTTAGGTTTGGGGGAAAAAGGAGCAGTTGAAATTCAAATTCCTGTACCATTCATTAGTAATTAAAAATATTAAATAAATGGATTTTATAATTAAATTATTACATTCTTTATTCTTCGGAGTAATTTTTTTTATTGCCTTCATAAATTATGAAAAAGAGAAATCTATAAAGCCTCTACATTTCATAGTTTTATTACTGTGTTTAGCAGTATTAATTTATTTGGATACAAATTATAGTGTTATTTCCAATAAATTACTTTTCTTATTGTTAATATTTTCTTTATCAATAGTAGTTTTAAACTTAATGAAAGGCTTTATTCATTTAGAAAAAAATAGTCTTTTAAAAAATAATGATTATCTGAGAAATAATTATAAAAATGTCAAAAAGATATTTTTTTCAAAAATTATCCCCATGATGATTTTTTTATATCAACTTTTGATAATATGGTTTCCTAATATTTTTGAAAAAATGTCACAAAAATGATCAACAAATCTATAAAGTATGATCACTCGGCAGTGCTAACATACCCTGATGGCGCGAGCGTGTCGCTCGTGCCAATAGATAAAAATAAAACCCTCGCAATTTTGCGAGGGTTTTGTGTTTATAAAGCATGTTGTTTACGAATACACTTTTTAGCTTTGTCCTTTAATAATAAAACGACTACAACAGTTTTACTTTTTTAAATATTTAACCTAAATTTATACAAATACAATACCCATGAAAACAATCTCCCATATCCTTTATATCCCACTCCTTCTCATCACATTTTCCTGCATCAACTATATAAAACCCATCCATACAGATGCGGTTCCTGATTCCGAAAACATAACAAGAAAATTATTTCTTCAGAACGAAACACTGGATGTTAACTTTTATGGAGATTATATATTCAATAAGGTTGAGAAAAAAATCATTTTTTTCACTAATAAAGATGTTGGCAATATCCTTAATAACTTTAAAGAAAAGCCTTCTTCACAGGTCCTTTTTACCTATACGAAGATCAGTATTTACAACAATATGCTTGGATTTTATTATGCCGGGAAAACTTTGGCAGATATAAAAAATAATTTCTCCATCAAAACTCCCGAAAAAGAAATGCAGAACGGACTTTTATATGCCTATGAATACAACGGCTACTATATTATCGAAGTCTTCAGACAAACGGAAAAAGGAGTCGTTCTTTTTATTTCGATCAACAATTCTTCACAACAAACCGTTGAGAAATTCAGAAAGGAAAATACAAAGCTGTTTTTTGAAATCAATTCAGGGCTTTTGAGCCAGTATTAATAGCGGTTTTTTATCTTGCCTTTGGGAAATATTTTGTGTTTGACATGGTTGTAGCACTTTTGTTTGGTATATTTGTTAGACATCAACATCACACAAATCTTCGTTATGAAAAAGTTCCTTTTAGCCGTTCTCGGTATTCTTGTTATTTTGATTGCTATACTGCTGATCAAAATGTATACCTATCCGTTCAAAAAAACGACAGCAGAAACTTCTGAAGGATGGAAACCCGTAAAAAACGATTCTGCAGTACTTCGGTTGTCAGGAGGAATCAAAATACCTACAGTTTCTACGGGAAGTCTGGGAGAATTCAATTACACTCCGTTTGATCAGTTTAAAGAATACCTGAAAGCATCATACCCTTCGGTATATCAGCACACAGAAAATATTGAAATCAATAGCCGTGCTTTGGTTTTCAGGCTTAAAGGAAGCAACCCGGCATTGGAGCCTATACTTTTCCTTTCCCATATAGATGTGGTGCCACCCGGAGATGCCGATGTGAAAAATAAAGAGCAGAATATTTTCAGACCAGATGATAAACCTTTACCTCCTGTTTCAAAAGTAGCAGAAGACTGGGATTTTGAACCTTTTTCTGGAGCTGTTGTCAATGGAAGAATTTATGGAAGGGGAGCCATCGATATGAAAGGAATGCTTTTTTCCCTGATGGAATCAATGGATGCAATGGTTAAAAGCAAAAAAGTTCCCCAAAGGGACATCTACCTGGCTTTCGGATTCGATGAGGAAGTGGGCGGGCAGAAAGGAGCGATGCAGATTGCAGATTATTTTAAGAAAAAGGGACTTCAGTTCGATGCAGTTTATGACGAAGGAGGTCTGATCATGCGTAAAGGAAATGTAGCCGGAGTAGATTCCGATATCGCTGTAGTGGGCTGTGCAGAAAAAGGATTCTTATCCGCAAAAATAAAAGTTAAAGGACTTGGCGGACATTCCTCCATGCCTCCTATGGAAAGCGCAATAGGAAAAGCCGCAGTGATCATGCAGCGTCTTGAAGACGATCAGATGAAGCCTGAAATCACCCCGCTCATCAAAGGTTTTTTTGACAATATCGGCGGAGCAATGCCATGGACCACCAGACTGGCTCTTTCTAACCAGTGGCTGCTAAAACCTCTTCTTATATCCCAGCTTACCAAAAATAACACCACCAATGCCTTAGTACGCACAACCACTGCTTTAACGATGATGAAAGGAAGCGACGGAACAAACGTGTTGTCTCCAGAAGTCGAATTTGTAGTCAATTTCAGGCTTCTTCCCGGAAATACGGTGAAAGACGTTCATGATCACATTGCAAAAGCCACAGAAGGTTTCGATGTTGAGATAGAAGAGATCGACAATACCAGAGAAGCTTCCGCTGTTTCTCCTTCTGATACAAAAGGATTTAAACTGATAGAAGCTGGCGTAAAGGAGATTTATCCCGGTGCCATCGTGACTCCCTATCTTACCATGGCCGGAACCGATGCCTATAAATACCAGATCGTAAGTAAAAATATTTACAGATTTATGCCGATCCGGATCAACAGCTCAGAACAGCAGAGCATCCACAGCACCAATGAATATATCAGCATAGAAAATTATCTGAAAATGATCCATTACTTTGAATATATTATGACGAATTATGATAAATAATTGCGGGGTGCGAGTTTCGGGGTTTGAGAGTTTGAGACTTTACTACTTAGAAACAATGGATCCTGAAATATTAAATAAATGACAAATACCTACTGGCTGAGACTCCCGAAGCTACCGTTACCTATGTCCGAAATCTAAAATCTCATATCTGAAATCTTGACTCTTGGATCCAGGTTCTTGGCTCTCATCCTTAAAAACATTTTACAAAAAAAATAACACGTCAAGTTTTGTCGCATTACAGCAATAGCTTTGTCATATCAAAATTACAGAGCTATGGAATTGCCGTTTTACTTAACATTTAAAGAATTTGAAAGCCATTATTACGACACCCTTGAACAATGGTTTCAAGAATATCATAACGCCAGCGAAATTGATTATCTGAAAGCCCTTGCAGAACTTTACAGCCCTTATCTGTATTACAGCTTTGCGGACGATAAGCTTTTGGCTGATGCTTCTATGGAGATCAAAGATTGTTTTCTGCCTTATCATGAAAAGATCGGGATTTCTTTCTGCACCAACTGTGAAAATGAAAAACATTTCAAGACCAAAGGAATGAACCATATATTTGAGTGGAAAACCATTACCATGATGGAGTACGCCCAGCATATTCTGGATAAAATCAACAGATATCTGCTAAAAAACAGCAGTTCTCCGGAAGGAAATAAAACAGTCCTGGATTACATCAACGATCGTGAGGTTGTTACCGCCAGGGAAGGAGCAGGATATTGTGTCAATTACAACAGGCATCAGGCATCAGTTCCTTTTCTGAAAGCTTATCTTCCTTATCACGGTCAAACGGTGGATATTGCAGTGTACAGGGATTTTATTTTTTCTGTTGTACAGATTGCAGAATATATAGACAGGAAACTGAAAGCCGTGCGCGCTTTTGAATACACTGTTTATGCTAAATTAAAATCAGAAGCCAAATTCAAAGTGCAGATGAGCCATCAGTTTTTGACGATCTGTAATTAAATTTTACACCAAACATTCATATCTAAATTATATTGATGGAAGACTTTTACCGGCTTTCCAAACAAATCTTGGCATTACTGTCAGGATTTTGTTAATCATACCACTACTTATCTTTTTACTTTAGATTTCTGGATTTTAATTCCTCTTCTAATGCTTTGCTGTTTCTTTTCCAGCTATTGGCAGCAAAAAGAGCAAAAATAAGAGGGAGAAAGGTGAAGAGTCCCAGCCCATACTTTATAGTGCTGTAGGTTGCAATACCAATCAATACGCCCAGAATAACTGCGTTGGTGATTTCGCTGGCCTTTGTCTTCTTTCTTCTTTCTAGTAATTCTTCATCGGTTAATTCAGTTAATTCTTTTTCCATGATATAAAGTTTTAAATTTGAAATTATCTGTTTTTAATGTACTATTATTAGTTAAAGTAAAAAATATACTAAATAAAGTTTTGTGATTTCATAAATAATTAAAATAAAAAAGTCTTAAACAATTAAGTTTAAGACTTTTATCTTCTTGCAGAGAGGAAGGGATTCGAACCCTCGATACAGTTACCCGTATACTACCTTTCCAGGGTGTTTTATAGATTATATATCATGAACATTATCAATTGTTTATAAATGTATTGGATAAAAATTATGTGAAATATTTGTAAAATATCAGTAATTGTTATCTTGATGTTACCAATTTTCATCGTTCTTAATGTCGTATTTACTAACATCAAATAAATCAGAAAAAGAATGATCAATGATAGATGAAGATCTGCCTTGGAATTGCCCTTTAAAATACTCTCTATCTTTTGTAAGAGCAAATGATTCCAAGTTGTCATCACCATTACTGCTTACTCCAATGCCGCCTGAATATAAAGACCATGAATCTCCCTTGAATTTAATATTGCTTATGGATACTCTATATTTTCCTTCTTTAAATTCCATTTTAAAGTTCCCACTGAATTTTGAGCTATTTGAAAGATAATTTGGTGTCCCCATTCTAGTATAGCCTGCACCTTTGAAATCCATTATGAAGTCACTAATATCACCAGATAAATTATTGTTATCACTTTCATTATTATTAAACTTTATCTTTCCATTAGTCATTAAAATTTTTTTTATTTCTAAAGCGGATTTTGTTGATTCATAAATCTTTTGCCAAGAAACTTGTTTATTAACTATAGTGAATGCTTTTTCCTGGCTATATATCACGGTTGTTACAAATATTATGACAAGCGTTATAATTTTATTCATTGGTATTATTTTTTACAAATATAAAAAGTTTAAAAACATTATTTTATGGTTTCCCGTAATGTCTTATTTTGAATAAATAAAAAATACACTATCCGTATAAATACTTAATTGTTGTATAAAATAAAGTATTATATTAGCAATATCATGAATAAGTGAAATATTATTTATCTAAGTTGTTGATTTATTAGTATTTTTATGCAGAATTATAAAACTACAGTAAATGAAAACAAGAGTAATTATTTTATCAGCAGCCTTAACAGTGTTGGTGATTTCATGTAAAACCGATAGGAGTGAGGATGAGGAGCTTAAGGTTTCTCCAACTTCTAAAGTTGAATTAAAAAAACTAAAAATTAATAACAAGGATTCTGAATCTAGCAAAGAAGGAGATACAATTATGATTTCTCCACCTAAAACCCAAAGTACAAACGGGGAGGGTTTAGATCCAAATGAAATTATTCCGCCAGGAGATGTTAAACCACCTAAACCGTAAAAAACTTAGAATATCATCTATATCAGCGCTAGGGTCATACTTAGTGCTGTATAGTTGTCTTATTCCCTTTTCAAATAATATTATAGAAGCATTTTATCCAAGTGCTAAAACATATTACATACCGGCTGCAAATAATAACTTATCTGCTGTTATTTGGTCTCTTGGTATGTGCGTTCAACCTGTTATATTTTTTTTAGCCTCTAGAATGAAACCATTTATTTGGTCATATTCACTTCCCCTTTTTACATCAATATACGGAACGTCTTTTTATTTTCTTCCTTTGTTAGGACATAAACCAAAAGAAAATATTTGGTTTTTTGCGGCTATAATCGTTATAGTTTTTATGTTAATTGCTTGTATGTATATAACAAGCTTTTACTTTAAAGTTATGAAGTTGAGAGAAAAAGTATTGATAAAAACTTTAGAAGAAGTTGCAAATCAAGATTAAATGAGAGAGGACTACAAAAAGATAAAAAAGCTTATAGAGCGGAATGATTATTTTTATAATAAGAAAATCATTCAAAAAAAAGAATATGTAATCAATAGTATATTGTTTGCAGAAAAGCTAGATAAAATTCTAAATCAGGATCAAAGAGAAGTTGTGGCTGATTTTTTATCAGATGAATATAGCTTTGTCAAATTCAACTTAAGTGTGTCAATATTAAAAGCAGTACCTAACTAGTACTGCTTTTTTTACTTTTTTCAACCTCATTTTCATCATTTGAAGTTATACCTAAGTGTGCGATAATTGCCTTAAAATATAGTTGATCCCTCTCCTTCAATATTTCAATTGTACTTTCTAATTTGTCGATCTTATTATAAAGCATTTCCATCTGTTCATCATGGGGTTTATTTCTAATTAAATGTAACCCTTGATCTGAATGGAGATCATTTTCTTTTTCATTTTGCGAGGAATTTATCATATTTCCTTCGCCATGTAGTAACCACAATTTGTTTAATTCAGGGAATACCGGAGCTATTTTACTATCAAATGTTGATGGTTTAATGCTTTTTCGCATGTTACTAATGTAACTGGTTGATAAACCTGCTAACTCTTCAAATTGTCTAGGGTTAATTCTCTTGAACTCTATAAATTTTAACAATCTTTCTTTTACTGAGCTTTGCTCATTATTTGTTATTTCTAATTCCTCAGTCATGCTTTATTTTTTCTTATAAGGATGGCAAAATTCCGCAATCATATCTTTTCTTACAATAGGGTTTTTACGGATATTAATAAAATCAATTTTTTATTATTGATTATCAATGTGTTATAACATTGTTAAGAAAAAGTTCATAATTTACTTTGTTTGTATTTAGCAATGTTATATATTTGCTATATCAAAATGATAGAACAAAATGAAAAATCAAACAAATATACTAAAACCACGAAAAATAAAGGGTGAAGTATTTCGTAAGATTCTGGATGATTATAATTTAAGAAAAAAGATTGCAGATGAAACGGGTAACAGAGAGACAGCGGTTTCAAATTGGGCCTATAGAGAATCGGATAAAGTTTTGAACTATTTCGCGGTTAAAGCTATAAAAAAGCACACAGGCTGGACAGATAAGCAAATATTTCAATCACAATAAACTAATTATGGCAACTTCACAAGAACTTCAAATACCAAAAGGATATGTATTGGTGCCTGAATCATGGGCGGAAAAGTATTTCAACAAATCATTTTGGTCTGAAATAAAAGAGCCTAGAACAAATGAAGTAGCGGAATATGTTGGGGTAAGTGTCGAAAAGATTAAGAAGGACCTTAGAAATATAGATTGCCCGCTTAGAAAGTCTGAGAAAAGTAAAGCGGGTAGGGGCAATCAAACAAAATTTCACAAATGGTCAGTCGAAGAATATAAGGACTGGATTAAAAAATAAAAGCCACCTGTTCGCACCAGGTGACTCAGTAGAAATTAACTCAAATAAGTTAACAATCATGACAAAATTACCAAAAAAAACAATCTTAGGAAAATCCATTTTAAAATGGGAGTTCTACAAAATGCAGATTCCGCGTCTTTACAAGAAAGGGATATTCGGATATATCTCTTTAGAAGGTGGAGAAAGAATCAAATGTGAAAACGGAAAGTACTTCATATTGAATGAAAGGGCGGAGCGTTCCGGTCAGATTCTAAAGACCAACCCGGCTTATAAGCTTATCAAAAGATTAATTGCCCGTTGGTTCACAACTTACAGAAACGGGAATAGAGGCGGTCAAATGCATCATGTTGGATACTGGAAGTCAAGAGTTATAGATGGACTTCATAACTGCAGCCTTTTCAGAAACTCCAATATTTCCTTCAAGAAAAACCAAACTAACTTTTTAAAACTAGCATCATGAGAAAGTTTCTTTTAATAATGAAATGGTTTGGCCAGCAATACAACTACTTCGTTGAGTACCTAATTAAATACCATTAACCATGAAAGTAACAGTAATCATCGAAAATGTTGGCGGGGTGTTCTTTGTTAACCATAAACGCCTCGGACACGATAAGCTTTCAGACATGGAGAAAGTTGCACTGAATGAATTTATAAAGGAATACAAACAATCAAATCAAGAAGCATGTTAGAAGAGATAAAGTCAGAAGAAATTAAGATTAAGGTGTCAATATGTAATATGTGTAAAGGGTGGGTTAGAAGTGCAAAATGGCATAAACTTAACAAAAAGGAAAGAAATGCATTTTACCGAGAAGTTTCCAAATATGAATTAGATATTAACACTTTGACTTTCACAGAAGCTAAAGAGTTTAATACTCCAATGTGTGAATGTACATAAAAAAGTAAAAGTCAAGATATGGGTATTCAAGACTACAGTCGGGGGAGAAACAACGAAAATTCAATAGTTGCCTTCCAGAAAGTAAAAACAACTATTCCGGCAATGTGGAAGCTTGTTCTGGAAAGAGTTGACGGATTGAAAAGTACTTCTGAAATAGCGAATGATTTAGGTCTTCCAATTCACAAGATAAGCGGCCGGTTTTCGGAGCTTAAGTCAAAGCACTTAATTATTCAAACAGGAACAAAAAAGATTGGCAACTCTCAATTTGCCGTGTTCACTAAAACAAGTATTTAAAATGGAAAAACAAGTAGCGCAAACCAATAGAAACGAAGTAGCGCCAAATTCAGAAGATTTACGTTTAAGAATTCAAAATTTCATAAATAACCTTAATAAACATGACCCAAAGGATGGTGTGGATCCTACACCCGATGGAAGAGCTAAAACATTAGGAATTTCACACATTGAAATGACACTTGATGAATACTTCTTAGGTCTTTGGGAAACAGAGAATTTCAGATGGTCTGTCATAAGTAATGAAGTGGTAGGATCAATTGATCTAATTGTTACTCACCCTGTAACAGGTCAGAAATACAAAAGAGTAGGGGCTGCATCCATAATCATAATGGTAGACAAGGGAGCTTCTGCATTAGATGTCTCAAAGAAGAAGGCCAATGCACTTGATTTAGGATTTCCCAAACTTAAAGCGGAATGTACCAAAAATGCAGCTCAATCATTAGGAAAGCTATTTGGGCGTGATCTTAATAGAGGTTCTAAGTCAGATGTTTTCAATCCAAAAATAAAAGAAACAGTAAACTAATGCTAATAAGCCAATCATTAATAAAAGAAGTTCTTAAGCCTGATCATTGCCCAAAACAGATTTATTTCTCATTTGTTGAAGGATATGAGTTGACTGAGCCTTCCGAAAGTATGCTTCTAGGTAGGTACTTTGAAAGTGAATTGATAGGTGCGTGTCGCGGAGGATCAAAACAAGAGCCTATAAGGACGCTTCCAACATCCTTAAAGCCTAAGTCGAATGCAAAGAAAGAAGAACTGATTGAATACATCAAGAATAATGACGATACAGGTTACGACTTTATAGGTAAAAACAATTCAGAGCTTCAGGAATTTATAAAGTTCATGCCCCGAAATGAAATCCCAGGAGAAAAAACCAAACCATTTAGAGAATGTGATGACTTAGTTCTTTTTGCAAAGCAAGTTTTCAATAGAGTAGGTTTAGATGTTTCTAAGGGTTGGAGTCAGGTTGATGTTAGATCAGAAACTTTATCAGGAAATATTGATCATAGGAATTTTGATCTACAGGACAAATCAATTATAGCAAACTATGATGTAAAGTGGACCGCTACTAAAATGGATGATAAATGGAATGGTTGGGGAGATCCGGAGAGTGACATAAATTCAGAAATTCAGGCAGCACATTATACTATAGTTACGTATGAAGAACTTGGAAAGTGGATTCCTTTTTATTTCATAGTCTTTGGAAAAGACAAGTGGGTTAAGATCTTTCAGTTTAAACTTACAAAAGATGCGATTGATAGGCACTACAATAGGATAGCTCACACATCGGCTATCATTAGAGAATACGCAGAAAATAACTACAAAGGTAATGGAGACTTTAACAAATGCATTTCATGTCCCTTTTATGAGATCTGCGACGATAAATCAACAACTATTAACATTGAAACAATATACATATGAGTCAATTATTTTACGGAAGCATAAATTATGATGCGCTTCTAAACGCAATTAAAACCGGAAAAGTTAAAACATTCAAATCAGCCTCCGGAGTAAGGTTAGTAAATATTAACGTGTGGGTTAATGATCAACCTGATAAGTTTGATAATGACGCCTCTATTCAGGTTCAATTTAAAGATGAATTTAGATCTGAAAAGGCAGATTACATTGGGAATCTTAGAAAGCACGTGAAAAATGAAAATACAGCAATAGATGCTGAGATAGTTACAGGTGAAGATGACGATTTACCATTCTAATGAAAGACAAAGACGGATTCTATATAGGCCGTGATTCTGGCGGCCTGTTTAAATGGAATGAAAAAGTTTTAATAAGAATCGAAGAACCAAAACCCAAAAAGAAACAAAATGAAAAATCTCCCAAAAGAAGTACAGGCAAGAATTTCAGAGATTAAAGAGTCTTATCTGCCTTCAGTACAAATCCCCAACAGTAGAGTGTATAAAAAAGCAAATCTTATCGAAAGTATCGCTGTTTTAGAATACGCAAAAAGCCTAAGACGTCCTGTAAGACGCGCGGCGCCTAACGAATGCGAAGCTCTGTATGAATATCTACAAAAGAAACAGATTGAATCGGATGATTATATTGATGCTCCGACCGCAGCCTTTGAATTAGATGTCCCGGTTACAGAAGTAAGAGCTTGGAACAGGGAAGGAAAGATCAACGGAATAAGAAGAAACGGAAAGATCTATTTCTCAAAAAAAGAAATCGAAGACTACAGAAAAAACAACGGTCCTTTTTTCCTGGACTAACCAAATCAGCCATACCATAGTGTGATGTTTAAGTATGGTTGCTGAATTGAATTAACTAAAATTTTAAGAATGATATGTAAATAATGAGTAATAAAGAAGCCTATTACTTCAGTCATGATAGTAACGCAAGACAAGATGATAAAATAGTAGCATTACGCATGAAGCATGGATGGGAAGGATATGGTGTTTATTGGGCATTGGTTGAGAAATTAAGAGAAAGCAGTGGTTACATGAGTATCTGTGATTATAATATAATAGCCTATGATCTTCGTACAGACGCTGCATTAATAAAATCCATAATTGAGAATTTCAGGTTATTTTCCTTTACCGAAATAGAAAATTTAGGTAAGTGTTTCTACTCTGAAAGTTTAAAAAATAGAATGGAAAAGAAAAGCTCAAAAGCCAGAGAAAGCGCTAATAAAAGATGGGGAAGAGAGAAAGAAATGCAAACGCAATGCGAACGCATACCAAACGCAATGCGAAATGATGCTATTAAAGAAAAGAAAAGTATAGTATATAATATTACTACTAACAGTATTAATAATCTATATAATTATTCTTTTGTGAAAATCAATGATTTCCACGAGCTCTATAAAAATTTTGAATTTGAAAGGAAGTATTTGTTTCTGGCTTACAAGTTTTGGGAAATATGGAATAAAGAAAATCCCAATCAAAAAACTTTGACAGATGCTAAAATTTCAAAATGGTATGAGGCGATACGGTTAATTGTGGAAGTTGATAAGCAAAAGCCTGATAAACTGTTAGGTATTTACTGTTACTTTCTGAAATGCACAAGTAAAGAATCTGGATTTGATGATTTCTGGTTTAAAACAGTAAAATCTGTATCTGCATTCCGAAAGAAGGACAAAGATGAAGTTTATTATCTAGATAAAATAATCAGCCAGGTAAATGACAAAATTGCTAAAGATCAAGATTTTTCAAGACTCGTACAGGACACAATTAAAAAATTCAACAAATGAAAGCCATTAGACACCTCAAAAATCGATTTGAATACGCTTTGAATGGATCTGGTTCGATGAAGGTAAATCAAAACGATATAGACGCTTTAAATGCGTTGATCAAAGAAGAGAATACAAAGAATAGAAATACAGAACTTGAAGATTCGCTAATTCTGTTTTATCTCCTATCGGCCTACAAAGTTCAAAATGTAAATAACAAAGCATTACTTAAGGAAAAGGATCCAGAAGAAATTAGGTTTCCATTAGGCATGCCAGAAGCAAGTGTGATACTTAATAATCTTTCGAGTAGAATAAACCCTAAACAACAGATTATTCAAATGATTGCAGATGAACTTTGGATTTATCAGGAGTATGAACGAATTCCTAAAGACCGGGATTTATATTTGAAAGAAATGCATATAGATCCATCTTGGGAAAAACAGGGAGATTTTTCAATTCAAAAGATAACCCCTCAAGAAATGATTCCAATAAAAAAAGAAGATAGGATCACATTTGAACAAGTGGAAGAATTATTGAATAATGCAATAAAACATGCAAAAGACAATTTTCCTATGTTCAAAGCACTAGATCAAGAGTTTGTAAAGTTTATGAAAATCGAACCTTTAAGTCATAGGTTATGATTGAGGAATTAAAACCCATAGGACAGATTGAAAAATCGACTGAGATTATAAAGCTGAATGATTACCTGGTAAGTCCAGATGAAGATATTCCGGAACCCACACCAATATTATCAATAAAAGAGAATGGACGTAGAATACCAATTTTTACAGAAGATAATGTATCGATGATATTTGGACCAGCTAAATCAAGAAAATCAGCATTGATAAGATCAATTTGTCAATCGATTATGTCGGGAGAAAATGAGAAAATGTATTCAAATTATTACAGCAATAATATTGCAATATTTGACACAGAACAATCGCGGTACCACTGTTTGAGAACTACCAGATTAATCTGGAATATGACCCAGCAAACTGTAAACTATTTCTGTATTTCGACATTAAACAAGGATCAGAAAAAGAAAATTGTAGAAGATTTTTTGATACAAAATTCGGATTGTGGTTTAGTAATATTAGATAACATTGTTCATTTTGTTGGTGACTTTAATAGCGCCCAGGAAAGTTCAGATGTTACAGAATGGGTACTAAATATGAAAAGCAGATACAATACCCATATTCTGGTGGTTTTACATGAAAATGCTTCAACTGGGTTTATGAAACCTAGGGGGCATTTAGGGACAAACTTGATGAATTTATGTGAAACAGCTATTAGAATTCAGAAAGATCCAAACGATAAACATCAAAGCATTGTTTCAGCAGCTCTAACAAGAGGACGAAGTTTTGAAGACTTTGCTTTAACAATGGATGACCAAATGATTCCATACCTAAATGATTTAAGTCCATATGAAAAAGAAAATTTCAGACTATGAGAAACCATAATAAATTAGCAAAGTCAAAAACAGAGTGTATTAAAGACTTTGTTGAATCACAAAAGCCAAAGAAGCCCGCTAAGACTGTTGGGGAAATGTATCGGGAATTAAGGCGAGAAGAGTTTATATCAACTTCTGAAAATGATAGAGCTTGCCTTTAATGGTTTGTGAAAACTCTACTTCTTGTTTAAACCTATCTGAGTACCAACGGTCTGAATTACAATCGGGTTCAATCTTCTTTAAAGTGGCATGAAATGCCTTAAAATTCGTGTCGATAATAATAACACGATTATTTAAACAGCACGAAAAAAGCTTACTAATCCTCTCATTCATTTGACAAATATACAAAATAAGCACCTAAAATAGAAAAATGTTTTGAATTTCCAAAATAAGTGCTTATATTTGAAAAACAAAATCAACAACAATTAAAATAAGTCAATCATGAAAAACGAATTTATCTACAGAAACAGAACAATAATTGAAACAACAAATGGAACGTTTCAAGCATTTTATTCAAATCATTCTTCACATTTAACAAAATCGTTTAAGACACTTGAAAAGGCAAAACAACAAATCGACAAATGGTTGAATTAATAAATAACGAACAAAAAATAAGATGGGAGGTTCTAAAAACAAATGAACCTCCATTGAGAACAAAGGTTCTAGTTAGTGTAAAGTCAAGTTCGTACAATGGAACTACTACGGCTTATTTCAATAAGTGTGATAAAACGGGAGATATAATTTGTGTTTTAGATGTGGGAGGTTGTGTGCAAGGTGATGAAATTATAATCTGGGCAAATTTACCCGGCATACCTGAGTCGCTTATTAATCAGGCTAAAAATATCATAGATCAGGTGAAATTTGATAATGACTTCAAGAATCTAGAATTTGATTATACAAAAGGTGATTGGATTACAAACAGAGATTAATAAAAAAATCACATAGTTAAGTTTTCCGGGTGGATGTACGCTGAAGCCCGGTTTTAAAGTCAAACATTTAAATCAAAATATTATGAACGAATTTAAAGGAACAAAGTACCACTGGGTGGTTGACACCGAAGTAAAGTCAACAGAAGAAAGTATATTCTTTTTAGATATTGATTCACCAGGATGTTTACAATTAGGCATAGCAACAATTTATGGTGGATCTGAAAATGACATCGAAATGAAAGCTAATGCTCAACTAATAGCAAAAGCTCCTCAGATGCTTGAAATGCTTAAGAAAGCAAGAGATAAATTCATGGACTTAAAACATGATAATGATTTGCCGGAATTGAAAGATATACAATGGCAAATTGAGGATTTAATCAAAGAAGCAACAGAGCTATGAACACCAAGTACGTAAAAGTGTCGACAGCTGATCGACTGCCGGAGGAATCCAAGCATTATATAACACTTAATTCACAGGGCCAGCCGCAGGTATCTTTCTATGATAATTTAGAATTTGTATCATATTTCAAACCAGTTTACTGGCTCGAGGAAAAGCCGGACTATGATGATGAAGTAATACGTGTATTACAGAAGTGTTATGATGAATTACTTCTTGCAGCAGAAAAAGGGAATTACCCAGATAGTTTTCTCGAAGAAAATGGAGGTTCAGGCCTGTCTGAAATTTCAAATTTAATAACCAAAATAAAAGAATCATGAAAATACATAAATTAAAAACTTTACAGCCGTATTATGGTGATGTTTTAAAAGGTCGAAAAACGTTTGAACTAAGAAAAGACGATCGTAATTTCCAAGTTGGAGACAGGCTTGATTTATTTGAAGGTGATGAACAGGTAGACGATATTTCAAAGCGTAAAAACCAAAACCACATTCATAGATTTGTCACTTACAAATTAGAGGGCGGCAAATTTGGACTTGAAGTAGGCTATTGCATTTTAGGTTTAAATTACTAGATTCTAGTTAAACTCAAATAAACACGGAATCCGGGACCGTTTCTTTCTCGGTAAATCAAAACTTTTTAAACAATGAAAAAACTATTTTCAATCAGCGTTTTTGCGCTGGTAATGCTAACAGCATGTCAAAATGCAAATGAAGACGTAACAGTTAAAAATCAAGAATTGTCTAGCAAGGCAGTTGAATTGGTTAAAATGGGAGCAAGTGGGCAATCGTCCAGGTTAAATCCTAATGACGCATTTATAAGTTGTCATGATGATTACAATCATTTTACTGGAAACGCATGTGTATATGTGGATGGAAATCTGTTTAACGTGACATGGATTACTATGACACAACCAGGCGGACAACCTTCTGTTAAAGAATATTCTGCGACTCATGTATCCTCTTGTGGTTGCTAATCAATCCCGGCCCTTCGGGGCCTTTTAATTCAAAATAAAAATCACAATGGAAAGCCACAAAGAGAAACAAGAGATATTCAACAAACTATCAAATGATAGATATAAGCTAGATTTTAACAGCTTTTTATTGCTGATACTTGATGAAGTGAGGGACTATGAAACGACAAAAGACAGAGGCGCTAAAAAGATTGAGAATTTAATTTTTGAAGCCTGCGATCTCGTACAGGCTGAACAGCAAGAGAGAATAGCGAGTCAATCGATAGTTGTAACAAGGATTTTTTCGGCTAATGCTATTAATGCCGTAGAAGAAAGTGTAATAAATAACCCTGAAAACCTTATCAAATGAAAAAGACATGTGACAAATGTAAAGCACTTGAAGATGGGGGAAAATTCGCTGTAGTTTATAGATGTGAACTTGGTTACGTTCAACAAGATGGTGTCCCAAAGGAAGAATGTCCAAAGCCATTAACCACAAAAAAGTTCGTTGAAATGATGCTCCAAAAAGAGAAAAAAAATATTAAAAAGTCATGAAAGAACTAGAAGAACTAACAGCTGAGATCCGGGAGAATGAATATTCGGATTTTGATGGAATTATTGCCTGTGAATACTCCGGAATAGTAAGAGAGGCTTTCAATAAAAAAGGATTCATTTTTATGTCATGTGATTTTCTTCCTACGGAACATCCAGGACATCATTATCAAGGAGATATACTCGATATAATTGACAATCACAATGGATTTTTAGGATCTCATCCGGAGTGCACGTATATGACAAACTCTGGCGTTCGTTGGCTTTGGAACAAAGACGGAAGCAAAAACCATGATAGATGGGTAAAGCTTGAAGCAGCTGTGAGATTTTTTAATCTTCTGAAATCCAAAATCAAAATTGGTTATCTGGAAAATCCTATTCCTCACAAATATGCCAGAGACGGATTCAACTCGGTTTTAAATGGCGAATGGGTAGAGGGTATAGGAAAATACACACAGCTAATTCAACCTTGGCAGCATGGGCACGGTGAAACAAAGGCAACATGTTTATGGCTGATTGGACTTCCGGAATTAAAACCGTCTGTAATTGTAGAAGGCCGTGAACAGAGAATATGGAAACTTCCACCATGTGAAAACCGATGGAAAGAACGAAGTAGGACCTTTGCTGGAATAGCCGAAGCTATGGCAGAACAATGGTCCCCGGAACTTATAAAATTCCTACACGTATTCATTAACCACTAAATATTTATACAATGGATAAATTTTTAAAATCACTAAATCCAAAAGATGATGAAAAACACATTCTCATCTACGGTAAAGAATATAAGCTTTGGCGCGATGGTGAATACTTAGGTACCGCTATCTGGACTAAAGACGACAACGTAGGAGATTCTTTTCAAAACAAAAGATACGATTCTAAAATAGACCGATATATCAATGATGTTTATGTCGCTGATTCCTGGGAGTTGATTATTAACAAAACAAGATTATGAAATACAAAGTTATATACGCCGATCCACCGTGGATTCAAAAAGCCGGAAGAAAAATGTCCGGTTATAAAATAGTAGACGGAAAGGAGATTTGGAATAGTGAACACTCAAAACCTGAAGATCTTCCGTATGATACAATGACAGTTGATGAAATTTGTAAAATGCCTGTTAAGGAACTGATATGTAAAGATTCAGTTTTATTTATGTGGGTAACAAACAAATACTTATTACAAGCTGAAAAAGTAATTAAAGCATGGGGATTTGAATATGTTGCTTGTATCACATGGAGGAAAAACAGAATGGGTGGTGGTCTTGGGGGAGTCGTAAGAATATCAAGTGAGTATTTGCTTTTCTGCAGAAGGGGAAATTTAAAGGCAGTTGGGAATATCCCAGAATCTGTAATAGATGCTAAACGACCCTATGTCAATGGCTATCCCTGTCACAGTAAGAAACCGGAAGTATTTCGAGAAATTATAGAACAATGCTTTCCCTACGAGGAAAAATTAGAACTATTTGCAAGACACGAAACTAAAGGTTGGGATGTTTTCGGAAATGAAGTTGAAAATTCTATTGAGATTAACCACTAAAAAACAAAACAATGACAAAAGAAGAACAATTAAAAATTTACTCGGCTTATTTGCCGTATGGCCTGGAGCTTCAACACAAGTATGAAAAAGCTAAGCATGAGGGAGAATCCGTTTTGAGAAGCTGGGTTAAGCCTTTAGAACCTTTAGATTTAGGCTGTTTGTTTCCACATCGAAAGGATAGTTTTGATTGGAAGCCTATTCTTTACGATTTATCATATTTATCCAAGGAGATAGAGCATGAAGGGGTGAAAGTTATTCCAATTGACTACATATCTCTTTCCAAAGCAAATAGCCAGAGAATAATGCGAAGATATGCTAATGGTCAATCATTAGATGTTTTAGAACAATGGCAGTTTGAAAGGCTTTTACAACTGCATCTAAACGTCTTCAACCTTCCAGAAGACCAGTTTATCAACAAAGCAACTTTAACAAACAAATAATAAAGCAATGAAAAAAACAATTGAATTACAGGTAGACTTTTGGCAAAAGGTAAAATATTCAGGAACTATTAAAGTTACCGAAGATCAAGCAGAACAATTGAAGGATGAAGACGGGGGAGATATTGATCAGTATATTAGAGTAGATGGAGAATTAGTTTCTAATCCTTTATGGGATATTCTGCAAGAGGTTACAACTGAATCTAATGTTTTTGATTGGGGTGATGAGTTAACAGATTTGGAAGTAAATGAATTTTACGAAAGTGAAGATTAACCCCGTGCCATCTTAGGGTGGCACTTTAAAACAAGAATTATGGAAAAATTAGAAAGTAAATCAAAAGTAGCTATATGTGAAAATTGTCAATCATTTGTTTTAGCATGTGCAACTGACCATTTATCTAAAGAAACAGAGAAAGAGTTTACTGAATTTACTAATATGGGTTTTACTGTAAAAATAGAATCCAAAGAGGAAACCATAAAAAGAGGTTATTCCTACTGGGAAAACTGTATAAATAGTAACTGTAATTTAAAAATTAAAGAATCATGAAACAGCTAGATTTAGAATTACAGAAAAGACTGCTTATTGTGGAGTCGGAAAATGAAACGCAAGCACGAATTTATGGTTATGGTAAATACGGAGCTTTAGGGATTAAATTCATCTGCAAAGGCCCGGATCTTACTGAGGATATAGCGAAGGGTTTAGTTAATGGAATGTATCCTGAACACTATGTGTTATCAATTGGTATTTCGCAATTATATCAATCAGGAATCGCAACATACATAGGTGATCCTTTAAAAGCTTTTGTCGAACAATTAAAGTCAAAAGGGTATTATTGGGGTGAGAATCCTGTCAAGCATCCAGAAAATATGGCCATAATCCCCGCCAGTTTAGGATGGTGGTTAAAGCAAGCAAAAAAACACGACGAAGCTGAATCCCGGACCTTCAACCTGGAGAAAACTAGAATATTTGAAATACTGTAAAAGATGAAATATATAAAATCATTAAACTGGAGTGGATATTTAATTGTACTGGTCATTTCAGCCTTAGCTTCATTTGCCAATAAAAACACTATCAATGATCAAAACGTTGTTGACTGGACCAACTGGCTAGTAGGTTTTTTAATCGGAGCTGTATTAGGATTATTTATTCTTATTGCTGGAAGATCAGAGTAATTACGGCAAACCACAACCAGAAGCAAAACATTAAAACTAATTTTAAAAAATGAAAAGGATCAGTATAAAGCATCAGAACGATTTAATCTTGGGAATCATCGGGGCCTTGAAGACTTGCGTTCTCGGAAAAGGAGTAAGGGAGAGTCACGAAATCAAGATAAACCGCGGCCATTATGATTCGCAAATCGAATTCACCCGGAAAGACGGAAAATACATTCAGCCCATCGACTTCTTTATGCTAGGGTATTTCGTTGGAAGGGATTATCAAGACTAAAAAATTTTCCAAAAACGATAAGTTAGATCTATCAATAAAAAATGTTAGTAAATATTTACATTTTTTGTTAGAAACTATTGTTTTGTAAAAAACCTAGTCGTAACTTTACTGTAAAGCAGATGGTTATGAAGGTGGTGAAGCCTAAGAAATGCGCAGTATGTGGGGATGAATTTATACCGAGTAAGACAACTCAAAAAGTATGTGGAATGAACTGTGCAATTTCTTTAGGTAAGTCAAATATTCAAAAGCAAAATGCTAAAGCTTGGCAGAAAGAGAAGAAGATCATGAAGGAGAGGCTTAAAAATCATAAAGATTGGCTTCAGGACCTACAGAAGGTATTCAATGAATTTATCCGCCTATCCCAAAAGGGCAGCAGTTGCATCAGCTGTCCGAATCCAGAGCCAACCGACGCAGGACATTACAGAAGTATCGGGGCTCATCCGGAACTCCGATTTGAAGAAAAGAACGTAAACCTACAATGTAGAAAATGCAACGGTTACTGGGGTGGAAATTTAATTGAATACCGGAAGGGTCTTGTAAGGAAATACGGAATTGAGGTTGTCGAATGGCTGGAAGGGCCTCATGAACCAATAAAGCTGTCAATTCCAGAGATAAAAGAAAAGATTGAATACTACCGCGGAAAGATTAGGGAAATGAAGAAGAAAGCGGAAATCAGTTAGATATGATTGTTGTCAAATTTCCAGGCACACATGAAGTAGAAGATAGGGGTTGAGTGGTGGATGATGTTGTGGGGTGCTTGGTGTTTTTTAATAAAAGAATAAATATGAGTTTAGATGTTTCTTTATATGAAAATAATGACTGTGTGTATGATTCAAATATTACTCA
>NZ_FQWT01000010.1 GCF_900129755.1 Chryseobacterium oranimense
TGAGTAATATTTGAATCATACACACAGTCATTATTTTCATATAAAGAAACATCTAAACTCATATTTATTCTTTTATTAAAAAACACCAAGCACCCTCCTTCATCTAACCAACTCACAACCCCGACCGCACGCATCATATGTGCTTGGTAAATAAGCAACAATTAACTATTATATACCTACATAGTAATCACTCCTTTTTATAGTAATCAGGTCAAACACAATAATATCGCCAATTACGGTATCATTTAAATGATTCATTTTTAATACATTATTTAAACAAAATTACAAAAGTTAGATTAATAAAACAATTATTCTAACAATTTATTTTTTATTTTATTAGCCTATGCTAACATTTAGCTTGTGAACAAAAAAAATACCTCCCAAAATGAGAGGTAATAGTATTTAAAATTAACTGTTTTTCTTCCATATTCCGCCCCATTCACCTGTGTCTGGATCATAGTAATGAAAGAAACCCGCTGGAGCATTCTGCATTTCAATAACACTGATACCTGTATACTTTTCAATTTCTTTTAAAGTAGTCAATGTACCAACATTTAATTTTTTACTAAATACAGGGTAGCTTATACCCATCTTAGTGGCTAGATCCGTCAATTTGATATTATATTTATTGACCAAAACTTGCCTTATACGGTCATTTTCTGAAATCTGCTTTCTTGCCATTTTGCTTAAATACTCTTTTTAGCAAATATAATAAATATTTTATAATCATTTTAAGCAATTTAATTTTTAAATTTTTCTTGCTTAAAATCAATTTGTTATGTTTTTAAATAACAGTTTTAGATTATTTAATTTTGTTTATATAATCTTTAATGATTATATTTGCTTCAATAATAAAAAACTTAAATATTATTTATGAGAACATTTAAAATCAAATTATCTAACAAGGAAATTTTAGTTACTGAGGAAGATATTAAAATTGGGATGCATCAATGGAATAACGCTTATAATAGCCTTATCGATTCACGTTATGAACAATTAAAAAAAATGAATGTTAAAGACTTTGCTGCAGAACTTGAGAATATGTCTGATGCTGATCTTTTGCACTTGGCCAAGGAGAATGATGAACATGTTGAGTTCAAAAATTATAATGCAGATGATTTTACAATCAAGATAAGACAAGAACTATTTAAAAGAAAAGGCTTAGGCTATAAGCAGCTAAAGTTTTTAAGTAAAGTGCAGCGAAGTTATTTAGAGACATTAGGACTTAAAAATAAATACTAAAAATAATTACTTACTATATTTTACGGAAAACCACATTTTAAACAATAAAATTTTAAATAAATTCAAAGCATGGAAATTAACACAATTCTTTTAATCACAATCGTACTATTGTTAGTAATCACTATTTTCTTACACTATAGAGAAGATTCAAAATGTGAGCAAAACTTTAAAAAGCTAACAGTACTTTATGACGAATTAAAAAAGGAACATGACAACCTTTTAAAGGAGAATGAAGATTTATTAAAACTATTAAAATAAAAAGCACCCTGGATTTTCCGGGGTGTTTCAGTTTATAATTCATTATCTTCTGCTGCTCCTAAAAGAACTGGAACTACTTCTGGGTGAATAGCTTTTATAAGACGATGATGTGTTTTTTCGCAATGAAATTCCTGAACTCTTAGATTTGGTAAAACTTCCAGATGAAATGCTTTTGTGAACCGCATTACGGGCTTTTTGCTTATTCCTATAAGAATTCAGAATTGATCTTTTTCTTTCGGCTGCAGCCTTGGTTCTGGTGTAAGATGTAAAACCGGATTTGTACCGGCTGTAATTCCTATCAATCGATTTTCTATTTCGATAATAGTAATTATTTACCGCTGTTTGCCCTCCCTGATTCATTAAGTTGTTATATAACGAATAGGCAATAAAATACTCAATAAGCCGGCCGTTACTGTCGTATGACTGTACACGTGTCATATTTTCATTTCCCCATCTGTAATTATCTACAGTGTTTTGTTTTTTGCATGCAGTTAGCGTAATCAGTGCTAATAAAGCACCAATAATAATTGATTTTTTCATTTAAAAAAGTTTTGATTACCCGGAAGGAAAACGGTCCGGGGTTCCGCGATTTATTTAGGTTTTATTTCTAAAGCGACAATTTGAAATATTCTATGAAATTTATCATAGTTGGTCCAGTAACATATAGCTTATTAACACCTTCAGGTATATTGATGGTTTTTACCAAGTCTTTTACAAGTTCCTTTTTATTGAAAACTAAATCTTTTCCACTATAGTTTTTTAGTTGAATTGAATAGTCGGATTTTATTTCTGAAACTGTAAAATACCATGCTCCATTTTCTTCATCTTGAAAAAATTTGATATAATCCCCTTCATTAGCATTAGTTAATTTTATTGCTGCTGAATTTAAATGAAAACTTCCAACGTTATAGGCAAAGGATAAAATAGCCTTCTTTCTAATATCTTCTTTTTTACCTATGTACTCCTTTAATTTCATATGTAAAGTTGATATTTTCGATTTTACTGAATTTATTTTTTAGAGATCTAATCTCTTGCTTTAAATTAATTGTGTAATACTGGTCTTCCACCATTTTAAGAATCTGAAACATACGCCTTATATTTACTTTCGGAAAAGGGTCTATTCCGGTAATAATATTTATCGAAAGATTTTTTAATGTATTCAGGCTTATTTCCTTAATAGTGTACATCACATAATATCCGATCAATCTTCTGTACATGAAATGATAACACTTAAGCCATGCAAATTGTCCATCATTTTCAAGTGAAGAGATTAATGATTCCATCAGTTTCCTACTGATCCCTAATTGTTCTGATTCGACTAAATAATTTTCCATTGATTTATGCAGTTCAATAATATCGTTGGTCAACTCATCATTATCAGGTAGTGGAGAAAAATTAAAATTAAATAGCATACTGAAAAACTCTCTTCTTTCGTTCTCTTTTGGTCCACGTTCGTTGTTTAGAAGGCTTTGATTTAATTTCAACTTTGTGTAAGCATCAAAAACCCCTATTATGCAATGCATTCTTATAACACGACATGTATTTTTATTTTTTAATCCCATATCAGTACGTTGATTTTTCAATTTTATCATATGCTTTCCAAAGCATAATAAATCCAATACAGCCTTTTAATATTCTATCCCAAGTTTCCCGATTAGGATCAAGAGCGAGATATAATAAAATTCCTGCACAAACTATCAGAATAAGCGCCCAAATAAATGTTGTAAGTACTTTCATGGTTTATTCTTAATACGTTCAACTGTGTCGCAAATGATAATACAAACTACAACTAAAGCAATGCATAAAAACATGACTGAAGCATCTGTTATTTCTATTCTTACGTTTTCAAAATTCATAATTACTCTTGTTTACTGATTATATATACTACTAATACGATGAATATTAGAAGTGAAATACATATTATTGTCACCGCAATATCTCTACTTTCCATAATTAAATTTTTATCTGTTTTACATTTTTAAGCACTACATTGCTTATATCCTGGATATTATTAATGAGCGACTTCAGATATTCAGTTTCATCAACATTCCATTTTTCATTTATTTCATCCTTTTTTTTGGATGTTCTTTGCTTCCTTATTTCTTTCAATGCATCAATCATTAAATTGAATTTCTTTGCCTGATTTATTGTAATTTCAATTTTTTTATTTTTCATTTTGTTGAATTAATCGTTCCATCTTATTGCATTATATACACATCCAATGCTGCACATTAAAGCTATTACTGCGAATGAAATACTTAATCCATGGCTTATGTTCAATCCTGATAAGAAAACAAGGATTGCAGATGCTATAAAGAATTTCATTGATGTTTTATATCTTCTCATGATTAATATTCGTCTAGTTGAATAGTTAAATTAATCGGAACCTGGCTGATTGATTTTGCCGGTTCTTGAGGCGCTTGCACTTGTACTGTCCATGATCCGCCATTCCAGGGATCGTCCTCAACATAGTTTATGTTGATAAATGCCTTCGATCTGTTAAGCTTGTATTCCTTGCATATAAGGTCAAGCAATTCCTTTTCGTTCAGTTGAACAATAGTTGATATACTCATATTTTTATGTATTTTAGTTGAAAAAATTATGTTGATAGTTGACCCCTCTCAGATAAAACCAATCAATAGTTATGGTCCTAAAAATTTAGACCTTTCAGCAGTTGATTTAGCATGTGTATTAATCCCAATGTTAATTTTAGCTATTGTTGTTTTACGAAAGGCAATTAAGGATGATTTGTAGTATTTTTTTTATGTTAGAACCTGATATACCTGTTTTCTAATTCAGCTACTAATTGAGCCTGCTCACGCAATCTCTTTTTGTACATTTCCAAAAATGGACTTTTGGTAAATTTTCCGGTTCTAACAAGCAGTTCCCATTTCATTAAATCATTGAATGCCTTATTGTATGCAAGTACAATATTGTAATTATGTAGGTATTTCTTGTAAGTGTCCTCATAATCTTTCAAAAATGGAGAATTGAGCGATCTTGCTATATTTAACATTTTCTCTGAGCTAACTAGCTTCCATTCTGCAATACGAATTGAATCCATTGTGTCAATATTTTATAATTTTATTATTTGCATATTTTTAATTATTAATATGGTAATTCCGCAAAGTCATCACCAAATGCTTCATTTAGAGTTAAAGGCTGTATTTTAAATTCAGATTCTTCAGGTGGATAGTATTCTTCATTGGTTATCCAATTTGAATTATCCCATTGCTTTTGCTGTCCATTTTCATGATCTGTTATATACCGTCCGTTATTGATATTATACCAATATGGCCAAGTTCCGGTTTCGCCCATTGTTTTGTTGATCTTCGCTTTCTGAACTATTACAACACCGAAAGAATTAAATTGTCCATCTTCTTTCTGGATTCTATGCACTGTTAAAGTATAATCAAGCATGTTCCAAAAGTCAGCAGATCCGGAAATATCATAAGGTCCTGGTATTTTGTAAATGCCTTTATCTTTTTGCATTTTAGTGGGGTGCGCAATGAGAAATAACAAACTATCTGTCCTTTTAGTAAAATTGCTCATTTTAACCAGGTTCTTTTTGATAAAAAGCCTTTCATTATCTGCATGGTTTGCAGTTTGTTCTATACGGTTAAATGGATCAATAATAAACGCTTTGCAACCTTTTGCTTTTACTAAATATTCAAATCGAGACAATATTTCATCAATCTCCATATCTACTGGAGGGTTTACCCAAAAAACATTTTTATTTATGTATTCTTCTCCAGTATATTTTTCATTATCATTAACCACCCCTTTTTTATACTCTTTCCCTACAAACTTTGGGAAAATTTTACTGAAATGAAGCTGCAAAGGCATTGATTCTGGCGAATAATATCCGATAGGCCATTTGTAAAGAATATTCAATCTACAGTAAACAAAATCTAAAAATTCACTTTTACCCATCCCCGGAATTCCGGTCGCTACTCCGAACCGTCCAGTCTGCCATCTGATAATCTTATCCAGTTCAGGAATCCCAAGCGTTTTGCCTTGAGGCATACCATTCTCAAAATAGTCATTAAGTTCATTTCTAAAATCATCGACTGAGTATATATGTGGTAACTTGATTAATTTTGCTGTTTTTACCGCGTTCTGAATACTTTCTTTTCCTTCTGATACTAGGAGTTCATTTGCGTCTTTAAATTGCTTAAATGAGGCTGTTTTACATTTTTCCATTCCAAGACGTCTAATCAGGTCTTGCTTGAGTTCGATTCCTTTGAGATCATTATCAACTGCTATCACAAAGGTTTTAACCTTGTTTAGATCCTCAAAACTGCTATCGAAATATTCCATTTTGCCAATGTTAGCACCATTTGGAACTGAGATCACATTATCAAATCCCGCCTGAATAAAACTGAGCGCATCAATTTCGCCTTCGCAAATAATAATTTCCTCATGCTGCAGGATGGCATCGTAATTAAACCAGATCAATTCAGCTCCAGATGAAAGTTTAAAGTTTTTTCTGCCATCCCGAAATTTCAAGTTGATAAGTTCAGCGTTTTTAAAAAATGGAAAGACAATACAGTTTTCTTCTTTTTCGGTTTGTGGCATGTATTCTCGCTTCTCTGATATTTTCATTGAGAGTAAGGTTCGCTGTGATATTCCTCTTCCCTCAAACCATTTCACAACTTTGTCTGATAATTTCGTGAAGTTTTGAAACTCAAATACCGGCTTGATGTACTCTTTTTTCTCGTACGGGTTATGCTTAACAAACCTTGCCTCACAGTGGTTACAGAATCCGATTTCTTTTTCGGTGTTGTACGAAAAGCATTTTGTATTTTTTTTTCTCCTGTTTGGTGAACATTCTGGACAAGGCATTTGATTTTCTCCATGCTTATCGGCTGTAATGTCGTAAACGTTCATTGTAGCCAGTGACATAATCGTTTCCATCAGTGTAAGGGGATTACTTTATTTTTTGCTTTCCATTCCCTGTGAAATCTTTCCTCTTCAGTTTCGCCTTCAATAGCTGGAATGGGTTGGTTTGCTTCTGGCTTCTCATCATTCCACCTCTTCTGATTCAGGTACGTTGCTGGATGTGGCTGAAATTTCTTATCTTCAATTTTTGACTTGAATCCAGGCAAAGTTTCAATGATTTTGTTTTGAGTATCAAATGACAGTTTATCCCATTTCTTTTTGCATCCTTCTTTGTCCCCGACCTTTTTGTCGTACAAATCCCAAAAAACTGAAAATTCTATTTTATTATTAATTTTTATATTATTACTAATACTATTATTTATATTTATATCTTCATCTTCATCTTCATCTTCATCTACATATAGCTTAAGCATTTGCTCAAGCACTTGCTTGTCTTTTGCTTTTTCTATTTCTTTAATATCCATTTCGAATAAATATTCTTTAAGCTTCGTTAAATACTTGGGGGTGAATCCTTTAATAGTCTTTGCTAACTTTATTATTACTCCAATATTGCCACTTTTAGTGCGTTTCGCTTTAAAATCCTGACGTTTAGAAATAATTTCATTTGCAACATGATTTACCCATTTATTACCTATAAGCTCAAACTTTTGCTCTAGCACTTGCTCAAGCATTTGCTTAAATAATTCATATTCACTTGGCAGTACTCTGCAAATACCAGCAATAAAATCTTTATCATCAGGTATTCCTTCAGGGTTGTCATATTGATACATGAGAAGATCCATATACCAAGCCCGATAATGCGCTTTCATCCCATTTGTTGATGAAATCCATTTATCAAAATAAATTAAAACCGCTGGATCTTTTGACATATTATATCTGTTTATTATAATTATTACATCGGAAATCATTTAAGGTTGATTCCCATTCAATTAAAACCCTTTCAGCTATTTCGGTATCTTTTCCAAGGCCGTGAAGTATATCTGTATACATTAATTCATTGCCATATTTTGAATATACCTGAGTGAATAGAAAATAAAATTCAGTTTGATCTTCAATGGATATTTCTTTTGACGTTAAAGTCATGTTTAAGGCGGTAAACAGGTGATAATTTCGCGAGGTATGGAAATTATTATTGCCGTCCTTTATTCCATTATTAAAAGCCTTAAATCTCCCTTCATAAAGTTTCATTTGCTTATCTATGCAATCCAATGATAAGGCCCAAGAAATGCAGTATATGATTAGCTTTCTTTTACTATCTGTAATCAACATAAGAGCTATATTAATTTAGTTGTTAATTTAAATAGATATTACACTCCTACAGCCCTTATTGTGAATAGTTCGATAAACTTTAATAGCTGCTTTTCAGTCTTCACGATACCCATTTCAATCATCCGTATTATTGATCTTTCCATTTCAGAAAGGTTTGAAAGTTGTTCCTGTGTTGCAGTATCTCGGATTCCCTTTTCATGTTTGCCAAATACTTTAATGTTTATTTGTCGGTTATACATTGGATAATCAGGGTTTTGAATTATGCTGCTGATCGCTCGGTTCATTGGTAGGAATTCGGTTCCGGCTATGATCCTATTTATTATTAGCTTATCCGTAAGCCAGATAACCACTTTTGCATAAATTAACGGGTTCAGTTCCATTGCAAGTAATACCCAGATGTAAGGATCGGAATATGTTGATTTATTTTCGGCACGGCCTGAAGTTTTCCAAACACCTAAACCTTTAAGGACTTTAACAATTCCTTCTTTTTCAACCATTTCCATAAAACTAATAATATTTAGTTTTATCAAATCTCTTTCATGGAGTAGGTGATAACAACGCTCTTGAAAATCTTTCGTTTTCATAATCATTGTTATGTTCTTTTCATTCCAACCATATTGAAATCTTGAAATATTATAGGCTTTCTGCAGATCGGAAACGGAAAGACTTTGCCCGTCTTTTGTATTTTGCCGTATGATTACCCCGAATAAATTCCGGTCAGTGCTTTGCATTGTTACATTAGTCTTCATCGCTTATTTGTTTATTTAGCATAACACTATTAAAAGACTCACACCACTTTATAAAGATGGTTTCTGCAACCTGTATATGTTGCTTTTCAGTAACGCATTTACTAAAATCTACCTTTTCTTCATTTTCATAGTATGACTCCCATGTTTTTTCTCTAATATCATCATCATAAATATCCAATCCTCTTTCTTCAAAAAAAGAAGACTCAGCCAGATCAAATGAATAGCTATATGTTTCAATTTCAGTGTCAGCGCCAGTAAACATATGAATGCATTGAATTAATTTATTCTTTAAAGTGCTTAATAATATTGCGTCTGAGATCAGCTTAATTACTCGCTGGTCTTTTTCTGTATATTTTGATAGGTCCATTATTTAAAATTTTAGTGATTGAATAAATACGGTTAAAATGATTCCGGCCGCAATTAGAGCTATAGCAAGTGGAGTAGGGATACCGTCATTAGTATGTGGTTTCATATCGAAGGATATATAAGTTCTGATATTAAAGAATTGGTATTAAAATCATATTTAATGTGATTTTTAATCTTTTTACTTTCAGACAAATTCCACATGTCTAATTTCATATCTGTAAATGATTTTGAACATATAAATTTTTCTATGATAGATCTAAGCTTTAAGCTGTATTCATCATTGTACTTTTTTAAGGTTTCAATCAATTTACCTGCAGCCACTAAACTTAATTGTTTAAATTCTTCCTCAATTATAGAGTTGTGATTTTCAATTATATTATTTTTCATTGCTCTTAGTTTTCGTTTTCTATAATTGCTAATTTTGCATGTAGAAGAAGTAGTGAATCACCATCTAATTTGTGGTTTATAAGCTGATTCTTTGCATGAGATTTCTCGATTGATTTAAATCGCTTATAAGCATCTTTTTTTACTCTTGAAACAATGTCTTTTAACTGTGTGAAATTGATTAAATTATTTTCATATAGTAATCTCGCGTCATACAGTATTGATGAAAGTTTTATAATGCAAAATTTTTGGTACTTGCCTATGGATCCTTCATAATACAGTTTGACCATTGATAGCCCCAGGCTATGAAAATTGGGAAGCTCTTTACTATCATTAAAACCCCAATTATAATGGTCAAGTACAGAAGTTAAATGTATGAGGCCTGTCCCGAATTCGTCAAAAATTCCGTCCTTATCTTTTATTAATTCAATTTCTTTCAAAGCGGAAAATGACTCATTATTTAATTTAACTACATTTGGTTTATTATTTATAGATGTTTTCATGATATTTATTTGTTGTTTGGATGTGTAAAAGTTCTTTTGTTTTTCTCCCATTCTTTAATTTCATAACTCCATCTTTCAAATATTTCCTTAGCAGCATATTCATAATTGAGTTCAGCATATTCTTCAGTAACATCATTGAACATTTGAATTAAATACCAATAGAAGTTATTGTCTCCAATGGTTTCATCGTCAGCAACATCAAATAATGCTAATGTTTCACCAATTATATCATGAACATTACTCGGTTCAAAATGTTCATCATGTGCAAGCGGGTCAAGAACATTGCAGGCAGAGTAAAGGTGTTTATATATTCTTTCTGAAATAACAGCTCCTGTTAGCATTGAAAGCACAATCTTATCTCTTGTTTCAAAATCGAGTTTGATAAATCCTTTTTTTATTTTTGATTTATGTTTGATAGGTTCCATTTCTTCACCCTTTTTTACTAATAAATCAATGCAACTTTTATGAGCGTCTTTAGAATCTTTGTTTTTACAAAAGGCGCTGAAAGAATCAAAGTGTCCATTTTCTAAAATGAAATAATAAGCTTGATTTTTAGCATTCATTTCAACATGAAAAGCAGATTCTAATTTGCATATAGAATTCATTACATCTTTAAATTCTTGTGCTGCTGGTTTGAATTTTGTATCTGTATTCATGGCTTAGTTTTTAGAATTAATGTGATTAGTAATTTCGTAGACCCAATTTTGGAAAATTACATTGGCAACCAATTCGGCATCAAACAGGCTATTATATCCATGTTCATACAATGTTGTAAACAATTTTTCGCAAAGCTCATCATCATCGGCAATACCTAAAATGTGAAGAGCTACTGTATATCCATTTCTTTTATTTACACCATCCCAATCAGCATCTTTTCTCAAAAATGGAGCAAAGCAATTATGTAATTTGGTAATAGCATCATCAATTCTGTAATTCATAACCTCATCTGAGATAATTTTAAGAATAGCAGTTTTGAATTGTTCTTGTTTAAGTAATTCTATTGCAGAATATACCGTCTTTAAATCTTGATTGTTTTTTTCTTCAAGATTTTTTTGTACTTTTGTTTCCATACTTTAACAGAGTATTTTTAGTTATACTTTATCCATCTGCTCCAACAGGTGGAATTTTTTTATCTTTTAAAGAATTTTGCTCTTATCTGAGCATCTAAATCTTCTGATTTTTTATTTCGCTTCCGCTGGACGGTTCCCACGCCGCCCAGGAAAGCTATCATTTCAGCCTTAACGGAGGTAGAATATGATTGTATTTGTTTAGACCAAGCTTCCATCTGTTCACATTTAGAAATGATCTCTTTAGCTTTTTTTTCATTCATGGACTTGGATCAATTTATTCCTTTGATTAATTATTACTTTTAAAGCTTCAACAACTTCAAAGTGATTTTTTTGATACACTCGGTAGAAAGATTTTTCCGCACATTGTGCTGATATTTTAAGGGTTTCAGCAACTTTCTTCCAGTCTCCTTTACGTTTGCTTTTTAATAATTCCGAAAGTGTTAGCAAATATTTCTCTTCTGCAACCGTAGTTTCACTGAAATTGAATCTTTTATTAATGGGGGTTTTTACGGTATTTTCCATTTTTACGGTTTTCCTCATTTTTATTATCCTTATTTTGTCGTACTTTTGTCGAGTTACTGTAGCAAATATAGCGCACATTGTGTAATTATACAATGTGTAAAGCATTATGAATGTGTTAAAAAAATGTTAAACCTTGTATGTGATTGATAATGAATAACATAGATATTAAAGAATTTAAAGAAAAGCACGGTCTTAGTACGGCACAAGTGGCTGAAATTGCTAATGTATCTATTAGAGCTGTGCAAAGTTGGGAATATAAACAGAGGAACATTTCAAAATCCGCTTTTAAATTATTGATAGATTATGAACAAAGTGTATTTGACAACCGATCAAAAGATCATGCCATTGCAGCTATGCAAAAATTGAAAGAGGTAACTGCTAATAAAAATAAAAATAAAAAGTCAGAAGGGCGCTTAATTGATGAATCTCAGTTGATTCCTGTTGAGCAATATATAATCCCTATTAAAGGACAGGCCGGACTAAAAAAAGCATTTTTTGCTCCAGACCAATATATTGAAGATCATTTTGAGAAGGAAATCATTCTTGTCAAACCAAGCGAACGTGCAATTTATCATAAAATAGAGGTTGACGGTAATTCAATGCCTGGAACTCTTGAACCCGGTGAATGGGCAAGATGTGAAGATATTCCGCAAATGTATTGGGAAAATAAAGATACTTTCAAACCTAATAAAGTTTATTGTTTATTTCATCGAAAACATGGAATTCTATTCAAAAGAGTGAGTGTACCTTATTATGGGTCAATAACGCTTTCTTCAGATAACCCAGATAAAGTTGAATATCCTGATGAAACTTTTGATTTAATGGAATTTTCAAAAATACTTATTGTAAGGAAGAAAGAAGTAGACCTGTAATAGCAAAAATAAAAAGGTAACATTAAGGGTAACATTAAGCTAAAAAAATAGTATAAAATAACAATTGTTGATTTTTTAATTGTCTGATTTTCAAATGTATTTAAATTGTAGGGTAGAGTTTATCTTCCTTGGTAAGGAAGAGGTCACGGGTTCAAGTCCCGTAGCCGGCTCTAAGCGAAAGCCTTTCCCACAACGGGTTTTCGACTTTTTACAAGACCTTAACGGAGGTAGATATTTATTGATTGTCAACATTAACGTCAACATTAAAAATCTACCAACATGAAAAAAAGAAATTCAGAGTTAATTAAACTCTTAAATGGTTGTCACAGGACCGGAGTTTATTTTTTACCAAAAGACTGTTTAGATTTTACCCAAAAATCTGACTTCCCCAAGGAATGGGCAGTTGAATGCCGTTTTTACGATCCTAAATTCAAAGACAAATACCCAAAGGGGTTTCAATACCGGAGAAAATTTTCTTCCGATTCTTTACATGTCCTGAAAAGAACCGCTATACTCTATAAGGAGTTAATGGAAGAAAGGCTAGATAAAGAACATTTTAACCCGATAACAAAGTCTATAATGAGCAATCAATCCATATATCCTGAAATGCTATTTATAGAAGCTCTTTGGGCTATAAGGGATAAGATGAACTATTCTGATGATTATATCAAATTATCAAGGCAATTATTAAACCTTATTGAAGGCATTATTCCGGAACTTAGTTATCAGGATTTAAAAATTATTGAAACTGAAATTTTCCATATTAAAAATATTCTGGAAAAAATTTTTACAACCGAGTCTGTATTTAATAAACACAGATCATGTTTAAAAAACATGTTTGATGAATTATTAGAATATGGCTGCGTTAAATTTAATCCGGTAGGATCTTTAAAAAAGAAAGTTGAAAATACTAAAGAAAGAGTAGTGTATAAAGATGAAATAGAGGTTTCTGCCATATTACAATATCTGAATGATAATTACCCGACATTTTACAGATATACAAACATTTTTAGATATTCTGGAGCACGCTCTACTGAGTTATTTAGAGTTCAGAAAAAGCATGTTGATATAGAAAATCAAGAGTATAAAGTGCTTATTAAAAAGCGTAAAAAATACGAATGGGTGACAAAGGTTATTATTCCGGCTGCAATACCTTACTGGAAACAAGTTTTGTTAGAATGTAAAAATGAAGATGACTTTCTATTTTCAGAAGATTTAAAACCTGGATTAAAACAGATCAGTTCTAAGCAAATTCAAAGAAGGTGGCGCAATAATGTAAAAATGGCTGACAATATAATTCATCCGATAACGAAAAAAGCCATCAAAGTAAATGTGGATTTTTACACATGGAAACATTTGTTCCTTGATAAGTTAGATGAGCTACAGAATAATGCTGAATTAGCTCCAATTGTTCCAATTAATTTAGCTCAGGGCATGGCAAGTCATCTTTCACCTGAAACAACGGGCAAATATACCATAGGAAAGCAGAATAGAAATAACGAGATACTTAAAAGAATTTCTATAAAATAAACCAGATGGAATTAATAGCAGTAATCAAGCGTATTTATCCAATACAATATTTTAAAAACAATTTTCAGAAACGGGAATTTATAGTTTTAACTGAAGAAAGATTTCCTCAAAAATTGATAATTGAAGTTCATAATCTTCGTACTGATATTGTTGATCCGTTTAAAGTAGGGGATAGGGTAAGAATCGGAATAAATATTATTGGTTGTGAATATATTGATCGTAATAATACTGTTAAATATTTCAATAATATTGTCGCTTGGAAAATAGTTCATATGACATAGAATAAAAGCACACCTATTTGTATGGTGTGCTTTACTGTTTCCCATAATTATGATTTATTTTAAAGTTATATATTTGTTTTAAATTAAATAATGAAAAATATTATCTGTATATTCGATAAAATTAATTGAAAACAAATTTATTACCCAAATGCTTTTTAACTCATTAAGCTTTGCTATCTTCTTCCCAATTGTCCTTTGTATATATTGGTCTTTAAGAAAAAAATTAAAATATCAGAATTTATTATTAGCAATAGCAAGCTGTTATTTCTATGCTTGTTGGGATTGGCGGTTTCTTTTTTTACTCATGTTTTCCATTGGTCTTGATTATATCTCAGGAATAAAAATAGAGAACAGCAAAACAAATCGTGAAGCTAAATTCTGGCTTACCTTGAGTATTGTCATCAATCTTGGTTTCCTTGGCTTCTTTAAATATTATAATTTCTTTGTCGGAAGTTTTGCAGACCTTCTTAATGGCTTTGGCATCAAAGTAAATGTTTGGCTGCTTAATATTATACTTCCCGTAGGAATTTCTTTTTACACATTCCATGGATTATCTTATGTGATTGATATTTATAAAAAAAGAATTAAAGCAGAAAGAAACTTTATTGATTACTCATTATTTGTTAGCTTTTTCCCCCTTCTTGTAGCAGGCCCCATAGAAAGAGCAACACATCTCTTGCCACAAATAAAAAAGGAAAGACAATTTAGCTATGAAAATGCAGTAAGTGGATTAAGACAGATTATTTGGGGGCTTTTTAAAAAAATAGTAATAGCAGATCAGTGTGCTATTTATGTGAATGATATTTTTGAATTACATTATGGATTAAATGGGAGTACACTTCTAATCGGGGCTATTTTATTCTCATTTCAGATCTATGGGGATTTTTCAGGATATTCTGATATAGCTTTAGGAACTGCCAGGATGATGGGATTTGATCTTTTGAAAAACTTCAATTACCCTTATTTCTCCCGTGATATTGCAGAATTCTGGAGAAGATGGCATATTTCGCTTTCCTCATGGTTCAGAGATTATTTATATATTCCATTGGGAGGAAGTAAAGGAGGAAATTGGATGAGAGTTCGTAATACTTTCATCATTTTTCTGGTTTCCGGATTTTGGCATGGTGCAAACTGGACATTTATTGTGTGGGGTGGATTAAATGCATTATTTATAATGCCATCAATTATTGTTAAGACAAACAGAAAAAATTTAGATGTCGCAGGTCAAAACTCTGTGTTTCCATCTTTAAAAGAGTTCTGTCAAATAATAATCACCTTTGGACTTGCCACATTTGCATGGATATTCTTTAGGTCTGATTCTGTTTTAGAAGCATTAAAATACATTCGTAGGATGTTCAGCAGATCTTTGTTTTATTATCCTCAAAAAGATGTTCTTTGGTTATTTTCAATAATCGTAGTTTTTATAGGAATAGAATGGATTGGAAGGCGAAACAACTTTGCAATTGAAAATATACATTCAATAAATAATCGTTTTGTAAGATGGGGGCTTTATTACTTCATTGCTGCAATGATTATTTACTTTTCTGGAGAACAGCACACATTTATTTACTTTCAATTCTAATTCATGAAAAAACTTATAAAAAATATATTCCTATTTTTATTCCCTATAATTATTTGCCTGGGTATTATTGAATTTTCCTTAAGAAAGGTTCCTAATGATTATTCCTATAAAAATGACTATTTAACAAAAAATTCAGGAGAAATTGAAGTATTATATTTAGGTAGTTCTCATATATTTTTTGGAGTAAATCCGGAATTTTCAAAATACAAAGGGTTTAATCTGGCTATGACTTCACAGGATTTATCTTTAGACTGGAAATTGTTCAATAATTTCAAAGACTGGAAAAATTTGAAAACAATAGTAATTCCAATTGATTACATTTCCTTATATTCTAAATTAGAATATGGAATTGAAGATTGGAGAATGAAAAACTATACTATTTATAATGATATTTCATCCAATAAATTTGAAGACCATCTTGAAATTTTTAATGGCAAATTTTCTGATAATATCAAAAGGCTAAAAAACTATTATCAATACGGAAAAACAGACATTGATTGTAATCAGTATGGATTTGGTACACTATACAAAAGTAGCGTTAAAAATGATTTAATATCCAGTGCTAAAATAGCAGCTAAAAGACATTCTATCACCATAGATTCAGAAAAAGGGAAACGAGCTTACATTGATAATACAAAGGCAATAGAGAACTTTATTTATTATGCTAAAAAAAATAAAATAAATATATTATTTGTTTCAGCTCCAGTGACCGAGTATTATTCAAATTTAACTAAAAATGAACAACTATACACTACTTTTTCATTTTTAAAAAAGCAAATAGAAAACAATAATAATTGTCATTATTTAAATTTGATGAATGATTCTGAATTTAACGATGGATATTTTTTTGATGCAGACCATTTAAATAATCTTGGCGCCAAAAAATTTACTATTAAGATAGACTCTGCGATACAAAATATCCCTTAATAATAGGGATGCATTAGTTTGATAGTTCTAATATTCGTTCAAACTCTTTTGCATAATTTGCGATAAGGTCCATTCGATCGGTGCCGTTGATACACCTTCTGGCATTTCTGTAATCCTTTTCCTTATCGTTAATATAGTCAGAAATCTTTTTTCCTGTAAAAATCCCTGTTCTAAACCCATCAACTAAAATATACCAAGCTACTTCCGGAATCATAGTCATATCAGGGTTATTTACCAAATCAATATTTAGTTTTTTGGAATATTTATCATAATTTTTTTCCCAAGTGAGCTGAGCATAGCCACGCCCATAGTGGGGGTAATATCTAAAGTTCATTTTTCTCCAATTCTCTGAAGCTTTTGGAGCCTCCCTTACCGGATGAAATGTAGCACCTGTCTCATGATATACAGTTGCAAATACATATGCCCATTGCGAAACTGAATACATTGCAATATCTCTTTCATAAAATGATAAAAAAAGATCAATGTCTTTTACTTCCTGAATGCTTATCGATTTATCAGGATCTAAGGTTTTCCTGTATTCATCAAAAAAAATCTTTCTATTCATTTCTATTTATTAATTATTAAACAAAATGAGACCAGCAGCTCCCAAAATAACTACAGAAACACCGCCTATTTTTAATCCATTCCAAAACCTTTTCCGCTGTTTAATTTCAGACTCTTTTTTTACCAAGTCAATTTCTGTTTTCAAGTATGAAATGTCAATTTTTAGCTGATTTTCTCTTTCTTCGGCTGCGATTTTGTCTTGTTTTGAGATTTCTAACATAGTTCCCATTGCTTCATCTTTCGCATTCAAAAGTGTTTTACTAACGGAAATAACCCTGTCTTGTTCGTTGATAAGCTGGTTTGCGCTGGAAAGTGCTGATTCTGTCTTCTGAAGCCTAGCCTTTAAATATTCGTTTTGTTTAAGCCCTTTGTATACTTCAGGGATTTGTCCCTCCGGAATATTCCTTGTATTTATATTTTGAGATAAAATCAAATTGCTCGTTAATAGAAGCAGAATTAATGTGATCGTTTTCATTTTGTAAATTTTTAAGATCCGTGAAATTTTTATCATACATAGTTTTCATGTTAAGAATACTATTGTTCATATTCTTAAAATTGTCGTTCAGAATTCCTATACCAATGTTTTGTTTTTCTAAAACACTTCTAAAAGAGTCGCTCTTATTATTAGCTGCCTGCTCCCGTAATTCTGATTGGTATCTTGCATTTTTTTGTTCCTCCTGAATCTTCCTTAATTCAGTAAGTTCTTTCTCATTGCTTTCTTTGAAAATGTTTCCCACTACAAAGGCAAATACCGAGATTAGCAAAACAATCAGAAAAGCGTATAATTTGTCTTTATCGATTTTCATTTTCGGAGTTTTTATCGTTAGATTCATCATCTTTATCATTTAGTTTAATTCCGGCCCGCTTAGCTGCAGTGTCGAATATTTTTAAATACCTCTTGTCCATCCAGTCCGTCAAATATTGACCTGCAAACGCTACCATAGGTAGTGAAGGATTTCGCCATTCGCTCCAATTGAAAGCCTTTAAAAGCTCTGATGCCACATAAGTCAAGCAAAGATTGATAAGCAGTACTGCTATTACATATGCTGTACTTATCTTTTGCTTGTTTTTTATGTACACGAATGAAATATAGGCGCCGGAACCTATCAGCACCGACATGATTAATGCGAGTAGTTCGCTTATATTGTAGTTTAAGTTTTCCATTCATTTTTAAAATTATTTAAAAGCATCTTTAAATCCATTCTTGTCCAAAATATCATTTAACCATACCGATGGAGTGAAATTATACAAGTGAAAACCCTGGTTGAAATTCATCTGAATTCCAGATAATATCATTCCCAGTGAATTTGGATAATAAACTCTGCAATATATTGATGCATCTGTATATCCCTCAGGCATATCCCCATATATCTCGTGCCAAATATTTCCACTTAAATTGGGGCTATACCAAAAACGCCTTCCTTCCTGAGTACCCTTCCAACGTGATTGAACTATTATTGCATGATTATTCTTTACATATATGAATAAAATATCATTTAACCCGGTTTTTAAATGTTCAAACTTAGTAGGATCAGCAGCATTTTCATATTTAATACGAACTAATCCACCTCCGGCAGTGTCTAATGATGCGTAAATATAACCTCCATCAAAAACAAGATTAGAAACCTGATATGGCTCTCCTGTATTTATCCAGTACACATCAAAGCCCGTTGATGAAGATGGATTAGGAACGATTTTGCCCCAATTAGCATTTATTTCCATAGGTGTATCACCTGTACAAAACCAAAATGTATTGTCAGCAGGATTATACTCTACATTATGTACGTGACGCGCATACAAAGGTGTCGTTTTATTAACCGGGATACTTTCTCCAAAATGATAAATGCACCTAATTGTAGCGCCAAAATCCTCGGTATACCATATAAAACAGTTAGGTGACATGCTGTCATTTTCTGAATTATTATAATTCCCCCACATAAAAACCTCTTTGGTGCCATTATTCATTTTTTGAATGTTAGAACCATTAACGAGCGTGAAGTTATCATAATTTATGTTAGGTACATATACAGAACCGTCCAGATTGTAAACGTTAGAATAAATTAAATTTACATTATCGTTCGTAAAGGCTATCCTTTTATTATCAGCAAGTAATAATGTGCCATTTGAAAATCTATGAATAAATCTAATTTCATTAAGCTTGCTTGAGAAATCTAATATTTTGGTGTATGATATACCATAATCCTGAGAAATATGAAGTGTTTTGCCTATTAACTTATATACCCAATTTTCACTAACATGGACTATAGTGTCAAATTGTATTTTTTTTTCTGGAACCAGGCTTCCGGAAGCTCTAAACATTGATTTTCTAGCCATTACTTGAAACACTTAACTGTTTTACATATACGTCTCTAAGATTAGTATCAGCAATAATTCCTACTTTAGTAGCTCCTGGCAGACCTGCAGGATTATTAAATGTTTTGACTAAAACTTCATTAACATAAAATTTCCAAGTAGTTAATCCTACTTTAACTTTGAAATTAACATTAGATCTGTCATTCATGCCCGGCACATCTATTGTTAAATTCTCAGATACGGCCCCATTTATAACAGCTATAATCGATACTTTATTTGGAATGCCATTGTACCCAATTAATCCAAAGTTACTATTGTCAATTGCTTTATATACAAGCTTTGATCTAGCATTTACTAGTCCAAAAGTGGCCGATACAATGTAGAATGGAGAACCCACGTCTTTGTAAAATACAGAATCTCCTGTTACTGCACCAGACATCGTTACTTTTGTACCATCGGACATAATAGAGTTGGAATTGAATGAACTTAAAGATGTAATATTTCCTACTTTAAATTGTTCATTAAAAAGAAGCTTTGTTTTATCTGAATAAGCTCCAACAATTGAACAAAACCATGTATTCCCAAAATCAAACGTTTGAAATACGATGATATAAGTAAAGCCACTATCAAAATTAGGGGGTTGATCTCCTATAAACTTAATATTGTCTGAAAAAACAATATTAGGTTTTAACTCACAAACTAATTTTAAGTTAAAAATATCATTTGATATTGCCCCTATCCTAGGTATAATCTGAATATTTTGTAATCCAGTAGTTGTTACATTGAATATGTAATCACTAGAAACATTCAAATCAATAATAATTCCTTCTTTTGTTTCTCTACCTTTGATTGATTCATCAATGTAATTTTTAACATCAATATAACCGCTCGGATTTTCCAAAAAACCCTTATTAACATATAGTAATTTGTCCCATCTGTCAGCAGCAGCCTTCATTGTAGATGGATTTACATTGTCAGTAGGATCATAAACAGTTTTTGCACTATTTGAAGGCAACTTTACCTCTGCTTTTTTCCACGTTGTCCCCCCGCCAAACCAAAATAATGTATCATAACCAGATTTTGCACGTAGATTTCCTGCATTAGGATATTTCTCTCCCCAATCTGTTGTGCTATTTGGATCTGTTGGCTTATCAAGCTCTGATGAAATTTGAGGCTTGTACCATCCTACAACTGTAGGTGATGGATCAGATGGTGAAATTGGTTTTGCTACATTATTAAGTAATTGATAGAATTTTTCTGCATCAATTCGCTTTAGTATTCCATCTGCGCCTGCAAACAAAAGACTTCCAGGATCAAAAGTATTAACTTTTTCAAGTCCTGAAATAGGCTTTAAATCTATGAATGGTATATTTGGCATTATCCTGTAGGTATTGCGTTTTTGTTATTATTATATGTGTATAAAACTGTCTTTAAATCATTTGATAATGCTTTTTTAATTACATCGTCAAATATTTTGCTTTCATCTAAAATGATATTTAAACCATTTTTATCCTTCACATTTGAAAATTTCATTGTTATCCACGCTGAATTATCTCCTATTTCTGGCTTCTCTTTCCTGGTTCGCTTGGTTCCGTCAATATAAAAATCATTGTTAACGGAGTGTACGGAAATAAAGGTCATGATGTTATTATCGCCTTCAATTTGAAACAAATAACTTACACTCTCTTCCAATAGCGCATCATTTATAACTGTTGTTTCCAGGTTTCCGGATTGGCCAGAATCAACATCTTCATCAACGCTGAATTCTCCCAGACAATAACCGGGAAGGCTTGTCACCATCCAGTCATGCTGCTGATTAGCAAAAGGGAATATGTTTTTAGCATAAGTATGCTTTGTGGCTATTCTGATAAATTTTCGGCCTTCATCATCTTCACTGTCTACAAACTGAACACAGTTAGAATAGAATAAAACATCCCCGTCTTCGGTTCTGATCTCAAAACGTCCTGATAAATAAATTTCATAGCAGATGAATGAAACTCTAACCAGTTTATTCTGATAAATGCCAAATTCACAAGGAATTCTTATTTCCTCATCACCCACAATCCACAATTGCAATTCTTTATCCTCCGGAACTTCATTCTGATAATTTGGAATCAAAAACCTGTGATACGAATTGTATTCTAATGGATATGGGTTTTTGTGCCCGTAATACTGTGTATTCTGAGGGTTGGTCATATCTTCCAACTCTTCCATGGTTTTATAAAACCTAACCGGGCTATGGTACCAGAATTTCTGCATATAACAAAATTATCATAACTATCTTCTAGTATTGGCGACTGTAAACATTGAGTTAGTAATATTTAGTTGTGAAAACATTTAGAGCTATGTAATCCTCTTCAGATGTCTCTGTATTAGTCAATTTTACGAACATATCAGCCGATGTTAAAGCTATTTCATTATTATGAGGAGTTTTGTAACACTTCAAAAATGTCAGGTCTGCGTCCTTGTCAGAATCATATAGCCTCAGTTCAAATCTTTTACTTTCTCCATCAACAGAAATAGTAGTATTTCTAATCTCGGTTGCGTCTATTCCGTAATCTGTTATTATGTTGATCTGTTCCGGTCCTGTATAATCAATACACTGTGCTTTTCCGCCTCCTGGATAACTATTAAACGTCCATTCAACATTCAGATCAACAGTGCCCTCAATGTCAAATACAAGCTCGCTATAACCGCATTCTAAATTTTCAGCCCTTCTTATTTCAGTGATCCGGTAGTCATTAAATTGCCAGTTAACAACCTGCGTGTTAGATATTTTGTTGAAATACTCATCCGAGCTTACCATGATCCGGAAATAAACATCCGTTCCGGTAAGCACATTATTAAGTGCATCTGAAGTAACAGTATCGGTTTTAACATCGTTAACGGTTTTAACGCTGATCCAGCTTTGTCCATCCAATGAATACTGAATAGAAATCACCGGATTGACGAATTCGTCTACATAATCCCAAACTAATGTGAATGTATTTCTGTTAACCTGAATAGCCGAAATAAGGATTGGATTTGCAATTGCCTTTCCTTTGATCTTCCCTTTTATACCCAATGTGTTATACCTCCTATTATGAGAAAAGGCGCCATCACCAAAGGGATATACATCTAAAATACCTATGGGTGAATTTATGGTTATATACCCCCTGCTATTAAGCCGATTCCCGCCAATACCATACCTCCAATTTTCATAAAGGGTAATAAAGTCTTCAAATGTTACCTGCGTAAACTTGATGTCTACAGTTTGCCCGTTGAATAACGGCGGCGTGTTTGCTCGCAGCCTGCTTAAAGGCTCGTTAGCCCCAACAACAACCGTTCCGGGTAACTCATATGCTAAATCTGGTGATACCGCCTTCATGGAAGCTCTTTCTTCATTCTTGTAATTGGTAACCTTGATAATATCAGTTCCTTTTTTCTTTGTCAGCCCACTTCCAAAATATTGAAACCATCTGGCCATATGGTATTTGGGATTATGCCTTGCATTCGTTGACGTTTCCGGATTTCTTATGTAGTTTGGCTCAGTAAATCCATCATTCAGAGACCTGTTTTTAATCAGTGATGAAATATTGTAATATAATGGTGTATCAGATGCGCCTTCAACGATTCCTGAACTCTTGCTCAATTTCATTTTGGCACCATCAATACTTAATACTATCCATGAGCCGGCATTGATGCCTTCGGTTATTTGAACCTCTCCTCCTTCCTGAATCATGGTTGTATCAAATGCTGTTGATGTACATGTCAACAGTAAATAACCCCCATCTACTGAGTGAAAACAGTTCTCAAATACCCCGGAATCCCAATAATTGGTTTGTTCAACCATATCAATTAAGACCAAATCATCGTCATTATCATTGGTTGATGTTGACTTATCCTCGATCAGCTCCTGTATCTTATACTCGTCAATGATTAAATCTGTCTGCTTATCAAACTTATTTTTCACCGTTATTATAGGCGTTGAAAACTCAGCCACAGTAATAAAGTTCTGAATATCGTCCTTTATTTTAGTTGAGTATTTTTTGGATCCAAAAACGAGGCTATTAAAAGTAACATCCTTGTCATTATCAAAGTTGTAATCATTCAAATATTGTTTGTTTGACAGATCGAAGGACTGAAAATCTTTAAAGAAGTATTTTAAATCTTCTATCACAACATCGTTTCCAATAATGTCATAGCCCAGCGTCAACAGTTTTGCGGCTCCATCAGTTAACATGGATTTCATTGAAGTTTTTATTTTCTGTGTAGTATATCTAAGTGGAAGACCACGCAGGAAAATTCCGGTAGAAATAGAAGTGTTGAAAAATGTCCCACCGGGTCCTAAAAAATTACTCACAACATTCAAGGAAGATGCTGTGTAGCTTTTCACCAATTGCCGGAACCCTTCAATAAGTCTTATCCCGCTTGTCCTCACCAGCGGGGATTCCATATTGGTTGTGATGATAATACTTGTATTTGTTTTAATGCTTTCATACATGAAAAAATCATCACAGTTAAAAACAAGGGATAAACTTTGTCCAGGCTGAAGATTTTCGGGATTTAATAAAGGGAATTTTTCATAATCTATTATTATTTCAGAATAGTCCGGGCTTCCCATTACGGGAGTTGCTGCTTTAAGCCCATAAATTTTTCTATAATTATTTCCAGTCACAATAGCAAATAGAGTTACGGCAGGTGCCCCTGCAGACTGTCTTCTAAATTTGACATGCATATCGACGATCTCAATTTCTATTTTCTTCAGGGTTATGTTGGTTGAAACAAAAGGACCAAGCTCATACGGATAAGTTGCTCCAATTTTCATTCCCGCATAAGCATTCGTATTGTCGCCAAATTCATATTCTTCGGACCTTGCAAAAGACAAAAAATGAAAATTACTTGGGAAAACAGTTGACTGCAGCTGTGAAATATCGTAATAATATAAATTAGTAAGGGTTTTATTCCCTTTCTTATACCCGATTGGAAATGTTTCTACTGGCGTGATCACATTTTCATCCAGATCTTTTGTTGCAAACAAGTCAATTGAAGTATCTTCCCTGTTAAATAATTTGTTCCTGGCTTCGCTCTTGATCAATTCAATTTCGATTTTAAACATACTTTTTCCAGGCTTCAGGGAATACTTATTAAAATTCACTTCAAAATTATCCTGAAGGAGATCGTATTCCACCCCATTTTTTACAGCAATCCATTTGAAAATAACATGTCCGTCACCCCTTTGCTCTTCGTTTACGTTTTTCAATAAATTAAAGGCGATGGGTTGGCTATACTGCCAGAATACAAGCTTCTCATTGTCTCCAATGATGAAATCCTTCACAAAAAACAATTCATCATCAACATTGACAATTGAGTCCGCCTGATTCCAGCCATCAGGCGTTTCAATTACATAATCTCCTGCATATTGCCCGGAAACGACAATCATTTTAAATATTTTCTTTACCCCGTTCTCAAAGGCAATATTTTTTATATCCATGTCTCTTCTCCTGTTTTTAAATCGTATGTCCCTACTACTCTTGATACATATCCTGGTCTTTCTTTAATAATTCTACCATTCTCTTTCCGTATGGAAGTTGTGCCTAAATCTCTTTGAGCCTTTCTTACCTCTTTAGCGATCAATCGACTTATTTTTTCACTATTGTCTTCTGTTTTGTTGATGATATTAACATAAGGTACTTGCAGGCTTTGTTGTATAGATTTTTTAATTAACCTGTGTCCAATCTTAGTATTTGGACCCATAGTCTTCAAAATATCCTTTGTCTGATTAGCGGTATAAATTTTGTCTCCTTCATCGAGCCAGGTCAACTTTGCTCCGCTGTTGGATCCAAAAGATTTAATTCTATCATATTTGTCTGTATGAAGTTCGGCGCCCTGCTCGTCTCTCCATGCCCACTCTGCCGGACCTCTCTGTCTACCCTTCCAATATTTAGGGGTTGGATCTTTTGACATGATCGATACTGATTGAGCAACACCAAACGCAAGAGCAAGCGCAGCAGCAATGATCCCAGCTGGATTAAAGCCGTATTGAGCGAGTGAAGTTGTTGCTCCTAATGCACCGTTAATTAAAGCCTGTTGAGCAGCTGCCTTTTGTTCGGCTTTTGCTTTTTGGGTTTCAATCAATTTTTCCCGTTGACGTTGCTGTTCTTTTACTACCATTGCTTCAGCTTCCAGACGTGATCTTTCGTCCATCTGCTCTGTAGTAAGGTCCTCTAAAGCATTTAGTTGCTCTAAACGTCCATTAATGAATTCCGTTTCCTGATCTGCTGTTTCCTGTGAATATTTAAGCTGTTCGTCAAGATTAGCAAGAGTTTTTTCTTTTTGCTTTTCATTAAGCTTGCTCAGTGATTCTAATACTGCAGTTGCAGCAAGTACCGCGTAATCTTTCCATGAGGCAGTGTCATTCTTTAGCCTAATCATGGTTGCGGAATAAGCATCAGCTAATTGTTCAAATCCAATGGTCTTAAATCCTTGTGTTACTGCATCCCGGAGGGCTTGTGTTTTTTCTGATACAAGATTTTTTGCATCATTATTTAATTCTGTATTATTGGTTTCTAAACTCTTAATTTGGTTTTCAGCCTCTAATGACTTGTTGGCAAACTCCGGGCTTTTCTGACCCTGTAAATCAGCCATAGCAACTTTTAAATCATATTCGGCTTTAAGTGCTTTTAATTCTGCAATTTTAAGATTGTTCTGCTTTATTTGATTGTCAATTTCCAGTAATGAAATTCTATAAGTTTTTTCTTCATTAGAAAGCTTCTTACTGGAAAGGATTAACCTTTTTTGCTCTTCAAAAGTTACATTTTCCTTGAAGGTAGCATTGGCGCTTTCGGTTTCAAGGTCTTTAATACGGGCTTCAATTTTTGACCTTATCTTTTCAGACCTTGCATCCTGTATTTTGCCAATTTCTTCATCCCTTTTCCTCTCAACAGATAAAACATCCTGATTTAGCCTTTTTGCTAGAGCTATTTGATCCTCATAAAATTGAGTCGTCGACTCTAAAATTTTACCATCTAATTCGATTTGCTTATCAAGACGCTCCGTATTAGTCAAGTAATCATCATTTTCAAGAGCAGTGGCCTGTCTTTCAAATATGTTTTGACTCATTTGGAAGGTGTTTTCAGCCTCTTTCTGGAAATAATCATATTGCTCCTTAAGCGAACTCTTGATTTCCGATGAAGCCTTTAATATAGCAGCTCCTTCAACTTGTTTTTCTTTGGCATTGGTGCCTTTTAAATATGCTTGAACCTTCGCAGTGTAACCCTTAATGATTTCAATTCTTTTTTCCTGGAATTGCTGTTCATTAATAAGACCTTCATTTTGTTGCTGTGTTAAATAGGCAATGGAAGTGTCCCTTTCAGCTTGCAGGGTGTTCATCTTGTCCTTTTGATAACCATCTAATTTAGCACCGGTATATGGCTTAGGCTTTTCGACTTTTTCTATACCTTTGGACTTTTCTCTTTTCTTCAGCATTCCATCTTCCAAGAACCAGTCATCTGCCTTTTTATTTGTTGTAAACCAGCCTCCTTTTGCGTTTTGAGCCCTCCAAACATTGCGGACTAAGGCAAACTTTTCACCTTTAAGGGTCGCTTGCTGAATGATTTCGTTAGCTTCTTTAAAACGGTTAATCTGCTCTTTACCCATTCCGTCAAAGCTTTTTGAGGTAAGACCGTTCATAAATACCAATTGCTTCTGCTTTCCTAGCATTTTGTCAAACATATTCACCAAAGAATTATATTCGGCTGTAGCATTTTTGATTGCAATTCTATTTCCGTCAATACCCCTGTTAAAACCATCAAAGTTTAATGTACCCTGAGCAATGATTGAATTCATTTGGTTCAACATATCTCTAGCGGTATCATTTTCTTTAGTAAATGCCTTTGTATTTTTATTGATTTTGGCTAAAGCATCCCAATAGCCTATTGAACCATTTTTAAAGTCTTCTAAGGTTTTCTTTGTGACTTCATTCATGCCGTTATACACGACAATATTTTCAGAAAATACTTTATTTAAATAGATGTAAGCCTGTGCTTGGTCTTCAACTAATTCCTTTATTTTTTCTCCTGCTTTTTCTAAGGCTATTTTTTGAACGTACTGCTCGTTTACAATACGTAACTGGTTGCCAATACTTTCTAGTGTTAGATTTTCCTTGTCCAGACCATTGAGGAAAAAAGGATTAATCTTAGTAATTTCTTCTAATATTTCCTTTCTCTTTTTCTCATCATTGAAATTCTTTTTAAGCTCATAACCCAGCATATTTAATTCAGCCTGCTCTTTCTCAATAATGGTAACTTCCTTATTTGGGGTTAACATTTCAAGCATCCTAGTAAATGCAGTGGAAACACTGATTACTGATTTTGAAATAGCTCCGGAACCCTGTTCTATTCCATCAACAAAAGCCACCCAAGCATTAGCAGCTCTATTGGTGGCTGCTGCTTGCGTTTGTATTTCTTCCCCAATTCCAAGGGAATATTTTTTATTGAGCTGTTCGGCGAATTTCGGCAAAACATCATCTGCCAACACTTCACCATCTTTCAGCATTTTATCCAGCTGAGCGGTAGAAACTCCCATTCCGTCAGCAAATAATTTAAATGCACCAGCCATACGATCCCCAAGCTGGCCACGTAATTCTTCCGCCTGGACCTTTCCTTTAGACATCATTTGCCCTAACGCACGGAGAATACCGGTGGTATCTTCAGTATTGACACCAAGCAACGCGCTGGATCTTGTAACCGCATCAAATATGGTTTGTGATCTTTGCCCCTCCAAATAGGTGTCTTTTGCAGATGCGGCAAACTTCGTATAAGCATCACTTAAACCCAGAATCTCAATTCCATATCTTTCTGCTGTTTTCGTTAAAAAGTCATTCTGCTTGTAAACCTCATCATTGGTTTCAAATACAGTTTTCTGCGAAAGACGCAAGGTGTCAAGCTTCTTGGATGTCTCGTAAGCTTTCTCACCCATCTGATAGAAATAACCAGCAACATTCTGAGCGACATTTACCAACCCTAGAGCCTTTACAATATCCATGATTCTTCCTTTCAAGGCTCCAAACCTTTGACTTGCCGGAAGAGTTGATTGATTGATATTGTTAAGCTGCCTTTGAAGTCGTATCCCCTCATTTCTTGCTTCCCGAAATCTTCTGACAAGTTCCGGATATTGCTGGCTGTATTCCCTGGCAGAAACCGTACCGGCGCGGACTCCTTCACGAAGGTTTCTTATCTGGGTACCATATTCCCGGGCTCGGTCTCTTGCTTCACGAACCTGACGAGTAAATTGAGCATGAACACTGTTACTATCCCTTGTCTGGCGGGCTTCCTGCTGTGCTTCTCTTGCTAATTGCTGGCGGGCTCTACTTTCCTCTGTTGTTGCCCGGGAAACTTCCCTTCTGGTCCTGGCCTGTTCGGTGGCTAATTGCGCCTGCTGATGCTCTAACCTGGCTGTTCTTTCCAGCGCTGCTGCCAATTGACGTTCTAATGTAGCGTGTTGTTGTGTTGTACTGTTTAATTCCTGTAAGGCAGCGTTGAATTCACGCAGTCTTCCGGTATTCAAAGATCGATTAATCAGGTTTGACTGAGTAACCATATCTTTGAACATCTTTACTACTTTTTTTCCTTCCGCCTCAATCAATCTAAGTTCATCTACCGATTTCCGGGCTTGAATTACCGCTAATACATCATTACTTCCCATTTTTCAACGCCTTATTAGTTGCTTCCACTTTCTCAATCAATCTTTTTACATAAAGCCCAAATTCATACAATGAAATCTGCTTATCATCAATCTGCATTTCCAGTCCCATTTGAAGGCAAATAAACTGGTCAGTAAGATTGAAATCTCCCGAATCTGTAACCTCATTTTTATTAATGGAACTCTTTAGTTTCTCAATATTATTTTTATGCTTTTCTACCTTCTCAACTAACTTCTGTCGCTGTTCCGTCAACGATTCGCACTTTTGTACCTTAAAATGCTTTAATAGCTCTCTGATTGTTTGCTCATTGAAGTCTTCTGAAGTTGTTACACCCATAGAATCGCTCAATTCCTGAGTTTTAAGGCACAAATCAATCATTTTGATCATGAGTTGGTACCGGTTCATTTCATTTTGAGCAACAGCGATCTGGCCATATTGAAGGACTTCTTCATTCTTCATGTTGATAGAAATAGCGTAATCCTGCTCAATTTCTTCATATTTGGCCTTTAATTCATCCAGATCAACATCAGGAACCTCATCCCCTGACTCATAGCCTCTTATCATGTAAAAATAATCCCCTGTCTGGTCTATTCTTTTGTAATTCCAGAAGGGGATCTCTTTACTGTCTTGGTAAATTTTAAGTTTCGTTTTGGTTTGAGCTTTCTTCATATAAACAGGGGTGTTCTTTAACATTAAACCATTCAGGGATTCCATCAGCATTTAAAAATCCTCGCTGTGTCGCAACTTCATTTGGGTTTTGTCCGTTTGGGATCCAGGCTATTTCAAGACCTCTTGGCAGATCGAAAACATGATAGATAAAAAATCGTTTTGCCGGATCTGTTGCGTACTTTTTTAATAATTGGCAGTCTGTTTTTGAGACCGCTTTACTGCAATTGCACATTATAGTCTTCCCGTATTAACAAGTTTATCAAGCCTTGACTTGATTTTGGGTTTGTTGGCGATCTGAACATCAATCATCTGCTTTTTCGTAATACCAACAATTCTGGATTTTGAGATCACAGAATAAATACCGCGCATATAAACCGGGTCATAATTGGTAGTAAATATTACTTCCTTCAGATTGACTCTTGCTTTTATACTTTTGTAAAATTTACCGTCGTATTTCTTATCCCACCAGTGTTTTAAGTCCCATCGCCGGTTATTTAATGGATTGGCACGGCTTTTATAATCTGCATAGAACAAATTTCCACGGCGGTACTTGGTAGAGTAAGCGGGCATTCGCCCGCCATCATTTGTTTTGCCCCTAAGTAGATTGTCCTGGTTGATCTTTTCCAGATTTGACTCTTTTAGAGCCTGTTGGACCATCTTTGGCATCATCTTTTTCGCCAGCTGGATCCTCTTCAGAAATGTTTCCGGATTTATCTTTGCCATCTTCTGGTGGTTTTGGAGAAATATACTTTTCAATCGTGTTCCGAGTCAATTCCGGAAACCTTTTCTGTATGTAGCGTACCGCCTCTCCCATGGAAGGAAAAGGCTTTGGTGGTACTATTACATAATTTATAATTTCGTATTTCATTACGCTACTTTTTCAGTTTCCGATTTACCTGCATAATAATCCGTATCAAGTACATAAACAGGTGATCCCGCCACATCAATTTCAAATGAAATACTATCGTTCGCAGTCAGTGCTGCATGAGTAAATGTGTAATCACCGTTTAGCTCCGCAACAGCAGTAACAGGCTCTAAATCCCCATTTCTTCTCATACTCCAATTATCCGCCGTTACTAATCCCGAAACAACCGAATCAGCACACATATTGGTAACTTTAACTTTCGTTGTGGTAGATGTAGCAGTTAAGGCTGAAAGAATATCAATGCTTACCGCCGTTACCGGATTCAGTTCATCGAAAGCAACATCATCAGCTTCAAATACAACCGCCTGGCCTTGCCAATATTTCATTGCAGAAGGAGCAAGGTCGATTCTTAATGTAGAACCTCCGCCTTCTGCAGCAGTCTTAACTTTCTTGATGCCGGTGAATAATCTCGCATCGAAACCTTTAATTTTTCCGTCTTTCATTTGCTGTCCAATTACGGAACCGTCAGCAAATACCAAGAAAATAGAATATCTCTCTGATTTGTCGAGCTTCTGAAGCTGATTCTGGAAACAACTGTTTTTGTAGAAGGTCATATTCCACTTCTTAACACCGTCAGTATTTTTGATACTCTTCCCGTTCGCCAGATCAGTATACCCAGGATCAACATCAGCATCTTCTGCTGCATCAATTTCTACTGTTCCAATGATCCAATCCTTTTGAATGAAACCATCCAAAATTGTCTTAGTAAAAGTTGCCGGGTCGAATCGCACTCTTCTGTCTGCGAAAATAACCCCGGTTACCATTTCCTCGCCGCAAAACATACCCCCTAATCTGGCAATAAGTCCGGCTTCATTACATTTTTTGATTGTTAACATAACTTTATTTTAATTTTTAAATTTTAATTCGGGGAAACAGTCTTCTGAAATCGTTAAATCTATTTCCAGAATCACAGCGTCCCATACATCGCCAATTGTTACAGGTTCGGGTTTACGTTTACCATTAGCGTCTTTACTGTTAAGCTCATCAACATCATTCAAGGGAAGTGCAGTATAATTCCAACCACCAGATATTTCAATCCCTTTTGTTTTGTTTATAAGACTTCTGAAACGTAAAAGGATAGGATAAAGCAAAAACTGATAAGTATCTTCAAACCTTTTCTTATACCTGTCATTTAAACTTCCTTTTGTGATAAAAAAGAACCTGCACCCCTTTAGTACTGTTTGATTTTTAGAAACTCCTTCACTTACTACATAACCTGTTTGAAGCCAAATTAAAGGATATTTAGAGCTTGAATCATTCAGTTTTTTAGTCAGTTCGACAAGATCTCCTTCAGTGTACTTAATGATCCATTCTTTACCATTGTATTCAACAGCGAAAGCGCCATTAAGTAGCTGATCTAATAAGACGTGGTGATTAATCATAATCCCAACTCATTTTTAAATTCCCCAAACCTCCTATAATTAGTATCAAGCAAAGGATAGTCTGATTTATTGTCAAACAGGAACTGAACTAAAGATACATTCCCGGACTTGCGATTGATACCGTAATAATCCACACCTCCACCTGGTAAATACCAAAATGGGTTTCCTTCTATTGTAAACCCTGAAGGGTGAGACCTGAATCCACCATGAAGTTTTTCTATAAACCTATTCCAGACTTTGGTCATTTTGGAGGTCATTGATACGCGGTTCCCCACCTTGTTATCTACTGCAACTTCTCCTATTCCTGTAGTCTGTGTTTGGTTATCATCATGATAAGTACAATACACGTAATCAGCTAAAAGACTTTCTTTTGTTTCTGGCAGAATTAAGCCTTCCCAATAGTGCTTTTTACCCTGTATGGTGTAGGTCTTGCCGTTTATTATCTCCAAGTAGTTTCCGGGCGTATTACCATCTATTCCATTGGTGATGTACTGTTTGAAATCTTCCCACATTTCAAAGCCAAAAGCAAAAGACAATACATCCCTTTCGCCCTTAATTATCTTAAGGCCCAAAACATTGTCTGTTTTCGCATTGGGATCAGGCTCATTAATGTTGGCCACAATGTTCGAATCCTGAAAGTATGTATTGTCTATTAAACTCATGACTATTTTTTATCTCCTTTTAGAATCTGAGTGTTAGACTCAGAAACTTCAATTTCAACTCCTTTAACTTCTTCAGCTAATTTCTTACTGATAAGCTTATCGGCCAGAACCTTATGTTCAACGTATGTAACACCGTCAGACTTAAGTTTAATTGCCTTATATTCTGACACTTTATCAAAAGATACCTTAGTCCCTTTGATTTCTTTTTCTTCTTTTTCGTCTACTTTAATTTTTGCTGACATAATTGTAAATTTTAAGCTGCTGGTTTAAGCAAAGCTGCTTTAACAGTTGCAAGGTTGATTTTAACTACTGCCGGATATTGTGCTGGCGCTGCGTTGATCACAGAGAACACTTCCCCTACTGCTGTATACTCATTTCTAATGAATTGATCATCATACTGACCTCTTCTGAATATAAATCCTGTGTGGATCTCTTTGTAAATTGAGAAATCACCCACTAATGCTTCTCCCTGGTTCATTTTTAATGTCGGGATTACGGTTAATCCAGCGATTTTATTCCCGGAAGCGTCTATATAAGGTTTCAATGAGAAGTTTCCGTTTTGATCCTGGGTGTAAACTGCTGCATCAATGTCAGCTGGGTTCATAATCGCGAAGTTTGGATTATATCCTAATGACTTGATCTGCTGCATAACTGCAACGATAGCCAGTCCATTATCTGGATTTGGCAGCGTGTCATCTAAGGATGAAGCAACATAAGCGGTTGCGTTGGCCTCAATTTGATCAACCAAACCATCCTGCCATGCCGTAAGAACATCAAGTTCAAACATGTCAATAATAGCATCCAGTAAGGCTTGAAAATCCATTACAAATTCCTCACTCCACTCAATACGTCCAGCGTATTTTTTTCTCATTGTAGAAGTGTTCTGAAATTTTTTCTGGATCAAAGGCTTAACAGCTCCTTCGGCAACAACTGCAGCCGCTCCTTCTCCCGGAACCTGCTGTTTTTTGATTACATACTCAGGAACATTGGCTCTTTGAGTATTCCTGATAACATTAAGAATAAAGTTTTCCGGAACTCTGATCAACGCAATATCGTTGTCAACTTCAAATGAACCAGTAGGATATGTTAATCCAGATACATTGCTTACTGTACCGTTATTAGTCATGTGCATTGCAGGAACTTTTTCAACGGTAAAAGAGAAATGTTCTCTTCCTTTGAAAGCCTCTACAATTGCTTCATGATTTTCTTTAATAACCGTATGTAAGAAACCTTTCATTTCAGGCTGCATCTGAACGCGTACTTTTTCCTCAATGGAATTAACCGTTTCAGCAATGTCTTTAATTTGCTGTTCTGTGGTTTTTTGGCCCTTTAAAATAGGATCTAAAGCTGCGTCAATTTCTCCTTTCCTAACATCTGCATCATTAGCTTCTTTTGCGGTGTAATATGCCTCCTTTTCCTCCGGTGACATTTCCGCGATCTGTTTTAGTGTCTTTCTTTCGAATTTCATTTTAAATTAAAAATAAATCGTTAATATTTTTGTTTTGTTCACCATGAGTGGCATCCGCCGGCTCGATATTTATAAGAGTGGATTTAACCGGCTCTTCGTTTTCTTGTATTCTTCCTGTTGCTGGATTACTCCCAAACATTACAAGGGAACTTTCAAGCACGTTTTTAGCTTGTTTTACAACCCAGAAGTAGAATATATCTTCATAGTCTGACTTGTTGGCTATTTGGGGGTAATATGTGTCAAAAATGGTTTTCTCTTTTTCATAGTCTTCGTCATTGGAATCAATAGCAAGATCAATATCTACATACTGCATTCTTACACTTGCTTCAAACTCAAAGCCTTCATTAAGCCATTTTTTAGCATCTTCATTTACTATTTTATCTTTACGCACTTTGTAAATTAAACAGTACGTACTACCCTCGTAATTCTTGCCAATAGACTTAAATGGTATTTCCGCAGTCAGCATTTCGACATCATTTTTCATCGCTATGATCTCAGTTCTGATAAGCGTATGATCCCATACCAGGTAAACTTTACCCTGCTGTTCCTTTACCGTCTTGTCCCAATTACCAGGAATATGAAGATCTGAATGGCTATCCAGGATATTTGAGCTATTTACCACGAAATAGTAATAATCATCATCAATTTCAAAAGACTTTGAAGCTTCAGAAAATTTAGAGATCAACATCTGATTCGTTACTACAGACAATCCCTTCTCACAAGACTTATAGATTTCAGCCTTTTTGGCACTTACTATAATATCCTTATGTTCTTTCAATGCTTTAAACAGCTCAGATTTAGAACTGAATTGTTTATTTGGAAACTCCTTTACTACTATCATTTTTTCACAGCTTTATCATTCGACAAAATCTTTTTCTTCTTTTCCAGTTCAGCTTTTAATTTCGGAGGCAAATTTTCATCCTCTTTTAATAGCTTATCTATTTTGTTGATCATGTTTTTCATAAGAATTATTTTACTTTATAAAAGCCATTGAATTGGTGTGCAATCAAGAAATCGTCCCATGTTATTTCTGGGTCAATAAGCTTGAATTCTTTATATGCTTTAATTACCTCATTTGTTGTTTTTGCTCTATCCAATGCAGAAGCGTTTTCTTCAGCACTTTTCCCGGCAATAACACTAGGTAAATGATCATACTTTCCTATCAAGGCATTTCCGTTATTGAAGTATTCAGGAGACTTTTGAACCAGGGTATTCAGCCATTTATCTGTTATTGCTTTTACAGGTCCTAAAGTGAACCTAGCTTCTGATACCTGTTTGTTTTCGTAGGTAGAATCAAAGAAATAGTCTTTAGGAATAGAAAAACGGGTCCTGATATTACTCTTTGCATTGTCTTGCATTTCAATATTCTGAGCCTTTGCGTTGTTCCTTGATAGATCTAAATGTTTTAAACTTTCATTTGTCACAATGGTGTCTCCGATCTTGCCACGGCCGGCTCCATAAGGCCCTTTGCCTGATAACTTAAATTCAGCATCTCTCTTTTGATCACCCTCTAATGGTCTATAACCTCCTGCACTCGTATTCCCATGATCAGGACTCAATACAGAGTTGACAGGACTATTGGTCAAATAGCACATTGTGTCTTGTGAATTGATCAAAGTTTGCAAGGATGATATAAGGGGGAATATTCGCGATGTCGGGTTAAAATAATTCTTAGGGTTATAGCTGCTAATATCAAATCCTTTCTGTGGTAAACGATCATAGAAGTAAGCGAGTTCAAACATTTTAAGTGGTCGCACCTCTCTACCATCTAGTCTTTCCTTTACGTCCAAATCTTGCAATCCCTTTCCGGTAACTATATAAGGGTTTTTAATGGCAGGCATAGAAAGTCTGTTGAAGTCGATATTATAAAGCTGTGAGCCAATCTTTAAGTTTCCATTTTTAAAATAGTTGCCGGATTGAATAGATATTCCAGTTGTTAAGGTATTGATCACCATTTCAGTGATAAACTCTGGCAATGTTTGAAATGGGTTTGGATTATTTAGAAACTCTACGTACTTTGAATTCTCTATTTCATTTCCGTTCTTGTCAATCTCAATAATATTAACCTGGCTGCAGGTTTCTGCATATAGATCAATACAGTCAGCCAGAAAGAAAACGTTATGGTAATAATATTTAAGATTTTCTACAGGTGTGTAGTAAGCTTTTTTAATTCCAACTACGTCAAGAAATTCATCAATTCGACTTGTTCCGTAATTGTAAGCATGTGTACCATCATCAAGTCTTGTGTACGGCAAATAATCACCATCCCAAGCGTGTTTTATAGTATCAACAACATTACCAATCTTTGTAAAAACGTTCACTTACTCACTGTTTATAACAAAATTAGTTTATCGGTCTTCTAGTGTTGGCGACTGTAAATTATTTCTTTGAATTTTAATATTGAATGAGTAAATTTACATATGGAAGAAAATGAATTAAGAATTGGCAATCTGGTCTATGATTATGATGGCAAAGTTAGTACTGTTACTTCTATTGATCATAGAAGCATCAGGGTTAATAATGAGTCTATTGGTTTTTCTGGTTTATCATTAAACCCAATACCATTAAATTATGAATGGTTGCTGAAGCTTGGGTTCGAAAAGGACGGTAATGAATTTTCTAAAGATAGATTTATAATAAGGCTTGATCAAAGAAGTTTAATTATACAAGGCTTTGAATATGACTATAACGGAATACTATTAGGAACTGAAAATCTATATGTTCACGATTTACAAAACCTTTATTTTGCTGTTAAAAGGGAAGAATTAACTATAAAAACTCAAACGGATGAAATCAAAGAATAAAACTAATTTAGATAAGTGTTGTAGTATTGATTTAATTCCCGAAGGTATTACGAATGAAAAAGAAAATTTACTATATGGAAAATAATGGATATTTAGAAGAAAGCGGACCAATAGATGAAAAGACTTTTGATCAGCTAATCGAAAAAAGAAAGATTAAGCAAACTCAGGTAACGAAGGAAGTACAAGCTATTGAAAATGATTTTAGGGAAAAGTTACAAAACTATGTCAATGTAAATAAAGATATTTCAATTTCTATGTCTTTAAATACACAAAAAACTTATACTGATTTAAAAAACGGGAAGTCAATCCTTAATAAGATTGACATAATTATTGAGACGGATATAAAATTAGGCTTATAAAAAGGTTTATTGTGTTAAAGAACAATCCCTAAATACTCTTTAATTCCCCATCCTCCATACTCAAATGCGTTCATATAGTGATCATCCTTTTTTATTGGCTTTCCGGTAGGCGTATCATTGATATATTCAAGTGAATAGTTCTCATATTCAAATTCAAAATTTGAATCGTACACATAACAAACCCTCATCTTTGTAAAGAATTCCCAGCGGGCCTTATAGGTAGGTTTATTTGTAGGAGCTAAATTTAATGAGTAGTTTTCTATGATGCTATTGGTTAATGAGATCTCAGACCCTGCTTCTTTGTCTGAACTATCCGCCCATCCATAAGTTACCAGCCCTTTTGGGAACCCCGCAGCAATAAGATATTCGCCTAATGGCGTTTCTCCCATGCCATTCATTGGTTTATACAGCGCCGGGCGCACATAAAGGGTACGATCCCCATCATACTTGATGCCAACTAAGGCTGTAGGTTTAGCCCAACCATAATCAAGGCCAAAGTATTCACGTTCATCAATAGCGTTGTATTCTTCTATTGTGATAACCTTCCAGTTCTTATAAATCTTTTTAGGGTTTTCAGCTTTTAAACCTAATCCATACACCAGCCAATCATAGTCTGATGCTGATCCTTCAATTTCGTTTTTAATACATCTGGCTAATTCTTTAAGTTGTTTATCCGTAAACAAGCGTTTATTAGCTTTAAAGTCGTAAGTTTTAGCTTCTGCTTCTGAAATATAGCCACTTACTACAATGTCACAGTATTTTACAGACTGATAGCCTAATATCTTATATCTGCTTTCTGCAGTAATGAATGGATTATCTTTAAATGTGGAGTGATCTACGAACGTAGTATCTTTAATCTTTTCTTTTTCGATCCAGTGGTTTTGCTTCGGGTTCCAGTCAAACAGAATAACCTTTGATCTCATAGCGAGCTGCTTGAATACTTCTTTACTGAAGCTGTACGGCTCGTTAATCCAGCATATAGTCTGAGACATCCCCATTGCGTTGTTCTCGTCATCTAAGCCTGTAAACCGTATCATATTGCCGTTATGCTTAAACGTCCATGTATGGTTAGTTTTATTTTCTACAAAGTATTGATTTAAGTTCTCTGAAGCTAAATATTCATCCAATTGCTGAATGGTGATTTCACCTTTTTCGTACTGGGCCGTTCTTACCATTGGATCCTTAAGCCATTTCTTCCAGTCTGTTTCTACGATTTCTCTACATGACTTTTGAGTGTCTCGTAAGATGGTAGCAGATGTTCCGGGGTTCTCTAGCAAATAAAGATAAAGAGCTTGGAAGTTACTCCATGTTTTGGTGCTCCTAGAGCTGCCTTCTTCAATGATAAGATTATAAATATGCTCAGGCTTGCCATATTCATTTAGATTCTTCTTATTTAAAGCATTCCATATACGTTCGAAAACGATAGATGCTTTAAAATTCATTGCTGCAGCTGTCATAATTATTAATCCTCGAAATCAGGCTTGACTATCTCAACTGTTACAACAGATGGAGAAGCGTTTATCTTGTCTCCTTTAGAAGTAATATCTGTTTCGGTCCTATCTGTCCACCCCATGTTTTTAAGGGCAAATAATACTCCAATAACCTTGTCGCCAAATAAGCCTTTTTCATAGTTATTTTCAACTTCCAGCAATGCTCTTTTTATTGGGTAAGAAAAACCGTCTTCTTTTGCATAGTCATATAGGGATTGTCTACTTGCAAATCCTAAGTAAATAGCGAGTCCAGTCATAGTAGGAGGTTCAGGATAACGTGTCCATATCTTAACAGGTTCATCTTCTGTTGTAGTAACGGCTTCTTTACCTTTGCCCGTTGTCTTTGTGGTTATTTTCCTTTCGATAACATATTCACCCTCTATCCATGTAAAGTAATCAAGTAGTTTTGTTGCCATATGTTCCGGATCTGAATATATAGGTGTTCTTCCAGGAGAAAATTTATTTCCTTCTGCAAACTTTCCGTTTGGGTCCCTACCCTTGTCGTTATTATCAGTTTTCATACTTTCCAATATTTTTTCTGTACAACATACATTACACATGAAATTGATACTCCATACTTGCTTGCGATTTTACCGTAAGGTAAACCTGCAGACTTCATCTTTCTTATTTCACTTGCCTTTTCCTCATTTAAAAGAGCCATTCCATTGCGGATACCTTTTTGTGAATATCCTTCTCGCCCAGATGCATTAATAATACTCTGTTGCCTACTGATCCATTCAAGGTTTTTTGCTGCATCATTTAAGCAATTACCGTCCTTAAACTTTACAACCTCATTTAAATAAGGGTTCCGAATAAAAACAGATGCTACCAGGCGGGAAACAATTACATTATCATATATACCCTTCTTTTTAGTAATCTTTACGATATGCTTTCCAGAGGCAAGTGTTTTCTTAAGGATAATTGGCCTTTTCTTCATGTAACTTTTCACCCTCCCATAATTAGACACTTCATAACCATAATAATATGGTATCTCTTGCCAAATTTCTCCTGGTAAATCCTCCTTCGTCTTACTTTCCATACTCCTTAAATTAAAAACCCCGCTACCTAAACAATTCAGGTTGCAATGGCTGTAGTTTTTCAATCCTTGTTTTTCCAAGTTCAAAATATTCCTGATCAATC